>CAWBTL010000001.1:0-529057 GCA_963791765.1 uncultured Alphaproteobacteria bacterium
CGGCTTGCAGATCATCATGTTAGATTGATAATCTTAATTATGTTAATATCGATACCAAGACTGTCCATGTCCATTGTGTCCAGTGTGGGGGCAGAAGGCTTGCTATCATGGTGGGCTTTCAACAGTATCTGCAACCGTGTCCACTTCGATCCATCCCACGCCCTTGCAGGCCGCACGCATCGAAATGCCCGAAGGTCGCCGGACTTGGACGGTATTGGATGATTGCGGCGACGTCGTCCAGTGCCTTCGTGGTCTGGGAAATTCAGAATAAGCCATTGAAATACATCATGCCGGCTAGAGGATTCGAACCCATGGCCCCTAAATTGTAAGTTCTGAAATTACTTTTCGACGCTGATAACGCGCGCTAATTCGTCGGCCCATTGAATGAGCGCCGCTCGCTTTTCGGCAAAGTAATCGTGCCGTTGGTATATGCCTGCAATTCCAGCTCTGGAGCCGCTAATGTGATTCAAAACCGCTTCAGTCACCGGCATGGGCACTTGAAGCCTTTGCATGTTTGTGGCGACGGTGCGACGAAGGTCGTGGAGAATGAAGTGCTCAACTGCCTTACCATCCTGCAGCTTAGCCATTTCGCGCAGCAGTCTCGGATGGCCTTTGCTAAACCCATTGACGCTAGCGTCCGGGTTTCCTTTGACTGGGAAGAGCTTGTCGGACCCATCGATGACCGGCAGTTTGTCGATCAGCTCAAGCGCCAAGGGCGACAGTGGAACCAAATGCGCTTTTCCATTCTTCGCTCGCGATGATGGTATGGTCCAAAGATCGCCTAGGAACTCATCGCGAGAAGCATCAAACACTTCTCCACGACGCTGTCCTGTTATCAGCAAAAGCTTAAAACCAGGTCCAAACGGCCAGCCAAGCTTGTTGCATGCATGCCAAAACAGGCGGATTTCGCTCTCTGTCAGAAAGCGCTCTCGGGGTTTTGCAAGCGGCGGCTTACCCGCATCTCGGCATGGGTTGGCGGGCAGCTTGTCCAGTTTCGGCATGGCCCAAGTATAAAATGCACTAAGCTGCTGATGGACCTTTCGGCCTTCACGCGGGGTTGGCTTATCGGCATTACGATAGGTAACGTCCTCAACAAGGTTGGTGACTTCTGCCCGAGTGATCGTGTCGGCAAGCCTGTCACCAAATCGGGGGAGGAGAAACTTCCGACCGACGCTCTCGATTTCAGGTGCACTACGTTTTTTGCCGCGTACCGATCGTTCGATGTAGAGCTTCCAGAGATATGAAAAGGTATTCCGCCCTGTTTGGGTTCGCCCACTTTCTTGTGCCGGTTTCGGCGCGCCCTTGCCAGAATCGATATCGATGATCAGTGACCGCGCCTTCTTGCGAGCTTCTGCCAATCCAAAGCTGACAGTGTATCGACCGAGTGTTATGTTGCGCACTTCACTGCCGATCCGTTTGCGGAAGATGAAAGTCTTCACGCCCGATCTGCCGACCCGAATTCGGAGGCCAGGAACAAGGTTGTCGCTCAACTCGGCTTGTCCAGTGAGGGAAGGGGCGATACCTCTGATTTTCGCGTCAGTTAGTCCGACTGGCTTGCGTGGCATGGTGACGTTCCCAAGCATTGGCAAATGCTACCTTAGGTAACAGCCGATTGTGTCAGGCTGTTACCTAAGGTAACAATTGCCCTCTAATACTATGGAACATAGTGAGAACGCATGAGGGTGTCAAGTCATTGAAAGTAAGAATAAACAGGATGATATGCGATGCAGTGAAACTGACCTTTCAAGAGCTACGAATCTGAGGGTCGGACGTTCAAATCGTTCCGGGCGCGCCAATTTTTCAAATGGCTTGGCAGATACCACCTGGCTCCAAACGGGTTCCAGAGGCTTTGGTCGGGCCGGCCTTCGTCTCGAGCTGCTTCAGGCGCAGGGCATTGACGATCTGCGATGGTAATTTTGCCTTGCCCAGACGCATGAATTCGAACTCGCCGGCATGCGGGCCCAGTTGCCGGAGCGGTGGGTTCGAATAGTCCTGGCGTGCGTTCTGGATTTACGCGACCATTCAAGCCCACTCCAATGCTAAATCGCCCGTTTCAGCGAGCGTTTGGTATCCTCGAAGGCATTCTCGATCAAAGTCGCGGCTGCGATCTGCGCGGCATTGGCATCGCTTTCGGCGATGGCAGCATAAAGCGCGCGATGCGCGGGCATCGGATCGGGCGGGGCCTTGTCGGCGCGATACTTGAGGATCGTTGTCCACCGGATGGCGAACGAGATCGAGTTTGTCAGACCGGTCAGCGGCTCGTTGTCAGAGGCCTCCAGAATACATTCATGAAATGTCTGGTCCGCGCGCTCGCCCTCTGGCGTGTGGAGGCCGTGGCGTCCCATCTCCTCAAGCGCATGGCCCATGCGCGAAAGCTGTTCCGCCGTGCGCCGCTCCGCAGCCAGCGCGGCCGCCGCGGGTTCGACAATCTTGCGCAATTCGAACAGGCTGCGAATGAACTTGATGCTCGGCTCGCTTTCGAAGATCCACGCCAGCACGTCCGGATCAAGGATGATCCAGTCCTTGCGGGGATTGACGCGCGTTCCGGACTTGGGACGACTGTTGACAAGCCCCTTGGTCGAAAGCAGGCGCATCGCTTCGCGGTAGGCGGTGCGCGAGACATGCATCTTCTCGCTCGCGTCCATTTCGTTCGCGAGATAGGTTCCGGGCGCGAAGCGGCCCGAGACGATCGCCATTGCGATTTCATCGGCAACACGGTCATGAACCTTGCGCGAAGTGCGCGGGTTGATGCGTGCGCTGTCGCGGGAAGGTGGTTGGTTGTTTGGCAATTCCGGCCCTTTCGAAATGGCTGCGCTGGTTAATCTACAGCGATCGCAGGTATGGGTATCCCCGGCACATCGACCTCGATTGCAAACAGGGCGCCGGCCAAGGGCTCACGCGCAAGGTCAGCATCCGACAGGCCCTCCCGCGCGGTCGTAACATACATGGTGCGAAGGTCTGGCCCGCCAAACGCCGGTTTGGTAACGTTGGAACAAGGCAAGGGAATCTGATCGACAAGACCGCCGTCGGGCGCATAGCGGAATATTCGCCGGCCGGTTGCATGTTTACCAGCAGTGGCACGTTGAGGCCAAATTTCTGCCAGTCGTCTAGCGTCAGCGCGACGCCCATGTGCCGTGCGATAGCCGCCAGATGGATCGGCGCGTTGGTCGATCCGCCCAGCGCCGAATTGGTCACGATGGCATTGAGGAAGGCATCACGGGTCATGATGTCGGAGGGCTTGAGATCTTCGCGCACCATATCGACGATGCGTTTGCCCGTCAGATAGGCCATCTGGCCGCGCTCGCGATAGGGCGCCGGGATCGAGCCGGATCCGGGCAATTGCATGCCCAGCGCCTCAGCCAGGTTGTTCATGGTCGAGGCTGTGCCCATCGTGTTGCAATAGCCGGTCGAAGGGGCGGAGGAGGCAACCAGATCGATGAACCCGCCGAAATCGAGTTCTCCCGCTGCCAACTGCTCGCGGGCCTTCCACACGATTGTGCCCGATCCGGTGCGTGTCCCGCGATGCCAGCCGTTCAGCATCGGCCCCACCGACAGCGCGATCGCCGGAATATTGACAGTTGCCGCAGCCATCAGGCAGGCCGGTGTGGTCTTGTCGCAGCCGATTGTCAGCACGACGCCATCGATCGGATAGCCGTAGAGCAGCTCGACCAGGCCGAGATAGGCGAGGTTGCGGTCGAGCGAAGCCGTGGGCCGCTTGCCGGTCTCCTGGATGGGATGGACCGGAAACTCGATAGCGATGCCGCCGGCCTCGCGGATGCCTTCGCGCACACGCTTGGCCAGCTCGATGTGGTGGCGATTGCACGGGGCAAGGTCGGAACCGGTCTGGGCGATGCCGATGATCGGCCTGCCCGATTGCAGCTCCTCGCGGGTCAGGCCGTAATTCAGATACCAGCCTGTGTAGAGCGCGGTCATGCCGGGATCGGCGCTGTTGTTGAACTAGGCCTGCGAACGCAAGCGAACTCTCCTGCGCCTCGGGCCGGCCTTCAGCTGGATCGACAGTCATCGTAGGGTTTGAACCTCTTGCAGCGCGCCGGACAGCATGTAGTCCTGATTTTATCCTCCTACAAATAGTAATTGGCCTTTTGTTGCCTGACAAGTATGGGGCCATGCTTGCATGGTGCAGGCCTGTCGCGAGTCGCGAGCCCCATGCATGGCTTCGGATTCTGGAGACGGCTCGATTTTGCCCAGTGCCGCGTGAGTGACATCTGCTGCTGCAGAGACCGCGTCCCAATCGGACACGTCGAGCTGCATGTCCAAGATCCCGATGGGGCGCTTTGGCGAAGTCGATGAGGTTGTGGCGATGATTGCCTGGATGCTCAGCGATGAGTGCAGCTTCACCACCGGCGCCACATTCGATAGGGCGGGCGCGCCACCTACTGATTTTTACTGAGGAACCCACAGATCAAAGCACGCTGTCTTAGCCTGGGATCACCAGCCAGTGCCCATCAGAAATCCATCGGCAGCTTGATGTGGCGCTGATAGATGCGGTCGCGATGTTCCAGCAGGATCGGGTCGAGCGCCGCGGCCAGATCGGGCGTCAGATGCGTGTAGTTGTGGCGCATGAAATCCGGCATCGGGCAAAGCTCGGGCGGCAGCGGCGCGACGAAGCCCGAGAAGGCGGCCCAGTGGAGGTCGCAGGCCGACAGGCGCTGGCCGATCAGATAGTCTGAGCCTTGCGCCTGCTGACGGTGCAGCTGGCTGGCCAGGCCCTGCATGACCGAGATCATCCGCCCCGGCGCGCGCGCGATCGTTTCGGGCGTCACGCCATAGGACTGCGTCATCCGCTTCATGTCGTAGGCGGTGTCGGACGATGGATTTTGCACATCAGGCCGCCCCATCAGTTCCAGCCGGCGCGACCAGGCGAAGCCATCAGGGCTGCAGATCTCGGTGGAGAAGCCCATCATCAGCGCCCGGTCGACGGGGTCCTCGGGGATGAGCGATGCGCCCGAGCCGACGCGTTCGGCCAGCAGCAGCAATTCCAGCCAGGTCGATTGCGGCGGTTCGTCCGCATACATCGCGATGGGCGCGTTGCGCATCCCGGTCCATTCGAAGAGATCCTCGTTCGCCTCCATGGCGCGCTGTTCGACAGGCACGAAGTCGATACCTCGCGCCGAGAAAATGTACTTGGCCGCCTCTCCCCAGGGCCCCGGCATGTGCGCCGTCAGGACCAGGCGCAAGCCCGGCATATGCCTGGCTGCTTTCACCGAAACGTAGTCCATGTGCAGCGCCTTCGAATTCGAGGAATGATTGCCGAGTTTGGGGAGTTTTTGGCAGCCGATCAAGTGAGCGCAGCGAACTGCGAGAGGGGAATCACTGCAGTTTCACCACCGTAACCGACTTGGGTGCAAGCTGGAGGACGAGGAAAACGGCACCTGTCGCTATCGCGCCCCGGGCGGGCCGCTGCCGCTCCCGGCCCGAAGTACCGCAAAGCCCAGCACTGCCGAGACCAGCGATCCCGCCAACACCCCCAGCCGCGCCTCCTCGATCAGCGCGGGCGATCCGGGGAAGGCCAGCGAGCCGATGAACAGGCTCATGGTGAAACCAATGCCGCAGAGCAGCGCCATGCCCCACACCTGCTGCCAGCTGGTCCCGGCCGGACGCGGGGCGAAGCCGGTGCGCTCGGCGATCAGCACGGCGCCGAAAATGCCCAGCTGCTTGCCCAGCACCAGCCCGGCTGCAATCGCCAGAGGCAGCGGTGCGAGCATGGCCGCCGGGCCATCCAGCGCCAGGCTGACCCCGGCGTTGGCGAAGCCGAACAGCGGCACCACCAGATAGGCGTTCCACGGTACCAGAGCATGCTCCATGCGCAGCAGCAGACTGTCTCCCTGCTTGTCGAGCCGCAGCGGGATGGTGCAGGCAGCGGCTACTCCGGCGATGGTCGCGTGGACACCCGAATGCAGCACCGCATACCACAGCAGTAGCGCCAGCAGCGTGTATACCCGGCCGCGCGTCACATTCAGGCGGTTGCAGGCGATCATCGCGGCCAGGCAGGAGAGCGCGGCGGCGAGCCACAGCGGATCGATGTCAGCGGTATAGACCAGCGCGATGATGGCGACGGCGCCAAGATCGTCTATGATCGCCACGCTCAGCAGGAACAGCCGCAGCGATGCTGGAATGCGCTTGCCGAGCAGCGCGAGCACGCCGACGGCAAAAGCGATGTCGGTCGCCGCCGGGATCGCCCAGCCGCGGATGAGCGCCGGATCGCCGCCTGCTATCAGGCCATAGATCAGCGCCGGCATCGCCATCCCGGCCACTGCGGCCAGCACCGGCAGGCGGCGTCTCGCCGCGCTGGATAGCTCGCCGTCGAGCAGCTCGCGCTTGATCTCCAGCCCGACGACAAAGAAGAACAGCGCCATCAACCCGTCGTTGATCCACAGGTGCCAGCTGTCCAGCCGTGCAATTGGAGACCATGCCATCCGGTCGTGAAGCAGCGCATGATAGCCGTGCGACAGCGGCGAATTGGCAACCGCCACAGCCGCTGCCGCCGCCGCGATCAACAGCAGGCCGGCAGCCGCTTCACCTCCCAGCCGTTTGGCTATGAAGGTAGCCATCCGGTTAGCGAAATGACGGTGACCTTGCATGCTGTTGTTTCCATCAAAAGATAAGAAGTTGCAAGCTGTGGATAAGTGCAATAGGCTGTGGAAATTGAGTAAGCACCGGGGGGTGCAGGGTCGTGTTAACAAATATTATCGGCGGCATTGCGCCGCTGCTCGAAGCTTTGCGGCTAATCGAGTTTGAACTGCTGCTGTTTGCGGCATTCTGGTTTATGCTCGGCGCATTCGACGAGCTTGCCATCGATGTGTGCTGGCTTTGGCTGCGCGTGACCGGCCGTGCGGTCGATTTGCCGTTGCTCGCCGCCGCCGAGGCTCGCCCGCTGGCGGGCCGGGCTGCGGTGCTGGTTCCGGCATGGCATGAAGCCGAAGTGATTGCGGCGATGGTTTCCCACACGCTAGCAGCATGGCCGCAGCATGGCCTGCGGCTCTACGTCGGCTGCTATGTCAACGATGCGGCGACGTTGAGCGCGGCAATGGCCGGATGCGGCAGCGACCCCAGGGTGCGGCTGGTCGTCCATGATCGCCAGGGGCCGACCACCAAGGCCGATTGCCTCAACCGGCTCTATGCAGCACTCGACCTCGACGAGGCGCGCTGCGGCAGCTTTTTTCGCAGTGTCATCCTCCACGACGCCGAGGACATGGTTCACCCCGCCGCGCTGTCGCTGATCGATCGCGAGCTGGCCCATGCCGATTTCGTGCAATTGCCGGTGCGCCCCGAACCGCAGCCGGGCTCGCGCTGGATCGCCGGGCACTATGCCGACGAGTTCACCGAAGCCCATGCCAAGGCGCTGGTGGTGCGCGATGCGCTGGGCGCTGCAATCCCGGCGGCGGGGGTCGGCTGCGGCTTTTCCCGGCGAACATTGGAAACCCTCGCTTCATTCCGCCTGGCGCAAGGCGAGGCCGGGCCCTTCGCCGCCGAATGCCTGACCGAGGACTATGAGCTTGGCCTGCTGGTCTCGCGCCACGGCGGCAAGAGCCGCTTCCTGCGCCGCCGTGACAGCAAGGGAAACCTGGTGGCGACGCGGTCCTATTTCCCGGCCAGCCTCGACGAGGCGGTGCGCCAGAAGACCCGCTGGATCCACGGCATAGCCTTTCAGGGCTGGGACCGGCTGGGCTGGACCGGGCGTCCGGTCGATGTCTGGATGGCGCTGCGCGACCGCCGCGGGCCACTGACTGCGATTGTGCTGGCGGCGGCCTATGGCCTGCTGGTCATCGAGGGCTTGCTCGGCCTCGCCAGGCTCGCCGGGTGGCATGAGGGTGTGGCCTTGTCCCCAGGACTGGGGCTGCTGCTGCAATTGTGCTTCGCCAGCTTCGTGTGGCGCGCTTGCTGGCGGTTCGGCTTTACCGCGCGCGAATATGGCATGGCCGAGGGTCTGCGTTCGGTGCTGCGGATACCGCTCGCCAATATCATCGCGATCATGTCGGGACGCAGGGCGATTGCCGCCTATGTGCGGGTGCTGCGCGGCGAGATCGTCAACTGGGACAAGACCAGCCACCGCCACCACCCAGCCATGACTGGTGCGCCGACGCTTGTGCAATGATCGGAGCCGGAACCTATCGAGGTCAGCCACTGGTCGCACTGTTCGCGATCATGGCGGGCTGGACCGGGATGCGGGCGATGATGTGGGATGCCGGTGCGCTGACATCAGCGGCTCCGCTGGCGATTGCCCGGCCAGCAGAGCCGCATGGGCGCGTCGAAGCGGTTGCAGGGGGAAGGCCGACAGCTGGGCGGACAGGTTCTGCCGGAGAAGCGGCCTCGGACTTGGCAGTCACGAGATCGTGGCCCCGAGGCTCCTGGCGGCGCAATTCGAAGCCTGGCCGGTTTTTCCTGGCGCGCGCCGAACCGGCCTATCCGCTGTTCCTGTTTGCTGAGGGGATGGACTACCGCCTGCAACCACAAGCGGCACCGCGCCAGCGCCAGCGAGCGGCAGCGCCATTCCATCCGGCAGGGCACGAACCGCAGGGCGGTGGGCGCTGGTCGGCCGACGGTTGGCTGCTGGTGCGCCGGGGCGGCGAGGCGGGGCTGACGGGTGGCTCGTCGCCTTCGACCTATGGTGCGAGCCAGGCGGGAGCCGTGCTGCGCTACCGGCTGGCACCCGGCAACCGGCACCGTCCCGCCGCCTATCTGCGGGCGACTTCCGCGCTCAACGGTTCGCATGACCGCGAAGCGGCGCTCGGTGTGTCGGCCCGGCCATTTACCGGTGTGCCGGTTATCGCCGCTGTGGAATTGCGCGCTACCACCAATCCGCAATCGACCAGCCTGCGCCCGGCGGGCATGGTGGTGACCGAACTGCCGTCCATCGCACTGCCGCTGGGCATGCGGGCAGAGGCTTACGGCCAGGCCGGCTATGTCGGCGGCAGCAGTGCGACGGCCTTCGCTGACGGCCAGGTCAGGCTGGACCGCAAGCTCGTCCGGATCGCGGGTACGGAACTTCGCGTCGGGGCGGGGGTCTGGGGCGGCGCGCAGAAGGGCGCGTCCCGGCTCGATTTTGGACCGACTGCCAGCCTCGCCGTCCCGCTGGGCCAGAGCGGTTCGGCGCGGTTGGCACTGGACTGGCGGTTTCGCGCCAAGGGCAATGCCGCCCCGTCCTCCGGCCCGGCGCTGACTCTGTCCGCAGGTTTCTGAACGAGCGACTTCCCTCTGCCATCATGCTGGTTTAGGCGCAGAACGCAGAGATGGACGTCTATCTTCCGATCGCCAACCTTTCGGTCAACGGCCTTGTCATTGTCGCACTGGGCGCTTTGACCGGGATACTCTCGGGCATGCTCGGCGTCGGCGGCGGCTTTCTGACCACGCCGCTGCTGATCTTCTACGGCGTGCCGCCCACGGTCGCGGCGGCTTCGGCGGCCAGCCAGGTGACCGGCGCGAGCATCTCGGGGGTCTTCGCCCATTCGCGGCGCGGCGGCATCGACATGCATATCGGCGCGGTGATGGTCGCGGGCGGGATTGTCGGCACCGGCATCGGCGCGCTGCTGTTCAACCTGCTCGCGCAGTTCGGCCAGATCGATACGGTGATCAACATCCTCTATGTGCTGCTGCTCGGCTCGATCGGGACAGTTATGGCGCGTGAGAGCTACCAGGCCATCCAGGCTGAGCGCACCGGCCTGCCGATCCCCGCTCGCAAGCGGCGGCACCATCCTCTGGTCGCCAGCCTGCCACTGCGCTGGCGGTTTTACCGCTCCGGGCTCTACATCTCGCCGCTGGCACCGCTGCTGCTGGGGGTGGTGACGGGCATATTGACCATGCTGATGGGTATCGGCGGCGGCTTCGTGCTGGTGCCGGCGATGCTCTATATCCTCGGCATGAGCGCCGGCGTGGTGGTCGGCACCTCGCTGTTCCAGATCCTGTTCGTGACCATGGTGACGACGATGATGCACGCCATGACCACCAAGGCTGTCGATCTGGTGCTGGCGGTGCTGCTGCTGCTGGGTTCGGTCACCGGCGCGCAGCTGGGCAGCTATTTCGCGCAAAGGGCCAGCCCGATCCGGCTGCGTCTGGTGCTGGCGGTGGTCGTGTTGCTGGTGGCGCTGCGGCTGGCGCTGGGGCTGGGTTACCAGCCCGACGAGATCTACACGGTAGCGCCACTGTGAGGCTGATGGTCGCGCTCCTTGCCCTGCTGCTGCTGTGCGGCGCGCGCGATCCGATCCTGGTGCCCGAGGTTTCGCAGCACGAGGTTCGATTGCGGCAAGGCTTTACCGGCACCGAGCTGCTGCTGTTCGGTGCGATCCTCAATCCGGACGGCACCCGCGCCGGCCGTGACTATGACATCGTCGTGGTGCTGAAGGGGCCAACCCAGTCGATCGTGGTGCGCGAAAAGCGCAAGATTGCCGGGATCTGGATCAATGCTGACAGCACCGAGCTGCGTTCTGCCCCCGGCTATTTCGCACTGGCTTCATCGCGGCCGATCGACAAGATCGTCGATGCCAAGACGGCGGCGATCTACGAACTGGGCCTGCCCTGGCTGCAACTTTCGCCGATCGGTGCGATCGATCCCGCCGAACAGCGGCGTTTCGCCGCCGGACTGGTCGATCTGAGATCGCGGGAGGGGCTCTACCGCCAGAAACAGAACGGCGTGACCATCAAGGAGCAGGTGCTCTACCAGGCCCGCATCGCGCTGCCATCGAGCGTGCCGGCCGGCGCCTATACCGCTGAAACCTTTGCCATATCCAAGGGACGCGTGGTTGCATCCGCGATCAGCCGGATCGAGGTGCGCAAGCTTGGCCTAGAAGGCGCCATTGCCAGCTTCGCCGAACAGCAATCGCTGCTCTATGGCCTGCTGGCGGTGGCGCTCGCGATCTTCATGGGCTGGATCGCCGGACGCCTGTTTGCGCTGGTCTGACAGGGTTAGCCGAATATTAACGCCCTTCGCTTAGGCAGGCCGCTCTATTCCTCAAAGATCGGCAGGTTAGCCAGTGATGTCCGACATGAGCAGCTTCGATACTGATGGCGCCCGACCGGCAAGCGCCGCAGACCTGGCGGGTCCCGGCGGCGATATTCCCTCCGAGAATGCCATTCACCCGATCGGGATCGTTCTGGAGATTGCCGGTTCCGGCAGCGTGCTGGCGCTCGACTTGCAGCGCCTGTCCGAATGCGCGAACGATGCCAACCCCTCGGTGGCGCTTTCGGGCCAGGTCGGCAGCCAGGTCAAGATCCGTGTCGGCAACAGCTGGCTGCTCTCCAGCGTGCGCAACCAGAAGCAGAACTCCAAGAACTCCGGGCGGCATTCTGGCTGCGGCCGACTTTCTTGGCGAGGGCGAGGAAGAACGCCTGACCGGGCGCATCCACAGCTTTCGCCGCGGCGTTACATCCTATCCCATTCCCGGCGCACTGGTCTATCCGGCCACCAGCCAGGACTTGCGCCAGATCTACGCCAGCGACGGGCGCACCTCCATCCAGATCGGCAATGTCTATCCCACCAAGGACATCCGCGCCGGGCTTTATGTCGATGCGCTGCTGGGCAAACATTTCGCGCTGCTGGGATCGACCGGCACCGGCAAATCGACCAGCGCCTCGCTGATTCTCCACCGCATCTGCGAGCTGGCCCCCGAAGGCCACATCGTCATGATCGATCCGCACGGCGAATATGCCTCGGCCTTCCGCAACACCGGCCTGATCCTCGACGTATCCAATCTCAACATGCCCTACTGGCTGATGAACCTGGAAGAGCACTGCGAGGTGTTCATCAATTCCTTGGGCAGCGAACGCCAGCAGGATGTTGAAATCCTGTCCAAATGTCTGCTGCAGGCGCGAATGAAGAACCGGCTGGCCGATCAGATGGGCAAGATCACGGTCGATGCGCCGGTGCCCTATCTGCTGTCGGACCTGACCACCATCATCCAGAACGAGATGGGCAAGCTCGACAAGGCGGGTTCGACCGCGCCCTACATGCGCGTCAAGTCCAAGATCGACGAACTCAAATCCGATCCGCGTTACCAGTTCATGTTTTCGGGCATGTTGGTGGGTGACACCATGTCGGAATTCATCAGCAAGATTTTCCGGTTTCCGGCGCGCGGCAAGCCGATATCGATCATCAACGTGTCAGGTGTGCCATCGGACGTTACTTCCACCGTCGTCGCGGTGCTGAGCCGGCTGGTGTTCGACTTTGCCATCTGGGCGCGCGATGAAAAGACCCGGCCGGTGCTGCTGATCTGCGAGGAAGCGCACCGCTACGTTCCCAACGAGGCGAACGCCGATGGCTCTTCGGTCGGCAAGATCCTGTCGCGTATCGCCAAGGAAGGCCGCAAATACGGTATTTCGCTGGGGCTGATTACCCAGCGTCCGTCCGATCTGGCCGAAGGTGTGCTGTCACAGTGCGGCACGATCATATCGATGCGTCTCAACAACGAACGCGACCAGGCCTTCGTGAAAGCGGCAATGCCCGAAGGTGCGCGCGGCTTCCTCGATTCGATCCCGGCGTTGCGCAACCGCGAATGCATCATCTGCGGCGAGGGCGTTTCGATCCCGATCCGCGTGACCTTCGATGAGCTCGAGGAATTCAAGCGTCCGGCCTCGGAAGATCCGTCATTCGCTCAGCTGTGGAGCAACAGCGGCGGCGAGGAGGAAATGGTCGAACGCACCGTCCAGCGCTGGCGCGCGCAGGGGCGGTAGGGGTTTCTCTCGCTAGTCCAGCCTGCTTCAAATGAGAATCAGCCTCCCCTCTCCCCGACCAGGAGAGGGGAACGGAGCGCTGCAAATTTCGCGCACGGTGGTTTACTCCACCATAACCGGCGCTATCCGATCGGCAACGCGCTGGATACTCCGCCAGCCGCCGTGAAAATAATAGGCCACGGACATGATTGCCGATGCCGAGCCGCTGACCATGAACGACCACCAGATCGCGTCCGGACCATAGTGCGGATAGAGTCCAAATCCGACCCCCATCCGCAGCACGATCACCGAGAACACCAGGATCAGCAGCGGCACCAGCACCGCCCCATTGGCACGGACGACGGAGGTCATCACCATCGAAATGCCCATCGGCACAAAGGTCCAGCCGATCAGCAGATTGATATGTTCGCCGATGGCAATCGCCTTGCTGCCGTGTGGCAGGAACAGGCCGAGCAGGAAGTGGTCGCCCAGCAGCATGGCCGCCACCAGCGACCCTGTCATCGCGACATTGACCACGACCCCGGTGCGGGCCATCTGCCCGATCCGGTCCCAGCGGCCCGCGCCGATGTTCTGCGCAGCCATGGCGCTCACCGCGCTGGCGACGGCGAAGGCCGGCATCTGGATATAGCTCCACAGCTGGTTGGCTGCGTTATAGGCGGCGACGGTATCGACGCCCTCGCGGTTGATCAGCCCGGTCATCACCAGCGCGGAAAGCGCCATGACGATCATCGAAAACCCCATCGGCACGCCGATCACCAGCACCGGCCTCAGATGCGCCCAATCGGGCCGCAGCAGGTGCAGCTCCGCGCCGCGCAGCCGGATCGGCAGATCGAGCTGGTAGATGCGCAGGATCGTGAACAGGAGGCAGATCAGGTTGGTCAGCACCCCCGCCCAGGCTGCTCCCGGCAGTCCCATTGCCGGCACCGGACCCCAGCCGAGGATGAATATAGGATTGAGCACCAGCGACAGCACCAGGTTGAGCACCGTCGCCCACAGCGGCGTCACCGCGTCGCCCACTCCGCGCATCGCCGATTGCAGCAGCACGGTCAGGAACACGAACGGCACGCCGTAGAACACCACCCTGAGGAAAGTTACGGCATAGTCGAACGCCGCTGCGGGTGTCGCCAGCACTCGCAGCAGCGGCGGGACCAGCATGCCGCCCAGCAACGCGATGACTACACTTATGGCGATGAATGCGCCGGTGGTGGCACCGACGGTACTTATGGCGATGAATGCGCCGGTGGTGGCACCGACGGTGCGGCGGACTTCCTCGACGTCGCGGCGACCCATTGCCTGCCCGATCATGATCGTTGCCGCCATGGCAAGGCCGAATACGGTCGAAAAAACCAGAAACATCACCATGTTGGCGATGCCTGCGGCGGCGAAGGCGTTCTCGCCCAGGAACTTGCCGACATAGATCGCGCTGATCGAGCCGTTGAGCGACTGCAGAATGTTCGAACCCAGCGTTGGCAGCGCGAAGATCAGCAGTGTCCGCGCCACCGGCCCCTGCGTCAGATCGCCGCGTATCGGCGTGACGGGAATTTCCTCAACAAGGTTACTATCGCTCACGTCCCTCTCGTGTCGCCGTAGAGGTGGATATGCAAGCGGTCGGTGAAATTTAAGCCGTGCTGCTGGCACAGCGGCGCGAGCCAGCGGGCACGGGCGCGCAGCGCCTCGCTGTCGCGGCCCTCGGGCATCAGGTAGATGCGCTCGCGCGGGATGGAATGGGTTTTGGCGAGGGCGAGGACTTCGGTGAGGTCTGCGGGACTGGCGATCACGAATTTGAACACGGCGCGCGGATCGGCGGCCCAGGCGGCAAGGCGTTCGGGGATCAGCGCCAGTTCCGCCGCATTGCCGCTGTGGGCGAGCTTGGGGCTGACGTTGTAGAGGTGGACGAGCCTGTCGAGCGCCGGGGGCGGGGCCACGGTGCCGTTGGTCTCGATCTCGATATGCATTTCGGGAAGCAGCGCGATCATCCGAGCGAGGGCAGGGGCCTGGAGCAAGGGCTCACCGCCGGTGATGACGAGGCGGGTGCCTTTGAGCTTGGTGATCAGCGCGGCGGCATCGGCCTCGGACAGGGTGACCTGATTGGCCTTGCGGTCAAAGGATAGGCCATCCTTGTGCGGCCGCCGAGATAGTGAAGCGCCGCCCTCGAAGCGCCACGTATAGGCAGTATCGCACCACACGCAGGCGAGGTTGCAGCGGCTCAGGCGGATGAAGGTGGAGGGGTGCCCGGTGTATGGGCCTTCGCCTTGCAGCGAGGCGAACACTTCCGGCTCGCCGGGGGCAGTTGTGGCGAGGGTCAGAGGCATGGGGCGGGCATTAGTGTGCGGGCTTCGACAGGCTCAGCCTGAGCGGATGTAGTTTTGGACCCAATACCCCAAGCCCGCTCATGCTGAGCTTGTCGAAGCACCCGCGCCACCCTCACCCCAACAGGCCTCATCCACAAACCCCGCTCATGCTGAGCCTGTCGAAGCACATAGGCCACGCCCATTCCAACCAGTTTCGCAGGGCGACAAAGGCGACACTGCGTCACCCACCTGTAACCAAGTTCAAACCATTGAAAAATATCTAAAAAATTCCAAAATGGTGACAGATTACACTTCTTCACAGGTTTTGCTTCCAGCCAGATGATCAAGGCATGCCTTGTGCCAAGCGCGCCGCGTGTAGGAAAGCGTTTTGGCTAGCCTATTTCCGTAATTGATTGAATCAACCGCAATAGCCCCCTCCCCCTTGCGAGGGGGGTAGCGCAGCTTGTCCCGCCAGGGACTAGTGTGGTGGATTTGAAATTCGCCACATTAATCGGCCAGGCACTGAGCGAATTTCAAATCCTTGAACCACACTAGAATCATATAGTTGCTAGTGACCCTCTTGAATCTGAAGTTCGCTCTGCCCCATCCGAGCAATGTGGCGAACTTCAGATTCGGGTCACTAGCGAAGCTGGGTGGGGGTGGTCCGCCCTCTCGACGGCAGTACACCCCCACCAACTCCAGCTAGGCAGCAAGCTGCCAAGCTTTCGTATCCTCCCCCTGAAGGTGGAGGTCTTTGTAAGACGGAATGGCGCTAGCCCAGCCGCGGCCCCTACCCCAGTCTCGACAAGGCCGCCGCCAGCCGCTCGGCCTCGGCGGCATGCGCCGCATGATCGGCGCGCGCCTTGTCGACCGCTTCGGGCTTGGCTTTCTCGACGAAGGACGGGTTGTTCAGGCGGCCTTCGAGCGACTTGGCTTCCTTGGTGGAGGCCTCGAGCGCCTTGGCGAGGCGGGCTTTTTCGGTGGCGATGTCGATCACGCCTTCGAGGGGGATGATCACATTGGCATCGCCCGCACCGATTTGCATGGCTGCTCCGGCAGGTGCGGCCTCGAAGCGGATCGCGGAGAGGCGGGCCAGCCGGTCGATCGCGCCAGCATTACCGCCGATGATCGCCCGCGTCGCCGGGCTCGGATCTGGCAGGAAAGCTTCGAGCCGGGCTCCCGGCGCGATGCCCAGCTCGTTCTTCGCCGTGCGCAGGTTGCCGATCAGCGCAATCACCCATTCGATTTCACTCTTCGCCGCTGCATCGACCGAGGCACCCGGCTCCGGCCACTTCGCCGTGATCAGCGGATAGTCCTTCCGCTCACCCAGAGCCCCCCACAGCTCCTCGGTCACGAAGGGCATGAACGGGTGCAGCATCACCAGAATCTGGTCGAGCACCCAGCCTGCCACCAGGCGCGTCTCGTCCCCCTCCCGCTTGCGGGAGGGGTTAGGGGTGGGTAAGTCCTCTCGATGTAGCGCTCCGCCTGCATCGACTGACCCACCCCCGGCCCCTCCCGCGAGCGGGAGGGGAGTGAGAAGAGGCTTGATCAATTCGATATACCAGTCGCAGAACTGGTCCCAGACGAAGTGGTAGATCGCAGAGGCCGCTGCATCGAAGCGCAGCTCGGCCATGGCCTTGTCAAGGGTGCCCAGGGTCTCGACGACCTCGCCGATGATCCATTTGTTCACCGCCAGGGTGGCAGGCGGGGCCTTGATCGACTGCGATGCCCCAATCCCGTTCGACTGGCAGAACCGCGCCGCGTTCCATAGTTTGGTGGCGAAGTTGCGGTAGCCCTCGACGCGCTTCTCGTCCATCTTGACGTCGCGGCCCTGGCTTTCCATCGAGGCCATGAAGAAGCGCAGCGCATCCGCGCCGAACCTGTCGATCAGCAGCAGCGGATCGACGACATTGCCCTTGCTCTTGGACATCTTCTGGCCATCGGCGGCGCGGACGAGGCCGTGCAGATACAGCCGCTTCCACGGCACTTCTTTCATGAGGTGCAAGCCCTGCATCGCCATCCTCGCGTCCCAGAAGAACAGGATGTCGAAGCCGGAGATGAGCAGGTCATTGGGATAGTGGCGCGCGAGCAAATCCCCCTCCCGCTTGCGGGAGGGGTTAGGGGTGGGTGAGTCCTCTCGATGTGGCGCTGCGCCTGCATCGACTGACCCACCCCCGACCCCTCCCGCAAGCGGGAGGGGGGAGGAATCCGGCCAGCCCAGCGTGGCGAAGGGCCACAGCGCGGATGAGAACCAGGTGTCGAGGACGTCGTTGTCTTGCCTTATGGCGACTTCTTGTTTTGTGCCCTTTTTGGGAAACCAGCGCGCGAATTCAGCGTCATCACTTATTTCAATGATTTTCAACGAGTTATTAAAAAACTTAAACTGGCGGTAGTATCTCGTCGCCAGATTTGACGCTTCCTCGAAAGATTCCGCGACGAATGCAACTTGCTCGCCACTCCCAGTGTCGTTCGCAGTATGACGATATGTCGGAATGCCGTCAGGGTCGATCCTCGGCCCATACCAAGCCGGAATCCGGTGCCCCCACCACAGCTGCCGAGACACACACCACGGCTGGATATTCTCCATCCAGTTGAAAAACGTCTTCTCCCAGCTCTTCGGTACAATCTCGATGCGCCCGTCGCGCACTGCTTCCATCGGCGCTTTCGCCAGTTCGGCCGCATCGACATACCACTGGTTGGTCAGCCACGGCTCGATCACAACGCCGCCGCGGTCGCCAAAAGGGGTCTGGATGACGCGGTCTTCGGCTTCCTTTTCGTTACCTTCCTTGTCGGTGAAGGTGACGAGGCAACCCAACGCTTTGAGCCGTTCCACAACCAGTTCGCGCGCTCCGTCCTTGCCGTCGCGGCGGAAGCGGTGGAGGCCGATGAATTCGTCGGGTATCCCGCCGCACTGAACGACATTGGCCTCTGCATCGAACATATTGAGCATCTCGCCCGGCCTGAACCCCGCCCTTTTGCCCACCTCGAAGTCGTTGAAATCATGCCCCGGGGTAATCTTCACCGCGCCGCTGCCCAGTTCCGGGTCGGCATGCTCGTCGGCGACAATCGGCACCCGCCGCCCGGTGATCGGCAGCTCGACAAACTTCCCGATGACGCTCTTGTAGCGCGGATCCTCGGCGTTCACCGCCACCGCCATATCCGCCAGCATCGTCTCGGGCCGGGTGGTCGCCACCACGATATGGTCCGCGCCGCTTGCCAGCTTTACCCCGTCCGCCAGCGGATAGCGGAAGTGCCAGAAATGGCCCTTGATCTCCTGCGTCTCCACCTCAAGGTCGCTGATCGCGGTCTTGAGCTTGGGGTCCCAGTTGACCAGGCGTTTATCCCGGTAAATCAGCCCCTCGTTATACAGATCGACGAAGACCTTCACCACCGCGCGGGTGAAATGCGGGTCCATGGTGAACTGTTCCCGGCTCCAGTCCATCGAGCAGCCCAGCCGCCGCAGCTGCTGCGTGATCGTCCCGCCGCTCTCCGCCTTCCATTCCCAGACCTTGGCGATGAAATCCTCGCGGCTGTAGTTGGTGCGCTTGTCCTGCTGCGCCTCCAGCTGGCGCTCGACCACCATCTGCGTCGCAATCCCGGCGTGGTCGGTGCCGACCACCCACAGTGCATCCTTGCCGCGCAGCCGCTCATAGCGGATGACCACGTCCTGCAGCGTATTGTCGAGCGCGTGGCCGATGTGCAGGCTGCCGGTGACATTGGGTGGCGGGTTGACGATTGTGAACGGCTCGGCGTCCGGCCGTTCCGGGCGGAACAACCCATTGGTTTCCCAATGCGCATACCACTTCGCCTCGATCTGGGCGGGGTCGAAGGTCTTGTCGAGCATGGTTCCGGTCATGCAGCGGGCTTTGCCAGCGGCGGCTGCGCCATGCAAGCCAGGGGAATCGCTTCAGATTAACGCGCTTCGTTGAGTGACGAGTGTTTCGAGGTAATCGGGATCGAGATTGGCGCGTTTTCTGCGGACTTTGAGGCTGTGTTTGTCGTTTGGATTGCGGACCATGTTCATGGCGATGTGTTTGACGACGGCCATATTCTGCGGGCCATATCCGGTTCTCAGCCGTGCGAGATCGTCGTGGAAGACGACGTCGAGCACCCAGTGGAGACGGTTTTCGATGCCCCAGTGGGCGCGGACGGCGGCGGCGAAGGCTTGGGGGTCGAGTTTGACGGAAGCGAGATAATAGCGCCGTTCGGTGCTTTTGCGGCCTTCCCGCTCGACATGATTTTCGACCATTGCGATCATCGCGAGATGGGGGAAATGGGGTTCGTCGGTGTAACGGCGGTCGGAAAACAGCCATTCTGTATGGTGACAGACGCGGTGATGGCGCTCCTCGATGCGGCCATGATCGGCGTCGGTAGTGACGTGGGGCGCAAGGATCATATCGGCGGGCGGGTCGGCAAAGAAGTCCACAACATCCGCGAACAGCGCCGGACGGTTGCCTTTGAGCGCGAGCAGATAATCGCCGCCGCGCTTCACGATGGTCTCGGCAATCGCGGTCTGTGTCCCGATCGCATCGATGGTGACGAGTGCGCCGGTCAGCTCCAACCGTTCGAGCAGCAGCGGGATCGCGGTGATCTCGTTGGATTTTACGTCTACCGCTTCCTGTCCCAGAACCAGCCGCTGACGCGAGGCCCAGGCCGAGACCATGTGCAGCGGCGCGCGACCTTTGCTGCGCGCATGGCTGCGCCGCGAGGTCTTGCCATCAATCGCGATCACATCGGGCGCATCGTCGCGCAGCGCTTCCACCCAAGTGGCAAAGCAGGTTTTGAACAGCTCAGGGTCCAGCGCATTGACGACATCATTGAGTGTATCGTGCGCCGGTATCCCATGCACAAAGGGCAGAAAACGGCGCAGAAAATCGAGCCGGTGCTGACCCCACAGCCTGATCTCGACAAAATCCTCCATCCCCGAAAGCGTTGCGCACAGCACCAGCAACAATACCTCACGAAGCGGATACAAAACCCGCCACTGCTCCCGGTGATCGCGAAGCGCAGAAAAATGATCGAGAATCGAACGGGACGATGGCGATGCAGACATGAACGGCTCCCACAATATGGAGCCTCGTCTGAATCACAACGCCACAATCAACACCAGTCCCGTTCATCTGAAGCGATTGCCCTGCCATGCAAGCCACCCCCACTTGCCGCGCCGCGCATTTTCCCGCATCACCCTGCCGATGCGGCAATGGGCGGACTTTACAGTCGATAGCGATGGCAAGGGCGCGGTCACGCTGGCGCTCAAGGGGCCGCTGCGGGTGTCGTCGATCGGGAATCTCGATAGCAGGCTGGAGGCGCTGCCCGATCCGGTGACCCTGGTCGATCTTTCGCAAGCCGGCGATATCGACACGGCCGGCGCCTGGCTGGCCTATCGCATCGCGCGGGACCGGCAGGCAGAGATTACCGGCGCAAGTGCGAAAGCGCGGCGGCTGATCGCGGCGGTCGGCCGGGCGACGGGCGAGGACGAGCATCTCCCCGAGCCGCCCGCTCTGCCGCTGCGCATTGCCGAATGGATGGGCAAGCGCGTTGTCGGCGGCGTCGACGGGCTGGTGCGGATCGTCGGCTTTACCGGGGCGATGCTGGTGGCGGCGGGAGACACCATCCGCCATCCCTCGCGCTTTCGCGGCAAGGCGCTGATCCACCAGATGGAGCTGGTCGGTGTCTCCTCGCTGGGCATCATCGGGCTGATGAGCTTCCTGATCGGGATCGTCATTGCCCAGCAGGGCGCGGTTCAGTTGCAGCAGTTCGGCGCGGAGATCTACACGATCAACCTCACCGGGCGGCTGTCGCTGCGCGAGCTGGGTATCCTGATGACCGCGATCATGGTCGCGGGACGTTCAGGTTCGGCCTTTGCCGCGCAGATCGGCACGATGCGGCTGACCGAAGAGGTCGACGCCATGCGCACCATCGGGGTCTCGCCAATGGAGGCGCTGGTTATCCCGCGGGTGCTGGCGGCGATGCTGATGATGCCGCTGCTGGGCTTCTACGCCGCGCTGGTGGCGATTGTCGGCGGCGCGTTCATATCGGCCTTCGCGCTCGACATACCCTTCTTCACCTTCCTGTCGCGCATCCAGGAAGTGGTGCCGATGCATGACCTGTGGGTGGGGCTGATCAAGGCACCGGTGTTCGGGCTGATCATTGCCATTTCGGGCTGCTACCACGGCATGCAGGTCAAGGCCAACGCCGAGGAAGTGGGTCTGCGCACGACCCTGGCGGTGGTCGCGGGGATCTTCATGGTGATCGTGCTCGACGCCTTTTTCGCGGTATTCTTCACCGAGGTGGGCTGGGGATGATCCTTCGACACGCTCAGGAAGATCGGGAGCTGTATCCCATCGTCGTCGAGGGGCTGTGCAACAGTTTCGGCGGTCAGGTCATTCATCAGGACCTGGCGCTAACCGTTCGCAAAGGCGAGATTTTGGGCGTGGTCGGGGGGTCCGGCACCGGCAAGTCGGTGCTGATGCGTTCGATCATCGGGCTGCAGGTGCCCGATGCCGGCTCGATCGATGTGCTCGGCCGTTCGATCACCGATGCCGAGGTCGACGACGATATCGATATCCGATCGCGCTGGGGGGTGCTGTTCCAGGGCGGGGCGCTGTTCTCGACGCTGACCGTGGGCGAAAATGTCGAAGTGCCGCTGCGCCAGTTCTACCCCGAACTCAGCGATAATCTGCGTGAGGAAATCGCCCGCTTCAAGGTCAAGATCTCGGGGCTGCCAGAAGAGGCCGCGTTCAAGTATCCGGCCGAGCTGTCGGGCGGGATGAAGAAGCGCGCGGGGCTGGCGCGGGCCTTGGCGCTCGATCCCGAGGTGCTGTTTCTCGACGAGCCGACCGCCGGGCTCGACCCCATCGGCGCGGCGGCATTCGACGCGCTGACCCGCGAATTGCAGGCGACGCTGGGGCTGACCGTGTTCCTGATCACCCACGATCTCGATACGCTCTACGAGATTTGCGACCGGGTGGCGGTGCTGGCGGACCACCGGGTGATTGCGGTGGGCACCATCCCCGAACTGCTGGCGACCGATCACCCCTGGATCCAGGAATATTTCAACGGACCCCGCGGCCGGGCCGCGCAGGCTTCGCAGAAGCGCGGCAAAGGGATGGACAAGCCGACGGCCGGGGGGGCATAGGGTAGGGCAATGGAAACGAGGGCAAACCACGTCTGGGTAGGGGCGATTACGCTGCTGATGATCGCTGTGCTCGCGGCGTTCGTGATCTGGATCGCGAAGCTCAACGAGGGCGCGCAGAACGAATACGACATATTTTTCAAGCAGTCCGTCGGCGGACTGTCCAATGGGTCGGAAGTTTCCTTTGCCGGGGTTCCCGTCGGCAAGATCGAGAAGATCGAGCTTTGGCCCAGGGATCCGAGCTTTGTGCGGGTCCGCGTTTCCATCGACGAGACGGTGCCGATCCTGCTGGGCACCACTGCGACGATCCAGGCCAGCTTTACCGGCCTGTCCAACATCCTGCTCGAAGGTGCGGTCAAAGGCGCGCCGCCGATCGTCGAGCCGGGGCCTGAGGGTGTGCCGGTGATCCCGACCAAGCGCGGCGGGCTGGGCGAACTGCTCAGCACCGCGCCGGTGCTGCTGGAGCGGCTGGCAACAGTGACCGAGCGGCTCAATCTGGTGCTGTCGGACAAGAACATCGAGTCTCTGGAAGGAATTCTAAGCAATTCCAACCGGATCACCGGCGATCTTGCCGATGCCTCTCCGCAGGTGAAGGCGACGCTGGCGGAACTGCAGGGCACGCTCAAGCAAGCCTCGGCGACGCTCGACAAGTTCGAACAGGTTGCCGGGACCGCCGATCATCTGCTCGGCGATGGCGGCGATTCCATCGTCCGCGATCTGCGCAACACCCTGCGCACCGCCAATGCCGCGGCCGTCGAACTGCAAGCGACGCTCCGCGAAACCCGGCCCGCCGCAGCCCGGCTTTCCGAAACGACGCTGCCGGCAGCCGAAGCAGCGCTGCGCGAATTGCGCGCCACCAGCCGCGCGCTGCGCAATGTCACCGAAAAGATCGACGAACAGGGGGCAGCGGCGCTTGTCGGCGGACCGAAGCTGCCGGACTATAAGCCATGAGCGGCGAATGCAGGGGGCAAACAGTGGCCGGAATCATGCGTAACCGAATGACGCTGGCGGTGCTGGCACTGCTGCTGGCGGGCTGTGTCGGGCTGGGCGGCAAGGCGCCCAAGCAGATGATCGGGCTGACCCCGATCACTGCCGCACCCGCCGGAGCGATGGCCGGCGGCAGTATCGCCGATGCCCTGGTCGTGCTCGATCCGATCGCCGACCGCCGCCTCGATGTCCAGCGCGTGCCGGTGCAGGTCGATGATGCGACGATTGCTTATCTCCCTGACGTGGTTTGGGTCGAACGCCCGGCGCGCCTGTTCCGCCACCTCCTCGCCGAGACCATCCGGGCGAAGAGCAAAGGCCTGGTGCTTGAGGGCAACGACGACATTTCCGGCGCGAAGGTGACGCTGTCGGGCCGGCTGATCGATATGGGCTACGATGCCCGCAGCCTGTCGGTAGTGGTGCGCTACGACGCCCTGCGCGAAGACGCCAAAGGCGCGATTCTGGCGCGGCGTTTCGAGGCGATCGTGCCCGGCGTTTCGCCGACGGCAGAAGCCATCGCCCCCGCGCTTAACAAGGCGGCGAACGATGTCGCGGCGCAGGTTGCGGAGTGGGTGGGTTAGGCCAATTTCTCGCTGACGCCAACCCTTCCAACAATACTCCGAAGCAAATACCCCTCCCATTCAAGCCCTCTCCCCTTCAGGGGAGAGGGTTGGGAGAGGGGGCCGCGCGCATCCCATGCCCCTCTCAACTTCGACTAGCGAGCAAGCTCGCAAGTCTCCGTATCTCTCCCCTCTCGGGGAGAGAGCCATTTCATCGGGCGGTTGGTATAACCCCTCCGTCAGCCGCTACGCGACAGCCACCTCCCCATTTGTGCTGCGCAAAAATGGAGAGGAATAAGCGGGTCAGTTTTGTAGTGGTTCGCTCTTCTTCCCCGCCAACTCCGCGAACCGAACCGCCGCCGAAAACTCCGCCAGCCGCCGCGCCCTGAGCGTCTCAGCCTCCGCGTCCTTGCCCCAGAGTTCGGCCTGCCAGTCTTCCTCGAGGTTGGCCGCGGCCCACAGCACCTCCGTGTCGGCACCCGGCGCGATTGCTGCCAGCGCGATTACCAGCGAGGCGGCGAGGCTGGCGAGGGTCTGTAATGCGGCGAGGGTGAAGGCGCTTTCAGCCGCCAGCACCGCTTCCATCCGCGCCAGCGTTGCGGGTGGCTGGGGGCGGTGGATGATGCCTTCGATCCGCTCGAAATGGACGTCCCAGCGCGCCTCGGCGGCGGCCAGCAACGGTTCCCACAGTTCCAGCTGGCGATCATGCAGCGCCTCGCCGGCCTCGGCGCGGTAGCACAGCGTGTCGCTTTCGCCGAAGCGCAGGGTGGCCTGTATGGCCGCAGCGCGGTTCTGACCGGCGATGTCGATGGCCCCGGCGATGTCGATGGCATAGTCGGCCATGTCGCGGAAAATGAAGGCGGCGGGGTCGATCACCTCGCCCTGGCCGGACCATTCCGCCGCCATGGCCTCGGCCAGCGCCTGCGTCGGCACGATCTGCGGCAGTTTCATCGCGGTCTTGATGCCGCGCCCGTCGAGCAGCACCCGCCAGCCGCCATCCACCGGCTCCACCGTCACTGTCTTGTAAAAGCGTTTCACGGCAGCGGAGTCTTCCAGCTGCGGGCGAGGATGTTCGGCGCGATCAGCGCGTCGAAAGCGCCGACAATCGCCAGAAGATAGCCCGCGATTCGGGGCAGATCGATCACATCGTTGATGATCATCAGGCCAAGAACAATCATCGCCACGCCCGAGAGGCGCAGCGCCTGAAGCACCATGAAACGCCCCCTGGCCGGGTCGTTCTGCGTAGGATCGCCGTTCATCGCAGCAGATACTCCTTCAGTTGCGCGGGGCTGGAGACAACCACGCCGGCGCCCGCCGCTTGCAGCTCATGGGCTTCGTGATAGCCCCAATCGACGCCGATGGCACGCACCCCGGCATTCACCGCCATCGCCATGTCATAGGCGGTATCGCCGATCATCACGGCATCGGCAGGCTCGGCCATGGCGTCGGCCAAGGCCTGTTCCAGCATTGCCGGGTGGGGCTTGGAGGGGTGGCGGTCGGCGGTCTGGAGGGTGATGAAATGGCCGGTGAGGCCGTGCATGGCGAGGCAGTGCGACAGGCCACGGTCCGATTTTCCGGTGGCCACCCCCAGCAGCCAGCCGGCGCTGCGCAGATCGTCCAGCAGAGCGGCGATGCCATCGAACAGCGGTTCGGAAAGCTCGCCGGCCTCACGCGCCGCGCGGAAAGCGCGCTTGTAGGCATCGGCGACTTCGGCATGAACGCCGCCCTGGGCCTCGGGCAGCAGGCTGCGCACTGCTTGCGGCAGGCTGAGACCGACCGCGCGGCGGATATCGTGGCGTTCCGGGCGGGGCAGGCCATGCTCGGTGAAGGCCGCTTCCATGGCGTCGCAGATGCTCGCCTGGCCATCGACCAGCGTGCCGTCGCAGTCGAACACGGCGAGGCGGATGCGCGTTGGGGCGTGGGGCAGGGGCGGTCGCATCGCGGATTACCGTGGCTTCGGCCTGGGTCCGGGTTTGGCGGAAGGCCGGGCGGCGGGTTTGCGGGTCGGCTTTCCGGCCGGAACCTTGCCAGCCGGAGCCTTCCCGACCGGAGCCTTCCCAACCGGCGTCTTCCCCGCCGGACCGCGCTCGCCGCTCTTGCGGCCGCGGCGCTCGCCGCGCCGTTCCTTGCGGTATTGCTTGGCATGGGCCTTGGCGGCGGCCTTCTTGACCTCGCCCGGCGAGGGTTTGGGCACTTCAGCAATCGAATCGCCGTCAGCCTCGTCGAAGCCCAATTGCGCCATGCTCGCCGCGAAATGATCGGGCAGCCCGGCCACCACGTCGAGCGGGGTGCCGTCGGGGTGATCGATGATCAGGCGGCGGGCGTGGAGGTGCATCTTGCGGCTGATGCTGCCGGTCAGGAACGCCTCCGGCCCGCCATATTTGCCGTCGCCCACTATAGGATGGCCGATCGCCGCCATGTGCACGCGCAGCTGGTGGGTGCGGCCCGTCAGCGGTTGCAGTTCGACCCAGGCGGCGCGGGTGCCGGCCCGGTCGATGACGCGGTAGCGGGTGCGGGCTGTCTGGCCCTCTCCGCTCTCGTCGACCATCATCTTCTCGCCGCCGCTGCCGGGCTGCTTGGCCAGCGGCAGTTCGATCAGTCCGTCGTCGATGGAGGGGTCGCCGATCACCAGCGCCCAGTAGATCTTGCGCGCCGAGCGGGTGGAGAAGCGCTTGGAAAAGAACGCGGCGCTGCCCGGGGTGCGGGCGATCAGCAGGACGCCCGAGGTGTCCTTGTCGAGCCTGTGGACCAGCCGAGGGCGGGGTCCGTCAGTGGCGAAGGCATCGAGCAGCCCGTCGACGTGCTCCTTGGTGCCGGTGCCGCCTTGCGTCGCCAGGCCCGGCGGCTTGTTGAGCACGATGGCGGCGCGGTCTTGGGTCAGCACCATGGCTTCGGCCTGTTCGATCTGCGCCTCGCTCAGTTCGCGGCGCGGGCTGGACTTGCGATCCGGTGTCGCCCCGCCCGGCGGTACGCGGATGACTTGCCCGGCGGCGATCCGGTCGTCCACCGCAGCCCGCTTGCCATCCAGCCGGATCTGCCCGGTGCGCGCCCAGCGGCTGACCGTGGCGAAGCCAACCTGCGGCAGATGGCGCTTGAACCAGCGGTCGAGCCGGACATCGTTGTCGTCGGCCTGCACGGTGAACTGGCGGACCTTGTCGTCCGGAGCATTCCGATCATCCTGAGCTTGTCGAACACTCATGCCAGCCCCCGTGTCACGGCAAGGCCTGCGATCAGGCCAAGCACACCGCCCGCCAGCGACAGCGCGGCGTAGAGCACGGCGCTGCCCAGGGCTCCGCGCTGCGCCAGTTGCACGATCTCGAGGCTGAAGGCGGAGAATGTCGTAAAGCCGCCCAGCACGCCCACGCCCAGCAGCAGCCGCGAGCTTTCACTACCCAATGGTCCGGGACTGGCATTCCGCACCAGCCAACCCGTCAGCAGCCCCATGGCGAAGCTGCCCAGCACATTGACGGCGAGGGTGGCGAAGGGGAAGCCGACCGAAGGGATCGCCCGTCCGGCAACAAACCTGAGCCACGCCCCCGCGCCGCCGCCAAGCGCGACGTAAAGTGATGATGCGAGGAAATTGGGTTGGGCCATGCCGGGGCCTTAGCCGGGGATTGGGCCAGGGGGAAGAGCAGTGGGAAGGGTGGTGGGAAGGGTGGGGAAAACCGGCACAACCCATCCCCCGCCGGCGAACGCGGGATAACGCCAAGGTGAAACGCGAGCGGACGGGTGCGGCCGGCGCGGGGTGCTTGAGCCATACAAGCCTGGCTGGCGCGCTCTTTGTGCGAATGGCTGACGAGCAGCGCGCCTGTTCTCGGTAGCTCGGTCCTTCGCGCGAGGCGGAGCGGGTCGGACTCGCTGCCCTGCCGCTGGCCACCGGGGCATACCCCGGGATTCTGCAGCCGGAGATCGCCGGCCACTCCTCGCATCTGTGATTGCGCAGACGCCTCCGCTCAGCCTGAGCCTGTCGAAGGCCCGCTGGGGGATGCGCCGGCCGCGAGCGGGGTTGAGCAGACGAAGTGCACACTCGCCCCCGCCCCCGTCGCTTGTGTCAGCTTGCACTGACGGTGGGGCGTATAACCTATATGGTTTGTTTTGTCAAGCGAGGAGGCGGAACCGCTGCGGACATCCGCTCATCCTGAGCTTGTCGAGCCGAAGGCGACCGCAGGTCAACGATTGCGTGCTACTTTCCGACGGTGCAGATCGAGCGCCGGCTCAGTTCTTGACACCCACGACCACGCCGGTGGCGCGGAAGTCCGATCGTTGCAGATACCAGCCGAAGCCCATTTCGGCGGCTTGCGGGCCGAAGAATGCGCCGGAGAATTCGCCCGTGGTGGTGCCGGTAAAAGTTCCGGTGAAGCCGGGGCTATTCGCGGTGATTGCGCCGGTGCCGTTATAGACGCCAAGATCGACGTTGGCACCGCCTGCCAAGGGTGATCCGAACAGGGTGAGCGTGGTCGCTACCGTTGCCGTGCCGAAATTGGCGCTGAAAGTCGCGGCGCTGGCCGGGGCGTTCAGCGCGTAGCTTGCCGAAGTGGTCAGGTTCGCGGCAGAGCCGCCGAGCAGGGTTGAATAAGTGGCGGTGCCGGTGGTTGGCACATCGGCGGCCGCAGTCGGCGTGCCGCCAACAGTGTTGAAAGTCCTGGTGCTGGTGGCATCGACATGCGTCCAGGTTCCGATCAGTGTGTAGCTTAGCGCCACGCTGCCGACAGTCGGCTTGGCCAGAACGTAGGTGTCGCGAACAGCTCCCACGGTCTTGTCCCAGACCATTCTGATGTTCTCGATGGATTGTGCATCGGCCACATTGGTGTCGTTGATGGTTACGGTTGTCGCGTCGGGAGCGGTGAGCACATAGGTGTTGGTGGTTACCGAGTAGGCGACAGAAACGCCGCTGCCCAGGTTCTGCTTGGCCAGCGTGGTGGTAGTGGTGGTGTTGGGAGCGGTGCCGGTGGTGATGGCTGTGGTGGAAACGCCGGCTGTCTGGAAGGAGAAGGTTGCAATCGGCGGCTTGGTGGTTGTGGGTGTCGGGGTCGGCGAAGGAGTGGGCGATGGCGTCGGTGTTGGTGTGGGCGACGGGGTCGGCGTGCTGTTAGTGCCGCCGCCGCAGCCCGCCACAATCAGGCCAAGCGCCAGTACGGATGCCTGTGCGCCAAGTCTCCAGCCCTTCATGCAATCTGCTCCTGCAAAACAGCCGCTGCCAATCCCGGCGCGGCGAATCAAATAACGTGGGCGGCCTCGCTAACCCATTATCGCGGGACGGGATATCGCAAAACCCGGGGTTTCCCCGCAATTGGAGGATCGCCAGTCCAGAATGCGCCTGATAGAGCCCGCCGCGACCTTTACGCAGGATGAACATGGCCCGTTAGATCAACTTGTGTTTAATCTGAATCAAACTTCAAATTTCCGCTCATCCTGAGCTTGTCGAAGGACCCTCGTGCTCCGGTGAGTTCACCGTAACAACCCTGTGGTTGACCTACGGTCGCCTTCGGCTCGACAAGCTCAGCATGAGCGGGTCTGGTGCAGATTAAGCGCTACCCGCTCCAAAGACAGTCTCAGAACGCAGTGGTGATGCCCACTTCGCCGGCGATGCGGCTGTAGTCATAGATCTCGATGCTCGATCTGTTGCGCTCGTAGCGCAGCCGCAGAATGGGTGCGAGCGAACCTATGCGCAGTGCGCGGAAGGTGCCGGAAATGCTCGCGCTATAGCGATCCTCGACCCGGCGTCTGGGATAGAGCGACAGCCGTCTGTCGGCCTCGAGATGGCTGTAGCCGAGCGTGAGCACGGCAGTGGTCTTGCCCAGTTCGCGGAACAGATAGCTGCTAACCCCGCCGCGCGCAGTGGCATAGCCGGGGTCGCGCGCGGTATCGCGGTTGCCATAGATCTGCACGCCGCCGCCGAAACGCGGGGAAAAGGCGCGGTCGATGCCCACCGAGGCCGAGAAGCTGTCGCCGTCCTGAAGGTTGTTGCGCTTGTTGTCGACGTGGCCGATGCCGCCTTCCAGCCGCAGCTGCGCGCGCGGACTCAGCGGGTGCTGCCAGCTGGCGTTGCCGCCGATGGTGAAGCTGTAGGGATCGGTGCCGTACCAGCGCCAGGTCGGGCCGATCGACAGCGCGATCTTGTCCTTGCCCGACGTATATTCCGGCCCGATCTGCAAACCCAGTGCGAAATCGTCGAACTGAGAAGCGCGATAAATGTCGGCGCTGCCCGATAGCCGCGCCAGCAGATTGGCAGCCTTGCCGATGGGTTTGCGCAGATAGGTCTGGCCGCGCAGGGCGAGGCCGATGCCCGATTGGGCCTTGGCATCCTCATCAAGCGTGAACTCGCCGATCACTGTGCCCAGTGTGTCCGATTTGGTGGCGCGGTTGATGTTGCTGTCGGGCGCGATGGCCAGTTCAAGGCTGCCGCCGAAGGGTTTGCGGGCGCTGAGCGCGTTGGCGTAGAAACGCACCATGCGCTCCACATCGGGCGGCAGTCCGGCGGCCGAAGCAGCGCGGAACTCGCGCTCGGCAGCACCGAGGTTGCCCAGCATCGCCTGCATCCGCGCCAGCTCCAGCCGGACCCGCGCCGCATCGGGCTTGTCGTCGAGAATGCGGCGGAATTCGGTTGCTGCCTCGCGGTATTTCTGCTGGCGGTCGGCCAGCATCATCCCCAGCCGGAAGCGGGCTTCGCTGCGCAGTTCGAGGTCGGGATTGCTCGCCAGTGCGCGATAGGCGGTTTCGGCGCTGGCGAAATCGCCGTTGTCACGCGCGGCATCGGCGAAGGCAAACAGTTCCGCCGCCGTCAGTTCGACGGCCTTTGGCGGCGCGGCGGCTTCCTGCGCAACGGCAGGCTGCGCGGATGCCAATGCTGCTGCGACGGCAAGAACTATGCGGTGTGCGATGCGACCCTCCGGAGCGCGAGCGAATAGTGCTACCGCATCAATCCTGTCTAGTGGATTGATTTTGACATTTGCATCCCGCTAGCCGGATAGCATGGCCGCAAATGTCAAAATCATAAAATCCATTAGAATCAAAATATTGCCAGTGGTCCGAAAAGATTCTGACACTTGCCCACCACATGGCCGATAGGGATGCAAATGTCAGAATCGGACCAATAGGGCCTGACGCTGTATCGCGTCCGACTAACCGGTTTCAGGGGACACGCAAAGGCGAGTCTCCGGGAGTTTGAGGCCCCATCCCACCAACCAATCGCCGCCCCGCTGCCATCCACGCTTGCCATCCCCCCCGCACTTTGCTAGCGGCCCGGCATCCGCGCCGTTCCGTTTACGGATTCGGCTGCGTTTTTCGTTTCTAATGCGTTTTTCGATTCCAGGGGTGTTCCCCCGCTGTGCAGGCGGGGTTCTCGCCTTCGTTTGTGAGGTCTGGCTTTTTATGCAAATCATGGTTCGCGACAACAATGTTGATCAGGCTCTGCGCGCGCTCAAGAAGAAGCTGCAGCGCGAGGGTGTGTACCGCGAGATGAAGCTGCGCCGTCACTACGAAAAGCCGTCCGAAAAGCGCGCCCGTGAAAAGGCTGCCGCTGTCCGCCGCGCCCGCAAGATGGACCGCAAGCGGATGGAACGCGACGGCGCCAAGTAGAACCGGCGGCTTGCTCTGGCGAGCCGGTTGAGCCAAGAGGGCGCGGACGAATCCGCGCCCTTTTTGCTGCGCGCAACAGGAAGACACCATGACCGAGATTACCCGCGTTCCCCTGCAACCGCTGGCGAAGGGCTCGCTGACCAGGCTGTGGCTGGGCATTGCCGCCGTGGCGCTGGCTGCCGGGGGGATTGCCTGGGCGGCGATGCCGGCCTCGGTCGATGTCGAAACGCTGGTCGCGGGCGAAGGTCCTTCGCCGACTGTGGCCGATGTCGTGCTGATCAATTACAAGGGCACGCTGCCCGACGGCAAGGTGTTCGACCAGCAGGAACGCGCGCCGATGCCGCTCGAAGGGGTGGTGCCCGGCTTCACCAAGGCGCTGGTGCAGATGCAAAAGGGCGGCAAGTACAAGGTGCTGATCCCCTCCGAGCTCGCCTATGGCGACAAGGCTACCGGCCCGATCCCCGCCAATACCGACCTGACCTTCGAGATCGAACTGCTCGACTTCAAGAGCCGCGCCGAGATCGAGGAGCAGCAGCGCATCATGCAGCAGATGCAGCAGATGCAGGGTGGCCCCGGCGGACCTGGTGGCCCAGGTGGAATGCCGCCCGGTGCTTCCGCGCCGCATCCTTGAGGTAGCAACACATGTCAGTCGATACCGCCACCGTCACCAAGATCGCCGCGCTCGCCCGCCTCAAGCTGAGCGAGGGCGAAATCGCGGCGATGGTTCCCGAGCTTAACGGCATTCTCGCCTGGGTCGAACAGCTTGGCGAAGTCGACGTCACCGGGGTCGAGCCGATGACCGCCGTGATCGAAAACGACCTGCGGCTGCGCGATGACGTGATCAATGCCGACCCGCTCACCGGCGGCGGCAAGCGCGATGCCGTGCTCGCCAATGCCCCGGCGGCGGAACACGGCTTTTTCGGCGTGCCCAAGGTGATTGAGTGACCCTTCGACAAGCTCAGGATGACCCTTCGACAAGCTCAGGATGAGCGGAGGTATGTGATAATTCCAAACCCCGCTCAGGCTGAGCTTGTCGAAGCCCGCGCGTAACAGTAGTTCCAAACGCATGACCGATCTCACCGAACTCACCGTCGCCGCCATCCGCGAGGGCGTGGCCAAGGGCAGCTTCACCGCCAGCGAAGTCGCGGGCGCCTTCAACGCCAATGTCGCCGCCGCGCAGTCCGCGCTCAACGCCTTCATCGTCGCCACGCCCGAAAAGGCGCTGGAGGCAGCCGCCAGGGTCGATGCCGACCGGGCTGCCGGCAAGCCGCTGGGCAAGCTGGCGGGCGTGCCGATCGGCATGAAGGACCTGTTCTGCACCGATGGCGTGCAGACCACCGCCGCCAGCCACATCCTCGAACATTTCACGCCGGCCTATGAAAGCACCGTCAGCCAGAAGCTGTGGGATGCAGGCGCAGGCATGCTGGGCAAGCTCAATCTTGATCAGTTCGCGATGGGCTCGTCGAACGAGACGTCGTATTTCGGCAATGTCATCTCGCCGTGGCGGCGCAATGACGGCGGGAATGCTGCTTTGGCCCCCGGCGGGTCTTCCGGCGGTTCGAGCGCGGCCGTCTCCGCGCGGCTGTGCCCGGCGGCGACCGGCACCGACACCGGCGGCTCGATCCGCCAGCCCGCCGCCTTTACCGGCATCAGCGGCATCAAGCCAACCTATGGCCGCTGCTCGCGCTGGGGTATCGTCGCCTTCGCCTCCTCGCTCGACCAGGCCGGACCGATGGCGCGCGATGTGCGCGATTGCGCGATCTTGCTCGAGGCCATGGCCGGTTTCGATGCCAAGGACGCGACCAGCCTCGACCTGCCGGTGCCCGAATGGGAAGCCGGGCTGAACCCGGACCTGCGCGGCAAGAAAGTCGGCGTGCCACGCGAATACCGCATGGACGGAATGGACGCCGATGTCGCCGCCAGCTGGGACCAGGGCGTGGCATGGCTGAAGGACGCCGGGGCCGAGGTTGTCGATATCAGCCTGCCGCATACCCGATTTGCGCTGCCCGCCTATTACATCATCGCGCCCGCCGAAGCCTCGTCCAACCTCGCCCGCTATGATGGCGTGCGCTATGGCCTGCGCGAATTGCCGGACGGGGCGGGCCTGCAGGACATGTACGCCGCCACCCGCGCCGCCGGTTTCGGGGCAGAGGTCAAACGCCGCATCCTGATCGGCACCTATGTGCTTTCGGCGGGTTTCTACGATGCCTATTACACCCAGGCGCAGAAGGTGCGGACGCTGATCAGTCGCGATTTCACCGAGGCTTTCAACAGCTGCGACGTGATCCTCGCCCCCACTGCGCCGACCGCCGCCTTTGCGCTGGGCGAGATGGTGTCCGATCCGCTGGCGATGTACCTCAACGATGTCTTCGCGGTGCCGGCCTCGCTGGCCGGGCTGCCCGCGATGTCGGTCCCGGCAGGCCTCAATCGCGACGGCCTGCCGCTGGGCCTGCAGATCATCGGACGGCCGTTTGATGAGCAGGGCGTGCTGAATGCCGGGCTGGCGATCGAGGCGCGCGCGGGGTTTGTGGCGAAGCCTGGGCGGTGGTGGTGAGTTTCGGCGGGATCGTCTGGTTGATTATTCCTACGCTGGCTCTGGTCGCGCCATCACTGCGCAATCGATATTTCGTCAAAACTCTTCTTGCGCTGGCCGGCGTGTTGGGGGTTGTAGTGGTTCAGTCGCTGGTCTCCGAAACAGTCATGAATGTTTCAGCGGTCATTCTGATCATCGCTGTCGCCACGCTCTGTATCTGGGCAACATTACACGACCGGAAAACCGACCCGCACGCGGACAGGGTCAAGCTGGCGAAGAAACAGCGCGATGAACGGCGGGCCAGGGGAATCAAGTGGCCATGACACACCACTGCATCCAAGGCGCAGCCAGCGCATTGGGCGTCGCTGGTTTTATGTAGGTTGCACCTTGCCCGAGAAGGTGTTACTTTCGGTAACACCGGAGTTGAGCTATGAACGCCTACACCAAGATCGAGCATGAAACCCTGGTCAACATGACCAGCAAAGGGCAAGTCTTGATCCCGAAAGTCCTGCGTGATCGCAATGGTCTGGTTCCCAATGGCCCGGTGCGGGTTGGTCTGAACGATCGCGGCGAAACAGTGGTTTTGCCTGCGGAAAAAACCGGCAGCGAGACAAGGGAGCAGCGCAAGGCCCGGATACGGGCGGCATTGGAAAGTGTCAGGGGCAGTATTGATCTTGGCGGCATGACCACCGATGAATACATGCGCGACCTGCGTGGCGATTGGGAGCCATGATCCTCATCGATTCGAACGTCGTCATCGATCTGCTCGGATGTGGCGGTGAATGGCAGGCCTGGTCAGAGAACGCGGTCGCCGAAGCCGGTGCCGACGATGAGCTTGGCCTGTCCCCGGTCGTGGTCGCCGAAGTCGCTCCGCGCGTTGGAAGTCTGGAAGAGTTCATCGAACGGATCGACCGTTTCGGTGCTACCGTCGTCGAATTGTCCAACGAAGCAGCCTATACGGCAGGAACTGCATTCAACGTCTACCGCGAGCGCAGGCGCGTCGGCAACGACACGGCCCGGTCGATCATCGCCGACTTTTTGATCGGCGGACAGGCGATTGTGCTTGAAGCCGCAATAGTCACCCGCGACCCGCGCTTTTACCGCACCTATTTTCCCGCAGTGACGCTGATCACACCCGACTTGGCAGATCCATGACTAAATCCTTAGAGCGGGTTGCGCTTAATCTGCACCAGACCCGCTCATGCTGAGCTTGTCGAAGCACGAGGTTGTTAAGGTGAACTCACCGGAGCACGAGGGTCCTTCGACAAGCTCAGGATGAGCGGAAATTTGAAGTTTGATTCAGATTAAACGCAAGTTGATCTATCGGGCTGGCACCGTTTCGATGTAAGTCGAAGAGTCTCTACCCCGGCGCTTTGCCGCCTAGCGAATTGCGGATGAACCGGGCCACGGCCAGCACCGGCTCGGGGGCCACTTCGACAAGCTGCGCGCGCAGACGCTTGCGAATAGTCAGGCCGACATAGCGCTCCAGCATGTCCGGATGAACGCAATCGAGAAAGGCCAGGTTTTCGATCGGCCGGTATCCGGCCTCCCTCAGTTTTGCGCCCAGGGCATGGCCCTTGCGGACATAGAGAAACGTGTTCTGCTGGTAGTAATAGGCAACCCGGTCGTCGCCCCAGAATGTCGGCCGGAAATAGTCGTAAACCTCGAAGCCGCGATCCCGCAGCAAGCCGGCCCAGAACGAGTGGTAGCGCTCGTTGATGTGGTTCTGACCGGTCTGGTGCGAGAATGCCGCGCCGAACATCAGCACCGGTGCCAGCGAGGCCAGGGCATCGGCGACGCGCTCCGATGATTTCGGTTCGAGATGCTCGACCACTTCCAGCGTCATCGCCAGATCGAAAGTCTGTCCGGCAAAGGCCGGGCCGGGTTCGTTGAGATCGGCACCGCAGAATTCGATCGACTGATCGATCATGGCTTCCTGCGAATTCCACGGGCCATCGACGCCGAACAGCCGCTCTGCGCCCTGTTCGTGCATGGCCTTCAACCATGCCCCGCGCCCGCAGCCGAAATCGGCGACGCTGGCGGGCTGGTAGATGCGGAACAGATGCTCGCAATAGGGCACGGCGGAGCGATAGGATACACCGATCTGCCACGAATAGAAGATGTCAGCACTGTAAAGTCCGCCCAGTTCGTCGAGTTTTCCCGCTTCCATCTTTGACTTTCCGCGCCTTGCCTACGATCCCGCCGGACCATCCGCGGGCGAAGCTCGCTTAGCAGCAGGTGGGCGAGAGCGGCAAGCCAGTCGGGCTGCGATTGTGTGCATTGAATTTCCGCTCCGTTGCAACCAGCCACCACGGCGGTTATCGCGGCGAAAATCGGGGATTTCACAATGCCTGCATCGCAATCCGCAGTCGGCGACGCAGCCGGGCAGCAAGGTTGCTTAAATCAGGTCGGCACTTAATGGAGGTTGGACTGCGATTCGGCCTTGCAAGCGGGGAATAGGGTTCCGGTTCATGATGAATGCAACGCCCAGCGATGGGCTCGAATTATTCCGTTCGTCGGTGCTGGTTACGGGAAGCCACTATTCGATCACAACGCTTATCGGAATGATCCTGGCGCAATCCTCGCAGTTTCACATGCTGAACGAGCCGGTCAACCGCGAATCCACGCTCAGTTTCCGCACGGTTCCGATGCGCAACGGCTATCCGCTCGCCGAAGGCGCGCAGTATGACGAATTGCGCAGCGGCCTGATCCGGCTCATTCGCGCCGAAGGCCTGCTCGGCGATGCGGCGCGTAGCGTTCTCAAGATTCGATCGCTGCGGGATGTCGGTCGGATCGGCCGGCTGCTCCAGCATGAAAGCCCGAGGCTGCAGTCGCGCCGTCCGGCGATCATCAAGGCACCGCTACTGGCCTTCACCGCGCGAACGATGCAGCAGGTCGATTCGCTGAAAGTGGTGCTGGGCGTGCGCCATCCCTGCGCCTGGATCGAGAGCGTGGTCCGCCGGGACCGGGGTTTCGACTTCTCCGATCTCCTCCAGCCGCCGCTGCTCGACGCGCTTCCGGACTATGCGGACCGGATCCGCCTTCTTGCAAGCCAGCGGCGACCCGCGCTGGAGGAAGCCCTGCTGATGTGGCAAGTCCTTCACGCGTTCCATGCCCGCTATCTGCTGGGCAATGCACGCACGCTCATGGTGCGCCAGGCGGACATCGTGGCCGACCCGAAGGGGGTTGCGCGAGACCTGTTCGAATTCGCGGGCGTGATCGATCCGCCCAACCTCGACCGGATAATCGCGGAAAATTTCACCAGTGCCGCTGTGGATTTCACTCCCGGCAAGGGCAATTATCTTCAACGCGATGCGCAGGCGGTGCTCAACAAGTGGCGCGAGCGGCTGACAGTGGACGACCAGTTGCGCATTCGCCGCGAAGCGGGCGAAGTCGCCGCCGCGTTCGGCTATGGCGAAACCGACTGGGCGGCATAGGGGGCGCGCGCGAACGCCTTTGCCAATTCGTAAGCCCGTGCCAGGGCGACAGCGATGAGCAACTGACGCATCCAGAGCGCAACCGGCGAATGGGAGGTCGTTGTCGGCATTGCCGGTAATGCAAAATTCCGGTAATACCAGCGCTATGAACTATCACACTTCCAAGCGCCGGTCGAACCTGACGACGAAGTGCCAGGTTACGATTCCCAAGGAGATTCGCGACGCGCTCGGCCTCAGCGCAGGGGACGTTGTCGAATTCGAACTTGACGGCACCGGCCGGGCGACCATCGCCCCGGTCAGTTGCGAAGGCGAAGTTGCTGCTCACAAGCATCGCTTCGAAAATGCGGTGACCGAAGCGCGCAAGGCGTTCAAGCCGCTGGGAATGACCAACAAGGAATTCTACGATCTTATGCGGGGGCCACCTGCCGAGGTATGATCGTCGATTCCAATATCTTTCTCGACATCTTCTTTCCCGAAACCGAGCAGTCGCGCAAAGTGCGCGATGCGCTTCAAGCATTGTCGCTCGACGTCCAGCCGTGCATAAATCCCATTATCTTTGCGGAAATTTCACCCGGCTTTGAAGTTTGCGGACAGTTGGAAAGCGTGCTGGACGGCTTCAATGTCAAGTTTGTAGGATTGAACGCCGCCGATGCATTTCGAGCAGGACAGGCCTTTCGCACCTATCGTCGCAACGGCGGACCCAGAACTTCGCTCATTCCCGATTTCCTGATCGGAGCGCAGGCGGCAGTTCGGGGCTGGCCAATCCTGACGCGTGATCCTAAGCGTTTTTCCAGCTATTTTCCCGAGGTCGAACTGATCGACCCCATGCAGGTATCCAATGACTGAATCCACATACCGCATCCACGGAGCAACCGGCGAATGGGAGGTCGTAGTCGGCCTTGAAGTCCACGCCCAGGTCACGTCCAATTCCAAGCTGTTCTCGGGCGCCGCCACTGCCTTCGGGGCGGAGCCGAACTCGCAGGTCAGCCTGGTCGATGCCGCCATGCCCGGGATGCTGCCGGTTCCCAACCGCGAGTGCATCCGCCAGGCGGTGCGCACCGGCATGGCGATCGAGGCGAAGATCAACAAGTGGAGCCGGTTCGACCGCAAGAACTATTTCTACGCCGATCTGCCGCAGGGCTACCAGATCAGCCAGCTTTACCATCCGCTGGTGGGGGAAGGGGCGATCGAAGTCAGTCTGGATGAAAAGGATCCGGAAGGTTCGGTCAAGACCATCGGCATCGAGCGCATCCATGTCGAGCAGGACGCCGGCAAGCTGATGCACGATCAGCACCCGACCATGTCTTATGTCGATCTCAACCGATCGGGGGTGGCGCTGATGGAAATCGTCAGCCGGCCGGACATGCGTTCTCCCGCTGAAGCAGGGGCTTACCTGCGCAAGCTGCGCACGATCCTGCGCTATGTCGGCAGCTGCGACGGCAATATGGAAGAAGGCTCGATGCGCGCCGACGTCAATGTCAGCGTGCGCAAGCCCGGAGACGAATTCGGCACGCGGACCGAGACCAAGAACGTCAATTCGGTGCGCTTCGTCATGGCGGTGATCGAAGGGGAGGCGCGCCGCCAGGTCGATCTGATCGAGGATGGCGGCAAGGTGGTGCAGGAAACCCGCCTCTACGATCCCGACCGGGGCGAAACCCGCTCGATGCGCAGCAAGGAAGATGCGCACGATTACCGCTACTTCCCCGATCCCAACCTGCTGCCGCTCGAACTTGACGATGCCTTCCTCGCCGAATGCCGCGCCAGCTTGCCCGAACTGCCCGACGCCAAGCGCCACCGTTATGAAAATGCGCTGGGCCTATCGCCCTACAACGCCAACATCCTCACCGCCGAAGCCGAAACCGCGCGCTGGTTCGAAGTGCTGCTCGCCGAATGCGAGGCGAAGCAGGGCAAGGCCGGGCCGGAGGTGGCCAAACAGGCGGCGAACTGGCTGACCTCGGAACTGTTCGGCGCGCTCAAGCGGCTGGGCAAGAGCCTTGAGGATTCTCCGGTAAGTCCTTCGCAAGCAGCGGAACTTCTCGCGCTGGTGGCCGACGGCACAATTTCGGGGACGATCTCGAAGCAGGTCTTCGAGAAGATGCTGGAGACCGGTGACAGTGCGAGCGCCATCGTCGAGCGCGAGGGGTTGAAGCAGACTTCGGACAGCGGCGCGATCGAGGCAACCGTAGCCCAGATCCTCGCCGCCAACGCCGACAAGGTCGAACAGTACCGCGCCGGCAAGGAAGCCCTGTTCGGCTTCTTCGTCGGCCAGACGATGAAGGCCATGCAGGGCAAAGCCAACCCGCAGGTGGTGAACGAGGCGGTGAAGAAGGGGTTGGGCGGATAGGGCCACTTTCGATCCAACTCTGCTTTGCGAGCGGATGAGCTTGTGATAACTTTGATGCCATGAACCAGATGTCTGTCATTCCGCCATTTGTCGGTGCCCAGCGCTATCGGGTCACTGCGGACGACTATCTGCGAATGATTGACGCGGGCGCGTTCGGCGATGCGCATGTCGAGCTGGTTGATGGGGCGCTCATCGAATTCTCGCCATCGCACTCCGAACACGGCAGGCTGCTGATGCTGCTGGGGCGCTTGCTCGGCAATGCCTATGCCAACACCACTTTTGTCCTCTATGGCGACATCATTACCAAATTCGACGACAGCAACATCCGCGCGCCCGACATAGCCGTGGTTGACAAAGATATTGCCGGAAGGAAGCACCTGTTCCCATCCGATATCCTTCTGGCTGTCGAAGTCGCGGGATCGACACTCAATATAGACCTCGGCCAGAAGCGCATCGACTATGCCAGCGCGGGCATCCGCCACTACTGGGTGGTCGACGTCGAAGGCAAACGCACCCACTGCTACACCGACCCGCAAGGCGCGGACTATGCCGCGATCCGGGTTGTGCCGTTTGGCGCTGAGGTGCCGGTGCCGGGGGCCGACGGGGCGATTGTTGTGGCGTAGGGCTGGCAGCCCCGCCCATGCCGGGCGGAGCTGCCATAATCATCCTGCGAAATTACTTCGCCTTGCGCGCCAGTGAGGTGCGGGCGTTGCGGGCGTATTCGTCGAAGTTCCGTTTGAACACCGAGACCAGCTCGTCAAGCGCGGCCACTGCATCGTCACCTTCCTTGGGCGGGAACAGGCTGAGGCCATTGCCGCCCCAAGCCTTATACTCCTTGTCGATCTTCTGGTCATTGCCGAAGTCGCGCAGCATGAACAAGGTGCGCAGCGAACGACCATACATCATCGCCTTTTGGTAGAACACATCGGCGACGATCAGTTCGGAATAGCACTGCGCGGCCGAGTTCCGACCGGCGGTTTTTGACCTTGTTCATGGTGTGGCGCTCAAGCGGGGCGTCGTGAAGCACGAGGGTGGTCCCGGGAGTGCGGTTGAGCAAAGTGCGCAAATCGAGCGAGGTCAGCGCAGTGAGCTGGCTCTGGCTGTCGAGCGCGCTGGCCATCAGCGCCTGATTGCTGGAATCGCGTTTGCCGTTGATTGCCGAGCTTAGCAATCCAGGACCAAACAGCCCTGAGGTTTGCGAGGCCATCCGCTCGGCCGGCCAAATGTGCATCTCGCAGCCGTCGGCCGCGACGCTGGGCGGCAAGGACTGGGGTGCTGAAAGGGGGGGCGCAGGTGTTGCAGGTGCAGCACCATCTTGGGCTTGCGCGGCGCTGGCCAGGACCAATGCACCGATTCCAGAAAGCAAGATATTCAATTTCTTCATGAGTTTCTCCAAACGGATTGATTTACAATGTGATCGAAGCGCCCTTCTTTTTGCCGTTGCGCTTCAGAAATGCGGCGTATTGCTTGCCGAACTCAGTCAATGACTGCGAATAGGCGGACCTTAGTTCATCGAGCGCGGGCTGCGGATCAGTATCCGGATCCGGCGGAAACAGCGGAGTGCGAACCGTAACGTAGGTTCCATAGGTCCGTGCCGGTGCCGCACCTACCCCCTCAAATTCGCGGAACCGGAAGATGATGTTGAGCCACTTGCCGTTGATCACGTTGTTCTGGAACACGATATCGTCGATCATCAACTCGGCATAGCACGGCCCGCTTTCTGCGACTTGACGTCCCGGAGTGGATCGGATCATCGCGGCGCTAAGGGGATTGTCGTGCAACACGGCAATGTAGTTTGAAAGTCCGATGATCGCCGGGATATCGAGTTTGCCAAGCAGTTCGCGCTGCACTTCGACCGAGAGCGGCTGGTCTGGTATTGCCGGATAGCCCTTGCGGCCTTTCTGCGCCCCGTTGATCGTGCCTCCGTGGGCCCAGCCGTAATATACGGTGTGGAATGAGCGTCCGGGCCAGACGTGCAACTCGCATGTCGCAATCGGGACGGCGGCAGGTGCTGGCAGGGTTTCTGGCCGGCGGCGTGTCTACGGGCTGCGCTAACGCGGTTTGCGTGCAGGCCAGAAGTGCGCTGCCCAGCAGCGCCATCACGATTTTCCGCATGTCTGAGATTCCCCTACCTTCGCCCAAGATTTTACTACACATGTCTTGATTTACTGCTGACTTCCGCGGCTTCAAGGTCGTTTAAGTGAGCGCAAGAGCGAAGGACGTCGGAGTTACCTTCCGATGCGCCTGATTTACTTGCGTCGGTAAGCTGCCTACCCCTCCCTAACCCCGCTCAGCGCCATCGAGCCAAACGCGCCGGCCTTCACCGCACCCGAAATCGCATCGCCATCGACCACGGCGTCGCCTTCGAGCGTCATCGGCATGGGCACTTTCATGTCCATCTTCCAGGTCAGCCTGTTGCCATCGACCTTGCCGTCCTGAACCTCCATCGAACCCATCGGGCCGGAGACGCTGCCGGTGAAGCTGTCACCATCGACAATGACCACGAACTTGCCCTTCTGGTCGCCCATCGGGCTCTTGGTGACGACATCGTAGGTTCCGGCAACAGTCATGGTTAAACTCCTTGTTTGAAAAGCGATTCGGGCTATTTGCCCGGTTGGGCACGAACTTCTACCGGCAGGCCCAGCGCGTCAAGCTGCGGTTTGACCTTGGCGGCGTCGCCGACCACCACAAACACCATATTTTCGCCCAGCTTCTGGCTGCGCACCGCGGCATCGAGCCCGGCGGTGGTCATGGCCTTGTAGCGGGCGGCGAGGGTTTCATAGTAATTGTCGGGCCGATTGTAGGTGACGATCTTGACCACGCCGCCCAGCACATCGCCCGATGTTTCGAAGCTGCCCGGCAGTTCGCGGGCGCTGCCGTTGGTCGACCAGGTGAGTTCTTCGGCGGTGACGCCCTTGGAACCCGTGAACGCGGCGAGGTCTTTGCGCAGTTCCTTGATCGAATCGCCGGTGCGGTCGGCCTGGACCGGGGCGCGTATGGTGAAGGCGGCGCGATCGCGCGGTTCGCTGACGACGCTGCGCACGCCGTAGGACCAGCCCTTGGTCTCGCGCAGGTTCATGTTGATCCGCGACAGGAAATTGCCGCCGAAGATGTCGTTCGCGGTCTGCAGTTCGAGCAGGTCGCCGGTGCCCCTGGCATCGATCACCCGCCCGGCATAGATCATCGACTGCGGCGAGGCGGGCCGATCGACCAGGATGATCCGGCTCTGCTGGGCCGGGACCGGCTGGGCGAAATTCTTGACCTCGGCAGGCTCGGCCGGGGCCATCCAGTCACCGAAGCTGGCCTCGAGCAGGCGGGTGACTTCGGCCAGGCTGGTATCGCCGGTGACGAAGATGCTGGCCTTGTCAGGGCGGAACCAGCGGCGGTGGAAGGCCATCAGATCGGCCTGGCTGAGCCGTGCGACCACTGCCGGATCGCCGGTGCCGCTGGGGGGGATGCCATAGGGATGGCCGGGCCCGTAGAGCAGCGGGATCAGCACCCGCCGGGCAATGCTGAGCGGGTCCTTCAGTTCGGCGCTGATCGCGGCGAGCTGCTGCGCGCGCACCCGTTCCAGCTCGGCCGGGGCCAGGGCCGGACGGCGGATATAGTCGGCAAGCAGGCTCAGCGAGGGGGCAAGGTTGGGGGTCACCGCATCAAGCTGGAAAGCGGTGGTATCAGTATCGGCGAAACCCGAAATGCCGGCACCCAGGCGCTCACGGGCGCGGGCGAGGGCGGAGGAATCGAGCTTTTCGGTGCCCTCGTTCATCAGCTTGAGCAGCAGCGCCTGCGTGCCCAGCGCGGATTTGGGGTCGGCGGAATAGCCTGCGTCGAAAGCCACCCGCACCGAAACCACCGGCACCGCGCTGCGGCGGGTGAAATAGACCGTGATGCCATTGGCCAGCGTCGCCCGCTCGATTTCGGGGAAATCCAGCGGTGCCAATTCGCCGACCGGGGGCAGTTTCGAACGGTCTGGCGCGGGTGTGGCAGCTGCTTTCGTTGCCGCCTGCGCCATCAGCAGCGGATCGCGGAAAAAGGCTGGACGCCCGCGCGTTCCGCCGGGCGCTGTGATGAAACCGCCCCGGTTCTCGCCGCCGGCAGTGCGGGCACCGGGTTCGACAGTGAGCGCGAACACCGGGCGCGACAGCCATTTGCGGGTGACGCTGCGGACTTCGTCAGGCGTCATTGCCGCCGCGCGTTCCAGCGTCTTGCGGTAGTGGTCCGGATCGCCCGAATAGAGCAGCCCCTCGGCCAGCGTCGGTGCCTTGCCGCCAAAGCCGCCGGTCGATTCCAGCGTGCGGATCTGGCCGCTGGCATAGACCGTGGTGGCGCGCTGCAATTCGTCGGCGGTCGGCCCCTGTTCGAGATACTGGGCGATCTGGGCGTCCAGCGCCGCCGCGACCGTGGCGGGATCGGTGCCGGGTTTGACATCGGCAAAGGTCACGAACTGCCCGGCCTGCGCGAAGATGTCGGCGCTGGCGGTGACGGCGACGGCGAGCTGACTCTGCCGCACCAGCGCATCGTCAAGCCGCGAGCTGGCTAGCCCGCCCAGCACATAGCCGCTCATCGCCAGCGGCAGATAATCGGGGTTGTCAAAGCCGGGGATCGCCCACATCCGGTAGATGCGGGTAGTCGCCACCTGATCCTTGATGGTCTTGCTGAGCGGGGCGGGAAGATCGGGGACCGGCGCGGCCACCGGCTTGATCGCCGGGCCAGAGGGGATCGCGCCGAACCACTTCTCCACCCCGGCCTTCGCGGTGGGCAGATCGATATCGCCAGCCAGTACCAGCACGGCGTTGTTGGGGCCGTAGTGATCCTTGAACCACTGCTTGACGTCGCCCAGCGTCGAAGCGCTGAGGTCGGCCATCGAGCCGATCGTCGAATGGTGATAGGGGTGGCCGGAGGGGTAGAGGTTTTCCAGCTGCTCATATTCGACCAGGCCATAGGGCTGGTTATCGCCCTGCCGCTTTTCATTCTGGACTACGCCGATCTGGTTGGTGAGCTTCGCCTGCGTCACCGCGCCGAGCAGATGGCCCATGCGGTCGCTCTCCAGCATCAGCGTGCGGTCGAGCGCGGCGGTGGGCACGGTCTGAAAATAGTTGGTGCGATCGAACCAGGTGGTGCCGTTCATATCGGTGGCGCCGATCTGCTGCAGCGGCTCGAAGAAATCGCCCGGCGCGTTTTCCGATCCGTTGAACATCAGATGCTCGAACAGATGGGCAAAGCCGGTCTTGCCTTTGGGCTCATGCTTGGAGCCGATCCCGTACCACACCGACACTGCGACGACCGGGGCCTTGCGATCAGTATGGACCAGCACCTTGAGGCCATTGTCGAGGGTGAAGCTTTCGTAGGGGATGTTCACCGCCTCGACGAGTTTGCTGAGCGGCGCGGGCTCTTGCGCGGCGGGGGGCGAGGCGGGGGCTGAGGAGGCGGGCGCGCTGGCGAGCGGGGCGGTGGGCTGCGTCGCGCAGGCGGAAAGTGTTAGCGCGGCGATGGCGGTGATCAGGGTGCGGTTCATGCGAACTCCTTGGACTCGCAGCTTGCGAGTCACGGACAATCATAGCCACTAAGCAATTGTTTTCCAACCTGCGCTGAACGAAACAGGCCTTCAGCCGCGAATGAAAATCTGCCCGCTGTCGAACTTGCTGATCCGCCAGTGGCCGTCCGCCTCCAGCCGGCATTCCATCCGCACATCGGCGACTGCCAGCGGGTCGCAGTAACCGGTGAATGGCGGTTCGCCGACCTTGGCGAAGAATACCAGCAGGAAGCCGACTTCGGCGATCTCGCTGCCGGTGAAGGTAACGCGGTAGTTCGAGATGATGTGCCGCATCACCGGCGCGCCGCCTGCCGCGGTGAGCCGCGCCTTGCGCTCGGTATAGAACTGCGCCGCAGCCGCGCGGCCCTCGCGCCATTCGCCGCCGACGAAATAGCGGCAGTCCTGGGTCAGCACATCGGCGTCGAGCATGCCCAGCCCGTCATGCTTGTCGAGCTCGTCGCCCCATTCGTTGATGGTCTGCTGGATCGCGGCGATGGCTGCTGCCTGATCTGCGCTGAACTTGGCCATGTTTTCTTCCCATGTGGTGGCGAACTGGTCGTTATCGATATGCGCAGGCGGGCGGAATACCAACCGTCAATTGCCTAAACTGCGTTCCGCGCAGATAGAGGAGGGACAATCCCTTCGCCGCGAGTATCCATGCAACTTCACAATTTCGATATCGAAGGTTTCCTGCGAGATTACTGGCAGAAGCAGCCGCTGCTGATCCGAAATCCCTGGGCACAATGGCGCAATCCGGTCGGGCCTGACGAACTTGCCGGGCTGGCCTGCGAGCCGGAGGTCGAATCGCGGCTGATCAAGCTCGCCGGTGATGACGGGCGCGGGCGGTGGGAGTTCGAGAACGGACCCATCGCCGAAACCCGGTTCGGCCAGCTGGGCAGGAAGCCGTGGACGCTGCTGGTCCAGGCAGTCGATCATCATGTGCCGGAAGTCGCCGCGCTGATCGAACCGTTCCGCTTCATCCCCAACTGGCGGATCGACGACGTCATGGTCAGCTACGCCGTCGATGGCGGCGGGGTGGGGCCGCATTTTGACCAGTACGACGTGTTCCTGATTCAGGGGCTGGGCAGACGTCGCTGGCAGGTGGGGTCACTCTGCGATGCCGCCACCGAGATGCTCGCGCATGACGAATTGCGCCTGCTCGCCCACTTCGAGCCCAGCCACGAATGGATACTCGAACCCGGCGACATCCTCTATGTGCCGCCGCGTTTCGCGCATAACGGAGTGGCCCTTGGCGACGATTGCATGACCTATTCGATGGGTTTCCGCGCCCCGTCGCGCAGCGAGCTGATCGCGCATTTCTGCGACGACCTGCTGGCGGGCCTCGACGATGACGACCGCTTCGGCGATCCGGACATGCTGGTCCAGTCCAATCCCGGCGAGATTTCGGCAGATGCGCTGGGAGAACTGCACGCGATGATCACTGCCCGGCTGGGCGACCGCGAGGCCTTCGCCCGCTGGTTCGGGCAATACAGCAGCACGCCTAAATATCCCGAGGTGGACTGGCGTCCCGAAGCGCCGATCGCGGCCGCGGAGATGCGCGAAATACTGGCGGGCGAAGTGGTGCTGTGCCGCAACCCGGCCAGCCGTTTCTCGTTCGTCCGGCAGGGGGCGGGGACAGTGCTGCTGTTCGTCGATGGCGGGTGTTTCGACTGCGATGGTGAAACCGCCGATTTGGCCGAGGTGCTGTGCGCTAAGGTTCGGTTCGGGGTTGATCCGGGCTGGCTGGATGTGGACGCAGCGGTGGAATTGATCGCGGCGCTCTACAATCAGGGCAGCGTCGGGATTGAAGCTGCGGATTGAGGGTCCGAAGCACTTACCGCCGCACCGCAATCTCGCGCCATTGTCCCGGAGCCAGCCCATCGAGCGACCACTCGCCGATGCTCCAGCGCACCAGCCGAAGCGTTGGATGGCCGATGGCTGCGGTCATCCGCCGCACCTGGCGGTTGCGGCCTTCGCGGATGGTCAGTTTCATCCAGCAGTCGGGAATGCTCTTGCGTACGCGGATCGGCGGGTCGCGGGGCCATAGCACGGGATCCTCGATGCGCTCTGCCTCGGCAGGCAGAGTCATGCCGTCCTTGAGGCGGACGCCCCGGCGCAGAGCTTCCAGCCCGGCCTCCGCCACCTCGCCTTCGACCTGGACGAGATAGCACTTCGGCAGCTTGTAGCGCGGTTCGGCGATCCGCGCCTGCAGGATGCCATCGTCGGTGAGCAGCAGCAGCCCCTCGCTGTCGAGATCGAGCCGCCCCGCCGGATAGACACCCGGCGCATCGATGAACCCGGCCAGGGTCGGCCGGACCGCGTCGTTCGCAGGGGTGCTATCGGTGAACTGGCACAGCACGCCATATGGTTTGTTGAAAAGGATCAGCCGCGCCATGGTCCCGGCTGTTCGGCCAATTCGGCCGCGATAACAATCCGCGAAATTTGATCCAGCTACTCGACCTGCCAATCCGCAATCCTGATCAGGCCTGATCGGGTACTGCGCTTTCATTCCGTTCGCGCGCTGGAAAGGTAAGATTGGCAAACATGCGGTCAATCTCGCTGCGCAGCTCAGCGCCAATTCCCCGGCGATGCAGACTTCGCCGGATGTTCCATTCGTTGAGCAACACCCCGATCGCACTTGCAACCGCAAAAAATTCCCATGCAGTAGTGAATGAATCCAGCATCGTGTCTTCCTAGCTTTCGGCAAGCTGCCGCGCAATATCCGCGATCTGTTCAAACAACCGGATTTCTTCGGTCATCGACCGGCTGCTGCTTTCGGCGCGCCACATCATGAAAACTCCTGCGGCTACCGGGATGATCGCGATTGCTGGAACGGCTATCGTCATGGCAGTCACGAGCGCTCCACCAGCGATCCCTGCACCGCCACCAAGTCCCAGCAGGCGCAAAGTTTCGCGCTGATTGTCGCGCTGACCCAGAATCTCTTCGGCCTTGCGCTGAAGATGGCGAAGTGAGTCCCGGATTTCCGCAATCCTCTCAGGACTATTGATGCCGCTCAGCGTTTGTCGGACATTTTCCCGAAACAGCCAGGAATCAAGCTGCTCCCGGATGTGCCGAAGCTCCGCGATGGTCGGGCTGTCACCAATGGCCTCGGCGATCTTCCGGATCTGCAAAGCCATTTGTTTGCTCATCGGGGCATGATGGAATTTTCCTGTCAATCTGTAAACCACCTCTTGTGTTGCTAATCCGCAACACTATCTCTCGAACGACAGGAGGCATGTACCGCCATGAATCTCGAGAAATTCACCGACCGCGCCAAGGGTTTCCTGCAGAGCGCGCAGACTGTGGCGATCCGCATGAGCCACCAGCGTATCGCGCCTGAGCATGTGCTGAAGGCGCTGCTCGAAGACCAGGAAGGCATGGCCGCCGGACTGATCCAGCGCGCCGGGGGCGATGTGAAGCTTGCCGCTGCCGAGGTCGACAAGGCGCTGGCCAGGCACGCAGCGGTTTCGGGCAGCGGGGCGCAGCAAACGCCAGGTCTGGATAACGACGCGGTGCGTGTGCTCGATTCTGCCGAGCAGATCGCCGCCAAGTCGGGCGACAGCTTTGTTACCGTCGAGCGGATGCTGGTCGCGCTGGCGCTGGCCGGCACCACTGCGGCCGGGCAGGCGCTCAAGGCTGCGGGGGTTACGCCGCAGTCGCTCGAAGCGGTGATCAAGGAACTGCGCGGCGGCCGCTCTGCCGATTCCGCCTCTGCCGAAAACGCCTATGAGGCGATGAAGAAATACGCCCGCGACCTCACCGAGGCCGCGCGCGAGGGCAAGCTCGATCCGGTGATTGGCCGCGACGAGGAAATCCGCCGCACCGTGCAGATCCTCGCCCGCCGCACCAAGAACAACCCGGTGCTGATCGGCGAGCCTGGCGTCGGCAAGACCGCCATCGCCGAGGGCCTGGCGCTGCGCATCGCCAATGGCGACGTTCCCGACAGCCTCAAGGACCGCCGCCTGATGTCGCTCGACATGGGCAGCCTGATCGCGGGCGCCAAATATCGCGGCGAGTTCGAGGAACGGCTGAAGTCGGTGCTCGACGAGGTCAAGGGCGCCGAGGGCGAGATCATCCTGTTTATCGACGAGATGCACACGCTGATCGGCGCGGGCGCCTCCGAAGGCTCGATGGACGCCTCCAACCTGCTCAAGCCTGCGCTGGCGCGCGGCGAGCTGCACTGCATCGGCGCGACCACGCTCGACGAGTACCAGAAGCATGTCGAGAAGGACGCGGCGCTGCAACGGCGCTTCCAGCCGGTGTTCGTCGGCGAACCGACGGTGGAGGACACCATCTCGATCCTGCGCGGCCTGAAAGATCGCTACGAGCTGCACCACGGCGTGCGCATCACTGACGGCGCGATTGTCGCGGCGGCAACGCTCAGCAACCGTTACATCGCCAACCGCTTCCTGCCCGACAAGGCGATCGACCTGATGGACGAGGCCGCCAGCCGCATCCGCATGGAAGTGGAGAGCAAGCCCGAGGAAATCGAGGTACTCGACCGGCGCATCATCCAGCTCAAGATCGAGGAAATGGCGCTGACCCGCGAGACCGACCAGGCCTCGAAGGACCGGCTCGATACGCTGCGCGAGGATCTGGCCAACATCGAGCAGCAGTCGGCCGAGCTCACCACCCGCTGGCAGAACGAGCGCGACAAGATCGCGGCGGAAGGCGACATCAAGGCGCAGCTCGATGCGGCGCGGGTCGAACTCGAGCAGGCCCAGCGCAATGGCGATTATGAGAAGGCCGGGCAGTTGACTTATGGCCGCATTCCCGAGCTGGAAAAGCAGCTTTCCGAAGCAGGCGGCCAGGCCGAAAACGCGCTGCTGCGCGAGGAAGTGACCAGCGAGGACATTGCCTCGGTCGTCAGCAAGTGGACCGGCATTCCGGTCGACCGGATGCTGGAGGGCGAGCGCGAGAAGCTGCTCAAGATGGAAGAGACCATCGGTTGCCGTGTGATCGGCCAGAAGGATGCGGTGCTCGCCGTGTCCAGGGCGGTGCGCCGCGCCCGCGCCGGATTGCAGGACCCCAACCGCCCGCTCGGCAGCTTCCTGTTCCTCGGCCCCACCGGCGTCGGCAAGACCGAACTGACCAAGGCGCTCGCCGGCTTCCTGTTCGACGACGATAACGCCATGGTCCGCATCGACATGTCGGAATTCATGGAAAAGCACAGCGTTTCAAGGCTGATCGGCGCGCCTCCGGGCTATGTCGGCTATGACGAGGGCGGCGTGCTGACCGAAGCAGTGCGGCGCCGGCCCTATCAGGTGGTGCTGTTCGACGAGGTCGAAAAGGCGCATGCGGACGTGTTCAACGTCCTGCTGCAAGTGCTCGACGACGGGCGGCTGACCGACGGGCAGGGCCGGCAGGTGGACTTCACCAACACCCTGATCGTGCTCACCAGCAATCTCGGCAGCCAGTACCTCGCCAATCTGGAGGAGGGCGAGGATGTCGAAAAGGTCGAGCCGCAGGTGATGGAAATGGTGCGCGGCCACTTCCGCCCCGAATTTCTCAACCGGCTCGACGAGATCATCCTGTTCCACCGGCTTGGCGTGGAACACATGGCGCCGATCGTCGAGATCCAGGTCGGCCGGGTGCAGAGCCTGCTCAAGGACCGCAAGATCGTGCTGGACCTCACCGACGCCGCCAAGCGCTGGCTCGGCCGGGTGGGCTACGATCCGGTCTACGGTGCCAGGCCTTTGAAGCGAGCCGTCCAGCGCCACTTGCAGGACCCGCTGGCCGAAAAGCTGCTCGGCGGCGAGATTCCGGACGGAGCGACCGTGCGGATCGATGAGGGCGAGGGGGAGTTGGTGATGGTGGTGGGGTGAAGCCTCGCTGCAAACCTCGACAGAAAGGGCCCCGGGATTACCGGGGCCCTTTCTGTTTGGGGGTCGAAGTTCAGAACTTGGCCGCAGCAGCGACAAAGAAGGTACGCCCGTTGTAGTCGTAGCCACTGTAAAGCGGGGCGTTACCGACCATATTGTAAACTAGGTCGAATGTCGTCGTTACCCTCGGCGGGTCACGATCGAACAGATTGCGCACGCCAAACGTGAACTCGAACTTTTCGATTTCGTACTGCAGCGAAAGGTGATGCAGGAAGTAGTCCGGCACCTTCAGATGGAAGGTCGAAACAGCGGGATCTTCCTCGAAATAGGCATAGGTACGGGTGCTGTCGCCGCCAACCCAATCGAGACCGTAGCGCAGCGTGAAGAACTCGTAGCCGAGGCTGAGGCTGCCCGTTCCGGTCCAGTCGGGAATGCCGATGATCCCGTTGAAGTCCGTGACCGGATCGTCGCGGAATAGCTGGTTGGATTGTTCGTCATACTTGGTGATCAGCGCATTGAGTACCATATCGACTGCGCCAAAGGACTTTTGATAACGCAGGTTGAATTCCCAGCCCTTCGAAACGTCGCGCGCCAGATTGATGTAGTTGTCCAGAACAGTCAGCTGATTGTTGTTGAGCGGGTCACGGCTGACCAGACGGCAAAATCCAGTATCGGGCGTAAAGTCAGTGGGACTGGAGTAGCAGCGGTCGAGAATATTCTGCTCGCCGACCTGGGAAACGCCATCGTTCACTTCGATCCGGAAATAATCCAGCGATGCTGAAAGCTTGCCAAAAAACTCAGGAAGCGGTGGCTTGAGCACGACGCCAAAGGTCAGATTTTTCGATGTTTCAGCTGACAAACCGTTGGCCGCGCCGCCGCCGCTGAATATTTCGACACCCGATGTGGCAATGAAGTCCGGTGCCAGGCCATCGGCCGGCACAGTTGGCGCGCAGGTTGGCATCGGGACTGAGGCCATAGTCATTGCAGGGGTCGAACTGGTTGCTCTGGAAACCGGTGGTTGCACCCAGAAATTGTTCGTACAACGCGGGGGCCCGGAACGAAGTGCCGTAGCTGCCACGGAAACCGATGCCGCGAACCGGCTCCCATTCTCCACCCACCTTGTAGGTAAAGTCGCTGCCGTAGGACTTGTACTTGGTGTAGCGGCCCGAGGCAGTCACGTTCAGGCGGTGGAAAAATGGCGTATCGGCCAGCAGCGGCAGGTGGATTTCGCTGAATACCTCCCAAACGCTGTCACTGCCGCGTGTCGGCAAGGATGCGGTCAGGTTGAGCAGATCACCCGCCTGGCTTTCCGGCGACGGGGTGTCGTCAATACGGGCCTTACGATATTCTGCACCCACCGCCAGTTGAACGTCGCCGCCCGGTAGCTTGAACAGCGGGCCATCGGCGCTGAACGCGGCTGTAAATTCGCGGTATTTGGTGCTCCCAATGGTGTTGACCAATATATAGTCGCGGAAGTTCTGAGGCAGCTGACCACCGATCACCGCAGGGGTCAGTGCCGGTGCTGGCACGCAGCTGCCACCGCTCGCGCAGGCAAACACACCCGGCGAGGTTTGCACAACATCGGTAGCGTTGATCAGCCGCGAGGTCAGGAACAAATCCTGCTCATAGGTGGCATCGGTCCAGCTGTTGCTGACATAGGCATCATAGCGCCAGTTGGGCAGTATGCTGAAGTCGCCGCGCATGCCGCCACCAAACTTGATGAAATCGACTTCTTGCTTTGAATTGGTAACCCCGAAGTCGAGGAAACCGCGCACGCCGATGTTAACACCATTGGTCGTGTCGCTGGGCGTACCCAGATTTGAACCTGCAAACAATGCCGGGATCAGCGGGCTGCCGACTGGATAGTCGAGCGACAGCTGGCGGTGCAGGATCGCAGACGACTTACGCTTGTTGGCCAGCGCCTCGATGTAGAATTCGGCATTGCCAAGCATGTCTGTTTCGTAACTTGCACTGATAAAACCAGTGTAGATTTCGGCGGGCGTCACGATTTCCTGCTCGAGCAGACCAGGACCGAAAGTATCCCGGCTGTCGAGTGTAACGCCTTCATATCCGGGTGTTGCCCCACCAATCACCGCCGCGTTGGGGCGGAGGCGGTTGAATGTCAGGCCGGTGCTGCCAGCTCCCGGGGTTGCCGCGACCCTCGGATTAATGCCAATCGTGTTGACAGTCACGCCACCGTTATCCAGCGGGAAGCATTTTGGCTGGCCGGTTGCCGGATCGACGAAGTCTGCCAACCCAAGTGCTTCGCCGGGGCCATTGATAAAGCCGTTGATCGGGCAGCGGGTGAAGTCACGGTCACGATAACGCAGGGCATCTCGCTTGTAATAGTCAACCGAAGCCGCAATGTGGAGGCGATCAGTATTGTATCCATAGACTGCTGACAGGCGCTTCTCGATACCGGCGCCAACCTCTGGGACATCGACCTGGGCTTCAATCGTCAAGCCATCGAACTTCTTTTCGGTAAGAATGTTGACGACGCCTGCCACGGCATCCGATCCGTAGATCGACGATGCGCCGGACTTGAGAATTTCGATTGAAGAGATGATCGCCGAGGGAAGAACATTGAGGTCCGCCGAGCCGATCGCACCGCGTGTGCCGGCCGGTGCAATTCGACGACCATTGAGCAGCACTAGTGTACGATTTGGATCAAGGCCGCGCAGACCGAGTGTGTTGGCCCCAGTACCACCATTGACAACGAATCCAGCGAAGTAATTATTGATCTGGGCACCACCGCCGGTCACACCGACGCTCTGGAGCACCTCCGCTGCCGAACTGAAGCCGGCTTGGGTCATTTCTTCCTTGTCTATGACTGTGAGCGGTTCAACCGAGCTGTACTCGTCGCGTCGAATGCGCGAGCCGGTAACTGTAATCGTAGTGTCGTCCTTGGCCGCCTCATTGTTCTGCGCCACCTGCGTAGGCGCATCGCCCGCAGGTTCGGTCTCCTGCGCCAAAACAGGCGCGCTCATTGTAGCAACCGCCAGCAGCGCGGCGGTGAAATGGCTCGTGTGTCCGCGCAAGGCGGACTTCAGAATGCGGTTGGTCAAGTTCGATGTCCCTTCACTATACGAAGGGGTTGCCGGACCCGCGCCGGGGCGCGTCCCACGGCCAGCAACCCCCGCAGCAGACCCGCGCGTCGCACAATGCCTGCCAGATGGGCTTGATAATGCTCCTGTTAACTTTGATTGCAATATTATTTCACTTGCCGGTTCGTTCAGGTCTTGCACTGTTGTCTTGATGCCACAGTTACCGTTAGGGAATCCGTTAATTTCGGTACTCCGGCGATGAATCAAAGCCGATTGACCCGCATCGCCCTGCCGTTTAACCGGCTGCTTAAACTCGTTGGAGGGATCGCAGCGGCAGTGGTCGCCGGTTCGTCCGATTCGCTGCACACCGGAAGGTCCCGTTTATGAAACTCGACAACACCATCGCTGCCGTCGTCACCGGTGGAGCCTCCGGGCTTGGTGCCGCCACTGCCCGGGCGCTGGCCGCCAAGGGGGTCAGGGTCGCTATATTTGATTTGCAGGAGGAAAAGGGCAAGGCCTTGGCCAAGGAGATCGGCGGGGTGTTCTGCGAGGTCAATGTGACGTCCGACGAAAGCGTCGATGCCGGTTTCGCGCATGCGCGCGCGGCGCATGGGCAGGAGCGGATCCTGGTCAACTGCGCGGGCATCGGCAATGCCATCAAGACTGTCAGCCGCGACCGCGAGACCGGCGCGGTCAAGCATTTCCCGCTCGATGCGTTCAATTTCGTCATCCAGATCAACCTGGTCGGCACATTCCGCTGCATCGCCAAGTCGGCGGCGGGGATGATCACCGCCGACCCGATCGAAGAGGGCGAGCGCGGCGTCATCATCAACACCGCGTCGGCTGCGGCGGAGGACGGCCAGATCGGCCAGGCGGCCTATTCGGCCTCGAAGGGCGGCGTCGTCGGCATGACCCTGCCGATCGCGCGCGACCTGATGAACGAGGGCATCCGCGTCAACACCATCCTGCCGGGCATTTTCGAAACGCCGCTGATGATGTCGCTGCCCGAAAAGGCGCGCGACGTGCTCAACGCCTCGGTGCCGTTCCCCAATCGGATGGGCCGCGCGCCAGAATATGCGATGCTGGCGCTGGCGATGATCGAGAACCCCTATTTCAACGGCGAGGACGTGAGGCTCGACGGCGCGATCCGCATGCCGCCGCGCTGATCCCGGGTTGATGGCCGAGGCCGACCTTGCCGCCCCGCCGGGGGCACGGGCGCAATTGCTCGACACTGCCAGCGCAATCATGCGCGAGGGCGATGTCGTCGATATCTCGCTGTCGGAACTGTCGCTGCGCTCGGGGCTCAATTCGGCGCTGGTCAAGTATTACTTCGGCAACAAGGCCGGATTGCTCAAGGCGCTGCTCGACCGTGACTGGCAGGCCATCGTCACCAGCGTCGATGCGCTGGTCGCCAAGGACGACATGGACCCGGAGGCCAAGCTGCGACGGCATATATCCAAGGTCGTCGATACCTATTATGCCGTGCCTTACCTTAACCGGCTGACCATGCGGCTGGTGCGCGAAAGCGACGATACCGAGGCACGGCGCATCGCCGACTGCTATCTCTCGCCAATGTACCGCGCCTATGAGGAGCTGATCGGCGAGGGGGTCAAGGCCGGGGTGTTCCGGCCAATCGACCCGCAGATGTTCTATTTCACCGTCACCGGCGCGGTTGATCGCTTTTTTTCCGCGCGGCTGGTGCTGAAGCATTGCTTCGATCAGGATACGCTGACCGAAGAATTGCGCGATCGCTATCGCCAGCATACCATCGACATCATCATGGCAGGCATTCTTGCGCAGTAAACAATCCAAAACTCCGGCGGGCCGCTGGCATATCGGCGTGATCGGCGGATCGGGCCTGGCCGAAGGCATCGGACTTGAGGACGCACAGGAGATCGCGGTTTCCAGTCCGTTCGGCGAGGCTTCCGGTCCGGTAATTGTCGGCACGCTGGAGGGGGTGCGATTTTCCTTTATTGCCCGCCACGGCAAGGGGCACCGCATCCCGCCGGGAAAGGTCAATTACCGCGCCAATATCGATGTCCTCAAGCGGTGCGGGGTGAGCGACATTGTGGCGCTGTCGGCGATCGGATCGCTGCGCGAGGACATGGCGCCGGGCGATTTCGTGGCGGTGGACCAGTTTATCGACCGCACCATGGGGCGCGAGACCAGCTTTTTCGGGCCGGGCCTGGTCGCGCATGTCGGCATGGCCGATCCGGTGTGCGAGCGGCTCTCGGGCCTTGCGGCAGCGGCGGCGGAAACTGCCGGGGCGAAAGTGCATCGGGGCGGCTGCTATGTCGCCATAGAAGGCCCGCAATTCTCGACCCGCGCCGAAAGCCGGCTCTACCGGCAATGGGGCGCGGACGTTATCGGCATGACCGCGATGCCCGAAGCCCGCCTCGCCCGTGAAGCAGAACTGCCCTATGCCCTGCTCGGCATGGTTACCGACTGGGACAGCTGGCGGGAGGAGGCGGCGGGGGTGGATGCTGCTTCGGTGTTTGCGGTGATGAAGGCCAATGCCGGGATCGCCATAGCGGCGGTTCGCAAGCTGGCCGCCGCCTTGCCGGAAGGGCGTGCGGCCAGTCTCATCGATCTTGCGCTCGACAATGCCGTGGTCACCGCACCCGATGCGCGCGATCCTCATCTTGCCGCGATGCTGTCGGCGGTGGTCGGAAGAGTGCTGGGATAGCAAGACCCTGGAAACGCGAAATCCCCCCGCACCGCCAGGGTGCGAGGGGACCAGGAAGCCGCGTTGATTTTACTTCTGCATGTCCTTTGCGTTGGCCGCACCGCCGTCGCCAAAGGCATCGGCGATGTCGCAGGCCGCCGGACCGAGGATGACGATGAACAGCACCGGCAGAATGAACAGGATCAGCGGAATGGTCATGATCGCAGGCAGGCGGGCTGCCTTTTCCTCGGCGCGCATCATGCGTTCGTTGCGGAATTCGGCCGACAGCACGCGCAGGGCCGAGGCCAGCGGTGTACCATAGCGTTCGGTCTGGATCATGGTTGTGACCACGCCCTTGATCGAGTCCAGATTGACGCGATAGGCCAGGTTTTCGAAGGCTTGCCGACGTTCGGGAAGGAACGCCAGTTCGATCGAAGTGAGCGCGAATTCGTCGCCGAGCTCCGGATAGGCGCGGCCGAGTTCCTTGGCGACGCGGTTGAAGGCGGCATCGACCGTCAGGCCGGCTTCGGCGCAGATGACCAGCAGATCGAGCGCATCGGGCAGGCCTTTGCGAACGGCATTGGTCCGTTTGCCAACCAGATTGTTGACGATCAGGTTGGGCAGCTTGTAGCCCAGCACGCCCATTGTGGCGAACCCGCCGAACCTTTTGAAGCTGCTCCACTCGGGGAAATAGTTGACCCAATAAATGACCACGGCGGCGATGGCACCGAGTACCACCGGCGCAACCATGCGCGTGAAGATGACCGTGTAGGCCAGTTCTTTCTTGCGAATGCCGGCCTGGGCAAGCCTTTGCTGGACCGCGTGAACCTGACTGGCCTGCAGGACCTTGAGCGACGACAGCGTGTCGCGCAATTTGTCGGTGGTTTGGGTCTTGCGGACCAGGCTCTGGCGCTTGCGGGCACCGGTGACAATGCCGGCCTTGAGCTGTTCGCGGCGTTCGCCCAGCGCCTTGACGCGCTTGGCCATGGGGTCGCGGACAGTGACGGCGGCGTAGATCGCAAACATCACGGCCACAGCGGCGATGCCAGCAAGGATCGAACCGACCCAGATGACGTCGATGCCGAGGAGTGTCGGTCCAGGCGGTGTATTCAACATGGCTCGCGCTGTTCCTCGTTCAGATTTCGAAACTGACCATCTTGGCCATGATAAGCACGCCGATACTCATCCAGCCGAGCCCGCCAAGGCCGGCCACGATCAGGCGTTCTTCGGTGAAAAACCCGCCGATATATTCGGGGTTGACCCACCAGACCATGGCGAAGACCACGAACGGCAGCGAGCCGACGATATAGGCGGAAGCCTTCGATTCAGAGCTCATCGCCCGGATCTTGAGCTTCATCTGGGCGCGCTTGCGCAGCACGTCGGACAGGTTCGAGAGCGTTTCGGCGAGGTTGCCGCCAGTCTCGCGCTGGATCGCCAGGGTGATGCAGAAGAAGCTGAATTCGGCCATGTTCAACCGGTCGGCGGTAAGCTGCAACGATTCTTCCATCGTGCGGCCAATCTTGATCCGCTCGGTGATCTGCTTGAATTCCTCGCCCACCGGGCCGGGAATTTCAGTTGCGACAACGCCAAGCGTTTCGGTGACCGGCAGGCCGGAGCGAAGTCCGCGGACCAGCAAGTCGATGGCATCGGCGAATTTGACGGTGAACTGGTTGTTGCGCTTCTTGATGAAACTGCCGACGACGAAATGCGGAATGCCGGCACCGGCAGCCACCCCGACGCCAAGCGAAAGCATCGCGGCACCGCTTTTGAGGTAGAGAATGACCGTGACCGCGACAGCCAGGCCAAGCGACGCGTAAAGGAACTGCGCAAGCGTCCACGGCTTGCCCGAGCGGTGCAGGCGCAGCGCCAGCGCTTCCAGTCGCGATCCCGAACCGGCGATCTGGTGCATCTTGGGCTTGCGCTGCGCGACGGCCTTGCGCAGCTGCGCTTCGACCTTGTCGATGGTGCTTTCCGAATGACGGAACCGGACGGCCTGCAGCCTTCGCGCGCTTTCCTTGCTGACCGAAGGGCCGGCGAAAGCCGTGTAGCCGAGCACCATCACGGCCATCAGGCCGATAGCGATGATCAGGAGGTAGACGATAGCCATTGGCGTGTTGCGCCTTCCAGTTCAGTGTTCCGATTGGCCGGCAGAAACCGTCGGCCGCGATTGTCAGTCCGCTTCGACAGGGGCCTTGAGGGACGCCTTGTCCTTTTTGTTCAACATCGACTTCAGATCGATTTTGCCGAGCAGCGACTTCTTGGGCAGGGCGGTGTCGAAACCCTCCTGCGAATTGCTGGCACCCATCACCATCTTGGCGATGTCACGGATGACCGAGCCCGCCTTGCTGGAGCGGTTGGCATCGGCGAAAGTCTGGCCAAGCTTGGCCGCATTCGATGCTGATTTGATGTCGTATGGGATCGTAAAGTTGATCTTGCGCTCGATCGAGGCCTCGAAATCGGCCTTGCTGATCTCGGTCAGGCCCGACTGCACCTTGTTGGCGACAACCAGAATCTGCGTATGCGCAGCATTGGTCTTGAGCCAGGAAATCAGCCGGATTGAATCTCGCGCCGCTGCCAGGGTCATTTCCGTGACCAGCATGACGACGTTCACTTCGCCAAGCAATTGCGGGAAATTGATCAGCATGTTGCGCGGCAGATCGACCACGGTCATCTCGAAAGCCTGGCGGAACTCTTCCTCCAGTTGGACGAAGGCCGCGCCGTCGGTCATCAGCGGGGCGTTGATGGGCGCTTCGGCTGACAGGATCGCCAGGTTGTCGTTGGCGCGGATCATGGCGCGTTCGATGAACAGACCGTCGATGCGGCTCGGGTTCTCGATGGCGTCGGTCAGGCCGCGGCCGGGTTCGAGATCGAGCGACAATGCGCCGGTGCCGAAATGCACGTCAAGGTCGAGCAGAGCCGTCGGCAGCTTGTTGTCGGCGCTGAACAGCCAGGCGAGCGAAGTCGCGATGGTCGATGCGCCGACACCGCCGCGGGTGCCGATGATCGCTGTCGAGACATGCTTCTTCACCGCCGCGGCATCGTGATGCTTGGGCGCGGAGAACACCGCCTGGGCATTGGCCAGGGCATCGCGCAGCTGACCGGGCGAAAGCGGCTTGAGCAGATAGTCGTGGATGCCGCTGGCGACGAGGTCGCGGTACAGCCGGACATCGTTGACCTGGCCGATGGCGATCACCACCGTGCCGGGCTCGCAGACTTCGGCCAGCGCGTTGATGTCGCTGAGCGGGTCGCCGCTTTCCGAAAGGTCCACCAGCAGGATGTTGGGACTGGCCGAGATCGACAGTGACTGGACCGCGTTGCGCAGGCCGCCCTTGTTGCATTTCTCAGGCTGCCAGCCCATCTCGATGGTGACCGGACGCAGGACATCGAGCGAGGCATCGTCGCAGATGTAGGCAGCGAATGGATCGCGGTTGCCTTGCGAGCCTTGTTTCCAGGGTGCGTTCATGATCTTAGTTCCCGCCGTCCGTAGTGTTAGTCTTGAGACCCTTTTCGCCGGTTGGCGCAGCCTCGCGATAGGTTTCGATGGCCTTGGTCGAGCTCATCACCACGGTATCGCCGCGGCTCTGGGCACCCTTGAGCAGATGCTCGGGATCGGCGACCATGGCGGCAAGGTTGCTGTTGGTGGCGCAGCCATAGTTGCTGCTGGTGGCATTGTTCAGATTGACATCGGAACTGGCCGACCAGTCCGGGCAACCCGGAACATGGGCCTTGGCGCGGGTGATGATGATCCGGGCGTTGCCGGCGCTGACAAAGCCGTTCGTAACCGGTGCTTCGTCAGTGACCATCAGGCCGTATTTCGAAGCAATTGCCTCGATCGCGGCTTTGGTTGCGCCGGAGTCCAGCGGATCGTCGATGGCGATGCGATCACCGTAGCGCAGGTCCATGGCTTCGAACCAGCCCGCGACGCGGCGCTGTTCGGGGAAAGACAGCCCGCCAGGGCCGGCGCTGACGTCGAGCGTGTAGTTGACCCGTTCGACCACCGGCTGGTGGACGCTTTCGAGCGACTGGTTGCTGGGCATGCCGCCGCAGCCGGCCAGCGCCATCGCAAGCGAGAGGGCGAGAGCGGTACCTGCGAATTTGTGCGCAGATCGGAACATCGTCTTGTTCATGGTCTTCATCTCTCTCACTTCAGGTTGAAGCCGGGGGCGGGGGCGGCGCTGGCGGGCTGGCCGCCATCGCGCTTCGCCTGCTTTGCGGACTTGGCGTCAGGATCGGTCAGACCGACCTTGGGGCCGGTTGTCGTGGTCGGAGCCGCGGTGGGCATAGGCCGGCTGCCGCCGGACTTGCCGGCGCTTTCCTTGTTGCCCAGCAACCGCTGCAACTCTCCCGGCGTTTCGAAGGCGTCGGTGGGCAGCTTGATGTCGGCGGCATCGACCGGATTGACCAGATACGGCGTGACCACGATCACCAGTTCGGTTTCACCCTTGCGGTAGCTGGTCGAGCGGAACAGCGATCCCAGGATGGGGATGTCGCCCGCACCCGGCATTTTCTGGATGGTGTTCTGCGAGCTGTTGCTCATCAGGCCGGCGATCATAAAGCTCTGGCCCGAACCCAGTTCCACCGTCGTTTCGGTGCGGCGGATGGTCAGGGCGGGGATCTCGAAACCTTCGAGCTTGACCGCGCCTTGGTTGGACAGCTCGGACACTTCCGGGCGGACCCGCAGCGAAATGCGGCCGTTGGCCAGAACCGTCGGCGTATAGGCCAGGCTGACGCCGTATTTCTTGTATTCGATCGACGTCGATCCCAGGCCCGAGGATTTCGGGATCGGATATTCGCCGCCGGCCAGGAAGTCTGCGGTTTCGCCAGACAATGCGGTAAGATTCGGCTGCGCCAAGGTCGTTACCAGGCCGACTGTTTCGGCAGCATCCAGCGCACCAAGCAGATCGAGGCCGAGAAACTTGCCGCCGCCGGCAATGGTCGTGCCCTTCTCGGCCGCAGTGATCGATGTCCCCCCGACTGGAGCGGTGCCAATACCCATCGGGCCACCCGGTGTGAACTGCGGCGAAAAGCTGCGGCCTTGACCCAGCACCAGCTTGAAACCGCCGGTCTGGTCGACCGAGGTCAGATTGATGCCGAGATCGCGAACCAGCGAGCGGCTGACTTCGGCGAACTTGACCTGCAGGTTGACTTGCAGCGGCGTCGCCATCTTCAGCCGGGTAATGACATTGGCTTCCTTGCCGACGAAGGCCTGCACCAGGCGCTGGGCTTCGGCGGCGTCTTCGGGAGCGCCGATGGTGCCGGTCAGCAGGAAGGTGTTGGTGCCCATGGTCGAGACATTGACCTTGGCGTCGGGCATGGCGAGGTGCAGCATCTGATCGACGCTGTCGATGTTCGAGCCGACGCGGACATTGGCCGACCAGATCACATCGCCCGCGGCGTTGCTGGCATATACTGTGGTCTCGCCGCCGGCTTTGCCGAAGATGTAGAGCTGGCGCTGCGACTTGACCTGAACGTCGGCAACATTTTCGTTGGCAACGAAGACATCCGCCATGGCGCCGCCGGTGTTGATCAGCTGGCCGCGGCCGATTGAAATAACGACCTCATTGGCGGGGCGCATCGCCGATTGGGCGTGGGCCGGGCCTGCCGGCACCAGGGCCAGCGGGGCGGCGGCGCAGGCCGCAGTCAGCAGAGTGTGGAGCAGGCGGCGTTTCATGTTCGAGCCCTTTGCAGTGGCGATTGTCATGTTGGCGGAGGAATTCATTTCAGTTGCCTCCCACTGGAACTTCAGTGGTCGACTTGCCGCGGGTCACCCGTACGACCGGACCAGAGCGATAGCCTTCGCCAGCGCGCGGTGAGGGGCCGCTGGGGCCGGTGCGATCGACGATGGCCTTGCCCGCCGAAGCTCCTGCCGAGCGCATGAATTCCTTGACGGCAGCTTCCTTGGTCAGCGGGACGGTGCGGCGCTGGAAGCGCGACACGTCGCCGCCGGTGACAAAGGAGGTCGCGCCTTCCATCGGGCGCTTCATCGCCTGGTTGAGCAGGGCCTCTTCCTGTTCCTTGGTGGCACCGGCGGGCAGCTTGACGTCGCCGCTGGCAATGGCGCGTTCCAGTTCGGACTGGTTGTCGGCAATCGAGCGCAGCGCCAGGCTGAGTCCGCCGAGGGTCTGGGCGACCGCTATTTTCTCACCGATGCGCGGGGTAACCTCCAGCGTCACGGTCTTGAATTTGCGGACGATGGTCTTGCCGTTTTCGGTCGTCGATTTCGGTAGTCTGGTCGGTGGCGAGCACGCGCAGGTTGCGCAGGATCGTTTCGGCAGCCTTGAGTGGGCTGCCTTCTTCGCCCTTGATCGTCTGCGTCAGCAGCAGATCGACGCGGTCACCCGGGAAGATGAAGCCGGCGACGCCGGTCTTCTGCGAAACCGGAATGGTCACGGCCCGCATGCCAGGGCCAAGCGCGGCAGCGAGGAAGCCTCGGTCGCCCGGCGCAACCAGCGATCCCTGAGTGACCGGCTGGCCGGCAGTGACCGCATAACGGACGACGGTGCCCATCATCTTGGTCATGTCGGCTTCGCCGTCGATGAAATAGGCGTCCTGCACCATGTCCTTGGGCCAGGCCTGGAACGATATCGAATCGGCCGTGATGATCGTGCCGACCGGCAGCGCCCTCTGGGCCACAAGCACCTTGGGTCCCTTCAGCTCCTGCTGGGCGGCTTCTGCCTGCGGTGACGATGCACCGTCAAACATGCTTCGCGCGGCAAGGGCAGTACCGATCGCAATGACCAGCGCACCCATCAGCAACATCAGCTTCTTCTTGTCCATGGCTAGACTAGCCCCCTAGAAATTTCGCAAATCGCGTAACGTTAATTCGGTCAAAATGGTTAAGATCAGGTTCCCGCGTGCAATGAAGCTTGCGAAAAAGCCGGAAAATAGCGGGTTGAAAGCACCCACAGCCCGGCAATCGAGATTGCCAGACCATAAGGAATGGGCAGCCTGCTGCGTTGAAAGCGCGATATTACTACCGAGCCGGAAACCATCAGGATGAATATTGAGGCAAGCGCGGCGACCAGCAGGCTCGTACCCAGCCAGTCGGGCGATACCGCTCCGGCCAGCTTGCCCAGGTTGAGCGCCCTGCCGCCGTTTATGACATAGACGACATAGGCCGAGCCGATCAGCCAGATCGCGGTGGAACTCTGCGCGACTGTCCTGGTCAGCCGTTGGCCGGGATCGAGCGCCAGGTTGCGCACGCCGGCGAACATCGACATCGCGCCGCCGACAATGGCCATCATGAAGCATAGCTCGAAGAAGGTCAGCGGCGGGAACCACAGTGCCAGTGCCGCCAGCAGCTTGACATCGCCCCCGCCCATCGCCCGCATCGCAAACAGTGCGGCGAGCAATGCGAAAGTGATCAGCGCGGCAAGGAGCCGGAAGCCGGCGTCGGCGAGAGAAATCCCGCTGGAAAGCCAGTAAAGCGGAGCCGCGATCGCAATCGCAATCGTCAGCCAATTGTCGATCTGGCGGCGGCGCAGGTCGGTAAACGCGGCAACCAGCAGCGCGATTGCCAAGGTTGCCAGTAATCCGTAAGAAAAATATCCGCCCTGCATCGGATGCCCCCTGCTTCGGAAGGGATCATTAGCGGGCAGTGCTTACCAAATAGTAACCAGAGCAGTGAGGCTGGAATTAGCCAAGTGACGGGACCACCAGCCAGCGCCGCTCCCGGTTTCAATCGCCGGGCAATCCCGGCCGAAGCAACCGAAACGTTCTGGAAGTCCCGCGATGGCCATGCCATCCGCCGGATCGACTGGCCGATGCCGCAGGGCAGCGCGCGCGGATCGCTGCTGTTCATGCCGGGACGCGGCGATTTCTACGAGAAATACCTCGAAACGCTCGATCACTGGCATCGCGGCGGCTGGCGGGTGACCGCGGCGGATTGGCGCGGGCAAAGCGGCTCGGGGCGATTGGGTAACGATGAACTCACCGGCCATATCGACGATTTCGCGACCTGGATCGACGATCTCGCCGCGTTCTGGGAAGAGTGGAAGCGCAGCACGCCACCCCCGCATGTGCTGGTGGGGCATTCGATGGGCGGGCATCTGGTGCTGCGGGCGCTGGCGGAAGCCAGGGTCGATCCCGACGCAGTGATCCTGGTTGCGCCGATGCTGGGCTTTCTGCCTGACTGGGCGCCGCTGCTGCTGCTCCACATCGCCGCCGGCGCGATGAAGGCGCTGGGCGATCCAGCGCGCCCGGCCTGGAAGTGGAGCGAGAAACCGCGTGCGCTGCCGGTCCACCGCCAGTTGCTGCTGACCCACGACGACGACCGTTACGGCGACGAGATCTGGTGGCGTGAGACGCGGCCGGAGATCGCCATGGGTCCGGGCAGCTGGGGCTGGGTGGAAGGCGCCTATGCCTCGACCCGCGGGCTTGAACGCAAGAGCGTGCTTGAGGCGATTGCCACGCCGGTGATGATTCTCGCCACCGACAACGACAAACTCGTCGCCTTCTCCGCCATCGAACGCGCCGCACGCCGGATCCCTCACTGTGAGTTGCTTCGGTTCGGCGAGGAATCGCGGCATGAAATTCTGCGCGAGGAAGATGGCGTCCGGGGCCGTGCGCTCGCGGCCATCGATGCATTTCTCGCCCGCCACGCCGTGGCGGCTGGCTGAGCCAGCATGGTCGACCGTTTCGATATCGCCATTGTCGGTGCGGGCATGGCCGGTGCTTCGCTGGCGGCGTCGCTGGCGGGCAGGGCCAGTGTGCTGCTGCTCGAGGCAGAGGCGCAGCCGGGCTATCACGCCACCGGTCGCTCAGCCGCTTTCTGGACCGAAAGCTATGGCGGACCCGATATCCAGCCCTTGACCAGTGCCTCTCGGGATTTCCTGGACCGCAATGGCTTCCTCTCGCCGCGCGGTGCGCTGACGATTGCAAGGGCCCGGCAGGAACCCGCGCTGGAGGCCTTCGCCGCGCGCTTTGCCGCACTGGACGTGCGGGTAGAGTTGATAGGTCGCGGGCAGATCGAAGCGCTACTTCCGGGGCTGAGGCCGGGCTGGACCGCGGCGGCGCTGGAGCCCGATTGCTGCGACATCGACGTAGCCAGTCTGCACCAGTTCTATCTGGCAGAGGCGCGCCAGGGCGGGGCGGAGCTGTGGTGCTCGGCGAGGCTGAGTGCTGCAGCGGGCGAGGCTGGCGGCTGGCGGCTTGAACTGGCGGACGGACGGCAGGCGCATTGCGGCATCCTCGTCAACGCCGCCGGGGCATGGGCTGACGAGGTGGCCCGTGTTGCGGGTGCTGCCGAACTCGGCATCCAGCCGATGCGGCGCACTATCGCCCAGCTGCGCACCGCACCGCCAGCGCCCGCCACACTACCCCTGGTGCTCGACATTGCCGAGCGCTTCTACTTCAAGCCCGAGGCAGGCCGGGTCTGGCTGAGCCCGCACGACGAAACCCCCAGTCAGCCCTGCGACGCTGCGCCCGAAGAGCTCGATATCGCCACGGCCATCGCGCGCTTCGGCGAAGTCGTCGACTGGCAAGTCGAGCGGGTCGAGCATCGCTGGGCCGGTCTGCGCAGCTTCGCGCCCGACCGGCTGCCCGTTTACGGTTTCGATCCGGCACGCCCGCGCTTTTTCTGGTTTGCCGGGCAGGGCGGTTTCGGCATCCAGACGGCACCGGCGGCGGCTGAACTGGCGGCGGCGCTGCTGCTGGGCGAAACGGCGGGCGGAGCCATTGATCCGGAAAGATATTCACCCGCACGCTTTTGCTAGCGAATTGCCAAAAGCACGCTAGGTTCGCTCCCGTCCAACTCAATGGGAGGTGAAAATGGCGCATCGTTTCGAAATCAGGAAGAACAAGAAGGGAGAGTTTGTCTCCTATTTCATGCACAATGCCGAACCGATTTTCTGGACTGAAGGCTACAAGAGCAAGGCCAGCGCCAAGAACGCGATCGAATCGGTGCTGAAGAACGGCCCCGGCGCCGAAGTGGTCGACAAGAGCGCCGAATAGGGCGCTACTTTGCCGCCATAGCCGCATCGCTGGCCAGTTGGTCCGCCCGTTCGTTTTCCGGGTGGCCATTGTGGCCCTTGACCCATTCCCATGCGATCCGGTGGTGCTTCGCCGCCTCGATAAGCTCGTGCCACAGATCGGCATTGCGAACCGGCTTCTTGCTGGCGTTGATCCAGCCGTTGCGCTTCCAGCCGGCGATCCATTTGGTCATGCCGTCGATGACATAGCGGCTGTCGGTGTGGAGGGTGACGGCGCAGGGCTCGCGCAAAGCCTCGAGCGCGCGGATCGCGGCCATCATTTCCATGCGGTTGTTGGTGGTGGCGGGATCGGAGCCCGACATTTCCTTCTCGTGCTTGCCCATGCGCAGGATCGCGCCCCAGCCGCCCGGTCCGGGGTTGCCCTTGCAGGCGCCGTCGGTGAAAATTTCGACTCGCTTCATGGTCTGGCGCTCACGCTGCAAATATCCCGGCATTCTCCGGATGGGTGTAGAATTCCAGCCGCCGGGCGAAGGCCATCGGGTCCTTGCGGGTGACCAGCGCACCCTCCGGCGTGTTCATCCAGTCATAGGCGCGGGTCATCAGGAAACGCATCGCCGCGCCCTGCGCCAGGACCGGAAGCGCCGCCCGCTCCGCGCCGGAAAACGGCCGCACCGCTTCGTAGCCCGCCAGCAAGGCAGCGGAAAGCGCCGGATCAAAGCGGTGCCCGTCGGCGCTGAAGCACCACGCGGCGTGAGTGACGGCAAAGTCATAGGCAGTGATATCGTTGCAGGCGAAGTAGAAGTCGATCAGGCCGGTGACCTTGTCGCCCAGCATCAGCACATTGTCGGGGAACAGATCGGCGTGGATCACCGACTGCGGTAGGTCCTGCGGCCAGTGGTGTTCCAGCACTGCCAGTTCGCGCGTGACAAGCCCCGCCAGCTCGGGATGGATCGAGGCCAGTCCCTCCGCGCCGCACGCCTTGGCGTAGGATTGCCATGCCGGCAGGCCCAGCCCGTTGGCGCGGCTGGCCGGAAAGTCCGCCGCCGCCAGATGCATCTGCGCCAGCGCCGCTCCGACAGCCTGCGCCTGTGCCGGGGTCGGCTCGCTCACCGAGACTCCCGGCAGGAACTCGATCAGTGCGAGCGCTTTGCCATCGTGGAAACGGAGCGCCTTGCCCTCGCGGTCATGGATGGTGCGCGGCACCGGGCAGCGGCGTTCCGCAAGATGATCGAGCAGGCCCAGGAAGAACGGCAGCTCACCGGTTTCGACACGCTTTTCGTACATGGTCAGGATGAAGCGTGCGCCGCCGCCATCTTTGCCAGTGGTCTCGACCAGCCAGTTACTGTTGGAAACGCCCTCGGCAATGCCCTTGGCCGAGGTCAGCGCGCCGACATCGAATTCGGCGATGATTGCGCCGAGCGTTTCCGCGCCGAGCTGGGTATAGACCGCCACGCGTTCAGCCCGGGCTGCCAAGCAGCTGGCGGGGCAGCTTGAAGGTCATCACTTCGTCGGCAGTCACCAGCGTCTCCTCGTGGACCAGGCGCACTTCGCCCAGCCGTTCCACCACTTCGCGCACCAGCGCCTCGGGGGCGGAGGCGCCGGCGGTGAGGCCCAGCACTTCGACGCCCTCCAGCCAGTCCGGATCGATCTCGCTGGCGCGCTGGATCAGCCGGGCCGGGGTGCCGCAGCGATCGGCCACTTCGACCAGCCGCAGCGAGTTCGAACTGTTGGGCGCACCGATCACCAGCACCAGTTGACACTGCGGCGCAATCGCCTTGACCGCCGCCTGGCGGTTCGATGTGGCATAGCAGATGTCATCCGCCTTGGGCGCGGTTATCGCCGGATAGCGCGTCTGCAGCGCCGCGATGATGGCGGCAGTGTCCTCCACAGACAGCGTCGTCTGGGTCAGATAGGCCAGCCGCGCATCGGCGGGAAAGCTCAGCGCCTCGGCATCGGCGACGGTCTCGATCAGGGTCATCGCGCCTTCGGGTACCTGTCCGAAGGTGCCGATCACTTCGGGATGGCCGCGGTGGCCGATGAAGATGATGTGGCGTCCGGCCTCGACCTGGCGCTCGGCCTGGCGGTGGACCTTGCTGACCAGCGGGCAGGTGGCGTCGAGCCAGTCCAGCCCGCGCTCGCTGGCCGCCGCCGGCACTGCCTTGGGCACGCCATGCGCGGAGAAGATCACCGGCGCGCCATCGGGCACTTCGTCAAGCTCCTCGACAAACACCGCGCCCTTGGCCTTGAGACTGTCGACCACGAAGCGGTTGTGGACGATCTCGTGGCGGACATAGACCGGCGCGCCATAGAGTCCGATCGCGCGCTCGACGATTTCGATGGCGCGATCGACCCCGGCGCAGAAACCGCGCGGGGCGGCGATGAGCAGGCGCAGTGGGGGCAACAAGCTCTGGGGGGGGAGGGCGGATGGAAAGGACGCGTTCATGTCAGCGCCTCTAGCGCTTTGCTGTTCGCCCCGCTAGGGCATGAACCGCACCATATCGAGGATGCCCAGATGAATGCTCGTGCCTGCCTGATTACTGCCGCCGCGATTGCCGCCAGCCTGGCCGGTTGCCGTTCCCAGGGAGAGATCGTAGTCGATGAGAGCGTCGGCATTACCGCCGTTCGCTCTGCCTGCCCGGCGGTGGGCATTCCCGATTACACCGGCGATATCACTCTGTTCCGCACGGCGGGGTCGACTGCGGCTGCTGATATAGATCTGGTCGCGGCGATGACCAATGTCCGCAACACCTGTTCCGAAACTGCGGACAAGGTTCAAGCCTCCGCCACATTCGATGTCCTCGCCCGCCGCAGCGACACGCGCGGCGCCCGCCAGGTCAGCCTGCCCTATTTTGTCACCGTGCTGCGCGGCGGAACTGCCGTGGTCAGCAAGCGGGTTGGATCGGTGACACTCAACTTCGCCGATGGTCAGGAACGCGCGCAGATAAGTGGACAGGGATCCGCCACGATTGACCGCGCCGAAGCGACGCTGCCCGAGGAAATCCGCCAGCGCATCAACCGCAAGCGCAAAGCCGGCGATACCGACGCCGCGATCGATCCGCTGACCGAGCCCGAAGTCAAGGCCGCGATCAACCGTGCGAATTTCGAGGTGCTGCTGGGCTTCCAGCTGACCGAGCCCCAGCTCGCCCACAATGTGCGCCGCTGATTGCGGGGATTGGAGCGAATTGCGTTTGATCTGCGCCAGACCCGCTCATGCTGAGCTTGTCGAAGCACGAGGTTGTTACGGTGATCTTGCCGGAGCACGAGGGTCCTTCGACAAGCTCAGGATGAGCGGAAATTTGAAGACCGATTCAGATTAAACGCACGATGTTCTACCGCGCCTCGCGCAGCGCCGCCTGAATCGCCGCTTGCCCCGCGGCGGCCATGGCCTTGCGATTGGCGATGGCTGCGCCGGTGAGCGGCGGCAGGAAGCGGACTTCGAGCATCACCGGCCTGCCGCGCGCCAATATGCGCAGGAAATTGTCGATCCCGTGCTCTTCGCCCACCCAGGCGATATCGGCGGCTTCCCGGCCATAATCTAGCAGCACCGGCTGCACTGCGATCCCCGGCGGCACCGGATCGAGCGCGGATAGTAGCGAGCTCTTGAACGCCAGCAGGCCGGTGCCGTCGCTGGTGGTGCCTTCGGGGAAAATCGCCAGCGCGCCGGTCTCGTTCAGCGCTGCGCGGATTTGCTCGACCTGACCGGCGACGCTGGCCCGATCGTGCCGGGCGACGAACACCGTGTCGTTCATTTCGCACAGCCAGCGCAGCACCGGCATCGACGCCAGACCGTCATGCCCGACAAAAGCTGCGCCGCTGGCGTGGGCGATGGCGGGAATGTCGATCCAGCTGACGTGGTTGACGAGCAGGAATTCCTTCTGGGCTACCCGCTCGCCGGTGACGCGCACTTCCACTCCGGCGATCCAGGCGATGCCCGCCAGAAAGATGCGCGGCCAGGGATTATGCGCGCCGGCGATGCGCCACAGGTAATAGAGAGGCACGCAGGCCATCAGGAGCAGCAGCATTGCGGCAACGCGGGTGACGATGCGCAGCCAGCCCAGCGCCGAGAACGTTTTCGGCAAGGCGAGCGCGATCGCCATCAGTCCTCGCTGGGGGGCCGGTCGCGGTCGAGCTTGACGCCGAACAGCTCCATGCGGTGATCGACCAGGCGGAAGCCCAGCCGTTCCGCGATCTGGCGCTGCAGCGCTTCCAGCTCGGGATCGACGAATTCGATGACCTTGCCGGTTTCGACATCGATCATGTGATCGTGATGCGCCTCGGGTGCGGCCTCATAGCGGGCGCGGCCATCGCCGAAATCGTGGCGTTCGAGAATGCCGGCCTCCTCGAACAGGCGCACGGTGCGATAGACCGTGGCGATCGAGATGCGCGGGTCGAGGGCGGCGGCACGGGCGTGCATCTTTTCGACATCGGGGTGGTCGGAACTTTCCGACAGCACCTTGGCGATGACGCGGCGCTGGTCGGTGATGCGCAGGCCGCGCTCGGCGCAGAGGGCTTCGATGTCGATGGCTGTTTGCACTGTGGTTCCAGATAAGAAGAAGACCGCACCGGCCTGTCTAGGCCGATACGGTCTTTCCTACAACTGCGCCGGGATGAAACGGCGGGTTTTTACTTGACCTTCGCCTTGGCCGGGCGGCCGCGCTTGACGCCGGGCTTGCGGCCGAGGCCGATCTTCATCGCCAGTTCCCGGCGCTTTTCGGCATAGTTGGGCGCAACCATCGGATAGTCGGCGGCCAGGCCCCAACGCGCGCGGTACTGATCGGGGGTCAGCTTGTAATGCGTCATCAGGTGGCGCTTGAGCATCTTCAGCTTCTTGCCGTCTTCAAGGCAGACGATGTAATCGGGCTTGATCGAAGCGCGGATCGATACTGCCGGTTCGGGCAGTTTTTCAGGCGCAGCAGCTGCCTGGCCGAGACCGGCAAGCGCGGCGTAAACGCTTGAAATCAGCGAGCTGACTTCAGCCGATGAAACGCTGTTGTTGCTGACGTGGGCAGCGACAATGTCCGAAGTCAGCGTGATCAGCGTTTCATTCATGTCGATCTGGGTATTATCCATTTTATCTTCCTTACAATGCGTAGCGACCGCACTAACTGTATTTGCCGGGCAAGGAATCGCCCGTCAGACCGCGGAGCATTGGAACAACCAACTGCACATTACAAGTCCGTTCATTCACGCATTGCCCTTGCTTCAACCAGTTTTCAGCAAATTTCCCTAAATCACCGAAACTTGCTCACTATTCGATAGTGCAGGCAAAGGTGATGGCGTCGATGCGTTCGCCGCCAGGCGTGCGATAGTAGTTGGGCCGTTCGCCGATGGGATGAAATCCGAAGTTGCAGTAAAGCTGCTCGGCAGGGTTGCCGCGCCGCATTTCAAGCAACAGCCGGCGCGCCCCTCGTTCCCGTGACGCTACGGCAAGGCTGTTCAGCAGGGTCTTGCCAAGTCCGCGGCGGCGGTGAACCGGATCGACCGCGAACAGCAGCAGTTCCTCTTCCTGGTAGCCGAAGCGCGACAGGCTGAAGCCCGCAACCGGCTCGCCGGGAGCAGGCTCGCGGCCATCGCTGCCGATCAGCAGATAGTGGCAATTGCCGACCACCAGCGCGTCTTCGACCTGACGACGGGTCCAGGCCTCGCCATAGGCAGGGTCGAAGGCAGCGGCCATGACCACCATGATCCGGTCGAGATCGTCGTTCACGGCACGGCTGCGGGAAGCTTTGCATCCGGCGCGCGGCCATAGAGCGGGCGAACCTCGGCGGTGAGCGAACTGGCGGGCAGCAGAGTGAAAGCGCGGGCATCGGGCCAGATTGGCAGGGCCTCGCCGTCGCCGCGCGCCGCGACCAGCGCTTCGGCCTGGCTGCCGGCCACCAGTGCTGCGGCAAAGGTGCTGGCGGCTTGCGGCGGGCTCAGCGAGGCGAGCGGGCGGGTGCACATGCCGTCCGCGTCATAGCCGGCGACGAACCATTCGCCGTGACCGCCGGTCATGGCGACCGTCACTTCGCATCTGCCGCGCTCCGCCCGGGCCATCGCGGCGACCAGATCGAGCGTTGGATAGCCCACCAGATCTGCGCCGCGCGCGAAGGCCAGCGCGCGTGCTGCCGCAAGACCTACCCGCAGACCGGTAAAGCTGCCCGGTCCCATCGCTACGGCGATGCGGTCTGCCTGGCCCTTGCCGGGTAGCGCCGCGATCATCGGCACCAGTTGCTCGGCGTGGCCGCGCCCGAGCATGCGTAATTCGCCGGCGATCAGCGCGCCATCGTCGAACAGGGCTACGGAGCAGGCTTCGGTCGCGCAATCGATGACGAGGGTGCGCATCGCTCGCGGCAATGCTCAGAGGATCGTGTTGAAACGGTCGAAGCCGGGGCGGGGTGAGCGCGGATGCAGCCCGGCGGGATCGCCGTAGCCCAGTGTCGAGATGAAGTTCGACTTCACATTGGGTGTGTCGGCAAAGAAGGCGGCGTCAACAGCGGCATTGTCAAAGCCTGACATCGGCCCGCAACCCAGCCCCAGCGCCCGCGCTGCCAGGATCAGATAGGCCCCCTGCAATGAGGAATTGCGCAGCGCCATAGCCTCGCGCACCGGCTCGGGCAGGCCGCCCAGCATTTCGCCCATTCCCGGATTGTGCGGAAAGAGCCAACTCATCTGCTCGGCGAAATCCAGGTCCATGCCGATGATGACTGTCACCGGTGCCTTGCGAATCTTGTCCCCGTTGGTCGCCATGGACAGCGCCGCCAGCTTCGCCTTGGCATCGTCGGTCGTGCACCACACCAGCCGCGCGGGCAGCATGTTGGCCGAAGTGGGGCCGAATTTCATCAGCTCCCAGATTTCCTCGAGCTGCGCCGTGGTCACCGGCTTGTCGAGATAATGGTTATAGGTCCGCGCGGTGCGGAACAGCTGGTCGAGCGCGGTATCGGAGATCGGCTGGGACATCGCGCTTCAGGCCGCGCGCACTTCAGTGACTTCAGGGACGTAATGTTTGAGCAGTCCCTCGATCCCCTGCTTGAGCGTCGCGCTGGAGGATGGGCAACCCGAGCAGGCACCCTGCATCGTCAGATAGACCACGCCCTCGCGGAAGCCCTTGTAGATTATGTCGCCGCCATCGTTGGCGACGGCCGGGCGGACCCTGGTTTCGATCAGTTCCTTGATCTGCAAGACGATATCGGCGTCGGCGGGATCGTCGCCGAAATCCTCGTCATCCGCGGCGGGAACGCTGATTCCGCTGGCGTCGGGGCCGGAAAACAGCGGTGCGCCCGAAACGAAGTGGTCAAGCAACATCGCGACGACCTGCGGTTTCAATCCGCTCCACTCGACGCCTGGTCCGGCGGTCACCGAAATGAAGTCGCGGCCGAAGAATACGCCGGCGACATCGCCCAGCGAGAACAGCGCATCGGCGAGCGGCGAGGCGGCGGCCTGTTCCTCGGAGGTGAACTCCCGGGTTCCGGCGACCATGACCTGTTCGCCGGGGAGGAACTTGAGCGTCGCCGGGTTCGGCGTGGTTTCGGTTTCTATGAACATGCAGTGCATGTAGGCGCGCGGACTGGTGGGTCAAGTGGTGACATTGCCATTCCTGCCCGATACGGAAGCGGCAAAGGAGATCACATCATGGCGCGTTCGATCATTGTAACCGGCGGATTCGGCGTTCTGGGGCAAGCGGTTTCCGAAGGCTTTGCCGCGCTCGGCGACAGGGTGGCGCGGATCGACTTTGTCGCTGCCGCGCATGCACCGGTCGCGGGGGCGCTCGATATCGGCGGGGTGGACCTGACCGATGCCGCTGCCACCCAGGCGGCGCTGGACCAGGTTGCAGCAGCGCATGGCGGGATCGACGTGCTGATCAATGTCGCGGGCGGCTTTACCTGGGAGACGCTCGCCGATGGCAGCATCGACAGCTGGGCGCGCATGCAGTCGATGAACCTGATAAGCAACGCCACCATCACCAAGCTCGCCCTGCCGCTCCTGCTCAAATCGGAGCACGGCCGGATTGTCAGCATCGGTGCGGGGGCGGCGGTCAAGGCCGGGATGGGGATGGGCGCCTATGCCGCATCGAAATCGGGCGTCCACCGCCTCACCGAAGCGCTGGCCGAGGAACTGGCGGGCACCAGCTTGACCGTCAACGCCGTGCTCCCCAGCATCATCGACACTCCCACCAACCGCGCCGACATGCCCGACGCCGATTTCGGCCAGTGGGTGCAGCCGTCAGCGATTGCCGAGGTGATAGCTTTCCTGGCCTCGCCGGCGGCGCGGGCGATCACCGGAGTGTTGATCCCGGTGACGCGCGGGGGGTGAGGGGGGAAGGGTCAACCGGCCATCATCGGTCCGATGAGCTCGATATGGTGGCCCTCATTGTCAAAGATCACCGCGGCGGACAGGCCGTAGTCGGGCTGGTCCTCGGCCTCGCGGAAGATGCCGCCGCCGTGCGCCTGCGCGATCCGGCAGGTGGCCCTGACATCGTCGACTGACAGCACCAGCCATGCCTGGCCGGGATAGGCCGGGCGCGGAGGTTCGGGCAGTTCGAGGAAGCGGCTGAGAATGAGAATGTGGCTGCTGTTGTCGCCGGTGGCCGAAAGCCAGCTCTGCTGCTGCCGCACATTCCCCTCGCCGCCGGTGTTGCGGCTGACCTGCTTGAGACCGATCGCCAGGTAGAACCGCTCCGCAGCTTCGACGTCGCGTACCACCAGCTTGGTGAAATTCATGGCTATCGGCATGGCTGATCTCCCGGGGGCTTTGATGGTTCGGTTGGAGGTAGCGCGGGAATATGCCCGAAAGCCGCCAGTGCGGTTGAACGGAGCTGGCGTGAAATTGTGGTCATAGCTCAATCACCCCATTGCATGCCGAACGGGAAACGCCGTGAAATGGCGCAAAAGTCAATCAAAGTTCACGCGACAGCCGCCGCTGCTCATGGTAAACGGACTTGCAACCCTGCCCAGCCGGTGTTTGGTTGCTATCAGGGCAAAGCATCCGGAGATTGATTCGCCGCAAGGTTTCAATTTCCGGATGCGATAAACAGGCCGTCAATTCGGGCGCTGCGACAAGGATGTACGGATCGGTTCTCTCCAGGGAGCCGGCCCGGGTTTCCGGATCGTGTAGTCGGAAATGCCGATGCGGACAGATTTTCTGGACGGGTGTGGCAAACAGGGGCGATGGTCATGGATTATGCGGACTTTGGTACAGAGCAATCATATGTGGCGTCGGAATTTGCCATGCCGGAAGCTGCGATTCCAGTTGTCGCCGCAATCCCGCTGGTCCCCGGCCCGGACTGCACGATTGTCCTGCCCGCCGGTGCGACACTTGAGCAGATGGAGCGACGCGGCCGGGATCTGATCCTTGCCGCAGACTATGGCCAGCCGTACGTAATCACCGATGGCGCGGACTTCTTGCAGGATATGATTTTTGTGATTCTTGACCGGGCTGACGACGAAGGTCTGGCCTCCTGATCATGGCCCGTTCAGACGTCCCCCGACAATGGTCGCCGTGGCGTGAGCGGCGGCAGTTGCTGCCGAGCCTTTTGCGGCATCTGCCCGAACTGGCGATGGCGGTGCTGCTGCTGGTTTCCGCCGCGCTGCTGGCAGCGACCGGCGGTTTCGGAAAGGCCTATAATTCATTCAAGGCGGTGAACTGGGACCAGCCCGCAAACCCCTCCGCAATGCGCCTGTCGCTCAACGAAATTCGTCAGGTGGGTGAGATGAACGTCACTGACGAGGCGCAGATCGTGGTCGAGGGAGCGGCGGCGCAGGAGCGCAACCAGGCGATCCCGGTGTCCGGCGTGCCGATCGAGAACCCCGGGCGCTTCCTGATATCCGCCAGCTACGGCGATGCAGGCTATGTCGCGGCGCTGAAATGCCTGTCGCAGGCCGTCTATTACGAAGCCGCGTTCGAGCCGGCGCAGGGCCGCCGGGCGGTGGCGCAGGTCGTGTTGAACCGCATGCGCCATCCGGCCTATCCCAAGAGCGTGTGCGGCGTGGTCTATCAGGGGGCGGAGCGCCGCACTGGTTGCCAGTTCAGCTTCACCTGCGACGGATCGCTGGCGCGCGTTCCCGCCGCCGGGGCCTGGCGCCAGTCCGAAGACACCGCGCGGGCGGCGCTGACCGGCTTTATCGAGACCAGTGTCGGCACCGCCACCCATTACCATGCCGATTATGTCCTGCCGAAATGGGCGTTCCGGCTGGGCAAGATCGGTCAGTTGGGGCGTCACATCTTCTACCGCTTCCCGGGCGATTGGGGCCAGGCGAAAAGCTTCCGCGGCCGCTATGACGGGCAGGAATTCGTCCGGCCCGCCGGCTTTGAAGTGTCGGGCACTCTGGATGGCGGGACGACAGGGGCCGAGAACACCTTGCCATCGGGGCTGGCCGTGCCGGCCGATGTCACCGACCGGCATAGCGAAACCGACGTCGGCGGACGGCTCGATCCGACCAAGGGCTGGCGGCCTTCGATATCGCAAGATGAAACCCAGGCCCTGCCGATCCGCGAAGCCATGATCGCTTCGGAAACACCCGCCGCCAAAGGCAAGGTTGCCATGGCCGACGAGATCGCTGCAGCGTCACCGCAATGAGCTTGCGGTTTGGAGTGGCTGGCTGATTGGATTGCCGCGGCATACTTGTCATGCGACCCCGCTAGCGCGGCGAAATGATGCGCGGTGCACGGGCCAGGCTTTCGCATTTGCCGCAACCTCGCTCCGCTTGGCCTAATGAGATTAGCCTGTGCAAATGTCATTACCGTCTTGCCAACTTCGCGCGCAATAAGTAGGGGCGGAATGAATCCAGCGAATTGCATTAAGCATGGGCGCGGGATTCGTGGGGTTTCCGGTGCCGAATCGGCGTGACCGGAATGAGATTTATGGCGGGCACGCCCGTCGGGCAAGCAGCTGAGCGGGCGCAAAAGCCCATGCAGGGAGAGAAATTGATGACCAGCAGATTCATACAGGCGCTTGTCGCCACCACCGCGCTGACAGCCGCCTTTCCCGCATTCGCGCAAGACGCGCAGGCCGATGGGGCTGAAGCTACCGATACCGGCGACATCATCGTCACCGCGCGGCGTTCGGACGAACGGCTGCAGGACGTTCCGGTGAGCGTGCAGGTGGTGACGGGCGATGCGCTTCAGAAGCTGTCGATCACATCGGTTGAAGAACTATCCAAGCTGGCGCCGGGTCTGACCCTGGTCAATGCCGGGGCGAGTACTGTGGTTACCCTGCGCGGTGTGACATGGCAGCCCGGTTCGGGCACTCCGGCCACGCCGATCTATTTCAACGAAGTCGGGTTTGATCCCGGCCAGACCATCGTATCGCTTTTCGACGTCGGCCAGATCGAAGTCTTGCGCGGACCGCAAGGCACATCGCGCGGCGCGCCTTCGATTTCGGGCGCTGTCACCATGACCACCAAGAAGCCCGACCTCAATGAATTCGGCGGCTTTGTTCAGGGCCAGTATGGCACTGCCAAGCATTGGAGCGTGCAGGGCGCGGTCAATGTTCCGATCATCAAGGATGTGCTGGCGGTTCGGCTGGCCACCAATATCGAGGACAGCGAAGGCAGCCGCAACTACAGCGTCAACAGCACGATCAAGCCGAAGTACCAGGATCGCAGCTTTCGCGCCACGGTTCTGCTCAAGCCGACTGACACGCTGTCGCTTCAGGCGATGTATCAGCGCCGCAAGACCAAGACGCGGGAATTTATCCAGGTTGCAGGCACGGGCAGCCCAGGTGCCCCTGCGCGCCTTGGCGGACTCTTTGCGGCTATACCGGCCAACTTCAACGGACCGGCCCTGACCGTGGAAGATCGCGCTTCGGTACAGGATCTGCCGAGCACGACCGACCAGCATGTCGATCTGCTGACCATAAACGCCAGCTGGGACGTATTCGGCCACAAGCTGAGCTATAACTTCGGGCGCCAGTTCAATCGCAGCGGTCGCCAGTTTAACGCGACTGACACGCTGAACATCCTTCCCGGCTTCGAACCGTTCAACACCGTGGACAATATCGGCCTGCCGAAATTCAGGACGCATGAAATTCGCGTGTCTTCGCTGCCCGATCCCGATCGCCCGTTCGATTATGATATCGGCTGGTATTCGAAGCATTCGGGCGGCGACGGCATCCTGTTCGGCTCGCCGGTCTATGCCCTCCCCGGCACGATGGGCGGTGCCTTCGGCTCTCCCCCCACGCCTCCCGGTGTGGTGACATCGCCGGATACGCGCTATGTCCTGAACAGCAATACCAATATCAAGATCGGCCAGGTTTTCGACAGCTTCTATGGCAACGTCCGCTTCCACATTACCGACCGGACCGAGCTGAGCGGTGGTCTGGCGATCGTGCGTGACCGGGTTCCGGTTACCCTGGCGATCAACACCACTGCCGCGCGCGCCATTGTGGCTCCGGCGGCTGCAGTGGGAGGCAATTGCGCGCTTATCCCGGGCGGGCTTCCCAGCTTCTATCCGGGCTTCTGCGATGTTTCGATTCCCGCCGGACCCCGTCCGGGCCAGGTCAACAACGACAAATATACCGATGCGCTCTATAACTTCTCGCTGTCGCACAAATTCACCGATGATCTGATGGTCTATGCGACAACCGGAAGCTCTTTCCGCACCGGCCTGCCGGCAATCAACAATCCCGGCCTGCCTGCCAATCTGGTGACACCGAAGCCGGAAACAGCAAAGAGCTATGAAATCGGCGTGAAAACCAGTTTCGCGAATTGGCTGCGGGTCAATGCCGCTGTCTTCCAGCTCGATTATAAGAATCAGCTGACGACATTCGAGGGCGTGCAATATTTCAACACCACAAGCGGAAGCACGGCGCAGACCAGCCTCGCATTCTATAGCAATATCGACGCCCGGGTTCGCGGTTTCGAGCTGGAGATCGCTGCCAAACCAACCGACGGTCTGAATCTTGGCGTCAATCTGAGCTACTCGAAGATCAAATCGCAGGGTGGAAATATTCCCTGCAACGACGCCACGCGTCCGATCAATGCGGGCAACCCGATCAACCTCTGTGCCTCGCCAAAGGGTCAGGTGCTGAACACGCAGGCCCCGTTCCAGGCTACGTTCAACGGCGGCTATGAAATGCCATTCACCGATTCAATCGGCGGCTATTTCCGGTTCAACGTCAATCTTCAGGGCAAGAACCCCAACTTCGGCAATTTCAAGACGGGCAACACCTTCAAGAGCACCCCGTCCTATGCCGTTGTCGATCTGTTTGCCGGCCTGAACGGGGGTGACAGCGCCTGGGAACTGGGTGTCTATGCCAAGAACGTGTTTGACAAGCAGGTGGAACTGGCACGCGTTGCGACGATCAATTCGACCTACTTCCTGTATCAGGCAAATCCTGGCTACGACGTGGTCCGCACTTCGCGACCCCGCGAAGTCGGCGTGACCCTGCGTTACGCTCTCGGTTCACGCTAAAGCTTCAGCGCGCGAACCAACAATAGCCGCTGGCGAGGTCACCCTCGCCGGCGGCTGTTTTGCGTTGCGGACTGGGCGAGGGAGCAAGGCAGATGAAGGGGCAGTTCGCTTTAAGCGCGCGCCAATTTGACTGATCGGCCCTGCCAGCGAGCCGCTCAGCGGCGTGGGGCGCGGGCGGCCTCGAACTGTTTGAGCGTGCGCCAGATCCGGCTGTCGATCGCGCGTGCCGTGTCGCCAGGCTGATCCTCGACGGCCACGTGCAGATCGACCAGCAGGCTCCGCAAGTGGCTGTTGTCCGCATCCAGTTCGCTTAATTTGTAGCCCGAGCCTTCGGCGCTTGCGGCCACTTCCAGTTTCCCGGCCAGCCCGGCATCGGCGACCACGCCCGCCGCATCGCGAAACAGCTCGCGCAGGGCGGCGTTCTCGGCGATGCGGATGGCGGCGGCATCGTCGATGCCGTTGGTGACGATGGTGAGCACCAGGCCTGCCAGCCGGGCATCCTCGACGATGAAACTGTCGGTCAGCGCCGGCAAGATCCGGTTCTGCAGCGTTTCGAGCACACCGCGCAGGCACAGTTCGGGCGAAAGGCTCATGCCATGGCTCCCCGCGCTTCCATCAACCTGAGCATCTCGCTGCGGTGAATATGCCCGCCGTTCACCCCGGACATCGCCAGCACCATATCCTTGCTGCGGCCCTCGGCAAAGCTTCTGGCGGCAGTCAGCCACAGGACGCTGGCCTTGATCGCGGTGAACAGCCGCCACCAGTCGAGCGCCGGTGCATCGACCGCCATGCCGCTGGCGGCGGACCAGATGGCCAGCCCTTCTTCCAGCGGCAGGTGCCGGGTCATCGGCCACATCGGGTCGATAGCCCAGGCCACGTCCTCCAGCGGATCGCCGATATGACACATCTCCCAATCGAGGATCGCGCTGATCCGGCCATCTTCGGGAGTGAACAGGAAGTTGCCGGCGCGGTAATCGCCGTGAACCAACGCCGGTTTGGCCGGTTCCGGCGGCGGACCTTTCCGCAAATGCCGCAATGCACCGCGCACCACCGGCTCGGCGACCAGCTCGTTCTCGTCGAGCCGGGCTTGCCAGTAATCCAGTTCGCTTGCCCAGAAATGGCCCGCTGCCTCGCCGCCGCGCAAGGATTGCAGGCCCAGTTCGCGGTGATCCAGCGCCGCCAGCGTGCCCAGGTGATGCCAGAACTGCCGGGCGACCTTATCTCCGTGGCCTTCGTATGGATCCCCCGGAACATAGGGATGTGCCGGCTTTCCGGCGACCATGTCCATGATGAAGAACGGACGGTCCAGCCACTTCCCGTCCAGTTCCATGAAATGCGCGGTCGGCACCGGCAGGCTGCTGCCGGCAAGGGCGCGATAGACTTTGAATTCTAGGTCGCGCCCGGCATCCACCAGACCACCCACAGGCTCGCGCCGCAGGATCATCCGGCGATCGATGGGCTTGCCGTCTTCGCTCCAGCTGGCGCGGAAGCGAAACATTTCCTGGCTGGCACCACCCGCGATACGCACGAAATCGGTGATGGCGAGGCCGCTGGCAGCGGGCAGGCGGTTCATCAGATAGGCAGCCACCTGCGCTTCCACAGCGCTGGTCGCAGTGCTTGGAGTGGTCATGGCACGTCGAACATGCTGGTCAGCCCGCTGGGCTCATGGCGGCCCATGACGAGTGATTCAAAGCAGCCATGGCCGCTCATCACGGTGCCATCCGGCAAGGTCATGCGCAGCGGCGCAAAGGCCTGGACATGCTGATAGGGGGCCTCGTGCTTCACCACCGCACTGGTGACGATTTCGTCATAGCCGACCGCCAGCGGCCCCTTGTTCAGCCCGTGCGTCCAATCCGGGTTCATATAGCCAAGCCCGGTCATGAAGAAACGCGAGCCGACCCCGACTTCGATGCGGTATTCGCCGCCCTTTTCGTCCCGCGCCGTCACCACGCCGCCCGAGGGAAAGCGGGTGCCGGGGGTGAATTCGACCGCCAGTCGGGCACCCTGGAGATGCTCGATGGCGCCGCTGTCATGGATGACGATCATCGCGGCATTCCACGGCCGGCCCTCACCATCCTCGTTGATGTAGAAATGGATGATGCGATCCTCGAAATGAGCCGGCAGCCAGTACCACCACACCTGGAATTCCTGCGGGGTGGCCGGAGGCTGCGGGTCACGCATGCCGACTTGCCGCACTCCCCACGAACGGTCGCGGGTGCCCGGCGAGGTCGCCGGGTCCAGCCGGATTTCGCGCCCGCCCGCGCGCAGCCAGCCCGACCACCGGCCAAGCTGGGTGAGGCGGGTCACGTCCTGAACGATGCGCGGGCCATTGCGTCGGGTGGTGCGCGGCTCCTCAATCGGGAAATGGCGGCCGCTGATGGTGAGGTTGGCGCAGATGCCGTGTTCGTTGTCTTCGACCACCACGCGAAGCTGCTGCAACGGCTCGACCACTTCGACCCGGATCGGCCCGACCTGCGTATCCATCCGTTCCATGTGCAAATGGCGGGATGCGTGCAGGTTATGCTGGACATCGCCGATCCGCACCGAAAAGGCCGCGTCCATGATATTGAGCTGCGGATAGACTCCGTGCGCCGCGCCAAAAAAGACCTCGCCGTCGGTGGTGTAGCCGTTGAAGAAATAGCGATCGTAGAAATTGCGATCGGTGCCGGAAAAGGCGATCGGATCAGGGGTTTGATGGATCGGAAAATCATCGCCCTTGGTCAGCATACCGCCGTCACTCCAATATCGCCCAACAGAAAATCGCACGTGACGCCGCCTGGGCTGGGAAGCTGCAACGCATGCTGCGGGTCTCACGCGCCGGGTATAGATTGCATCGCGCCAGGTGCAATCTGAATGTGAGCGCCTCGCGCCCGGCGGCCTAGCCATTGCCGCAGCAAAATCTTCCTTTCGCAGTTGCAGCATGGGGGCTTGGCAATCGCCGCGGTGTCGGGCAACACTGGTCTCTGCAGGGAGTCGCCATGCCGACGGATACCGCCGCGATCTATGACGAGATGTTCGATGCCAGCGGCGGGGTGCGGCCTGCCTATGCCGGATTTCGCGAATGGTACGATGCCCAGGATCCGGCCTGGCTGCGACGCCAGGATATCGAGGCGGAGCGGTTCTTTCGCCGCACCGGCATTACCTTCAATGTCTACGGCGACGATGCGGGCGAGGAACGGCTGATCCCGTTCGATACCATCCCCAGGATCATAACTGCCGCTGAGTGGCGCAAGGTTTCGCGCGGGATCGAGCAGCGGGTGCGCGCGCTCAATGCTTTCCTGCATGATATCTATCACCGCCAGGAGATCGTCCGCTCCGGCCGGTTGCCGCAGCGGCTGTTGCAGGGCAACGCCGCCTATCTGCCGCAGATGGCCGGGTTCACGCCGCCGGGCGGGGTCTATACCCATATTGTCGGCATCGATCTGGTGCGCACCGGGCCAGACGAATTCATGGTGCTCGAGGATAATGCCCGCACCCCCAGCGGTGTTTCCTACATGCTCGAAAACCGCGAGACGATGATGGCGATGTTCCCCGAGCTGTTCACCCAGGTCAGGGTGCGCGCCGGTGTCGGACTATCCGCGCCGCCTCGCCCGCAGCCTCGCCGCCTGCGCGCCCGACTGCGCCGGTGCCAACGGCAACGATCGCCCGGTGGTCGCGGTGCTGACCCCGGGCATCTACAATTCCGCCTATTTCGAGCACGCCTTCCTTGCCGACCAGATGGGCGCGGAACTGGTCGAAGGCAGCGATCTGCGCATCGACAACGGCCGCATCGCCATGCGCACGACGCGCGGCTTCGAGCCGATCGACGTGCTCTACCGCCGGGTGGACGACGATTTCCTCGATCCGCTGAGCTTCAACCCGGCCAGCGTGCTGGGCGTATCGGGGATCATGGACATCTACCGCGCCGGCGGCGTTACCATCGCCAATGCCCCCGGCACCGGCATCGCCGACGACAAGGCGATCTACAGTTTCATGCCAGAGATCGTCGAATTCTACACCGGCGAGAAGCCGATCCTGGCCAATGTGCCGACCTGGCGCTGCGCCGAACCCGAGGCGCTGCGCTATGTGCTCGACAATCTCAGGGAGCTGGTGGTCAAGGAAGTGCACGGTTCGGGCGGCTATGGCATGCTGATCGGGCCGACATCCTCCAAGGCCGAAATCGCCGCCTTTGAGCGCAAACTGCGCGCGAGGCCTGCCAATTACATCGCCCAGCCGACACTTGCGCTATCGACCGTGCCGATTTTCACCCGCGCTGGCCTTGCCCCGCGCCATGTCGATTTGCGGCCCTTCGTGCTGGTTTCGCCCAAGGGTGTCGATATTACTCCGGGCGGACTGACCCGGGTGGCGCTGAAAAAGGGTTCGCTGGTGGTCAATTCCTCGCAGGGCGGTGGCACCAAGGACAGCTGGGTGCTGGAAGACTGATGGCGGGGAAGCGATCATGCTAGGGCGCACCGCCAACGGCATCTTCTGGATGTCCCGCTATCTCGAGCGGGCGGAGAACACCGCGCGGCTGCTCGATGCCGGGTTCCGCATGGCGCTGACCCGCGATCGCAGCGCCGCGCGCGAAGAATGGCGGTCGGTGCTGATCACCACCGGCAAGGTTGAGGCCTACAGCGCGCAGCACGAAGAATTCACCGGCCCGCTGGTCACCAACTACATCCTGCGCGATCGCGGCAATCCAGACAGTGTGCTCAACATGATAGAAAACGCCCGTACCAACGCCCGGGCAGTGCGCACCGCAATCACCCGCGAAGTGTGGGAAGCGACCAATGAGAGCTGGATGATCCTTCGCGAGATAATGGCGCGTCCGGTCAGGGCCGACAATCTGGGCGAAGTGCTGGCCGCCGTCCGCCGCCAGTCGACACTGGTGTGCGGGGCGATGGAAGGCACCATGCTGCGCAACGAGATATTCAATTTCGCCCGCATCGGCACCTTCCTCGAACGCGCCGACAACACCGCGCGTATCCTCGACGTCAAATATTACCTGCTGCTGCCATCGGTCGGCTGGGTCGGATCGACACTCGACAATGCGCAGTGGGAGATGGTGTTGCGCTCGGTTTCGGGCGAGCGCGCCTATCGCTGGCTTCACGCCGGGGCGATGGACCCGCGCGGCATTGCCCAGTTCCTGATCCTCGATGGCCGCTTCCCGCGCAGCCTGGCCTATTGCTACGACAAGCTGCGTAGCAACATGGCCAGCCTGGCGCGCGAATATGGCCATGAGAGCGCCTCGAACGAGATGTTGCGCGATGCCGGATCGCGGCTGCACCATACTGGTATCGCGGAAATCTTCGACCACGGCCTGCACGAATTCATCGTCAGTTTCATCGCCGGCATCCGCAAGATCGCCGACACGATCGCCGCCGACTACAGGTTCACTGCCTGATGCGCCTCGCGATCCGCCACACCACCTCCTATGCCTTCAGCCAGCCGGTCACGCATGGCTTGCAACGGCTGCGGCTCAAGCCCAAATCCACGCATGGCCAGCAGGTGCTGGACTGGCAGATGCATCTCGAAGGCGTGCGGCACGAGGCTGAATACGACGATCACCACCACAATCGCACGGTGCTGGTTTCGGTTCTGCCGGGGACGCTGGCGGTAATCATCAGCTGCACCGGGCTGATCGAAACCTCGGACAATGCCGGCATGCTTGGCCATCACACCGGGCATATGCCGCTGTGGGCATTTCTCGACCAGACCAGGCTGACCCGGCCCGGCGCCAGAATGCGCGCGCTGGTGGCGGGGCTGGAGGTAAACGGGGTCGCGCCGCTCGACAAGCTGCACGCCCTGTCGCGCGCTGTGCTGGCGGCAGTCAGTTACGAGATCGGCCATACCCTCGTCGATACCCCCGCCGAAGAGGCGATGGCTGCGGGCAGGGGGGTGTGCCAGGATCATGCGCATATCTTCATCGGCTGCGCCCGCGCGCTTGGCATACCGGCGCGCTATGTCAGCGGCTATCTGATGATGAACGACCGGATCGACCAGGAGGCCGGCCACGGCTGGGCCGAAGCCCATGTTGAGCGACTGGGCTGGGTCGGCTTCGATGTATCGAACGGCATCAGCCCGGACTCGCGCTATGTCCGCGTCGCAACCGGCTGTGATTACCGCGAGGCGGCGCCGGTGACGGGCATTTCCTGGGGACCGGGGGACAGCGCGCTTGCGGTTAGCCTTGCAGTCGAACAGCAATTGTCCGAACAGTAGGCGCCTTACCGAGGGAAAATGGCGTGACCTATTGTGTTGGAATGATGCTCGACAAGGGGCTGGTGATGATGAGCGACACCCGCACCAATTCGGGCGTCGACAATATCTCCACCTTTCGCAAGATGCACCAGTGGTCGGTCCCTGGGGAGCGTATCGTCGCGCTGATGACCTCGGGCAACCTTGGCACAACCCAGTCGGTCGTCAGCCAGCTGGAGGAACGCACCAAGGCCCCGCCGGAACGGCACAATTCACTGCTGGAAGCGCCGACCATGTTCCAGGTGGCGACGCTGGTCGGCAAGCTGCTCAACGACACGATCGAGGCGCAGAACCAGGAAAGCGGCCAGGTCGGCTCTGGCAAATTCTTCGCGTCGATCATCCTTGCCGGCCAGATCAAAGGCATGGAGCCGCGGCTGTTCCTGATCTATCCTGAGGGCAACTTCATCGAGGCGAGCTTCGATACGCCGTTCTTCCAGATCGGCGAGACCAAGTACGGCCGCCCGATCATCCTGCGCGGCTATGATCCGGCGATGAGCTTCGAGGATGCGGTCAAGCTGCTGATGGTGAGCTTTGATTCGACGCTCAAGGCCAATCTTTCGGTCGGCCTGCCGCTCGATCTGCTGGTCATCGAACGCGGCGGCTTTGCGCCGCTGCACACCCGCCGCATAACCGGCGATGACCCCTATTTCCGCTCGATTTCCAATGGCTGGGGCGAAGCACTGAAAAAGGCCTTCCTGTCGCTGCCCACGTACAGCTTCGATCAGGGCGAGCCAGGCGTTGCCGGGTGAGGGGGCTGGGCTTCGGCCTTCCCCGGGATGACGAGACCGGGCGACGGGGGCCTGGTGCAACTGCATGATTTATGGTGAATATTTGTTAATTGACTTTGTTTTCACTGAATATTTTTTCAGCATTATCTTTCTAGGGTACCAAACTCCCAACCATTGCACGTCATAGGATCGCTCCGACGCAACACTGTGGTCCGTAACGGGCCGGGGGCAAGCAATGGCAATCGAATTCGACACACTCTCTGCCCTGACACTCGGTGCGACGACGCGCGACGTCCGGTATCTCGTCGATGAATCCGGCTTTTACGGACAGACCTTCGTGGCCACGTCGTCAAGACTGACAACGGTCGAGTTCGCCATCGATGCTTCTACGGTCGGCATTGCGACGACCTTCAGCGTGATGGTCGCAACCGTCCGGTATGACAGTCTGGGATTTCATCCCAACGCGGTCATATACGAAAGCCCGCTGATCAGGGAAGTAGCCGACACCGACAGCGTCTGGTCATTGATTTCGGTCAATACCAACGGCATCGTCCTGAATCCGGGCGAAATGTATGTCATTCTGTTCAACGCCAATGCCGGTAACGACGATGAGATGGGCTCCATTCGCTTCGCCGTGAAACCCACGAACGACGCCGGTTTCTTTGTCTATCGCAACAATCCCGTAACCGATCAGGATACCGCCACCATCTTCAACCGCGCATGGTCGGCCGAACCGGCCAACGGCGCGACGAGGTCCTGGGGCGACATCGCCATGCGCCTGACCTACGGCGCGGCCAATACTGCACCGGGCCTGCCCGTCGATGCTGACGGCAGCGGCGACACCGGCGGTGCCAATGCTACCATCGCCGAGGATCTGGCAGTGGGCAGCGCCATCGGCCTTACCGCTGCGTCGGTCGATGTCGATGGCGACACCGTCACCTACAGCTTCGGTCTGGACGGCAATGGACAGTCCAAGCTGAACGAAGGCCCCTTCGCCATCGATGCCGCGAGCGGCGTGGTGACGCTGGCCGCGCAGCTCGATTACGAGACCACCGGCAGCTACACGCTGACCGTGGTCGCCAGCGATGGCACGGTCAGCAGCCACAGCAACTTTCAGGTCAACGTCACCAATGTCGCACCGACTGCCGCGCAAGACAGCGGCTCGGCGACCGAGGCTGGCACCCAGGCGGGTGCGGCAGCATCGGGCAACGTCCTTGGCAACGACGTCGAGGTCGGCAATCCCGCCAACAAGAGCGTCTCGGCCGTGGCGCATGGCGCGGCCCCGGGCGTGGTCGGCGCATCGCTTGCGGGCGACTATGGCACGCTGACGCTCAACGCCGATGGCAGCTATGGCTATGTCGTTAATGACGCAAATCCGGCGGTTAACGCCCTGGGCGCTTACGCCGACACGCTGATCGACTCGTTTACCTATACCGTCCAGGACAGCGCCGGGGGCAGATCCAGCACCACCCTCGCCATCACCGTCCATGGCGCCAATGACGCGCCGGATGCTCCCGCCGATGCTGACGGCAGCGGCGACACCGGCGGTGCCAATGCGACGATCGCCGAGGATCTGGCAGTGGGCAGCGCCATTGGCCTTACCGCTGCGTCGGTCGATGTCGATGGTGACACCGTCACCTACAGCTTCGGTCTGGATGGCAGCGGACAGCCCAAGCTGATCGAAGGCCCCTTCGCCATCGATGCCGCGAGCGGCGTGGTGACGCTGGCCGCGCAGCTCGATTACGAGACCACCGGCAGCTACACGCTTACCGTGGTCGCCAGCGATGGCACGGTCAGCAGCCACAGCAACTTTCAGGTCAACGTCACCAATGTTGCGCCTGTTGCGGCGCAAGACAGCGGCTCGGCGACCGAGGCTGGCACCCAGGCGGGTGCGGCAGCATCGGGCAACGTCCTTGGCAACGACGTCGAGGTCGGCAATCCCGCCAACAAGAGCGTCTCGGCCGTGGCGCATGGCGCGGCCACGGGCGTGGTCGGCGCATCGCTTGCGGGCGACTATGGCACGCTGACGCTCAACGCCGATGGCAGCTATGGCTATGTCGTTAATGACGAAAATCCGGCGGTTAACGCCCTGGGCGCTTACGCCGACACGCTGATCGAACTCGTTTACCTATACCGTCCGGGACAGCGCCGGGGGCAGCTCCAGCACCACCCTCGCCATCACTGTCCACGGTGCCAATGACGCGCCCGTCGCACGCGGCGATAGCGGGTCAGTCGGTGAAAATATGTCGCGGGTGTTTGATTGGTCGGAACTTTTCGCCAACGACCTGGATCCCGACACCGGCGATGTGCTTAAAATCACTTCGGTGCAGGCTGGCGATGGGACAGTTACATTCGATGCGGCAGCCAGGACCGTTACCTATACCGCCAATGCCGATCGGTTCGATGCATTGGCGGCAGGGGCCACCACTCAGGACAGTTTTACCTACACCGTTACGGACAGAGCCGGTGTCACTTCGACGGCGATCGTCGATATGACCATTACCGGTCAGGCCGATGGCCGAATAATTTTCGGAGGGAATCACGGCGATAAAATCACCACCGGATCGAACGTTCGTCGCGACACCTCGTCCGGCGACGACACCGTTTATGGTGGCAACGGATCGGATCGGGTCTGGGGCGGTGACGGCGCAGACAGGCTTCTGGGAGAGAATGGCGATGACCGGCTCTACGGGGGCAACGGAAGCGATCATCTCGAAGGGGGACGGGGCGACGACCGGCTCTACGGCGGCAACGGAAATGACCGGCTCGACGGGGGCCGTGGTGACGATCTGCTGTGGGGAGACCGCGGAAACGATATTCTGACCGGCGGTCAGGGGGAAGACAGGTTCGTGTTCGCCGGAGGCTTCCTCGGCTCCGACCGTGACGTCATAACCGACTTTCAGCGCAACGACCGAATCCAGCTGCTCGATGGGCTCAAGGTTACCTCAGCGACAGCGGTAAATCTGGAGGGCGGGGCCGCGATGGACACCCTGCTTGGTCTGAGCAACGGCACGTCGATCGTATTGACCGATTTTGGCCTCGATATGTGGCGGGCGGGCGGCTCTGGCTTGATTGCCTGATACAAACTGCCCGGCGCGGAACGCCCCTGCGCTGAACGCCGGGGTGCCGCTGCAACTTTCCGCTTCCTGCACCGCGCCGTCTGCGGCACATTGCAATCCTCTCAATCCCGCAAGCAGGCGGGACCTCTGCGGCGCAAGCCACAGCGGGAAAGGATGCCGCCATGCAGACAGCCGTTCACACCCTGGCCGAGCTTGATCTTCCGCACCTGCCGATGGACGATCCCGCCTTCTCGGAAAATCCCTATCGTTTCTTCGCCGAGGCGCGGAAGCAGCATCCCTGGCTGGCGACCTCGCCGGCGGGGCATGTCGTGCATGAATATTCGGCGATGAACGAAATTCACCGCATGGATGACAAGCTGCGCGCCGCTTTCGACGGGATTATCGAACAGTTGGGAGCAGGCGGCACGCCGTGGGGCCGCTTTTTCAACGAGCAGCTGATCGCCATGCCCGCTGACCAGCACAAGGTCATCCGCGACACTTTCGCCGCCAAATTCACCCCGCGCTTCGCCAACCAGCTGCGCCCGATGATGCAATCGACCATCGCGGCGCTGCTCGACGAATGGGCACCGAAGGGCAATATCGATTTCGAACTGTTCGCCTCGCACTTCCCGATTTCGGTGATGTTCGGGCTGGTCGGCGCACCGGCCGAGGCGATACCCGATCTGCGCGAGGACCTGGAGGCGATCGGCCTCGCCACCAGCATGCAGAAGGAACGCCTGCCGCGCATCAATCAGGGGCTGGTGCGGCTGGAGGCCTTTGTCGAGAAGACCATCGCCGATCGCCGCGCCAGTCCGCGAGGCGACGGGGCCGAGGATCTGCTCGAAATGATGCTCCACGCCGGTGACGGCGGCGGCATTGCCCATCGCCAGCTGGTCGATCTGATCATGTTCTTCTTCATCGCCGGCTACGACACTTCGAAAAACGTGCTGACCTTCACCATGCGCACGCTGCTCGATTACCCCGAAATCTATCAGCGCTGCGCCGACGATCACGACTATTGCCGCAAGGTGGTCGAAGAGGCGCTGCGCTTCTTCAATCCGGGCACGACCTTCCGCTTTGTCGACAAGGACTTCGTTTATCGCGACGTGCTGCTGCCCAAGGATACCCTGCTGTTCTTCCCGCTGAGCGTGTCGGGCCGCGATCCGCTGTCCTTTGCCGATGCCGATGTGTTTAATCCGGAGCGGGTGGTCGATCCGGCAAAGCGCCATATAGCCTTTGGCCTCGGCAAGCATATGTGCCTTGGCCAGTACATCGCCCGCGCCCAGTTGCAGGAAGCCATCCACCAGATCGCCCGCCGCATGCAGACACCGAAGCTGGCCGGCGACTATGGCTGGCGGCCGTTTTACGGCACCTGGGGGCTCAAGGGCCTGCCGATCGAATTTACGCCGGGGTGAGGCACCGCTCCGGCGGCTGACTTTCGTAATCGTCCCGGCGCTCAATGCCCGGCGCGATTGAACTTTGCAGTGCCGGGTGCGATCATGGTGCATCAACTTCCATATCGAGAGAATTGCCATGGCCGACGCTGACCCCAAAGAAATGGCCGCTGCCGCCAGGAAATACTGGTCCGCCGAGGGTTACACCGACGGCGGGATCATCCGCGAGGTCGATTATTCCACCCAGTCGGGCGGGGTCGATCCGATGTTTGCGGGCATCAAGATCGTCGATTGCGACACCCATATCACCGAAGCGCCCAACCTGTTCACCAGCCGCGCGACCGCGGCGATGAAGGCGAAGATGCCGCGGGTGGAGCGGATCGACGGGCTCGACAAATGGTTCGTGGGTGATCGCGATTTCGGCTCGATGGGCGGCAATGTCATCCGCAAGGACAACAACAAGCTGCTCGGCCGCCTCGCCTTCCGCAAGCATGAAGATGCCCATCCCGGCGGCCATCTTATCGCTCCGCGCCTGCAGGCGATGGACGACATGGGGGTCTATGCCCAGATCGGCTACCAAAATTCGGGCGTGACCCAGGCCGGCTCGCTGATGAGCCTGGGCGATCCCGAACTCGCACTGGCGATCATCCGGATCTACAACGATGCCTCGGCGGAATATCAGCAGGTCTCGGGCCAGCGCATCTTCAACATGGCGCATCTGCCGTTCTGGGATCAGCAGGAACTCGAAAAGGAAGCGCGGCGCTGCATCGACATGGGGCTCAAGGGCTTCGTGCTGCCCGATACGCCCGAGCGCGTCGGCGTGCCCAGCTTCATGAGCGACTACTGGACCCCGTTCCTCGAAATGTGCGACGCATCCGGAACGCCGCTAAATTTCCACCTCAATGCCGCGATCGATCCCAACACGCTGACCTGGGACGGCTTCGCCTTCGAACAGACGCTGGCGGTGGTGGCGACGATGTTCTCGATCGGCAATGCCGCCACGCTGGGCAACTGGATGGTTTCCGGCCGGCTTGATCGCCACCCCGGGCTCAAGATCGGGCTGATCGAAAGCGGCATGGGCTGGGTGCCCTTCGCGGTCGAGGCGCTGGAGCACCAGTTCGACGAGATGCTGGCCTCCAAGGCCAGGGAACTCAGCCGCCGCCCGTGGCAGTATTTCCGCGATCACTTCTATTGCACATTCTGGTTCGAGAAAGTCGCGCCGAAGCTGCTGCTGGAGACCATCGGCGTCGACAATTGCCTGTTCGAAACCGATTTCCCGCACCCGACTTCGCTCTATCCTGGCGTGCAGGCGCACCTCGTCGATACGCTGGGCGGATACAGCCGCGAGGTGCAGAAGAAGGTGCTGCAGGACAATGCGGTGAAGCTGTATAATCTGCCGTTTTGATTGACGCGCGGAGGGTAGCGCGCTACCCTCCGCCGATGAACGCCGAAACGCCTGGCCATCAGGACAAGTTCCGCCGCTACCGCGCGCGCAAGAAGGCGGCGGGGCTGAAGGAAGTGCGTTTGTGGCTTCCAGATACAAAGAGCGCAGAGTTCAAGGCTCAAATGGAGCGCTTTGCAGAGTATCAGCGCACATCCGTTGAAGAACGCGAAGCGATGGAATTCATCGAAGGCCATATGGCCGAGGTGCTGAAGAATATTCCACCCTATTGAAACGCGGCGATTTGCTCCCAGTCGCGATTCCGGGCGATCATGGCAAGCCGCGTCCAGGGGTTGTCATCCAAACGGACAGCGCTGCCGCTATCGACACGGTAATTGTCTGCATGATTACCAGCGACCTTAGTGGGCCATGGAGCTTTCGGGTCGATCTACCGGTCACTGCGGAAAATGGCCTGGCCAAACCATCGCAGATCATGACCGACAAAATGTTCACGGCCTACCGGGACAAATGCGGGGCTGTTTTCGGCAATATAGGGGCTCATGCCCTGAATGAGCTTAATAATGCCGTAGCTTTCATCACAGGCCTCGCCGACTGAAAGTGCGAAGGACAAAAACCCCATGGGCAAGCCGCAGCGCGAACTATTCGCTGGCAATGCCTCACCCGCCGTCCGGCTCCGGCGGCTTGGTGAAGTCAAAGCGGATGCGCACCCAGGTGCCGATCTGCGGCTTGCCGTCGATCCGCGGCGGGCGGATGAGGAACTGCCAGGCCGCCTGACGCAGCGCGCGTGAAAGTCCCGAACCTGGAGGCGATTCGCCGAGCTGGACGCAGTCCTCCACGTGGTAGTGGTCGATGGTCTTGCAGGCGATCATCGCCCAACTGCCGGGCGGCGCCCCCGACTTGAGATATCCGGCCAGCTCGGCATCAGACGGCTCACGGTGCCATTCGGCGTTGTACAGCCGCGCCCCGCCCGGACCCTCACCGGGTCCGTAAGGCGAGGCGCTGTTGCCGCCCGCAGCGATGCTTGCCGAGGCGTTATCGGCACGCCTGGGCAGTTTCGAGATATCCGCCGCCGCAAAATCCGCTTGCGACACGTTGACCAGCTTCAGCGGCGGTACTTTGGGACTGGGAATTGGCGATGGCACCTGGCGGGGTGGCTGGATCGCGGCCAGGTTCTTTTTCGGTGCAGCCCTGGCGCGGGACTTGTCGCGCTTTTCGGGACTGGGGCCGGTAAGGTGCACGGACGTGAGGTTGCTTTCAGCGCCGCCCGGCTGCTTTACGAGCATGCCCATCGCCAGCAGCATGGCCAGCAGCAGAGCAATGATGCCCGATGACAGCAGCAATGCCGTCAGTCTGGTGCGCAGCGACGGTCGACTGTCGTACCCGCTCGGCAAAGGCATCGGAATTCGCATCGGGCTTGCGGTTACACACCGGACCGGCAGTTCACAATGCGGTCAACACAGCACAACCAGTTTTCCCGTTCGCTCCGACGCAATCGAGGGACCGGGCGCTGTACCCGGTCCCTCGATCAACCCGTCAAACGAGCAGTTAGTCCTGCGCGCCTTCCTTGACGCCGATCACCGGTACGTCGATCGTTTCCTTCTGGGTATCGATCGTCGGCACCTCGACGGTGGTTTCCTTGGTGCCGACAACGACTTCCTTGGAATCGACGTCTACTCCCGGCAGTGAACCGGCATCGACGCTGACCTCCGGCAATTCGCCTTCGTTCGTGACGTTGGCACTGAAGAAGCCGGTCGCGAACAGGATTCCGATCACAACCACGACGAGGAGTATGATGAGGCCGAGCGCGCCGCCCATGCCTTTGCGGTGTTCGCCATAGGCCGGGGCCGGACGGTCATCATCAGTACGAAAGTCGGGCATAACCTGTGCTCCATTTGTTTCCTGCAAATGATAACCTTTGCCGGCGCGATTGGTTCCCGACAGGACCTGCGCGCCCGGATCGCGACCGGATCGGTCTATGGCAGCGCTTCAGCGGCAGTATCCGCGTCCGGACACCTCGACGTGGAAATGGTCGCGGTGGGTGGGGTTGTAGTTCGGGCCGATCACCGTGCCGAAACGCTTGCAGGCGCTGGTGTGGACCACGCGCAGGAACTGGCGTTCGGGTGCGGTGCCTTCGCTCCAGTCGCTGAACACGCTGATCCGGCGGCCGTCTTCGAGTACGAAAGCGGCGATGTCGATGGCGTTGGCGGTGGCATGGGCGGAGCGCTTGCCCGATCCGGCGACGTTGCGGCAGTTGTAGCTGCCCATGGTCTCGATCTTGACCAGCGGACTACCCAGGATCTGCCGCGCCGCCCGGTCAACGCCGAAACGTGCCCAGCCAGCGAAGCTGTTGGCCAGCGGGCAGGTTACCGGGCCCAGGTTGGACAGGCGCAGCGCGCTGCTGTCGCTGCGAAGTGCTTCAAGGCGGACGGTGTTGAGGTTGGAACAGCCTGCGCCGAAATATTCGTCGCGCAGCGGGGTAAAATTGGCCTGCGTCGCGCCAAGACTGGCCAGGCACTGGCGCGCTTCGGGGCGGGGCTGCCAGCGCATCGACGGTTGGCGCATGCTCGGGTTTTGCGACGACTGCGGAATGTCGATGCAGGCGCTGAGGGTGGCCATCAGGGGCAGCAAGGCAAGCAGGCTTCGCATGCCGGAATGGTGTACGAAGGTGGTTACCAAAAAGTTAACGCTGCGGTGAGCCGATCGCGCATGGAGCCGCCCGGCAAGTGGGGCCCCGCGGACCTGGTCCGCAGAGCCCCGGCATTCTTGCTTATGACTTGGCGGCGAGGCCCAACAGCCCGTCCTTGACCAGGCCATAGAGGCGGGTTGCAACGACGGTTGCGGCAGCACCGGCTGCGGCAAGGCCAACTCCGCCGGCAAATGCGGCAAGCTGTGCGCCAATCCCGGGGATGGTGCCCAGCGCGCCGCCGATGGCGGACAGCACCAGTACAGTCAGGAACAGTCTGAGTGCAGAATCCTCGCCATAGGCAAGTCCCCCGATCAGTCCGAGCACAACCAGAACAAGGGCCACATTGAGGCCCGGTATTTGAACGAATGCGGCGACCAGCGCCAATAGAATTGCCAGCGCGCGCGCCAGCCCTCCAACCTTGCTTATCATTATCATCCTCCTGGTATTTTTACCATATTGGGTTTGCGACCCATGACGAAGATACTACGGATTCAATACTTTACAAGCCATTTGAATTGCTGCGCAGTAAACGTTTGAAATGAATCACTTAAGCCATAATACGATTCCGTTTTGTTCGCAGAAATGCTGCAGGGCCGGAACTGCAGCATAGAACGGATTTTCCGCAGCATTCGCGGGCCAGTCAGCCTAATGGCTTGACATGCTGCGCTGCAACACTAGGAGCGGCTCCGGGCCACGCGGTCCCAACGCCGCGCGTGCTCTCTGTAAGGAGAGACTACAATGACTGTCATTACCCCGGCGCGCAAACCCGCGCGCCCGTATTTCTCATCCGGCCCCTGCGCCAAGCCGCCCGGATATTCCCCCGAAAAGCTGGCAACAGAATGCCTTGGCCGTTCGCACCGCGCGAAGATCGGCAAGTCGCGCCTGCAATATTGCCTCGATCTGATGCGCGAAGTGCTGCAACTGCCCGATACGCACCGTATCGGCATCGTCCCCGGGTCCGACACCGGCGCCTTCGAAATGGCGATGTGGACGATGCTGGGCGCACGCGGCGTTACCGCGCTGGCCTGGGAAAGCTTCGGCGAAGGCTGGGTGACCGATGCGGTCAAGCAGCTTCACCTCGAACCTACCGTGATGCGCGCCGATTATGGCCAGCTGCCCGATCTCGACAAGGTCGACTGGTCGGACGACGTGCTGTTCACCTGGAACGGCACAACCTCTGGCGTGCGCGTTCCCGACGGCGAATGGATCCCGGCCGACCGCCAGGGCCTCAGCTTCGCCGACGCGACCAGCGCGGTGTTCGCCTATGACATTCCCTGGGACAAGATCGACGTCGCCACCTTCTCCTGGCAGAAAGTGCTGGGCGGCGAGGGCGGACACGGGGTGCTGATCCTGGGTCCGCGCGCGGTCGAACGGCTGGAAAGCTACACCCCCGCCTGGCCGCTGCCCAAGGTGTTCCGCCTGACCTCCAAGGGCAAGCTCAGCGAAGGCATTTTCAAGGGCGAGACCATCAACACCCCGTCGATGCTGGCTGTGGAAGACGCCATCTTCGCGCTGGAATGGGCAAAGTCGGTTGGCGGCCTCGAAGGGCTGAAGGCGCGCTGCACCGCCAATTCCGACGCGCTGGCCAAAATCGTGGCGGAACGCGACTGGCTCGGCCATCTCGCGGTCGATCATGGCACGCGCTCGAAAACTTCGGTCTGCCTGACCGTCGCCGGGGCCGACGAAGCCTTCATCAAGGCTTTCGCCGCCGCTCTCGAGAAAGAGGGCGCAGCCTTTGACATCGCCGGTTATCGCGATGCCCCGCCGGGCCTGCGCATCTGGTGCGGCGCGACGGTGGATACCGCCGATGTGGAAGCGCTGGGTCCGTGGCTCGACTGGGCTTACGAGACAACCAAAGGCTGACCGAAAATAGCCCTCTCCGCGTCAGGGGAGAGGGTTGGGAGAGGGGGCTACCTCTCCGAAATCCTCAACATCTAGGGCCGGGCGAGTCCCCCTCTCCCCGGCTCTCTCCCCTGAAGGGGAGAGGGAGATTGCAATGACCAAACCCCGCGTACTCATTTCCGACCAGATGGACCCCAACGCCGCCGCGATCTTCCGCGAGCGTGGCTGCGAGGTCGATGAGATCACCGGCGAAACCCCGGAACAGCTGATCGCCCGGATCGGCGATTACGATGGCCTCGCCATCCGCAGCTCGACCAAAGTGACCAAGGCCATCCTTGATGCTGCGACCAATCTCAAAGTCATCGGCCGCGCCGGCATTGGTGTCGATAATGTCGATATCCCGGCCGCTTCAGCCAAGGGCGTGGTGGTGATGAACACCCCGTTCGGCAATTCGATCACCACCGCCGAACACGCCATCGCGCTGATTTTCGCGCTGGCCCGGCAGCTGCCCGAGGCGGACCTTTCCACCCAGGCCGGCAAGTGGGAGAAGAACCGCTTCATGGGCGTCGAAGTCACCGGCAAGACACTGGGCCTGATCGGCGCGGGCAATATTGGCTCGATCGTCGCCAGCCGCGCGCTGGGCCTCAGGATGAAAGTGGTCGCCTTCGATCCCTTCCTCACCCCTGAGCGGGCAGTGGAAATGGGCGTCGAGAAGGCGGACCTCGATACGCTGCTGGCCAAGGCGGATTTCATCACCCTGCACACCCCGTTGACCAACCAGACCCGCAATATCCTTTCGGCGGAGAACATCGCCAAGTGCAAGCAGGGCGTGCGTATCGTCAATTGCGCGCGCGGCGGACTGATCGACGAGGCGGCCCTCAAGGCCGCGCTCGACAGCGGCCATGTCGCCGGCGCGGCGCTCGATGTTTTCGCCAGCGAACCGGCGAAGGAATCGCCGCTGTTCGGCACACCCAACTTCATCTGCACGCCGCATCTCGGCGCATCGACCAACGAGGCGCAGGTCAATGTTGCGCTGCAGGTGGCCGAGCAGATGGCCGACTATCTGGTCAGCGGCGGCGTCACCAATGCGCTCAACATGCCTTCGCTCTCGGCCGAGGAAGCTCCGAAACTGCGGCCTTACATGGCGCTGGCAGAGCGGCTGGGTTCGCTCGTGGGACAGCTCGCACATGACAATCTCGACAAGATCTCAATCGAGGTTGAGGGTGCTGCCGCGCAGCTCAATATCAAGCCGATCAGCGCCGCGGTTCTCGCCGGGCTGATGCGGGTCTATTCGGACACGGTGAACATGGTCAACGCGCCCTACCTCGCCAAGGAGCGCGGGCTCGATGTGCGCGAAGTGCGGCATGACCGCGAGGGCGTCTATCACACGCTGGTGCAAGTCACCGTAGCGACATCGCAGGGCGACCGCTCGGTTGCGGGCACGCTGTTCGGCAACACCCAGCCGCGCCTGGTCGAGATATTCGGTATCGGCATCGAGGCCGATCTCGCCGGCGACATGCTGTATATCGTCAACGAGGACGCACCGGGCTTCATCGGCCGGGTCGGCACCCTGCTGGGCGAGACCGGCATCAACATCGGCACCTTCCACCTCGGCCGCCGCGAGGCCGGGGGCGAAGCGGTGCTGCTGCTCTCGCTGGATAGCCCGATACCGCAGGACGTGCTGGAAAAGGCACGGAAACTGCCGGGGGTGAAGACGGTGAAGGCGTTGGCGTTTTGAGGTAGAAGGAAGAAATATTTCACGCAAAGGCGCGAAGGCGCAAAGCGGTTGTGTAAAGTGCCGGAGGCAGTCTGCATCCAAAGGTTGCGCTTGACGCTGCCTTGTGACTTTTCAGGGGCTTTGCCCCAAAGCACAACACCTTTGCGTCTCTGCGCCTTTGCGTGCGAATATCTTTTCTTACTTTCCTTACTGACCCACGTTCGACACAGGCGCAACACCCCGCTAAGGGCCGGAAACCATGCAAGACACCGACCGCGATCTGTTGCCCGAGGGGCTTGAAGACCGGCTGCCGCCTTCGGCCGCCGCTGCCGCACGCGTGACCCGCGCGGTGCTCGATGTCATGGACAGCCACGGCTATGACCGGGTTCAGCCGCCGAGCATCGAATTCGAGAAGTCGCTGGCCAGCCGCATGGCCGGGGTGCAGCCGCGCCGCATGTTCCGCTTTGTCGATCCGGCGAGCCTGCGCACGCTGGCGCTGCGTTCGGATATTACCGTGCAGGTCGGCCGCATCGCCGCCACTGGCCTCTCCCAGGCGGCGCGGCCGCTCAGGCTATGTTACGCCGGGCAGGTTGTGACTATCAAGGGCGACGGGCTCGACCCGACCCGCGAGCGGCTGCAGCTGGGTGCCGAACTGATCGGCAATGATAGCGTCGCGGCGGCGGGCGAACTGGTTGCCATGGCCATCGAAGCGTTGCAGGCGGCTGGCGCGAGCGGGATTTCGGTCGATTTCACCCTGCCGGACCTGGTCGACAAACTCGCCGAAAAGGCGCTGCCGCTGCCACAGGAGCGGATCGAGGCGGTGCGCCGCGAGCTCGACGCCAAGGATGCCGGCGGGCTGGTCGCGGCAGGCGGTGAGGCCTATCTGCCGCTGCTCTATGCCACCGGGCCATTCGAAAGCGCGGTCGAAAAGCTGGCGGCGGTCGATGCAGGCGGGGCGCTGGCGGACCGGATCGCGGCGCTGCGCGAGATCGCCGCGCGAGTTGGCGGATCGGCGCGGCTGACGCTTGACCCCTCCGAGCGCCACGGCTTCGAATATCAGAGCTGGCTGGGCTTCACGCTCTATGCCGAGGGCATGCGCGGCGCGCTGGGGCGGGGCGGGTCCTACCGCATTCTGGGGCCAAGCGGCGGCAATGACGAACCGGCCATCGGCTTCTCGCTCTATCCCGATCCCTTGATCGATGCGCTGGGCGAGGCCGAGGCGCAGCGCGATACGCTGTTCCTGCCGCTCGGACATGACGGCGAAGTCGCCGCCCGCCTGCGCGCGGTGGGCTGGCGGACGGTGGCGGCGCTGTCAGCTGAGGACGATGCGGCGGCGCTGGGCTGTACCCACCGGCTTGACGGCAAGGACGCGGCGAAGCTGGGTTAGCAGTTCCGTTTCAAATGCAATCAACCAACTCCGCTCATCCCGAGCGAAGTCGAGGGACGTAGCGCGACGTTTGACATTGCGCGACGTGTCTCGACTTCGCTCGACATGAGCGGTTCAATGTAATGTCAGTGCGCTCAATCGGGCGTCACTATTCGCCTCAATATTCCAGCTTCAACCCCGGCCTCGGCCATTCGACCGCGACCAACCGGCCGTATCCCGACAGCGTGATGAAGGCGGTGCGCAAGTCCGGCCCTCCGAAAGCGATGTTGGTGCAATAGGGCTCGGGCGCTTCGTAAAACTCAAGCAGTCCCCCCGAAGGCGCAAACACGCTGATCCCGCCGTGGACCAGCGAGGCCACGCAGACATTGCCGCTGGCTTCCACCGCCAAGGAATCGAAGCGCTGATAGCCCTGCGGGCCGCCGATGAACTTGCCGCCATGGGGCGACGGCCAGGCCTCCTTGGCCAGTTCACCCGGTGCGACGATCGGCCAGGCCCACAGCCGTCCGGTTTCGGTTTCGCTGGCGTAAAGCGTGCTGCCATCGGGCGAAATGCCGACGCCGTTGGGGGTGATCAGCGGAAAGGCGACTTCGCGGATGAAGGAACCGTCCGCCGCCGCATAGAACAGCGCGCCGCGGTCCATCAGCCGGGCGTAACTCTTGCCGTGATCTGTGAAATAAAAGCCGCCGTGCTTGTCGAAGACGATGTCGTTGGGTCCCATGATCGGATTGCCGTCGCAGTGGCTATAGAGCCATTCGACCCCGCCGCTGGTCAGATCGACGCGCTGGATGCCGCCCTTGACGTAACTGTCCGCGCGGCCGTGCGGGCGCAGGTAGCCATCGTCATGATGCACCCAGTTGAAGCCGCCGTTGTTGCAGACATAGACTTTGCCGCCGGGACCCATCGCCGCGCCGTTGGGTCCGCCGCCCAGTTCCGCCACCACCTGCTTTTCGCCATCCGGCAACACGCGGATCAGCCGCGCGCCTTCGATCTCGACCACCAGCACCGACCCGTCCGGCATGGCGATGGGGCCTTCAGGGAAGCGCAGGCCGGATGTGATTTCGCGGAATTCGAGTTTCATTCCAATTTCTCCCTAATCCCCCTCCTCTTCAGGGGAGGGGCTTTCGTTATGGCATATCACTCTTCCCGATCAGTTCGATTATGGCCGGGAAGTACTTCTCCCCGATCCCGGCATCGACAGCCGCCCGGTAATAGCCGCGGGCGAGTTCGGCCATCTTTGGATCAACCCCCGTCTGGCTGGCAAGCTCGATGGCATAGCCCAGATCCTTGAGCACATAGGGCGATGGAAAGGCTTTTTCGGGAAACAGGCGCGGAGCCATTGCCTTGAGCCCGTGATTGCGCAGCGCAAAGCTGTCACCCGAGCCCAGCGAGATGGCTTCGATCAGCCTTTCCGCCGGAACCCCGGCCCGCTCTGCCACCACCATCATTTCGGCCAGCGCGGCGACGTGTTCGAACAGCAGCGTGTTGTTGATCAGCTTGACCACCTGCCCGCAGCCGGTCCCGCCGCACAGGGTCACATCGCTGGCCATATAGCGGATCAGTGGCTCCAGCCGCGCGAAGAGTTCTGGCGTGGCCCCGACCATGATTGAAAGTGTGCCGTCGATGGCCGCCTGCCGGGTGCGGGCAACGGGAGCGTCGACGAAGGCGATCTTCTTTTTGCCCAGCTGCTCGGCGATGTTGCGGGCATCCGCGACGGCGGTGGTGGAGAGGTCGATGATGGTCAGCCCGGGCCGCGCGGCGCTGGCCAGTCCGCCATTGCCCAGGCACACTGCCTCGACCTGCGTGCCGCCGGGGAGTGAGAGGAATACGATGTCGGCACTGGACGCCACTTCGGCGGGCGAGGCGGCGCGGCGCGCTCCGGCGGAAACCACATCGTCAAGCGCGGCCTCGCTCATGTCAAAGGCGTGGACCGGGCCCTCGTGCCTGGTCACCACATTGCGGCACATCGGCCCGCCCATCACGCCCAATCCGATGAAACCGAGAGCCTGGGTGGTCATATCCATCTTCTCCTTTCCCCTCCCCTTCAGGGGTGGGGCTATCGCATGCAGATCAATTCTAGCCAATTTCGTCACCCTGAACTTGTTTCAGGGCCCATCGGGCCTAACGAACGGAGCCAGCATATAAGGGCGCAAACCGTTAGGTCATGTTTGAAAATCAGAGCTTCGTGTGCGCGGTGAAATGGGCCCTGAAACAAGTTCAGGGTGACGAAAAATGAGAGTTGAAGTGCATTTGCAATACCCCCCTGAAGGGGAGAGGTTAGACACCTCAATAAATCACTTCGCGATCTTCCAGCGCCTGCCGCTCGTCCCGCGCCATGCCCAGCAGCTCGCCATAGACATAATCCTCATGCTCGCCGAGTCCGGGCGTACCGAGCGCGATGCCGATGTCCGCGCCCTTGGACAGCCGCATCGGCACGCCGACCGCCGCGCGGGTCTTGCCGTCTGGCTCCTGCACATCGACGATGGAGTTGCGCGCCCGCAGGTGCGGGTCTGCGGCCACCTCGGGCGTGGTCCAGCTGGCATGCGCGGCGATGCCCAGCGCCTGCAATTGCTCGGCCGCGGCATTGGCATCGCGCTGGTTGGTCCATGCGGAAAGTGACTCGCCGCCAGTCAAGGCTTCCAGCGCCGCGCGCTGTTCGTCATTGGCAACCGCAATCGAAATCCAGCGGTCCTCGCCCCTGGCCGGGTAGACCCCGTGCGGATCCATGCGCGGGTGATCGTTGCCGCTGCGATGCACCGCCATCCCCGCCGCGGCCATCAGCAGCGCCTCGCCAAGAAGAGACGAGGAAACCTCGCGCGCCGAGACATCGACCAGCGATCCGAGTCCAGTGGCCTTGCGCCGGTGCAGCGCCGCCATCAACGCGACGGCGGCGTTCATGCCGACAGTGTGGTCCATGACGTGGCGCATCTCGACCGGCGGGCCGTCGGCATAGCCGGTCATCTCGCCAAGCCCGCCCCAGGCACCGAACAGCGGCGCATAGCCGGCAAAGTGCGAATCCGGCCCGCTCTGCCCGGAGGAGGACACGCAGAGCATGACGATGTCCCGCTTCACGCCGCGCAGTTCCTCATAGCCCAGCCCCAGCCGTCCGATCACGCCGGGGCGGAAGCTTTCGGCGGCGACGTCCGACAGTGCCACCAGCCGCCTGGCCAGCGCGACGCCTTCCACCTTCTTGAGGTTTATCCGCACCGAAAGCTTGTTGGAGGCCACCTGGTCGAAGGTCGCCGGACCTGTCCGGCCATAGACCGGGTGCGGCTTGCGGAAAGCGTCGGGGCGCATCGCGCTTTCGATCTTGATGACCTCTGCGCCAAGCTGGCTGAGCAGGTGCGTGCAGAACGGCCCGGCGTTGTGCACGGTGAAATCGGCGATGCGGATGCCGGCAAGGGGTTTCATGGCAATATCCTCCCCCTTTGGGGGAGGGGTATCGTATAATCCTTTCAGTGCCTGTGCAGCCCAGTCCCCCTCCCGCTTGCGGGAGGGGTCAGGGGTGGGGCAGTCGGACGAAATCGACGGTTTCGCGCCAAATTCAGCCGCACCCACCCCCAACCCCTCCCGCAAGCGGGAGGGGGGAAGAAAGGGAGGATTTTTAGCAATGGCCAGCGGCGCGCCGTCGAAGTGGAAGGGCGAGACCAGCATGTCGAGCAGGCCTGCGCCCGGCACCTCCACCGGCTGGAACAGCCCGCGCACCCGTTCGTGCGGATCGCGGACAACTTCGGCGGGGGTGTAGTATTTCGCCAGTGGCACTGACAGCGCCTGGCCGTCGCGGACGATGTCCTCGACCTTGCGCCCCGCCGCCCAGGCGCGGATGTGGCGGTTGAGTTCCGGCCCCCGGCGGCTGCGCTCCAGTGCATCTTCCAATGCCGGGTCGAGCGCCCATTCGGGATTGCCGAGCAGCTTGACCAGCCCCTGCCACTGCCGCTGCTCCAGCGTCAGCAGCTCGACATAGCCGTCGGCGCAGGGCAGCACCCCGCCATAGCGGAAGCTGCGCTCCACCCGGTGTTCGATCGACCCGTCGCCCAGCCGCTGGATGGCGAAGGCACCCACTGCCAGCGCCGAGTCCTGGCTGGCCACATCGACGAACTGTCCGCCAAGTTCTTCGCGCACCCACAGCGCCGAAAGTGCCCCCAGCGCAGCGGCGATGCCGCCTTGCAGCGAGGCGAAATGGCCGAAGATCTTGACCGGCGGCCGATCGGGGAACAGTTCGATGGAGAGGCCGTTGGGCAGCAGATTGCCTTCGCCCGAGGCGTGCTGGAGGTTGATTTCCTCGGCCCGCCAATGCGCCTTGGGACCGTATGCGCCGAAGGGCAGCACCGAGACGTGGATCAGCTGCGGATGGCGCGCGGCGATACTGGCCTCGTCCAGCCCGCGTTTTTCGCGCAGTGCCAACGGGGTATCGTCGATGAAGAGGTCGGACTCGCTGAGCAGTGCGGTGAGGGTGGCGAGGCCATCGCTTGTGTCAAGATCGCAGATACGGCTGCTCGCTCCGGCGGCGAGATAAGCGAAGAGGGCGCTCGTCCCACCCGGCAGGAACGGCGGTTCCCTGCGCAGGGGCGAACCCTCCGCCCCCTCCAGCAAGGTGACTTCCGCCCCCAAGGCCCCCAGCATCCGCGCCGCATAGGTCGCCGCCACGCCAGTGGCATTGGCGACGATACGCAGGCCGGCGAGCGGGGCGTTCACCTCAATCCTCCCCGAGCAGGGCTATCGAATACTCCGAACCGCCCTTTCTTCCCCCCTCCCGCTTGCGGGAGGGGTTGGGGGTGGGTGAGTTTGAATTTGGCGCAAAACCGTCGATTTCGTCCGACAGGCCCACCCCTAACCCCTCCCGCAAGCGGGAGGGGGACTGGGAGGCACAGGCACTGAATGGAATAGGCGACAGCCCCCCTCCCCGAGCAAGCTCGAGGAGGATTTGGAACAATCACCCTCAACGCACCACCGGCAGGTCGAGGTTCAAATTCCGCCCGTCGAAAAACGCCGCCGTGTTGGGATCGAGCGAGGGCAGCACCACTGTCGCCATGCCCGGCGTGGTCAGCTCGCCGCGCTGGTTTTCGCCCCTGATCTCGATATCGACCAGCGCGTGGCCGTCCTTGACATATTTGCGCGTCACCGTGCCGCGCGCCCAGGTGCAGTCGCCCATGATGTTGAAGCCGCGCATCTGGGTGCGGATGCGCTTGAGGAAACCGGCGTCGCCCATCCAGTTGGTCACCAGGCTGGCCATCCACGCGCTCCGTTGCGGGCCGTAATCGTAAACCCCCGGCACGCCGACTTCCTTGGCGGTCGATTCGCGGTGGTGGCCGATGCCGGTATACTCGATGCCACCACCCGCTTCCGGGTTGCGGAAGAAATGGCCGGGGTGCTTGACCGCGTTCTTGAAGATCACCCCGTGGGTGTGGCCGCGGCCGCAGCCGACGAGGAAGCCCATGGTGTCCATCAGCGACAAGGGCCCGCGCACGATTTCTGGCAATGCCTCGCCTACCTGGACTTCTTCCCAGTAGCGCACGTTGCCCAGCCGCATGTTGTTTTCCTCGCCCAGGATGGCAGCGTCGATCCGGGCAAAGTCCTCGGCGGAATATTCGTGGGTCTTGATCTCGTCATACTTGCCGGTGTCGCGCGCTGCCTTGCGCTCGTGCCGGGTGCAGGTGCCGAGAGCGCGGGCGATCAGATCGCCGTTCTGGTTGGCATAGCTCGCCTCGACATATTGCAGCACCAGCGTGCCCGAGAACTTGCTCTCCTTGACATCGACGCCGACGACGCGCTCGATTGCGGTGATGCGGTCGCCGGGGCGGACGTGGCGGTACATTTCCCAGTCGTTGCCGGCATAGAAGCCGTGGACGCCCGGCAGGCCCCAGCGGGTGCGGCGGACCCAGCCGAAAGCCATCGGAAAGTTGGGATGCGCGAGCATCGAGCCGTGGCGGGTCAGGCGGCCATGTTCAAGGTCGCGGTAAAGCGGATTGAGATCGCCGATGCCGTTGCAGAAGTTGCGGATGGTGTCTTCGGTGGCGTCTTGCAGGTATGGTCCCTCGGGGCGCAGATGCATGCCGACCATGTTCTCGGCGGCCTTGATCGCTTCGGCAGTGATCTTGCCCTCGGCCGGCGCCCCGCCGACTTCGCCTTCGACTGTGCTCATGGGTGATGCTCCTGCTGCGGCGCGGGGGGAGGGCGCCTGATGGGGTCGAGTCTTTCGGTTGCAGGCCCGATGCTGGATAATGCATTATTTTGCAAGCGACGATTCAGCTGGCGAAGTCAAACTCCCAGCTTCCGACAAGCTGTGCGTATCGGCCCAGATGCGAAGCGCCTGCGGCGCGGCACCTCATCTCTGCTCCTTTGCTGCCTCTGCGCCTCTGCGTGAAACAGTATTTCTTCACTTTCCCCCCACCCCCGCCGAATCCCTCAATTCCAGCCAGCCCGCCTCGATATGCTGCCGCGTCGCCAGCATCGCGGCGGCGGCGTCGCGGGCGATGATTGCGCTGAGCATGTGGTCGTGCTCTTCAGCGGCGCGGATGACGCGGCCTTTGAGGCGGTTGATCAGGTCGAAAGGATAGCGCGCCCACAGGATCTGCACGAAGCCCAGTGTCTGCGGCAGGGCGGCGATGGCGAACATGTGGTGGTGGAACCGGTAATTGGCAGCGCGGGCACCTTCGTTGTCGCCGGCATCGAAAGCACTTGCGAATTCGTCGGCAAGTACCCGTAATTCTGTAATATCTGTGGTAGTCGCCCTGTCCACCGCACCCTTGACCAGCTGCGTTTCCAGCAGGATGCGCAGGTTGAGAACTTCCGTTGAAGCCTCGATATCGAAGGGCGCAACCGTCGCGCCCTTGAAGCTGTCGCCGGTGACATAGCCTTCCGCCTCGAGCAGCTTCAGCGCCTCGCGCACCGGGGTGATGCTGGTCTTGAGCAGGTCGGCCAGTTCTTGCTGCTTGAGCCGCGCCCCGCGCGCGAAGCGGCCGGCGACGATGCCCTCGCGCAGGTAATCGGCGACCTGTTCTTCCTTGGTCTTGAACTGGCCCGGGGTCTTGAACTGGACTTGCGACATGGTTCAGCCTGCCTTGTCGCGGACGGGAGCCCAGGCGAATTTGTCCGGATTGAACGCTTCGACCGCGCCGGAAGCCAGCAATTCTGTGCTCTCAGCCTCCGAAAAGCCCAGCTCGCGGAGCAGTTCGGCGCTGTGTTCGCCCAGTTCCGGCGGCGGAAGGTTCGGCATGACTTCGCGCTGGCCGGGAAACTCCGGCACTTCGAAATGCAGCCCGCGGTAATCGACTTCGCGCAGCTTGCCCGGCTGGTGCGCCTGCGGGGCATCGAGCACGCGCTCCAGCGGCAGCACCTCGTTGAAGCCCAGCCCGGCGGCCTTCAGCCTGGCTTCCGCTTCGGCGAAAGTGAGTGCGCCCACAGCCGCGCTCACCGCCGCTTCCACCCGCTCGCGTTGCTGCTTGCGATCGCGCAGCCGGGCGAGGGCTGGATCGCTGTCCTCGGCCATGGCGAGCGCCTTGGTCAGCTTGGCCCAGTGCGCGTCGGTCAGGATCAGCAGGTAAATCCAGCGGTGGTCGCTGGTCAGGTATGAGCCATAGCCCGGCATCGAAAACTCGCCGCCGCCTTCCTTCTCCAGTTGGCCGAGCAGCTGGGTCTTGAGCTGCATCCCTGCCAGATCGCGCGCGGCCAAATGCAGGCCGGTCTCGTAAAGCCCGATCTCGATACGCCGATCGGCCGTGGGATCGAGCAGGGCGGCGAGCACGCGGATCACCGTGTAAGCACCGGCGAACTGGTCATGATAGGATGGGCCAAAGCGGGTTGGGCGGCCGAGGACGCGGTGATCGTCCATCGCGCCGGTCGCGGCCTCGGCGATCGGGTTGGTCATCAGGTCGTCGGCCTGCGGGCCATGGGCATAACCCTTGATGTGGACGTGGACGATTGCCGGATTCACTGCCGCACAGTCCTGCGCCGTCACTCCCAGCTTGCGCGCGGCGGATGGGGCGAGGTTGTGGATCACGACATCGGCGCTGGCGGCGAGCTTGCGGAACACGTCCTTCCCGCCAGCAGTGGTCAAATCGAGGCAAATCGCCTTCTTCGAATGGTTGTAGGCGACGATGGTTCCCGATGGCCCGCCGCGCACCAGCGCGCGGGTGGTGTCACCGGCGGGCGGCTCGATCTTGATCACCTCCGCGCCCAGGCTGGCGAGAATATGCGCCGCGAACGGCGCGGCGATCATGGTGCCGAGTTCGAGCACACGGCGTCCGGCAAGCGGCTGTGCGGCAGGGAGGGGGATGGTCATGCGGCCACATTAGAGATAATGCATTATCTTTCAAGTCTGGCGATGCCTCGGAGCGGCGCTTATGGCAGGCATCGAACCAGGAACTGAACAAGGCGATTGACCGATGAGCGACGATTTTTCCGCATGGGTGGGCCGCAGCGAACTGAGTTCCGATGTGCTGGAGCCCGCCCGCTGCAATGCGCTCCGCGCGGCGCTGGGTGAGTCACCTCCGCTGGCGGAGGGCGCTGAATTGCCGCTGTTGTACCACTGGCTCTATTTCTGGAATGTCCAGCCGCCTGCCGGGCTCGGTCCAGACGGTCACCCGGCCAAGGGCGGCTTCCTGCCGCCGGTGCCGCTGCCGCGCCGGATGTGGGCGGGAGGCAGGCTCAAGTTCCTCCAGCCGCTGCTGCTCGGCGAGACTGTCCGCAAGGTCTCCACGATCCTCAAGGTCGAGGCCAAGAGCGGCAAGAGCGGCGATCTGGTGTTCGTGACAGTGCAGCATGAGCTTTCCTGCAACCGTGGCCCGGCAATCGTCGAGGAGCAGGACCTTGTTTACCGAGGGGCTGGCCGCTCCCGGCTCGATCACACGCGCCACCGGCGGCACGCAGGCACCGGATGCCGCTTGGCACAGCGCGATCTTGCCCGATCCGGTGCTGCTGTTCCGCTATTCGGCGCTGACCATGAACGGCCACCGCATCCACTATGACCGGCCCTATGCCATGGACGAGGAAGCCTATCCCGGGCTGGTCGTCCATGGCCCACTGCAGGCGACATTGCTCGCCGGCCTGGCGGCACGCAACCTGCCCGCCCCGCTGGCAAGCTTCGATTTTCGCGGCCAGGCCCCGGCCTTCGATGGTGCCATGCTCCACCTCTGCGGCGAACTGGCTGGTGGCGGGGCCTCGCTGTGGACCGAGCAGGGCGGCAGCAAGAACATGGTGGCGACGGCGACTTGTTAAAGTGTAGAGCACCGGCTGAAGGGAGATTAACGATGGATCTGGCCAAATATGGCCCCTGGGCGCTCATAACCGGCGGTTCGGAAGGGGTTGGCGCAGAATTTGCGCGGCAGCTGGCGGCGAAAGGCTTCAAGCTGGTGCTGGCGGCGCGCAAGTCCGGGCCGCTGGAAGAACTGGCGGCGGAACTGCGCGGCAAAGGCGCGGAAGTGCGCATCCTCTCGGCCGATCTCAGCCAGCCCGATGTGCTTGAACAGGTCCGCGCGGTTACCGACGATATCGACGTCGGCCTGCTGGTATATAACGCCGGGGCCAACAACACCCGCGGGCTGTTTGTCGATCTGCCCGAGGAAGTCACCCGGTCGGTGATCGCCATCAACGTGCTGGGACAGGCCAGTTTCGCCCGCCACTATGGCGCGCTGATGAAGGCGCGCGGGCGCGGCGGGATCATCCTCACCGGCTCGCTCGGCGGATATCTGGGATCGCCGACACTGGCCGCATACACCGCGAGCAAGGCGTTCAGCCGGATCTTCACCGAGGCGCTGTGGCTTGAAATGCAGCCGCTGGGCGTCGATGTCCTGCATCTCAACATCGGCTTCACCGCGACCCCGGCGATGGCGCGGCTAGGCATGCCGGTTGACCTTGCCGAGCCTTGCGAAAATGTCGCGCGCGAGGGGCTGGAGAACATCGCCAACGGTCCGGTGTGGATCGTCAGCACTCCCGGCAATATCGAGCGCGTGCGGATGATCAACGGCATCGACAACCGCGGTGAAACCGTCCGCGCCCATGCCATCAAGCCGCGTGAGGAAACCGCCGCGGCCGCCCTGGAGCAAAAGGAGCTGGCCCGAAATGGCTGATGCGGCAGCGCAGGCCTTCAATCTGGCGGGAAAAGTCGCGCTGGTCACCGGCGGGGCGAGCGGCATCGGCCTGGGCATTGCCGAGGTGCTGGCCGAAGCCGGTGCAGTGGTGGTCATCGCCGATATCGACGTGGCAGGCGCGCAGGCGCAGGCCGAAGCGCTGGTAGCGGCGGGGCATAGGGCTGCAGCCGTCGCTATCGATCTGGCCAGTGAGGCATCGGTTGTCGCCGCCTGCGCCGAGGTCATCGCCAGCCACGGCGTACCCTGGCTGCTGGTCAACAACGCCGGGGTCCAGCACCGCGAGCTGCTGCTTGAAGGCAGTGTCGCGCATTGGGAACTCAACCAGACCATCAACGCGCGCGGGCCCTTCCTGATGACGCGCGAGATCGGCAAGGCGATGGTCGCGGCGGGGCAGGGCGGGCGCATCGTCAACTGCGCCTCGACATCGATTGTCGGGCAAATGGTGCAGGGCCTCGCCGCCTATATGGCCTCCAAGGGTGCGCTGGCGGCGCTGACCCGGGCTGCGGCGATGGAGCTTGCGCCCCACGCGATTACCGTCAACACCGTGCTGCCTGGCGGCGTTGGCACGCCCGGCGCGATGGGTGCCAAAGGCCCGCCGCCCGAAGGCCCCGGCCGGCGGTTCCCCCCGCTCGGCTTTTGCGAGCCGCGCGACATCGCCAGCGCCGTGCTGTTTTTCGCCACCCCTGCGGCGCGCTATGTCACCAACCAGACCATCGCCGTCGATGCGGGGTTCTCGATCTCGTAGGCAGTCGGTTCGTTTCGGCGAGTTCGTTTCGGCGAGTTCGGTGTCCGATTTTCGACGAACTGCGACCTTCGATCTTCAGTCAGCCTCGCAGGAGGAGTATAGCGACTCGCGGGGGCAACCACCCTGGCAAGGAGAGTTGAAATGCCCGTATCCCCCATCCCGCAAGGCTATCATAATGTTACGCCGTATCTCACGGTGGATGATGCCAAGTCGGCGATCGACTTCTACAAGCGCGCATTTGGCGCCGACGAGGTTATGTGCCTCGAAGATCGCGGCAAGGTGGCGCATGCCGAGGTCCAGATCGGTGACAGCCACATCATGCTGTCGGATGAATACCCGGATCGCAACATCCGCAGCCCGAAATCGATCGGCGGCACGCCGTCGTCGTTGATGGTCTATGTACCCAATGTCGACAAGACCTTCGAACGCGCCGTTTCCGCAGGTGCGCGGCAGGAAGAACCGGTAAAGGATCAGTTCTATGGTGACCGCACCGGGACGCTCATTGATCCCTATGGCCACCGCTGGACCCTGGCGACGCACAAGGAAGACGTGTCGCCGCAGGAGATCGAGCGTCGGATCAAATCGCTGCATTGAGTTTAACGTGAGTCCAGGCCCGGGCGGTGTCGTACTGCGATCCCGCCCGGGTCGCTTTTTTTTCGGATGGCCGATCATCTGCCGTGAACCGTTGTTCAAATATGGACTGATGCAGATAAGTTACTGTGTGGAATGCATTCAGCGACAAAGGCATGAAACACGTTGCAGCCAACAATTTATTCATCGAATAGCTGCTACGAATCATCCACACTGGGCGGCAGATTTCTGATTTGACCATAATGCTAAGAACAATCCGGGGCGGCGTCCTGACCGGTGCGATGACCGCGCTGGCGCTGCCCGGCGTGGCATTGGCCCAGCGGGCTTCGGAAAACGCCGTGACCAATGCCGACGATGCCTTTGGTACCACTGTCGGCACCGAAACCACCGGCATCTATTCGGAAAACGACACACGCGGTTTCAGCCCCAAGAAGGCCGGCAATGTCCGCATTGATGGCATCTATTTCGATCAGGTCGCCCAGCTGTCGGGGCGGCTCAGGGAGAGCACGGCGATCCGGGTCGGCTTTGCCGCCGAAGATTACCCGTTCCACGCCCCCACCGGCATCGTCGATCACAAGTTCCGCCGCTATCCGGATGAAACCGGTGCCAGCATTGCGCTCCACCGCAACGGCTATTGGGGCAGCATCGGCGAGTTCGACCTGCGCCTGCCGCTGATCGACGATCACCTGGCTCTGACCGCCGGCGCCGCCTATGCCGACGGGCGCCAGTCCGATGGCGTCACCTCCTTCACCTGGGGCCTGCTGGTGCGGCCGATCATTCGCTTTGAGGGCGTCGAATTTGCCCCGTTCTATCAGATCGGCTTCATCCCGCGCCGGCCGCCCGCAGACGCTGGCGGTCGTGACGGGTGCGCAGTTGCCCCAATTTCCCGAAGTGCGCCGCTACCTTGGGCAGACCTGGGCCAATGCTGGCTTCCGCAACGTCAACACGGGAGGAACGCTGAAAGCGTCGGTGACGGAGAATGTCTCGCTGCGGGCCGGATTTTTCCGCTCTGGGGGGAAGCGCCTGCGCAGTTTCTCCGATATCTTCGTGCTCGATGAGGCAGCAAACCAGGCATCGCACCTGTTTATCGCCGATCCGAAGCAGGATGTGCATTCGACCAGCGGCGAGGCGCAGGTGGCGCTTAAACTGGCGACCGGCGACTGGCAGCATCGCCTGATCGTTGGCTACCGATCGCGCAATCGCTATACCGAATCGGGCGGATCGGCTTTTCGCAACTACGGTCAGGTGACCTACGGCGAGATCAACGCCGAGCCTGAAGAAGACTTCGCGGATGAATTTTCGCCGGTAAACGCAAGCCGGGTCAGGCAATCGTCGTGGCTGCTGGGTTATGTCGGCAAGGTGGGGGAACTCGCCACCATCAACCTCGGGCTGCAAAAGGCGCGCTACCGTGCTTCGGTGCGCAAGGGCGATGGCACTGTGCCCCCCGATGCGCGCGACAATCCGTGGCTTTACAATGCGTCGCTGGGCTTCAACGTCACGCCCTCGCTGTCGCTTTACGCCGGCAGCGAGACCGGCCTGGAGGACAGCGGCACCGCGCCCGACAACGCCGCCAACGCCCACGATCAGCTGCCCTCAACCCGGACAACCCAGTACGAGGCCGGGGTGCGATGGAAGTTCCATGGCGGCCAGTTGGTGGTCAGCGCCTTTCAGATAACCAAGCCTTATTTCTCCTTCGATTTAGACGATTTTTTCGTCTCATCCGCGAATGTCCGCCATCGCGGTATCGAGACGTCGCTGTCGGGCCATTTCGGCAAGCGGATGAGCCTGCTGGCGGGGGCGGTGGTGATGCAGCCGCGGGTTTCCGGCGCAGCGGTTGTGTCGGGCGATGCCGGAACCAGGCCAACAGGAACGCCCTCGGTCTATGCGCGCATCGACGCCAACTACCGCACCGATGTGTTCGGCGGACTGACCCCGACCCTGTCCTTCGCCTACACCGGCGCGCGGGCGGTGAGCGCCAAGCCGCTGGCGGCACTGGGCGGCAAGCAGCTGATGACGCCGGCCTATGCCACGCTCGATCTTGGCGTGCGCCAGCAGTTCAAGCTGGGCAAGGTGCCCGCCAGCTTCCGCTTCGTGCTCAGCAATGTGTTCGATGAGGCGACGTGGAAGATCTTCGCACCCAACACAATAAGCATGGAAGAGCGCCGCCGCTTCTCGCTGAGTTCTGGCGGCGGATTTCTGAGGACCACGCGAACGCGGCCCCCGAGAAATGCAGCTTACTTCGGCGGCATGCGGATTGCGCCGTCGAGGCGGATCAGCTGGCCGTTGAAGTAAGTATTGCGCGCCAGTTCCATCACCAGGCTGCCAAATTCCTCGGGCTTGCCAAAGCGCTTGGGGAAAGGCACGGCTGCTTCGAGTCCGGCGAATACCGCTTCGTTCATTTCTTTGACCTTGAGCATCGGCGGCGTGGCGAAAGTGCCGGGCAGGATCGCGTTGACGCGGATGCCCAGGTCCATCAGGTCGCGCGCCATCGGCAGCACCATAGCATTTACCGCACCCTTGCCGCCGCCATAGGCGACCTGGCCGATCTGGCCGTCCTGCGAGGCAGCGGAGGAGGTGAGGATGATGCAGCCGCGCTCGCCATCGTCATTCAGCGGCTCGGCGGTGGCCATGCCCAGCGCGGCGATCGAGGCCATGCGGTAGCTGGCGGTGAAAATACCTTCGGCCGAACGCGCGATCTGTGCTGTCGGGGTGCGTTTGTAGCCGCCGGTGGTTTTGTCATAGGAGATGGTCTTGCCGCCGCCTGCAACCACCGCGCAGTGCACCAGGATGCGTTCCTGGCCATGCGCGGCGCGGGCCCTGGCAAAGCCGGCCTCGGCGCTGTCTTCATCCATGATATCGACCTTGCAGAATACTCCGCCCACTTCGGCAGCAAGCGCCTCACCGGCTTCCTCGCTGATGTCGAAAATGGCGACCTTGACGCCTGCTGCGGCAAGCGCCTGAACCGAGGCGCGGCCGAGGCCCGAGGCGCCGCCGGTAACGATTGCGGCAAGGGTGTTGTCGATCTTCATGAATGGTCTCCCGCTGGGTGCGAATCGCGATTGGTCAGCGCCTAGCGCAAGCCGGGTTCAGTGTCGAAAGCTTCAATTCTTCCGCGCCACTCCATCGCCGCGGCGAAAGCGTGCGGGCATCAGCCCATACGGAAATGCTGCATGCTGCCGCCTTCGCCGAAGAACGGACTGGCAGCTTCGACAAATCTGGTGAAGCCCGGCGTGCCTTTGGCGGCATTGTGGGCATCGACCGAATCCCATTCGATCAGGAACAGCACATTGCCTGGGTTCTCGATGCCGGGCAGCAGCGTCACCTTGTTGCAGCCGGCGCAAGACAGCAGCGCGGCAGTCCCCGTTTCAGCCATGGCCTTGAGCAGCCCCTGCGAATTGCCGTCTTTGGCGGCGAGGATTGCTACTTCGAGGTCCATTCCAGTCTCTCCCATCGGTTTGTTTGTGCAAATTGCCATGCCCGCGCGCGAGGGCTGGCGCAAGCCGCCGCCGCCGCTAAGATCGCGGCAATACAATAGTGCATTGGGGCAACGGGAGTCCGGCTTATGAATTTTGACTTGGCAATGACCGACGCACTGCTCACGACAACGCGGGCAGTGCGCAAGCGGCTCGATCTGGAGCGGCCGGTGCCGCGCGAGGTGGTGATGGAATGCATTGCCCTGTCGATGCAGGCGCCGACCGGAAGCAACATGCAGGGCTGGCGCTGGCTGATCGTCGACGATCCGGCTAAACGTGCGGCGCTGGCCGATATCTACAGGGAGGCAGGCGGGAGCTACCTCAGCGCTGGCGCTGCCGCGACGCCGGAGGGGCAGACCCGGCGGGTGCTCAATTCTGCGCTGTGGCTGGCGGAAAACCTCGAGAAAGTGCCGATGCTGGCGATCCCGTGCGTTGAGGGCCGGGCGACCGCCGATATGCACCCGGCGATGGTGGCCGGCCTGTTCGGCTCGATCTATCCTGCGGTGTGGAGCTTCCAGCTGGCCCTGCGCGCCCGCGGGCTGGGCTCGACGCTGACCACGCTGCACCTGCTCAAGGAGCAGGAGGCAGCAAAGCTGCTGGGAATTCCCGACCACGTCATGCAGGTAGCGATGCTGCCGGTCGCCTATACCGTGGGCACCGACTTCAAGCGCGCCGACAGGCCGGGCCCGGAAACGATCACCCGCTGGAACGTTTGGTAGGCCCTTTACGTTAAGACGGCACCAGCCCGCTCCCCCGCCCGGCCACCCATATTGTACAATGGCTTGGGTGGCCGGGCGGGGGAGCGGGCTGGTGCCGATCCGACGTAAGTCGGAAAGACCTTAATCGTCAAACCCCGGAAACTCGCGCTCCGCCTTGCGCAGCATCGCGGGAAAGAAGCGCTCTTCGGCAAAGCCATCGACCCAGCCGGGGTTCTGGACTTGCAGCATCCCGTCGATCACCTTCTGCGCAGGCATCTGGATTTCGCGGCCCATCGACAGCGTCCGCACCTGCGCACTGCAGGCCCACTCCAGCGTGTAGATTCGGTAGAATGCCGAAGCGATCGAGCGGCCGCAGGCCAGCGTGCCGTGGTTGCGCAGCAGCAGCATGTGCTTCGTCCCAAGATCGGCACCCAGCCGCTCGCGCTCGGAATTGTCAAGGACCACACCCTCGAACTCGTGATAGCCGACATCGCCCCAGATATTGAGCGCGTTCTGGCTGAGCGGCAGCAGCCCTTCCTTCAGCGCCGAAACCGCGACTCCGTCACGCGTGTGGAAGTGCATCGCCGCATTAACGTCAGGCCGCCCGATCAGCACGGCGCTGTGCACGGTATAGCCCGCCGGGTTGAGCATCAGCCCCTCGGGAATTTCCAGGACATTGCCGTCAAGGTCCATGCGCATCAGGCTGGAGGCAGTGACTTCCTCGAACATCAACCCGAAGGGGTTCATCAGGAACGAGCCGTCCGGCAGCCGCGCCGACATGTGGGTGGCGACATGATCGTCCCAGCCGAAATGCGCGGCGAGGCGGAATGCGGCGGCAAGCTCGCGCCGGGCTTTGCGTTCCTCGTCGCTGAGAGATCGTTTCAGTTGCGTCACGCTGGCCAAGGCAGCTCTCCCTATCGTGCGCGGGATTGTGCGGTGCGCTGCTGCGCCTGTCCAGTCGAATAGGCTTGATGGCGGGGCGGAACCGGTCATAGTCGTGGCCAAACAATCCCGGATGCCGGAAAAGCCGCCATGACCGACCGCGAGCAAATCATCGATCTGATCAACCTCTATGGCCTCGCCATGGACAGCCAGCGCTGGGACCTGTTCGACCGCATCTTTACCGAGCATTGCGACGCCGACTACGGCCCCACCGCGCACTGGACCGACCGCGCGCAGTTCAAGACTGATTTCGGAGCCTTCCACGAACACTTCGACGCTACCCAGCATGTCATGACCAACCATCTGGTTGCGGTGGGGGCGGGGCGGGCCAATTCGCTGACCTATGGCATGTGGCGCCTGATCCGCCATGAAGCGGCCGGATACCATCCCGCCGGGCCGCTGTGGGACGGTTCTGGGTGGTATGATGACGAATGGGTGCGCACCAACGGCGGCTGGCGCATCGCCAAACGTGTCTGCCGGGTAGTCTGGGCCACGGGAAACCCCGGCGTGCAGGAGCTGTTCGAAGGAGTGAAGTTCGAGCTGGAGCCGGCCTCGCTGCGCGACGAGGGCCGGGCGGGGCAGCTGGCTTACCTGACGGCGATCAGCTGATGGCCAAACAGCGTGACGCCATCCGCATGAGCGAGGTCGAGGTTGCGGCGTTCCTTGATGAATGCCTCAGCCTGCAGGTGGCAACGCTGGGCAGGGACGGGGCGCCGCATCTGACAACGGTGTGGTTCGCGGTGGAAGACGGCAAGGTGCTGTTCGAGACCTATGGCAAGTCGCAGAAAATCATCAACCTGCGCCGCGACCCGCGCATCGCGGTGCTGTGCGAGAAGGGCGAGAGCTACGACCAGCTACGCGGCGTCTCGATCAACGGCCGGGCCGAAATCGTCGATAGCGGCGAGCGCCTGCAGCAAGCGATGCGGCTGCTGGTCGCCGGCAGTCACCCGGAACTGGAGGGCGATCGCCTCACCGCATTTGCCGCGCAGATGGCGCAGAAGCGGGTGGTGGTCGTGGTGCATCCGGAGAAGGTGGTCAGCTGGGATCACCGCAAGCTGGGGTAAGGTCGACACACCCCGCAAAGCTCAGGCCCGGCAGGGGAATGCTGCCGGGCCTGGCGGGGGTGCTGCGAAATTGCCGTTGGCGTCTTCAGGCCAGTGCTGCGGGGGTGAGCACGAAAGCGGGCATCACTTGCAGGACAAATGCGAGGCTGGAAGCAGTGGCGATGGCGGCGGCGATAAGGGCGTTGATGCGGGTGGCGGTCATGAGCGGTCTCCTGGGTCTGGACTGCCGGTGATTGGCTGTTCCCGGCTGCTGGAGATGTGAATATACGCGCGGGCCCGCCAGCGTGAACACTGTTCTTGCAATACCGCTATGCACGAATGCATACTGCGGCGCGTCATCTGCGACGGGAATCAGGCAGGCGCCGATGCTCGACTGGAACGATATCCGCTACTTCCTCGCGGTGGTGCGCACCGGTAGCACCATGGCGGCCGCCAAGCAGCTCAAGGTCAGTCAGGCCACGGTTTCGCGGCGGATCATGGCGCTTGAGGAGCAGCTCGGTTCCGAGCTTTTTGTCCGTCGTCCATCGGGATACAGCCTGGCGGCACGGGGCGAGGCGCTGCTGCCGGCGGCCGAAGCGGTCGAGGCGGCGATAAGCGCCTTTTCCGGTACTGCCGCAGCCGAGGGTCGGCGGCTTTCAGGGGAGGTGCGGCTGACCACGGTCGAATCCGCCGCCAACACCTGGGTGATACCGGCGCTGGCCAAGCTGCGCGAGGACCACCCGGGGGTAAGGGTGGAGGTCATCGTCAACGACAAGAACCTCGACCTGCTGCACGGCGAGGCCGACATCGCCATCCGGTTCGGCGAGCGGCCGAATGAACCATCGCTGGTAGTGCGACCGCTCGCCGAGCTGCAGATGAGCTTCTATGCCAGCCGCGACATGGTCACCCGGCTGGGCCGCCCCGCGCAATCTGCCGAGCTGGCGCGCTATCCGCTGGTCATCGACAATATCGACCGGACGGGGATAGTGGCCGACTGGATCGCCAGCCATGTGCCCGATGCGCAGTACTCGCATCGCACCAATACGCTGTCGGCGCTGGTCAGTAGCGTCCGCGCCGGGCTGGGAGCGGCGGTGCTGCCGTGCATGATGGGCGACGATCTGCGCGGGCTGGTGCGGCTGATGCCCCCCATTCCCGAGCTGACCTTCGCCTGCTGGCTGGTGACCACCGATCCCGCCCGCCGTCAGCCGCATATCCGCGCAGTGATCGATCACGTTGTCGATCAGATCCAAACCTTTACGGCAGCGCGCGTCATGGCGGCGGCAAACCGGGTAGCGAGCGGGGCGGCATAAATCCCGCAGATCGTCATAGGCGGTCGATTGTGCCTTCCTATTTCGTCATCGACACCGCTACACTCCTGCCCATCGATAAGGCTCCGGCGAGTGCGCACGGGCCGAGGGGGAGGAATGGATGGGTTACTTCGGCGAATTGCGCCAGCATGCAAGGCCGCTGGCCGCGGCCAGCCTGGCCACCGGCACCAGCCTGCCGCTGTTCGCCTATACCAACAGCATCTTCGCCCCGCATCTGATCAAGGAGTTCGGCTGGTCGCGCGCGCAGTTTGCGCTGATCGGGGTGACCATGCTGGCGATGCTGGCGATCCTGCCCCTGATCGGTCGCTTCACCGACCGGCTGGGTGTGCGGCGGGTGGCGCTGATCGGAGTGCTGCTGCTGCCGCTGGGTTTCATCGGCTACAGCCAGATGAGGGGTGATTTCACTACCTATCTGGTGATCTTCACGGCTATCCTGATGTTCGGTGCCATGACCGGGCCACTGGTGGTTTCCCGGCTGATCGCCGCTAACTTCGAGCGTGCGCAGGGACTGGCGCTGACCGTGATGAACTGCGCTCCTTCGCTGCTGGCGATGGGTCTGGCCCCGGCGCTCAACCTGTGCATCGAAGAAATCGGCTGGCGCGCGACCTATCTGGTGCTGGGCAGCTTCGTGCTGGTCTGCGGCTTGATCGCGGTGCTGCTGGTGGACAAGGAAGTTCCCGGCAAGGCCCTCGAAAAGCTTGAGGCAGCGCCGCAGACCGCGCGGCAGGACTACGGGCTGATCCTGCGCAGTCCGGTGTTCTGGGTGCTGGTCGTGGCCATCTTCCTGTGCATGCTGCAGACCCCGCTGCATTCGGCGCAGATGAACCTGATGCTGCTCGATAATGGCCTGACCATGCAGACCGCCGCCAATCTGGTGCCGATCTATGCGCTTGGCACCATCGTCGGACGGATTGTCTGCGGCGTGGCGCTCGACATGTTTTCGACCCGGGTCGTCACGTTCCTGTCGATGATCCTGCCGGCGTTCGGCTTTGTGCTGCTGGGTTCCGACCATGATTCGCTGGCGGCGATTTCCTTCGCTATGTTCCTGATCGGGCTGACGGTGGGGGCGGAGAGCGATCTGCTCTGCTATCTGGTGGCGCGCTATTTCAAGTTGCGGATATACGGGACGACGCTGGGGCTGATCCACACCACCAGCTTCCTCGCCTCGGCGGTCGGCGGGATCGGCATCAGCATGACATTGACCGCAACCGACAGCTTCGCGGCCTATCTGTTCTTCGTCGCGGGCACGGTGACCGTGGGCAGTCTGCTGTTCCTGCTGTTGCCCAAGGGCCGAGAATTCGCGAAGATCGGATAGGAAGCGAAGGAGCAGTTCATGACACCAGAGCCCTACAAGATTACCCCTGTTTTCGACGAGGAGACGCTGCCCCAGGCGATCCGCAATGCGCATAGCACCAAGGCCGGGGTCTGGGGGCTGCTGCGCGTTCTGGAAGGCGAAGTGCGGCTGGTGTTTCACGACCCGGCACGGCAGGTGCAGGTCACTCCCGGCAATCCCGCGCCGATAGCGCCCGAAGCGCTCCACCATGTTGAATTGCTCGGGCCGATGCGGATGCAGGTGGAGTTCTATCGCGAACCGCCGCTGTCGGACGCGGTCTGAAGCAATCGGAGAAGACCATGGCCCACAAGATACTGCTGTTCATGAAACGCAGGCCCGGCATGAGCATGGAGGCGTTCCGCGACTATTACGAGAACCACCATGTGCCGCTGGCCATGGCCAATTCGGGCGGCAGGGCTCCCGGGATCGTGCGCTACATGCGCCGCTACCTCACCCCGCTGCCCCACGCCGAAAGCGGCACCAACGAGGAACTGCCCTACGATGTCGTCAGCGAACTGTGGTTCGACGACGAGGCGATTTTCAGAGGCACGGTCGATTATCTTTCGACCACGGTGATGAACGAGGCCGTGGTTACCGACGAGCTCAACCTGTTCGACCGCCCGACCATGCGCATGGCGGTGGTGACGGAGTGCGAAACGGATATGGCTGCAGACGAACTGCCCGCACCAGGCAATGGCTAGTCCGTTGAACCAGTTGCAGGCCCTTGAAAGCCTGCTGCCGCAGCCGCTCGGCACCTTGCTCGCTCCGCATGCGCGGCTGGTGCAGGTGCCGGCCGGGCCAGATCATCGTCGGCCATCAGGACCGCACCACCGATGTCTTCGTGGTGCTCGAAGGCAGGCTGCGGGTCGAGCTGCATTCGCTCAATGGCCGCGAGATCAACCTGGCCGACCTCGACGCCGGTGAGCTGTTCGGCGAGTTCGCCGCGCTCGACGATCAGCCGCGCTCGGCCAGCGTCATGGCGACCAGCGCCTGCCTGCTCGCCTGCATTCCCGGCGACAGGTTTCGCAGCGCTGTGCTGGGCAATCCCGCCACTGCCGACTGGATCGCGCGGCGGCTGGTCCACCGTATCCGCGAGCTGACCGAGCGTATCTATGAACTCAACGCGCTGGCGGTGCGCGACCGGCTGCATTGCGAACTGCTGCGGCTGTGCCTGAGCGCGGGGGTTACGGACAACAGCGCCACCATTGCACGTGCGCCGACCCATGCCGAGCTGGCCGGGCGGATCGGCACCCACCGCGAGGCCGTCACTCGCGAACTGCAATATCTGGGCAAGCAGGGCATTGTCGTCAAGCAAGGGCGCGAGCTGATGGTCACCGATGTCGCTCGGCTCGCCGAGATCGTCCGGGCCGCGGCGGGCGATGTCGATGTCACCCAGCGTGCCGGTATCTCTCCCGGCGCATAGCCCCCGCGGCGAACCGCATTGTGATTTTATTCACATTAACCGTGTGCGCTTACCCCGCGCAAAGACTGACCCGATAATGCCACAAGGCTGCACCTGGACCGCGACTGGACGCGTGGTACCGGTTCCGAGAGGGCACGGAGCCGGAAAGGCAGGCGCATTGCGGCATGGACTGGCTGCACTGCGCCTCCCGCGCTTGTTCAGGCGGAACAGCGGCGCTCCGGACGTGTCCGGGGCGGAGTTGGGTGGAGGCTTCCAAGTCCATGGGTGCGACACCATGGAGTAAACTTTCAGCCTCCACTCAACTCCTCGCAGCGCTGGGCTCCGGCCCTCGCTGCGCGCGGCTCCGGTCTTCGCTGCGGGCCCTGGCCAATCACCCGATCGGATCGAAATCCAGGTGGAGTTTCTTGAGCGCCCGTAAAATGTAGGTCGGCTCGTAATGATACTGCTGCGCGCCTTCGGGCCCGTGATGCTCCGGCGACAGGCGGATGTTGCCCATCCTTGCCAGCAACCGCTCGATGCTGACGCTGACTTCCTTGCGCGCGAGCGGGGCACCGATGCAGGTATGCGCGCCGCGACCGAAGGCGAGGTGCTCCTTGGCCTTCTTGCGGTCCATGTCGAAGTGGTCGGGGTTCTCGAAGCGGCGCGGGTCGCGGTTGGCGGCCATGTGGCTGAGCAGGATGGTGGTCCCCGCCTTGATCTCGACCCCGCCGATCGTGGCAGTCTTGACGCACAGGCGCCCGCCGCTCTTCACCGAACCGTCGAAGCGCAGCAGCTCCTCGATGAAGTCGGGAATGCGTTTGGGATTGCCGCGCAGTTCCTGCTGGATATCGGGCCGTGTCGCGATGACCCGGAAGGCGTTGGCGAGCAGGCGGTTGGTGGTGTCCTGTCCGGCGCCGAACAGGAATGCGCCCAGGCTGGTGATGTCGATCAGCGTCGGCTTGCTGCCATCGGGGAAGCGGGCCAGGGCCAGTTCAGTCAGAATGTCGTCGTTCAGCGTGCCTCCCGCCAGCAGCCTGCGGACATAACGCAGCGCCGACTGGTTGAGCATGCGGCGGCGGGCCATGTAGCTGAAAATCTGCTTGCCGACCTGAGCGAAGGGGCTGTTCGTCATGTCCTCGGGCTCTGCCCCCATTTCGGCGGGAATGGTGTGCTGGAGCAATTCGCGGAAGCGGCGGCGGCCATCGTCGGGGATGCCGAGCAGGTCGGCGATCACCAGCGTCGCATAGGGTCCGCCGAACTGGCCAACCAGTTCGACTCTCCCGTCGGCGGCGAATTCGTCGATCAGTCCATCGGCGGTGGCGCGCAGACTGGGCTCGAGCGCCTTGAGACGGGTGGGCGTGAACAGCGTGGCGATAATCGAGCGCAGGTTGAGATGGCGCTCACCGCTCTCGGAGACGATCTGGTCGGCAAGAGCAATCTTCGACCGCGCTGATTCGATCTGGCCTGAGATATCGTCGCCAACCGGCTCGAACGGCAGACCCGGGATCGGCCCGGTCGCGGCGTTGATCGACGAGAAATGCTCGGTATCGAGCATGACCTGCACGGTTTCCTCGTATCCGGTGACAGCAACGACATTGCGCTGCGGCAGCCGGGTGACCGGGCCTTTACCGCGCAGAAAATGGAAATAGGCGTGGGGATCGTCGACCAGGGATTTGTCGGTGTAGAAATCGGCGGTTGCATAGTCGACCATGGTCGCTCCCATCGCTGGCTGTTTGCGAGCCATCATGGATCATATTCGCGGGGAGGGAAAGATGCTGGCTGGGGCGGCAGGATTCGAACCTGCGAATGGCGGCATCAAAAGCCGCTGCCTTACCACTTGGCGACGCCCCAGCAGGTGAGCGCGCGCTTAGCGGCAGTTGACGCGGAAGGGAAGAGGCGGCGCGGCGGCTGCGAACAGGGCCGGTATCACTCGCCCGCCATTGCCGCGTCGATGTCGGCGGCGCTGTGCCGTTCGCGCAAACCCTCACGGTTGACCAGTAGACCTCGCTGCACCGGCACCCGCTCGCGCAGGGCCCGCACCCAGCGATCGACATTGCGGTAGCCGGGGATGTCGAGGAATGGGTTGGCGTCGTTATAGGCCTCGCCGCTGTGAAGGATGTTGAACCAGGCGAAGACCGCGATGTCGGCGATCGAATAGGTCTCGCCGGCAAGGTACGCTGCCTCTGCCAGCCGCCGGTCGGCGACGTCGAAGATGCGTTTGGTTTCCATGGTATAGCGGTTGATCGCATATTCGATCTTTACCGGAGCATAGGCGTAGAAATGGCCGAAACCGCCGCCGATCATCGGCGCGGTCGACATCTGCCAGAACAGCCATGACAGACACTCGGCGCGGCCTTTGGCGTCAGTGGGCACGAAGGCACCGAATTTTTCGGCGAGGTGCAGCAGGATCGCCCCGGATTCAAAGACGCGGATGGGTTCCGGTCCGGACAGGTCGAGCAGTCCCGGAATTTTCGAGTTGGGATTGACTGCCACGAAGCCCGAGGAAAACTGGTCGCCGTCCATGATATCGATCGACCAGGCATCGTATTCCGCACCGCTGTGGCCTGCCGCCAGCAGTTCCTCGAACAGGATCGTCACTTTCTGACCGTTGGGCGTGCCGAGCGAATGGAGCTGAAACGGATGCTTACCGCGCGGCAGTTCCTTGTCATGGGTCGGTCCGGCGACGGGGCGGTTGATATGCGCGAATCTGTTGTCCATGCCCTGATCCGGCGTCCAGACTTCGGGGGGTACATATTCCTCGGTCATTCAATGCTCCTGTTCGGATTCGTGCAGCAGGCTATGCGGGCCGAGCCAATGCCGCAAGGCGTGCTTGAGGCCAAGGGAATTGACACGCGCTCGAATCGGGCTTGGAATGCCCGCAAATATTCCCGGGAGAGCCAACTTGAACGCGCAATTCAAATATATCCCCGAACCGCGCGAGCCGCGCAGCAACCGCACGGTCGATACCATCCGCGGCCAGTACCATGAATTCATGCTGATCCCGCTGATGGAACACCACACCAATTGGTTCGATGCCGGGCCGGTGTCGATTGGGGTCGAGGCGCGGGCGCTGGGAACCAGTGCCGAGAACATGGTGCGCGGCCCCTCGATCCACGTCTGCGACGCATCGCGCGACAAGGAGTTCATCCGCTTCGACGTGTTCGGAAAAGTGCTGCACTATCACTACATTCACAACCACGCCGACGCCAACACGCTGTGGGGCTATGATCCCGGCACCAACGGGGCGATGATCCCCTGGGCCTGCGCCGCACTGCGCGACCGGTTGCCCACGATGTTGCGGGGTGCCGGGGCAGATGCGCTGGCCACCGAAGTGGAGGAGAGCGGCTGGGACAGCTCGGTGCTGGCAGACGTCGCCAAGGCCGCCTCCGCCGCCCTCGCCCCGCGTGAGGGCGAGCAGGAGCTGGCCAGGGAGGGCATGGCCTGGATGTATGCGTGGAAGGCGGTCCACCCCCAGTTCAACACTGTGGGCGAGGGGGAGTATTGAGCGCCCCGGGTCAGCCCTGTAAATGCGCCCAGGGACCGGTGATCGCCAGCGTCCGGGTCGGGCTGTAGACGTTGACGAACAGCACCTTGCCGTCTGGTGAGAAGCAGGCCCCGGCCAGTTCGGTCTGGATGCGCAGCCGGGCGAAGGGATAGGCCCTGCCGTCACGGGAAATTCCGCGCAGATGGTTGTCAACCGACAGCCCGCCCTGATCCTCGCAGACGATCAGTTGGCCATCGGGCGCTACCGTCAGATTGTCGCCGTAGTTATAGACGGACTTGTCGGTGGCCTCGAAAAACAGCTGCAACCTGCCGCCGCTACCGCCGGTGCCGGGAGTCAGGCGGAAGATCTGGCCCGCTTCAAGCGCACCGCCCGAGGTGCAGGTGAAATAGAGTTCGCCCGTGCCGGTATGGATACCCTCGCCGCGGGCAAAGCGCATTGCGCCCAGTGTCAGCCCGCGCTTGCGTAGATCGTCGCCTGGGCTCTCGGGCTGGTCGAGGTCGATCCAGAGCACATCGAGCGACTGGCCGACGGCGATGTTCACCCCGTCCCAGTTGCGGCTATCGGTAAGCCCCGCCACCGCCAGCGCCTGTAGCCTGCCCCCGGCAGCCAGCTGGCCGGGCATGGCCGGCACGAAGCGATAAAGTAACCCGTCAGCCATATCCTCAGTCATATAGACATGGCCGCTGGCCGGATCGACGGCAGCGGCCTCATGCTTGAAGCGCCCCATGGCCTTGTGCGGCAGCGGATCGACCGGTCCGTTTGCCGCGGCAGGAACTTCGAACACCCAGCCATGGTCGCGCCTCGCGCTGTTGCTGCCAGCGCGGGTAACATCCTCTTCGCAGGTCAGCCAGCTGCCCCACGGGGTGACCCCGCCGGCGCAGTTACGGATGGTGCCGGACAGCGAACGGAACTGGCGCTCGACGGCCAATGTTGCCGCATCGAGCACAATGGTGGTGGTGCCGCCGGGCAGGATCGTGCCTGACGGGCTGCGATCGAAGGCCAGTCCCGCCGCACCGCCGCTGTCGGCTCCGGGCGTCAGTTCGTGGTTGCGCACCAGCGCCAGCTTGCCGCCGGGCAGGGCAATGCAACCCATGCCGTCCGCAGCATCGGGCACCCGACCGCCGTCGCTCATGGTATCGCCGCGCGATGACAGGAGCCGGTAGGAAAAGCCCGCGGGCAGATCCAGCAGTCCGACTGGATCGGACGCCAGCGCGCCATATCCCGCCGCCGTCCCTGATGCCGCTCCTGACACCAGTGTGCCGGGCCCCGGCGATGCCGCTTCCTTCCTGCTGCACGCCGAAACAGCCAGCGCGGCAAAGCCGGCGCTGGTTGCCGCAAGGAATTTCCGCCGGTCGATCTCAGTCATGTCCGCAACCTGCCACGGACTGGACCCCTAATCCAGCCGCATTACCCAGCCATGGGTATCGGGTGCCTCGCCGCGCTGGATCGCGACCAGCCGGTTCTTGAGCTTGCCGGTCAGCTGTCCGGGGCCGCCCGATCCGACCGTGAATTCGCCGTCGCGCCCGGCGACCCTGCCCACCGGCGTGACCACCGCCGCAGTGCCGCAGGCGAAGGTTTCGACCAGCTTGCCGGAAGCCGAATCGTCGCGCCACTGATCGAGGCTGTAACGCTCCTCGCGCACTTGCAGCCCCTCTTCGCGGGCGAGTTGCATGATCGAATCGCGGGTGATGCCGGGCAGGATGGTGCCGGTCAGCGGCGGGGTGACCAGCGTGCCGTCGCTCATCACGAAGTACAGGTTCATGCCGCCCAGCTCTTCGATCCATTTGTGCTCGGCAGCGTCGAGGAAGACGACCTGATCGTGCCCGCGCTCGATGGCTTCGGACTGCGGAACCAGACTGGCGGCGTAGTTGCCGCCGCATTTGGCAGCGCCGGTGCCGCCCGGCGCGGCGCGGGTGTAGTCGCTCACCCAGATCGAAACCGCCGGGGCGCCGGACTTGAAATAATTGCCGGCCGGGCTGGCGATGACCAGATATTTGTACTGTTTGGCCGGACGCACGCCGAGGAAGGCTTCGGTGGCGATCATGAAGGGCCGCAGATAGAGCGAACCGCCCTCTACGCTCGGAAACCAGTCGCGATCGGTCGTGACCAGCTGGCGGATCGATTCGATGAACAACGCTTCGGGCAGGGTCGGCATGGCCAGCCGCTCGGCCGAACGGTTGAAGCGCGCGGCGTTGGCCTGCGGGCGGAACAGAGCGATGCCGCCGTCAGCCTGACGGTAAGCCTTGAGGCCCTCGAAAATCTCCTGGGCATAATGCAGCACCGCCGCCGCCGGATCGAGCGCGATCGGCTGGCGGGGGCCGACCACGGCATCGTGCCAACCGCGTCCTTCGGTCCAGTCGATCGACACCATGTGGTCGGAAAAACTCACGCCGAATCCGGGATTGGCGAGAATTTCCGCGCGCCGCTCCCCCGCTGTCGGGGCGGGGTGCGGCAGGCAGGTGAACTTCAGCTGCGGATCGGCGAGCGTCGCCATATGCGTGGACTTCCTCATGCTTGAAGGTGCGCCGTTGAACGAAAATTACGCCAAAAGCAATAAAAAAGTAATAAACGACAAGTGCGTGTTCTGCACTGATCGATAGTGCGAAATGCGGCGTGGGGGAAGGGGCAGCGGTCTGTCGTATATTCGAATGACAGCGCTATTGGCAGGGTCGAGAGGTTTCGCACGAAGGCGCAAAGGAGAAAGAGAAGGCGCAAAGGGGATATCGCGCTGCGGCGAAGTCGCTCAATTGGCGGTCAAGTTTTGCGTTTCGGGCAAAAGGCCTGCGGCAGCATAGCAGCTCCTTCGCGCCTTCTCTTTCTCCTTTGCGCCTTATACCAACGGCCCTATGAGCTGACGCACTGGAACCATTCGCGGCTGGCGATGGATTTGATGGTATCTGGCAGATCGATGAGGTCGTTCCAAGCCTTGCAGCAAGCGGTGACGATGGTTTCGTATGTTTCATAGACCCGGTTTGCGAGGGCATTTTGTCGGAGATACTGCCAGATGTTTTCCTGCGGGTTCAGCTCGGGGCTGTAAGGCGGCAGGCGGAGCAGGCTGATATTGTCAGGGGTCTTGAGGGATTTTGTGGTGTGCCAGCCAGCTCCGTCAATGATGACGATGGCATGCGCGCCGTCCTCCACCTGGCTGCTGATTTCGATGAGGTGTGCGTTCATGGCTTGGGTGTTGGCAAAGGGCATGACCAGCGCCGCTCCTACGCCGCGTGCCGGACAGACGGCTCCGAAGATATAGGCGCATTCATACCGCTGATCACGCACGGCGCGCGGGCGGGTGCCTTTCTCGCCCCAGACATAGGTGAGCGTCCCTTTCTGGCCTACCCGGGCTTCGTCCTGGACCCAGATTTCGAGGCGCTTTCCGGCGGCATGTGCGGGGAGTATCTCCGCAACTTTGGCTGCGAAGTTTTTTTAAAAGCAGCCTGAGCCTCAACGTCGCTTTTGGGATGGCAAGGGCGCGCCGAGATATGGCTCAGGTTCAGGGCATGGAGCAGCTTGCCAATCGTGCGCGCATGGTATCGAACCTGGTATTCCGCTTCGATCCAGCTCTGGATATCCACACAGCGCCACCGCACAAGCCCGTCCTTCTCGGGGTCAGGGCCTTTCAGCACATGCGCCTTCACCGCCGCTTCTTGCGAGGCCGTCAGCCGCTTCTTGGGATGACCGCAGGGCGCATCACGCAAACCGTCCGGCCCTTTCTCGTTGAAACGGTGAACCCAGTCGCACAGGGTCTGGCGATCCATCCCGCTGCGCGCCGCAGCGTCCTTCCGGCTCGCCCCTTCCAGAACAGCCGCGATTGCCGTCAGCCGCAAAGCTACGCGGCCATTGTTCTCCCGACGGGCCAGCTTGCGCAAATCTCCCGCGCTGTAATCGTCCCGGAGGACTATCGATCCATGCATCTGCGGCTCCATCCAATGAAGCCGCCTCCAAATCATATTCCTGACAAAAAAGGAATCCCCAAACCGAGTCAGGTCATCGGGCTATTGGTATTAGCGCGAACCAACCTTTTTGCTTCTTCGGTCACAAATTGCACCAGCCGAACCTTACGCCAGAAAATGTGAAGGGCCGCACCGGTCAATCCGGTACGGCCCTTCGCATGGTCAGCGGCCGGGAAGTGCCGCCCACGAAGCCTCTATCGCGTGGTTTCCCCGCTCAGCGATAATGCTCCATGACGGAAATTGCCGACCCCTCTGCTGAACCATGAGACATCGGTCACCTCCTTTCACGCTGTTAAAGCCAATTCGCCATCTGCATGGCTGGGGTGAATGTGAATCATTCTGCGTCGCACAACAAGTCTTGCAATGATTTTTTTTGGCGTCACAATTGAAGCTTCGGGCCGCAAATCTGCGAGGCCGAAAATCCTTCAGCGGCAATCCTCTACCACCCGGCTGACCTCGGGCCAGCTGGGCACGTAAAGCGTCGGCAATCCGGTGGTTTCCACAACAAAACGTCCGCGGCTGAAGGCCATGGCGTCAAGGATGCTGTCGCGCGCGGTGAAGGCGACGGCGATCGCCGGGGGCGGTCCGGCTTGCGCGGTTCCGGCCAGCGGGCGGACCGTGCTGGAGGTAACGATGGTCATCGGCACTTCTCCAATGCCCGCGCCCGAGCGGGCCAGAGTGACTGTGCCTGCGGTCCGGTCGCAGCGCATTTCCAGCGCGCCACCAGCGAACCGCGCCACTGAGAGTGCGCCTTCTCTGCTCCAGCGCCAGTCGCCCGGGGTGATCGGCGCGTCCTGCCAGCCGGCGGGGCGGGGCGGGGGCGGAGGAGGCGGCGGCGGCCTGACCGGTCGCGGCGAAGGCGAAGCTGCGGGGGCCGGCGCCGGCACGATGCGGCTATCCGCGCAGGAAGCGAGCAGCGCCAGAACCATTGTCGATGCTGCCAGGGCTGCGCCTGACCGCAGGGAGCGAATTGCCTTCATCACCGCCCTATGGAATGAGGCGCTTCGCCCCGCAACCCCCGGAAACCCCGTGAACACCCCCGAAACCAAACGCCCTGCCGCCAAAACCCGGGTCGATCAGCTGCTGGTCGCGCGCGGACTCGCTGAAAGCCGTGCCCGGGCGCAGGCACTGGTGCTGGCCGGGCTGGTCTTCTCGGGCGAAACGAAAATCGCCAAATCAGGCCAGACACTGGCTGAAGACGCGCCGCTGGAGGTGCGCGGGCGCGATCATCCCTGGGTGTCGCGCGGCGGCATCAAGCTGGCGCATGCGCTCGATCATTTCGGACTCGATCCGGCGGGCGCAACCGCGATGGACATCGGCAGCTCGACCGGCGGCTTTACCGATGTGCTGCTGAGCCGCGGCGCGACGCGGGTGTTCGCGGTCGATTCGGGCACCAACCAGCTCGCCTGGAAACTGCGCAGCGATCCGCGCGTGACGGTGCTCGAACAGACCAGCGCCAGGGTGCTGACCCCGCAGCAAATCGACGAGCCCTGCGGCTGGGTAGTCTGCGATGCCAGTTTCATCGGCCTCGCCAAGGTGCTCGATGTGCCGCTGCGGCTGGCCGCGCCGCAATGCCAGCTGGTGGCGCTGATCAAGCCGCAGTTCGAAGTGGGCCGGGGCGAGGTTGGCAAGGGCGGCGTCGTGCGCGATTCCGCGCTGCACGAAAGGGTCTGCGGCGAAGTGCAGGGCTGGTTGGAAGGGCAGGACTGGACCGTCCATGGAATAGCCCAAAGCCCGATCACCGGGCCGGAGGGCAACGTCGAATTCCTGATCGCGGCAATGCGTGGGTAAGTATTGCGCGTTAGGATTGCTTGCAGCGGCTTGCGTCGCCAATAACCAATTGGTCGCATGACACGATTCGAGGATTCCCGCCCGATGTCCGAAATTGCTTCAAACGGCCAATTGCGCGCCAGCTTCCTGCGCTGGGCAATGGTGCTGGTGCCGGGGATTGTGCTACTGGGGTTCGTGTCGGGGCAGTTGGCGGGCAGCGGGCCGGGCAATCCGTGGTTCGATGCGCTGGTCAAGCCGTCGATCTATCCGCCGCCGCAGCTGTTCGGGATGGTCTGGACGATCCTTTATGTTTTGATGGGACTGGCGGCAGCGATGATCGTAACCGCGCGCGGGGCGGCCGGACGAGAGCCGGCGATTGTCGCCTTTGCCGTGCAGCTGGCGCTCAATCTCGCCTGGACGCCGCTGTTTTTTGCTGCGCACCAGATCACCTGGGCACTGGTCCTGATCGTGGCGCTGGATGTCGCGGTGATCATTACCATCGTGCTGTTCCGCAGAGTGCGGCCGTTGGCGGCGTGGCTGATGTTGCCCTATCTGGCCTGGATCCTGTTCGCGACTCTGCTCAACAGCGAGTTCCGCAACGCCAATCCCGGTGCCGACGGGCAAGGCAATTCCGGCGCGGTGACGCGGATTCAGCTATAGGGACTTGCGCCGGACTGCGCTCTGAACCATCTAGACTTTTTCCGGCTCGCGCCGGACCGGCACCAGCCCGCTCCCCCGCCCGGCCACCAAAGACATTGTATCTTAGGGGTGGCCGGGCGGGGGAGCGGGCTGGTACCGGCTTAACCGGAAAGAACGCCATGCAAAGCGAAAACCCACTGATCGCCGACTTCGTCAAGCTGATGAACAGCGCCGCAGGCACCCTCGCGGGCATGACCCGCGAAGCCCGCGATTCCGCGCGTGAGAAGTTCAGGGAGAGCATGGGCGGGCTCGACTTCGTCAGCCGCGAGGAATTCGACGCAGTGAAGGCCATGGCCGCCAAGGCGCGCGATGAAAACGAGGCGCTGAAGGCGCGGATCGACGCGCTGGAAAAGCCCAAAGCGGTCCGCGTGAAGAAGGGTTAAGGCGAATTGCTGGAATTCGACGCTGTACTTCCTCCCCTCTCCTCGGCGGAGCTGGGTGAGGGGGCTCGACATCGAGAGGGCGGAACCCCCTCTCCAACTGCGGCTAGGCAACACGTTGCCAAGCCTTCGTATCCTCTCCCCGCCGGGGAGAGGTACAGGCGCAATCATTACACCCTCAGCCCTAAAGCCCCGCCTTGCCCAGCGCCTGATCCAGATCCTCGATCAGATCGTCGGGATCTTCCAGACCGACGCTTATCCGCAGCAGGCCCTCGCCAACTCCCATGTCGGCGCGGGTTTCCGGGGTCAGGCTGGAATGGGTGGTCGAGGCATTGTGGCACATCAGCGTCTTGGTGTCGCCGAAGTGGTTTGAAATGTCGATCAGCTCAAGCGCATCGAGCAGGGCATGGGCCTCGTTGCGCCCACCATCCACCTCGAACGAAAACACCGATCCGGCCTTGCTCATCTGGCGCTGTGCCAGTTCGAACTGCGGGTGATCGGGAAGTCCCGGATAGTTCAGCTTCGCAACGCGCCCTTCCAGAAACCGCGCAACAATCATGGCATTGTCTGCCTGGGCATGGGCGCGCAGCGCCAGGGTTTCCAGACCCTTGTGGACCACCCACGCGCTGAACGGTGAGAGAATCGGACCGGTGTTGCGCTGGAACGGCAGCAGCTTGTTGTTGATGAAGTCGGCACTGCCGCAAACTGCCCCAGCGAGAACCCGGCCTTGTCCGTCCATCAGTTTGGTCGCCGAATAGGCTACCACATCGACGCCGTGGTCCAGCGGCCTCTGCAGGGCACCGGTGGCGATGGCATTGTCGCAAACTGTCAGGATCGCGTGTTCTTTGGCCAGTTCGCAAACCGCCGCGATATCGACCAGATCCATCGTCGGATTGGCGGGTGTCTCAAAGAAAAACAGCCTGGTATTGGGGCGGATTGCAGCCTTCCAGGCGTTGAGATCGCGCCCTTCGACTGGCGTCACCTCGATACCGAAGCGGGGCAGCAGATTGTCCGTTACCCAGCGCGTCGGTCCGAATGCCGCCCGGGCGATGACCATATGGTCGCCCGCGGAGAGATAGCACAGCAAGGTCGCGCTCATGGCTGCCATGCCGGTCGCCTGACACCGGCAAGCCTCTGCCCCTTCCATCAAGGCGATGCGTTCCTCGAGCATCGCTACGGTGGGATTTTGCGTCCGGCCGTAAGTCATGCCCGGCTCTTCGCCGGCAAAGCGCGCGGCCGGGGTGTGGGCATCGTCGAAGGAATAGCCCGAGGTCAGGAATATCGCCTCGCTGGTTTCTCCCTGTTCCGAGCGCCAGGTGCCGCCGCGCACGGCGTGGGTGGCGGGGCGCCATTTGGAGGTGATCGAGCGGTTCTGTCCGGTGGAGCGTTTCATGCCGCGCGGTTTAGGAGCGGCGAAGAGTGAGGGCAAGGGGGCCAGATGACCGCCATGCCATTGCGCGACTGCCCCGCGTCCATTATCCCGACTATCCAATGGTTTCCGTAATGTCCCGGCAGCGAGACCCGATCGCCTGGTGCGCGCTGGCGGCAGTCGCCTTCCTGGCGCTGGTCTGGCACCGGCTGGGCATACCTTCGCGGATCTATTTCGACGAGGTGCATTACGTCCCCGCGGCGCGCGCCATGCTCGAACTCAAGGCCGTCAATACCGAACATCCGCTGTTCGCGAAGGAGCTGCTCGCCGCCGCGATAGCGCTGCTGGGTGATACGCCGCTGCACTGGCGCGTGCCTTCGGCGCTGCTGGGTGCCTTCGGCCTATTCGCGTTTGGCCGGATGCTGTGGTGGGCCAGTCTCAGCCGCTTTGCATCGCTGTCGGGCATGCTGCTGCTCGCCACCGGCTTTGCCTGGTTTATCCAGAGCCGCATCGCCATGCTCGACATGGTCATGGCCAGCCTGGCCATAACGGCGCTGTGGATGGTGGCGGCCTCGGTGCGCCTGCGGGAGCAAGCGCGCTGGCGGCTGGCGCTGGCGGGGGTGTGTCTGGGTCTGTCGCTGGGCGCCAAGTGGAGCGTGGCGAGCGTCGCGGTGCTGCCGGGGCTGGCCTTCCTGTTCTATCGCCTGCGCGACCATGGACGCAGCTTCCTCACCGCCAGCAGCTCGCGCCCTATTGCCGGAATTTCGCTGCTGGAAGCGGCGCTGTGGCTCGGGCAGCTGCCGCTGGCGGTCTACTGGCTGACCTTCCTGCCGGCCTTCTTCTATGTCGACAGACCCATCGGTCCACTCGACTTCATCGAGCAGCACCGCAGCATGATCGCGCTGCACGACAGCGTCATGAAACCGCATCCCTACCGCAGTGTCTGGTACCAGTGGGTTGGCAACTGGCGGGCGATCTGGTACCTCTACGAGCAGGCCGACGGCGCCCAGCGCGGGGTGCTGCTGATCGGCAATCCCTTCACCATGCTGGCGGGCCTTCCGGCGCTGCTGTGGTGCCTGTGGGCCGGGCTGCGGCGCGGGCGCGGCGATGCGCTGGCCTTTGCCGCGCTCTATGTGGTCAGCCTCGGAATGTGGGCGGTGTCAGGCAAGCCGATCCAGTTCTATTACCATTATCTGCTCCCCGGCACATTCCTCATCGCCTGCCTGACGCTGGCGCTCGACGCGCTGTGGCAGAGCGGCGGAAGGCTTAGCTGGCTTGCAGCGGGTGCTCTGGTTGTGGCCGCGGCTCTGTTCGTATGGTTCTACCCGATCATTTCATCCGCGCCGCTGATGGAGGGGCCGCAGGCCTTCAATACATGGATGTGGCTGGATAGCTGGCGTTAGTATTTGCCCCACACAAACTTCGAGCTCAGCGCGAAATTCCACACCGATCCGATGACGATCCCGGTTATCGCCGCCGGATATTCGTGGAAGCCGAAGCGCACCAGCACCGCGGCGACGCCGACGTTGGCGAGCAGGCCGACCGAGCAGGTCAGGCCGAACTTGAGCCATCCGCGCAGCAGCGGCAGCACACCGGTGAGGCGCTTGTCGGCGTAGGTCAGGGCGTTGTTGAGCACGAAGTTGAAGCTCATCGCCACCAGCGCGGCGATGGTCTGGCCGATCTCGAACGCGGTCACCAGCTGGCTTTTGAAACTGCCGCCGAACATCGTCAGGAACGCGGCCAGGACGGCCATGTGCACAACGACGCCCACCGCGCCGATGGTGCCGAACAGCGCGAAGCGAGTCGGGATGATCCGGCCCAGCCATTTGTCGTAAAGCCCGACAAGGAATTCGAACACAACGGTGCGGTCAAGCTTGCTTTCGCCGGCGGTGCGCGCGGCGAATTCCAGCGGGAATTCCTTGACGTCCAATGTCTTCTCCGATGTCGCGAGAATATCGAGCAGGATCTTGAAGCCTATCCCCGAAAGCTTCGGAGCGTTGATGCGCAGCGTCTCGGCGCGCAGCATGAAATAGCCGCTCATCGGGTCGGTCAGGGTGACGCCGGTGACTTTGCGGGCGATGGCATTGGCCAGGCCCGACGCCTTGACCCGGTCGGGACGGTTCCACGCCTCGGTGCTGGCACCCTCGACAAAGCGCGAGGCGACGGCGACGTCGCAGCTGCCGCCACTCACCGCCGCGAGCATCGCGGGCAGCAGTTTCGGATCGTGCTGGTGGTCGGCATCCATCACCGCGACCACCGGAGCGGCAGTCGCCAGCATGCCTTCGATAGCGGCCGAAGCCAGGCCGCGCCGCCCAATGCGCTGGATTACCCGGATGCGCGGATTGCCCAGCGACAATGCCCGCGCCTCGTCGGAGGTGCCATCGGCGCTGTTGTCATCGACGAAGATCGCTTCCCAGGCGATCCCGGCCAGAGCCGCATCCAGCCGCGCCACCAGTGGCGCGAGATTGGCGCGCTCGTTGAGCGTCGGCAAGACTATCGCGAGTTCGAGCGGGCGTGCCGCCATGTCTATCGCTCGTTCGATCTGGCTATTTGTCATATCCATGCCACCGCGCGATATATGGTAAATATCAACAAAACCCTATCGGATCACAATCTCGCCAGCACCGCATCGCCGATTTCGCGGGTTCCGGCGTTGCCGCCAAGGTCGCCGCCGCGGATGCCATCGACGAGCGTTCTGGCCACTGCCGCCTCGATCCGTGCGGCTTCGGCTTCCAGTCCGAAGCTGTGGCGCAGCAGCATTGCGGCGGATAGGATCTGCGCCATCGGATTGGCCACGCCCTTGCCGGCGATATCGGGCGCACTGCCGTGGATCGGCTCGTAGAGGCCCATCGTGCCTTCTGCCAGCGAGGCCGAAGCCAGCAACCCGATCGAGCCGACGCACATGCTGGCGAGGTCGGACAGGATATCGCCGAACAGGTTGCCGGTGACGATAACGTCGAAAGCGCCGGGGTTCTTGACCAGCTGCATCGCGGCATTATCGACATACATGTGGCTGAGTTCGACCTCGGGATATTCGGGGGCGACTTCGAGCACGACATCGCGCCACAGCTGCGATGTTTCGAGGACATTGGCCTTGTCGACCGAGCACAGCCGCTTGCTGCGGCCCATCGCCGCTTTGAAGCCGACATGGGCGATGCGGCGCACTTCGTCTTCGGCGTAGGACATGATGTCATAGCCCTGGCGGCGGCCATCGGGCAGGGTGCGCATGCCCTTTTCGCCGAAATAGACATCGCCGTTGAGCTCGCGGATGATCAGCAGATCGATCCGCGTGGCGATTTCAGGGCGCAGCGAGGACAGGTCCTCCAGCCCCTTGAACAGTGTCGCCGGGCGCAGGTTTGCGAACAGCCCCAGCTCCTTGCGCAGGCCGAGGATTGCCTGTTCGGGACGCAGTGCGCGCTCAAGGTGGTCGCAGGAAAAATCGCCGACCGATCCGAACAGGATTGCCTGGCTGGCGCGGGCGATGTCGATGGTTGCTTGCGGCAACGGGTGGCCATGCTTGCGCCAGGCGGCGGCGCCGACATCGCCGTATGTCAGTTCCAGCCCGGGCAGTTCCAGCGCATCGAGCACACGCACGGCCTGGTCGATCACCTCGGGGCCGATGCCGTCCCCCGCAAAAACCGCAATTTTCATGGTCAATCCCGCAATGTTTCGATCCGGCCCAGCCGCTCCAGCAGCATGACGCGCGCCGCCATAACATCGCCGCGCCGTTCAGCAAGCAGGTAGCGCAACATCTGTTCGCCCAGCCGATCGAGTTCTGCGAGCATGGCGGGCCAGTCGGCGGGATCGGGCCTTGCCGAAGCTCCGCCATAGCCCAGCTCGCGCAGCAGCAGCGCCTCGAACCCGGCCAGCGCCGCCGCCCAGCCGCGCGCCGACGGGGCATGGCAGACCGCATCGAGCAGCGCGCCCAGCGCCATGTAAAGCTGCGGATAGGCGTGGCGTTCGGGCAGGGCGGTGGCGGTCAGCGCGGTCACCCAGCCGATCGCGGCGGCGGCGAGCGGTTCGGCCAGCCACGGCCCGCGGCTCTGCACCAGCTCGATCCGGGCGAAGGGCAGCTGGCTTTCCGACTTCGACCGCAGCTCCGCTTCGACCAGATTGCCCGGGATCAGCACTGGCCGCATCCGCTGTCCGCGCCCGCCCGCGACATAGGCGGCGACCAGACCGTGGTCAGCGGTCAGCAGCCGGACGATGGCCGCCGTCTCGCCGTGCTGGCGGGTCGCACAGACAATGGCGGCGGCGCGGAGGTGCAACTCGGGGTTCCTTTGTTCAGGTCGCGAAAATATGCCCCGGCACCAAACCTGATAGCTGCTGCACTTTGGAGAATGGCACCAGCACCCGCATCTGCAAGGTGTAGCAGCGGCGCTGGAAACGCCAGCCCGCGTCGGTGAGCACGTAGTCGTCCTCATAGGTGCCCAGCACCAGCGAGACTTCGCCGGCATCAGGCTTGCGGCAGACCTCGAACACCGACAGCCTGCCTTTCGCACGATCGCCCGCGACATCGATAAGCCCGTGATCGCAGTGCTGGTGGATGAAGCTGTAGCTGGCAAAGCTCTTGCGCATGCCCTCGATCTGGACGTCGCGGCCAATGCGTTCGGGGCCGTCGGCGATCCGGATCGCGCAATCCGGCGTGAACAGCGCTCCCGCCGCATCTGCATCGCGCCTGCCGACAGCGTCACAATAGGCGGCGATCAGCCGGCGGATGGCATTTTCGGCAAGGAGCGTGGCAAGCGCGGCTTCGGTCATCCTGTTTCTCCCCTGCAGCGTGGGGCAAGCCCTGGTCTGCAATGGCTATCGCCCGGGAAGTAGCCACCGGCCGCACGAGCGTGCGCGGCCGGTGGCTGCTGTTCTGACCCAGGCCTATTCCCCGAAGGTGCGCTGCCACCAGCCGCGGCGGGTGGAGCCGCCCGACGCTTCGCTTTCGCTGTCACCGTTTGCCATCGCCGGTTCGGCGGGAGCGGGCGCGGCTTCCACCGGCACCACCTCGACCGCGGCGTCAGCCTTCTTGCGGCGCGAACGGGCGGGCTTGGCGGGGGCTTCCTCGGCAGCAACCGGTTCGGGCGCGGCTTCGGGCTCTGCTTCGGGTGCAGCTTCCTCTGCAGCAGCAGTCTTTTTCGCACGACTGCGGCGCGGTTTGGCAATGGCAACTGCTTCGGCGGCGGGAGCTTCGGCAACCTCGGCCGCGATCTCTTCAGCTACCTCGGCTTCAACCACCTCGGCATCGACCTTCTTTCGCGAACGGCGCTTCTTGGGTTCTGGTTCGGCTTCGGCTTCAGGTTCGGCGGCTACTTCGCCAACGCCTTCTTCGGAACCGCTTTCTTCCCCCGAAGCGGCTTCACCTTCGGCGAGCTGTTCTTCGCTGCCAGCCTCACCGGTGCCATCACCGCGACCACCGCGTCTGCGGCGGCCACGACGGCGGCGCTTGCGCGGACCCTCGCCATCCTCGTTCGAAGTGTCGATGCGTTCGCTGCGGCCGTTGGGCTCGGCATCGTCGCCTTCATCCTCGCCGCGATCGGCATCATCGCCTTCTGCGGACACTTCGCCCTGGGCGACGCCTTCGCGGGGCTCGCGATCACGGTCCCGACCGCGCCCGCCACGGCGGCGCTTGCGGCGATTGCCACCGCGTCCTTCGCCGGACTCGCGCGCTTCCTCGGCCTCTTCCTCGTCGAAATCCTCCTCGATCACCTCGTCGTCATCGTCGTCGATGGCGATAATTTCGAACTTGGGCGTGAAGGCGGGCGGCGGGCCGGACGAGCCGACCCGCATCTTGGCGCCTTCGTTCTCGCCTTCGGGGATCACTTCGACATTGACGCCGTAGCGCTCCTCGATCTCGCCGAGATCGGCGCGCTTGGCATTGAGCAGATAGACCGCCGCTTCGGTGCTGGCGAACAGCGAGATCAGGCTGCCGCGGCCGCGTGCCGCCTCTTCCTCGATCAGCCGCAGCGCCGATAGTCCGGCCGAGCTGGCGGTGCGGACCAGGCCCGTGCCGTCGCAATGCGGGCAGGAGCGGGTGGTCGCCTCGAGCACGCCGGTGCGCAGGCGCTGGCGGCTCATTTCCATCAGCCCGAAGCTGGATATCCGGCCGACCTGGATGCGGGCGCGGTCGTTCTTGAGCGCGTCCTTCATCGCCTTTTCGACCTTGCGGACGTTGGAGCCGTACTCCATGTCGATGAAATCGATCACCACCAGCCCGGCCATGTCGCGCAGGCGCAGCTGGCGGGCGATCTCGCGCGCGGCTTCGAGGTTGGTGTTGAGCGCAGTCGCCTCGATTCCGTGCTCCTTGGTGGATCGGCCCGAGTTGATGTCGATCGAAACCAGCGCCTCGGTGGGGTTGATGACGATATAGCCGCCCGATTTCAGCTGCACGACCGGATCGTACATCGCGGTTAGCTGGTCTTCCGCGCCATAGCGCTGGAACAGCGGCACCGGATCGGCATAGGCCTTCACCCGCTTGGCGTGGCTGGGCATCAGCAGCTTCATGAAATCGCGCGCGGCCCGGAAGCCGGCTTCGCCTTCGACGACGACGTCCTCGATATCCTTGTTGTAGATATCACGGATGGCGCGGCGGATCAGGTCGCTGTCCGAATGGATCAGCGCCGGAGCCGAGCTCTTCAGTGTGGTTTCGCGGATCCCGTCCCACAGCCGGGCGAGGTAATCGAAGTCACGCTTGATCTCGACCTTGGTGCGCGACAGGCCGGCGGTGCGCACGATGCAGCCCATCGATTTGGGCAGCGCCATCTCGGAGATGATCGATTTCAGCCGCTTGCGGTCAGTCACCGAGCTGATCTTGCGGCTGATGCCGCCGCCGTGGCTGGAATTGGGCATCAGCACGCAATAGCGACCGGCGAGGCTGAGATAGGTGGTCAGCGCCGCGCCCTTGTTGCCGCGCTCTTCCTTGACGACCTGGACCAGCAGCACCTGGCGGCGCTGGATGACGTCCTGGATCTTGTAACGGCGGCGCAGCGCCATGCGCTTGGCGCGCAGTTCGTCGGCCTCGCGCGATTTGGCCTGGCCGCGGCCGCCCTGACGGCGGCGGGGGCGGCGCGAGCGGTCGTCGCCGTTGTCTTCGGACTGGCCGGCATCGTTGCGGTCTTCGTCGCGGTCTTCGCCGTCCTCGTCTTCCTCGGAAGCATGGTCGAAGCCGTTTTCGACATGGCCGTCCTCGATCGTGGCGACCTGGTCCTTGTCGGAAGTGTCGATCTCGGTAACGCCGCCATCGTCGTCGTCATCGTCGCTGCCGAAATCGTCGGTGCCGCCGTTATCGCCGCTGAAATCTTCGTCGCCCTCGTCTTCGGCGCGCAGGGCTTCTTCCTCGGCGGCGTGCTCGGCCTCTTCGGCGAGCAGGGCTTCGCGGTCTTCCTTCGGGATCTGGTAGTAGTCTGGATGGATTTCGCTGAAGGCCAGGAAGCCGTGGCGATTGCCGCCGAAATCGACGAAGGCCGCCTGCAGCGACGGTTCGACCCTGGTAACCTTGGCGAGATAGATATTGCCCTTGATCTGCTTGCGATCAGCAGATTCAAAGTCGAATTCCTCAATCCTGTTGCCTTTTAGCACCGCCACCCGGGTTTCTTCCTGGTGGCGCGCATCGATAAGCATGCGCATAGTCATTATGTATTCTCCAGCCGCGCGGCGGTCCGGGGAGGGGCGCAAGGCCCCGCTCCCTCAAGCTGGCGCGGAAATTCAGGTTCATGCCGCGCAGCGTCAGCGAGGCAATGGCCGGCGGTTCTGTGCGATCATAGGGGAAATGCCAGGCCGATGCGGCCGGGCGGTGGGTTTCGTGTCTGCAAGGAGGAGAATGCGCGGCAATTTCGTGCGCGCATTGCCAGCCATTTGGCCTGCCAGCGCCCTTCGGGGCTGCGGCAAGCAAAACGGCAAGGAATTTCTCATACCAGCATCAACCTGTTGCTCCAGGCAATTCGGCCTGGAAAGCGTGCCGCGGAAGTCTGTAATCCGATCCGGGATACACCATTTCGCCAGCGGCGACTGCTTTGGTGCGGGAGATCGGAGCAAGGGCGCCCCGGTGCGACGCGAAGTAGCATCGCTTGTCCCTATCAGCAAGTTTATTGCGAATTTGTGTATGGCGATCTGTGTGGAACACCTCTCGCCGGGCCATTGCCGCGCCGTCAAACCCCGCTTAGGCAGGCCGGACAATGCTGCGCCTGTTCAAGTTCCTGTTGCTGTTCCTCGCGCCCGTCGCAGTTTTCGCGGCGATGGTGCTGGTCGATCGCATCTTCGGCGCGCCCGGGCGGGGCACCGACTATGTGCTGCGGCTGCAACTGCCGCCGGCCTCGGGCCAGATCGGCCTGCCGGCGGTTGAAGGCCCCCCCGACGCCAGCCGTCCGCTGATCGTCATCGATGCCGGCCACGGCGGCCATGATCCCGGCGCCGGAACCGGCACGCTCAAGGAAAAGGCGCTGACGCTGGCGGTGGCGCTGGCGCTGCGCGAGGAGCTGCTCCGCGGCGGCGGCATCAGGGTGGCGATGACCCGCGCCGACGACCGCTATCTGCTGCTGCCCGAACGTTCGGGCATTGCCCGCAGGCTCAAGGCCGACCTGTTCCTGTCGATCCATGCCGACAGTGTCGAGAGCGGCGATGCCGGCGGCGCCAGCGTCTATACCCTGTCCGAACGCGGCAGCAACGAAGCGGCGGCGCGGATGGCGGCGCGGGAAAATCAGGCCGATTCGATCAACGGGGTGGCGCTCAGGGATACCGGCGATGCGGTCAGCGCGATCCTGGTCGATCTGTCGCTGCGCGATACGCTGGCGCGCTCGAACGAGTTTGCCCGGCTGGTCTTGAGGGAAATCGGTGGGGGGATGCCGCTGCGTGACGCAGAGGTGCAGTCCGCCGCATTCGTTGTACTGAAATCGCCGGACATGCCCTCGGCGCTGTTCGAAACGGGTTACATTACCAATGAGGACGATATGGCCCGGCTTGCTTCGCCCGAGGGGCGCAGGTTGTTCGCGATAGCGACGGCGCGGGCGATCCGGGTATATTTCGCCAGGCAGGCCGCCGCTGATGCCGTGGGAATTCGAGGGTGCCGCAAACACACTGGCACTTGGCCTCAAGCCCATGCTAGAGGCACCGCGCCATGGCTGAAAACGCAACGCCCGAAGACGGCAGTCTCCATTACCGCATCCGCCGCGACGCCGGCGGTGTGCTGGCACGGTTCAAGACCAACTGGCGCGACAAACGCTGGTTCCGGCTGGCCGGCTATGCGCTGGGCGCGCTGCTGGCACTATGGCTGCTGCTGTGGCTGCTGGTAGTGCGCACGCTGCCATCGGCCGACAGCCTGCTCGATTACCAGCCGCCGCTGCCGACCATGGTGCGCGGTGTGGATGGCGAAATCGTCTACAGCTATGCCCGCGAACGCCGCGTCCAGCTGCGCTTCGCCGATTTTCCGAGACCGCTGTACAATGCTTTCCTGGCGGCGGAGGACAAGACCTTCTGGAGCCATGGCGGGGTCGATTATCCGGGGCTGGCCGGAGCCATGGTCGATTATGCCGCCAAGCTGGGATCGGGCGAACGCGCCAAGGGCGGTTCGACAATCACCCAGCAGGTCGCCAAGAACATCCTGATCGGCGACGAATATTCGATCACCCGCAAGCTCAAGGAAATGATCGTCGCGCGGCGTATCGAGAGTGTGCTGGAAAAGCAGCAGATCCTCGAACTGTACCTCAACGAGATCCCGCTCGGCCGCCAGAGCTTCGGCGTCCAGGCGGCTTCGCGGGCCTATTTCGGCAAGGATGTCGGCGATCTGCAGCTGCATCAGGCGGCCTTTCTGGCGATCCTGCCCAAGGCGCCCGAACGCTATGGCCGCGCCAGGCATGCCCAGCTCGCCATTGCGCGGCGCAACTACGTGCTCGACCAGATGGTCGATAATGAATGGGCGACGCCGGCGCAGGCTGCAGCCGCCAAGGCTCAGCCTTTGGGCATCATCCCGCGCCGGGTGGAAAGATATGATCCCGCGACCGGCTATTTCGTCGAGGAAGTGCGCCGACGTCTGATCGAACGCTATGGCGAAAAGGCCGAGGACGGGCCCCACAGCATCTATGCCGGCGGATTGTGGGTGCGCACATCGCTCGATCCGGCGATGCAGAAGGCGGCGCGCAACGCGCTGCGCGCCGGGTTGCTGCGCTATCATGCGGGCAAGGGCTGGCGCGGACCGATCGCGCATATCAATCTCGATCCCGAGCAGTGGCAATCGCAGCTGGTCACCCAGAACTTCTCGCTCGATTATCAGAAGTGGCGCATCGGCATGGTGCTGAAGCGCGACGGAGCCAATGCCAGCGTCGGTTTTGCCGATGGCGACACGGCTGCGCTGACCGGACTCCCCGATGCCCTGCGCGCGGGCGACGTGATCGCTGCCGAGGCGGTGGGCGGCAGCTCCTATGCGGTGCGAACGATCCCCGAAGTGTCCGGCGGGATGGTGGTGCAAAGCCCCTATGACGGCCGGGTGCTGGCGATGCAGGGCGGCTTCGATTCGGGCCTCGGCTCGTTCAACCGGGCAACCCAGGCCAAGCGCCAGCCGGGCTCGACGATCAAGCCTTTCGTCTATGCCACCGGCCTCGATCACGGCATGACTCCGGCGACCATGGTGCTCGACGGCACGTTTTGTGTCTATCAGGGAGCCAGTCTCGGGCAGAAATGCTTCAAGAACTTCAGCGGCGGCGGCAGCGGCAACCACACCATGCGCTGGGGGCTTGAACAGTCGCGCAACCTGATGACCGTGCGCATCGCCAACGACACCGGCATGGACCATGTCGTCCGGACATTCGACCGCGTTGGTATCGGCAAATATCCGTCCTATCTCTCCTTCGCACTGGGCGCGGGTGAGACCACGGTGCTGCAGATGGTCAATGCCTATTCGGCGCTGGCCAACCAGGGCGTGCAGTTCGAACCATCGCTGATCGACTTTGTCCAGGACCGCAATGGCAAGGTCATCTGGCGGGCGGACAATCGCCGCTGCAAGCGCTGCAGCATGGCGCAGTGGGACGGCAAGCCGATGCCGCGGCTGGTATCGCGCGGCAAGCAGGTCGTCGATCCGCGTACTGCCTATCAGACCGTGCACATGCTCGAAGGCGTGGTGACGAGGGGCACCGCCGTAGTTCTGCGCGATCTCGAACTGCCGCTGTTCGGCAAGACCGGGACGACCAACGGGCCAACCAATGTCTGGTTTGTCGGCGGATCGCAGAAATATATGACCGGGGTCTATCTCGGCTTCGATCAACCGCGCTCGCTGGGCGGCTATGTCCAGGGCGGCACCTATGCGGCGCCGATCGCCAAGCAGCTGATCAAGGAAACGCGGCCGCGCTGGAGCGAGCTGCCATTTGTCGCGCCCAACGAAATCCGGATGGTCCGCATCGACCGGGTTACCGGCAAGAAGGTGTTCGAGGGCAGCCCCGGCGCGGATCCCAAATCATCGATCATCTGGGAAGCCTTCAAGGCCGATACCGAACCCAAACGCTCGGCCCGCGGCGAGGAATTCGCCACCAAGCGCGACGCGATTCTCGCGGCGCTACGTCAGCGGCAGCAGGCCAGCGCCCCCCAGCAGCAGGCGCAGGGGCGCGAGGAAGCAGTCAAGGAAGACTTCGTCGAGCAGCAGGGCGGGGTCTACTGAGGGCAGGCGGGGTACTGCGGTTTGGGTTTGACACTCCACCTCAGCCGTTGCAGCGCTTCTCCATAATCCATAACAAGAATCACTGGAGGATCCGAATGGACGTCAACCTCGACGAGCTGGTGAATGTCGCCAATCTCAACGACTGGCTTGACGCCTATGTCCCCGAACTGGGCAAGGGGCCGCTGAAGTGCGAGCTGCTGCATGGCGGCACATCCAACGTCGTCTTCACGCTCGATCGCGGCGGCAAGCCCATGGTGCTGCGCCGCCCGCCTGCGGTGCCGCCGCCGGGCGCGGAGCGGGGGGTGCTGCGCGAGGCGCGGGTGCTGACCGCGCTCAACCACACTGAAGTGCCGACGCCGGTCTGCTATGGGGCCTGCGAGGATACCGCGGTGATCGGCGGCTGTTTCTATGTCATGGAAAAGGTCGAGGGCTGGGCGCCCAACCTGCGCGACGAGAAGATCCACAACCAGCCGCCGTTCGACCGGATGCCCTATGAATACGGCATCGCCTACGCGATAGTTGGCGGGCTGCAGCTGCTCGCCAATGTCGACTACAGGGCGGTCGGGCTGGAGGATTACGGCAAGCCCGGCAATTTCCTCGCACGCCAGGTCGATCGCTGGTCGAGCCAGCTCAAGTCCTATCCCGAGAAGTACAAAGGCTACACCGCGCGGCACTTCGAAGGCTATGATGTCGTCGAGAACTGGCTGCGCGAAAATACGCCGACGAAGGAAGTCACCGGCATCATCCACGGCGATGTCGGCACCCCCAACGTGATGTTCCGCCACGGACCGCCGGCGCGGATCGCGGCGTTCATCGACTGGGAGCTATCTACCATCGGCGATCCGATGCTCGACATCGGCTGGTTCACCGGCGGCATGCGCGACGAACGCTTCCCCAACCTGACCAACGCCAGCGGCCTCAGCGATCCTGCCAAGTCTCCCACCCGGCAGGAGCTGGTGCGCTATTACTGTGCCGGCACGGGCCGCGATCCGGCGGAGATTGATTATTACACGCTGCTGGCCGGGTTCAAATCGGGCTGCATCCTTGAATACAAGGTCGCCCAGGCCGCTGCCGGACAATTGTCCAGGGAGACCGGCACATTCTTCGCGCGGATGGTCGAGGAGAATTTCAGGAAGAACGCCGAATTCGTGCGGCGGATTTCGTAAGGCAGTGCCATCGAGATGAGCTCGGCATGGCTCCTCTCCCCTTGCGGGAGAGGAAAGAGTTGGCTTGGCAGCTTGCCGCCTAGCAACTCTTGGAGAGGGGGGCTTTGGTTGCACCTGACTGCCCCCCTCTCCAAGCTGCGCTAGCGGGCAAGCCCGCAAGCTTCGTATCCTCTCCCGCATGGGGAGAGGAGTAGCGGAGGGAGGATCTAGGAGAGAGTAATGATCGATTTCAGCGTTGAGCCCGAGTTCCAGAAAAAGCTCGACTGGATGAGCACATTCGTCCGCGAGGAATGCGAGACGATGGATCTGCTTTGGCCGGAAATGGCCGCGAATTTCGATACTTCGATCGCAGATGCAAGGCGGCACTTGAAGCCGCTGCAGCAGCAGGTCAAGGCGCAGGGGCTGTGGGCCTGCCACCTCGGCGCGCATCTGGGAGGGCCGGGCTATGGCCAGGTCAAGCTGGCCTTGATGAACGAGATCATCGGTCGCTCCAACTGGGCGCCGACGGTGTTCGGCTCTGCCGCTCCGGACACCGGCAACGCCGAAATCCTCGCCATGTTCGGCACCGACGAGCAGAAGGCCAAATATCTCCAGCCGCTGATGGACGGCGATATCGTCTCGTGTTTCTCGATGACCGAACCGCAAGGCGGGGCGGACCCCGGAGAGTTCACTTGTGCGGCGACTCAAGACGGCGACGAATGGGTGATCGAGGGTTACAAATGGTTCTCGTCCAACGCCAAGCTGGCCGCCTTCCTGCTGGTGATGGTCGTCACCGATCCGGACAAGCCGCTGACCGAACGGATGAGCATGTTCATCGTGCCAACCGAAACTCCGGGCATCAATATCCTCCGCAATGTCGCGATAGCCGGCGATGTCGATCCCGAAAACGGCCACCACGCGCACATCCATTATGACAAGGTGCGCGTGCCGCTCGATCACATGCTGGGAGAGCGCGGCGGCGGCTTCAGGGTGGCGCAGGCGCGGCTGGGCGGCGGGCGTATCCACCACGCCATGCGCACCGTCGGTCGCTGCCAGCGGGCCTTCGACATGATGCTGGAACGCGCGGTGTCGCGGCGGACCAGAGGTCGGATGCTCGGCGATCACCAGATGGTGCAAAGCAAGCTGGCTGACGCCATCGTCCAGCTCGAAAGCTTCCGCCTGCTAACGCTCAAGACCGCCTGGATCATCGACGAGGTCGAGGCCGGACGCATGCCGCATGGCGCGGCGCGCAACCATATCGGCATGTGCAAGATCGCGATGCCGCAGCTCTACAAGGACGTCGTCGGGCGGGCGCTGGAGATCCACGGCTCGCTGGGCATCAGCCTCGATATGCCGCTGGCCAACTGGTACGCAGGACACTGGTCGCTGGCCTTCGCCGATGGTCCGACCGATGCCCACAAGTCGCAGCTGGCGCGGGCCTTTATGAAGCAGGCCAGGCCCGCGCCGGGGCTGTTCCCCAGCGAGCACATTCCCACCCGCAAGGCCGCGGCCCTCGCGCGCTTTCCCAACGCGAAGGACGTCTGATGGATCCGCTGTTCGACTTTACCGGCAAGGTGGCGCTGGTCACCGGCGGCTCGCGCGGGATCGGCTATCAGATGGTCAAGGCACTCGCCGAGCGTGGGGCCGATGTCATCATCGCCAGCCGCAAGCTGGAAAACTGCGAGGCGGTGGCGGCAGAGATGCGCGCGCTTGGCCGCAAGGCGCTGGCCATTGGAGCCCATGTCGGCAAATGGGCCGAGTGCGACCGGCTGATCGCTGAAAGCTATGCCGCTTTCGGGCGGATCGACATCCTGATCAACAATGCCGGCATGGGCCCGCGCATGCCCAGCCACGATGTTACCGAGGCGCTGTTCGATTCGGTGGTCAACCTCAACTTCAAGGGCCCGTTCCGTCTTGCCAGTCAGGTCGCCAAGCGCATGTTCGATAGGGCTGCAGAAACGGGCGAGGGCGGCTGCATCATCAATGTCAGTTCGACCGGCGCCCTGATGCAGGTTCCCCAAGTGGTGCCTTACTGCTCGTCCAAGGCAGCGCTCAATGCCATGGCCGGAAGCCTGGCGGCGGAATATGGCCCGCATGTGCGGGTCAACACGCTGTCGCCTGGACCCTTCCGGACCGACATTGCCAAGGCCTGGGCCGACGGAGGCGAAGGCCCCTATCCCAATCCGCGCGGGATTGCGGCATTCCCCGAGGATATCGTCACGGCGGCGCTGTTCCTGGCAAGCCCGGCTTCGGTGAATGTCACCGGGAGCCTGGTCAGGTGCGATGGCGGGCAGCATTGACCTGGTTGTTCCTCCCCATCGACTAGCGATGAGGAGGGGGACCGCCGCCGCAGGCGGGGGTGGAGGGGTCAAAGCTGGCGTCATTACCCCTCCGTCAGCCCTGACGGGCCGCCACCTCCCCATCGCAAGTCGATGGGGAGGATCGAAACATGAGGAGACCAACCGATGCCCCGCGCTGTCATCGCCGATCACTTCGGCCCGCCGGAATCATACAAGCTCGAGCACTTCGATCCCGGCCCACCGGGCCCCGGCCAGGTCCGCGTGGCGATCAAGGTGGCGGGTATCAGCTACGTCGATGTGCTCACCGCTATGGGCAAGTACCAGTTCCTGCCGCCGCTGCCGTTGATTCCGGGCAGCGAATACGCCGGCGTGGTCGAGGCGCTGGGTGAAGGGGTGACTACCTTCGCGGTTGGCGACCGCGTAAACGGCAGCGCCATGGGCGGCATCTTCGCCACGGCGAACAACTTCCCCGCCAGCAACGTCAACAAGGTTGCCGATGGCATGGACCTTGAAACCGCAGCCATTTTCCCGGTCAACTACCTCACCGCCTGGCACGCGCTGGTCGATCGCGGCCGGGCGCAGCCGGGCGAGACGCTGCTGGTTCTGGGCGCGGCGGGCGGCACCGGCTTTGCCGCGATCCAGGTCGGCAAGCACCTTGGCCTGCGCGTCATCGCCTCGGCGTCGAGCGTGGAAAAGCGCTCGGCGGCGCTGGCGGGCGGGGCCGATGCGGTGGTCGAAACAGGCGCGGCGGACTGGCGCGATCAGGTCAAGGCGGCCAATAACGGCAAGCCCATCGATCTGGTGTTCGACCCGGTCGGCGGCGACGCCACCGAACTCGCCTTCCGGACACTTGGTTATGACGGGCGGCATCTGGTGATCGGATTTCCCGCCGGGATAGCCTCGCTCCGAACCAACCTGCCGCTGCTCAAATGCGCCAGCCTGGTCGGCGTGCAGGTGCGCGGCGCCGGGATTGAACGCCCCGAGATGATGGCAGCGGACCGCGAGGCGGTGCAGGCGATGGTCCGGGCCGGGGTTGTCAGGCCCGCCATCGCTCGCCGCTATGCCATCGAGGATTACGCCGAAGCGATGAATGCGGCATTCACGGGGAGCGAGCCGGGGCGGATCGTGCTTGTTATGGAATAGCGACTTGACCTGCGGGCGGTGGCCGGGAAGACCCGGGGCCATACCGAACGGGAGAGAGCAAAATGCCGACCATCGCCGAGCACAAGAAGGAAGCCGAGGCCCATGTCCTGTATGAAAAGGACAAGGCCACCAGGATCGCCACGATCACCTTCAAGCGGCTGGACAAGCACAACACCGCCACCATCGGCATGCGCGCGCGGTTTGGCGAGCTGGTGTTCAAGGCAAACATCGACGACGATGTGAAGGTGCTGGTGATCCGCGGCGAGGGTGACAATCTGGGCTCTGGCGGCGACCTCAACGAGCACGGCGACCTTTACCTCAATCCCAAGCCTGGCGACGGCTTTCTCGACGATCTCGAAATCGACGATCCCGACGTAAAGTATCCCCCCGTCGGCAGCTACCGCTATCTCCACGGGCTGACCGACTATTATGCCAAAGCGCGATCGGGCAACCGGCCGCTGCAGGAATTCAAGAAGATCTCGATCGTCGAGGCCAAGGGCTATTGCTATGGCTGGCACTTCTACATCTGCGCCGATGCCGACATCATCGTCGCTTCCGACGACGCATTGTTCGGCCACCCCTCGTTCCGCTACGCCGGCTGGGGCCCGCGCATGTGGCAGTGGCTGGAGACTGTCGGCCTGCGCGCCTTTTCGGAAATGCTGTTCACCGGGCGGCCGTTCACGGCGCAGGAAATGTACACCGCCAACCGCTTCGTCAATTCGGTGGTGCCGCGTGATCAGCTGGAGGCGGAGACTGCCAAATACGCGCATGCCTGCTCGATCACCCGCCCCACTGACGTGGTTGTTGCGCAGAAGACCTTCATTGAGGCCTACAAGCAGTACCGCGGCGAATATTTCGGCAGCCTGCTCACTGGCTGGCTCGAAGGGATGCTGCCGCTGATGAAGGACGATACACCGAACGACGTCAACCTCGGCAAGGGCGACACCTTCCAGCAGGGCATCGGCACCGTGGTGAAAAGCAACGACCTCAACTATCCGCCCGAATGGCGCCTGTCCAAGAAGGGGCGTCAGAGCAACGAGGGGTAGCCGCCGGACTGTTTTACAAGGAGAGAATAGATGCCCAAATGCAAGATCATCGCGCTCACCACCCCGGCAGAGGGCAAGGAAGCCGAATTCCACGACTGGTACCAGAACGTCCACCTGCCCGAGATGGTATCCTTCCCCGGATCGCTCGGCGCGCAGCGGTACAAGCTGGTCGCCAAGCTGATGGGCGCGGACACCAATCAGTTTCTCGCGGTCTATGATGTCGAATGCGACGATCCGGGTGCCTATCTGGCAAGCGTCGGCGCGGCGGCGCAGGCGGGCAAGCTGACGCCGGGCACGGCCTCCAACGATGCCACGACCTACACGGCGTTCTTTGTGGAATACGGAGACTATGTGAAAGGGGCCGGGTGATTCCACTCCGGTTGGGGGTGGCTACTGCAAATGGTCCAATTCCGCAAAAATTCCGTCACCCTGAACTTGTTTCAGGGCCCATCGGGCCTCACGAACGGAGCCAGCAGAAAGGGCGCAAACCGTGAGGTCATGCTCGAAAATCAGAGCACCGGGTGCGCGGTGAAATGGGCCCTGAAACAAGTTCAGGGTGACGATGAATGAAAGGGTTTGTATGCGATAGCCCTGCGGTTGGGGACAGCGCTACCCCCCGAACCTCGGCTTGCGCTTCTCCCTCAGCGCCGCAATCCCCTCAAGGTGGTCGGCGCTGCGCACGCTGAGCGATTCCATCGCGATGCCCGCTTCCATCACCGAATGCGCGACGCGCTTCAGTTCCATGTTGGTGAGGATCTTGGTCGCCCGGATCGCGCCGATCGCGCCGCCCAGCAGCCTCGCGCAAAAGGCATCGACCGCGCCGTCAAGTTCGCCAAGCGGCACACAGTGGTTGATCAGCCCGATCTCGGCGGCCTTCTGCGCCGTCAGCAGATCGCCGGTGAACAGGAACTCCTTGGCCCGGGCAAGGCCGATCCGTGCCGGCCACACCGCCGCGCCGCCGTCGCCTGCGACCAGCCCGATGCCGACATGCGGATCGCCGATCTTGGCGCCCTCTGCCGCAAAGATAATGTCGCACAACAGCGCAATCGTCGCGCCCAGGCCGACGGCGTGGCCGTTCATCCGGCACACCACCGGCTTGTCAATATCGAGCAGTGTGTAGACGATCCGCTTGGCCATCCGCGCCTCGTGATCGAAGCGGTGTGGCTCGCGCGCGCTGAGGCTGATGTGATCGATATCCCCCCCGGCCGAAAACGCCCGTCCCGCCCCGGTGATCAGCACCACGTCCGAACCGGCATCGCCCTGCGCAAACCACAGCGCCTCAACCAGATCGTCATGCAGCTCTAGGTTGACTGCATTGAGCTGATCGGGCCGGTTGAACGTAATCCGCAGCAGCCGTCCCTCTCGGGCAAGCGCGATTGCGCCGAGGCTGGGCAGCGCGGGCAAGGTGTTGGGCATGGGTAGTGTGGCTCCCTTTGCGGGGTGTCATAAGCGGGCGAGTGGGAGATGCAAGGTGGCGGGGAGCAGCACTATGCTGCCCTGAATCGCGGCACCGCGATATCACGCTCCATCGCTCTTGCCTGAGCGATCTCGTAAGCAGTCTGCAGCCGCAGCAGCGTGTCCATCTTCACCCCGAACGCCTTCTCGATCCGCAAGGCCATCTGTGGGGAAAGCCCGGCATGGCCGTTGAGCAAGGTGGAAAACGCCTGCCGCGTCACCCCCAGCGCAACCGCCCCGCCGGTGACAGTCAGGCCGTTTGCCTCGATAATCTCGGTACGAATGAAATCGCCGATGTGGGGAGGAGTGGGCATGGGCATGGCTTGGGCCTAGGCCGCCAGCAGTTCGCTTACCAACGTAGGTCTGCGTGCGATCATCGCGAGGAGCACTTGCGCCGGGCCGGTCGGTTGCCTTCGGCCATGCTCCCAGTTGAGCAGCGTGCCCTTGGCGACGCCGATGCTTCTGGCGAACTGGCTCTGCGACATTCCGGTAGAGGCACGGATCGCAGCGACATCAACGCTGGGCACTTCGATATGATGAACGATGGCTCCGGTTTTCGCACCCTGCGCAAACGCAAGGGCTTCGTTCAGCCCTTCCTTGATCCTTTCATAGGCTTCGCTCATTTGCTTGCTCCATATGCGGCAACGATCCGCTTGCTCGTTTCGATCAAATCCGCCTGCTCTACGCGCGACAGATTGTCCTTCTCGTTCTTGGCGAACACCGTCAACAGGAAGAGCGGCATGTTAGTGCCGCCGAACACATGGATGGTCCGGTAGCCACCGCTTTTACCGCCGCCCGCGCGTGGGACACGCACCTTGCGCAATCCGCCACCGAGCGAAACGCCGGACTCCGGGTTTGCCGCCAGATAGACAACGATGTCCATCCGCTCCTCATCCGACATGATCGCCTTGGCCCGCCGCAGGAACGAGTCCAGTTCGACGACGGTCTGAAGAAGGGTCATTTGGACTGGATATAGGCCATTGGCGTATATGTCAATGGCATATTTCCCAACCTGCTCAGCCCATGCCCTTTGTTTCTGGCCTGATCAATGGCAAGATCGCCCTGTTCCCGACCGACCGCCTGCTCCTCGCGCTGAGCGATCTGGGGCAGGATGTCGAAGTGCGGATCAGGCCGTCGGGCGGGGCGAAGGGGACTTTGCGGCTGGCTGCTTGAGATGAGTATTGTTTGGAATTCACAATACACTAAAGATTCGAAAACCTCCGTTTGGCTCGCCTCATGAATATATGGCAGGAGATAGTTCGATTTAATTTTCGTACACCTCGGTAGTGTCGCCATGAGGTTCCAATATGTAGTTCTCGCAGTACGTCTTCCACCTCTATCGGATGCCATCTGCCAAAACTATCCTCAAGGATAAATAATCGCCATGGGTCAAAGTGAACCTTCTCATCTTGGGGATCGATTTGATTTCTCTCAAGTGCTTTGACCCCGAGTGGGTGAATTTTGAGGGTTTCACCTGGTTCAATTTTTGCCGGAAATCTCTGGTCTGAAATACCCAGCGCAGCCGCTGGCTCGTCATGGATGCCCATACTAAAGGCGCTCAACTCGCCCAATGCTCTAAATCCGACAAGCATCAGCGGGCGATACCCCACGTTGCAGACCAAAATTTGGATCTGTGGTAGCCAGTCTTTCCGTTCCACGAGCAATATCCTTCAGAACCTCACCGCGGCCATGCCCCCCCAACCCCAAACCTTGCCAATCCCGCCATCTTCCCTATCACTCGCCGCATAACCCGATGCGCGAAAGTCGCGTGGTGAGGAATGGTAGGAGAGGAAGCAAATGTCGGCATTCGACGAGACATTCGACTGGGTGGTGGTCGGCGCGGGCGCGGGTTCGCTGAGTTCGGGCATGCTGATGCGGCAGGCGGGCAAGTCGGTTGTGGTGCTTGAAAAGACCGGGTTCTTCGGCGGCACTACCTGCAAGTCGGGCGGGGTGATGTGGATTCCCAACAACCAGTTCATGGAACCCGGCGAGGACAGCGACGAGAAGGCGATAACCTATCTCGATGCGGTGGTCGGCGATGATTCCGATGCGCCCGGCACCAGCCACGAAAAACGCCTCGCCTATGTAAGGGAAGGACCGAAGATGGTCGATTTCCTGCTGCGCCAGGGCGTTGCGCTGGAGCGGGGATCGAAATTCTGGCCGGATTATTACGACAACCTCCCCGGCGGCTGCGAGACCAGCCGCACGGTGATCGCCCCGCCGTTCAACAAGAAGGAGCTGGGCGCTTGGGCGCCAAAGCTGCGGCAGGGGTTTCTGGAGCTGCCGGTCAAGCTGGATGATGGCATGAAGTTCGCTTCGATGAAGCACAGCTGGGAAATCAAGAAGATGTTCGCCAAAACCGCGCTGGCGGTTGTCTGGGGCAAACTCACCGGCAAGCACTGGGTGACGGCGGGGGCGGGGCTGCAGGGGCGGATGCTCAAGGCGGGGCTTGAGAAGGGGATCGATGTCCGGCTGGAATCGCCGGTTTCCGAACTGATCGTCGAGGGCGGAAAGGTCACTGGCGTGGTCACCGTCAAGGACGGCAAGCCTTGGCGGATCGGGGGCAATCTGGGGGTGCTGGTAAATGCCGGCGGCTTTGCGCAGAACCAGGCGATGCGCGACAAATACCAGCCCGGTACCCGCGCCGAATGGTCGAACGTGCCCGAAGGCGATACCGGCGATATGCATGTCGAGATGGAGCGGATCGGCGGGGTGCTGGCGCAGATGGACGAAATGGTCGGCTTCCCTGGCACGCTCGCGCCGGGCTGGGACAAGCAATATGTCTTCCCCGGCATGCAGGGAGTGACTGCCAAGCCGCATGCCATTCTGGTCGACCAGAGGGGCATCCGCTACATGAACGAGGCCTGCTCCTACGAGCTGTACTGCGAGACCATGCTCAAGCGCGATGGGGCCAACCCCAGCTGGGCGATCATGGATGCGCAGTACATGGAGGAATACGATCTGGCCGGCAGCACCGGCATCAAAAAGAAGCCGAAGAGCTGGTTTGACAGCGGCTATCTGAAGGTCGCCGACACTGTCGAGGGGCTGGCGGAAAAGATCGGTGCCGATCCTGCGACGCTCATGGCCACAATTGATCGCTGGAACGCCATGGTAGCCAAGGGCGCAGACGAGGATTTCCAGCGCGGGGTGCGTTTTTACGATCGCTGGCTCGGCGATCCCTTCGCCAAACCGAGCGCGACGCTGGGGGATATCAGCAGGGCCCCGTTCTATGCGGTCGATGTCATCCCGGGCGATGTCAGCACCTATGGCGGCGTCGTCACAGATGTGAACTCGCGGGTGGTGCGCGGCGATGGTTCGGTGATCGAGGGGCTCTATGCCTGCGGCGTATCCACGGCATCGCCGATGGGCCGGGTCTATCCAGGCGCTGGGGCCAGCGTTGGCCCCTCGATGGTATTCGGCTTCCTTGCCGCGAAACATGCGGCGGGGCTGGGCAATCAGGCGCTTTGAGCGGAGGCTGGCGACAACGGCAGCTCTGGACGCAGCAAGAACCGCCGTGCATGACGCCTGCATGAGCGAAGCTACCGATCTCAAAACCCTGCGCACCGAAGTCCGCGGCTGGCTGGACGCCACTGCGCCCAAGGGCTGGCGCGACGCCTACAAAGCGATGACCCACGCCGAGTTTGCCCAGGCCCAGCGCGACTGGTTCCAGGCTCTGGTCGGCGGCGGCTATGCCATCCCGCACTGGCCCGCAGAGTGGCCCGGCGGTGGCCGCACACTGGCCGAACAGAAAGTCATCTACGAGGAACTGGCCCGCGCCGATTGTCCGCGGCTGCTGCTGTCGTTCGTCTCAACCTATCACGCCGCCTCGACCCTGATGGAATGCGGCAACGCGGCGCAGCAGGCGCGGTACCTGCCGAAAATTCTCGAAGGCGAAACCTGGTGCCAGGGCTTCTCCGAACCCGGCGCCGGATCGGACCTGGCCTCCCTGAAATGCAAGGCAGAGCGGAAAGGCGACCACTATGTCGTCACCGGCCAGAAGGTCTGGTCAACCATGGCGCAATATGCGGACAAGTGCCTGCTGCTGGTGCGCACGTCGAGCGACGGGCCCAAGCAGGCCGGGATCACCTTCCTGCTGATGGACATGAAGGCGAGCGGCGTCACTGTCCGCCCGATCAACCAGATTCAGGGCGACCAGGAATTCTGCGAAATGTTCCTCGACGAGGTTGAAGTGCCGGTCGAGGACCTGGTCGGCGAGGAAGGCAAGGGCTGGGCCGTGGCGCAGGCGACACTGTCCAGCGAGCGCGGCCTCACCTTGATGGAACTGTCATACCGCATGCGCGGCGCACTCTCGCGCATCGCCGAACTCATCCGGAAGAACGGCCGCGAAGGTGACGCCGGCATAGTGCGCGATTTCGGCCAGCTCGTCACCCGCGCCGACAGCGCCTGCGCGATTGCCGACCAGTTCCTGCTGAACCGCATCGAGGGGGTCGAGCGCATCGGCGATGCCTCGATCGTCAAGAACACCTATTCGCGGGTGCTGCGCGAATATGCGCTTCTGGGGGTGCGGATCGGCGGAATGGAGGAGCAGTACCGCTCCGCCATCACCTACGGCGATCTCAACACCGGCAACTGGATGGCCGACTTCATGAACAGCTACGCCTGGACCATCGCCGGCGGCAGCGAGGAAGTGCAGCGCAACATCATCGCCGAACGCATGCTGGGCATGCAGCGCGAACCCAAGGGGTGGGTCGGGGCATGATCGAACTTTCCGAACTGCGCGACTCGGTCCAGAAGGCGTTCCCGGCGAACAAGCTTTCCCCGCCGCGCGACGAGGCATGGAAACTCGCCGCCGAGATGGGTTGGCTGATGATCAGCCTGTCCGAAGGTCAGGGCGGGCTGGGACTGGGCCGCGAAGCAGCGACTGCCATCCACTTCGAGCTGGGACGGGTGCTGTCCTGCGCGCCGCTGATCCCGGCGCTGCTGGGGCTTGAGGCCATTGCCGCATCGGAAACGCTGACCGACCGCGACGGCTGGATCGCGCGTATCTGCGGCGGCGAATACGTCCCGCTCAACATGTTGCCGGGCACTGTTTCCGGCGATGGTCAGCTGAATGGCCGACTTTCCGGATTTTTCGAGGCCGATATGGCCAGCCACGTTCTCGCCGGCATGCCGGGGCGCTATGTGCTGATCCCGCTGGGCGCTCCCGGCGTGACACTGCGCGAACGCCCGATATGGGACAAAAGCCGCCGCCTGTTCGATGTGGAACTCAGCGGGTTCGCACCCGATCCCTCGCTGGTGGTCGCCGAGGGCGAGGCGGCGAAACTGTTGCATGACCGCATTTCACCGCTGGCTCAGCTGGCCATTGCCGGGGACTCGCTCGGCGGGGCCACCGCTTGTCTCGACATGACCGTCGAAAATCTGAAAACGCGCCGCCAGTTCGACCGGCCCTTGGCGATGTTCCAGGCGCTCAAGCACCGCTGCGCCAACCTCAAGACCCAGATCGGTGCCGCCGAAGCGCTGCTGTGGTCACGCGCCGCCGATGCCACTGCCAGCACCACCGATCTCGGCGCGGCCAAGGCGCTGGCCAGCGACGTTTTCCGCATGGTCGCCGAAGAAGCGATCCAGCTCCACGGCGGCATCGGCCTGACCGACGAGCACAGCTGCCACCTGTTCCTGAAGCGCGCGATGCTGAACCTGCAACTGTGCGGCAGCCTGGATCACTGGCGCGAGGCGGCGGGACGGCAGGCGCTGGCGGGGTTTGCGGGCTGATAACGCCAGCAAAGCGATTACTCGGTCCCCGTCGATCCAGTTTCGCAAATCGATATTATCCGGTTGACGAGTTCAGACGGATTCAAGCACCAGTAGCGCTTGAAACGATCGGCTGTGTTCGACGCACTGCTCGGTCGCATCACCCATTTTTTTGCAGAATCTATCGCGAGACGCGGCAACTCAGAAAGCGGCATGAGCCAAATTGCATCGAACTGAGTTCAGTTCGTCATTCAGCAATGCTGCGACCAAAAACGCGCGCCTTGTGTCGTTAAACGTGGATTTTCGAACTTCAAAATGGCTGATGTTACCGCGATTTCTTGTCCCCGGCTTGAACAGAGTTACAGTTCTGCACTTAAGCTGTATCGCTACCGAATTGCCAGTTTCCTTGTCGAAGAATAAAACATCAAGACCATCATCGTCTGCAGCAGGCTGAAATGGTGAAAGCCTGCCATGACTGGCCTTCATCACCGCATTGACGAGAAGGTTCTCGCCGATGGCTCCAATTTGTGTCGACGTTAGAGCCATAGCGAGCACCTGTTATGATGGGGCAAAAAATATTGGCTGACTGCCTACCCCCGCGCCATAAGCTCCGTCACGCAGGCCACCACATCCGCCGGCTGCACCAGATAGGCGGTCTCCAGCGGTTTCGAGAACGGCACCGCCGAATAGGGCGCGCCGAGGCGCCGGACCGGGGCCTTGAGCTTGCCGAACAGCTCTTCCGAAATTGTCGATGCAATCTCCGCGCCGGGGCCGAAGCTCCGCAGCGCCTCGTGGACAACCACGGCCCGCCCGGTCTTCTCCGCCGAGGCCAGCACGCATTCCTTGTCCCACGGCGAAATCGTCCGCAGGTCGATCAGCTCGACCGAAATTCCCGCTTCCTCCAGCGCCTTGACCGCTTCGATGCAGCGCAGGAACTGGGTGGAATAGGAGACGATGGTAACGTCCTTGCCCGCCTGGTGGATGCGCGCTTTCCCCAGCGGAATCTTGCCCTGATCGACGGGAACCTCGCCCGGGGTGCGGATTGCCGCGCCTGCTTCGATGAACATGCACGGGTCTGGATCGTCGATGCATGACAGCATCAGCCCCTTGAAATCGGCGGGGTTCGAGGCCGCAACCACCTTGATCCCGGCGGTGTGGCAGAACCACGCCTCGAGGAAATCGGCGTGCTGGCCGGCAGTCTGGTAGCCAGCCCCGGTCATGGTGCGGATCACGATCGGCACCTGGCTTTGCCCGCCCGACATGAAGCGCAGCTTGGCGGCGTGGTTGACGATCATGTCCATGGCCACCGCCGTGAAATTCATCAGCATGATTTCGGCCACCGGCTTGTAGCCGCCCATGGCCGCACCGATGGCTGCGCCGATGATCGCCTGTTCGGAGATCGGGGTCGATCTAACGCGGTGATCGCCGAAGCGGGTGGACAGGCCGCGTGTGGTGCCGGAAACGCCCCCGCCCTCCCGGTCAGCCACGTCCTCGCCGAAGACGAGCACCTTGGGATCGCGCTCCATCGCTTCGGCCAGGGCAAGGTTGATGGCCTGCTGGCCGGTCATGGTGACAGTTTCGGTGGTCATGCCGGTATCTCCTCTGCGAATACATCGCGGCGCAGTTCTTCGGGTCCGGGAAATTCACAGGCGAAGGCGAAGTCGATGGCGTCCTGCACTTCGGCCTCGATGGTTTCCTGCAGCTGCTGGAGCTGTTCTTCGCTGGCGACACCGCTGGCGATCAGCTTCGCCCGGAACGCGGGCAGCGGGTCCTTGGCCATATGCGCGTCCTTTTCGCCGGGCAGCATATAGGCGTCGGTGTCGCCGAACACGTGGCCCATGAAGCGGAAGGTCTTGCATTCGAGCAGGGTCGGACCCTCGCCGGCGCGGGCGCGCTCGACCGCGGCGTGGGCATGGGCGTACATGTCGAAGGGATCGTTGCCGTCGACGGTGAAGCCCGGCATGCCATAGCCGATGGCGCGCTTTGAAATGAGGTCGACCGGCAGGTGGTTTTCCAGCCTGGTATGCTCGCCATAGCCGTTGTTCTGGCAGACGAACAGCACCGGCAACTTCCACAGCGAGGCCAAGTTGAGCGATTCATGGAAGGCGCCGATGTTGGATGCGCCGTCGCCGAAATAGGCGATGGTGACTTCCTTCGATCCGTCGAGCAGCGCTGCCCAGGCGAGGCCGTTGGCGATCGGCATCGACGAGCCGACGATGCCCGTGGTCACCATCACCCCCGATTCCGGATGGGTGAGATGCATCGGGCCGCCCTTGCCCTTGCAGGTGCCGTCGATCCGCCCGGCAATCTCGGCCCACAGCGGCCGCAACGGCATGTCCTTGGCGACCATGTCGTGGATGCCGCGATAGATCGTGCAGATCTTGTCATCCTTGGTCAGCAGATTGGAGATCGTCGAGGGGATCACCTCCTGCCCGCGCCCCGAATAGTACGGCGCGGTGATGCGGCCGAGCCGGATCTGCTTGCGGGTGGCATCGTCATTCCGCTCGATCCGCAGCATCCGGCGATAGATGTCGAGCTGGGCAGCGGCATCGGGGGATGCGCGGTTGGCAGGTGTGGTGCTCATCGGCGGCTCCTTTGGGAATCCTTGTCGGCCAATGCCAGTAGTTGAGAAGCGGGGCGTTGCAAGGGCAAGGTATCGGGGCGGCGATCATTGGCACTTTGCGGGTGAAAGCCAGATCGAAACCGGTCTAGGCTCGCGCCGATCCAGCGGGAGAATTTCAATGGCGATGCAGGCATACATCCTCAGCGGCAAGGGCATCGATGCAATCACTGTCGGCGAAGTAGCAGTGCCCGAGCCCGCCCCCGGCGAAGCGCTGGTCCGGCTGCGCGCCGCCACCTTCAACTTTCGCGACCTGATCATGGTCAAGGGCCTGATCCCCGGCATCGCCAAAGAACCCGGCATGGTGCCGATGTCCTGCGGCGCGGGCGAGGTCGTGTCGGTGGGCAGCGGCGTGACGCGGGTCAAGGCGGGCGACCGGGTGACGCCCATTTTTACGCTTGGCCACATCAGCGGCCCGCAGAGTTCCTACGAGATGCTCGGCGGCACGGTCGATGGGGTGGCGCGGCAATATGCTGTCTTCCCCGCCGAAAGCCTGTGCCACAATCCCGACGAATTGGGCGATCTCGAAGCTGCGACGCTAAGCTGCGCTGCGTTGACATCGTGGTCGGCGCTGACCCAGTTCAACCGGATCCAGCCGGGCGAATGGGTGCTCGCCCACGGCACCGGCGGGGTTGCCATCGCCGCGCTGCAATTCGCCAAGGCGATGGGCGCGAATGTGATCGTGACCTCATCGTCTGACAGAAAACTCAACCGTGCCAGAAGCCTGGGGGCGGATATTACAGTGAATTACAAGACTGCGCCGGACTGGGCCGAGGCTATCCGCAAAGGTCTGGGCGGCAACAAGGTGGCCAATGTCATCGACACTGTCGGCGCGGTGCAGTTTGACGACAATGCCTCGCTGCTGGCAGACGGCGGGCAGATCTCGGCGATCGGCATGTTGGGTTCGGACTTCAGCTGGACCCGCGAAAACCCCACTGTCAAACTCGCCCCGATCGCAGTCGGCAACCGCGACCAGCACGAGGCTATGACCGCGTTCATTGTGGAGCACCGGATCAGGCCGGTGGTTGACGTGGTCTATGACCTCGGCCGCATCTAGCATGCCTATCGCCATGTTGAGAGCGGGAATTTCTTCGGCAAGGTCGGGCTGAACCTCTGGTGAGCCGGCCTAGCTCGCAGGTGAATGATAATTTAATCTTGATTCAAGTAATTGCGGAAATATCCTAAACCGCCACCTCAATCGTATCACCCTCAATCCGCACCGCGAAGGTGTCGATCGGCATGGTCGCGGGCGGATTGATCGCCTGGCCGGTTTCGAGATCGAAGCGTGCGCCGTGAACCGGGCAGGCGATCCAGCCGTTTTTCATGCGGCCGTCGGCAAGCGCCTCATAGGCGTGGCTGCACAAGTTGCGGACCGCGAAAATGCGGTCTTTGGTGTTGCACAGCAGTACCGAGTTGCCGTTCAGGTCGACCAGCTTCTTGGCCCCCGCGGGCAGCTCATCCAGCTTCGCCGCCGCGATGAAGGTCTTGTCGCTCATTTTTTCGTTCCATCTGCCAATTTCCGCGCGCTTTAGGTGGCAGCGCGCTGCGATGCAATCGGCACTTGCCGGGACGCGCCGGGCAAAGCAGACAGTCAGGTCTGGCGGGGAGAGAACTGGTGCAGCAAAGCGAAACTTTCGACGTGGTGGTGGTCGGATCGGGCGCGGCGGGGGCCACGGCGGCGCTGCGGCTGGCCGATCAGGGGCTGAAACCGCTGATTGTTGAAAAGGCGCAGAAGTTCGGCGGCACCTCGGCGGTGTCGGGCGGCGTGATGTGGTTGCCCAATCATGGCCTCGATGGAGATCAGGGCGACAGCCGGGAAAGCGCGCTCGAATACCTTGATGCGATTATCACCAAGCCGGTGGACCGTGAACGGCTGGAGGCCTTTGTCGATACCGCCTCACAGATGGTGCACTACATGAAGGGGACCGGCGTCGAGGTGATCGTCGCGGCCTGGCCGGACTATGAACCGCTCAAGCCCGGCGCCCGCACCGATCGCGCGGTGATTGCGCCCATATTCGACGGCCGCGATCTGGGCGACGAACGCTATGATCTGATGCGCGAGCAGTTCAACCGGTTCAAGCTGTTCGGCCGCTATTCGCTTGATCTCAGCGAGATGTTCCCGCTGATGATGCAGCAGAAGGGCTGGCGCGGAGTCGCAGCCAAAGTCATGTCCCGCTATTGGGCCAACCGTTCGACCCGGGCGATTTCGAGCCGCGACAAGCGATTCGTCCAGGGCGCGGCGCTGATGGGGCGGATCTACCAGCAGGTGTTCAAGCGCGGCGTAGAACTGCGGCTCGACACGCGGATGGAAGGCCTTGTGATTGACAAGGGCGGCAAGGTGACCGGCGTCGAAGTCAGCAATTTCGGCCGCAAATATACCATCGCGGCCAGCCACGGCGTGATCCTCGCGGCGGGGGGATTTGAATGGAACCAGGAGCTGCGCGACCGCTTCTTCCCGTTCCCCGGGCTCACCCGCCACAGCTCATCGCCCGAAGACGGCAATCGCGGCGAGGGGCTGATCGCGGCGGAGAAGATCGGCGCGGCGACCGAGCACACCGAAGAGGCCTGGTTCATCCCGACCATGACCTTGCCGATGCCGGGCTCGTCCAACTTCCACGAAATCCACCAGGCCGCCTTTGACGTCGGCCGGCCGTGGTCGGTCTGCGTCAACCGCAACGGGGTGCGCTTTGTCGATGAGGCTTGCGGCTATGACCAGTTCGGCCAGGGCATGATCCGCGACCATCAGGCGACCGGGGCGAACCTGCCGTGCTGGCACGTGTTCGACACCAAGTTCCGCCGCAAGTTCAGCTCGGGCGGTCTGATGCCGCTGGCGCATACGCCCGAGCGCAAGATTCCCAAGGACTGGTGGGGGCACTACATCTTTCGCGACCAGACCATCGAAGGGCTGGCGCGGCAGATCAATGTGCCGGCCGAGGCGCTGAAAGACACCATCGCCAAGAACAACGCCTACGCCAAGTCCGGCGTCGATCCCGAATTCGGCAAGGGCATGAATATCTACGACCAGTTCTTCGGCGATCCCACCGTCTCGCCCAATCCCAACATCGGCCCGATCGACACTGCGCCCTATTATGCGGTGCCGATCAACGCCGGCGATCTTGGCACCAAGGGCGGCCTCAAGTGCGATGCGCGGGCGCGGGTGCTCGACGGCACGGGCCAGCCGATTGCCGGACTCTATGCTGCGGGCAATCAGGCGGGTACCCCATTCGGCAATGTCTATCCGGGCGCGGGGGCTACTATCGGTCCCGCGATGACATTCGCCTATATCGCGGCTAACGACATTGCCGAGAGATCGGGTAACCAGCGGGGGTGAGATGTAAATCCTCCCCGGAACGGGGAGGTGGCGCGCCGAAGGCGTGACGGAGGGGTCGGGAGATCTCGTCATGGCGCGGCGCGCGTGGAGAGGTTCCAACCCCTCCGTCAGTCCCTGCGGGCCTGCCACCTCCCCGTTCCGGGGAGGATTGAGAGGAGATTGAACGTGAAGGACAAAGTCGCAATCGTAACCGGCGCGGCTGGCGGGATCGGCGAGGCGATTGTCCGCAAGCTGGGCGCAAAGGGCGTGCATGTGCTCGGCACCGGGCGCACCGAAGCCAAGCTGGCAGCGCTCAAGCAGGATTTGGGCAGCACCATGGCGTTTGACTTCATCGCCGCCGATGTCACTGCCCAGGATGCGCCCCGCGCCATTGTCGACAAGGCCATCGCCAGCTTCGGGCGGCTCGACATCCTGATCAACAACGCGGGCTCGTTCAACTTCGGCCCGGTCCATGACACCACCGACGCCATGCTCGACGAGGTGCTGGCAATCTCCGCCCGCGCGCCGTTCCGCCTGAGCCGCGAGGCGCTGGTGCATATGGGGCCGGGCAGCTCGATCATTTTCATCGGCTCGACCTGGGGCATTTATGGCACGCCGGGTGGCGGTGCCTATAGCCTGGTCAAGGCCGGGCAGATCGGCCTCACCCAGACCATGGCCGCCGAGTATGGCGCCAAGGGCATCCGCTCGAACTATATCGCGCCGACCGTCGTCCGCACCGAAATGACCCAGGCCTATTGGGAGCTCGATTTCTTCAAGCGCACCAATTTCGAACTCACCCCCGCCGACCGGCAATGCACCACCGAGGATGTCGCCAACACCGTCGCCTTCCTCTGCTCGGATGAGGCGGGGATGATCAACGGACAGACGATTGCGGTCGATGGCGGCATCTCCACCACCCGCTACGTCGCGCCCGAAGCGGTTATGGCGGAGCGCAAGTGACGTGAACTTTGATTGGTCTCCCGAACATCTGGCCTTCCGCGAGCGTCTGCGCGCCTTCCTCAAGGCCGAGCTGCCGGACAATTGGGAAAGCATCGCCCACCATGGCCCCGGCTCGGCCGAGATTACCGCCTTTTCGCGTAAATTTTGCGCCCGCCTGGCCGAGCAGGACATGCTGTTCCCGCACTGGCCGGCCAGCATGGGCGGGCAGGGGCTCGACGCCTGGTTCCAGACCATCCTCGCCGAGGAAATGTGGGCAGCCGGAGAGCCGCGCGGCGCGCAGTACATGAACGTCAACTGGATCGGCCCGACGATCATGCGTTATGGCAGTGACGAGCAGAAGCAAACGCTGCTACCGCCGATTGTCGCGGGCAATGCCATCTGGTGCCAGGGCTTTTCCGAGCCGAATTCGGGGTCGGACCTTGCCAGTCTGCGCACCCGCGCGGTGCTGGATGTCGGGGGATATGTCATCAACGGGCAGAAGATCTGGACGTCCTACGCCGGGCTTGCCAACCAATGCTTCCTGCTCACCCGCACCAGCGACGACCGCAAGCGCGGCATCACCATTCTGATCGTGCCGATGGACACGCCCGGCATCACCGTCCGCCAGATCCCCAGCATCATCGGCGAGGGTGACATCCACGAGGTGTTCTTCGACGACGTCATGGTGCCGGAAAGCGCCCGCTTTGGCGATGAAGGCCAGGCCTGGGAAATCATCTCCTATTCGCTGCGCAACGAGCGGCTGGGCATTCCGCGCTATCACCTCGCGAGGAAGGCGCTCAACCGGGCGGTGGCACTGCTCAAGGCGCGCGGCAGCTGGAAGGGCGAGGCTGTGAAGATCGAGGCAGCCAAGGCGGCGGCGCTGTGCGAAAGCGCACGCAATGCCTGCTATGCCATTGTCGACAAACGGGTGAAGGAGCAGGCCGTCGGGCCAGAGGCAAGTTCGGCGCGCTACAATGTGGTCCTGGCCGAACGGGCGGTGGCGGAGTTCGTCGTCGAATATCTGCCCTCGGCGCTGATCGATGCCGAGCCATATCTGAAGATGCACCACCAGCGCGGGATAGTTGCGGGGATTGCTTCGGGCGCGGCGGAAATCCAGCTCAACATCATCGCCACTGAGGTGCTTGAACTGCCGCGGGAGGCGAGGTGATGGAACTCGCCCTCTCCGAAGACCAGACCCAGATCCTCGATGCGATCGATAGCCTGGCCAAGCATTGGGCCACCGTCCCGATCCACGATATTTCCTTCGCGCTGACCAGCGTTGAACTAGACCGCGAGCTGGAAGAAGGCGGCTTCCTCGATGTCGCGGCGATGGAGGAACTTGGGCCGGAAACTGCCGCGCTGGTGGTCGAGCGGCTGGCGCGGCTGCCATTTGCGGTGGAATCGGCGGCCTCGGCACTGGTGCGCCCGTTGCTCGATTCCGCATTGCCGCGCCCGTTGTGCCTGATCGAAGACGACGCGGCGGGCCTGGCGGTGCGCTTCCTCAAACCGGGGGCGACGGTCATCGTCGTCGGGACAAGCGGGGTGCGCAGCTTCACCGCCACATCGGATCATGTTGCCGAAGCGCAAGACGATGCGCTGTTCGCCTACCCCATGGCACTGCTGAAAGCGCTGCCCCCGCAAGCCGAAATGCGCCGCTACGATGCGACCCCCGAAGCAGTCCTCACGCAGTGGCGCATCGGTGTTGCAGCGGAGGCATCTGGCCTGCTGGCGGCGGCGCTGGCGGCAACGGTCACTTATGTCTCAGAGCGCAAGCAGTTCGGCCGGCCCATCGCCACCTTCCAGGCCATGCGCCACCGCCTCGCCGAGGCGCAGGTGCTGACCAACGGCTGCTACTGGATGGCGATCAAGGCCGCGACTTCGGGCGATCCCGGCGATGCCGCCATGGCCGCACTCCACGCCCAGGAAGCGGCGCGACGGGTGACCTATGACTACCACCAGTTCCTCGGCGCGATGGGCATGACGCTGGAACACCCGCTGCACCTGTGGACCTATCGGCTGAAAGCGCTGATCGGCGAGCTGGGCGGGCGCGGCGCCAATGCCCTGGCGGCGGCGGAGGCGATTTGGGGGGATTGAAAACCTCGCATGCACTCCCCTCTGTGGCGGGTCTCGCTTGCCCGAAACCTGCTGAGCATCTAGGCGCTCTGCAAACGGCCATTGGGCAAACGCCACTGGGCAAATTACGACGGGAGAGCGGCATGATCGGCGAAGACCTGATAGACCTTGGCGGCCAGGTGGCGCTGGTGACCGGCGCCGGGCAGAATGCTGGGCGAGCAATTGCGCTGGAACTGTCGCGGCACAATGCCGGCGGGATTGCCGTAAATGACTTCGTCGCCGAGCGGGCCGAGGCTGTTGCCGAAGAGATCCGCGCCCTGGGCGTGCCTGCCTTGGCGGTGCCTTTCGATGTCACCGATCTGGAGGCTGCCAAGGCGGCGGATGCGGCGGTCAAGGCCAAGCTCGGGCCGGTGACGGTGCTGGTCAACAATGCCGGTATGGCCGGGCCGGGCGGATCGCTGCGCCCCAGCCTGAACTTCTGGGAGGAAGACCCCGCCAACTGGGCGCGCTATCTCGGCACCAATCTCTACGGTGTCTACAACTGCTGCTTCGCCTTCATTCCCAATATGGTCGAGGCCAGGAAGGGACGGATCGTCACCATCGTTTCGGATTCGGGGCGGACGGGCGAGGCCAAACTGGCGGTCTATGCCTCGGCCAAGGCGGGTGCGCAGGGCTTTGTGCGGTCTATCGCCAAGGAGCTGGGGCGCTACAACGTGACGTCGAACGCGGTTTCGTTGTCCTCATTGATGCCGGATATGCCCGAGGAAAAGCTGGCTGGATTCATGGCCTCCGATCAAGCCAAGGCGCAGCTGGCGCGTTACACCATCCGCCGCTACGGCAAGAGCGCCGATGTCGCGGCGCTGGTGACGTTCCTGTGTTCGGATGCTGCGGAATGGATTACCGGGCAGACCTATCCTCTCAACGGCGGCTATGCGCCTTCGATGTAATCGGATTTAATTGGTTGACGAATCCGGCAGCAGTTGAAACGCTGCCGTCACAAGAAATACCGAGAGGAAGATAATGCCGTCACCGCAATTTCATGCACCCGACACGCTGGACCAGGCGATTGCCCTGCTGGCGGGCGATCCATCGGCGCGGGTGCTGGCCGGGGGGACGGACCTGATCGTCCAGCTGCGCTCGCAGCGGATTGCGCCGAGCGCGATTATCGATCTCAAGCGCATCGCCGGGATGAGCGGCATCCGCGCCCATCAGGGCGGCTTCGCTATCGGCGCGGCAACGCCTTGCACGGCGCTGATGCATGACCAGGCGCTGGCCGCTGCCTGGCCTGGCGTGGTCGAGGCGGCTAACCTGATCGGCTCGGTGCAGGTGCGCAACCGCGCGACCATGGCGGGCAACCTGTGCAACGCCTCTCCGGCGGCCGACAGCGTGCCCGCACTGGTGGCTGCTGGCGCAACCTGCGTGATCGCAGGGCCGGGGGGAAGTCGCGAAGTGCCGGTAGAGGCAGTTACCACCGCTCCGGGCAAGACCTCGCTCGGCAAGGGCGAATTCGTCTCCGAGATCCGGCTGCCGGCAAAGCCCGCCGGCGGGGGCGATGCCTATCTGCGCTCGATCCCGCGCACCGAAATGGACATTGCCGTGGTCGGTGCGGGCGCTGCGCTGGTGATCGATCTCAGCGGCACCTGCACCTCGGCGCGCATCGCAATTGGCGCAGTGGCACCTACCGTGCTGCTGGTCGAAGCGGCGGGAGCGGCGCTGGTCGGCACCACGCTGGATGAGGCCGCGCTGGAACGCATGGCGGCGGCAGTCCAGGCTGCCTGCCAACCAATAGACGACAAGCGCGGCACCAAGGAATATCGTATCGCCATGGCCGGAGTGCTGGCGAAAAGGGTCGTCGCCATTGCCCGCGACCGGGCGGGAGTTACCAAATGAGCAAGCTTTTCATCACCGCCAGTGTCAACGGCGACACCCAGGAATTCCTCTGCGATCCCGCCGCCACCCTGCTCGATGTGCTGCGCGACGAGCTGGGGCTGACCGGATCGAAAGAAGGCTGCGGATCGGGCGATTGCGGGGCCTGCACTGTGGTGCTCGACGGGCAGATGGTCTGCTCCTGCCTGGTGCTCGCCGCCGAGGCCGAGGGGCGCAGCATCGCCACCATCGAAGGCGTCGCCGAGGGTAGCCAGCTGCACCCGGTGCAGCGCAAGTTCCTTGAGCACGGCGCGCTGCAATGCGGCTTCTGCACGCCGGGCTTCATCGTAGCGGCCAAGGCGCTGCTCGATCACAACCCCAATCCCAGCGAGAGCGAGACCCGCTATTGGCTCGCAGGCAACCTGTGCCGCTGCACCGGTTATGACAAGATCGTCCGCGCCGTGATGGATGCGGCCGCAGAACTCCGCCAAGAACCGGCAACGCAAAGGGCTCCGGCATGAACGCTCCCCAAGGCAAATCCGCATTCCGCCACGTCGGCACCCGCCCGGTCCGCCCGGACGGTGTCGAGAAGGTCACCGGCAAGGCTATCTACGGCCCCGATTTTGTCGCCGCCGGCATGCTGCAGGGCGCAATCCTGCGCAGCCCGCATCCGCATGCCACGATCCGCGCGATCAACACGAAGAAGGCCGAGGCACTGCCCGGCGTGAAGGCCGTGGTCACCGGCGCGGATTTCCCGACGCTGGCCTCGCTGGAAGTGGCCATCGGCAAATCGGCGGGCAACATCAAGCACGTCGCCGCAACTGCATGGCGCATGAAAAAGTGCTCTATGCCGGCCACGCCGTCGCCGCCGTCGCCGCGACCAGCAGCGTCATTGCCCTGGCGGCGCTGGCGCTGATCGAGGTAGAATACGAAGTGCTGCCGCATGTGCTGACCGTGGCGGATGCGCTCGCTCCCGGCGCGCCGGTCCTGCATGACGACATCTTCACCAAGGGAGTCGAACCGGCCCCGACTGTGCCCTCCAACGCGGCGCTGCGCTATTCGATCGGGCGCGGCGACCCCGCTGCGGCGCTGGCCAGGGCGCATACTGTCGTGTCGGGAAGCTTCTCGGCGCTGCCGGTCCACCAGGGCTATATCGAGCCGCACGCCTGCGTCGCCAGCTGGAATTCCGATGGGCAGGCGCAGATCTGGGCGTCGAGCCAGGGCGCTTTCATGATCCGCTCGCTGACCGCGGCGATCCTCGGCATCAGCCTTGCCGATATCCGCGTTACGCCGCTGGAAATTGGCGGCGGGTTCGGCGGCAAGACCACAGTCTACCTCGAGCCGGTCGCCATGCTGCTGTCGCGCAAGAGCGGCGAACCGGTGCGACTGGTGATGAACCGGGACGATATCTTTCGCGCGTCCGGCCCCGCGCCCGGCGGCGAGATCGAGATCAGCATGGGTGCCGACGCCGATGGCACGATCACTGCGGTCGAACTTGAGTTCAAGTTCCTCGGCGGTGCCTATCCCGGCTCCGACACCCACGCCGGGGCGATGAGCGCGCTGGCGCATTACAACATCGCCGATTGCCGCGTCACCGGCTGGGACGTGCTGTGCAACATGGCCAGCACCGCCGCCTACCGCGCGCCCGGTGCCCCGCAAACCACCTTCCCGGTCGAATGCTGCATCGACGAGCTGGCGCAGAAGCTTGGCCTCGATCCAATCGATATACGGCTGAAGAACGCCGCCCGGCCCGGCGATGTGGGCCTGATGGGCATGCCCGCCGGTGCGATCGGCTATGTCGAATGCCTGGAAGCGGCCAAGGCCCACCCGCATTACTCGGCACCGCTCGGTCCCAACCAGGGCCGCGGCATCGGCGGCGGCATGTGGGGCAACTATGGCGGGCCAAGCTCGGCGGCGGTCACGATCACCGAGGACGGATCGGTGCTGGTCACCACCGGCAGCCCGGACATTGGCGGCAGCCGTGCATCGATGGCGATCATGGCCGCTGAAACACTTCAGATCCCTTATGAGAAAGTTCGGGTAACTATCGCTGATACCTCGTCAATCGGCTATTCGATGCTCACCGGCGGCAGCCGCACCACCTATGCCACGGGCAAGGCGGTGATCGAGGCGGCGGAAGAGCTGATCGCTACCATGCGCCAGCGAGCGGCGGCGATGTGGGGCGCCAACCTTGCCGAGGTCGAATGGCGCGACGGCGCGGTGCACTGCACCGGCGGCGAAAAGCAGGGCACCAGCCTGTCCATGCGCGAAATCTCCGCCCGCGCCGCCCATTCCGGCGGTGCTCTGGTCAGCGAAGTCGCGCTCAACGCCCAGGGCCATCTGCCCGGCTTCGGTGTCCACATCTGCGACACAGAAGTCGATCCGGAAACCGGCAATGTCACGGTGCTGCGCTATACCGTGGTGCAGGATGTCGGCACTGCGATCCACCCGGACTATGTCGAAGGCCAGATGCAGGGCGGCGCGGCGCAGGGCATTGGCTGGGCGCTCAACGAAGGCTATGTCTTCGACAAATCAGGCGGGGTCGATAATCCCGGCTTCCTCGATTACCGCATGCCGGTGTGCTCGGACCTGCCGATGATCGCCACGGTGATGGTCGAAAAACCCAATCCGGCCCATCCCTACGGGGTCAAGGGCGTGGGCGAAGTGCCGATCGTGCCGCCGCTGGGCGCTGTCGCCAATGCGGTCAGCCGCGCTACCGGCCTGCGCATGTATCACCTGCCGATGACGCCCGACCGGATCTATGCGGCGATGAAGGGCTGATTGTTGGCGCAAGTCACCCTGACACCGCCGTTCGCGCAGGATTTCTTCGGCGGAGTGGAGGCGCTGGAGGTGGCGGCGGGCAACATCTTCCAGCTGGTCAGCGCGCTCGACGCGATCGGTCCCGGTTTCGCCGAAGTGGCCCCGCTGCGCGCGGCTTTCGCCATCGACGGCATGCTGACTGCCGACTGGGCCAGTGCGCTGACACCGGCATCGGAGGTGCTGGTAATCCCTCGTGTCGCCGGAGGTTGAGAGCAGCCTGCCGCGCCTCCGGAATGCCCCATTGTCCCTCGTTCAAACACGCGCTAGGCTGCCCTTGCCATGAAAGAACTCTTCCAGCGCGCCGCGACCACCGACGGCATCACCGTGCGGGTCGCGGTGAATTTTCTGCCAGAGAAATCGCATGTCGAGGCGGGAAAATGGTTCTGGGTCTATCACATCCGCATCGAGAACGGCTCTGACCGGACAGTGCAGCTGCTCACCCGGCACTGGCAAATCACCGACGGGCGCGGCGCGGTCAATTTTGTCGATGGCGACGGTGTGGTCGGCGAACAGCCGGTGCTGCATCCGGGGCAGAGCCACGACTATGTCTCGGGCTGCCCGCTGACGACATCGACCGGCAGCATGGAAGGCCATTACAGCTTCCGGCTGGAAGACGGCACGGAACTGAAAGCGGCCATCCCCTTCTTCCCGCTGACCGCCCCGGCGAAGGTCAGCCGGGGGCTGGGGCTTTCCGGGCATAGCTGAGACTGCATTTCGCCGAGTCTTCGGACTCTCGAATTCTCTAAACTCTCGTTGTTCGTCATCCTGAACTTGTTTCAGGACCCATTTCGCGGCCCGCCCGGAGCGTAGTATCCGCAAGAAATCCGCGCGGTTTGCGCCTGTGCGGCACTATCCGGTCTAGCGGCGCGATGGGCCCTGAAACAAGTTCAGGGTGACGGAATTTGAAAATTGCGATCATGCGATAGTTGATGGTTGACGAGGAGCGGGCTCACAGCTGATCCATTCCCCCTCTCTTCCAGGCCATTGTGCCAAGCCCTTCCAGGCCATAGAGAAGCGCGATGAAGCGCACGCATCTGCCTCTCAACGCCCTGCGCGTGTTCGACGCCGCCGCGCGCCACCTCTCGTTCACCCGCGCTGCGGACGAGCTGGCAGTGACGCCAGCGGCGGTCGGCCAGCAAATACGCGCGCTCGAGGATCTGCTCGGGGTGGTGCTGTTTCGCCGCACCAGCAAGGGGTTGGAACTGACCGACGAGGCTTCGGCGGGTTTGGAAGCGCTGCGCACCGGATTCCTCCATTTCGAGGATGCGGTGCGGGCGATGCAGGCAGGGCAATCGAGCCATGTCTATTCGATCGCCGCGCCGCGCGATTTCTTCGCAGTGTGGCTCGCCCCGCGGCTAGCCGCCTTCCGCGCCGCTAACCCGCAAGTGCGCTTCGCGCTGGTCGATGGCGAGATGAGCGATTTTACCGAGGCCAACCTCGATCTTGCGGTGCGCTGGACCGAGGGGCCGGGCGATCTCGAAGGCGTCCAGCTTGGCACCGCCGAGCGGGTCACTGTCGGTGAGGGAGACTGGATCGCCTGGCCGGGCGACCCCGTACCCGGTGGGGACGATGTGGAAAGCCCGTCTCTGGCAGTCGGTGATGCCGGAGCCGCGCTGGCCGCCGCTGCCTCGGGCATGGGCCGCGCCCGCGTGCCCGCCATGCTGGCGCAAGGCTGGCTCGATAACGGCCGCATCGCTGCCGCCGGCCCCCCCGAACCCTGCCGCCGCGCCTACTGGCTGGTCGCGCCGCTGCCGCAATGGCGTCAGAAGAAGGTCAAGGAGTTGGTGGCTGCATTGACGGGGGGGTCAGGACACCGCCACCTCTGGCAAAACCGGACTCTGGAGGGATGCTGCCCATGTCGATTCGTCGCTTCTGGCCCTTGAGCCTTGCCGCCTTCGCGTTCGCCGCCCTGCCGTTCGCCGCGTGGGCCCAGATCGCTCCCGCACCCGCGCCAGGCGTCCCCGGCTGGGCCGAATTCGCCGAGAGCCTGCGCACGCTGCCCGAGCGGATGCTGGCGAAGCTGCCCGAGCCTATGCGCAGCGATCCCCAGGTGCAGCAGGAAGTTGCCCGGCTGGCGCTGGAGGCGGTCACCACAACCACGCTCGAGGCGGTCGGCGGCGATGGCGATGCGCCGGTGTTCCTGCCGTCGATCGGCCAGATCCTCAACGTTGGCCAGCCCAATGCCGATACGATTTACCGGGCGGCGACGATCACCCCCGGCGGCAGCTACCGGATGCGCGGCAAGCGTGGCTCGCTGCGGTTGACGGTGCTGGCGCAGTTCGCGCCGCCGACCGATCCGAAGTCGGGGCCTCGCGCGCATCTCAATCTGCGCGAGCTGAAAGTGGACCGCCAGGGCCGCTATGACGTGCTGCTCAGCGCCGAGCAGCAGGCCGGCTACAAGGGCGACTGGTGGAAGCTCGATCCCAGGGCGACCAGACTGATGCTGCGCATGGTCAGCGCCGACTGGGGCAAGGAGGCCGAGCCAACCTTTGCGATCGAGAGGATCGACGTGCCGGTGGCACGCCCGCGCATACCAGCGGTCATGCTCGAACGGAAATTGCGCGCGCTGCCCCGGGGAATCGATTTCATCGCCATGCTCTTCGTCGATCACGTCGAGCAATTGCGCAGGGATGGGTTTATCAATAAATTCAAGGTGTTCGATGTGCCATACGGCGCGCTGGCGGGCCAGTTCTACTATGAGGGCGCCTATGACCTCGCCGATGACGAGGCGCTGATCATTGATTCGCCGGTGCCCGCAAAATGCAACTACCGCTCGCTGATCCTCACCAACGAAATCTACGAAACCACCGACTGGATCAACAACCATTCCGCGCTCAATGACACCCAGGCCCCGGCAGACACGGACGGCAGGCTGCGGATCGTGGTTTCGGCCAAGGATCCGGGCGTGCGCAACTGGATGGACACCTCGGGCCACTCCCGCGGCGCGATCCAGGGCCGCTGGACCGGCTGCGACAGCCATCCGATCCCGGAGGTGCGCAAGGTCAAATTCGCGGAGGTGATGAAACACCTGCCCGCGGACACGGCCAAGGTGAACCCCGAACAGCGCCAGGCGATTGTGCGGGAACGCCGCCGCGCGCTGATGGAGCGGCCTTACTGGTGAAGGGGTGTGGGTCCGTTCCAAACCCGTTGGGCCAGGGCTTTCGCTTATAGACCCTCTCTCTCATTCATCGTCACCCTGAACTTGTTTGTGCACGCACGTCTTCGACTCCAGGGCCCATTTCACCACGCCCCGGAGCTCTGATTTTCGAGCATGATACCAACGGCCCTATGAGCTGACGCACTGGAACCATTCGCGGCTGGCGATGGATTTGATGGTATCTGGCAGATCGATGAGGTCGTTCCAAGCCTTGCAGCAAGCGGTGACGATGGTTTCGTATGTTTCATAGACCCGGTTTGCGAGGGCATTTTGTCGGAGATACTGCCAGATGTTTTCCTGCGGGTTCAGCTCGGGGCTGTAAGGCGGCAGGCGGAGCAGGCTGATATTGTCAGGGGTCTTGAGGGATTTTGTGGTGTGCCAGCCAGCTCCGTCAATGATGACGATGGCATGCGCGCCGTCCTCCACCTGGCTGCTGATTTCGATGAGGTGTGCGTTCATGGCTTGGGTGTTGGCAAAGGGCATGACCAGCGCCGCTCCTACGCCGCGTGCCGGACAGACGGCTCCGAAGATATAGGCGCATTCATACCGCTGATCACGCACGGCGCGCGGGCGGGTGCCTTTCTCGCCCCAGACATAGGTGAGCGTCCCTTTCTGGCCTACCCGGGCTTCGTCCTGGACCCAGATTTCGAGGCGCTTTCCGGCGGCATGTGCGGGGAGTATCTCCGCAACTTTGGCTGCGAAGTTTTTTTAAAAGCAGCCTGAGCCTCAACGTCGCTTTTGGGATGGCAAGGGCGCGCCGAGATATGGCTCAGGTTCAGGGCATGGAGCAGCTTGCCAATCGTGCGCGCATGGTATCGAACCTGGTATTCCGCTTCGATCCAGCTCTGGATATCCACACAGCGCCACCGCACAAGCCCGTCCTTCTCGGGGTCAGGGCCTTTCAGCACATGCGCCTTCACCGCCGCTTCTTGCGAGGCCGTCAGCCGCTTCTTGGGATGACCGCAGGGCGCATCACGCAAACCGTCCGGCCCTTTCTCGTTGAAACGGTGAACCCAGTCGCACAGGGTCTGGCGATCCATCCCGCTGCGCGCCGCAGCGTCCTTCCGGCTCGCCCCTTCCAGAACAGCCGCGATTGCCGTCAGCCGCAAAGCTACGCGGCCATTGTTCTCCCGACGGGCCAGCTTGCGCAAATCTCCCGCGCTGTAATCGTCCCGGAGGACTATCGATCCATGCATCTGCGGCTCCATCCAATGAAGCCGCCTCCAAATCATATTCCTGACAAAAAAGGAATCCCCAAACCGAGTCAGGTCATCGGGCTATTGGTATGACTTCTCGGTTTGCGCCCCATCTGCGGGCTCCGCTCGTGCGGCCTGATGGGTCCTGGAGTCGAAGACGTGCGTGCACAAACAAGTTCAGGATGACGAACAACGAGAGTTTGGATGAATATGCGATAGCCCTCCCCCAGAGGGGGAGGATTGAGCAGTTCTGACGCTCGAGTTCCTGAACCCTAAAACTCGAACTCCTTGATCACCCCGTCGAAATTGCCGCCGAGCATCTGGTTGGCCCGGGCCAGCTGCTCGGCGGGAACCCCGGCGATATTGCCATCGACCAGCCGCTGGAAGTTGCTGATCAGCCCTTCGATGTTCTTCGACAGCCGCATGAATTCGAAGCCTTTGGCGTGCAGCCCCACCTGGTTGATCGGAATGTTCGAATAGTCCTGCCGGGGGATCGGCGGGAAATCTGCGCTGTCATAGGGCAGCATGGTCGGCTCCATCGGCACCTCGGGTTCCTCGCCCGGCGGGAACATGGTCAGCGACCAGATTTCGAACAGGCAGCTTTCCGGCCCGAGCGGGCGGATGCGGTAGGATGAGAAGCTGCTGAAGATCGGCAGCAGGAAATAATGCGGGAACAGGAATTCCACCGCATTGATCGGATCGGACTGCATCACCTTGAGCAGGTCGGGCACCGGCTCACCCCTGGCCTGCAGCTGTTTGCTGATCTGGTCGGCGACCATGCCATACCACAACGGCACGCCCTGGTTGGGGTCGTCCGGCAGGCTGTCGATGGGGATGCTGCGCGCGATTTCCAGCTCCTTGGAATGAAGCATGCCAGCCATGCCCTCGCTGAGCAGATCGAAATGTCTGAGCGTTGCAGCAATCAACTGGGGGGTGGTTGTCCCCTCCTTGGCAGACTTTTTCTTCTTTTCGACCGTCGTGCCGCCCGCATCTGCCATATCGCCGGCATACATGTCGTGGGAGAGGCCGCCGTCGGCATGGTGCAGCTGCGGATGGGTTTTCATCACGTGATAGCCCTCCATGAAGGCTTCCATGGCGAGCTTCCAGTTGGCCGGCAGCACCGTGCCGAACCACCACTCGGAGCGCAGCTGCCCGGCATTATGCGCCTCAAGCCGGTCAAGCAGCGGGCCGATGGAGTCACGCAGCGAAGGCGCATCGTCGTCGAAGTTGATGAAGGCGCAGCCGATGGCGGTCTCGACCCGGCAGGGGATCAGGTTGATGTCGTCCGGATTGAGCTGCCGCTCTGAGAACAGGTGCTTGCCGTAAACAAAGGTGTTCTCGCCGTGCATGTTGAAGCGCCAGCCGTGGAACGGGCAGACGAAGCCTGAGCTCTTGCAGTTGCCGTGGCCGTTGCCTTTTCCTCCGGCGATGGGGACGCCCCGGTGGCGGCAGGCGTTGTGGTAGGCCTTCACCCCGCTTTCTGTGCGGACGATGATAACCGACTGGCCGACGTTGTGATACTCTACCCAGTCGCCCACGTCGGGAATGCGTTCGAGCCGGGTGGCCATCTGCCAGACATGCGGCCAGACGTGGTCGAGCTCGGCCCGGTAGAAACTATCGTCGAAGTAGCGCTGCGCGGGTATCCGTTCGGGGTCATCGATCGGGAACGGCACGGCACGCAGGCCGCCATTGGTTGATTTCAACACGTTCAGACCCTCATTTTGACTTTGCGATGCGAATGTACAGTCCCTGCGTCACTGCGCAATGGGGTGTGCGGGCATCGGCAGCGCGTCCCGGAAATTCGGGGGCGCACTAACCCGATATAAACCATTGCGATGCAGTGTCCTGCATCTGGCAAGCAGGGAAAACACGTTGAGTTCCATCGCCATCGATGGTTTGGGCGAAGAAGACTTCCGTCGCTCGATCGAAATGATGCTGCGCCGGGGTGACTTCGATCGCGCCGCAGAGCGGCTCCGCGCGCTGCTGATGCGCTATGCCGGGGTTGGCAAGATATTGCCTCCGTCATTCCTGCGAATTACCGCCAACCACCTCTCGATCGCGGGCTGGGACGAACTCGGCGAGCGTCTGGCCAGCCACGATCGCCCGGGGCATCCGATAACCGGGCTGTCGCTGTGCTTCGGCCATCCGCCCGAGGGAGCGTCCGCTGTCTTGCCGACTGCACCCTGGTTCGAGACGACTTATTATTCCGACGATGCCTACGCATTTTCGCAGAGCACCCGCGACGATCTGCTCGATGGCTATTCGTCGTTCGGTTGCACCTGGACAGGCGATTTCGAAGCCATCGATACGGCGCTATCTGTCGCCGGCATCGAGGAAGTGCACAGCGCGATCGTCCGGCTGGAAGCGCGGCTGCATGCCAGCGAGTTGCCGGATCGCGAGGAAATTCGGGCGGGTTCGATCGCTTCCTGCTATCTGTCGGTGCTGCTGTTTCAGGTCCTGCGCGATACCATTGCGCGAAAGGGAGCTCCGCGCCCGCTGTGCCTGATCGCGGGGAACAGCGGCGTCTATCCCTATTTCGACGCGCCAGTGACGGGCATCGAAGAGGACGAAGGGGCTCGCTACGCTGCCGATACGGCTGTCGAAGCGGGTCGCCTGGGGGCGGTCAGCACGCCGCAATATGCCAGCTTGGTGATGTCCTCGATCCCGCGCGCGAAAAAGCGGGCAGTGCTGGTGCTCGAGGAGAGCGCGGACGAAGCAGCCGAGCGGATCGCCGAACTGTGCGAGTTGCCGCAGGCCGAGGTGGAGCCCGCAAAGGCGGATACGGAAGTCGAGCTGTCCGCCCTGCTGGCTCGCCACTTCCCCAAGACAAGCGATCCAGCCCCGCCGCAGCCGATCGAGCCAGCCGAACCGGTGCCTGAACTGGCCCCAACCGAACCTGCTGCGCGGGATCCGCTTGCCGATTTTCATGACCTGCTCAAGCAGAGGCCGACACCGGCGCCGGCACCGGAGCCGGAAGAGGGCCGAAACCAGCCGGAAACCGCGCCCGTGCCCGGCTTCGAACTGCTCGCATTTCGCAAGCAGGTCGCCCCGGCCCAGACCTGCATCCGCTTCCAGCTCGACAAGACCATCTTCGCCGAGACCCTCAGTGCCGTGGCCTCTGAGGATCTCATCGACATCGACGACGAACCGCCGCAGTCAGACAGGCCGCAGGAAGCTGTCTGGCCTGAGCCAGTTGAACCAGTCGAAATTCGGCCGCCCTCGCCCTCGCCATCGATTTCGCCATCGATTTCGCCATCGATTTCGCCATCGCCCTCGATTTCGCCATCGCATTCGTCTCCGTCGGACCTTGCCGAATGGATAGCGGCGCACCCGCACATTAAGCCGCTACGCAGAAATTCACCGCGTCGGCCATGGCTGGCAACAGTCGGGCACCGCATGCGCGCCATGATCGGGCGTTGGCGGAGGTAGGGCCGGGCCTCTCCAGACCCTAAAACTCCAGGTCCTTGATCACCCCGTCGAAATTGCCCGCGAGCATCTGGTTCGCGTGTGCCAGCTTCTCCGCCGGCACCCCGGCGATATAACCATCGACCAGCCGCTGGAAATTGCTGATCATCCCCTCGACATTCTTCGACAACCGCATGAATTCGAAGCCCTTCGCATGCAGCCCGACCTGGTTGAGCGGGATGTTCGAATAGTCCTGGCGCGGGATCGGCGGAAATTCCGGGCTGTCATAGGGCAGCATGGTCGGCTCCATCGGTGCCTCGGGCTCTTCGCCCTCGGGGAAGAATGTCAGCGACCACAGCTCGAACAGGCATGATTCCGGTCCGAGCGGACGGATCCGGTAGGACGAGAAGCTGCTGAAATAGGGCAGCAGGAAATAGTGCGGGAACAGGAATTCGACCGCATTGATCGGATCGGACTGGCTGACGGCGTTGAGATCGGGAACCGGCTCGCCCTTGGCCTGCAGCCGCTTGGTGATCTGGTCCTGGACCACGCCCAGCCACGTCATCAGCGCCATATTCGGGTCTTCCGGGAATACCATTCCGAGGTTATCGACGTCGGCCAGCGAGCGGGCGATCTCCAGCTCCTTGGCGTGAAGCATGCCGCCCATGCCGTCGCTCAGCCGCTGCATCGATTCGATCTGATCGTCGACATTTTCGCGCAGGCTCTTGTTCGTGTCGGCCATTTCCAGCTGCGGCTTGCGGGGTTCCTTGTACATGCCGTCATAGAGCGTCGGCACCACTGCCTGCAGCTGCGGATGGGTTTTCATCACGTGGTAGCCTTCCATGAAGGCTTCCATCGCCAGCTTCCAGTTGGCCGGCAGCACCGTGCCCACCCACCATTCGGAGCGCAGCTGTCCCGCATTATGCGCCTCAAGCCGGTCGAGCAGCGGGCCGATGGAGTCACGCAGCGAAGGCGCGTCATCGTCGAAGTTGATGAAGGCGCAACCAATGGCGGTCTCGACCCGGCAGGGGATCAGGTTGATGTCATCCGGATTGAGCTGGCGTTCGGAGAACAGGTGCTTGCCATAAACGAACGTATTCTCGCCGTGCATGTTGAAGCGCCAGCCGTGGAACGGGCAGACGAAGCCCGAGCTCTTGCAGTTGCCGTGGTCGTTGCCTTTTCCTCCGGCGAAGGGGACGCCCCGGTGGCGGCAGGCGTTGAACCAGGCCTTCACTCCGGCTTCGGTATTCACGATAATCACCGACTGGCCCAGGTTCTGGTATTCCACCCAGTCACCCACTTCGGCAATGCGTTCGAGCCGGGTGGCCATCTGCCAGACATGCGGCCAGACATGCTCAAGCTCGAGCTTGTAGAACTCTTCATCGTAATAGCGCTGCGCGGGAATCCGCTCGGGATCGTCAACCGGGAACGGCACGGCGCGCAGGCCGCCATCTACGGATTTGAGCACTTCACTATCTCCCGAAATTGCGATTCAGCTTTGCTGAACAGATGGACAATTCCAGCGATGGGCGCAATGACAGAGTTTGGTGCAGCGTCATGCGCGAGCGCTCTTCGCCCGGGCGGATTTTGGGAGGCCGAACATGATTTCCGAAGAAGCTCCCCTCGATCCCGCCCGCCCGATCATCGATCCGCATCTGCACCATTGGGAACTCCACGCCGTGCCAGGCTGGCCGCAGCAACCGCAGCGTTTCCTGCTGCCCGAGCTGCTCGAAACGCTGGAATGTAGCGGGCATAACATCACCCATTCGGTCCATGTCGAATGCGGCCAGATGTACCGGCTGGATGGCCCGCCCGAACTTCGCTGCCTGGGCGAAACCGAGTTCGCCAACAGCATCGCCGCAGTCAGCGCCAGCGGCAGCTATGGACCGTGCCGCGTTTCGCACCGGATTGTCGGCACGGCGGACCTCACTCTGGGCGCAGGCGTCAGGCCGGTGCTGGAAGCGCATGGTGCGGCGGCGGGCGGGCGCTTTCGCGGAGTGCGGATGAGTACGGCCTGGAGCGAAGAGGGCATGTGGGGTTTTCCATGCGATCCGGCGGCGCGACATTTGCTACTCGATCCCGGTTTTCGCGAGGGCGCGCGGGTGCTGGCGGCGATGGACCTCAGTCTCGATGTCTGGTGCCACCACACCCAGCTGGGCGAACTGATCGCGCTGGCCGACGCGCTTCCGGAGCTTGCGATTGTCCTGGACCATATCGGAACCCCCGAAACGCAGGGCCGGTGGCGTGGCCGCGAGGGCGCAGCGCGGGCGGAATGGTCGGCTTCGCTTGCGGAACTGGCTAAGCGGCCCAATGTCGTGGTCAAGATCGGCGGGATGGGGATGGATCTGTCGCAGACCATTCCGGTCGAGACGGGGACGGCAAGTTCGGAGGAACTGGCGGGCCGGTGGCGTCCCTATGCCGAGACCTGCATCGAACTGTTCACCCCGGCGCGTGCCATGTTCGAAAGCAACTTTCCGCCCGACAAGGCCGCCGGCAGCTATGGCGCGACGTGGAATGCCTTCAAGCGCATTGCGGCGGGATGTTCCGAAGGCGAAAAGGACGATCTGTTCCGGCGCACGGCGGCAAGGACCTATCGGATCGAGCTGGATTGAGGCCGATCAAAACAGGGCCAGCTGCCCATCCAGCGACGGCCTGTGGAACTGGCTGCAATCGAGCGCTATATCGCCGCGTTCGAACCCCAGCCGCTTGCTTGCAGTGTTGAACCGCGCGCGGAACAGGTCGGCCCAGGTGCCGCTGGGGCGCATGCGCGAGCCGAACTCGGGATCGTTGTCGCGCCCGCCGCGTATATCGCGGACGATGCCCATGACTTTGGCGGCGCGGTCGGGGTAGTGGACCGCCAGCCATTCTCGGAACAGCGGCGCGACTTCGTGCGGCAGGCGCAGCATGATCCAGCTGGCCGAGCGAACCCCGCGCGCGGCGGCTTCGCTCAGGATGGCTTCCATGAATTCATCAGTGATAGCCGGAATGACTGGAGCGATCGAGACATGCGCCGGGACGCCCGCTTCGGCCAGTTTATGCAGCGCTGCCAGCCGTTTGAAAGGCGAAGATGCGCGTGGTTCGAGCAGTCCCGAAAGCTTCGGATCGAGGCTGGTGACCGAAATTCCCACCGCCACAAGCCGCTGCCGGGCCATCTCTGCCAGGAGGTCGAGATCCCGCAGCACCCGGTCTGACTTGGTGGTGATAATCACCGGATGCCGCGTTTCGAGGCATAGCTCCAGCACTTCGCGGGTTATCCGGTAGCGCGCTTCGATCGGCTGGTAGGGATCGGTGTTGGTGCCCATGGCGATCGGGGCGGGGCGGTAGGAGGGCTTGGCCAGCGTAGCGCGGAGCAGCTTCGCCGCAGCGGGCTTGGCGAACAGTTTCGTTTCGAAGTCCAGCCCCGGCGAGAGATCGTGGAAGGCGTGGGTGGGCCGGGCGAAGCAATAGACGCAGCCATGTTCGCAGCCGCGATAGGCGTTGATCGAGCGGTCAAAGGGAATGTCGGGCGAGGTGTTGAAGCTGAGGATCGACCTGGGATGTTCGATGGTCACAGTTGTCCGCAGCTTGTCCACAGGACCGTCCACAGTGTCGCGCAAGTCGAGCCAGTCGCCATCCAGTTCGCGCGAAGTCAGCCCGAAACGCTGCGGCACCGCGCCCGATTGCGCGCCGCGACCGTGGATGGGAGAGGGGCGAGGGTTCATTCGAGAATTAGAACATAAAGGAAACATATAGGCAAGGCCATGACCGCCCGCTCCCTATTCTTCTCCCCTCCCGCTTGCGGGAGGGGTTGGGGGTGGGTGAAGTCTGAATTTGGCGCGAAGGTGTCGATTTCGTCCGACTGGCCCACCCCAAACCCCTCCCGCAAGCGGGAGGGGGACCGGGATGCTCAGGCTCGGAATGGAATAGGCGACAGGCCTCCCCTGAGACGCAGTCGAGCGCACCTCAACGGGAGCGGCTTAAGGGCTCTCGTCATAGCGGTTTGGTATTATTGCCAAACTGCCACTTATCCCTATGACTCAAGGCCACAGAGGGGGTATCCGCATGGCGTCAATTGCAGCACACGATCCAAGCACTGCCTGGCGCGACCGCTTCCTCAACACTGTCGAGCGGTTCGGCAATATGCTCCCCGATCCGGTGGCGATCTTTGTTATCATCATCGCAATGCTGATGGCAGTGTCGGCGGTCGGCGCGGGGCTGGGCTGGACGGCGGTCAATCCGGTCACTGGCGAAGTGCTGGTCGCCAAAAGCCTGCTTTCGGAACCACTGGTGCGCCAGCTGTTCATGGAAATGCCCAAGACCTACACCGGCTTCGCTCCGCTCGGGCTGATCATGGTGACGGTGCTGGGTGCGGGCGTGGCCGAGCAGGCCGGGCTGTTTTCGGCATTGCTGCGCCGGGCGGTCCGGTACCTTCCGGACAGTCTGCTGACTCCCGCCGTGATCCTGCTGGGCATGTTGACGACCCATGCCGTCGATGCCGGCTTTATCGTCTACACCCCGCTGGCCGGGATTGTCTTCGCCAGTGCCGGGCGCAATCCGGTGCAGGGCATCATTCTGGGCTTTATCGGTTGTTGCACCGGGCTTGCCGGAAATCTTATGCCCGGTCAGTACGATGTGCTGATTCTCGGCATTACCCAGACCGGAGCGCAGCTGCTCGATCCGGGCTGGCAGATGAACCCGCTGGGCAACTGGTGGTTCCTGATCGCGATTGCCGTGGCCAATGTCTCTCTGGGCTGGATCGTGACCCGGCAATTCGTCGAGCGGCGCCTGCCGCAGTGGCAAGGGGATGGAGCGCCTGTCGCTGCCAGCCAGAGCGATCTGACTCCCGCCGAACTGCGTGGCCTGCGCGCCGCCGGTTATGCCGCGCTGGCGGTGGTGGTGCTGATCGCGGCGCTGGCGCTGTGGCCCGGATTTACGCCGCTCTACGATGGTGCCGCCGGACCGGGCCAGCGTCTGATCCCCTTTTACCGCTCGCTGGCCGCCGCCCTGTTTCTGCTGTTTCTTGCCAGCGGCTGGGCCTTTGGCAAGGCGGCGGGGACGATATCCGATCACCGCGATCTGGTTGCGATGATGGCCAAAGGCTTCGAAAGCCTGCTGCCCTATCTGGTGCTGGTATTCTTTGCCGCGCACTTCGTGGCGATGTTCAGCTGGTCGAACCTGGGGCCGATCACCGCGATCAAGGGCGCGGCGGAGCTGCGCGCGCTCAACGCCCCGCCGGCGCTGCTTCTGCCGCTGCTGGCCACGGCTTCGGCCTGGCTCGATTTCCTGATCGCGTCCGGCTCGGCCAAGTGGACGGCGATGGCACCGGTGGCGGTGCCGATGCTGATGCTGCTCGATATTTCACCCGAGATGACCACGGCGGCCTACCGGGTCGGCGATACCGTGACCAACCTGATCTCACCGCTCAACGCCTATTTCGCGATGACCCTGATCTTCTGTCGGCGCTGGATTCCGGGGATGCGGCTGGGCACGCTGCTTTCGGCGACGCTGCCCTATGCGGTGGCGTTCTACATTGCCGGGATGGCGATCACCGCGAGCTGGGTGGCGCTGGACCTGCCGCTGGGGCCGGGGGTGCAGGTGGGATATCATTTGCCGAAGGCTGGCTGAGGGGCGGGTCGGCTGGAGCATCGTGCTTTTGATCTGAATCGAGCTTCAAATCTCCGCTCATCCTGAGCTCATCCCGAGGCTGTCGAAGGGCGAAGAACCCTCGTGCTCCGGCGAATTCACCGTATCAACCTCGTGGTTGACCTTCGGTCGCCTTCGGCTCGACAAGCTCAGCATGAGCGGGTCTGGTGCAGTTTAAGCGCAGTTCGCTCTAACCAAACCTCTCCTTCAAAGCCAGAAGTGCCAGTGCCGCCTTGGCTGCCTCGCCGCCCTTGTCCTTCTGGGCCGGGTCGGCGCGGACCAGGGCCTGCGTCTCGTTTTCGACGGTGAGGATGCCGTTGCCGATGGCCAGCCCGTCCATGGTCAGCGCCAGGATTCCGCGGGCGCTTTCCCCGGCGACGATCTCGAAGTGATAGGTCTCGCCGCGGATGACCACGCCGATGGCGACATAGCCGTCATAGTCGCCGCTGGCATCGGCCAGCGAGATCGCACCGGGGATTTCCAGTGCGCCGGGGACGGTGATGACTTCGCTCTTGTGCCCCGCCGCCTTGATCGCGGCTTTGGCCCCGGCGACCAGCATGTCGTTGAGGTGATCGTAGAAGCGGGCCTCGACGATGAGAAATTTGGCCATTTATGGATTGCCTTTCGCCTGGAGCGAGTTGCTTGAAATCGGAAACAATTCCCCACTCCCCTGAAGGGGTGAGGATAGCGCAGCTTGCCCCGCATGGGGCTAGTGAAGCTTGGAGAGGGGTGTACTACGCTCGCGAAGGCGGCACACCCCTCTCCAACTGCGGCTAGGCGCTAAAGCGCCAAGCCTTCGTATCCTCTCCCCTCGAGGGGAGAGGGCAAAGCGGTGCAGGCACGATGCACGATTCTCTAATCCACCCGCCGCTCGCCCACGACGGACAGGCCGTAACCCTCCAGTGCGACGAGTGAGTGGTGAGTGTTGGTCAACAGCACCATGTCGTGCACGCCCAGTTCGGCAAGGATCTGCGCGCCGACGCCGTAATCGCGCAGTTCCTCCATCGGCACTTCCCCGCCGGCGCGGACGCTCTGCTTGATCTCGATGGTCCGCGACATCAGCCGCTGCATGGGGCGGTTGATCACCACGATCGCGCCGGTGCCTTCCTCGCCGATGATTTCCATCGAGCGGTGCAGCAGGTCAGACCGTTCGCTGACTTCGCCATAGATGTCCGCGAACAGCGACAGCGTATGCATGCGCACCAGAGTCGGGCTGGCGGGGTCGATGCGGCCCTTGACCAGCGCCATGGTCTCGTCGCCGGTCGCCCGGTTGAAAAAGGTGCAGGCCTTCCAGTCACCGCCCCAGCGGCTGGTGAAACTGAGCTCTGCGCGCTTTTCGACCATGCGGTCATGGCGGCGGCGATAGGCGATCAGATCGCGAATCGTGCCTATCTTGAGATCGTGGAGCCGGGCGAAGCTGATCAGATCGTCCATCCGCGCCATGGTGCCATCGTCGCGCATGATCTCGCAGATCACGCCCGAGGGGTTGAGCCCGGCCAGCCGCGAGATGTCGCACGCCGCCTCGGTATGCCCGGCGCGCACCAACACGCCACCGTCGCGGGCCTTGAGCGGAAACACATGGCCCGGTGTGACGATATCGGCCTTGCCCTTGCTGCCATCGATGGCGACCGAGACGGTGCGGGCGCGGTCGGCGGCGGATATGCCGGTGGTGACACCCTCGCGCGCTTCGATCGATACGGTGAAGGCGGTTTCGTGGCGGGTGCCGTTGTTGCGGCTCATCAGATCGAGCCCGAGCTGCTCGATGCGCTCACCGGTGAGGGTCAGGCAGATCAGGCCGCGGCCATGGGTGGCCATGAAGTTGATCGCGTCGGGTGTCGCCATCTGCGCGGGGATGATCAGGTCGCCTTCGTTCTCGCGGTCCTCGTCATCGACCAGAATGTACATACGGCCGTTGCGCGCCTCATCGATGATATCCTCGATGGGGACCAGCACCGGGCGATCGTCGTTGGCGGAGAGGAAGCGTTCCAGCTTGCCGAGCGTATCGGTGGTGGGGTTCCAGCCGGTGTCGGTGCATTCGCGCAGGGTGTTGGCGTGGAGGCCGGCGGCGCGGGCGAGACCGGCGCGGGTCAGGCCGCCCTCGGTGACGAGGAAGCGGACGCGTTCGATGGTGGCTGTGCTCATCGAGGGTAACTATCACATCACAATGTGATCGCAACATCTGAATCACATTGGCGGTGGATTAATCTCCCCGGAACACCGGATCGCGCTTCTCCAGGAACGCTTCGACCGCTTCGGAATGATCGCCGGTGGCATGCGCCAACGCCTGCATGGCCGAGGCCATTTCAAGCAGGGTGGCGAGGTCGGCGCGGCGGCCTTCCCACAGCAGTCGCTTGGTCATGCGCACCGCATGGGGCGGATTGGCGGCGATGCGGCGGGCGAGCGTCCGGGCCGCGTCCATCAGTTCGGCATCGGGCACGACTTTCGACACCAGCCCGCAGGCCAGCGCCTCAGCCGCATCGATCATGTCGCCGGTCAGCGCCATCTCGGCGGCTTTCGACCAGCCGATCACCCGCGGCAGCAGCCACGAACCGCCGTCGCCCGCGATCAGCCCGAGTTTGACGAAGCTCTCGGCGAATTTGGCGCTTTCGCCGGCGATGCGCAGATCGCACATGCAGGTGAGGTCGCAGCCCGCGCCGATCGCGGCACCGTTCACGGCTGCGATCACCGGCACTTCCAGCGCGGCGAAGGCCAGCGGCAGGCGCTGGATACCGCGCCGGTAATTGCCGCGCGTGCGCACCGGTAGTGCATCCGTGAGTTCGCCGCCCTCGCGCATGGCGTTGATATTGCCGCCCGAGGAAAAGCCCTTGCCCGCGCCGGTCACAATGGCGACCCGCGCCGCAGGGTCATTCTCCAGCCGGGCCAGCGCCGCCAGGATTGCCTCGATCATGTCGGGGTCGGTGATCGGGTTGCGCGTCTCCGGCAGGTTGAGCGTCAGGGTGACGATGCCATCGTCACCGGTCTCATAAAGGACTGCTTCGGACATGGTTAGATCAGCCCTTCCTGGCGCCGCCCATCATTTTCGAGATGTCGACCTGGCCGGTCACCAGCCCGCCCATGAAGCCGCCATCGACCGGCAGCACCACGCCGTTGACCACGCCGGCAGCGTCGCTGCAGATCAGCACCAGCGGTCCGGCCTGTTCGGCGGGGGTGGTGTAGCGGCCCAGCGGTTCGGCGGCGGCGTCGACGATTTCCTTGCCGGCCGTGGCGTGGAACGTCGCCATCATCGGGGTCTGGGTTGGCGAGGGCAGCGAGCAGTTGATGCGGATGCCCTTCTTGATCAGCTGCGCCCCCATGAACTGGGTCCACACGATCACGGCCTCCTTGGAGAAGGCATAGCCCTCGGCGACCTGGTCCAGATGCGCCTCGGCCCAGTCAACTGCGGCCTGGAAGCCCTGGGTCTGGAGCAGTTCCATATGCACCGGAATGCGCTGGCTCCAGCCGAGCCCGCCGGTCGATGAAATGCTGACAATCGCGCTGCCCGGGCCCATCAGCGGCAGCACGCAATCGGTGAGGTGGCGGGTTCCGATGAAGTTGACCTTGAAGGTGTCCATCGGCGGAAAAGCGCCGCCGCCGGCCAGTCCCGCGCAGTTGAACAGCGCGTCGATCTTGCCCCCGATCGCGGCCACCCCGGCTTCGATGGTGGCGGCATCGCGCAGGTCGATCTGGTGGAACGAGGCGAGGGGCAGGGCGCATGGTTTGAAATCGAGGCCATGCACTTCGGCGCCAAGGTCGAGCAGGATCTTGGCCGTAGCCTCACCCATGCCGGAAAAGCATCCGCTGACGATGACTCGCTTGCCTTTATAACCCAGAATATCGGTCATGCCTGCTTTCCTTCTGCGTGAGATATGCTGCTATCTGCCCTAGAGCGGGGAGCGGGGCAGCTTCAACATCAATCCGGCCTCATCGCTGCGGCGATGCCGAAATTCCGGTTTCTGTCACCCGTCGATCAGCCCGGCATCGGCGATGCCGAGCAGCGCCTTGCGCAGGATTTCGTGTATTGCATCGCGCAATCTGGCGGGTTCGGTCGGCGGTGTGCCATAGGCGCTGATATCGACGCGGCCGGAAACTGCGGCGTCGTAAAGCAGCTTCTCCAGCGCCTTGCGGTCAGTCTCGCCGTCCATGGCGGGGAGCAGCACGGCGGCGATCGGATCGATGGCCACCGCTTCGTGCGCCCAGTTGGCGGTGATTTCCGCCCCGGCGATCGCATCGGCCCGTGCCAGCACGGTGGCGCGCGGCTGTTTGCCAGGCATGCAGCCGGCGACCGGATCGGTCGAGGCTGTCACTATTCCGGCCAGGACCATGCGGAACAGGGCATCGGCAATGATCGCGCGGTCGTGATCGCCGAAGTGGGTGGCGCATTCGTCGAGGGTGATCGAGGCGGGGAAGGCGGCGATCAGCCGCTCGACCGCCGGACCGACCGGGGCTTCATCCGATTGCAGGGTCCGCCCCGCTGCATCGGTGAGCGTGACCGCATTGCCGTTGCGTTCGATCTTCATATTGCGTGAACCGCGCAAGTGAAGGCCTTCCAGCCTGTCCATGGCCAGTTGCCGGTTGATCTGCGTCTGACGCTCGAACGAGACCAGCAAAGTCTCGCGGAAGCTGCGCCCGGTCAGAACATCCATCATCTGTTCGAGCGAATAGATATCGTCATTTACCCGCGCGCGCAGGCGCTGGGCGAAGTCGGTTCCGCGATTTTCGGGAAGCATCGTGTGTAGATCGCACTCGGCGAGAAATTCCATGCCGTGCCGCCGCGCCATCGCCGCAAACTGCGCGAAAGTGCAGGGCTGGTTGGTCTGCTCGAGATACTCGTGGTAGATGTAATCGGCCGGTTCGTTCACCAGCCGGCCCGGAGCGACGCGCAGAATTTCCCCATAGGGGCCGCTTTCGGGAGCAAGCTCGGCCATGAAACCCAGCAGTTCGCGGGCCATGTCAACTTGCGCCATTTCGCTCTGCTGCGAGGGAATCAGCATGCGGAAGGCATCGCGCAGCGGCTGGTGCATCCGCCAGCCTGGCAACACATTGTAGCTGACGTGGGCAATGCCGTTGGGCGTCAGGTTTTCGCGGGCAATGCGGAAGATCGCTTCGCGCACCGGTCCCGGCACCCAGCTGAACACGCCGTGGCAGATGATATAATCGAACTTTCCGTCCGCCTCGCCGATTTCGGTGATGCTCTGCTCGCGGATTTCGATGTTGGTCAGGCCCAGCCGGGCGACGCGTGCCTGGCCTTCCGCCACCTGCTTGCGGCCGACATCGATGCCCAGGAAACGCGCCTCGGGATAACGCATGGCGTGCGGGATGATGTTGCCGCCTGCCGCCGAACCCAGTTCGAGCACCCGCGCGGTGGCTACCGGCGGTGCCTCCAGCCCGAAGATTTGCGCAATCGCGGCGATCCGCGCCGGGTGGGTCTTGGTGAAGGGCTTGGAGACGTAAGGCAGCGCATCGTATTTCGCGGCGGTATGCGCGATGCTGGCTTCGAGGCCAGGCCTTGGCTGTTTGCGCTCGTCCATGATCGTCCTCCGGCAGCACGCGCCGCTCCCGCGCTTAAGAGCGCCAGCCGGGCGCGAAGGCAAGGGCGATGGGTGAATTATCCAGCTTTGTGGACCGCCACTGCATCCTTGCCGACGCCCGGCAATTGCCGCAAGCCTGCTGCAACATGCCGCCCAAACCTCACCCTGAAATAACCGGCACTGCGATGACCGCGATCCGGCGGGGACTTGCGCAGAGCCCGCGCCGCCCGTTCGTGCTTGGGATCTGCGGTGCGCAGGGCAGCGGCAAGTCGACGCTGGCGGAGGCGATCATGCGGCAGTGCAGCGGCGAAGGCATTGCCGCCGCCAGCCTCTCGCTCGACGACCTCTATCTGACCCGGGCCGAGCGTGTGAAACTCGCGCGCAATGTCCATCCGCTGCTGGTGACGCGCGGGGTGCCGGGGACGCACGACATCGCCCTCGGGCTGGAGGTGCTGGCGGCGATGGAACGCGGCGAGGCGCCCCCACTGCCGCGCTTTGAAAAGGCGCGCGACGATCGCTCACCGCCGCAGGACTGGGGGCAGGCCCCTGCAGGCTGCGCGGTGCTGGTGCTCGAAGGCTGGTGCGTGGGTGCGCTGCCGCAGGCGGAAGCCGAACTGCGCGACCCGATCAACCAACTCGAGGCCGGGGAAGACGCGGCTGGCGTGTGGCGGCGCTATGCCAACACGGCACTGGGCGGTGCATACCAGCGGCTGTTCGCCCGGATCGACAGCCTGCTGCTGCTGGCCGCGCCGGGTTTCGAGGTGGTTTTCAACTGGCGGCGTGAGCAGGAGGAAGCACTGCGCGCCGCCGCCGGTCCGGATGCGCCGGGGCTGATGGACGCTACGGCAATCGCGCGCTTCATCCAGCACTACGAGCGGCTGACCCGCCACATCCTGAGCGAAATGCCGGCCCGTGCCGATATCGTGGTGCGTCTTGACGAAGACCGCGCGCCGCTGGAGATTGTGCAGCGCTCTGAGCGGGGCTAGACCACTGCTATCGAGGAGAATTCCGATGCGTGCCTTCGTCGCGGCGGGACTTGCCGCTATCCTGCTCAGTCAGCCGCTTTCCGCCAGGCCCACCGCCGCGCCGCGCGCCGAGGCGCAGGCGCTGGAGCTGGCGAAGCAGACCATCGGCATGCGTTCGGTGCGCGGTCCGGAGAACAGGACTGCGGATGTCGCCGGGGCCTACAAGGCGGCCTTTCTGGCCGGTGGCTGGGGCGATGGCGATGTCGAGATCGTGCCGTTCGAGGATACTGTCTATCTGGTCGCCAGCTGGCAGGGCAGCGATCCGAAGCTCAAGCCACTGGTCATTTCCGGCCATATGGATGTCGTCGAGGCCAGGCCTGCCGACTGGCAGCGCGATCCCTTCACTGCCGTGGTCGAGAACGGCATGCTCTATGGGCGCGGCGCGCAGGACATGAAGCTGGACAATGCGCTGGCGATCGCCTCGCTGATCGAGATGCGGCGGCGCGGTTATCGGCCGAAGCGGACGATTGTCGCGGCGTTTTCGGGCGACGAGGAAACCACGATGCTGACCTCGCAGCGCATTCTGGAGCGGCTGGCCACTGCCGAGCTGGTCATCAATGTCGATTTCGATAACAACGGCAAGCTCGACGAAGTTACTGGCAAGCCGCTCTACTGGGTCTGGCAGGGCGCGGAAAAGGGCTATGCCGATTTCGAGCTTTCGGTGACTAATCCTGGCGGCCACAGCTCGATGCCGCGCCGCGACAATGCCATCAACCAGCTTGCCGCCGCGCTCGGTCGGATTGCCGCGCATCGCTTCCCTCCCGAATTGAACCCGCTGACCAAGGCCTATTTCGAAAAGGCCAGCGCCTTCGAGAAGGACAGGCATTTGGCAGCAGCGATGCGCGCCTTTGCCGCCAATCCGGCAGACGAGCAGGCAATCGCGGCGCTTTCCGCCGAATCCGCCATGATCGGCAGGATCGGCACGACCTGTGTCGTCACCATGGTTGCCGGCGGTCATGCAGTTAATGCGCTGCCGCAGCGCGCCACGGCTAATGTCAATTGCCGCATCTTTCCGGGGCATGGCCGGGCGGAGATCATGGCCGAACTGCAGAAAGTGGTGGCGGATCCCGCCATGCAGCTGCGCGACGTTACCGAGGGATCGGTCGACAGCCCGGCATCAAAGCTGCGGCCCGATTTCACGGCGGCTGCCCAAAAGGCGATCGGTTCGGTTTATCCCGGCGTGCCGGTGGTGCCGAGCATGGCCACCGGCGCCAGCGACTGCATGTGGTATCGTTCCAAAGGCATCGATTGCTACATGGCCAGTCCGCTGTTCCTCAAGAGCAGTGATTCCCTGGCTCACGGGCTCAACGAGCGCATGCCCGTCGCCAACATCCGCCCCGGCATTGCCTATTACATCAGCCTGTTCAGCGATCTTTCGAAATGAATGAACACCGCGCCTTCGTCAAAGCCGCCGCCGCGCCCGATCCGGATGCGGACTGGAGCCTGCCCGGCTGGATCTATGGCGACGCGGAATTCCACGCGCTGGAGATGGAGCGGGTGATCCGGCCATCGTGGCAGATTGTCTGTCATGACAGCGACATCGCCGAACCGGGGAACTACCGCACGCTCGATTACCTAGGTGAAAGCATCATCGTCATCCGCGGCGATGACGGCATGGTGCGCGCTTTCGCCAATGTCTGCCGCCACCGGGCGATGCGGCTGGTCGAGGGGCCTTCGGGCTGTGCCGCCAAGCTGGTCTGCCCATACCACGCCTGGACCTATGCCAGCGACGGCCGGCCTGACCGGGGTGCCGATGAAGTCTGACTATCCGGCGCTGCGGCTGGAGGACAATGGGCCCCAAACGAATTTGGCCCCGGTCGATCTGGAGGTCTGGCGCGGTTTCATTTTCGTGCGCCTGGCGGACGCGGGCTTCCCCTCGGTGGCGGCGATGATGGCGCCCTATGAGGCGGAGATCGAACCCTATCGTTTCGCCGAAATCCGCCGGACCAGCGATGTCCGCCTGCGCCCGCGCAATGTGAACTGGAAAAACGTCGGCGACAATTATTCAGACAATCTCCACATCCCGGTGGCGCATGACGGGCTGACCCGGCTGTTCGGCAAAAGCTACCAGATCGAAGCCAAGCCCTGGGTCGACCGAATGAAGGGCGATCTGACCGAGCGGCCCTCGGACAAATTCTGGGAGCGGTTCTATCAGGCGCATCTGCCTGTGGCCGAACACCTGCCGCCCGAAAGCCGCCGCCGCTGGCTCTACTACAAGCTGTGGCCCAATTTCGCTTTCGACATCTACGCCGACCAGATCGATTTCATGCAATGGCTGCCTACCTCGCCCACCACCTGCGTGCTGCGCGAGATGGCCTATGCGCTGCCGGACGACAGGCGGGAAATGAAGCTGGTGCGCTATGCCAACGGACGGATCAACCGCGTGGTCAACCGCGAGGATACCTGGCTGATCGAGCGGGTGCAGCAGGGCATGGCTTCGCAAAGCTACAGCGCCGGGCCGATCGGCGCGAGCGAGGTGTGTTTGCGGAGTTTTGCGGGCAAGCTGCGGCACCTCATCCCCGAGGCGCGATTGCAACGCGCGCCGCCTGTCGGTTGGAGCAATGCGTGACTCACCCACCCCCAGCCCCTCCCGCAAGCGGGAGGGGAGTTCGTCGCGCCGTGACGCGAGGCATTCCCCCTCCCGCAAGCGGGAGGTGTTAGATCAACTTGCGTTTAATCTGAATCAAACTTCAAATTTCCGCTCATCCTGAGCTTGTCGAAGGACCCTCGTGCTCCGGTGAGTTCACCGTAACAACCCTGTGCTTCGACAAGCTCAGCATGAGCGGGTCTGGTGCAGATTAAGCGCTACCCGCTCTAGGGGTGGGCCTGTCCGCCGAGGAGAAACAATGACCAAGCACTACGACGCGCTCATCATCGGCGGGGGGCATAACGGCCTGACCTGCGCCTTCTATCTCGCCCGGGCGGGCATGCGGGTGCGGGTGCTGGAGCGGCGGCATATTGTCGGCGGCGCGGCGGTTACCGAGGAATTCCACCCCGGTTTCCGTAATTCGACCGCCAGCTACACCGTCAGCCTGCTGCGGCCCAAGGTCATCGCCGACATGAAGCTGCACGATCACGGCTACCGGGTGATCGAGCGGACGATCAGCAACTTTTTCCCCTTCCCGGACACCTATCTCAAGCTTGGTGGTGGTTTGGCTCGAACCCAGGCCGAATTCGCCCGAATTCTCGAAAAAGGATGCCGAAACCTACCCCGCATACGATGCGGCGCTGGAAAAGGTCGCCAATGTGCTGCGCGACCTCAGCTTGCAGATCCCGCCCAATGTTGGTGGGGGCATTTCGTCGATCATCGCGGCGGCGCAGCAGGGCTGGCCGATGGCCAAGCTGGACATCGGCGTCCAGCGAGACCTGCTCGACATCTTCACCAAATCGGCGCGCCAGTTCCTCGACGGCTGGTTCGAGGACGACCACGTCCAGAGCGCCTTCGCCTTCGACGCTGTGGTCGGCAATTACGCCGGGGTTTCCACGCCCGGCTCGGCTTACGTCCTGCTCCACCACGTCTTCGGCGAGGTCAACGGCAAGCTCGGCGCCTGGGGGCACGCGGTCGGCGGAATGGGCGCGATAACCCAGGCTATGGCCAAGGCCTGCGAATTGCAGGGGGTCGAGATCAGCCTCGAAGCACCGGTGGCGAAGCTTCTGGTGGAGTCGTCGTCTTCTGGGGGAGGCAAAGTGCGCGGGGTCACTCTGGAGGGCGGCGAGGAGATTGCCGCGCCGATTGTGGCCTCCAACGCCGGGCCGGCGCTGCTCTATCGCCAGTTGGTCGATCCTTCTGATCTCGACGAAGATTTCAGGAAGCGCATCAAGGGCTTCAAGACCTGCAGCGGCACTTTCCGGATGAATGTCGCACTATCCGAACTGCCCTCCTTCTCGGTGCTGCCCGGCACGGAAAAGGCTGAACACCACACCGCCGGGATCATCATCGCGCCGGGCATGGACTATATGGACCAGGCCTTCATCGATGCGCAGCAGCGCGGCTGGTCGAAAAAGCCTATCGTGGAGATCAAGATCCCGAGCACGGTTGACGACAGCCTCGCCCCGCCAGGCCAGCACGTCGCCAGCCTGTTCTGCCAGCAGTTCGATCCCGCCGTCGATTGGGACAAGCATCGCGAGAAAGTGGCCGATCTGATCATCGATACCGTCAATGACCACGCCCCCAATTTCAAGAGTGCGGTGATCGCCCGGCAGATCCATTCGCCCCTCGACCTCGAACGCAAGTTTGGCCTCATCGGAGGCGACATCATGCACGGCACCATGGGCATCGACCAGCTGTGGGCGGCGCGCCCGGTGCTGGGGCACGGCGATTATCGCGGGCCCATAAAGGGCCTCTATATGTGCGGCGCGGGCACCCATCCCGGCGGCGGCGTCACCGGCGCGCCGGGGCATAACGCGGCGCATGCCATTTTGGCGGACCGGCCGTTGATCAGGAAGCTGCTGCGGAGCTGAGGGGCGGGCGTAGCGCGGGGGCCTTCGACAAGCTCAGGCTGAGCGGGTGTTGTTTAGAATCCGCTCAGGCTGAACGGGTGTTGTTTATAATCCGCTCAGCCTGAGCGGATTTGGTTCAGAACCCGATCCCGCTCAGGCTGAGCGGATGTTTTGCAAAATCCCAAACCCGCTCACGAGCGGATGATCTACAAAATCCCAAACCCGCTCAGGCTGAGCTTGTCGAAGCCCGCACGCTACGCTGCGCCAGCCAGTAGAGCGGCAGCGCCGCGAGCATCAGCGCTATGCTGAGCAGTACCGCTTCCACCCCGGCACCATAAAGGATCGCCAGCGCGAACAGCAGGCCAAGCGAGGCGAGCACCGGACGGACCTTGAGCACCAGCGCGGTGATGCAGGCGAAAACATAGACGATCACGCCCGATGCCGCAGTCAGTTGCAGCATGAAGTCCATCAGTCCCGAGCCGTTGGTCCAGCCGCCGATCAGCAGGATCAGCACTGTCAGGCTGCTCGCCAGCACCATTGGCACAACGGCAATGTCACGGGCGCTGGTGCGCGCCAGCCAGCGCGGCAGCAGACCGGCGCGCGCCAGCGCCAGTGGCACTTCGCCCTGCAGCATGATCCAGACATTGAGCCCGCCGACGGTCGAAATCACTGCGAATGCCGCAACCGCCAGGCCTGCCCAGCCGCCCCAATATTGCCCAATGAACAGCGCGACCGGTGCATTCGAAGTGGCCAGCGTCGCCTGCGGAACGGCGAAAACGATGCCCGAACATACCACGATGTAGATCAGGCAGCTCAGCAGGAACTCCGACCATGGTCGCGCGCGGCACGTTGCGTTCGGGATTGCGGACCCGCTGCGCGGCGATGCTCGCGGATTCGAAGCCGATGATCGCAACAAAGGCCAGCGCCGTCGCGGCGAACAGGCTGGACGCCTGGAACGGTGCATGGGCTTCCCGCGTAAACGCCTCGCCGCCGCCCAGTAGCAGACCGGCCAGGATCAGCATGACCGCCACCAGCGGCACCAGCTTGAGCAGCGTCGTCACCACTTGGAAGCGGCCCGAGGCTTTCAGCCCCAGCAGGTTAAGCGTGGTCAGCCCCGCAATCAGCACTGCGGCGGCAACCGCCAGGTGGAACGGCGTTGTCGCCAGGAATGGCCACAAATCGGAGGCGTAACGCACCGATGTCAGCGCGATATAGGCATTGGCGCACCAATAGCTGACCCATGCGCCCCAGCCGTTAAGCACGCCCGGGACCGGCCCCAGCACCTCGCCGATCACTGCCATCAGCCCCGGCTCTTCGGGGCGGGCCTCGGCCACCGATGCCAGCACCCGCGCGATCACGATCGCTCCTGCCCCGCCCAGCAGCCATGCGGCCACGCCAGTCCAGCCGAACCCGGCCATCTGGCTGGGCAGTACAAAGATCCCCGCGCCGATGACCCCGCCGATGACCAGCGCGGTGGCAGTCCAGAAGCCGAAAGGCCGCGTATCGTCCGACATTAGTCTGCTCCCCTGTGCAGTACGGCAGACTAGTGCTTGCTTGCGCCGCGTCACCATGTTTCTTGGGCGGGTATGGCAAACGTCACCGCCACTGACTGGCTATCGCGCTTCGGGCGCTATCATCCCCGCCTGATCGAGGCGGCCACGGCGATGAACGAGAACCGGCTGCACGATGCCGAACCCTTGCTGCGCCAGCACCTCAAGGACGATCCCTACGATGTCGCCGCGATCCGGATGTTCGCCGAACTCGCCGGGCGGATCGGGCGCTACAGGGATGCCGAGAACCTGCTGCGCCGCGCGCTGGAGCTGTCGCCCGGCTTCACCGCTGCACGCGCCAATCTGGCGCTTGTGCTCTACCGCCAGAACCGCCCGGTCGAGGCTATCGAGGAGCTAAGCCAGGTCAGCGAAGAAGATCCCGACAACCCCGGTCACGCCAACCTCCAGGCCGCCGCCCACGGACGCCTCGGCGATTTCGACGAAGCCATCGCGCTGTATGAAAAGGTGCTGGCCGAAGCACCCGATCAGCCGCGGGTGTGGATGAGCTTTGGCCATATGCTCAAGACCGTCGGGCGGCAGGCCGAGGGCGTCTCAGCCTATCGCAAGGCCATAGACCTGCTGCCGGGGCTGGGCGAGGCGTGGTGGAGCCTTGCCAACCTCAAGACCGTGCGCATCGGCCAGGATGATATTGCGGCGATGCAGCTGGCGCTGGCTACGGCGGAACTGAACGACCAGGACCGCTTCCACCTCGATTTCGCGCTGGGCAAGGCGCTGGAGGACGAGGGCGATGCGCCTGCCGCCTTTGCCCACTACGCCAGCGGCAACGCGCTGCGGCGCGAGTCCATCGTCCACGATGCCGACGATGTCGAACGCTTCGTCACCCGCCTTATCGGGATCGCCACGCCCGAATTCTTCGCGGCACGGGCAGGGCAGGGCTGCGATGCGCCCGATCCGATCTTTATCCTCGGCATGCCACGCGCGGGTTCCACTCTGGTCGAGCAGATCCTCTCCAGCCACAGCCAGGTCGAAGGCACGACAGAACTGCCCGATATGCCCGCACTGGTGCGCCGCTATCCGGATTATCCGGTGGGTTTGCCCGATCTCGCACCGGAGGAACTGCGCGAACTGGGCGAGGAATATCTTCGCCGCACCCGCATCCAGCGCAAGACTGCCCGGCCCTTCTTCATCGACAAGCTGCCCAACAACTGGGTGCATGTGCCGCTGATCCGGCTGATCCTGCCGGGTGCCAAGATCATCGACGCCCGCCGCCATCCGCTTGGCTGCTGCTTTTCCAATTTCAAGCAGCATTACGCCCGCGGCCAGGGCTTCAGTTACTCGCTGGAAGACATGGGCCGCTATTACCGCGACTATGCCCGGCTGATGGCGCATATCGACCAGGTGCTGCCCGGCCAGGTCCACCGGGTGATCTACGAACGCATGGTCGAGGATACCGAAGCCGAGGTGCGCTCGCTGCTCGTCTTTTGCGGTCTGGAATTCGAAGCGGCCTGTCTTGCCTTCCACGAGACGGAACGCGCCGTGCGCACTGCCAGTTCCGAACAGGTCCGCCAGCCGATTTACCGCGAGGGCACCGAGGCGTGGAAGCCGTTCGAGGCCTTTCTCGATCCGCTCAAGCAGGCACTGGGACCGGTGCTGGGAGCCTGGCCGCACGCTCCCGAAGAGTGGTAAATTTGCAACGCTGTTCGGGCTAAACGACGCGGGACTTGCGCATTGGCTTGACGTAGCGCCGCGATAAAATCAGTTTCAATTGAATAGTTAAGGATGGGGTCTAACCATGCGCCACACCGTCACCCGCGCCGCCTTTGCCGCGCTGCTCGCTTCCACCGCACTGGCTTCCTTACCTGCCCTCGCCCAGGATCAGGCGCAGGCCGAGGAAGAAGATACCAGCGGCTATGGCGAGATTATCGTCACCGCGCAGAAGCGTTCCGAAAACCTCCAGAACGTGCCGATCAGCATCACCGCGCTGGGCACCCAGAAGCTTGAGGATCTGAACATCAAGGATTTCCGCAGCTACGCCCAGCAGCTGCCATCGGTGTCATTCCAGCCCTCAGCCAATGCCGGCGGCAATCCGGGGCAGACCGTAGTCTATATGCGCGGCGTGGCAGCGGGCGGGGAAGGCAACCACTCCGGCTCGCTTCCTGCCGTCGGCATCTATCTCGACGAGCAGCCTGTCACCACCGTTGGCGGCAATCTCGACGTCCACATCTATGACATCGCCCGGATCGAGAGCCTGGCAGGGCCGCAAGGCACGCTTTACGGGGCATCTTCTGAAGCCGGCACCATCCGCATCATCACCAACAAGCCCAGCACCAAGGGTTTTGAAGGCCGCGTCGATGGCGAGGTGAACTCGGTTCACAGCGGCGATATCGGCGGCAAGATTGAAGGCATGATCAACGCACCGCTGTCCGAAACCGCCGCGATCCGCGTGGTCGGGTTCTGGCAGCACGATGGCGGATATATCGACAATGTCGCGGGTTGCCGCAGCTTTTTGCCCGAACCAACCAGCAACGCCTGCACCGCCACCAATGGCGGCATCGCTGTCAACAACAATGCCTTTGTCGAGAAGAACTACAACGACACCGACATCTATGGCGGCCGCGCAGCGCTGAGGGTCGAGCTGGACGACAGCTGGACGGTAACGCCCTCGGTCATATATCAGGAAACCAAGAGCAACGGCGTCTACGGCTTCGATCCTCAGGTCGGCGATCTGCAGGTCCAGCATTTCTTCCCTGAATTCCGCAACGACAAATTCATTCAGGCGGCGCTGACCATCGAGGGCAAGATCGGCAACTGGGACCTGACCTATGCCGGTGCCTATCTCGATCGCAAGGCCAACCAGTCGCAGGACTATACCGACTATGCCGAGGCCTATGATTCGCTCTATTCCTCGGTCGGCGGTGTGGCGGGTTACTTCTATCTCCAGAATGCCGCAGGCGATGTGATCGATCCGCGCCAGCGGGTGCTGAGCACGGACCACTTCAAGAAGCTCAGCCAGGAATTGCGAGTCGCCTCGCCCAGCGACCAGCCGCTGCGGGTGGTTGCAGGGCTGTTCTATCAACGCCAGACCAATGCCATTCACCAGGATTACCAGATTGCCGGTCTTGCGCCGCTATTGTCGGTCAACGGCTTGCCCGGCACACTGTGGCTGACGCAGCAGAACCGGGTCGATAAGGATTACGCCGCATTCGGCGAAGTCAGCTTTGATGTGACGCCGACCGTGACGCTGACGGCGGGCGGGCGCTATTTCAAGTATGACAACTCGCTGATCGGCTTTTTCGGCTTCGGACGCGATCCTGCCTTTATTCAGGATGCAGAAGATAACCCACCGCCCAATGGAGCCGGTTCCAGCAGGACCGGGGTGGCGCAATGCTTCACCACCTCCGGCAAGCGGCTGCGCCAGGCGCAAATCGACGGCGATGCCGACACCACGCTACTGCCAGCGGCGGTCGATGGCAGTCCCTGCACAAATCTCGCGGTTTTCGCCAACGGTGCGCTAAGCCCGGTGCGCAACAAGGACGATGGCTTTACCTGGCGGTTCAACGCCACCTGGAAGCCGAGCCCCGAGTTGCTGGTCTATGCTACGGCATCGAAAGGCTTCCGGCCCGGCGGCATCAACCGGCGTGTCGATATCCCGCCCTATGCCGCCGACTTCCTGACCAATTACGAGATAGGCTGGAAAAGCTCGCCCGCGCCGGGGCTGCGCTTCAACGGCGCGATCTATATGCAGGACTGGAAGGCATTCCAGTTCTCGTTTCTCGGCGCGAACAGCTTTACCGAAATCCACAACGGCCCCGATGCGCGCAGCTATGGCGTGGAAATGGACCTCAGCTACAACACTGGGCCGCTCAGCCTGAGCATCGCCGGGGCTTTTACCGAGGCCAAGACCCGCCGGAACCTGTGTCAGTTCGACGATCCGACCTTCACCTGCGATCCGGACCTTCCGACGGTGGACGGCAGGCCCAATCTGATCTCGGCCCCCAAAGGCACCCGCATGCCGATCACGCCGCGCTGGAAATGGTCGGGCACGGCGCGCTACACGGCGGAAATGGGTGAGACCAAGGTCTATGGCCAGGTCAACGCCACTTACCAGAGCCGGGCATCGAGCGACATCCGCAAGGCAATCTACGAGGTATTCTCAAGCGACATCATCAACCCTGCCGGCCAGCTCGGCAAGCTTGAGGAGTTCACTACAGTGAACCTCGCCATCGGCGCGGATTGGGAGAAGTTCAGCATCGAGGCTTTCGTCGCCAATGTCTTCGACGAGCGCGGTCAGGCTGGTCGTTTCCAGGAATGCGGTTCCTGCGGACAGCGGCCCTACATCGTACCGATTGCGCCGCGCACGATCGGGTTGAGGGCAGGAATCGAATTCTGACGCCGACGGATTAAGCTATCGTGCGTGAAATCTGCACCGTTCCGTTCCCCTCTCCCCGGCGAAGCTGGGTGAGGGGGTTCGACATCGATAGGGCAGAGCCCCCTCACCAACTCCGGCTAGTTCGCTGGCCTACGGCCAGTTTATCCTGAGTGGCTGGCTTGCCAGCAAGCCGAAGGGCTCTCAAGCCTTCGTATCCTCTCCCCGCCGGGGAGTGGGGAGGGCTAAGCTCATTTGAAGCACGCTACTCTATGCTGCTGCCACTTCCAGCTGCTCGCCAAGCTCCAGCCATTTCGCCTCCACCGTCGCCAGCTCGTCCGCCAGCGCGGCCCGCTTGCGTGAGAGTTCGCCCATCGACAGCCTGGCCAGTTCTGGCACCGCCTTGGCCGGTTCGAACATGGCCCCGTCGATGGCCGAAACCTGCGCCTGCAGCCGGGCGATGGATTTTTCGGCTGCAGACAGCTCGTTCTTGAGCAGCCGCGCCTCTTCGCGCGCCTTGGCGGATGCCTGGCGGTCCTTCTTCTCCGCCTTGGCGGGGCCAGCGGTCTTGGGCTGATTGCGGCCCAGCACGAAGTCGATGTAGTCCTCCATGCTGCCCGCATAGTCCAGCGCCCGGCCGCCATCGACCAGCACCAGCCGGTCGGCGGTCAGTTCGACCATGTGACGGTCGTGGCTGATCAGGATAACCGCGCCTTCATAGTCGTTGAGCGCCTGCACCAGCGCCTCGCGGGCATCGACATCGAGGTGGTTGGTTGGCTCGTCCAGGATCAGCAGATGCGGCGCATCGCGCGTCACAAGTGCCAGCGCCAGCCGGGCGCGCTCTCCGCCCGAAAGCTGCCCGATCATGGCAATGGCGCGGTTGCCGGAAAAGCCGAAGCGTCCCAGCTGCGCCCGCACCGCGCCCGGGGTCGCGCCCTGCATGGCGCGGGTCATATGTTCGAGCGGGGTGGCATCGCTGGCCAGTTCTTCCACCTGATACTGGGTGAAATAGCCGATCCTGAGTTTGCCCGAGGAATGCATCGCCCCGTCCATCGGCGTCAGCTGCGCCGCCAGCAGCCGCGCCAGCGTGGTCTTGCCGTTGCCGTTGCGGCCGAGCAGCGCGATGCGGTCGTCGGGATCGATCCGCAGGTTGAGCCGCTGCAGGATCGGCGTGCCTTCCGTATAACCCACGGCGGCAAGATCCAGCGTGATCAGTGGCGGCTTGAGCTTGGTCGGGTTGGGGAAACCGAAGCTCAGGCTCGGATCCTCGATCAACGCGGTGATCGGCTGCATCTTCGCCAGCATCTTGGCGCGCGACTGCGCCTGCTTGGCAGTGGAGGCGCGGGCGCTGTTGCGCGCGACATAGTCCTGCAGCCGCGCCCGCTGGGCGTCCTGCGAGGCCTTGGCCGCCTCCAGCTGCGCGGCGCGTTCGGCGCGCTGGCGCTCGAAATTGTCGTAGCCGCCGGGATAGAGCGTCAGCTTGCCGCCCTGCAGATGCAGGATATTATCGACGACATTATTGAGCAGGTCGCGCTCGTGGCTGATGACGATCAACGTGGCGGGATAGCCCTTGAGGAAGGTCTCCAGCCACAGCGTCGATTCCAGATCGAGGTGGTTCGAAGGCTCGTCGAGCAGGAGCACGTCGGGCGCGGAAAACAGCAGCGCCGCCAGCGCGACGCGCATTTTCCAGCCGCCGGAAAAGCTGTCCAGCGGCATGCCCTGCATCTCTTCGTCGAAGCCAAGCCCGGTCAGGATCCGCGCGGCGCGTGACGGGGCGCTGTAGGCGTCGATGGCCAGCAGCCGGTCGTGAACATCGCCGAGCCGGTCAAGATCGCTGCAGTTTTCTGATTCGTCGAGCAGCCGCGCGCGCTCGATATCGGCGGCGAGGACGGTGTCGAAGGGGGTCGCGGTGCCCGAGGGGGCGTCCTGCGCGATATAGCCGAGGCGCGTGCGGCGCGGCATCTCGATCTCGCCCTCGTCGGCCTCCAGCGCGCCGATCATGACTTTCATCAGTGTCGATTTGCCCGCGCCGTTGCGGCCGATCAGCCCGACGCGGCCGCCGGTCGGGATCGAGGCCGTCGCGCGGTCGAGGATGGTGCGGCCGCCGAGGCGCACGGTGATGTCGGTAATTGTCAGCATGGCAGCGCGCCTAGACCATGTCGGCGGCAAGTTGAAGCGTTGTTCTTCCGCCCCGTCCCTTCAGGTAGGGCTATCGCATATGACAGTTGGAGAAGAGAAGGTGTTTCACGCGAAGGCGCAAAGAAGCAGTGAGGCGCGCGAAGGCGGTTGCTCTGCTGCTGCAGGCGTTTCACTCCTCAAGCGAAGCTGCCTTAATTTGAGCGACTTCACCGCAATGAACCAAACGCTTAGCGCCTTCCCTTGCTTCTTTGCGCCTTTGCGTGAACCAAATCGACGCTTCCTATCGGGCCGACCACCGAATATGCGATCGCCTCGCCCCTTCAGGGGAGGGGCAACGAGACTTGGCGGCTTTTCCGCCTAATCGCAGTGGGGTGGGGTCTCTTCTCCCGCGCAAGGTTTGATTCGGCGGATAGACCCCACCCCAACCCCTCCCCTGAAGGGTAGGGGCTTTTGGGATTCGATATTCGGGCAGGTGCTTGCTACGGCCCCGGAATGGAAGCTGCAGAATGATCGCCCGCGAACTGCTCGGAACAGCCCAGGTGCCCGGCGGCGAGGAACTGCGCCTCTATCGGCATGGCCGCGATTTCATGATCGTGCTTGGTCGCTACGAGCTGATGAGCACCCGCATGAGCGGCTCGGAAGAAGCATTGGCGACGATGAGCTGCGCGCGGGTTTCGGGCGTTGCAGCGCCGCATCTGCTGATCGGCGGCTATGGCATGGGCTACACCCTGCGCGCGGCGCTGGCAGAGCTGGGACCGAAGGCGCGGGTAACCGTCGCCGAACTGGTGCCCGAGATTATCGCCTGGGCACGCGGACCGATGGCGGAGCTTGCGGCCGGGTGCCTCGACGATTCGCGGGTAACGCTGGTCGAGGACGATGTTGCAGAGGTGATCGCGGCCGGGCAGGGGCATTTTGACGCGATCCTGCTCGATGTCGATAACGGTCCCGATGGTCTGGTGCGCGCCGCCAATGATCGGCTTTACTCCACTCGCGGGTTGCAGAATGCCAGGGCGGCGCTGCGGCCCGGCGGGGTGCTGGCGGTGTGGTCGGCTGCGAAGGATCCGGCCTTTACCCGGCGGCTGCGTGACTGCCACTTTGCGGTCGAGGAAGTGGAAGTGCGGGCGCGCAGCAACGGCAAGGGCGCGCGCCACGTGATCTGGTTCGGGCGGGCGGGTTAACTACGCATCAACCGCACCAAAATCCTCCCCCTCTGGGGGAGGTGGCCCACCGCAGGTGGGTCGGTGGGGGTCAGGGGCGGTTGACGAGACCCCCTCCGGCATTCGTTTCACTCATGCCACCTCCCCCAGAGGGGGAGGATTTTCAACTAACCCCGCTTGATCTTCACCAGCGCCGTATCCAGTGCCTGCAGGAAGTTCGAGCGGTCCGTCTTGCCGAACGGGGCAGGGCCGCCGATCTGGTCGCCGCCGGCGCGCAGGTCGGCCATGATCGCGCGGGTGGCGATGGCTGCGCCGATCGAGCTGGTGGTGAAGGCCTTGCCAGTCGGCGAGAGCACAATCGCGGCTGCCTTGAGGCAGCGATCGGCGAGCAATATGTCGGCGGTGATCACGACGCTGGTTGGCCCGCAGGCCTCGGCGATCCAGTCGTCGGCGGCATCGAAGCCATCGCTTACCACCACCCGGCCGATCAGCGGATGTTCGGGCACCCGGATGCGGCTGTTGCTGACCACGGTCACCGGAACCTCGAGCCGCCAGGCGACCCGGTATATCTCATCCTTGACCGGGCAGGCATCGGCATCGACCAGAATGCGCAGCGGCGAATCCATCAGGGGCGCGGTCCCTTTCTTTGCCGGCCGTGCGGCGGACCCTTGTGAAACGGACGTGCCTTGTGCGTTGCCGGCCTGCCGCCCGAAGGACCGTCCCCGCGCGGCCCGGGGCTGAGCTTGCGGCGGTTCTCACGGGCTTCCTCGCGCGGAGTCGATTCCGCCGGTTCGATCCGGACGCTCTGTTCTTCGCCCTCGGAATTGGCGGTGCGGACCAGCGCGTCGGCGAATTTTCCGGCGATGGCACGCGGCACCTGGAAATGGGTCTCGCTGGCGCCGATCCGGATCGCGCCGATCTCGTTGCGGGTGATATGGCCGCGGCGGCAGAGCAGCGGCAGCAGCCAGCGCGGATCGGCATTCTGCTTGCGCCCGATATCCATGCGGAACCAGACGGTGTCCTCAAAGCCGGGACGGTGGCGCTCCTGCTGTGCGGACTGGCGCGCCTCGGGAGTGTTGGCGATCAGTTCCTCGGGCTGGGGCATGGCGGCGCGGTGGGCGTGGACCAGCGCGGCGGCGATGTCTTCGGGGGTGCGTTCGGCTATCAGACGCAGAGCCAGCGCGCGATCCTCGTCGTCATATTCGACCGGCTGGAGCAAGGCCGCCATCAGCCGCTCGCGGTCCTGCACATTGATTTCCTCGCGGGTCGGTGCGCCGATCCACTCGGCCTCGATCCGGGCGCTGCGCAGCATCATTTCCACCCGTTTGCGGCGCGGATAGGGGACGATGATCACGGCGGTGCCCTTCTTGCCCGCGCGCCCGGTGCGGCCCGAGCGGTGCTGGAGCGATTCGGCGTCGCGCGGAATTTCGACATGCACGACCAGGCTCAGCGTCGGCAGGTCGATGCCGCGCGCGGCGACATCGGTGGCGACGCAAACCCGCGCCCGGCGGTCGCGCAGGGCCTGCAGCGCGTGGTTGCGCTCCGATTGCGAATGCTCGCCCGACAGTGCCACCACGGCAAAGCCGCGCTCCTGCAAAGTGGCGTGGAGGTGGCGGACATTGTCGCGGGTGGCGCAGAACAGCATCGCCGTTTCGGCTTCGTGGAATCGCAGCAGATTGACCACCGCATTCTCGATCTCGGAGGGCGACACGGTCACTGCCTGATAGGCGATGTCGCCGTGGCCGCGATCGTCTCCGACAGTTGAAATGCGCAAGGCATCGCGCTGGTAGCGCTTGGCCAGCGCGACGATCGGCCGCGGCATGGTCGCCGAAAACAGCAGCGTGCGCCGCGTATCGGGTGTGGCGTCGAGGATTTCCTCAAGGTCTTCGCGGAAGCCCATGTCGAGCATCTCGTCGGCCTCGTCGAGGACAATTGCCTTGAGGCTGGACAGGTTCAGCGCGCCGCGTTCGAGGTGATCGCGCAGCCGCCCGGGCGTGCCGACAACCACATGCGCGCCGCGCGACAGCGCCCGCCGTTCCTGCGAGGCATCCATCCCGCCGACGCAGGTTGCGATCCGCGCCCCGGCTTTGCTGTAGAGCCAGATAAGCTCGCGGCTGACCTGCAGCGCCAGTTCGCGGGTCGGCGCGATGATCAGCGCCAGCGGTGCATCGCCGGGTTCCATCGTGCCGGCCTCACCCAGCAGGTCGCTGGCCATGGCGAGACCAAAGGCAACGGTCTTGCCCGATCCGGTCTGCGCCGAAACGACCAGATCGCGGCCATGCGCCTCGTCTTCGAGCACTGCGGCCTGGACCGGCGTGGGGCTGTCATAGCCGCGTTCGGCCAGCGCCTGGGAGAGAAACGGCGGAAGGTTTGAAAAGGGCATAGGTCTCGCAAATCGATGGTTGCCGCGGCAGCGGGATGGTGAGGGAAGGGCAGCGGATGCGACGGCCAGGCCGAATTGCGCGGGGCTGCCATTTCGCCAATGTCGGCGGCGCTTACAGGTTTGTTGCGGTTTTGGCTTGTGTTGATTTCATGCGATGACGGTTCTGCAAGCGGAACCTGTGGCGCCGTACCCAAACTACTCCGCGAGTGCATGACATATTACGGAACTCCTCGCGGTAAAGATTACGCCAATGGTTAGCAGCTGAGATCATTGTAAATGACTGGAAATTTCGATTAATTGGGAGGTTTAGAGCCGTAATATTACCAATTATAATTATTTTTATTTTTCTTCGGGGAACAAACAACCGGCAGTTTGGTTTAATTTTCAGGAAATGTGCATTCGCGCAATTCGGGAGCATCCAAAATGCTAAGGCCATTCTTCGCGGCAAGTATCGCCGCCGCTGCGCTTATTCCATCCATTGCCTTTGCCCAATCCAATTGCGAGCGTCAGCGCTCCAGCCGGGTTGTTGGTACAGTTGCCGGCGCTGTAGTCGGTGGAGTGCTGGGCAATGTCATTGCCGGCAAGGGCGACAAGACCGTGGGAACGGTAATCGGTGCCGGTGTCGGCGGGGTGATCGGTAACCAGGTTTCAAAGCCCTCTGGCGATTGCAGTCGCGCTTACGGTTATTACGACGAGAACAACCGCTGGCATGCCACGGGCGTCAGTTCACGCGACGCAAAAGGCTATTACGACCGCAATGGCGATTGGGTCGACGGAGCGCCCAATGGTTATTATGACGAAGGCAACCGCTGGATTGCGAACGCTAGCACGACCGAGGAAGACGGTTACTACAGCCAGAACGGCGCCTGGGTCCCGGCATCGGTCGATGGCTATTATGACCGCAACGATCAGTGGGTCGCCGGTTCGGCCAGTGGCTATTACGATGAGCGCGGACGCTGGATTGCCGGCGCGACGACCGGGCATTACGATGCAAGAGGTCGCTGGGTTGTCGGAGTTGCCGGTGGCAGGCGCGACGCCAGTGGCAACTGGATCGCCGATCCCCAGTCCGGATACTACGACAGCAACGGCCGATGGAACGCGGGTGCAGCCTCGGGATATTACGACAGCCGCGGGCGCTGGGTCAATACCGGCGCCGCTCAACCCACGCAGCCGGGTCGCCGCGACGATGCCTATGGCTACTACGACAGCCAGGGCATGTGGCACGCGGCATCGGTGGTGCAGGGCCGGGCCACGGGCTATTACGACCGTGACAACAACTGGGTCGCCGGAACACCCAACGGCCATTACGACGAGCGCCGCAACTGGGTTCCGCACCGTGACGATGGCACCTCAAGCGGCAGTTATGATGCTCAGAACCGCTGGATACCGGCATCGTCGAGTGGCTATTACGACAACAACAACCAGTGGATCGGCGGTACGGCGAGCGGCTACTACGACGCGCGCGGACGTTGGGTCGCAGGCGTCACCACCGGCCATTACGATGCGCGAGGTCGCTGGATTTCCGGAACGGCAAGCGGCCACCGCGACGCCAATGGGGTCTGGATCGCCGACCCCCAGCCGGGATACTATGATGGCAATGGCCGCTGGAACGCCGGCGAAGCCTATGGCTACTACGACAGCCGCGGGCGCTGGGTCTCCACTTCGGTCAACGGGCCAAGAGGCGACCAGTTCGGACCGGGTCGCGGCATTCTTTCGCAGGTCAGCTGGCTGGAGCAATATGTCCGCAACGCTCAGCAGCAGCGCTCATTGAGCCGCCGGGAAACCACCAGCGCTCTGCGCGAACTGAGCTCGATCCGCAGCAGCGAGCGGCGCATGGGACATGACCGGACGGGAGCGATTTCCGTTCGCGACCAGGCCAGGCTCCAGCTCCGGCTCGATCGCCTCAACAGGAAGCTCCGCATCAACCGGTAATACTCGCTAAAATCGACTTGCCTGCCCTTCCGCCACCGAGTTGCAGGCAAATTGACCCGCCATCCCCGGTTTTGACCGGGGGTGGCGTGTCTCGTTGCTCCGCGCGAGCATGCAGAAATACATGCTTCGATCCTGCGGCTTCATGTTAAAGATTGTCATCGCCCTCGCTTGCATAATTCGCGGCCAAGGTGGAATCTGGATAATATCCAATGCCGGGAACGGCTTGCGCCGGGCAAGCCTACGGTTTGGTTAAGGCGGCGCAGTTGGCAAGCTTGATTGAAGACACGGTCGCTCCGGCGAGCACGCTGGCGATGGCGCTGATCATCTCGTCGCAGGCTCCGGTCGTGCTGCTCGATGGCGAACTGGGCGTCGTGGCGGCAAGCGCATCGTTCTACCGCAACTTCAACGTCGTCCGCTCTCATTCGGGACGCGCCAAATTCGCCAAACTTGGCCAAGGTGAATGGAATGTTCCGCAATTGCTCCTGCTGCTGCGGGCAGCGGTCGCCGGTCAGCCCGAGATCGAAGCCTATGAAATAGATCTTGTCAGACCGGACCAACCGACGCTCCGCCTGGTTCTGAGTGCGCACAAGCTCGATTATGACGGCGAGGGCAGTGAAGCCCGGATCGTGCTGGCAGTGACAGACGTAACCGCCGCCCGGCTTGCCGATAGATTGAAGGACGATTTGCTGCACGAAAAGCAGGTGCTGATGCAGGAGCTTCAGCACCGCGTCGCCAACAGTCTCCAGATCATTGCCAGCGTGCTGCTGCAGAGCGCCCGCAGAGTCAATTCGAAGGAAACCAGCTCCCATCTGCGAGATGCCCATAACCGCGTGATGTCGATTGCCACTCTGCAAAAGCAGCTGGCCACAACCCAGGTTGGCGAGGTTGGCCTTCGCGGCTATTTCACCGAGCTTTGCGAGAGCATATCCACATCGATGATCGCCGAGTCCAGCCATTTGACGCTTGCCGCGAATGTCGATGACACCAGGGTCGATGAACGCGTGTCGGTCAGCCTCGGCCTGATTGTGACGGAACTGGTAATAAACTCGCTCAAGCACGCCTTTCCCGGCAGCCGGCCCTCGGGGAAAATCAGTGTAAATTACCGTTCGGCAGACGCTGGCTGGACGTTGCGGGTGGACGATGACGGCATCGGCTTTCCGCTTGATGCAGCCATGGCCAAGCCCGGTCTGGGCACTGGCATTGTCGAAGCTCTGGCAACGCAACTGGACGCCAGCGTTGTCATCACCGCCGCCCATCCCGGAACGCGGGTCACCGTCTCGAACTGCTAGACATTTAAACCCCGGCCGGGAACATTCCGGTACCGCAATGGTTATCGCAACGTCACTGCGGAAAATCCGCAATGCGCGCAGGCGTCATTTGCGCCTCGAGGGAAAAACCCATGAAAAATCTAATGATTGGGGCGACTGTAATCGCCCTGCTGACCGGTCAGCTGGCCAGCGCGCAGCCCGGCAACCAACGCGATCATCGCCGCGACGGTGCCCAGCACGGCGACCAGTGGCACAACGGACAGTGGCACGACCAGAGCGGTCGTCGCGACAGCGGACGGCATCGCGGCTGGAGCAAGGATCGCGGACACAACTACCATTGGGGTCGCGGCCAGCGAATGGGTTACAATGACTGGCGCTATGCACAGCGGATCGATTACCGCCGCTACAACCTGCGCCAACCGCCGCGCGGCTATGAATGGCGCCGCAACGATGACCGCTTCCTGCTCGTAGCCGTCGCCACGGGGCTGATTGCCGCGGTGATATTGACTAGCGGACGCTGACCGGAAATAGTTCCTGAACCTGAGACCACCCGGGAGGTGCCAATGCGCCACCCGGGATAACAGGCGCGCCATCGATGTAGAAAATTTCTGCGAGCAATTTGCCCATTTGCTGTCCCGAAAACTGGCCTGTCCAATTTCGCGGCCGGTCAGGTTGACGCAGTTTGGCCGCGCCTCTACTCCGCCTCACATGATAAACCCGCGATCGCCTTGGCGGGCGCCGCTATGGAGGATGGGACATCATGAAACGCATCGCCCTGATCGCAGCGGCGCTGGCCGCCATGGCCGGCAGCCCGGTTTCCGCCAGGGGACTGGTCGATTGCCCGCTGCGCGACTTGCCATTCTCCTCGGCGAGCCCGCTGATCGACATCATGCTGAGCCCGGCAGCCACAGCCGCGGTCGAGGGTGTCCAGCCGGGTATGATCAGCAAGATGCCGTCCTTCTTCGCCAGCACCAAGGTGCCGACTTTCGCGGCGATCCTGACCCTGCGCGAAGCCGCAGGGCTTGGCGCACGCCACGGCGGCGATTCCGCCAAATCGGCGGTGCCGGATATGGCGAAGTTCGACCAGGCACTCGCCGCCGTGCCCGTCACCCGAGCCGACAAGGTCGCGCGCTGCGAGCGGTATGACACGGTGGCACCGAAATTCACGCTTCCGGCTGGAAAGCCCCGCGTGCTGCTGTTCGAGAAGATCAACGGCTTCCGCGACGGCCCCTCGGTCGATGGCGCTCATGCCGCCTTCGTGGCGATGGCGCAGCGCAAGGGCTGGGCGCTGGTCACCACCGACAACGGTGCCGCCTTCACACCGAAAGTGCTGCGCCAGTTCGACGTGGTGATTTGGAACAACATCAGCGGCGATGTGCTGACAATGGGTCAGCGCCGCGCATTCCAGCAGTTTATGAATGGCGGCGGCGGCTTTGTCGGCGTGCATGGCAGCGCCGGCGATCCGGCCTATTTCTGGGACTGGTACGTGGATACGCTGCTGGGCGCGCGCTTTGCCGGGCATCCGAACAATCCGCAGTTCCAGGACGCGAAACTGCGCATCGACGATGCCAGCCACCCCGCCGCGCAGGGCCTGCCGGCCGAGTGGACAATGAACGACGAGTGGTACTCGTTCAAGAACAACCCCCGCGCCTCCGGCTCGCGGATCATCGCTACCATCGACGAGACCAGCTATTCGCCCAAGGGCTGGCCGGGTATGGAACTGGCGATGGGTTCAGACCACCCGATCGCCTGGAGCCGTTGCATCGGCCGGGGCCGCAGCTTCTATTCCGCCATCGGCCATCGCCCGGAACGCTACGGCGATGCGATCTATGTGCAGATGCTGGAGCAAGCGGTCGGCTGGGCGGCGGACCGCAAGGCGAGCGACTGCAAGGCGAAGCAGTAGGGATCCGGTCGGTCGGTCTTCGCCAGTGGTTCTGAAAGAACAGGATTGGTTCACGCGAAGCCGCTAAGGCGCCAAGGAAGGCGCTAAGAGGTTGCATTGCGCCGCAGGCTTAGCATCGATGACAAGCGCGTCAGCAAATTGGCTGGCTCCGCCTGATGAAGCGAACTGCTTTGCGCCCTTCTTGGCGCCTTAGCGGCTTAGCGTGAACCACGCTTTTTCTCTCTGCGACACTTTGCAGTTGGCCGGAACAACCACCCATTCGCTTGACAGCCACCCGGCAGGCCAGCACCCTCGCCTGAATACGGGATCGAGGAGAGAACCATGACGCTGGCGGTCGGAGACTACGTGGCGATTGCCGAGGGGGTCTACCTCGAAGGTCTGGCGGTCGATCACAAACGCGATGTCATCTGGTATTCGGATGTCATCGCCGGCGGCATCCACGGGGTTAAGCCCGATGGCACCAAAGTCACCACCTTCAACGACAACCGGATGTGGACCGGCGGGGTGATGATGAACCATGATGGCGCGGTGTTCTCCTCCGGCCAGTTCGGGATCATGTGGAACAACCCCGATACCGGCAAGTCGGGCTGGCTGCTCGACACGCTGGAGGGCAAGCCGGTCAACGGCATCAACGAGATGTGGCCTGACGGCACCGGCGGCATCTGGTTCGGCACCAACGACATCGAAAACGTCATCGCAGCCAAGGAAACGCGCGGATCGGCGCTGTACCGGCTGACCGTGGACCGCGAAGTCATCCGGATGGACGCCGACGTCTATTTCTCCAACGGCATCGCCCACGATCCTACTCGCAAGCGTTTCTATTGCAGCGACACCTTTCGCAAAGGCTGGGCTTTCGGCGTTGCCGAGGACCTGTCGCTGACCAGTCAGCAGGTGCTGCTCGATCGCGACGATTGCGACGGGCTGGCGCTGGATGCCGAGGGCAATGTCTGGATCACCGGCTTCCGCTCGCCGGGCATCCTGCGCCGGTTGACGCCGGACCGAACGCCGTTGCCCGATGTGCCGACGCCCAGGGGATCGACCACCCAGGTCCGCTTCGGCGGCGCGGACGGGCGCGACTATTACATCAACATCGTCCCCTCGGACGGCGGCGACAGCCTGAAAGAGGGCAAGCCGCTGTCCAGCGCCTCATTCCTTTACAAGGGCCGTTCGGAGACCCCCGGCATGCTGATCCCGCCGGCGCGGTTCAAGCTGGATTGAGCGAGAGCAGCGGGAGAATGACCATGAAACGTCTGGAAGGCAAAGTCGCGATCATAACCGGCGCGGGGCAGGGTATCGGCGCGGCGATCGCGGAATGCTTTGCGGGCGAAGGCGCGAAGGTGCTGATCACCGGTCGCACCCAGAGCAAGCTCGATGAAGTGGCTGGCAGGATCGCGGCGGCGGGCGGCAATATGCACGCCGCTGGTGGCGCTGGCGGGCGAGATGGAGCAATCCGAAGCGACCGTGGGCAAGGCCATCGCCGACTGGGGGCGGGTCGATATTCTGGTCAACAACGCCCACACCTTCACCGATTACCTGCCGATCGAAGACCCGAAGATGGAAGCGCACTGCAAGATCGACTTCCAGTCCGCCTTTTTCGGCTCGCTGCAGCTGATGCAGCTGTGCTTTCCGCATATGGTGAGGGAGGGCGGCGGCTCGATCCTCAATTTCGGCTCAAGCTACGGCCCGCGCAGCGAGCCGGGCTTCCTCGCCTATTCAGCCAGCAAGGAAGCGATCCGTTCGCTCACCCGCACCGCAGCCAAGGAATGGGGCAGGCACGGCATCCGCGCGAACACCATTCTGCCCTCGGCGCTCACTCCCAAGTCGATCGCCTATCTGGAAGACTCGGGCACCTATGACCTCGAACTGGCCAAGGTCGCCATCGGCCGCTTCGGCGTGCCCGCAGACATCGCGCCGATGTGCCTGTTCCTGGCAAGCGATGAGGGCAATTACGTTACCGGCCAGACTATCGGCGTCGATGGCGGCAGCACGATGTTCTGAGACCATCGGCCCAACCAGCGACAAGGACCCCACATGCCCGACAACCCACTCGTTGCCATCGTCACCGGAGCCAGCCGCGGGGCAGGGCAGGGCATCGCCCATGCGCTCGGCATGCATGGCTGCACCGTCTATGTCACTGGCCGCACCCTCACGGCGGGCGACCACAACCTCGCCGGCACCATCGGCGAGACCGTGGAAATGGTCACCATGGCCGGCGGCAAGGGCATCGCCGTGCGCTGCGACCATGCGAACGACGACGACGTCAAGGCGCTGTTCGATCAGGTGCTGGACGAACAGGGCCGCATCGACATCCTCGTCAACAACGCCGCCGCTGTTTACGACGAGCTGACCCAGCCTGGCAATTTCTGGGAACGCCCGCTCAAGCTGGCCGACATGATCGATGTCGGCATCCGCTCAAGCTATGTCGCCAGCTGGTTTGCCGCGCCGGTCATGGTCTCGCAGAATTCGGGGCTGATCGTGTTCACCTCGTCTTCGGGCGCGGCGCATTATGTGCTGGGGCCCAGCTACGGCGCGCACAAGGCCGCGCTCGACAAGATGGCCTTCGACATGGGCATGGAATTCGGTTTTGCAGAAAAGAATGTTGCCGCAGTCTCGATCTGGATGGGCGCTGTGCTGACCGAGCGGTTGCGCATGGTGATCGATTCCGACCGCGAGCGGTTCGGCATGCTCGAGGCCATGTCGGAAAGCCCCGAGTTTACCGGCCACCTGATCTGGGCGCTGGCGAACGATCCCGGCCTCATGGGAATGAACGGCCAGACCATGATCGGTGCGGAACTGGCGCGGAAGTACGGGATCACAGAGGCCGGCGGCCGCCAGCCGCCATCCTACCGCGACACCCACGGCGTGATCCCGCACGTCCATTCGAAACACGCCCCGGTGCGCGGCTGAGGACGACCCATGACCACCGAAGCCCGCATCGCCGCGCTGGAAGCGAAGCTGCAATATCTCACCGACCGGCAGGATATCTATGACTGCATCACCGGCACTTCGCGCGGGAATGACCGCTTTGACCAGGACCTGATCGTCGCTGCCTATCACCCGGACGGGATCCACGAGCTGGGCATGCAGGAGATATCCGGCGCCGATTACGGCGAGCATGCCAACCACGCCCATGCCCGGATATGCGAGGTCAATCTGCACAATGTGACGATGCACCGCTGCGCCATCGAAGGCGATGTCGCGCATTGCGAAAGCTATGTCATCGGGCTGTTCCTCGACAAGGGCTGCGAAACCTCCCGCATCCTCGCCGGCCGCTATATCGACAAGCTGGAGCGGCGCGGCGGCAAGTGGGGCATCGTCCTGCGCCGCGCGACTGTCGAAGTGCCACTGGCCGGATCGGCGCAACTGCCCAACCTTTCGTTCATGCCCGGCAGCGGCTACCTCAAAGGCTCGCGAGACAAGGCCAACCCGTCCTACCAGCGCCCGCTGACCACCGAGGGCGGCGCGCGCTGGTGAGGTGCGCTGTGTCGTAATTGTCCGCTGGCCGTCTGATCCAGGTTGGTCTCAGTACCAAGTTCTGATCCTCACTCGATCGCCAACAAAGAAAAGGCCGGAACCCCTCGGGTTCCGGCCTTTTTGCTTGGGCAGCTAATTGGCGCAGAGCCCCCCGGTGCTCAGGATCAGGCGTAAGCTCCTAAACCACCCCAGCCTTCAAGAACTCCGCCGCGTGGTGCGCTGCCCGGGCGCTCAGTGCCATGTAGGTCAGCGACGGGTTCTGGCAGCCGCTTGATGCCATCGCCGCGCCGTCGGTGATGAACAGGTTGGGCACGTCGTGCGCCTGGTTGTATTTGTTGAGCACCGACGTCTTCGGGTCCTTGCCCATGCAGGCGGTGCCCATCTCGTGGATACCCAACCCCGGCGTGCCCGGCTCGTCCGCGGCAGACATTACGAAACCGCCACCCGCCGTGATCATCGCCTTGCCGTCATCGAGGATCTGTTTGGCCATCTTCTCTTCGTTGGGCCCGTGCTGGCAGTTGATCTCGACCAGCGGGATGCCCCACTGATCGACCTTGGTCTTGCTCAGGGTGACGCGGTTTTCGGGGTTGGGCAGCATTTCGCCAAAGCCCGCAATATAGGCGAACCATGGCCCAAGCTTGCGGGTGCGCTCCTTGAGCGCGGCGCCGATGCCCGGCTGGCCGATGCCGCTGCGCCAGCCCATGCGGCTAACTCCGCCCTGATAGCCATATCCGCGCACGAAGCCGTCGCCCGGCTCGGTGACATTGCGGAAGCGCGGGATGTAGAGCCCGTTGGGGCGGCGGCCGTGGTAGAAACTGTCTTTCGGTCCGTTGGGCATCAATCCAGCCACCGACAGCGCGAACAGATGGTCCATCAGGTTGCGCCCGACCATGTCCGAGGAATTGGCCAGTCCGCGCGGCATGGCGTCGGACTTCGAATTGAGCAGGATCTGCGCGGTGCCGATGGTCGAGGCGTTGAGGAAGACGATCTTTGCCTCATAGGTCTTGCCGGCCTTGGTGTTGGCATCGATCACCCGCACGCCGCTGACCTTGCCGGTCCTGGCATCGTGGACCAGCGAGTGGACGATGGCATCGGTGACGATGGTCAGATTGCCGGTGCGTTCGGCCGCGGGCAGCGACGACGACAGGCTGGAATGATAGGCACCGTAGCTGCAGCCGCGGTCGCAGAGCGAGCGGGCCTGGCAGCTGCTGCGGCCGAGCTCCTCGTGATGCGGCTGCGCTTTCGAGAGGTTGGCGGTGCGACCGGGGATGACCTTGCGGCCGGGGAAAGTCTTCTCGATCCCGGCCTTGAACATCAGTTCGCCGTCGTTAAGCCCGAATGCCGGCAGAAACTCGCCGTCGGGCAGCTGCGGCAGGCCCTCCTGCGATCCCGAAACGCCGATGAACTTCTCGATATGCGAATACCACGGCGCGAGATCGTCATAGCGGATCGGCCAGTCGGAACCGTGGCCGTCCTTGGCGTTGGCCTCGAAATCCTGGGGCGAAAGCCGGTAGGACTGGCGGCCCCACATGATCGAGCGGCCGCCCAGATGATAGCCGCGGATCCAGTAGAACGGCTTGTCCTCGGGGAAGGTGTAGGGGTTCTCGTCGTCCTTGACCCACAGATCCTGCGTCGCGGCATTGAGAAAGGAATTCTTCTGGACCATGTAATGCCGCGCCAGATCTTCCTCGGGCACCATGCCGGCGTTGGGAACTTCCCAGGGCTGAAGCATGTCGGTGTAGCTTTCGCCATGGACCATCTTGCGGCCGCGCTCGATCACCAGCACCTTGAGGCCGCGTTCGCACAGTTCCTTGGCGGAAATACCGCCGCTCATGCCTGAGCCGACTACGATTGCATCGAACATTTCTTCGGTCTCCGCTTAAAACATGCCCAACCCGCCGGGCGCGCGGGTCTCGGGGGTTACCTTGATCGATGGCGTCCAGTCGCCCGGTGAATGCTCGTAAGTCAGCTCGCTCGTCAGCGCCGCTTCCGAGTAATAATAGAGCAGCAGGATCAGCTCGCGCATCTTGGCATAGCCGGGATCGGCAACCGCAGGCCCGGCCATCATCGCCATCATCCCGGTAAGCTTGTCCTTGCGCGGCACATTCTTGAGCGCGGCGGCATCGTGGACGGTGAGCAGTTCGTTGCGGCGTGCGGGGGTGAGCGCGGCGAAGCGCTTCTTGTCGGACTTGCGGGCCATGAGATCGATGGCGTCGAGCGCGCCGATCAGCTCCGTGCGCCGCGCGGGGCTGGCCCAGTCGCGCAGCATGGCGTCGAACTTGGCCGGCACCCCGGCATCGTTCGCGCCGGGCGTATCGGTGCGCGGCACGATGGTATCGGCCACCGCACTCAGCAGGGCAAAGTGCGGCGCGCTGAGCATGCGCTTGCCCTTGCGCGGGGTCGCGGCGAAAACATCGCTACCGACGGGGATCGCGGTTGCCCCCGCCAGCAGCAGCATGCGCTGCATCAGTTCACGCCGGTCAAATCCGATTGCCATGCTCATCCCGTCACTCCTACGATACATACCCGCCAGATCGAGCGGGGAGGGGCCTGCCTTCACCTCTCGATTAAATGCAGCGGATGTGCAAGATGGCGGCCAGGGAAATTTGAGGAGATTGGCTTGCCTACTTGCCTGAACCGCCGTTCGCTGCTTGCCGGTCTGACCGCAACAACCATGACTGCCGCCTTAACCCCCGTGTCCGCCGCGCCGCGCGCCAGGTTCTTCAAGCGTATCGGCAAGCCCATCGGTATCCAGCTCTATACGCTGGGCGAGGAACCGGCGAAGGATCTCGATGCCGTATTCGCGCGGCTCGCGGCAATCGGCTATGGCGATGTGCAGCTGTCGCAGCTCTACGGGCGCACCCCGGCGCAATTGAAGGCCGCTGCGGGCAAGGCGGGGCTGGCGATCACTTCGATGCATCTGGCCGCTTTGGCTGCGGGCCAGCCGGACACGCTGCTGCTGACCAGCTCGCCGCAGAAAATTGCCGATGCATTTGGAGAGCTTGGCATCCATCAGGCGGTGCTGCCGATCTTCCCGCTCCCCGCCAATTTCCGCCCCGACAAGGGTGAGGACTTCCGCGTTGCCATCGCCCGGCTGGCACAGGACGCTGACATGTGGACGCGCACCGCCGCCTTGCTCAACGAGCGTGCGGCGGCGCTCAAGCCGTTCGGAATTTCGCTGGGCTACCACAACCACAACGTCGAATTCGCGCCGCTGGGTGGCACCACCGGCTGGGATATTCTGGTGAACGAGACCCAGCCGGGGCTGGTCGAGTTCGAACTCGACGTCGGCTGGGTCGCATCGGCCGGGATCGATCCGGCGGCGATGCTGCAGCGGTTGAGCGGGCGGGTCAGCCATCTCCACGTCAAGGATCTCAAGGCGTCGACCAAGTCAAACTTCGCCCTGGCGATGGATCCTTGCGAGGTTGGATCGGGCAGGCAGGATTGGTCGGGCATTCTCGCTGCCGCTGACAAGGCCGGGGTGCGGCACTATTATGTCGAGCAGGAACCGCCCTTCGCCATGCCAAGGCTTGACGCAGCGGCGAAGTCCTATGCCTATCTGGCGAAGCTGCGGGCCTGATTGAGCTGGGCCGATTGAGGGGAATGCGGGCATGGACGCGAACGAAGCCCCCGCCGGGGAGGGTCTGGCGGCCATGGCCCATGACGAGCGCTATCAGCACCTGGTCCACCGCCGCTCGCGGTTTGGCTGGCTGCTCACTGCGATCATGCTGGCGATCTACTTCGGTTATATCCTGACCATCGCCTTCCGCCGCGATCTGCTCGCCCGGCCGATCGGGGACGGGGTGACTTCGCTCGGCATTCCTGTCGGCATCGGCGTGATCCTGTCTGGCATTGTCCTCACCGGCATCTATGTGCGCCGGGCCAACCGCGAATTCGATCAGCTGCTCGAGGATTTGCGCAAGGATTACGGCGCTTGAACCCGTTTCCCGCGACCCGCACCGCGCTGATCCTCGCCGCGCTGGTGCTGCCGGCGGCGGCGCTGGCCGATGCGCTGACCGGCGCGGCGGAGCAGCAGGCCGCGAACTGGCCGGCGATTGCGATGTTCGCCGTGTTCGTGGCGGTTACGCTGGGGATCACCCGCTGGGCGGCGCGCAAGACGCGGACCACGGCGGATTTCTATTCGGCGGGTGGCGGCATCACCGGCTTCCAGAACGGGCTGGCCATCGCCGGCGACTATATGTCCGCCGCCAGCTTCCTGGGCATCTCCGCGCAAATTTTCGCCGATGGTTATGACGGGCTGATCTATTCGACCGGCTTCCTGGTCGGCTGGCCGATCATCCTGTTCCTGCTGGCCGAGCGGCTGCGCAATCTGGGCCGCTATACCTTCGCCGATGTCGCCAGCTTCCGCTTCGCCCAGCCGCCGGTGCGGATGTTCGCGGCTTTCAGCACGCTGGCGGTGGTGATCTTCTACCTCATCGCGCAGATGGTTGGGGCGGGTCAGCTGATCAAGCTGCTGTTCGGCCTGCCCTACGAATATGCGGTGGTGATCGTCGGCGCGCTGATGACCTGCTACGTGCTGTTCGGCGGCATGATCGCCACCACCTGGGTGCAGATCATCAAGGCGGTGCTGCTGCTGGGCTGCGCGACCTATATGGCGCTGGCGGTGCTGTGGAGCTTCGGCATTTCGCCCGAGGCGCTGTTCGCCCGCGCAGTCGAGGTCAAGTCTGGCCTCGCGGCCAGCGCCGGGGCAAACTCGGCAGATGCGCAGGCCAGGGGCCTGTCGATCATGGGGCCGGGCGGCTTTATCAAGGACCCGGTCTCGGCAATATCCTTCGGTATCGCGCTGATGTTCGGCACCGCCGGCCTGCCGCACATCCTGATGCGCTTCTTCACGGTTCCCGACGCCAAAGCGGCGCGCAAGTCGGTGCTGTGGGCGACGGGGTGGATCGGCTATTTCTATCTGCTGACCTTCATCATCGGTTTCGGCGCGATCACCATGGTGGCGACCAATCCGGACTTTCTGCTGGCCGACGGCAGCCTGCGCGGCGGCGGCAACATGGCGGCGATCCATCTCGCCTCGGCAATCGGCGGCGACATGTTCCTTGGCTTCGTCAGCGCGGTGGCTTTCGCAACGATCCTGGCGGTGGTGGCCGGGTTGACGCTGTCGGGCGCATCGGCTGTCAGCCACGATATCTACGCCTCGATGATGAAAAAGGGGCAGGCGAAGGGTGCGGATGAGCTTAAGATCTCACGCCGCACCGTGCCGGTGCTGGCGCTGCTGGCAATCGTGCTGGGGATAGCCTTCGAAAAGCAGAACGTCGCTTTCATGGTCAGCCTGGCCTTCGCCATCGCCGCCTCGGGCAATTTCCCGGTGCTGCTGATGTCGGTGCTGTGGAAGGGCTGCACTACCCGCGGAGTGGTCGCGGGCGGCAGCCTGGGGGTGGTGCTGGCGCTCGTGCTGACCCTGCTCTCTCCGGCGATCTGGGTGAGCATCCTGGGGCATGCAGAGCCGGTCTTCCCCTACAGCTCGCCGGCGATTTTCTCGATGCCGCTTGCTTTCGTGACGATCTGGCTGGTGTCGCTGTTCGACAACGGCCCGCGCGCGGCGATCGACAAGGCCGGTTTCGCGGCGCAGCAGCTGCGGTCGGAAACGGGGATCGGCGCGGAGGGGGCGTCGGGACACTAGCGCGGGTTGCCCCAAACCTGAAGCGATCTTCCCCGCCGGGTAGAGCTATCGCATTTCGACCAATTCCACCCAATTTCGTCACCCTGAACTTGTTTCAGGGCCCATCGGGCCGATCCAACGGAGCCAGAAGTAAGGGCGCAAACCGTGAGGTCATGCTCGAAAATCAGAGCTCCGGGTGCGCGGTGAAATGGGCCCTGAAACGAGTTCAGGGTGACGATGAATGAAAGATTGGGTTGATATGCGATGCACCTGCCCACTGGAGGAGGATTGTTCAGGCGCAACCTCGCGCCTTATAACCCGCTCTTCGTCGGTGCCTTCCCTGCCTTGGCCCCCGCCGCGGCCGCAGCCATCGCTGCTGCCGCCTGCTTCGGGTCGAACGGCTTGCGCTTGCCCAGCGCCTCCCGTGCACGCGCCCTGATATAGGCGTGGAGCTGGCGCAGCTGGTCGTCGTTGAAATAGGCTATCGGCGGCATGCCCTTGGCGGGATTGCCCGCCTTGACGTACTGCGTGAACGTATCGAGCCGCAGCGCGATGGCGCTTTCGCGCAGGTCCGGCCCCGGCGCGCCCGCGCCTGCCATGCCCGCGCCGTGGCAGGCCATGCAGGCTATCGTCAGCGCCCGCCCGGCCATGACATCGCCTTCATCGAGCTTCAGGTCGGGATCGTCGAGCGCATAGACTTTCATGTCGGCCTTCGGTGACGGGGCCAGCTTGGCCTTGCCGTCGAGCGCGAAAGTCAGCAGGCGACGCGGCTGAGCGCCGTATTTCCAGCCGACGTCGAGCGCACTGCTCATCGCCGCAACAGTGCCGCCCCAGCCGACCAGCACCGAGACATACTGCTTGCCGCCGGCCTTGAAGCTCATCGGCGCAGCGATGATGCCCAGGCCCGCGTCAAACTGCCACAGCTGCTTGCCGCTGCTCGCGTCATAGGCGTTGAAAGCCCCCCGCGCCGTGCCCTGGAACACCAGCCCGCCTGCCGTCGCCAGCGTGCCGCCGTTCCACACCGCATCGTGGGTGACTTTCCAAACTTCCTGCTGCTTCACCGGGTCCCAGGCCACCAGATAGCCCTTGCCGTCACCCGGCTGCTTGACCAGCGGCCTGACCACCAGCCCCATGATATCGACCGCATCGTCGTCCAGATCGGCTTTGTCGCGGGAGAACAGCACGCCAACCTGGTGGATCGGTATATAAACCAGCCCTGTCTTCGGGCTGTAGCTCATCGCCTGCCAGTCGTGCCCGCCAATGGTGCCGGGCCAGATTTCGGCCTTGCCCTTTTCAAAGCGGATGCCGGGGTTTTCGATGGGGCGGCCGGTCTTGACATCGATGCCGCTCGCCCAGTTGATGAAGGTGGTCTTGCCCGGGGTGTTGACCAGCTTGCCGGTGGCGCGATCCAGCACATAGAAGAAACCGTTGGTGGGCGCGTGCATCAGCACTTTCTTCGGTTTGCCTTCGATATTGAGCGTCGCCAGCACCATGTTGGGCGCAGCCTTGTAGTCCCAGCTGTCGCGCGGATTTTGCTGGTAGTGCCAGACATATTTGCCGGTATCGGCATCGAGCGCGACGATGCCGGCGGTGTAGAGATTGTCACCGCCCTTGGGATCGCGCCGTTCGGGATCGTAGCCGCCGGCATTGCCGACACCGATGTAGACGCGGTTGAGCTCGGCATCGAAGGTCATGCCGTTCCACACCGTGCCGCCGCCGCCGGTCTTCTTCCAGAAATCAGGGCTCCAGGTTTTGGCGGCGGCCTCCATCGCCGGGTCGCCCTTGTTGTCCTCGGGGCTTCCGGGGACGGTGAAGAACCGCCACAGCTGCTTGCCCGTAGCGGCATCGAAAGCGGTGACGAAGCCGCGCGCACCCGCATCCGCCCCGCCATTGCCGATGATCAGTTTGCCGTTCATCATGCGCGGCGCGCCGGTGGAATTGTTGAACATGAATTTCGGGCCGTCGGGGATTGAATTTGCGGACCACAAGACCTTGCCCGTTTTGGCGTCGAGCGCATCGACGCGGCCGTCCATCTCGACCGTGAAGATTCTGCCGTTCTCATAGGCGATGCCTCGGTTGGCACCGAAATGGAACTTGTCGGGGCGGCGTTGCCAGGTGGCGGGATCGAACTTCCACAGCAGCTTGCCGGTGAGCGCGTCGACCGCATAGACCTCGGCATAGCCGCCGGCGAAATAGAGCGTGCCGTCCACCGCCAGCGGGGTCGATTCCAGCGTCACTTCCTCAGGCAGGTCCATCGACCAGGCGAGGCCGAGCTTGCTGACATTGGCCGGGGTAATCTCGGCGACGCGGCTGTAGCCTGCCTCGTCGGCACCGCCTTGCGGGGCGGTCCAGTTGGCATCGGCACCGATACCGTCCTCGGGCTGCGGCGTGCCGCTTTTCCCACAACCGGCCAGCAGCAGCGCTGCGGCCAGGGCAGTTGCGGTGACGTTTGAAATGCGGCGCATGGCAGTCCCTCCCGTGGGGATTGCGGCCATCCCCTTAAGCATTACTCAAGCCGTTGCGCGCGGCCTTGGCAAGCCCTCACTGCGCCGCATCGGCGATGTCGATCAGCCTGTAGCTGTCATCGTCCGGAAACCGCCCTCCCGGCGCGATCATGATGCCCAACATGCCCTGCGACCAGTCGGCCGAATCCGGATAGTGGCGGAACCAGTCGGTCACCACCTTGCGCCGCAGGATCCGCCACTCGTCGCCGCGCTTTTCCATCGTGTCGAGATAGCGGCCCGCGCCGATCACGTCGTTCTTGGCGCCATCGGGGGTGTTGATGCGGTGGAAGCCGTAGAAATAGGCTTCGACATCGGCGCGGTCGCCGCGGATGGTCATCAGCACGTTGGCGATGAAAAGCTGCGACTGGTCCATCGATCCCATAACCGGAAACGACCAGGCGATGAATTCCTCGGCGTTGCCGGTGAAGTCGAGGTGGTTGTCGGTGCAATCGGGCCAATAGGCGCTGCGCACCATATCGGCATCAAGCCGGTCCACCCCGCGGCAATAGCGGTACAGACACTCACGGATCGCCTCGCGGTCGGCGAGCTCGCCCAGGATCTGGCTGGTTGGCGTAGTCATGGCGTGGGCGCTCCGGGTGCTTGGCTAAGGACTAGGACTGTCAGCTTTACGGAACAACACCTCATCGTAGCATTGACCATCGATCCGCCGGTCATCCGCGCCGTAGAACAGCTCCTGCCCGCCGCCCTGCATGCGCAATCCGTCCGCCGCATAGCCCGCCGCCACATCCGTATCGCCAAAGCGGTAGTGGGCGTTCCAGATTGCCAGCCAGCCGCCCGGTTCAAGGCAGGCGTCGAGCATGGCGACGCCCTCGGCGAAGCGGGTGAAGGGGAGGGTGGCGGTGCATGTGTCGGGGCGAAGGGCTTCTAGTTCGCCGTGGCGGAATACGGCCATGGCCAGGATGACGTCGAAGCGTTCGACCGGATCGACACTGTCAGCGAGGATGTAGCGCGACACGGGATCGGCCTTGCGGGCCTTGGCAATCATCCGCGGGTTGGCGTCGATACCGGTGATCCGGGCCTGCGGGATGCGGCGGCGCAGCGCGCGGACTTCGGCGCCGCTGGAGCAGCCGAACGAAAGAATGCGCGGCTCGGCGATGGCGGAGAGCCGTTCTGCCAGTGCATCGAACAGCTCGGGATAGCGGTCCTCCTGCGTTTCGGGGAAGGGCTGGAACAGGCGGTCGGCGTGGCTGCGCTGCACCGCGGCGATGGCGCGCAGGTCAGGGTCGGCCAGCTGGCGCAGCCAGCGGCCCAGCGCCATGCCGCCGGGCAGGGTGCGGGCGATGCGGCGCAGCGGCTCAAGCCGTTCATGCGGGGGCGGCGGCATGTGGCCGGGCATGTCGCAGAGCCCGGGTTAAGTAAAGTGTTCAGGCTGTTGGTGACGAAGCGCCCACAATTGGCTAGAAGGTGGTCATGGAAATAGATGACCAGGCAGGCCCGGGGGAAACGCGTTCGGTCTGGCGCTATGTGAAGGCCAGCCGCGCGCACGTCGTCATCGACGCCGCAGCCTATTTCGAATTGATGCACGAGGCGATGCTGCTGGCGCGCCAGCGCATCTTCCTGATTGGCTGGGATTTCGATTCGCGCATCCGACTGGCCAAGGGCCGCCGCTGGTGGAACATTCCGCGCAAAGAGCAATGGCCTGCCAGGCTGGGTGCCTTCATCGTCTGGCTGGTGGAACGCACGCCGGGCTTGCAGATCAGGCTGCTGAAATGGAATTTCGGTGCACTCAAATTTCTCCTGCGCGGGACGATGATCGTCGATCTGGTGCGTTGGCTGATGCAGCCGGGCATCGATTTCAAGTTCGACCGGTCGCACCCGATCGGTTGCAGTCATCACCAGAAGATCGTGGTGATCGACGACCGGTTCGCGGTTTGCGGCGGTATCGATATGACCTCCAACCGCTGGGACACGCCCGAGCATCTCCACGAGGACAGCCGCCGCCGCCGACCCAACGGCAAGCCTTACGGACCGTGGCACGATGTTACGATGATGATGGAGGGCGATGTCGCGGCGGCGCTGAGCGAGCTTGGCCGCAAGCGCTGGCAGCTGGCCGGTGGGGAACGCCTGGCGGCTTGCCTGCCGCAGGATGAATCACCGTGGCCGGAGCGCCTTGTCGCAGAATTCCGCGATGTCGAGATCGGCATTGCCCGCACCCGTGCGGAATACAATGACACCCGCGAAGTGCACGAGATCGAGAATCTGTTCCTCGAACAGATCGCGCGCGCAAAGCGCTTCATCTATGCCGAGAGCCAGTATTTTGCCTCGCGCAGTATCGCCGAGGCAATTGCCCAGCGCATGTCCGAACCGGACCCGCCCGAAATTGTCGTCATCAATCCGGTCACCGCGGAAGGCTGGCTGGAACAGACCGCGATGGACGGCGCAAGGGTGCGGCTGCTGCATGCCATAGGCGAGAAGGACAAAAACAACCGGTTTCGCCTGTTCAATCCGCTGACCTCCGGTGGTGCGGCGATCTATGTCCACGCCAAGGTGACCATCGTCGATGACGAAATCCTGCGCATCGGTTCGGCCAATCTCAACAACCGGTCGATGGGGCTCGACAGCGAATGCGACGTGTTTATCGACGCCGTGCGGCCGGGTAATGCCCACGTCGTGCCGGTCATCACCAAGATCCGTTACAAGCTTCTGGCCGAACACTGCGGGGTGCCGGTTGAGGAAATGTCTGCGCTGCTCAGCCGGTACGCCACCATGACCGAAGCGATCGGCGCGGCGCGCAGCCGGGGCAAGCGGCTCGAACCTTTTGTCTTGCGCCCGCTGACGGATGCGGAGAAGACCGTCGCCGACAATGCCTTGCTCGATCCGGAGCGGCCCGAGGAAATGTTCGAACCTGTCAGCAGGCGGCGCGGACTGTTCCGGCGCGGCGGGATCTTGCGGCGGCCGCGCTGAAGGGAGATTGAATGATGGACGGGAACGATGCCGAAGAAAACGGCGCAGGTGATGAAGGCCCGATGGCCAAGCTGCCGGTGCCGGAAGAAGTGCAGGAGGCTATCCGCACGCTGATCCGATGGTCGGGTGACTGCCCTGAACGCGAAGGGCTGATCGATACGCCCAAACGGGTGGCGCGGGCGTGGAAGGAATATTGCCAGGGCTATGAGCAGGATCCCGCCGCGCACCTCAGCCGGGTGTTCGAGGAAGTGGGCGGCTATGACGAAGTAGTTCTGCTCAAGGACATCCCGTTCCAGTCGCACTGCGAGCATCATATGGCCCCGATCGTCGGCAAGGCCTCGATCGCCTACCTTCCGCGCGACCGCGTCGTCGGCATCTCGAAGCTGGCGCGGGTGTTGCACGCCTATGCCCGCCGCTTGCAGATCCAGGAGCGGCTGACCGCAGAAGTTGCCAAGTGCATCTGGGAGCACCTCAAGCCGCACGGCGTGGCGGTGGTGATCGACGCCCAGCACGGCTGCATGACCGGGCGTGGCGTTCGCACCCCGGGGGTCGGCATGATTACCTCGAAACTGATGGGGACCTTCCTTGAGGACAACAGCAGTCGCAAGGAAGTGCTGGGCCTGATGGGCTATTGAGCCGCAGGCCAAGACCCCGCCGGTGAGCGAACTTCCCATCCATGCTGTGCTGCCCGATCTGCTCGCAGCACTGCGGGACCAAACCTCTGCAGTCCTGATTGCGCCGCCGGGGGCGGGCAAGACCACCGCCGTCGCGCCCGCGCTTCTGGGCGAGGACTGGTGCAGCGGCACGGTGATCCTGCTCAGCCCGCGCCGGGTCGCCGCGCGCGCTGCGGCCGAGCGCATGGCAGAACTGCTGGGCGAGCCAGCCGGGCAGACCATCGGCTACCTCACCCGGCTCGACAGCAAACGGTCCGCGCGGACCCGGGTGCTGGTGATGACCGAGGCGATTTTCGTTTCGACCATCCTTTCCGATCCCGAACTGGAGGGTATTTCGGCAGTGCTGTTCGACGAGGCGCATGAACGCCACCTCGACAGCGATCTTGGCCTGGCGCTGGCCATCGAGAGCAGCCAGGTGCTGCGCGAGGATTTGCGGCTGGTGGTGATGTCCGCGACCATCGACGGCGCGCGGTTTGCCCGGCTGCTCGGCAATGCACCGGTCATCGAGAGCGAGGGCAAGGCCTTCCCGCTGGCGCTGCGCTGGCTGGGTGCGCGGCCCGAACTGCGCATCGACGACGCCATGGCCTCCGCTATCCTCACGGCTTGGCGCGAAGAGACGGGCGATGTGCTCGCCTTCCTGCCCGGCGTCGGCGAGATCGAACGCACGCGGGAGCGGCTGGCGGAGAAACTTCCGCAGGCGCTGGTGCTGCCGCTCCACGGCCAGTGCGAGCCTGCCGCCCAGCGCGCCGCGATCAAGCGCGATCCCGAGGGCCGTCGCCGCATTGTGCTGGCCACTGCCATCGCCGAAACCTCGCTGACGCTCGACGGGGTGTCGGTGGTGGTCGATGGCGGGCTGTCGCGCCGCGCCGAGTTTGACAAGGCGGCGGGCGTCACGAGGCTTGTCACCCATCGCGCCAGCCAGGCGGCGGCGGCCCAGCGTGCCGGGCGGGCAGCACGGCAGGGGCCGGGTGTGGCCTACCGGCTGTGGGAAGAGGCTGCGCACGCCGGGCGCGCCGCCTTCGATCCGCCCGAAATGCTGACTTCCGACCTCGCTCCGCTGACCCTGAGCCTGGCGCAATGGGGCGCGGGCGATCCGGCGGCGATGACCTGGATCGATCCGCCGCCGGTTGCGGCTTTGGCGGCGGCCCGGGCGAAGCTCGGATCGCTGGGGGCGCTCCTTCGACAGGCTCAGGATGAGCGGAGCTGGAGCATTACCGCGCACGGCCGCGCCATGGCTTCACTGCCGATGGACCCGCCGCTGGCGCATATGCTGCTCTACGCCGCGCAGCATGGTGCAAAGGCCGAGGCGGCAAAGCTGGCGCTGCTGCTGCAGGAGCGGGGGCTTGGCGGGCGCGGCGAGGATTTGGCGCAACGGATGGACCGGTGGGGTTCGGACAGGTCGGCTCGGGCCGAAGCTTCGCGGAAGCTTGCCGGGGGATGGGCCAAGGCAGCGCGTGGGCTTCGACAGGCTCAGCCTGAGCGGGGTTTGTGGAGTGGGGAGAGCAAGCCTGTGCTTCACAGTTTGCCCGGAAACCCCAAGTCCGCTCGTGCTGAGCTTGTCGAAGCACCCCAGCCTGTCCCTGGTTCCACACCGCCCCTCGCCATCCTCCTCGCCGAAGCCTTTCCCGATAACCTCGCCAAGCGCCGCGATGCTGCGGGCGAAAACTGGCTGGCAGCCGGGGGCAGGGGGCTGCGGCTCGATCCCGCCTCGCCGCTGGCCCGATCCGAATGGCTGGCCGTGGGCGAGGCGCAGGGCGAGGCCAAGGGCGCGCGGATCACCGGCGCCATCGCGCTCACCGAGGCAGAGATCGCGCGCTGGCTCGCCCACCGCATCGACAAGCGCAGCACCTTGCGCTGGCTGGCCGGCGAACGCCGGGTCGAGGCCCTGCTCGAACAGCGGCTCGGCGCAATCACGCTGTCGCGCGGACCCGATCCCGCGCCCGATCCTGCGGCCATCGCGGCATTCCTGATCGAGCGGGTGCGCGAGGGCGGGCTGGCGCTGTTGCCGCTGTCGCATGGTTCGCTGTCACTGCTGAAACGCGCCCGCTATGCCGGGATTGTCGCGCTGTCTGACGAAGCTCTGCTTGGCGCGCTGGAGGACTGGCTTGCGCCAATGCTTACCCGCCGCCTCGACGCGCTCGATCCTGGCAAGCTGCATCAGGCGTTGGTGGACCGCATGAGCTATGACCAGCGCCAGACCCTCGACCGGCTCGCTCCGCTGCAATTCACCAGCCCGGCGGGCACCCAACATGCCATCGATTATGAGGACCAGGGCGGGCCATCGGTGGAACTGCGGGTGCAGGCACTGTTCGGGCTCGACCGGCACCCAGGTTTCGGCCAGCCTTCACAGCCGCTGCTGCTCAAGCTGACTTCGCCGGGCGGCAAACCGATCCAGACTACCCGCGATCTGCCAGGCTTCTGGCGCGGCAGCTGGCGCGATGTCGTGCGCGACATGAAGGGCCGCTATCCGCGCCACCGCTGGCCCGACGAGCCCTGGACCGAAGACCCCAGCTTGAAGACGAAGAATGCCTTCGAACGAACACGCCGCTCTTGATTTGCGCGGCGTTTCGAGACAGGGCAGAGCATGACCGCACGCATCTATCAGCGCCCGAAGAACGCCATGCAATCGGGCAAGGCGCTCACCAACCAATGGATCCTCGAATTCGCCCCTAGCGAGGCGCGGCGGCCCGATCCGCTGATGGGCTGGTCAGGATCGGGCGACACCCAGGTGCAGGTGGTGCTCAATTTCGATTCGCGTGAGGCGGCGGAAGCCTATGCGGCGCGATACGGGATTGCGGCGCGGGTCGCAGCAACACCGCCACGGCGACTGAAGCTGCAGGCCTATTCGGATAATTTCCGCTGACGCAGTTCTGCTGGTTTCGGGGTGCCAGCTGGAATTAGCAGGAAGAAAGATTTTTCGCGCGAAGCCGCGAAGAGACTGTGCCGCGCTGCAGGCCTTTGGTCATCATCGCCGATCCAGCAGCGATTGGAGCGGCTTCGCCGCAAACGCCAGCCTTTAACTCGCCTTCCTTAGCATCTTGGCGGCTTAGATCAGATTGCGTTTAATCTGCACCAGACCCGCTCATGCTGAGCTTGTCGAAGCACAGGGTTGTTACGGTGAGTTCGCAGTAGCACGAGGGTCCTTCGACAAGCTCAGGATGAGCGGAAATTTGAAGTTCGATTCAGATTAATGGCACGATGCTTTAGCGTAAAATAACTCTCGTTTCTTCCTTCTGTTCTTCACACCCTCGCGATGCGCAGGGGAATTGCTTCAGATTAACGCGCTTCGTTGAGTGACGAGTGTTTCGAGGTAATCGGGATCGAGATTGGCGCGTTTTCTGCGGACTTTGAGGCTGTGTTTGTCGTTTGGATTGCGGACCATGTTCATGGCGATGTGTTTGACGACGGCCATATTCTGCGGGCCATATCCGGTTCTCAGGCGTGCGAGATCGTCGTGGAAGACGACGTCGAGCACCCAGTGGAGACGGTTTTCGATGCCCCAGTGGGCGCGGACGGCGGCGGCGAAGGCTTGGGGGTCGAGTTTGACGGAAGCGAGATAATAGCGCCGTTCGGTGCTTTTGCGGCCTTCCCGCTCGACATGATTTTCGACCATTGCGATCATCGCGAGATGGGGGAAATGGGGTTCGTCGGTGTAACGGCGGTCGGAAAACAGCCATTCTGTATGGTGACAGACGCGGTGATGGCGCTCCTCGATGCGGCCATGATCGGCGTCGGTAGTGACGTGGGGCGCAAGGATCATATCGGCGGGCGGGTCGGCAAAGAAGTCCACAACATCCGCGAACAGCGCCGGACGGTTGCCTTTGAGCGCGAGCAGATAATCGCCGCCGCGCTTCACGATGGTCTCGGCAATCGCGGTCTGTGTCCCGATCGCATCGATGGTGACGAGTGCGCCGGTCAGCTCCAACCGTTCGAGCAGCAGCGGGATCGCGGTGATCTCGTTGGATTTTACGTCTACCGCTTCCTGTCCCAGAACCAGCCGCTGACGCGAGGCCCAGGCCGAGACCATGTGCAGCGGCGCGCGACCTTTGCTGCGCGCATGGCTGCGCCGCGAGGTCTTGCCATCAATCGCGATCACATCGGGCGCATCGTCGCGCAGCGCTTCCACCCAAGTGGCAAAGCAGGTTTTGAACAGCTCAGGGTCCAGCGCATTGACGACATCATTGAGTGTATCGTGCGCCGGTATCCCATGCACAAAGGGCAGAAAACGGCGCAGAAAATCGAGCCGGTGCTGACCCCACAGCCTGATCTCGACAAAATCCTCCATCCCCGAAAGCGTTGCGCACAGCACCAGCAACAATACCTCACGAAGCGGATACAAAACCCGCCACTGCTCCCGGTGATCGCGAAGCGCAGAAAAATGATCGAGAATCGAACGGGACGATGGCGATGCAGACATGAACGGCTCCCACAATATGGAGCCTCGTCTAAATCACAACGCCACAATCAACACCAGTCCCGTTCATCTGAAGCGATTGCCCTGTCGCGATGCGCAACACTCCTTGCCAAAACCGCCATCCCCCGCCATATGCGCCGCCGGGAGTCGGGTGGACGTTTGCGTTCGCCAACCTGGTCAGATCCGGAAGGAAGCAGCCACAACGGATTGCGGCGGGTCGCCCGGCTCCTTTTTTCCTGACATTCACGCGATGAGGCCCTAGTTTCCCGACGATGGGCGATTCCCCCGACATTTTTGGCGACGACGAGCCTGAAGGCGAAGCCGCGCCCAGCGCCGCCGAGCTTGAGGCCGCCGGGCAATCCGCCTTGTTCGGCGCGCCTGAACCTACGCCGACGTCCTCTCCTGTGCCAGCTGCCGCTCAGCCCTACCGCGTGCTCGCGCGCAAATACCGGCCGCAGACTTTTGCCCTGCTGATCGGGCAGGACGCCATGGTGCAGACGCTGGCCAACGCCATCAGGCGTGACCGGCTTGCCCATGCCTTCCTGATGACCGGGGTGCGCGGGGTGGGCAAAACCAGTACCGCGCGGCTGATCGCAAAGGCTCTCAACTGCATTGGACCGGACGGGCAGGGCGGTCCGACCATCGATCCCTGCGGGGTCTGCGAGCCTTGCACTGCCATCGCCGAGGGCCGGCACATCGACGTCATCGAGATGGACGCCGCCAGCCATACCGGTGTCGACGATGTCCGCGAAATCATCGAGGCGGTGCGCTATTCTGCGGTGTCGGCGCGCTACAAGATCTACATCATCGACGAAGTCCACATGCTGTCGCGCAACGCCTTCAACGCGCTGCTCAAGACGCTGGAAGAGCCGCCGCCGCATGTGAAATTCCTGTTCGCCACCACCGAGGCCGACAAGCTGCCGGTAACGGTGCTGTCACGCTGCCAGCGCTTCGACCTGCGCCGGATCGCCGGACCATTACTGGCGGAGCATTTCGCTTACGTCTGCCGGGAAGAGGGCGTTGAGGCCGAGCACGAGGCGCTGGCGATGATCGCTGCTGCTGCCGAAGGTTCGGTACGCGACGGGCTGTCGATCCTCGACCAGGCGATAGCGCACGCCGATCTTGGCGGCGAGGGCCGGGTCACTGCCGCGCAGGTTCAGGACATGCTCGGGCTTGCCGACAAGAGCATGCAGCGAAACCTGTTCGCGGCACTGCTGGCGGGGGAGGGCAAGCAGCTGCTCGACCTTGCCGATGCCCAGTTCGCGCTGGGGGTGGAGCCGCTGGCGCTGCTGCGCGGGGCGATGGAGCTGACTCATCGCATCACCGTCGCCCAGCTTGGCCAGAGCGCAGCCGATGCCGTTTCTGCCGAGGAGCGCACGGCGCTGGAGGGATGGGCGAAATCGCTCTCGCCCGGCCAGATGCACCGGCTATGGCAACTGCTGCTCAAGGGCTTCGAGGAAGTCCGCACCGCCCCCGATCCACTGGTCGCTGCGCAGATGGCGCTGCTGCGGGTGATGCACGCCGCCGACATGCCCGATCCCGGCGCGTTGGTGAAAAAGCTGGAAGAGTTCGCCGCGCGGCCCGCTCCCGCAACCTCCAAGCCGGATGCAGCCCCCGCTGCCGCCCCGCAAGATCAGGGCGCGCCGCCGTGGGAGGCGCTGGTGGCGCTGGTCGATCATTCGAAACAGCTGCGCGTATCCCAGATCATGCGCGACTGGGTGCGGGTGGTCTCGCTCGCTCCCGGAGAACTGACCTACGCTCTGGTCCCCGGCTATCCCGGCGATCCCTCGCCCGATCTGCGCGATGCACTGCTCAAGGCAACCGGCGAGCGCTGGAACGTGGCGCTGGTGCAGGGCGAGGGCACGCCCGCTCTGCGTGAGCTGGACGAGGTCAAGCGCGAGGCTGAAACTGCCGCCATGCGTCAGGCGCCGCTGGTCGAAGCCACTTTTGCCGCTTTCCCCGCCGCTGAATTCGTCGATGAAAGCGAGGTTGCCGATATGGGTGCCCGCAAATGGAACCGTTAGTGCAAAACGAAACAAGCTTCTCTTTTTACGTCATCCTGAACTTGTTTCAGGACCCATCGTGCCGCATGCCGGGAGCATGCCGAATGGGCGCAAGCCGCGAGGCCGGTTTTCGCCGGGGTGAGCTCAGGATGTGAGGCGAAATGGGCCCTGAAACACGTTCAGGGTGACGAGATTGTTTGATTTTCGAATTGAGTTGCGAGGACGCTGAAATGAAGTCGATGGAAGAGATGATCAAGGCAGCACAAGCCGCCGCCGAGACCATCCAGAAGCAGATGACCGAAACCCAGTCCAAGCTCGACAGCCTCGAAGTCGAAGGCGTTTCGGGCGGCGGGCTGGTCAAAATCCGCGCCTCCGCCAAGGGCCGCATCATCGCCGTCGCCATCGACGACAGCCTGATGCAGCCCTCGGAAAAAGGCATCCTCGAAGATCTCGTCGCCGCCGCCTTCAACGATGCCCGCAGCAAGGCCGATCAGGTCGCGGGTGAGGAAATGGCCAAGGCCCAACAGGGCATGGGCCTGCCGCCGGGGTTCAAGCTGCCGGGGATGTGAGGGTCAACTGTCCGATGACGCCGACACTTCCTCCCGCACGCCCGTCCACAGCCCTGCGGCAATCCGCCATTGCACAGCCGCACAACCCACCCCATATCCGGCGCGGATTACCGGCGCTGCTTGCAGATTGGCCCCCGGATCGCGCAACTTTTGCGCTATAATGGACGAATGACACAGATGAACCTGCTCCCGCTCCTTCCGCTTCGCGACATAGTCGTGTTTCCCGGCATGGTTGTGCCGCTGTTCGTCGGCCGCGAGAAATCGGTGGCGGCGCTGGAAGCGGCGATGGCCGGGCAGAAGGATATCTTCCTGCTTGCCCAGCTCGATCCCGGCTGCGACGATCCCGAGCGCGACGATCTTTACGATACCGGGGTGATCGCCTCGGTGCTGCAACTGCTCAAGCTGCCCGACGGCACGGTGCGGGTACTGGTCGAGGGTCAGCAGCGCGGGCGGATCGAGGATTTGCGCGCCGAGAGCAGTACCAATGGCGAGATGCTGGTGGCACAGGTCGAGCGCATCGACCCGGTCACTGCCTCGGGCACCGAAGTCGCGGCGATGATGCGCAGCGCGGTCGAACAGTTCGGCGAATATGCCAAGCTCAACAAGAAGCTGTCGCAGGATGCCGGCGAGCAGCTGGGCGATATCGACGATGCCAGCAAGCTGGCCGACGCGATTGCCGCGCAGGTCACTGCCAAAGTGGCTGACAAGCAGGCGCTGCTGACCGAGATCGATCCGCTCAAGCGGCTCGAAATGGTGTTCAGCTTCATGGAGGGCGAGCTTGGCGTGCTGCAGGTCGAGCGCAAGATCCGCGGCCGGGTCAAGCGCCAGATGGAGAAGACCCAGCGCGAATATTACCTCAACGAGCAGCTGAAGGCGATCCAGTCCGAGCTTGGCGGTCACGACGGCGAAGAGCCGAACGAGATGGCCGAGCTGCAGGAGAAGATCGACAAGCTCAAACTGTCGAAGGAAGCCCGCACCAAGGCGCAGTCGGAGATAAAGAAGCTCAAGACGATGCAGCCGATGAGCGCCGAGGCGACGGTCATCCGCAACTACCTCGATGTGCTGCTGGGCCTGCCCTGGGGCAAGAAGTCCAAGCTAAAGAAGGACATCGCGGCGGCGCAGAAGGTGCTCGACGATGATCACTATGCGCTGGAGAAGGTCAAGGACCGCATCGTCGAATATCTCGCGGTGCAGGCGCGCACCAACAAGCTCAAGGGTCCGATCCTGTGTCTCGTCGGCCCTCCCGGCGTCGGCAAGACCTCGCTGGGCAAGTCGATTGCCCGCGCGACGGGGCGCGAATTCGTCCGCCAGTCGCTTGGCGGCGTGCGTGACGAGGCCGAAATTCGCGGCCATCGGCGGACCTATATCGGCTCACTGCCCGGCAAGATTATCACCAACCTCAAAAAATCCGGCAGCTCCAATCCGCTGTTCCTGCTCGACGAAATCGACAAGCTTGGCCAGGATTTCCGCGGCGATCCCGCTTCTGCGCTGCTCGAAGTGCTCGATCCGGAGCAGAACTCGAAGTTCCAGGATCATTATCTGGAGCTGGATTTCGACCTGTCGGACGTGATGTTCGTGTGCACCGCCAACAGCCTCAACCTGCCGCAGCCGCTGCTCGACCGCATGGAGATCATCCGGCTCGAAGGCTATACCGAGGACGAAAAAGTCGAGATCGCCCAGCGCCACCTGATCGCCAAGCAGGTCGAGGCGCATGGCCTCAAGAAGGGCGAATTCACGCTGACCACCGAGGGGCTGCGCGATCTGATCCGCTATTACACCCGCGAGGCCGGTGTCCGCACGCTCGAGCGCGAAATCGCCCGGTTGGCGCGCAAGTCGCTGCGCAAGATCCTCGAGGGCAAGGAAAAGAAGATCACCGTCACCCCGGATAACCTTGGTGACTACGCCGGGGTGCGCAAGTTCCGCCATGGCATCTCGGACGACGAGAATCAGGTCGGCGCGGTTACCGGCCTCGCCTGGACCGAAGTCGGCGGAGAATTGCTGACCATCGAAAGCGTCACGGTACCTGGCAAAGGCGCGGTGCGGACCACCGGCAAGCTGGGCGAAGTGATGAGCGAAGGCGTGCAGATGGCCTTCAGCTTCGTCAAGGCGCGCGCGCCCGCCTATGGCATCAAGCCGTCGATCTTCAACCGCAAGGACATCCACATTCACCTGCCCGAAGGCGCGGTGCCCAAGGACGGGCCGAGCGCGGGGGTTGGCATGGTCACGGCGATGGTCTCGACGCTGACCGGTATTCCGGTGCGCGCCGATATCGCGATGACCGGCGAGGTTACGCTGCGCGGACGGGTGCTGGCGATCGGCGGGCTCAAGGAAAAGCTGCTGGCCGCTCTTCGTGGGGGCATCAAGACGGTGCTGATCCCCGAAGAGAACCGCAAGGACCTCGCCGAAATTCCGGCGAATATCCAGGAAGGGCTGGAGATCATCCCGGTCGCCCACGTCGATGAAGTGCTGGCGCGGGCGCTGGTGCAGGCGCTCGAACCGATCGAATGGACCGAAGCGGACGAGCTCGCCAGCCACGCCGCAGCGCCGCCGCTGGCCGCGCCGACGGCATCGTCCACCGCCCACTAGGCGTTGCTGCACCGCCGCGAACTCGGACAGATGTCCGGGTTTCGGCTTGGCGTGATTCGCGGGCAATAGCCGGTTCAGGCACTTGGCAAGCACTCGGTTCGTCGAAATTGGCGGAATTTCGGGGATAATCGACGCGATTTAGGGGTTTTTGGCTTTGACAGCTGGGGCAAAAATCGCTCAATTCGCCGCGACTTTGTGAGGCGATTCCAGAGTTTTCGATTTTCAGTAACACTTAAGGGTAGGGAGCAACCTAGAATGAATAAGAACGATCTCGTCGGCGCCGTGGCGGATTCGAGCGGACTGTCGCGCACTGACGCAACCAAGGCTGTCGAAGGTGTTTTCGAAGCCATCACCGGCGCACTCAAGAAGGGCGACGAAGTGCGCTTGGTCGGCTTCGGCACATTTGCCGTCGCCAAGCGCAAGGCTTCGACCGGCCGCAATCCGCGTACCGGCGAACCGATGAAAATCAAGGCCTCCACCCAGCCCAAGTTCAAGGCCGGCAAGGGCCTGAAGGACGCCGTCAACTAAGACTGCGTTTAGCGGGGCGGCAACGTCTCGCGAACCTGAGTACCCGGACGCCGCGCTTGCCCCAGGGCAGGCGCGGCGTTCTGGTGTTCGGACTTGCGAGGCCTCACCGCGCCAGGCGGACCAGCGCAGTCGGGGCGGCGGTGCTGCGGGCGTTGACGGTCCAGCTCAGCCGCTGACCGGCAGGGTCTGCCTGCGGCCCCTCGTCGGTGTTGTTGGCGAGCACCGCACCGTCGGTGGTGATGGTGAATGTGCCGTCCATCGCTGGCAGTTTGAACGCATCTGGTTTGCCATCCGACATCGCCGCTGCCTGCATCATGCTGCGATAGGGCTCGCCCGCCGCGCCGGGTCCAAAGGCGGGGGCATCGACGCGCACGGTGCCGTCATTGCGGACGATGACCTGCACAAAGGGATTGGCCATCGGGAAACGCTCGATGTTGGGGAAGCTGAAATCGTGGCTGGTGCTCCCGGCAATGGCGAAATCGACCTCGTAGAGCCCGTCGCCCTTGTACAGCACCTTGCGCCAGCCCACTTGCTTGCGAAGCCGCGCCGCAAGCTCTTCGGCGGCTTTGGGATCGGCAGGATCGATGCCGCCGAACATCGCCTTCATCAATTCGTTGTCGCGGGCGCGCTTTTCTGCGCCTCGCGCGCGCTGCTCGCTCCATTCGCGCTTTTGCTTGTCGATCTCGGCCCGGGTGCACTCGCGCGCCTCGCCGCCATCAGCGGGGTAGCAGGGCTGCGGGGTGAAGGTCTCGTCGCCGCTGGCATTGCGTCCCATTTCGGCCAGCTTGCTCAGCGCCAGCAGGCGGATTTCACCGGTATAGGTAAAGGCGAAGTGCCCGTCCTTGCGCAGATCGAGCGACGAGGTGAACCTGCCCGGAGTCAGCATGCAGGCGGCCAGCGCCAGGCTGAGCGCTGCCAGCAAGGCGGCAGTCGCAGCTCGGCGGGCGTGCTCTATCCGGATCATGGTACTGTTCCCCTCAGCTCTGGCGCGTGGCGACTGCATAAAGCGCGATCGCTGCTGCATTGGACACATTAAGGCTTTCCATTGCGTTACCGATCGGCAGGCGCGCGATGGCGTCGCAGTGCTGGACGATATTGTGACGCAGCCCTTCGCCTTCCGCACCCAGCACCAGCGCGACCGGTCCTGTCGGCAGCGCCTCGGCCAGAGTGGCCTCCGCCGCGCCGTCCAGCCCGATGCGCCAGTAACCGGCCTCGGCAATCTGCTCGAGCGCGCGGGCGAGGTTGACCACCCGCACCCAGGGGACCACTTCCAGTGCACCTGAAGCCGATTTGGCGACCACCCCCGATTCGGGCGGGGCATGGCGATCCTGGGTAACGATGGCGGCAGCATTGAAGGCTGCCGCCGAACGCAGGATCGCCCCGACATTGTGCGGATCGGTGACAGAATCGAGCACCACCAGCGGGCGTTCCGGGTCTGCTTCGAGCAGGTCGTCGAGCCAGACGTCCTCCAGCGCGTCGCATTCGAGCACCAGCCCCTGATGCGGCGCATCGCGGGCGACCAGGCGCCCGAGATCGGCGGCCTGGGCATATTCGACCGCGAAATCGGCGGGCAGCTCGCCGTCCAGCGAGGCAATGCCTTCGCGGGTCGCCCACAGCTTGCGGTGGGTGCGCTGGGGATTGAGCAGCGCGGCCTCGACCGCGTGACGGCCCCACAGCCGCACCGCGCCGGTGCTGGCCCTGCCGCTGCCGCGTCCGCCCTGCATCCGTCCCGCCCGTCCGCGCAGTGCCCGAGAGGGTTTGCCCTCGGGTGCTTTGCTGCCACTTTTGCTCATTATCGGTCCTTTGTCCGGGTCAATTGCCGACGCTCCTGCCAGCCGCCCCATTGACAGGCAAGCGCCGCTTCGCCATGAGCGCGCCTTCTCGGCCGGATGGCTCCTTCGGGGGCCGAATTTGCGGGATTTTCCCGCGCTGGCATGCCGGTGTGGACAGGTGGCCGAGTGGTTAATGGCAGCAGACTGTAAATCTGCCCGCGAGAGCGTACGCTGGTTCGAATCCAGCCCTGTCCACCACCGCAGCCGCCCCGCCCTCCGGCGATCGAGCGGCCCAATCGGCGACCCGCCCTTGCCCTGCCGCCCGCCTGCCTCTAGATGAAGCGGATGCCCGGAGAAATACTAGACAACCAGGGGCGGGGCGATGGCAGTTGGCGTTGGCCTTCCGTCCATCCCGAAGGCCGCAAGTTTGCGTTGATCGCGGGTGCGCTGTGCCTGTTCACTGCCTGGTGCGCCTGGGAAACCGTCGCCTGGCCGCTGGCGGCGCTGACCATGGGGATCATGGCCTTCTTCCGCGATCCCTTCCGGGTCACCCCGCAGGACGAGCGTGCAATCATTGCTCCCGCCGACGGGCTGATCACCTTGATCCAGAAAGTGGCCCCGCCGCGCGAACTCTGCGTCGACGATGGCAGCGGCGTGCCGGGACTGGCCGATGTCCAGGTTACGCGCATCTCGATTTTCATGAGCGTGTTCGATGTCCACATCAACCGCGCGCCGATCGGCGGGACAGTGCGCCGCGTCGTCTATATTCCTGGCAAATTCATGAACGCCGACCTCGACAAGGCGAGCGAAGAGAATGAGCGTCAGCACATTCTGATCGATCGCGGCGAGGGTCTGGCGATCGGCTTCACCCAGATCGCCGGGCTGGTAGCGCGGCGGATCGTGCCCTTCGTCAAGGCGGGCGATATCCTTGCCTGCGGGCAGCGGGTTGGGCTGATCCGCTTTGGCAGCCGCGTCGACGTCTATCTGCCGGCGGGAACCGAGCCTGCGGTGCTGATTGGCCAGAAGACGATCGCAGGCGAAACAGTGCTGGCACTGGTCGGTGCCAATGCGGTGATCGAGGGCGTCAGCCAGTGAGCGTGCAGGGCGATGGCACCCGCAGGCGGCTGCCGTCGCGCGCGCTGACGCTGCGGGCGCTGGTGCCCAACGCAATTACCGCCGCCGCTTTGTGCGCTGGCCTGACCGGCATCCGCTTTGCCATCACCGCCGCAAGCGGAACCGATCCGGCCCAGATTGCCGATGACTGGCGCAAGGCCATCCTGGCGGTGATCCTGGCCGGGGTGCTCGACGGGCTCGACGGGCGCATCGCCCGCCTGCTCAAGGCGCAATCGCGGTTCGGGGCCGAACTGGACAGCCTGGCCGACAATGTTTCATTCGGGGTCGCCCCGGCGCTGATCCTGTTCCTGTGGTCGCTGCAGGATCTGGCGCGCTTCGGCTGGTTTGCCTCGCTGGCCTTCGCGATTACCTGCGCGCTGCGGCTGGCCCGCTTCAACGCCCGGATCGATGTCGACGATCAGCCGCATAAATCGGCCGGGTTCCTCACCGGCATACCCGCCCCGGTTCGGGCCGGGCTGGCCTTCCTGCCGGTTTATCTGTGGATCGCGACCGATCGCGAGGAATTTCGCGACCCGGTGCTGGTTGGCATCTGGCTGGTCATCATTGCGGTGCTGATGATTTCGAGTGTGGCCACGCTGAGCTGGTCCAAGCTGCGGCCGCGGCGCAGTGTCAGGCTGGTGCTGATCGCGCTGGTCGGGCTGGTGTTTGCCGCCCTGCTGACCGAACCCTGGCCGACGCTGATCGGCATTTGCGTGGTCTACCTGCTGATGATCCCGGTCGGGATGTTCAGCTACGCCCGGGTCAAGCGGCGGCGCGCAGCGCTTGCCCGATCCGCGTCCGCTGCTGACGAGCCATCGCAACCGCACTGAAATCCGGACGAATGATCGTTGCGTGCTGACGCGCCGTTGGTCCGGCCACCAGTCTGAAGCGAAGTTCGCGCGCATTGCCGGATAATGCGCCGGGGTTTGCAGTAAACCTGCGCAGACTCATCACTGCTGCGCCGTGGCTTCGCCAGGTTTCGGCGATACTGGCAATGGCGAGGACGAAAGCAGCGGTAAACAGGGTGGCGAGCAACAGTGCGGTCATGTGCAGGCATTCCTAGGTTCTGGCCGGTGAAACCCTGTGGACAGGGTGTGGACGGCTTGTGGAAAATGTGTCCCCGAGCGACAGTAAGAACATAACTGGAACGATATGTTCCCGAAATGTTCTGAGCTGTCAATAGGAAATTCGATCAGACCTGACGTCAGTGTCCGAGTTCAAAGCCGACGGACCGGAAAGCAGCGTCGGTCAGGCCTTGGTTCAAACGATACTGGCGCGGGAGGTGTTCAAGCAGCGTGTGGCACAGGCCTGCTTTGGCCGATGCGGCGCGAATGGCGCTTCGCGGCGCGAATCCGGCGGACCCGCAGCTTGATGTGGCTCTGGGTGAGTTTGGCATTGCGGTAGATCACCCGCACTTCGCGGCTCTCCGGCGGCAGATTGATCTGGCTGTGGATGTCGCGAAAATGCGGTGCATACCGAAGAATGCTGGTGAATATTGCCGCGCCCGCAAGGATGGCAACGCAGACGAAATAAGCCGATAGAATTGTAGTCATGCCAGCCTCCCAAGCTGGCCCCCGAAAATTTCCCTGTTAATGCGATGATCTGCCGGAGATGTCCGATGGATCGTGGTTAATCTTCCCTAACCCTGTCGATTCGCCTTGGGAATAGGCCGACTCTGCCACGTTCTTTATATGTTCCGGAAAGCTTGTCAAAACGCGACAGGCTGGCGCGGCAATGCGATGAATTGGTGCTGGATTTATGGGAAATAGGCCGCTAAAGGCCGCCTCGCAGCGAGTTTTGGCGTCCATTCCGGGTTTCAGACACCGCCGCAAATCCACATGGGAAGCACTTCATACCGGTGCCGCAGCGGGAATTCCGCACGGTTCCAGCTTCCCAGAGGCTTAACCGGAAGGAAATACTTATGGCGGCTCCTGTCGTCTCCATGCACCAATTGATCGAGGCCGGCGCGCACTTCGGCCATCAGACCCACCGCTGGAACCCGCGGATGAAGCCGTATATCTTCGGCGCACGCAACGGTGTCCACATTCTCGACCTGTCGCAGACCGTGCCGCTGTTCGCGCGCGCGCTCGAATTCGTCTCGGCCACCGTCCAGGCGGGCGGCAAGGTCCTGTTCGTCGGCACAAAGCGCCAGGCGCAGCAGCCGATCGCCGAAATGGCGCGCAGTTGCGGCCAGCATTTCGTCAACCACCGCTGGCTGGGCGGCATGCTCACCAACTGGAAGACGATCTCGGGCTCGATCAAGCGGCTCAAGACGCTGGAAGAGCAGCTTTCGGGCGACACCGCCGGCCTGACCAAGAAGGAAGTGCTCCAGCTCACCCGCGAGCGCGACAAGCTTGAGCTGTCGCTCGGCGGCATCCGCGACATGGGCGGCATTCCCGACGTGATGTTCGTGATCGACGCCAACAAGGAAGAGCTGGCGATCAAGGAAGCCAATGTGCTGGGTATCCCGGTCGTCGCCATCCTCGATTCCAACGTCAACCCGCATGGCATCGCCTTCCCGGTTCCCGCCAACGACGACGCCAGCCGCGCTATCCGCCTCTATTGCGAAGCAGTCAGCCAGGCTGCGACCAAGGGTCACCGCGAAGGCGTGGTCGATTCGGGCGCGGACATCGGCGCCATGGCCGAACCACTGCCCGAAGAGGTTGCCGTGGTCGAAGAGCCGGCCGCCGAAGCAGCCGTGACGATGGAAGACGCCATCGAAGTTGCGGGTGAAGCCGCTGCCGAACCCGGCGAGGAAGCTGCCACCGAAGCCTGAGGCTTCTTTCGTCACAATTCTGTCGCGCGCCGGGTCCATGGGCCCGGCGCAAGACCCTGTTTCAAGAGGACATACGCGATGGCCTACACTGCCACTGACGTGAAGAACCTGCGCGAACGCACTGGCGCGGGCATGATGGATTGCAAGAAGGCGCTGGACGAAACCGCCGGCGACATGGAGGCTGCGGTCGACATGCTGCGCGCCAAGGGTCTCGCCGCCGCCGCCAAGAAATCGAGCCGCACCGCGGCCGAGGGTCTGGTCGGCGTTGCCGTGGCCGGGACCAGGGGCGTGGCCGTCGAGGTCAATTCCGAGACTGACTTCGTCGCCAAGAACGACCAGTTCCAGGATTTCGTGCGCAAGACCACCGAAGCGGCGCTGGCACTGGCTGGCGACGATGTCGAGGCGCTGAAGGCAGCTGCCTATCCGGGCGGCGGCACCGTATCCGACAAGCTCACCAACAATGTCGCCACCATCGGCGAGAACCAGCAGCTGCGCCGGATGAAGACCGTTTCAGTATCGAGCGGCCTGGTCGTGCCCTACATGCACAACGCCGCCGCGCCGATGCTCGGCAAGATCGGCGTGCTGGTTGCGCTGGAAAGCGAAGCTGGCGCCGATGTGCTCGAACCGCTGGGCAAGCAGATCGCCATGCATATCGCTGCGGCCTTCCCGCAGGCGCTGTCAGCCGACGATCTCGATCCAGAGGTGCTTGACCGCGAGCGCAAGATTGCCCTCGATAAGGCGATCGAGGAAGCAGCGAAGAGCGGCAAGGAAATCCCCGCGGACATCCTCGCCAAGCGCGCGGACGGCGCTGCCGCCAAGTTCGCCAAGGACAACGCCCTGCTCAGCCAGGTCTTCGTCATGGACAACAAGACCCCGGTGGCCCAGGTCGTCGAGCAGGCGGGCAAGGCCGCGGGCGCGAAGATCGTGCTCAAGGACTATGTCCGCTTCCAGCTGGGCGAAGGCATCGAAAAGGTAGAGAGCGATTTCGCTGCTGAAGTCGCTGCGGCATCGGGAATTCCCCAGCCGACCGCCTGATCTGGCCGGATTTTCCATGCTGAACCCAAACAAGCCCGCCGCAGCAATGCGGCGGGCTTTTTGCTGCTCACCTCTGCGCGAGGGCCGTCAATGCCGATTTGACACCAGGCAAGCCCGATAGGATAATCGCAGGCACAAGTGAAAGGTGTCCCATGAGTGAGCTTCGCGTCACTCTTCACGATTACTGGCGTTCCAGTTCAGCCTGGCGGGTGCGGATCGCGCTCAACCTCAAGGGCGTCGCCTATTCGTCGGTCTCGCACAATCTGCTGGCCGGCGAGCAGCGCGCGGAGGGCTATCGCGCGCTGGCCCCGCAGGGACTGGTGCCGGCGCTCGAAGCCGAGGGCATGGTGCTGACTCAAAGCCTCGCCATCATCGAATGGCTGGAGGAGCGCTTTCCCGAACCAAGGCTGCTGCCGACGTCGCCAGCGGACCGGGCCGTGGTCCGCTCCATGGCCTTGCTCATCGCCAGCGACATCCAGCCGCTGCAGAACCTGCGGGTGCTGCGCGCGCTCAAGCGACAATTCGGCGCGGATCAAGCGGCGACCGATGGCTGGGCGGCGTACTGGATCGCCGAAGGGCTTGGCGCGCTGGAAACCATGGTTGCGCTGCACGGCAAGGGCTTCTGCTTCGGGGCGGCTCCGACGCTTGCCGATTGCCTGCTGATCCCGCAGCTATCCAATGGCGAGCGGTTCCACGCCGACCTTTCCGGATTCCCGGCGCTGCTGGCGGTGCGCGAGCGCTGCGAGGCGCTGCCCGCATTCGCCGAGGCTCACCCCTCGCGCCACAGCGATGCGCTGAAATGAACGACTGGACCATCCCGCAGGACTGGCAGGACTATTCGCCACAGCAACACGCGGTGTGGGACACGCTGTTCGAACGCCAGCGCCAGCAGTTGCCCGGCCGCGCCACCCAGGCCTTTCTCGACGGGCTCGGCATTCTGGACCTGGCCCGGCCCGGTATTCCCGACTTCGCCGAACTCTCCGCAAAGCTTGCCGCCCGGACCGGCTGGCGGGTGCTGGCAGTGCCGGGGCTGGTTCCGGACGAAGTGTTCTTTCGCCACCTCGCCAATCGCTGCTTCGTTGCGGGGCGGTTCATCCGCCGCCCCGACCAGCTCGACTACCTGGAGGAGCCGGACGTTTTCCACGACGTCTTCGGCCACGTCCCGCTGCTCGCCGATCCGGTGTTCGCCGATTACATGCAGGCCTATGGCGAAGGCGGACTGCGCAGCCTGCAATTCGGCGCGCTGCACCGGCTGGCGCGGCTCTATTGGTATACGGTCGAATTCGGGCTGATCGAGGAGCCGCAGGGTCTGCGCATCTATGGCGCCGGGATTGTTTCCAGCCATGGCGAGAGCGAATTCGCGCTCGACAGCCTCAGCCCCAACCGCATCCGTTTCGACCTTGAGCGGGTGATGCGCACGCCCTATCGGATCGACGATTATCAGCAATGCTACTTCGTCATCGACAGCTTCGAGCAGCTGCTGCACACGACCGTCGACACCGATTTCGCGCCGATCTACCGCGGGCTGGAGGCGCTTCCGGATCTGACCATCGCCGATATAATCGCATCCGACCGGGTGGTCACCCGTGGTACGCAGCTGCGAGCGGAGCATGGCTGTTGACCGCAGCACCGCAGCGAATGGCGGATAAATTCATGTATTGCTCTGGTTAACCTCCTTGTGCGAGACTATCTGTCTTAGCGGGGGGCTACTGCTGTTGCGGGAGTTGATTGCATGCCAACGAACGATCTCTTTTCCGGATTCGTGCGCAAATTCGAAGAGCGGCGCCAGGCTGAAATGTCGCTCGAAGATTACCTCACCGGGTGCCGGGGCGATCCACTGATGCACGCGACGGCGGCGGAACGCCTGCTCGCGGCGATCGGCCAGCCGGAAATCGTCGATACTTCCAGGGACCAGCGTCTCGGCCGGATTTTCATGAACCGGACGATCCGCACCTACCCCAGCTTCAAGAATTTCTACGGGATGGAACAGACGATCGAACAGATCGTCGCCTTCCTGCGCCATGCCTCGCAGGGGCTGGAGGAGCGCAAGCAGATCCTCTATCTGCTGGGCCCGGTCGGCGGCGGCAAAAGCTCTCTGGCCGAACGGCTGAAGGCGCTGATGGAAGTCCATCCGATCTATGTGCTCAAGGCCGGGGAGGAAGTCAGTCCGATCTTCGAAAGCCCGCTGGCGCTGTTCGACGCCAACCTGCACGGCGACATGATCGAGGAACGCTATGGCATCCCGCGCCGCCGCCTGACCGGGCTGGTCAGCCCGTGGTGCCGCAAGCGGCTCGAAGAGTTCGGTGGCGATATCTCGCGGTTCAAGGTGGTGCGGCTGATGCCCTCGCGGATGAACCAGATCGGCATTTCCAAGACCGAGCCAGGCGACGAGAACAACCAGGATATCTCCTCGCTGGTCGGCAAGGTCGATATCCGCAAGCTTGAAATGCTCTCGCAGAACGATCCCGACGCCTATTCCTATTCGGGCGGGCTCAACCGCGCCAACCAGGGCGTCCTCGAATTCGTCGAGATGTTCAAGGCACCGATCAAGATGCTGCACCCGCTGCTCACCGCAACTCAGGAGGGCAACTACATCGGCACCGAGAACATCGGCGCGATCCCGTTCACCGGCATCATCCTCGCCCATTCGAACGAGAGCGAATGGCAGAACTTCAAGAACAACAAGAACAACGAAGCCTTCATCGACCGTATCTTCGTGATCAAGGTGCCCTATGCGCTGCGCGCCACCGAAGAGCGCATGGTCTATGACAAGCTGCTGCGCGAATCCGATCTGGCGGCCTCGCCCTGCGCGCCCGGAACGCTTGACATGCTGGCGCGCTTTTCGGTGCTGACGCGGCTGCGCGAGCATGAGAATTCGAACCTCTATTCGAAGATGCGCGTCTATGATGGCGAGATGCTGCGCGAGATCGATCCGCGCGCCAAGAGCCTGCAGGAATACCGCGACGCTGGCGGGGTCGACGAGGGTATGGGCGGCATTTCCACCCGCTTTGCTTTCAAGGCGCTGTCGGCCACCTTCAACCACGACACCATCGAAGTCGCCGCCGATCCGGTGCATCTGATGTATGTGCTCGAAGGCATGATCCGCCAGGAACAGTTCCCCGGCGATACCGAGGCGCGCTACCTCGAGTTCGTCAAGGGCGAACTGGCGCCGCGCTATGCCGAATTCATCGGCAACGAGGTGCAGAAGGCCTATCTGGAAAGCTACCACGACTACGGCCAGAACCTATTCGACCGCTATGTCGCCTATGCCGACGCCTGGATCGAGGATCTCGATTTCAAGGATCCCGACACCGGTCAGCTGCTCAATCGCGAGATCATCGACCAGGAGCTGTCGAAGACCGAAAAGCCGGCCGGCATCGCCAACCCCAAGGATTTCCGCAACGAAGTGGTCAAGTTCGCGCTGCGCATGCGCGCCGCCAACGATGGCCGCAACCCGTCGTGGACGTCCTACGAGAAGATCCGCGAAGTCATCGAAAAGCGCATGTTCAGCCAGGTCGAAGACTTGTTGCCGGTGATCAGCTTCGGTTCCAAGAAGGACGGCGAGAGCGAGAAGAAGCACGACGAATTCGTCAACCGGATGATCGAGCGCGGCTATACCGAGCGGCAGGTCCGGCGGCTGGTCGAATGGTACATCCGGGTCAAGCAGGCAGGGTAACGGAGGCGGCTTAACGGCAAGACGATGCACATCATCGACCGACGCCTGAACCCCCAGGGCAAGAGCCTGGTCAACCGTCAGCGCTTCTTGCGCAGGGCAAAATCCCACGTCCAGCAGGCAGTGCGCGATACGCTCAAGGATCGCTCGATCAAGGACCTCGACAAGGAGGGCCAGATCACCATCAAGCGCGGCGGCATTCAGGAGCCGACGCTGCACCGCGCAGGCAAGGGCGGCAACCGCGAGCGGGTGTTTCCCGGCAACAAGGAATATCTCGAAGGCGATGCCATTCCGCGCCCGCAAGGCGGCAGCGGCGGTGGCGGCTCGCAAGCGGGCGAGGGCGACGCCACCGACGATTTCCAGTTCGTGCTGACCCGCGAGGAATTCCTCGAACTGTTCCTCGAAGATCTCGAACTGCCCGATCTGGCCAAGCGCAAGATCATCGGCGCGGCGGTGGATGGGATCAGGCGGGCGGGCTATACCGTCGCCGGCTCGCCCTCCAACCTGTCGGTGCCGCGCACCATGCAGAAGGCGATGTCACGGCGGCTGGCGCTGCAACGGCCGAGCAGCGGCGAACTCAAGCGGATCGAGGATGAGATTGCCGAGATCGAAGCCCGCGCGCCGCTTGATGCGGTGGACGAGGCCCAGCTCGACGTGCTGCGCGAGGAACGTGCGCGGGTGGTGCGCAAGCGCAACCTGATCGCCTATATCGATCCGGTCGACCTGCGTTACCGCCGCTTCGAGCCGGTGCCCAAGCCCGTCGCTCAGGCGGTGATGTTCTGCCTGATGGACGTCTCCGGATCGATGAGCGAGCATATGAAGGACCTGGCCAAGCGCTTCTTTGCGCTGCTCCACCTGTTCCTGACCCGCTGCTACCGCCACGTCGACGTGGTGTTCATCCACCACACCGACAAGGCCGCCGAAGTGGACGAGGAGACCTTCTTCTACAGCAAGGTCAGCGGCGGCACGCTGGTGTCCAGTGCGCTGGAAAAGATGCTCGAAGTGTCGGCCGATCGCTATTCGCCCGATGACTGGAACATCTATGTCGCCCAGGCCTCCGACGGCGACACCATGTCCAGCGACAATGCCCGGGTGCTAAGCATGATGCAGAATGCGATCCTGCCGATCGTCCAGTATTTCGCCTATCTCGAAGTCGGCCGCGAGGAGCTGCCGCGGCCCGACATGCCGATGTCGCAAAGCGATCTGTGGGGGGCTTACCAGCCGCTTGCAGACGCCAATGCCCATTTCGTCATGCGCAAGGTCCACCATCGCCGCGAGATATACCCGGTGTTCCGCGAGCTGTTCCAGCGCAAGGGCGCCCTGGAGCGGATATGACCGAACCCTTCCGCGCCTTTCCGCTGTTCGAGGGTAGCGACTGGAACTTCGAGCTGATCCAGCGCATCTACGACGCGGTCGAGGCGATCGGCGTCGGCGAGATGAAGCTGAACATCTATCCCAACCAGATCGAGGTGATCAGCGCCGAACAGATGCTCGACGCCTATTCTTCGGTCGGCATGCCCTTGTTTTACAAGCACTGGTCGTTCGGCAAGCAGTTTGTCTCCAACGAGCTGCTCTACCGCAAGGGTCTGCGCGGGCTGGCCTACGAGCTGGTGATCAATTCCGACCCCTGCATCAATTACATCATGCAGGAAAACAGCGCGACCATGCAGACGCTGGTGATCGCCCATGCCGCTTTCGGGCATAACCACTTCTTCAAGAACAACTACGTGTTCAAGCAGTGGACCGACGCCGAGGGCATTCTCGACTATCTTGAATTCGCCAAGCGCTACATCGCGCAATGCGAAGAGAAATATGGCCAGCTGGCGGTGGAGCAACTGCTCGACGCCGCGCATGCGCTGCAGCACCAGGGCGTGCACCGTCATCCGCGGGTCCGCGCGCGCGACCTCAAGGCCGAGATGGCGCGCGAGGCGGAGCGGCAGGCCTATCGCGACGAGATTTACGACGATCTGTGGCGAACCATGCCGGCCAGCTCGAAACCGGCGGCGGCAAAGCCCGAAGCACGGCGCGCGGCACTGGGATTGCCGCAGGAGAACATCCTCTATTTCCTCGAGAAATCGGCACCGAAGCTGCAACCCTGGCAGCGCGAGGTGCTGCGCATCGTGCGGCTGATCGCGCAGTATTTCTACCCGCAGCGCCAGACCAAGGTGATGAACGAGGGTTGCGCGTCCTATTGCCACTACCGGATCATGACGACGCTGCACGAGCGCGGGCTGCTGACCGACGGCTCGTTCCTCGAATTCCTGACTTCGCACACCGGGGTGGTCTATCAGCCGACCTTCGATTCGGGCCATTTCGGCGGTTTCAACCCTTATGCGCTGGGGCTTGGCATCATGCAGGATATCGAGCGCATCTGCATGAAGCCGACCGAGGAAGACCGCGAATGGTTCGGGGCGATTGCCGGTTCGGGCGATCCGATGGAAGTGCTCAAGGATGTCTGGGCCAATTACCGCGACGAGAGCTTTATCTCGCAGTTCCTCAGCCCGCATCTCATCCGCGAACTGCGGCTGTTCAAGATCCTCGATCATGAGGCCGATTCCGACATCCGCGTCGATGCCATCCACGACGAGCGCGGTTACCGCCGCCTGCGCCGTGCGCTTGCCCGCGAATACGACATCGGCTGTCAGGAGCCCGATATCCAGATCGTCGATGTCGATCTGGCGGGCGACCGGACCTTGATGCTGGAACATGCGGTCAGCAACGGCATGCTTCTCGACGCAGCCGAGGGCGTCAAGGTGCTGCAGAGCCTGGCCGACCTGTGGGGCTATGAAGTCTGCCTGACCGAGCTCGATTCAAACGACCGGCGCGAACTCAAGCAGCACCGGGTTGGCCCGCAAGCGGGCACGGCATGATGAGGGCTGCGTTAACCATGCGAGTCATTTCTGTTTCCATAAGTCCGATTCAGGAGTAAAACGCCCCCGTTCCGGACCCTGGCAGGGCTGAGACCTGCCGGAATGCCGAAGAACCGGTTGTGTGGTGCCTGCCATGTTGGCCCGGCGAGAAACCGGTGTGATGGGAGTATGATCCATGTCCAATACGGATGATCGGGCCGACAGTCTGGACCGTGCGCGCATGCACGAACGGCTCGCCGATGTTACCGAAGACACTGCCGCCCGCGCCATGCACCGCGCCATGGCAGCGGAATACCGACGCCGCGCCGGCGACCAGGGCGGCATGGCCGTGCCACTGCACGAAGTGGCGAGTCCGCGGCTCGAAGTGCACGCGGAGATGCTCTGAGCATCTGAATCGCGATTGATCGCCTGGATCCGACTATCATTGACTGGCGCATGCGCGGTTTTTCCGCAGTCTCTGCCAGCGCGCAGAAAAGGCATTACTTCAAAAGGTTGCTATGAAAAACTGGCTCCCCGAGTAGGATTCGAACCTACGACCAAGTGATTAACAGTCACCTACTCTACCGCTGAGCTATCGGGGAGCGATCCGGCCATTACCGTTGAGCGCCGGACAGGGGTGGCCCTATAACACCGCAATAGCGTTTGGCAAGCCGCAGAACGAAGCCGCCGGTTATTATTCAGACCTGGAATTGCTCGGCGAAGATGCGCTCGTCGAGGCTGCTGCCCGGATCGAACAGCAAGGTCAGCGGCAGCTCGCGCGAGGTGGCGATGGTCACTTCGCTGATATCGCGCACTTCCTTCTGGTCGGCGACTACTGCAACCGGGCGTTTGGCCGGCTCGAGCACGCGGAAGCAGACCTCGGCGCTGTCGGGCAGCACTGCGCCGCGCCAGCGCCGGGGGCGGAACGGACTGATCGGGGTCAAAGCAAGCAATTTGCAGCCCAGCGGCAGGATCGGGCCGTTTGCCGAGAGGTTATAGGCAGTGGAGCCGGCCGGGGTCGCCACCAGCACTCCGTCGCAGGCAAGTTCGGCCATGCGCAGCTTGCCGTTGACCTTGACCTCAAGCTTCGCTGTCTGGCGGGTTTCGCGCAGCAGCGAGACTTCGTTGATCGCGAAGAAGCGGTGCTCGGTGCCGCCATTGGTCAGCGCCCGCATCTCCAGCGGTGCGACCGCGACCGGCTTTGCCCGGGAGACGCGTTCGAGGATGGTCCGGCTCGACTTGGCCTTGTTCATGAGGAAGCCGACGGTGCCGTGGTTGATGCCGTAAACCGGCTTGACCCGGCCATGATCGAGCATGCGGTGGAGCACATGCAGCAGGAAGCCGTCGCCGCCCAGCACGACAAAGGTGTCGGCCTCCTGCGGGCTGACCCAGTCATGGGCGTGCCTGAGCAGTGCCGCGCCTTCCTGTGCGCGCGGTCCTTCGGATGCCACCAGGGCGAGACGCATGTCCTTGGTCATTGCGGAACTCCGATATGGCGGCGTTGACGCTTTGGCAAAGCCTTTGGCATATGACAGCGGAATGAATGGCCCGGGGCATGCTGCAAGCGATGTGTTGCGCGACACGCTGACGGGCTTGCCCGGCATCGACGCGGCGCGTCTGCGGCTGGAGGAATGGTTCGCCGAAGGCCAGGATTCGGGCGAATCCCCGAGGGTGCACGCCTTGCTGCTGGGTTTGCGGCGGTTCGATGCGGTCAACCTGGCTTATGGCACCGCGACAGGCGATCGGGCTCTGGCCAGCGTGGCGGAGCGACTGTCGAAATTCGCCGCTACCGAACTCGACGGGCCGTGGCTCGCGGTGCACAGCGGCGGTGGAAGCTTCCTGCTGATCGCCCGCGAATCCTGCAGCCGCGAGCGCTGGCAGTTGCTGGCGGAACAGCTCGCCGATGCAGTTGCGCGGCCGATTGCGGCTACGTCGGGAGTGGTGCGCCTGTCACCGCGCATCGCGTTGCTGCGGGGCCTGGCGGGCGAGCATGCGGAATCAATGCTCGACCGGCTCGGCCAGACGCTGGAGATCACCAAGCGGCAGCAGGGGCGCAGGCTGGCATGGGCCGATGGCGAGTCGATCCGCTCCGGCCGCACTGCGGCCCAGCTCGAAGGCGATCTGCTCACCGCGATCGATGGCGACGAGATCGAGATCGTCTTCCAGCCGCAATTCGCGCTCGACGATAACCGGCTGAGCGGGGCCGAGGCGCTGGCGCGGTGGAATCACCCCAAGCTCGGCCGCATCGGCGCCGGCGCGCTGTTCGCGATTGCTGAGCGTACCGACCATGTCGTGCCATTGTCGCGCCACATCGCCCGCCAAGCGCTGGCGCTGGCGTCGCTTTGGCGAGGGGAGCTACGGCTGTCGCTCAACGTCACCCCATCCGATCTTGCCGCGAGCAGCTATCCCGCCGATCTGATGGCCATCCTGGATAACAGCAGATTTCCGCGCCGGCCGGCTGACCCTCGAAGTGACCGAACAGGCGTTGATCGCGGACGTGCAACTTGCCCAGCGCAGCCTGCGCAGCCTGGCCGACGCAGGCATCCGCATCGCGCTCGACGATTTCGGGGCGGGGTTCTGCAACTTCCGTTACCTCAAGATCCTGCCGCTGCACTATCTCAAGCTCGACCGGGCGATGGTCGATGGCATCACCACCGATCCCCGCGACCTCGCCGTGCTGCGCGCGATTGTTGCCATGGCCAAAGCGCTGGATCTGCAGGTAATCGCCGAGGGTATAGAAACCGAAGCCCAGCGGGCGCAAATTGCGGCAGAGGGCTGTGCCTATTACCAGGGCTTCCTGCGCGCGCAGCCGATGGCGGCGGCGGAGTTTGCGGAGTTGGCAGAAGCTTAACGCGCCTTCCGCGCAATCGCACTCAAGCCCTTGGTTAGCTGGAACAACCCGTTGAGCCGCGATTTCGGATCGCCCCACACCCGCGTCACCACAATCTTGCTGTCAGGGCGGAGTTTGATCGTGCCCTGCAGCCGTTCGGCGTATGCAAACAGCCCGGCGGGGTCGGGGAACGTATCGTTGTGGAAGCTGACCAGCGAGCCCTTGGCACCGACATCGATCTTGGCGATATTGGCCTCGATCGCCTGGCGCTTGATCTCGATCAGCTTGATCAGGTTTTCGGTCGCGCTGGGCAGCGGACCGAAGCGGTCGATCATTTCGGCGGAGAGCGAATTGATTTCGGCCTGGTCCTCGGCGTCGTTGAGGCGGCGGTAGAGCGCCATGCGCACGGCAAGGTCGGGCACATAGTCTTCGGGGATCATGATCGGGGCATCGACGGTTATCTGCGGACTTAGCGCCGAGCGTTCGCGTTTCAGCCCGATTTCGCCTGCCTTGGCTGCCAGGATCGCGTCCTCCAGCATCGACTGGTAGAGTTCAAAACCAACCTCGCGAATATGGCCTGATTGCTCGTCGCCGAGCAGATTGCCCGCGCCGCGGATGTCGAGGTCGTGGCTGGCAAGCTGGAAGCCCGCGCCCAGCGAATCGAGATCGCCGAGCACTTTCAGTCGCTTCTCCGCGACTTCGGACAGCTGCTGGTCGGCGGGCGTGGTCAGATAGGCATAGGCACGCAATTTGGAGCGGCCGACGCGCCCGCGCAGCTGGTAGAGCTGGGCAAGGCCGAAACGGTCGGCGCGGTGGATGATGATGGTGTTGGCCGCCGGGATATCGAGCCCGCTTTCGACGATGGTCGTCGATAGCAGCACATCGTATTTGCCCTCGTAAAAGGCGCTCATCCGCTCTTCGACTTCGCCGGCGCCCATCTGGCCGTGGGCGGAGATCGACTTCACCTCTGGCACTGTGTCGTGCAGCCATTTTTCGACATCGGGCATGTCGGCGATGCGCGGCACGACGATGAAGCTCTGCCCGCCGCGGTGGTGCTCGCGCAGCAAGGCCTCGCGCATCACCATGTCGTCCCATTCCATCACATAGGTGCGTACCGCCAGCCGGTCGACCGGCGGCGTCTGGATGGTGGACAGCTCGCGCAGCCCCGACATCGCCATCTGCAGGGTGCGCGGGATCGGGGTGGCGGTGAGGGTCAGCACATGGACATCGGCGCGCAGCTGCTTGAGGCGTTCCTTGTGATTGACCCCGAAGCGCTGCTCTTCATCAACAATAACAAGGCCAAGCCGCCTGAACTTCACCGATTTTGACAGGATGGCATGGGTGCCGATGACCACATCGACCGTGCCGTCGGTCAGCCCGGCGCGGGTGCGGGTGGCTTCCTTTTCGGTGACCAGGCGCGAAAGGCGGCCGACATTGAGCGGGAAGCCGGCAAAACGCTCGACGAAGCCGGTGAAATGCTGGCGGGCGAGCAGGGTTGTCGGAGCGACCACCGCCACCTGTTCACCGGCCATGGCGGCGACGAAAGCAGCGCGCAGGGCCACTTCGGTCTTGCCGAAGCCGACATCGCCGCAGACCAGCCGGTCCATCGGCGTGCCGCCCGCCAGATCGCCCAGCACATCCTCGATGGCGCGTTCCTGATCGTCAGTTTCCTGCCAGGGGAAGCGCTCGGAAAACTGGTTGTAGGCGGCCTGTTCGGGGACCAGCACCGGCGCCTGCCGCAGCGCGCGGGCGGCGGCGGTGCGGAGCAATTCATGCGCGATGGCGCGGATGCGCTCCTTGAGCCGAGACTTGCGCCGCTGCCACGCCTCGCCGCCGAGACGGTCGAGCGCGACGAATTCGTTGTCGCTGCCATAGCGTGACAACACATCGATATTCTCGACCGGAATGTAAAGCTTGTCGCCCCCGGCATAGCTCAGCATCACGCAGTCGTGCGGGCTCTTGCCAACGGGGATCGACTGGAGCCCCTCGTAGCGGCCGATGCCGTGCTCCATATGCACCACGAGATCGCCGGGGGTGAGCGCGGACAGCTCTGCCAGGAACGCGTCGGCGTCCTTGCGGCGCTTTTTGCGGCGCACCAGCCGGTCGCCGAGGATATCCTGCTCGGTGATCAGCTCCAGGGTGTCATTGGCGAAGCCGCTTTCGAGCGGCAGCACCAGCGCGGCGGGAATACCCTTTGCGGCGAGGCCGAGCGCTTCCTGCCAGCTCTCCGCCAGCAGCGGTGCAGGGGCAGCAGCCTCGCCCAGGATTGATGCGATGCGTGCGCGGCTGCCGGTGGAATAGGCGGCGATGATCGCCTTGCGGCCCGACTTCGCGACGGCGTGAAGGTGCTTTGCCGCCGCTTCATAGACATTGTCCCCCCGCGCGCGCTCGGGCGAAAAGTCGCGGGCGCTGGCGAAGCCGAAGTCGATGACCCTGGCGCTTTCGGGCTGGGCGAAGATATCGGCGCGGTGGACCGGCCAGCCCGAAAGCTGCGCGTCCAGCTCCTCGCGGGCGAGATAGAGCGCGGCGGGTTCCAGCGGACGGTAGCTTCCAGCGGCTTTTCCCGAGGTATCGCTCCTCGTGGCGAAATAGTCGGCAATGTCGGTCAGCCGTTCGTCCGCCGCTCCCATCGCGGCATTGTCGATCAGCATGACGTCTTCGGATGAGAGGTGATCGAACAGCGTCGTCAGCCGCTCCTCGAACAGCGGCAGCCAGTGCTCCATCCCTGCCAGCCGCCGTCCGTCGCTGACTGCCTGATACAGCGGATCGGAGGTGGCATTGGCGCCGAACATCTCGCGATAACGGCTGCGGAAGCGCTTGACGCTGTCCTCGTCGAGCAGCGCTTCGCTGGCCGGGAGCAGCAGATGTTCCTCGACGGTTCCGGTCGATCGCTGGCTATTGGGATCGAACAGCCGCAGCGTTTCCAGCTCGTCGCCGAAAAAGTCGAGCCGCAGTCCCTGTTCCAGCCCCGAGGGAAATATGTCGAAGATCGACCCGCGCACCGCATACTCGCCGGCATCGACCACGGTATCGCTGCGCGAATAGCCCTGCCGCTGGAGCAGCCCGGTCAGGCTCTCGCGGTTGATCTCCATGCCCGGCTTGAGCAGCCGCACCGATTCGCGGATGCGGAACGGCGTCGGCACGCGCTGGGTCAGGGCGTTGATGGTGGTGACCAGCAGCTGCGGGCGCTTGGAAGGCGCCTGCAACCGGTGCAGCGCCGACAGCCGCCGCGCGCTGACCGACAGCGCCGGGCTGGCGCGGTCATAGGGCAGGCAGTCCCATGCGGGGAATTCGATGACATCGAGTTCGGGCGCGAAAAAGGCGGCAGTATCGCACACCCCGCGCATCGCGGCTTCGTCTGGCGCAATGAAAACGGCTCGGGTTTTGGCGGCGCGGGCGAGGTCGGCGAGGACAAGCGGCTGTGCACCTCGCGCGATGGCGCTGAGGGTGAGAGGCGTTGTGGCGGCAAGGATGCGGTTGATGTCGGGCATGGCGAGGGAGTGCCCCTAGCTACGCTTTGCCCAATCGTCATCCTGAACTTGTTTCAGGACCCATTTCGCCGCAAACTCAGGTCCATGCGAGAAGAGCGAACCCCCTGCGTCTACATCCTCGCGAGCAAGCACTACGGCACGTTATACATTGGCGTCACCTCAGACCTGCTCGACCGCCTCTGGCAGCACCGCAACAACGCCATGCCCGGACACACATCGCGCTATGCCGTCCATCGCCTCGTCCACTTCGAGCTGTTCGGCGATATGGAGCGGGCGATCGCCCGCGAGAAGCAGCTCAAGAACTGGCATCGGCAGTGGAAGATCAACCTGATCAATGAGACCAACCCGCATTGGATTGACCTTGCGGTGGGGCTGGGCCTGCCACCGCTTGCTCCGGGTTAGCCGCGAAATGGGTCCTGAAACAAGTTCAGGATGACGAAAAAGGAAGAAGTGGGCCACTGAAATCAGATGGTAAGCCGCCAAAACGACGCCGTTTCAAACTTTTAGTGTAGGAATTCGAAAATGACGTGGAACTTGCTACTTTGGAAGTGGTCACCGGACTACGATACGCCGGCTAAACGTCGCAAGAATGGAGTGAAATCTTCGGATGTGACGTCGCAGTTTGCCAAGGAGTCTGACCACCCCGCAATTGGTGACGCCGACATTGCTGCATTTCGTATAGCAGTTGATGCCGAATTTGGCGCTGACGAAGATAATCGCCCATTTGTCTTGGAAGACTACGGCAAGTGTGCTGTGATCAACTACCCTAATTCCGCCCGCTTCGAGATTGCCCCCAAGGTTGCGGGTGTGGGAAAGCGTTTTGGTTTGAATGCGTCTGAATTTTAGCATTGCAGCATCGGCAACATGGGTGAATATTGAAATTCAGCAGCCAAGCTCCGACCACTCACCCAATCACCACATAATCCAGCCGCTGCATCGCCTCCATCATATCCCCCGCAAACTCCTCCGGCACCGACAAAGTCCCCAGCGCCCAGGCCATGATGTCGACGTCGTCCTCCTCGATCAGTGCTTCGAACCAGGCGATCTCGGCTTCGCTCCATTCTGCGGCATAGCGGTCGAAAAAGCCGCCGATCATGTAGTCGGCCTCACGCGTGCCGCGGTGCCAGGCGCGGAATTTGAGGCGGGCTAGACGGGCTGGATCAATCATGGGGGGGTGGGTTAAGGGATCGTGGCGGCTGGGGCAATCGCATTGGGAGAAAGGGTTTCGCGCAGAGGCGCAGAGGAAGCAGAGGGTGCGGAGGGGCTGGGACTGCGGCGAAGCCCCTTTCACTATCATACGTCGTGATCATTAGAGCCATAGATCGAATGGCCTGCCTCGCGATTTAAGTCTCAGCGCTCTCTGCTTCCTCTGCGCGAAAGCAAAAATGGGGGATGAGGTTGGAGTGGCGCGAGTGCCTCGCTATAGCCCCCCCATGCGTCCCAACCGCCTCAATCCCCTGTTTGCCGAAAGCGCACACCTCAAAGGCGTGGGGCCGCAGCTGGCGCGTCCGCTGGAGCGGCTCGAACTGACCCGGGTCAAGGACCTCGCCTATCACTTGCCCAACCGCTTCGTGCAGCGCCGTGCCGTAAGCGATCTCGACGATGCCTCCGTCGGCGAGAACATCATCGTCGCGCTGACCCCGATTGAGTACCGCAGCTCGCCCGGGCGCGGGCCGATGCGGGTGCTGGCGGCGGACGCTGCGGGCAATATCTGCGCGGTCACCTATTTCGGGCGCAACTCTGGCTGGGGAAAGAAGCAGCTGCCGGTGGGCGAGAAGCGCTGGGTGGCAGGGCGGCTCGATCAGTATGGCCAGATGCTGCAGATCGTCCACCCGGACCATGTCTCGGATGACAGCGCCGGCATGCTCGGCCAGCTGACCGAGCCGGTCTATCCGCTGTCCGAGGGGCTGACGCAGGGGCGGCTGGCAGCGCTGGTTCACCAGGCGCTGGAGCGGGTGCCAGAACTGCCAGAGTGGATCGAGCCCGGCCTGCTCGACAAGATGAAGTGGCCCGCCTGGCGCGATGCGCTGATGCTGGCGCACAAGTCGGAACATGCAGAAGCGCGCGAGCGGCTGGCCTATGACGAGCTGCTGGCGAACTCGCTGGCGCTGATGCTGGTCAGGAATGCCAACCGTGCCAAAGTCGGCACGCCGCTGACGGGCGACGGACGGCTCCGTGGCAAGCTTGACCTGCCCTTCGCGCTGACCGGAGCGCAGCGGCGCTCGATCGCCGAGATCGAGGGCGACATGGCGCAGGCCGCGCCGATGCTGCGGTTGCTGCAGGGCGATGTCGGATCGGGCAAGACGATCGTGGCGCTGGAAGCGATGCTGCTGGCGGTGGAGGCCGGAGCGCAGGCGGCGATGCTCGCCCCCACCGAAATCCTCGCCCGCCAGCACTACGCGACGCTGACGGCGATGGCAGCAGGTACCGGCGTCACCATCGCGCTGTTCACCGGGCGTGACAAGGGCAGGGCGCGCGAATCGATCCTGATGGGGCTGATGGATGGCAGTATCGATATTGTCGTCGGCACCCACGCCATTTTTCAGGATACGGTGGCCTACAAGAACCTCGCCATGGTGGTGATCGACGAGCAGCACCGCTTTGGCGTCGGCCAGCGGCTGATGCTCACGCAGAAGGGAAAGCGCACTCCGCATTGCCTGGCGATGACCGCCACTCCGATCCCGCGCACGCTAACGCTGGCACAGTATGGCGAGATGGACGTGTCGCGGCTCGACGAAATGCCGCCCGGCCGCCAGCCCATCGACACGCGGGTGGTCGCTATCGAGCGGATCGGCGATGTCGTCGGCGCGATGGCGCGGCATCTGGAGGGGGGAGGGCAGGCCTACTGGGTATGCCCGATGGTCCGCGAGAACGAGATCGACGATATCGCCGCCGCCGAGGCCCGCCATGCCGAACTGCGGGCGCGGTTTGGCGATTGCGTCGCACTGGTCCACGGCCAGCTCAAGCCCGAGCTCAAGGACGCTGCCATGGAACGCTTTGTGCGCGGCGAGGCGAAGCTGCTGGTGGCGACCACGGTGATCGAGGTCGGCGTCGATGTCCCCAATTCGACGCTGATGGTAATCGAGCAGGCCGAGCGGTTCGGACTGGCCCAGCTGCACCAGCTGCGCGGGAGGGTGGGGCGCGGATCTGAGAAATCGGTGTGCCTGCTGCTGCGCGGCGCGGCCCTGTCCGAAACAGCGCGCGAGCGGCTGGCGCTGATGCGCGAGACGCAGGACGGCTTCCGCCTGGCCGAAGAAGATCTGCGGCTGCGCGGCGGCGGCGAGCTGCTGGGCACGCGCCAGTCAGGCGACACCCCGTTCCGCATCGCCAGCCTCGAGCAGATCACCCGCCTGCTGCCGCTGGCGCATGACGACGCGCGGCTGCTGATCGAACGCGACGGCGGCCTGGCCAGCCCGCGCGGAGAGGCCGCGCGGCTGCTGCTCTACCTGTTCGAGCGCGACTGGGGCGTGCAATTGCTGCGCGGCGGTTAGGCATGAACATTGCGCCACTGCGAGACTGGGCGAGAAGGCTCAAGCGGGAAGTTCTGCTGCTGTGGCTTGCCGCGCGCGATCCGCGCACCCCCTTGGCGGCAAAGCTGCTTGCCGGGTTCGTCGCGGGCTATGCGCTGAGTCCCATCGATCTGATCCCCGATTTCATCCCGGTCCTGGGGCTACTGGACGACTTGATACTGGTCCCGGCCGGTATCTGGCTGGCGCTTCGGATGATACCGTCCGCCCAGATCGATGAACTGCGTATCGTGGCAGAAGGCCAGAACTGGCCGCTGCCGGCGCGCTGGATGGCGGCGGCGATCATTGCCGTCTGGGCAATGGGAGCCATGGTCGGGATCTGGGCGATTACCGGTGCCTATACCAAGTCTCGATGAAACCGCTTCTGCCCCCTCCCCTTCAGGGCAGGGCTATCGCATATAGGCCCAATCTAGCATTCATCGTCACCCTGAACTTGTTTCAGGGCCCATTTCACCCCGCACCCGGAGCTCTGATTTTCGAGCATGACCTCATGGTTTGCGCCCTTTCTGTTGGTTCAGTTGGTGCGGCCCGATGGGCCCTGAAACAAGTTCAGGGTGACGAAATCGGGTGGAATTGGTTTAATAGCCCTGCCCCTGAAGGGGAGGGGCTTTGTAGGTTTCGATCATCGATATTTGGTATCAGCGATCAGCCATGATCGGAACCGGCAGCCCGATCACTGCGGGCCGTAAACAGCAGCATCCGTTCCGGCCGACGAAACCCCCAGCGTCTCGCGCAGCCGATTGCCCTGGGCGAGCAAGGCATACTCGCCCAGCAGTGTCCCGGTTTTCGAAACCTCGCTATCAATACTGGCGCTGAAGCGCGCACTTTGCGCGTCCAGCACATCCAGCAACGAGCGCCAACCGATGCCGAACTGGGCGCGGTAGGAAATCAGCACATCGCTGGCGACGGCCAGGCGTTCCTGCTGTTCGTTGAACTTTTTGCGCCAGGTCGAAAGCTTCTGCCAGGTGTCGCGGATATCGCGCTCGCTGTCGCGGCGGGCCTGGACCAGCGCCAGCCGGGCTTCCTCGGCGCGGTGCTCGGTCTCGCGCACCCGGGCAGCGTTGACGCCGCCATCGAAGATCGTCCAGCGCAAGGTTGCCAGCGCCTGATAATCCATGGTGTGGCCGCGATAACCGTCGAAATCGGTGCCGGTCCGTGCGTGGCCATTGGCGCTCAGGTTCGGCAGGTAATCGCTTTTGGCCCGGCGGCGAGCGGCTTCCGCCGAGGCGAAATTGGCCTGGGCTTCGAGAATGCGCGGATCCGAACTGTCAGCCAAGGCAACTGCCTCGTCGACCGTGGCGGGCAGAAACTTTGCCGAGCTTTCGGGCAGCACGAGCGATTCGGGCGCGACGCCGATCAGGGCGGCGAACTGGATCCGGGCGTTTTGCAGCTCGCTTTCAGCTTCGACATGGCGGACCCGCGCGGCCTGGCGGCGTTCGTCGGCCTGCTGGCGCTCCGAAACACTCATCGCGCCGCGACTGACGCCTTCGCGCATGTCGGCAGACAGCCGGTCATGAAAGGTCAGGTTTTCGGTGGACGCCGCGACCACGCCTTCGTGCAGCATCAGCTGGAGATAGGCCTGGACCAAGCTCAGCGTCGTCGATTCCGCCGTGTAGTCGCGATTGTGGAGGGTGGCAGTGACGCGCTCTTTTTCGGACCGAAGTTCGTGAGTGCGGCGACCGAAATCGAAGATCGGCTGGTCAACCGATACCGAGGCATAGGTCGGGTACTCATCGGTATTGGCCAGGCCGAGATTGATACGGGTATCGTTTTCGAGGTGCCGTAACCCGGTCACCCCCTCAATGGTCACGCGCGGCAACCAGCCGCGCTTGACTTGATCGCGCACAGCCTCCGCCTGGCCGACGCGTTGCTGCGCCTGCCCGATCTCGGGGCTTCTTGCCAGGCCACTGGCCACGGCTTCCTGCAGGGTCATCGAATCGGCCCATGCATCGCCAGACATGGCGAGCATCACCGGCAACAGTCCCTTTACGGCCATTTTCATGCCCGTAGCCCTCATTTACGCCTCCACAGCATGCTTGCTTGCGGTGCCCGGATACAATCAAAACCCATCTCAGGCATAATCCTAATTGATCCGCGGCAAACAAACGCGTCAAAAAACCGGATAGAGGCTGATCCCTTGCCCGAAGGTTAATGTGCGAGGCGCAGGTTAACCAATCCACCGGGCGGACGGAGCAGTGCATCCCTGGTTCAAGCAAGATTTAACCAAGTTCGACTACGATGATCGAATGGACAAGCAATTGCAGCACGAGTGACATATCATCTTAATGAAAATGTGACATTCGGTCCGTTAGGTGCGGTTGTGCTGGTGCAGGCCGGCATAGCCGGCGGGTGAGAACCGCTTGCCAGGTCGAAAGAGTTAATCCGATTGACCTGGATACGTCTGATGCCCGATTAAGGCGTCGCCTGATCTGAAGGGGGTTTTTCGTTGGAATCGATTACTGATGTGGAGTTGCCGAAAGGCAAACTCGCTCCCTGGCTAGCTGAACCGCTGCGCAAGAACCGTTCGATCTACTACAAGGTTGGCATCGCGGCGGCCATGATCAACTTCTTCGCGCTGGTGACGGCGCTGTTCACCATGACGGTCTATGACCGGGTGGTTCCCAACAATGCCATGGACTCGTTGATCGCGCTGAGCATCGGCCTGGTCATCGTGGTCCTGTTCGATTTCGCGCTCAAGCTGCTGCGCGCCTATTATGTCGATGTTGCCGGTGCGCGGATCGACCGCGATATCGGCAAGGCCATCTTCCAGCAGATCCTCGACATGCGCTTCGATCTTGGCCGCAGTTCGACCGGCGGACTGGCCAGCCTGGTCCGCGAGATCGAATCGCTGCGCGATTTTTTCGCTTCCGCCACCCTGACCGCGCTGGTCGACCTGCCCTTCATCATCATCACCCTCACCGTTGTTGCGCTGATCGGCGGCAACATCGTCTGGGTGCCGATGGCGCTGATCCCGGTGGTTGTGATCACCGCGCTGGCCACCCAGCCGGTGATGCAGCGCCTGTCTGCCGAAACGCTGAGTGAAGCGATGGGCAAGCAATCGGTGCTGGTCGAGACGATCGGCAGCCTTGAAACGGTTAAATCAGCCAATGCCGGTGCCATGCTCAGCGAACGCTGGGACAAGGCGGTGTTCGGCCATGCCGGCGCTTCGCTGCGCCAGCGGCTGGTATCGACGATATCGATCAACATGGCCGCCAGCATGCAAACCATGGCCTATACCGGGGTGGTGATTTACGGCGTTTTCGCCATTGCCAACCAGACGCTGACCATGGGCGGACTGATCGCCTGCTCGATCCTGGCCGGACGCGCGGTTGCGCCCTTCGGCACGATTGCCCAGCTGCTGACCCGGATCAACAGCACCCGCACTGCCTATGCCCAGATCAACAAGATGATGCTGCAGCCCCCCGAAGGACCGGAAGGCGAAGGTCTGAAACTGGGTGAAGTCAGGGGCGCGATCGAGTTTCGCGATGTCGATTTCCGGTATCCCAACGCTCCAGAACTGGCGCTTTCGGGCGTCTCGTTCACCATCAACCCCGGCGAGCATGTTGCGCTGATCGGCCCGATAGGTTCGGGCAAGTCGACTATCGCACGGTTGATCATCGGGCTCTATCCGCCCAGCAGCGGGTTGATCCTGGTTGACGGCACCGATATTCGCCAGCTTTCGCCCAAGTCGCTGCGTTCACAGGTGGGCGCGTTGTTCCAGGACAATGTCCTGCTGACCGGCACGATCCGTGAAAACATGATGCTCGGCCGTGATGATGTTGACGATGAGGAGCTGATCCGCGCCTCGAAGGTCAGCCTGGCGCATGATTTCATCTCGAGCATTCCCAACGGATATGATCTGAAGCTGGCTGACCGCGGCGAGGGACTTTCGGGCGGGCAGCGCCAGTCGATTGCCATGGCGCGCGCGCTGATCGGCAGACCGCCGATCATCGTTCTCGACGAGCCGACCTCATCGGTCGATACCGAGACCGAACACCGCCTGATCCAGAACCTGCGCGCCGAGTTTCAGGGACGCACGCTGGTGCTGATCACCCACCGTCCATCGTTGTTGTCGCTGGTCGATCGGGTTATAGTTCTGGCGCGCGGCCGCGTCGCGATGGACGATACGCCAATGCATGTGACCAGCCGCCTCACCCGCAAGCAGGCGAGTTAAGTCATGGCCAATGTAATGAACTACCTCCAGGGCGAAGATGCCGAGCTGGAGGAAACCGAATTCGCGGAAAAGAAATCCGCCAATTTGCTGCTGTGGATCATCGGCGGGTTCTTCGTGCTGTTCGTGCTGTGGGCCAGCCTGACCGAACTTGACCGCACTGTCCGCGGCATGGGACGGGTTGTGCCGAGCTCGAAACTGCAGGTGGTGTCTAACCTGGAAGGCGGCGTGGTCGAAGAGATTTTCGTCAAGCCTGGCCAGACGGTCAAGAAGGGCGACATCCTGATCCGGCTGTCACCGACCCAGAGCAGTTCCGCATTTGGCAGCACCACCGCCACCGTCGGGGCGCTGCAGACCAAGATCGACCGGCTTGGCGCCGAAGTCCGCGGTGCCACGCCGGTTTACAGCGGCGGTCCGGCCGGGCAGGTGGCGGTCGAGCGATCGCTGCATGCGGCACGCAGTGCCGAACTGCAGGGGCTTGTCGCCGCCGGTAATGCACGCGTCGTTCAGGCGCAGAAATCGGTTGCCGAGGCGGAATCGATCCTGGTGGCGCGGCAATCCAACCTCAGTGCCGCGCAGCGCGAACTTGAGATGATCCGCCCACTTGCGGAAAAGGAAATCGTTTCCCGTGTCGATCTGATCAAGGCTGAAAATGCGGTGCAGGTGGCCGTGAGCGAAGTCGCTGCCGCGCAGGCTTCAGTGGCCCGTTCGCAATCGGGAATTGCCGAAGCGCGCGCCTCGGCGGCGCAGGCTCGCAGTGACTGGATGAGCCGCAGCGGCGTCGAACTCTCGCAGGCTCAGGCCGAACTTTCCGCGCAAAGGCAATCGCTTCCGGCATTGTCGGACCGCGTCGATCGCACCGTGATCCGGGCACCGATGTCGGGCCGGGTCAACCGGGTGCTGGTGACGACGGTGGGCGGCACGGTCACCGCCGGCATGCCCATCGCCGAAATCGTTCCGTCGGATGATTCACTCTATATCGAGGCGATGGTCAGGCCGCAGGATATCGGCAGCATCAGTATCGGCCAGAAAGCGACTGTCGAGGTTACCGCCTTCGATTCGTCGATCTATGGCCGGATGGATGGCAGGGTGACATCGATATCGCCCGATGCGGTGCTCAATGAACAGACCGGGGAAAGCTTCTACACCGTGGAAGTGCAGACCATCTCCGTGCTCAAGGACAAGAACGGCAAGAAGCTTCAGATCGGTACGGGCATGCTCGCAAACGTCAATCTGCTCGGCCAGAAGCGTTCGGTGATGTCCTATATCTTCAGCCCGATCACCAAGCTTGGCCAGAACGCCCTGCGCGAGTGAGCGATTGCCAAATGCGCCCCGGCGTCCAATAACCGGCTCGACCGAAAACTCGGCGAGAGGAATCCGGCATGGCCAAACTTCGCGTGATCCAGTGGAATACCGGCAAGGTCGGCAAGCTCTCCACCCGGGCGATCCTCGACGATCCGCGGCTCGAGCTGGTCGGTGCCTTTGCCTTGTCGCCAGGCAAGATCGGGCAGGATGCCGGGGTGCTGGCTGGCCGCCCGGCCTGCGGTGTCAAGGCAACCGACGATGTCGATGCGCTGATCGCGCTGCGGGCCGACAGCGTGCTCTACACCCCGTTCGAGGCCAATCTCGACCACGCGATCAGGCTGCTGGAAAGCGGTGCGGATGTGATCAGCACCAACCTGTTCCTCAACCTCGGCGGGGTGCAGGGCGAGGTCAGGGAGCAGCTGGAGGCGGCCTGCCGGCGCGGCGACAGCTCGCTTTACATCACCGGCGTCAACCCCGGCTGGGTCAATTCGATCACCGCCGCGCTGACCGCAATCTGCCGCAAGGTCGAATCGGTGCAGCTGGTCGAATTCAGCGGATTGCTCGGTCTATGAATCGGTCGAAACCTGGGGATTCCTCGGCATGGGCGAGCCAGGCGGTTCCACGCCCGAATTGATGGAACGCGCGCGGGCCTGGCTGATCCTGTTCCGCGACGCCGTCCAGCGGATCGGCGATGCGCTGGAATACCGGTTCGACGACATCGAATTCTTCTGCGAATATGCCACTGCCGCCGAAAAGGTCGATCTCGGCTGGTTCTGCATGGAGCAGGGCACCAATGCCGCGCTGCGAGGCGGCTGGAACGGCAAGGTGGGTGGCGAGACCAAGGTCAACCTGACAGTGGTCTGGTACCTCACCAAAAAGCTCGCCGAGGGCTGGCAGATCGACGAGGATCAGTACCACATCGTCATCAAGGGCGAGCCCAACATCGACACCCGCATGCGCTTCACCCCGCCCGAACACTGGGCCAACCACGATTGGGACACGATGACTGCGCTGCCCGCAGTCAACGCCATCTTCGATATCAAGGCGGCGCGGGCCGGGGTACTGGGCCTGCGCGACGTTGGCCTGCCGCATGCGCCGGCGGGGGTATGGCTGGGCGCCCGGGATAGCTCCGTGGTATCCGGAACGCAGAGCCAGCAAGGACTTTGAATAAATGCCCGATCAATCGAATTACGAAAGCCTTGCCTTCACGCGAAGCGGCCGGGTGCTGACCATAACGATCAACCTGCCGGACCAGCTGAACGTCGTCACCGAGAAGCTCCACCATGAAATGAGCCGGGTATTCCTCGACGCTGCCGATGATGCCGAAAGCGATGTCATCGTGCTGACCGGCGCGGGAAAGGTGTTCTGCGCCGGGGGCGATCTGCAATGGCTGAAACGCGAACTTGACCAGGGCCTGCCGCCTTTTGTCGCCGATGCGCAGATCATGCGGCGCATCGTCGGATCCCTGCTCGAATGCCCCAAGCCGGTGATCGCGGCCGTCAATGGCGATGCTTTCGGCTTCGGCGCCTCGATTGCACTGCTGTGCGATATCGTGATCGCCGTCGAACACGCCCGGTTCGCCGATCCGCACTGCAAGGTTGGCCTGTCGACGGGGGACGGCGGTTCGCTGATCTGGCCGCAGCTGGTCGGCTATGCCAAGGCCAAGCACTATTTGCTGACCGGCGATGCACTCGACGCGATCGAGGCCGAGCGGATCGGCCTGATTTCGCTGGTCAAGCCGGCGGACGAATTCGCGGATTTCGTGGCGAACTATGCCCGCCGCCTCGCCGCCGGCGCGCAGACTGCTATCCGCTACAGCAAGATTACCGCCAACATACCGCTGCGGCAGATGGCGGCATCGGTTTACGAGGCGATGATCGCCTACGAAGGCCTGTGCAAGCACACCGCGGACTATCGCGAGGGGGTGACGGCCTTTGTCGAGCACCGCAAGCCGAAGTTCGGCGGCGAGAATGCGGGGTAGTTCAACTGATGGTCGGCCCAACTCAGGGCCGCTTGCCCTCCAGGTAGGTGTAAAGCGTCTGGTGCAGGTGCCTGATCCGCAATTCCTGGTAGCGGGCAAAGTGGATGTCGCCCTGGCCGCCATGGCGCAGCCCTGACTGGAGCCGGGTCAGGCCAGCGCAGTCCTGATCGTAGATCTCTCCCAGCCATCCGGGGAACACCCCTGATTGCGCATAGCTGTCGCCGTCGCCGAGATTGACGGTTGCCACCGGCGGCGACGCGCCGTCATCAGGCAGGGGCTCGAAGATATAGAAATCGTACATGGCCCGGTTGGGATCCTCGCGATCCGGGGTGAAGCGGTAGACGTAGGGGTAATATGCGGATCGAAACAGCACCACGTTCGGAAAGATCGAATACTGCATGGCATCGAGCAGTTCGGTGTCCGAAATCGCTGGTGCCGCCGGATCGGCCCTCTGCATTCCGGCGAGAAATGCGCGGGCTGACACGCCTTCGGGAAGCTGCGGCACCGCGATTTCGGGCCCGGCCATCGCGCGCAAGGCAGCGGCTAGGATGTCCTGCTCGGTAAGCGTCCGCCCGAGCTGGTCGCTGACCACGCCGAGCGGCTCGAGCATGCGCGACATGTGCGGCTGATCCGGCCAGACGTCGTACTGGGTGCTGGTATCGCCGCCGAAAGGCAGGGCCTGGGGGTGAATTCCGGCGAGGTGAAAGGCTTCGATGAAGGTCTCGACGCAGGTTTTCCAGTTGGCCCGCATGACCTTGCGCAGCTTGGTGGCGGCGTAGCGCTTGCCATGGTCCCACGCGGCGAAATCGGTGACGATGCGGCCGAGATATTGCTCGATCGGAGGGGTTTCGGGATCGTGGCAGACGAAGATGAAGCCCTGCCACAGGGCGACGCGCAGCGGCGCAAGCCGCAGGTCGCTGTCCGCCAGTTCGGGAAAATCCCAGCGCGAGGGGACGTGATCGAGGGTGCCGTCCAGGGTCCAGCGAAAGGCGTGAAACGGACAGGTGATCCTGGCGACCGCGCCTTCGCCCGAGCACAGCTTCATGCCGCGGTGCGGGCAGCTGTTATGGAAAGCATTGACCTTGCCGGCATCGTCGCGGGTCAGGAGGATCGAAGCTACCGGGCCCTCATAGACCATGAAATCGCCCGGCTCGGGAACCTCCTCGACCCGCCCCGCCATGTACCAGACCCGCGACCACATCGACGCCCGCTCGCGCGCGGCAAAGGCCTGGTCGGTGTATTCGCTGCGTGGCGCGACATGGATGCCGATGCGCGACGGGGCGACTTCGGTGAAGATCGGCAGCGGCGGCATGGTATCGTCAGCAATCACCGTCTGATAGGTCGGCGCGCGGGCACCGGCACCTCGTGCGGCCGTGGCCTGCCCAGCAGCGGGCTCAATTGCTGGCATCGGTTCTCTCCATCATCTCCTGCCGCAATTTGCCGCGCTGGATCTTGCCAGACGCGGTGCGCGGCAAGGCATCGACGAGATCGACCTGGCGCGGCGCTTTGTAGGCGGCAATCTCGTTCCTGACATGGGCGATGATCCCGTCGCCATCGAACCTGGCCTGCGGGCGCAGTTCCACCGCCGCGCAGACGCGCTCGCCCCAGACCGCATCGGGCATGCCGTAGACCGCGCAATCGGCCACTGCCGGATGTTCGCGCAAGACGGCTTCGACCTCGACCGGATAGACGTTTTCGCCGCCGGTCACGATCATGTCCTTGATGCGGTCGGTCAGGTAGAGGTAGCCATCGGCATCGAGTTTGCCGCCGTCGCCGGTCCGGTACCAGCCATTGACCACCACTTCGGCGGTCTGCTCCGGCCGGTTGGCGTAGCCGAGCATCATCGTCGGCCCCTGCGTCCAGATTTCGCCGGCTTCGCCCAGCGCAACCACCTCTCCCGAGGGGTCGCGAATTTCGATAGCCGATCCGGGCAGCACCTTGCCCACCGAACGCAGCAGGTGCGGGCGCGCGGGGTCGTGGTCTTCGGGCGGCAGGATGGTGATGGTTCCGGCCATTTCGGTCATGCCGAAATACTGGAGAAACCGGCAGCCGATTTCCGATATCCCGCGCACGAGCAGCGGCGCGTCCATCGGCGCTGCGCCATAGTGGATGCCTTTGAGCGTCGGCACACGCACCTCGCGCGCGACCATTTCCTCGATCAGGCCGCGGACAAGCTGGGGCACCATGAAGGTCCGGCTTACCTGCTCGGACAGACACAGGTCGAGCAGGGCGGGCGGCGCCGGATTGTTGGTCAGGACCACGCTGCAACCCCGCACCAGCCCGCACAGCGCCCAGCAGATGCCGCCGATGTGGAACAGCGGTAACGGTGACAGCAGGACTTCGCGGTCGGTCCAGTCGCTGAATCCCCCGGTCAGTTCCTCCATCTCGCGCCCGATCGAGATGGCCTGCTCACTCAGTTGCACGCCCTTGGGGTTGCCGGTGGTGCCGCTGGTGTAGAGCAGCAGGGCAGGGGACTGCCAATCACCGCCGTTCCGCGGCGAAACCGGCGGCTCGCCGTCAAGCGCAATGGTGAAGGCAGCTGTCTCGACGATCCGGGTTCCAGGGGGGGCAGCTTCGCCAACCGTCTGCCTGAAAGCGGCATCGGCGATGACCAGTTGGGCTCCACAATCGGCCAGAATATAGCCTATTTCCCGCACTTTCTGGCGCCAGTTGATCGGAACCAGCACGATCCCCGATCGCATGGCGGCGAGCATCAAGGCGAAGAAATCCGGGTGGTTGATGCCGCACCAGGCAACACTTTCACCCTTGGCGATGCCGTGTTCCGTCAGGAACCCCTCGGCAAGGCGCGCCCGGCGATCAAGCCCGGCAAAGCTGGTGCGCGCTCCGTCCAGCACGAGCGCAATCGCATCGGGCCTGACGGCGGCGTAATTGGCGAGGGTAACCGTCAGCCGCTCGACGCAACCGGGGTCGAGTGGCGGGCCATCGACGCGAGACTGCATCGTCATGGTTTGACCTCTTGCCGGATGGAGTCGGTTTCGATCTTCATTCCTGCCTCTCCGCCGCCAGATCGTCAGGTCCGGCATCGGGGAGATGGTAATATACCGAACCAAATATGGCAACGACGATGCCGCAGCGAAGCGCGGGGCCGGATCCAAATCGGAGAAGTATCCATTTATTTCAAAAAGAAGTTGGTCGGCCTTCGTGCGATCCTATAGAACTTTGTGCGCGGCACCAGATGCAGACCTTCTTGTAAGATTAGAGGAAATTCGGCGCGATGAACATGGGTGGCTCAGGGCCGCATGAACGGTGCCGCCCACACGAATGACGAACCCGATCCACAAGGGATTGAGGGGGATCCCGACTGGATAAATATTGGCATAAATCCGCCATTCGTGTTCCCGCCCGATCCCGCTGATTACCGAGATGCTTCCACGGAGGAGCAGTCAGCATGGGCGTGGCGATTTCGATTGTCAGACTGCTGCACGTCCAAAAAATGGCATTCATCGCTTCGGAAACGCGTCGCAGCGCAGTATCACGGCTCGCATTGACCACCGAGCAGCAGTGCCCAGTCGGTTGACGAGCGACAAATCCGTCGGGATCGAACTCTTTTGGGCAAGGGTTTGGCGATTGTATATTTGACAAATGCAGCCCGCTAGGCGCACCATCTCCCAACCAGTCAGGGGAAGTCGGGGTAGAGAAGATGATGACAGGAAAATGCCCTAAGTGCGAAAAGTCGCCAACGTTCGGCGTCAATCTTCAAGCGGTCGATATCAAGGGGTTGGATGGGCGGACATGGCACGGCGTTGCCTATGTTTGCCCAAACCTATCATGCCAAACGATACTCGGAGTAGGAATCGATCCAGTCGCCCTAAAGACGGATACTGTGAAAGAGGTTCTGAAGGGACTTCGCGCCGCGAGCTGAAGCATGTGATCGCGCGAGGGTTGCGAGCATCGATGTTTTCCATACCGCCCGCATAAAGAGGTATTATAATACCGTCAACCCGCGCGTTAGGAAGTTGATCAATCGCGGTGCAATGCCTGATAGGGATCATTACGGCGCACATGCTCGGCTTCATATTGCGGGCTAGCGGCCATGGCCGTGTGCCGCTCAATTTCACGCAAAGTTTCGAGCGTTTTTCGACTCGTTTCGCACACCTCTTGCGCAATAAATCGCATCGAAGACAGAGTGTTCAATGTGCTGGAAATATCGGACAGCTTCGCGTGTATCAGCAAACACGTTATGGTAATCACCGCTAATAGCGCGACTGCGATTCCCGCCAGCCAAATCACTCTGGCTTCTCCGGCGCGGGTCTAGCCTTCGCCACCTTCCGCAGTGACCGCTTGAACGCCTCCTCGTCCTCGTTGCATTCGAGGTCGCGAGCAACTTGCTTGAACTTGTCGAGTTGATCTAAGGGGTTCTTTTCGTTAGTTGTCATTGGCTATGCCCGGTTTTTGTCCACCTCAAGACCATGTGTTCTTCGCAGATGAAAGCGGTATCTCGAATGACCGCTTCACGGTCGTCGGGGGTATTTGCGTCCGAAGCGGCGCGATAGCAGCAATTCATCAAAACATCCAAGCCTATCGCGACGAGCACAATATGCACTCGGAGCTAAAATGGAGCAAGATTTCCAACCAAAAAGAGCAGGAATATCATGCCTTGGTTGACCTATTTTTCTCACTCAACAATGCGAACCTCGTTCATTTCCACTCCCTGATTTTCGACAGCCACAAGGCCAATCACAGGAAATTTAACAACGGTGATGCCGATATGGGTCTATCGAAATTATACTACCAGCTCATTCTGCACCGATTTAGCCGTTATTATCCCCACGCTGGCGGAATGTGTGTCTGCCTGGATCGTCGGAATAGCAGCACCAGCCTAAACGACCTAAGGGATATGCTAAACGCTGGAATTTTGAAGGCTCATGGTATCACTGGCAACCCGATAAAGCAGGTGGTGTCGCAGGATTTTACATGACGATGATCTACTGCAACTAAATGATGTGATTTTAGGCGCCGTTTGCGCTGCAAGAAACGGGAAGCACAACCTCGTCACAGGCAGGGTATCGAAGCGGAATGTCGCAAAATCTGTTTTGGAAAAAAGCGGCCTCGATAGCTTTGAACAAGATAGCGCGAGAGGCGTCACCCGCTTTAGCGTGTGGAATATGAGAGCTAGAACTTGAGAAAATCGCGAGGCCCTGAACGCCTATAAACGCACTCATGAGAGCGTGTTTCCGGCTAAACCTTCTCCTGACATCATCAGGATTTTCAGCGCCCAATGACCTCGCTGTCCAGTATCTAGGGAAATTAGGCGGGAAATGTCAATAGGGGTTGACACGTGAAACTGAATGTGCATCGCCGTTAATGAACGGTTAACTACTACCTAGACAGCAGATTGTCAGGGCCGTCAACGGTAAAAAGTCAAGGGTGAAATTTCACTTTTTAGAGCGCCGCAGGCCCCCCATAGGTCAAACGCTTGCCAACCACACCACGTAGCGCAGCGCGTTGCGCGGTCGCTGTCATTGCAGCCAAGGGCTTCGCGGTTGTTATAGCGGAACTCGAACTCGGCCAGATAGCGGTGAAGGTGCTGTTCGCCGCAATGCTGATAGACGCCCTTCATGCCGCGCTTGAAAATGCAGAAATAGCCCTCGACGGTGTTGCTGTGGATTTGCGGAATTTCCGCGTCCACATATTCGCCCGCGCCGTGGTTGGTGGTGCCGTGGCCTGCAAAGTGCTTGTCAGCCGAGCGATAGACGTTGCTTTCGTCCGTCATAAGGATCGCTTCGCGCGCCACATTGGCCTTCACAATCGGCATGATGGTTTTTGCGGTCACATCATCCACAACCATTGTGCGAGCCTTGCCGGTGTCGCGGTCGATCAGCGCCAGCACTTTCATCTTGTGGTGGAACGCGCGGCGCTTCGGAGCGCCCTTGATCCGGCCAATGAAGGTCTCATCGGCTTCGACGATGCCACCGCCCGAACCGAACGCGGTAAGATCGCCAGAGGCCATCGCTTCACGAATGCGATGTGTCAGGAACCACGCGCTCTTATAGGTGATTTCCAGAGTGCGGTGCAGTTGGTGCGCCGAGACGCCCTTCTTGCTGGCCGTCATTAGGTAGATCGCCTGTAGCCACTTCGTCAGCGGCAGGTGGCTATCCTCGAAAATGGTGCCAACCTTCACGGTGAACTGGCGACGGCATTGGCCGCAGAATTTCAGGCCAATACGGACCTTCTTTTCCGGGTTTGGCTTGATCGCAGAAATGCGTTCGCAACCGCCACAGTGAGGGCAGGTCGGACCTTCCGGCCAAAGCTCGGCCTCGACAAATGCGTAAGCTGCGGCTTCGTTGTGGAACTGGGGGCGGGAGAGAACGGACATGGCGGGTTTCCTTATGCTGGAAACCTACCCGCTCAATCTGCGTTTGTCAAGTATACAATCGCCAAGTCTTTTGCCGCATCGAGTGTCCAGCGATATGAGTGGCACTGGCTCCATGTTCCGGGCTGGCAAGCAATCACGCCGTTGGCGCAGATGCCCGAGACCGGCATTGGCAGCGTCAATACACTGTCGAAGCTGCCGTTCAGATCCTTGTCCCGCGAAATCCGGACCATGCCGATATCGCCGCTGGCCGAGGGCTGGACCAGCACCTCGAGCAGGTTCGCGGTTTTCTGGCAGGCCAGCGTCGGGGTGAAGCTTTTGCTGCCATCCACCGTCGCCACCGGCTGACCGCTCAAACCAGGGGTCACATAGTTCCCCAGCAGCGCGTCGCTCTCGCCAGTCCTGGCCTTCGTCGCCGCTGCGGCGGCGCGGGCACGATCTTCCATGCTCTGCGCGTGGAGGATCGACGGCAGCATCAGCGCCGTGACGGCCAGCATCAGGGGCAAGCGCTTCATGATCCCGGTCCCCTGGGCGCATGGACGCGCGATCCCCTGCGCAAGCGGAGCAGGTCGCCGGCCCGGAGATCCGGCAGATTGGAATCCAGCAGGCGAAACACCGCCTGGCCTTCGAAGGTGGCGAGCACGGCCGTGCGCGCCTGGCGGCGGGGGGAGTGGCCGCATTTTCGCCCGAAGCAACGACCGTACTGGCAGTTTCGGCGATACCCGGAGTTGGAGCGGCGCCACTGGGGGGAAGCGGCGCCGCTCCCGCCCCGCGCGCACCCTGGCAGCCTTGCTGGCTGTGGCGGGCAGACCACGGGGGAACCGGGGCACACACGAGGCGTTGGGGAAAGGGGATGTAGGGTGAGCGGCTCATGGCACGGGAATTCCCGCGCAGCAGATCACCTTCTCGAATTGCATGAACTGGGCATTGTCCTTGCCCGGTGCATGTTTCCCGGACGACCACAGCGAACCGGGACGGCAGGATCTGACGCATTTGCCGCCCTTGACCGGCTCCATCAGCTGGAGCTTGTAGCGCGACTTGTTCCAGATCGGCTGCGGCTTGAAGGAGCAGCCGTCTGCCGAGCTGATGGTGAGCGCGCCCAAACGCCCCATCATGAAGGTGCCGCGCGCGGCAAGGCCCGCCCAGGCTTCGACCGAGGATTCGCCAAAATGAATATCGCCCGCCACCGGATAGGTCGCCCCCCAGCTGCCATGCACCAGAACAGCGGATCAATGACCTTGCCGGCTGTGGCTAGTAGCGCTGTCGGCCATGCAGGCCAGACCCGCTGCGGGATTGCCGAACAATATGCCCTCGGGCTGGATGATCGCGCCCAAGGTGCCCGACTGCCAGGTCGGCAGCACTTCGGTGATCAGCGCGACGTCGAAGCCGTCGTCCTCAAAGCAGGGCAGGTCGGTGAACATGTCGAGCATCTTCCAGACCGGCGAGATGTAATAATGCATCTGTGCGAACATCTTGCGGGTGTTTATTCCGTCCGAGATCGAACTCTGGCTGCCTTGCAGCTTGCCGTGGGTAGGCAGCAGATCGGCCCCGAGCGCCATCATGCAACCTGGTTCGGTGACACATCGACCATCCGGTTTGGCGACCAGAAGCTGACCTTGACCCCGAACCAGAAGGTCGCGCCCTTGCGGCAGGCGCACAGCGGCTTGGACGAGGACTACCATCGACAGCTTGTAGACTTTCTTGAATGCTGGAACTGGCCGGTCCGTTCACGTCCATATTTTCAGCGGCTGCATCAGTGCCATCTGGTGGTGAACGTCTACAAGCACGGCGAAGGCATTTCGTTCGAGAAGCTGAATAAGGATGCCCCGCAATTCCTGAAGCGCGATGATTTCCCCGAACCGTTGCTGCGTTTTCCACCTGACTATACGAACCTCACCGTGACTGACGATGACCTCGACCAGTTTTCAGATGCCATCGTTGCATTCTGGCAGGATGTTCCGGAAACACGTTCGCGTCGCAGATTGGAGATCTGCCGAAGTGGCTCGAAAAGGCGATTGAGAAGGATCAGCCGCCTGCTTGATCCTGTCATGTTCAGGCGCTCTAACGCTGGAGCGCCATTTTGACATATGGAAATCCATAAATCAGAAAATAGGGTAGAAACTGAAACAAGCCCTTTGTGTCAGCGCGAATCTGACATATGAAAATCTCAATGGCAGATTGAGAGGCGTTTTCTGAGATATGGAGCTTTCAGCCTATCAGGCAGGGCAGCTTGAAGCCCAGTTGGAATATCGCAGCTTCCTGCCGGAGCCGATCAACCATGGCTGGACGATATCCGACCCGCAGGTGCTGCAACTGCTGGGCCAGGCCGACCGCGCGCTTGGCGAGCTGAACGCTTTTGCCCAGCTGATTCCCGACATCGAATTTTTCATCCGCATGTACGTGGCCAAGGAAGCCACGCAATCGAGCCGGATCGAGGGCACGCAGACCAACATCGAAGATGCGTTCAAGGACGCGGAAGACCTGCTGCCTGAAGGTGCGCGACGACTGGAGCGAGGTCCAGAACTACATCCGCGCCATCACCTTCGCCATCGACAGCCTGGAACGCCTGCCGCTGTCCAACCGGCTGCTGCGCGATACCCACGCCATCCTGCTCGACGGGGTGCGCGGCGAAACCAAGCGGCCCGGCGAATTCCGCATCAGCCAGAACTGGATCGGGGTGAGCCTGAAGAACGCCGTCTTCGTGCCGCCGCACCACGATCATGTGCCCGAATTGATGAGCGACCTCGAAAAGTTCCTGCACAACGCAGAGGCCATGGTGCCGCCGCTGATCAAGATCGCGATCGCGCACTACCAGTTCGAGACGATCCACCCGTTCCTGGACGGCAACGGGCGCTTGGGGCGGTTGATGATCTCGCTCTACCTGGCCTCGGAAAAGCTGCTGGTGAAGCCCGCGCTTTACCTGTCGGACTATTTCGAGCGGAACAAGACGGCCTATGTCGACCACATGATGGCCGTGCGCCAGGGCAACCACTTGCGCGACTGGCTGGTTTTCTTCCTGCACGGGGTGGAAGAAACGGCGCGCGGATCGGCGGGCGTCTTCCGCGCTATCCTTGCGCTGAAGGAACGCATCGAGCGCGAAGTGCTGCCCGCGCTTCAGCCATCGGCGACAGGAAAATGCGCAGCAACTGATGCGCAACCTCTATGCCCAGCCAGTCACCGACGTGAAGGCGGTGACGGCATTGCTCTCCACCACGACCAATACTGCCGCATCGCTGATCAATGATATGGTGGAGCATAGGCGTGCTGGTGGAAGTGACCGGACAGACGCCGCAATCGCCTGTTCCTGTTCCACGATTATCTTGAACTCTTCCGAAAGTAGCTTCCGCATGGCCGACGACAAGATCATCCCTGCCGTGTCCTTCAAGGCCGCCCACACCGGCGTGTCGACGAAGTCCGACGAGCTGGGAATGCGGCCAATGCAGGCGCAGGTCTACGAAAAGCGCGGCGAGCAGTATCTGCTGATCAAATCGCCGCCAGCTTCCGGCAAAGTCGCGCGCGCTGATGTTCGTGGCGCTGGACAAGCTGACCAATCAGGGCGTCCGGCAGGCCATCATCGTGCGTGCCGGAACGCTCCATCGGCGCGAGCTTCGCACGACGAACCGCTGAGCAAGTACGGCTTCTTCGGCCGACTGGGTTGTCGCACCCGCAATGGAACCTGTGCAACACGCCCGGTGCTGACGATCCAAAGGTGGCGAAGTCCAAGGTGAAAGCGGTCGGCGAATTCCTCGCCAGCGAGGACAAGGGTGCTGGTCTGCACCCACGCGACCTTCCGCTTCGCGTTTGACGAGTTGGGCGTGGAGGCGTTCGACAACCGGCTGATCGCGATTGACGAGTTCCACCACGTTTCCGCCGATCCGGACAACCGGCTCGGCGCACAGCTTGGCGCAGCTGATCGGACGGGACAAGGCGCATATCGTCGCCATGACCGGCAGCTATTTCCGCGGCGATGCCGATCCCCGTGCTGGCACCGGAGGATGAGGATCGAGTTCGAGCCCGTCACCTACACCTATTACCAGCAGCTCAACGGGTACGAGTACCTCAAGACGCTCGACATCGGGTACAGCTTCTACACCGGCCCCTATACCGAGAAGATTTCAGGCGTGCTCGATCCGACGGTGAAGACGATCGTCCACATCCCGTCGGTCAATTCGCGCGAAAGCACCGAAGGACAAGCACCGCGAGGCCGAGGACATCATGAACCACCTCGGCGATTGGCAGGGCGTCGATCCCGAAACCGGTTTTCACCTCATGCGCGCCGCTGGACGGCAAGATCATCAAGGTTGCCGATCTGGTCGACGATGATCCCGCCAAGCGCGACCGCGTGGTGGCAGCGCTGAATGGACCCGGCGCAGAAGACAATCGTGACTTCGTCGATATCATCATCGCGCTGGGCATGGCCAAGGAAGGCTTCGACTGGATCTGGTGCGAACACGCGCTGACGGTCGGCTATCGCTCCAGCCTGACCGAAATCATCCAGATCATCGGCCGCGCCACCCGCGATGCACCGGGCAAGACCCGCGCGCGCTTCACCAACCTGATCGCGGAACCGGACGCGTCGCGAAGATCCGCTCGTGGTCGATGCGATCAACGATTACGCTCAAGGCGATTGCCGCCAGCCTGCTCATGGAACAGGTGCTTGCGCCCGCGGTTCGATTTCACGCCCAAGGATGCCGGTGCCCAAGCCGCGGCTTCGACTATGGCGACGATGGCTATCAGGAAGGCAAGCTCAACGTCGGCGTGAAGGTCCGCAGAGGGCAGATGCATTTCGAGATCAAAGGCCTGGCTAGCCGACCAGCATCGAAGCCACGCGGATTTGCCGCGAAGACCTCAACGAGGTGATTGCCTCGTTCGTGCAGGACAAGGCCGTGCATAGAGCGGGGGATGTTCGACCCGGAAGTCGTGCCCGAGGAACTGACCCAGCTGAAAATGGGCAAGATCATCCGCGAAAAGTATCCCGAGCTGAGCGAGGAAGATCAGGAAGCCGTGCGCCAGCATGCTGTCGCGGCCATGACCCTGACCCAGCAGGCGAAGAGCCGCCATCGCGGGTGACAACGGCGATGGCGAGATCAAGGCGAGCACGGCGTTCATTGATGGGGTGCGCAAATTCGCGCTCAGCGTCACCGATCTCGATATCGATCTTATCGACCGGGTGAACCCGTTCAGCGCCACCTATGCTGTGCTGGCCAAGGCCATGGATGAAAAGACGTTGCTGCAAGTCCAGGCGGTGATCAACGCCAAGAAGGACAAGCTGACTTACGACGACGCCCGCGCCCTTGCCGAGCGCGCCCTGGAATTCAAGCGTGAGCGCGGCCGCTTGCCGTCGCTGACATCGCAAGACGCCTGGGAGCGCAAGATGGCCGAAGGCGTGGCCTTCCTCCAGCGTCACGCCACGAAGGCGGCCAGCAATGGCTGAACTGAGTGATCTTGAACTTCTCGCCGAGCTTGGCGTTGAGACTGCGGCGGAGGCGGTTCGATCGCTTCACACCGCTGCAAGAGCGCATCATTGCCGGTTTTGAAGACATCCAGCGATTCGTCGCCGAACAAGGGCGCTTGCCTCAACACGGAGATGATCGGGACATATTCGAGCGGCTCTACGCCGTTCGCCTCGAACGCTTGCGCAATATGCCCGATGCCCGCGAACTACTGGCGACTATCGATCAGAACGGAATTCTGGACGGTGCCGTGTCGATCAACGCAATCGCCTGCGAGCCTCGATGACGCCGGGCTATTGTCAGAACTGGGTATCGCCGCGGGTGCGGACGACGATATCACCCGGCTTCGCCATGTCGACCTCTCGCGCCGAAAAGCGCGCGGCCGAAGAAATTGCCAATCGCGAACGGTGCGAGGATTTCGATACCTTCAAGCCGCTACTCGATCGTGCTCAGGCGAGACCTGAAAGCAGGGACGAGGCAAGCCAAGGTCCTTGGCCAATCCGAAGTGACCCTTGCCGAAATCCAGCCTGGCAATTTCTTCATCGTAGGCGGGCAGCTGGCATATATCGCCGCGTCGACCGAGGAATTCGTCACCCAGTACGAGCGGAATGATCGGCGCGTTCGCGTGATCTACGACAATGGAACGGAAGCCAGCGTGCTATCGCGCTCATTCCAAAAATCACTCTACCGCGACGAGTCCGCGCGCCGGATCACCGAGCAAAGTGCCGGCCCGCTCTTCGGCGGATGTGCTGCCGAACCGGATGACCTCGAAAGCGGGACGATTTACGTCTTGCGAAGCAAGTCTGCGCATCCTTACGTCGAGGAACATCGGGAGCTCATTCACAAGATCGGCGTGACCGGCCAACCCGTCGTCAGCCGAATTGCGAACGCACGCAACGATCCGACGTTCTTGCTCGCCGAAGTCGAAATTGTTGCCGAATATCGGCTCTACAACATCAATCGAACGAAGCTCGAAAACCTAATCCATCGTGCACTGGCTCCCAGCGCGTTTGGACCTCTCAGCCGGTGACCGTTTTGGAAAGTCCGTGCAACCGCGCGAGTGGTTCCTTGTCCCGCTAAGTGCGATAGATCGACTTGTTTCAATGATAATGGATGGCAGTGTCACGACTTATCTATATGATCTTGAACAAGCCCGCTTTGTAAAAGCATAGATAGGCAGCGATTGTGAGTAATTATCAAGCTCAATACAACGGGCCATTTTGGTGGAAGACCGCACTAATTGCCGGAGGAAGCGCGACAGCGGGTGCACTCGCAACAAGCTACGTGCAGACAGGGCGGCTATATGTTGTGCCCGCCAACATCTCATATCCGGACCTCGCAGCCGTCCTCCTGAGTGCTGTTGGCGTCATCGTCGCAATTTTCGGCGGCGTTTTGGCGATCTTGGCATTCTGGGGCTTCGAGCAGATGAAGCGTGATGCCGTGCGAGGTGCCACGCAGGCGGCCCTGGACGAACTAAAAGAACAGATTGAGAACGGGCCAGACGAGGGACTATATACTCGCTGAGATTGAACGGCTGATCGTCGATGAATTCAAATCGCGTCGCATGGACCAGCGCATTCAGGAGCGTGTCGACAAGATTGCGATGGGTGGCGCTGAGGATCGGTTCGACGAAGAAGTAGAGGAAGACGAAGCATGAGCCCTGAATGGCAACAACTGGACGATGCGAACCGGGCTACGATCGCGGACCATCAGGATGTCGCGCCTGTCCGGCTCTCTGAGCTGGCAAGGGCCTTTGGGGTGCCAGTGAAGGCCGCAACGCTTGCGCCCGGCATCTCAGGCGAAATTCGCCCCGGCGGGAATGGCTTTGTCATCCGGATCAATCGCCATGACCCCACAAAGCGCCAGCGCTTCAGCGTTGCTCATGAGTTGGCCCACTTCTTTCTCCATGCCGATCAGATCGGCACCGGCATTTCCGATGACGTCCTGTATCGTTCCTCGCTTTCGGATCGGCGAGAGGCGCAGGCCAATCGGCTCGCAGCAGACATACTGATGCCCGATGACCTTGTGCGGCAGCAGGTCGAGGCAGCCCACGAAAAGGGTGTTGGCGACCTTGTCCGATCCTTGGCGGAGGAATCCGCGGTTTCGGAAGCGGCCATGCGCATCAAGCTCGACCAACTTGGAGTAGCCTATGACGCTTAGGCCGTGGGCGGATGTCGCCTATCTTCCGATTTTCGGCATGCGCCCGGCTGAAATGCGCGCCTTGGAAGAACTCCCTCCCAGACCAAGGATGCCTTGCTTCCTTTGATCCCGCTCAGGCCTTGGGTTGGATCACATCATCTGAAGGGCACACTCGACAGGATCGAAAAGTCCTACGGCCAGCGCCCGGTCATCGTCTCGGTTGGCGAACGCGAAACGGCGAAAGACAGGCCGGTCTTTGCGGAGTTGGACCGGCTGCGTGAGCCTGACGACGGCTTTGCAAACTGGTGCGAATTCATCGAGGCGCACCCGAACTACATTCCAGTCGCGCAACTTGGCATCGACCCGGCACAGGAGCCCACGCAGATCAGTCAGCTTTACGCGCTACAGCGTGGCCTGGTTCTGCACCTTGAACGCCCGACGTTCGGAGCCTTGGGCACGATTTCAACGATTGTCGGCGATTTGACCGGTGGTGGCGAAGGCGTTTGCTTGATTGTCGATTTTGGCTCGGCCTCTGCCGATCACCTGCAAGTCGCCGCGCAGGCCTTGGGTTATATCCAGACGCTCAGGGCGCAGTCACCGCTTGCGTATGTCAGCGTGTCAGCATCTTCGTTCCCCAACGGCTTCGCCAACCTGCTAGAGCAGCCAATCTATGAGCGGCAGCTCTTCAACGTGCTGGCGGGAAGTCCCGGGACGGAAAAGCTCATGCTACAGTGATCGCGGCAGCGCCAGGGCAGAGCAATTGTCAGGCGGAAGTGGCGTAATTCCCTCCAGGATCGACTATCCGATGTTCGACAACTGGAAGTTCCACCGGTCAGACGATACGGGCTTCAGCGGCTATGTGGAGCAGGCTACGGCGTTGATCGCCACCGGCGACTGGAATAGCAACCTGCGCGTCTGGGGTACGCAGATGATCGAACGCACCGCGCGGGGTGATCATTCCGCCATCGACACACCGGCTAAATCGACGGCGGCGAGGATCAACCTGCATTTGCAGTTACAGACGTTCTACGGACATGCGGACGAAGCCGAGGACACCGAGGAAGACTGGAATGGCTAGGCCGTGCAAGCCATAGCGTCCATTCCTGCGTAGGCGCTCTGCCAGCGCTGCCAGCGCTCTTCACGCTCTCGGGCAACCAACTGGACGGCAGTGCGGCGCTCGTTGAAACGGCTCAACAGCCGGACGTCATCGGCCTTGATCTTACGGCCCGCTGCCGATTGCCACAGTTTGCGGCTGGTTTGCCCATATGACGCAGAAGGTGCCGCAGTAGTGCTCGCGGACGCTTGCATTGCCCTTCGCCATGACTTCCTTCTTTTCCGCCGGGTAATGAGGTTCATGTAGGTGAGCGGCTAAACTGTATACAGCCAAGAAATGTACGGATCAATAACTGTCTTGGTCGAGCGCCAGACCGAGGCACCGCACGCAGGTCAATTTCTACCAGCTCGGCAAGATGACAGGATGCAGTCACAACCACCACATGATCAAAATAATGCGAGTACGCTTTGAGCTGAGACGCCAGGCGACGAAGGCTGTCACGTCTCTGTCTTGATCTCCAGTCCGATCAATTCCGCGTCCGAAAGCACGGCGACATCGGCGCGCGTCCCACTCGTCCCCAAGGTCAATTCTGCCGTCAAAGTCGGCTTGCGCCGCCCGCTGGCCTGGCGAATATGACTCAAAACCTGTGCTTTTACGGCTGCTTCGTCCATGTCGCTCCCTCGGGGCGAGCCCCTTGATCGGATAACGCGCCAAGTCAAGCCATTCGTCAAGACCAGCGAAGCGTCTCGGTTCTCATGCCAACGCTAATGCCGATCGGTCATCATGGCGCGCTCGATGGCGGTCCGAGGCGTATCGCGGGTACATCTCAGGCGTGAGTCCTTTCCAGCCAATTGGGAGAATCATGTTCGGCTGATCGGGATTTTTATAGCGGCTATCTGGGTTCAGCACGACAAGCAAGATTAGGAATAAGTCCCAAACTAGCGACCTACATCCATCATCCGCTCGATGGCATCGCCGATCTGCTGGGCAGCGTCGAGCACATGGTCGTCGTCGAGATGGGCGTATCGTGCGGTCGAGCGCGGATTGGCGTGACCGAGCAGCCGCCCGATCATCGGCAGGGTTGCCTGGTTCATCGCCGCGTGACTGGCGAAGGTATGGCGCAGGTCATGGATGCGGACATTGGGGAGGCCTGGTTTTGCACCGCACTTGGTTCCAATGATGGCTGACGTTGGCAAGCGGGCGTTTGGTGCGGCAATTCCAGAACAGCCAGGGCTGGTGTTCTCCTGCGCGGCAAGCTGTCGATCAGCGCGCGAGCTTCGTTGCCCAGCCAGACGGTTCGCGGGCCGGTCTTGCTGTCGGTGAGTTTGAGCCGGTTACCGTGCACATCGCTCCATGTGAAATTCAAACTTCTGAGTGACGGCAGCCGGTGAGGAGTAATAGACTGATTGCCGTTGCTGCGATCCGCCTGACCTTGTCATCGCCGTCGCGTGCCTCTGCCAGAACCTCGCCGAGCCGCGCCAGTTCGGCGGTTGTCAGGGAACGCTCGCACTTTCGGCTCTTGTTCCAGCGTATCGCCTGGCACGGGTTTGTGTGCTCTAAACGGTAGCCCCAGTTCTCGGCCTTGTTGAGCATGTGATTGAGGATTGAAAGCGCCCGGTTGGAGGTGGGCGTATCGACCAGTCGTCTCCGGAGCTGATGGAAGCAGCTTGCCAATCGTGGCGAGCGGGACTTTGTCCATGATCGCCGCAGAGGCGAAGCTGTGGCGCAGGTCGTGGATGCGCAGGTTGGGAACGCGCATGTGCGCCGGAAACTTGACCACCACGGCTCTAGCTATTGAGGTCGATATCCGGCACTATGCGGAAACACAAGGGACAACCTTTGATCCTGGGCTGGGCTTCAAGCACGGCAAGCGCCTGACTGTTGAGCCAGATGGTCTTGGCCCCGGTCTTGCTGTCAGGCAGCATCAGGCGGGGCGGCTTGACCCAGTCCCATCGCAGATCGCGCACTTCGCCCAGTCGTGCTCCGGTGAAGATCAACATTCGAACAATCGCGACATGGACGGCGTGTGTTTCTTCCTCGTCGCGCAACCTTGCCGCCAATCGCCGATACTCGGTGGGCGAGAGGAAACGATCCATTGGGTCGCGCTTGAAGCGCGTCATGTTGCGGCACGGATTTCGAGCCTTTGCGGCGCAGATGCAGTTGCTCGGCATATTTGAGCAAGGAGGCCAATACCGGGATTGCCCGGTTGCATGATCCCTCGCGTTCACCCGCACAGCCATCGCGCCAGCGCAGGATGTCTTCGCGGGTTATATCGGCCACCCGTAGATCGCCGAATGCCGGGTCAAGCTGGTTGCGCCACGCATCGTAATTTCTGACAGCCGTCGATGCCTTCCAGGTCGCTTCAGGTCGTCCCAATAGGTGGCGACGAAATCCGGCATCGAAGGCGTGGCCTTGACCGCCGCTCGCTTGGGCAGTCCGTCGAGCGCCACCTCGGCGAGGAGCCGCCGCGCCCGCCTGCGCGCCAGCTCGGCATCGACGTCCTCGACCGCACCCAGCGACACCCGGCGATGCTTGCCGCGATGGCGCAGCCGGACGAACCAAAAGTACCTTCCCGTTGGCCGCACCCGCATCCCGAACCGGGAAAGCTCGCTATCCCAGATACAATATTCATTGGCCTGCAGGCGCAGCTTGCGGCGGGCAAAATTGCCGTCGAGAAAGGCCCGGCGACCGGGCGATTTCCGGTTGGGGACCATATGGCCATCTTTATTAGCAGAACTGCCAATAGAAGTCCCGGAAATCTGCGGATTTTGGGGGACCAGATAGCCATCGGCAGCAGCCAGACTAACAGGCGATTTTTGCAAAGCCCGCACTGATTTTATTGCACTTTTTCCCATAGAATCGCACTATCGTGCATAGCGTGTGCGATCCGGACCTGTCTCGACGGTGAAATACGACAGTAAGCTGGCTTCGCAGCCATTTGATCGACCATTTCGCTAACGACGCGGCTATCGGTGCGATATCGGTCGATTCTTGCTTCATTTGCACACAGGGCGCGCTATTTTCACCGTGCTTCGTGACCAGCCGGAAGGGTTTCTGACGGAATCCTTCGATGTTCTCAGGATGTTTTTGCCCACCATGGTCGTCTGCGATCTTGTTCGTCCAACGGCATGGTATGCGGCGGAGCCATTTTTCCGCAGAATTTCGCGCCCTGAATTTAGCCGGTCTGGGCAGGAGGGAGGAGGGGAGGGCGGCGCGGCACGCAAGATTTGCAAGTGCGGGTTTCTGTTTTTCAGTATTCTTGCGGCCAGGTCTGCACCTGCCGAACGCGAAAGCACTTCACCAAAAGCAAGAGTGGGTGGTCCGATGATTGGCGGGTCCATCCATGAGGTGATTGCCGATCTCGGCGAACATCAGGTTCGCCATAGTCGCCGCCTTTCGGACGAACTGGTGGAAGATGCCCGAAGAGTGTTTCAGAAGCGGACCGAAAGGATACTTACGTCCGAGGATGCACGCCAGATTCTTGAGAATCTGACCGGCTTCTTTTCAATCCTTCACGAATGGGATCGAACCAACACCGGGGACGCAGTGAGGAATTGCCCGACACCGGTGGCACGCGATGCCTCGCCTTGATCGAAGTGCAAATCGCGCGCAAGCAGACGAGCGGCGAGGATCTGTGTTCAACAGCCTGGCTCCCGATTGTGCCCGTGAAGTGTTCTCGCTAACTTGCTCTTTGCAGGTTGCGACGTGCGATTTGGCTTAGCACATCGAACCATTCAAGCGCGAACCAGGCATTCCTCTCCCCGGGAAACGGAAACGACCATGAAATTCGGTGCAGGATGCAAGCCCGGAGTATCGATATGGTGAAGGTGGCAAGGAAGAAGGCTGGGCAAAGGCATCAGGACATGCAGACGCCCAAAGCGGTGATTTACGCCCGCGTGTCTTCTCGCGAACAAGAACGTGAAGGCTTCTCGATCCCAGCGCAGCTCAAACTCCTCCGCGAACACGCCACGGCAAACGGCTTTGTCGTAGCTGGCGAATATGTCGATGTCGAAACCGCCAAACAAAGTGGCCGCACAAGCTTCGGCGAGATGATCCGCTACCTTCGCAAGCACAGGACTGTCGAGACGGTTTTGGTGGAAAAGACGGATCGTTGCGCGTTAAAAGTAAGTGCAACAGGGCATGATCCTGTTGTCTGAAATGGAGCGTTGCGATGGGAGCGTGTTACGAACATCGGAGCTATGTCGAGCGGCTGTCGATTGACGAGGGGCGTCGCTGCGGATTGAGCATTCGGGCGATTGCCGGCGTCTGGGCCGCGCCCTTCGACGGTGAGCGGGATATCCGGCGGATCGAACCTGGCAGACCACTACGATGCTCCGCCGCTTTCTTTAATGCGCCACCGCCGCTCGCATAGCCGGCGCGGCAGGCGCAAGCTGATCCCTGGCAGCCCTTGTTCGTGCACGTCGCCGGCCAGATCCGGCAAGGCTGGTCGCCGCTGCAAATCGCGGGCAGAGCGCCGCATGGATGAACATGACCGCCCGGAACAGCAAACCACGAGACAATCTACACGCGCTCTATGCCTGCCGCGCGGCGAGCTGAAGCACGAACTGATCGCCCATCTGCGCCAGGGACACCACAAGCGACGCCCCAGATCGCGCGGGCAAGACCGGCGCGGCTTCGTCACCGATGACGTGAAAATCGCCGAAAGACCTGAAGACGTCGCCGGACGGCTGATCCCCGGCCACTGGGAGGGCGACTGATCAAGGGCGCGGCCAACCGCTCCGCCGTCGGCACCTGGTCGAGCGCACCAGCCGTCTCCCTGCTCGCCGCATGGACGCGCTCGATGCCGATACCACCGATGCGCCTTGGAGCGCGTGTTCGAAAACGTGCCGAGCCGTTCCGCAAAAGCCTGACCTACGATCGCGGCACCGAGATGGTGCGCCACGCGGCGCTCACACAAAACACCGGCATCAAAGTCTGGTTCTGCGATCCCTACAGCCCCTGGCAGCGCGGCTCCAACGAGAACGCCAATGGCCTGATCCGGCAGTACCTGCCCAAGGGGACTGACCTCTCGCCGTTCAGCCAGGACCAGCTCAACGAAATCGCCGAACGCCTCAACAACCGACCGCGCAAGGTGCTCGACTTCGAAACCCCCAACGAGGTCTTTGCAAGACTGGTGGCGGAGGCGCAGGCTACTGCTCAGCAGTGTTGCGCTTCAGGTTGACACCGCCCTTTACCGTAACCTCAAGGACTGGGTAACGATCGACGAATTGGATGCCGAAATCCACCTTGTGAAGGAAGGAGCGGTTTTGTCGCGTAAATCTCGTTCGTCAGAGAAATTCATGCACGGCATCAAGGTTCTGATGGCGAAGAATTACATCGACAATCTCTCCGAGGAGGTCCGCAAGGGAATGCTGGAAAAGGCGGAGCAGGGCCTTTGGCCCAGCGCTGCTCCATTCGGATACCGCAATGTCCTAGGGCCAGATGGCAAAAAAATCATCGTGATCGACCCGGATCAGGGGCCGATCATCACCCGCTTGTTCGAGTGGTATGCGACCGGAAATTATTCGCTGAAGGATATCGGAGCGTTGGCGCGCAGTGCCGGCCTCGTTTACCGCAAGAGCAAGCGTGCAGTTCCGGTCAGCACCGTTCACAAACTCCTGCGCAGCCGTCTCTACACCGGCCAGTTCGAATGGTTGGGCAAAGTCTACAGCGGCAATCATCAGCCGCTCATTTCGTTCGATCTCTGGCAATGCGCGCAGGACATCCTTGATGGCCGGAACAATACGCGTCGCCCCAAAACCGGCGGTGGTGTGCGGGAGTTCGCTTTCACCGGCTTGATATCGTGTGGCCATTGCGGTTGTGCGCTGACCGCCGAGCTCAAGAAGGGCAAGTACATCTACTATCACTGCACTGGCTTCAGAGGGAAATGCCCGGAACGCTTCGTTCGCGAAGAAGTGCTCGAAGAGAAATTCTCCGACCTGCTAACAAGGCTCAAATTCGACGATGAGATTTATGAGCTCATTGTGCGGGCTCTTCGAGAGAGCCAGACTGTAGAACGGCAAGATCACAAGGCAGCAATGATCCGCCTTCGCTCCGAGATCGACCGGCTGAGCAGCCGTTTGGAGGCTGTCTATATCGACAAACTCGATGGAGCCGTCACCGATGAGTTCTATCGCCGGGTGTCGGCGCAATGGCGAGACGAGCTTGATCGCTGCCAGCGCGATATGACCCGCCAACTGGAGGCCGGCAACGCCTATATGGACGAAGGTGTCGCGCTCCTCACGTTGGCACGAAAAGCCTACAGCCTATTCGATTCAGCCTGTGCAATAGAGAAGCGTAGACTGCTCAATTTCGTACTATCGAACTGCATTTGGCAGCATGGCGAGCTTCGCGCGGAATACCGACAACCTTTTGATATGCTTATTGGAATGTTTGTCGAACCTGACCCCACAGATGGGGGTGGCGGAGCCGAAATTCCGAAAATTGATATTTGGTCGGGGAAAGAGGATTCGAACCTCCGGCCCCTGCCTCCCGAAGACAGTGCTCTACCAGGCTGAGCTATTCCCCGACCGATCGTTCACCCCTCCAGAGAGGGGCGAGGCAGGAGCGGGCCTATAGTCAGCCACGCGCGGGGTGGCAAGCATGCATTCGCATCGCTAGGGTCGGCGCATGGCCACTGCTGCAAACCGCACCGATTCTCCCCCGCAGCGCCATTGGGAATGGCAATATCTCGATCTGATGCGCCGCATCTGGGAGCACGGCGACGAGCGGACTGACCGCACCGGGATTGGCACGCGATCGCTGTTCGGGGCGCAGCTGCGTTTCGATCTGTCGGGCGGGCAGATGCCGCTGCTCACCACCAAGCGGGTGTTCTGGAAAACCGCAACGCGCGAGATGCTGTGGTTCCTCACCGGCGACACCAACATCCGTGCGCTGTGCGCGCAGGGCGTGGAAATCTGGACCGACTGGCCGCTCGATCACTATCGCCGCGAGAGTGGTGAGGAGATATCCCGCGCCGATTTCTCGCAGCGCATCGTCGCCGATGCCAATTTTGCCGTGCGTTGGGGCGATCTCGGGCCGGTTTACGGCAAGCAATGGGTCGACTGGCCGGTCTATGAGCCTGCGGGGGAGGGGCTTTACCGCAAGGGGCCGGGCATCAACCAGGTCGCCCAACTGGTCGAAAGCCTGCGCAGCAATCCCGGCAGCCGCCGCCATATCATCGAGGGCTGGAACGTTGCCGAGCTTGACGCTATGGCGCTGCCGCCCTGCCACAAGACCTATCAGTTCCATGTCTCCGGGGGCCGCCTCTCGGGCATTCTCTACCAGCGCAGCTGCGATCTTGGCCTGGGCTTTGCCTTCAACGCCTGGAGCGCGGCGCTGCTGGTGCGGATGCTGGCGCAGCAGTGCGCCCTGGAGCCGGGCGAGCTGGTGTGGATGGGAGGCGACGTTCACCTCTATCTCAACCACGCGGCGCTGGTGGAGGAGCAGCTTTCCCGCACGCCGTCAGGGCAGGCCCGGCTGGAAATACTTCGCCAACCCGAATCGATCTTCGACTACCGCATCGAGGACTTCGCGGTGACCGGATACGAACCGCAGGCGCATATTCCCGCGCCAGTTGCAGTGTGAATCGCGCGAGATCGCTGTTGAAATAATATAACAACAAGCTATAATTTTCAGTCTCAAACTGGGAGAAGGCAGTGATGGCCAAACGGCCAGCCAGATCGGCAAGTGGACGCGGTAACTTGCCGCCGATCTCGCTGCATGTGCCCGAGCCGAAATACCGCCCCGGCGACAAGGTCGATTACTCCGATCTGGTGATCCCCCCCGCCGGTGCCCAGCCGCGTCCTGACGAAGCCTGCGAAGCAGCCGAGACCCATCCGCTGTGCCTCGACATGGTGCGGGTGCTGGACGCGGATAACCGCGCCACCGGCCCGTGGGATCCCAAACTCGATCCCGAGACGCTGCGACGGATGCTGCGCACGATGGCGCTGACCCGCGCTTTCGACGACCGCATGCATCGCGGCCAGCGGCAGGGCAAGACCAGCTTCTACATGAAATGCACCGGGGAGGAGGCCACCTCGGTCGCCGCAGCCTTCGCGCTGGCCGATGACGACATGGTCTTTCCCAGCTACCGCCAGCAGGGCATCCTGATCGCGCGCGGCTATCCGCTGGTCGAGATGGTCAACCAGATCTATTCGAACCGCGCCGACCGGCTCAAGGGCCGCCAGCTTCCGATCATGTATTCGGCGCGTGACTATGGCTTTTTCACCATCTCGGGCAATCTCGCCACACAATATCCGCAGGCAGTTGGCTGGGCGATGGCCAGCGCGATCAAGGGCGACAGCCGCATTGCCTCCGGCTGGGTGGGCGAGGGCTCCAGCGCCGAGGGCGATTTCCACGCGGCGATGACTTTCGCGGCGGTCTACAACGCGCCGGTAGTGCTCAACGTGGTCAATAACCAGTACGCGATCTCGAGCTTTTCGGGCTTTGCCGGATCGGAGCGCACGACCTTCGCGGCGCGCGCCATCGGCTATGGCATTGCCGGGCTCAGGATCGACGGTAACGATGCGCTGGCGGTCTATGCCGCAACCCAGTGGGCCGCCAACCGCGCGCGCGCCAACAGAGGTCCGACGCTGATCGAGCATTTCACCTACCGCGCCGATGCCCATTCCACCTCTGACGATCCCACCGCCTACCGCTCGGCGCAGGAGCGCGAGGAATGGCCGCTGGGCGATCCGGTGATGCGGCTCAAGCGGCATCTCGTCGCGCTGGGCGAATGGTCGGCTGGGCAACACGAGGCGATGGACCGCGAGCTGGTCGACGAAGTCAGGGCGGCGACCAAGGAGGCGGAAAAGAACGGCATCCTCGGTCACGGCCTCCACCATCCGTTCCACACCATGTTCGAGGATGTCTTCGAGGAACTGCCCTGGCACCTCGAGGAACAGGCCGGGCAGGCGATCCGCGAGCGGCGGATCAAATGGCCGGAGTGGAAGGAATGATGGAAGGAATGGGAAATATTCAATTCACGCGGAGGCGCGGAGGCGCGGAGAATAAATTCGCGCATAGTCCGCAATGTCCGCAATGGTGCGGCACTGCCACGCCCGAAGGCCTTTCAAGTATGGATGGGTGCGAGAACAACGCACACGTCAGAATGGCACACTGGCTCTGCCGAAATGACAGACTGTTTGCGCCCTTTGCGGTCTTTGCGCGAAAACCCCTTCTTTCTTGCTCCGCGTCTCCGCGTCTCCGCGTGAAAAATCCCTTCTTGCCAGACCAGTTGCAGAGCCAAGTCCAATGAGCGTCGAAGAATCCCCCGTCAGCCTCAGCGACGCCCCCACCCGGCGGATGAACATGATCGAGGCGATCAACGATGCGCTCGACATCATGCTGGAGCGCGATCCCGATGTCGTGATTTTCGGCGAGGATGCGGGCTATTTCGGCGGTGTGTTTCGCGCGACGGCGGGCTTGCAGAAGAAACACGGCACGTCGCGGGTGTTCGATACGCCGATCAACGAATGCGGCATTGTCGGCGTCGCGGTCGGCATGGCGGCCTATGGGCTGCGGCCCGTGCCGGAGATCCAGTTCGCCGACTATATCTATCCGGGCTACGACCAGCTCGTCTCCGAAGCGGCGCGGCTGCGCTATCGCTCGGCGGGAGAATTCACTGCGCCGATCACGCTGCGTTCCCCCTTTGGTGGTGGCATCTTCGGCGGCCAGACCCACAGCCAGAGCCCCGAGGCGCTGTTCACCCATGTCGCCGGGCTCAAGACGGTGATCCCCTCCACCCCGCACGATGCCAAGGGCCTGCTGATCGCGGCGATCGAGGATAATGACCCGGTCATCTTCTTCGAGCCCAAGCGCATCTATAACGGCCCCTTCAGCGGCTATTACGACAAGCCTGTCGAGCCGTGGAGCAAGCATCCCGGGGGCGTGGTGCCCGAGGGCTATTATTCGATCCCGCTCGGCAAGGCACGGATCGTGCGCGAAGGCGCGGCGCTGACGGTGCTGGCCTATGGCACGATGATCCATGTCGCAGAGGCAGTGCTGGCCGAAAAGGGCGTCGATGCCGAGATCATCGACCTGCGCACACTGGTGCCGATCGATATCGAGGCTGTGGAAAAGTCTGTGCAAAAGACCGGCAGATGTCTGGTGATACACGAAGCGACGCGCACTTCGGGCTTTGGCGCCGAGCTGGCAGCGCTGGTCCAGGAACGCTGCTTCTACCACCTCGAAGCCCCGATCGAGCGTGTCACCGGCTTCGATACGCCCTATCCGCACAGCCTCGAATGGGCCTATTTCCCCGGTCCCGTCCGCATCGGCGAGGCGGTTGACCGGCTGCTGGCGGGCTGAGGACATGGGCCGCTTCACCTTCAGACTGCCGGATATCGGCGAGGGCATTGCCGAGGCGGAGATCGTCGCCTGGCACGTCAAGGTCGGCGACCGCATCGAGGAAGACGGCCGCCTTGCCGACGTCATGACCGACAAAGCCACGGTCGAGATGGAAAGCCCGGTCTCGGGCACGGTGATCGAAGTTGCGGGCGAGGCGGGCGATGTCATCGCCATCGGCTCGGCGCTGGTGGTGATCGAGATTGAAGGGGAAGGTGAGGGCGGCGAGGGCAGCGGGGGGCCTTCGATCCTTCGACAAGCTCAGGATGAGGGGGGTTTGGAGAAGGGGGCGAGCGAGACTGATCCGGCTTTCGTCGAGAGCGAGGCAAGGCACTCGGCCCAAACACCTCTCCCCACCACCCCCATGCCCGCTCGTGCTGAGCTTGTCGAAGCACAGTCGCTGACGTCGGCCCGGCACTCGAAAGTCCTCGCCTCACCGGCCGTACGTGCACGCGCAAGATCGCTCAACATCGACCTCGCCAAAGTCCGCGCCGGCAGCGCGGGTCGCATTGCCCACGCCGATCTCGACGCTTTCCTCATCGCACGCACGCCTGTGGGCGAAACTGTGGATAAGGTTGAGGATAAACGTCTCGTCGAATTGCTCCCCGGCGCGGGCGAGCAGGTCAGGGTCATCGGCCTGCGCCGGCGCATTGCCGAGAACATGGCCGCGTCCAAGCGCCACATTCCGCATTTCTCCTATGTCGAGGAATGCGACGTTACTGCGCTGGAAGGCTTGCGCGGCGAGCTCAACCTCATTCGTGGCGAACGCCCGCGCCTGACACTGCTGCCGCTGCTGATCAAGGCGATCTGCGCCGCGCTGCCCGATTACCCGATGATCAACGCCCGCTACGACGACGGCGCAGGCGTGGTGACGCGCTACAATTCCGTCCATCTCGGCATTGCCGCGCAGACCGATGGCGGGCTGATGGTGCCGGTGATCCGCGATGCGCAGGCGCAAAGTATCTGGCAGCTGGCGGCCGAAATCGTCCGACTTGCAGAGACGGCGCGCAGCGGGACAGCAAAGTCCGAAGAATTGACCGGATCGACTCTGACCGTCACTTCGCTCGGGCCGCTGGGCGGGATTGCCACCACCCCGGTCATCAACCGCCCCGAAGTCGCGATCATCGGCCCCAACCGGATTGTCGAGCGGCCGGTCTTCATGCCCGACGGTTCAGGCGGCGAGCGCATCGAAAAGCGCAAGCTGATGAACGTGTCGATCAGCTGCGACCACCGCGTCGTCGATGGCTGGGATGCGGCCAGTTATGTCCAGGCGGTCAAACGGCTGCTCGAAGCGCCGATGCTGCTGCTGGCAGGCTAGGAGGCCGAAATGCGCGATCCCCGTGTCGACAGCTTCATCGCGGATGCGCAGCCGTTCGCCCGCCCGATCATGGAGCACCTGCGCGCGCTGGTCCACGCAACCGCGCCCGAGGCCGTCGAGACGATCAAATGGGGCATGCCGCATTTCATGCTTGGCAATAAGAACCTGTGCGGCATCGGTTCGTTCAAGGCGCATTGTGCCTTCATCGTCGAGGATGCAGGGGATCGCGGCGGCGAGGGTATGGGCCATTTCGGCAAGATCCGGACAATGGCAGACCTGCCCCCGGACGATGTATTGCGCGAACTGCTGCTGGCCCGCGCTGACCGTATTCGCTCGGGCGAAAAACGGCCTGCCGCACGTATTCCCAAGGCTGAGCTCCCGGTGCCGGAGGATTTCGCGGCGGCGCTTTCTCCCAAGGCCAGCGTTTTTTTTGATACGCTGACTGCCGCTCAGCGGCGCGATTATCTTGAATGGGTGACTGGGGCCAAACGCGCAGAAACACGTACGCAGCGCATTGCCCAGTCGGCCGAGTGGCTGGCCGAAGGCAAGAAACGCTACTGGAAGTATCAGGACTGCTAGCGCACGATCCCGCTATAGGCGATGTGGCCGCTGCCAGCGGCGGCGTGCCCGGCCGGGATACGCCAGCGGATGTGGGTGACGTCTTCGGGCGTGGCCAACCGGCTGCCGATGCGCAGCGCGCCAAGGGTTCCCCAGCTGCGCCCGCCATCGACGGAAACCTGCTCGTCCGCGCGCGCGCTGGCCTGGTAGGCAACTGCGCGCGGCAGCGGGTTGGTGACGGTAAAGCTGCCGCCTGCGCCCATGCGCTGCCAGCTGACGACAGTGACCACCCGGTCGCCGCGGCTGAGGCGGCTGGCGGGCTCGAGGCGGCGCAGATTGCCCTCTTCGACACGCTCGACATAGACTGCGCTGCCCAGCGATACGACAGGCGCGGCCAGCGCCGGCATGGCAAAGGAGCCCAACGTAACCGCAGAAATCGAAAGGATGCGGCCGGTAATGTGGCGGAAATTCACGTCTGGAAGCCCTCATTTGCGTCCATTGGCGGACGGTCGGGGCGATTATCGCAGCGAGTGGCGAAGGTTTGGTTAACGGCGTGGAAAGGGCCATGCGGGGCGTCCGGCTCAGGTGAAATATGACCCCTTGATGGCGGTTGACAGCCCCGGCGTGCTGGCTTAGTGGCGCGGCTCCCCGAGGAATGCGCGGGTGTAGCTCAGTTGGTTAGAGCGTCGGCCTGTCACGCCGAAGGTCGCGGGTTCGAGTCCCGTCACTCGCGCCACTCGGGGAACTTTCCCCCCGATTTTGGCCCAGTTTCGACCCAGTTTTGGCGTCATCCCCAGCGCCCGGTTTCCATCCAGATCAGGAACCGGCGCAGCGGCAGCAGCCAGGCCACGCCCAGCACCACATAGACCGGCAACTGGCCCAGCGCGGGCCATTCGCCGATCAGCGGCGCGATGAAATGCGCGATCAAGATGCCATAGGCGGCCAGCGCCGCGACCAGCGCCAGCACCCCTGCCGGTATCCGCCAGCTTGGCTCACGGCGCATCAGCCCTGTCCCTCGTATATCCGCGTCGGAGTGACCACGGCGCGCATTCGCCGGTCGTGCGGCTCGACCGGCATGGCATCGCTCAGCTGGCAGTCCCAGGCGAGGCCTATCGCCACTACCCTGGGATTCGCGGCAAGCCAGCGGTCGTAATGGCCTCCGCCCTGACCCAGCCGGTCGCCGCGCGCGGTAAAGCCCACCATCGGGACAAAGGCGACTTGCGGCGCTACTTCGCGGGCGTTGGCGCGGGGTTGCAGCAGGCCATAGGGTCCGACGTCGAGTTCGGCATCGTCATAGGGATCGCTCCACGCCCGGAACTGCATGGCACTGCCGCGGGTGCCAAACCATGGCAGGGCAAGGGATCTGCCGTTTTCATGGAGCCACTTGGCATAGGACAGCGTCGGCGCTTCCGATCCGGCAGCATGATAGAGGCCGACGCAGGCCCTCTGGGGCACCAGCGCCGCCACCGGGGCGGGCGGGCGCAGGAACAGCAGGCCGCGCGTCGCATCGGGCAGCGCGGCGACAAATTCGCTGCGCCGTCGCCGCAATTCACCGCGCAGCATGTGCTTTTCGTCCACGCAGGTCCTCACGGGAGGTAAGGGAAGGAGGGTGACGGGCCCACCATGGGTCGTTGCCGGGAAATCCACTGACGCGTAACGTCAGGTGGGGACCATATGTGCCGGACCAGGGTCCGACCAGAGACAGCCCCCTAGGATTGCTTATAGCCTCAGGGATGTTCGAACGGCGCGTGCCGGGCAGAACCCGTCGTCTGCATAGATAGGCGCTCCGGGCTTAACCCTCAAGTCGTGCGGCAAGTTTTTCGAGTTTATCGGCCAAGGCCTCGAAGCGGTAGGCGTCGAGGCGCGACGAGACGGGCGCTTTCTCCGACCGGTTGGCCTCGTGCAGTTCGTCGGCCAGCAGCAGCGCCGCAAACAGCAGCATCCGCGATTCGCTTTGCGCGGCGATGTCGCCCATTTCGGACAGCTTGGCGTTGATCATCTGGCCAAGCCCGCTGACGTGGGCCTCCTCGCCCTCGGCGCAGGCAACCGCGAAGCTGCGTCCGCCGATCGAGAGGTTGACGTTGCTCATGACCCGGAATTCCCGATCAATTCATCCAGATCGCGCAGCGATTGGGTGACTGCCGCGCGCAGCCTTTCGTGCCGGGCTTCAAGCTGCGGATCGTCCAGACGCGGGCGCGCTGCCACCGCCTCGATTCGCGCGAGGGCTGCATCGATACGGGCAAGCGCCGCTTCGTTCGGGTCTTCGGCCATGAGGGTTGGCTAGCGCAAAAACGCTGTCATGCAAGATATTGGGGTAGATATCTGTGACTAAACCTAGGCATTTCCCCAGCTTTGCGACGCATTGAACGGGCCGGTGCGCTTGACGGCGCGCGGCCTCTCCCTAAAGGGAGCGGCATCCGAATCGTAGCTGCAACCCCGCCAATTCCGGGAGTTTCCCTGATGAGCCTGTCACCTGCCCGTCTGGGGCCCATGGCCAATGCCATCCGCGCGCTGTCGATGGATGCGGTTCAGGCAGCGAACAGCGGCCATCCCGGCATGCCGATGGGCATGGCCGATGTCGCGGCGGTGCTTTATTCGAAGTTCCTGAAATTCGATCCGGCCGGACCGAAATGGCCCGACCGCGACCGCTTCGTGCTGTCGGCCGGGCACGGCTCGATGCTGATCTACTCGCTGCTGCATCTCACCGGCTATGCCCGCCCGACGATGGATGACATCCGCGGGTTCCGGCAGCTCGGCAGTCCCTGTGCGGGTCATCCCGAAAACCACGAGCTTGAAGGCGTCGAATCCACCACCGGGCCGCTGGGGCAGGGGCTGGCGATGGCGGTGGGCATGGCCCTGGCCGAACGGCACCTCAACGCCACCTATGGCGACGCGCTGGTCGATCACCGCACATGGGTGGTCGCGGGCGACGGCTGCCTGATGGAGGGCGTCAACCATGAGGCGATCGGGCTGGCCGGGCACCTCAAGCTGGGCCGGATGATCGTGCTGTGGGACGACAACCGCATCACCATCGACGGCGGCACCGATCTTTCCACCAGCGAGGATATCCCCGCCCGCTTCCGCGCCACCGGCTGGCACACCGAGGCCTGCGACGGCCACGATCCCGCCGATATCGAGCGCGCGATGGCTGCCGCACTGGCTGACGAACGGCCCTCGCTGATCGCCTGCCGCACCATTATCGGCAAGGGCGCGCCGAACAAGCAGGGCAGCCACTCTGTCCACGGCGCGGCGCTGGGGGCCGAGGAAGTGGCGGCGACCCGCGAAGCGCTGGGCTGGACCGCTCCGGCTTTCGAGATTCCCGCCGACATCCTGGCGGACTGGCGCGGGCTGGGCGCGACAGGCGCAGCAGCTCATACTGATTGGCAAAAACGGCTGTCAAGTGATCCGCGTGGCAAGGAATTTTCCGCACGCATGGCCGGCGAACTTCCGGCTCTCAAGGGCTGGGACGCCTATCGCGACAAGCTGGCCGAGGACATGCCCAAGCTGGCCACCCGCAAATCGAGCGAGAATGCGCTGGGCGTGCTAACGGCGGCGGTGCTGGCGATGATCGGCGGATCGGCCGATCTCACCGGATCGAACAACACCAGGACCGCCTCCACCGGGCCGCTGACCGCCGCCGACTATTCGGGCCGCTATGTCTATTACGGCATCCGCGAGTTTGGCATGGCGGCGGCGATGAACGGCATGGCGCTGCACGGCGGGGTGATCCCCTATGGCGGCACATTCCTGGTGTTCAGCGACTATTGCCGCAACGCCATCCGCCTTTCCGCGCTCCAGCAGGCGCAGGCGATCTATGTGCTGACGCACGACAGCATCGGCCTGGGCGAGGATGGTCCGACCCATCAGCCGATCGAGCATGTCGCCTCGCTGCGTGCGATCCCGGGTTTGTGGGTATTCCGTCCGGCCGACGCGATGGAAACCGCCGAGTGCTGGGAACTGGCGCTGAAGCGCCGCAACGGCCCCTCGGTGCTGGCGCTGAGCCGCCAGAACCTTCCCGCCTTGCGCGACGATCCCGAGGAAAACCTCTGCCTGCGCGGGGCCTACCGGCTGATCTCGTCGGAGGCCGAACTCAAGGTGGTGCTGCTGGCCACCGGCTCCGAGGTCCAGCTGGCCTGCGAAGTGGCCGAGGTGCTGGAGCGTGAGGATGTGGGCGTTGACGTCATCTCGATGCCCTGCTGGGAGCTGTTCGAGGCCCAGGACGCCGATTACCGCGACAGCCTGATCCCCGATGACGACGATCTCCTTATTGTCTCGATCGAAGCGGGCACGACCATGGGCTGGCACAAATATACCGGCCGCGACGGGCTGACCATCGGTATCGACACGTTCGGCGCATCTGCACCGGACAATGACCTGTTCCGGCATTTCGGCTTCACGGCTGACGCAATAGTGCCAAAAATCAAATCTAAACTAGGTATCTAGAAGGAGCTCTTCACATGGCGACCAAGGTTGCAATCAACGGATTCGGACGCATCGGACGCAATATTGCGCGCGCTATCATCGAGCGGCCCGATTGCGGGCTCGAACTGGTCTCGATCAACGATCTCGCCGATGCCAAGGCCAACGCCCTGCTGTTCAAGCGCGATTCCGTCCACGGGCCGTTCAGCGGCACGGTTGAGGTCGATGGCAACGATCTGATCATCAACGGTAAGCGCGTTCACGTCACCGCCGAGCGCGATCCCGCCAACCTGCCGCACAAGGCCCATGGCATCGACATTGCGCTGGAATGCACCGGTTTCTTCGCCAGCCGCGCCGGCGGCCAGAAGCATCTCGATGCCGGCGCCAGGCGGGTGCTGATCTCGGCGCCGGGCAAGGAAGTCGATCTGACGGTGGTCTACGGGGTCAACCACGAAAAGCTCACCGCCGATCACAAGATCGTCTCCAACGCCAGCTGCACCACCAATTGCCTGGCCCCCTTCGCCAAGGTGCTCAACGACGCCATCGGCATCGAGCGCGGGCTGATGACCACCATCCACGCCTATACCAACGACCAGAAGATCCTCGACCAGATCCACGAAGATCCGCGCCGCGCCCGTGCCGCTGCCATGTCGATGATCCCCACCACCACCGGTGCTGCCCGCGCGGTGGGCGAGGTTCTGCCCGAACTGAAGGGCAAGCTCGACGGTACCGCGATCCGCGTGCCGACGCCTAACGTGTCGATCGTCGACCTGACTTTCACCCCGAAGCGCGAGACCACGAAGGAAGAGGTCAACGCCCTGCTGAAGGCAGCCGCGGAAGGTCCGATGAAAGGTATTCTCGCCTATACTGAGGAGCCGCTGGTCTCGATCGATTTCAACCACGATCCGCACTCTTCGACCATCGACGGCCTTGAGACGTCGGTGCTGGAAGGCAAATTGGTGCGCGTCGCTTCGTGGTACGACAACGAATGGGGCTTCTCCAACCGCATGGTCGATACGGCCGGGGCGATGGGCAAGCTGCTGTGATTCTCTCCCCTCCCGCTTGCGGGAGGGGGCGGGGGTGGGTCAGTGGCGGCCAAGCGCCACGCTCCGACTCACCCACCCCTAACCCCTCCCGCAAGCGGGAGGGGAATCAAGGAACCAACATGCCAAAGTTCCGCACGCTTGACGATCTCGGAGAAGTTACCGGAAAGGTAGCCCTCGTCCGCGTCGATCTCAACCTGCCGATGCAGGACGGGGCGGTTACTGATAACACCCGCATCCGCGCGGCGCTGCCGACCATTCTCGAACTGGCCGACAAGGGCGCGAAAGTGCTGCTGCTCGCCCATTTCGGCCGTCCCAAGGGTGAGCGGGCATCGACCATGTCGCTGAGCATGGTCGTCGGCGCGGTACAGGATGTGCTGGGCCGCGAAGTGATGTTCTGCCCTGAAGTGGCGGGAGACATTGTCGCGCAGACGATCGGCATCCTGCGCGCCGGCGACATTGCCATTCTCGAAAACACCCGCTTCTGGAAGGGCGAGGAAGCCAACGATCCGGAACTGGCCAGGGCCATCGCTGCCAATGCCGACTTCTACGTCAACGATGCCTTCTCCGCCGCGCACCGCGCCCACGCCACCACCGAGGGCCTCGCGCATGTGCTCCCCGCCTATGCCGGCCGGTCGATGCAGGCCGAACTCGAAGCGCTGGAAAAGGCGCTGGGCAAGCCGGAGCGCCCGGTGGTGGCAGTGGTCGGCGGGGCCAAGGTTTCATCCAAGCTCGATGTGCTGAGGCATCTGGTCGGCCAGGTCGATCATCTGATCATCGGCGGCGGCATGGCCAATACCTTCCTGGCCGCCAAAGGCGTCGATGTCGGCAAGTCGCTGTGCGAGCACGATCTGGCGGCAACCGCCCTGGAAATCCTGGGCGCGGCGGACAAAGCTGGCTGCACGGTGCATCTGCCCTATGACGTCGTGGTGGCCAAGGAATTTGCCGCCAATCCGGCAAGTCTGCGGACCTGCAATGTTCATGAAGTGGCTGCGGACGAAATGATCCTCGATCTTGGCCCTGCGGCGGTCGAGGCCTTGGCCGATGTGCTCAAGACCTGCCGCACGCTGGTGTGGAACGGCCCGCTCGGGGCCTTCGAGACCGCGCCTTTCGACAAGGCCACGGTAGCGCTGGCAAAGACTGCGGCGGCACTCAGCCGCGAAAGGTCGCTGGTTTCGGTGGCGGGCGGCGGGGATACTGTCGCAGCGCTGAACCATGCGGGTGTATCCGGCGATTTCTCCTATGTTTCAACCGCTGGCGGCGCTTTCCTCGAATGGATGGAAGGTCGCGAGCTGCCGGGAGTCGCGGCGCTACGGGCATGAATTAACAGTTATGGTTCACACGGTTGCGAGAGGCCATGCGCTCGACAAGACCCCTCGCCGCCGATTTCGACAAGAGAGAGCAAGCATGACCACCAAGACCGTCCAGAAGATCCTCAGCCATTACGAATCCGACAATCCCGGGGTGAAGGCCAATCTTCACCGCATCCTGATGCAGGGCAAGCTGGGTGGCACCGGCAAGCTGGTGATCCTGCCGGTCGATCAGGGCTTCGAGCACGGTCCGGCGCGCAGCTTTTCGGTCAACGCACCGGCCTACGATCCGCATTACCACTACCAGATCGCCATCGACGCAGGGCTTTCCGCCTTTGCCGCGCCGCTTGGCATGATCGAGGCCGGGGCCGATACCTTCGCCGGCCAGATCCCGACGATCCTCAAGGTCAACAGCTCGAACAGCTGGGCGGGCGGAGCCAACCAGGCGCTGACCGGCGGGGTTGACGATGCGCTGCGGCTCGGCTGCTCGGCGATCGGCTTCACCATCTATCCGGGCAGCGACGACTGCTTCGACATGATGGAAGAGATCCGCGAAATGCGCGCCGAAGCCGCATCGGTCGGCATCGCGACGGTGATCTGGTCCTATCCGCGCGGCGGCAATCTGCCCAAGTCGGGCGAGCTGGCGCTCGATGTCGGCGCCTATGCCGCGCATATGGCGGCGCTGCTGGGGGCGCATATCATCAAGGTCAAGCTGCCCAGCGACCATATCGAACAGGCCGACGCCAAGAAGAGCTACGAAGGCTTCGACAGCTCGACCCAGGCCAAGCGGGTCGCCCATGTCGTCAAGAGCTGCTTCAACGGCCGCCGCATCGTCGTGTTCTCGGGCGGCGCGGCCAAGGGCGCCGATGCTGTCTATCAGGACGCGCGCGACATCCGCGATGGCGGCGGCAACGGCTCGATCATCGGCCGCAACACCTTCCAGCGCCCGCGCGACGAGGCGCTCGAAGATGCTCGACAAGCTGGTGAAGATTTACAAGGGCAAGGAATAAGGCGTGCAGCCGCGCTGGGTCAGGGTCAATGACCGGATGCAGCGCGGCTACCGCTACCAGTTGACGGCCACGGAAGGCGGAGACTTCGATCCGCGCTTCCAGCCCCAGCTGACCCCTGCCGAAATGCTCGAACTCGGGGTGTTCGGGGGCAAGTATCTGACCGATTGCCGCGACGAGTTTCCGGCGGAATGGTTCGAGAACGCGAAACTCTCAACACAACGATCCGACAAAGGCTGCAACCACTTCGGCGTGCTTGCAGGTCAGTCGCTCGCGGAATGGCGACGCAAGGGCTGGCTGCATCCCGACGATCCGCGCGGCTGGTTCCAATGGTATTGCCGCTATTTCATGGGGCGGCGGCACGAGGACGACGCGCGGCAGATCGGTCGCTGGCGCAATTTCGCCCGGCACGCCGCCCAGCTGCGCAAATTCTGTGAGCCCGGCGATCCGTTCTGCCGCCCCCGCCAGCGCCAGGCGCTGCTGCAATGGGCTTATAATTCACGCGTTATGTAAATGGCTTGAGCCTGCTACCTGACTTCAAAGGTGAAGCGATATTCGCCGCGCCTTATCGTGCGGTCGGAGCGGCGTTCCGGGCGAACCTGGATGAGTTGCAGATCGCGGCCATCGACGCTGATTGGCCGGCGAGGATCAGCTCGCGTACGTCTGCGTTGCCGTCATGGCGGATGCGTGCGGTTATGCGCACATCCCCGGCGCGAACGCATTGGACATCGACCGGACAGCGGCTGTCTTCGAGCAGTTCGAGCGGGGTGACGCGAAGTCCGTCGAGTCGGACGACTTCGCCGAACCGGGCGGAGCCGACTCGATCGCCGTCGCGGCCATCGAAGGTTGCACATGCTGACAAGGCCAGCGGGGCGAGCAGGAGGAGTGCGTGTTTCATCCTGCTATAACTCTGATTTCATCGCGAAGTTCCCGGTCGCCGGAAGCACATCGGCTCCAGCGACATTGCCGCAGGCCCCTGCCGTGTCTAAAGCAGCGCCATGACCGACACTGCCGATTGCCAACTCTACCTGATCTCGCCGCTCGATGTGGGCGGGGCCTTTCCCGAACGCCTCGCCCGCGCACTCGATGCCGGGCCGGTTGCGGCGTTCCAGTTTCGGGTCAAGGGCATCGACGAGCACGCCGCGGCGACGCTGGCCGAACCGTTGCAACGCATCTGCGCGGACCGCGAGGTGGCGTTTATCGTCAATGATTCAATTGCGCTTGCCAGACGTCTCGGTGCCGACGGCGTGCATCTGGGGCAAGGCGACGGCGAAGTCGCGGACGCACGCGCCCGGCTTGGCCGCGATGCCCAGATCGGCGTCACCTGCCACAATAGCCGCCACCTTGCCATGGACGCCGGCGAGGCGGGGGCGGATTACGTCGCCTTCGGAGCCTTTTTCCCGACCGTCACCAAGCAGGTCGAACACCACGCCGAGCCGGAACTCCTGGAGTGGTGGCAGAGTATCTTCGAGCTGCCTTGCGTCGCCATCGGCGGGATCACGCCGGAAAACTGCGGTCCGCTGGTGCAGGCGGGCGCGGATTTTCTCGCGGTTGCAGGCGCGGTGTGGGGCGGGGATGAAGTGGCGGCGGTGAAGGCTTTCCATGCGGCGATAGCGGGGGCTTGATGGCCGAGTTGTATCATGCCGACTGTGTCTCAAAATTCCGCTCATCCTGAGCTTGTCAAAGGACCCTCGTGCTCCGGAGACATCACCGTAACAACCCAGTGGTTGACCTTTGGTCGCCTTCGGCTCGACAAGCACAGCATGAGCGGGTCTGGTTCAGGTTAAGCGTACTTTTCTCCTGTCATCCGGTCTACGCGATCAGTGCGCGGGCTGGGTCGATTGCGGGGGCAGGCCGTCGCTGTCCCGGAATTCCGGATAGGGGCCAAGCCCGAAGAACATCGCGGCCCCGGTCAGCGCCACCGGTATCGTCATGTAAAGCAGCAGCTGATAGCCGCCGGTCTGGTCGAAAATGGTGCCGGCAATCCACGGCCCCAGCGAGGTGCCGAGCATCATCATGCTGCCCATGGTAGCATAGATCTTGCCGAAATTGCGCAGTCCGCCGTAGCGGCAGGTGAGATAGGTCGTCACCTGAAGTCCGGCTCCCCCTGAATAGCCAAGGATCGTCGCAGCCAGGAACAGCGCGGTGACGGAATCCAGCGTATCGAGAAGCAGAAAATAGCCCAGCGCGCCCATCGCGAAGCTGCTGACCGGAATGACATTGCCCTGATAACGATCCATCAGCCAGCCGGTCACCAGCTTGCCGGCAATGCCCGAAAGCCCGGCAGTACCGGCAATCGCGGCCGCGGTGGTGCGGTCAACCCCGGTCTGGGACAGCATCGGCACCATGTGCACCGCAACCCCGGAGCCGAGCGTTGCCATCAGCACATTGGCCAGGGCGATGCGGATGATCTGCGAACTTCTTATAGCCTGGCCGACCGTTAACCCGCCAAGCGACGAGACCGGCACCGATCCGGCGGCGGCACTCGCCTTTCGGTCATGGGCATCGAAAAAGAAGAACACCACCAGCACCAGCGCAAGTCCGCCCCAGCCGAGGCCGATCCACTGATAGGCCGCACGCCAGCCCCGTTCGGCGATCAGCCAGTTGGCGATCAGCGGCGAGCAAAACTGGGCTATGGCCGATCCGGTTAGCGTCAGCGACAGCGCCAGGCTGCGGCTGGTGGTGAACAGGCTGGAAACCGCAGCGCCCCACACCGTCGATTTGACCCCCAGCGCTGTCACGGCAATCCCCAGCCACAGCAGATACCACTGGATCAGCGAACCATTGGTGAACCCCAATGCAGCCAGGGTAAGCGAGGTTCCCGCCAGGCCAAGGATGCCGATTTTCCGCGATCCGAACCGGTCGATAAGGGCGCCGATGACGGGTCCCAGAAACACCGCGCTGACCGTATAGATCGTCAGGCCGAGCGAGATGCTGGCGCGGCTCCAGCCGAACTCCTTCTGCAGCGGTTCGATAAACAGACCGAAGTGGTAGGTCAGCATCGCATAGAACGACATGCCGATCATGCCCGAGAGCACGATCTTCCAATGCGCCTGCCATTCGGCTCCGGCAGAGGCTGGCGCCTGTGTCATCCCTGAAGTTACCCCTTGCCAGCCGCTGAATCAGGCTGCGAAATATCTGAAGCGAAGCCTAAAAATTCCGCTCATCCTGAGCTTGTCGAAGGACCCTCGTGCCCGGCCAACTTAACGTAACAACCCTGTACTTCGACAAGCTCAGCATGAGCGGGTCTGGCCCGGAATAAGCTCAACGCTTTAATCGAGCCTGGCGATCACGTCCTCGCCGAACTGCCGGGCGAGGTCGCACCATTCGGCGCGGGTATCGACGTCGATGCTTGCCCCCGATCCGCAGGCGCCGAAGCCCTTGAGCCGCGCGTAATTGTCGAGCGCTTCTTGCGCGCTGAAGCCGCGCTTGATCATGAAGGTGCTGGACAGGATGATGTCCGGCCGGTCGGTGCGGCCGATCTTGTCGCAGTGTTCGAACAGATAATCGATCGCCGCGCGCAATTCGTCGTCGCCCGAGATATTGGCGGTGCGGGCGGTATCGGAGACCATCTTGGGCACGAAGAACGGATGCCAGGCATCGCCGAATTCAGCGCAGCGGCGCAGCGCGCGCTTGCTGTTGCCGCCGATCAGCAGTGGCGGGTGCGGTTTCTGGATCGGAGCGGGCAGCATGCGGTTGCCGACCGCGGTATAGCCGGTGCCCTCGAAGGCGAAATCCTCGCCGGTCCAGGCCAGTTTCATCGCGCGGATATATTCGTCCATGAGATCGTTGCGGGTGTCAAAATCGACGCCGAGCGCCTTGAACTCGGGCTTGAGATAGCCCGCGCCCATCCCGAAAACGACGCGCCCGCCGGTAAAGACATCGAGCGAGGAAACCATGCGCGCGGTGATGAAGGGATTGCGATAGGGCAGCACGACGATGTTGGTCTGAAGCCGAAGCTTCGTCGTCACCGCGCCGACCATCGCCAGCACCACGAAGGGATCCTGCGCATAGTGGCCGCCGCTGTCCAGCCAGCGATAGGAGGGGATCGGGTGATCCGTCACCGTTGCCGACCAGAACCCGGCCGCTTCCGCTGCCTGGGCCAGCTCGGTCACCGCCTGCTGGGTGACGAATTCCTCGGTAAGCTCAATATGATCGGTGGGCAGGGTCAGGCTGAGGGTGAAAGGCATGGCTTGGATCCTGTGAAACTGTGAATTCAATCATTTTCTAGAGCGGGTTGCGCTTAATCTGCACCAGACCCGCTCATGCTGAGCTTGTCGAAGCACAGGGTTGTTACGGTGAACTCACCGGAGCACGAGGGTCCTTCGACAAGCTCAGGATGAGCGGAAATTTGAAGTTTGATTCAGATTAAACGCAAGTTGATCCAAAAACCATTCGTCATTGAAAGTAGCGAAGCAATCCAGTAATCTGTGCGCTACTCTGGGTTGCTTCGTCGCCATGCTCCTCGCAATGGCGAAACAACCGGGGCAGCTTCAATCGGTGACTTCGGGCGGGAGGTTCCAGTTATTCTTGCTGTCGCGGGCCCAGCCGCTGGAGGCCCAGCTGCCGCCATCGACGGGCATGATGATCCCGGTGACATAGCTGGCCATGCGCGAGGCCAGGAACACCGCCGCGCGCCCGCATTCCTCGTCGATGCCGCAGCGTTCCAGCGGAATCCGGCTGCGGATCGACGCCTGTGCGCTCGGTCCCGGCTTGTACCACTTGGAGCGGTCCACCGGGCCGGTGAAGTTGCCGCGGGTGCCGGGGGTTTCGGTGTAATCCGGCGAGATGGTGTTCACCCGGATACCGTGCTCGGCCAGTTCCAGCGCCAGCGTGCGGGTGAGGTTGTTGATCCCGGCCTTGCAGGCGGCATAGACCGCATAGCCGGGCGCGGCGCGCGCGCCTTCGATGCTCGAGACATTGATGATCGAGCCGCCACGCTGCCCCGCGATCATCAGCGGTATCGCGCTCTGCGTTGCAGCGAGGTTGCTGACCAGATTAAGGTCGATGTGCCGCCGCCAGTTCTTTTCCTGCAGATCGACGAAATTGCGCCGGGTGACGCCGCCGGCATTGTTGACGAGGATGTCGAGCCTTCCGAAATGCGCGCCGGTTTCGCTGACCGCCTGCTGCAGAGCCTCTACGTCCATGACATTGACCGGAAAGGTCAGCACACGCCTACCGCGTTCCTCGATGCGTGCCGCGACTTCCTCGCAGCGTTCCGGGATATTGTCGACGATTGCCACATCCGCGCCCATGTCGGCCATGCACAGCGCGATGGCGCGCCCGATGCCGCCGCCGCCGCCGGTGACGAATGCAACCTGACCGGTCAGGTCGATATCGCTGGCATCCATGGTCCCAATCTCTCCGTTTTATCTTAACTCACCGATCAGCCCCGCCACATCCGGCAAATCCTCGGGCACATCGATGTCGCGCGCCAGTCCCTGGCTGTGGATCACTTCGAGATTTATACCCAGCCGCTCCGCCTCGGCATGATGCAGCGCGAAGCTGTCCGGCCCGAAGGCGAAGGTAAAGCCCTGCGCCTCGGGAAGGGGCAGGGAAAGCGCGTTGGTGCCGGTGCCGTGGCGGTCGGGCGCGATGGCGACGGTGCCTGGCGGGGCACTGGCAAGCAGTTCCACATCCTGCGCCTTGAGCTTGGGCAGGTCGGCGAACAGCACGATCAGGCGGTCTGCTCCTTCGCGGGCCATTGCGGCCATAACCGACTGCAAGGCCGGATTGAGTCCGGTACCCGGATCGGCCAGCAAGGGAATATCCTCCGCCATGCCCAGGCGCGAGGGGCCGAGCAGGGCGACCTGCCGGACATGGCTTGCCGCCTGTGCGACCCGGACCACATGGCGCAGCATCGCTGCGACCAGAGCTGCCCGTTCAACTGGATCGAGAACCTCGGCAAGCCGCGATTTTGCCCGCAAGGTCGGTTTGATCGGGATGACGAGCCAGCAGTTCACGGAATGGCAGGCGCCGTGGTCAGATTGGTAAACCGGATGCCGGCACCGTCGGCGGAATAGGTCTTGTTCATGTAGATCAGGATCGAGGTCAGCGCCTCTGCCGCCGCCGAATTGGCCAGCGCGCCGCCCGAAAGCCCGCGCATGTCCATGTCGGCGATCAGCGCAACGATGGTCTTGCGCGCCTCGACATCGTCGCTGAACACCAGCACGTCGCATTCGACTTTATGATCGGTTTCAAGGATATGGGCGGCGACATTGTGAAATGATGTTACCAGCCGCACATCGGGGCCTAGATGCTCGCGCGCTTCCAATGCGGCGCTGCCGGCGGCGGGAAGCTGCACCCGCATCACCTTGGGCGGCACCAGCGGCACGGTGGTATCGACGACGATGGCACTGCCGACATGCGGCGCGATCTGCCTGAGCGTGGCTTGCTGCGATTCATAGGGAACCGTGACGATCACCACGTCCTTGCCCCGCGCCACATCGCTGTTTTCGCCATAGCCGCTGCAGCCGAGCGCATCGGCGGCCAGCTTGGCCTTGTCTGCCGTGCGCGAGCCGATTGCGACCTGATGTCCCGCCTTGGCCAGTCGCCGGGCGATGCCTTTGCCGAGATTTCCCGTCCCGCCAATAACCGCGATAGACGCCATGGCGCTCGTTCTCCCGTGATTCAGTCGTTGCCAATCGCAATGCAATGCCGATAGCGCGAGCAGGACATCAGGCAACACAATTGTCGCGACTGGCGGCGAAGCATCGGGAAGCGGGCAAGGCGTATGGAAGGGCAGGCAGGTTTGACAGTCGCGGTGCTGCGCGGGATGCCACTGTTCGCGCCCGGAATGAGCGTTGCCGCAGAAATCGCGGCGGCGATTTCGCGCGAGGGTGAGGCATTGAACGGGGGTGACGTCATCGTCGTTGCCCAGAAGATCGTCTCCAAGGCGTGAGGGCAGGCTGGTGCGGCTGGCGGATGTTACTCCGGGCGACGGCAGCGCGGCAGCTTGCCGAGGCCACCGGGCGGGCAGCCGGCGATGGCGCAACTGATCCTCGACGAGAGCAGCGAAATACTCCGCGCAACGCCGGCGGCGATCATCGCCCGGCACCGCTGCGGCCATGTCCTCGCCAATGCCGGGATCGACGCTTCGAATGTCGAGGGCGGCGAGGACGGCACGGTGCTGCTGTGGCCGCTCGATCCCGATGCCAGCGCAGCGAGCCATCCGCGCCGAACTCGCCGGGCTGTGCGGCGTTATGCCTGGCGGTGGTGATCGCCGACAGCCTTGGCCGGGCGTGGCGGATCGGCACGGTCGGCACGGCCATCGGCTGCGCGGGGCTGACCGTGCTCGACGACCGGCGCGGGCGCGGGCAGGACCTGTTCGGCCGGACACTGCAGGCCACCGTCATTGCCGTCGCCGATGCGCATCGCCGCCATGGCGGTGCTGGCCATGGGCGAGGGGGCGGAGGGAACGCCGGCCGCACTGGTGCGCGGGGCCGGGCGCTGGGTTTCGGCGGACGATGGCCCCGGCGCGGCGCAGCGGGCTCAGGGCGCTGGCGGAGGACATGTTCCGGTGAGCGGCGGCCACATCCTCGCGCTTTCCGGCGGTGTCGGCGGGGCCAAGCTGGCCGCCGGGCTCGCCGCCGTGCTGCCGCCCGAGCGGCTGACCATCGCCGTCAACACCGGCGACGATTTCGAACATCTCGGCCTGACGATCTGCCCGGACATCGATTCGGTGGTCTATGCCCTCGCCGGGCTGAACGACACCGCGCGCGGCTGGGGGGTTGCCGACGAGATCCTGGCAGGCCATGGAGATGCTCGGGCGGCTTGGCGAGGCGCAGTGGTTCAAGCTCGGCGACCGCGACATGGCAATGCATCTGGCACGCAGCTGGCGGCTGCGGGCGGGGGAGAGCCTGTCACAGGTCACCGCGCGGCTGACCGGTGCGCTGGGTATCGCCCATGCGGTCGTGCCGATGAGCGATGCGCCGGTGCGGACGCAGGTGGAAACCGAGCAAGGCTGGATCGATTTCCAGCACTATTTCGTGCGCGAGCAATGCCGCCCGGCCGTCCGCGCGATCCGCTTTGCCGGAACGCCGGGGGCGGCGCCGTCGCCGGCCTGGCCGAGGCGCTGGCGCGCGACGATCTGGCGGCGGTGATCGTCTGCCCGTCCAACCCCTTCCTCAGCGTCGATCCGATCCTGGCGGTCGACGGCGTGCGCGAGGCGATTGCTGGCGCGCGGAGTGCCGGTCGTCGCCGTATCGCCGCTGGTCGGCGGCAAGGCGCTCAAGGGCCCGCTTGCCAAGCTGCTCGGCGAACTCGGCGCGACCTGCGATAATCGCGCAATTGCCGCGCATTACGCCGGCTGCTCGACCACATCCTGATCGACGAAAGCGACGCCGCCGACGCAGAGGGCTTGCGCGAGATGGGAGTTTCGGTAACGGTGACCGCAACAGTCATGTGCACAGCCGAGGACCGCGAAGGGCTGGCGCGCGAAGCACTGTCAGCGGCCGGTATCGAAATGGGTTGAGACATGGCTTCTGCTGACAGTGCACTGATTGCCCGATTGCTGACGACTCCGCTGGACGACGCTGCTGGCCGAGGCCCGCAGCCCGCCGCGATGCGCAAGTCGCGCCCGGCGCGGATGACCTATTCGCCCAAGGTGTTCATCCCGCTGACCCGGCTGTGCGCCGACGTCTGCCACTACTGCACTTTCGCCACCACGCCCTCGCAGCTTGCCGCGCCCTTTCTGACGCCGGAAGAGGTGCTTGAGATCGCGCGGGCTGGCGCTGCGGCGGGCTGCAAGGAAGCGCTGTTCACGCTCGGGCGATGCGCCCGAACGGCGCTATGCGGTCGCGCGCGAATGGCTGGAGGAGCGCGGCTTTGCCCGCACCATCGACTATGTCCGCGCACTGCGCCGAGCTGGTGCTCAGGGAAACCGGCCTGCTGCCGCACATCAATGCCGGGGTGCTGGAGGAGGACGACTACCGCATGCTGCGCCCCGTCGCGGCGTCGGCCGGGCTGATGCTGGAAAGCACCTCGGAGCGGCTGCTGGAAAAGGGCGGGGCGCATCATGGCTCGCCCGACAAGGTTCCCGCGGTGCGCATCGCCTCGCTGGAGGCTGCCGGGCGCGCGCGGGTGCCGATGACCAGCGGCATCCTGATCGGCATCGGCGAGACGCCGGAAGAGCGCATCGAATCGCTGCTGGCGCTGCGCGATATTCATCTGGCGCATGGCCATCTGCAGGAAGTCATCGTCCAGAACTTCTGCCCCAAGCCGGGCACGAAAATGGCCGGCGGCGCCCGAGGCCAGCGAGGCCGATTTCCTGCGGGTCATCGCCGCCGCGCGGATCGTTCTGCCCGACGAGGTTTCGGTGCAGGCCCCGCCCAACCTCAACGGCGAGCGGCTGGTCGAACTGATCGATGCCGGGATCGACGACTGGGGCGGGATTTCGCCGGTCACGCTCGATCACGTCAACCCCGAGGCGCCCTGGCCCGAGATCGCGATGCTGGAGCAGGTCTGCGCCGAGGCCGGCCGCCCGCTGGTCGAGCGGCTGACGATCTATCCGCGCTTTGTCGCCACCGACGATCGCAGCTGGATCGATGCGAAGCTGCGCCCGCATGTGCTCAAGCTCTCCGATTCCGAGGGCCTGGCGCGCGACAGCCGCTGGAGCCCGGGCCTGGCCGAACACGCGCCGGGAACGCCCGCCGCGCCGCTGGGCCGACGCTACGAGGCCCGGTCGCATCGCAGCTCCACCGCATTCTCGACCGCGCCGCCAATGGCAACGAGCTGTCCGAGGCCGAGATCGTCTCGCTGTTCGCCACCCGCGGCGCGGCGGCGCAGGCGGTGGTGGAGGCCGCCGATGCCTTGCGGCGCGAAGTCAACGGCGATGCGGTGACCTATGTGGTCAACCGCAACATCAACTACACCAACATCTGCACCTACGCCTGCTCGTTCTGCGCCTTTTCCAAGTCGTCGAGCAAGGCCGGCTTCCGCGACAAGCCCTATATGCTCGATCTGCGAAGAGATCGCCGACCGCGCCCGCGAGGCCGTCGCCAAGGGTGCGACCGAGGTCTGCCTGCAGGGCGGCATCCACCCCAGCTATACCGGCGAGACCTATTCGAGCATCGTCCGCGCGGTGAAGCAGGCCTGCCCGGAGCTGCATGTCCACGCCTTCTCGCCGCTGGAAATATGCGCAGGGCGCGCAGCACGCTGGGGGTGAGCGACCCGCGACTACCTCAAGCGGCTCAAGGATGAAGGGCTGGGTTCGCTGCCGGGAACCTCGGCGGAGATCCTCTGCGACGATATCCGCCGCCAGATCTGCCCCGACAAGCAGACCACCGCCGAATGGCTGGGCGTGGTGCGCGATGCGCATCTGGTCGGCCTGCCGACGACCTCGACGATCATGTACGGCCATATCGAGCGGCCCGAGCATTGGGCGCGGCACCTGCTGGCGCTGCGCCGTTTGCAGGACGAAACCGGCGGCATCACCGAATTCGTGCCGCTGCCGTCTGGTCCACATGGAATCGCCGATGTACCGGCGCGGCCAGTCGCGCAAGGGCCCAACCTGGCGCGAGGCGCTGATGATGCATGCCGTGGCGCGGCATTGCCCTGCACGGCAGCATCGATTCGATCCAGTGCAGCTGGGTCAAACTGGGCGTGCCCGGCGCGGCGGCGGTGCTTGCGGCGGGGGCGAACGACCTTGGCGGGGTGCTGATGAACGAAAGCATCAGCCGCGCTGCCGGGGCCGAGCACGGGCAGGAAGTCAGCGCCGAAGATCTGCGTGCGGCGGCGGAAAGCGCCGGGCGGACGCTGCAGCGGCGGACGACGCTTTACAAGCTGCTGGACGAGGATGTGGTCGAGAGCGAGCTGGCTTAGGTCTCATCCTGCAAGATAGTGCGCGGAACAAAGCGGAAGACGGATGCGGAAATCGAACTGGAAGTGAACGCCAGGGAACTGACGGAGATTTGCCATGCCCGCTAAGCCCAAATTCAAGAGCGACGCTTTCAAAGCAATTCACAGCAATGTGTCCGGCATGTTGCGGGCGGGCACCGTCGGCAAGGCGACGACGCGCCATTTCGACGAGACCTGCCTCGCGGTACCGCCCGCGCTCGATCCTGCCGCAATCAAGCGCCTGCGCGAGAGCCACCGCGTCAGCCAGCCGGTCTTCGCACGCTATCTTAACGCCAGCGAAGAGCACGGTTGAGAAGTGGGAATCGGGGGCGAAGAAGCCGAGCGGGCTGGCCTTGAAGCTGCTTGCCGAGGTGCAGAAGCATGGGCTGGAAGTGCTGGGTTGAGGAGGCGAGCGCAGCGGGTGGCCTTCGACAAGCTCAGGCTGAGCGGGGTTTGGGAGAGGCGGCTTTGGATTGGAAGCGGAGGTTAGAGCCCGACGTCGAACACGACAACGGAGATGCCGTTTGGGTCGGTAAGGTAGAGGTAATACCAATAGCCCGATGACCTGACTCGGTTTGGGGATTCCTTTTTTGTCAGGAATATGATTCGGAGGCGGCTTCATTGGATGGAGCCGCAGATGCATGGATCGATAGTCCTCCGGGACGATTACAGCGCGGGAGATTTGCGCAAGCTGGCCCGTCGGGAGAACAATGGCCGCGTAGCTTTGCGGCTGACGGCAATCGCGGCTGTTCTGGAAGGGGCGAGCCGGAAGGACGCTGCGGCGCGCAGCGGGATGGATCGCCAGACCCTGTGCGACTGGGTTCACCGTTTCAACGAGAAAGGGCCGGACGGTTTGCGTGATGCGCCCTGCGGTCATCCCAAGAAGCGGCTGACGGCCTCGCAAGAAGCGGCGGTGAAGGCGCATGTGCTGAAAGGCCCTGACCCCGAGAAGGACGGGCTTGTGCGGTGGCGCTGTGTGGATATCCAGAGCTGGATCGAAGCGGAATACCAGGTTCGATACCATGCGCGCACGATTGGCAAGCTGCTCCATGCCCTGAACCTGAGCCATATCTCGGCGCGCCCTTGCCATCCCAAAAGCGACGTTGAGGCTCAGGCTGCTTTTAAAAAAACTTCGCAGCCAAAGTTGCGGAGATACTCCCCGCACATGCCGCCGGAAAGCGCCTCGAAATCTGGGTCCAGGACGAAGCCCGGGTAGGCCAGAAAGGGACGCTCACCTATGTCTGGGGCGAGAAAGGCACCCGCCCGCGCGCCGTGCGTGATCAGCGGTATGAATGCGCCTATATCTTCGGAGCCGTCTGTCCGGCACGCGGCGTAGGAGCGGCGCTGGTCATGCCCTTTGCCAACACCCAAGCCATGAACGCACACCTCATCGAAATCAGCAGCCAGGTGGAGGACGGCGCGCATGCCATCGTCATCATTGACGGAGCTGGCTGGCACACCACAAAATCCCTCAAGACCCCTGACAATATCAGCCTGCTCCGCCTGCCGCCTTACAGCCCCGAGCTGAACCCGCAGGAAAACATCTGGCAGTATCTCCGACAAAATGCCCTCGCAAACCGGGTCTATGAAACATACGAAACCATCGTCACCGCTTGCTGCAAGGCTTGGAACGACCTCATCGATCTGCCAGATACCATCAAATCCATCGCCAGCCGCGAATGGTTCCAGTGCGTCAGCTCATAGGGCCGTTGGTATAAGTGCTGCCCCAAGGCCTTGCAAAAGGTCCACTATATTCGATGGTCACCGGTAAATTCGCCCTGAACGCTGCAAGATTTTCAGTCCGGAACTGCAGGCTCAGCCCCGAAAAGCCTTCGGCCTGCCCTCCCTCATAGAGTTCCAGCAGCGCTTCTTGGCCATCGCCGGCAAGAGCGAGAATGCACCCGGCGTCGTCCGGATCCCGCCACTCCTCGACAATCCGCATGCCGAGGCAGGCAACGTAGAACTCGCATGTCTCCGCGAGCCTTGGAGTTGTGATTTTTGTCTTGAGCGATGAAGGATGCACCAGAACCTCCGTCAGTCCCCTAAGGCCGCATGATCCAGCCGCCGTCGATGTGGATGACCTGGCCGGTGATCCATCCTCCCGCCGGCGAGCACAGCATGATCAGCGCCCCCACCAGTTCGTCGGGCTCGCCGCGCGGCTTGGTGGCGACGGCCATTTGCAGGAACTGGATGAACGGCAAATCGTCGGGCACCAGCATCTTGCCGGCGTCGGACGTGACATTGCCCGGTGCGATGGCGTTGCAGGTTATGTTGTCCTTGCCCCATTGCTTGGCCAGCGAGGTGGTCAGTCCGACCAGCGCGATCTTGGTGATGCCGTAAAGGCTGGTCGCAGGGTAAGCGCCGCCCGAGGACTGGTTGACGATCCGCCCGCCGCCGCGCGCGCGCATCGAAGGGGCGACCGCGCGCGAACAGAGCAGCGCACCGGTGACATTGACGGCGAAGGCCTTGTTCCAGGCTTCGACTGGCACGGTGTCAATCGCATCGTAGCTGATATCGACCATCAGCGCGGCGTTGTTGACGAGGATGTCTACGCCGCCGAATGCCGCTGTGGCGGCTTCGGCCATGGCGAGCGTGGAAGCCTCGTCGGCGACATCCACCCGCACGCCGATCGCCTTCCCGCCCCCCGCGATGATCTCGTCGGCAACGGCCTTCGCGCCTTCTTCGTTGAGGTCGGCGACCACCACAGACGCCCCGGCATTGGCGATGCCCAGCGCATAGGCGCGGCCGATCGAATTGCCGCGCCCGCCCGCGCCGGTGACAATGGCGACTTTGCCGTCAAGGCGGTATTGATCGAGTGTGAAGGCCATTGTGGTATCTCCTGAGAATCAGTCAGCCGTTGCGGCAAAAAATCCCTCGGCCGCCTCGGCTAATTTGCCGGCATCCGCGCTGTCCGGCAGGATGGCTTGCAGCAGCTTCATGTCCTTGACCAGCAGCGGACCGCCCAGCCAGGGCACCGGCGGCTGCGGCATGCGGCTGTAGACTTCCCAGCCAAAACTGCGCCCGCTGCTCTCGCGGACCAGCTCGGACAGCGCCGCCCGCTCGATCCCCAGCGCCTCGCCTGCGGCCAGCGCATGGTGGGCGATGCCAAGGTGCGCGGAAAGCAGCGCATTGTTGACGATCTTCGCCCGCTGGCCCGCGCCTGGTTTGCCGAGCAGGACGATCAGCTTGCCGAAGCTCTCGAACACCGGTCGGGCGGCGGCAAAGGCCTCGGCGCTGGCTCCGCACATAACTGTCAGCGTCCCGGCCTCGGCTGCGGGCGAGCCGCCGCTTACCGGCGCGTCGATCAGGTCGATACCGCGGGCCTTGCATGCCTGCTCCAGCCGTTCGCAGCTTTCGGGCAGAATTGTCGAGTGGATGGCGATGCGGCTGCCCGGACGCATCACCGGGATGAGCTGGGCGCAGATCGCATCGACATCGGCATCGTTGACCACGCAGATGCCGACATGATCGCAGGCCTCTCCAAGCTCCGCGACACTGGCCGCAGCCTTCGCGCCCTTGGCAGTATAGGCTTCCAGCACCTCCGGTCGCCGCGCCCAGACGGTGAGGTCCATCCCGGTATCGACGATGCGGTGCGCCATGGGTCCGCCCTGGCTGCCGAGTCCGATGAATCCAATCTTGTCCATATCAGCCCGCCGTTATGCCGGCGTCGATCGAGACGCAGGCCCCGTGATAGCCGCGCCCGGCGGGTGAGGCGAGCATGGCGATGAGATCGGCGACATCGTCAACCTCGACCAGTCCGCGCAGGCCGGAAAATCGCTGGATCAGGTCCATTTCCGCGCCTTCGGGGATCTTCATGTCATTGCCGATATTGGTCATCATCCCGCCCGGAGCGACGGCGTTGATGCGGATCGGCTTGCGGCTGTATTCCATCGCCATGGCCTTGGTCATCTGCACCAGTCCCGCCTTGCTGGCGCAATAGGCTGCAACATAAGCTTCGCCTACAAAGGCCGCCGACGAGGCGACATTGACGATGGCTCCATTCAATTCAAGCAGATGCGGAATCGCCGCCTGCGACAGGAAGAACGGCGCGGAAAGGTTGATGGCGATTACCCGGTCCCAGTCGGCACGGGGCATTTGGGCGGTATGGGCGAATTTGACGATGCCGGCGATGTTGCACAGCGCATCGAGCCTGCCGAAGCGGTGGGCGGCGGCGGCGACGGCAGCGTGGCAGTTGTCCGGGTCGGTCAGGTCGGTGGCGAGCGTTTGCACCTCGGTGCCCGGCAGCATTGCCTGCGTTTCCGCGAGGCCCGCTTCATTGACATCGACGAGGAACAGGCTCGCACCCGCCTCGGCCAGCCGCCGCGCGGTGGCGCGGCCCAGCCCGGAAGCCGCGCCAGTGATCAGCGCGGTCTTGCCTTTCATGTCGATAGCGAAAACCAAAGTCACTCTCCTGCTCAATCCTCTCCCCTTGCGGGAGAGGATACGAAGGCTTGGCAGCTTGCTGCCTAGCCGTAGTTGGAGAGGGGGGCGAGGTCGCGCTACCCCGCCCCCCTCTCCAAGCTTCGCTAGCCCCAAGCGGGGCAAGCTGCGCTATCCTCTCCCGCAAGGGGAGAGGAGTGATAACTCACCCATTCCACGGCAGCCCGTCGGCCACCTTTTTCGCCATTTCCCAGACCACGCCCTGGATCACCGATGCCTTTGGCCAGCCGGCGTGGATGCCATATTGCAGCACGAATTCCTGCATTTCTTCGGCCGAGCAATTGCCGCTGGCCATGGCCGAATGGACGTGGCTCTTGATCGGGATCTCGCTCGAACTTTCGGACACCCCGACCAGCGTAATAAACCGGCGCGAGCGCTCGCCGAGGCCGCGGCGGCACCACATCTCGCCGAAGACGAAATTGTTGATCGCCTCGAGGAAGGGCGAGGCGGAGGGGCCGCCGGGGAAGGTCATGACCTTGGTAAACTCCGCCATGCCCTCGGCGGTGCGTAGCTCCGGGTCCCACTCCCCGGCGCGGATCGGCGGGCAGGTGGCAGGCGGCAAGCCAAGTGCCTGCTGCGCGCGGGTGACGGCGGCATCAAGCAAGCCGCCGCGAGTCCAGCCGCCATAGAGGCACAGGTGCAGCGCCGCCTCGCGCAGTTCCAGCACCGACAGCTCGCCGCTTGCCAGCGCGCCGCGAACATAGCCATCGAGCATGGTTTGGTCCGCACCCGAGATGGCGGCGCCCGCCATGGCAATGAGATAGCGTGCGCGGCGGTCCAGCCCCGGACGGCTCCACACTTCGGCGAAAACGAAATCGCGCCAGCTTTCCTCGACCGGCGTGTCGGGAGTCGGCGCTGCCTTGCCGGTGACTTCGGTCTGGATGGCGAGGCCCCTGGCGGAGCGTTCCTGCGGATCGAGCATCGCGGCCATCTCTACCCCTCCGGCCCTTTCAGGCTCATCCAGATGTTCTTGGGCTGCATGAATTCGTTGAGCCCTTCGATGCCGCCAAGCCGCCCGTGGCCACTCTTCTTCCAGCCGCCGAACGGGCAGTTGGGCTGCATCGCCTCGCCCGAGCCGTTGACGTGGATCATCCCGGCCTGGAGCTGCCCGGTGACATGGTGCGCACGGCGCAGGTTCTGGGTGTGGACATAGGCGCCAAGCCCGTACTCGGTGCCATTGGCCAGCGCTATCGCTTCCTCCTCGGTGTCGAAGGGGGTGACGGCGAGCACCGGACCGAACACTTCATTCTGGGCGATTTCGCTCGAATTGCCGACATCCGCCAGCACCGTCACCGGCAGGAAGTAACCGGGGGCATGATCGCCGCCCATGCGGCTCCCGCCCGCAACAATGCGTCCGCCCTCCGCCACGCCGCGCTGGACCATGCCGGTAATCCGGTCGAGCGCAGTTTGCGAGATAACCGGGCCGAGCATGGTCGCCGGATTGCAGGGATCGCCGGGCTGGATGTGGTTGGCGGTGGCGGTCAGCATCGCCAGATACTGGTCATAGACCCCGCGCTGGACCAGCAGCCGCGTGCCATTGACGCAGCCCTGGCCATTGGCCGACACCGCACCGGAAACGCCGCATTTCGCCGCGTTCTGGAGGTCCGCGTCGTCGAACACGATTACCGCCGACTTGCCGCCCAGTTCGAGTCCGACCGGCTTGAGCGACTGTGCGGCGCTGGCCAGCACCTTCTTTGCGGTGCCACCCGAACCGATGAATTCGATCTTGTCGATGCCGGGATGCTGGACCATCGCCTCGCCGACATCTGCCGCACCGGTGACCAGGTTGACTACGCCCGGGGGGAAGCCGGCTTCGTGGATGATCTCCGCCAGCATCATCGCGCTGTAGGGGGCGAGGTCGGGCGATTTCAGCACCACGCAATTGCCGGCAGCCAGCGCCGGAGCCATGACCATCGTGGCAGCGAACAGCGGTCCGTTCCAGGGGATGATCACCCCGACGACGCCGTAGGGTTCATAGGTCACATAGTCATGCGCCGGACCGCCCCACATCGGAATGGTGCGGCCGTGGATCTTGTCGCACCAGCCGCCGAAATAGCGGAACTTCTGCGCCGCGTCATAGCCCATGTAGCCCGCCATCATCGCGATCGAGCCGTTCTCGGCAATCAGGCTGGGGGCGAATTCGGCGCTTTTGGCCTCGAACAAAGCGGCGAGCTTGAAAAAAAGGTTGCGGCGCTGGTCGCCGGGCAGGGCGCGCCATGCGGGAAACGCGGATCTTGCCGAGGCGACGGCGCGATCGACGTCCGCCACACTGGCCATGCGAAACTCGCGGGTGACGCTGCCGTTGCCCGGATAGACATGCGCCAGCATTTCGCCGCCACCCTGTTCGGCGCGCTCGCCGCCGATGATGATCGGGTGGCGGGGGAGGGCGGCGAAGTTCGGGTCCTGGAATCCCATTGGTTTGTCCTCTTGCATAGGTCCCTCCCCTTCAGGGCAGGGGTTGGGGTGGGGGCCATCCATCTGGCGTCGCGTCTGGAGGAAATCTCCACTCCGCTGCGACCACGCGGCAAGCCGTCAAGTCTCGCTGCCCCTCCCCCGAAGGGGATGGGCGAAAGCTCTCACATCCCTCTGATCTGATCCCAGCTGGCGTCGGTCATCCAGGTGTACTCCAGGTAGTGCCCCACGGTCGAACGGGCATCGATGTAGGCGAATTTGAGATTGTCCCCGCCCATGTCGCGCCACATCACCAGCGGCAGGTCCTGCGTTTTTACCCGTTCCAGAAATGCCTCCCAGCTGCCTGCTATGCGCATGCATATCTGGTGGAAACGGATCGGCGCGCCGTTCGATGGCGCATTGGCATAAATGCCGAGCGGATCGGTTACCGGCTGGATCAGCTCGTACTGGACATCGCCGATCCAGATGAAGGCAAGCCGCAGCTTGTTGATCACTTCGCCCTGCGGGGAATCGACCGGCTGCTCGACCTCGATGATATGCGGCTCATGGGTCATCCCGCGCCCGCGGAACTGGGCAATGCCCTCCTCCAGACTGTCGCAGACATAGCCGAGTTGATAAAATTGGCCTTCGATCATGGCATCGCTTCCTATTTGCCTTCCGGCTCGACATTGTAGCGCGACAGGTAACGTTCGAAGTGGGGCGCGAGCAGTTCCTTGGTCAGGCCGAACTGCGCCAGCTTGTATTCGTGGACGCCGAACTTGTCCTGCGGGTTGTCATCGACCCAGGCCTGGATGCCGGCCTCTGCCTCGGGCGTGAATTCGTCGCCAAGCTGCTTGTAGAGCGTCTTCACCGCGCCCATCGGATCGCGGACGATATCGGCATAATGAACGTCGATGATCTTGTCCTCGCCGTATTTGTCGCGGAAATCCATGATGCGGTTGCAGTGCTGGAACTGCTGCCAGCTGTAGTTTCCGCCCAGCCATTTGTGATCGACCTTGCCCATGAACATGCGGTGGCTGAGCTGGATCAGGCTGGCGAGGCTGCCGGTGGCGGTGAATGGATCGCGGTGCGTCCACACCACCCGCGCATCGGGGTAGATCTTGAACAGATATTCGAGAAACAGCGAATGTGACGGTTTCTTGCAGTTCCACACACCCGGCGCATCGGCCTGCAGCAGCTGGAGGAACTTCTTGTGATATTCATAGGCGCTGGTCATGTCGCAATCGAAAATGAACTCGCGGTATTTGGGCAATATGCCCTTGCTCTCGATCATCAGCGTCTTGAAGTCATGGCACATGAAGAACACGCACTCATTGGGATAGATCGCCGAGCCGCGGTAGAATTTTCCCATCTCCGGATTGGCCGCCATCATCGCCTTTTCCTGCGCCAGCCGGGCCTGCGCGCGCGGATCGGAGATCAGGGTGGCCGTGGTCGCGGGCGGGACCGGGTCGTCGATTTCCCAGGTCAGCGGCGAACGGCGGGCAGGATCGGCGGCCAGCAGGTTCGACATCAGCGTCGTGCCGGTGCGGGCCATGCCCATCACGAACACCGGCTTTTCGATCGGCCGGTCAAGCAGTTCGGGTCGCTCGCGCAGATAGCCGGCAACCTTGAGGCGGTTCGCCAGATACATGACGCAGTCGGCGCGGGCCCGCTCGATCCCGGCATCGACATAGCGGCCAAGGGCTATACCATCGTTGAAATCCTCGACGAAAACGTCAAGGCCTTCGCGGTAGGTCTCGGCATCGAAGGCGTCGATCCCGGTCGCCTTGTGCGCTTCCTCGATCATGGCGTCGGCAACAAGTGGTCCGGGCATATTGCAGTCTCTCCCATATTCGCAGCGCGAACCGCCTAGCAGCCATCTTCCCGCTTTGCCCGCCAATCACGCGCCTTGTGAGACTCATCGCCAAAGCGATAGAAGGGAGGCTGGTCACTGCCCCTTTGCTCCTGCATTAGCGGGTGATTGGCAAGGAGAGAATGATGTCAAAGCGCCTGTTCGACTGCACTGGCAAAGTCACCATGGTTACCGGCGGGAATGGCGGGATCGGCCTGGGCTTTGCCATGGGCTGCGCCAAAATGGGCGGCGATATCGCGATCTGGGCGCGCAACGAGGAAAAGAACGCTGCCGCCAAGGCGAAGCTGCTCGAAGCGGGGGCCGGGCGGGTCGAGACCTATGTCGTCGATGTCGCCTCCGAAGAACAGATCATCGCCGGCTATGACAAGGTGCTCGCCGATTTCGGACGGCTGGACTGCGTCTTCGCCAATTCGGGCGCATCGCCGCGCTATGACTCAGTGTTCGAGATGACCACCGCGCACTGGCACGAATTCCAGAGAGTGGCGCTGCACGGAGCCTTCATCACCCTGCGCGAAGGCGCCCGCCATATGGTCGCGCGCGCCGAGTCCGGGGAGAAGGGCGGATCGCTGGTCGCCTGCGGCTCGCTCTCGCTGTTCCAGGGACTGGCCGGGAAGATGGAATATGCGGCGTCCAAATCCGCCATTGCCGCGACGGTCCGCTGTCTTGCCGCGGAACTCGGCAAGTACGCCATCCGCGCCAACATTGTCGCGCCGGGGCTGATCATCACCCCGATGATGGGCGACAACCCGGCCGTCGAGCAGCACCTGCTGGGCATCTACGGGCCCAACACGCCGCTCGGCCGTCTGGGCTATCCGGAAGACTTCGAAGGCATCGGCGCCTATCTGTGCAGCGACGCTTCGTCGTTCATGACCGGCGAAACGGTGATCATCGACGGCGGCTACATGATCCGCCCGTAAGGCGCGCGACTGGGAGAGTGACTATGAAGGTTCTCAACATCCACGAAGTCGGCGATGTCCGGCTCGACGATTACGTGCTGCCCGAGGCGGGCTCCAAGGACGTCGTGGTCAAGATGAAGGCCGTGGGCATCTGCGGCTCTGACCTTTCCTACATCAAGATGGGCGGGATCATGCGCAAGCCCGGGGGCGTTACCCCGATAGGTCACGAAGGCGCGGGCGAGGTGCTGCGTGTCGGCAGCGAGGTGGCCGGGATCAGCCCGGGCGATGCAGTGATTATCAACCCGATGAACACCCCCAGCAACGTCGGCAGCGGCGGACCCGAAGGGGCCTTCGTCGATGAACTGCTGGTGCGCGAGGCGCGGCTGGGCGATTCGATCCTGCCAATCCCCGAGGGCGTTTCTTACGAAGTCGCCGCGATGTGCGAACCGCTCGCAGTCGCCATGCACGGCGTCAACCGGGCGCAGGTCAAGGCGGGCGACAAGGTGGTGGTATTCGGCTGCGGGCCGATCGGGCTCGGCATGATCCTGTGGCTGGTCGATCGCGGAGTGACAGATGTCGTCGCCTTCGACCTCGCGCAGGAGCGGCTCGACCGTGCCATGGCGCTGGGTGCGCGCGCGGCCTTCGATCCGACCAAGGTCAATCTCTACGAGGTGCTGGGCGAGCTCCACGGCAAGGAAATGTGCATGCACAAGCCCGCCGTCGGCACCGATGCCTTCATCGACGCGGCGGGTGCGCCCTCGATCCCCGCCGATGTCATCAATATCTGCAAGTACCAGTCGCGGCTGGTGGTGACGGCGGTTTACTACAAGCCGGTCGAAGTGCCGCTGGGCACCATGCTGACCAGCGAGATGACGATCACCACGGCGGTCGGCTATCCCACCGAAATGCCCGAAGTGGTCGCCAGCATGGCCCGGCTCAAGGACAAGATCGCCAGCCTGATCAGCCACCGGCTGCCGTTCGATCAGGTGCTCGAGGGCCTCAAGATCGCGGGAACCCCGCAGTCCGCCAAAGTCATGATCGAATTCGCGGGGTCCGGTGCATGAGTGAAGTCAAGGACCAGCCAACCCCGCTCGCAAATCTGGTCCGCGCCGGCGATGGACAGACCGAAGCCGAGGCGATCACGCCGTTCATCTTCATGGCGCACGATGTCTCCAACGCCTATCTGGTGACCACCAGCGACGGCGACGTGATGGTCAACACCGGCTTCAACAACAGCGCAGATCGCAATGCTGCGCTGTTCAAACCGCATCGCAGCGGGTCGCTAAAGTATATCTTCCTCACCCAGAGCCATGCCGACCACTTCGGCGGCGTGCCGGAATTCAGGGAAGCCGGCACCAAAGTCGTCGGCGGCCCGGGCTTCAACGAGGCGCTGGCCGACATGATGGGAATGCAGGCCTTCTTCGGCCCGCGCACCTTCAAGCTGTGGGGCTCGACCATGGCGAAAGGCGGGCCGATCAAGCCGCAGCCGCATGTCGTGCCCGACATAGTGGCCGATGAGCGCATGACCGTGGAGGTAGGAGATCGCACATTCGAGCTGATCCACGCTCCCGAAGGCGAAACCATCGACAACATGCTGGTGTGGATGCCGAAGGAGAAGATCGTCTTTACCGGCAACACCTTCGGCCCGGTCTGGCTCTCAATGCCCTTCCTCAACACCCTGCGCGGCGACAAGCCCCGGCTGGTGCGCAATTTCCTCAAATCGCTGGCGAAAGTCCGCGATCTGGGAGCAGAGATCCTGATCACGGGCCACGGCGCGCCGATCGTCGGCAAGGACCGTATTCGCGAGGACCTCGACCGGATCGAAGCCGCCGTCACTTATGTCCGCGACTATACGCTGGAGGGCATGAAGGCGGGCAAGACCGTGCACCAGCTGATGCGCGAGTTCAAATTCCCCGGCAATGTCGCCATCGGTGACTTCCACGGCAAGGCCAGCTGGGCAGTCCGCTCGATCTGGCAGGAGTATTCCGGCTGGTTCCACTATGAGGAAGGCACCACCGCACTCTACGGCGTGCCGCGCTCGTCTGTGCATGCCGACATCGCCGAGCTGGCAGGCGGGGCGGGGGCGCTGGCGGTGCGGGCGCAGACCCATGTCGATGCCGGACGCCCGCTCGAGGCGCTGCATTTGCTCGACATTGCGCTGGGAGCGGAGCCGGGGAACCGCGCGGCGCTCGAATCCAGGAAGGCGGCGAGCGCGGCCCTGCTGTCGGCGAGCGGCGGTAGCAATCTCAGCGAGACCATGTGGCTCCGCTCGGAGATTGCCGAGATCGAGGCGAAGCTCGCTGAAAGCTGAAGAAGCAGCCGCACCAAGAATCGCTTGGTTGCGGTTACCGCTCCATTCTGACAGGGCGCGCCCAACACTTTTGACGGAAATGCTATGTCCAGATCGCCTACCCATCGAGCCCTTACCCACTTGGAGCGCCTCGAAGCCGAAGCCATCCACATCATGCGCGAGGTGGTTGCGGAAGCTGAAAAGCCGGTGATGATGTATTCGGTCGGCAAGGACAGCGCCTGCATGCTGCATTTGGCTCGCAAGGCGTTCTATCCCTCGCCGCCGCCGTTCCCGCTGCTGCATGTCGACACCACCTGGAAGTTCCAGGAGATGTACAAGCTGCGCAACAAGATGGCCAAGGAAAGCGGCATGGAGCTGCTGGTCTATCAAAACCCCGATGCGATGGAGAAAGGCATCAATCCTTTCGACCACGGCCCGCTGCACACCGACATGTGGAAGACCGAGGGGCTGAAGCAGGCACTCGATAAGTGGGGCTTTGATGCCGCTTTTGGCGGCGCGCGGCGCGATGAGGAAAAGAGCCGCGCCAAGGAGCGCATCTTCTCGTTCCGCACCGCCAGCCACGGCTGGGACCCGAAGAACCAGCGGCCCGAGCTGTGGAACCTCTACAACGCCAAGAAGGCCAAGGGTGAGAGTATCCGGGTGTTCCCGATCTCGAACTGGACCGAGCTGGATGTGTGGCAATATATCCACCTAAACGACATCCCGATCGTCCCGCTCTATTTCGCCGCGAAGCGCCCGACCGTGGAGCGCGACGGCATGCTGCTGATGGTCGATGACGACCGGTTCCCGCTGGCTCCCGGCGAAGTGCCGGTCGAGCGCTCGATCCGGTTCCGTACACTGGGCTGCTACCCGCTGACCGGCGCGGTGGAGAGCACCGCTTCGACCCTGCCCGAGATCATCCAGGAGACCCTGCTGACCACCACCTCAGAACGCCAGGGCCGCGCCATCGACAAGGATTCAGGCGGGGCCGGCATGGAGAAAAAGAAGCAGGAGGGGTATTTCTGATGAGCCAGCTCCTAACGAAAATCCTCCCCGGAACCGGGAGGTGGCAGTCCCCATCGACTTCGCTCTGGATAAACCACGCCGCCGGCGTGGGACTGACGGAGGGGTCGGGACCTCACCACTGGGCACAGCGTTTGCGGAGAGACCCCGACCCCTCCGCCCCTGCGGCGCACCTCCCCGTTCCAGGGAGGATTTGAAATGTCCGATACCACCACTACCTCAACCAACCCCATCTACGTCACCGAGGCGCTCATCGCCGAGGATATCGACGCCTATCTCGATCAACACCAGCACAAGACCATGCTGCGCTTCATCACCTGCGGATCAGTGGATGACGGCAAATCGACCCTGATCGGGCGCTTGCTCTACAATTCGAAGATGATCTTCGAGGACCAGCTCGACGCGCTCACCGCGGATTCCAAGAAAGTCGGCACCCAGGGCCAGGAAATCGACTTTGCGCTGCTGGTCGACGGCCTCGCCGCCGAGCGCGAGCAGGGCATCACCATCGATGTCGCCTACCGCTTCTTCAACACCGAGAAGCGCAAGTTCATCGTCGCCGATTGTCCGGGGCACGAGCAATACACCCGCAACATGATCACCGGCGCTTCCACCGCCGACCTTGCCGTTATCCTGATCGATGCGCGCAAGGGTGTTCTGGTGCAGACGCGTCGGCATTCCTATCTCTGCCACCTGATCGGCATCAAAAATCTGGTGCTGGCGGTCAACAAGATGGACCTGGTCGATTATGACCAGAAGGTGTTCGACAGCATCGTCGCCGACTACACCGAATTCGCCAAGAGCATAGGCATCGAGAGCTTCACTGCCATGCCGATTTCGGGCTTCAAGGGCGACAATATCATCGGTTCGTCGGAAAATACTCCCTGGTACACCGGGCCGAACCTGGTCGAGCATCTCGAAAGTGTCGAAGTCAATTCGGCCCGCGATGCCGGACGGCCGTTCCGCATGCCGGTGCAATGGGTCAATCGTCCGAACCTCGATTTCCGGGGCTTTTCCGGCCTGATCGCGACCGGCAGCGTCAAACCGGGCGACGCCATCCGGGTGCTGCCTTCGGGCAAGACCAGCACCATTTCCCGGATCGTCACGATGCCCGCCCCGGGCGGGGAACCGGGGGGCGAAGACCAGTCCGAGGCGGTTGCCGGACAGTCGGTAACGCTGTGCTTTGCCGACGAAATCGATTGCTCGCGCGGCGATGTCATTTCACTCGCCGACAGTCCGCCGCAGGCTGCCGACCAGTTCGAGACCACCATCGTCTGGCTGAACGACGATCCGCTGCACGTAGGCCGCGCCTATTGGCTCAAACTGGGCACGCAGATGGTGTCGGCGACAGTCCATGCGCCGAAATATGCTGTCAATGTCAATACCATGGAGCACATGGCGGCCAAGACGCTCGAGCTCAATGCCATTGGTGTCGCTGAAATCGTCACCGACAAGCCGATCGTCTTCGATGCCTATGCCGAAAACCGCACCCTGGGCGGCTTCATCCTGATCGACAAGATGACCAATTCGACGGTCGCCGCCGGCATGCTGCACTTTTCGCTGCGGCGGGCGCAGAATGTCCACTGGCAGGCGCTCGATATCAGCCGCGAGGCGCATTCCCGGCTCAAGAACCAGAAGCCGGCGGTACTGTGGTTCACCGGGCTTTCGGGTTCGGGCAAGAGCACCATCGCCAACCTCGTCGAGAAGAAGCTGCACCGGATGAACCGGCACACCTTCCTGCTCGACGGCGACAATGTCCGTCACGGCCTCAACAAGGATCTCGGCTTCACCGAGGAGGACCGCATCGAGAATATCCGCCGGGTTGGCGAAGTATCGAAATTAATGACCGATGCAGGCCTGATTGTCATAACTGCGTTCATTTCGCCGTTCAAAGCCGACCGCGAAATGGTGCGCGCGATGCTTCCCGAGGGTGAATTCTTCGAGGTCTTCGTCGATACGCCGCTCAGCGTCGCTGAGGAGCGTGACGTCAAGGGTCTCTACAAGAAGGCACGTTCGGGCGAGCTGAAGAATTTCACCGGTATCGACAGCCCCTATGAGGCCCCGTCGGAACCCGAAATGCGCATCGACACGACGAAACTGAGCCCGGAAGACGCCGCGACGCTGATTGTCGACAGGTTGCTGGGCGATAGCTGAGGTGACCGATGCTGCTCTTCAATGGACATGAAACCCACAGCCGCTCCATTATCAAGGCGACCAGCTGGCGCATTTTGGGCAGCATCGACACGTTCCTGCTCAGCTGGCTGTTCACCGGCAATTCGCATGTCGCCGGTGGCATCGCCTTGAGCGAAGTCGTCACCAAGATGGTGCTTTACTATTTCCACGAGCGGGTGTGGAGTTCGGTGCAGTGGGGCGCAGCCCGCAATCCCAACGATCCCGCCGCCGAAATCTGAGGATCCCGAACGCATGAACGATGCCGAACTTGCCGCCCATCTCGCCGAAGTCGCCGGGCAGCTGCTGATCCAGGTTCGTGCATCGGGGGTGCTGTCGCTGAAGGCGCTGGGCAAGGCGGGGGACGCCACCGCCAACCAGTTCCTGATCCACGCCATCGCCGAACAGCGCCCGGAAGACGGCCTGCTCTCTGAGGAAAGCAAGGATACCGACGAGCGCCTGTCGAAAAGCCGGGTGTGGATCATCGATCCGGTCGATGGCACCCGCGAATATGGCGAGGAGCGCACTGACTGGGCGGTGCATGTCGCGCTGGCTATCGACGGTGTCGCCAGCATCGGCGCGGTAGCTTTGCCGGGGCTGGAGGAAGTGCTGCGGACCGACCAGCCGCGAGCGGTGCCGCCCGCACCCGCGCAATTGCGCATGGTCGTCAGCCGCACCCGTCCGGCGCGCGAGGCCACCGAGGTCGCCGCAAAGATCGGCGCAGAGCTGGTGCCGATGGGCTCGGCCGGGGCCAAGGCCATGGCGATCCTGCTTGGGCAGGCGGATATTTATCTGCATTCGGGCGGCCAGTACGAGTGGGACAGCTGCGCTCCCGTCGCCGTCGCACTGGCCCACGGGTTGCACTGCTCGCGCATCGACGGCAGCCCGTTGATCTACAACCAGGCCGATGTCTACATGCCCGATCTGCTGATCTGCCGGCAGGAGCATGCGCAAATGGTGCTGGGCGAGGTGGCGGCGCTCGCCGGGTGAGTCGGGGGCATTCCGCCCGGCGACTATGACTAAAATGCAACACCTGTTCAGCAAAGTGAACAACCATCGTTTTCACAGCCATGATTCGCTAGGGGCTGAGCAATTCCTGGATTAGGGCAACGGCGAATCTGAGGGATTTTTGCGGACCGGATGAACCGGTTCGCGTGAGGGAGCCTGAATAACTATGCGCAATATCCGTAAACTCGCCTTCGCGAGCGTAAGCCTGTTTGCCATCGCCAGCCCTGCCATGGCGCAGGATGCTGCTTCCGATGAAGCTGAAAGCGATAACGAAATCGTCGTCACCGGCACGCTGATTCGCGGCGCTGAGGTAGTCGGCTCGCAGACCATCAGCATCGATTCACAGTCGATTGTCGATAAGGGCGCGAATTCAACCAATGAGCTGCTGAGCCTCATTCCGCAGATTTCCAACACCTTTAACGGCCGTTTCGAAGGTGATCCGCGCGGCTTAGGCGCGGGGATTTCGGTCAACCGTCCGAATCTGCGCAACTTGCCAGGTTATAACCGTGCAACGGGTAGTGTCACACTGGTCCTGATGGATGGCATGCGGCTGACGCCGGTGGGCGTTAACCAGGGGACTGTTGATGTCGATATCATCCCCGCCGCGGTTCTGGCCGGCATCGACGCGATTACCGATGGCGGTACGTCGCTTTACGGCGCAGACGCGGTTGCCGGCGTTCTCAACTTTCGCACCTTGCGGAAGTTCGACGGTGTCAAGGTTGACGGCAACTTCGGCTTTGGCACGAAGATCAAGGGCTTTTCCCAGTGGGACGGGTCGATCACCGCAGGGACCAACTGGTCAAGCGGCAATGCCTATATTTCTGCAAGCCATGCCGAGCGTGACGCCGTTCTCAACGGCCAGGCTCCTTGGGCGGATGGATTGATTCACAGTGCCGCAGACGTAGCCAGCTTTTCGGGCACCCAATGCGTCGCGCCGGTGGGCAGTGAGGTCAGGTATTTCTTTTTTGGCGCCGGATGGACCAACAATCCAGCAGCCCCCGGGGCTGGCAGGTTCCCGATCGGCACGGCCTGCGACCAGACATCGGCGCAGACCTACCTTCCAAAGCAGGTCCGCACAAACGTTTTTGCCTCGCTCTCGCAGGAGCTGGCTGACAATATCGACGTGCGGGTGACCGGATATTGGACCAAGCGCGATATCACACTTTATGGATATCCGGCGGGCGGCTCCACAACAGATGCCGTGTTCGTACCTCCTGCCGTCAATCCGGCAATCGGTACTATCATTTCGGTACCCGGTGGCACCGGCTTTTCCTATGGTGCCCATTCGGCTTACGTCAACCGGCCCAGCCGCGTTGGGTTCGAGACCTGGGGCATCACGCCCGAGTTGACCGTCAGGCTGCGCGGTGACTGGCAATTGCGCACCTCGCTGCATTACGGTGAATCGACCAACTTCCAGTCATTCACCGGCGCTGACAATGCTCTTGCTCTTTGCTATATCAATGGGTGCACGGCGGCTGTCTCACCGACTGGATCGGCGATCGCCGCCGGTCAGCTCAATCCGCTGAGCGTTGGCGCGGCGAGCGCTGCGGTAATAAATGACATTACTGATTATCAGTCGGACCAGGAAACCCGGCACAACATGTTCATGTTCCGGTCGATCGCCGACGGCGCTATCTTTGCACTCCCTGCCGGTGACGTCAAACTGGCAGTTGGCATCGAATATCAAAGCAATTCGGTCCAGACGCGTCTGAATGCCGGCAAGTCCGGTGCCATAGATGCACTGCCCTTCAGGCGTGCAAGTTCGAATTCGAAATCGGTGTTCGGTGAAATTACAATACCGGTGACCGCGTTCCTCGATCTCAACGGCTCGCTGCGCTATGATAATTACAGCAATTTCGGATCGACCACCAATCCCAACATCGGCGCGACGTTGAAGCCGACCAGCTGGCTCAAGATATTCGGTCACTGGAACAAGTCGTTCAATGCACCAACCGCGCTTGACGATCTGGCGATTTCGTCGGGCCGTTTTGCCTGTCCCTATACAGCCGTTACTCGCCCCCGAGACCCCGTGGGTGGACGTGACAACGGTCTGGGTCAATGCGCCTTGGTCCTGGAAGGCTCGACAAGCGGACTCGTGCCACAGACGGCCCAAACCTGGGCGGTCGGTTTCGAAGTCACCCCGCTTGCAGGCCTGCGCCTTGGCGGCGAATTCTATTCGATCGACTTCAAGAATGCCCTCGGCGCGATCGACTCACAGCGAGATTCCTCCTATATCGCCCGGCCCGACTTGTTCACCTACAACAGCGATTTGTTGGCGGACCCGGCAATTCTGCAAGCATATTATGATTCGACTGCCAACGGGGCTCAGCTCGCCGGTCAGCAACCACTGTCGAATATCGCGCTCATCGCCAACCTTCGAACGGTTAACCTTAGCAGTTCAAAGATCGAAGGTATCGATTTCCACGGCTATTACGATACCGACACTAGCTTTGGGCATCTCGGCTTCGGGGTGAACGGCAACCTTTCGACAAAGGCGCTCAGGAACACCGCCGGAACGATCATCAATGACCGTGGTGTTGAGGGGCCGCGGTTCACCGCCAGCACCTTCGTTGGATGGAACAACAACGGTATGTCGGCCAAGGTGACGGTCAACTATTCCGGTAAGTTCCAGGATGCAGCTGTCAACAACCTCGGCGTGCTTGAAACCATCGATCCGTTCGTTATGACCAATCTCAACCTCGGCTATGACTTCGGCGACACGAATGGGGCACTGTCCGGATTGTCATTGCGTCTGGGCGTCGATAACGTGTTCGATGTCGAGCCGCAGAAGGTCAAGCGGTCCAACACGAACAATCCTACATTCAGGAACTGGACGCTGGGCCGCGTGATCAAGCTGGGCTTCAGCAAGAAGATCTGATCTCGCAGAGCGCGAATAACATACGGCCGGGGGAAACCTCCGGCCGTTTTGTATTGGGCCAGGGTGGCTGCGACAGGCATCGCCGACCGCCCCACTGGACGCCGCGCATCGCCTGCGCGATAGTGCTGGTCTAGCCATTGCGCGGGGCGCGGCATTGGCGTTTTGACGGGGTAGAGGTTCGGTATTCCGGCCGCCCGCAACGCAAGGAGTTCCGCCATGTTTTCCGCGATTTTGATCGAAAAGACCGACGAGGGCCAGACCTGCGCGCTCAAGCAGCTCGATGACAGCCAGCTTCCCGAAGGCAATGTCACCATCGACGTTGGCTATTCGACGATCAACTACAAGGATGGCCTCGCCATGACCGGCGCCGGCCCGGTGGTGCGGCGCTGGCCGATGGTGCCGGGGATCGATCTTGTCGGGACGGTCAGCGACAGTTCCTATGCCGAGTTCGAGCCGGGCGACACCGTGCTGCTCAATGGATGGGGCGTGGGCGAGGTGCATTGGGGCGGGCTCGCCACCAAGGCGCGGCTCAACGGCGACTGGCTGATCAAGCTGCCCGCAGGCTTCACCGGCCAGCAGGCGATGGCCATCGGCACCGCCGGTTACACCGCCTCGCTGAGCGTCGATGCACTGGTCAGGTTCGGGGTGACGCCGGACATGGGCGAGATCCTGGTCACGGGCACCCCCGGCGGTGTCGGATCGGTGGCGACGGCGCTGCTCGCCAAGGCCGGTTTCACGGTGGTCGCCTCTTACGGCGATGAATCCGAGAAGGACTATCTCACCAAGCTTGGAGCCAGCAGCTTCATCCAGCGCGAGGAACTCGCTGAGGCCGGCAAGCCACTGCAAAAGGAGCGCTGGGCGGGCGTGGTCGATTCGGTCGGTAGCCACACGCTGGTCAACGCTATTGCACAGACCAGATATCGCGGCGCGGTGACCGCCTGCGGGCTGGCCCAGGGCGCTGATTTCCCCGGCACGGTAATGCCGTTCATCCTGCGCGGCGTGACTTTGCTCGGTATCGACAGCGTGATGTGCCCCAAAGGCCCGCGCATGGACGCCTGGGCCCGGCTCGACCGCGATCTCGACCGCTCGCTGATCGGGGTGATCGGCGCGGAAGTGGGGCTGAGCGAGGCCATGCAGGCCGGAGCGGATATCGTAGCGGGCAAGATCATGGGCCGGGTGATTGTGGATGTGAACAGGTAGAGCGATTTTCGCTTGATCTGCACCAGACCCGCTCATGCTGAGCTTGTCGAAGCACAGGGTTGTTACCGTGAGGTCTCCGGTGCACGAGGGTCCTTCGACAAGCTCAGGATGAGCGGCGGAAGTTTGAAGCACAAATCAGATTAAATGCACGATTTTCCAGAAACGCGGCAGACCGGGAGAGAACCGAAATGGCAGACGCAGGCAGCAACGAAGGCCCCCAGCTCGATCTCAGCGACGTCGATCCGCGCGTTGGCCAGCCGGTCGGGGGCGGGCAGTTGATCGAGCCTTGTGCGAAGTCGGACATCCGCCGCTGGGTGATGGCGATGGACTACGTCAATCCGCTGCACTGGGATCAGGCATTCGCGGCGACGACCAAATATGGCGATATCATCGCGCCGCAATCGATCGCGGTTGCACTCGATTACGGGCACGGCTGCCAACCGGCCTGCGTCGGCCACATCCCCGGCTCGCACCTGATCTTCGGCGGAGAAGAGTGGTGGTGGTATGGCACTCCGGTGCGGCCGGGCGACAAGCTGTTCCAGGAGCGCCGCTTCTATGATTACAAGGTAACCGATACCAAATTCGCCGGGCCGACGATGTTTTCGCGCGGGGATACCACCCACCGCAATCAGACCGGCGCGCTGATCGCCAAGGCGCGTTCGACCGCGATACGCTATCTTGCCGCAGAGGCCGAAAAGCTTGGCATGTACGATGCCACCGCAGGCGCGCCCAAGCGCTGGACGCGCGACGAGATCAAGCAGATCGACACGGTCCGCCATGACTGGCTGATGTCGAACCGCGACGGCAAATCGCCGCACTGGGAGGAAGTCTCGATCGGCGACAAGCTGCCGCGCCGGGTGATCGGCCCGCATTCGATTGCCAGCTTCACCACAGAATACCGCGCCTTCCTGTTCAACATCTGGGGCACTTTCGAGTGGACCGCGCCCGAAGGCGTCGAGGATCCGTGGATCAACCAGGACCCGGGCTGGCTGCCTGAATTTGCCTTCGACGAAAGCCTGGCCATGATCGATCCGCGCGCGCGTGACGGGCTCTATGTCGGCCCCTCGCGCGGACATATCGACGATAGTTATGCCAGCGAAGTCGGCATGAGCCGGGCCTATGGCTATGGCGCGACGATGGCGGCGTGGAATACCGATTACCTTGCGTTCTGGGCCGGGCATGACGGCCTGGTCCGCCACGCCAAGTCCGATTTCCGCACCCCCGCTTTCGAAGGCGATGTCACGTTCTTCGACGGCGAGGTCGTCGACAAGATCGAGAATTCGCAGTGGGGGTTCCCGGTGGTACAGGTCAAGGTCAAGCTGACCGACCAGAACGGCAAGACCGTGGTCAGCTCGCTCAACGAAGTCGAGCTGCCGTATTGAGTGATAAGGGAACTGGGATGAGTGCTGCGGTCCGGATCGCCGATGGCTTGTCGTTCGTGCGCGGAATTACGCTCTCGGAAGAGAGTGGCATCGGCGCACTGACGCTGGGCGGCTTTGCGCGCGAAGTCACCGCCAAATACGCGGCGAACGAGGCGGCGGTGATCCACATCGGCGATGCGGTGGAACGCATCAGTTATGAGGAATTGTGGAACCGCTCGATGGCTGTGGCGCGGGCTTTGGTGGCCTGCGATGTCGGCAAGGGCACCCGCGTCGGCATCCTGGCGACCAACCGGCTCGAATTCCTCTCCGGCCTGTTCGGAACGGCGCTGGCGGGCGGCGTCGCCACCACGATCAGCACATTCTTCACCGCGCCGGAACTGGAAGAGGTCTTGCGCGCCTCGGCTTGCTCGGTGCTGCTGCTGGAGCGCAACGTCCTCAAGAAGGACTTTGCCGACATGTTGGCTGGCCTCGAACCGCAGATGGTAACATCGCGGCCGGGCGAGCTGAAGTCGGTAAAATTCCCGTTCCTGCGCCACCTTGCCATGGTCGATAGCGAGGACGGCATGGGCGCGATCGAGGGCTGGAGCAGCTTCCTGGCGCGAGGAGACAATGTCAGCCCCGATTTGGTCGATGCCATGGCGGCGGCGGTCGCGCCAAGCGATCCGGGAGCGCTGTTCTTTTCCTCGGGCTCGACCGGCAAGGTCAAGGGCATCCTCAGCTCGCATCGCGGCGTTTGCCTGCAGATGTGGCGGTGGCGGAAGTGGTACAATATCCAGGGCGATGTGCGGACATGGTCGGCCAATGGCTTCACCTGGTCGGGCAATTTCGGCATGGCGCTGGGCGGGACGCTGTCGTCTGGCGGCACGCTGGTGCTGCAACGCTTCTTCGATGCGCCTGAGGCTCTTGAGTTGATGGAGAAAGAGCGCGTTTCGATGCTGCTGGCCTGGCCGCACCAATGGGCCCAACTCGAAGCAGCGCCAAACTATCTGACCACCGATCTTTCGGCGCTGCACTATATCGATGCGATGACCCCGGTGGCCCGTCACCCGACGGTCAAGACCGATTGGCGCGAGCCGGCGCAGGCCTATGGCAACACTGAGACCTTTACGCTGATCTCGGTCTATGCGTCCGGCACCCCAGCGGAGGTGCACAACAACAGCCACGGCATTCCGACTGCGGGTTCGACGATCAAAGTCGTCGATCCGCTGACCGGTGAGACCATGCCGATCGGCGAGCGCGGCGAGATCGCGGTCAAAGGGCCGACGCTGATGCTCGGCTATGTCGGCATCCCGCTCGATCAGTCGCTCGACGACGAAGGCTTCCTGCGCTGCAGCGACGGCGGCTATATTGATGCCGAGGGACGGCTCTATTGGGAAGGGCGGCTCAACGACATCATCAAGACCGGGGGCGCCAATGTCTCGCCGCTCGAGATCGACGACGTCATCCGCAAGTGCCCTGGCGTGAAGGCATCGCAGACGGTGGGCGTGCCCGACGATCTGCTCGGTGAACTGGTGGTCGGCTGCATTGTCCCGCATGCCGGGGCGGTGCTGGACGAGGAAACGATCCGCAATTTCGCGAAGGAAACGCTCGCCAGCTACAAGGTGCCGCGCCGGGTTCTGTTCTTCGCCGAGGAAGAGTTCAAGACCACCGGCAGCTCCAAGATCAAGACCGCAGACTTGCGCAAGCTGGCGAGCGAAAGGCTGGCGGCCGAGGGTTAGGCGGGGCTCATGCCGGGGCGAGTTCGAGGTGGAGCTAAACCGCGCATCAGGTTCATTTCCCCGAGATCGCCATCGACGGCGCCGAAGCCCGCGCGCAGTCTGGCCGATGCAGGACCGCTTGATCTGGGAGGACGGCCGCACCATGACCGGCTATGGCCACTATCACGAACGCTATGTCAAACAGGACGGGCGCTGGCGCATCGCCGAACAGAAACTCACCCGCCTGATCATGGAAGCCTGAGGAACAGCAATGCCCCGCATCGAAATCAATGGCCTGTCGATCGCCTATGACCTGATCGGAGAGGGTGACAAGGCGATCACCATCACTCCCGGCGGCCGCTTCAGCCGCGACACGCCGGGGGTGCGCGAGCTGGCGTCAGAACTGGCCGGGGCGGGCTACAGGGTGCTGGTCTGGGACCGCCCCAACACCGGCGAGAGCGACCTGTGCTTCGATGGGACGTGCGAAAGCTTCCAGAACGCCGATACGCTTGCCGGGCTGATCCGGGCGCTGAACCTTGGAAAGCCGCTGGTCTATGGGGCTTCGGGCGGCAGCCGCGAGGCACTGCTCACCGCCATCCGCCATCCTGACGTGGTCTCGGGCGTGATCTGCCAGTGGCTCAGCGGCGGCGGGATCGGCATCGCCACGCTGCCGATGGCCTATAACCACGATCCGGCGCTGCATGCATCGTTCGGCGGGATGGCGGCGGTTGCGGAAATGCCGGCGTTCCAGGAGCTGATCCGGCGCAACCCGCGCAACCGCGAGCTACTGCTGGCGTGGGAGCCCGAGGCTTTCATCCAGCGCATGCGCGACTGGGCGGACTGGTTCTTCTGCGCGCCCGGTCAGCCGATCTCGTGCATCCGTCCTGGCGATCTTGAAAGCATCAAGGTGCCGGTGGTTATCCTGCGCAACGGCAAGTCCGACATCCACCACACCCGCGCCACCAGCGAGGCGGTCGCGGCGATGATCCCCGGTGCGCAGCTGCAGGAGCCGCCATGGGGCGACCGCGAATGGCTGGAACGGCTGGAAGCGAGTTTCAAAGACCCCGCCGCCGGATTGTTCTCCAGCATGCCGAAGCTGGCGCCGCAGATCACGGCGCTGGCGGAGCGGTGTTTAAGTTGACAGCTGGCTCAACATAGTACTGGATTATAATAAGCATTGCTATTAATGCGCGGCCATGGACGAGAACATTGGCACAATGCTGGCGCAGGTGTCACGCCTTTTGCGGCGCAGCTTCGACGAGCGCGCGCGCAGCATTGGTGTGACGCGGCCGCAATGGCAGGTGCTTACCCTGCTCAAGCTGCATGAAGGCATCAACCAGGGCGGGCTCGCCGAACTGCTGGAAGTGGAGCCGATCACGCTGGGGCGGATGATCGACCGGCTGCAGGAGGCCCAGCTGGTCGAACGCAGGCCGGATCCGGCGGATCGGCGCGCCTGGCGCCTGTTCCTGACCGGCAAGGGAGAGGGCTTGCTTGATGATCTTCGCCCGGCGGCGCATGAGACTATCGAACTGGCGCTGGACGGTCTCGGCGCGGAAGAGCGTGACGAGCTGATGGACATTCTCAGGCGGATGCGCGGCAATCTGTCGCGCCGGACCCCCGCCGAGGTCCCGGTCAATGGCTGAGAGCGATCCCCAGTTCGGCACCGGTGCCACCGAGGTTTCGCCGGTCCGGCCCTGGCCGCCGCGGCAAGTTCGGTTGGCTCGCGCTTATGTTTTCGGTGCCGGTGTTGCTGGTTGGCGGGGCAAGTGCCTATTACCTGGCCACCGACCAGTATGTCACCACTGACAACGCCTATGTCCAGCAAGACAAGGTTTCGGTCAGCGCGCAGGTCACCGGCGAAATCGTCGAGGTTCGCGCGCGGGAGAACCAGCAGGTGCGGGCAGGTGAGCTGCTGTTCCGCATCGATCCCGAACCGTTTCGCATCGCCATTGCCCAGGCCGACGCCGCGATTGCCGCCGCGCAAGTCAAGGTCGTGGGCATGGAGACCGAACTCTCGACCACCGGCGTCGATATCGCCGGAGCCAATGAAGACATCGCCTTCTACACCCAGGAGTACCGCCGCCAGTCCGAACTGATGGAGCGCGGTTTCTCGACCCGGGCGCGGTTGCAGGCGGCCGAGCATGCCCTGTCGGATGCGCGCAGCAGCCTCGCCGATGCCCAGGCCGAAGCCAGCAAGGCGCGCGCGGCGCTGGCGACCGGCGCGGTGGCACCGGGCGTCAATCCGGCGGTGCTGGCGGCGCAGGCGCAGCGGCGGCGGGCGATGCTCGATCTGTCGCGCGCGGAAGTTCACGCGCCGGTATCGGGAACGGTCAGCCAGTCGGAGCGGTTGCAGCTTGGCCAGATGATGACCACCGGGCTGCCGGCACTGACCATCGTGGTCAGCGAGCGCAGCTGGATCGAGGCCAATTTCAAGGAAACCGATCTCGCCCGGATGCGGGTCGGGCAACCGGTCAAGCTGACCTTCGATGCCTATCCCGACGTTGAACTGAAGGGCCACGTTGCCAGCATTGGCGCGGGTACGGGATCGGAATTTTCGGTGCTGCCGGCTCAGAACGCCACGGGCAACTGGGTCAAGGTGACCCAGCGGGTGCCGGTGCGCATCGCCATCGACAGCAAGTCTCCGCGGCCGTTGATCGCCGGACTATCGACGCATGTCCGCATCGACACCGGCAAGTAGCGCCGCCCCGGCCAGCGGGGAATTGGGCGACCTACCGCTGCTGGTCACGCGCAGCCGCCCGCTGGTGATGGCCGGGGTCATTGCGGTTACGCTGTGCCTGTTCCTCGACGCGACCATCGCCAATGTCGCGCTGCCGAATATGCGCGCGTCGCTGGGGGCTTCGTCCGACCAGATCAGCTGGGTGCTGACCAGCTTCATTATTGCGCAGGGGATCGCCACGCCGCTGACCGGCTGGATGTCGGACCGGCTGGGTTCGCGCCGCCTGTTCCTCGGCGCGACAGTGGCTTTCCTGATGACATCGGCGGCATGCGGTGCGGCAACAACACTGCCGGCGATGGTGGCTTTCCGCACGCTTCAGGGCATTTCCGCCGCATTCCTTGCCCCCATGGCGCAGACCATCCTGTTCGACGTCAACCCGCCGAGCAAGCAGGGCATGGCGATGGGCATTTTCGGGATGATGATCATGGTCGCGCCGATCACCGGCCCGGCGCTGGGCGGAATTCTTACAGAATACCTCAACTGGCGCTGGATATTTTACGTCAACCTGCCACTGGGCATTCCGGCGCTGGCGATCCTGTGGTGGTTGCTGCCGTCGCGGCCGATCGAGCGGCGCAAGTTCGATCTGCTGGGTTTTACCGCCATCGCCATCGGGCTGGGGGCAATGCAGCTGGTGCTCGATCGCGGGCAGCACAAGGACTGGTTCCAGAGCCGCGAGATTGTCATCGAAGCGATCATCTGCATTTCGGCCTTCTGGATATTCATCGTCCACACCCGCACATCCCCGAACACGCTGTTCCGGCGCGAGCTGTTCGCCAACAAGCCGTTCCTGTTCGGCCTGGCCTTCATGATGATGATCGGCATTTCGATCATCGGCCTTTCGGCAGTGCTGCCGATGCTGTTCCAGTCGATCTATGGCTATTCGGTGATCGACAGCGGGCTGATGCTAGCACCGCGCGGGTTTGGCGTGATGATCGCCTCGTTCGGCTGCGCCTACCTTATTCGCCGCGTCGATTATCGCCTGGTGATCTGCATTGGCTACCTCGTTTCCGCCTGGGGGATGTGGAGCATGACCTCATGGTCGCTGGAGATGGACCAGCGGCTGATCTATGCGACGATCTTCGTCCAGGGTATTGGCATGGGCATGATCTTCTCGCCGATGAACATCATGGCCTTCTCGACTTTGTCGCCGCTGGTCCGGCCCGACGGGTCTAGCCTGATGTCGCTCGGCCGCAGTCTGGGCGGTTCGGTGGGGATTTCGATACTGGTGACGGTGCTGGCGCGAAGCCAGCAAGTCAGCCATGCGGATATCGGCGCTCATGTTACCTCCACGTCGGTTCCGGGATTCGACTGGAGCGGCACGATTGACCGGATGGGGGGGGCCGGGGGCGGGGTGATGGCGATGATCGAGAGCGAAGTGACCCGGCAGGCGGTGATGATCTCGTTTCTCAACAGTTTCCTGTTGCTGGCGGTCATGCTGCTGTTCTTCGCGCCGCTGCCGTTCCTGCTGAGCCGCAACCTGCCGCAGAGCGAGCATCAGAAGCGACTGGCCGCGGCGGAGTGACAATCCATCGCAGCCGCGGTGACAAATCTCCTTGCCGGGAAGCGGTGTTTCTGGAAACGGTTGCGGCATCTATGGCATTAGCAAAGGCAGACCTGTGGGACGAGTGATTGTAATTACCGGTGCTGGTGTCGGCCTTGGCCGGGCGCTGGCGCGGCGCTTTGCCCGGGAGGGTGAGACTGTCATCGCTCTGGGCCGCACCTTCGCCAAAGTGCAGGCAGTGGCCGACGAATTGGGAGCACCCCATTTCGCGCTGGAATGCGATGTCTCGTCCGCCGATTCCGTGCGCGCCGCTTTTGCCGCAATCGCCGAGCGCCATTCCAAGATCGATGTGCTGATCAACAATGCTGCGGTTTATGTGCCCTTCATGATCGCGGAGGCCACCGACGAGCAGATCCTCTCGCCGGTCCTCACCAATTTCGCCGGTCCGATCTTCTGTTCGCGCGCGGCGATCCCGCTGATGGAGAAGGGCGGCTACATCATCAATGTCACCAGTGAATCGGTGGCGCTCGAATTCCCGATGCTTTCGCTCTACCAGAGTTCGAAATGCGCGCTGGAGCGCTTCAGCCAGTCGCTTTCCAAGGAGCTGGAGCCGCACGGCATCCGCGTCACCACCGTGCGAGCCGGCCCGATGCTGGAAGAGGGCAAGACATCCAACTGGGATCCGGAAGTCGCCATGCGCTTCTACCAGCTGTGCATCGCCGCCGGGCTTGACCTGGCCAAGCGACCGATCAGCCACGTCAATTCGGTTACCGATGTCTTCCGCGCATTGCTCGATCTGCCGCCCGATGTGGGGCTCACTCATGTCTCCATCGAAGCGCGCCACCGCTGAACTCCAGCTGCCTTTCACAAGGAATTCTCCGCCATGAGCACTCTCCCCGACGTCAAGCTGTTCATCGACGGCAAGCTCTGCGACGCCAGCGGCGGGCGCACCTATGACGTTATCGGCCCATGGACCGGACAGCCCGTCTGCAAGGCCGCCGACGCCAATGCTGACGACGTGAACCGCGCCATAGCCGCCGCCCGCCGCGCCTTCGACGAGACCGACTGGTCGTCCGAGGGCAACCGGGCGAAGCGGCTCGAGCTGGTGGTCAGGCTGCGCGAGTTGTTCGAAGAGAACCGCGAGCGGCTGGGCGAGCTTGCCGTGCATGAAGCCGGGGCCGCGCGCGGTGCGGTCAAGCGGGCCCATGTCGATATGGCGCTCGATGGCTGGGACGATTACATCCGCGTGTTCCCGCAGGTCACCTGGGAAAAGGATTATGGCAAGCGCGAAGCCTTCGGGATGAACCACCAGCGCTTTGCGGTGCATGAGGCGGTCGGCGTGGTCGGCGCGATCACCCCGTGGAACGTGCCGCTCTATGTCAACATCGGCAAGGTCGTCGCGGCGCTGCTGGCGGGCTGCACACTGGTGCTCAAGCCTGCGCCCAACACGCCGGGCGCCGGTGCCATCTTCGGCGAGCTGGCGGCAGAGGCGGGCTTCCCGGCCGGGGTCATCAATGTCGTGTTTGGCAGCGATCCGGCGGAGGCCGGCGAGATGCTGGTCAAGGATCCGCGCGTCGATCTGATCAGCTTCACCGGATCGACCGCCGTCGGCAAGCGCATCATGGAGCAGGGCGCGTCGACATTGAAGCGGGTGTTCCTGGAACTCGGCGGCAAGTCGGCCAAGATCGTGCTCGACGATGCGCCCAATTTCGCCATGGACTGCGCCATGACCATGCTGGTGTTCCACGCCGGGCAGGGCTGCGCGGTGCAGAGCCGCCTGCTGGTTCCGAAGAGCCGCTATGAAGAGGCCAAGGCCATCCTCAAGGGTGCCTATGGGCAGTTCGGGGACAACTGGGGCGATATTGATAATCCCGAACAGATCATGGGCCCGGTCATCTCCAAGCGGCAGATGGAGCGGGTGCTGGGCTATATCGAACTCGGCCAGCAGGAAGGCGCGACTCTGCTGCATGGCGGCAAGGCCCGGCCCGATAAGGGCGAGGGCTATTTTATCGAGCCGACGGTGTTCGTCGACGTCAAGAACACCATGCGCATCGCTCAGGAGGAAATCTTCGGCCCGGTGCTGGTGGTTATTCCCTTTGAGGATGACGCCGACGCCGTGCGCATCGCCAACGAGAGCAGCTATGGCCTGTCGGGCGGAGTCAGCTCGGGCAATCACGAGCGCGCAATGAAGATCGCCAAGGCTGTCCGCACCGGCTCGATGAGCGTCAACAACGGCATGTGCATCGGCGGCGACATTCCCTTCGGCGGTTACAAGGCCAGCGGCATCGGTCGCGAATGGGGGGTTGAAGGTATCGAGGAGTTTCTCGAGACCAAGATGATCGCCTTTACGGTCTGATCGGGGCGAGGGGCTGATCTGGTGGCGACTGTAGTGAAAGACATGGCAAAGCGGGACAAAGCCGCACCCGCGCTCGTGGCTGGCCCAGAGCAGGGCATCAGTCATAACCTCAACGGGCAGAAATTAGGCCGCAAGGGTCGCGATACCCGCGACCGCATCCTGGCCGCGACTGTCGATCTGCTGGCCGAGCCGGGCGGAACCCCGCTTTCGCTGAGCGCGGTGGCGCGGCGGGCGAAGCTGGGCATGTCCTCGCTATATCTCTATTTCAACGATCTCACCGAGCTGCTGCTGGCGGTGCTGGAGCCGGTGATGGCGACTGCGGAGGAGGCCTATATCGCGCGGATGCGCACGCGCTGGCCCGATGCCGGTCTGAACGCTTGCTGCCAGAAATTCGTGAGCGATTATCACGCTTTCTGGCTCAAGAATTCGCGCATCCTGCATCTGCGCAATTCGATGGCCGACCTCCACGACGCGCGGCTGATGCAGCACCGGGTAGACAGCGCCCTGCCGGTGATCCGGCTGCTCGTTGCCCAGATGGACGGCGATACTTCCGCACCCGCCACCCCCGAATTCGCCATGGGCTCGATGCTGATGACCGGCATCGAACGCGCCGCCACGATCTGGACTGACACCGAACTTCCCGGCTTGCTCCACTACGAAATGTTCAGAAACGCCGACCGCTTCCGTACGCCAGCCGCACGGTTGCTGGAGCTGGGTATCCGCGACGCGAGATCGCGGGTTGCGGGATAGGCGGGGGCTTAGAGCGGCCAGCGGAATTTTTGAATCGAAGCTTCAGAACACCGCTCATCCTGAGCTTGTCGAAGGACCCGTGTGCGCCGGCCATCTCACCGTAGCAACCGCGTGCTTCGACAAGCTCAGCATGAGCGGGTCTACCTCGGATTTGGCGCAGCCTGCCCTAGATACTCCGGCCCACCAGCTCGCGCATGATCTCGCTGGTGCCGCCGTATATCCGCCGCACCCGCGCATCGCGCCAGATGCGGGCGATGGGATATTCGTTCATGTAACCCGCCCCGCCATGGAGCTGCAGCGCGGCGTCGCAGGCGAGCCATTGCATCTCGGTGTGCCAGTATTTCGAGGCGGCGGCCTCGTCGTCGGTCAGCTCGCCCTTGACGTGGCGGGCGATGGCCCAGTCGAGATGGGCCCAGCCGACCTGCAGCTTGGACTTGATGTCGGCCAGCGTGAAGCGGGTGTTCTGGAACTCGATCACCTTCTTGCCGAAGGCGGTGCGATCGCGGGTGAAGGCGACTGCCTCGTCGAAGGCGCGCTGGGCGGCGGCTTGCGCGGTGAGCGAGATTGACAGGCGCTCCTGCGGTAGCTCGCTGACCAGATAGATGAAGCCGCGATTGACCTCGCCGATGACATTGCTGGCCGGCACGCGCACGTCGTTGAAGAACAGCTCGGATGTGTCGGCGGACCACTGCCCGACCTTGTCGAGATTGCGACCCCGCGCAAATCCCGGCCGATCCGCCTCGACCAGGATCAGCGAGGTGCCCTTGGCGCCCAGTTCGGGTTCGGTCTTGCACACGGTCAGCACGATATCGGCGTTCTGGCCGTTGGTGATGTAGGTCTTGGAGCCATTGATGATGAAGTCGTCGCCTTCCTTGCGGGCAGTTGTGCGCACGCCCTGCAGGTCCGAACCTGCGCCCGGTTCGGTCATGGCGATGGCGGCAATCACCTCGCCCGTCAGCATCCCGGGCAGCCAGCGCGCCTTCAGCTCGTCCGAGGCATAGTGCAGCACATAGGGCATGGTGATGTCGCTTTGCAGCGTCACGCAGTCCGACATCATTGCGTAAGTGAATTCCTCGTTGAGGATGCAGTTGAAGGTGAAGTCCAGCCCGGGTCCGCCATAGATTTCGGGCAAGGTTGGGCAGAGCAGTCCGGCTTCGCCAGCTTTCGCCCAGAAATCGCGCGCAACGATTCCGGCTTCCTCGAATTCTTCGAGGCGCGGGCTGAATTCGCGGGCGATGAAGCGCCGCACCGAGTCGCGAAAGGCGCGGTGTTCTTCGCCAAACAGGCTGCTGCCATCACGTTCGAGCATCAATTTCCTCCGGGAATTCCAGCATTTCAGGGCCTATGGCATGCCGCAGTCACTCTTGCAAAAAATTTTGCGTATGGACATTACGCAAACACCTGCTAGCCTCCCGGCAAAACAGATATTGGAGGATGACATGGCGACATTGGCAGAAGCGGGCAAGCTCGAACAGCTCGACGTATCCCGCGCCGAATTGTGGGCGGCGAACGCCTGGCGGCCCTACTTTACCCGGCTGCGCGCGGAAGAACCGGTCAGCTATTGCCCGGAGAGCTTCTTCGGCCCCTATTGGTCGATCACGCGCTATGACGATATCGTCGCGGTCGAAGCCGATCCCGAAACCTTCTCGTCATCGTGGGAGCATGGCGGCATCGTCATCTTCGACATGCAGGACACCGGCGTGCAATTGCGCATGTTCATCGCCATGGACGATCCCGAACACGCCGAAAAGCGCAAGGGCGTGGCCCCGGCAGTCACCCCCACCGAAATCGCCAAGCTCACCGATCCGCTGCGCCAGCGCACCGCCGATGTGCTCGATGCGCTGCCGGTGGGCGAGCCGTTCGACTGGGTCAGCTCGGTCTCGATCCCGCTGACCACCGCGATGATCGCCACCCTGTTCGACTTCCCCTGGGACGAGCGCGACAAGCTGCCGGTGTGGTCGGACTGGGCGGCCAAGATCGATATCGGTCCCGATCCGGTGCTGAATGCCGAGCGCGAAAAGCACGTCTTCGAAATGGCGGCGCGCTTCAAGGAACTTTACGACGAGCGCAAGGCTGCACCGCCGAAGGGCGATCTGCTGTCAATGATGGCGCATTCGGCAAGCTATGGGGAAATGGATGAACAGCGCTTCCTGGGCGCCATTGTGCTGTTGCTGGTCGGCGGCAACGACACTACCCGCAATTCTATGTCGGGGTTGATCGACCGGATCAACCAGTTCCCCGATGCCTGGGCAAAAGTGAAGTCCGATCCTGCCCGGCTTGCCTCGGTTGCCGCCACCGAGACCATTCGCCTGCAAACCCCGATCGCCCATATGCGCCGCACCGCCACCCGCGATGTCGAATTCGGCGGCAAGACCATCCGCAAGGGTGACAAGGTGGTGATGTGGTACAATTCGGGCAACCGCGACGAAGCGGTCTTCCCCGATGGCGACCGCTGGGACCCGGAGCGCGAAAACTCGCGCCGCCACCTCTCGTTCGGCTATGGCATCCACCGCTGCCTCGGCGCACGGCTGGCCGAGCTGCAACTCACCACGCTGATCGAGGAAATGGCGAGGCGGGACATGGATGTGAAGGTCGTCGGCGAGCTGGAGTGGCTGCCTTCGTGCTTCACCAATGGCTTCCACAGCATGGACGTGATCATGAGCCGCAGCGATGGCTGAGCCCTTCCGCCGCTACAAATGCCTCAACTGCGGTTTCTATTACGACGAGGCCGCAGGCTGGCCCGACGACGGCATCGCGCCCGGAACGCGGTGGGCCGATGTTCCGGATGAATGGATCTGTCCCGATTGCGGTTCGGAAAAGCGTGACTTTGACATGGTGGACTGGGAGTGATTCCAAGCGTCCGTAGCTAAGCCCCCTTCGTCATTCCCGCGAAAGCGGGAACCAATCTCCCGCGTTGCGCTCCTCATGCAACGTTGATTGGTGCGGATGGCTTGGGAGATGGGTTCCCGCTTTCGCGGGAATGACAATTCAGTTGTTCGGGTAACTGCCGAGACTGCGGATTCCCCGACATATAGCGCAACCCGCGATTGCGCTGTAGGCTTCACAAACCCCGGTTTGTCACCATGACGAACTTAGGCAAAATCGTCGGACGATATTGACAGACTAGAGGGCGCTGGTCCACACAGCGGCGGCAATGCGAAAGGCCTGCTACCGATGCTCGAATATGTCCGATTGCTGGAGGCCAACAACGGAATCCAGACGGTTGGCGACGATACCTACTGGCTGTGCGTGACCCGCACGGTGCAGGAATCGAAGCTGTTTCCGGTGCCGTCCTACATGCTGCTGTCGTATCTCTGCTGCTTCTACCGCTACCCGGAACTGCTGCGGAAGGTCGAGGCGAAGATGCCGGCCGAGGAGATCGGCGACCGGGTGCGGGCAATGGGCGGAAAGCTGGGCAATCTCACTGGCTGGGGGTTACCGACCTTCTATCTGATCGGGCGCGAGATGCTGATCAACTTCGGCATGCTCGATCCCGCCGATGCTGCCGAGGACGTGGCCTATGTCATGGACTTCTGGCGGCGCTTCAAACTGGCGCAGCAGCGCGAGGACGGGCATCTCAACGCCCGCGAATTTGGCCAGCGCGTGCAGATCCTGCCCGAACGGCGCGTGCAGCGCTTCCATTCCGAACTGCACAAATGCGAGGCTGGCGACCGGCTGAACGCTTCGGCGCAGACCTTCCTCGCCACTGTTTCGCAATACGGCTTCCTCGTTTCCTGCGAGAGCCGCTGCACCCTCAACAATTCCGGCCCCTACCGGCTTGGCGATGACCGCGAGATGATCGTGCGTGAATTCACCGATCTGGCCGAGGGCGATTATCCCTGGCTCGACGGGGTGGCGGCCGACATTCCCTACAACAACCTCACCGTCACCATGGAAGCCACCGGCTGCCATTTCTACCTGATGGACGATTGGGGCAGCTTTGAAAGCCGCCCCGAATTCACTTCTGACAAGTTGACCGGGATCGGCCTCTATACGTCCGATTCGCTGTCCGAAGGCTTCGTGCCGGTGGGCATGGGTTCGGCTGACGAACTGGCGCAGACCTTCGAGGATCTCACCGAGAAGCTGCGCGCCGCGACTGTCGCGCTGTGGAAGCGCATGGCGGGCTGGTCGCGCGACGAGATGATGGACGGCGGGGCGCTGGTCTATTTCTCGCTGATCAAGGATCTGGCGCACATTGCCGGGGTCTACGACGTCAATGACTGGATGACCATTGATCCGCGCGCCAACCGCTTCCGGCACTTGCTCAACGATGAATTTGGCCGCGATTTTCTGGGCGAGCTGGTCGGGCTGGTCGATCTGCCCAGCCAGCGGCTGCACGATTATGCGATGATGCAGCACAACAACAATCCGGTGCGCTACCTCTCGCAGATTCCCTATTCGGTGTTGAGCCGCAAGGACCAGGCGCCGCGCCTCGCCCCGATCGGGCCGGGGATGACGCATCACCCGGACAAGCAGGACCGCTACATGACCACGGCCGGACCGCTCAGCCTCGCCGAATACAACGCCCGCGCCGCCGCATTCCGCCCGGCGCAGATGGCGGATCCATACCGCTATATCTGCGATACCACCGCCAAATATCGCAGCGCGGACCCGGCAGTGCAGGAACTTTACCGGATGGAGCAGGCAGGAACGCCGATCGAAGGGCGCGGGGCCGGGCTGAGCCGGTCCGATGTCGAAGCAGCAAGGAGCGTGCAGTGATGGACACCGAAAAACGCCTCGCCGATCTGCAGCAGCTGATCGATGAATTCAAACGCTCCGGCCTGCGCGAATTGCAGGCGCGGCATGGCGATTTCGAGATTTACCTGTCGCAGGACGCCAATGCTCCGGGACTGGGTGCAGCGGCGAGCGCGCCGACGATCCAGGTGCAGCGCAACGTGCCGGTTGCGGCACCTTCTGCGCCCGCCGCGCCAGCCGCGGCTCCTGCTCCCGCAGCGCAGGCTGTACCCGATGGCGCGGTAGTGGTCTGCGCGCCCTATCTCGGCACTTTCTATCGCTCGCCCAAGCCCGGATCGCCGCCCTATGTCGAGGTTGGCAGCATGGTCGCCGCCGAAAGCGAGCTGTGCCTGGTCGAGGTGATGAAGCTGTTCACCGCGGTGCGCGCCGGGGTTGCCGGCAAGGTGGTGCAGGTGCTCGCCAGCGACGGCGAACTGGTCGCCGCCGATCAGCCGCTGTTCGCCGTGATGCCGGTCTGACCATGGCTATTTCCCAAGTCTTTGTCGCCAATCGCGGCGAGATTGCCCTGCGGGTGGTGCGCGCCGCGCAGGGGCTTAATCTTGAGACTGTGGTCGGGGTATCCGACGCCGATCGCGGCAGCGCCGCTGCGAGGCTGGCCGATCGTCAGCTGGTGCTGGGGCCGGGACCGGCGGCGAAGAGCTATCTCGACGCGATGCTGGTGGTGCAGGCGGCCAAGGCCAGCGGCTGCGACGCGCTCCATCCGGGCTATGGCTTCCTGTCCGAACGCGCCGAGCTGGCGCGGCTGTGCGAGCAGCACGGCATCACCTTCGTCGGCCCCGAGCCCGACATGATCGATGCGCTGGGCGACAAGCTGCGCGCGCGCGAAATGGCCGCCGCCGCCGGGGTGCCGCTGGTGCCGGGCAGCGGCGAGATCGCCAGCGCGGCGGATGCGCGCAAATTTGCCGGCGAGATCGGCTATCCGGTGCTGCTCAAGGCTGCGGCCGGTGGCGGCGGGCGCGGCATGGTGATCGTGGGTGGGCCTGACGAGATCGAAGCCGGTTTCAACCGCGCCCATGCCGAAGCGCTGACTGCTTTCAACGACGGCACCCTGTTCATGGAGCGCTTCGTACCCCTGGCGCGGCATGTCGAGGTCCAGCTGGTCGGCGACGGCAAGGGCGAGGTGATCCATTTCGGCGAGCGCGACTGTTCGGTGCAGCGCCGCTACCAGAAGGTGATCGAGGAAGCGCCCTGCGTGGCCATGCCCGACAAATTGCGCGGCGAACTGCACGCCGCTGCCGTAAACCTCGCCAAGAGCGTCAACTACCGCAACGCCGGAACCTGCGAGTTCCTCTACGACGTACTGCGCGGCGAGGTCTATTTCATCGAGGTCAATGCCCGCATCCAGGTCGAGCATCCGGTCAGCGAAATGGTGACCGGGCGCGATCTGGTGCAGGAGCAATTGCGGATCGCGGCCGGGCAGGGGCTGTCGGTCAGGCAGGAGGACGTGGTGCTGACCGGACATGCCATCGAATGCCGGATCAATGCCGAGGATACCACGCGCGATTTCGTGCCCGTGCCAGGCACGGTCACGCGCTGGTCGCCGCCCGAGGGTGAGGGGATCAGGCTCGATTCGCATATCAGCGAGGGCTCGGTGATTCCGCCGTTCTATGACAGCATGATCGGCAAGTTGATCGTCCACGCTGAAACCCGCGCCAAGGCCATCGCGAAGATGGCCGATGCGCTTGATAATTTTACCGTCGAAGGCGTGCCGACGACAATCCCGCTGCACCGCACGATCCTGGCCAGCGCGGCCTTCCGGTCGAACGATTTCCACACCCGTTGGCTGGAACAGGATCTGTTCGCCAGCCATGCACCAGCAGCGGAGTAATAGCGCGTGGCGCATATCCAGTTCCTCGACGAAACCATGCGCGACGGGCAGCAGAGCCTTTGGGGCATGAAGATGCAGGCCGGAATGGCGCTGCCGGTGTCTCCGATCATCGACCAGACCGGCTACCAGATCATCAGCCTCGCTGGTTCCTCGCTGTTCGAAGTGCTGATCCGCCACTGCCAGGAAGACCCCTGGGCCGGGCTCGACATGCTGGTCAAATCGATGCCGCATACCCCGCTGCGCGCCGGCTGCCGCTCCAACGGATCGGTCACTTTCGGCCATACCCCCGATGCGCTGATGGACATCTGGGTCGATCGGCTCTGCGTTCATGGCATGCGCAGTTTCTGGCTCTACGATGTGCTGTTCAACATCGAGCAGATGCACCGGCTGGCCAAAGTGGCGAAGGGTCATGGCTGCCAGGTTGCGGGGACAATGCTTCTCACCCTGTCGCCGGTCCACGATGACGCCTTTTGGGCCGACAAAGCCGACAAGCTTTCAGCCTTGCCCGAAGTCGATAGCCTCCTGCTTTACGATACTGGCGGAGTGCTCGACCGTGAGCGGATTTCCACGCTGGTGCCGGCGATCAAGGCTCAGGCGCGCGGCAAGCCGATTGAACTGCATTCGAACAACATGCTGGGTCAATCGGCGAAGGCCTATTGCGATGCGGTGGAATTCGGCGTGACCGTGCTGCACACCGCCGCGCGATCGATGGCCAACGGCCCTTCGATCCCGTCGATCGATTGCATGATCAAGAACATGGAGGCACTTGGCCACACCCATAATATCGACACCAGCAAGTTGAGCCCGGTGTCGGACCATTTCCGCGCCGTCGCAAAGGCGGCCGGCTATCTCCACGACCAGCACTACGAATACGACATCGCCTCGCTCACCACCCAGATCCCCGGCGGCATGATGGGAACCTTGCGCAACCAGTTGATCCAGCAGAACATGCTCGACAAGCTGCCGGAAGTGCTCAAGGAAGTGGCGCAGGTCCGGCGCGAACTGGGCTACCCGGGCATGGCGACACCCTTCGCGCAACTGGTCGGCACGGTGGCCGTGCTTAATATTGTGACGGGCAAGCGCTATTCGGCGGTTCCGGACGAGGTTATCCAGTACGCTGCGGGCTATTATGGACAGCCTCCGGCGCCGATCGATGCCGAGGCGCTTGACCGGATCATGGCGGCACCGCGCGCCAGGGAAATCCTCGCCACGCCGCCCGAACAGCCCAACCGCGCGGAACTCCACCGCCGCCACGGCACTGGCGGCGACGATGACGAACTGCTGCTGCGCGCGCTGGTTCCGGCAGCGGACATCGACCGGATGCGCCTGTCCGGTCCGCCGCGCCGTGATTATCCGACGCTGTCTTCGCCCGAGTTCGAACAGGTCGTCAGGCTGATGAAGCTGGCCAATCTGCCGCTGGTGCAGATGCGTTCGGACGATCTCGAACTGACCATGCGGCGATGAACGGGCATGGCTGTCATGTCTAAGCCCAAACTCTCTACCATGGTCACCCTGAACTTGTTTCAGGGCCCATTTCGCCAAGCACCCGGAGACCTGATTATCGAGCAAGACCTCACAGTTTTCTCCCATTCTTCTGGCTCCGGTCGTACGGCCCGATGGGCCCTGAAACTAGTTCAGGGTGACGCGATTTTAGGGGATTGGCCTGTATGTGACAGCCCTCCTGGTCCGGGAAGGATTGCAGGAGATTCAACTTGCGGATGATTGACTTCTTCGATCGCGGTGCGCGGATGGCGCATGACAAGACCTGCATGATCGATGGCGACACCGAGCGTACATACGCCGAGGTCAAGCGCCGCAGCGACGCCATCGCCCGCGCGCTGATCGCCGATGGCTTTCCGGCGGGCGGTCATGCCGCCGTGCTCAGCGGCAATTCGATGGCGGCTTTTGAGGCTATCCTCGGCACCCTGCGCGCCGACGGCGTCTGGGCGATGGCCAACAACCGCGCGCCGGTGGGCGAGAACGCCTATCTGCTCGATCTACTCGACGTCGACACGCTGTTCATCCACTCTGAACTGGCCGGCCGCATCGCCACTTTCCGCGCGCAATGCCCCAATATCCGCCGCTATATCGCGCTCGACCGGGCTATCCCCGAAGCAGACGCTCTGCTCGCCAACCTGCTGATCGATAGCGACGAGCCGGTGCCGCAGCGGCGTTCGGGGGCTGAGGAGGAACTCGGCTTCCTCGCCAATACCGGCGGCACCACCGGGCGGTCCAAAGGAGTGATGCTGACCAATGGTAACTGGCAGGCGCTGGTCTCCAGCCTGGTCGCCTCGATGCCGATGAAGCAGCCGCCGGTGAACCTCGTCGCCGCGCCGATGACCCATGCGGCCGGGCCGCTGGCGCTGGCCAGCATGGCGCTGGGCGGGACGGTGGTGGTGCTGCCCAAGTTCGAGCCCAAAGTGGTGATCGAGGCCATCGAGCGCCACCACGTCACCTACATGTTCCTGCCGCCAACCGCGATCTACATGCTGCTGGCCGAGCCGGGGGTGCGCGAGGCGGACTTGTCCAGCCTTGAATATATCTCCTACGCCGGGGCACCGATGTCGCTCGACCGGCTCAAGGAAGCCATCGCAGTGCTCGGCCCGGTGATGAACGCCAGCTTCGGCCAGACCGAAGCGCCGATGTGCGTCACTGCCATGCCGCCGCACGAGCATCTGAACGCGGCGGGCGAATTGGCCCACCCCGGCAGCTGCGGCCGCGCCAATTTGCTCTCCATCGTCGAGATCATGGACGACCACGGCCAGATCCTGCCCCCCGGGGAGCGCGGCGAAATTGTCGTGCGCGGGCCTTTGGTGATGGCGGGCTACTACAACAACCCCGAGGCGACGGCGGAGGTTTCCACCTTCGGCTGGCACCACACCGGCGACATCGGTGAGCGCGACGAGGACGGCTGGTTCTATGTGGTCGACCGCAAGAAGGACATGATCATCTCGGGCGGCTTCAACATCTATCCCGCCGAAGTCGAACAGGCGCTGATGGCATTTTCCGAGGTTCAGGACTGCGCGGTGATCGGTGTTCCCGACGACAAATGGGGCGAGGCCGTGGTCGCGATTGTCGAGCCGCGCGCCGGGGCTGGCATCGATGCGGCGGAGCTACTTGCCAAGGTTCGCGAAGCTCTGGGTCCGATCAAGACGCCCAAGGCCATCGAAGTCATGACCAGCCTGCCGCGCTCCAACGCCGGCAAGGTGATGCGCGGCGAATTGCGCAAGGCGCGCTGGGAAGCGGCGGGAAGGACGATCTGATGGGTATTGCCGCATGGCCGGTATTCGGCTATTGTATCTCAATTGAGATACAGGAAAGATAAGCGCATGGCTTCGACTTCAATGCTGCACGTTCGCATCGACGACGCAACCAAGGCGCAGGCCAGCGCCGTTCTGGCATCGATCGGAATTTCTGCATCGGATGCAGTGCGTATCCTGTTCCAGCGGCTAATTGCCGATCAGGCCTTTCCGCTCGAAATGAAAGTGCCCAACGCAGCCACCCGTGCCGGCATGGCTGAGGCGGATGAGATCATTGCGGATCGCCGCGCCCGTTTCGACGACGCCAATAGCCTGATTGCCGACCTTGAAACGACCAACCGCAAGTAAACGGGCCGCGCTGCCCCGCATGGCTGACTACGCCAGGTCGTTTCACAAGGATTGGGAACGGCTGTCGCGCTCCGGGCGCTATGATCTCAACCGCCTCAAGGAGGTCATGTTGCTGCTGATCGCCAATGACCAGCCGCTGGGTCCGGAATGGTTCGATCACCCGCTCAAGGGCGAATGGTCGGGCTATCGCGATTGCCATGTCGGCGGAGACTTTCTGCTGATTTACAGGATCGACGATACGGCGGGAAAGAGCGGCATTGTGGTGTTTATCCGGGCCGGCACTCATGCCGAACTGTTCAAGGATTAGGACATGCGCGAAGCAGTGATCATCGGCGTGGGCATGACCCCGTTCGGGCGGCACCTCGACAAGACGCATGAGCAGCTGACCCAGGCGGCGGCCAAGCTGGCGATGGAAGACGCGGGTGTTGTCGGCAAGGACTTCGACATGGCGGTCTATGCCAATGTCGTGCAGGGCTTCTTTGCCGGCGAAATGTCGATCCCCGGCGAATATGCTTTGCGCCCGCTTGGCGTGTCGGGGGTCAAGGCCTTCCATGTCGAGGCGGCCTGTGCCAGCTCGACCATGGGCCTGCACCTCGCCATCGACCATGTCCGGGCGGGGCTGGCCGAAATGGCGCTGATTGTAGGGGTGGAAAAGCTTTACAGCGATGACCGCGCCAAGCGCTTCGCCGTGTTCCAGCAGCCGCGCGATATCGTCGAGGCGGAGGGCTATCTCCTGCGCACAAAGGGCCTGCTCGAACCGGTGCCCGAGGGCGAGGAGAGCGATAGCCCCAATGCGCTGATGGAAGCCTATGCCGCGCAGGCGCGCCTGCATATGGCGACTTATGGCAGCACCGCGCGCCAGATCGCGGCTGTAGCGGCCAAGGACCACGTCGCCTCGCAGCACAATCCGCTGTCGCAGTACCGCAACGCCATGACTATCGAAGACGTGCTCGCCGCGCCGCGCGTTGCCTGGCCGCTGACCAACCCGATGTGCGCGCCGATCAGCGATGGCGCTTCAGCGGCGGTAGTCTGTTCGGCGGAAATGGCGGCGCGACTGGGGGCAAGAGCTATCCGGGTGCTGGCCGCCGAAAGCCAGACCGGCAGCGACCGCGCGCCGGATGACTATGCCAACCACGTGACCCGGCTGGTATCGCGGCGCGCCTTTGAGCGGGCCGGGGTCGGGCCTGCCGATATCGACGTCGCCGAGGTCCACGACGCCAGCTCGATTGGCGAGATCATCCAGACCGAAGCGCTCGGCCTCGTGCCGCCGGGCGAAGCGGGCCGGGCGGCGGAGGAGGGCGTGACCGGGCTCGGCGGGCGCATTCCGGTCAACACCTCCGGCGGGCTGGTCTCCAAGGGGCATCCGCTCGCCGCAACCGGCCTGGCGCAAATCCACGAACTGGTGCTGCAATTGCGCGGAGGTGCAGGCGGCCGTCAGGTCGAGGGTGCGCGGCTGGCGGTGGCGGAGAATTCGGGCGGATTCTACGGGGTCGAGGATGGCATGTCGGCAGTGACAGTGCTGGCGCGGGCCTAGCGAACGCGCCATTTTATTGGTCAAAATCGTCGGACGATCTTGGCTAAAATTCTTGACACTCCGCCGCCGATGCGGCAGTGATTTTGCATGTCTTTGAAGGGAAAGAGCGTGCCTTCTGCCAAGCTTCCGATTGACCATGCCCGCTTTGCCCAGCCCCCGGCCTCGCCGCTGGTGGAGGCAACGCTCGATCTGGTCAAACAGGCAGTGCGAACGCGCTTCGCCGCTTCGGGGATGAGCTGGGAACACTTCGCCATGCACGGCGCGGACGAGCTGGTGACGGCTGAGGACATGGCCGACGTCGAGGCCAAAATTCTCGCCAGCGGCCACCGGTTTGACTGGTCGGCGAGCATCTCGGCGGCGGAGCGGCCCGAAGCGCACAAGCCGGCCGATGGTGTCTCCGAAGATGGTGTCGGCTTCTCCCATCCCGATGCCCCTACGGGCGAACCCGACGGTGAAGGCCGGGCGCTGCGCGGGGTGGGTGACAACGTCGTGCGGCACAAGGCGGATGTCACCGGCACCGCGCTCTATGTCCGCTCGAACGAGCGCGTGCTCGCGCTGCTGACCACTGGCGTGCCGCCGGGCACCATCGCCATCATCGACGATTCGGGCGGCACCCTGACCGCGCCGATCATCGACCAGTTTACCGGGGTGATCTGCGCCGGCGGCACGGTGCGCTCGCATCTCGGCATCCTCACCCGCGAGTACAACATTCCCTGCGTGATGAACGCCAAGGTCGCGGGTATCCGCGAAGGCGACCGCGTGGTCATCGAAGCGACAGCCGATGCCAAGACCACCGAGGATTACCAGCAGGGCGTGGAGCGCACTGCGCGGGTCTGGGTGCTGGCGGAGGCCGGATGATGAACAGCCGCGATCTTGTTCTCCACGCCGCCGCGATCAAGCGTCATGCCCCGGCATCGGCGATTGCCGCGCTGGCCGGGCTGCCGGTCGATCAGGCGCAGGCGCAGCTTGATACTCTCGTCGCCACCGGCCGGGCGGTGGAAGCGAAAGGTGCCTATGCGCTGACGCCGCTGGCCGGGGTGGCACTGCAGGCGCGCTATGCCGGGCACTTCGCCGATCTGCGCGAGGATGCCACTTTCGGCGGCGCCTACGAGGGCTTCGAGCGTATCAACAATACGCTCAAGCAGATCATCACCGATTGGCAGACGCTCGATGTCGGCGGGCAGAAGGTGGCCAACGATCACAGCGACAAGGCGCATGACGCGGCCGTGATCGACCGGCTGGGGGCCCTTCACGAACAGGCCGAACCGATCCTGGCCAAGCTCGCAGCGCGCCTGCCGCGGCTGAAGTATTACGGCGACCGGCTGCTCGCCGCGCTCGAAAAGGCCGAGGACGGCGACCACGAATGGGTCAGCGATATCCGCCGAGACAGTTATCACACTGTGTGGTTCGAGCTGCACGAGGAAGTGCTGAGGATCATGGGTCGCGAGCGCGAGGAATAGCCATGTCACGCTGGACAGTGCTGCTCGACGGCAGCGGGTTGCCGGATCGGGCGCTGGTCGGCGGCAAAGCCTGGTCGATCGCGCGGATGGCCGCGTTGGGCCTTGATGTGCCGCCAGCTTTCGTGATCGGCACCCCGGCCTGCAACGCCTATCTTGAGGCTGGCGGCTTCCCGCCCGGCCTTGAGGACGAAATCGCCGCGGGTCTAATGTGGCTTGAAGCGCAGACCGGGCGCAGCTTCGGCGCGGGCGACAAGCGGCTGCTGCTCTCGATCCGCTCGGGCGCGGCGATTTCGATGCCGGGGATGATGGACACCGTGCTCAATCTTGGCATCGACGACGCGGGCGAGGCGGCCTTGGCTGCGGAAACCGGGCTGCCCCTTTTTGCCGCCGACACCCAGCGCCGCTTCCGCGAACTCTACAGCGCAATCGTGCTCAAGACCCCCGACGACCCCGACGCGCCCATTCCCTCCGATGTGCGCAGCCAGCTGCTCGGCGCGGTGCAGGCGGTGTTTGACAGCTGGAACACCCGCCGCGCCCGCCGCTACCGCGACCATCACGGCATCACCCACGACCTCGGCACGGCAGTGACAGTTCAGGCAATGGTGTTCGGCAATCTCGACGAGACCAGCGGCACCGGCGTGCTGTTCAGCCGCAATCCGCTGAGCGGCGATCCCGCACCCTACGGCGAATATCTGCCGCGCGCGCAGGGCGAGGACGTGGTGTCGGGCAAGTTCACTCCGCTCAGCCTCGATGCGATGAAGAGCCACGTGCCGCAGGCGCATGACGCATTGCTGGCGGCGAGTGACATGCTCGAGCGCGAGAACGGCGATGTCCAGGACATCGAATTCACCGTGCAGTCGGGCAAGCTTTACCTGCTGCAATCACGCTCGGCCAAGCGCGCGCCGGAAGCGGCGGTGCGGATCGCGGTCGATATGGTCGATGAAGGCCGCATCGATGCTTCCACTGCGCTGTCACGGGTCAGCGCGGAACAGGTGGTGACCTTGCTGCTGCCCCGACTCGCTCCGGGTGCGACTGAGGGTGCCGAAGTGCTGGCGCGCGGCGAGGGTGCTTGCCCCGGCGCGGCGAGCGGCGTGCTGGTCGCCGATTCCGACGAGGCCGAGCGCCGCGCCGCCGCCGGTGAGGCAGTGGTGCTGGTCCGCGCGACCACCAGCCCGGACGATGTTCACGGCATGATTGCGGCAAAGGCAGTGGTCACCGAGCAGGGCGGATCGACCAGCCACGCTGCTGTGGTCAGCCGCGCGCTGGGGCGGCCTTGCGTGGTCGGGGTCGGCAGCGGCGCGGTGGCGCGGGCGGGCACCTTGGTCACCATCGATGGCGCGGGCGGGCTGGTCTATGGCGGCGCGCTGGCGACCGAAGTGCCGCATGAACGCGGCCACCCCCAGCTCGCCCGGCTGATCGCCTGGGCGCAGGAGCGCAGCCCGGTCTCGGTGCTGCGACCGGGGGATGGGGCGGGGGAGGGCGCTATCGACATCGACCGCGTTATCGCCGATGGTTCCAGCGACGATCTTGCCGCCGCGCTAGCCGGGCAGACTTCCGCTCGCGGGCTCGGCCTCGCCCAGCCCGAAATTGCCCGCATCGCGCGGCGCTGCGGCGTCACCACGATGATAACCAACCCTGTCCTGCCCGCCTTGCTGGTGGCTCTGGAGGCCTGATATGTCCGATACGATCACCGAAATTCGTGCCATGCTGATGCATTTCCAAAAGTCCGGGCTGAAGGATATGTACATCCGCTCGAAGGACTGGGCGGTGTTCTTGGCGCAAAACGATGGCGCGGCGAATCCGTTGCAGATGGCGGAGATCCCGGCAATCGCCGTTGCTGCCCCTGCCAGTCTGACCGCCATCAGTGCGCCGCATCTCGGCCTGTTCGAACCGCTCAGCGCGCCGGGGGACGAGGTGGCCGCCGGTCAGGTCGTCGCACTGATCGACGTGCTGGGGCGGAAGACCGAAGTGCTCAGCACCAGCGCCGGACGCCTGGCCTCGCTGCATTTTGCGGCAAATGATCTGGTTGAGTATGGCGAGACGCTGGCGGAGATCGCGGTGGGGTAGAGCCATTCCGGCGAAGAAGAGTGAATCTCGCACAAAGCCACGATGCCACAAAGAGACCGCGCCAGCGGCACTGATCTCTGCCACGCCCGCGTCGCGAAATTGATATCTCCGCTAAGAACAACACCTTCGTGCCTTTGTGGCTTCGTGCGAAATAGATTTCTACTGGTTCTGCACCAGATCCGCTCATGCTGAGCTTGTCGAAGCACCCTCATTCTCCGGCGAGTTCACCGCAACAACCTCGTGGTTGACCTTCGGTCGCCTTCGGCTCGACAAGCTCAGCATGAGCGGAAATTTGAAGCTCGATGCAGATGAGACGCGCGATGTTGCCACGCCTCATCCCCCGCCGGCGAACGCGGGTTAACGCCAAGGGAAATGCACTCGGACGGGTGCGGCCAGGCGCGGGGTGTCTGAGCCATACAGACCTGGCTGGCGCGCTCTTTATGAGGTCACCGCAACCATTGTTCCGTAAACAACGCTAAGGTAGAACGGCCCAAGAACAGTGGCGTCGTTGGTAGCGACCCCGATTGCCGGGAACTGGTGGAAAGTTGCCGATACGGGTAGCAGACGGTTGCGACCAGATTCCTCGATGTCTCTCATGCCGCGATTCTCAGCGGAGCGTAGTTCAATTCTCTGCGGTCCACCAATGTGGCGGCGGCGCGCTCCCACAAAAAGTCGCCGGAGAACGCTATATGGTTCCAACCCACTGGCGATGTGTGCATGAGCAATTCATCGGACACGTCTTCGCCGGCGTCGCGGAGATGTGCCACGGCGTCAGCTATATAGGTCGAGTTCCAATACACGATGGCGGCGATTATGAGATTGAGCCCTGATGCGCGGAACTGCTGTGCTTCATGGGTGCGGTCCGCAATCCGACCCTGCTTGAACGTGCAAATCGCGCCGGTCAGCTGGTGCCGTTGTTCGCTTTTGTTCAGCCCGGCCTGGCAGCGGCGGCGCAGCGCGGGGCTTTCCAGCCAATCCAGCATGAACAGTGTCCGCTCAACCCGGCCCACTTCCTGCAGGGCAAGATCGAGCTGATTCTGGCGTTCGTAGGCGGCTAGTTTGCGCAGCATGGTTGAGGGTAGCACGGTGCCTGCTTTGAGCGATGCGACCAGTCTGACGATTTCATCCCAATGTTCGCGGATGACCTCGACCTTGATGCGCTTGCCCATCAAGGGCTTCAGGATGCCGTGGTGCGACACCGGCTCGAACGAGGCGAGACGTCGATCCGCGAAGTCACGCAGGCGCGGACAAAAGCGGTAGCCCAGCATCGTGCAGAGCGCGAAAACATGGTCGGTTGCGCCGCCCGTATCGGTAAAGTGGGTGTCGATCTCAAGCGCGGTATCATGATGGAGGAGCCCATCGAGGACATAGGGTGCTTCGTGCGTCGCCGCTGAGATCACCTTAACGTGGTACGGCGCGTTCTGGTCGGATACATGGGTGTAGAAGGAAAATCCGGGATCAACCCCGTACCGCGCGTTGAAATCGCCAGCGCCAGCGCCACGCTTGCCTGACCGAAAGAATTGACCATCGGATGATGATGTCGTGCCCTGGCCCCAGACTGTGGCGATCGGCAGGGCGTGGTGCGCGTTGATGATCTGCGCCAATGCGCCGCGATACGTGTCCCCGCGAATATAGGCCGATTTGGTCCAAGTGAGTTGATCGACGGTGACGCCCTGGCTGGCCTCGGCCATCCGTGCGAGACCAAGGTTGGACCCGTCAGCAAGGATTGCCGCCAACAGCGCATTCTCATTGTCATGGCATTCTTGGGTGCGAAGATTGGTAAAGGCCGCTGTGAACTTGGTGTCGCGCGCGACCTCATGGAGGAGCTCGGTAATCCGAACACGGGGCATCAGCGCACTGATTTTTTCCGCAAGCACGCTGGCAGCCTTGGGTTCGTCGGCGCGAACCGGTGTGATTGACAGCTTGCCGCCGACGAGCGTGACGCCTTCGATTTTTCCTTTGGTGAGCCGGTGCGCAAAGCGCTTCAATCGCCAATCGAGCTCTCGGGCGCGACCCGTGATCCATTCGTTGGCAGTGGCAGGTAAGCTGAGGCTGGTCGCCACGGCTGCGACTTTCGCTGCCGGAAGCAGATAGCTATCGAACCGCCGGTAATTGGCGGAGCGTTCAACCCAGACGTCGCCTGAGCGCAGCTTGTTGCGCAGATGCGCCATCAGCGCGGTTTCCCAGAGCCTGCGATCCGGCGTTCCGCCTTCCATCACCAACTTGCGCCACTCCTTCTTGAATGGCATCGGGACATTGTCGGGCAAAGTCCGGCGGCCAGATTTGTTCATCTCTTTGAGCGCTTCAATCGCGGTGATCGTCTCCGAGGACCCCCGCGTTGCCTTGAAATCAATCGCTTCAAGAAGTGACGCCACAAATTTATGGAGCGTGCCCCAGCGGTCTGCTGCGCGCACCAGCGGATCCTCTTCGGCGAGATCGGCGATCATCGCAGCTTGGGGCCGGGCGCGGAGCAACTTATCCCATCCCACGGCATGATCGACTGCCTCGAACGCATCAACGCTGCCGTCTTGGGCGGTTTCGAGCGCGGCGATAGTACTGTGAAACAGGCGCATCAATCGCCCAACGTCGCGCGTGGTGGCGCTATAGGTGCGTTCCTTGGCATTGCCGCCGCGCGTGAAACAGCCGCCAATGATCCGGTCAGCCATTTCGAGGACGGCATCTGTGAGTTTCGCTTCATGCTCGATGGCCAGGGCCGACAAGATGGCACGCTGGCGCGACGGCATATACCTCGATAGCAAATGCGCTGGCGTCACGCGGCCTTCATGGGCCAGTTGAACGAAGCGGTCCGGGTTGATCGCCTCAGCAGCGACGGGGTCAATCCCGATCGCACGGACGTATCGCAATCGCTCAATCAACCCGCGAACATTGTCCGCCTTGGGCGCTGTCGTCATATCGCGCATCCAGGCGAGCGGGGTTCGCCCAGTTTTTTCATCGACGACCAGTAGGGCGTCGAGCTTCGTGATCTGGTCACCCGTGACTTGAGCCAGCAAAGCGGCATAGGCTGCTTTACGCCCACGTGATCGCCCTGCGATTGCGGCGCGTTCTATCCGCGCGAGCGTCGGCAGAACAATGCCAGCGGCAGAGAGTGCGGAAACGACGCCACGCACAATCGGTGCGCCGCGATCTGTCGCCCAGGCTTCAGTTTTGGCCGCGTCGATCATCAGTGCCAAATCGCCCTCAACCGACGGCCGCAATCCGAGCAGCGTCATCAGCTCGCGGGCATGGTCGGTGACTGTCTGGCCGCGCTCGCCGTAACCGGCGAATTCATTCCTGCGAATATCGAGCTGCGCCGCCAAAAAGGCAATGAGGTGATCGGGTGCGTCAAATGCCGCCAGCGGAAAGCCGGGATAACGGAGCAGCGCGAGCTGAACGGCAAAGCCAAGCCGGTTGGCGTCCAGGCGCCGCGCTTCAATGAGATCGAGATCGCGCCGCGACAGGGTGTAGAGCTTGACCAGCGCGTCATGATCTTCGGGCACGCCGAACATCATGCGCCGCTCTTCATCAGTCAATATGTCGCGCAGTCCCATAATGTCACTCCGATTCGTCCACAAAACGTCAAAGATGACGCTGGACAGCGCGTTGTAAAGAGACGTATTAAATGGACTGGAAAACGATCCGGCGGTGTTGCCCTCCGCAGCTGTCCACAGAACGGCCGTTTGCGGGACGGCACAATTTTGAAGCAGGTCTGGCTCGGATGATTTTATGGACATTTTATCAATTGTGTCATATATGCCTATCATGACACGAGTTCGGGATAACCAGACATGCAAGAAATGATCGACGTCCGCGTTGCCACTAATGGCCGCATGGTGCTCCCTCGCTCCGTGCGCAATGCCCTCGGCGTAACCGGCGCAGGTGTTGTGGTTTTATCGGTTGACGGCGATGAGGTGAAACTGAGCTCGATGCGCCAAAGTATCAACCGGGCGCAGGCGCTCTACCGCGCAAATGTCACTAACAATCAATCGAGCGACGACTTTCTCGAAGAGCGGCGGATCGAGGCAGAGCAGGATCAAGCCGCCGACGAGCAAAACTGAGATGGCGCGTGTTGTCTATGATGCTTCCGCCGTTCTCGCCCTCTTGCGTGAAGAGGCGGGAGCTGACGTCATTGCCGACTATGCGGGCGACGCCCTGATTTCAACGGTCAATCTGCAAGAAGTGATCAAAGCCCTGTTGGTGCGCGGATTTACGATCGATATGGCTCGCGCAATGATCGATGCGCTTCACCTCGAAATCCGCCCGCATACTGCAGACGACGCCTATGCCGCAGCCGAACTCTATGAGGCGACCAAAGAACATGGTCGCGGGCTTGGTGACAGAACCTGCATGGCGCTGGCGATCGCCGAAGGCCTTCCTGCGCTCACCACTGATCAGGCTTGGGCGAAGCTCACCGTTCCCGGGCTGACAGTGATGATGGCGCGGTGACAGAAGCGCGATGACTGACATTCTCGGCTACGCGCGTGTCAGCACTGGCGATCAGGATGTGGCGGGTCAGACAATGCGCCTCACCGACGCCGGCGCGATTCGTGTCTTCACCGACGTTATGTCAGGCAAGAGCATGGACAGGCCCGGTTTGATCGACCTGTTCGCCTTTGCGCGCGCAGGTGACACCCTAGCCGTCGTCAGGCTTGACCGCTTGGGACGTTCTCTGGCTGAACTGCTTGCTACAGTCACGATGCTGCGCGAGCGCAAGATCGCGCTTCTCAGCCTAGAGGAGAAGATCGACACCTCGTCCGCCGCTGGCGAGCTCATTTTTCACGTGTTTGGCGCGATCGCTCATTTTGAGCGGCGGCTGATCTCCGAGCGCACCAAAGACGGCATTGCCGCTGCGCGTGCGAAGGGGAAGAAACCGGGCCGCCAACCACTCGATATGTCGAAGCTCGAAGCTGCATTGACGCTGATCGAGGCAAAGACCTCTCCCACCGAAGCGGCCAAGCAGCTTGGCCTTGGGCGCTCTACAATTTACCGGGAAATGCGGCGCTTGGGCATCAATCGGCCCGCATAGAGCTGGTGTTCGTTATTCGTTCTACCTTGGCGTTGTTTACGGAACAATGGTTGCGGTGACCTCTTTATGCGAGTGGCTGACGAGCAGCGCGCCTGTTCTCGGTAGCTCGGTCCTTCGCGCGAGGCGGAGCGGGTTGGAACCGCTGCCCTGCCGCTGGCCACCGGGGCATACCCCGGGATTCCGCAGCCGGAGATCGCCGGCCACTCCTCGCATCTGTGGTTGCGCGGACGCCTCCGCTGGGGAGTGCGCCGGCCGCGAGCGGGGTTGAGTAGGCGAAGCGCTTTCCCGCCCCCGCACCCGTCGCTGTGCCAGTTTGCACTGACGGTGGAGCACATAACCGATATGGTTATAATTGTCAAGGCAATCTTGCGCTAAATACCCAAATCTGGTATCAACAAGCCATGGCAGGCAAGAACACCTCGATAACGCTGGGCGACCACTTCGCCGATTATGCCCGCGCCAAGGTCGATTCGGGCGAGTTCGGATCGACCAGCGAAGTCATCCGCGATGCGCTGCGGCTGCATGAAGAGCGGACGATTTTCAGATCGAAGTTGATCGAGGCGATCGACGAAGGGCTGGCCAGCCCGCTTGTCGATTTCGACGCGCGGCAGTGGATCGACGAGAATTTTCCCGGGGAATGAAGCGAAAACTCCGGTACCGCGCACTGGCCCGGCGGGACTTCGTCCAGATCGCCGAATGGTCGCAGGGGCAATGGGGTGTGGAGCAGACCCGGCGCTATCTCGGCGAAATCGAGGCCCAACTCCAGCGCCTGACCGAGAACCCGATGCTGGGCCAGCCCGCCGGACTGCCCCACCCCGGCCTGCGCAAACTCACTGCGGGACGGCACACAATTTTCTACATGGCGAGCGATAGCGTGATCGAAGTGGTCCGTATCCTGCACCAGCAGATGGATCATGCCGGAAGGCTGGGGTTGCGGTGATGGTTGGCGGGGGTTGCGGGGGGCCGATACACCTCCCATAACCCCATCACCCCAACCCCGCATCATCCCCCAGCACCCCATGCCGCCGCTTGCCGCGATCGCTCATGGTCTCGAGCTGGCCTGGCCAGAATGGCGCGTCGAAGCAGGCGTTCATGCGCCCGATGCGCCAGACCGCGCCTTCGCGCATCAGATCGCAGCGGTAGAAGCCGGTGCATTCGAGCTTGGGTGCCATGCCGTCGCTCGACATCAGCAGCAGGTAGCTGAGCGTCACTGCGCGGTCGGCGGACAGGCTCTCGACCAGATTGTTGAGCAGCATGTGCCGCCGCTGGTCGTGCTGGTGCGGCCAGAATTCGGTGAGCCATCTGACCACCCGCTCGCGCCCGTTGAACGGCCCGACCGGGACTTTGCTCAGGACATTGCCTTCCCAGACGCCCTGTTCGGTGAAGCAGTCCGCAAGCAGGTCGGCGCGGCGTTCGTCGTAGGCCCAGCAATAGCGGGCGACGCGTTCGATCACCAGCCGGGCGGCGTCCGGGTCTGCGGCGGCAACGCCCGTGCCCAAGGCCAGCGCGCCGGAGTGGTGCGCCCAGCCGGGCAGGTGCCAGTCGGGATTGCCGCTCTCCGGCATGTCAGCCCGCCGCCATCGCCCGCTTCTCCAGCAGGCCGACGTAGGAGGGCAGCAGCGTGCCCCAGGCCTGGAAGCGCGGGTCCTGGATGCGGCCGGTGCGGTAGAGGAAATCGCCCACCGAGATGATCGCGGAAACCTTGGCCTGGCCGAGCACGGCGTAGCGATCGGCATCGACGGCGGTGCGTCCGGTGCCCTTTTCCCATTCGGCGATCATCTTTTCAGGACGCCACCAGCCGGGCAGCTCGAAACCGGCGTTGGCCAGCGAGGCCTCGCCCTGATCGTGGAACATCAGCACATAGCCGAGATCGAGCAGCGGTTCGGAAATCTGCGCCATCTCCCAGTCGAGCAGCGCGGTCAGCCGGCCATTATGCCACAGGCAGTTGCCGTGCTTGGGATCGCCGTGCACCGGAGTCGCGGGGCCGGAGCTGCGCGGCGGGCGTTTGGCGAGGTCCTCCAGCACCGCGACCAGTGCCGGCATCGAATCCGATCCGCGCGCCACTTCCAGCCAGTGCTGCGCCTCTTGCTGCACGCTTCGGCCGCCGCCGGGCATGGCCGCGACCGGCATGTTGTGCAAAGCGATCAGCGCATCGAACCACTGGCGGCAGACCGCATCCGCGCCTTCGACCGGGCTGGGGGCGAGCCAGTCCGGCACCGTATATTCAAAGGCCTCACCCGGGATTTTGCCCATCAGGAAGAACTCATCGCCCAGCACCGCGGGATCGGTGCAGAGCTCGAGAATCGGGGGCAGGGGGATGCCGGGCGCGCCCTTGCCGACGGCGACGAGCACCTCGTGCTGGCGTGCCATGTCGTAGGGCGGCAGCAGGCCTTCCTCCGACGGCGGCATGCGCAGCACTTCGTCGATGCCGTCGATCAGATAGGTCTCGTTCGAATGACCGGCCGAAAGCGTGGTGACGCCGGTGATGCCTGCGCCGCGCGGAAGCCAGGCGCGCAGGCCATCGGCCAGCTTCTGGGTGTCACGCGCCATCAGATCAGCGAGTTTGCGGCGGTCAGTCCGATGGCGGGGTGTTCGCCGTGGATGATGGTCTCCATGATGCCATAGCCGACAGCGTCGCCCTCGCGCACCCGGATCGGGCAATCGCGGACCTGGCGGATGCGTTTCAGCGTTTCGCGGTCAAGTGTGTTGGCGAAATGCTCGCCGTCGAGTTCGAGATCGCCCTTCCACGAGCCATGCTTGCGCCCGTCGAAGCCGAGGTAGAGGCCCGGCCCGAGGTGTACGCCCGAGCTGCCCATCACCTCGACATCGATGGTGTGGCTGCCGCCTTGCAGCATGTCAAAGTGCAGCTGGCCGCCCAGCAGGCGGCGGGTCTTGTCGTCGAAGCGCAGGTCGGGACGCACGCGGGCGATCTTTTCCTGGGTGCCGTCGGGGTGGTTGCGATAGCCGGACGAGTAGAAGATGTGGCCCTGCTTGGACTGGAAATACATGTGGTAGGCCACCCGGTCGCCATTGGGCGAGATCAGCATGAACGGGCTCCAGATCAGGATATATGCGCCCTCGCCGAACTTGACGTCGCCAAAGTCCGAGGTCGGGCGGATATCGGGATTATGCGCCCCGACGTCGAGCCGGGTGCCCCAGCTGTGATCGCGGTATTCGGTCCATTCCTCGGGCTTGACCTCGATCCGCTCGCCCTCCAGCTCGACCCAGCCCGAAGGCGTGCCGATCTGGTGATAGCGGATGACGTCCGAGCCGATGCGGAAGCCGTCCTTTTCGCGCTGCTTGTGGCGATCCTCGAAGAAGGGGGGCATTTCGGCGGTGAAGGTGATGTCATAGGCGATCGGCTGGATGTCGTTGCGTTCCAGCACATAGCGCACCTTGCGCAGCGGCTCGATGATCTCATAGCGCAGCGGGCCGACTTCGGTGATCGTCGGATCGTCGCGCAGCTCGCGGTTGGCGCGCACAGTCCACTGCGTGTTGCCGCGCGAAACCGCGCCCCAGCCATCGAGCACGCCGCGGTTGTGATAGCGGCCCAGCCCGAAGTCGATCCCCATCGAGCCGTCCTTCTTGACGATCGCCAACCAGATCTTCTCAGTCCAGCTATGCTCGGACGTGCCGACCGATGCGAAGGTATCGACGATCTGGTGGTTGAGCACTTCGTCGAGCGCAGTGATCATGCCGATGTCTTCCATCGCGTTGCGGACAAAGCGCAGCGGGGCGTTGCTCAGATTGGTTTCCATGGTTCGGGCTCCTGTCAGTTCAAAATGTATTGCCGGGTAGGTCACCGGCCAGGCTGCTGATCTGCAGCACCGGGGTGACCGTGGTGTAATTGGAGATGTCGGCGAAAAGCTTCTCGCCGCATTGCGCCATCGCATCGTCAAAATGCGCGCGCGATTCGAAGATCATTTCGGAAATCGCCCAGAAGGCGGGCGGGGTGCCGTCGAGACTGGCGACGCCGCGGGCGGTGCGGACTTCGACCAGCCCGTGGGGGCCGAGAAGGCCGCTGGCGAAGGGTTCGTGCCGGTCGCAATAATAGTCCGCATCGAAGCGGCTGCCGGCTTCGTTGGGATAGAGTGCGGATATCCGGATCATGGCTGGCACACCTTCACATCGCATCCTTCCGTCCCGCCGCGATCGATAAATGCGTCAGACGATTTCGTCCAGTGAATTCACGCCCGGACGGTATTATCCCGTGCTGCGCCGTTGCAACTTGCGCCAGATCGGCGGCAGGCTCAACTGTTGGTTGCGGGAAACGAATTGGCCGGCAGCTCTTCCATCGTCCGCCGGGTGCCGGCGAAGTGGCGCTGCACGGCGCGGTCGGCAGCGGCGGGGCTGCGGTCGATCACCGCCTTGCATATCCGGTCGTAGCCCGAGGCGTGGCGCTGGCGCTGCTTTTCGGTCTGCACCGTTTCGACCTGCGCACGAAACAGGTCGGTGCGGGTCAGCGGCATTGCCCGTTCAAGTTCGCGGTTGCCGCCGATCTCGACCAGCGTCGCATAGAAGTGCCGCCGCCGCTCCAGATAGTCGGCGCGATTACGGCTGCGGCTGGCCTCATCGATGGCGGCGGTTGCCGCGATCAGCCGGTCGCGCTTGTCCGGCGTGTCACAATGCTGCGCGGCAAGCCGCGCGGCAAGGCGGGCGAGGGGTTCGAGCGTTTCGAGCAGGTCCAGCACCGACTTGCGATCGAGAACGGCAATATAGGCGCCGCGAAAGCGGTTCAGCGTGACGATCCCCTCCGCCGAAAGGTGCTTGAGCGCTTCGCGCAGCGAACCGCGGCTGATGCCCAGGCGTTTGGTGAGGTCGGGCTCGAGAAGGTGCTGGCCAGGCACGAATGCGCCCGAGCGAATGCCGCGGATGATGGTCTCCGAGACCTTGTCGACGGCGCTGCCCGCCGCGGTGTCAAAGCCAGGATCGGCAATGGGCTCGACTGGGTCGAACCTGCTGGTCTTGTCGACAAGTCTGCTTGCCATTTTCACCTCTGCGACACCGATCGTTCACCTCGATAACCCCGAACGGCACTGCCGTCTATGTCGATTACCAGATATCCTGACAGTATCTCATCCCACGATTTCGTCAAACGATGTTGACCTGCCGCGGGACTTGTGGGAGAGGCGCAGAACAATAGACCGGGCCTGTCGGGATGCGGAAAATCGTTCCGCCCAGCCGCGCCTGTAATTTTGAAGTCTTCGATCAGTTCGATGAGGTGGCGGATTGGGATTGATGCCGGATTTGCATCAAACGATTGAAAAACAGATGGTTACAGCATTGCTGTTGTTAGTCAGGGAGTAAATGAAAATGGCTGAATTCCGTAAGATCGTCGCGATTGGCGCATCGATTGCCGCCTTGGCAATCGCTTCGGCGGCCCATGCCCAGGCCACTCCGGCCGCGGAAGGTGCCGACGAAACATCGTCCAGCGACATCATCGTTACCGCCAACAAGCGCGAACAGTCGATCAACGATGTCGGCCTGACCATCCAGGCGGCAACCGCCGAGGCGCTGGACAACCGCGGTATCGACAGCGTTGGCGACCTCGCCAAGCTGGTCCCCGGTTTCACTGCCACCCAGTCAACTTTCGCCACGCCGATTTACACGCTGCGCGGCATCGGCCTGTACGACGCCACCGTTGGCGCTTCGCCGGCCGTGGCCATCTACACCGACCAGATTTCGCGCAACTTCCCGATGATGTCCGACGCGCTCGAGCTCGATATCGAGCGGGTCGAAGTGCTCAAGGGGCCGCAGGGCACGCTGTTCGGCCAGAGCTCGACCGGCGGCGCGATCAATTACATCGTCGGCAAGCCGACCGATACGCTTAAAGCCGGCTTCAACGCGAGCTACGAGCGTTTCGGCAAGGGCGATTTCTCCGGCTTTGTCAGCGGCCCGCTCGGCGAGACGCTCAAGGCCAGGCTGGCGGTGCGCGCCATCGAGGGTGGTGACTGGCAATACAGCGGCACCCGCCCCGACGACAAGAACGGCGCGACCCGCAAGCTGATGGGCCGCCTCTCGCTCGACTTCACGCCGTCCGAAACCATCCGCATCCAGGCCAGCCTGACCGGCGCGCGCGACCATTCGGATACGCAGGCGCCGCAGTATGTGAACTCGTTCTATAACATCTACAGCACGGCAACACTGGCGGCGGCCAATGCCAATCCGCTGACTGCCAATCCGTTCGGTTATGCCAACAATGAACTTTATGCTCTGCTGACTACGCCAGGTTCGCCAGGCTTCCGCGGCGACCATGTCGGCAACCAGTCGCTTGCTGTTGCCCGCATGAACGGTGTTGGTGACATCAACGCCTTCCGCCCAGTCATCGCTGCCAATACACGGGCGCTGCTGGGGACAACTCAGGCCAATGGCAACAACCGCGTCGCCGAATGGACGCCGGGCTTCCTGCGAGGTGCGAAGAACGACTATTTTCAAGGCACGCTGCGCATGGACGTCGATCTGTCAGATACCATCACGCTGACCACGCTCACCGCATATGCCAAGTCCAATCTCGACCGTACCATTGATCTTGATGGCACGGTGGCGGAATCGCTGAACATTCCTTCTTTTGGTTCGATCGAAACCTTCAACCAGGAAATTCGCATTTCCGGGGAGACCGATCAGCTCAACTGGATAATCGGCGGCAACTACGACAATCTGAAGACGTCGGATAACAACCTTTACATCCTCTACGACTACATCGGCAGCAATCCCTTCGGGACAACGGCTCCGGCGTTCAGAACCAATGGCCCGGTGCTGCTGACGTCGAACCTCTTCGACACAAAGCTTCGGACCGTTGCTGTCTTTGCCAATGCGGAATTTGAGCTGACCGAGCAGCTTTCGATCAGCGGTGGTATCCGCTATACCGAGAACAAGCAGAACGCGACTTACTGCTACAACGACCCGGTAAGCGATACGTTGCAGACCACGTCCGCCCTTTTCGGCACCTTGTCGCAGCTTGTTGGCGGAGCGCCGGCCACCTTCACAATCGCGCCGGGCGAATGTTTCCCGGCTGGCGATGGCACAGCCGGCCATCCCTTTGGCATTTCGACACTCGATCCGGTCGATGTGCAGCAGAAGGAAGACAATATTTCCTGGCGAGTGGGCCTGAACTACAGCCTCGAAAGTGGCGGATTGATCTATGCGACGGTAAGCCAGGGCTACAAGGCGGGCGTGTTCTCGAACATTGGTGCTTCGAGCATTTCGCAATATGTTCCGGCCAAGCAGGAAAAAATCCTCGCCTTTGAAGGCGGCTTCAAGCTGCCGTTGGCCGATAATCGCTTCCAGCTTAACGGTGCTGCCTTCTACTATGACTACACCGACAAGCAGACCCGCGCCAAGATCTCCGATCCGGTCTGGGGCCTTCTCGAAAAGCTGGTCAATGTGCCCAAATCCCGCGTGTATGGCATCGAGGGCGAGTTCGTTGCCCGTCCGGTCGATGGGCTGACCTTCTCAGCCAGCGCGACCTACCTCAAGTCGAAGGTCACCAGCGATTTTTCTACCGCCAATGGTCTGGCAGTCTACAACTCGATGGGCTTCACCGGCAACTTCAAGGACTCCAAGCTGCCCTTCACGCCGGAGTTCACCGCCAACGCCGACATTCAGTATGAATGGGACATGGGCACGGTCCGCCCGTTCATCGGCGGCAATGCGGTGCATCAGGGCAAGTCCAACGCGACCTACAAGAACTCCATCCTGCGGGCGGACTTCTTCGAGATCCCGTCCTATACCACGGTCGATCTGCGCGCCGGTATCAGCGGGCAGGACGACAAGTGGAAGGTCATGCTCTACGGCCGCAACGTGTTCAACAAGTACTACATCATCGCGCCAACCTTTTACCACGACGCCTATTTCAACATCGTCGGCAAGCCGGCGATCTATGGGCTGCAGGTCAGCCTGCGTTACTGATGATGCCAGGCCAACCGGGCGCATTTGTGCCCGGTCGATCCCGCATTGGCGAGCTTGCCTGACCGGCGGTTTCGTCCTACGATTGCATGCATCGGCATGCCCGCGAGGCCTGCCATCCGGTCGCGGCAGCGGACACTTCCTGCCGATATGGGACAGGAGCGACGGGCATGGCCACGCAGCCGATCGAAAATTCTCTCGATTTTTCAGCCGGTAATGCCTTCACGCGCATCGTCGATCGCATCCCGCCGATCCCGGCGCGCACCGCTCCGCATGGTCCGCTGACCGCGCGGCGGCTGCACCGCTTCTACGCCTTCCTCGCCGTCGAATTTCTGCTCGGCATCGCGCCGCTGGTGCTCGGCTGGAGCGCGGCCTGGCAAGCTTTTGGCCTCGGCATGATCTTTCCCGGTGCCGGTTTTCTCTATGCCGGCGGTATCGGCGGGGTGATTTTCGCCGCGCTGTCGGTGGCGGTCTTCGCCGTCGTCATGTTCCTGTGGTGGGCGCGCGGACCGATCCTGCTGCCGCCCGCCGTGATCGTGGCTACCGCGCTGCTCTCCGCCGCCTGGATCGGCGATGTTGAAAGCGGGGGCGGCGGCGTCACTCTGCTGGGCTACGCCATCCCGGTCGCCGTCGCGGGCCTGCACTTCTATCTCGCCTTCAAGCGCCGCGCGCGCTTTGCCGAGCAGCAAGCCCGGGGGGCCGAGATCAACGCGGTGCTTGCCAAGGCGCAGCCGATCCTGGTCGATGCGCCGGTCGAAGCGATGGACGAAATGCCCGACAGCCAGGTCGCCGAATTTCGCCGCATGCTCGATCTGGCGCTGCAGCCGGTCGACAGCTGGAACGGTTTCACCACGGACGATACCTGGCAGGACGGCGCGCTGCGCTATCAGATATGCACGATGTCGTGGAACCTTTCCTTCGGCCAGTACACCCAGCTGCCCGCCTTCCACGGCTATCTCAATACGGCTCAGGAAAACCTGATCCGCAAACATATTGACCGCAAGACGTGGAACTACTGGTTCTGGGAAAGCCTCTGGGGCAATTTCAAGTATGAGAAGAACCCGGTCGCGACCGACAATATCATGCTGTCGGGCTTCCTCGGCACCTCGCTCGGCCTGTTCGAGACTGCCAGCGGCACCTCGCCCTTCGCAGCGCCCGGGGCACTGACCTATCGCTGGGACGAGAAAACTGCCTTCCCCTACAGCCATGAGACGCTGCTGGGTGAGGTGGTCAAGAACTACAAGCGCTATGACCTCGGCTGGTTCCCCTGCGAGCCCAGGTGGATATATTCGATGTGCAACCTTGTCGGCCACACCGGGCTGGCGCTGCACGATGCCCGGCATGGCACCAATCTGATTGGGCAGGTGGGCGACCGTTTCGAGAAGACCATGGAAGAGGAAATGATGATGGCCGATGGCCGCATAAAGGTCTGCACATCCAGTCCCTTCGGCTTCCAGGTGCCGAGCCTGTCAGGGCTGTTCGGTGAGACCTGGGGCATGCGCTTCCTCACCCCGCACGCGCCCGAACAGGCAGAGCGGCTGTGGCAGGTTCTGCGGCATGAATTCATTGGCGTGAAGCCAGACGGCCACCTCGATTTCAAACTGCTGCCGCTGGGCTGGGACACCCGCAAGCCCGCCAATTTCTCGTCGGCACAGTGGCCCGATCTCTATCCGCTGATGATGACGCTGTGGTCGGCGCTCGAAATGGGCGACGAGGAAATCATCGCCGCGACCCGGAAGACCATGGACGATCGCTATGGCGCGGGCATGGCGGATTCGCAGACCTGGACAAAGCGCAACACCGTGCGCGACATGGTCAATCAAGGGCCTGCCCGAGGCATGGCGCAAGGGGCCGCTGCTGGCCGAGGCGACTTACCCCGAAGTTATCGTCACCCGCGCGGTCAGCGATGGCAAGGCGCTCGATCTGGTGCTGCGCGCCGGTGAAGGACCGTGCAGGACGAAGCTCGGCTTTTCGCGCCTGACGCCCGGCGGCAGCTACCGCGTGGTGCAGACCGGCGAGGTGCTGAAGGCGGCGACGGATGGCACGGCCTCGCTCCAGTTCAATCTTGATGCGCGCAGCGAGTTGCGGCTGGTGCCCGCGGCATGATGGCCTGCTGCATCCTCGCTGCCATCATCCTTGGCCAGATTTTGGCGACGGTGCGGCGCTGGGGTATTTTCTGGGGCGTGGTCACTCCGCATGAGTGGGAGAACCCGGAAACCGTGCTCAACCGCATCGAGGCATGGTTCGCCCGGCCGCGGGTGAAGCGGGCAGTGTTTGCGGTAGCGGGACTTGAACTCGCGGCATTGGCCAGCTGGGTCACTGTCGCGCATGGCACGCACCTATACCAGCTGGGCGACCAGTTCGCCGGATCGCTGCAGGGCCAGCACATCGTCTATGCCGACGTCTGCGGCCGCGACGGCAAGGATCACACCCTGCGCATCGTCGTCAACCGCCGCGAAGGGCCGCTGCTGCGCGAGAAGCTGGCTAATGCGACGTGACGGCTGAATTCGAGGGGCACAGCGCTATTGTCACCGGCGGGTCGAGCGGTATCGGCCTGGCGATTACGAAAATGCTCAGCCAGCGCGGTGCCGGTGTGGTGATCGTGGCGCGCGACGAGGCGCGGCTGGCTGCAGCGGTGCAGGCCGTGGGCGGCGAGGCGACTTCGGTTGCCGGAGACGCCGCGCTGGCCGCCACTGCCGAGGCCGCTGTCGCCCGGGCCATCGCCAGTTTCGGCAAGCTCGACATTCTGCTCAACATCGCCGGCTGGTATCCGACCGTGCTGGTCGAGAATACCAGCGATGAGGACTTCGCCGCGTCCATCGCCGCCAATCTGACCTCTACATTCGCGATGTGCCGGGCAGCCATTCCGGCGCTGCGGGCGAGCAGGGGCGCCATCGTCAACATGTCATCGACCGCCGCACGCTTCCCGACGCCGGGCCTTGCCGCCTACGGCGCCGGCAAGGCAGGCGTCGAGGCCTTCACCCGCGCGCTGGCCGCCGAAGTCGCGCCTGATGTGCGGGTCAATGCGGTGTCTGCCGGACCGACCATGACCGATGCCGTCCGCGAGCTGATGGAAACCGACACCACCGGTGCGGTCAGGGCAGTCACCTCAGGCCTGCCGATGGGCCGAATGGCAGAACCCGACGAGATCGCCGAAGCCGTCTTGTTCCTCGCCTCGCGCCGGGCGAGCATCATCACCGGCCAGGTGCTGCACGCCAATTCCGGCGGGCATATGGCGTAGGCCACCCTGACCAAATAGAACAGCTTGCATCAGCGCCAAAACTCCCCTCCCCGGCGGGGAGGGGCCGGGGGAGAGGGGGAGCGCTGCCGCAAGGCTGCGCGTCCACGCTGGCGTTGTACACCCCCACCCATCCTCCCCCTCAAGGGGGAGGTGTTAAGTACCTATATATAAAATTTTTTTTCTCCAAGATGCCAGTCGGCTGGCCTGAGCGCGGCTACTTCACCCCGTACAGCGGCGGGATGGCCGCCAGTTCATCGCCGGTGAAAGTGGGATCGAGATAATCGCCCAGGGTGCGGATGGTTTCGATGTTGTCGCGCAGGTCTTCGGGGGCATGGTGCGGGTTGAAATAGCCTTCGCCGACCACGAAGGCGACGCGCGCCACTTTCCCCGACGACGAGCTGAATATCTCCCCGTTGAGCGTGGTCGAGCGGTGCGCCAGCCACAGCACCGTCGGCGCGACGATTGCGGGCGGACCCATCGGCACCTTGCCCGAAGCGATATCGTCGCGCCAGTTGTCGCCCTCGATCACAGCGCCGCCAAAGAACACCTCGCGGTTCATGCGGGTGACCGCCATCGGCGCGACGGCGTTGACCTGGATGCCGCTGTCCTTGACCTCTTGCGCGAGGCATTTGGTCAGCCCGGCAACCCCCAGCTTGGCCGCGCCGTAGTGGCTCAGAGTTTCGTTGCCGGCAAAACCGGCGTTGGAGGTGGTGTTGACGATGCGGCCATAGCCTTGTGCTGCCATCAGCGGCCAGGCCGCACGGCTCATCAGGAACGCGCCGTCGAGCGTGACCGACAGCATCCGCCGCCAGTCCTCGTCGCCGATCTCGGGCAGGGTGGCGTAGGCAATGGTCCCGGCGTTGTTGACCAGCACGGTGAGCTTGCCAAAGCTGTCCAGCGCGGTCTGGACGATGGCCTTGGCGCCATCGCTGGTGGCGACCGAATTGGTGTCGGCGACTGCCCGACCCCCAGCCGCAACAATCTCGTCGACCACGCATTGCGCCACTGCCCGCGAGCCGCCGCTGCCGTCGGCTTCGGTGCCCAGATCGTTGACCACGACTGCCGCTCCCCGTGCAGCGAAGGCCAGCGCATATTCGCGGCCCAGCCCGCGCCCGGCTCCGGTGACAATCACCACATCGTCGTCAAAACGCATCTCGTCCATGGCAGCGATCCTCAGTTTGGAATTTCGAACAGTCCGGCTGAACCCATGCCGCCGGCGACGCACATCGAGACTACCGCATAGCGCAAACCGCGCCGCCTGGCCTCGATCAAGGCGTGGCCAGCGATGCGGCTGCCGGTCATGCCGAAAGGATGGCCGAGCGCAATGCCGCCGCCATCGACATTGAGCTTCGCCGGATCGATGCCGAGCTTGTCGCGGCAGTACAGCGCCTGGCTGGCGAAGGCCTCGTTGATTTCCCAAAGCCCGATGTCATCGACCGACAATCCGGCGCGGTCGAGCAGTTTGGGTATCGCGAAAACCGGGCCGATGCCCATTTCTTCCGGAGCACAACCGGCCGACTGGAAGCCGCGGAAAATGCCCAGGATCGGCAGGCCTTCGCGCTCGGCCACAGCGCGTTCGACCAGCACCTGCGCCGAAGCGCCGTCCGAAAGCTGGCTGGCGTTGCCCGCGGTGACGTGGCGGCCCTGCTGCACGATCTGACCGTCCTTCCACACCGGTTTGAGCCGGGCCAGCCCTTCCAGCGTGGTGTCGGCGCGGATACCCTCGTCGGCTGCGAGGGTCACTTCCTCGCTGCCCGAAATGCTGCCGTCCTTCTCGACCACATTGCGCCGCGTGGTGAAGGGCACGATCTCATCGGCGAAACGCCCTGCTTCCACCGCCGCCGCCGCGCGCCAGTGGCTTTCGGCTGAGAATGCGTCCTGCGCCTCGCGGCTGACGCCGTAACGGTCGGCGACGAGCTCGGCGGTCTCGATCATCGCCATGAAGGCGTGCGGCACCGCCTCGCTGACCACTGCGGGCTGGGCACGATAGGTGGGAGCGTGGGCGTTGCGGGTGTGGGTGATCGATTCCGCCCCCGCCGACACGGCAATGTCGAGATCACCGGCGATGATCCCGCGCGCGGCGAAGGCCAGCGCGGTCAGGCCCGAGGCGCATTTGCGGTCGACGGTGGTGGCGGGGACCGACAGTGGCAGGCCGGCGGCGAACAGCGACATTCTCCCGGCATTGTTGCCCTGGGTGCCCCACTGGCTGGCCACCCCCATCACCAGATCGTCGATCCGGGCAGGGTCGATCCCGGCGCGCGCGATGGCCGCCTTGATGACATGCCCGGCCATCACCGGCACGTCGGTATCGTTGAGTGCGCCGCGAAAGGCTTTGGCGACGCCGGTGCGGGCGGTGGAAACGATGACGGCTTCACGCATGGGATTGTCCTGGATGATGGATTTCGAGAAAGGCGGAAAGTTCGGCGATATAGGTTTCGCGGGCCTGATGGTGCAGCCAGTGGCTGACATCGGGAATGGTGACGATGCGCCGGTCGCGCAGCAGCGCAAGCCGCTTGGCCGGGGGGAAGGGCACCCAGCTGGCAGTGCCGTAGAACAGCTGAACCGGACATGCGATGGCCGAGAGCATCTGATCGAGATCGCGGCCATCGGCATCATCGGGCGGGCGCAGGCGGGTCGCCTGATCGAACTTCCAGCGCCATGTCCCATCCGGATTGGCCAGCACGCCGTGGTGGGCGAGGTGCTGAATGGTCGCCGGTTCGATCTGCGGCTGCTCCTGCTGCATCCGCGCTACGGCATCGGCGATTGTGGCATAGCTGCGCGGGCGGCGATCGCGGCTTTCGCGCATCGTCTCCATCCAGCTGCGCATGCGGATGGTGTAGGGCCTGGGCGCGTCGCGCTCATCGCGGACGATGGGCAGTTCCACGCACTCGATCCCGCTGACCGCCGTGACCTTTTCCGGCCAGCACGCGGCGAGGCGCAGCGCCTGGTGGCCGCCGAATGAGTGACCCACCACCGCGAAACGCTCAAGCCCCAGAGCCGCGACAATATCAGCAAGATCCAGGCCGTATTCGGCGAGCGTGTAGCCATGCGGGGCCACCCAGTCGCTGTTGCCATGGCCGCGCAGGTCGGGGGCATAGATGCGGTAGCTGCCGGCGAGCGCATTGGCGGTCCAGTCCCAGCTGCGCGAATGGTCGCGGATGCCGTGGATCAGCATTAGCGGGGGGGCGGCGGGGTCGCCCCAGCAGGAGACGTTCATGCGCCGCCCGGCGATCTCCAGCATAAGCGTTTCGGGCTCGGGAAGCATCGCCATCACTGGCCCCCGTCGCGCAGTGTGCGGCGCAGTATCTTGCCGGTCGGGCCCTTGGGCAGTTCGGGAAGCAGGTGGATTTCCGCCGGAACCTTGAACCGTGCCAGCTCTGCCTGGCAATGCTGGAGCAGGCGTTCGACTGACAGGCCATGCCCCGCGACATAGGCCACCGGCACTTCGCCCAGCATCGCATCCGCCTTGCCGACGACCGCGACTTCGGCGACGCCGGGCAGCTGGTAGAGCACTTCCTCGATATCGGCGGGATAGATGTTCTGGCCTCCCCGGATGATCACGTCCTTCTTGCGGTCGACAATGAAGGCATAGCCATCGGCGTCGATATAGCCGAGATCGCCGCTGCGCAGCCAGCCATGCTGGAATACCTCCGCGTTGGCTTCGGGCGCGTTGTAGTAGCCGGCCATGACATTCGGTCCCCTGATCGCGAACTCGCCCAGCTCGCCGGGTGCACGCGCCGCGCCGTCATCGCCGTGGACGGCAAGTTCGATCCCGTCCAGCACCCGCCCGATGGTCCGCCCGCGCAGCAGCTCGCCGTTCGCGCCAAGCTCGACCCGGGTGAGTGTAACCAGAGCACTGGCCTCGGTCAGGCCGTAACCGGTCAGCACCTGCGTTTCAGAACTGGCGGCCTGCAGCACCCGGGCGAGCAGCGCGGCGGGAACCGGCGCGCCGCCGGTCATGATGCGGCGCAGCGATGCCAGCTCGCCCGGTTTCAGCCCCGGATGGTCGACCAGCTTCTGCAGCATGGTCGGCACGGCGGGAAGGTAGGTGCAGCCATAGCGGGCAATATCGGCGATGCAGGCCGCAGCGTCGAACTTGCCGTGCAGCACCAGGGTCAGCCCGGTCAGCACCATGGCGTTGATGCACTGGTTGAGCCCGAAAGTGTTGTAGAGCGGCAGCGCACAGAGGATGGTGTCATGCCCGGACAGGCCCAGCCAGCCGGGCGATGCGTCATAGTTGGACGCAAGGTTAGCCGCAGTCAGCATCACGCCCTTGGACTTGCCGGTGGTCGCGCTGGTGTGGAGCAGCATCACGACGTCTGAAGGTGCGACGGGGGCCAGTTCGAAATGGTTTGGCGGTGTGACCATTGCCGACATCTGCGGATCGCGGACGATGGCACCGGCAAATCCTTCGGGCACGCGGTCGGCAAGTGCGGTGTGCAGGATCAGGAATTCAAGGTCGCAACTGGCGAGGGCATGGGCGACTTCGCCGGGCCGGTATTGCGTGTTGAGCGGTGACACCACCGCGCCAAGCGCAAACAGAGCCTGCTGGACCACGATGAAATCGGGATGGCTCGGGATCATGATGCCGACATGGCTGCCCTTGCCGATGCCCCGTTCAGCCAGTGCCGCTGCGGCAACCCGCACCCGGTCGGCCAGTTCGCGAAAAGAGATCGCCTCGCCCTCGAAATGGATCGCGACCTTGTCGCCGTGGCGCTCGGCGCTGGCGAAGAGGTGGGCGGCGCGGTTAGTCAAGCGCCGGGTCCGCGATTCGATAGACCCGCGCGGCCGTTCCGGAGAACAGCGCGTTGCGCTCGCTGTCGCTGGCGTCCTGAGCGAGCAGCTTGAAGGCGTTCCACAGCGTGCGGTAGCTGTACATCGCCTTGTCGACCGGAAAGTTGCTTTCGAACATGCAGCGCTCCGCGCCAAACAGCTCGATGCAGCTTTCGATGTATGGCCGCCAGGCCTGGGCCAGCTGGGCAGAGGAAGGCGGCATAGCGGCCTCATGCCACTCAGGCCCGCAGATGATCATGCCGAATCCGCCGAGTTTCACGTTGACGTTGGGGCAGCCAGCGAGTTCGGCCATGTCGCCGCGCCAGGATCGGAACGTCTCCTGCTCATGTCCGCGATATGGGCCCAGGCCGATGATGCAGCCGATGTGATCGAGCACGATCGCAAGGTCGGGCAGCGCGCGTGCCGCTTCGGTCAATTCGCCGATCTGGCTGTGATAGAGCATCGCGTCATAGCTGATCCCGCGCTCCGCCAGCCGGGCCATGCCGTTGCGATAGGCGGGCGTTCCCAGCAGTCCGGCCGGGGCGGGCCGCACGATGATCCCGTCCGGGTAGTGCGGATCGCGCGACACGCTGTGACGGACCCCGCGAAAGGCACCGCGCCCGGCGGCCTCGTGGGCGTCGAGCACATCGTCCAGCGTCTCGCCCTGCGTCAGGTCGGCGAAGGCGACGATGGCCGCCGCGACTCTGGTGGGGCAACCGGCTGCGGCGCATTCGGCCGCAATCGCCGCCGCTGCCTCGGTCTCGCCGACGGGCGCGAGATGCGGGGGCAAGTCGCTGCGATAATTGTAGTTCGCCTGGATGAAGACGGTGGCCCCGATCGCATGTCCATCGCCAACGTCTTCGGTGATTTCGGGTCCGAGATAGGGGACGCCGTGTTCGACCCACAAGTGGTGGTGGGCATCGACAATCGGCAGCGCCGGGTCGATTACATCCTCGACTCGGCGCGCCAGCCATTCGGGCCTGGGCGGGGGATAGCGGTATTGCCCGCTGACATCGAGGCTCATGGCGGACTCATCGGTTTAACACTATCCTCTCGATCCGATAATGTTTCGGAATTCACTGGATTGCAAGGACCGAAATTGACCAACAGTCTGCCAGCCATGGAGCGTTTGCGTTAGAGAATCATGCAAAACCCGACAAAGCGTCGATTTCCTTTGACAGGAAGTTTCAGGCAGTTTTAAGAACGGGGATATGGCATTTTGAATGGGATTGGAAACGTCGATGAGTCTCGGAAGGGTGGCGATAGTCGCCTCGGCACAAACCGAATTGCGCCCTGCCTGGAGCGATGCGCAGCATATCGATCTGATCTCGGCCGTGGTGACATCGGTGTTCAAGGGCACCGGGCTGTCGCTTGACGATGTCGATTTCATCATCGATTCGGGCAGCGATGTGCTTGACGGTCGCTCGATCTCCAACTGCGGCTTCCTGGGAGCGCTGGGTGCGCATCACAAGGAAGAAGCGCGGGTTGAAGAGGACGGGCTGTGGGCTGCGCTCTATGGCGTCAACAAGATCCGTTCGGGTGCCTCGTCAGTCGGGCTGATCGTTGCCTATTCCAAGCCGAGCGAATCCGATGTCGATGCCTACTGGTCGTCGCAGTGCGAACCGTTTTATCAACGCCCGGTTGGTTTCGGTCAGCGCGCCGCCGCTGGCATGCAGGCGCAGCGTTATCTGGCCGCGCATGGCGTGGGCGAGCGCGATCTGGCCGGGCTGGTCGCGCGGCGCTGGGCCGATGCCGAGCGCCACGGCAGGGTGGCGATGGACAAGCTGCCGGACGAGGCTGCGGTTATGGCGTCGGGCGATGCGGCCACGCCGCTCACCCGGCTGATGCTCGCCCGCCCGGTGGATGGCGCGGTGGCGGTGTTGCTGGCCTCCGAGGATATAGCCATGCGCCATTCGCGCTCCCCGGCGTTCATTACCGGCATGGGCAACGCCATGGATTCGCATGCCTTTGGCTCGCGCACGGCCGGAACGCTCGCTTCGTGTGAGGCGGCGGCGGCGATGGCCTACAAAAAGGCCGGCTGGGACCGTCCGCAGGCCGATATCGCAGAGGTCAGCGCATCGTCGGCTGTGTCCGAACTGATGGCGATCGAAGCGCTCGGGCTGGCCGGGGCAGGGCAGGGGCTGGGCGCGGCGATGGGCGGCAAGGTTCGGGTGAACCAGTCGGGCGGGGCACTGCCGGCCGATCCGATCATGGCGACGGGCCTGATCCGCCTCGCCAATGCGGCAAACCAGCTCAGCCGCCCGGAGCTTTACGGCGGCGGCGACAAGCCAAGCCGCGCAATTGCCCACGGCGCGGGCGGCGTCGCCATGCAGTCCAACTGCGTTTTCACACTAGAGGTTTGACCATGGCCAAAACGCAAGGACGTCATGTAGGCATAGTCGGCGTCGGCCAGACGCATCATTCGCGGCGGCGCACCGATGTCAGCCAGGCGGGACTCGTCCGCGAGGCTGTGGACCGCGCGCTGGCCGATGCCAAGCTGACGATGGAAGACATCGATTCGGTGGTCGTCGCCAGCGGGCCGGTGCTGTTCGCGGCGGTCAACCAGCCGGAAAAATGGGTGGTCGATGCTATCGGCGCGCAGGGCAAGCCGGTGGTGCGGGTGACCAGCGGCGGCGGGGCTGGCTTTGCCGGGGCGCTGGCGGGATACTATCAGGTCGCGGGCGGCTATTCGGAACGCACACTGGTGGTGGCCTATGACAAGCTGTCCGAAGGGCAGTTGCAATATTCGATCTCGACGCTCTACGATCCCTTCTGGGGCCGCGAGTTCGCCGTCGGCATCATGGGCTTCTCTGCTGCCTATTGGCGCGCGCGGATGGATGTTCTGGGCCATACCGAGGAAGCCGCCGCGATGGTTTCGGTAAAGAACCACAAGAACGCTTTCTCCAACCCCTATGCTCACTTCAAGAAGGAAGTGACGGTCGAGGAAGTGATGGCCTCCAAGCCGCTGTGCTGGCCGATCAAGCTGCTCGACGTGCCGCCAATTTCGGATGGCGCGGCGGCAGTGGTGCTCGCCTCGGAGAATGTCGCCGCCAAGTCCACCGACCGGCCGGCGTGGATCCAGGGCATCGCCTATTGCTGCGAAGCGGACAATGCGCCCGAACGATCAATGCTGCTGTCCGAACCGCTCGCCCTTGCCGCGCGCCAGGTCTACCGCGCCGCGGGCATCACCAACCCGCGCCGCCAGTTCGATGTGGTCGAGGTGCAGGAGCCCTACAGCTGCTTCGAGCTGAGCTATTACGAAAGCCTGGGCCTGTGTCCGCCGGGTCAGGCCGCAGAGCTGATTGCCTCGGGCGCGACCCAGCTTGACGGCGACATTCCAGTCAATCCATCCGGTGGCACCATGGGTGCCAATCCCATCGGCGCAGTCGGGCTGATCCGCCTGATCGAAGCTGCAACGCAGGTCATGGGCCGGTCGGAAAGCCACCAGATCAAGGATGCCAAGCTGGCCCTCGTCCAGTCGGGCGGCGGCTGGGCCAATCTGCGCGGCTGCGCCGTGCTGAGCGCCTGAGGAGAGACGAAACCATGCTTTCCGCACCAGACACACAGAAGATCGACCTTCCGACCTTCGCCAGTTCCATCGACCTGCCCTACACGCTCACTCCGGGCCGGGCGGCAGGTACGTTCCTTGCCGAGATCGGCACGCACCGGATTGTCGGCACGCGTTTTGCCAATGGCGAAGTGGTCGCCCCGGCGCAGGACTACTCGACCCGCGATGCCGAAGATCGCTACGAATTCGTCGAGGCGCCGCACACTGGCGTGTTGGGCGCATTCACCAGGGTCGGCGATGACGTTATCGGCCTGATCCGGCTCGACGGCTGCGACAATGAATTCCCGCACCGCATGCTGGTTGAATTTTCGGCCTTGTCGGTCGGCATGCGGGTTACGGCGGTCTGGGACGAGGCCAAGGAGCAGTCGATCCTGTGCATCGCCGGCTTCGCTCCAGCGCCAGATGCACCGGTCGGCACGGTCAAGCCATTCGGCGAAACCGCTGCGCCGATCGAGACTATCCATTTCAAGATGAAGCTCGATTACGAACACGCCTATGGCCCCTATTACGGCCGGATGTTCGACGAAATCCGCGAGAATGGCCGGATCATGGGGGTTCGCGTTTCCAATGGCGACGACGCCCTGCTGCCCCCGCGCGAGATCGACGATCTCACCCACAAGCGCACCGGCACCTGGAAGACCTGCGAGAACACCGGGACAATCCGCGGCTGCTCGATCATCAACATGGAATTTATCGGCCAGACCCGCCTGCCGCCCTATGCCTATGCCGAAATCGTGCTGGATGGCGCTTCGACCCGGTTGATCCACATGATCGAGATCGAAAGCATCGAGTGGGCCAAGGCGCAAGTCCGCCCGGGCCGCCGCGTCCGCGCGATCTGGACCACTGGGACACGCACCGGCTCGCTGCGCGATATCGAACGGTTCGAACTGATCGACGAATGAGCGACTGGACGATAGTCTCGCTGCGGCTGGGCGAACTCTACCTGCCCGAGGGCGGCGGGATCATGCGCGATCCGATCCACAGCTGGCTGGTCCGCGGAAAGGCTGCCGGCGGCGAGGACATTGTCATGCTGGTCGATACCGGCATGGCGGATATCGCGCTGGTGACCGAGCGGTTGAAGGTCGGCGGCATTGGCGGCGGGCATGAGAGCTTCCGCAAGGCGCTGGGCGCGGAAGGCCTGACGCCCGACGACGTCACCCACGTCGTGCTCACCCACATGCATTTCGACCACGCCGAAAACCTCGACCTGTTCCCGAAGGCCTGCGTCGTGGTGCAACGCCGGGAGCTGATGGCGGCGGTCGATCCGGTGCCGTCGCAGCGGGTGTTCTATTGGCGGTCGACGATCAGCAACCTGATCGAGCGCAAGCGCCCGGCGCAGCTGCAGCTGGTCGATGGCGACGTCGATCTGTTTCCCGGCATTACCCTGCTGGAAACCGGCGCGCATACCGAGGGGATGCAGGTCGTGGTGGTGCAGACTGCCAGGGGCAAGGCCGCGCTGGTCTCCGATCTCGGCGATCACTATCGCTATTGGTACCCCGCCGACCCGCGCGCTAACCGGCGCCCCCAGCGTTCGCTGTCCGATGTCTTCCTCACCGGCAATGTCCGCAGCGGCAGCGAGCGCGAATGGCAGGCGGCGATGCGGCGGGTGCTGGACCACGCCGATATCGTCGTACCGGCGCATGACTTCCGCATCCCCGTGCGCATGCCCGAGCAGTGGTTCGCGGTGCCGGAATCGACCGACAGCGACCTCGCCCATACTCCGCCGGAGCAATGACCATGACCTACGAAAACATCCTGTTCGAAGTCGCCGACCGCGTCGCCACGGTCACGCTCAACCGCCCCGATGCGATGAACGCGACCACCGATCAGCTGTATACCGAACTCAGCGATGCGGTAGGCCGGATCGCGGCGGACAGCGGCATTTCCTGCGTGATCCTGACCGGGGCGGGCAAGGGCTTCTGTGCCGGGGCCGACCTCAAGGCGCGGCGCGACGACATGACACCGCTGCAACTGCGCGCGCGGCATCGCTGGATATTGAAGGACGTGCTCGCGCCGCTCTACAACCTTGAAAAGCCGGTAATCGCCGCAGTGAACGGTGCCGCCGCCGGGGCTGGTTTCAACATCGCACTGGCCTGCGATTTCATCGTCGCCAGCGAGAATGCCAGCTTCATCCAGGTGTTTGCCAAGGTCGGTCTGGTTCCCGATCTCGGCGGGCTCTACCTGCTCAGCCGGGTGGTCGGGCTGAATGTGGCCAAGGAGCTGTGCTTCACGGCGCGCAAGGTGCTGCCGGATGAAGCCAAGGCGCTGGGCATCGTCAACCACGTCGTTCCGCATGACCAGTTGCTGGTCAAGGCGCGCGAAATCGCCCTGCAGATCGCGGCGGCATCGCCCACCGCCACGGCAATGACCAAGACGCTGCTCAACAAGTCGAGCAATGCCACGATGGACGAGATGCTGGAGTTCGAAAGCTTCGCCCAGACCGTCGCCTACCTCACCCCCGAATACAAGGAAGGGGTGCAGGCCTTCCGCGAGAAGCGCGCGCCCGATTTCGCGGCGGCGGCGGAGCGGGGCTGAAGCGTGGATTTCAACTACTCCCCGGCTGAAGAGCAATTTCGCACCGAACTGCGCGCCTGGCTCGCCGATGCGCTGCCCAGGGGCTGGGGCGAAACAGTGTTCGAGCCGGAGGAAGAAGAGCCGCGTGCGATGTTCCGCCTCGCCTGGGAGCGCAAGCTCCATGCTGGCGGCTGGGCCGGGATCAACTGGCCCAAGGACTATGGCGGACGCGGCGCGACGCTGATCGAGCGGGCAATCTTCGCCGAGGAAATGGCCAGGGCCAGGGCGCCAGAGGGCATCAACATCATCGGCCATAATCTCGTCGGCGCCACCCTGCTGCGCCACGGCACCGAGGCCCAGAAGCAGCGTTTCCTGCCAAAGATACTCTCCTCCGAAGAGGTCTGGTGCCAGGGCTTTTCGGAGCCGGGTGCCGGGTCCGACCTCGCCTCGGTGCGCACCAAAGCCGAGCTGCGCGGCGATAAATTCATCGTCAACGGCCAGAAAATCTGGACCAGCTTTGCGCAATATTCGCACTGGTGCTTCGCGCTCGTCCGCACCGATCCGGACGCGCCCAAGCACAAGGGGCTGAGCTTCCTGCTGATCGACATGAAGTCGCCCGGTATCTCGATCCGCCCGCTCAGACAGATTTCGGGCGAGAACGAGTTCAACGAAACCTTCTTCGACGATGTCGAGGTGCCGGTGGAAAACATCGTCGGCGATGTGGGTGGCGGCTGGAAAATCGCCATGACTACGCTGGCTTTCGAACGCGGTCCTGAAGACTCGCTGTCCCGGCAGGTGCGCTTCAAGCAGGAGCTCGACAAGCTTCTGCTGACCTTGGCGGCGCAGGATCGCGGCTCGGGCAAGGCGATCGACGATCCGGTGCTGCGCCAGAAACTGGCCAAGTCGATCGTCGAAGTGGAAGTCATGCGGCTCAACGCCGCCCGGGCCTTCAGCAAATACATGAGCGGCGACGATCGCGGTTCGGATGCTTCGATGATCAAGCTGTTCTGGAGCCACGCGGCGCAGCGCATGTATGAAACCGCGCTCGATGCGCTGGGCCCGATTGCGCCAATCTCCGGCAACGATCCGGCGGGCGCGGCTGGCGGGCGGTTCCAGCTCAGCTGGCTGCAATCCAGGGCCTTCTCGATCTATTCGGGCTCGTCCGAAATCCAGCGCAACATCATCGGCGAGCGTGTGCTCGGCCTGCCGCGATAGGGGCCTCGCCATGAATTTTTCCTTCGACGAGGACCAGATCAGCCTGGGCGATACCGTCGCCCGGCTGCTCGCCGATCATCCTGCGCTGCTGTCGCCAGAACCGGCTGCGGCGGACCGCGCGGCGGGCTGGGCGGCCTTGTCCGAGCTGGGACTATTCGCCTTGCTGGTGCCCGAGAAATTCGGCGGAGCGGGACTGTCGCTGGTCGATGTTGCGCTTGCGGTCGAGGCGCTGGGGGCAGGGCTTGCCCCGCCCGCGGCTGTCTCGACGCTGATCGCCACCGACACGCTGGCGCGCTTCGGCAGCGCGGCGCAGCAGCAGGCGTGGCTGCCGGCTCTTGCTGCGGGCGAGGTGAAGTTCGCCATTGCCATGCTGGAAGCAGGGCAGGGCTACGATCCGGAGGATGCCGCCTGCACGTTCAGCGGCGGGGTGCTGGACGGGACCAAGCTGCTGGTGCCGCAAGCCATGGATGCCGATGTGCTGCTGGTGCTGGCCCGGGCCGACCGAGGTCCGGTGCTGGTGCTGGTCCCGCGCGACGCACCGGGTGTCAGCATTCGGGCGCATGAGGATATCGACCCATCATCGGCCTTCTGCGAAGTGACCTTCGCATCGGTGCAACTGGACGAAAGCGCAGCGCTGGGACCGGGGGCCGTGGACCGTCTGCTCGATGTCGCCGCCACGCTCTATGCCGGGCTGCAGGTTGGCATTGCCGCGCGGATGATGGACACCGCCGTCGAATATGCCAAGACCCGCACCCAGTTCGGCCAGCCGATCGGGGCGTTCCAGGCTATCAAGCATCGCTGCGCCGATATGGCGGTCAGCCTCGAAGCGGCGCGCTCCGCGGTCTATTACGCCTTCTGGGCAGTCGCCGAGGACGCACCCGACCGCGCCCGCGCGGCTTCCATGGCAAAATCCTATTGCGGCGAAGTGGCGCGGTCGATCTGCAGCGAAGCGATCCAGGTCCATGGCGGCATGGGCTTCACCTGGGAGCTCGGCCTCCACCGCTTCCTGCGCCGCGCCCGCGTGCTCGATCACGGTTTCGGCGACGGCGCTTTCCATAACGAGCGCATCATCGTCGAGACCCTGGCGATGCTGGCCGCAGGCGGCGGCGAACTGGCGGTTGCGGCGCAATGAAAGCGATGCTCCTGTCGCGGTTCGGCGGCCCGGAGGAGCTGGTCGCGGCGGAAGTTCCCACTCCGCAGCCTGCGCCCGATCAGATGCTGGTGCGCGTTTCGGCCTGCGGGGTCTGCGGGCACGATCTGCTCAACCGCGCCGGCCACTTCCCGCACACGCCGCTGCCCTGCGTCATGGGGCATGAAGTGGCGGGCGAGGTGGTGGAATGCGGGCCGCAGATCACGCGCTTCAGAGTGGGTGACCGGGTGGCGATGATCCAGCGGATCGGCTGCGGCATCTGCCAGCCATGCCGCAACGGGCAGGAGAATATCTGCACCACCGGGCCGGGCTTCTACGGCGAGCAGATTTCCGGCGGCTACGGCAAATATGTTATCGCCTCCGAGCGCAATGCCTTGCTTCTTCCAGACACTATCGCGCTCGATGTTGCTCCGGTGCTGAGCTGCGCCATCGGCACCGGCTATCACGCATTGCGCCGCGCCGCGCTGCCGATGGGTAGCACGGTGCTGGTGACCGGCGCCTCGGGCGGAGTTGGCATTCATGCGGTGCGGCTTGCCGCGCTGGCCGGGCACCGGGTGATCGCGGCGACAAGCTCGGCCGCCAAGGTCGCAGGGCTGAAAGCGGCGGGGGCGGATCATGTCGTGCTGACCGGGCAAGCCGGAGGTTTCCATGCCGAACTGCGCGATTTCACCGATGGCGCCGGGGTCGATTGCGTGCTCGAAATTGCCGGGGGACCGACTTTTCCGTCCAGCGTCCGTTCGATCCGACCCGGAGGGCGGATGGTGATCATCGGCACGGTCGAGCCGGGGCACTGGCCGTTCAACCCGGCGCTGGCGATCCTCAAGGAGCTGGAATTCATCGGCAGCGCCCATGCCACGCTCAACGATCTGCGCACGGTCATCCGGCTGGTCGCGGACGGCCGGATTACGCCCGAGATCGGCCGGACCATGCCGATGCGCGATGCCGCAGAGGCGCACCGGGCGATGGAAGCCAAGGAAGTGACCGGCCGGGTCGTGCTGGTCCACGATCACGCTCTGGCCGCCTGAGGGGTTTGTCCATGCAGATAGCTTCGATCATCCGCCGCGCCGCCATCCAGTTCAAGGATGCGCCCTGCCTGACCGAGGGTGATCGCACCCTGAGCTTCCGTCAGTTCGACGCGGCGACCGACCGTCTCGGCAATGCCCTGATTGCCAAGGGCCTCAAGCCCGGCGACCGGGTGGCGGTGCTGCTGCCCAATTCCATCGACTGCATGATCGCCTTTTACGCGGTGTTCAAGGCGGGGCTGGTGCGGGTTCAGCTCAATGTCCGCGAGAGGTTGGACGACCACGTCTACAAGCTGGATTATTCCGGAAGCCGCTGTGTGATCCATGCCGGGGTCGAAGGGCTCGATACCGAAATGCAGATCGGCATCGACGAGCTGCTGGAGATGATCGCAAATGGTGACCCGGCCCCCTGCGCGGTCGACCGCGACCTCGATGCGCCGCTGCGGCTGGGCTTTACCGGCGGCACCACTGGCAAGAGCAAGGCGGTCACACTGACCACGCGCAGCGATCTGGTCGAAACCTCGGTGTTCCTTTCCGACCTGATCCCCGAACTGACCGAGGGCGAGATATTCCTCCACGGCGCGCCGATCGCTCATGCCGGCGGCGCCTATTTCCTGCCCTCACTAATCCGCGGCGTGCATTCGGTGATGCTGTCGAAGTTCGACCCTTCCGAATTTCTCGCCAAGGCCGAGCAAACGCAGGCGACCTATACCTTCCTGGTGCCGACGATGATCGCCATGGTCATGGACGACCCGGCAATCGACACCGCAAAGACCGCGCTCAAGATCATTTCCTACGGCGCATCCTCAATCGCGCCGACCTTGATGACGCGGGCAGAGAAGCGCTTCGGCAAGGTTTTCGCGCAGTGCTATGGCCAGGCCGAAAGCCCGATGGCGATCACCTATCTGCGCCCCGAACACCACGACCGGATCGGGTCCTGCGGGCGGCCGTTTTCGGTGGTCGATGTCGCGGTGTTCGACGACGACGATAATCCGCTGCCGCCCGGCGAGCGTGGCGAAATCGTCTGCCGCGGGCCGCAGACCATGGCCTATTACTGGGACATGCCCGAAGCCACCGCCAAGGCGTTCCGCAACGGCTGGCTGCACACCGGCGATATCGGGGTGATGGACGAGGACGGCTTCTTCTACATCGTCGACCGCAAGAACGACATGCTGATCTCCGGCGGCTACAACGTCTATCCGCGCGAGGTGGAAGATGTGCTGATGGAATATCCCGGCGTCGCCGAAGTCGCCGTGGTCGGCCTGCCCGACGAGAAATGGGGCGACCGGGTGGTTGCAGTCGTTGCCGGGGCGGGCAGTCTCGACGGCGATGCGATCATGGAGTTCGCGCGCGGACGGCTGTCGGGCGTCAAGCGGCCCAAGCAGGTGCTGGTCTGGCCTGAATTGCCCAAAAGCGGTGCGGGCAAGATCCTGCGCCGCAGCGTCCGCGACACCCTGGAGCAAAGCAGTTGAAATGTGGGCTACGTCAATCCTCCCCCTTTGGGGGAGGTGCCGAGCGAAGCGAGGCGGTGGGGGTCCCTCATCAGGTCCGTACTGACCCCCACCGAGCCACCTTCGGTGGGCCACCTCCCCCAAGGGGGGAGGATTTTGGTCGGTTAGAAACTCAGTGGCACATACTGGTTGGAGAGGCGGCATAATGGCGCATATCGAATTCCTCGACGAGACCATGCGCGATGGCCAGCAGAGTCTGTGGGGTCTGCGCATGCAGGCCGGGATGGCGCTGCCGGTTTCGCCGCTGATCGACCGCACTGGCTTCAAGATCATCGATCTGACCGGCGGAGGCATGCTCGATGTGCTGACCCGCTATTGCCACGAGAATTACTGGGAGGGGCTCGACCTGCTGGTCGCCTCGATGCCGAACACGCCGGTGCGCGCGGGGCTGCGCGCCAATGCCAATGTCACCTTCGGCATCACCCCGCCGGCGCTGATGGACCTGTGGGTGCGGCGGCTGTGCGCGCATGGCGTGCGCTCGTTCTGGATCTACGACGTGCTGTTCGGCATCGACAATATGCTGCGTCTCGCCAAGGTGGCGAAGGAAGCCAATGCCCAGGTTGCAGGCGCGATCATGTTCGCGCTGTCCCCCGTGCATACCGACGCCTTTTTCGTCGCCAATGCCAAGGCGCTCGCGGCCAGCCCGGATGTCAATTCGATCCTGCTCTATGACACCGCCGGAGTGCTGGAGAAGGAACGGCTGGAGAAGCTGGTGCCGGCGCTGGTCAAGGTGGCCAGGGGCAAGCCGATCGAGTTCCATTCGAACAATCTGCTGGGCCTTTCGGCGAGGGCCTACCTCGATGCCATCGATCTTGGCGTCTCGGTGATCCACACCGCCAGCCGGCCGATGGCGAACGGGCCGTCGGTGCCGTCGACCGAAATCATGGCGCGCAACCTGTCGTTGCGCGGGCATACGCATGGGCTCGATGAATCGCTGTTCGAGCCGGTCGCCGATCGCTTCCGCGCCGTCGGCAAGGCGGCCGGGTTTCTGGTCGATCAATTTGCCGAATATGACGAATTCTCGATCCAGCACCAGATCCCCGGCGGGATGATGGGCACCTTCAAGGCGCAGCTGGCCATGCACAAGATGATGGACAAGCTTCCGCAAGTTCTCGACGAAGTCGCCGCGGTGCGCCGTGATCTCGGCTATCCGGGCATGGCGACGCCGTTCAGCCAGCTGGTCGGCATCCAGGCGGTGCTGAACGTGGTCACCGGCAAGCGCTATGGCACGGTGCCGGATGAGGTCATCCAGTATGCCGCCGGGTTCTATGGCAAGACTGTCGCCCCGGTCGATGCGGAAGTGCTTGACCGGATCATGGCCGCGCCGCGCGCCAAGGAAGTGCTGGCCAGCCCGCCGGAAAGCCCGGACCTCGATACGATCAAGCAGCAGCACGGCACCGAGGATGAGGACGAGCTGATCTACCGCGCCTTCCTGCCGCAATCCGATATCGATGCGATGCGCGCGGCGGGGCCGGTCCGGCAGGACCATCCGCTGCTGTCCTCGCCCGAACTGGAGCAGGTCCGCAAGCTGATGCAAGCGGCCGACGTGCCGCTGATCCAGATCCGCTCCGAAACGATGGACCTCACGCTGCGGCGCTGAGTTCGGTCCGGCCCCAGTCGGGATAGCGCCCCAGCGTCAGCAGCCCGATCGCACCCAGGCCCAGCAGCCCGGCGGAGATCTGCATCGGCAGCACGTAGTCGCCGGTGGCATCGCGCAGATAGCCCATCATCAGCGGCGCAGTGCCCGATGCCGCTGCGACGAAGATATAGGCGCAGGCCGTAGATGCGGGCAAAGTCGGCCATCCCGAAATAGCGGGCGACGAGATAGCTCATCACGTCGAGTTCAGTCCCGGTGGCGACGCCGAGCATGGCGGCGGCAATCGCGAAGCTGGCATAGCTGCCGCCGCCGCCGATGATCAGGCAGGCCATTGCTGCCGGCACCATCACCAGCGCGGCCACCGCGGGCGCCCAGAAATGGTCTACCAGTGCGCCGACGGCGATGCGTCCGCCGATCACGGTCATGCCGAAAATACCCATGATCGAAGCCGCCTGAGTCATGCTCAATCCGGCATCGACGAAGGCCGGAACCAGGTTGGGAATGGTCCCGCCGATCACCGCATAGATGGCGAATGTCGAAAGCCCCAGCTGCCAGAAGCGCGCCGAGCGCACGGCCTCGCTGACGTCGAGTCCGGAAAGCCTGGCGATGGGCGCGGCGGTGGTTTGTGCGCCGGGCCGGTCACGCGGCAGCACCAGCCAGCAGATCGGCAGCACCACCAGCAGGCAAAAGGCAGCCAGCGACACATAGGCACCGCGCCAGCCCCACTGCGCCATGCTCGCCGCGGCTATCGCAGGCATCAGGATCGAACACAGTCCCGTTCCCGAAAGGCCGACACCCAGCGCCAATCCGCGCGCCTTGTCGAAATTCCCGGCGAGCAGCGAGGTCCAGGCGACCGCTCCCGCGCCCGTGCCGAGCAGCGACATCAGCGCATAGATGCCGTAAAGCTGCCACAGCGATGCGCCCATCACCGCGCCAAGCAGGAAGGCGGAAGCCAGTCCGAACCAGGCCGGGAAGGATCGTGTCGCGGATGCCCCAGCGGCGCACCATCCAGCCCGCCAGTGGCGAACAGACCACGGCGAGCCCGGTACTGAACAGCAGCGCGGTCTGGATTTCGCCCCAACTCCAGCCGAAAGTGGCCTCAAACTGCGGCACGAATACGCCCAGCGTATAGATCGGCAGTGTTGTCGGCGTGCAGGTCAGGCCCAAGGCAGTCAGCGCGACGAACGGCCAGCCGCGCCGCCATTCGCCCGAAGCGGTGTTTTGCATCAGAGCGCCGTCAGCCCCCCGTCGATGACATGTTCCGAACCGGTGGTGAAGCCGGACTCGTCCGATGCGAGGTAGATCACCAGCAGCGAGACATCGGATGGTTCGCCGACACGCTTGATCGGCACAGAAGCGCTGGCAACGACGATCTGCTCGTCGGTCAGCAATTCGGTCATCATCTTGGTGCGGATGTAACCGGGGTGGACAGAGTTCACGCGGATGTTGTCACCGCCATACTCGATCGCTGCCTGCTTGGTCAGCCCGCGCAGCGCGAACTTGCTGGCGGCATAGGCAACATTGGGGGTGCCGAAGATCGCCACGATCCCCGAGATCGACGAGATGTTGACGATCGAACCGCCACCCGCCTTCTTCATCGAGGGGATGACATGCTTCATGCCGAGGAACACCGAGGTCTGGTTGATCGCGCAGATCCGCAGATATTCGTCTTCATCCAGATCGGCGCAGGCGCTGACCGAACCGACGATGCCGGCATTGTTGACCAGCACCGTCACCGGGCCGAACCGGGCCTCGGTTTCGGCGATGGCGGCCTTCCATCCGGCGCTGCTGGTGACGTCGAAATTGATGAAGTGCGCATTCGCGCCCAGCTCTGCGACCAGCGCTTCGCCGCGTGCAACATCGATGTCGGCGGCGACCACCCTGGCGCCTTCGCTCACGCAGCGGCGCACATGTTCGGCGCCCATGCCCTGCGATGCGCCGGTGACAATCACCACCTTGCCTTCAAGCCGTCCCATTTTTTGCTCCCATTTATCGGAATTGCTGCGGCTATCTTGACCGGATTGCGCGCGAATGGAAGTGCCAAGCGTTGCGCCTGCCCAAAAACCCGACGAATTTTCTTTTATTGGCCCGATGCCGCCGATAGACTGACCTTTGCACGCCTGGCGAGGTCCGGGCGGCACTGCCGGGAGTGGAGGCCATTAGAGTCGTTCCGTTTTGCCTAGAGCCGCTTAACCCCTCCACCTTCAGGGTGAGGATACGAAAGCTTGGCAGTCCTGAGCTTGTCGAAGGGCTGCCTAGCGGGAGTTGGTGGGGGTGTACTGCCGCTCGGATGTTGCGCCACCCCCACCCAGCTACGCTAGTCCCTGGCGGGACAAGCTGCGCTACATCCCCCTCGCAGGGGGAGGGGCTATTGCGATTGATTCAACCAATTGCGGAGAGAGTCTAACATCATGAGCAAATCGCAACTGGCCGCGCGTCCGGACAATGTGCCCGAAGACCGGGTGATCGATTTCAACCTCCACCAGCCGGTGCCAGGCGGCCAGTCGGTGCATGAATTCTGGCGCGATGTCATGGCGCGGGCGACACACGATGTGATGTGGACCCCGCATAATGGCGGTCACTGGATGGTGCTCGACCCCGATCTTGCCGAGATGGTGCTCACCGATTCCGATCGCTTCTCCAGCCGGATCGTTATCGTCCCGCGCGATCCGGTGGGCGAGGCCTATTCCAAATACATTCCGCTCTCGCTCGATCCGCCGCGCCACGGACCCTACCGCAAGCTGCTCAACGAAGGGCTCAGCCCCAAGGCGATTGGCGCGCGGAAAGAGGCAATGCGCGCGCTCACGGTCGAGCTGATCGAGGGTTTTCGCAGCACCGGCCGCTGCAATTTCAGCCATGATTTCGCCGAACAGCTTCCGATCCGGATATTCCTGCGACTGGTCGATCTGCCGGCGGAGGATGCGCCCACGCTCAAATATCTGGCGGACCAGTTCACCCGGCCCGACGGCACCATCACCTTCCCCGAGGTCGAGCGGCGCTTCAGCGACTATATCGGCCCGGTGATCCGCGAGCGACGCGGCGGCAGCGGCGACGATCTCATCACCCAGATGATCAACGGCCAGGTCGATGGCCGCGATCTTACGCAGGACGAGGCGGAGAACCTGTGCACCCAGGCGCTGGTCGGCGGGCTGGATACGGTGGTCAATCTGCTCGGGTTCGTGTTTTCGTTTCTGGCGCACGATGCCGAAACCCGCCGGGCGCTGGTCGCCGATCCGGGCCTGCTCGACGATGCCATCCTCGAATGCCTGCGCCGTTTCCCGGTTGTCTCGGATTCGCGCGAGGTGATCGGCGATTGCGAATTTGGCGGCGTGACCCTCCGCAAGCGCGACATGGTGATGGCTTCGACCGTGCCGATTGCGCTCAGCGACCGCAGCAACCCCGAGCCGATGCAATTCATGCTCGGCCGCAAGGCCCGCCGCCAGTTTCTGTTCGGCAAGGGCAGCCACACCTGTCCCGGAGCGCATCTGGCGCGCACCGAACTGAAGCTGGTGCTGGAGGAATGGCTGGCCCGCATCCCCGAGTTCCGGCTGGCAGACGGTGCCGCGCTGTCGTACACCAGCGGCATTGTTGCGACGGTCGATCCCTTCGAGCTGGTCTGGGATGTCTGAAGCGATCGGCGATTTTTCGCTCGAGGTCGATGCGCAGGGCATCGCGCTGGTCACTTTCTCACGCCCGCCGGTCAATGCCGTGTCGCTGTCCGTCTACCAGGACCTTGGCAGGCTGGTCGACCGGATCGAGGGCGACGACGCGGTGCGGGTGGTGGTGCTGACCGCTCCCGACGATGCGCGCGCCTGGTGCGGCGGAGCGGACCTCAACGATTTTGTCGGCATCGATCCCGAAGGCCGCAAGGCACGCTATGCCTTTATCAATGCCCAGCTTCCCCGCTTCTACCGGATGGACCGGCCGGTGATCGCCGCTGTCAACGGAGCGGCGATCGGCATCGGCATGATCCTGAGCGCGCTGTGCGACATGCGGGTCGCTGCCGAGGACGCCAAGTTCGCCTGCCCGGAAATCGATTACGGACTGGTCGCGGGCGGGGCGGCGATCTTTGCCATGGTCAAGATGCCCGAGGCCAAGATCCGCGAGATGCTGTTCACCGGCAGCCGCTTCACCGCGCGTGAGCTCGAACCAACCGGCTTCTTCAACTACGTCCTGCCGCGAAAGGATGTGCTGCCCAAGGCGCTGGAGCTGGCCCGGCAGATCGCCGCCAAAAGCCTGCCCGCGATCCGGGCGCGCAAGGCGGCATCCGCCAATCTCGAAGGTCGCAGCTGGATGGAAGCCTATCTCGACGCCCAGCAGCTGTCGGGCATGCTGACCGCCGGCGAAGACGGGGCCGAGGGGGTTAAGGCTTTTCTGGAGGGACGTGCGCCGCGGGTCTCGGACCGCTAGAATCATTCCGCAACAGCCTGAATCTAGCGCACTTAACCCCTCCCCCTGTGAGGGGGAGGTAGCGTAGCTTGTCCCGCAAGGGACTAGCGAAGCTGGGTGGGGGTGTCGCGCCATCTAGACGGCAGCAAACCCCCACCAACTCCAGCCAGAGCGAAAACCGGAAAGTCTGAACCACTCCCAAATCCTCCCCCTGTGGGTGAGGTGCCGAGCGGAGCGAGGCGGAGGGGGCCAGTCATGCGGCATTCCTCTGGCCCCCTCCGACCCGCCTTCGGCGGGCCACCTCCCCCAGAGGGGGAGGATCATCGCGTCATTCTTTCCGCGGCTTGCTCAAGGCAGCAAGCTGCCAAGCTTTCATATCCTCCCCCTGAAGGTGGAGGGGATGCCTCAGTCAACCTACCGGGGGCTCCGCCACGATCATGTCCAGCATGCGCTCGACAATATCGATGCTGGCCTTGGTCAGATTGCGCGGGCGGCGGTAGAGCAGCCAGGTGATGATCACCTGATTGACACCGCCCACCAGGATTGCCGCGGTCTGGAACGGGTTCTGTCCGGCCGGCCAATCCCCATCGACCTCACCCTGCCGGATCAGGAAAATCACGACGCGGGTGAAGTCATCGACCGAATGGCGCAGGTCCGTCTCGCTGACGAAGACGCTTGGCCAGATTTCCAGATAGAACAGCCGCGCCCACTCAGCGTGTTCGCGCGCGAAATCCGCGGACATGCTCAGATAGAGCACCAGCCTTTCGCGCGCGCCGGACTTGTCGGCGACGGCCAGCCGGTAATCCTCGAAGAATTCGCCAAGGTGGTTGCGCGGCAGATCGTAGGCGAGATCTTCCTTGCTCTTGTAATATTCGTAGAGCGTCGAGGTTGAAATTCCGGCCTCGGCGGCGATGTCGGCGATGCGCGAGCGCGAGATGCCGTCGCGCGCGAAGACCCGCAGCGCGGCATTGAGAATCTGCTGCTCGGTGCGCTTGCTGCGATCCTGCTTGCGTTCGCTGGCGCGTTTGGGACGGTGTGCGATAGCGTGCAGCAAGCCCTCCCAGTCTCTATCGACAATTGCCAAATTCGCGGAGTGGGCTTGGTCAACTTCGGACATTCGCGGGCTTCCGGTTGAAAAATCGAGATGAATGTCCCCCTTATCAGCTAAATTCGCGCCAACCAAGGGTCGGCTTGCGACCATGCACATGCAGAAACAACATGCCTTTTTCGCCGTCGAATCAAGAAAAACCGAAAAATCGTCGCAAAAGGTTTGACGATGAATTTTCGGCAAACTAGTCTCGCGCGAAAATGCCAAGGAGAGCGACGATGGCGAACAATCTGGCGAATGCCAATGCGATGATCGCGGCCTACAATGCCAAGGACTTCGATGCGATGGAGGCGATGATCGCCCCCGATGTCGACTTCGCCCATTTCAACCGCGATTTCGTGCTGACCAGCCGCGATGCGCTGCTCGATGTGCTGCGCCAGTTCGCCCGCGACTGCTTCGTCGAGCGCCAATTCGAACCCGCCGAGCGGATGTTCGGTTCGGGCGACATGGTCGCGCGCGAGGGCTGGTACGCCGGCACCTGCAAGATCGACCTGCCCGGTTTTGGCGCAGCGGGGGAGAGCTTCCGGCTCAAATTCTGCACCGTGCTGCGCTTCGACGATAACGGTATTATCGTCGAGTGGAAAGACCACGGCTGAACCTCGCGATTCGGCAATTCGGAAAGGCTACCCCATGAAAATCGGTATGTTCCAGACTCCCTTTGTCCGCCCGGAGCGTTCGGCCAAGCAGGTGTTCGACTGGGCGGTGAAGCAGGCAGTCCATGCCAACCGCATCGGCTTCAGCGAATACTGGATCGGCGAGCATGCCACGCTCGACTGGGAAAGCATTCCCAGCCCCGAACTGGTCATCGCCGCCGTGGCGTCGCAAACCACGCAGATCAAGCTGGGGCCGCTGGCGCACCTGCTGCCCTATCATCACCCCGCCACGCTGGCGATCCAGACCGCCTGGCTCAGCCAGATCCTGCAGGGCCGCTACATGCTCGGCGTCGCCAATGGCGCCTATCCAACCGATGCCGCGCTGCGCGGGGTGACCGACATGAGTCATGCGCATGACATGATGTTTGAATCGATCCAGCTGATGCGCAAAGTCTGGAAGGGAGAGCCGTTCCAGGAGCAGGGCCAATACTGGAAGGCTGGCTTTCCCGAAGTCGATCCAACCCACCCGTTCCGCGATACAAAGCCCTGGGGCGGCGAGATGACGATGGCAATGACCGGTCTGTCCTCGCCGTCGCCATCGATCGCCTTTGCCGGCACCCACGGCTTCATCCCTGCCTCGGTCTATGCGGGCAACCATTTCCTGCGCAGCCACTTTGAAATTTACGCCGAGAAAATGGCGGAAAATGGCCGCGTGGCCAACCGGTCGATGCACCGCGTGGTGCGCGATGTGATTGTTGCCGATACCGATGCCGAGGCGCGGAAACTGGCGGTCGAGGGCGGCATCGGCAGGGCCTGGAACACATACATCAAGCCCACCTATCAGCGCTTTGGCGTGCTGAAGGGGCTGCTCCACGATCCCGACTTTGATCAGTCCAAAGTCGATGCCGAATATCTTGCCGAGCATGTCTGGATCGTCGGATCGCCAGAAACGGTGCGGCAGAAGATGGAGGCATGGTTTGACGATCTCGGCGGCCCGTTCGGCACGCTGCTGATCTACAGCCACGACTATATCGACAATCCGGAACCCTGGGAGCACTCGATGGACCTGCTGGTCAATCAGGTGGCGCCGAAACTTTCCAGCGCGGCGCTCGCGCCGGCGGAATAGAAAGCATGGGCAGGCTCCAGGGCAAGGTCGCCATCGTCACCGGCGCGGCGCAGGGCATGGGCGAATCGCACGCCCGCGCTTTCGTACGCGAAGGTGCCAGGGTGGTGCTGACCGACATCAACGAGCAGCGCGGTGCGGAAATCGCCCGCGAACTGGGCGATGCGGCGGTGTTCATCCGCCACGATGTCGCCGACGAGGCCGGCTGGAAGCAGGTCGTCGCGCCGGCGGAGGAGCGGCTTCATCCTTGAGCGCGGCGACAAGGGACTTTCAACACCCAAGATCGAAGGCAAATTCTCGCTGCGCGCCTGGGTGGCTGGTGAAATCTTCCAATCAGCCTGATCAAGCGCAACAATTGCGGCAAGGCGCTGGATATCGCCCGGACAGCGCGCGACATGCATGGGTGCAACGGCATTTCCGACGAATTCGGGGTTATCCGCCACGCCATAAATCTGGAAGCTGTCAACACCTACGAGGGCACCCACCAGGTCAATCGTATAAGGGCTGTTTGGTTCACGCAGAGGCGCAGAGTAAGCAAAGACCGCAGAGTTGTATCCTGAGCCGAAGGCTTGTGTCCTGTTCTGAGCTGGCGATTTCTGTGATTCGTTCGACCCGAGAGTGACTTCACGATAGGAAAAACCCCTTTGCGCTCTTTGCTTCCTTTGCGCCTCTGCGCGAAACCATCTCCGAAAACCCAAATGCAATTGCCTTGGGGCACCCACGATGTTCATGCCCTCATTCTCGGCCGCGCCCAGACCGGGATCCAGGCGTTCTCGTAAGAACGCACGAGCCGCGAATTGCGCCTGGCAGGAAATTATTTAAAGCTTGAAATAAAGTTCCGCTGGACGCTATAACTTGCGATCAAAGAAGGGGTGAAGCGATGCGCATTGCCTGTGTCGGTGGAGGTCCCGCCGGGCTGTATTTCGCGATCTCGATGAAATTGCGAAATCCGGCAGTCGAGATCGAGGTGTTCGAACGCAACAAGCCGGGCGACACCTTTGGCTGGGGGGTGGTCTTTTCCGACCAGACCATGGCCAACCTGCGCACCAACGATCCCGCCAGCGCCGAGACCATGGAGGCCGAACTCGCCCATTGGGACGATATCGACGTCCATGTCGGCGCTGCCAAGGTAACGTCCACCGGGCACGGCTTCATCGGCATCGGCCGCAAGCGCCTGCTCAACATCCTGCAAGACCGGGCGAGGGAGCTTGGCGTGGTCCAGCACTTCGAATGCGACGTGGACCCCAGCCTGGATGCCTATGCCGACTTCGACCTGGTGATCGCCAGCGATGAACTCGACAGCCAAATCCGCGCTTTGCGCGCGGAGCGTTTCGGGGTCGATATAGACGTGCGGCCCAACAAATTCGTCTGGCTCGGCACCCACCAGAAGTTCGACGCCTTCAAGTTCATTTTCGTCGAGACCGAACACGGCTGGGTCTGGGCGCACGCCTATCGCTTCGACAAGGATACCTCGACTTTCATAGTCGAATGCCAGCCCGATACCTTTGAAAAATTCGGCTTCGGCGAGATGAGCCAGGAGGAGTGCTGCCGCACCTGCGAGCGGATATTCGCCGATCATCTGGACGGCCATTCGCTGATGACCAACGCCGGCCACATCCGGGGATCGGCCTGGATCAATTTCCCGCGCGTGCTGTGCAACACCTGGTTCGACGGCAAGGTCATCCTGCTGGGCGATGCCGCCCACACCGCGCATTTCTCGATCGGATCGGGCACAAAACTGGCCTTCGAAGATGCGATGAAACTGGCCGAGGTGTTGAGCAACAGCGACCTCCCGCTTGAGGAGGGGCTGAGGCAATACCAGGACGAACGCCACCTCGAAGTGATCAAGCTGCAAAGTGCGGCGCGCAATTCGATGGGCTGGTTCGAAGAAGTGGACCGCTACCTCAAGTTCGATCCGTTGCAGTTCACCTATGCGCTGCTCACCAGGAGCCAGCGCGTCAGCCATGAGAACCTGCGCCTGCGCGATCCTGAATGGCTGGCGGAGCTGGAAAGTCACTTTGCCGCCAAGGCATTCGGTGAGGCAGGACGTGGAGCCGTGCCGCCGATGTTCACGCCGCTGTCGCTGCGGGGAATGCGGCTGGAGAACCGCGTCGTAATGTCCCCCATGGCGATGTACAGCGCGGCAGAAGGGGTGCCGAACGACTTTCACGTGGTCCACTACGGTGCCCGCGCGCTGGGCGGAGCCGGGCTGATCTTCACCGAGATGACCTGCGTTTCGCCCACCGGCCGGATCACGCCGGGATGCACCGGCATGTGGAACGACGAGCAGGTCACCGCCTGGCAGCGGATCGTAGATTTCGTTCACCAGCGCAGCAGTGCGAAGTTCTGCATGCAGATCGGGCACAGCGGTTCAAAGGGTTCGACCCGCTTGGCCTGGGATGGAATTGATCAGCCGCTGACCGAGGGAAACTGGCCGCTGATCGCCGCTTCCGATGTGCCCTGGGCACCCGGAAACCAGCCCCCCGCGCGATGACGCGCGCCGACATGGACGAGGTGCGCGAGCAGTTCGTTGTGGCTGCCCGCGCAGCCGATGCAGCGGGATTCGACATGATCGAACTGCACGCCGCTCATGGCTACCTCATCGCCAGCTTCATCACGCCAACCCAGAACCACCGCAACGATGAATATGGCGGCACTCTGGAGAACCGGCTTCGTTTTCCGCTAGAAGTATTCGCCGCAATGCGCGCCGTTTGGCCGCAGGAAAAGCCGATGTCCGTGCGCATTTCCGCAAATGACTGGGTCGGCGAATCCGGCGTGACTCCGGCAGAGTCGGTGGAAATCGCCCGGGCCTTTCGCGATGCAGGCGCGGATTTGATCGATGTTTCCTCCGGCCAATCGACCCGCGACGAGCAGCCCGTGTTTGGCCGTATGTTCCAGACGCCGTTTGCCGATGCCATCCGCAACGAACTTGGCGTGCCAACCCTCGCGGTCGGCAACATCTACGAGGTCGATCATGTCAACTCGATCATCGCTGCCGGCCGTGCCAACCTTTGCGCCCTGGCAAGGCCGCACCTGGCCGATCCCCATTGGACCCTGCGCGCTGCCGCCGAGTTGGGTTACTCCGGTTTCGAGCCGCCCAGGCAATATCGCGGCGGCTTTGCCCAGCTGGAGCGCAATCTCGAACGCGCGCAGTCGCTGTTCACGATGAACGTATGACCGATCTATCCGGCCATCACGCAGTGATAACCGGCGGCGGCACCGGCATCGGCGCTGCCATCGCCCGCACGCTTCATGCCGCAGGAGCCCGGATCACGGTGATGGGCAGGCGCATGGCCCCGCTTGAGGCGGTGGCGACGGACCTGCCTGGCACCCGGGCCATCGCCATTGACGTGACCGACGAGGAATCGGTCGAAGCTGCCATGGCTTCCGCCCGCGAACTTGCGCCGGTATCGATCCTGGTGAACAATGCGGGCGCTGCGGAAACGGCACCGATCGGCAAGACTTCGACAGCGCTCTGGCAGCAGATGATTGCGGTGAACCTCACCGGGGCCTTCCTCTGTACCCGCAGCGTGTTGGACGAGGTTAGGGCCGCGCAGGACGGGCGGGTGATCATGATCGCCAGCACCTCGGCCCTGAAAGGCTATGCCTACACCGGCGCCTATGCTGCGGCGAAGCACGGCGTTCTCGGGCTGACCCGCTCTCTTGCAGTGGAACTGGCGAAGACTTCGGCTACAGCCAATGCGATCTGTCCCGGGTTCGCCGATACCGATCTGGTCGACAGAGCGATCGATGTCGTCACTGCCAAGACCGGGCTGACGCGCGAAGCGGCACTAGCCCAATTCGTTCGCGACAATCCGCAAGGAAGGCTGATCCGGCCGGAAGAAATCGCTGCGACGGCCCTGTGGCTGTGCGATCCGCTTTCGGGCTCGGTCAACGGTCAGGCGATCGCCCTGGCTGGCGGGGAGGTGATGTGATGCCTGGCCAACCGGGCAGACAGCCCCATGCCAAGCAGTCGCTTCGGGTCTGGCTGCGCATGCTTGGCGCGACGACGGTGATCGAGAAGCGCATTCGGGCCTATCTCAAGTCCGAGTTCGGATCAACTCTGCCCCGCTTCGACGTGCTGGCGGCGCTCGACCGGGAGACCCGGCCGATCACCATGTCACAGCTGACAGACCATCTGCTCGTCTCCAACGCAAATCTCACGGGTCTGGTCAACCGGCTGGTGGAGGACGGACTGGTAACGCGCCAGAGCGATCCCGACGATCGGCGTGCACAGCGGGTTGTCCTCACCGATGCCGGGCGCAGTGCCTTCCGGACAATGGCGGCGCGGCACGAAGCACTGGTCGACAGCTTCTTCCAGGCGATGTCGGATGACGAGATGGAGAAGTCTGCTCGGATTGACGGCCAAGTTGAATGCGGCGCTGCATTCCGAGGCAAAGACCAAGGAGAAGCCATGAACCCCGCCACTTATGCGCCCGCACACTTCGATTGGTCCTTCGCCGAAGGAGTTGGAACGATCACTTTGAACCGGCCGGAACGCGAAAATCCGCTCACTTTCGAATCCTATGCCGAGTTGCGAGACCTGTTTCGTGATCTTGTCTACGCGCGCGAGGTCAAGGCCGTGGTCGTCACCGGCGCGGGCGGGAATTTCTGTTCGGGCGGCGACGTCCATGAAATCATCGGACCACTGGTCGCCATGGCCATGCCTGAACTGCTCGATTTCACCCGGATGACCGGCGATCTGGTCAAGGCGATGCGGCACTGCCCGCAGCCGGTTATTGCCGCCGTGGACGGAGTATGCGCCGGTGCGGGCGCGATCATTTCGATGGCGAGCGACCTGCGGATCGCCACACCGGAGGCCAAGGTTGCGTTCCTGTTCAACCGCGTGGGCCTGGCCGGATGCGACATGGGGGCCTGCGCCATTCTGCCGCGGATCATCGGCCAGGGCCGCACGGCGGATCTGCTCTATTCCGGCCGCAACATGAGCGCCGACGAGGGCGAACGCTGGGGCTATTTCAACCGCATTGTCCCGGCGGACACGCTGATGGACGAAGCCATGGCCATGGCTTCGCGTATCGCGCAAGGGCCGAACTTTGCCAATGCCATGACCAAGAACCAGCTCAACATGGAGTGGGACATGAGCCTCGACACTGCAATCGAGGCGGAAGCCCAGGCCCAGGCGATCTGCATGCAGACCCGCGACTTCGAGCGCGCCTATCATGCTTTTGTGGCGAAGCAGAAGCCGGTGTTCGAAGGCAACTGACATGGCCGACACAAGCTTTCTCGACTGGCCTTTTCTCGAAGACCATCACCGCGTTCTGGCGCGGGAGCTCGATGTCTGGGCGGGAGAGAAGATCGCGCCGCTTGGTGGCCAGCATGGCGATGTCGATGCCGCCTGCAAGCACATCCTTGCCGTGCTCGCCGAGAGAGGCTTGCTGCGGTATTGCGTACCGGCAAGCCATGGCGGCGTTCACGAAACGCTCGACGTGCGGAGCCTGTGCCTGATCCGCGAAACGCTGGCGCGGCATTGCGGTCTCGCGGATTTCGTCTTTGCCATGCAGGGGCTGGGTAGCGGGGTGATTTCCGCTTTCGGCAGTGCTGAACAGAAGGCGCGCTATCTGCCCGGCGTTGCGCGGGGCGAATTGGTCGCAGCATTTGCCATGACCGAGCTTGACAGCGGATCGGATGTCGCCGCGACAGCTTCCACCGCCGAGGATCGCGGCGATCACTTCCTGGTCAACGGGGCGAAGACCTTCATTTCCAACGGTGGCATCGCCGATTTCTACGTCACCTTCCTGCGCACCGGCGAAGCGCCGGGGGCTCGTGGAATCTCGGCCTTGATCATCGATGCGGGCACGCCGGGGCTGGAGATTGCCGAGCGCATCCAGGTCGCCGCGCCGCATCCGTTGGCGACATTGCGTTTCACGGACTTGAAAGTGCCCAGGGAAAACCTGGTCGGCGAACCGGGCAAAGGGTTCGCGCAGGCCATGGCCAATCTCGACACGTTTCGATCGACCGTTGGCGCCGCCGCGCTGGGCTTTGCGCGCCGCGCTCTGGACGAGGCACTGGCCCGGGCGAAGTCGCGCCAGCTGTTTGGCGGCGCGCTTGCCAACCTGCCGATCGCCCAGGCCCAGTTGGCCGAGATGGCGCTCGATATCGATACTTCCGCCTTGCTGGTTTACCGGGCAGCCTGGACCAAGGATGTCAAAGGTGCCCGGGTCACGCGCGAAGCGGCCATGGCCAAGCTGCATGCGACCGACAGCGCCCAGCGGGTGATCGACCGCGCGGTGCAGATGTTCGGCGGGCTTGGCGTCGTGTGCGGCAGTGTTGTGGAAGAGCTTACCCGCGAAATCCGTCCCTTGCGTATTTACGAGGGCGCGTCCGAAGTGCAGAAGCTGGTCATCGCCCGCCAGCTTCTCGAGGGAAACGGAGCCTGCTGAATGACTGCCTACCAACGCGAAGTCCTGGTTCGTTTCGCCCACTGCGATCCGGCGGGAATCGTCTTCCACGCCCGCTATTTCGAGATGATCAATGGCGTGGTTGAAGACTGGTTCGAGGATGCACTGGAAACCAGCTTTTCCGGTCTGCTGTTTCACCGCAACCTGGCGACGCCCACCGTCCATTTTACCGTGGATTTCACCGGCCGCTCAATGATGGGTGACCGCCTGACTTTTGAACTCACCATCACCCGTTTTGGCAACAGCTCGTTCGATCTGGCCATGGACGTTTCCTGCAGGGGCGAAAGCCGCATGCGGGTGAAACAAACTCTGCTGTTCACCGATTCCAACGCCAAGGGTTCGGTGCCGATACCGGAAGACCTGCGCAAGCGGATGGAACGCTATTACGAACCCCCAAAAGCCGATACGCCGGACGCAAGCTGAGAAGCAGCCTTATCCGGGCTGACGGATGCCGCGCGCCTCAAGGATCGGCAGGACGTTATCCCGGAAGTAGGGAAACTCCCTGGTGTAATCGACAAACGACAGCGTCGTTCCGCCGAGACCGAGTTCATGCAGCTCGCACAGCTTGTCGGCCACTTGCTCGGGCGTGCCGATCATCGGGATACCGCCATGGCCCATGGCGAAGCGATCGCGGATCAGGGCCAGAAGATCGTGCGGGAAGCTTTGCGCATGCGCGAATTGCAGCCGCACGAGGTTATCGACTGCTTGCCAATCGGCATTGTCCTGGGCGAAGTACTGCAGGTAGTCCTGCGCTTCCTGCTCGCTTGGCCGGCAGACAATGTGCGAGAAAGTCAGAACGTCGACATTGCGGCCAAGCGCGGCGGCCTGGGCTTTCAGCTCGGCAATTTCCTCGCGCGAACGATCGTAGTCGATCACCGAGGTAAACAGGAAATCGGCATTGCGGGTCGCGAATTCGCGGCCCAGGCCCGATCCGGCCGCATTGAGGATCGGCGGCCTGCCATTGATTGGCTTGGGTTCGGCTTCGATTCCTTTGAGGTCGAAATGATCGGTCACCATGTCGAAGGCGCCCTGGCGGCTCCACAGGGCCTCGACAATGTCGAACCATTCCTGGCCATAGGCATAGCGTGTTTCGTGATCGTCGGGCAGGGTCAGACCCAGCGCTTCGTATTCGGGCTTGTTCCAGCCGGCGACGATATTGAGGCCCGCACGGCCATGGCCAATCTGATCAATCGTCGCCATCTGTTTGGCGACGATGACCGGATGGTTGGCTACCGTATGGATGGTGGCGATCACCGAGATGCGGCTGGTGGCCGCCAGCAAGCCTGCAGCCCAGGTCATGGTTTCCAGAACGTGGCCATGGAAATTCGTTTCCCCGCCATATCCGATCCAGCGTGCGATGGGCAGCATGAAGTCTATCCCGGCGTCGTCCAGCAGGCGGGCGACCTCGAGGTTGCTGTCCCAGCTGGCGTCCCACCGCTCCGGGATTTTCGTTACGGACATTCCGCCAGAGCAATTTGTGGAGAACGTGCCGAGCTTGAAATGGTCGGCACGGCGCATCCGGTTTTCAACGTGAGGCATGCTTTTTCCTTCGGTGGCTCTCTCTGCGGGAAACTGTTTTAAGTTTAAACTATCTGATAGCCAATCCCATTTTTCCGTCAATTCGGGATAGGAAGGATTGATCGAATATCAATTGATTTTTGATCCGGGGTCTGGCAGATTTCAGACAGGCAGTCTGCAAGACCAGGCGGCGACAAAGGGAGAATGCGTCGTGTCCATCCACGTCGATCTGCTCGGCACCGAAACCCGTTTCATCGATACCGGAAAATACCGGACGCGCTGCATTTCTGCGCCCGGTAAGGGAGAGCATGTGTTCCTGCTGCACGGCGGCGGCGGCCATGCGGAAACCTACTCGCGCAACCTGACAAGGCTGGCGCAGGTTTGCCAGCCGCATGCGATTGACTTCATCTGGCATGGAATGTCGTCACGACCGGTATACTCCGATACCGGGCCCGGTGCGCCTGATAACTGGCTGGCGCAGTTCACCGACCAGGTGATCGACCTGATGGATCACATGGCTATCGAAAAGGCGGTGATCGAGGGCGAATCGCTGGGCGGCTGGATTGCGTTCGACATGGCGATCAACCACCCGCATCGCACATCCAAGGTCGTGCTCAACACCGCCTGGGGAATGCACCTAGATCCCGCTCATGTTTACGAAGGCGATTCCGATCTCGATGCCCTGCGCGAGACTTCGGTCAATGCCCTGATGAACCCAACCAAGGAACTGCTGCGCAAGCGGCTCGATTGGCTGATGCCGCTTGGCGGGGTGACCGACGAACTCGTCGATCTGCGTCAGGCGCTGTGGTCAATCCCCGAAACGCGCACGGCGCTGCTGGAATACTACAACCGCCTGTTCGCGCCCAATATCGCCGAGTTCTATTGGCGGGAAGACGATATCCGCAAGATCTCCTGTCCGGCGCTGGTCTTGTGGACTGACAAGAACCCGATCCACGGCGTCGATGCTGCGGACCGGCTCGAGGCGATCATCCCGGGCGCGAAGAAGCACATCATGCAAGGCTGCGCCCACTGGCCGCAGTGGGAACGACCCGAAGAGCATGACGACGTCGTTTCCCGTTTCCTGACCGGAACTTTGTGAGAGGACCCTCGCGATGAACGAAAGCACGCCCATCCGCCGCCGCCAGACCGTGCGGCTGAACACAACCAGCGACAAACGGGTGAACGATGCCCGCACGCAGAGCCAGTATCAGCCCTACAAGGATGCCGCCTGGGGTTTCATCAACCACTGGTACCCGGCCCTGTTCAGCGAGGAACTGGGTGAGGACAAAGTGGAAGGCATCCAGATCTGCGGAATTCCCATTGTCCTCAGGCGAGTCGATGGCAAGGTCTATGCGCTGAAGGACCAGTGCCTGCATCGCGGCGTGCGGCTCTCCGCCAAGCCAACCTGCTTCAACAAGAGCTCGATTACCTGCTGGTATCACGGTTTCACCTTCGATCTGGCCGACGGCAAGCTCTCCACCATCGTCGCCAATCCCCACGACCCTCTGGTCGGCACCACCGGGATCACAAGTTATCCGGTGGAGGAACTGGCCGGGATGATCTTCGTCTTCGTGCGCGAGGACGACTATCCGCTGGAAGACGTGCCGCCGCTGTCGCACGATCTGCCAATCCGATTCCCGGAAAACAGCGAGCGCTTTCCGCATCCCTTGTGGCCCGATGCTCCCAGCCTTGAAGACAAGGGCGCGGTAGCTCTGGGTATGCATCGCACTGGCCAGTCGAACTGGCGGATCGCTTGCGAGAATGGTTTCGACAATGCCCACATCCTGATTCACATGGACAATACCATCGTCCACGCCATGGACTGGGTGCTGCCGCTGGGTATCCTGCCCGACCATGAAGAACCGATCACCCTGATCGAGGATGAGGATGGCCCAAAGGGGCTGATGCAGTGGCTGTTCACTGATCGCTGGAAGCCGGTGCTGGAAAACGAGGCTCTGGGCCTCAAGATCGAAGGTCTCAAGGGCCGCTTCTATCGCACATCGGTCACGCTGCCGGGCTGTCTGATGGTCGAAAACTGGCCGGAAGAGCATGTCGTCCAGTATGAATGGTATGTTCCGATCACTGACGATCTCTATGAATACTGGGAAGTCATGGTCCGCGTCTGCGAGACCGACGATGATCGCCAGAAGTTCAAGGCCCGCTTTGACCGCGTCTACATGCCGCTGTGCCTGCGCGGCTTTAACGACTGCGACCTCTATGCGCGCGAAGCCATGGAGGAGTTCTACGCCGACGGGACCGGCTGGGACAACGAGCAACTGGTCGCAACCGACGTCTCTGCGATAACCTGGCGCAAGGTCGCCTCGCGCTGGAACCGGGGTATCGCCAAGCCCGGCAAGGGCGTTACCAATGCCACCAAGACATCCAGCATCCGCTTGCGCCGCCTCGCCCAGGGCAAGGCGCCGGGTTACTTCGTGGAGAAGATCGAGGACGTGAACAATTACTGAGGTAACTTTTGCCTTCCGCGACGGGGTAGAACATCGGGTAGCCGTCATACCCGGGCGTTCCCTGCTCGACGCCGGTCTCATTGCCGGCTTGCCGCTGTTGCACCAATGCCGTTCGGGCATCTGTTCGACATGCATGGCGCGGCTAGTGGAAGGGCAGGCCGAACCCATGGTCGGGAGCACCTCGACACTCGACGCAAGCGAACGCGCCGCAGGCCAGCGCCTCCTTTGCGTGTCAGAAGCAAAAGGCGACTGCCGTTTCGACATTGCCTATGACAGCAAGGCGGGCGCGAGCCTGCCGGTTGAAGGCCATGCCTTTGTAAATGCGATTGATCGCGTTGCCGCCGACGTGATCCGGCTTGAGCTGGAGCTTGCCGAAGGCAGCTGGATAGACTTCCGGCCGGGCCAATTCATTCAGATCAAGGTGCCGGGATCGGATGCCGCACGATCCTATTCGATTGCGACGACACCCGCTGACCTCCCGCGTATCGAACTGCTGATCCGGCTCTTGCAGGGCGGCGTCATGTCGCAATGGCTTCTGGAGAAGGCCAGCACCGACGACGTCCTGGAGATTACCGGCCCCTATGGCTCGTTCTTCCTCCAGGATGGCATCAAGGCTCCGCACATCATGATTGCCGGCGGCACCGGCCTGGCTCCGATGATGTCGATGATAGATACCCTTCGCACCCGGCCCGGCCGCAAACCGCAGGTGCTGCTCAGCTTCGGCTGCCAGAGCGGTGCGGGGCTGTTCCATCGAGATGTGCTGGAACTGCGGGAGCACTGGCTGCCGACGCTTGACGTTGTCGTCTCAGTTGACCGTGCCCCGGCACCCGACGGGGTCAGAGTGGGCAATCCGGTTGAAGCGATCGGCGCGTCGGGAGAGGTGGACCCTTCATCGATCGCCTATCTGTGCGGACCACCGGGCATGATCGCAGCAGCGCGCGAGCACCTTGCCGGATTGGGTCTGGACAGGCGCAACATTCACGCCGAGCAGTTCGTTGCGAGTTGAATTTGTGATCTAGGGAGAACAGAAATGGGCGTAGACAGCCTGGGCTATGTCGCCCTCAACGTGACCAAAATGGACGCCTGGCGTCAGTTGCTCGAACGGGTTTACGGCATGGAGCCTCGGCCCCGCAAAGAAGGCAGCGCTCTCGATTACCGGATGGATTCCTACCACCATCGCTTCACGCTCTATCCATCGCAAAGCGATGGCGTGGCTGCAATCGGATGGGAGGTCGGGTCGATCGATCGTCTGGAAGAGCTTGTCGAAACCTTGCGCGGCCGCCAGGTTGAAGTGACCGCCGGATCGGCCGAGCTGTGCGCCGAGCGCAAGGTGCGTCAGCTTTATACCTTCACCTGCCCGATGATCGGCAGTCGCAGCGAGATCTATTACGGCCCGCTGATATCCAACACCGCGTTCACGCCGAGTCGGGGGATTGCCGGGTTCAAGACCGGGGCAATGGGCCTTGGCCATGTCGTCTTCTGGGTCGCAGACCTGGCCGCCGCGACCCGGTTTTACGAAGAGGTAATGGGCTTCGCCGTTTCCGATTATATCGCCTGGGACGACAACGATGCCGTCTTCATGCATTGCAACGCGCGTCACCACACTCTGGCTCTGATGCAGGAAGCACCAGGGCGCCCCGCAGGTGCGTTCAACCACATCATGCTGGAAGCCAATTCCTTCGATGATGTCGGTTATGGCTATGATATCGTGCGGGATCTCGGCATTCCGGTGATGATCGAGCCTGGCAAGCATACCAATGATCAGATGCAGAGCTTCTATCTGCAAACGCCCTCGGGTTTCTGGATGGAATACGGCTTCGGCGGGCTCGAGGTGGGCCCGGACTGGGAAATCCGGCACTACGATCAGCCGATGCTCTGGGGCCACCGCATGGTCTCGGCCTGATCGGCTGTGTCGCTCGAGTCCTGCCTTGCCCGAATTAAGGCCCGCGATGGCGATGTGCGCGCCTGGTCGTTCATCGACCGCGGTGCGGTCGGCGGCGAAGGGCCGCTGGCCGGAATGGTGCTGGGCGTCAAGGACGTGATCGACGTGGCCGGAATGCCGACAACGCACGGCTCGGATATCTTTGCCGGGAACACCGCAACAAGCGACGCAGATTGTGTCGCCCGGCTAAGGGCTGCAGGAGTTGTGGTTCTGGGCAAGACGGTGACTGCCGAATTCGCCACCTATCACCCCGGACCCACCGTCAACCCGCGCAAACCCGGGCATACCCCCGGCGGCTCATCCAGCGGATCTGCGGCTGCCGTGGCCGATGGCCAGGCGGACCTTGCCTTTGGCACCCAGACCGCAGGCTCGATGATCCGCCCTGCAAGCTTTTGCGGTGCATTGGGCTTCAAACCGACATTCGGACGTTGGCCCCTGGGGGGAGTGCTGGAAACCTCGCCAAGCCTCGATACACTAGGGCTTTTCGCCCGCAATCTCGGCCTGCTGGTGGCAGCGGATGCGCTGCTCTCAGGTGGAGCTGAAGTGCCCTCGGCGGCACCAAGCCTGTCGATCGGCGTTTGTCCGTCACCTGCCTGGCCGGATGCGAGCGCAGAGATGCAAGCGGCATTTCGTGCCTTTGCAAGCAAGCTCTCCAATGCAGGACACAAAGTCACCGAGCGCGCCTTGCCAGCAACTTTCGACCGCCTTGCCGATGCCCAGGCGCTGATCCACCGGCGCGAGGCGTGGATGACCATGGGGCACATCCGCCGCGCCCATCCCGGCCAGGTGAGCGCCGCGTTCCGCGCCATGATCGACGACGGTGAGGCCGAGAGCGAAGCGGACTACCAGGCGACGCTCGCGCTGCAGCGGCAATGCCGGGAAAGCTGTCCTCAGGTGTTTGCCGGGATCGACATGCTGCTTGTGCCCGGCGCAACCGGAGCCGCGCCGGAGGGGCTTGGGGCCACCGGCAACCCCGCCTTCCAGCGCATCTGGACGGCGATCGGCGCGCCCTGTCTCGGTTTCCCCGCCGCATGGCGCGCCGATGGCCTGCCGCTGGGTCTGCAGATGATCGGCTATCCGGGCAGCGATCGCCAGTTGCTTGCCAATGGCGCATACGTCCTCGATCTCGCACACTTCAGGGAGAACACGTAATGGAACCGACAGTCGCCAAGCCGTTCACACCCGAAATGGAAGCTGCCTATGCCCGCGCCCGGGCGAAGCTCAATCCCGGCCGTCTCAAGCAGTTCCTGTTCGAGCTCACTGACATCCATTCGCCCACAGGTGCCACGCGCAAGGCGGCGGAGTTCGTTGCTGGACGCATGGCTGAGATCGGTCTGAAGCCGACACTCGACCCGATGACGCCGATTTCTGCGAACGTGCTTGGTGAGGCGCGTGGCAGCGGGGGAGGAGCAACCTTGTTGCTCTATGCGCCGATCGACACCCATCTTGAAGGCGACGAGACCGATTTTCCCTGGGCCGGGCCCGAACAGTTCGTCGATCTCAAGCCTGAAGCGAAGATGGTGGGCGACTGGGTCTATGGCCTTGGTTCATCCAATCCGAAGGCAATGGTGTCGAGCCTCATGGAAGTGGCGACAGCCCTGCTCGAATCCGGCGTGCCGATGCTCGGCAATCTCAACCTGGGATTTGCCGATGGCGGTATGCCTGTCACCATCCCAAGCCGGGACAATGCGGGAATGAGCCACGGCGTCCACCATCTGCTCAGCCGCGGCATGGCACCTGATTTTGCCGTGATCATGAAGCCGTGGAACTGGGTCTATCATGAAGAGCCAGGCATGGGCTGGTTCAAGATCCAGGTGAAAGGCACGCTCGGCTATGCCGGTGTTCCGCGCGGCACTCCCGGATTCCGCAGCTCGGTTGTGCCCGCCGCGACCGTGATACTGGAGCTGGAAAAGTGGCTGATCGACTATGCCAACCGCAACCGCTCTGGCGACATCTGGCCGCACGGATGGATTGCCGGGGTTCGCGGCGGCTGGCCCGAACGCCCCGCTTTTCCCAGCGCGGTCACCGAAGTGTTCTTTGACGTGCGGATCAACCCGCGAACCAGTCCGGGTGAAGTCCGCGCCCAGTTCGAGGCCTTCATGCACGATCTTGCCCGCCGCTTCCCCGAGATCGATTGCGACTGGGACATGTACGGTTCGGCGCCAGGCGGCACCACCGATCCGGCGAACTGGATTATCCAGTCCTGCCGCCGCGGGTGGGAACATATCGAAGGCAGGCCCTATGTGACGCCGGATCCGCTTGGCGGGCAAACCGATGGCGCGGCACTGCGGCGGCTGGGTGTGCCGACCGCGCGGATCGGCTGGCCCTGGCCGGCCGAAGGTTCGCCCGAACCCATCGCAGAGGGGCTGGGCGGCATGGGCGCGACCTATGTGCCCGATCTAATGCCCTGCCTCGACAAGATACTCTATGCCTGCATCGACACGCTGATGCGGCCGCGCAGCGAAATGGGCTTGTAGATCAGCCGCTCACGATCCGGTGAGCCACCGGGTCTTCATGGTTCCAGGTGACTAGTCGTCCGTTGCCCGATTGAGCGATGCAGAAGCCCGCGCCGATTCCTCGTAAATCCCGGTCAGGATCGAAAGCAGTTCGGTCGCATTTTCGGCGCGCTGGTCGAAATCGGTCAGGCTGCGCAGCTTGCGGATCAGGATTTCGCTGCGCAGGCGGGCATATTCATTGGTCAGCCGTTCACCCAGCTTGGTGATCGAATAGGTGTGGTTCTTGGTCCCGGTTTCGCGGTTCTTTTCGATCAGACTGGCGCTTTCCAGCTTGCGCAGGCTGTACTGGATGTTGGGTAGATCGTCGCGGTTGAGCAGGCGGGCGATGGTCGCCCCGCTTTTCGGCCGGTTCTGCATGCGGATGACGTGCAGGATGACATGTTCCGCGTGCTTGAGCTCGCTCAGGCCTACCATCTCGTCGGCCGCAGCCACCCAGCGCGAAAAAGCCTCAAGCGCGCGCATCAGGCCAAATTCAAGCTCGGTGACATTGAACTCGGTTTCATCTTTGGCCAGGTGCCAGTTACGGTAATACTTTGCTTTCATTGGCTGTCATCGCTCCTACCAGTCTGCAGATGGCTGGCCTTATTCCTCATGTCCGCGATGCCGACAAGGCTGCACCAAAGCCGGGAATTTCCGGACTGAGCCCCAGCTCCAGCAACATCTGTCGAACCGCCCGATCCGGAATGACCGGCTCATGGGAACAGCGAAGTAACAGGATCGAGCAATCCGTCCTTGGCGGCCTCGGGTTCGAACCAGGTCCGCTTGGAATGGCTGAGGCCGAGATCGAGCAGCATCTCGCAATGCTTGAAAGCGACAAGGCCGGGGTTAAGCAGGGGTACCTCCAGCCGCGGTGCCAGCCAGGAGTGCGACTGATGCATGGTGGTCGAACCCAGGATCAGGACTTCGGCGCCATCCTCGTCAATGGCCTTGCGCGCTGCCGCCTCCAGTTTGGCGAAAACGATGTCTTCCTTGCCGGCCAGCAGTTCTGCGGTGTCGGGCCGGGTGTCGATGTCGCGGATCGAAACCAGCCGCTCGCCGAGCCCGGTTTCCAGCGCCAGTTTTTCATAGATCCAGTGCCAGCGCTGCCACATGGTGATGACTGAGAAGCGTTTGCCTAGATCGGCCGCGAGATGGAACGAGGCCCGGCCCGGCCCAACCACCGGTATCTTCAGGCGTGATCGCAGTGCCGCCAGCCCGCTGTCGCTCATCGAATTGATGCAGACCGCAGAATAGCCCTGTTCTTCGGCGCGGGCACCGGCTTCGAGCACCCACATGTCGCCAAGGGTCGCCTCGTAGGCGGAATCGAGCAGACTGGCACCATGGCGGGTGCTGACGAAATCGATTTTGAGATCGGGCCGGATCAGTTCGGGTGGTACCTGGGCCGCGAAGCCCGGCAGCGCCACGCCAGGCACCGGCACCGGCACGATCATCAGGATGCGCCTCGGGTCGGTCACGGCAGCTCCCTAAGAATGAAACAGTCGGCTCCCGGCACCTGAGGGCCGGGAGCCAGGGTCATCAGAAATTGACCCGCGCATGGACCGAGAAGGTGCGCGGCAGTTTGTAGGAAACCTCGTTACAACCGCATAGGGTAGCCAGGTCGAAGCCCTGGATGCCGATCTTCCTGTCGGTCACATTGTCCACGTCGATGCCAAGTTCGAGGGTCTTGCTGGCCGAAGTCCACCCCAAACCAAGGTTGAGCAGGAAATAGCCCGGATACTTGTCGGCATCGAAGTTGCGCAGGTTGTAGAAATAGGACGACGAATAGGAGGCATCGCCCTTCACCGCGAGTTCGCCACCCAACGCATCCCAGCCATAGCGCACCATGCCCGAGATCTGGGTTTCAGGAGCATAGGTGGGCTTCACATCGCGGCGTATCGGGCCGGCAACACGCAGCGGCACATCCTTGACCTTGGCGTTGAAAGCTGAAGCCGCCAGCGCCAGATCGAGCCCTTGCATCGGATTGGCCTGAAGGCTCAGCTCTGCGCCATAGGTGCGGGCATCGGCATTGACCACCAGCCCGGCAACACCGGTGAACAGGAACGACTGGTAGTTCTTGTAGTCGTAATAATAGGCCGCGCCATTTAGCCGCAGATTGTTCGCCAGCGACAGCTTGAAGCCGCCTTCATAGCTCCACAGTGTTTCATCACCGTATTTGATGGCCGAATCCGGCGTCGGCAAACCGCCATTGAGCTGGGCGTTGTAGCTGCCTGCCTTCACGCCCCGGTTGACGCCGACATAGATCAGCGTGTCATCGTTGGGTCGGTATTCAAACTGAACCTTGCCAGCGAACAGTGTCTTGCTGTCCTTGTCCAGATAACGTGTCGGCACACCACCGGGATAGGTTGGTCCGATCGGGAACAGCAAACCAGCCGCAGGCTGGATGGCCCGTGAATCGGGAGAGAAGTAGAGCTCCTGGATGAAGTCGTAGTCTTTCTCTTCCTGGATGATTCGCCCACCCACGACCACGCGGAATTGATCGGACAGGTCATAATCGATCTGGCCAAATGCCGAGTAGCTGGTGGTCTTGAGCCGCGCGGTCGAGGCGATGTCGATCGGGTTTCCGGGAACCAGCCCGTTGATCGGGGCCTTGAGGCCATTGCGCGAAAGGTTGTTGATATGCAGGAAGTAGGCACCAAGCGTCCAGTTTAACCGGTCGCCGGAGCCATTAAGGCGCAGTTCCTGGGTGAAGCTGCTGGCATTGACTGAACCGTAGTTGGCGAGCTGGTTGGCGGGGCCCGCATCGACGTCAATGAACAGGAGCTTCTTGTATTTCTTGTAGTCGGTCACGGAAGACAGAGTGATCGAATCCGATAGTTCGAATTTGGCGCGCAAGTTGACGCCCCAGGTATCGACCCTGCCGTGATCCTTGAAAGCGAAGTCACTGGAAATCAGCGGCCCCGCGCCATCGGGATCGATCCAGCCGAAGAAGTCCGCACCGGGCGCGCGGCCATAGATCTCGTTCGCGCCGCCAACGATGCCGTCGTTGTTGAGATCGGAACCGGCATCGGTGCCGATCACGCCCGGACTCCCGGCCACGCCGATCGACGCGCGGGTTTCGGTTGGTGAGACGTCCTGCACGTTGATGAGCTCGCCGGCAGCATTGTAGACCGCGATCGTGGGCTTCTGCTGATAGGGACCGGTGGCGACACGCGAGCGCGATCCGTTGGCGGAAATGATGAACTGGCTGGTTTCACTCGGTTCGAGCAACATGGTGAAGCGGCCGGATAGCGTATCGTCGTCACCCAGGTTGGCGCCCGCGCCAGGCCCCGGCGATCCGCCGACAGCGCCCTGCGGATAGAGATTGCGCAGCCAGGGCTGCTGCTTGTGCCAGCGGCCAGCAAAACGCACTCCGACTTTTTCGCTGATCGGGCCGCCAGCGGCACCTTCCAAGGTGAACACGCTGGGGGTCGAAAGCGAATCGACCAGGCCATAGCGCGCATCGACATAGCCTTCCCACGTGGTGAGCGAGGGCAGGCGGCTGATATAGTGAACGAGGCCACCGGTCGCGTTGCGTCCGAACAATGTACCCTGCGGGCCCTTCAGCACCTCGACACGGTCGATATCGAATACGGCAAACGACTGGCCCTGGGCGATCGCGATATAGCCTTCGTCCAGGTAGACCGCGTTGGGGGCCTCAACCACGTCGTTGAAATCGTTTTGCGTCACGCCGCGGATGGTGAATTGCGTGTTCTGGCCAGCAAGGCTGCCGGAAAGGTGGACGCCCGGCGTGAAGCTGGCGATGTCCGCGCTGTTTTCGATACCCATCGCGCGCAGCTGTTCGCCGGAGAAGGCGGCAATGGCTATGCCGACGTCCTGAACGTTTTCCTCGCGCTTCTGGGCGGTCACGACGATCTCGTCCGAAAGCACGCTGCCGTCGTCGTCCGAAGATTGCGCCAGGGCCGGAACCGACAATGCGGCCATCGGAACCGCACAGGACACGAGCAAGATTTTTCTGAAGGATTTCATAGCACTCCCCTTATTCACCACCGTTGATTTCTCTCTCGCCTTGGCGAGCGCGGGTTTGGCCTCGCTTGCATAGATCAATTTTCAATCAATCGTCAATCAAAGGTTTAATCCTGCGCACGGTGGAACTCCTGCTCAGCCAGGCCAGTTGCCCAGCAGGTGTTCCGCCGCGCGCAGCGAAAGCGCATGGTTGGTAAAGTTGGGATTCATGGCACCGCCGGTCGGGTATAGACCGGGGCCAGCGACTACCAGATTGTCGATATCGTGGCAGCGCCCGAAACTGTCGGTCACCGAGCGGGCAGGGTCTTTGCCCATGATCGTTCCGCCCATCATGTGGGCAGAGGCCATGGGGTTCGACCAGGGCTCTGCTGCGCCAGCGGCCGTGACAATCTTGAGCCCCAATTGCGACGCCTTTTCCCAAAGCTTGACCGATTCCGGCGCAAAGGTGTGGACCACGCGCGCCGCGCGGGTGCCGCCCGGCCCATCGCGCGCGGAAAGTTCCACCCGGTTTTCGGCCAGCGGCAGTCCCTCTCCAAAGCCGAACATCACGGCAAGGTGGTGCACCGCCCGGTCCATGAAGGCGGCAAGTGGTTTGCCGAACAGGTCTGCCCGGCCCATGGCGACGCCCAGCAGGTCATTCGGTTTCATCGCCGGGGCAAGCTGCCACTGCAGACTGCCAAAAGCGCCTCCGCCCAGGCTGGTCTTGCCATAATGATCCTGATTGGTGCGCTGCGCCCCGCTGACGCCAAGGTAGTTTTCGGTCTCTTCGCTATCGAAGAAGCCGTATATCGACGTGATCGAATGGGTCATGAAATAGCGGCCGACCAGCCCACTGGAATTGCCAGCGCCGCTGTCCCAGCCGTCGGTCCGGCTGTTGAGCAGAATTGCCGGGTTCGAGACCGTCGAGGCGGCGAGTATGACGAGATCGCCGCGCGCTTCGCGGCGTTCTCCAGCGCTGTCGTAGTATTCGACCCCATCCACGCGCGAGGCGTTCTTGTCCTTGATTAGTCGCGTGACGTGGGCGCCATTGACAAAGCGCGCGCCGTGCTTGCGGGCTATCGGGTGATAGGTGACCAGCGGATTGGCCAGCGCGCCCGTGGGGCACCCGGCATCGCACCAGCCATCATAGATGCAGGCTGATCGTCCCTTGTAGTCCTGCGAGAGGATGGCCATCGGGCTCGGCGCGGTTTTCATGCCGAGCTTCTCAAATCCGCTCGCCAGAAGCCGTGCCTGGGCAAACTGGGCGAGGGGCGGCAAGGGGTAAGGTGCGCCTTGCGGGCGCCATACTTCTGCCTTGGCATCGCCGGAAACGCCCACTTCTTCCTGAATCCGGTCGTAGAACGGGCGCAGCTCGTCATAGCTGATCGGCCAGTCGAGCCCCTTGCCGTAGTCAGATCGCATGGTGAAATCGGCAGGCAGAAGCCGCGGCCAGGTGCCATAGTGGTGCAGCGCCGCGCCGCCAGTACCCCAGCCGCCGTTGAACCCCACGCCGAAGGGATTTCCCCCCGCCGATTCAACCGGCGGCCCGCCCCAGCGCAGGCGGCGCGACCAGATCAGCGAGGAATAGAGGTCACTGGTCTGCCAGGCGGGACCCGGCTCCAGAACAACGACCGATTTTCCTGCTTTCGCCAGAACTGCGGCAAACAGATTGCCCGCCGCCCCTGCGCCAACGATTACGACATCGGTGTGGTCGCCAGCCATAGCCCTACCAACTGCCTGGCGGGTCGATATGGGCGAGGTAGGGCACTTTCATGCGCTCGAAAGCGGCAGGGGTGCCATAGACCAGATCGGCCGCATCGCTGCGTACGGCAAGGTAGAAAAGCGGCTGCGGCGGCCCCTCCCAGCCTTTCAGACCGCCTGCCAGCATGGGGGCAACGACCTCTGCCTGCTGGCTCTCGCCCAGATCGGCGAAGGGCTTGCCATGCAGACTGCGGGCTGCCGCATCGAGCGCGGCAAGGCCGGCCCTGTAAAATTCATCATGCGGCGGGAGCACATCGAGATAACGCGCCGTCAGCAGCGATTCGGCATGAGGATGGCCAAGCTGGACATCGACGAAGTGGGCGATCCCCGCCTCGCGAGCGCCGGGGACCAGCGCCTCACCGAAGGCCTCAAGCCGGGCGGCTTCTTCCTTCGAGAGCACCTTGAGCCCTGCGCCGGACTTGCGCGCGTCTGCGGGTGTGAGCAGCCTTTCGCAGCCGGCGACCTGGAATGCGAACAGGCCAAGAGCGGTGGACTTCAGGAAAGCCCGCCGATCTGCTTCCACTGTTCCGGCTGCTTGCGCCATGGCCCTCCCAATCGCTGCAATTGTTTTAAGCTTAAACCAGTTTTGCAGCCTGTCCAGAAACATTTTGAGCCGGAGCAAGACCGCAGCTATGCACGTGTCGATATTCGATGGAATATCGATTGAAATGTGGCGGAGGAGCAAGCCAGTGAGCGACAATCCGGAACTAGGCCAGTTTGCACCGACCTGCGGTTACCGCACAAATTACCACGACCGCGGGTCCGGTCCGCCAGTGCTTGTCCTGCACGGATCCGGCGCGGGAGTGTGCGCCTGGGCCAACTGGCGCACTTTTATTCCGGCCCTGGAAGATCGATTCCGCATCATTGCGCCAGATCTCGTCGGATTCGGATATACCGAAACGCCCGATGGCTACGAATTCCGTTTCATGGACGGCTGGGTGGAACAGACCATTGCCCTGCTCGACGCGCTTAGAATCGAGAAAGCCCATGTCGTAGGCAACAGCTTCGGCGGCTCGCTGGCCCTGTGGCTCGCCTGGAAACATCCCGAGCGGTTCGACCGGCTGGCGCTGATGGGGCCGGGCGGCTGGCCGGCTGTGGTCAACGCAAACCTCGAACTTTTGTGGAACTTCGAGCCAACCGCCGAACACATGCGCAAGGCGATGTCGGCCATGGCCTGGAATCAAGGGCTGATCACCGACGAGCTCGTCGCCATGCGGCTCAAGGCCTGCCAGCGGCCCGGCGCGCTCGATCACTTCCAGCGCCTGTTCCCTGCTCCGCGCCAGCGCTGGCTCGATGCGCAGTGCCTGCCGATAGGTGCCCTGCAGCAAATCGAGCATGAGACCCTGATCGTCCATGGTCGCGACGACCGGGTGGTCGATCCCCAGGTCTCGTGGAACCTGCACCAGCACTTGCGCAACTCCCAGCTGCATCTGATCGGCAATTGCGGTCACTGGACAATGATCGAACAGGGTGCGCGCTTCCGCAGATTGGTGGCCGATCATTTCCTCGAAGCGGGTTAAGATTCTAGCTCCATCCAGGCGCGACGAGACGGCGTTTGCCGTCAGCCGAAAGGCCGGTTGAGCCGGAGCGGAGATCTACCCGGTCCCAGAGCTTGCAGGTCACCTGCTTGTGCTTCTGGTCGAGCCCCTCGCAATAGTTGGAGAACTCGCAGGTCCGCACTTCCTCACCGCGTCCCACGCGCATCTTGAGGAACCAGTCCGGATCGGCGAGCGACTGGCGGGCCGAAGCGACAATATCTGCCTCTCCATTTTCGAGCATCGATTCGGCCATGGCAAAGCCGTGAACGCCCCCTGCCGTAACCACCGGCGTTTCGCGGCCTGCTGCGCGCACCGCATCACGCACGGCTTTGGCTGCGGCGAAGTTGCGGCCATAGGGACCTCGGACGTCCGAGATGTACTGGGGCATGCATTCGTAGCCAGAGGGTCCGGTATAGGGATAGGCGGCCTCGCCTACCTTCGGTTGCATGGCGTCCTCGAACTTGCCGCCACGCGACAGCGAGAGGAAGGCCATCCCTGCTTTGGCGAACTGCGCGCCGAACCAGGCCGCGTCGTCCATCCCATTGCCGCCTTCGATGCATTCTTCGGCAAGGAACCGGCATCCCACGGCAAAGGTTGGCGAAACCTCCTGTCGCACGGCCCGGTTGACTTCCAGAGGCAAGCGAACCCGGTTCTCGCGCTGGCCGCCATAACCGTCCGGCCGGGTGTTCAAGGCAGAGAGAAACGACGCCATGGTATAGGCATGGGCATAGTGCAACTCTACCCCGTCGAACCCCGCCAGTTCGGCCCGCCGGGCAGCTGCGGCGAACAGGCCGGGCAATGACTGGGGGAGCGTGGCAATATGGGGCTTTGCCATGTCGGTCACCCGCTCGCGGAAGCCCATGGTCAGCGATTCCCGGTCGCGAGGATCGAGCAGCGGCAGGAGGTCGTCGTCGGACATGCCGACAAGCGTCTCGCGCACAGCTTCATCATGGGCATTACCGGTGGCGGCCCGCAGGCGATCGTCGATCCTGAGAAAGCGGCGCAGGAAGGCGGCGCGATCCGGGCGGCGCTTGATTGCGAGAAAATCGATCAGTTGAATGAACAGCCGCGTCTCGCCGCCGCTGGCCTGCTTCACGGCATCCACCAACTTCGCAAGCCCCGCCACGAAACGGTCATCGCCAATGCGCAGCAGGGGCCCGCTCGGCACGTCGCGGATGCCGGTTGCCTCGACCACGATGGCACCCGGACGACCCCGGGCAAAGCGGGCATACCAGTCGATCACATCCTGGTTGACCTCGCCTTCGGCCGTCGCCCGCCAGGGCACCATGGCCGGAACCCATGTCCGCGATGTCAGCCAGACCGGACCCGCTTGGACTGGCGAGAACAGTCGCGAAGCAGCTGCCTTGGCCGTGTCTGGCCAGGCGCCGGGATCGGGCCGGTGGACGATACGCTCTGGTGGCTTGAACACCGATTGGTTCCTTGTGGCTAGACATTATTTCAAGTTTAAAATATCTCGATCGGAACCGGCGCTGTCAAGCTTGGTGAGAGGAAGGCAATGAAGGTTCTGCAACCTGTGGGCTGGCCGCGACCGAAGGGTTACTCCAACGGCATTGCCGCGCGCGGGGAAATGGTGTTTCTCGCCGGGACAATCGGCTGGGACAGCGAGGGCAAAATTCCAGCCGGGCTGGTGGCACAGTTCCGGCAAGCGCTGGAGAACATCGTCACGATCCTGGCCGAAGCCGATGCCCTGCCCGAACACATCGTGCGGATGACCTGGTTCATAACCAGCCGCGACGATTACCTTGTCCATGCGCGCGCGATCGGCGCGGTCTATCGCGAGGTCATGGGTTGGCATTTTCCGGCCATGGCCGTGGTTCAGGTCGTGGCGCTGATGGAGGCCGAGGCCGAGGTCGAGATCGAGGTAACGGCAGTAAAGCCGGACTAGCCGGGCAGCGCCGCCAGCGCCTTGCCCAGCGCTTCGCCCTTCTCGTCGGCTTCGGCCGATTTGCGCAGGCCGCGCAGGGTAGCGGATTTCAAGCCCGGATTGGCATCGAGCGCGGCCAACAGGCGGGTAAAGCTGTCCGTGCCGCGTTCGTGGGTTTCGCCATAGCCGCGAATCAGCTTCTGGCAGCGGACGATCTCGACAGCGAGCTGGTAGTCCTTCCGGGCGGTGCTTTGAATCCTGGCCAGCCAGTCGAGGATCGCCGCCTCCTCGCGCCTGTAGCGCAAGGTCAATCGCCGCCAGCGCTTGCCCTGCGCGATTATGCTCAGCAGCAGGTAGCCGCGCAGGCTGCTGGTGCGCACCTGCCGCCCCCGGGCGAACAAGGGTTCCAGCCAGCGCCAGCCAGCCACACGCTGGCCAAGCCAGGCAGGAAGTGAATTGGCCACTTCTGCGAGGCGTGGATGCATGAATTCGCTGACAGCGACGACTTGCCCGGATTCGGCCCCCATTTCATCGCGGAACCGGGCGAAGCGGCTGCCGCGCGTCTTGAGGTCGGCAACGCGGAAGGTATCATCGGATGTCATCCACAGCGCGAGGTGGCGGGCGGCCTGCCGGACCAGTTCGTGGCGATGGGCCGCGCCCCCTGCCGCTTCGTCCCAGGCCGCCAGATCGTTCAACCGGTCCAGGTAAAGCTCGCCATAGGCTGGGTCCTGGTAATCGAGCACGCGCCGCAAGCCCTCGATGGCAAAGACATGGGCAACGAATGGCAGGCCGCTTTCGATCCGCGCCAGCAGCGGGCGAAGGCGCTCTGGCGGCGGGCGGGGAACTTGCGCCGCGGCGGGTTCGGCAGGTGAAGGCAGCGAGCGCCCCTGTGCACGCTCGAAGGCCAATGCGAATGTCCGCAGATTGGCATCAACTGCTACCCCGCTCAAGGTGATCACCTGCTCGAAGACCTGACGCGGTATTGGCAAAGCGCCCGATCCGGCCAGGGCACCGAACATGGCGGCACTGATCACGCTGCCGCCCTCGCGGGCGGTCGCTTCCATATCGAAGCCGATCCAGGCCCTGGCGCTGGCCTCGGCACCGACCAATACTGCACCCGAATCGGCGCGGCCATCGCCCATGTCGATCTTCTCGCCAATGGCATAAACGCGGTGTGTCGATCCGATCAGGGTCGTGCGGTCGGGCGTCACAAAACCGCGCATTATCGCCCGGCCCGCCTCCATCAGTTCGGAAGCAATCACCACATCGACGTCGCCCGGCACTGGCATCAGCGCCAGCACCGGTTCCTTGCCGCGACGCTCGATTTCGGACTCGGGGAAAAGCTCGATGTAATAGATTGTCGCCCCGGTCCGCTGCGCGACACCCTGGATGGAGGTATATTGCGCGCGGTACCCGGCAAGTTCGCCGGTCCTGACCGTCCACTCGGCCATGACCCCGCCGCCCTGGCCGCCAAGGGCCATGATAGCGATCGAAATCGGGCGGACCTGACCATCGGGCATGTCAGAATGTAACCGCAGCCCTGCGCCGCTCGGAACGCTGCTGCAAAAAGCCGATCAGGCCATCGCGAAGCTTCTGGCGCATACGGTCCCAGAGATTGGGGTTGAACACCATGTCAGCGCGGTAGAAGCTGGGACACAGTACCGCCGCATGAGCCGTTTCGCCGCAGTGGCCGCAGCCTACGCAATCGTCGAGCACCTGGACAACCGGATCCTCACGCAGGGGATCGGGGTTTTCGCGCAGGGTCAGGGTCGGACAACCGGACAGGCGGATGCAGCTGTGATCGCCGCTGCAGGTATCGGCATCGACCCCGAAGCGCTGCTTGACCACCCGCTTTCCGCTCGCCACCGCCTGCTTCACCAGCGGCTTCTCACGGCGCTGCTTGTTGAGCATGCATTCGGACTCGGCGATGATGATCTTCGGTCCCTTGAACGGCGTGGTCATCGCCTCGTTCATGGTTCGGCGCATCGCTTCGACATCGTAGGAGCGCACCGTGCGCACCCATTCGCCGCCGACGCCGCGGATCGCCTTTTCCATCGGGTGCCTGGTAGTTCGCGTGCGGTTCTCGGCCCGGGATGATAGAATATCCTGCCCGCCTGTCGCGGCCGAATAGCCGTTATCGACCAGGATGGTGACTCCGTCATTGCGGTTGAACACGGCATGGCCGACGCCTGAGGTAAGTCCGTTATGCCAAAAGCCGCCGTCGCCCATCACCGATACGGTGCGCTGCTTCGACTCTGCCTGAAAGGCGCTCGCTCCCGCGATCCCGAGGCCGTAGCCCATGGTGGTGTTGCCGATGTTGAATGGGGGCAGGATCGAAAAGATGTGACAGCCGATGTCGCCGGAGACATGGAAGGGGCCGATGTCCTTTTCGACCAGCTTCATCGCGGTAAATATCGGCCGCTCCGGGCAGCCGGTGCAGAAACCCGATGGCCGGGCCGGCACGACATCGCCGAGCGGCGGCTTGTTCGATCCGGCGGGCGGCGGCGGCAGGGTGGCGCGCGCGGCCAGTGCCGGGGCGTGTTCGCGCAGGAAACGCACCAGCCCGTCCTTGATGACCTGGCCGGTGTATTCACCCGCCAGCGGCATCATCTCCTTGCCGGCCAGAGCGCAGCCCAGGTCCGCCCGGCGCAGGATGGTGTTGATGTTGTGCTCGATGAATTCGGGCTGGCCTTCCTCGATCAGGAAAACCGCCTTCTTGTCGGCACAGAATCCGCGCAACTCTGCATCGATCAGCGGGTAGGTGACGTTGAGGCAGTAGATCGGCACGTCCGTTTCGCCGAAACTGTCAGCCAAGCCGACGAGTTCGAGCGCGCGGATCAGATTGTTGTACATGCCGCCCTGAACGATGATGCCGACATCGCCCATGTGACCGCCGAGAAATTCGTTCATCCGGTGTTTGCGGATGAATTCGACCGCCGCCGGCCACCTCTGGGTGATTTTCTCGCGCTCGTGCAGAAAGTTCGCGGGGGGCAAGACGATGCGGTCGGTATCGCGCTCGGGATTTTCCATCGCGTCCCTGAGAGTGAAGGCTGGGCGCACATTATCCTTGGCTTCGAACCGGCCATAGAGGTGGCACGAGCGCACCCTGAGCTCAAGCATGACCGGGGTGTTCGACGCCTCGGAAAGCTCGAACCCCTTTTCCACCATCGCCACGATCGACGGCAGGTTGGGGCGCGGATCGAGCAGCCATATCTGCGATTTCATCGCAAAGGCATGGGTCCGCTCCTGCATGATCGAAGAGCCTTCGCCGTAATCCTCGCCGACGATGATCAAGGCCCCGCCGCGCACCCCGCCCGAAGCGACGTTGGACAGGGCATCGGAAGCAACATTGGTGCCGACTATCGATTTCCACGCAACCGCGCCGCGCAAGGGATAGTTGACGCTCGCCGCCAGCATGGCCGCAGCCGAAGCCTCACTGGCCGAGGCTTCGAACCGGACGCCGAGTTCTCCCATGATCTCCTGTGCATCGGCCAACACATCAAGCAGATGCGAGATCGGCGATCCTTGGTAGCCTCCGACGTAGGAAATGCCCGATTGCAGCAGCGCCTTGGTCACCGCCAGGATACCTTCGCCAGCGAATTCCTCGCCAGCGCCCAGCCGAAGTTTCTCGACTTCCCGGGCAAAGGATCTTTCTGCCATTCCGGTTGGCTCAGCCGGGCACGAGGGCGAGAACCCGCAGCGGGCTGCCCGAACCGTTTTCGATTTTCAGCGGAGCCGCGACGATTACCGCGCCGGTGGGCGGCAGCAGGTCAAGGTTGGTCATGCATTGCAGACCATATTTCCCGGCGCCGTGCATATAGTGGTGGCAGGGATACTGGGGTTCGAACAGGAAAGCCTGGCCTGCATCGGTGCCGACGCATTCCGTGCCGAAACCCAGCACGTCGCGCTCCTGGATCAGCCACAGTGTGGCTTCGGCATCGGGACCGGGCGAATGGGCGCCATTTTCATCAAGGTTCGTGTAATTCGCCGGATCAGCAATCCTGCGCCAGTCGGAACGCAGGAACACCCAGCTACCGGCCGGTATGCGGCCATGCTTTTCTTCCCAGGCCTCAAGCACTTCGCGGCTGAGGATGAAATCCGGGTTGGCGGCGATTTCGCGGGTGCAGTCTATCACACAGACCGGTGCCAGAAAGCGGGCCGGATCAATAGTATCAACGGATCCGTTCTTAACATCCTTTCCCGTCACCCAGTGGACAGGAGCATCGAAATGCGTGCCGGTGTGCTCGCTGATGGTGAAATTGTTCCAGTACCAACCCGGGCCCTTCTCGTCGTAACGGGATATCTCGGTCTTCACGAACGGAGACGCCTGGGCGAACTCGGCCGGAAGGGTGATGGTCGGATAATCGGGGGTCAATGTCTCGGTCAGGTCGATAACCCTGATTCCACCACCGGAAACACCGCCCAGCAGCCCCGCGAGAATTTCTGACCCGGTCATTGTCCAGTCTCCTGATACTCAGCCTTGGCCTATCGGACGCCAATCACCGACGCAATATGCCTATCGGCCACAGTGTCATTGCGGAAACTGCCTGACAAGATATTTTAAGCTTAAAATTTTCGCAGGCTGGCCTCAGTGGCCAATGCGACCCTCCCCTGCCGGCGATCGACTTGCAGGGGCTTCGCCAAACGGCTCTGGGAGGTCCGGCCTGCAAGAACGGGACATTGCGGAGGTGATCTGAGTCAACAGCCAGCGAATTTTCTTCAGAGTGGCTTCAGCCAGCCCGTCCTTCCGCCGCCTTGACGGCCAGAGCGAAAAGCGCTGGACGCGCGAGGACGGTTGTGGATGAAAATTGGAGGCCCGAGCCGGAATCGAACCGGCGTGCGCGGATTTGCAGTCCGCTACGTAACCACTCCGCCATCGGGCCTCATGCGCAGCAGCGGCCCCTAACTGAGGCGGGGCGGGCGCGCAATGGGTTTCAGGCAATGCGCTGAAACTGCAGGTTGCGCTTTTCGACGTCGGCCTTGATCAGCCGCACCTGGATCAGCTCGCCGGGCAGCACACCATGCGCGGTGGTGCGGGCCACCACTGGCAGGTCGCACAGCTGGATGCGCGCGCCGTTCTCGCCGATATCGGTGACCACGGCGGGGAAGACCTCGCCCTCGAGGGGAGAGAGCAGCGCCGCTTCGGCAAGGTCGATTACGGTGCGGTCGATCTGGCGGCTGCGTGCATCCGCGCGGGCCATGGCGGCGGGCAGGCGCTGGAAGGCTTCGCTAACCTCTTGCGGCACGGTCTTGCCATTGGCCACCGCCAGCGCGGCGCGGATGACATAGCGATCGGCAAGGCGGCGCAGCGGGGCGGTGGCATGGGCATAGGTTGCCGCCATCGCGGCATGCCAGGGCGTCTCTCCGGCCTGCCATGGCACATAGGATGCGCCGTTGCCCGCGCGCCGGATCGCCATCATGAACGCTGCCTCGGCAGGCCTGGCAGGATCGAGGCTTCGTTCGAAGGTGGCGAGCTGCCGGTCGGCGGGCCAGTCCAGCTTGAAGGCGAGGGCAGTACGGCGCAGCCGCGCAACCGCGCGCTCATCGGGCGGGGCCATCACCCGGAACAGGCCGGTGCCGGCGGCGTGCAGCGCATCGGCAATCGCCATGTTGCAGGCCAGCGACATCGCGGCATTGCGCTTTTCGGAGAGCAGGAGCGGGCGCAGCTGCAAGGCAAGGTGCCCCTCGGCGTCCTTCTCCACTTCCTGCTCGGGCGGATCGACCCGGGCGGCCCCGCGCCGGTCTTCGGCTGCGGTTATGCGGGCGGCGAGTTCGGCGAAACCTTGCGGCAAATCCTCGTCGCGGACCTTGTCATAGGCGAGCTTGGCGCGGCTGCGGATCACGGCGCGTTCGGCGCCGTCCAGCCTGACAGCGCCATCGCGAGCGACGCGGACGCTGAATACCACTCCCGGGCGGGGTCCATCGGGGAGCAGGCTGGCGGCGTTTTCGCTCAGCAATTTGGGGTAGAGACTGGCCTTGCCATCGGGCAGGTAAGTGGTCGTGCCGCGCTTCCACGCCTCGACGTCCATGGCATCGCCGTCGTCGACGAACCAGGCTACGTCGGCAATGGCATAGTGCAGGATGATGTCGCTTCCGGACATTTCGATGGCGAAGGCCTGATCGAGATCGGTGGAGCTGGCCGGATCGAGCGTGACGAAATTCTCGCCCGTGCGATCGGCGTGTTCGCTCGCCCTGCGCTCCGCCGCTTTCTCAGCCGCCGCCAGCACCTGCGGCGGGAAGCTCTCCGGCACCTGAAACTGCGCGCGAATCGCGGCAAGGCCTTGGGTGAGCAGGTTCCGGGGATCGCGCAGGGCTTTCATTTGGCATGACTTGCCAAGCCGGAGCGAGGACGGCAAGGCATTGTGCAATCTAGCCTGAAGGAGTTGCAAGAGAGATGAAGACCCGCGCCGCCGTTGCCTTTGCCCCCAAGCAGCCGCTGGAGATCGTCGAGCTGGACCTCGAAGGCCCCAGGGCGGGTGAGGTTCTGGTCGAGATCATGGCGACCGGCATCTGCCACACCGATGCCTATACGCTCGACGGGTTCGACAGCGAGGGGCTGTTCCCCAGCGTGCTTGGCCATGAAGGCGCGGGCATTGTCCGCGAGATCGGCGCGGGGGTGACCTCGGTCAAGCCGGGCGACCACGTCATACCGCTCTACACGCCCGAATGCGGCAAGTGCAAAACCTGCCTCTCGGGCAAGTCTAACCTGTGCACCGCAATCCGTGCGACCCAGGGGCAGGGGCTGATGCCGGATGGCACTTCGCGCTTCAGCTACAAGGGCCAGACGATCTTCCACTACATGGGCTGCTCGACATTCTCGAATTTCACGGTGCTGCCCGAGATTGCCGTGGCGAAAATCCGCGAGGACGCGCCGTTCAAGACCAGCTGCTACATTGGCTGCGGTGTGACCACCGGGGTAGGAGCGGTGCTGAACACGGCGAAAGTGCAGCCGGGCGACAATGTCGTGGTGTTCGGGCTCGGCGGGATCGGGCTCAACGTGATCCAGGGCGCGCGCCTGGCCGGGGCAGGCAAGATCGTCGGGGTCGATATCAACCCGGCGCGCGAGGAATGGGGCCGCAAGTTCGGAATGACCCAGTTCCTCAATTCGAAAGGCATGAGTCGCGAGGACGTGGTCGCCAAGATCGTTGCCCTGACCGACGGCGGGGCAGACTATACCTTCGATGCCACCGGCAACACTGACGTGATGCGCACTGCGCTGGAGGCCTGCCACCGCGGCTGGGGCACTTCGATCATCATCGGTGTGGCCGAAGCGGGCAAGGAAATCTCCACCCGACCGTTCCAGCTTGTCACCGGCCGCAATTGGCGCGGCACCGCATTCGGCGGGGCCAAGGGCCGCACCGATGTGCCCAAGATCGTCGACATGTACATGACCGGCAAGATCGAGATCGATCCGATGATCACCCACGTCATGGGGCTGGAAGACATCAACAAGGCCTTCGATCTGATGCATGCGGGGACAAGTATCCGCAGTGTGGTGGTTTTCTGAATCAGGCGGAGCGCCTTGACGAACTGATCGCCGAGCATGCGGGCCGCGAAGGGCCGCTGTTGCCGATCCTGCACGATGTGCAGGCGGCGTTCGGCTGCGTCGATGCTGCGGCTGAAGCGCAGATTGCGGCGGCGCTGAACCTCAGCCGTGCCGAAGTGCACGGGGTGGTCAGCTTCTACCATGATTTTCGGAGTGAGGCCGATCCGCGTCCCGTGGTGCAGCTGTGCCGCGCCGAGGCCTGCCAGGCGCGCGGCGTCGAGGCGCTGGTTGCGGCGGGAGAGCGGGCAGCGGGCGAGCGGGTTTGCGTCAAGACCGTCTACTGCCTCGGCCTGTGCAGTGCGGGACCGGCGGCGCGGGTCGGCGATGCGCTTTACGCGCGGCTGGATGAAGCCAGTCTCGTCAGTCTGATCGGGTCGCTGTGAGGACCGTGCGCATCTCCGACGACGCGCTGGCGCTGGCCTGCGGGGCGGATGCGGTAGCGGCCTCTTTCGTCGCTGCAGGCTGCACGGTTGAGCGGGTTTCGAACTGGGGGATGCACTGGCTGGAGCCTCTGGTCGAGATCGATGGTGTTGGGTGGGGGCCGGTAGGGCATGGCGATGTTCCGTCCATCCTCGACGGGAGCAGCACCAAATCCATCGGACCGATCACCGCCCACTCTTTCATCGCCCGCCAGCAGCGGCTGACCTTCGCCCGCGCGGGCAGAACCCGCCCGCTCTGCCTGGATGACTATGCCGCAACCGGCGGCTGGGCCGGTCTGACCCGCGCCCGCGCGCTCGGGCCAGAGCAGGTCATCGCCGAAGTCACCCAATCCGGACTGCGCGGCCGCGGCGGGGCGGGGTTCCCGGCGGGGATCAAGTGGAAGACCGTCGCCCAAGCCTCTGGCCCCCGCAAATACATCGTCTGCAACGCCGACGAGGGTGACAGCGGCACTTTTGCCGACCGCATGGCGATGGAGGGCGATCCTTTCGCGCTGATCGAAGGCATGGCGATTGCCGCCCATGCCGTCGGGGCGGGGCAGGGCTACATCTACGTCCGCAGCGAATATCCCCACGCCATAGCCAAATTGCGCGCCGCCATCGATCTGGCGACCGCCATCATCGCGCCCTTCGAGCTCGAAGTGCGCGTCGGAGCGGGAGCCTATGTCTGCGGTGAGGAAACCGCGCTGCTCAATTCGCTGGAGGGCAAGCGCGGCGAAGTGCGCGCCAAGCCGCCGCTGCCGGCCATTGCCGGGCTGTTCGGCTGCCCAACCGTAGTCAACAACGTGCTGACGCTGGCGGCGGTCTCCCACATCCTCAGCGAAGGCGGCGCGGCGCTGTATGACAGCCTGGGTATCGCGCGCTCCAAGGGCACCATGCCGATCCAGCTGGCGGGCAATATCCGGCACGGCGGTCTGTTCGAAACTGCCTTCGGTATCACGCTTGACCAGCTGATTTACGACATTGGTGGCGGCACGGCATCGGGCCGTCCGGTCAAGGCGGTGCAGGTCGGCGGGCCGCTCGGGGCCTATATCCATCCAGAGCAGTTCGACTTGCCATTCGACTACGAGGCCTATGCCGCTGTCGATGCGCTGATCGGCCACGGCGGACTGGTGGTGTTCGACGATACGGCGGACATGGGCAAAATGGCGCGCTTCGCCATGCAGTTCTGCGCGGCCGAAAGCTGCGGCAAATGCACTCCCTGCCGGATAGGCTCGACGCGGGGGGTGGAGCTGATCGACCGGATTCGCGCGGCCCCTTCGACAGGCTCAGGGCGAGCGGGAGTTGTCGAGGCGCTCCCGCAGATGCGCAATGCGCCCAAGGCCGGGCGGTCTCGGGAGGAAGACATCGTCCTGCTCGAAGACCTCTGCGAGACGCTGAAATTTGGCTCGCTCTGCGCGCTGGGCGGGTTCACGCCCTACCCGGTGCTGAGCGCGCTGAGGCAATGGCCGGAGGATTTTTCGTGAGCTTGGTGTGTGTGCTTCGACAGGCTCAGCATGAGCGGATGTTGGGAAAGAACCAAATACAAACCCCGCTCATGCTGAGCTTGTCGAAGCACGCACGCCACGGAGGCCCCGCATGATCCTCGGCTGCGTCCTTGCCGGTGGCCAGTCCACCCGCTTCGGCAGCGACAAGGCGCTGGCCGAATTCGATGGCCACACCCTGATCGCCCGCGCCGTTGATGCGCTGTCGGGCTGGTGCGAGCATGTCGTTGTTGTCGGCCGCGAAACCGCGCCCGCGCCGACTTTGCCTGACTGGCCGCGCCCCCACATGGGCCCGCTCGCCGGGATTGCCGCCGCGCTGCATCTGGCCCGCGACGAGGGCTATGCTGCGGTGCTGACCTGCGGCGTCGATTCCGCCCTGCTGCCCGAAGACCTGCCCGAACTGCTGGCCCCGGCACCGGCCTATCTTGCCGACCAGCCAGTGATCGGACTGTGGCCCGCCGGTGCCGCCAAGGCAATCGAAGCGATTCTGACCGGTGAGGGCAGGCATTCGATGCGCCAGTTCGCCGAGGCGATCGGGGCAAGGGCAGTGAAAATTGCGGCCGGACCTGCTAATATCAACACGCCGGCCGATCTGGCCGGGCTGGAGAAACACCGTGGGCTATGAACCGCAGGCCGATTTCGGCACGCCCGAAGTGCTCTCGGACATGTCGGTCACGCTCGCCATAGACGGGCGCGAGATCACCGTGCCGCAGGGCACCAGCGTGATGCGCGCCGCCGCGCTGGCGGGTGGATCGATCCCGAAGCTGTGCGCAAGCGATAACCTCGCGGCTTTCGGCTCCTGCCGGCTGTGCCTGGTCGAGGTTGACGGGATGAAGGGCACTCCTGCCAGCTGCACCACCCCGGTCGCCGAGGGCATGCAGGTCCACACCCAGACGCCGCGGCTCGCCCGGCTGCGCAAGGGGGTGATGGAGCTCTACATTTCCGATCACCCGCTCGATTGCCTGACCTGCTCGGCCAACAACGATTGCGAGCTGCAGGATGCCGCCGCCGAGGTTGGCCTGCGCGATGTCCGCTATGGCTATGCGGGGGACAATCACCTTTCACAGCAAGCCGATACATCGAACCCCTATTTCGACTTCGACCCCAGCAAATGCATCGCCTGCTCGCGCTGCGTGCGCGCCTGTGACGAGGTGCAGGGCACGTTTGCCCTGACCATCGCCGGGCGAGGATTTGCCTCGAAAGTCAGCGCCGGACAGGCTGGGGACGACTTTCTCGGCAGCGAATGCGTCAGCTGCGGCGCTTGTGTGCAGGCCTGTCCGACCGCGACCTTGCAGGAAAAGAAGGTAACCGAGATCGGCAAGCCCGAGCGCGCGGTGATTACCACCTGCGCCTATTGCGGTGTCGGCTGCACTTTCCGCGCCGAAATGCGGGGGCAGCAGCTGGTGCGGATGGTGCCGTGGAAGGACGGCAAGGCCAATCACGGCCACTCCTGCGTCAAGGGCCGGTTTGCCTGGGGCTATGCCCAGCACCAGGACCGGATACTCTCGCCGATGATCCGCGAAAGCATCGACCAGCCATGGCGCGAAGTGGGCTGGGACGAGGCGCTGGGCTTCGCCGCCGAGCGGCTGCTGTCGATCAAGGCGCAATATGGCGCGCGGGCGCTCGGCGGGATCACGTCGAGCCGCTGCACCAACGAGGAGACCTTCCTCGTCCAGAAGCTGGTGCGCGCCGGTTTTGGCACCAACAATGTCGATACCTGCGCCCGGGTCTGCCACTCGCCCACCGGCTACGGGCTCAAGACGACCTTCGGCACCAGCGCGGGGACGCAGGACTTCGATTCGGTCGATCACGCCGATGTCATCCTGGTGATGGGCGCCAACCCCACCGACGCGCACCCGGTCTTCGCCAGCCGCATGAAGCGGCGGCTGCGCAAAGGTGCGAAATTGATCGTCATCGACCCGCGCCGGATCGATCTGGTGCGCATGCCGCATGTCGAGGCCGAGCATCATCTGGCGCTCCAGCCGGGCACCAATGTCGCCGTGCTGACCGCCATGGCCCACGTTATCGTCACGGAGGGTCTCGCCGACGAGACCTTTATCCGCGAGCGCTGCGACTGGGACGAATATCAGGACTGGGCGCGGTTTGTGGGCGATGAACGCCACAGCCCCGAAGTGCTCGAAGCGGTAACGCGCGTGCCCGCGAATGATCTGCGCGCCGCGGCCCGGCTCTACGCCACCGGCGGGAATGGCGCGATCTACTACGGCCTCGGCGTGACCGAACATTCGCAAGGCAGCTCCACCGTCATGGCCATCGCCAACCTCGCTATGGCGACCGGCAATATCGGTCGGCGCGGGGTGGGGGTGAACCCGCTGCGCGGCCAGAACAACGTCCAGGGCGCCTGCGACATGGGCAGTTTCCCGCACGAACTCTCCGGCTATCGCCACATATCCGACGGAGCCACACGCAAGCTGTTCGAGGACGACTGGGGCGTCAGTCTCGATCCCGAGCCGGGCCTGCGCATCCCCAACATGCTCGACGCCGCGATCGACGGGTCTTTCCGGGCGATCTACATCCAGGGCGAGGATATCCTCCAGTCCGACCCCAACACGCATCACGTTGCGGCGGGCCTCGCAGCGATGGACTGCGTTATCGTCCACGATCTTTTCCTCAACGAAACAGCCAATTACGCGCATGTCTTCCTGCCCGGTAGCAGTTTTCTCGAGAAGAACGGCACCTTCACCAATGCCGAACGCCGGATCCAGCCGGTGCGCAAGGTAATGGAGCCGGCAAATGGGCTTGAGGACTGGCAGGTCACCCAGGCGCTCGCCAATGCCATGGGGCTGGACTGGAACTACACCCACCCATCGCAGATCATGGATGAAGTTGCCCGGCTAACCCCTAGCTTTGCAGGGGTTTCCTTTGACCGGCTTGATGAAGCCGGCTCGCTGCAATGGCCGGTCAACGAGGCCGCGCCGGACGGCTCGCCGATCATGCACATCGATGGTTTCGTGCGCGGAAAAGGCAAGTTCGTCGTCACCGATTACGTCCCCACCGACGAAAAGACCGGCCCGCGCTTCCCGCTGCTGCTGACCACCGGGCGCATTCTCAGTCAGTACAACGTCGGCGCGCAGACCCGGCGGACCGACAATGTGCTGTGGCACGACGAGGATGTGCTCGAAATCCACCCCGCCGACGCCGAAAACCGCGGCCTCAAGTCCGGCGACTGGGTGCGCCTCGCCAGCCGCACCGGTGAAACCACGCTGCGCGCCGATGTTTCCGACCGGGTGGCGCCGGGGGTGGTCTATACCACCTTCCACCACCCCGCGACCCAGGCCAACGTCGTCACCACCGAGTTTTCCGACTGGGCGACAAATTGCCCCGAATACAAGGTGACGGCGGTGCAGATCACCCCCTCCAACGGCCCGAGTGCGTGGCAGGAAGACTATGCGGAACTGACCGCCCGCTCGCGGCGGATTGTGGCAGAGGCGGCGGAATAGCCGATGGATATCGCTCACCTGCGGACCATGGCCGATCAGATCGCGCGCAATTTCGCGGTGCAGGGCGAGGCCGAAGCAATCGCCGCCACCGCCGAGCATATCCGCCTGTTCTGGGACCCGCGGATGAAGGCGGCGATATTGGCCGATGACCGTACGGAGTTATCGACCATCGCTGCCGGGGCGGTGGCGCAGCTGGCGGCGGAGCGGGCTGGTTAGGGCCTAGTGGGATTCAAACTATGGTGTTTGATTATACCGTAGTTCGTCATTCCCGCGAAGGCGGGAACCCATCTCCCAATCAATCCGCACCAATCAACTTTGCGTGATGGGGCCAACGCTGGAGATAGGTTCCCGCTTTCGCGGGAATGACGAGTCAGTTATACCAACTGCCCGATGAAATGCCCTCTCAAGCCCCTCCTGTTGAGCTGCGCTCGACTGCGTCTCAGGGGAGGGGCAGGGCTATCGCATATTCCGAACTGCCCTTTCTTCTCCCCTCCCGCTTGCGGGAGGGGTTGGGGGTGGGTGAGTTTGAATTTGGCGCGAAGGTGTCGATTTCGTCCGACTGGCCCACCCCTAACCCCTCCCGCAAGCGGGAGGGGGACTGGGATGCACAGGCACCAAATGGCATAGGCGATAGCCGTGCCCTGAACGGGAGGGGAGCAGAGTCGGCGCAATGGGCGATTGGTATTATTCGGGCGGTTGGTATCAATACAAATCAGAGAGATTTTAAGGATCGACAAAGTCCGCAGCCCGCCGTTCCATCTGGCTCTGGATTGCTTCCAGCTGATTCTTCGATCCGAGCAGCCGGTGCTGCTCAAGGCTCTCGGCCATCAGGATTTCGTCGAGCCCGAGATCGGCAGAGCGGTTGAACAGCGATTTGGCGGAGCGAATTCCGTGGGGATTTTTGCCTGCGATTTCCTCGCCCAGCGCAGTTGCGCGGGCCAGCGGATCGGCGTCAGTGAAAGTGGCAAAGCCCATTTCCTGCGCCGCTTCGCCTGAGAATTCGCGCGCGGTGTAGGTCAGTTCGCGCAGCACATCCTCGCGCACCAGCCCGCGCCACAGGGCAAAGCCGCCCATGTCGGGGACAATGCCCCACTTCATTTCCATCACCGACAGCCGGGCGTCCGGCGCGGCGATGCGGATGTCGGCACCGGCGGCAATCTGCAGGCCCCCGCCGAAGCAGACGCCGTGGACGGCGGCGATCACCGGCACCGGCAGCTTGCGCCACTGCATCGCCGCCTGCTGGAACAGGTTGGCGTTGCCATGGCTGCGCTCGGTGAGGCTGGGACCGTCCTCGCGCAGGAATTCGTCGAACATGGCAAGGTCGAGCCCCGCGCAGAATGCCCGGCCGTCGCCCGCCAGCACCACGCAGCGCAGCCCCGGCATGTCGAACAGCGCCCGCCCGGCCTCGATCAGCGCGCGGAACATCGCCGGGTCGAGCGCATTGAGCTTGTCGGTGCGGGTCAGCCGCACCTGCGCAACGCCGTCCGCGCCGAGCGACAGGCTGACGCGGTCATTGGCGGCGAATTCATGTTTCATGGGTAGAGGCTCCACGGGAACGGCGGACGATCCCGACATTGCCACAAGTGGCTGCCCCGTCCAGCAATTCCTCCAGAGGTTGCGGACTATGCCACCTCGCGGGCCGCCAGTTGCATATCCCGGTACTGGACCGCGAGATCACTTTGCCCCGGCATCAGCGTATCGACGAAGGGCTGCCAGTCGTCCTGCGGCCCCTTGAGCAGCACCGAGGGGCATTGCCCTTCGTGGTTGCCCAGGCTCTGGCCGGTGCTGCTGGTAGCCGACCAGCGCTGCCAGTTCGGGCGGAAATGTGCGGGCGATCTCGGGCGGATAGGCCAGCCACTGGTTTTCCCACGGCTTGAGCCAGCCGAGGCAATAGCTGACCAGCAGCCCGCGCCGCGATCCGGCGGAGAAGTTCGCCCCGCCCGAATGCATCGTCGAGCCAAGGAACAGGCAGGCCGAGCCCTTGGGCATGACGATGGGAATGGCCTGATCGTCGGGCAGGATGAACTGATCCAGATGCTCGCGGTTGCTGCGCGGCCACATCCGCGTGGCGCCGTTGTCTTCCGTGAAATCGTCGAGCGCCCACATCACGTTGATCATGCATTCCATCAGCCCGCGCGGCAGCCACCACATGTCCTGATCGCGGTGCGGACCCTGCGCCGGCGCGCCAGGGTGGATCTCGATCGCCTGGGTCAGGCTGAGTTGCAGGCTGTCGCAATTCGGCCCCAGCACTTCATTGACGAGACCGTAAACCTGCTCGTCGAGCACCAGATCGGCGGCACTGCGCGAATGCGCCAGCACCCGTGCGACGCGCTTGGTCTCGGGTCCGAAAAACGGGCCGGTGCCATAGACCGCGCCGCCCAGATGTGGTGCCAGCTCGCCGGTCACCGCCGCCAGCACATCGGGGTTCATCGCGTTCTCGATGATCAGATAGCCCTGATCGAGCAGCTGCGCCGCCTGCTTTGAAAGCGGGCGCGGAGCAGGGGCGGCGAGCGGCATCATTTCCATCGTCGGTTCCTCCGTCAGGCTGCGAGCGATGTTGAATTGTACCGAAGGCGAAGCACCGGACCCGGGTGGCGCCAGCCTTCGGTAGTCTTGGCGATAGATTCCGCCTCGACATGGATGAGCACTGCGCCGATCAGCGATCCGGCGACCTGCTGTGGCAGGCCAAGGGGATCGATGCGCCAACCGGCGGCAAGCAATTGCGTGAGGAAGCCGATTTCGCAAACGGCCGTGAATTTCTCGATGCCCATCATCAGCCCGAATTCGATCATGGCGCGGGCGAGCATGTTGCGGGCAGGCATGCGTTCGCGGCGGCCGAGATCGGGCGAGACCAGCAAGCGGGTGATTTCCCAGACCTTTGGTCCACGCGGCACTTCGCCTTCGCACAGGAAGGGAAATACGTCGTCCAGCATATGCGGGGCGGTGGTTGGCAGCAGGCGGACTGATCCCAGATGCTGCTGCGAATTGCTATCGCGCAGGATCAGATAGTGGGCGCGGTCATTGTCATACTGATCGACTTCCTGCGTGCCGTCGTGCGGAATGTCCCACCTCAGCGCATCGACGAAGATGCGCTTGCGATCGGTGTGCATCGTGCGGAACAGGCTGGGATACTGCGGCAGGTGCATGCGCTTGAGGTGCTCGATCATCGGTTGTTCTTTCTTGCGACCGTGTTGACATCCTGATCGCCGGAACCGCGGGTGCAGACACTCCCCCGAAAGGGGGATGGACCGGGCGCGGCAGGCGGCAATCGGTCGCAGATCCCCCAGGGTGCAATGGACGCCGGGGCGATGCCTGCGCGGCAGAAATTGGTGGCGAGGCTGGCGCGGATGCGTCAGACACGCGGCAACCGCCGGTTTCTGCAGAGGGTCAACCGGCATATAAATATTCAAGGAGCAGGACATGCAGGTCGGCATTCATCTGGGATTCCAGAATCTTCACGGCATCCCGGACTATGAATTCTTCCGCAAGGAAACCCAGCTCGCGGTCGAGGCCGAGGCGATGGGCTTCGATTTTGCCGCCGCGGTGGAGCATCACTTCACCGATTACGCTGCCTGCCCCGATCCGCTGCAACTGCTGACATGGGTCGCCGCCAGGACCAAGACCATCAAGCTGATGCCCGCTGCGGTGATCCTGCCGTGGAACGATCCGCTGCGGGTGGTCGAAAAGACCGCGATGCTCGACGCGCTGAGCGAGGGCCGGGTGATCCTGGGCATGGGCCGGGGCGCGGCGCGGCGCGAGTTCACCGGCTTCCGCCGCGACCTTGCCGACAGCCGCGAACTGTTCGACGAAGCGGCGCTGATCATCATGGACGGGCTGGAGACCGGCACGGTCAAGGCCGATACCAAGCATTTCCAGCAGCCCGAGGTGGAAGTGCGGCCGCGTCCCGAAGGCTGGACGCGCGAGCGGATGCTGATGGTCTCGATGTCGCCAAGCTCGGCGGAAGTAGCCGCCGATTACGGGCTCAAGGCGCTGCGTTTCAGCCAGGGTGAATGGAAGCACTCGATGACCGAGATCAACGCCTATCGCAACACCTTCCAGGCCAAGCATGGCAAAAAAGCGCCGCCCTTCGTGATCAGCGATTTCGTCGTCTGCGTCGATACCGACCAGCAGGTCGCCGAATACACCGACAAATATTTCGCGGCGCAGTTCTACCAGGTAGCCAACCACTACGAATGGGGCGCGGAGCACTTCAAGAACATGCCGTCTTACGCCACCTATGTCGCCCTGGGCGACGCGATGAGCGCCGCCGGCGGTCCGGAAAAGGCCTACAAGGACTATATCGGCGGAAACATGATCGGTACGCCCGAGCAGCTTCTGGAGAAGCATGCGATGCGGACCGAGTCGGTCGGCGACTATGAAATCATCGCCAACTTCAGCTACGGCGGGATGTCCTATGACCGCGTCTATGACCAGCTGAAGCGCTTCGCCGACAAGGTTCTGCCGGGGCTGAAGGGCTGACGGAAAATCAGGATCGGGAGAGCGGCATGACGGAAATCACGGGCAGGGCGGCAGTCGTTACCGGCGGCGGCAGCGGCATCGGCATGGGGCTAGCGAAGGAACTGGCGCGGCAGGGCGCGGCGGTCGCGGTGGCAGACATTATCCTCGAGAATGCCGAAAAGGTTGCCGCGGACATCCGCGCGGCGGGCGGCAAGGCGATTGCGGTGCAATGCGACGTCTGCGAGCGCGATGCCATCGCCGCGATGAAGCGGCGGGTGACAGCAGCACTCGGGCCGGTGACGCTGGTCTTCGCCAATGCCGGGGCAACTTCGTTCGACCCGCTGATGGAAATGTCCGACGCCGATGTCGACTGGATCATCCAGGTCAACCTGATGGGGGTGATGAACACCACCCGCGCCTTCCTGCCCGAAATGATCGCGGCGGGCGGCGGGCATATCTGCGCCACCGCATCGATGGCCGGATTGCTGCCGGGCTGGATCCCGGTGCATGTCCCCTATTCGGCGGCGAAGGCGGGGATCATCGGGATGATGATGAACCTGGCGCTGGAAATGAAACAGCACAATGTCTTCACCACCTCCTATTGCCCGGGCGGGGTGGCGACGGGGATGAAGGCCAACAATGCGCGCTACCGTCCGGAGCGTTTCGGCGGACCGGGAGCGGGCGAGGTCGAGATCGGCGAGGCTTCCAAAGAGCACACCTCGATGAAGTTCTACCGCCCCGAGGCGATCGCGCCGATGGTGCTGAATGCCGTGCGAGGCAACCGCGCCTTCGTGTTCGATCACCCCGAACAGCGCGCCCACTTCCGCGAAACCTACGCCAGCATTGTCGAGGCCTGCTACGACGATGCCGATGCCTGGCAGCGCGAACACGGCGAGCCCGAGGCCAATCCGCACGGCGCGATGCTGGTGGATGGATGAGGGATTAGAGCCGGTTGCGCTTAATCTGCACCAGACCCGCTCATGCTGAGCTTGTCGAGCCGAAGGCGACCGAAGGTCAACCACAGGGTTGTTACGGTGAACTCACCGGAGCACGAGGGTCCTTGGACAAGCTCAGGATGAGCGGAAATTTGAAGTTTGATTCAGATTAAACACAAGTTGATCTAATACCAACTGCCCGATGAAATGACCTCTCAAGCCCCTCCTGTTGAGCTGCGCTCGACTGCGTCTCTGGGGAGGGCTATCGCATATTCCGAACTGACCTTTCTTCTCCCCTCCCGCTTGCGGGAGGGGTTGGGGGTGGGTGAGTCTGAATTTGACGCGAAACCGTCGATTTCGTCCGACTGGCCCACCCCTAACCCCTCCCGCAAGCGGGAGGGGGACTGGGATGCACAGACACCAAATGGAATATGCGATAGCCGTGCCCTGAACCGGAGGGGAGCAGAGTCGGCGCAATGGGCGGTTGGTATAAGACCTGCTTCCAGCTCCCCCGGGCTTCACGCCCGCCCGGTCTGGTGCGCGAGCAGCGCCGGGTCGATGCCGTCGGCCTTCCAGGCTGCCGTCCAGCGGCGTTCGGCGGGGGTTTCGAACAGCACCTGCGGGCGGCCATTGGCGGCGTACCAGCCGTGGCGGCGCATCTCGGCGTCGAGCTGGCCCGCGCCCCAGCCGGCATAGCCCAGTGCGATCAGCCACTGCTTCGGCCCGCGCCCTTCGGCAATGGCGCGGAGGATATCGAGCGAGGCGGTGAGCCCGCCCAGTGGTCCGCCCGGTAGGGTGCTGGCATCCAACCAGTCAGTCGAATGCAGCACGAAACCGCGCCCCGGCTCGACCGGGCCGCCGTGATGGACCGGGCAATCGGGTGCCTCGCCGGGCTCTATTCCCACTTCCTGAAGCAATGCGTGCATGCCGACCCCGGCGCGCAGATGGCCGACGCCAACCCCGAAAGCGCCATTGGCGTCATGGACGTACATGGCGATGACAGCGTGATCGAAGTTGGGGTCGAACATACCCGGCATCGCCAGCAGTATGCGGCCGTCGAGATAATGCGCCTCGGTCATCACAAATGGCCCCGTTAAGCCGCCGCCGTAATCGGCTCAACTCCGTTGAGGGTGAAGCGGTGCAGGCGGCGGCCGCTGTCAGCGTCATAGGGGCGCACGCGGTGCATGGTGCCGGTGTTGTCCCACATAAGCAGGTCGTTCATCCGCCACTGGTGGCGATAGACGTATTTGTCCTGGGTGGCATGAGCGAAAAGCCGGTCAAGCAATTCGCGGCTTTCGGCAGGGTGCATGCCCACGACGTGCGAGCCCGAGGTGGACAGCACCAGCGACTTGCGGCCCGACTTGTGGTTCCACACCAGCGGAAATGCCGGGGAGGGGTAGCCGCACCATTTCATCACCTGTTCGGCCGACGCATCGGGTACCGCATCGGACATCGCCGACAGCATCGAATGAACCACTTTCAGCGTGCCGAGATCGGCCTTGTCCTCCTCGGGCAGATCGTCATAGGCGGCATAGGTATTGGCGAACTCGGTCTCGCCGCCAGTCTGCGAAAGCACTCGCGGGGTCAGCACCGTGGCGAAGGGCGGGACCGGATCGTAAGTGCCGTCCATGTGCCAGAAGAAAGTGCCGGGGAAGTATTCGGCGTATTCGGGGTTGATGGTCTTGTCCATGGTGACGGTCATCAGGCCCTCTTCGCCCTCCTTGGCGACAGTGCCGAGCCGCAGGTCGCCCAGGGTGCGGGTGAAGGCGCGCTGGTCGTCGTCGGTCATTGGCATGTCGCGCACGATAACCACCCCGCGCCTGACCAGCAGCGCGTGGATTTCATCCGCCAAGGCGCCCGAAAGCAGGGTCTGCTTGTCGATCCTGAGTTCCGAGCCAACCAGCGGTTTCAGCTCGATGGATTCCAGTGCCATTTGCGCAGCCTCACCGTGTTCTGTTTGTTGCCGGAGAGGATAGCCCGTTTCGGGGCGGTGTGGAACCGTCTTCACCGGGGTGTGGCGGCGGTCGGTCCGGCATTGCCGGGATTGTCAAATGCTGACAAGACATGCGCCATGCACACCCTGTTCGAACTGCCGCCAGTGCCTGTTATCCCAGTGGTCGGCGAAGCGTCCGGCTTCCCGGTTCACCGCATCTTTTGCGTGGGGCGCAACTACGCCGCACATGCCGCCGAAATGGGCTTTGCCGCGACCAGGGATGCACCGTTCTTTTTCACCAAGACGCCGGCGGCGATCTGCCATTCGGGCGCGGCCATCCTCTATCCGCCCGGTACCGCAAATTGCCACTACGAGATGGAGCTTGTCGTCGCCATCGGCGGCCCGGCCTTCCGCATCGCCGAGGCCGACGCCCTGACCGTGGTGCTTGGCTATGGCTGCGGCCTCGACATGACCCGGCGAGACTTGCAGATCGAAGCACGCGAACTGGGGCGCCCTTGGGATCTTGGCAAGGATTTCGAGAACGCCGCCGTGATCGCACCGATCACCCGGGCCGCCGCCTTCGGACCTGTCGCGAACCAGCGCATCGCGCTGGCGCAAAATGGTGCGGTCAGGCAGGATGCAAGGCTGACCGAGCTGATATTCTCCGTGCCCGAGCTGATCGCCTACCTTTCGCGCTTCTACCATCTCCAAGCGGGCGACCTGCTTTATACCGGTACTCCCGCCGGGGTCGGTCCGATCGCGCCAGGCGATGTGCTTCGCGGCGAGATTGACGGTCTCGCTCCGGTCGAACTCACTATCGCTCCGGCGGAGTAGACCAGGTCCTGCAAGCTTGCGTTACGCCGCTGCCGGGTGCCATGCTGGAGCATCGAACAAATCCCGGCAAAAAACCGGCCCCAGGGGACGAGGCCAATTAGCATGACTGACCCGATCCCACCGTCGATCCTGGACTGCCTCGCCGATCTGGAAGGCGCAGTGGGCAATCTCAAGGACACCTGGCATCCGGACGATCCGGCGTTCCGTGCCGACATCTACCGCCAGACCATGGCCAGCCTGTCGTACAGCTATTTCATGTTCTTCCACGCCGACGCCGAGCATCCTGACTGGGCACCGCTGTGGAACCCGGTCTACACGCTCCAGCCCAATCCCGACGACATCTATGTCCAGTCGCCGATCCGGGGCGACCTGACCTACCGGGTGTCGGGCAATCGCGGCACCTGCAAGATCCTGAGCTTCACCACCCAGGCGAAGCTGTCGGGCACCTACGATGAAGTGCCGTTGCCCAATGGCCACAACGAGGTGGATGACAGCGAGCTTGGCCTGGCGTTGGGCGAAGACTTCGAAGTGATCTTCAGCGCCGAACGGCCGGCAGGCTACACCGGAAAATGGGCTCCGATCCATCCCAGCGCTACCGGTATGTTCACGCGCTACCGGATGTACGACTGGCTGACCGAGACCGACCCGGTGCTGTCGATCGAATGCCTCGATCCGGTGCCCCCCAAGCCGCGTTATTCGCCCGAGCAGATCCTGCACCGTATCCAGGAAATGGCCAGGTTCCCGGCCCGCAAGACCAAACAGTATTTCAAGATGCAGAACGGGGTGATGGACCGCGTCGGCTACAACGTGTTCGAGCCGGTTCGCATGCCCGGTGCGCTTGCCAAACAGACCTACTGGCCGGCCAATTTCCAGCTTGAGGAAGATGAAGCGCTGATCATCGAGACGGAGATTCCAAAGCGCGCTCCCTACTGGAACATCCAGCTCAACGATCCGCTCTTCAACGCGCTGGAATATGTTTACCGGCTGTCCAGCACCAATGGCGCGATGGCACGCCTGTCCAGCGACGGCAGGTTCCGCGCGGTGATCGCGCTCACCGATCCCGGTGTGCCCAACTGGCTCGATCCGGCCGGCTACATGGAAGGCGGCATCTATGGCCGCTGGTACGATTGCGACAGCGAGCCACTGCCGACGATCACCCGCGTCAAGCTCGCGGAATTGCGCGCGCATCTGCCAGCCGACACTCCGGTGGTGAGCCCGGAGGAGCGCGCCGAGGAACTGCGGCAACGGGTGCGGGCCTGCCAGCGGCGGCGGCGCTGGTGATGGACGCCAGCTACGATCCCCCTGCGCAGTTCCGCGACGCTTCCGACCAGTTGCACGACATCGTCGCAAAGGAAATCGGCACCAGCGATTTCGGACCGCCGGACTATCTTCCCGGCCTGCGCGTCATGCTCCAGTCGATGGATTATGATCCGTACTTCCACGAAACCGGCCGCCGCCTCGCCTGGGGGCAGGTGATCGGCGCGCTCAAGGGGCGGGCGCATGCGATAAAGGCGATGAAGGCCAATCCCGGCTTCGATGCGAGGCCCATCCTCAGCCCGGTGGTCATAACTGGCGTGCCGCGCACCGGCACCACCGCTCTGCACCGGCTGATGGCGGTGGACGAGCGCTTTCAGGGGTTGCAGACCTGGCTGATCGACAGCCCGATGCCGCGCCCGCCGATCGCAGATTGGGCCGACTATCCCGAGTTCCGCAAAAGCCTGGCAGATCTCGAAGCGCATTACGCCGCCAGCCCGCAATCGCGTGCCGCGCACAACCGCGCCGCCGCCGAAGTCCACGAATGCTGCATGATCCTGTGGCACAGCTTCAACAGCAATATCTGGTCCTGCGGCAGCTGGTCTTCGGCGACCTATGACGCATGGCGGCAGAGCCAGCCGGAAGACGCGGCCTATGCCTACTACTACAGATGCGTCCAGTTGATCGGCAGCAACGAGCCGGAGAAGCGCTGGCTGCTCAAGAACCCCGGCCATATCGAACAGCTCGACCTGCTGTTCGCGGTCTATCCCCAGGCCAAGGTGATCCAGACCCACCGCGATCCCGCCAGGGCAGTGCCTTCGCTGTGCTCGCTGCTGATGAACCTGCACCCGATCTACGAGCAAGGCCGCGCCGGGCAGCGCGCACACAACATGCTGGCGCGCGAGGCGGGCAAATGGGCGCGGGCGGTGCGGGTGGCGGACGAGGCGCGGGCGCGCCATCCCGGGCAGGTCATCGATGTGGTCCACGGTCACTTTCACCGCGATCCGATGGGCGAGCTCGAACGCATCTATGATTTCATCGGCATGGATATCGACGAACCGCTGCGTGCGCGATTCGCCCGTCGGATCGCGGACAAGCCCGAACTGGCGCACGGCGTCCACCGCTATGACATCGCCGATTTCGGCATGAGCGAGGATGAGGTACGCGAGCAGTTTGGCGACTACATCCAGCGCTTCGATCTGGTGGAGAAAGGCCCTTGAAAGCCGCATTTCCCCCTCTTTTTAGGGGAGGAATCATTGCTATCGAACCAATCTCTTATTTTCCGTCACCCTGAACTTGTTTCAGGGCCCATTTTGCCTCGCAACCGGAGTTCTGACTTTCGAGCATAACCTAACGTATGCGCTTTTTCCTGAGGCTCCGATCATGTGGCCCGATGGGCCCTGAAACAAGTTCAGGGTGACGAGATTGTATGGAATCGGTCAATAGGTGATGGCCCTACCTTCGATGCGGGGGCATTAGGAAGGAAGTCGAATGAAAGCTGCCATCTATCCTGGCCACGGCAAGCCCATCGTCATCGAACACCGGCCGGATCCGCAGCCCGGCCCCGACGATGTCATCATCAGGGTCGCGCGCTGCGGGATTTGCGGCACTGACCTGTCGATGACCAAGGGCGGAATGTGGGACTTTGGCGAAAATGTGCAGTTCGGCCATGAATATGCCGGTGAGATTGTCGAGATCGGCAGGAATGTCACGGGCTTCAAGCCGGGCGAACGCATCGCCGTGCTGCCCTCGGTTGCGTGCGGAACCTGCGCTGGCTGCAAGCATGACAACAATGTGCTGTGCCAGGCCACGCCCGGCACCGCGATGCACGGATTTGCCGAGCTGGCACGGGTGCCGGTCAGCGTCGCGACGAAGCTGCCGCAGGTGCTGTCGATGGCCGACGGCGCGCTGATCGAGCCGCTGGCGATCAGCTTGTACGGGGTCAAGCTCGCGGCGATCCAGCCTGACGACCGGGTGCTGGTGCTGGGCGGCGGCGCGGTGGCGCTCTATGCGATTTACTGGGCGCGGCGACTGGGGGCAGGGCGCATCGCCGCCATGTCGCGCTCGCCGCGGCGCAGGGCTCTGGCGCTGGAAATGGGCGCGGACGCCTTCATTGGCTATGGCGAAAACGAAGTCGGCGAGGTCATCGAGGCGCTGGGCGGACCGCCGCAACTGGTGTTCGAATGCGTCGGCGCAGAAGGCATGATGATGAAGTCGATCATGCACGTCGGCCAGTTCGGCAAGGTGGTGAGCCTCGGCTTCTGCACCTCGCCCAACCCGGTCATGCCCAGCCTGGCCAGCTACAAATGCGCGGCGATCCAGTTCGCGGTCGGCTATTCGATGAAGGAATTTCACTACATCGCCAACCAGATGGACAAGGGCCACTGCGATCCCAAGGCGATCATCACCAACGACATTGGGCTGGCCGATCTGCCCAAAATGATGGACGTGCTGCGCGGGCCAAACGAAGAAACCAAAGTGCATGTCTGCATGTGAGGGGGGAGGGCCCGCAGGGTAAGCGGAAAATCCCCCACATCCGCTCATCCCGAGCGAAGTCGAGGGACGTCGCACTACGGACGGGCATTTCGCAAGCTGTCTCGACTTCGCTCGACATGAGCGGATGTGGGGTGAAGGATATAGAAAAGGAACCCACCACCATGAACGACAACTTTGAAAAGGGCCTGGCGGTGTTCGCCGACGTCTATGGGCAGGATGCCGCCGATAGCTGCCGCAAGGGTGCGGAATCGGGGGACGATGTCACCGCGCTGCACATCAAATGGACGATGGAACTGCCGTTCGGCCAAGTCTGGACCCGCGAGGAGCAGCTGTCGCGCCGCGATCGCAGCCTGGCGGTGCTGGGCATGTGCATCGGCCAGCGCTCGTTCGACGAGATCCGGTATCACACCAAAATGGGCATGGCGAACGGGCTGACCCGGGCCGAGATCGAGGAGGTGTTTCTCTCGTCGATCCCCTATTGCGGCTTCCCCGCCGCCAATGTCGCCAAGGCGGCGATGACAGCTGCGTTCAAGGAACTGGAAGAGGCGGGGAAGCTGTAGGCTGCATCCCAGTCCCCCTCCCGCTTGCGGGAGGGGTTAGGGGTGGGCCAGTCGGACGAAATCGACGGTTTCGCGCCAAAGTTAAACTCACCCACCCCCGCCCCCTCCCGCAAGCGGGAGGGGGGTAGAAAGGGAGGCTCGAAATTTCCGGGCTGCAATCACCCCCCAGCTGCGATCAGCCGCGCCGCCAGTGCGCGGGCTTCGGCGGGTTTGATCTTGGCGGTGGCGGTGAGATCGAAGTCATCGCCAGTGATGAAGATCACCTTGCGCGGCAGCTTGTAACTGGCCAGCCGCGGCTTGAGGAAGGCGATGATATCGGCCTCGCTGACAGCATGGCCATCGACCCTGCCGACAAGTGAAACCACCATCTCGCCCAGAGTTTCGTGCGGAACCCCAGTGGTCTTGCAGACATGCACGCCGGGACAGGCGCACAGGGCCCAGTCCACTTCCACCGGTGAGACATTGGCGCCGCCGGTCTTGATGATGTCGTTGATCCGCCCCTGGAAAACGAAGCGCCCTGCCTCGTCGATGAAGCCGCCGTCGCCGGCGCGGTAGAAGCCCTCGGCGTCGAGCGCCTCGTCGCCCGGAATGCCGATGTAGCCCAGCATCAGCGTCGGTCCTTTGACCGCCATCTCCCCGGTCTCGCCGCGCCTCAGGGTCGTGCCGGTTACGGGATCGACGATCTTGACGGTGTTGCCGGGCAGGACGGGGCCGTTATGCCCCTGCCACGCCTCGCGCGGCAGGTTGGCAGGCAGGCCGGTGGAGATGGTGAAAGTCTCGGTCGAGCCATAGGCTGCACGCGGATCGAACCACCGGGCGGTGATGCTGCGCTGCGCTCGGCGCAGATACTGCTCCTGGTCGAAATAGCGGAAGCTTGAAAGATCGGCCTGATCCCAGCCGGGTGCCTCTTCCAGCTGGGCCCATTGGTGCGGCCAGCAATAGGGGAAGGAGACGCGCTCCGCCGCCATCAGCCGAACCGCCGCTTCGGCATCGAACGTGCGCTGCAGCACCAGCGAGCCGCCGCCGGCCAGCGTGCCGCCCAGCGCGATGCTGAAATTGCCCGACCAGAACAGCCCGTTCGCCAACCAGGTGCGCACCGGCTCGCCGTCTGTAAAGCTGTAGAACCGCGACCAGCGCCAGCTCTGGATGCAGACCCCGCGATGCGCGCTGAGGATGCCCTTGGGCTTGCCGGTCGATCCTGAGGAGAAGAACAGCAAGGCCGGGTCCGACGGCGAGACGGCAGCAGCAGCGGCATCGACCAGTGCGGGTGGAACGTGATTGCCGCGCGCCAGGAAGCTGTCCCAGACCTCGATGGCGCCGCCGCAGGGGGCTTCCCCGATTGAGACCAGTCGGCGCAGATAGGGGAACCTGAGCGATGCCAGCTTGCCGGGCTGGCTTGCGCCGATCGCCGGTTCGAGCTCCGTCAGCATCTCGGCAAAGTCCTTCGCCGCTACGCTGCGCTCGAAAAGCAGCATCGAGATGCCCGATGCCTGGATAATATATTCCAGTTCGGACGGGGTCGAGAAGGTCGAGATGCCGACTGCCGTGCCGCCGGCCAGCCCGATGCCGAAACAGGCCGAAACCCACTCTGGCCGGTTGGACATGAGGATGCCGATGCGGCTGTCCTTGCCCGCGCCGCAAGCGATCAGCGCGCGGGCGACTTCGTGGCTGCGCGCCCACAGCTGGTCATAGCTCCAGCGCAGCGCGGGTTCGCCCGGAAGCACCAGAGCCTCGCGCGGGCCGTAGCGCGCGACAACTTCGCGCAGAAAACCGGGCATGGTCAGCGCGCCCAGCCCGGACTCCTCGCTCAGCGGTATGCCGCGGACCAGAGCCAGCTCGTCCGTCATCGAACTTGTTTCCTCGCCCAACCCATTGCGCCCAATCCATGGGCAGGTTGGGCATAGGCAAGGCCGCCGGGCAACTCAACGCCCGATATTTCTGCCTGCCGGGCAAATGGCCAATTGCCCGCAGCGAAATGAAAAATTGGGTGATAACCTCGAATGCCAGGGCGGGCGCGAAGAATGAGGGTCAAGCGCGGGTCCAGTGGCTGGCACCAATTATCCCCCGCTTTTACCAACAGTAGGTAGTCCTCCCGTTTCTGCCCACTGGATGTTGTGTTAGCTTTCGAACCGGATCACAACTTCGTGAGGGGGTTGGTTACGATGCGGGCCGAACGCAATTGGAAAGATTCGTATAAATCGCTCGAAAGCGCACGCCTTAAGGGACAGGTGGAACAGGACATGGGCGAACTGGCGGTTGCGCCAGAAAGGCCGCCGCGGCGCAGGCAACCCCCGCCTGACGCTTCACCGATGATGCTCGACAGCCAGACCCGCGCCCGTGAGCCGCTGGTCGAACCGCCAGCCGCTCCCAACCTGGTAACACCAGTTCCGATTGCACCCGCGCGCAAAGGCACGACCAAGCCCAAGGCGCGGAAGGCGAAGGTCCGGACACGCAAGGCGAAGGAAGCGGAAGCTGTCGAACCGAAGCGCAAGCCCGTGGCGAAGCGCGCTCGCGCGAAGCCCGCGGTCGCCAAGCCAAATTCCCGGACCTCCACGACTTGCCCCAAGCCACCCGCGCTGCCGATTGCCGCGATGGCCTTGCCCGTGGTGCCGGAAGAACTGGTCGCGGCACCCGTCGCCCTCTTGCCAGAGCCCGCGCCGATAGCCGCTGTGGTTCCGACCGCCCGCGGCCCCGTCACCAACACCGCCGCGCCACTGCCTCGCAGTGCCTCGCTGGCGCCTTACCGCAAGGGCGGTCTGATCGACGCGATCGGCTTCTGGCTGCGCAGCAAGGCCCGTGTCGCCGCCGCGCGGCTGTCAGCGAGCAAGGCACTGGCCAAGCGGGTTGCACCGGTCCCAGCCAAGCCGAAGGATGAATTGACTGTGCTGCGCGAGGAAAACGAGCGGTTGCGACTGCAGATCAATGGGTTGATGAGGCTGGAACAGGCGAAGAAGGCCAGACTCGAAGGCTGAGCCAGGCATATCATCGTTCGATCAATCTCGATCGCACTTCAATTTCCGCTCATGCTGAGCTTGTCGAAGCACCCTCGTGCTCCGGCGAGTTCACCGTAACAACATCGTGGTTTACCTTCGGTCGCCTTCGGCTCGACAAGCTCAGCATGAGCGGGTCTGGTGCCGATTAAGCGCAATCCGCTAACCCCGCTCGCACTCCACGAAGGCACCGTGGAGCTCATAGCCCATGATCCGCTCGTTCCATGTCACGTCTGGCGGATTGACCATGCGGATGCCGGGTACGCGCAGCAGTGCATCGACGAAGATCCGCGTTTCCTGCAGCGCAACCTGCGCGCCGGGGCAGCGGTGCGGGCCGTCGCTGAAGCTCAGCCAGTTTCCGGCCACTTTCTGGCGTTTGGCGCGGTCGGGATCGATGGCGAAGGGGCAGGGGCCGGTGACAGCCTCGTCAGTGTTGGCGCTGCGGATATCGAGGGCGAACAGGCTGCCGGCCTTTGCCGTATCCGCGCCGCTGACGACGTCCTCGGCCGCCTGCCGGTAAACGAATGCCGCCACCGGATCGAGCCGCAGAATTTCGTCGAGAATGGCGAGCTGGATGGCCTCGTCGCCCTCCAGGAACAACGCGCGCAGATCGGGCTTTTCGAAAAGCTGCCAGGCCACCATGACGATGAATTCGCGCGTGGTCATCATGCCGGCGGTGGCATAGGTCATGCACTCGATCAGCATCGATTGACGCGAATAATCTTCCGCGACCATATAGGAAATGACGTCGTCTTTCGGCTGAATGCGCCGCGCGGCCACCGCCGGGCGGATATCCTTCCAGTAGAACCAGCCGGTCCGGAGTACGGCTTTCGCGCGGTAGAGCAGGCCCTGGCGCTTCCTGTCGTCGCCCGGATCGAGGCTGTTGAACGTGGCGAGAATGCGCTGTGCCAGCCCCTTGGCATTGCTTTCGGTCAGTCCGACGATTTCCGCCGCGACATCGCAGGCCAGCTGGAAGCTCAGCAGATCGAGTTGTTCGCGCCCGCTGCGGCGAAGATTGCCGATCAGCCGGTTCGTCGTTTCGGCCATCACCAGCTGGTGGCGCTCCTTGATCGCCTTGGGGGTGAAATAGCGCGCCAGCTGGGTGCGGCGCTGCTTGTGCTGTTCGCCGTCGAGGAAGAACACCGAGACATGATCGGGGTTGTCGTAATGGACCTTGTCGGCCCCGGCCCCCGCCTGCCTGACATTGGGGCTGCGCAGGATGTCGCGGGCGAAGGAAAAGCGCGGCACCACCTGCGCGTCCGCCGGAGCCTTGGCGCGGGCAGCGGCAATCGCCGCAGTCTTGCGGTCATCGCGGTCGGGGGCGATGGGGCAGGCTTCGGCCATGGGTTCGGCATCCGTTTATGAGTTATGCTGTATCATTGCGGCAACCATGGAGCCTGTCAATCGATCCGGTGGCTTTGGCAATTTCCCATTCAACAATTCTTGCCTATGGCGGGCCGATGTTCCAGCCCTGCCGCCTTGCCGTAATGACCGCCCTGTTGCTTCCCTCCGCCGTGCAGGCACAGGAGGCGGAACCGCAGGAACCGATCGTGGTCACTGGCCGCGGACTTGAGGATACCCCTGCAACCCCCGCCTATGGCGTGCAGGATATCGGCCGGGCCCGCATCGCGGCATCGGCCAGCGGGCGGATCGAGGATGTGCTGTCCACTGCCGCCGGGTTCCAGCAGTTCCGCCGCTCCGACAGCCGCTCGTCCAACCCGTCTGCGCAGGGCGTGACGCTGCGGGCGCTGGGCGGGAATGCCACCAGCCGCAGCCTGGTCCTGCTCGACGGCGTGCCGATGGCCGATCCTTTCTTCGGCTATATTCCGCTGTCGGCGATCTCTCCGGAACGACTTGACCGGGTGCGGATTACGCGCGGCGGCGGGGCGGGGGCATTTGGCGCGGGTGCAGTCGCGGGGACCATCGAGCTGACCAGCGCCGATGCCGATACGCTTGGCCTGCTCGGTGCCTCGGCCCTTGGCAATGACCGCGGCGAGAGCGAGATTGCCGCCACCATCGCGCCGAAGCTGGGGCAGGGCTTTGCCGTGCTCGGCGCGCGCTGGGACCGGGGCCAGGGCTTCTGGACGACACCAGTTGCGCAGCGTGGTCCTGCCAGCGCGCGGGCGAGGTATGACAGCTGGTCGACATCGCTGCGGGCAGTTGCGCCGCTTAGCGACGCGGTCGAACTTCAGGCGCGCGGGCTGCTGTTCGAGGATCACCGCACCCTGCGCTTTGTCGGGGCAGACAGTTCCTCGAGCGGGCAGGACGCCAGCCTGCGGCTGGTCGCGCGCGGCGATTGGCAAGTGGAGGCGCTGGCCTATGTCCAGGCGCGCGATTTCTCGAATGTGGTGATCAGCTCGACCAGCTTCCGCAAGACGCTCGACCAGCGCCGCACCCCATCCACCGGCGTCGGCGGCAAGCTTGAACTGCGGCCGCCGCTGGGGGACGCGCATGTGCTGCGCTTCGGGGCGGACTGGCGGATTTCAAAGGGCGGCTTGCAAGAAGAGGCCTATAGCGGCGTCACCGGCCTGGTCACCGCGCGCCGCCGCGCCGGCGGGCGCAACAGCGATCTGGGCCTGTTCCTCGAAGATGACTGGACACTTGGCGACGTGGTGCTGACGGCGGGCCTGCGCGCCGACCGCTGGACCGTGCGCGACGGCTATTTCGAAGAGATCAATTCGATCCGGACCATCGACACCCGCTTTGCCAACCGCTCCGGCTGGGACACGTCCTTGCGCGGCGGCGCGGTGTGGCGCGCGGGTGGCGGCCTTTCACTGCGCGCTGCGGGATACAGCGGACTGCGCCTGCCGACGCTCAATGAGCTTTACCGGCCGTTCGTGGTGTTCCCGGTAACCACCGGCGCCAATGCCGCGCTGGTCAACGAGGAACTGCTGGGCTTCGAGGCGGGGGTCGATTTCGCACCTTCGGAGGCCGTGAATTTCTCGCTCACCGCCTTCGACAACAAGGTCAAAAACGCCATCGCCAATCTCACCATCGGCACCAATCTGCGCGAGCGGCGCAATGTCGAGGCAGTGCGTTCCAAGGGGGTGGAACTGGCGGCGGGGCTACGTTTCGGTGCCATTGGCTTCGACGGATCGCTTGCGTTGACCCAGGCCAAGGTCGAAGCCAGCGGCGCCTCGCTGGCGCTCGACGGCATGCGCCCCGCCCAGACGCCCAAGTGGGCGGCCAGCGGAACGTTGACCTGGCGCCCGCGCGAGAACTGGCTGCTCGCCGCCACCCTTCGCCATGTCGGTGCGCAATTCGAGGACGATCTCGAGACCGACATGCTACCCGCCGCGACGACACTCGACGCCTATGCCGAAGTGCCGCTGGCCGGTCCGTTCAGCCTGGTGCTGCGCGGCGAGAACCTGACCGATGCGGATGTCGTCACCCGCAACCAGGCCGGATCGATCGACCTCGGTGCACCGCGCACACTGTGGGCGGGGGTGAAGCTGAGGCTTGGGCATTGAACCATCCTTCGCTCGACATGAGCGGTTTTTGTTAGCACACAGGCAGGGATCAACAGACCAAATTGGGAGCCGCAGCCATGCACAGCAACCTCGAATGCAGCGACGCCGAATGGCAGGCCCGGCAGGACCTCGCCGCCTGCTACCGCATCTTCGATAGCTTTGGGTGGTCGGAAACGATCTACAACCACATCACCCTGCGCGTGCCGGGCGAGGATCGCGCCTTTCTGATCAACCGCTACGGGCTGCTCTATTCGGAAATTTCCGCCTCGAACCTGGTCAAGATCGACATCGACGGCAATGTGCTCGACGGCAGCGATGCGCCGGTCAACCGCGCGGGGTTTGTCCAGCACGGACTGTTCCACCGTAATCTCGATTGGGCGCATGCCATTTGCCACACCCACACGACTGCGGCGATGGCGGTGTGCAGTCTTGAGGGCGGGTTGCAACCGATCAGTTTCTACGGTGCCATCTTTGCCGGGCAAGTCGGCTATCATGACTTCGAAGGCGTCACCATCCGCGACGAGGAAGGCGAGCGACTGCTGGCAAATCTGGGCGACAAGCGGGTGCTGATGCTGCGCAATCACGGCACCGTGGTGCTGGGAGAAACGCTTCCTGCCATGCTGGTGTCGCAGTTCCTGTTGCAACGCGCCTGCGAGGTGCAAGTTGCGACCATGGCAATGGGCAAGTCGATTACCGTGCCTGACGATGTCATCGCCGTGCACCAGCGCGATATGGCCTTTGCCGGCCCGCCCGGAGCGCTGGGCGTGCCGGACTTCGCGGCGCTGACCCGGCGGATCGACCAGATCGACCGCAGCTGGCGGGATTGAGCCATTGCCCCGCCTCACTGTCAACGACCGCCCGCTAGAATTCCGCATGGACCCGCAGACGCCGCTGCTGTGGGCGCTGCGCGATGCGGCCAATCTCACCGGCACCAAATATGGCTGCGGCGTGGGCGACTGCGGTGCCTGCATGGTGCTGGTCGATGGCGAGGCGCTGCGCAGCTGCCTGATCTCGCTGGCCGAGGCCGAGGGGCGGGTGGTGACCACGATTGAGGCTCTGTCGCGCGATCGCTCGCATCCGGTGCAGCAGGCGCTGGTGGCTGAACAGGCGATCCAGTGCGGCTTCTGCACCCCGGGCATCGCCATCAGCGCCGCCGCGTTGCTGGCGCGCAATGCCAATCCCAGCGTCGATGAGATCAAGGCCGCCGTGCCCAATCTGTGCCGCTGCGGGGTCTATCCCAGGCTAGTCCGGGCAATCCAGCGAGCGGGCAGCGTCATGCGCGGGTCGGAAGTGCTCAGCGCGGCGCCGTTGCCGGCTGCAGTGGTTGAGGATCCGGTGGAGCCGCAATAAATGCCCGCAGAGATTGTCCCCGACAGCCAGCATCGCGGCCTTGTCGCCGCGCTGCCGGTGCAGCTGCGCAACTACGCACTGCTCGCCCGTTTCGACCGGCCGATCGGCTGGTGGCTGCTGTTCTGGCCTTGCGCCTGGGGGGTGCTGCTGGCGGGCGGCGGCGGACGCTGGGCGCTGCTCGGCTGGCTGCTGATCGGCGCCATCGCCATGCGCGGCGCGGGCTGCGTCTATAACGATATCGTCGATGCCGATCTTGACCGCAAGGTCGCGCGCACTGCCGCCCGTCCGGTGGCGAGCGGCGCGGTGAGCAAGCGCGCGGCCTGGGTCTGGCTGGTGGCGTTGTGCCTGATCGGGCTGGTGGTGCTGCTGCAACTGCGGCTGCCCGCGCAGCTGGTCGCGCTTGCCAGCCTCGCTCCGGTCGCCGCCTATCCGTTCATGAAGCGCATCACCTGGTGGCCGCAGCTGTGGCTGGGGCTGGTGTTCAGCTGGGGGCTGCCGGTCGGCTGGATCGAGCTGCGCGGCGATCACCTCGGCGCGATGGCAGCGCTCTTTGCCGGGTCGATCGCCTGGGTGGTGGGCTATGACACCATTTATGCCCTGCAGGACCGCGAGGACGATGCCCTCGTCGGCATCCGCTCCAGTGCGCTGCGGCTGGGCAGCCGCGTGCGGGGCGGGGTGGCGGCGTTCTATGCGGCGGCGCTGGCCTTGTGGAGCCTCGCGTTCTGGCTGATGCGGCCCGACTGGCTGGCGCTGCTGGCGCTGCTGCCGGCGGGGCTGCATCTGGCGTGGCAGGTGGTGACGCTGGTTCCCGGAGATGCCGACAACGCCTTGGCCCGCTTCCGTGCCAATCGCTTTGCCGGGTTGCTGGTGGCGCTGGCCTGCTGGGTAGTGGGCAATGCATGAGGATTGGGCCTGATGTGCAACCTCTACCGCATGACCAAGGGCATCGACGAGATCGCCCGGCTGTTCGCGGTGGAGCCGGATCGCGGTGCCAACTTCGCCGAGGAAGTCTATCCCGGCTACCCCGGCATGGTCGTCGCGCAGGGTCGGGCGCGGGCGATGAACTGGGGCTTTCCGCTGGTGCTGAAGGGCAAGCAGGGTCAACCACTCAAGCCCAAGCCGGTCACCAACGCCCGCGACGACAAGCTTACCACGCCGTTCTGGCGAGAAAGCTTTGCAGGCCGGCGCTGCCTCGTGCCGGTCAGTGCATGGGCCGAGGCCGAGGGCGAAAAAGGCCGCATGACCCGTACCTGGTACAGCCTCCCGGGCGGCGAGTACTTCGCAGTTGCCGGTCTGTGGCGGCCAACCGCCGAATGGGGCGATACCTATACGCTGGTGATGACCGAAAGTTCACCGCAGATGGTCGACGTCCATGACCGCATGCCGGTGATTTTGCGCCGGGAGGACTGGCCGGAATGGGTGTTTGGATCGCCCGATGCGGCGCTGGCGCTGTGCCAGACATGGCGCGGCGAACTGGCGGTTGTGCGCACCGGCGAGCGCTGGGCAGGCGGTGGGCGGCAGGCCCAGTTGATCTGAATTTTAGGTAATGGCGCTAAGTCCCTCTGTAAAAACACTTGCATGTCAGGAAAGCTCAAGTTAGCTTTAGATTAACTATTTTCCTGCAAGGTGCGGCAATGGACAGGAACGACATCATCCCGATCGGCACGCTGGCGCAGCGCACCGGCCTCGCCGTATCGGCAATACGCTTTTACGAGACCAAAGGGCTGATCTGCGCCCAGCGCACCGCCGGCAACCAGCGGCGCTTCCTGCGCTCGGACATCCGGCGATTGAGCTTCATCCTGATCGCCCAGAAACTCGGCCTCGGTCTGGTCGAAATCGAAGAGGCGCTGGCAACCCTGCCGCAGGGCCGCACGCCCACCCAGGCTGACTGGCAACGGATCAATCGCAATCTGCGCGGCCAGCTCGACGCCAAGATCCAGCTGCTCACCCGCACCCGCGCCAAGCTGGAAGAATGCATCGGCTGCGGCTGCATGAGCCTGCAACGCTGCCAGATCAACAACCGCGACGACCGCGCCGGCAATGCCGGGTCGGGGCCAAGGTATGTGCTGAACTGAGGGGGGCGGGTTAAATTCCCAGCGCCTTGCGCAGCTCTGCATTGATCCGCGACTGCCAACCCTTGCCGGTAGCGCGAAATTTCTCAAGCACATCGGGATCGAGGCGCAGGGTTACCTGTTTCTTGGGGTTTTCGGAGATGGGGCGGCCGATCGACTTGAGTGTTCCGGTTGCTGGCCGGAGCAACTGGCTGCCCTTGTAGATGGCTGCAGCATGGAACATCTCTTCGGTCCAGGCAACATCGTCGTCGTCTGGATCAATCCAGGGCTTTGAAGTAGATTTCATGTTCTTGTTCGTGGGCATATCTCATCGTAATGATGCGGCGTTTGCTTTCGCGAGGTGTCCAGACCAGCGAAACACGGCGTTCACGCAAATAGCCCCAAACTCTGAACCGCGTCTCACCGTAATCCATGCGCACATCTTCAATTTCGAAGTGCACATCTGCGAATACATAATGTGCATCCGCAAGGTTTAGTCCTCGTTCTTCCAACACCTTGAGCCTTTTGGCACCGTCGTACTCAATCTCGATCTCGTCCAACTCAACCTCCAGCGCTCAAACCTGCATCATTCTTGTTCCCTTTCAAGCCCTTAAGTCCACTGGCACCAGGTGGGCAGGCTGGTGGAATTCCAATATTTAATGTAACCACAAAAAATGTCAACCCCTACTCCGCCGCCAGCAGCTCCTCCGCCCCGCCAAGGTCCACGCTGACCAGCCGCGACACGCCTTTTTCGACCATGGTCACGCCGAACAGGCGGTGCATGCGGCTCATGGTGACGGCGTTGTGGGTGACGATGAGGTAGCGGGTGTCCGTTTCCAGCACCATCGCGTCGAGCAGGTCGCAGAAGCGTTCGATGTTGGCGTCGTCGAGCGGGGCATCGACTTCATCGAGCACGCAGATCGGCGCGGGGTTGGTGAGGAACAGCGCGAAGATCAGCGCGATGGCGGTCAGCGCCTGTTCGCCGCCCGACAGCAGGGTCAGCGATTGCAGCCGCTTGCCGGGGGGCTGGGCGTAGATTTCGAGTCCGGCTTCGAGCGGATCGTCGCTGTCGATCAGCGCGAGATGGGCCTGGCCGCCTTCGAACAGGCGGGTGAACAGGCGGCGGAAATGGGTATCGACGGCCTCGAAAGCGGCGCGCAGGCGTTCACGGCCTTCGCGGTTTAAATTGCCGATCGAGCCGCGCAGGCGGTGGACCGCTTCGGTGAGTTCGGCCTGTTCGGCAATGCTTTCGGCGTGGCGGGTTTCGGCCTCTTCGAGCTCGGTTGCGGCGACGAGGTTCACCGGTCCGAGCCGCTCGCGGTCGGCGACCAGACGGTCCATCAGGGCCAATTCCTCGCCAGCGGCAGCGACCATGTTGACGTCGAATTCAAACCGCTCGGGCAGCAGCGGCGGCGGGCACTGGAAGCGCTCCCCTGAAATGCGGGCCATTTCGGCGCGGCGCTCTTCCTCGTTTTCGGCGCGGGCGGCGGCACCGGCGCGGGCCTCGCGCGCAGAGGCGAGCGTCTCGTTGGCGAGTGCGAACGCTTCGTCGGCGTGGCGCGCGGACCCGGTAACCTCAGCAACGGCGGCTTCGGCAGCGGCCAGTTCAGAGCCCAGCCGCGCGTGCACGGCGTCGCCTGCCTCGATCTCGCGGATCAGCGCGGCGGGCTTGGCACCGACCACGGCGCGCTCTTCCTCGATCTCTTCGAGGCGGCGGCCCATTTCGGCGAGACGGCTGGCGGCGTCGCCGGCGCGGGCCTGCCATCCAGCCATGTCGGAGCGCTGTGCGGCGGTGCGTTCGCGCGCCACGGCGAGCGCCTGGTCGTGCGCGGAAAGCCCGGCGCTGGCGGACTGGACGGCCTGCTTGGCGGCATCGTGACGGGCCTGCGCGGCGGCGAGAGTGGCGCGGCCGGCGGCGGGATCGGGGAGGGCGGTGCGGCGCTGGGCGGCGGCGGATTGCTCGGCCTCGGCCAGCCTGCGCTGCTCGGCAAGATCTGCGGCGGCAGCTTCGAGTTCAGCCCGACGCGCGGCGAGGCGGGTGCGGGCATCCTCGGCCTGATCGAGCGCGCGCAGGGCCTGGCGCTCCTCATCTGCCGCAGCAGCCAGCGCCCGTTCCGAGGCGATTACGCCCAGCTGCAACTGCGCAAGTTCGGCCTGCACCGAAGCCTGCGCCGCCTCGGCCTCCTGCGCCAAAGTGCGCTTGCCGGGTAATTCGGCGGCCAATTCGGCAAAGCGGTTCTCCGCCTCCAGCCGTGCCGCTTCCGCTGCGCCTTCACCGCGCGCGACGAAACCGTCCCAGCGGCGCAGCTGGCCGCTGCGCGTGACCAGCCATTCGCCGGGGCCAAGCGCGCGGCCATCGTCGGCATCGGCGACATGGACCAAGGCCAGCCGCGCGGCGAGTTGCGGCGGGCATTCGGAAACATAGGCGGCGAGGCTTTCCGGCACCGTCGCGGGGGCAACTGCCCCGGTCCAGAAGCGGCCGTCCTCTCCGGCGGGAGCAGCCCCCAGCGGTGCCTTGGCATCGCGGCCGAGCACAGCAGCGAGCGCGCGTTCATAGCCCGGTGCGGCGCGAAGCCGGTCGAGCGCCAGCGGCATGCCGTGCCTGGCCCCGGCCTGTTTCGCCCGCGCCTCGCGGTCGCGCAGCAGCGCGCCATGTTCACGCTCAATGCCGGCCAGATCGGCCCGGGCACCGGCCAGCGTGCTGGCGGCGGCATCGCGGGCGGATTGCAATTCAGCTTTGCGCGCCTGTTCGGCATCGAGTGCCGCGCGGGCCTGCACCAGCGCAGAGGTTGCGGAGTCGCGCCGGATCGCCGCCTTGGCGACGGCGACCTCGGGATCGCCCTCGTCGCTCAGCGCCAGCATTTGCGCGCCGTGGCGGGCGGCTTCGCTGGCCAGCCGTTCCAGCCGCGAACCAGCGGCGGCCAGTTCGGCTTCGGCAACGCGCCACTCGGCCTCGACCCCGGCCTGTTCGGCAGTGGCCTGCGCCTGCGCCAGTTCGGCGGCGCTGGCGGCGCGCCCGGCGGCTTCCAGGGCACTGGCAAGGGCAGGGCGGCGGGCCTCGTCTTCGGCGAGGCGGGTGGTGCCCTCGGCTAGTTCGCGTTCCAGCCGGGCGAGGGCATCGGCGGCGTCCTGGGTCAGCCTTCCGGCATCGCCGCGATCCGCCTCGAGTCGGGCGCGCTGGCGTTCGAGATCGGCGAGTCGCTGTTCGGCGCTTTCGAGCTGGCCGGTCAGCGCGGCCATACGGTGGCCGTGGGCCGTGGCGTCGTCGCGGCGGTCGGCCAGTGTGTCGCGCGCCTCGGCGAGGGTGGCGGCGGCGGAATGCTGGGCTTCCTGCGCGAGCTTTGCTCCGGTTTGCGCTGCGGAAACGCGCGCATCGGCGCCCTGCGCTTCGGCGCGGGCGGCATCGGCGGCTGCGGCGGCATCGCGCCAGCGTGCGAAGACCAGCCGGGCCTCGGCGAGCTTGATCTTGTCCGACAGCGCCTTGTATCGCTCCGCCGCGCGCGCTTGCCTGCGCAACTGGGCGATCTGCGCGTCGAGAGTGCCCATGATGTCAACCAGGCGGGCGAGATTGCTTTCAGTGGCACGCAACTTCTGCTCGGCATCCTTGCGGCGGACATGTAGCCCGGCGATCCCTGCGGCTTCCTCCAGCATCTGGCGGCGTTCGGCGGGCTTGGCGGCGATTACCGAGGCGATGCGGCCCTGACTGACCAGCGCGGGGGAGTGCGCGCCGGTGGCAGCATCGGCGAAGACCAGCGCCACGTCCTTGGCCCGCACATCGCGGCCGTTGACCCTATAGGCCGAGCCCGCGCCGCGCTCGATCCGGCGGACGACCTCCAGCTCCTCGCGGTCGCTGCCCGAGGCGGTCAGCACCACTTCGGCGAAATCGCGCTGCGGGCGCTGGGCGGTGCCGGCGAAGATGACGTCTTCCATGCCGCCGCCGCGCATCGACTTGGCCGAGCTTTCGCCCATCACCCAGCGGATCGCCTCAAGCAGGTTGGACTTGCCGCAGCCGTTGGGACCGACCACCCCGGTCAGCCCTTCCTCGATGCGCAGCTCAGCCGGCTCGACGAAACTCTTGAAGCCGCTGAGCTTGAGCCGCTTGAACTGCATCAGCCGGCCCGATTCGCCAGGAAGATGATCTGGCCCGTCAACGCGCGCCCATGGTTTCAAGGCGGGCCTTGAGCGCCGGCCATTCGTTCTGTTCGAACTTGGTGCCGTTGATCAGGAAAGTCGGCGTTCCGGTAATATCGTATTGCTCGCCCTGTTTCTGCGCTGCTTCGGCCAGAGCCTGGGCTGCTGCGCCATCGGCGAGGCAGGCCGCGGCCTGATCCCTGGCGATACCCCGCGCGGCGAAGAATTCGGTGAGCCCGGCCATCTCTGCCAGCGCAATTCCGCGCTGCTGCGGGGGCAGGCCGAGTGCAGCCTGAACCTGCGGCCCGGCGGCCTGGACCCTCTGCATCATCGCGGCCTGATTGGCGAAGGCCTGCCCGGTCAGCGGGAAGAAGCTTTCCGGAGTGCCGCAGCGGGTCAGCTGCGCGGCGGTGAGATCGATCGGATCGCGGATGAAATTGCGGAACTCGAAGCTGACCCGCCCGCTGGCGACGAAGCTGTCGCGCAGCTCGGCATCGCCGGTTTCGGCGAATTCGGCGCAGTGGCCGCAGGTCAGCGAGCCATATTCGATCAGCTTGATCGCGGCGTCGGGGTTGCCCATCCGGTAACCATTCTCGGGCGTCTTGACGACCACATCGCTCCACACCTTGCCGGCCGGTGGAGCGACGGCGGCGATCTTTTCGCCCGAAAGGCCACCGGTTTCCGGATTGTCGGCAGCCTTGTCGCAGGCGGCCAGGCCCAGCGCCAGCGGCATGGCCAGGGCGGCGAGCGCAAAGCGGCGGATATGTGCAAAAGTCATCGGTGCGGAATCCTTGTTTGTCCGGTGGGTTGGGCTAGCCGAAGCTGCGGTTCGCGGGAAGTGCGATGCTGCCGAGCGGCGGAAATCTCCACAGCTGTGCGGGCGGGACCTACATCCTTGCCTGCAATTGCGCGTTGAGCGTTGGCCAGTCATGAGTGCCGGTGAGCAGCAGGCCGTCGATCATGAAGCTGGGCGTAGCGTCGATACCAAGCTCGCCGCCCAGTTTGGTCTGCTGGGCAATCTTCTGGGCAGTGGCTTCGTCGCCAAGGCAGCGGTTGACGGCAGCCCGGTTATAGCCGCGCTGCTGCATGATTGCGTAAAAGCCAAAATCGCTGGCGATAGCCCGCAGTCGCTGCGGCATGGTTCCGGCACTCCAGCGCTTCTGCTGCGCCTCGCTGGCGGTGCCCATCACCGCAATCCAGCGATCCTGGCTGCGCATGAAAGCGGCGTGGTTCTGGAAAAAGCGCGCGGGCGGTCCGCAATTGGTCAGCAGCGCTGCGGTAACATCGACAGGATCGCGCAGCAAATGGCGCAGTTCGAACGAGACTTTGCCCTTCGCGATATAGGTGCTGCGCAGCGCAGCGGCGGAATCGATCTCGAAATGGGCGCAGTGCGAGCAGGTGTAGCTGGCATATTCGACCAGTTTGACCGGAGCTTTGGGGTTGCCGAGCACATGGCTGCCGCCAGGGGCCTGGATGACAGTGGCGGTCCACGCCGGGCGGACCGGCTTGGTGGCTCCGGTCGAAAGCAGGGCGGCGGCGGCAATGGCTGCAAGCCGGAAGTAACGCATCATTCTATTCCTGTTCCTGCGTCCCGAGGCTGCGCGCCAGCAATTCGAGCACGGCGCGCAGTTCCGGATCGCCGATATCGCGCAGACTGTCACCCAGTTCGATCGGAATCGGCTTGAGTGATGGCGGCGCCAGCGGTTTTTCATGAGCAGTCGGCGGCTTGACTTCGCCTTGCCGCAGCTTGACTTTGGCCACAGCCTTGTAGCCGAAAAAGCGGTTCACCCGTTCGATGATTTCGGGGATGACGTGGACGATGATCGGTGCATGGGCGGGGATAACGACCAGTTGCAGGATGCCGTCGGCCTTCTCGCCGGGGGGGAAGCGGATCGCCTCGGGCGCGCAGACGCGGGCGTGGCGGGGGCCGACAATCTCGGGCCAGCGGGTGACGACGCTCGACTGGATGAAGCCGAACCGGCGGAAGGCGGTGCGGCCGACTTCGGGCATCAGTTCTGATATCGCGCGCGCCTGCCCGCCGCGCGGCCGCTCGAAGCGGCGCGGCTGGGGGGCTTTGCGCGGTTTGGCGATGTCGTCCCGTTCCATTCTGCAATTGCCAATGCCATAGCGCGCCGATGGTGGCCAGTGTCTTGCTCGCATGGTACGATTCCCACGCCCGGGCACTGCCCTGGCGCGCGCCGCCGGGTGCGCCGGCTCCGGAGCCTTACCGGGTGTGGCTGTCCGAAGTGATGCTGCAGCAGACCACCACGGCGGCGGTCATTCCCTATTTCGAGCGCGTCACCGCGCGCTGGCCCAGCGTGATGGCTCTGGCGGCGGCGGATGACGGCGACGTCATGGCGGCCTGGGCGGGGCTGGGCTACTACGCCCGCGCCCGCAATCTGCTGGCCTGCGCAAGGGCTGTCGCGGCGCGGGGAGGGGTCTTCCCGGATACCGAGGCGGCCTTGCGCGAACTGCCGGGGCTGGGCGCCTATACCGCCGCGGCGGTGGCGGCGATTGCCTTCGGGCGGCGCGCGGTGGTGATCGATGCCAATGTCGAGCGGGTGGTGGCGCGGCTGTTTGCGCTGGCCGAACCGCTGCCGGCAGGCCGGACGGCGATCCGCGCGGCGGCGGACGGGATCACGCCCGACCAGCGCTCCGGCGACTTTGCCCAGGCGATGATGGATATCGGCGCAACTATCTGCACCAGCCGCGCCCCGCGCTGCCTGCTGTGCCCGCTCTCGGGTGAATGCGTCGGCTATCGAATCGGTGGTCCCGAACGCTTTCCGGTCAAGCTGCCCAAGGCGGCGAGGCCAAGGCGAAAGGGTCGCGCCTTCTGGATCGAGCGGGACGGAGCGGTCTGGCTGGTGCGGCGGCAGGGCCGGGGCATGCTCGGCGGGATGCGGGCGCTGCCTGACGATGGCTGGAGCGCGCGCGGCGATGGCGAAGTCGCTCCGCCGCTCGCCGGGCCATGGGCGGCTGGCGGCGTGGTTCAGCATGTCTTCACCCATTTTGCTCTGGAGATGAACTTGGCGCTTTATTCGGGAAGCGATTGGGCTAGTCTGGCGGACAGTGAAGGCGAATGGTGGCCGCTCGACCGGCTGGACGATGCAGGATTGCCAACGCTGTTCGCCAAGGCCGCACGGCTGGCGATAGCGGCAAAGGGAGAAGATTTGCGATGAATTCCACGATGCTGGACCGGCGCGAAGCGCTGCGCATGGGAGCCTACGCCTCGCTGGGCAGCATGCTGATGCCGCAGCTCGCCATGGCGCAAGGTTCTGCGCCCGCGCTGATGGCCAACGTCACGGCGATGATCGAGCGCTGGGTCGGGCCGGGAAAATTCCCCGGCATCATTGCCGCGCTGGGTATCCCCGGGCAGCCGGTGCAATTCGCCACGCGCGGGGCCGAGGGGTTTACCGATGCCGATCCGGTCACGCCGGACAGCCTGTTCCGCATATATTCGATGACCAAACCCGTCACTGCCATGGCGGCGATGATGCTGATCGACGAGGGCAAGCTTGGGCTCGACCAGCCGCTGTCCGACATTCTGCCCAGATTCGCCAAGATGCAGGTGCAGGTTACCCCCGACGGTTCGATCACCGATCTGCGCCCTGCGAAAACGCCGATCACCATCCGTCACCTGATGACCCATACTGCGGGGCTCGCCTATACGATCATCCAGCGCGGGCCGATCAAGGCAGCTTACGAAGACGCCGGACTGATCGTAGGTCGGATCAGCCGCATTCCCATTCCCGGCCTCGATCGCGGCAAGTCGGCGCCCAGCCTCGCCCTGTTTGCCAACCGGCTCGCCACCATGCCGCTGGTCTATGAGCCGGGGACGCAGTGGAGTTATGGCGTAGGGCTCGATCTGTTGGGCCGGGTTGTCGAACTGGTTTCGGGGATGAGCTTCGATGACTTCCTGCGCCGCCGCATCTTCGAGCCTTGCGACATGACCAGCACCTGGTTCCAGGTTCCGCGCTCAGAAGCGAAGCGGCTGACCACCAACCATGCGGCCTTCGGCGGCATTCTCGCGCCGATCGACAAGGGCGAGGACTCGATCTACCTCGACAAGCCCGCATTCCCCTTTGGCGGGGCTGGGCTGGTCAGCAGCCCGCGCGATTATGATCGCTTCCTGCAGATGCTCGCCAATTACGGGCTCCTCGGCAAGGAGCGGGTGATGGGCGAATTGGCGGTGCGCGTCGGTACCGGCAATCTGCTGCCCGATGGCCTCATGACCCCGTCGATAATGGGACCGGTCTCGCACTTCGGCGCGGGCGGGCGCGTCGGGATTGGTCCCGAGGCCGGGATTTATGGCTGGGCGGGCGCTGCCGGAACGATCGGCACGGTGGACATGCGGCGCGGCATCCGCGCAGGAATATTCCTCCAGTTCATGCCGCCCAACGCGCTGCCGGTGCTGAGCGAATACCAGAAGGCGCTGCAGGCCGATGTCGCGGCGCTGGGCGGGCGGGCATGAGCGTCGCCTTCGCCGGATCGCACCTCGACCGTGCCGATCACATCCGCTCAAGCCCCGATGCCCTGGCTGCACTGACCAACCGCCAGGCGCGGCTGCTGCTGCTCGATGGGCTCGATCCGGTGATCGGAGCGGATGGCGCACTCGCCTGGGGTTCGCTTGCCGATGCCGATCCCGAGGGAGAACTGGTGTTCCTGGGCCTGCAGGACGATCGCGGCTGCTTCGCGCATGTGCCGCCGCCGCATGCCGGCAGCACTGCCCCGCCCAATCCCCGGCTGTGGCAGGCGATGGCGACGCTGGGGCCGGACGAGCTCGCGCTCTATGGCGGCGCGCGCAGCCTGGTCGATTGGCACGCCCGCCACCGCTTCTGCGCCCGCTGCGGCGCGCCAACCACGTTGGCCAAAGGCGGCTGGCAGCGGAACTGTGCCAGCGAGGCCTGCAACGCCGAACACTTCCCTCGTGTCGATCCGGTGACGATCATGCTGGTCGAGCATGACGGAAACCTGCTGCTGGGCCGCCAGCCGCGGTTTCCCGCCGGCAATTATTCGGCGCTGGCCGGCTTCGTCGAGCCAGGCGAAACCATTGAGGAAGCAGTCGCGCGCGAAGTGCTGGAGGAAGCCGGGGTGCACGCACGCAATGTGTCCTATGTGATGAGCCAGCCCTGGCCGTTTCCCTCATCGCTGATGATCGGCTGCCACGCCTTCACCGACGACCGCGAAATCACCATCGACCGCACCGAACTCGACGACGCCCGCTGGTTCACTCGTCCCGAGGTGGAAGATTCCCTGCATGCCGCGAGGAACGGGGGCAGGGGCCAGGCCTTCGGCGCCCCGCCGCCGGTGGCCGTGGCCAATCACTTGCTCCACTGGTGGGTAGAGCGGGGCTAGGCAGCGATGCGCTCCACCTTGATCAGGCCTTCATATGCGCGGGCCTGTGCAAGGTCATAGGTGGACTGCATCCGAAGCAGCGTATCGGCCCGAACACCGAATGCTTTCTCGAACCGGATGGCCATCTCAGCAGAAAGCCCTGCTTTCCCGTTCAGAAGATTGCTCATTGCCTGGCGCGAGACATCCAGCTTCCCGGCCGCAACCGTGACATTCAATCCATGCGGTTCGACAATTTCACTGCGGAGCCATTCACCAGGATGCACCGCAAAGCTGCTGTGGAGCTTGATAGCCATCAGTGATAGTCCTCCAGATCGAGATCCTCGATGGACGATGCCTCGTTGATCGTGAATGTCATTCGCCAGTTCTTCGTAACTGTCAGCGACCAGACATTCTTCCGATCGCCGCTCAATAGATGCGCCCGGTAATTTTGCGGTACCGATAGCTCTTCGGCAGCTTCGATCACAGCCAGCCAAGCCAGCATATTACGCAGCCAACCTACCAGATTGCCGGGCAACCCCTTCGCCTTGCCAGATTCGGCAAAGGACCTCAGCGCCTTGTGACGGATGCTTGCGATTTCCACGGGGCTGGATACAGTGAATTGTGATAAGTGTCAATTGACGCTTGATATATGTTCGCGCAGTTTCGGCTGCCAAGTCCGCAATCAGCGATAGATCGCAGCGTAAGGTGGCCACGCAGTCATGGGCACAATGGCATTTGCGCAACAGTTGACCGGCGATTGCACTGCCTTCCCCCGAATCCTGTGGATTGCCGCTTGCGTGTCATAATCGGCGTCTTATCTTGAGATGCGAGCCCGCCCAGGGCTCTTCGCATGAAAGGAGCGCATGTCCCGCAAACCCGCCCGCGCCCAGAACGTGGCGCAATTTCGCACCGAAGCCCCGCAGCGTGCTCGCGCGGAGCTGGCTTTCGATGAACCGGCAATTCTGGGGGCGCTGTTCGGACAGTTCGACGCAAATCTGGTGCTGATAGAAAACCGGCTCGGCGTCTATATCGCGGCTAGAGGCGACAAGGTGCAGATCGAGGGCAGCCAGGACGCCGTCGGCCGCGCCCGCGATGTGCTTAAGGGCATGCAGCAGCGCCTGCTTTCCGGACAGGATCTCGATACCGGCGCGGTCGAAGCGCTGATCGCGATGTCCAGCGAACCGACGCTGGAAGGCATCATCACCGGCGGCGGCGATGCCCCGCCGATCATGATCCGCACCCGCAAGAAAACCATCGTGCCGCGCTCGGCGATGCAGATCGAGTACATGAAGGCGCTGGCCCGCGATGACATCATCTTTGCGCTGGGCCCGGCCGGCACCGGCAAGACCTATGTCGCGGTGGCGCAGGCGGTCAGCCAGCTGATGGCGGGCAGCGTCCAGCGGCTGATCCTGTCGCGCCCGGCGGTGGAAGCGGGCGAGCGGCTGGGCTTCCTGCCCGGCGACATGAAAGAGAAGGTCGATCCCTATCTGCGCCCGCTCTACGATGCGCTATACGACTGCATGCCGCCCGAACAGGTCGAGCGGCGGATCGCCTCGGCCGAGATCGAGATTGCGCCGATCGCCTTCATGCGCGGCCGCACCCTGGCCGATGCCTTCGTCATCCTCGACGAGGCGCAGAACACCACGCCCGCGCAAATGAAGATGTTCCTCACCCGCTTCGGCCAGAACAGCCGCATGGTGGTCTGCGGCGATCCCCGCCAGGTCGATATCCCCGGCGGCGACGCGATGAGCGGGCTCAAGGACGCGGTCGAACGGCTGGAAAGCGTGGAGGGCATCGCCACGGTGCGCTTCGGCGTAGCAGATGTGGTGCGCCATCCGATCGTCGGGCGGATTGTCGAGGCTTACGAGGGGAAGGATCCCTAAGCGGAAACCAAACGAGTCAATGTCGTTTGAGTGAAAGCACCAACGTCATTGGGTTCGAGGGCGAGGGCACGAACCCATAGCCCTCGTAGAAGGCCTTGGCCTCTGCCGAGATTGCGTGCACCAATACTCCACGGGTGCCGACGATTTCCGCGGCCTGCATCGTGCGCAGCACGGCGTTCTGGAGCAGGGCGGTTCCCATACCCTGTCCCTGCCATTTCCGATCCACGGCGAGCCGGCCCATAACAGTTACCGGTATCGGGTCGGGCATGTTGCGGCGAAGCGCAGACGGGGCATCGACCACGGCAATTGCGCCCGAGGCCAGGCAGTAATAGCCGACGACATCGCCCCCCGCGGCGACAACATAGCTCCTCGATGCACCACTTGCCTGGTTGGCGAGCGCGCGGCGCTTCAGCCAATCATCGAGACTTGCGACGCCACTTTCAAATGAAGCAAGCCCATGCGAAGCGGCGAGCAGCGCGGGCGCATGCAGGGTGCTCATCCCGCCCAGGGACGCGGTGCATTCATCAGCCGGGCAAATTTCCCTGTGTCGGGCGGACTGTCGAGGATGGCGACAAACCGTTCGTAATCGGCGTGATCGACACGGATCAGCGTCTGGTCGAGCAAGGCATCCTCGGCGGCCCGTCGTGCGGCGTCGATCATGAAATCCGAACGTGATTTGCCCTGAGCCTTGGCCGCGCGATCGATCAGGCTGCGGATATCCTCGCGGATTCGCAGGTTCACCGCCTTGGCATGCGACTGTCCGGCTAGGGGCATGGGGTAGGGCCTTTGCGTTGCAATCTCTGAGATACACAATGTGTATCATGGATGGGCGGAAACTTCAAGCTCGACAGATACCCCCCTTTGACATGGACCCGTTCCTCGTTCCAAGAGCAGTCGAACGCAGGAACCCGGGCGAACGAATATGTGGCACAACCTTACTTCCGATCAGGAACTGCTACGCGATACCACCGCGCGCTATCTTTCCGAACCGGGCATCGCTCAGCCAGATGCGCAAGAATCGCGATCATCCGGCGGGCTTCGATCCGGCCTACTGGACCGGCGGGGCCGAGCTGGGCTGGTGCATGCTGCTGGCCAGCGAAGACGACGGCGGCGGCTCGGTCAGCGGGCGCGGGGCGGTCGACCTGGCGCTGATTGCCTATGAATTCGGCAAGCATGCTGCGCCGGGGCCGCTGGTCGATTGCAATGTGGTGGTCTCTGCGCTGTCCGGGCAGGCTGGCGAATTGCAGCAGACGGCACTGGCACAGGTGCTAGGCGGACAGGCGATAGGCTCGGTCTGCCTTGGCGCTGCACCGTGGCAGCGACCCGACGAAGCCTCGGTCACGATCCGGCGCGATGGCGACAATGTGTTGATCGAAGGTGAGGTCAAGCCGGTCGAATCGGCTGCGCAGGCGGGCTGGCTGCTGGTTACCGGACGCAGCGAGGGGGGAATGACTCAGGTGCTGGTGCCTGCCGATGCGCCGGGGGTCACGATCAAGCCGCTCAAAGCCATCGACGTGACGCGGCGGTTTGCCAAGGTTTCGTTTGAGGGGCTGCGCGTTCCCGCGGCTGCGATAGTGGGCACCTTCGCGCATGCCGATGCGGCGGTGGCGCGGCAGGTGCAGATTGCCTCGGTGATCCTCGCCGCCGAATCAGTGGGCGCGATGGATGCGGCCTTCGAGATGACGCTCGACTGGGCATTCAATCGCTATACCTTCGGCCGCGCATTGGCCTCTTATCAAGCGCTCAAGCACCGCTTCGCCGACATGAAGTCCTGGCTCGAAGCCAGCCACGCGATCTCCGATGCGGCAGCCGATGCTGTGGCAGATGATGCCAAAAACGCTAGCGAATTGGCCAGCACCGCCAAAAGCTACATCGGCGAGCAGGGCGTCGAGCTGGCGCAAGACTGCGTCCAGATGCACGGCGGCATCGGCGTCACCTATGAGCATGACCTGCACTTCTTCCTGCGGCGGATCACCCTCAACCGGCTGCTATATGGCACCCCGGCAGACCACCGGCGGCTGATCGCCGCGATGCAGATCGATCAGGAGAAAGCGGCATGACCGGGGATATGGAGGGCGTTGAAGCGTTTCGCCTGCGCGCCCGCACCTGGATCAGGGCCAATCTCGGCCCGATGCAAGGTTGGGACATGACCCAGCACTGCGACACCGACGAGGAGGAACTGCGCGCCGTCGCGCGGGATCGGGCCCTGCAACGCACGATTTTCGACGGCGGCTTTGCCGGGATATGCTTCCCCACCGAATACGGCGGCCAGGGCCTCACTCCCGATCACAACCGCGCCTTCAACGAGGAACTGGCAGGCCACGAATACCCTTCGCGATTCTCGGTGCCAACCTTTTCGCCTTGCGCCTCGACCCTGCTTGAATGGGCGACGCCCGCGCAGAAAGCCGCGCACTTGCCCGCGATCCTCAAGGGCGATGAAGTATGGGTGCAACTGCTGTCCGAGCCGGGCGGCGGATCGGACGTAGCAGGCATATCGACCGGTGCGGTGCGGGATTCGAACGGAGACTGGATCCTCAATGGTTCCAAGGTCTGGACGTCGCGCGCATGGTGGGCCGACTGGGGGCTGATCCTGGTCCGCACCAACTGGGATGTGCCCAAGCATCAGGGCATGTCGGTGTTCATCATGCCGCTGCACCAGCCGGGCGTTGAAATCCATCGGATCGAGCGTTTGAACGGCGAATCAGAGGCTTGCCAGGAATTCTTCACCGATGTCCGCATTCCTGACAGCGACCGCCTGGGCGAGATCGACGCCGGCTGGACCATCGGCCAGCGCTGGATGTATCACGAACGGCTGGGCCACAATTCGCCCTTCGTCACACATCCGATCGGTGGGACGAAAGCGAGTCCGCACGAGCCATCGACTGTCGCGATTGCCCGCAAGGCGGGCAGGCTGGACGACCCGGCCGCGCGCGAACTGATCGGCGAGCACCGCGCGCTGGGTCTGGTCACCCAGCAACTGCAGAAGCGCATCGCCAGTGCCGCCGCATCGGGCAAGGGCAACACCGATCTGTCCTCGGTGGACCGGGTGTTCCGCGGCGTTGCCGGCGCGCGCCGTGCGACTATTGCCTTCGAACTGGCGGGTGCAGGTGCGAGTGTCTGGGACGAGGACGAAGAGCGTGCGACCGATGCGGTGGGGATGAATTTCCTGATGCGCCAGGTCGGCAGCATCGGCGGCGGCACCACCGAAATTTCGCGCAATGTCGTGGCCGAACGCGTGCTGGGAATGCCGCGCGAGCCCTCGGGCGACAAGGGCATAGCCTATCGGGATATCCCCAAGGGTCCCAAGCGGGGGTGATGGCATGGCAACGCAGGACCGCACCATCGACTACCTTGGCGAGCAGCTGGCAGGTGTGGATGGCCTGCTGATCCGCAGGATGTTCGGCGAATATGGCCTCTCGGCCGGAGGCAAGCATGTGGGGGTGATCTGCAACGATCAGCTTTACCTCAAGCCGACGACTGCGGGGAGGGAACTGGCCGGCAATCCTCCCGAAGAACCGCCCTATCGAGGCGCAAAGCCGAGCCTGCTGATCGCTGCCGATCTGTGGGAGGACGCGGATTGGCTAGCCGCTTTGGTGCGCGCCACCGCCGATGCGCTGCCGGCACCGAAGCCGAAGCCGGCGAAGAAGCGCTAGCGGGCGGTGCTCACCCTCGAAACCGACATAACAGCCGCCTGGCCAGCCACACCGAACTGGGAAGCGCTTTCCATCAAAGCTGCCGAGGCCGCCGCCCGGGCCGCGCCCGAACTCGCCAATCCGCGGCTTTGCGTCAGCCTGATTCTCGCCGACGATGCCGAGGTGCAGGCGCTCAATGCCGAGTGGCGGGGGAAAGACAAGCCGACAAATGTGCTCTCGTTCCCGATGCTGGAACGCGGCGATTTGTTCGCGCTGAGCCCGCATGGTCCCCCCGAACTCCTCGGCGATATCGCGCTGGCCTATGAGACGTGCATGCGCGAGGCAGCGGAAAAGGGCGTCAGCCTTGAACACCACACCGCGCATCTTGTCGTCCACGGACTGCTCCACCTTGCCGGTTACGATCATGAGAAATCCCCCGCAGATGCATCGGCAATGGAGGCGCTGGAAATAAAGGCACTTGCATCGATGGGCATCGCGGACCCATATGGCGACACCGAAACAGCTTCAGGGGCTTGAGCAGAAATATGGCCAGTCACGGCCACAGTGCCGATCCCGCCACGGGAGAAGGCGACAGTAAGCGCACACTGTGGCGTGCCATCCGCAAGTTCTTCGACCCGCGCGACGGCGACCAGTCGCTGCGCGCCCAGCTCGAGGAAGCCATCGACGAACATGAGGAAGAGGACGAGGACGCCGCCGAGGGCGACCTGCTGCCGATCGAGCGGCAGATGATCCGCAACCTCCTCCATTTCAGCGAACACGATGCCGACGATGTCGCCATCCCGCGCGGCGAAATCATCGCGCTTCCGGCTTCGGCCAGCTGGGACGAGGTCGTCGCCGCATTCGCCGAACACGGCCACAGCCGCTTGCCGGTCTATGGCGAAACCCTTGACGCAGTGATCGGCATGATCCTGATGAAGGACATCTTCCCCTTCCTCGCCAGCGGCAAGTCTCCGCCCAGAGACTGGAAGGTGCTGATGCGCCAGCCGCTGTTCGTGCCGCAGGCGCGCGGCGCGCTCGATGTGCTGGCCGACATGCGCGCCAGCCGGGTGCATCTGGCGGTGGTGGTCGACGAATATTCGGGCACCGACGGCATCATCACTATCGAGGATCTGGTCGAGGAAATCGTGGGCGAGATCGAAGATGAGCACGATGATGCCCCGACCGCGCTGATTCTGCCGCTTGAAGGCGGGATGTGGGACGCCGATGCCCGGGTCGAGCTGGAGGAAGTGGGCGAAAAGGTCGATCCGCGCCTCGCCGAAGTGGCGGAAGCAGTCGATACGCTGGGCGGGCTGACCTTCCTGCTCGCCGAACAGGTGCCGCCGGTCGGGACCATTCTCGATCACGAAAGCGGCTGGCGCATCGAAGTGACTGCCGGTAACGAACGCCATGTGACACGGCTGCGGCTGCATCCACCGGGCCAGACGGAGAACGGTTAGACTGCGATGCCGGCAATCCGCCGCCTTCCTCCCCTGCGCGCGCTGGAGGCGTTTGTGCGCATTGTTCGCCTGGGTTCTGCCAAGGCAGCGGCGAACGAGCTTGGCCTGAGCCCGTCCGCGCTGTCGCGGCGGGTCGGCGCGCTGGAGGACTTCACCGGAAAACGGCTGTTCACTCGCCAGCATCAGTCGATGAAGCTGACCGACGAGGGCCAGGCCTTCTACGATGCGGTCTCTCCCAGGCTGGAAGAGCTGGCGCTGGCGGTCGAATCGCAGATGGACAGCGCCGAGGTGCTGCGCCTGCATCTGGGCGTGCCATCGCTGTTCGGTGAGCAGCGGCTGTTTCCGCACCTTCTCGAACTGCGCAAACTGCACCCGCGGCTGCACATCGATATCGACACCGGCATGCATCCCGAAGAACGGGTCGGCGATACGCTGGACGCCGCGATCGTCCTCTCGAAAGAGCCGGAGCCGTGGCTGCATGCGGTGCGGCTTGACCAGAACCAGGTCTATGCAATCACCTCGCGCGCGCTGGCCGATGAATTGGGAGCCTCACCGGATCTTGCCAGTCTTTCGAAGCAGACTTTTCTGATCCATCACAACTTGCCCGACAGCTTCGATGCCTGGAAAGCGGCGATGGGGCTCGAAGCGCTGCAACCTGCCGCCATCGACCATTTCGATTCGGGCCAGCTGATCCTCGAGGCCGCCGCGCAGGGGCTCGGCGTTGCCATCATGCATTCCGATCACTTCACCCGCGCCAACGACGAGCGACTGGCGCGGCTTTACGATGGCGACGTCGAAAGCCCCTACAGCTACTGGTTCATCTGCCGCCCCCGCGACCTGGCTTCGCGACCGGTGCGGCTATTCCACGACTGGGTGATCAAGGCGGGACTGTGAGGGGCCCGCCATGCCGCAATTTCACAGGCTCGCAGCCCTGGCTGACATATTGCCTGATGTCGAAGCCGCCATCGACCAGCGCACGGGACTTCGGCAAGCTCTCGCGCACCCACTCGCTGGCCATATGCGCGGCATGCGCGGCAGCGTCGCGGTAGACTTCGACCACCAGATAGATATCCGGCTCGTCGGCGCTTCTGGACCAGGCGTAATAGGGCACGCCTTCCCCTTCGTGGCGATGCACCATCGCCGTTACGTGATCCATCAGCGCCTTATAGGCCGCAGCGTTTGCCGGGCTGACTTTCATGCGGGCGATCATGGTGATCACCGGATCTACTCGTCTGGCTGGCCGAGCACGTGGTGGAGATTGGCGAGCCGCTTGTCGCTTTGCTCGATGATCCGCCGGATGCCCTCGCGCACCGTAACCTTGCTGGGTCCGAGCAGCTCGACCATCCGGGTGGTGTCTCCCCAGATCGGCCAGGATCGGCCGTTCTCGACGAAAATCGGCTCCTTGCCCAGGATCTCGCCCGCCATCCGGCAATAGTCCTGGGTGGACACCGCCTCGATCCCGCCGACATTGACGACTTCGGCCCCGACCCTGGCGATGCCGGCAGCAGCAATGGTCTTCTCGACATAGTCGTCCTCATACAGCGGCGTGTGGACGTTGCGCACGCCGGGGTAGACGCTGATCGGCTGGCCCTTGGCGACCTGATCGACGCGCTGGGTAACCCCGCCGCCGCGTGGGCCATAGAAGGAGAAAATGCGCACGATCGTTGTCGGCAGCTGATAGTCCTCGCTCAGGTGCCTGAGCATATATTCCGCGCCGATCTTGCTGGCGGCATAGTTTTCGCCGCCAGCGTGAAGCCCGTAGGGATCGTCCTCGCGCAGCGGCCGCTCGCCCTGGTATTCATAAAGCGATCCGGTGCTGCCCTGTACAAAGGCCTCGGCATCGCGGTACCGGCGCGCCAGGCGTCCGGTGGCGGCGGTGTTGACCTCATAGGCCATGTTGCCGAAATTGGGCGGCAGGACGGCATAGTTGATCACCACATCGACCGAAGCGGGCAGCGCCGAGAGATCGGGATTGGCGAGGTCAAAGGCCACCGCCTGCGCCCCGGCCTGCTCGATCAAGCGCCTTTGCGCCGGGTCCGAGTAGCGCGCCACCGCGAAAACCTCGTTGTTTTTCGCCAGTTCCACCGCGACGGGCAGCGCCACCAGTCCGCTGGCGCCGGTGACGAGCACGCGTTTGCCTGAAAGTCCTGTCATCTGGAAAATCCTCTCGCCGGTTCTGTTTGAAGGTGGCTTGCCGCATTGGCGCAGTGGCGGCAAGGGGCTGAGCAGGGCGGTTGTACACTGTCACCCGGGAGTCACCTCGCCCGGATAGTCACCTGCCCATATAAATGCCTGACGGGAGCAGCTTGCCATGCGAAAGATCAAGCCGGTGCTGACCACTGCGCTGGCGGCGCTTGCCGCGCTCGCCCTGCCGCAACAGCTCATGGCGCAGGACGCCGCCGCAACATTGCGACCCTATTACGCCGAGCTGCGGCGCAGCGTGGAACTGCCGCTGGCGCCACCGGGACCGGCGCTGGAGCAAAGCGCGGTGCTCACCCGGATTGCCTTTGGCAGCTGCGACCAGCAGGCGCGCTCGCAGCAGATCTGGTCGCAGATCGCGGCGCAGCAGCCGCAGCTGTTCATGATGATCGGCGACAATGTCTATGGCGACACCGGCTGGACCGGAGACGCCGGGCTGGCCTCGCTGCGCACGGCCTATGCGACACTGGCCGCCCGCGAGGAATTCCGCGATTTCCGCGCCAAGGTGCCGATGCTGACCGTCTGGGACGATCACGATTTTGGCATCAACGACGGCGGGCGGAATTATGTCTTCCGCGAATGGTCAGAGGCGATCTTCGAGCATTTCTGGAACGCATCGCTGGCGGTCCGCTCGCGCCCCGGCGTCTATGACAGCGCGATCTTTGGACCCAGAGGGCGGCGGGTGCAGATCGTGATGCTCGACACGCGCTTCTTTCGCAGTCCGATCAAGATGATGCCGTGGCAGCAGGTCCGCCCGCCGCTGGGCACAAGTATGCCCGATGACAGCAGCGACGCAAGCGTGCTGGGCGATGAACAGTGGCGCTGGCTCGAAGCCGAACTGGCCCGGCCCGCCGAGTTGCGGCTGATCGTATCGTCGATCCAGGTGCTCACCACCGCGCATCATTTCGAAAGCTGGAGCAATTTCTCCGGCGAGCGCAGCCGCTTGCTGACCGCACTGGGACGGCGTCAGGGCGGCGCGTTGCTGCTGCTTTCGGGCGACCGCCATTCCGGCGCGACCTATTCATTGCGGTCTGATCACGGAGCCCGGGGCGAAGAAACGCCGGGCGAAGAACTGTGGGAGATCACCTCCTCGTCGCTCAACTCGCCAATGGGGGCGGATATGACCGATATCGAGCCCGATCCGCTGCGCCGCAGCCGCATGATCGGCGCGGTGAATTTCGGCCTGATCGAAATCGACTGGAAACACCGCAAACTGGGCTTTTCCGTGCGCGGTGGCGAAGGCGAGCGCCTTGCGGAACACGAACTGCCGCTGGCCCTGCGGTAGGTCCCCTCAGCTCGCCTCCACCCACAGCCGGGTAATCCGCGTTGTCGCCAGCTTCCAGCCGTCGGCCTCGCGCGTAAAGGTCTCGTTGTAATAGCCATAGCCGGTCAGGCGGCTATATTTCATGCCGGGGGGGTAGAAGAACCGGTCAGTGAAGGCCCAGATCGCCTGCGCGCTGTCCGGCCCGGTCACTTCGATTTCGGCCTGATGGCCCTGGTGCGAGGTCACGAAACCGTCGAGCGCCTGGGCCTGCCATGTATCGCGGCCCTGCATGACGATATTCATTTCGGGAAGGAAATCGACACCGCTGGTGGGATCAGTACAGCAGCCGCGATAGTCGAGCACGCAGTCCTCGGCGAGGATCGAGCGGACGAGGGCGGCATCGGACTGATCGACCCCGCGCCAGTACACGGCCTTGAGGTTGCGGATGGCCTCAATGGCGGCGAGGCGCCCGGTTTCGGTCAATTCGGTCACGCAGTCCCTCCCGGTCAGGAGAGCAATCCGGACCAATCAGGCGGCGTTGTCAATTCCGAGTTCGGTGAGCTTGCGATACAGAGTTGAGCGGCCGATGCCGAGCCGGCGGGCGACTTCGGTCATGCGGCCGTGATAATGGCCGATGGCAAGTCGGATGACGTCGGCTTCGATTTCCTCGAGCGGACGCAAATTGCCGTCCGCCGTATACAGCATAACCCCTGCGCTTTCGGGGATCGGACCGCCCGCCTGCATCTGGCCCGTGCCGAGCATGTTGGACAGCTGCGGAAAATCCTGCGCAGTCAGCGCGTCGCCGTCGCAAAAAACTGCGGCGCGGAACAACACTGCCTGCAGCTGTCGGACATTGCCCGGCCAGTCATAGGCGGCCAGCAGCGCCAGTGCGCCGTCAGTAATCCCCAGCGATCGCAGCCCCGGCTGATCACCGATGCGGGCGAGGAACTGGCGCGACAGTGCGGCGATATCGCCCGGGCGCTCGCGCAGCGGCGGCAGCGAAACAGTCGCCCCAGCGATCGCGGTGAGCAGTTCGGGCAGGAACAGGCCGGCCTCGACCATCTCTTTGAGATTGAAATTGCTGGCAGCGATCAGCCGGACATCGACCTTGAAGCTGTGCTTGGCCCCGATCGGGCGGACATCGCCGCGCGCCAGCGATTCGGCGAGCCGTTGCTGGGCGGAGTGCGGCAGCCGGTCGATCTCGTCGATCACCAGGGTGCCGCCGTCGCAGTGCTGGATCGCGCCGATCTGCCGGTCGAAGGCGCCGGGGAAGGCGCCCTTCTCATGCCCGAACAAAACCGATTCGATCGAGTTGGCAGGCGTGCTTCCGATGTTGACCATGCGCAGCGGCAACTTGGCGCGCGGTGAGGCAGCGTGCATCGCGCGCACCAGCATTTCCTTGCCGGTGCCGGTTTCGCCCTCGATCAGCACCGGGCCATGGCTGCGCGCGGTCTTGGCGGCGACAGCCAGTGCCGCGCGGAAAGTGGGAGCAGCCCCGATCATCGATTCAAAATCGGGGTTGGACTGCATTTTCTCGGTGAGCGGTGCGAGTTCGTCGCGCGCGGCTTCGCGGATGGTGGCAGCGCGCAAGGCCTGCATCAGCCGGTCGGGGGCGACCGGCTTGACCAGATAGTCAGTTGCCCCGGCGCGAATGGCCTCCACCGCCAGCAGCGGCGAAGCGCTGGTCGTCAGCATCAGGATCGGCAGGGCGGGACGGCGTGCCTTGAGTTCGGCGATCAGCGCGCAGGCGTCGTCACCCGGAACCCACTGGTCGAGAATGATCGCGCCGAGCTGCATGCCCTGACGGGTGCCCAGCATGGCAATGGCCGATTCAGAATCGCGCACAACGATCGTTCGCCAGCCCTCGCGCGAGGCAAGCGCCGTGATCAACCGGCACTGGGCCGGTTCATCGTCAATCAGCATGAGCAGGCGTTGCTCGAGCTCCGGCATGATATTTCTGTTGTGCCCCGTACCTGTGTGACTATCGCAGCTGTTCATAATGCGATCAGGTAAAGACCCGATTAAGGCTAAGGCCTTGAGCAGAGATGAACAGAACGGTAGGGAAGCGCCGTCTGAAGAATTTTTTTAGCGCGAACGGGAATTGATACCATGACATCGGTCAACGATTTGAAGGCTGCGGAGCAGACCTACGGCGGGTTCATCACGATGTTGAAGTGGTCGATGGGGGTGGTTGCCATCATCGCGATAGTCGTCGTCCTGCTGATTGCCTGACCTGAAAATGGCCGAATTGCTTCGAATCGCCGTTCTGCGGGAACGGGCGAGCGGGGAAAGCCGTGTCGCCGCCACGCCGGAGACGGTGGGAAAATTTGTCGCGCTGGGCGCAGAGGTGCGGGTGGAAGCCGGGGCTGGGGCGGGCGCTTCGATTCCGGATGCCGATTATGCCGGGGCAGGGGCGAAAATGGATTCGGCCGGCGCGGCAATCAAGGACGCAGATATCGTGCTGGCCGTGCAGGGTCCCGATTCGGCGCTGCTGAAGGGTGCGAAGCCGGGCGCCTGGATCGTCGGCGCGCTCGATCCGTTCGGGCAGGCCGGACTGATCGAGGCCTATGCCAAGGCCGGGTACGAGGCGCTGGCAATGGAATTCATGCCGCGCATCACCCGCGCGCAGCCGATGGATGTGCTCTCCAGCCAGTCCAACCTGTCGGGCTATATGGCGGTGATCGCCGCGGCGAACAGCTATGGCCGGGCCTTGCCGATGATGATGACCGCGGCCGGCACCGTCAGCGCGGCGAGGGTGTTCGTGATGGGTGTGGGCGTGGCGGGGCTGCAGGCCATCGCCACCGCGCGGCGCATGGGCGCGCAAGTTTCCGCCACCGATGTGCGCAGCGCAACGAAGGAGCAGATCCTGTCGCTGGGGGCCAAGCCGGTGTTCGTCGAGAACGTCGCCGGGATCGAGGGCGAGGGTGCGGGCGGCTATGCCACCGAGATGTCGACCGAGTATCAGAAGGCCCAGGCGGAGCTGGTTTCGGCGCATATCGCCAAGCAGGATATCGTCATCACCACGGCACTGATACCGGGCAAAAAGGCACCGACCCTCGTAACCGACGCCCAGATCGCGACAATGAAGCCGGGCAGCGTGATCTTCGATCTCGCGGTGACTCAGGGCGGCAATGTCGAAGGTTCGGTGGCTGATGAGGTGGTGGTGCGGCACGGGGTGAAGATCATGGGGTTCTCCAACACCCCGGCGCATCTGGCAGCAGACGCCTCGGCACTTTATGCGCGGAATTTGTACAACTTCCTGTCGGCGTTCTGGGACAAGGATGCGGGGCGGCCGGTGCTCGACGAGGAGATCGGCGATGCGGTTCGGCTGACGCAGGGCGGCAAGGTTGTGAACGGGAGGTTGCTCGGGTGAGGGGGCTATTTGTGACCCCCTCCGACAGTCGCTTCGCGCCTGCCACCTCCCCCAGAGGGGGAGGATTTTTGAGTCCTGCTGAAATCCTCCCCCTCTGGGGGAGGTGGCAGCCCGCAGAGCTGACGGTGGGGGTCCCTTGCTCATGACTGATCCCCTCCGGCGTCTACTCCGTTCACGACACCTCCCCCAGGGGGGGAGGATTTCAGTTGGAAAGCTAAATGGACTTCATCTCAATCCTCTCCATCTTCACCCTCGCCTGCTTCGTGGGCTATTACGTCGTGTGGTCGGTCACCCCGGCGTTGCACACGCCGTTGATGTCGGTCACCAATGCCATCTCTTCCGTAATCGTCGTCGGCGCGCTGATTGCGGCGGCTTCGGCGGGGGCGGGGCTGTCCAGCTGGCTGGGGCTGACGGCCGTTGCCATGGCGAGCGTCAATATTTTTGGCGGCTTTGCGGTGACAGCGCGGATGCTGGCCATGTACAAGAAGAAAGACCGCCCCGCCCCGTCACCCGCTGGTGAGGGGAGCAAAGTCTGATGGAGAAAGTCAACCTGCCGCCCTGGGCGCTGGTCGCCTACCTGGTTTCTGGCGTGTTGTTCATTCTGGCGCTGCGCGGGCTGAGCTCGCCGCGGACTTCGCAGCGCGGCAACCGGATGGGCATTGCCGGCATGGGCATAGCCATTCTGACCACCATGCTGACCCAGGCCCCGATCCCGCCGGGCCACTGGTGGCCCCGGCCGACGCAGGCCGATCTGGTAGTTCTGGCCAAGGTGCTGGGAGCCATCACGATCGGCGGGGCAATTGGCCTCATCACCGCGCGGCGCATCAAGATGACCGACATGCCGCAGCTGGTGGCGGCGTTTCACAGTCTTGTCGGACTGGCGGCGGTGCTGGTCGGCTGGGCGGCCTACCTCGATCCGGGCGCGTTCCATATTCTCGCGGCAGATGGCCTGATCGATCCGCTCAGCCGCATCGAGATGGGGCTGGGCATCGCCATCGGCGCGATCACGTTCTCGGGCTCGGTGATCGCTTTTGCCAAGCTCAACGGCAATATGAGCGGCGCGCCGATCATGCTGCCCGCACGGCATATCATCAATCTGGGCACGATCATCGCGATCATCGGCCTGATCGGCTGGTTCACCCGGGATCAGGGCCTGTGGGTGATCGCGACTGTCACCGCACTCAGTTTCGTCATCGGCTTCCTGCTGATCATCCCGATCGGCGGGGCGGACATGCCGGTGGTGGTGTCGATGCTCAACTCCTATTCGGGCTGGGCGGCCGCGGCGATGGGCTTTACCCTGCACAACACCGCGATGATCATTACCGGAGCACTGGTCGGATCGTCGGGCGCGATCCTCAGCTACATCATGTGCAAGGCGATGAACCGCAGCTTCATTTCGGTGATCGCCGGAGGCTTCGGCGTCGAGGAAGGTGCGAGCGGGGAGGCGAAGGAACAGCGCCCGTGGAAGCGCGGTAGCGCCGAAGACGCCGCATTCCTGCTCAAGGAGGCCGAGCAGGTCATCATCATTCCCGGCTACGGCATGGCTGTCGCCCAGGCGCAGCATGTGCTGCGCGAGATGGCCGACCGGCTCAAGGCGGAAGGGGTGCGGGTCAAATACGCCATCCATCCCGTGGCAGGCCGAATGCCCGGACACATGAATGTGCTGCTGGCCGAAGCCAACGTGCCCTATGAGGAAGTGTTCGAGCTGGAGGATATCAACAGCGAATTCGCCCAGACCGACGTCGCGTTCATCATCGGCGCCAACGATGTCGTCAATCCGGCGGCCAAGACCGACAAGTCGAGTCCGATCTACGGCATGCCGGTGTTCGATGTCGACAAGGCCAAGACCATCATGTTCATCAAGCGTTCAATGGGCGGGGTGGGATATGCCGGCGTCGATAATGACGTGTTCTACATGGACCAGACGATGATGCTGCTCGCCGATGCCAAGAAGATGGTCGAGGATATCGTCAAGGCGCTCCAGCACTGATGCGCCGGATGATCATGCTCGCAGCGGCGCTGGCCGCAGGCGGCTGCGTCTCCAAACTCGCCGAGGGCCGTGTCGAGACCGCGCTGATCGAGGCCGGGCTGTCCAGGTCCACTGCCGCCTGCATGGCTGAGCGCATGACCGACGAGCTCAGCATCGCCCAGCTGCGCAAACTCGAAAAGCTCAAGGGCGAGAAGCGCTCGGTCGCCGATTATATCGCGGCGGTGCAGCGGGTCGGCGATAATGAGGCGCTGGCGGTCACCGCAAGTTCCGCGGCGCTGTGCAGCACCGGTCTTGCACGGTAGCCGCATCGGCGGCTAAGCCTGCTCTTGGCAGAGGCTATCGGCAGCACTTCCCCGAAAGGACACAATCTTGCGCAAACTCGGCCTGATCGGCGGCATGAGCTGGTATTCCACCCGGACCTATTACGAACACATCAACCGCGGCGTCCAGGCGCGCGAAGGCAAGCATGCCAGCGCGCCGATGTTGATCGAGAGCCTCGATTTTTCGCATATGGCCCGGCTCTCCACCGCCGACGACTGGAGCCGCGCCGCGGAAATCCTCAAGGATTCGGCCGTAAGGCTCGAAGCGGCAGGCGCGAGCGCAATCATTATCGGCGCCAATTCGATGCACAAGGTCTACGATGAGGTCGCCGCTGCCGTCGCGGTGCCGATCATCCACATCGCCGATTGCGTGGGCGAGCGCATGGCCGGCGGCGGCACCCGCAAGGTCGCGCTGCTGGGCACGCGCAATGTCATGGTCGAAAGCTTCTACCGCCAGAAACTGATCGCCCGCGATATCGAGCTGCTGCCCCCGGAAATGGCTTTCGTCGATACGCTTGACCGGATCATCTATGAGGAGCTGATCTTCGGCAAGGCCAGTCGCCAGTCCGAACGCGAGCTGAAGACGATCATCACCAACCTGGAACAGGACGGGGCGCAGGCGATTGTGCTGGGCTGCACCGAGCTGGAGATGATCGTGGATACCGATGCCAATGTCCTGCCGATCTACGATTGCACCCGTATTCACGCCGATGCGGCGGTGGAGTGGATATTGGGTTGACCCGCGCCCGCTTCGCCTCCGATCCCGCGCAATCGCGCGGACGCGAATTCGCGCTGGAGGGCGCAATCGCGCGGGGGCCGCGCAGCGAATACCAGCGCGACCGCGACCGCATCATCCATTCGATCGCCTTCCGCCGGCTGCGCTACAAGACCCAGGTATTCATCGCTCCCGACGGCGACCACTACCGGGTGCGGCTGACCCACAGCCTCGAAGTCGCCCAGATCGCGCGGGTGATTGCCCGGGCGCTGGGGCTCGACGAGGATCTGACCGAGGCGCTGGCGCTGGCGCACGATATCGGCCACCCGCCGTTCGGCCACGCCGGGGAAGAGGCGCTCAACGCGGCGCTGACCGCACATGGCGGCTTCGATCACAACGCCAATTGCCTGCGCACGGTGATGCGGATCGAATCGCCCTATTGCGAACATGACGGGCTCAACCTCAGCTGGGAAATGCTGGAGGGGCTGGCCAAGCACAACGGCCCTGCGAATACGGTGAACTGGGCGCTGGCTGAACTTGACGCCGCGTTCCCGATGGATCTGCGCAGCTGGCCCTCGCTCGAAGCCCAGGTCGCGGCGATCTCCGACGATATCGCCTATGACAACCACGACATCGACGATGGCTTGCGCGCCGGGATCCTGGTGCTGGACGAGCTGCTGGCGCAGCCATTTCTCGCCGACCAGTGGCGCGAGGTCGAACGCCGCTTCCCTGGTGCTCCGCGTGACCGGCAGCTGCGTGAGCTGATCCGCAGCCAGATCGGGCTGATGGTCAACGATGTTCTCGACGAGACCCGCCGCCGCACCAGGGGCATGACCAGTGCCGCGGATGTGCGCAGCGCCGGCCAGGCCAGCGCCTGCTTCTCGCCCGCGATGGAAGAGGGTGAGCGCCATTTCAAGCGCTTCATGTACGAGAAGCTCTATTACCACCCCGAACAGCTGGCGACCGCCTCGCGCGCCCGCTCGGTCATCGCCGAATTGTTTGCGGCCTATTCGCAGGACCCGGTCTTGATGGAAAAGGAGTGGATCGACCGGCTGCCCGGCTTCGAGCCCGAGCGCAGCCGCCACGTCGCCGATTACATCGCCGGCATGACCGATCGCTTTGCCATACGCTGCCACGAGCAAATCTACGGCCGCGAGCTTGAGGGTCTGCGCAATGTCTGATCCGCTCGGCATTTGCCTGGTCGGATCGACCGGGCTGATCGGTTCGCGGCTGATCGAGCAGGCGGTTGGCCGCCCGGAATTTGCACTCACCGCGATTTCCCGGCGCGAGGTGCTGCTGCCAGCTGGCGCGCGGATGGTTTTGCGGGTCGCCGATCCGGTCGACTGGGCGGAAGTGATCGTCGCCGCACAGGCGCAGGTGCTGGTCTGCGCGCTGGGCACGACCTGGCGCAAGGCGGGCAAGGACGAAGCGGCGTTCCGCGCCATCGATTACGAACTGGTGCTGGAATGTGCCCGCGCCGCCAAGGCGGCGGGGACCGGGCATGTCATCGTTGTCTCGTCGGTAGGGGCCGACACGGCAAGCCGCAGCTTCTACCTGCGCGTCAAAGGCGAGCTGGAGGTGGCGCTGGGCAAGCTCGGCCTGCAGCGGCTCGATATCGTCCGTCCCGGCCTGCTGCGCGGACCGCGCGGCGAAACCCGCGTGGCCGAACGCCTGGCAATGCTGGCGAGCCCGCTGGCCGACCTGCTGCTCCACGGGGATCGCCGCAAGTATCGATCGATCAGGGCCGACATGGTCGCCCGGGCGATTCTGGCCCTGGCGCAGGAAAAAGCGGGCGGGCGCTTCATCCATGACTATGACGCCATGCGCCGCGCAATCCGCAGGCATGGGGGATAATCGCCGGTTTTCGATTGACTTGCCGAAGCGCTGATCCCATTTCGGAAACGTCGCTGACTGCGCGGGAGAGTCCCTGCGATCCGGACATTCCGGGTCAAAGGGCGCCGAAGGAGCAACCGCCCCGGAATCTCTCAGGCCAACGGACCGCGTGGGTCAATAGCGATGCTCTGGAAAGAGGTGGCGCAAGCTGCCCGCCGAAGGGGTAACCCCGGGCCGATGGCCGGGGGAAAGCTCTCAGGTTTCCGTGACAGAGGGGGCACCTGAATGGTGTGCCATGCTGTGCGGAGCTATGTGTTGTGAGCGGAAATTCCGATATCGATGGCGATGAAATTCCGGCCGAGGTGCTGGCATTGCCGCTCGACGCCTGGCACTACGCACAGGGCGGGCGGATGGTCGAGTTCGCCGGCTACTTCATGCCAGTGCAGTATGAGGGGATCATCGCCGAACATCTGTGGACGCGGGAAAGCGCCGGGCTGTTCGATGTGTCGCACATGGGCCAGCTGGAGGTTTCGGGTGAGGGCTGGGCCGAGGCGCTCGAGGCCTTGCTGCCGGGCGACATTTCCGCGCTGAAGCCGGGCCGGGTACGCTATTCGCTGCTGCTGAACGACGACGGCGGGATCCTCGACGATCTGATGGTCACCAATGTGGGCGATCACGCCTATCTGGTGGTCAACGGCGCGACCAAATGGGAGGACATCGGCCATCTGCGCGAGCATCTGCCCGACGCAATCACCCTGACCCATCTCGACGAGCAGGCGCTGCTCGCGCTGCAAGGACCCAAGGCGGCGGATGCGCTGGCGCGGCTGGTGCCGGATGCGGCGGCGCTGACTTTCATGCAGGCTGGCGCGTTCGTCTGGAACGGCGTGCCACTCGGCATCAGCCGCTCCGGCTACACCGGCGAGGACGGCTTCGAGATTTCCTTGCCCGGCGAGCATGCCGCCGCGCTGGCCGAAGCTTTGTGTTCTGAGCCGGAGGTCAAGCCCATCGGCCTCGGCGCGCGCGATTCGCTGCGGCTGGAGGCGGGGCTGCCGCTCTATGGTCACGATCTGAGCGAGGAAACCGACCCGGTCAGCGCCGGACTCGCCTTCGCCATTTCGAAGCGCCGCCGCGAGCAGGCCGGGTTTACGGGCGCGGACCGGGTACTCAAGCTGCTGGCCGCAGGCGCGCCCGTTGCCCGCGTCGGCCTCGCGCTCGAAGGCCGCATGGCCGCGCGGGAAGGGGCACTTGTATTTGCCGGAGATCGCGAGGTTGGCCGCGTTACTTCGGGCGGCTTCTCACCCAGTCTGCAGCACCCCATCGCCATGGCGTACGTCGAAGCTGCGCTTGCCGCGCCCGGTACGGCGCTCGAACTCGACGTGCGTGGCAAGCGGCTCGCCGCCAAGGTCGTCTCCATGCCCTTCGTCCCCCACCGCTATCACCGCTGAGGAGCCCCAGATGACCCGTTATTTCACCGAGGACCACGAATGGATCGATGTTGAAGGCGACGTCGGCACCGTCGGCATCACCTTCTTTGCCCAGACCCAGCTTGGCGATATCACTTTCGTCGAACTGCCTGAACCCGGCCGCACCCTGAAGCGCGGCGACGAAGCGGCAGTGGTCGATTCGGTAAAGACCGCCGCCGATGTGTTCTGCCCGGTCAGCGGCACGGTCAGCGAGGCCAACGCCGCGCTCGCCGACGCGCCTGAGCTTGTCAACAGCGAGGCGGAGAGCGGCGGCTGGCTGTTCCGCATCGCGCTGTCTGATCCCGGCGAGTTGGGGGGGCTAATGGACCGGGCCGCCTATGATGCATACGTCGCGGGGCTTTAGGAAAATGCATAGATGCCCGCTCATCCTGAGCCTGTCGAAGGATGCTGCGCCACGGTCGAACGTAGCGCCACGCCCTTCGACAAGCTCAGGGTGAGCGGGGTTGGTTTGGAAATTCTGGTTGGCCTGACGGAGTATTGATGCGCTACCTTCCCCTTACAGCAGACGACCGCGGCCAGATGCTCGCCGTCATCGGTGCGGACAGTGTCGACGCGCTGTTCGCCGATGTCCCCGCCGAGTCCCGGCTGCCCGGACCCATTGCCGGACTTCCGCTCCACGCCAGCGAAATGGCGGTGGAGCGGCATATGGCAAGGCTGGCGGGGCAGAATCTGGCCGCAGGCACCGCGCCGTTTTTCATCGGCGCAGGGGCCTATCGCCATCACATCCCGGCCAGTGTCGATCACCTGATCCAGCGCGGCGAATTCCTCACTTCCTACACGCCTTACCAGCCCGAAATCGCCCAGGGCACGCTGCAGGTGCTGTTCGAATTCCAGACCCAGGTCGCGCGGCTCCTGGGCACCGATATCGCCAACGCCTCGATGTACGATGGCTCGACTGCCTGCTGGGAGGCGATTACCATGGCCGGGCGCGTGACCCGGCGCAAACGCGCGGTGCTTTCCGCCGGATTGCATCCGCACTACGTCTCGACCGCGCAGACGATGGCGCGCTTCACCGGCGATGTGCTGATGACAAGCGCGCCAAAGCTTGAAGCCGAGCCCGACGATGCCGAAGTTATCGCCGCGATAGACGACGAAACCGCCTGCGTCGTCGTGCAATATCCCGACATTCTCGGTCGCATCCCCGATCTCGCTGCCGTGGCCGAGGCTGCCCATGCCAAGGGCGCGCTGCTGATTGCGGTGGTGACCGAGCCGGTTGCATTGGGCCTGCTGGAGGCGCCGGGGCATCTCGGCGCGGACATTGTCGTGGGCGAGGGGCAGTCGCTCGGGGTCGGGCTCAATTTCGGCGGGCCATATCTCGGACTGTTCGGCTGCAACGAAAAATTCGTGCGCCAGATGCCGGGAAGACTCTGTGGACAAACTGTGGATGCCGATGGAAAACGCGGCTTCGTGCTGACTCTTTCGACCCGCGAGCAGCATATCCGCCGCGAGAAAGCGACCAGCAATATCTGCACCAATTCAGGGCTTTGTGCACTGGCATTCAGTATTCACATGACCCTTCTCGGCGGGGAGGGGCTGGCGCGGCTGGCCGGGCTCAACCACACCCGCGCCCAGGCCGCTGCTTCGCGTCTGGCGCAAGTGCAGGGCGTGACGGTTCTCAATGATGTGTACTTCAACGAATTCACTTTGATCTTGCAGCGCGATGCCCGCGAGGTGGTCCACCGGCTGGCGGAGCGGCAGGTGCTGGGCGGCGTATCGCTCGGACGGCTCTATCCCGGCGTGCCGGAACTGTACCACGGCCTGCTCGTCACCGCCACCGAGACCACCAGCGGCGAGGATATCGAAGCACTTGCCGAGGCACTGGAAGAGGTGCTGGCATGAACGCGCTCAACACCTCCGGCTGGCGTCCCGAAATGGGCGAAGGTGGTGGTTCCGGCACTGCCACTTCAAGCGGTGATCGTGGTCTGGCGCTGGAAGAACCGCTGATCTTTGAACTGGGCGCGACGGGCAAATGCGGTGTCGATTTCGACGAACCTGCATCTGCACCGCTACCCGCGCTATCGCGCTTCCTGCGCAAGGCCCCCCCGGCGCTGCCCGGCCTGACCGAGCCCGAGACCGTGCGGCACTACACCCGCCTCTCGCGGCAGAATTACGCCATCGATCTCGGTCCGTTCCCGCTCGGCTCCTGCACGATGAAGCACAATCCCCGACTGAACGAGAAAGTCGCGCGGATGGCCGGCTTTGCCGATGTCCACCCGCTGCAGCCGCAGGAAACCGTGCAGGGCGCGCTGGGCGTGATCGACGAGCTGGCGCACTGGCTGATCGCGCTGACAGGCATGAAGGCCGTCGCCATGACCCCCAAGGCAGGGGCGCACGGCGAGCTGTGCGGGGTGCTGGCGATCAAGGCAGCGCTGGAAGCGCGCGGCGAGGACCGCAAGGTCATCCTCGTCCCCGAGAGCGCGCATGGCACCAATCCGGCGACGGCGGCCTTCGCCGGGTTCAGCGTCGAGAACATCCCCGCGACGGCGCAAGGCCGGGTCGATCTGGCGGCGCTGACCGCAAGGCTCGGAGCAGATGTGGCGGGTGTGATGATTACCAATCCCAACACCTGCGGGCTGTTCGAGAGCGAGATGAAGGCAATCTCGGACGCGGTCCATGCAGCGGGCGGCTATGTCTATTGCGACGGCGCGAACTTCAACGCCATCGTCGGGCGGGTTCGGCCAGGGCGATCTTGGCGTCGATGCCATGCATATCAACCTGCACAAGACCTTCTCGACCCCGCACGGCGGTGGCGGGCCGGGGTCGGGGCCGGTGGTGCTGTCGGAGGCGCTCGCACCCTTCGCGCCGCTGCCCTTCGTCATGCGCGGCGCGGATGGCAGCTTGCGGCTGGTCGAGGAAGAGGACGCAGCCTCGGCGCTGCCCGCCAGCTTCGGGCGCATGACTGCCTTCCACGGCCAGATGGGCATGTTCACCCGGGCGCTGGCCTACATCCTCAGCCACGGCGCGGATGGACTGCGCCAGGTGGCCGAAGACGCGGTGCTCAACGCCAACTATGTGCTGCGCAGCCTGGAAGACGTGCTCGACGCGCCCTTCGCTGCCAGCGGCCCCTGCATGCACGAAGCGTTGTTCAGCGACAGCGGCCTTGCCGAGGGCTTCTCGACGCTGGACATTGCCAAAGGGCTGATCGACGAGGGTTTTCACCCGATGACGGTCTATTTCCCGCTGGTCGTTCATGGCGCGATGCTGGTCGAGCCGAACCGAGACCGAGAGCAAGTCCGGGCTCGACCGCTTCATCGCCTCGCTGCGCAGTCTCGCCGAGCGGGCACGGGCCGGTGACGAAAGCCTCAAGAGCGCCCCCCACTTCGCCCCGCGCCGCCGGCTTGACGAGACCCAGGCGGCGAGAAAGCCGGTGCTGGTGTGGCGGGGGGATGCGGAGCAGGCGTGAGTCGCATTTGGCTTCCGGTCTGGCCTGTCCGGGTATAGGATCGGCGGGCGGCTGCAAGGTCATGTCGTTTCAAGCAGGAGTGGGAAAGCCATGAACAAGGGCAAGACGATTGTGCCGGTGCTGCTGGGTGCGCTTCTCGCGGCATCGCCGGTGTTCGGCTATGCGGTGCCGGCAAGGCTCGCCGCGGATCTGGCCGGTGCCAACGAAACCGGCGGCGGTGACAGCGACGGCAAAGGCGCGTTCTTAGCCGAGGCCGATCTCGATGCGGGCAAACTGTGCTATTCGCTCAGTGCCGAGGCGATCGCCACAGCGACCATGGCGCACATCCACGCGGGTGCGGCCGGAGCCAATGGACCGCCGGTAGCGACCCTGGAATTGACCGGCGGCACCTGTCTCGACATGGACCGCGAAGTACTCAAAGCCATCGCCGCCGCACCGCAGAACTACTACGTCAACGTCCACAACGGCGAGTTTCCGGGCGGAGCCGTGCGCGGTCAGCTATCGGCGAAATAGACTTGGATCGACTTGCGCGTAATCTGCACCAGACCCGCTCATGCTGAGCTTGTCGAGCCCCCCCTCCTGCTGAGCTGCGCTCGACTGCGTCTCAGGGGAGGGGCAGGGCTATCGCATACTCCAACCTGCCCTTTCTTCTCCCCTCCCGCTTGCGGGAGGGGTTGGGGGTGGTTGAGTCTGAATTTGATGCGAAACCGTCGATTTCGTCCGACTGACCCACCCCTAACCCCTCCCGCAAGCGGGAGGGGGACTGGGATGCACAGGCACCAAATGGAATATGCGATAGCCGTGCCCTGATGGTGAGGGGAGCAGAGTCGGTGCAATGGGCGATTGGTATCACCTGAGCACGAAGGTGCTTCGACAAGCTCAGCATGAGCGGAGATTTGAAGCTGGATTCGGATTAGATGCAAGACGTTCTAACCCCTGCGGAAGCGCAAATGGGGCCGGCATTGCTGCCGGCCCCACTGTCACCAGTACCCTTTTCCGTTCGAAGGCTTGATTGCGCTACATTCTGGAACTGCAACCGGCCGCTGTGATGCTGTTCGAACACCTCGTGTGCCGTCGCACCGGGGGTGCTATTACATCGTGATGCTCGTCGCATCGGACCAGATCGACCAAGGCGTGAACCCTGACGCGATCACTGCATATGTTCCAGAGGTATCAGCCCTGTCCGGCCTTGCGGCCATTCGTGGCTGGCAACCTTCGTCCGGCGTAATTGCGCCAGTGTGCGGTCCCGTCAGGCGGTTGGTTCGGCTCCGAGAAGCTTCTCCTTCCACCTGGCGGTTCCAAGGTCGGTTCGTTGCGTTTCCCGGCTGACTACATCCCCTTGCGGTTCTGCGCCCTGCCAGTTGCCCTTTTCGAACTTTCGTTCCGCTTTGGCCGAAGCCGCTGCTTTCCTGTCGTTCGATCCGGGCCAATTCGTTCCGGCCGATGACGGCGCGCCACTCACTGCATCTGCGGTTCGCTGGGGCCATCCCGAAGGGACTTTCCAAGCGCGTTTTCCGACGCTGCTGCGGGCATCGCTGCCACCCCGATCGGGTTGAGTTTCTTCCTTCTCTTTCAGGCGGTTAGGCCTTCGAGAGTCAGTCAAAATCTTCCCTTTCGACAAAGCCAAACTGCGCCTGTTGGGTGAGTCGTTCAAGCTAAAAATGACGGGGTTATCCACAGGGGGCCATTTCCCCGGTGCACAAGTGGCCATCCCCTGTGGACAGTCTAAAGCTTCCTCTGCGCCGAAAGGCGCAACCGTTTAGCGATCCCGCTGCGCCAGCAGCCTTAAGCGTCTATCGATCTCTCTGCGCCAAAAGGCGCAACCGGAGGGCATTGAGCCTGATGAACCCCGCCGCGTCCTTCTGGTCGTAAGCCCCGGCATCGTCCTCAAACGTCACGTGACGCTCCGAATAAAGCGAGTTCGCCGACTTGCGCCCGACCACCGAGGCCATGCCCTTGTAGAGCTTGAGCCGCACCGTGCCCGAAACCTTCGCCTGCGAATGGTCGATCGCTGCCTGCAGCATCTCGCGCTCGGGGGCGAACCAGAAGCCGTTGTAGATCAGCTCGGCATATTTGGGCATCAGCTCGTCCTTGAGATGCGCCGCGCCGCGATCCAGCGTGATTGATTCAATGCCGCGATGCGCGCGGGCATAGATCTCGCCGCCCGGCGTCTCGTACATCCCCCGGCTCTTCATCCCGACGAAGCGGTTCTCGACCAGATCGAGCCGGCCGATACCATGCTTGCGGCCAAGCTCGTTGAGCGCGGTCAGCAAAGTCGCGGGCGACATCGCCGCCCCGTTCAGCGCCACCCCGTCGCCGCGCTCAAAATCGACCGTGACATATTCGGGAGCGTCCGGCGCGTCCTCGGGATTGACGGTGCGCGAATAGACATAGTCGGGCACCTCGTCCCACGGATCCTCGAGCACCTTGCCCTCCGATGACGTGTGCAGCAGATTGGCGTCGGTCGAGAACGGACTTTCGCCGCGTTTGTCCTTCGGAACCGGGATCTGGTGCTGCTCGGCCCAGGCGATCAAAGCGGTGCGGCTGGTCAGATCCCATTCGCGCCACGGAGCGATGACCTTGATGTCGGGGGCCAGTGCGGCAACCCCTAACTCGAAGCGCACCTGATCGTTGCCCTTGCCGGTCGCGCCATGCGCAACCGCATCGGCCCCGGTTTCGCGGGCGATCTCGACCAGTCGCCTGGATATCAGCGGCAGGGCAATCGAAGTGCCCAGCAGATAATCGCCCTCGTAGCGGGCATTGCCGCGCATCATCGGGAACACGAAATCGCGCACGAATTCCTCGCGCAGATCGTCGATATAGATGTGTTCCGGCCTCACCCCCATCATCACCGCCTTGGCGCGGGCAGGCTCCAGCTCGCCCTCCTGGCCGAGATCGGCGGTAAAGGTCACCACCTCGCAGCCATAAGTGACCTGCAGCCACTTGAGGATGACGCTGGTATCGAGCCCGCCCGAATAGGCGAGGACGACGCGCTTGATTTCGGACTTATCGGTACCGGACATGGGCTGGATTTCCGCTGAATTGGCTCTGGGTTTCGGTTCGCGCCCCTAGGCCATGGCGGCGGCGGCGACAAGGGCTGGCGCTATGGGGTGCAGGGCAATCGCTTCAGATGAACGGGACTGGTGTTGATTGTGGCGTTGTGATTCAGACGAGGCTCCATATTGTGGGAGCCGTTCATGTCTGCATCGCCATCGTCCCGTTCGATTCTCGATCATTTTTCTGCGCTTCGCGATCACCGGGAGCAGTGGCGGGTTTTGTATCCGCTTCGTGAGGTATTGTTGCTGGTGCTGTGCGCAACGCTTTCGGGGATGGAGGATTTTGTCGAGATCAGGCTGTGGGGTCAGCACCGGCTCGATTTTCTGCGCCGTTTTCTGCCCTTTGTGCATGGGATACCGGCGCACGATACACTCAATGATGTCGTCAATGCGCTGGACCCTGAGCTGTTCAAAACCTGCTTTGCCACTTGGGTGGAAGCGCTGCGCGACGATGCGCCCGATGTGATCGCGATTGATGGCAAGACCTCGCGGCGCAGCCATGCGCGCAGCAAAGGTCGCGCGCCGCTGCACATGGTCTCGGCCTGGGCCTCGCGTCAGCGGCTGGTTCTGGGACAGGAAGCGGTAGACGTAAAATCCAACGAGATCACCGCGATCCCGCTGCTGCTCGAACGGTTGGAGCTGACCGGCGCACTCGTCACCATCGATGCGATCGGGACACAGACCGCGATTGCCGAGACCATCGTGAAGCGCGGCGGCGATTATCTGCTCGCGCTCAAAGGCAACCGTCCGGCGCTGTTCGCGGATGTTGTGGACTTCTTTGCCAACCCGCCCGCCGATATGATCCTTGCGCCCCACGTCACTACCGACGCCGATCATGGCCGCATCGAGGAGCGCCATCACCGCGTCTGTCACCATACAGAATGGCTGTTTTCCGACCGCCGTTACACCGACGAACCCCATTTCCCCCATCTCGCGATGATCGCAATGGTCGAAAATCATGTCGAGCGGGAAGGCCGCAAAAGCACCGAACGGCGCTATTATCTCGCTTCCGTCAAACTCGACCCCCAAGCCTTCGCCGCCGCCGTCCGCGCCCACTGGGGCATCGAAAACCGTCTCCACTGGGTGCTCGACGTCGTCTTCCACGACGATCTCGCACGCCTGAGAACCGGATATGGCCCGCAGAATATGGCCGTCGTCAAACACATCGCCATGAACATGGTCCGCAATCCAAACGACAAACACAGCCTCAAAGTCCGCAGAAAACGCGCCAATCTCGATCCCGATTACCTCGAAACACTCGTCACTCAACGAAGCGCGTTAATCTGAAGCAATTCCCCTGCCGCGTCGAGACTTTGCAGCGGGCGGCGGCACTGGTGGGGCGGCGGGTGCAGTTGGAGCTAGTTTGAGGGCGTTGACAATCACCCCTCGTACATGATCGTCAGCGCCAGAATAGCGAGCGCTATGCCGATGCCATCCCGAGCACGAAATCCCTCATCGAACAGGAAGTATCCCATGCCTGCCAGCACCACGGTAGTCATCGCAGTGAAGATGACAGCGACCATCGCGAGCGAGTGGCTGCGCATCAGGAAGAACCATCCTATTGCGGTGAGGCCATAGACAATCGCTCCAATGGCGAGGCGGGGGTTGTGGATGCCCGCTGTTGAAAGGGCGGCGGTCTTGATGAAGTAGTCGCCTACCCAGGTTGCGGCTGCGACTACAACGAGGATCGGTAGTGTGTTGGGCGGCGTCATCTCACAGGCGGTCGCGGCGAATTGTGCGGTTTGCCAGTTTCCGGATCATAGCCGAGGACCAGCGTCTGCCTGTAGTCGCAAGTGACCTCATCGCCCGGATGTATGTCTGTCGCTGCAAACCACTCCTCACCGCTCTTATAAGTATTCGGATTGTCTGAATGGTTGACGAACTGATCGCCATCGAGGGAAGTCAGGAAGGCTCTTTCTTCCATTATATATTCAGATCGTGCTTCAATGAGAGAGCGCACATATCGCGGAAGATCTTCGAGATCAGCTCGCGAAACAATTCGATTTATTGCTGAATGGAACTCCCAGACTTTCTGGCCTTTTGGGATAAATTCGGCAGAAAAGACGCCGAGGCCATAAATCGTGCTTTTTCCAACGTAATGGTCAATCAGCAGCATTACCCTCCAAGCCTTCGCATTATAAATACATACTATAGTTGATAAACCTCACCTTGCCGCAGTGTCAATGCGTGGCGCATGGACATGCGCGCACTCGTCGGGGAGAACATCAGGCGGGTGCGGCTTGCCGCTGGCATGACGCAGGAGGAACTTGCTGAGCGCTCGGGCTTCAGCCAGCAATATATCAGCAGTCTGGAGCGCGGTAGGCGCAACCCGACAATTGTTTCAATCTACGAATTGGCGCAGGCGCTGGGCGTTTCGCACGAAGCGCTGGTCGCGACCAAAAGCATGGGTTGAGGCCATTTTTGGTTTGCCTGACGCAGGTTGCGGTGCCTGACGTTAACCCGCAAGCCCCAGCACTTCGACACCTTCACTCCGCGCCGCATCGGCCAGATTGCGGTCGAAAGTGGCAAGCGGAATGCCCAGCCGCTGCGCCAGCGCCAGATACCCAGCGTCGAACATCTTCAGAGTGAACCGCTCGGCGAGGGGCAGAACCGTTTCGAAGGCCTCGTGTTGGCCAAACTGGTGTTCGTCTCGCGGGAAATTGCGCAACTGGCTGGAAAACTGCGCAACCGCATCAGCCGTTGTTCGCCCTTGCCGCAGGCCAACCAGAAGCGCGTTGGCCGTTTCGAACTGCCAGTAACTTGGGACCAGCGCTCCGTCGTCGATGGCCCGGAAAATGATGCGATGGGTCGCATCAATGTCCTGGTCGCGAAAATGCCAGGCGGCTGTAACCGATGCGTCGATGACGATTGTCATCAGCCCCGCGTATCGGCGAGCAGGTCATCGATGGTCAGATCGGGGCCAAGCATAATGTTGTTGGCATCCCGATAAGCGAACCATTCGATCCAAGAGCGCTTGAGCGCTTCCTTGTCGCGAACTGTGCTGTTGAGCGGAGACAGCCGCGCCACCGGTTTGCCGTGCCGCTTGATCGTGATTTCTTCGCCGGCTTCCGCGCGCTGCACGAGTTCCGACAGCCGCGCCTTGGCATCGGCAAGCGAGAATTCTGTGGCGCGGATATCCATTCAGACCAATTTATGCGAAATTCTGGTCAGGTCAACTCCCGCACATCGGTCAACCGCCCCGTAACCGCGGCCGCCGCCGCCATCGCCGGGCTCACCAGATGCGTCCTTGCCCCCGGTCCTTGCCGTCCAGTAAAGTTCCTATTGCTGGTGCTGGCCGAGCGTTCGCCCGGCGGCACCTTGTCGGGGTTCATGCCGAGGCATGCCGAGCAGCCCGGTTCGCGCCATTCGAGGCCCGCGTCGGTGAACACCTTGTCCAGCCCCTCAGCCTCGGCCTGCGCCTTGACCAGGCCCGAACCGGGCACGACGATGGCCCATTTCACATTCGCCGCCTTGTGGCGGCCCTTGAGCACTGCGGCCGCTGCGCGCAGATCTTCGATGCGGCTGTTGGTGCAGCTGCCGATGAAAATGTTCTGCACCTCGATCTCAGCCATCGGCGTGCCGGGGGTCAGCCCCATGTAGTCAAGGCTGACGCGGGCGGCCTGTTGCTTGGAGGGGTCGGCGAAGCTTTCCGGGGCGGGGACCTTGCCGCCGATGGCGACGGTATCCTCGGGGCTGGTGCCCCAGGTGACGGTGGGTTCGATGTCGGACGCCTGGATCACCACCGACTTGTCGAACGCCGCGCCGGGATCGGTGGGAAGCGCCTTCCACCAGGCCAGGGCATTATCCCAATCCGCACCCTGGGGCGCATAGGGACGACCTTTGAGGTAGGCGAAGGTCGCTTCGTCGGGAGCGATCAGGCCGGAGCGCGCGCCGCCTTCGATCGCCATGTTGCAAACGGTCAACCGGCCCTCGATGCTCATGGCTTCGAACACGGGGCCGCGAAATTCGATGACATGGCCGGTGCCGCCGGCGGTGCCGATCACGCCGATGATGTGCAGCACCAGGTCCTTGGGGCTGATGCCGGGGGGCAGCATGCCTTCGACCCGCACTTCCATGGTCTTCGACTGCTTGAGCAGCAGCGTCTGCGTTGCCAGCACATGCTCGACTTCGCTGGTGCCGATGCCGAAAGCCAGCGCGCCCAGCCCGCCGTGGCAGGAGGTGTGACTGTCACCGCAGACGATGGTCGCGCCGGGCAGCGAGAAGCCCTGTTCGGGGCCGACGACATGGACGATACCCTGTTCAAGGTCGGAATCGCCGATGTAGCGGATGCCGAAGTGGGGGGCGTTGCGCTCCAGCGCGGCGAGCTGGGCCGCACTCTCAGCATCGGCGATGGGGATATGTCGGCCGGCGGCATCGCGCCGCGCAGTGGTGGGGAGGTTGTGGTCCGGCACCAATTCCGGGGACACTATACTAATTAGCAATTCCCGCCCCCTTCAAGGCCACGAACGAAGTCACTTCAAGGAATTCCGGACATGCTATTACGTGTCCCCGTTCGACCCTGCCATCGGATCACTCCTCGATGCCTTGCGACGCAGAAATGCGCAAACTATCTCAGAAACAGTGGCTGTGCTTCAATCTGACTGGAAAGGTGCCTATTCGCCGTGACGCAGGCGATAGGCATCGCGCCGGGCGCAAAGCTCGTCGGCGCGCTCTTCGGGGGTCATCCGCACCACATCGGCAGGCAGGTGTGCGGACAGGTCCTCGAATCTGATCCGGTGGATCTGCGGCTCGGTGGAATGGAGCGTGCGGTAATTGCGGAACAGGACCTGTCCGATGTCGTATTCGCCCGCATCCAGCCAATTGGCGATTCCGGGATCGCGACTGGAAAGAACGACACGGACCTTGCCATCGCTGTCGGTACGGATCTGCGTGCCGTTGAGGCCGGTCTGGCGCGTGCGGAAATCGAGCGAGCGCAGCCAGACGTCGAAGATCTGCAAGCCCCAGTAAGCGCCGCCGGGCGTGTCGGGCATCTCGATCAGCAGCGCTTCATCCGGCTGCACTTCATAGGCAGCAAGCAGGTATTCTGCCGAGGGGCTGCCCACTTCGCCGGAAATCTCCTTGCCGATCACCTTGAACTCGTTCGGTCCCCCGGCGTTGCGATAAACGCGCTGGTAGAAATTGATCACCCATTCGTTGGTCATGTACCGCAGCCAGCCTGTCGCCATGTCGAGGCGGCGGGCAATGGCGGCAGGATCAAACTCGTCTGCATCATAGGCACCCGGTGCCAGCAGGCTGGTCCGCTCGATCTCGAGGTCCGGCAGGCGCGACTCCCAGCCATCAACCGTCGGACGGAAGAGGATCCACTGATAGGGCGCTTCGGGATCAAGTTCGATCCAGTTGCCCGGCTGCGGCCGCGCGCTGAGGCAGACCTCGAATGATCCGTCCGCGTTCACCGCAAAATCGATGAAATCATAGTTGCGGGCAGCCTTCAGCCCTTCGGATCCGGGAAGCGCGCCCGAAAGTTGAGCAAGCAGAACACGGCTGTCGCGGATATTCCCGGTCAGGCGGTATTCCGCCTTTCCGTCGATGAACAAGGTCTTGTAGGCGAAATCCGGCCCGTTGCCGCCCATGGTGTAGATTTCGGTCTGCCATGCGGTTTCGCTGAAAATCCGCGGAAAGGCCAGACGCGGTGCGACGGCAAAGTTATAGGCCATCGCCTGCATTTCCATCAGTGCGTGATAGCCCTTGGCCCGCTGGCGCGGCACGGCCTGGAACTGGTCGCTCGCCTCGATCGCCTGGCGCGATACTTCCAGTTCACGGTAATAGCGGTCCCAGGCGGCTTTGAGCACGGGGTCGGCACTGGCAATGTCGGTCATACAATTCCTCACAAATTACGGTGATGAAATTACGGCGGTGACACAGAATTACGGAATTACGTTGACAGGTGCAATAATACCAAGCGCCCGATGAAATGACCCGGCAAGGTCGGCTCAAGCCCCTCCTGTTGAGCTGCGCTCAACTGCGTCTGAGGGGAGGGGTAGGGTGGGGTCTATCAGTAGAGCGCAGCGTTTGCCGGATAAACCCCACCCCCGGCCCCTCCCCCAAAGGGGAGGGGGGCAGAGTCGGCGCAATGGGCGGTTGGTATAATCCCCAAGCTCATCATCCATTCCTCCGCATCCAATTTCACCCGGTCTGCGCCATCGGACGGGGACACGCAATCGTTGACCTACGGTCGCCTTCGGCTCGACAAGCTCAGGATGAGCGGATGTCCCCGGCGTCTCGCCTCGACGCTTTCCTACATATCGCCACATCTTGTATCATGCCGGCATGCGCGAATTGTTCGAACATACCGCGCCCTTTCCGTGCAGGGCACAAGGCCGCCGGGTCAGGCACGCGATGGCGGGATTCCGCCGCCGGGGCGGTCTGCCGGACGCGCGGGCGGGAGCGCAGGCGCGGGGGAATGTGTCACCTGTCGCTTTTGGGCGGCAACAGTTTGAATATATTGTCAAAAATGGGGGTGACGACAGGGTGACACAGTGTCGCCTTTGTCACCCTGTTTGTCACCCGGCCGCCGCCGCCGGAAAGGGCTACGCATCAACTGTGGAGCCAGCGCCTGTGCGCCGCACGCGATGCCCTCCACCCTCAGGCGAGCACCGACTTCAGATCCACCTCCATCATCGCCGGGCGCGTTTCGATAAACGACGGCCGCCGATCGAGGGCAGCGGCATATTCCACCAGACCGGGGTGCGACTTCTGCCAGTTCAGCACCTCCAGCGCCGGCACGAACTGGTTGGCGACGAGGAATTCCGTCACCAGCAAGCTCGATCCGACGGCAATATCGCCAAGGTGGATCGGATCGGCCACGGCGGGGCGCCGCGAGCGGGTGCGGCGGTCGATTTCGCCCAGCGCGCCGCGCAGCTTGCGCGATTGCCGCTCGATCCAGGCGTCGCTGAGGTCCGGGCGCTGGAGTTCGAAGGTGATGGTGTGGATGATTTCCATCAGCCGCTCGCCCAGCATCTTCAGCAGCCGTGCCTCGATCAGGGCATCCACCTGCGCGGGAAGCAGCGGCGGATCGGGATATCGCAGTTCCAGCCAGTCAAGGATGAAGCTCAATTCATACACCGTCTCGCCGTCTTCGCGGATCAGGATCGGCAGCTGTTCGAGCGGGCTGTATTCGGGGGTGCAGGTGCCATCGCCCCACGGCTGGTCGTACTGGACGTCATAGGCGATGCCCTTTTCGCGCAGGGCGATGGCCACCTTGCGGCCATAGGGGCTGGGGCGGGCATTGATGAGGCGCAGGGTCATGGCAGGTGCTCCGTGATGGCGCTATCCTGCTGGATTAGCGCTCCGCGCGCAATGATCTTCGATGGCCGAATTCACCCCGCCCGCAGCTCCTCTGCCAGCAGCCGGAACTCATCCCCGCGCGGCGAGTTCTTGCGCCAGATCAGGGTGATCTCGCGGTTGGCACCCGTGGCTTTGAGCGGCCGCGCGACGACATTGGTGCCGTTGAGGATCCCCGCGTCGAGCGCCATTTCGGGGAGCATCGTCAGCCCCAGCCCGTTGTCGACCATCTGCACCAGCGTGTGCAACGAGGTGCCGATCATGGTGGCACTGGCGCGAAGTTCGGGGCGGTTGCAGGCGGCGAGGGCCTGGTCCTTGAGGCAATGGCCGTCTTCGAGCAGCAGCAGCCGGTTCTCGTCGATTAGCGATGGCAGTATCTCGTCGGGCGGATCGCGCGGGTCGTCCTTGGGGAAGGCGACGAAGAAGGCGTCGAGCTCGATGATCTCCTTTTCCACCTCGCCGGTGGCGTAGGGCAGGGCGAGCAGCACGCAATCGGCGCGGCCGTGGTGGAGCGATTCAAGCGCCGCCGCGCTCGGCTCCTCGCGCAGGAACAGCTTGAGGGCAGGTCGCTCGCGCCGCAGCCTTGGCAGGATGCGCGGCAGCAGGAACGGCGCGATGGTCGGGATCACGCTCATCCGCATTTCGCCCGACAGCGGCTGCCCGCTCGACTGGACGAGGTCGGACAGCTCTTCGGCCTCGCGCAGGATCCGGTGCGCCTTGGCGACGACGGTGTTGCCCAGCGGCGTGAATCGCACCGCCCGCTTGGTGCGCTCGACCAGCACCACGCCCAGCAGCGTCTCAAGATCGCGCAGGCCCGCAGACAGGGTCGATTGCGAAACGAAGCAGGCATCGGCAGCGCGGCCGAAGTGGCCGTGTTCGTGCAGCGAGACGAGATACTGGAGCTGCTTGAGCGTTGGGTGATAGACGGTCATCGGGTCGGGCTATCGCACAGCAGGTCCGGCGCGCCAAGCGGGCGGCGTGTAAACCTTGGGGCTCAGGCCACCTTCCGCATCCTGTCCACACCCAGTTCACCCTCGCGCAATCTTGCCTGAGACAGGTCATACCCTGCCTGCATCCGCAGCAAGGTATCGGCGCTTATTCCGAACGCCTTTTCAAAGCGCAGCGCCATCATCGCGGTCAGGCTGGCATGACCATTGAGCAAAACACTCATGTTCTGGCGGCTGACACCGAGGTGCGAAGCGACTTCCGTTACAGTCATGCCGAAGTGTTCGAGATAGGTCCGCTTCAGCCAAGGCCCGGGGTGTACAAGCAACGAGGGGTGCAGCTTGAGTGCCATTAGTGGTAATCCTCCAGATCGAGATCGGCGATGGTGTGATCGTCAATCCTGGTAAATGTCAGCCGCCAATTGCGCGTGACGGTCATGGCAAAGGTGCCTTTGCGATTTCCGGTCAGCGCGTGGAAACCAAAGTTGGGCGGGTCGGCCAATCGCTCGAAATCGGTCACAGCTATGATAAATGCGAACATGTCGGCAAGACGGTCCGGCTCGACGATCCCTTTGCGCTGTCCGTCAACAAACAAGCGTCGCAGCGCCTTGTGGCGGATGCTGTCGATATCCATCGACTGTCATGTAGTGGGTGACGGGCAGGTTGTCAAGCATGACATGACGAGGCGGGCGTCGTGACATATGGTGTCACTACCGAAGATTCTTACTCCGCCACGTCCGCCAGGTCATTCCCGACATTCGTCTCTTCGATGATATCATCGACATGGGTCATCTTGAGCTTGCCGCCCACAACCGCGAAGGCGAGCTTTCCCTCTACCAGATCGAGCGCATCGTGGCCGAACTGTTCGTAGCGCCAGCCTTCGAGGATCGGCAGGCCGGTGCGGATTCCGGCAGCCAGCAGTTCCAGTTCCTCAGAACGCGCCAGCAGCCGGCTGGCGACGTCTTTCTCGCGGCTGCGGATCTTGAGCAGAAGCTTGAGCAGATCGGCGACCAGCGCGCCTTCCTTGCCCAGCGGTGCGCCGCGCGGGGTGCGCGCGGGCATCTCTTCGTCGGTGAGCGGCATGGCGGCATCGAGCGTCGCCATCATCCGGCGGCCGATCTCGTTGTCCTTCCAGCCTGCCGAAAGTCCGCGCACCTTGGCGAGGTCGGCCTGGACCTTGGGCGGATGGCTGGCGATATCGGCGATAGTCTCGTCGCGAGCGATGCGGCCGCGCGGGATGTTCTTGTCCTGCGCTTCCAGCTCTCGCCAGGCGGCCAGTGCCTTGAGCCTGCCAAGCACACCCGGATTGCGCCCCGCTGCCTTGATCCGGTGCCAAGCGGTGGAAGGGTCGTTGCGATAATTCTCCGGATCAGCGAGCTTTTCCATCTCGGCATCCAGCCATGCGCCGCGCCCGGTCTTGCGCAGCCGGGCGAGGATCTTGGGGAAGATCTTGGCGAGATGGGTGACGTCGCCGATGGCGTATTCGATCTGGCGTTCGCTGAGTGGCCGCCGCGACCAGTCAGTAAAGCGCGCGCCCTTATCGACCGTGATGCCAAGCCAGCTTTCAACCAGGTTGGAATAGCCGATCTGTTCGGACTGGCTGATCGCCATGGTCGCGATCTGGGTGTCGAAGATCGGATGCGGGGTGCGGCCGGTGAAATTGTAGATGATCTCGACATCCTGCCCGCCGGCATGGAATACCTTGAGCACATCCTCGTTGTTGGTCATCAGCTCATACAGCGGGGTCATGTCGATACCCGGTGCCAGCGGATCGATCGCCGCGGCCTCTTCGGTATCGGCGACCTGGATCAGGCACAGCTCGGGCCAATAGGTGTTCTCGCGCATGAATTCGGTATCGACCGTAATGAAGCTGGCCCTGGCCAGCCGTGCGCAGAGATCGGCGAGTTCATCGCTCTTGGTAATCAGTGGGTGAATTTTCATTGCGACTTTTCTATGGAGGGCGAACCCATGCGGGCTCTCGGCTTGACAAAATGACGGCCATCGCCTGTTAGCCGCTGCTTCCCCCTGCCTGATTGCAGACCGAATGGAAAGAGTTTCAATGCATCCTTATCGTTCGCATAATTGCGCCGCGCTTGGCGCAGGCGATGTCGGCCAGAACGTCCGGCTGTCCGGCTGGATACACCGCAAGCGTGACCACGGCGGGGTGCTGTTCGTCGATCTGCGCGATCATTACGGCATCACCCAGATCGTCGCCGACAGCGACAGCGCGGCGCTGCCGGTGCTCGAGGGGCTGCGGGTCGAGAGCGTCGTCACCATCGACGGAATCGTCAAGGCGCGCGGCGAGGGCACGGTGAACCCCAATCTTGCCACCGGCGCGATCGAAGTGTTTGCCCGCGGTGTCACGGTACAGTCGCACGCCGACGAGCTGCCGATGCCGGTGGCCGGCGAGCAGGAATATCCCGAGGATATCCGTCTCAAATACCGCTTCCTCGACCTGCGGCGCGAAAAAGTCCACGCCAACATGATGCTGCGCTCGAAAGTCATTTCGAGCCTGCGCAACCGGATGGTGGCGCAGGGCTTCAACGAGATCCAGACGCCGATCTTGACGGCAAGCTCGCCCGAAGGCGCGCGCGATTATCTCGTGCCGAGCCGGGTCCATCCGGGCAAGTTCTATGCGCTGCCCCAGGCCCCGCAGATGTTCAAGCAGCTGCTGATGGTCGCCGGGTTCGACCGCTACTTCCAGATCGCCCCCTGCTTCCGCGACGAAGACGCCCGCGCTGACCGCTCACCGGGAGAATTCTACCAGCTCGACTTCGAGATGAGCTTCGTCACCCAGGACGACGTCTTCAATGCCATCGAGCCGGTGCTGGCGGGCGTGTTCGAGGAGTTCTCGAACGGCCGCAGCGTCACTCCGGCGGGCACATTCCCGCGCATTCCTTTCGCGGAATCGATGCTGAAGTACGGCTCGGACAAACCCGATCTGCGCAACCCGATCATCATTCGCGATGTTACGGAGTGCTTTCGAGGGTCCGATTTTGGAATTTTTGCTTCGATGATCGAAGCAGGCTCTATCGTTCGGGCCATCCCGGCACCAAACTCTAGTGATCGACCACGCTCGTTTTTCGACAACTTGAATAAGTGGGCGCAGTCCGAAGGCGCGTTAGGACTAGCTTATATACGATATGAAGATGGACTAGCTTATCAACGAGCCATAAATATTGGAGACGTCGATGGCATCCCTGATGAGTTTACGACCGCTAAGGGGCCGCTTGTAAACCCACTTGGTCATGAACGAGTGGTGCAGATTGCGGACGCGTGCAATCTGATGCCTGGCGATGCTGTCTTCTTCGTTGCAGATAAGCCTGAGCGAGCTGCAAAGATGGCTGGCTTGGCACGAGCGAAAATTGGTGAGGAACTTGGCCTGATCAAGGAAGGCGAATTCAAGTTCTGCTGGATCGTCGATTTCCCGATGTTCGAATACGACGAGGACACCAAGAAGATCGATTTCAGCCACAACCCTTTCAGCATGCCGCAGGGCGAGCTTGAGGCGCTGGAGACCATGGACCCGCTGGAGATCAAGGCCTGGCAGTACGATATCGTCTGCAACGGCGTGGAGCTGTCCTCCGGTGCGATCCGGAACCACCGCCCGGACATCATGTACAAGGCCTTCGAGATCGCCGGTTACAGCCGCGAGGATGTCGACACCAACTTCGCCGGCATGATCAACGCCTTCAAGTTCGGCGCCCCCCCGCACGGCGGCTCGGCGCCGGGGGTTGACCGTATCGTCATGCTGCTGGCGGACGAGCCCAACATCCGCGAAGTGGTGGTGTTTCCGATGAACCAGAAAGCCGAAGACTTGATGATGGGCGCACCTGGGCTGGTCAGCGCGAAGCAGCTGCGCGAGTTGAATATCCGGTTGGTGGAGCAGGCGAAGGGTTAGATTCAGGTCGCAATAATGAGCCTATATCCAGCATCGTAAGCGTCCAGGGCTAGCAAGTCGGCGTATTGTCGCTCCCACTCTCCCGCCTCAAGGTCTTGCGCCAAACGGGCCAATCCGGCTTCGGCATTGTTAAGCGCCCAGAACGACGAACTGCCTGATCGAATACGCGGATCGAGGTAAGCTGCGGGCCTCCGCCAATAGGCATAAAGAAACCCATCACTACAATCATACGGCACTAAAAGCGGCGCAGCGCTTAAGGAATCGAGCCACCTCTGATAATCAGCCATAGTCGGCATCTGCGCTTCGTCCAGTTTGGCAGGGCGGTGTCAACCTGAAGCGCAACACTGCTGAGCAGTAGCCTGTGCCTCCGCCACCAGTCTTGCAAAGACCTCGTTGGGGGTTTCGAAGTCGAGCACCTTGCGCGGTCGGTTGTTGAGCCGCTCGGCGATTTCGTTGAGCTGGTCCTGGCTGAACGGCGAGAGGTCAGTCCCTTTGGGCAGGTACTGCCGGATCAGGCCATTGGCGTTCTCGTTGGAGCCGCGCTGCCAGGGGCTGTAGGGATCGCAGAACCAGACTTTGATGCCGGTGTTTTGTGTGAGCGCCGCGTGGCGCGCCATCTCGGTTCCGCGATCATAGGTCAGGCTTTTGCGGAAGGGCTCGGGCACGTTCTCAAAGCTCCGCTCGAAGGCGCATCGGGTGGTCTCGGCATCGAGCGCGTCCATGCGGGCGAGCAGGACGAGGCGGCTGGTGCGTTCGACCAGGGTTCCGACGGCGGAGCGGTTGGCCGCGCCCTTGATCAGGTCGCCCTCCCAGTGGCCGGGGATCAGCCGTCCGGCGACGTCTTCAGGTCTTTCGGCGATTTTCACGTCATCGGTGACGAAGCCGCGCCGGTCTTGCCCGCGCGATCTGGGGCGTCGCTTGTGGTGTCCCTGGCGCAGATGGGCGATCAGTTCGTGCTTCAGCTCGCCGCGCGGCAGGGCATAGAGCGCGGTGTAGATTGTCTCGTGGCTTGCTGTTCCGGGGCGGTCATGTTCATCCATGCGGCGCAGTCTGCCCGCGATTTGCAGCGGCGACCAGCCTTGCCGGATCTGGCCGGCGACGTGCGCGAACAAGGGGCTGCCAAGGGCCAGCTTGCGCCTGCCGCGTCGGCTTTGCGAGCGGCGGTGGAACGCATGGAAGAAAGCGGACGGAGCATCGTAGTGGGTCTGCCAGGGTTCGATCCGCCGGATATCCCGGCTCACCGTCGAAGGGGCGCGGCCCAGACGCCGGGCAATCGCCCGAATGCTCAATCCGCACCGGCGCCCCTCGTCAATCGACAGCCGCTCGACATAGCTCAGATGTTCGTAACACGCTCCCATCGCAACGCTCCATTTCAGACAACAGGATCATGCCCTGTTGCACTTACTTTTGGAACGCGCGCAGGCTGCGGCAAATAGTCAGTCAACCATGGGCGTTGTGCCGGGTCGAAAGTCAACAGCACCAACGGTCCCTTGGTCACACGGCGCATTTCTCGCAAACCCGCTGCCTTGTCGCTCCAGTGGTGAATCGTCAGAATCGCCATGGCTGCGTCGAAACTGTTGTCCTCGAAAGGCAGACTTTCGGCGATGGCCTGAATTGTCTTCGCCGCCGACAGTGGACGCTGTTTTATCATTTCAAGCGAGGGTTCGACCGCCACAACATGCCGGTCGGTCGGCTCATACGATCCGGTCCCGGCCCCGACATTGAGCACCGTTTGAGCAGAGCCAAGCGCGTCCTCGATCACGCACGCAATGCGCGGATCGGGCCTGCGGAGTTGCCCATAATCGATCCCGATCATGTCGTAGAGTGCGCTCATAGCGACACGCTATTCCCCCTGCGCCTCCAGCCGCTCAGCAATCCGCCCCATCAAATCCATCTTCTCATGGAACACCGCATATATTTCTGGCGTTCTACCCGGCAGAATTCGACAGAAGACATAGTGATGCTCGCACCTCACCATCTTCATCCCGAGCACCAGACTGCCGAGGTCTTTGGAGAGTGCCTTGCCTGTTGCCAAAGCATCGACGCATTTATGAAGACTCAGCAGATATTTGCGCGCCTGATGTTCGCCCCACTGCTGCCATGTATAGTCGAATATGCCTTCAAGATCATCATCTGCTTCGGGCGATACGACATAGGAAACCATCAAGCCGCCCTGTTCCTGCGCAGGCCATCCTCTACGATGTCAAGTATGGAGCGCTTTGAAAATCCATTCTTCTCGGCGCTCTCAACTCGCTGAAATCAGCAGCTCTTTCAGTTCAACCCAAGCCTGGTCTTGATCCGAAAGCGCAGCACCAGCCGCAGCCGGGAACAACCGCTCCGTCGCGAACTGCCGGATGGTCTTGCCTTCCAGGGCGGCGACGGCTTTGAGGTGCTTGTGCTGTTCGTCGGTCAGGTCGATGGTCAGGCGGCCCATGGTCAGTTCCTTTGTTTGCCACAAACCTGTATTATCGTAAATGTGGGTTTGTGGCAAGGTTGCCGCAGCTGCCTTGACTGTGAAACTGTGCTACACATTTCCACATGAAAAACGTCACCATCGCCCTCGACAGCGACACCCACCGCAAGGCCCGCATTCGCGCGGCTGAGCTGGGGACGTCATTGTCCGCGCTGGTGAAGGATTATCTCAACGCGCTCGCGTGCGGCGATGCGCCGGCCGTTTCGGGAGTGCGCGAAATGCCGATGAAGTTCAATCACGCCTCACCCGCGCCGGAAGGCCCGCCGTGGCTTGTCGATGGAAAGTGGGTCTATACCCGGGATGGCAAGCCCCGGCAGCCTGGATCGATGCGGTTTGCGCCTCCGCTGCCCGATGACTGGGACGAATGGCCGCTCGACATGCTTGATTATTTCGACAAGCTCCAGAGCGAGCCTTTGACCGATGACGATTTCGATCCGCTACCATGAGGATGCTGCTCGATACGCATGTCATGATCAGGTGGCTGCGCGATAATCCGCGATTGGGCATGCGCACCAGAGCGGCGATAGCCGATCCCCGCGCCGAACTGCTGGTCAGCATCGCGTCGTTCTGGGAACTCTCGATCAAGACGCAAATCGGCAAGTGGGCGGAACCGGGTTCGGCCTTGATTGGCGAAGCCAGGTCGGCAGGATTGATCGTCGTCGATGTCGCGCAGCGTCACCTTGCCGCGTTCGAAGCACTGCCGTTTATCGCCGATCACAAGGATCTGTTCGATCACCTCATTCTTGCCCAGGCAATTGCCGAGGACGCAATCCTGGTGACCGGGGATCGCAAGCTGCGCGCCTATGACGTGCCCTGTTTCGGGTTTACCTAAATCGGCCCAATTCAATCCCTGCGCAAAAGCCCCAATCCCGCCCTTGCTCCGCCAGCGCCGCGAGGCCATAGGCTCGCTGCGATTCCCCGCGTTCCCATGGAAAGGCCCCGCGATGAAAGTGCGCGTTTATGTCAGCCTGAAGAACGGGGTGCTCGATCCGCAGGGCAGGGCGATCCAGCACTCGCTGGAGGGGCTGGGTTTTTCGGGAGTCAGCGATGTCCGGGCAGGCCGGTTCTTCGAGCTGGAGGTCGATGCCGGCGTCACCGATGCTGCGCTCGATGATATGTGCCGCCAGCTCCTCGCCAACATGGTGATCGAAAATTACCGGGTGGAGAGGATGTCGCACCAGGAGATTGGGGCATGAGCGCCTTTCGCTCTGCGGTCATCACCTTCCCTGGATCGAACTGCGATCGGGACATGGCCGATGCGCTGGAGAAGGTCTCCGGCGCTGCCCCGTTCCGCGTCTGGCACGGCGATGCCGCATTGCCCGACCGGCTCGATTTCATCGCGTTGCCCGGCGGGTTTTCCTACGGAGACTATCTGCGCTGCGGCGCAATCGCCTCACGCTCGCCGATCATGCGCGCGGTGTCGGAAGCGGCGGGGCGCGGCGTGCCGGTGCTGGGCGTGTGCAACGGCTTCCAGGTGCTGACCGAAGCCGGGTTGCTGCCAGGCGCGCTGCTGCGCAACGCCGGCATCCGCTTTGTCTGCCGCGAAGTGTCGCTGGTGGTGGAAAATTCGCAGTCGCTGTTCACCGCGGGCTATGCGACGGGGCAGCGGATTTCGGTGCCGGTTGCGCACCACGACGGCAATTACTTTGCCGATGCCGCCACGCTCGACCGGCTTGAAGGCGAAGGCCGCATCGCCTTCCGCTATGGCGAGCCGGTCAACGGTTCCGCGCGCGATATTGCCGGCTTGCTGAACGATCAGGGCAATGTGCTGGGGATGATGCCGCATCCAGAACGAGTGGTCGAAAAGGCGCAGGGCGGAACCGATGGCCGCATACTTTTCGAAAGCGCTGTCAGGGGCCTCGTCGCAGCCTGATCAGGCGGCGTTGTTCTGCAGTCTCAGGGCGCGCTGGCGGAACAGCGCAGGCAGTTCGGCCACTGGCATCGGCCGGCCGAAATAATACCCCTGGATCTTCTTGCAACCGAGCTTGCGAATGGTCTCAAGCTCGCGGTCGGTCTCGACACCCTCGGCTGTCGTCGACATGTCGAGGGCGTCGGCCATGGCGACAACGGCGCGGATGATGGCCAGGCTCTCCGGATTGCCGGTGGCTGCGCCCTGGACGAAACTGCGATCGATCTTGATCGTCGAGAAGCGCAGCTTGCGCAGATAGCCCAGCGAAGAATAGCCGGTGCCGAAATCGTCGAGTGCGACTGTGCAGCCCAGCGCCATGGCCTGTTCCAGCGCAGCGCGGGCCTGGCTGGCGTCGCGCACGAAAATGCTCTCTGTCACTTCGATCTCGAGCCGGTGCGGCGCAAGTCCGCTCATCGACAGTGCGCCGACTATGCTGGCGGCGAAGTTAGAATCGAGCAGCTGCTCGCCCGAGACATTGACCGCGACTCTGATATTTCCGGGCCAGCGGGCGGCTTCGGCACAGGCCGCGCGCAGCACCCATTCGCCGATTGGCACGATCAGACGGGTATCCTCGGCGAGCGGGATAAATTTGGCGGGACTGACCAGGCCGTGCTCTTCACTGTGCCAGCGGATCAGGGCTTCGAAGCTTAGAAGCTCTTCGGTGACGGTATCGACCACAGGCTGGTAGTTGAGCACAAATTCGTTGCGTTCGAGCGCCTGACGCAGCGAGAATTCCAGCTTGCGGCGTTCTTCGGCATGGGCATGCAGCGCTGGCTCATAACTGAAGTGGACCCCGCCGCCTTCATCCTTGGATCGGTACAGCGCGAGGTCGGCATTTCGCATCAGCGTCTCGACCGTCGATCCATCGCGCGGCCCGAAGGCAGAACCGATGCTGGCGCCAACGTACAACGTGTGGTGGTCGATTATATAGGGCTGCGACAGCCGCTCGATCACGCGCTCGGCAACGCGCCTGACGCCGTCCATGTCGGAAGCATCGCGCACCACGATGGCAAATTCGTCGCCTCCGAGACGGCCGGCACAATTCGTTGTCGCTGAGCCCTTCCTTGAGTCGCTCGGAAACCCGGGCCAGCAGCTGGTCGCCGATCAAGTGGCCCAGGGTATCGTTGACCGCCTTGAAGCGATCAAGGTCGATCATCAGAAAGGCGCAACGCGTCCGCCATTGCTCGGAATAACGCATCGCCTCGCCCAGCGCTTCGGTCAGCATCATGCGGTTTGGCAGGCCGGTGAGCGTATCGTAGCGCGCCATATGTGCGATCTTGTCGGAACTGTCGCGCTGTTCGGTGACATCGGAACCGACTCCGCGAAAACCGTCGAACACGCCCTTGTCGTCCAGCTTGGGGGTGCCGGACAGCTCCCACCAACGCTGGGAGCCGCCCAAGGTCACTCTCACCAGCAGGTTCGAGAAGCTTTCGCGCCGCTTGAGACGTTCAGCGAGATCGTGGAGACTGGACGGAAACTCACCGGTTTCCCAGGCGGGTCCGGCAATCAGCTGGATGAAGGGTTTGCCGTCAATCTCGGCTGCATCCATCCCCAGGGCAAAGGCAAAACGCGGCGAAACCGAACGGACCCGGCGCGAGGGATCAATCTGCCACAGCCAGTCCGCCTCGCCTTCCTCGAACTCACGCAGCAGCAGCGAAACGACTTCGCTCTTTTCCGCCATGCCTGCCTCGGCGACCTTGGTGGTGAGATAATTGCGCGCGCTTTCGATGGTGCCGGCAATAATCGTGGCGCAGAAAGCAAGGCCGACGATGGCCATGTCGAAAGCGCCGTGGAAGGCGAAATTTAGCGTGGCCATGCCGCCGGCAATGCCCGCGAACATCAGCGTGCCCATCGGTACGGCCGGTAGGACGATTGCCGAAGTCGTCATCAGCATGGCCAGTATCGACCACAGCTTCAGCTGCGTCTCGCTGTCGGCCGAAAAATTGAAGGCCACGATCGGCACCACCCAGGCGAGGGCAATGGCCACCGAACCGATTGTCTGCTTGTTGACCTCATCGTGAGTGAGGCGCCGCCGGTCGGCGTCGGCCAGCGAATTGTCGTGCTGGGTTCCGAAATAGAGCGCTGCGGCCAGAACGCCAAGCCACGCGACCAGACCGACAATATGGACGGTGCCGAGGAACAGCCCCGCCGTCGCCAGACCGGCAATGGCATGCGCCAGCAGGCGCGCCAACGTCGCCTTGGCAAGGCTTGAATATTGCAGTCCGCGCAGCCTGGCCCAATCGCCGTCGTCGAGGTCGGTCAAGCCCAGCACTACCATTGCTGGCAGGTCGCGGGGCAATGTTGCGGGGATTGTCTTGGTCTGGCTCACCCGAACGCTATAGGCGGCAATCCTTAGCGCCGCGTAAACCGTGCGATTGAAACCGGCGCTTACCCAAATTTACCTGCGCGAAGTCACTCCACCGTAACTGATTTGGCCAGATTGCGCGGCTGATCAACATCGGTGCCTTTCACGCAGGCGACATGGTAGGCGAGCAGCTGCACCGGCACGGCATAAACCAGCGGCGCGATCAGCGGGTGCACCTTGGGCATCTCGATGGTGGCGAGGCAGCCTTCGCCGGCCTCGGCGATGCCATCCTCGTCCGAAATCAGCACCACCTTGCCGCCGCGCGCGCGGACTTCCTGCATGTTGCTGACGGTCTTCTCGAACAGCGGGCCGGACGGGGCCAGCACGATCACCGGCACCGCTTCGTCGATCAGTGCGATCGGGCCGTGTTTCATTTCGCCCGAGGCATAGCCCTCGGCATGGATGTAGCTGATTTCCTTGAGCTTCAGCGCGCCTTCCAGTGCCAATGGATAGTCCGGACCGCGCCCGAGATAGAGCACATCGCGCGCCGGGGCGATTAGGTGCGCCATGTTGGCGATCTCCTGGTCGTGGGCGAGAGCGGCGTTCAGGCTGGCCGGGGCTTCGAGCAGGTGCTTGACCACCTCCGCCTCTTCCGCGCGGTCCATGCGCCCGCGCTTGACCGCGAGATGTGCCGCCAGCGCCGCCAGCACCGCCAGCTGGCAGGTGAAGGCCTTGGTCGAGGCAACGCCGATTTCGGGGCCAGCGTGGGTCGGCAGCAGCAGATCCGCCTCGCGCGCCATCGAACTGGTCGGAACATTGACGACCACCGCGATGGTCTGGCCGTTCTCCTTGCAGTGGCGCAACGCCGCCAGCGTATCGGCGGTCTCACCCGATTGCGAGATGAACAGCGCGAGGCCGCCCGGTTCCAGCACCGGATCGCGATAGCGGAATTCGGATGCGACATCGATGTCGACCGGCAGGCGCGCGAATTGCTCGAACCAGTACTTGGCGACCATGCCGGCATAGTAGCTGGTGCCGCAGGCAACGATGGTGACGCGGCTGATCGCGGTCAGGTCAAAATCGATCTGGGGCAGGGCGACGCTTTGATCGACCTGGCGGATATAGCTGCGCAGCGTCTGGGCTACCACGGTCGGCTGCTCGAAGATTTCCTTCTGCATGAAGTGGCGATAAGTGCCTTTCTCGATTGCCGCTGCCGAGGCACCCGATTGCACGACCTTGCGTTTAACCGGCCGGTTGTCGCGGTCGAAAATTTCGACTCCATCGCGCCGGACGATGACCCAGTCGCCCTCGTCGAGATACGCGATCTTCTGAGTGAGCGGGGCCAGCGCCAGCGCGTCGGAGCCGAGATAGGTCTCGCCGTCACCGAAACCCAGCACCAGCGGCGAGCCAAGTCGCGCGCCGATCAGCATGTCGGGATACGCCCGAAAGGCGATGGCCAAAGCAAAAGCACCGCGCAGCTGGGGCAGGGCGGCCTTGACGGCATCCTCGGGCGAGGCTCCTGCCTCGACTGCTTCCGAGATCAGATGGGCGACGACTTCGCTGTCGGTATCGCTCTCGAACTTGCGCCCGCGCGCGGTCAGCGCTTCCTTGAGCTGGCGGAAATTCTCGATGATGCCGTTGTGGACCAGCGCCACTTCGCCGGTGGCATGGGGGTGGGCATTGGCCGCAGTCGGCGCGCCATGGGTGGCCCAGCGGGTGTGGGCGATGCCAGTGGAGCCTGCCGCCGGATCGCGCGCCAGCTCGCGCACCAGCCCCAGCAGCTTGCCCGGAGCGCGGCGGCGCACCAGCTGGCCATCATGAATGGTACAGACCCCGGCGCTGTCATAGCCGCGGTATTCCATCCGCCTGAGGCCATCGACCAGTCGGTCCGCGACTTCTTCCTTGCCGACGATGCCGATAATTCCGCACATGGATAGAGGCCTTTGCTAGAGGGTGTAGGGGATCCGGATGCCCGGCATCTCTGCAGGGAAATCCTTGGTATTTCGTGTAATAAGGATCGCACCGTTCACTTGCGCGGTGGTAAGGATGTAGGCGTCCAACAGTTTCATTCGGGAGCGATAGCGGATGTCGGCCGCCGCCGCCGCAATCCGGGCGTCAATCTCGATAATCTCGAAATTGGAAAGGGCCTGTCTAACGGTATCGCGGGCGTCGAGAGATTCTCCAGCCAGAACTTCAGTCCAGACAATTCGGCTTATGCGATGACCTTTGTAGCGCGCTAGCTCCGCTGTCGCCTGGGGTTTGCGTTTGAGCCAGTCGATCACGATATTCGTGTCGAAGAAGGGATCGGCCATGGATCAAGTATCTTCGTAGGGTCTGCGATCTTCGCGCATTGCCTGTTGATATTCGACGCCGTCCGGGATGTCGGCGCGATCGGCCCACAAGCCAGCCCAGCGCTCGATCCAGTCGTTGTTGTCTGCGTTGTGGATCAAATGAAGCTTGATCGCCTCGCGAATTTCCGCCGCGCGGGATTTGCCCTGCCGCCTGGCCAAAGCATCGAGTTTCGCGATATCTTCTTCGGGGATGTCAACCAGGGTTCTCATAGTGATATACTGATATCATATCATGATATCGTGTCAAGCGACCTTGCCTTTGGCGAGCTTCAAACTCGCATCACCTGGTCCGTCATACTTGAAAGGCAATGCGATGAAATGGATTGGCAGTGTGAAGCGGAAGCCCGGTTCCGCGAATCCCTAAAGCATCAACCCGGTCACCAGGGTGCACTGGGCGAACTTGAATATATCGCGAGGAAGAAGGCAGTCGGCGAAGGAAGTTGAGAAAACTCAGCCTTTCCCCTCCTTCTTCTTCTTCATCGCATCGTAAAACCGGTTGGCCCAGTCGGGTTTGACCAGCTGTTCCGCCCGCACCAGCCGCAGTTCACGGTCAGCAACCTTTTTCATTGAGCGGCACCGATTGGAAGGGTGGTTATGCGCAATTTCGATGTTTCGATTGTTACCAATGCACCCGCCGTCAATTGATCTTCGGCTTGCATGATTGATTGAATCACCAAATTGCCGATTACCCCGACCCTGCAATCGTCTGCCCGTAATTGGACTACGCTGGGTGCATCGCCGCCCGTTGCAGCCAATATCGCCCCGAAATCCAGATCGTTGGTGAGGACAAAAAAACCCCGCTCTTTGGCAAAGGCCATGATTTGGGGATCACCGGTATTGGCGGGACCGATTGCAGACCAGTGAACCGCCTCGATACCGGCGCGTTCCAGTGCTGTCACCCAATTGGGCGACAGGTTCATATCGATCAAAAAGCGCATCAGCTGGCAAGCTTGATTTCGCGCTCCTCGGCTCGCCAGGCGGCGTAGCGCAATGCTTGCTTGATATCTTCACGCTCCAGATAGGGATAGTCATCAAGCAATTCGTCAAAGCTCTGTCCTGCCGCAATCTGTCCGACGATCATCCCGACGGTTACGCGCATATCACGAATGCAAGGCCGCCCACCCATCTGATCCGGACGCATTGTGATGCGGTCAAGATGTTCCATTGCTTTGTTCCTTTCATTTTCAACTAAAGCAAAACCGGCCAGATGGCTAACCCTTCTTCTTCTTCATCGCATCGTGAAACCGGTCGGCCCAGCCGGGTTTGACCAGCTGTTCCGCGCGCACGAGCCGCAACTCGCCGTCGCCGACATCGCGCGAGACTGCGCTGCCCGCGCCCACGATGGCGTCTCGCCCGATCCTGACCGGGGCGATCAGCGAGGAATTGGAGCCGATGAAGGCGCGCTCGCCGATCACCGTCTTGTGCTTCAAATAGCCGTCATAGTTGCAGGTGATCGTACCTGCGCCGATGTTCGCGCCCGCGCCGACGTCGGCGTCGCCGATGTAGGAAAGGTGGTTGGCCTTGGCACCTTTGCCGAATGTGGCCTTCTTGACTTCGACGAAATTGCCGATCTTGACCTTCTCCCCCAGCATCGCGCCGGGGCGCAGCCGGGCATAGGGGCCGACTTCGACGCCTGAGGCAAGGCTGGCACCCTCGATGTGGCAGAAGGCGCGGATCGTGACAGTATCGGCAATGGTCACGCCGGGGCCGAACACCACGTTGGGCTCGACCAGAACGTCGCGGCCGAGCACGGTATCCCAGGCGAACCACACGGTTTCGGGCGCGACCAGGGTTGCGCCATCGTCCATTGCCCGCCGTCGCCGCCCGGCCTGCCAGCGTGCTTCGGCTTCGGCGAGTTCGGCGCGGCTGTTGATGCCGGCGACTTCGTCCGGATCGTCCGTCACCACCGCCGCGCAGTTGCGGCCGTCGCCCAGCGCAATGTTGACCACGTCAGGCAGGTAAAATTCGCCCTGGGAATTGTCATTGCCGACCCGGGTGAGCAGCGCGAACAGGTCAGCCGCGCGCGCGGCCATCAGTCCCGAATTGCACAGGCGGCAGGCGCGCTCATCGATCGTGGCGTCCTTGAATTCGACCATTTTGACGATGGCATCGCCGTTAGCGATGACCCGGCCATAGTGCAGCGCATCTTCAGGCTCGAAGCCCAGCACCACCACGGCGGGATCGCCCGCGCCGTGCAACCTTTCGACCATCGCGCGCATGGTGGCAGCGGTGACGAAGGGCACGTCGCCATAGACCACCAGCACATCGCCCGCGAACCCTGCCAGCGCCGCCTCAGCCTGCTGGACGGCGTGTGCGGTGCCGTGCTGGGGCTCCTGCACGGCAATCGTGGCGCGGCCAGCCAGCGCTTGCTCCAGCTGCTCGCGCCCGCTGCCGACCACCACCACCTGCCGTTCCGGCTCCAGTTCGGCAGCGCTGGCCAGCAAATGGTCGAGCATTGGCCGCCCGGCGATCGGGTGGAGCACCTTGTGCAGGTCGCTTTTCATGCGCGTGCCCTTGCCGGCGGCGAGGACGACGATGGCGAGGGGATAGGCGAGGGGGGGAGGGGGCGAACTGGTCATGGTTAACCCCAATGCCAGCAATTTATTGCGGATTCCACTACGGCGCGGCATGGGGCGCGGCCATGGCGAATTTTCCTTTCGATATTGTCGGCTTCGATCTCGACGGCACCCTGCTCGATACCCACGAGGATCTAGGCGCGGCAGTCAATCATGCGCTGGGTCTGGTGGGGCGGGAGCCGGTGCCGGTGGCCGAGGTGCGCGGCCTGATCGGCGGCGGGGCCAAGCGGATGCTGGAGCGGGCGCTGGATCTCACCGGCGGCTTCGAGCCAGATCAGATCAAGCCACTCTACAAGCAGCTTTTGAGCCATTACGGGGCCAATATTGCCGTCCACACCAGGCTGTTTCCAGGCGGAGAGGCAATGCTCGAGGGGCTGGCGTCGCGCGGCGTGCAGTTGGCAGTGGTCACCAACAAGTTCGAATCATTTGCGCGGCAGGTGCTGGACGAATTGGGCCTGTCGCCGCGCTTCTACACCATCATCGGCGGCGACACGCTGGGGCCGGGCCGCGCCAAACCCGCGCGCGACCTGCTTGACGAGATGATCGCCCGGGCCGGGGGCGGGCGGACCGCCTATGTCGGCGACACCACCTATGACACGCTTGCGGCGAAAGCAGCCGGCCTGCCTTGCGTCGCGGTCAGCTTCGGCTTCAACGATCTGCCGGTGCATGAACTGGGCGCTGATCGCGTCATCGATCATTTTGACGAATTGATACCGGTCCTTGCCTCACTCGGATGAGCGTGCAACCTTGGCGGCAACTATTTAACACCGGAGAGTAAGACATGCCGTCCAAAGGAGCCATACTGCGCGCGCTGATCGACAAGGGCGAGCATTTCGTCTGCGGCGATACCTATTCGGCGCTGACCGGCCGCATCGCCGAGCACGTCGGCTTTCCGGCGGCCTATCTTGGCGGGCACGCTTGCAGTGCCTTCCACTATGCGGTGCCGGATAACGGCGTCTACAGCCAGGTCGAGCAGATCGAGCAGGCCAGCCGCATCGCCAATGTCATGAACATCCCGCTGATCGCCGATGCTGATACGCTGGGTGAGACTGTGGCCGATGCCTATCATTTCACCCGCCGCTACATCCAGCAGGGCATCGCCGGGTTCCATGTCGAGGACGAGCGCAACCCCAAGCACTCGAAGCACGTCAACGGACTGTGGTCGATCGCCGATCAGCAGGCGCGGATTGACGCGGCGCGGCGGGCGCAGCGCGATTCGGGGCAAGATTTCGTCATCATCGCGCGCTGCGACGAGCTCTATGCGAACGAGATGGGCGGCGGCGGCACCGGTTCGATGGACGAAGCGATCAACCGCGGCCATGCCTATATGGAAGCAGGCGCTGACGTGCTGTTCTACCCGCCACGACCCGATCCGGTACCCGAACTGGTCAAGGCGTTCGGATCGAAGATCCCGGTCGCCACCATGGGCTTCTCGGTGCCCGGCGCGCGTTTCAACATGGCGACGGGGGGCTGGGTGACCGCCGCCGCAAACCACCTCAAGATGATGCGCGAGCTGATCGAGACCGGCCAGGTGCAGAGCGGGAACTGGAACTTCCCCGAGAAATACGAGCTTATCGACCATCCGCTGTATGACGGACTGATCGAGGAATGGGCGAACAAGACCGGCCGCAAATCCCGGCCCAACCACGCGCCATGAGCTGCGGGGCGGACATTTTTGGCCTCACCGACAAAGTCGCGCTGGTCTGGGGCGGCGGCTTTGGCATGGGCGAGCGGACATCCTGGCGGCTAAGCGAGGCGGGAGCCAAGGTCGCGGTGATCGACCTCGATCCGGCCCGCGCGGCGAAGGTCGCGGGCGAACTAGGCGCTGCGGGCGGCACAGCCGTGGCGATCCAGGCCGATGCCACCAGCGAATCCAGTGTGGAGGGGGCGGTTGCCGAGGCCGAGGCGGCGCTTGGTCCTGTTGACGTCATGGCAACGGTGATCGGGCTGGGGGTATGGGATCAGGTCGTCGACATGAGCCTTGAGCGGTTCAACCAGTCGATCCTGCTCAACCTGACCTCTTTTTTCCTGCCGGCCCGCACGGTGGCGCGCTCGCTGCTCAAAAACGGCAAACCCGGCGCGATTGCCTGTGTCAGCTCGGTCAGCGGGCTGACTTCGGCACCAAACCATGCCGGTTACGGCGCGGCCAAGGCAGGGATGATCAATCTGGTGCGGACTATGGCAGACGAATGGGGCCCTTACGGCATCCGCGTCAACGCCGCCATGCCCGGCAGCGCCGCAACCCCGCGGCTCACCCTCAATGCTGAAGGGCAGGCGAAGATGAATGCGGTGATGAAGTCAAAAGTGCCGCTTGGCCGCGCTGCGACCCCTGACGAACTGGCCAAGGCGATCCTGTTCCTGCTGTCGGACCTCGCCAGTTATGTCACCGGGCACAATCTGCACGTCGACGGCGGCTGGACGTCTACCTTCCTGATGCAGGCGCCGGGCGAGGGCGGACCGCATCAGGGATCGGTGGTGCGCTGGCGGGAGTGAAGTTCGCAGCGCCAGCGATCCACGAACTTGATCGCACGGGAACGGCTTGGTTTGCCGCGATACCGACGTTTCCTGCGCCGATGAAAAAATAAGTCTGGCGGCGTACAACACACCTTAACCACTACAGTTACCGGGGATTGGCCAATCCCGATCAAGGAGAGTTGTAATCTACGCATTGCTGCGTGTTTTGCCCGGCCGTCTGCCAAGCTTGCCTTAACCTTTCGGCCCGATTGTCGGTTCCGGTCGATGGCCTTGAGGTACCAATTCAATTGCATGACAGACGCATCTGGCGCAGATATCTGCGACTGGCCCGCGCCAGGCGGGCCTGGCTGCGCATTTCGCGCCCGTTGCGCGATGCCATAATCGTCATTGCGATAACCGCGATTATCTGGACGACAATTGAGCGCAATGAATGGTGCGACCGGCTATTCGGCTGGATCGCGGCGAACCCGGACAGTGAAGTGGATTCGATCTTGCTGGCGTTCCTGCTGGGATCGATCGGGATTACCATCTGCGCCCTGCGGCGGTATTCCGAAATGCGCGAAGCCAGTCGCGCTCGCGATATCGCCGAAAAGCATGTTCATACCCTGGCCTACCATGATCCACTTACGGGCCTGTTCAATCGCCGCGCTTTGAACGAGCGGCTGGACATCTTGCAGCGATCGACCGAGCGTCGCTCTTCCGCGCTGATTTTTGTCGATCTCGATCGCTTCAAGTGCGTCAATGACGTTCATGGCCATATCGCCGGAGACAGGTTGCTGCTGCTCGTGGCCGAGCGGATGCAAAATGCAACCGTGAAGGGGCAAACAGTCTTCCGTCTTGGCGGCGACGAATTCGCGATCCTCGTGGACATGTGCGACACTGAAGACGATTCCGGACAAACGCTAGCCCGGCGGATTGTCGCGAGTATGGCGGAGTCATTTCGCGACGGCGGACTGGTCCACCACATCGGCGCAAGTGCTGGTATTGCCTTGTTTCCTAGCGACGCACAGGACGCCGACGCGTTGATCCGCGCTGCCGACGTCGCGCTTTACCGCGCCAAGAATGCGGGGCGCGGCCAGCACCGCTCCTACGAGATGGCGATGGATGACCAGATCAAGCAGCGCGCGGTCCTGGAGCGTGAGATGCGCGCCGGCATCGGGCAGGGCGAGTTCTGTCCCTTCTACCAGCCCCTGGTCGATCTGACGACGGGTGCGACAATCGGCTTCGAGCTGCTTGCACGCTGGATAAGGCGAGACGGCCGGGATGTCGGCCCCGACACTTTCATTCCGATCGCCGAGGAATGCGGCCTGATCGGCGATCTGATGCTCACCCTGCTCGACCGGGCCTGCCGCGATGCGCGCGAGTGGAATCCGGAACTGACCATCGCCATCAATATCTCGCCAGTCCAACTCAAGGATCCCTGGCTTTCGCAGAAAATCCTTGGCTGCCTTTCGCGCAACGGATTTGCGCCTCAGCGCATCTCGATCGAAATCACCGAAAATGCGATCATTGCCGATGAGGAAAACGCACGGCTGACCATCGAATTGCTCAAGAATCAGGGTATGCGGATCGGGCTTGACGATTTCGGCACCGGCTATTCGAGCCTGCATCACCTGCGGGTGCTGCCCTTTGACAAGATCAAGATCGACAAGAGCTTCATCTATCAGCTTGGCGACGACGACGAAGCACTGAAGATCGTCCGGGCCATCATCGGCCTGGCGCTGAGTATGGAACTTCCGGTTATTGCCGAGGGTATTGAGAGTGTGGAAGTCGCCCGGATTTTGAGAACGATGGGCTGCGCACAGGGTCAGGGTTACCTCTATGGCCGGGCGGTTGCGGCAGACGAGATCGGCCGCCTGCTCGCGCTGCCTTTGTCGGCAACGTCGATCGCAGTCAGCGGCTAACTTCGAAAAGCCTGCCCGCCAGCAGGTGCGCCGCAAGCGCTCCGGCAAGCTGCGCGGCGATGAATCCCGGCACATCGATGGGGGCGATACCGGCGAAGCTGTTGCTCAACGAACGGGCGATGGTGATCGCGGGATTGGCGAAGCTGGTCGACGAAGTGAACCAGTAGGCGGCGGTGATGTACAGCGCGACGCTGGCCGGGACGGCGGCGGGGCGCATCTTGACCGTGCCGAGAATGGTCAGCAGCAGCCCGAAAGTGGCGATGAACTCGCCCAGCCACTGGCCGGTGCCGCTGCGCGCCTTTTCCGAAAACTGGATCACCGGCAGCTCGAACATGACATGCGCGGCCCAGACGCCAAGCACACCGGCTGCGATCTGCACCGGTACAAATGCGGCGAAAGCCTTGGCATCGATTTCGCGCCGCAGCCACATCACCATGCTCACCGCCGGATTGAAATGCGCACCCGATACCGGCCCGAGCATGGCGATCAGCACGAACAGCATCGCGCCGGTCGCAAGTGTGTTGCCGATCAGCGCCACCGCGACATTGCCGCCGGCCAGCCGCTCGGCCATGATCCCCGACCCGACGACGGTAGCGAATAGGAAGAACGATCCGATGGCTTCGGCAAGCAGACGGCGGGGCAGGCTGATGTCCATGGTCGCTACTTCGGCTCCTGTACGCTTTCGGGCAGGACGAGTACTTCGACGGCATTTGTGACAGTAAGATAACGCTGCGCCAATGCCATCACGGTGGCAGGGGTAAGCGCGAGCAGGCGCTGCTTGCCCAGCAGATAGCGCTCGATCCGTTCTGGCCGGGACTGCGCGCTGGCCGTCAGCGCCATCCAGCTGCGGTTGCTTTTGAGCGCGTTGTCGTAACCCTCCAGCATCGGCTGGCGCGCGCGCTGGAAGGTGTCGGCATCCGGCGGGATCTTGCGCAGTTCCGCAAGCGCTTCGGCGATCGCGGCGCGGGTGGCGGGAACCTCGTGGACTGCGACCGACGCGGCGATGCCGAACACGCCGTAGCCGCGCCACACCGATGAAGGCGCGCTGCTGGCCGAGGGCGAATAGGCTTTGCCCAGCTTTTCGCGCAGAGTTTCGGTCAGGCCGATCCGCACGATCCGCTCGAGCAGTTCGAGTCCCAGCGCTTCGGTGGGATCGCTGTCATCGCGGGTCAGCCAGCTGTAGCGCAGCAGCGCCTGGTCGACCGGGCCGGTGTGGCGGATCACGCGCGGGGTGCGGTCGGCGGTGAAGGGGCGCTGGCGCTGCTCGGCATAGGGGCGGAATTCCGGCTCGCGCGCGGGCAGCGCTCCCAGCGTGCGGGCAACGAGGGCGATCGCCTCCTCCTCGCCGATATCGCCGACAATGCCGATCTCGATCGCGCCACGGGCGAAACGGTTGGCCAGATCCTGCCTGAGCTTGGCGAAGGTCAGCTTGCGGTAGGCTTCGGGGATCTGCAGCGTGAAGCGCGGATCGTTGTCGGACAGGATCCCGCCCAGTGCATTGCTCAGGGCGGCGGTCGGCGTGGCGCGCATCTGGGCGAAGAAATTGTTGATGCTCAGCCGGTACTGCTGCTCGCCTTCCGGCCGGTAGCCGGGATCTGTGAGCATGGCGGCGAACAGCTGCAACTGCAGCTCAAGATCGCGCGGCGTGGTCTGGGCGGCGGCGGAGAATTCTTCGTCGCCCGCCGAAAATCCGGTGCCGACGGTGCGGCCGGCGAGGATCGATTTCGAGCTCGTCGGCGCTGTGCTTGCCCAGCCCGCCGGCCGGCAGCACCGAGACCATCTCCGTCGCCAGCGGATTTTCACGGGTGTTGAGCATTTCTCCGCCATCGAGGGCGAGCCGGACATGGACACGGTCTTTCTCCAGATCGGTGCGTTTGATGTTGAGCCGCACCCCATTGGCGAAACGCAACTGGCGGATGCCGAGCGCGGCCTCGCGGCTGTCGCTGGCAACCTCGCCGGGCGGGCCGAACTGGCTATAGGCGAAGCTGGCATTGCTGCTGGCGGCACTGCGGCCAAGGTCGCGGCGCATCGTTGAGGCCCAGGCGGCGCGGATCGCCTGCTCGCCGCCTGCGGGCGGCTTGCGGCCCTGGAAGCGCAACAGCGGCTGCTTCAACGATACCGCCTCGCGTTTGAGTGCAGCGAGCACGCGCTTCGGATTTATTTCCGCGATGTAACTTTCCAGCCGCGCCAGGCTGCTTTCCGGTGTCGCCGGGGTAAGATCGTCGCGCAGAAGCGCGAACACCGCATTGGCCAGCGCCCCGTGACTGCGGGTTCCGGCCGAGGCGGCACCGTCTTGTGCGGCGGTGCGCAGATTTGCGATCTGTTCGTCGACCTCGGCCCGGGTGAAGCCGAATTTCAGCGCCCGGCGGTATTCGATGGCGGCGGCGGCAAGCCCGCGCGGCCATGTCCCATCGACGGTATCGACGAGCAGATTGGTCGTGCGTCCGGCGCGGAACACTTCCGATGTGCCGAAACCCGCGCCGCGAAACGGCGGATCGGCCCGGCGCGCCACACTTTGCAGGCGGCGGTTGACGATGCTGTAGCCGATCTGGCGCAGCACATTCTCGCGGCGCTGGGCGACAGTGTCTGGCTCGTCCAGCCATGGGCCGTGGCGCGAGGCGGTGACCCGCTCGGACAGGGCCGGGTCGATCGAGATGCCGGTGCGTTCGTCCGGCTTGACCTCGACCGGCCCGGCCGAGGGCTGCGGCTCGGCGGGTGCGGGCACCCAGCTGCCAAAGCGCGACACGATCGCGGCTTCGACCAGCGCCGGATCGAAATCGCCGATGACGATCACTGTGGTCTGGCTCGGCACATATTCGCGCCGCCAGAAGGCCTTGAGGGTTTTCGCGCTGGCGGCGGTGAGCGTCTCGGTGGTGCCGATGGCAAAACGCTCTGGGAAGCGCGCACGGGGATGCAGGAAGCGCATTTGCTCCATGGTATTGCGCAACTGCCAGCTGTTGCGGTCGCGCATTTCGGAGAAGATCACGCCACGCTCGCGCTCGACAGCCTCAGGCGCGAATTTGAGCTCGCTCGCCGTCTCGCGCATCAGCATCAGCGCGGTGTTCATCAGCGCCAGACTGCTGCGCGGCAGGTCGAGCGCATAGGTGGTGGCCTCGAACCCGGTCGAGGCATTGGTATCCGCGCCAAACGCCAGCCCCTCGCGCTCGAGCAGCCGCACCATCTCGCCTTCGGGCACATTGGTCGAGCCGTTAAAGGCCATATGTTCGACAAAATGGGCAAAGCCGCGCTCATTGTCGGCCTCGTCGAGCGATCCGGTGGCGATATCCATGCGCACCAGCGCAGTGCCCCGGGGCGTCGCATTTGGCCGGATCACATAGCGCATGCCATTGGCGAGACGGCCGAATTTAAAGGCGGGATCGACGGCAAGATCGCTGGCTTCAAACGCCCAGACCGGCTCCTCGCGCGGCGCGGCGGCAGAGGCAATGCGCTCCGCCTGCGGTGCGCAGGCGGCGAGAGTGAGGGCGAAAAAGGTGGCAAGCCAGAGCGATATTTGACGCATCGGTGGCATGGTGCAGGAAGTTGAGTCCTGGGGCAAGGGCAGCGCGGGTGCTTCGACAAGCTCAGCATGAGCGGGTCTTTTGTCTCATTGCCCAATCCTCAACTCCGCTCATCCTGAGTTTGTCGAAGAATGCCGAGCGGAGCTGACCTTATTTCCCGCGCAATTTCCGGTGCTTGGACAGGTCGAACACTTCGCTCGGCGCATTGTCTTCCTGCAGCAGGCCAAGCCGGCGGGCGACTTCCTGATAGGCCTCTTCCTCACCGCCAAGATCGCGGCGAAAGCGGTCCTTGTCGAGCTTTTCGCCAGTGGTCATGTCCCACAGCCGGCAGCCGTCGGGGCTGATTTCGTCGGCCAGGATCACCCGGCTGTAATCGCCGTCCCACAACCGGCCGAACTCCAGCTTGAAATCGACCAGGCGGATGTTGATGCCCGCGAACATCCCGCACATGAAATCGTTGACGCGGATCGCCATCGCCGAGATGTCCTGCATCTCTTCGTTGGAGGCCCAGCCGAAGCAGGCGATGTGCTCTTCGGCGATGAGCGGATCGCCCAGCGCATCGTCCTTGAAGTAATATTCGATCAAGGTGTGCGGCAGCGGATCGCCCTCGGGAATGCCGAGGCGCTTGGAGATCGACCCGGCGGCAACGTTGCGCACGACCACTTCGATCGGAATAATTTCAACCTGCCGAATAAGTTGCTCACGCATATTCAGGCGGCGGATGAAGTGGGTGGGGATACCGATGTGCGACAGGCGGGTGAACACATATTCGCTGATGCGATTGTTGATGACGCCCTTGCCCTGGATCGTGCCGCGCTTCTGCGCGTTGAAGGCGGTGGCGTCGTCCTTGAAATACTGGATCAACGTGCCGGGCTCGGGCCCTTCATAGAGGATCTTGGCCTTGCCTTCGTAGATCTGACGGCGACGGGACATTGCAGTTCCTTGCTGCGTGAAAAAACCAAGCCCCGGCACATACGAGTTGATGGACGACTGCGCCGGCCGGGGCATCGCTGGCCTTATAGTCCATTCGCCCGAAGATGCAATCTGGCGGTGCGCAGAACCCCGGTCTTGTCGATCTGGTCCTGGC
>CAWBTL010000002.1:0-1066810 GCA_963791765.1 uncultured Alphaproteobacteria bacterium
CCGGCAAAGTATACCGGCTCAAGGTGTGGAAATTGCCAGAGGGCGGCCCGGCGACGCGCGGGAGGCCGATCGTCAATCTTCTCCCGGCGCTCGACAAGGATGAGACGATTGCTGCCGTGCTGCCATTGCCCGAGGATGAGGCGGAATGGGGCAAGCTCCACGTCATGTTTGCAACGGCAAAGGGATCGGTGCGCCGCAATTCCATGGATGCCTTCACCAACGTGCCAACCAACGGCAAGATTGCGATGAAGTTTGAGGGCGATGACACCGATGATCGACTGATCGGGGTGGCCCTGCTCACCGAAGAGGATGACGTTTTCCTTTCCACCCGCGCCGGTAAGGCAATCCGCTTCATGGGTAGCGATATCCGCGAATTCCAGAGCCGCAACTCCACCGGCGTGCGCGGCATGACCCTGAAGGACAGCGACGAGGTTATCTCACTGTCGATCCTGCACCGTTCAGGCGCGAGCGCCGAAGAGCGTGAGGCCTATCTCAAGGCTGCTCCGTGGAAGGATAACGATAACGCGCCCGCGCTCTCGCCCGAACGCATGGGCGAAATGGCGCAGCGCGAGCAGTTCATTCTGACGATCTGCTCCAACGGATACGGCAAGCGCAGCTCTGCCTATGAATATCGCCGCACCGGGCGCGGCGGCCAGGGCATCACCAATATCGACAATATCGAGCGCAACGGCCTGGTCGTCGCGAGTTTCCCGGCAAAGAACGACGAGCAGCTGATGCTGGTCACCGATCAGGCCAAGATGATCCGCATGAAAATCGGCGGCATGCGGGTGATCGGACGGAATACTGCGGGCGTAAAGCTATTCGATGTCGCCGATCAGGAACATGTCGTAAGCGCGGCGCTGATCGAAGCGGAAGACGATAGCGATGAAGGCGGCGATGAGGGCGGAGCGGACGGTGCGGGAGGTGGACAAGAGTAAGGATTGCTTGCGCGAAGCCGCGAAGGAAGATCGCCATTGCGGGCTGGCGTTAGAATTCTAAGAGCCCGAGCGAAAAGTAGTTGAGCGATACCAGTGGTTTGTGATTCACCGTCGTTGTCGAGACGATAGGAGAAGGACATGGCCTGGACTGATACCGCCCGCCGTCAACATATGCGCAAAGGGCCACGCTATCCAAGCGATTTGCGCGATGGGGAATGGGCGCTGATCGAGCCGATGTTTCCTGGCGCGCGCAGTGGTGGCCGCCCGCGGACAACCGTTCTGCGCGCGGTGATGGATGCGATTTTGTATATTGGGTCGAGCGGCTGCGCCTGGGCCATGTTGCCCAAATGCTTTCCGCCAGTTTCGACGGTGCGCGGCTATTTCTACGCCTGGCGGGACAGTGGTCTGCTGGCGACGGTCAACCACCTGCTGGTGATGACAGCGCGCGAACAGGCTGGCCGGGAAGCCAGCCCGACGGCGGGCGTGATCGACAGCCAATCGGTCAAAACTACGGAGTCTGGCGGCATTAGCGGCTATGATGCCGGCAAGAAGGTCAAGGGCCGCAAACGCCATATCATCACCGACACCTGCGGCTTCCTGCTGTTCGTCCTCGTCCACGCTGCCGACATTCAGGACCGCGACGGCGCGCCTGATGTTCTCAAAGCCATACGCTTCCGCTTCCCGTGGCTGCGCCATGTCTTCGCCGATGGCGGCTACGCAGGGGACAAACTCAGGGAGGCGCTCAATGGGCACGGAAGCTGGACGCTGGAGATCATCAAGCGTTCCGATACCGCCAAGGGCTTCGTGCTGCTACCACGGCGCTGGGTGGTCGAACGCACATTCGCATGGCTCGGCAGGTGCCGCCGCCTTGCCAAAGACTGGGAGCGCTCCATTGAAAGCTCCACCGCATGGGCCAACATCGCCAGTATCCGTATGCTCACCCGAAAAATCGCAAACCTCTCAACTCATTGAGAAACTTTTAAATCGGGCTCTAAGGGCTGAGTCGGGAGACAGTATTCGGTGTTCCACTTCTGACGCAATGAACTGGATTGATGAGCTTGGGTGTTAAGTAGAGCGTCAGCGTAACCCAACGTAATCCCTGTCGCCACATCCCCGAAGAGCAACTAACGGAATTGACTTTCCGGACCTAATCCGGACTTATGCGTGGCAAGGAGGCATCAATGCCGGGCTTCAAGACAGGGATGGCACTTGGCGCTCTGCTCGTTGGCGTGCCCGCCGTTTGGCTCATTATGCGGATCGAAGGCCAACCCATCACCTTCGCGCCTAGCTATATTGGTGTGCAGCCTGATTATGTGAACGTCGTTGGCAGCGTCGTTGGCGATGACAAGTTCGAGAGGGATCGTCCCATCAACAACGGTACGAAGTTAACTTGCTTTCGTCCAAATGAAACGTGCAAGTATCTCTACATAAATGAAATAAGTGCACGCCAAGTCGGAGACATAGAGGAAGAAATGCTATATATCCGGAAATGGGATGCGAATGAGCTCGTCGCCGACAGCCGCGATCCTGACGCAACCTTTGAAGGCTGCAACTATTTCGAGATACGTGTCCTCCTAATAAGCAAAGACGTAACTTACATGCGTTTACCCAATCCTAAAGCCGACAAAACGCGCTGCGATCAACTGTTCAAAGGCAGCAAGCCGCTCCGCCAATGGCGCATCGCGGATGGCAAAGGTTGGGGAGAATACGAATGGGGTCAGAGGTGACTCTCTGGCGATCTAATCGAGATTACGGTGAAGATTGCGGTGCCAACTACAGCCTAAAGCTTGGCCAATTTCGCGAGCGCCTCCCGATTTTCGGCCATGATCTGTCGGGCCAGCTTCATTTGACGATCAAACTCAGCCTGATCCGCTTCGCTGAGTGGCTTCCGCAACAAATCTTCGCGTGTGCGGTATGGCGATTGGGATTTTCTCACGCGAAGTCTCCGCTGTCGGTGCAGTCAGCTACGACTTTTCAGCCCGCAAACGCAAGCTCCCCACTACCCCCGTGCAGATCATAAACTGCCCGCAATAATACAGCGGCCAGATCAGCAGCCCCGGCAACACACTCCCCGCCAATGCCCCCATCTCGGCGAAAATCAGCAGGTCCGAGGCGACGAACAGCATGGCGCCGATGCCCACCCGGTAGCGCGGGAAGCTGCTCATCCAGGCGGCGGCTGCCATGCCTGCCAGTGCTGCAGCGTAGGCCATGGTCGGCAGCGCCATGGCGCGGTCGTGGGGCAGCAGAAAGCCCAACAGCGGCACGGCGATCAGCACCGCTCCCGCCAGTGCCTTCTGGCTTGCGCTGGTCTCAGCCCTCGGATGGCGCAGATAAAGTATCAGCGCGACGAAATGGCCCAGCAGGAAGGACATTGCGCCCCAGCTCTGCTCGATCTCCATCAGCATGTCGCCGATCGCACCCAGCGCCATCACCCCGGCCAGCGTCCGGGTATCGTTCCCGGCATGGCGCAGCAGCGCCCAGACTGCCAGCAGTGCCACCGGCAAGCCCTTCAATGCCATCAGATAGAGCCCCGGAGTCGGGCCATCCTTCGCCACATAATAGGCAATTGCGGTGACCAGGCTGGCCAGCAACCACGGGCGTTTTTCCACCAGCGCGCGCTTGGGCATTGTCAAATCTCCCTCAACCGAAGCTTGGCGCTGTCATTATGCGCGGGCAAGCGTTAACGGCGCGTCGATGGCATACGATGTCCACATTATCGGCGGCGGCCTTGCCGGGAGCGAAGCCGCCTGGCAGCTGGCGCGGCGTGGCTTGCGCGTGCGGCTGTCCGAAATGCGCGGAGGCGGCGACAGTACCGAGGCACACCAGACCGACGCGCTGGCCGAACTGGTCTGCTCCAACAGCTTCCGCTCCGACGATGACGAGAAGAACGCTGTCGGCCTGCTCCACCACGAAATGCGTGCATTGGGCTCGCTGACGATGGCAGCAGCGGCCAAAGCGCAGGTTCCGGCGGGATCGGCGCTGGCGGTCGACCGCGATCTGTTCTCGGCGGAGGTAGAAAGCGCGCTGGCGGCGCTCCCCAATCTCGAAGTGGTCCGCGAACGGATCGACCACCTGCCCGGCGCCGGCCTGACGATCATCGCCACCGGCCCGCTCACCGCCGCCGCGATGGCGGCGAGCATCGGCGCGGCGACAGGTGCGGACAGCCTCGCCTTCTTCGATGCCATTGCCCCCATCGTCTATCGCGACAGCATTGATATGGATACCTGCTGGATGGCCAGCCGCTGGGATAAGGGCGAGACCAAGGACTATATCAACTGCCCGCTGACTGCCGATCAATATGCCGCATTCCACGCCGGGCTCGTCGCAGGCGAAAAGAGCACCTTCAAGGAATGGGAGAATGACACCCCCTATTTCAACGCCTGCCTGCCGATCGAAGTCATGGCAGAGCGCGGGTTCGAGACCTTGCGGTTCGGGCCGATGAAGCCGGTCGGGCTCGACAATCCGCACTGGGCCACCCCCGAGCATCCGAGCGGGCGCTGGCCGCATGCGGTGGTGCAGCTGCGGCAGGACAACAGGCTGGGCACGCTGTGGAACATGGTCGGCTTCCAGACCAAGCTCAAGCACGCCGAGCAGGTCCGCCTGTTCCGCACCATCCCGGGGCTGGAGAATGCGGAATTTGCCCGGCTCGGCGGGCTGCACCGCAACACTTTCCTCAATTCGCCGCTGCTGCTCGACCGTCAGCTGCGCTTGAAGAGCGCGCCGCACATCCGCTTCGCCGGCCAGATCACCGGCTGCGAGGGCTATGTCGAGAGCGCGGCCGTGGGGCTTATGGCGGGACTGATGCTTGCTGCCGAGATAGGCGGCCGCGATTGGCACTCCCCTCCCCGCACCACCGCCATGGGCGCGCTGCTCGCCCATATCACCGGCGACGCCGAGGCGGAGAGCTATCAGCCGATGAACGTCAATTTCGGGCTGTTCCCGCCAGTCGATGCCGAGGTGAAGAAGAAACAGCGCAAGGAGGCCTATACCGGGCGTGCCAAGGCCGATCTGGCGCAATGGCTTGCTAGCTATTAGGGCCAGTCCCCAATTAGATCATACTGCTTGAAATCTGGATCACTTTCAATCCTCCCCTGCAAGGCAGGGCTATCGCATATTCCCAATTCTCTCCAAATTCGTCACCCTGAACTTGTTTCAGGGCCCATCGTGCCGCAAGCCCGGATCAAGCCGAACGGGCGCAAATCGTGAGGTCTTTTCCTGAAAACTGCACACCGGATGTGTCGGGAAATGGGTCCTGAAACAAGTTCAGGATGACGAAAAATGAGAGTTGAAGTGAATATGCGATAGCCTTGCCCTGGAAGGGGAGGTGGCAGCACTCTTGGGCTGACGGAGGGGTGTCACCGCTGGCGTAGATACCCCTCCGCCTCCGCTTCGCTCCGGCACCTCCCCTTCCAGGGAGGATCTGATGGTGCAGGTTTTTCGCTCGACGCTCGAATAAGCCAGGGTCAGCACTTGCACTTCGCAGCCGCCTGATCCTTCGGCCTGGTCGTCGCGAATTCGTCGCGGCTGAGCCAGAGGTCGCCGTTGCGGTTGGCACCCTTGAAGCGGTTGCCCGTAGCGGCGGCCCACTCCTCGAAGGTCAGCAGATTGTTGCCGTCGGTATCGAGCTTGCGGAAGTCGCGGGTGCGGGTGGACATCATCTCATTGCGGGTGATCCGGGAGTCGACATCGCGATCAAGCCGCGCGAAGCGGCGCTGTTCGCGGCCCATTTCGGTGCTTTCGGGTGGCGCTGGTCCGCGCAGGCCGCTTACATCCGCGCTGGGCAGTGGCCCCGGCGCGGCAGCCTCTAGCGGACCGGCGGCGGTCAGCTCGGTCGGAGGCGGCGCGCCCAATTCGCTCTGCGCACGCCCCTGCCACCAGAACATTCCGGCCGCAGCCAGCAGCAGCGCCGCGAACGCGCCAATTACAATCCGGTTCATGAGCGACACCTTTTCCCGAGGAGCGTCTGTATCAAGCAGCTATCGTCCGAACAATCCAATCCTTACCGCCGCCATGAACAGTCCCGGTGTGAGGGTCGTATCCGACCGTCCCCGCCGATCCTGCGCGCGGCAAGACCGTGCAACAGGGCCAGCGGGCGCAGATCGCGCGGCAAGCTCTCGTGCCGCCAGTCCTGGGCGCGTGCCAGCGCCATGGCGGCTTCCCGCTCCTGCGGATGGCTGAGCCGCGCAGCGATGTCGGCCAGCGCCCAGTTCCGCGCCATGCGCAAAGCGGCGGCGTGGTAATGCGGGCCTGCCAGCGCAGCAAAGGCCCCCGCCCGCGCCTCGGCAAGCGATTTGAAGCTGGTCACTGGAAGCGGTGCGGCACCGGTCATTGCTTCCCAGCCAGCGGTCAATCCGGCCAACGTCCCGCGATCTCCGTGCCAGTCCCTGAGCGCCGCCAGCAGCGGTTCTCCCTCAGGCCACTGCGCCGGATCCTGCGATAATTGCTCGCGCCACCACGCCAGCCGCAGCTGCGCCAGCATCGGCTCGCGCGAGGACCGCACGATCGAGGCCAGCCGCCGATCAAGCGCCAGCAACCCCAGCAGCGAGGCCCGGCACCGCGCGGGTGCATAGGCCATGGCCAGCCGCTGCTCCGCCGGCAAGCTCTGCAAAAGTCCGCCAATTCCTGTCATTCCCGCCCCATGCCCGGTGCAACCGCGACCCGCAAGCCGCGGAATTTTCTATGACTTACGCTTATTTAACCATGCTGCTTGAAAGAGTGACAACCAAGACGCGCTAATAGCCGGACGTTAATCCGGGCGATAAGCAGGGGAATCCGATGTTCAGGAAGCTTAGTCACATGCTTGATTGTCCGCGCAATCCTGCGGCCGAATCAGGATTGATCGACAATGCAATCCTTGCAAGCGATCGCGCTTCATCAAAGTCGCAACGGCCTGGCGCTTCGGGCTTTCTGAATGCACTTCTTGCTGACCAGAAAGGCAATATCCTGCCATTGGCAGCTGGCGGTATATTCCTTGTCCTGGGAATGGTTGGCGGTGCCGTTGATTTCGGCAGAGCATACAAAACTCAAAATCGCCTGCAATCGGCATGCGATGCCGGCGTCCTGGCCGGACGAAGGGCAGTCGCCAACAATGGCTTCGATGCCGCAGCGCAAGCACAGGCAGTCCGATATTTTAATGTAAATTTCTCAGATACCGAAGAGAGTACGGACAATACGCACTTCCTGGTCACGTCCACGGACGGCGGCAAAAGCATTGTTGCCACAGCGTCATCTTCACTTGACACAGTGCTGCTAAAATTATTCGCGTACAACGAATTCGATCTCTCGATCACCTGTTCTGCATCGATGGGCGCTGGCAACAGCGATGTCATGATGGTGCTAGACAACACAGGTTCAATGGACGGGACCTTGCCTAGTTCTTCACAGACCCAAATCCAGGCGCTGCGCGTGGCAATGAAAAACTTCTACGACACGCTCGACGGCGCGACGGCAGGATCGAATGCGCGAGTACGCTATGGTTTTGTGCCATTCAGCACCGCAGTGAATGTTGGCCAGTTGCTCTATGATCTCGACCCTGACTATCTGAAGGACACACATCAGATACAGTCTCGTGAAGCAACATTTCAAGTTGTAACAGTGCAGGTGTTTGATCACTGGGATACGCCCGTTGTTACCACACCATCCAACACTGTTGGCAATACCTCATATGGCAACAACAACCAATATTCGTCAACCCGATATAATACAATTGCGCTATGCACGGCGGCTTCGCCAGCCGACACAAGCTGGACGAATAATGGTCCGCCGACGACCAGCACCTCGACAACCATCGATGGGAACGGCGCCCAGGTCATCACAACTACCGTTACTCAAAATCAAACCATGACAGATTATAATTGCCAGCAATCGTCGGGTCGATATCGCATATTCAGCCGTGTAGGTTCCAGAAATCTGTACAGCTACTCAGTCTCTACAAGTTCGCCTGTATATAGAACTGAGACTACTGATAACTTCCTTCGCTGGAACTACCTGCAGCGCACGTATGATACGAGCTCTTACAAGGCCTTCAATATGGTTACCACTAACAACGGTGCCAATGGAACTGAAGATTCAGACATCTGGGCCGGCTGTATCGAAGAGCGTCAATCCACTCCCGCGTCATCGTTCAGTTTCTCTGGGTTGCTGGGCATCACGCCATCCACCTGGGATCTCGATATCGACAGCGCTCCAGAATCTCGGACGAAAGCACGAAGTGGGCACCAATGTGGCCTGAGCTGGCGTACTACCGAAGAACCGGAAGCGGCGGCAGCGCCTCGCTGACAAACAATGTAACGTCCCTGTATGGCACCAAGGCATCATCGTACTGCCCTCGCCGGGCACGATTGCTGGCGGAAATGTCGGACAGCGAATTCGATGCATATGCCGATTTACTTATTGCGACTGGCAATACCTACCTGGACATTGGAATTTTATGGGGTGGCCGCCTCACATCGCCATCCGGCATTTTCGCCGAGAATGTGAACGATGAACCTGACAACGGTGCAAGCGTAGCCCGCCATATGATCTTCATGACCGATGGTGAAATGAATACAGGCAATACGATACAGACCAGTTATGGTATCGAGTATCATGATCGCCGCGTGACCAGTAATGGCTCCTCCCTACAGGATGAACGCCACACGTCGCGGTTTCTTGCCGTATGTGAGGCAGTCAAGGCCAAGGGGATACGACTCTGGGTCATCGCATTTGGTACGACCCTCAACACCGATCTGCAAACCTGCTCTTCGGAGGACAGCTCGTTCGCAGCGGCCAACGCTTCGCAGCTCAACACGGCATTTCAGGAAATTGCAAACCAGGTGGGCGAATTGAGAGTCGTGCAATGACAAATGCGCAGCACTATTCGACTGGAACGTTCCTGTCTTCCGCCGGCAAGTTCCTTGTTAAATTTTTAAGGGCGAATCGCGGCGCAACGATCATCGAATTTGCTGTAGTACTTCCGGTATTTTTGGTGGCGCTCTTGGGCAGTCTTGATTTTGGCCAATTGGTCTGGGGTCAAGCGCTGCTTAATGGTGCGGTACAAGATGCCGCCCGCAAGTCTGCACTCGAGACCGCCGACATTGCCGCCGCTGATGCAAAAGTGGAAAGTATGGTTACAACTATATTGCCCGGCGTAGATGTGAGCGGTGAGCGTGTCAGCTACTATGATTTCGCCGACATTGAAAGGGCTGAGCGCTGGAACGACGTCAACTCAAATGGCAACTGCGATAATGGTGAAGCCTTTACCGATGAAAATCGTAGTGGCGACTGGGATGCGGATGTCGGAGTTAGTGGCAATGGCGGAGCGAATGACGTGGTCATCTATTCCGTAGAAGCCAGTTTCATGCCGATTGTCAGTATCCCGCTTTTGTGGGGCAGCCAGAACGAGAAGACACTTCGTGCGGTGGCAGTTCGAAAAATCAGCCTTTTGCGCTTCAACAAGAATATGGCTCGGAGGCAGGTATATGCGATTGACTCGTGGCAAGCCCGCACTGGGCTTTCGATCTGGCCTGCGGTTCGTCGGGCTGCGACGCTTGCCTGGCGCTACATCCGGCTTGGCAATGATCGAATTTGCGCTGGTGCTGCCGCTGTTTCTGCTACTCGGATTGTTCGGAACTGAAATGGCTCACATGACGACGGTGAACATGCAGGTGAGCCAGCTCGCGACATCGCTGGCAGACAATGCATCCCGCCTGGGGCAGACGGATAACAGCGCGGTCACACCCACAATTTCCGAAGTCGATATCAATTCAGTCATGACCGGAGTTGTGGAACAGGGTCAGTCGATCGATTTTGAAGAAAAAGGTCGTGTGATTTTTTCCAGTCTCGAAAGAGATCCCATTCTGGCGATCAATATATTCACTGGCAGAGGTGTAGAGGAAGTCTTTCGGCCGCATCCGAGTATGATAATGGCGACGATCTGATATTTCTAGATGATCTTGGCATTACAGGTCTCGGAAAAAATAGTACCATAACTGCCCAACCTGGAAATGCAGTTATGTTTGTAGAGGTGTACTACAGATACGAAGGAATTTTTGGTCTAAGGTATATTGGAAACCCTGTTATGCGCAAGGAAGCTGCGTATATCATCAGAGACGATCGCAATCTGACTCCCGGAATCACTGGGGCAGGGGGAAATTCACAATGTTAGTGCGGCTAGGTTGGCCATACTGATTTTCAACACCTTTGACGACGCAGCTTACGCTTCACTCTCGAACCGCTGCGATGTACAAGGAAGTCGATGATCTAACTCCAACTTCGACGGCGAAATAAGGCGCCTTAGCACGGTACTGGTCATCAGCTTTGATTACCCAGGGCAACGGCAGCTTGTCTGCGTTCAATGTCACCCGATGCGGGCCGTCTGCAACGGCGTCGAATCGAAAGTAACCTGACTGGTCGGTATGCACTGCCTGGATGCCGTCCAGGATCACCACAATCCCTGAAGCACCTGCTTCTGACGGCTCCTTGAGACCATTGTCGTTTGCGTCCAGGTAGACGCGTCCTTCCAAGACTCCCGGTTCCGCCGACGGGGAATTCGCGCAGTCCGAGACTACCCTTCGGGCGTCCCGCCGAAATCGAATGCCGCAAAGTCAAATAGCCTGCGCGCAGGCGAAAGGAACTGCGCTGCATCGCAGCGAACTGAGTTGGCGAAAGCCCAAGCGGCGATGTGTTCAAACCCGGCAAGCCATAGCTGGCTGCCAAGTTGGATGTTGTAGCGGTATATGATGCTGACAGGCTCCAGCTCGAAGAAAGGCGAGCGGTGGCCACCAGGCTCGCCGAGAAGGCACGCCCCCTTTGGGATGACAGGATTCCGAGGGTGCCTCCGGTCGGAATCGACAGGACCATAAACGCTTGTGGCCGACGTACTCGCATTGGAGTTGTAAGCAATTGTAGCGTCGATACTGATCCCGTTGAACGGCGTCGTACCTGCACTGGCGGCAGCGCCGAAACTGTCCGTTTTTCCCGTCTCCCTGCCATCCGGAAAGTAGGGAAAATCTTCCGCTTGGCGGCGGTGTTCGAATGACACCTGCGTACTCGATCGACTCCCGGACGGAAACCACGCGGGCAACGACCAGTTCTGGTTCACGCCTACACGAAAAAGATTGGATTCTGGATCGTAGCTCCACCCTGCTTCTGCTCGCGATGAACCCAAAGCTGTCGAAAAATCGACGAACCCCAGTATCTGAGTGGACGTTTGTCCGTTGGCAACCCTCAGAGTGCTGTTCAGCCCGATCGCGGTGCTGAAGTTCAGCTTTCTTCGCGCGTCTGCATTGACGATCACTCCGCTTGAACTGCGTCCGTCAACAGAATTGACGGCATCGATGTTGAGGGTCCAGCGCCACCGTTGCGACGAAGTCGAGAAGCGGTAGTACCCACCGTAGGCGTTGTTAATGACCGCCGACGTGCCCCAGGAAAGTCCGGGGCCAAAGTAATATAGCCCTCCGCTATGGTAGGATCGACCTTTGCGATAGCTTGCATCGATCCAGCCCCCGGCGGACGAACCATCCTCGCCAAATGGATTCGAACTACTACCCATGCCGGAGAGATGCGACCAGATGGCATTTGCTTGTACGCGAACATTCTTGTCTGTAAATGCAATGGTTCCCAAGGCTCCATTAGATGAAACCCTGGGAACTGCTTCGGCAGATGGCGCAACCTGGTCAAAGACAGCATAAGGGTCGCGCGTATCCTTGACGGCGATGGCCTGTACACCGGCAGTCCACTGGGGAGTCAGGTCAACCTGGCCGCCGCCAGAGATCGAGAGCCCGGAAAGCCCGGTGAAGTCAGAAAGACGCAAGCCGCCGAACAACCCTGGCTCACCAATGGCGAGGTTAAAGCTCGCGAACGGCTCGGGATCGCTAGTCGTCTGCGCAGGAGAAAACCTTCGATAGCCTTTGAATGTCACCGCCCCACCGAGAATGGGCGAGGAGGGAAGATAGAAACGGGTCTGCCTGCGAACAAGGGGGATCAGCGGTGCCGCGGCCGTTCCCAGAACACTGTCCCCCAGCCAGCCGTCACCCAGCGGCATGTCGCGACTGGTAAAGGCGATAGACCCGTTCCAGGTATCCGGCGAAGAGCCGCCGAATGGGCCGGGATTGGAACCGCGTCGCAGTTGCCCATCGAAACCAAGCAATCCGTAATTGTCAGTCTGATACCTGCCCGACACTGAAATGCCGATCTCACGCTGGATCCTATCCAACTCGGACGTATCGATGCCTTCGACACGAGACCTTGGCGATATCAGCAATCCTCCAAGTTCGGTAACCAGCGAGCGGACGTTTCCTTTCGCATTGCGGGCCTGCTCTTCGCTCAATGATGTCAACGGCTCCAGCTTGCCATCGTCAATGAGCCGGTCGGTATATGACTCCGGGTCACGACTTAGCTGTCCGTTTCCACCTGGATCGGCTCTCGCCGGAACCGGCAGAGAGAAGCCAACCGCCAACAGGACCAGCGAACTTATGCCACTTCTCGTCCTAGAGCGCTGGCAGACGAATACGGGGCACAGTTCAACATCAGGGCTCGAATGTGCCATCGAACTTGAAGGAGTTGATGGAATCATTTATTGTGCCGCTTACCTTGAGCGGAAAAGCAATGACATCGGTTTTTGTGTCGTTCGAAGCCGATTGTTGTCGTGCCTCGACCGCATCGCCGCCATTATCGACATTGAGAGCAATCATGCGCGTTTCGCCAGGCAGGATTGGCAATGTCGATGGCGAGAATTCGTGCTTCTTACCCTGTGCGTCGATGCCGTTCAGAAATGCCGATAGTCTGCCGTGGGCCGTGCCGGTATTCTCGACCATCAGCACTGGTGTCTGGATGCCATCGACATTTGCGACGTTGGCTTTGACGATGCGCAACTGCGGCTTCACGTCACCAACCGCCACATAGACGATGAGCGCGATTTGCGCGCTTACGGGAAAACTCACATTTTTCGTCGGCGATACCCGCTCTTCCGCGCCGGAAATTACAATCGCGAAACGGCATTCGGTCGGCGGCGTATCGATAGGTGGAATCACTTCGAACCGATAGCGAAGCTGCTCCTTCGCCTGCAGAGTGTCTGGTGCCTTTCGATGGCGACCCACGGACGACACGAATTCGGCTTGAGTGCATCACTGATTGTCACTCCGCCATCTGGCGTCAGATCCCATTCAGCGGTCGCGAAGTTAAGTTGCGTTGCGGTATTGGAAGCATTGCTCAGTTCGGCAACAGCGCGAACCGTTTGTCCGGGCTGTTCCGACAGTTCGAACCTGGGTGGGGACACCGAAAGCGCAAATTCATCCGCATGCGCTGGCATGCCAATGACTATGGCAGAGGCCAGAATCAGCCCCGATTTTGCAATTTTCGGATTGTTCCAGCGAACCACTATTGTTCTACCTCGATTTCAAAACCGAACGCCAAGGCTTCCGGCTGCACAAGTCGCACGCCATCGGCTACCAGATTGATGTCGATCAGATCGCGCATTAGTGGGGTATTGACCGGTCCCGCATAGACGAGCGCGCGATCGCCGGAGATCAAGGAACCCGGCAGAAGCATCCCGCCGGTTTGCCAAGCTGCCCGCACAGTTGGTCCTGCAGTACGGGGCAAAGTCATGTAAATGCGGCCTGACCAACCAACCCAAGCCAACAGATTCAATTGTACGCTGACCCTGGTGGACGCTGAAACGAGAGGTGAAGATGCCGAACGTCCGGCCCAGATTGCCATTGCATTTCCAGGACTGGATCTAGGACCACGGTGCCACTGTCATCGACCCGAAAAACCTGGCCAATTGCAGGAGTTGCCCCGGTGTCTTGCGCGCGGACGGACATCGACATCCCCAGTGCCGTGCAAACCAGGAATACGATCGAGCCAGCCCTTCTCATGGCAGAGAAAGCGTATAGGTAGCGCGCCCGGTGTAAGTGCCCGCTGCCGGCACGACCGAGTTGGCATAAGAGAAGGTCATGCACTGTTCCTTCCAGGTATTCGCCGGAAGGTTCCCCAGAGACTGCGTTCCGCCTGTAAAACTGCCATTGGGAAACTGGAACACGGTGTCACCATTTCCTGACATGACCCAACTGATCTGGCTGAATGGAATCGAACCGCTACTACTGATAAGACTGGTCGGCGTCGTGACCGTGAGTGTGGCCACACCGGAACCTGCCCCGGGTCTCGACCAGGCACCGATATAAACTTGCGAAGGAGGATTGCAGAATACGAATGCATCGATCGGGCTTTGCGAGACCGTACTGTTCGAAGTCATCGCCTGCGCTGTACCGGAACCAATGCTCGAAGCGGGCACCGTGACCGATACCACGTTAATCGTCGTGTTATTTCCCGGTGTCCCCCCCGAGTTGTAAAAGCCGGTATAGCCGCCTGCGCCAACTTGCAGGTAAATTGCTCTCGTTCCCGAGGTTATGGTGATGGTGTAGGCGCTCACGGCTTCCGCTGATGTCAGGATACAAAGTCCGAAGCCTGCCGCCAGCGAGATACGCAGGCGACGACCAATCCTGACGAAGCAAGTTTGCCAGGTTGTGTCCGTCCTGCGCGCCATCGCTTCACGCCAACCTCCCGCTTCACCAAATTTGCATTGCAACGTTCGAACTGTGTCTCATTAGCGCTATCACCCAAATTTTCAAGGCATCGACACTGAGTAGACCACAAGAGAATTGCCATTGATCGGATTTTTGCGATCACTTTCCTGCAATCTGTCAATGCTGACAATTCGATCGAGTTGACTGCCAACGTGCCGGCATTGCCAACGACGTAAAGCTGGCTTGGTCCTTTGGCCTGAACCCAGGCAATCCTGACAATAGAGCGTTCAAGTGACGTGGCTCTTCCAAACCCGGCCGCATTCGTACCGCCCGTCCCGTCGAGGCGAACGTTGATACCAAGGCTAACGAAGGCCGGTACAGTGATGGTGAAATCGATCTTCGCTCGGGCCTGTAATGGCGAAACCTCGCCTGTTTCGAAACGTGATGCAGCCATTGCGTTCGCAGGCAGGAACGCCACGGACTGAATCGTCGACGCTACCCACATTAACTGAAATCTTGTCATGAACACTGCCAGCCCCGTCACCCCGAATGGACGAGATGACTGTATGCAGACGGCAGGCTTTATGGGCAATGTCTGACCCAGTCGGCATATTTCCGTATTGGGATGGTTGCCATCCGGGCGGTCGGCAAACCAACAAAGCCATCGCGGCTATGCCGCGTTGGCTTTGCGGTTGCTCGTGCCTTTTTGCTCGGCGGGAGAGCCTGCCGGTGCCGCACGACCCGAAACGGCGTTTCGGATCAGACATTGAGAACCGGAAGTGCTCGTGCCGCACAAAAAATTCAGGGCATCGAAACGCCGTAGGTAACACGGCCATTCTGCGTGTTCACGCCACCATATGTACCAGCGGCGGTGACGCTGCTGTTCAGATAGGTGAAAGTCCACCTGGCATCGAGGTTTGTAATCTTGGTTCCACTGGTGATCGGCAGGTTGATGCTCGTCGTGCTGGCATCGACCAGGCCCGGATGACTCAAGGCCGTCACCGAAGTGTTGGTCGCAACAGCAATGTTCATCTGCGACCACGAAATGGTATCGCCCGCTCCGTTGTTTATCGCACCAAGCGTGGTCGAACTGAAGGCGATTGTACCGTTGTTGCCTATAACGCGCGCAGTCACCTGACCGCCGGTCAGATCGCCGCCGGTTCCCGAAATGACTGTACCATCACCGACATTGGCGGCAGGAACGGTGTAGACCAGATTATCAACGGTCGTATTGTTGGCCAGGGTCGTACCTGTACCGATGCGCACATAGACGAACTTCGGAATTGTGATGGTGAAGTCAAGATTGGCGGAAGACGTAGAGGAGTCCCGGTCCCGGTCACGAACCTCAATTCCGCGTTTGCCGCAGTCGGAATAGCCGACATTCCAGCAATAACGAGAGCGGCCTTTAGAATACGATTTTTGATCACGATTTTTCCCCAAAATGCTCGGATAGAAATCCCGACACCGGAATTCGGAGCCTTGATTTACAGCATCGGTGGTTAAGAATTCCGTTGACCGCGACTATTCACGCTCATCGCGTTTGAGGAGGCGGGTAAATGGCACATTTTTGCCGTTTACGAGGCCTGCTGCGGCTTTCGTTGCATCGAGGGCTACGACAATTTCTTGCTGAACGCGTTGGATCGCTGATTGTTAACTCAGTAGAACCACATATTCATGCCTTATACCAACCGCCCTTCGCTCACACTCGTCATCCCGGCGAAGGCCGGGACCCAGTACCGCAAAAATGAAGCCGCTTTGCGACATTCCTTGTGATGGCTGGGTCCCGGCCTTGGCCGGGGATGACGGGTGCATTTCATTGGGCGATTGGAATTAAAGGTGCCTGGTTGGGCATGGACCCGCCCGTCAAAGAGATTGTCGCCGTGGAGGGCAACCCCGCGATCATTGTCGAAATCGAATGCAACTACCAGCCGTTGACCCGTGTGACTGGATCAACGACGGCATTTTCCAGCGTGATCCCGGTTCGCCCGATCCCGTCGCCAGCTGCGGCACGTTCAGCGATGTGATCGGTTAACGGTAACACACCTTGCGCACCGCCGCCGCAATCCGCGCCGGATCGAGCAAAGCCGCCTTTTCCAGATTGGCGGCATAGGGCAGCGGCACATCCTCGTTGCAGACCCGCAGCACCGGCGCGTCGAGATGGTCGAAGCCGTCTTCCATGCATAGCGCGATGATCTCGGCAGCGATCGAGCAGACCGGCCAGCCCTCTTCGGCGACGACCATGCGGTTGGTTTTGGCCAGGCTTGCCAGCACCGCCGCGCGGTCCATCGGGCGCAGCGTGCGCAGGTCGATCACTTCGGCCTCGATGCCCTCGCCCGCCAGTTCCTCTGCCGCCTGCAGCGCCATGCCGACGCCGATCGAATAGCTGACGATGGTCACGTCGCGCCCCTCGCGCATGATCCGCGCCTTGCCGATCGGCAGGACATGGTCGTCAAGCTCGGGCAGCTCGAAGCTGCGGCCATAGATCAGCTCGTTCTCGAGGAACACCACCGGATCCTCGCTGCGGATCGCGGCCTTGAGCAGGCCCTTGGCGTCGGCGGCGTCATAGGGCGCGATCACCACCAGCCCCGGGACATTGGCATACCACGGCGCATAGTTCTGGCTGTGCTGCGCGCCGACCCGGCTGGCGGCGCCATTGGGTCCGCGGAACACCACCGGGCAGCGCATCTGGCCGCCCGACATGTAGTTGGTCTTGGCCGCCGAATTGATGATGTGGTCGATCGCCTGCATGGCGAAGTTGAAGGTCATGAACTCGACAATCGGCCGAAGCCCTCCCATCGCCGCGCCGGTGCCAATGCCGGCAAAGCCATACTCGGTGATCGGCGTATCGATTACCCGCTTCGGCCCGAACTCTTCGAGCAGCCCCTGGGTGACCTTGTAGGCGCCCTGATACTCGGCGACTTCCTCGCCGATGACGAAGACGCGGCCATCGCGGCGCATTTCCTCGGCCATGGCATCGCGCAAGGCTTCGCGGACGGTGACGGTGGCGATGTTGGTGCCTTTCGCTCCTGACCCACCCCCGGCCCCTCCCGCAGGCGGGAGGGGAGAAAGTTGCGCTTCTGGCTCGCCTCCCGCTTGCGGGAGGGGAGAAGGTTGCGCTTCTGGCTCGCCTCCCGCTTGATGAAGCGTCGAATGCTGAGCCTCTGACTCCCCTCCCGCTTGCGGGAGGGGTTGGGGGTGGACAACTTGAGCTGCGCTCAGCCTCCCCCTCCCCGTCGATCATCGCAATGACCGTGCCGACTTTCACCCCCTCGGCGCCTTCGGGCACCAGGATCTTGCCGATCGTGCCCTCGTCAACCGCCTCGAATTCCATAGTCGCCTTGTCGGTCTCGATCTCGGCGAGGATGTCGCCCGATTTGACCGTGTCGCCCTCCTTGACCAGCCACCTGGCAAGCTTGCCCTCCTCCATGGTCGGCGAGAGCGCGGGCATCTTGAGTTCCAGGGCCATCAGTAGCGCTCCACCAGCACGTCGGTGTAGAGCTGGGCCAGCTCGGGCTCGGGCGAATTTTCAGCGAAATCGGCGGCTTCGGAAACGGTGGCGCGGATGCGTTTGTCGGTGTCCTTGAGGCTGTCCTCGCTCACCCCGCGCGCCAGCAGTTCGGCCTTGGCGGCTTCGATGGGATCGCGCTTCTCGCGAACATCCTGCACTTCCTCGCGGCTGCGGTATTTGGCCGGGTCGGACATCGAATGGCCGCGATAGCGATAGGTGTTGAGCTCCATCAGCACCGGGCCATTGCCGCCGCGCACGAATTCGAGCGCGATCTCCGCCGCGCTGCGCACTTCGAGCACATCCATGCCGTTGACGTCCATGCCGGGGATGCGGAATGCAGTGCCGCGGCGGTAGAATTCGGTCTCGGCCGAGCTGCGCTTGACCGCAGTGCCCATGGCGTACCCATTGTTTTCAATCACAAAAATGATCGGCAGCTTCCACAGCGCCGCCATGTTGAAACTCTCGTAGACCTGGCCCTGATTGGCCGCGCCGTCGCCGAAATAGGCGAGGCAGACGCCGCCGTCCTCGCGGTATTTGTGGCCGAAGGCGAGCCCCGTTCCCAGCGACACCTGCGCGCCGACGATGCCATGGCCGCCGTAGAAGCCATGCTCGACGCTGAACATGTGCATCGATCCGCCCTTGCCGTGCGAAATGCCCGATTGCCGCCCGGTCAGCTCGGCCATGATCACCTTGGGATCGATGCCGTAGGCCAGCATGTGACCGTGATCGCGGTATCCGGTGATGACGCTGTCCTTGCCGACAGTCAGCGCCGATTGCAGCCCGACCGCGACGGCCTCCTGCCCGATATAGAGGTGGCAGAACCCGCCGATCAGCCCGAGGCCATAAAGCTGCCCCGCCCGCTCCTCGAAGCGGCGGATCAGCAGCATCTGTTCGTAGAATTCCAGCAGTTCGGCATCACTGGCGCCATAGCGGCGGTTTGCAGCATGGGCTTTCTGCAGATTGCGCAGCGCCTGGCCATCATCGGCGGCCGGAGCGGGTTTGGCAGTACGGCTTTTGCTGGCAGGTTTGGCCAATGAAGTGTCTCCGGCGGCGGTTGCCTCACGGCTATAGGGGCAAGCCCGCCACTGCGAAACTGCCTCTATGTAAAATAATCGATGGTTTTGAGCGTTTCACCCGCTCACTTGATCAGCATCACCACTTCATCGGGATGGATCACATTGAGATTGCGGCGCAGCAGTTCGCCGGCAAGATCCGCATCGGCGTCGCGCGGGTTGAGCAGCGCCACGCGGTTGCGCAGCTCATCGCGCTCAGCCGCCAGCGCCTGCACTTCGGCGCGGCGCATTTCGAGCAGCTTGGCATTCTCGCCCCAGGCCAGCAGCCCGCTTGGCCCGGCAAGCGCAAAGCCCCCCAGCACCAGCAAGCAAACCAGCGCCACACCCTGCGTCAGCCGTTCGCCGGCCAGTCTCGGTAATTTGCGTTGCGTGCCCATAGGCCCTTAAAATCACAGTTAATGCGGCGTTACAAGAGCCCGATTGCAAAATGAGCCGGGCTGTTGCTAATTTGACACAAAAAACTGGGTTTGGTGCGCCCGACAGGATTCGAACCTGTGGCCCCCAGATTAGGAATCTGGTGCTCTATCCTGCTGAGCTACGGGCGCCCGCGGGTTCTTTAGGCAGCGGTGGCGGCGAAAGCAATCAGTTGGCTTCACCGGGCGGGGCGACCGGGAACGGCAGGGGCGCCACCTCGATGCCCTCGTCGATCAGCTCCTGGGCTTCCTGAAGGGTTGCCTGGCCGTGGATGACCTCCACTTCGCGTTCGCCGTAATGCATGGCGCGGGCATCGTCGGCGAAACTGTCACCCACCCAGCGCGACTGCTTGAGTGCTTCGGCCTGCATAACTGCCATCGCCTGCATCATCTTGACCGCCTCAGGCGGTATTCCGCCCTTGACCATCGGCTGCGGCCTGGCGGCGGGAGCTGCGATGGAGGATTCCGCGGGCACTTCGGCGCGCTGCCCATGGGGTTCCGAAGCTGATTGCCCTTGCGGCCGATCGAGGGCGCCATCGGCGCCTTGATCACCTCGGGCGAGCCGCATTGCGGGCACGACACCAGCCCGCGCTGCTGCTGTTGCGCAAAGTCATCCGAGGAGCCGAACCAGCCCTCGAAACGGTGGCCGCCGCCCCGGCATTCAAGATCGAATACAATCATTGCAGCAACCTAGTTGGCGATCTTTGCGCGATTGGCAAGGCTTGGCAGCTGGCTGCGCACTTCGGCGATGCGTGCCGGGGCGATTTCGGCGAAGCCCAGACCCGCTGCGTCGCCGCCCAGATCAAGCTGCACGTCACCCCAGGGATCGACGACCAGGCTGTGCCCATAGGTGCTGCGCCCGTCCTGATGCCGGCCCACCTGCGCCGCCGCCACTACATAAGGCGCTGGCCTCCACCGCGCGGGCGCGCTGCAGCAGGTGCCAGTGCGCCTTGCCGGTGGGCACGGTAAACGCTGCCGGGATTGCGATGAGGTCGCACCTGGCCTGCCCAAGCGCCTCGAACAGCGCGGGAAAGCGGATGTCATAGCAGATCGTCAGACCCAGCCTGCCGGCAGGGGTATCGACCGTCACCACCTTGTCGCCAGCCTGATAGGCTGAAGATTCGCGCCAGCTTTCGCCGCTGGCCAGATCGACGTCGAACATGTGGATCTTGTCATAGCGCGCAGCGATTTCGCCAGAGCTGTCGATGACGAAGGCCCGGTTGGCCCAGCGGCCATCCTCGCGGGCGATGGCCAGCGAGCCGATGGCCACCCACACCCCCGCCCGCGCCGCCGCATCGCGGACGGCGGCCAGCACCCGGTTATCGTTCTCGCGGACAATATGAGGCGTAGCGCGGCTGCGATCGCGGTCGATCAGGCCGGACATTTCAGGGGTGAACAGCATCACGGCCCCGCCCATTTCCGCTGCGCCCAGGGCCGCGACCATCGCCTGCGCATTGGCCGCCGGATCGATCCCCGAGGTCATCTGCAGCACGGCGATGCGCGGCATTTCGCTACAGCCCGAGCAAGGCGTCGAGCTTGCCCGCGCGGTCGAGCGCGTGGAGATCGTCGCTGCCGCCGACCGGCTTTCCGTCGATCAGTATCTGCGGAACGGTCGCGGCACCGGGCACCCGCCTGACCATTTCATCGCGCAGCGGGCCGCCAAAGCCGACATCGACTTCTTCGTAGGAAACACCCTTGCGATCAAGCAGCGCCTTAGCGGTGACGCAGAACGGGCAACCCCACCGCGAGTAGATTTCAACTTTTGGCGCAGCCATCGCATGCCTTCTCTGCTGGAACTCTTGAATCCGGGCCGCGCTATCATATCTGGGTGAACGTGTCATGCACCCCGCGCCTGTCCCCAAGGGAAGGCAAAGCGTGCTGGCACACTGGCGGAGCGCCCATTTGCGGGCTTCGGCAGAGTTTGAAAATTGCTCAACAGAGGATTTTTGCCATGACTCGTTTGGATTTCACGCCCTATCGCCGTTCGATGGTCGGGTTTGACCGGTTGTTCGACATGCTGGAAAACCAGAACCGCGCCAACAGCGGCGACAATTACCCCCCGTTCAACATCGAGAGGCGCGGTGACGATGCCTATCGCATCACCCTGGCCGTGGCCGGCTTCAAGCCCGCCGATATCGACATTACTGCCCAGCAGAACCTGCTGACCGTCCAGGGCCGAAAGGGCGATGAGGCGGAGAGCGGCCAGTATCTGCACATGGGCATCGCCCGGCGCGGCTTCGAGCGGCGCTTCGAACTGGCGGACCATGTGACCGTCGAAGGCGCGCAGCTGGAAGACGGCATGCTGGTCATCGATCTGGTCCGCGAAGTGCCCGAAGCGATGAAGCCGAAGAAGATCGCCATCGGTGCGCGTTCGCCGCTTTCGGTGGTCGATCAGGGCGACGCAAGCGAAGCGGCCTGATCCCCTAAATTGGAGACGGCGTTCGGGGGTGGGCCCGGGACGGCCCACCCCCGCGACGTTTGCACGCCGCCCTGCCCTCTATATGATCGTCCGGGTCGCTGTAGACGATCACAATCGGGACAAGCTCGATATTGAGGCCCTGATGCCTTTAGCCATGTCCTGACATTATTGTCAGCAACTATTAGCATAGTTCCTTACGAAGAATGCCTAAAGCCGGGTTATGGGAATCACGCTAACTCAGACCAGGCGTGACTGGCTCAACGCTGCTTCGATGAAGCGAGCGAACAGCGGATGCGGATCGAAGGGCTTGCTCTTGAGCTCGGGATGGAACTGGACCCCGACGAACCAGGGGTGATCCGGCCGTTCGACAATTTCGGGCAGCAAACCGTCGGGCGACATGCCCGAAAACACCAGTCCGCCCTTCTCCAGCGGCTCGCGGTAGGCGACGTTGACTTCGTAGCGGTGGCGGTGGCGTTCGGAGATTTCGGTAGTCGCCGTAAATCGCCGCGACATGGCTGTTTCCCGCCAGTTTCGCGGCATAGGCGCCCAGCCGCATGGTGCCGCCCAGATCGCCGCCCTCGGCGCGTTTCTGCAAGCCTTCGGGGCTCATCCATTCGGTGATGATGCCGACCACCGGCTCCTCGGTAGGTCCGAATTCGGTCGATGAGGCGGCGGCAATTCCAGCGGTGTTCCGCGCGCCTTCGATGCAGGCCATCTGCATGCCCAGGCATATGCCGAAGAACGGCACATTGCGCTCACGGGCGAATCGCACCGAGGCGATTTTGCCCTCGGTGCCGCGCTCGCCGAAGCCACCGGGGACAAGGATACCGTGCATCGGCTCGAGCCTCGCCGCGATCTCATCGTCGTCCTGCTCGAACAGTTCGGCGTCGATCCAGCGGATGTTGACCTTCACCCGATTCGCCATGCCGCCATGCGCCAGCGCCTCGTTAAGCGACTTGTAGGCGTCCTGCAGCCCGACATACTTTCCGACCACGCCGATGGTTACTTCGCCTTCGGGGTGCTGGTAACGATCGAGGATATCGTTCCACCGCGCCAGATCGGGTGCGGGCGATACCATGCCGAAATGGTGGAGCACTTCTGCGTCCAGACCTTCGCCGTGATACTGCAGCGGCACTGCGTAAATGCTGGAGGCGTCGAGCGCAGGGATCACCGCTTCCTTGCGGACGTTGCAGAACAGCGCGATCTTGGCGCGTTCGTTTTCGGGAAGCGGATGTTCGCAGCGGCACAGCAGGATGTCAGGCTGGACACCCAGCGCGGTCAGCTCGCGCACCGAATGCTGGGTGGGCTTGGTCTTGAGCTCGCCTGCGGCAGCGATATAGGGGACCAGCGTGACATGCACCGAACAGGTGTTCTCGCGCCCCAGTTCATTTCGCAGCTGGCGCAGCGCCTCGATAAACGGCAGGCTCTCGATATCGCCGACAGTGCCGCCGATCTCGCAGAGCACGAAATCGAGGTCGTCGATTTCGGCCTGCGCAAATTCCTTGATGGCATCGGTGACATGCGGAATCACCTGCACCGTCGCGCCAAGATAGTCGCCGCGCCGCTCGCGCGCGATGATCTGCTGGTAGATGCGCCCCGAGGTGACATTGTCCGACTGGCGCGCCGAAACGCCGGTGAAGCGTTCGTAATGGCCGAGGTCGAGATCGGTCTCCGCGCCGTCGTCGGTGACATAGACTTCGCCGTGCTGATAGGGGCTCATCGTCCCCGGATCGACGTTGAGATAGGGGTCGAACTTGCGGATGCGCACACGGTAGCCGCGCGCCTGCAGCAGTGCCGCGAGGCTTGCCGCCATGAGCCCTTTGCCAAGCGAGGAGACCACGCCGCCGGTGATGAAAATGAACCGCGCCATGGGATTCGAGCCTTAAGGGCAAGCGCGGGCTTTGGGCAAGGGTGCGTTGCGGTGGATTGCGCTCAATCCACAGCTGTAGCAAGTTGCGCCAGGTCGGAAACGCATGCCCTCTCCCCTTGAGGGGAGAGGATAGTGCAGCTTGCCCCTTCAGGGGCTAGCGAAGCTTGGAGAGGGGTGTTCGACCTCGATAGGGCAGAGCACCCCTCTCCAACTTCGGCTAGCAAGCCCTTCGACAAGCTCAGGACTTGCAAGCCTTCGTATCCTCTCCCCTCCAGGGGAGAGGGAAAATGGTGCGGATTAAGCGCAAACCGCTCCAAGCGAGACGCGGCAGGCCCGGTCTTACCGCCCCTCGCCCAACACTACCCCGACCTTGTCGGAGATCTGCTGGACAGAAAACGGCTTGGGCAGGAAGTGGACGTGTTCGATGTCGATTTCCTTGCGCAGCTGTTCTTCGGCATAGCCCGACATGAACAGCACCGGCATACCGGGCACAAGCTTGCGGATTTCGCGGGCCATGGCGGGGCCGTCCATCCCGGGCATGACGACATCGCTGACGACGATATCGAACTCGCCGCCTTCCTCGAGCTTTTCCAGCCCCTCCTCGCCGTCGCGGGCGCTGGTGACGGTGTAGCCGGCGCGGGTCAGCGCGCGTTCGGCGACCATGCGGACGGGATCCTCGTCCTCGACCAGCAGCACCCGCCCGCCGCCAGCCCATTGCGCCTGCGGTTCGCTTTTGACGATGCCGGCAGTGGCGATCTCGGCAGGGGTGGCATGGTGGACCGGGAGGTAGACCGAAAAGCGCGTCCCCTTGCCAAGCTCGCTATCGGCAAAGATGAAGCCGCCCGATTGCTTGACGATGCCATAGACCGTCGAAAGACCAAGCCCCGTGCCCCCCAGATTTCCGCCCCGGCCCTGATCCTTGGTGGTGAAAAACGGCTCGAAAATCTTGCCAAGATGTTGGGTCGCAATGCCGCCGCCGGTATCCTCGACAATAAGCGCGGTATAATCGCCTGCCGGGATCACCTCGTTGCGCATGGCGCGCACTTCGGCTGGGGTGACGCGGCGGGTGGACAGGCTGAGCAGCCCGGCTTCGCCCCGGCCCTGCATGGCATCGCGGGCGTTGACGCAAAGGTTGACGATGACCTGCTCGAGCTGGCTGGGATCGGCGCGGACCGGGCCAAGATCACGGTCGTGGCGCACCACCAGCTGGATCTTCTCGCCGATCAGCCGCTTGAGCATCTGCGAGACGTCGGAAACCACATCGGGCAGCTGCACCACTTCGGGCCGCAGCGTCTGCTGCCTCGAGAAGGCAAGCAGCTGGCGGGTCAGCGAAGCGGCGCGGTTCGAATTGGCAAGGATCTGGCGGATGTCGTCATAGTCCGAATCGCCCGGCGTATGGCGCAGCAACATCAGATCGCAGGTGCCCAGGATCGCGGTCAGGACATTGTTGAAATCGTGCGCGACGCCGCCCGCGAGCTGGCCAACCGCCTGCATCTTGGTGGCCTGCGCGACCTGACGCTTGAGCCGGGTCTCCTCCGAGGAATCGTTGAGCCCCAGCAGCACCGCCGCCTCGCCCAGACCGCGCACACCGGCGAGGCTGAGTGATACCGGCTCGTCGGGCTGACCAGCCAGGCGAATGGCAATATCGCCCGATGCTGCCGGCCCCTGGCCGAAACGGCGGACTGCGTCGGACAATGGTCCCTTGTCTTCCCGCACCACCAGGTCGGTCGGATAGATCGGCGGCGTCTCGCCCTCACGCAGGGCGGCGCGCATGAAGGCGGCGTTGGCGAACAGCAGCCGCCCGTCGCGGTCGGCCATGGCCAGCCCCAGCGGCAGTTGCGACAGCAGCGCTTCTAGATGCGGCACAGCAGCGGAAACCTCGCCGCCGCCGCTGCCCAGCCCGGTGCCCGAATCGGCCAGCAGCATCAGCGAGGGGGTGGTATCGGGATCCGCCTCGCCCGCCAGATCGGGGTCGGCGGCGGGCATGAAATACATCGTCACCGGCGCACCCTGCCGGCCGTCGCGGGCCCAGGTGATGCGGTCGCCATCGTCCTGGCGCAGCAACGAAACGAATTCGCGACCGGTCATCGGTGCGAATGGATCGCCGGTGGCGCGCTGGGCAAAGCCATGGCTGGCGGCACGGATGATGCCGTCGGGATCGACCAGGGCTGCGGCGATCCCGGCCTGCGCCAGCGCCCGTCCGAGTTTGCCTTCGACATGCGCCGCCAGCTCCGCGACCGGATCGGCGGCGACTATCGCGGTGAAACGCCAGACCAGGAAATCCTCACCCCGCCCGCTGCGCAAGGCTTCGCCGCGCCAGCGCGCGCCCGCCCGCTCGATCAGTTCCACCGCGCCCTGCCCATCGCGCCAGGCAGACCGGGCAGCGCCAGCCAGCCGTTCGTGCGAGGCTTCATCGACCGGCAGCCGCGGCGGGGCATGGCTCGCGCCGAACCATTCCTCGAAGCGGGCATTGGCGCAGACCAGCCGCCCGGCACGGTCGGTGATGGCGACAGCGGTGTCGGCCTGCTCGATAGCGGCAACAGTCACCGACCAGTCGGGCAGCGCGAATCTGGCTTCGGGCACTTCCGGCTTGCGCCCTGCCAGCACCCGCGCCAATGCGCCCAGCGCCAGCAAGCCGCCGCCGAACGCAGAGGTCACGACCGGTTCCCTGGTGATATACCAGAGCAGTGCCAGACTGATCGCAAATCCCGCGCCCACCGGCAGCCAATCGGGCAGCTGGCGCGGAGAGGCGGCAGCGGTCACAGTGCCTCGCGTTCGCGGCGGATGCGCTCCAGCTTGTGGCGGTGCTTGCGTCCGATCCACCAGCGCCAGCCGATCATGGCAATGAAATAGCCCACCGCTGCCGTCGCCGAGGCAATGATCGCCAGCCCGATCACCATCGCCGGGGCAGCGTCGGACAGCAGCCAGCCCAGCCATTCGTCGAAACCTGCGCCGCGCTCGTAGAGGCCATAAAATGTCGCCACATCGGCATGATAGCCAAGCTGGTTGCCGATATAAATCGAGGCAGCAAGAATGAACGGGGTTGTCCCCGGATTGGAAAGGAAGGTCATCGCCGCCGCCAGCGGGATATTGCCGCGGAATGGTACGCAAAGCAGCGCCGCACCCAGGATCTGCACCCCCGGGATCAGCGCGAAGATGCCGATCAGCAGCCCGATCGCCACGCCGCGCGGCACCGAACGGCGCGTAAAGCGCCACAATTCCTGCCGCCGCGCGAAGGGGCCGAGGAAGCGGTTATGCTCCATATCCTCGCGCCGGGGCATCGAGCGATGCAGCCAGGCGGAAATGCGGGCGACCAGCGCGCTCATGTGTGTTCGCGCATGATGCGCCCCTGCTCGCGCTTCCACTCGCGCTCCTTGATGGTCTGGCGCTTGTCGGCAACGTTCTTGCCCTTGGCCACCGCCAGCTCGACCTTGGCCCGGCCGCGACTGTTGAAGAAAATCGATAGCGGAACCAATGTCATGCCCTTGCGTTCGACCATGCCCTGCAGCCGGTCTACCTCACGACGATGAAGGAGCAGTTTACGAGGACGTTTCGGTTCATGGTTATACCGGTTGCCGTGGCTGAATTCGGGGACGTTGCTGTTGACCAGCCAGGCCTCGCCGCCGCGAATTTCGGCATAGCTTTCGGCGATCGAACCTTCGCCGAAGCGCAGGCTTTTGACCTCGGTACCGGTCAGCGCGATTCCTGCCTCGAGCACATCCTCGACAAAATAATCGAACCGCGCCCGCCGGTTCTCGGCGACGGTCTTGGCTTTGTCGAATTCTGGGTGATGCGGGCGGGCCATGGTGAAGGCGGCATGTAGGGTGTGCGGAGCGGAATTGAAACGGCTTAAATCTGCCTTATCGACGAACTCAATCGTGCTGGAGATAGATGTCGAGGTGGATCAGTTTTCCGGCGTCATCATATTCATAGACCGACATCGAATTGACCACGCTTTCCTTGCCGCCACGGGGGATGTTGTGCTCGGTCAGTTCCAGAAAAACGACCTTGCCGACTTCGCTGATGCGGTGGAACTGCGCCCAGAAATCGGTGGTGGTCGCCCACATGGTCAGCAGTCCGCGATAGACCTCCCAGCCCATTTCCGCCTTGTCGTTACCGACGCGCCGGAACTTGGCGACATCCATCAGTGCGGCCAGCTCATCCCAGCCAGCCTCGGTGAAGCCGGGCTCCTTAGCGGCGACAACGATGCGCTCCATGACCTCGCCGTATTGGAGAACCTTGCGGGCGAGCGGACCTACGCTGGACGGATCGGGGTTGCCGATGGACATGGTGGTTTTCCTTTGGTGCGGACGGTTGCGATTGTTTCGCGTGCCAAGGTGCCCTACCCCGTCCCTTCCCGTCAAACGGGAATGGAGGCCGCTTTCCATCAAGCCTGTTGGCGAATGCGCGTGGGAGGATGACAAGGCCCCGCCACCTCGGCTAACCCCCAGCGCAACGCGAAAGGCGGCGCATGACCAATCGGCTCTATTGCGGCGACAATCTGGAGGTGCTGCGCGAGCATATCGCCGAAGCCAGCGTGGACCTGATCTATCTCGATCCGCCGTTCAATTCGAACGCCAGTTACAACGTGCTGTTCCGCGCTCCGAGCGGCGGCGGGACAGACGCCAGCATCGAGGCTTTCGACGACACTTGGCAATGGGGCCCAACGGCAGAAGACGCGCTTGCCGATATCCGCAGCAGCGGCAACCACAAGTTGCACACGCTGATGGCTGCGATCCGCACCGCATTGGGCGACAATGCGCTGATGGCCTATTTGGCGATGATGGCGGTGCGGCTTGTCGAGCTGCACCGGGTGCTCAAGGAAACCGGCAGCCTCTACCTCCACTGCGACCCGACCGCGAGCCACTACCTCAAGCTGGTGCTCGATGCTGTATTTGGGGCGGAAAATTTCAAAAGTGAAATCGTTTGGAAGCGAACAAGTGCTCACAACAGTGCGAAACGCTGGGGGCCAATCCACGATATCATTTTTTTGTTTTCTAAGTCGAATAACTACACGTGGAATCGGACCTTTACTGCCTATGATGAATCATATCTTGACCGGTACTATCGCTTCGCCGACAATGATGGCCGCAGGTACCGGCTTAGTGATTTGACGGCGTCCGGTAGACGAAATGGTGAAAGTGGCGCAACTTGGAATGAATTTGATCCAACATCGCACTCACGCCATTGGGCAATTCCTGGAATAATCAAGGATCAATTTCCCGACGCTCTTGAAGGCCTCAGGACATTGGGCTGGCTTGACTTGCTTGATAGTGAGGGCCTGGTGCAAATGACGGGCGAAGGAGCAGGCTGGCCACACTTCAAGCGATACCTTGACCAAATGGAAGGGCAGTCTCCACAAGACATAATCGACGACATTCCGCCTCTAAGTCAACGGCACGCTGAACGCCTCGGCTACCCCACACAGAAGCCCCGCGCGCTGCTCGAACGGATTATCGCCGCTTCGTCCAAACCCGACGACGTCGTGCTCGATCCTTTCTGCGGATGTGGCACTGCGGTCGATGCGGCGGAAAAGCTCGGTCGGCAGTGGATCGGGATAGACATTACACATCTCGCCGTCGGCCTGATCGAAAAGCGCATGCATGATGGATATGATACCGAGGCAGGTGACCAGAAAATCCCGCTCGCCTTCGACGTGATTGGCGTGCCGAAGGACAAGGATTCGGCGCTGCGCCTCGCCGCCGAAAAGCCGCACGATTTCCAGAACTGGTTCTGCCTCAAGGTCGGCGGTTACCCGCTCGATGGCGGGCGCAAGGGCGCAGACCGGGGCGTGGACGGGCATTTCTACCCCTACGAGAACAGCCGCGATACCAGTACCGGGGTGATCTCGGTCAAGGCCGGGGCAAACATCGGCGTCGCCATGATCCGCGACCTGCGCGGGGTGATGGAGCGCGAAGGCTATCCCTTCGCGCTGTTCCTGTCCGCCTACGAACCAACCGGTCCGATGAAGGCCGAAGCGGCGGCTGCGGGCAAGCACGAGAACGAATTCGGCCGTTTCGACCGTCTGCAGATCCTCACCCCCGCCGACCTGTTCCACGGCGCGGGCGCGAAACTGCCGCCGCTCGCCCCGATCAACCGCCGCCATGCGCGGGTGGAGACGCGCAGCAGCCACAAAGCGGGAGGGCAAGGCTCTTTGCTGTAAAAGCGCCCCGCCACCCGCAAGCAGATGCTGGAGGAGGCGATGAAATTCGTGCAGCAGCACAATCCGGCGGATTGAAATCCTGGCTTTAATGTACAGGCACCGGCACCCTCATTTGCGGTTCCGGAATTGCTTCTCCGGCTTCTTCCGCACCCTCAATCCAACAGCCTATGGCATCATAGATCGCTGAAAGCGCTTCTTCGGGAGTTTCGCCATCGGCTATGCAGCCAGGAAGCTCCGGTGCATAGCTCACGAAGCCGCCGCCCAGGTGGCCGGCGAGAGGTTCCACATAAACTCGGTACTGAGCTACACTGATCATGGCCGGGATTCCGATTTGTCGATCAACTCTATCAGAAGGAGAATATACACTTTGCTTAATGGGCTTTCGGGCCGGAATCGTCAACCGCCCGCCAATTTTCGGGTGACTCACCTTGTAGTGGGAACCCCGCTTCGGAGCCGAACAATCCAGTCCGAACTCGTTGCAAAGTGCGACGACGTCACTGATCGTCCAATCGCGTGGGTTGGATCGCATCTTGCTCAGCAATTTTTCCGACTGGCTCACTAAACCAGCCCCGCATGCTCCAGCGCCGCATCGACATCCTTCCGCGCCACCTCGTTGCAGGCCACCAGCGGCAGGCGCAGTTCTTCGCCGATCCAGTCGTGCACCCGGCTTAGCGCGTATTTGCACGGGCCCGGCGAGGCATCTTCGAACATGGCGTAGTGCAGCGGATAGAGCTTGTCGTTGAGCTGGCGGGCGAGCACGAAATCGCCGTCGGCGCAGGCCTGCTGGAAATCGGCGCACAGGCGCGGCGCGACATTGGCGGTCACCGAGATGCAGCCGACCCCGCCCGCGGCATTATAAGGCAGCGCCAGCTCGTCGTCGCCGGAAAGCTGGCAGAACGCGCCCTTGATGCCCATGCGGTGATCGGTAACCCGGCTGAGATCGCCGCTGGCGTCCTTGATGCCGACAATGCGGTCGGGAAAACGATTCGCCAGCTCGCAAACTGTCTCGGGCTTGAGGTCGGTGACGGTGCGGCCGGGCACGTTGTAGAGTATGATCGGCAGGTCGCTGTGTTCGGCAAGGTAGGTGTAATGCGCGATCAGCCCGGCCTGGCTGGGGCGGTTATAATAGGGCGCGACGCAGAGCGCGGCCTTGGCGCCCGACTTCTTCGAGAAATTCATGTGCAGCAGCGCGTTGCGCGTGTCGTTGCTGCCGCAGCCGGCGATCACCGGCACGCGACCCGCCGCCTGTTCGATGCAGACTTCGATGACGCGGTGGTGCTCGGCGTTGGAGAGAGTCGAGGCTTCGCCGGTGGTTCCGCAGGGCACCAGGCCCTTGGAACCGTTCTCAATCTGCCATTCGACCAGGCGGCGAAAGGCGGGTTCGTCGAACGCTCCGTCGCGGAACGGCGTCACCAGGGCCGGTATCGATCCGGAAAACATGGACTTTATCCTCGGATTTGCCCCATGACGGCTTGCCGCCGCCTGCCGGGCGTTTCATTCATCGCCTGATAAGGAGCCTTTGTCCAAAATGTCCAGTATGCTGCGTGCTGCCACCCTCCTGATGTTCATGTTCATGGCCGTGATGTCGGCACCCGCCCGCTGCGACGATGGCAGCGAATGGGATGCCGCGCGGGCGCAATTGATGACCTCGCCGCGCGGCGGCATGGCGCAGGCGATCGACCGCTGGCGGCTGCTCAGCGCCAACAGCGGCTACGGCTTTTCGGAATACGCCAGCTTCATGCTGACCTACCCGGGCTTTCCCGAGGAAGCCAAGATGCGCGGCTATGCCGAGGCGGCGCTGGAACGCGAGGCAGTCGATCCGGCGAGGCTCATCGCCTATTTTGACCGGTTCAAGCCGCTGACCAATCCCGCCAAGGCGCAATATGCGCTGGCGCTGGCTTATCGCCAGAGCCCGGGCGCGCCAGTTGCCGCGCTCGAAGCATGGCGCGGCGGGCCGATGAGCGATACTGCCGCAGCAACGCTGCTTGCACTGTTCGGCCGCAATTTTACCCCGGCAGATCACGATGCACGGATGAATGCGCTGCTGTGGGCGGGTGCCGCGACTCAGGCCGAGCAGCAGATCGCCAACGTCTCGCCCGGCGCGCGCAATCTGTTCATGGAACGTTTGGCCATGGTCCAGGGCTCCGCGCCCGGCAGTGTCGGCCTGCCGATGACCGGCGATGCGATGCGCGACGCTGGCTATGTCTATAACCGGGTGCGCTATCACCGCCGCACCGGCAACATTCCCGCCGCGGTCGATCTGCTCGCCAACCGGCCGCCGTTGCTGGCACCGCCGCATGACCAGACCAAATGGATCGGCGAGCTTCTCGCCGCTGCCCGCAGCGCCGGGGCGGGTCCAGCGGTGCGAATCGCCACATCGGTCGACGATGCCTTCGCTCCCGGCACCGATATCAGCCTGACCAGCTTCAAGCTGCGCGACGATTATACCTCGCTGATGTGGCTGGGCGGAACCCAGGCGCTGTCGCTGGGCGACGGACGCCGCGCCGCGCCGCTGTTCTACCGCTACGGCGCTGCCGCCCGCACCCCGCAGACCCGCACCAAGGGCTTCTACTGGGCCGGCCGCGCCCTGGCGCAGAGCGGCGATGCGGCGGGGGCAATCGCCTATTTCGAAAAGGCCGCAGCGTTCGGCGATCACTATTACGGACTGCTTGCACTTGAGCGGCTCGGCCGTCCCGTACCCGCGATGACCGGCGCACCCACCGGCATCCCCACTCCGAACGAACGCGCCGCGTTCAACGCCAGGCCCATCACTCTGGCGGTACGCGAAGTGGCACGCGATTTCGAATGGCAGACGACCGTGCGCTTTTTCCGTGAAATCAGCGACCAGGCAGTGACCGAGGGCGAGCACCTGCTGATCGCAGACCTTGCCCGCACTCTCGGCCGCCGCGACCTCGCCGTGATCCTCGGCCAGTCGGCGCATACCGACGGACTCGGCAACTTCCAGACCATATCGTTCCCGCAAATGCCGACCCCACCCGGCACCAACTGGACCATGGTCCACGCCATCACCCGGCAGGAAAGCCAGTTCGCCCAGAACGCGGTCAGCCATGCCGGCGCGAGGGGCCTGATGCAGCTGATGCCCGGCACCGCACGCGAACAGGCCGGCAAGCTGGGCATGGGCTATGAAAGTGCCGCGCTGATGCAGAACCCCAGCTACAACATCCGCCTTGGCGACGCATATTTCGCCCGGATGATGGACTATTTCGGCGGCAGCTACCCGCTCGCCGTCGCTGCCTACAACGCCGGACCGGGCAATGTGAACAAGTGGCTGCGCAGCAACGGCGATCCGCGCACCAGCGGGATCGACTGGGTGAGCTGGATCGAACGCATCCCGCTGCAGGAAACCCGCAACTATGTGCAGCGGGTGCTGGAAAATGCGGTGGTCTATGAAGCGATGAACCCCGCGAAGGCCAGCTATCGCGGCGCCAACCCGCTGAGCCACTTCCTGGGCAAGCGCAATCCGGGGTGAGGTTGCGCGCGGCCTTCGACAAGCTCAGGCTGAGCGGGGTTTGGGGATGAGGGTGGCGTGGTGATTGCGGTCTATCGCAGCTTGAGCAAAGCACTTACTTTAAATCGCACTATCCGGGGAGAGCCAATGAAGCAGATATTGCAACTCATCGAGTGCAACGTTGATTTTCCCGACGATACGGTCTGGGACGAGACGGAAGAGCAGATCGTCCAGACCGGCGGGCAGAGCATGGCATGGGCGGTTGCGGACTTGCTGAGAGCAAATGGCGCGAGGGTTTCCAACCCGGCGGATCACATCGAACATGGCTGGGAGTTAGATGCGTTCTGGCAGGACGGCACATTCTTCTTACAGGTAACGCAGTTGCTTGACGATGAAGCCATCATCATAACCCGCGACAATACGCTGGGAATCTTCGCCCGGCTGATAGGCACGCCATCGCCTTACACGGCCTTCCTAGAGATGCTGCACCGCGTCCTGTCATTGGATAGTCGATTCAGCAACATCCGCTGGCAGCCGTGGAACATCAAACCAGGAATTCCCGGCGCTTTGAGCCCGACGTCTCATTATCCAGGACCCGCCTAAATCTCCCCCACCCATGAAACCCGACGGTCCACCCATAACTCCCACCGGATTCGCGGCCCTGCGCGCCCGTTATGACCATCTGCTTGGCACCGAACGCCCCGCCATTGTCGAGGTGGTCAGCTGGGCGGCGGGCAATGGCGACCGGTCGGAGAACGGCGACTATATCTATGGCCGCAAGCGCATGCGCGAGATCGACCGCGAGCTTACCCACCTCGCCCGGCGGATGAAGGCGCTGCGGGTGATCGATCCGGCGCAGCAGGGCGACAAGGCCCGGGTCTGGTTCGGGGCCATTGTCACCATCGCCGATGAGCACGACCATCACCGCACCCTCACCCTGGTCGGCGACGATGAGCAGGACGCCGGCACCGGCAGGATCGGCTGGAGCGCCCCCCTCGCCCGGGCCTTGCGCGGCGCGGCGGTTGGCGATCTGCGGCGGGTGACGTTGCCGGGCGGAACCATGGAATGGGAAGTGCTGGCAATCGCCTATCCCTGATGCGTCGCGCGGGCGATTGCTGAACGCATGATCAGCGTATTGTTGACGCGGCCGCCAAGGTCTAGAATAGAGGCATCCAAACGCCCGCCACCCTTCGGCAGGGCGACCGGCATTTGAGGAGGCTATCGCATGTCAGGCATCAAGGTCCGCACTCTCCAGGACGATCTGTCGTTCGGCGCCCGGATCGAAGGCGTAACGATGGACAGTCTCGCCGACGAAGCCGTCCGCGCCCAATTGCGCGCGGTGTTCGAGGATCGCGGCATGATCGTGTTCGAGAACATCGAACAGACCGACAAGATGCACGTCGAACTCAGCAAGGTGTTTGGCCCGCTCAAGGATCACCCCACGAAAACGACGGTGCGCACCGCCGATGATGAAGCCAAAGGCGTCATCGACATGCATTACATCCCCAGCGACGATCCCGAAAAGCAGGATGGCATTGTCGAAATCGATGGCCAGCGGCTGGCGCGCTTTTCGCCCTGGCATTTCGATCACTGCTATAACGACGAGCTCAATTACGCGGGCATCCTGCGCTGCCCAATCAACGCACCGACGGGCGGCCGCACCGGTTTCATGGACGGCATCGAAACCTATCGCCAGTTCCCTGCGGACCTGCGCGACAAGATCGAGGGCCGGAATATCATTTACACCCTCGACACCCGCATGGGCAAAATGCGCTTCGGCGTGAATTTCATACCGATCGCCGAGAACGCCCTGACGCCGCAACTGCTCAAGGAAGTCGCCATCTTCCCGCGCGCGATGCATCCGGCGGTGTGGACCCGCAAGACCGGCGAAAAGGTGCTGCACCTTGCCCCGTGGATGGCGGTCGGCATCGAACATGACGAGACCCCCGAAGGCGATGCGCTTTACGATGAAATCTGCCACAATATCAATCGCCTCGGCAAGGGCACCAGCGCTTATTGGCATGACTGGAAGCCGACCGACATGGTGATCTGGGACAATTCGCGCATGCTCCACGCGGTCGAAGGCTGCGACGCCAAATATGAACGCCGCACCATCCGCTCGACCATCAAGGGCGATTATGGCCTGGGTTACTTCGAGGACGGCAAGAAGATCGGCGAGGTTTACCGCGAGGTTGCCTGAACCTTTCCTGTCCCCGCGCTTTCTGCGATGAGGCTGGCCGATATGCCGCGTCCAGCTTCCAGATTGCGCCTGCTGATAGTGGCGGCGGCCGTGCTGAGCGCCCCGGCACAGGCGCGCGACAGTCTGGGCATGTTCTCGACCTGGGCCGCCTTCCGCGATCCCGCCGTGCCGCGCTGCTACGCCATCGCCATGGCCGCGCCGAGCACGCTGCGGCGCGATTTCCAGCCCTATGCGACTGTCAGCAACTGGCCGAAGCAGGCAGTTCGCGGCCAGATCCACTTCCGCCTCTCACGAAACCTCGCGCCGGGCAGCAAGATCGCGCTGACCGTGGGCTCCACCCGCTTCGAACTCACCGGCGGCGGCGGCGATGCCTGGGCGACCGACCGCCGCATGGACGCCGCGATTGTTGCGGCAATGCGTTCCGCCCGGAACATGACCGTGAACGCACGCGGGACCGATGGAAAAGGCTTCTCCAACACCTGGCCACTGGCTGGCGCGGCAACGGCGATGGACGCGGCATCGGTGGGGTGCGCGAGGGTTCGGTGAGCGGTGGGGATTGAATTTTTCGGGAGAATGTGGTTTAGGCCTGTTATCGGGTCCCTGAACCTTTTCTCAGGCCAGTATTGAGGAACGCGGCATGCTTGAGGATCCTCAAGTCATCAATTTGATGAAGCAGGTCGCCGCCGGAATTTTCCCCGCAAAGGAATTGCTGGATGTTCAATCGGAACCCAGCAGCGATCAGGATGGGAAGGATGCCCTCCGGATCACGCTCGTGCTTTCGGATCTGGTGGCATCGCAATTGACCGGCGAACAACTGACGAATCTTATGCGCGAAATTCACGATTCCCTGCTTGAGAAGGGAGACGATCGTTTCCCTCACTTGTACTTCAGAACGCCAACGGATTGCGGCGTGGACGAAGATCAAGACTGACTGTATTCAGCAAGCTCTTGGCAATCCTCAACTCACTGCATCTGCTCGAACAGGCAGAGTTTTTGCGTTCGCGAAGCGCCACTGGGAAACCGCGACAAGTGGACCTGCGACGCGCTGTTTCATCTGCTTACTATGCTGTTTTCCACCTTGTCCTGGCTGCCGCCAGTGACGAGTTCGTCGGTTGGAACTCCAGAGACGACCATCGATACTCACTCGTCTATCGCAGCATCGATCATGGTTCGCTCAAGCGACTCTGCGAGGAAGTCTCGCGACCAAACCCATCGGCAAAATACCGCAAGTTCATTCCGGACGGCGGGCTTGAATCATGCCTTCGCGATTTCGCCAACACCTTCGTCCGTTTGCAGCAGTTGCGGCACGAGGCCGATTATGACCCGGTTCAAAGCTTCTCGACTGTCGATGCCCTTTTTGTGATAAGCTTGGCACAGACGGCCTTTATCGATTTCGAAGCCGCAAGCCCGCAAGTGCGCCGTCTGTTTCTGACTCTTTTGCTCTTTCCGCCCCGCTGACATGCAAATCCCCGGACACATCGATCCCGTCACCATCGCCCGCGCAGTCACACCTCGCGCCGATGGCCGCACCGACCTCCTCGGCCTGCCCCGCGATGCCATCGCCGCGCTGCTGGTCGAGGCCGGGCTTGACGCCAAGGCGGCGAAGCTGCGCGCCAAGCAGGTGTTCCACTGGCTCTATCACCGCGGCGTTACCGACTTCGAGGCGATGACCGACATTGCCAAAACCATGCGCCCCTGGCTGGCGGAGCGCTTTGTCGCGGGGCGGCCGGAAGTGGTCGAGGCGCAGGTTTCGACTGACGGCACCCGCAAATGGCTGCTGCGCACCAGCGACGGCCATGACTTCGAGATGGTGTTCATCCCCGACGAGACGCGCGGCACGCTGTGTGTTTCCAGCCAGGTCGGCTGCACGCTCAACTGCACCTTCTGCCACACCGGTACGATGCGGCTGGTACGCAACCTGACGCCGGGCGAAATCGTTGGCCAGGTCATGCTGGCGCGCGACGAGCTGGGCGAATGGCCCAAGGGCAGCATGGCCGGGTTCGGTGACGATGACGAGGAAACCGAAGCCGCAGTCGGCAACTACACCTCCGACGGGCGCCTGCTCACCAACATCGTGATGATGGGCATGGGCGAGCCGCTGTACAACTTCGACAACGTCCGCGATGCGCTGAAGCTGGTGATGGACGGCGGCGGGCTTGGCCTGTCTCGGCGGCGGATCACCCTGTCGACCAGCGGCGTGGTGCCGATGATGGCGCGCGCCGGTGCCGAGATCGGGGTCAACCTTGCGGTCTCGCTGCATGCGGTCACCAAGGAAGTGCGCGACGAGATCGTGCCGATTAACCGCAAATACGGGATCGAGGAGCTGCTTCAGGCCTGCGCCGACTATCCCGGTGCCTCCAACGCCCGGCGCATCACATTCGAATATGTCATGCTCAAGGACAAGAACGACAGCGACGCAGACGCGCGCGAACTGGTGCGGTTGATCAAGCTTTACGACCTTCCGGCCAAGGTCAATCTCATCCCGTTCAATCCCTGGCCCGGCGCGCGCTATGAGTGTTCCAGCCCTGATCGCATCCGCAGTTTCTCGCGCATCGTCTTCGAGGCCGGGATCAGCGCCCCGGTGCGCACCCCGCGCGGGCGCGATATCGACGCTGCCTGCGGTCAGCTCAAAACCACAGCCGAGAAGAAAAGCCGCGCCGAACTCGACCGGCTCTACGCCGAAAAGCAGGCTGCACTCGGCTGAGCGTAAAATCGGTGCGATTCACCATTCCGCGCAAGCAGACGTTTAGCATCACGGTAGAGAATAGGCCCGAGCCCGGACGGACCTTTCGCCCGCCGGGAGGAAAGGCCACACTATGCTCCGCAAGACCTTGCTCGCCCTCACCCTCGCAGCAGTCGCTGCACCGGTCGCCGCCGACCCGCCGGGTTGGGCTCCCGCTCATGGCAAACGCGCCAAGGAGCGTCATGCCATGTACGATTCGCATGGCCGCTACTACGAACCGCGCAGGATTCGCAGCGACGAGCGCGTCTGGCGGGGAGATGACGGTCGTTATCATTGCCGCCGCAGCAATGGCACCACCGGACTGATCGTTGGTGCGGCAGCCGGTGCGTTGCTCGGCCGTGCGGTCGACAGCCGTGGCGACCGCGCGACCGGGACCATTCTTGGTGCTGCCGGCGGCGCTCTGCTTGGCCGGGAAATCGATCGCGGCGATCTGCGCTGCCGTTGAGCCCTGGCGCAGGCGAATTCGCCTGACTGCTCGCTTTTCGGGTTCCCTGGCAGGCGTTGCTGTGCTTGGCTGAGCCATGGCCCCAGCAGTCCTCATTACCGGCGGCGCAAAGCGTATCGGTGCGGCGATGGCCCGCGCCTTTGCCGCCGCAGGCTGGCATGTCGTCATTCACGATCGCCGCTCTCACGGTGAAGGCGAAGCGCTCGCCAGTTCATTGCCCTCGGCCGAATGCGTGCAATGCGATCTTGGCGACGGCGATGCCGCCGTGGCGATGGTTGCGGCGCTGGCCGACCGGCTCGATGACTGGCGGGTGCTGATCAACAACGCAGCGGTGTTTCGCCCGGACACTGCGGCGCACCTCGATCCGGAGGTCTTCGCCGAGGCCATCGCCGTCAACGCCGCCACCCCCACCCGCATGACCTTGGCGTTTTTGGAGCAGGCGCGGGCAAAGGCCGGGCGGCGTGTGATCCAGCTGACCGACCAGAAAATCGTCAACCCCAACCCCGATTTCTTCTCCTACACCATGGCCAAACACGCCTTCGCCGCGACCATCCGGATGATGGCGATGGCGGCTGAGCACCCCGCCAACCGCATCTATGGCCTGGCTCCCGGTGCCAGCCTGCCCAGCTTCGACCAAGCCGCAGCCGAACACGAAGTCAGCGGGCGGATGAACCTGCTGAAACGGCTGACCGATCCCAAGGAACTCGCCGAAGCCGCGCTGTTCCTGTCGCAGGGCTGGCTGGCGAGCGGCGAGACACTCTACGTCGATTCCGGCCTCCATCTGGTGCCGCAACCACGCGACGTGCTGTTTCTCGCCCGCGCGTGACAGAAGCCTTCCTCACCTCCATCGGCGTCGTCGCGCTGGCCGAGATCGGCGACAAGACGATGCTGCTCGCCATCGTTCTTGCGGCAAGGTTGCGCGCGCCGTGGCAGATCCTCGCCGGGATTTTCGTGGCGACACTGGCCAACCACGCCCTCGCCGCACTGGTCGGCAGCCAGGTTGCCGGACTGGTCGATGCGCCATGGTTCCGCATCGCCGTCGCCCTCGGCTTCATCGCCATGGCCGCCTGGACCTTGATCCCTGACAAGCTGGACGACGACGAGCACTTCACCCGGCGCGGCAGCGCCTTCCTGACCACGCTCGTCGCGTTCTTCCTGGTCGAGATGGGCGACAAGACCCAGATCGCCACCGTAGCGCTGGGCGCGCAATATCACAGCGTGCTGGCAGTGGCTGCGGGCACCACCATCGGCATGATGATCGCCAATGGCCCGGCGGTGTTCCTGGGCGAGGAGCTGGTCCGCCGCATCTCGCTGAACACCACCCGCATCGCCGCCGCGCTGCTGTTCCTGGCGCTGGGCATTTGGCAACTGGCGCGGATCGCCGGATTGTTTTAGGAACCCGGGCCATGTGGCTACTCGATAAAATGCTCCGCCAGCTCGTCCGCAAGGGCCAGCTGATCATCACCGACCATGACGGCAAGGTCTGCCGCTACGGCGACGGCACCGGCGATCCGCTCGGCCTGCGCTTTACCGACAAGGGCACGGCACTGCACATCGCCAAGGACCCGCGCGTCGGTGCCGGCGAGGCCTATATGGACGGGAGGATGCTGGTCGAGGCACCGCACGATATCCGCGATTTCGTGCTGTTCATCATGGCGCAGGCGCACAAGCAGACCGGGATCATCAAGCCGCGCAGCGCGCTGCGGCGGTTTTTCGACGAATGGTCCGCCCGCCGCGATCAGGTCAACCAGCGCCGCAAGGCCAGCAGCAACGTCACCCACCACTATGATCTGACCCGCCAGTTCTACGAGCTGTTCCTCGACGAGGACCGGCAGTATACCATGGCCTATTTCCGCGACCCCGAAAACAGTCTGGAGCGCGCGCAGATCGACAAGCAGGCGCTGATTGCGGCCAAGCTGCGGCTGGGGCCAAACATGCGGGTACTCGATATCGGCTGCGGCTGGGGCGGGCTTGGGCTCTATCTCAACCGCCATTTCGGCTGCGAAGTGCTCGGAGTCAGCCTTGCCCCCGACCAGGTCACGTTCGCCAACGAGCGCGCGGCGGCGGCGGGCGTGGCGGACAAGGTCAAATTCCAGCTGATCGACTACCGCGACGTCACCGGCCAGTTCGACCGCATCACCAGCGTCGGCATGATCGAACACGTCGGTGCGCCGCATTTCCTCGAATATTTCGCCAAGACCAACGATCTGCTCGCCGACGACGGCATCATGCTCACCCACACCATCGGCCGCACCGGCCCGCCCGGCACCACCGACAAATGGACGCGCAAATACATCTTCCCCGGCGGCTATATCCCGGCGATGAGCGAACTCGTCGCCGCGCTGGAGCGCAGCCGCTGGGAAGTCGCCGACGTCGAAGTGCTGCGCTACCACTACGCCCACACCCTGGCGGAATGGTACCGCCGCACCTGCCTGCACGAAGCCGAAATCACCGCGCTCTACGACGCCCGCATGTTCCGCATGTGGCAGTTCTACCTTGCCGGCGCGGAGCAGAGCTTCCGCCACGGCGGCATGGTCAATTTCCACATCCAGTCAGTGAAACAGCGCAGCGCCGTGCCGATGACGCGGGATTACATCGCGGCGGAAGCAGCGCGGCTTTCGGCGTTGGACGGGACGCCGGATTGGCATCTTGAGAGGACCGCGGCGGAGTAATGGCTGCACCAAATCATGGGTTATAGCGCGTGTCACCGTTATTGCCGAAATTCTAATTAGTATAGTGTCCCCTGAATTTGTTGCCTCCCCTGAATTTAGTGTCCCCTGAATTGTAGTGTCCCCTGAATTGTGTCCCCTGAATTGGTGTCATGCGTAGCCCTTTCCGGCGGCGACGGCCGGGTGACAAACAGGGTGACAAAGGCGACACTGTGTCACCCTGTCGTCACCCCCGTTTTTGCCAATATATTCAAAGTGTTGCCGCCCAAAAGCGACAGGTGACACATTCCCCCGCGCCTGCACTCCCGCCCGCGCGTCCGGCAGGCCGAGGCGGCGGCGGAGTCCGGCCATCACGGACATGATCCGGCGACCGGGAGCGCTGCACGTGAGGGGCCGGGGTGTTCGAACATTTTTCTCATGCCGACATGATACAGGATGTGGCGAGATGTAGGAAAGTGGCAAGGCAAGACGCCGGGGACATGCTATTGCGTGTCCCCGTCCGACGGTGCAGATATGTTGAATGCTGCATGCTGCAAGCGGATTGGGCGGAGGGGTGTGGCGTGGTAATTAGGGGTAAAGCGCGCGTTCCAAAAGTAAGTGCAACAGGGTATGATACCAACTGCCCGATGAAATGACCTCTCAAGCCCCTCCTGTTGCGCTGCGCTCGACTGCGTCTCAGGGGAGGGGCAGGGCTATCGCATCTTCCGAACTGCCCTTTCTTCTCCCCTCCCGCTTGCGGGAGGGGTTGGGGGTGGGTGAGTTTGAATTTGGCGCGAAGGTGTCGATTTCGTCCGACTGACCCACCCCTAACCCCTCCCGCAAGCGGGAGGGGGACTGGGATGCACAGGCACCAAATGGAATAAGCGATAGCCGTGCCCTGAACGGGAGGGGAGCAGAGTTGGCGCAATGGGCGATTGGTATGATCCTGTTGTCTGAAATGGAGCGTTGCGATGGGAGCGTGTTACGAACATCTGAGCTATGTCGAGCGGCTGTCGATTGACGAGGGGCGTCGCTGCGGATTGAGCATTCGGGCGATTGCCCGGCGGCTGGGCCGCGCCCCTTCGACGGTGAGCCGGGATATCCGGCGGATCGAACCCTGGCAGACCCGCTACGATGCTCCGTCCGCTTTCTTCCATGCGTTCCACCGCCGCTCGCAAAGCCGACGCGGCAGGCGCAAGCTGGCCCTTGGCAGCCCCTTGTTCGCGCACGTCGCCGGCCAGATCCGGCAAGGCTGGTCGCCGCTGCAAATCGCGGGCAGACTGCGCCGCATGGATGAACATGACCGCCCCGGAACAGCAAGCCACGAGACAATCTACACCGCGCTCTATGTCCTGCCGCGCGGCGAGCTCAAGCACGAACTGATCGCCCATCTGCGCCAGGGACACCACAAGCGACGCCCCAGATCGCGCGGGCAAGACCGGCGCGGCTTCGTCACCGATGACGTGAAAATCGCCGAAAGACCTGAAGACGTCGCCGGACGGCTGATCCCCGGCCACTGGGAGGGCGACCTGATCAAGGGCGCGGCCAACCGCTCCGCCGTCGGCACCCTGGTCGAGCGCACCAGCCGTCTCGTCCTGCTCGCCCGCATGGGCGCGCTCGATGCCGAGACTACCCGATGCGCCTTCGAACGCAGCTTCGAAAACGTGCCCGAGCCGTTCCGCAAAAGCCTCACCTACGATCGCGGCACCGAGATGGCGCGCCACGCGGCGCTCACACAAAACACCGGCATCAAAGTCTGGTTCTGCGATCCCTACAGCCCCTGGCAGCGCGGCTCCAACGAGAACGCCAATGGCCTGATCCGGCAGTACCTGCCCAAAGGGACTGACCTCTCGCCCTACACCCAGGAGCAGCTCAACGAAATCGCCGAGCGGCTCAACAACCGACCGCGCAAGGTGCTCGACTTCGAAACGCCCAATGAGGTCTTTGCCAGACTGGTCGCAGAAGCTCAGCCTACTGGAGGCGAGTGTTGCGCTTCAGGTTGACACCGCCTATTGTGTCCCCGGAATTGGGGGTTAAATAAACTGGCACCGTAACTTTAATACCCGTAACACCGGGAGAGTTTCAACCGTATTGGTGCAATATTCGTCTTGCTTCTTCAACAGAATTATAACTCGCATTTCCGCTATTTATGACTTTATTCAATAACATCTTGACGATAGAAATGGAAGATCCTTCACCAAGTTCCAATTTTGCGAGACAGAGTGCTGCCTCACCGTCGTCTAGATTTAGCGCCATTTCGAAAAGTGCCCTCGCGTCGTCAATCTTCCCTGATCGTTCACATGTGATGCCTCGATTTAACATCGCAGTTACGCTTCCGCTCCTGATCGCTCGCCAGTCCCATTCTTCAGATTTGGTAACGTTCTGATCAACACCTTCGCCGACTTCATACATGCAGGCCAATCGCGTCATCGCTGAGTCATCCCCTCCCTCAGCCAGAGTCAAAAACGCTGCAAATGCCTCGTTAAGCATCCCGCATTCGTAGAGCCGACAGGCTTCTGAAAATTGATCGTCGAATTCCGGGGACACCGTCGAATTCCGGAATTCCGGGGACACAATACTTCTGTGGACGCCCCCACGGATGCAAGCGCTAAATTCGGGTATGGGCACGGTATCGGATGCTGCCTTCTGTCCGGCCTGTTGATGCAGCACTTGACTGCTGGCCAGTATGGGAGTGCGCGGGACGGATCCAAATCTAATTAGCGTGCTCTGGGGCACATAGTATTGACCTGGTTTTCCGGCCCCGTTTCGCCGACTGTTGTGCCATACTCTCCTTCGATCGCTTGCCGTCCTCGACGGCCTCTGACAGAGCGGGTGCTTACGCCGCTGCCGCCAAAGCTCTGTAATCCTTCCGATAATCCTCTTTCTTCGTCAGCACCGCCCAGACGATCCGCGCGGTCTTGTTGGCCTGCGCCACGGTGACCAGCATGCGCGGCTTGCGCGCCAGCATGCCTGCCAGCCACGATCCCTCCGGCGCACCGCGCGCCGCAGCCTGACGCACCACCGCGCTCGCCCCGATGATCAGCAGCCGCCTGATGGTGCGCTCGCCCATCTTCGAGGTTCGCCCCAGCTTCTGCTTGCCGCCGGTGGACTTTTGCAAGGGTGTCAGCCCTAGCCAGGCGGCAAAGTCGCGGCCCCTTGCAAAGCCTTCAGGCGGCGGTGCCAGCGCGGCGATGGCGGTCGCGCCAATCGGCCCGATGCCGGGAATGGTCATCAGCCGCCGCGCGGTCGCATCCTCGCGGGCGCGCCTGGCGATCTCCTTGTCCAGCTCGGCGATCTTCGCGTCGAAGCCCTCGATCATGTCCAGCATCATCCTGAACATCGCACGCGCCGCCTCGGGAAGGGACGCGCCAAGCTCGTCGTCGAGCAGATCGCCGAGCATGGCCACATGCGACGGCCCTTTCGGCGCCACCCAGCCATACTCGGCCAGGTGACCGCGCAATGCATTGATCGTCTGCGTGCGCTGGCGCACCAGCAGGTCGCGCGTGCGGAATACCAGCGCAAGAGCCTGCTGCTGCTCGCTCTTGACCGCAACAAAGCGCATGTTGGGACGCACCGCCGCCTCGCAGATCGCCTCGGCATCGGCGGCATCGTTCTTGTGCCGCTTGACGAAGGGCTTGACGTAAGCAGGCGGGATCAGCCGCACCTCATGCCCCAGGGTGGCCAGTTCCCGCGCCCAGTGATGCGAACCCCCGCACGCCTCCAGCGCCACCACACAGCGCGGCTGCGAAGCGAAGAACTCCAGAACCTTGCCCCGCGCAAGCCGCCGGCTGAACACCTGCCGTCCACCCGCATCAGCGCCATGCGCGTGAAAAACGTTCTTTGCGATATCCAGACCAATCGTGCTAACTTCAACCACGGACGCCTCCTCTTGTGATGTTCAACAACACCACCTTGGCACAAAGATGCCGTCGGGGGGCGTCCACCCCATCTAATTACCATCCATCCGCCTCCCCGGTTTCGGCCCGCGCCGTTGCGGTCCCAGCTGGCGTGCCATAGCCGCCTCGGCTGCGGCGATCCACTCCGGCGAGGCCAGCGGGCGGCCGGTGCGGATGCGGGCTTCGATCGCCTCCACCGTTGCCGGATCGTCCATGGCCTCGGCACCGAGCTTGAGGAACGCCCGCCAGTTGCGCACATGCCGGCCCAGCGCCGCGACATCGGTGAGCGGATCGTCGGCGGCGCGCTTGCCCGCAAGGTGCGAGCGCGCGCTCGACCAGCGCCAGTCCCCGGCCCGCGCCACCATCCCGGCAGCGACCGGGTTGTTCTCGACATAGCGCACAGCCGCGATCAGGTGCGCGTCGTCCATCGGATAGCTGGCGAAGCGCCCCTGGAACAGAAACCCGCGCCAGCCCTCGCGAAAATTGATCCGGCGGCTGTAGCGACGATGCGCCTCGCCCAGCGTCGCGCGCAAGCCATCGGCGCTCTGCGGGGTCAGGATCAGGTGGATGTGGTTGTCCATCAGGCACCAGGCCAGGCAGGTGGTGCCTTGCGCGGCGCAGGCTTCCTGCAGCAGCGCGAGATAGGCAGAGCGGTCCTCATCGCCGAAAAACACCGGCAAGCGGCGATTGCCCCGCTGCGTGACGTGATGCGGGACATGGGGAATGACGATGCGCGCGAGTCGGGCCATGGCGGCTGGGTAGCAGGCCAGGACGGGGATGTCTAATTAGTATTGTGTCCCCGGAATTGTCTACTGCTATGCGAGCGAACAGGCTGCTGGCAAGACATTGTGACGCCGATACATCCAAATTCTGGATGAACCGGTGCTGGCGGTCGCCAATCGCCCGGCCATGTGCAGTCTAACTTCGCAAGCTATTCCATCCGGTTAGACCATTTGTCCGTATTCATGCGCAGTTACGGTAATGGTGTGGACAGTGAGCCTTTGCCGGTTTGGGTCTGGAAGCCCGCGCGCCGATTACACTGTCTTACTCTCGGGGTGCGGTCCACGTGCAACACCCCCAGACACGCCTCGCCCCTCAATCCATATGCTTCAAACCCACCCGCAGATAATCCCAGCCCGTGACAACGGTCAGCCCCGCCGCCGCCCACAGCGTCGTTAAGCCAACAGTATGCGGCACGTTCGCCACCAGTTCGCCCAGCTGAACCGTCCAGCCCGGCAGCGCCTGGCCGAGGATCAGTGCGCCTAGCGAGATCAGCTGGAAGGTTGTCTTCCACTTGGCCAGCCGCGACACCGGCATCGACACCTGCAAACCGCCGAGGAATTCGCGCAGTCCTGAAACCGCGATTTCGCGGATCAGGATGATCAGTCCGGCGATGACATGCATATCGCCCACATAAGGCCCGCGCAGCACGCCCTGGGCTGCCAGCACCAGGATCACGGCGGCGATCATGATCTTGTCGGCGATGGGGTCGAGGAAGGCGCCCAGCCTGCTCACCATGCCATAGGAGCGCGCGACATAGCCGTCGAAATAGTCAGTGATGCCCATCAGGCAGTACATGGCGAAGCCGAGGGCATAGCCCGCCTCCCAGTCCGGCCACCACAGCAGCGCGACCAGCAACGGCACCGCGACGATCCGCGACAGGGTGAGAAGATTGGGCAGAGTCCACATGATATTTGCGGCATAGCGTTTAATAGTTCTGCACAAAAGGGCTGCTATGGCTTTGCCGCGCGTCCCTCAACAGTTAAGGAACGCGCGCATAGACTGGTGGGTTGCAGCGAACTTATGACGACATCGACGCATCTGGTGAGGACGCGCCGCTTCCTGCCGCTGTTCGTGACCCAGCTGCTGGGCGCGTTCAACGACAATCTGTTCAAGAACGCGATGATCCTCTACGTGGTCTACAGCGTCTATAATTCGGAGGCCGAAGAGGCGAAGTTCAGCGCGATTGCATCGGCGCTGTTCATCATTCCCTTTGTCGTGCTGTCGGCGCTGGCCGGGCAATTGGCCGACATGCGCGACAAGGCGCGGATCATCCGCGTGGTCAAATTCTGCGAGATCCTGATCATGCTGGTCGGCGCGGCGGGGCTGCTGATGGCCTGGCAGGGCATTGCCGTGTCCGCGCTGGCGATTCCGCTGATGCTGCTGGCGCTGTTTGCCATGGGCGTTCATTCCAGCTTCTTCGGCCCGATCAAATACGCCATCCTGCCGCAGCATCTGAAGCCGGAGGAAGTGCTGGCCGGCACTGGCCTCGTCGAGGCGGGGACCTATATCGCCATCCTGGCCGGCACCATCCTGGCCGGCTGGATCGACGTCGAATGGGCGGCGCTGGGCGTGGTGGTGACAGCGGTGATCGGCTATTTCACCGGGCGGCAGGTCCCCCCTGCCCCGCCGATGAACGGGCGCGAGCCGATCGACTGGAACCTGTGGCGCGCCTCCATCGCGCTGGTGCGGCATACCATGCATGACCGGCGGGTGTTTCTGGCGATCATGGCGATCAGCTTCTTCTGGACGATCGGCGCGGTACTGTTCATCCAGTTCCCGCCGCTCGCCAAAAACGTGCTCCACGCCAGCAAGGAAGTGGCGAGCCTGTTTCTGGTGATCTTCTCGGTGGGCGTCGCCATCGGCTCGATGTCAATCAACTGGCTGCTCAAGGGCACGGTCTCGGCGCGTTTTGCGCCGGTTTCGGTTATTGCCATGGGCGGCTGCGTGGTGCTGTTCTTTCTGGTCTGCCAGGCATGGAACCCGGCGCTCCCCGACGGCCTGCTCGATACCGCCCGCTTCATGGCCGAACCGCTCGCCGTGCCGCTGCTGCTGACGCTGCTGGGGATTGCCATTGCCGGGGGCATGTTCGTGGTGCCGCTCTATGCCTTCCTGACCACCTTCGTCGACAAGTCGCAGACCGCGCGGACGATTGCCGCCAACAATATCGTCAATTCAGGCGCGATGGTGGTCGGCTCGCTGCTCGCCATCGGACTCAGCGCAATTGGCGTGCCGGTGGAGCAGCAATTGCTGCTGAGCGCGGCGATGTGCGTGGTTTCGGCCTGGCTGGGCCAGCTGCTTTACCGCGCGGAAACCTGACAGTTCAGGCCCGGAATCAGGCGATGAATACCGACACCGCAACAAAGGTCGCGCAATAGGCGGCGAGGAAATCGCGCCCGTCGCTTGCACTCAGCTGCCACGCCTTGCGGCGCGCGCGAATTGGCTGCGAGCCGGCGCGCACATGCGGCGGCAGGCTGGCCAGGAAGGGATGGCGGGCCGACTCATCGGTCAGGATCAGGGAGCGTCTCATAGCCCGATTGTTAAGACTTTATTTACCCGTGGGAAGCCACGAAACCGGGGCGTCTCGCTGCGGAACATTAACCTTTGGCAAGTGTTAACGCTCACGCCGGACGGGCTTTCGACAGACCGATAATATAATCCCATTCTTCCGGGGTGATCACTGCTACCGACAGCCGCGACAGCCTGATCAGCTCGATCTCCGCCAGCGCCGGATCGGCCTTGATTTGCTTGAGCGTTACCGGCCGCTTGAGCTTCTTCACCGGCTTGACCTTGACCGCCGCCCACTTGCCCTCGGGGTCGCTGGGATCGGCGAGGCCGACCTTGCTGACGCGGGCGATGCCGACGATCTCCAGCCCGACGTTGGAGTGATAGAAAAACGCCTCGTCGCCTACTTGCATCGCGCGAAGGTTGTTGGCGGCGCGGTGATTGCGCACCCCGTCCCAGGTGCCTTCGCCCTCGGTGACAAGGTCGTCCCAGCTGTAGGCGTCGGGTTCGGATTTCATCAGCCAGTAGCGCTTGTCCGGTTTGTCTGTGGTCATGTTGCGCCCGTTTTGTCAGCTTGCCCTTGCGCCACTAGCGACATGCAGGCGATACCGCCAGCATGGACCCGCCCACTCTCCCCATCCTTTCGCTGGCCGATGCCCCCGCGCCTTTTGCTGCAAAGCTGGGTGCGAGCTTTCGCGAGTACGGCTTCGCCATGGTCTGCGATCACGGCATCGACCCGGCGCTGGTCGCGCGGGGCTGGCAGCTGACCGCCGAGTTCTTCGCCCTGCCCGAGACGGAAAAGCGCGGCTATTTCGCCCAGGGCCTCGCCGGGGCGCGGGGCTATACGCCGTTCGGCACCGAGATCGCCAAGGGCGCGGCGCTGCACGACCTCAAGGAGTTCTGGCATGTCGGGCGCGACTTGCCTCCCAGCCACCCTCTCGCCGCATCGATGCCGCCGAATGTGTGGCCCGCCCGCCCCGATCACTTCCGCGAGACTTTCGCCGAACTCTACGCCGCCTTCAACCGCATCGGCGGCACCATCCTCTCGCGGATCGCGCTTCACCTCGGGCTGGCGGCAGACTGGTTCGAACCGGCTGTGGCGGACGGCAATTCGATCCTGCGGCTGCTGCACTATCCCCCTGTCGATGGCTTGCGCAGCGGAGCTATCCGCGCCGGCGCTCATGAGGATATCAACCTGATCACCTTGCTGCTCGGGGCGGAGGAGGCAGGGCTCGAACTGCTTGACCGGCAAGGTAACTGGATCGGCGTGTCGCCGCCGCCGGGCGCGCTGGTGGTCAACATCGGCGACATGCTGCAACGCCTGACCAATCATGTCCTGCCATCGACCACCCACCGCGTCCGCAATCCGGCCGGTGCCAGAGCCGGGTTCAGCCGTTATTCGATGCCGTTTTTCCTGCACCCCCGCAGCGACTTTCCGATTGCCACCCTGCCGCAATGCATATCGCCGGAAAATCCGGACCGTTATCCGCAGCCGATACTGGCCGACGAATTTCTCGAACAGAGACTGCGTAAAATCGGTCTGAAAAAATAGTTGTCGAGCATAGGCTAAACGGCAGTATTTGGCCGATTAACCTAAATTTTATGCATCCGCGCTATGGCAATTTGTCCACCCCGAAAAGGCAGTTCGTGGCATTGAACACTTTTGATCTCGCGATTGACCAGCAGGCCAGCACCGCCGCGCCGCGCTTCGGCATGGCCGAGCGGGACTTCATCACACTGGCCGTCGCCATTGTCGCGATTGTCCTGTTCGTGTGGCTTGGCGGCAAGGCAATGACGCAGCTGGTGCATTCGCTGACCGGCATGGGCATTGCGCCGGACCGGTTGCTGGTCAGCACGCTGTTGCTCAATATCGCGCTGTTAATCTTCAGCTGGCGTCGCTACAGCCAGCTGCATGCCGAGATCGATGAGCGCCGCCAGGCGGTCGCGGAAGCCCGCCATCTCGCCGATACCGATCCGCTGACCGGCTGCCTCAACCGCCGCAGCCTCGCCGCCATGGCCGACAGACTGATCGCCGATGCCACGGATCGCGGTGATGCCGCCGCGCTGGTGATGATCGACCTCGATAACTTCAAACAGATCAATGATTTCAACAGCCACAGCACCGGCGACCAGATTCTCATCGAAACTGCGCGCCGCATTGCGGAAAAGCTACCCACGCACGCGTTGCTGGCAAGACTGGGCGGCGACGAATTTGCCTGCGTGACGACCTATGACGGCAAACGCCCCGAGTCTGTCGAGAAGCTTGCCCTTGCCATTATCGCGTCCATCGCCGAACCGATCGAAGCCAATGGCCTGAGCATTTCGATTACCGCCTCGCTTGGCCTGGCCAGCAGCAAGTTGCTGCGCCCCGACGACACCCGCCCGGCTGCACCGCTTGCTCTGCTGCATATGGCCGATATTGCACTGTTCCATGCCAAGAAGCAGGGCCGCAACCGCTATTTCTGGTTCGACGCGCAGATGGAAATCGAGCAACGGTTCCGCGGCGAACTCGAAGCAGGCATTCGGTTCGGCATCCCACTGGGCGAATTCGTGCCCTATTTCGAACAGCAGATCGATCTGCAGACCGGCGAACTGACCGGTTTCGAAATGCTGGCGCGGTGGAACTCGCCGTCTCTGGGCCTGATCGGTCCCGATGTGTTCATTCCCATCGCCGAGGAAATCGGGGTTATCGGCGAACTCTCGGAATGCGTGATTGCCCAGGCGCTGGTGGAGGCGCGCGAATGGGATGCCGGTCTGACGCTTTCGGTCAATATATCGCCGATCCAGCTGCGCGATCCCTGGTTTGCGCAAAAGCTGCTCAAGATCCTGGTCGAGACGAATTTCCCGCCGAGCCGGCTGGAGCTCGAGATCACCGAGAGCTGCCTGCATGAGAACATCGGTGTGGTCCGCACCCTGATCATCAGCCTCAAGAACCAGGGCATCCGTATCAGTCTCGACGACTTCGGCACCGGATACAGCTCGCTCGCCCAGCTCCGCTCGCTGCCGTTCGACCGCATCAAGATCGATCGCAGCTTCATCTCGAACCTGCCCGAAAGCGCCGACAGCGCGAAGATCGTCGAAGCCATTACCACGCTTGGCGAAGGACTTGGCCTGCCGATCACTGCCGAAGGTGTGGAGAACGCCGAAGTTCTCGAACGGCTGCGCGGCATGGGCAAGTACAAGGGCCAGGGCTATCATTACGGGCGCCCGGAAACCGCCGCCGCGACCCGCGCCAAGCTGACCAAGATGAATTTACTTGCGGGTAGCAAGTCTGCCGTGCCGGCCAAGGCCAAACCCCAGCGCGCCAAGACCAGCACCGCCGCCGCGCGCATCGCCAGAGCCGGCTGAGCGCGCGCCACTGGACGCCGCCCGCGCCAGCGCATAGAGCGCGCGCCATGCAGGTTCCTTTCGTCAAGATGCACGGTCTGGGCAACGACTTCGTCGTGCTGGACGGACGCGCCCAGGCGCTGCCGGCGATGACCGGCGCGCTGGCCGCCGCGCTGGCCGACCGCAAGACCGGCATCGGCTGCGACCAGCTGATCCTGCTTGAACCTTCCACCGTCGCCGACATGCGCATGCGCATCTTCAATGCCGATGGCGGCGAGGTCGAGGCCTGCGGCAACGCCACCCGCGCGGTCGGGCTGCTGCACGGCGCAGCGGCCCGGATCGAGACACTAGCGGGAATTCTGCAGACCGATCCGGTCGCTGGCGGCATCGCCGTTGATATGGGTGAACCGCGACTGGAATGGGACCGGATCCCGCTTGCCTATGCGCTGGACACGCTGGCCCTGCCGGTGGGCTGGGATGGGCTGGAGAACCCGGTCGCCGTCAACATCGGCAACCCGCATGCGGTGTTCTTCGTGCCCGATTGCGGCGCGGTCGATCTCGACCGGCTTGGGCCCGAGATCGAGCATGATCCGCTGTTCCCCGAACGGGTCAACGTCAATGTCGCCAGTGTCACCGCGCGCGACGCCATCACCTTGCGGGTATGGGAGCGCGGCGTTGGCGAGACCCGCGCCTGCGGCACCGGTGCCTGCGCCACGGCTGTCGCTGCGATCCGGCGCGGCTCGTGCGACCGGCAGGTGACCGTCAACCTCACCGGCGGAGCACTGACCATCGCCTGGCGAGAAGACGGTCATGTCATCATGACCGGAAGCGCCGCGGAAAGCTTTCGCGGCAGCTTCGATCCTGCCGCCTATGGAGCCGCCGCGTGAGCCTCGAGGTCGTGTCGCTCGGCTGCCGGCTGAACCTGTCCGAAAGCGAAGAACTGCGCGGGCTTCTGGCGGGCGACGAAAACCTTGTCGTGATCAACAGCTGCGCGGTCACCGCCGAGGCCGTGCGCCAGACCCGCCAGGCGATCCGCCGTGCCCGCCGCGCCCGGCCCGACGCGCGGCTGCTGGTAACCGGCTGCGCGGCCGAGGTGGAGCGCGCGGCGCTAGCGGCGATGCCCGAGGTTGATGGCCTGGTGGCCAATGCCGCCAAGCTCGATCCGCGTGCCTATTCGCCTCTCCTCCCCCCTTGCGGGGGAGGATACGAAGGCTTGGCGCTTCAGCGCCTAGCCGAAGTTGGAGAGGGGGACGCGACAGCGCTGCGTCTCCCCCCTCTCCAAGCTACGCTAGCTCCTACGGAGCAAGCTTCGCTGTCCTCCCCCGCAAGGGGGGAGGAGCGTGAAGCTTTGCCTTCGACACCATACCAACACACCCGCGCCTTCATCGCCGTGCAGAATGGCTGCGACCACGCCTGCACCTTCTGTGTCATCCCGCAAGGCCGGGGGCCAAGCCGCTCGCGCGCGATTTCCGGGGTGCTGGCGGATGTCGCGCGGCACCTCGATGCAGGATCGCGCGAAGTGGTGCTGACCGGGGTCGACCTGACGTCATGGGGCGGCGATCTTGCCGGTGAGCCCCGGCTCGGCGCGCTGGCAGCCGCGATCCTCCGCGAATTCCCCACGCTGGGGCGCCTGCGCCTGTCCTCGCTCGACGGCATCGAGATCGACGACGAGCTGCTCGAAATGCTGGCCGCAGAGCCACGGGTAATGCCGCACATCCACCTTTCGCTGCAATCGGGCGACGACATGATCCTCAAGCGCATGAAGCGCCGCCACACGCGCGGGCAAGCGCTGGCGCTGGTGGAGGCGCTTCGTGCCCGCAGGCCCGACATCGCCATCGGAGCCAACCTCATCGCCGGATTTCCGACTGAGGACGCGGGCATGCACGCCAGCAACCTTTCCATCATCCGCGAGCTCGGCATCGTCCATGGCCATGTCTTCCCCTATTCGCCCCGCCCCGGCACGCCTGCCTCGCGCATGCCGCAGGTCGCACCGCAAGTGGTCAAGGCGCGTGCCGCCGAACTTCGCGCCGCTGTCGAGGACGAGCGCCGCCGCTGGCTCGCCTCGCTGCTTGGCTCGCCGCTTCATGTGCTGACCGAACGCGACGGCACCGGCCATGCGGAAAACTTCGCGCGGGTGCAGCTGCCCGCCGGAACCCAGGCTGGAACCGTGGTCACCATAGTGCCCACCCGGCTGATCGAAGGCCTGCTGACATGAGCGAGGATACCGCTCCCACCGATTCCTGGACCCAGCGGCTGTTCGGCGGCTTCCGCAAGACTTCGGAGCGGCTCACCGAAAACCTCGCCAACATCGTCACCCGGGAGAAGCTCGACGATGCGCAGCTCGACGAGATCGAGGATGCGCTGATCCTGTCCGACCTCGGCCCGCGCGCCGCCGCGCGCATCCGCACCCGGCTGGAGGGCGAACGTTTCGAACGAGGGCTCGACGATCACGCGATCAGGCTGGCCGTGGCGGAGGAAATCGCCGCGATCCTGCGCCCCGTCGCCATGCCGCTGGAAGTCGTCGCCTTCCCGCGCCCGCAAGTGATCCTGGTGATCGGCGTAAACGGATCGGGCAAGACCACCACCATCGCCAAGCTGGCGCATCTGTTCCAGGAACAGGACTATGGGGTGATGCTGGCGGCGGGCGACACCTTCCGCGCCGCCGCCATTGCCCAGCTTGGGGTATGGGCGGACCGGCTGGGCGTGCCGGTGATCAGCGGACCCGAGGGCGGCGATCCGGCCTCGATCGTGTTCGACGGGGTCAAGCTCGCCACCGCCAAGGGCATCGACGCGCTCATCGTGGATACAGCCGGGCGGCTGCATAACAAGCGCGAGCTGATGGACGAGCTCTCCAAGATACGCCGCGTGCTCGGGCGGCTCAACCCCGAGGCTCCGCACGACGTCGTGCTGGTGCTCGATGCAACCAATGGACAGAATGCCTTGCAACAGATCGACACATTCAAGGAAGTGGCGGGCGTGACCGGAATTATCATGACCAAGCTTGACGGCACCGCGCGCGGCGGCGTGCTGGTCGCGGCGGCGGAGCAATATGGCCTGCCGATCCACGCCATCGGCGTCGGCGAGAAGATCGACGACCTGCGGCCCTTCGATGCCGATCTTGTCGCGCGCGTGATTGCGGGAGTGGCGTGATGAACAGCGTTCCTGAATCCCCAAACTCCGCTCAGCCTGAGCCTGTCGAAGGCCGCACGCCAAGCCCTGAAGCTGCGCGGGTGCTTCGACAAGCTCAGCATGCGCGGGGTCTGGATGAGCCGCACGGGCCCGGCAAGTCGGGCTGGCTGAACCTTGCGGTCGATTACGGCCCGATTGTGGTTTTCTTCCTCACCTATCGCCACTTCTCGCCCGACGACCGCGAAGATGCGATCGGCGAGGTGCTGGCGGTGATCAAGGGCACCGGCAGCTTCATGGTCGCAGCGATTATTGCGCTGATTGTCTCGAAGTGGAAGCTCGGCCGCATCTCGCCGATGCTGTGGCTGTCGACCGGGCTGATCGTGGTGTTCGGCGCGCTGACCGTGTTTCTGGGCGATCCCTTCTACATCCAGCTCAAGCCGACCGCGATCTACCTGCTGTTCGGCGTGGCCTTGCTGATCGGGGTGGCGCGCGGCAAATCCTTGCTCAAGACGCTGCTTGAGGCGGCTTTCGAGGGGCTGGACGATGCCGGCTGGATGATCCTGTCGCGCAACTGGGGCATCTTCTTCCTGTTCCTCGCCATGCTCAACGAGGGTTTCCGCCACTGGCTGAGCTTTGGTGACTGGCTTCAGGCCAAGCTCTGGGTCTTCCTGCCGCTGACCTTCCTGTTCACCTTCGCCCATATGCCGATGCTGATGCGCCATGGCCTCGCGAGCGAGGCGAAAGAGGATGTCGTCACCCATCCGCCGCATGAATGAGTGCACAAGCCCGAAAAGGGTGTGACATTTCCCCGATATGACGCAATAATCCGTTAACCGTGCCTTGAGGCACGGTCTGGGTCATGAAAATTGAAACTGCGTTAGGGGGAATCTATGGCGAAATTTTTCGGAAATCTGCATCTGGTGCTGGGCGTGGGCGTGGTGCTCGCAATCCTGACGATGATGCACTTCGCGGGATCGGCTCCGGTCGATACCAACTCGATCTTCCGCTGGCTGCACGTGTTTTTCGGCATCCTGTGGATCGGTCTGCTCTATTACCTGAACTTCGTGCAGGTGCCGACCATGCCTTCGGTCCCGGCCGAGCTCAAGAAGGGCGTCACCGGCTATATCGCGCCCAAGGTGTTCTTCTTCTTTCGCTGGTCGGCGCTGCTGACCGTAGTGACCGGCCTGGTCGTCGCCTATGTCGGCGGCTATGTGCATCAGGCGCTGGCCCTGCGCGGTGAAGGCAATGTCCAGCTGATCGGCGTCGGCATGTGGCTGGCGATCATCATGTTCCTCAACGTCTGGCTGATCATCTGGCCGGCGCAGAAGAAGATCCTCGGCATTGTCGAGGCTTCGGACGAGGAAAAGGCCAAAGCCGCACCGCGCGCGCTGGCGGCCAGCCGCACCAACCTGATGCTGTCGCTGCCGATGCTCTATTGCATGGCGAGCGCCAATCTGGGCTGATTTCCGGACCATCCAGATCAAGCGAAGGGGCGGACTTCCGGAAGGAAGTTCCGCCCTTTTCGCGTCTTTGGAAGCCGCAATGTGAGAACAAACGCCGTCGTTTTCCGGCTCAACCCAGGGCCCAATTCCCCCCATTTTCGTCACCCTGAACTCGTTTCAGGGCCCATTTCACCGCGTACCCGAGCTCTGAATTTCGAGCATGACTTCACGGTTTGCACCCTTGCTTCTGGCTCCGCTCGTGCGGCACGATGGGCCCTGAAACGAGTTCAGGGTGACGATGTCTGAAATACTGGGTTATATGCGATAGCCCTGTAGCTCTACCCCAGATGGCGCATCAAATCTCCACCTGGCTGCCCAGTTCCACCACCCGGTTGGTGGGCAGGTGGAAGAATATCATGGCGCTGGCGGCGTTGCGCAGCATCCACGAGAACAGCCGTTCGCGCCAGATCGCCATGCCCGGCTTGGCCGATGCGATCAGGGTCTGGCGCGAGAGGAAGAAGCTGGTCTTCATCATCTCGAACGGCTCGCCGCACATCTTGTAGGTCTTGAGCGCGGCGGGCACGTCGGTCTCCTCAAGGAAGCCGTATTTCAGCGTCAGCCGGTAGAAGCCGTTGGTCATGTCCTTGACCGCATAGCGCTCCGCCTCCTCGACATAGGGCACATCCTGGATCTCCACGGTCAGGATCACCACCCGCTCATGCAGCACCTTGTTGTGCTTGATGTTGTGGAGCAGCGCCGAGGGCACGCCCTTGTTGGTCGAAGCCATGAAGATCGCGGTGCCGGGCACCCGCGCCGCGCTCGAATTGGCGCTCTTGGCGAATACCTCGACCGGGATCGTACCCTCGGCCATGTTCTGCCGCATCAGCGCCCGGCCCCGCGCCCAGGTGGTGAGCAGGGTAAAGATCACAGCGGCCATCGCCAGCGGCACCCAGCCGCCGTCCGGAATCTTGGTGAAGTTGGCCGCCAGATAGGCACCGTCGAGCGCGAAAAACAGCGCCAGCACCGGCACCGACAACCACGGCTTCCATTTCCACAGGTGGAACAGCACCACCGCCAGCAGGAAATTGTCGATCAGCATCGCGCCGGTCACCGCTATGCCGTAAGCTGCGGTCAGGTTGGACGAGCGCTGGAACATCAGCACCAGCAGGATCACCGCGATCATCAGCATCCAGTTTATCACCGGTATGTAAATCTGGCCCGCGGTCAGGCTGGTGTGCTTGATCGACATGCGCGGAATGAAGCCGAGCTGGATACCCTGCTGGGTCACAGAGAAAGCCCCGGTAATCACCGCCTGCGACGCGATAACTGCCGCCATGCTGGCGATGATCAACAGCGGCCACTGGAACCATTCGGGTGCCAGCAGATAGAATGGACTCTCCAGTCCGGCCGGATCGCGCATCAGCAGCGAGGCCTGCCCGAGGTAGTTGAGCACCAGCGCGGGCAGCACGAAGACCAGCCAGGACACGCGGATCGGCTTGCGTCCGAAGTGCCCCATGTCGGCATAAAGCGCCTCTGCCCCGGTGACGGCCAGCACGGCCGAGCCCATGGCGAGGAAGCCGCGAAAAGGATCCGCGAGGAACAGGGCTGCGGCATGATGCGGACTCAGCGCCTGCAGGACCGATGGCATAGCGATGATGCTGACGATCCCCAGCACCGAAATGACTGCGAAATAGAGCAGCATGATCGGGCCGAACAGCGTCGCAACCTTGGCCGTTCCCCGGCTCTGGATCAGAAACAGGAAAACCAGGATTCCGACCACGATCGGCACCACCAGCGGCGCCATCTCGGGACGGAACACCGCGATACCCTCGATCGCGCCCAGCACCGACACCGCAGGGGTGATCATGCTATCACCATAGAACAGCGAGGTGGCAAACACGCCCAGCAGGATGATCCCGGCAGACCACGACTTGCCCGGCACGTTCTGGTTGATCAGCGCCAGCAGCGCCAGGCTGCCGCCCTCACCCTTGTTGTCGGCGCGCATGATGATCATGACGTATTTGAGCGTGACGATCACCATCATCGACCAGAACATCAGGCTGACGATGCCGAAGACATGCAACTGATCGAGCGGCAGGGGATGGTGCCCGGCGAAAGTATCGCGCATGGCGTAGAGCGGGCTGGTGCCGATATCGCCGAAGACCACACCGATGGCGCCTACCGCCAGCTTGAGCACGCCGCCCTGGTGATGGCCGTGGGCACCGTGTGGGACCGGATGGTCCTCAGCGCCTGCTTGCACCGCTTCACTCATGAATGCGCCCCGTAATGGCCTGTGCCTTGCCTATCGCCGTCCAGCAGGCACCGCAAGCAGGCGGCGCTTAGCAGCATGGCGGGGTGGCTGCAATCTCAAGGCGCATGGCTTTCCCCGCTGTTTCGCGGCGGTGCGGATATCAGCAGATCGAGGCGTTCATGAAGCTCGGGACGCCACGGCGCGTCACCGGGCGCGAGCCGCAGTCGGCGCTGCCACCACTCAGCCGCCAGCTGCTTTCGGCCTGACATCAGCATGGCCGTGCCGCTGGTCCATGGTGCGCCGCCGCCGCGTTCGGCGGCCGCGTCCGCCCGGTCATAGGCAAACACCGCAGCGTGGCTCAGATGATCGCCGCCGCCGTCATGCCCGTAAAGCGCATCCCCCATCGCCAGCCAGGCTTCGGTGCTGTTCGGCTCCGCAGTCACCGCGCCCTGCAGCACTTCGGCGGCATAGGAAAACTGCCCGTGCCGCGCCATCGCGTCGGCAATGACGATCCAGCGGTTGGTGGTGGGCCTGCCGCCCAGCACCGTCTGGCGCGCCGCGATCATGGTCGGTCCGTCAACAACGGGCCGCGCAGGCACAGCGCCGGAACTGTAAAGGCGATGCTGCGGAGCCTGCCAGCCATACCCGGCCAGTCCGATCGCCAGCGCTATCGCTACCGGCTTCCAGGCCAGCCTGAAGCCGGCAACCAGCAGAGCCAGGCAGGCGAGCCCCAGACCCAGGGCTGGCAGCAAGGCAGCACCGGTCATGGCACGTCAGCCCTGCGGTCTGACCGGCGATCGCCGATCCTGCGCCAGGCATCGGCGCGCCACCAGGCGCTGCGCAGCGCCGCCGCCGCCATCAGCAGCGCACCCAGCGCGGCGATCCACGCACCGTACAGCTGCCAGCGGGCCAACGGCCGCCACACCAGCGACACCCTGGCGCAGCCCGGACTGTCGCGGTCGCCGTCCGCCAGCACCAGCAATTCGCCGCCCCGGCGCATCAGGGTTTCCGCACCAGCAAGCGGGGCGTGGTGACTGGCGAAATAGTCGCGCAGCTCCGGGCGCGCCTGCACCGCCTCTCCATTGCGCGCGAGAAGCGTCAACCGGGCTTGCAGTCCGGTATAGTCCTTGCCAGCGACCGGCATGATTTCGCGAAGCGAGACCTGCCATGAGCCGACCGCGCGGGTGTTCCCGGTGCAGAGCCTGCCCGCCGCGCGCGTTTCAAAGGCCCAGGCCGCAACCAGTCCGAGGGCAAGCAGCGCAATCCCGCCAGACAGGATCGCCGAGCCCCAGAACCCGCGTTGCAACCGTGGGGCCAGGTCTCCCTGCTGCCTCTCCAGAAATATCAGCACCAGCAATGCGATCCAGACCAGCGCGGTAAACAGCAGCCAGCCCCTGTCGATGAACTGCCACCACGGCCCGCTCGCCCGCCCGATTTCCAGCAGCAGCGCTGCTGCCAGCGGCACCGGCGCCAGGGCGGCCCAGAGCCTCGAGGCGCGGGTGCCAGCGGCCCTGTCGCCCGCCTCCTTGCGCGACGCCCCAAACACCGCCCAGCCCGCGATAGTCCACGCCGCGCCCGCGCCGATCAGCAGCGGGAAATACGGTTGCCCCAGTGGCGGCAAGAACCCGACGTCGCCGCTGATGGGCCCCGCCCACCGCGCAAACGGGTTCATCCACAACAGCGACGCAAAAACCGGCAGGGCAGCGGCCTGCTGGATGCGGCGCGCTCTGGCGACTACCGTCGGCTTCAGGCCTTCGCTCAGCACAGCCCGCTTCGCCCCCGCCACTGCCAGCGCTGTCAGCAATGTCGTAAGGGCGACGGCATCGGAATTGGTCGCATCCTGCGCCCGTTCCCACACGGTCCGCGACGAATTGGTCAGGCCCGATACTTTCGGCAGGGTGAAATCGGCCTGGACGACACTGACGACCATCGCCGCCAGGGCAAGGGCGAGCAGTCCGGCCTGGACCAGGGCCAGGGCGCTGGCGGGGTCGCCCCGTCCGTCACCTCCAAGCCAGCGCTGCGGCACTAGTTGCAGGCCGCAAAGCGCCGCAGCCAGCCACAATGCGACAAGGCCGAGTTCGGGTATCACTCGGTCGCTTCGACGACTTTCTTGGCCTGCTCCGCGGTCATGTCCTTCATTTCGCGCGGGACGTATTTCTCGTCATGCTTGGCGAGGAGGTTGTCGGCGAGGAAGGTGCCGTTCGCGGCCAGCTTGCCTTCGGCCACCACCCCCGAACCCTCGACGAACAGCGAAGGGACGATGCCCTTGAAGCGCACCGGCACCCGCGCCTTGCCATCGCCGACCACGAACAGCACCGTGACGCCGTCCTCTGCCGTCTTGATCGAGCCGCGTTCGACCATGCCGCCAAGCCGCACCGCGCGGTCCGGCGCGGGACGAGCGGTCAGTATCTCGTTCGGCACGTAGAAATAGGACGCCTGATTGCGCAGCGCCCAAGCGGCGAGCAGCCCGGCGCCGACCAGCGCCACCATCGCGACAACCACCAGGATCAGCCGCTGGTGTTTGGGTTTGATCGTGCTCATCTCTCGCGGCTCCGGTCGCGCCTGGCTTCGGCCCGGCGCATCGCCAGCCAGCTCCAGGCTATCATCGCGGCGGTGCCGATCACGCCGACAGCATAGGACGCGACGACGAAATCCCATTGGTTCAGTATCTCGCGCATCAGGCCATCGCCTTGCGCCGCAGCCGCGCCTCGGCCTGCATATCGGCGAGGATCGCGCGCATCCGGGCGAGGATGACTCCGCCGAAGATCAGCGAAAAGCCGATAGTCGCCGCCAGCAGCGGCCACAGGAAGGCGGGGTCGATGGCGGATTTGCCCATGGTGATGCTGGGCGGCTGGTGCAGGCTGTTCCACCACAGCACCGAATAGTGGATGATCGGGATGTTGACCGCACCGACCAGCCCGAAAATCGCCGAGACCCGGCCGCCGCCCTCGCTGCCGCCATTGCCGTCGCTCTGGCTGGCATTGGCCAGCGCGATATAGGCGAAATAGAGGAACAGCAGCACCAGCATGCTGGTCAGCCGTCCGTCCCAAACCCACCAGGTTCCCCAGGCGGGACGGCCCCACAGTGAACCCGTCACCAGGCAGATCGCGGTAAAGGCCGCACCCGGCACTGCCGCCGCGCGGGCGGCAATGCCGGCCAGCGGATGTCTCCAGACCAGCTCGGTCAGGCTGGCAGCGGCAACCGCCATCCAGCCTCCCATGCCAAGCCATGCAGCGGGGACATGGATAAACAGGATGCGCACCGTGTCGCCCTGCAGACGGTCTGGCGGGACCACGAACAACCCCCACACCAGCGCCGCGCCGGTCAGCGCGATGCCGCCCAGCAGCAGCAGCGGGGTCAGCCAGCGCGCGATGCGCAGGAAACGGGCGGGATTGGCAAAGCCGTGCATAGTCGCGGATGCTTTGGCAGGCGGCGCGCCCGCGGGCAAGTGTCGGTGTAAATCATCCCCGCCCAATCAGCTTTTGTGCCATCAAATCGGCGACCTGATCCGGCGAGTGGCGGCTTTTTTCCGCTTCCTGCCAGATTCCCGTCAGGCGCCCGGGAATTTCGCGCAACCGCCGCCGCACTTCGTCGATCTCGCAGCGCTCGCCGCTCTGGCGGGCGAGGTATTCGAGGGTCACGGCGATTATCCCGCCGGCGTTGATGACATAGTCGGGCGCATAGAGAATGCCGCGCGCCGCCAGTGCCGGGCCGTGCTCCGCCGGGCCAGCTGGTTGTTGGCTCCGCCCGCGACGATGGGTGCTTCGAGCCGGGCGATTCCGGCGTCGTCGATGATCGCGCCCAGCGCATTGGGACTGAACACATCGCAGGCGACGCCCATGATGCTGTCGGCGGAAACATGCTCCGCCCCCAGCAGATGGGCGAGCGACGCGGCGCGTTCCTCGTCGATATCGGCGAGCGTCAGCCTCGCGCCATCCTTGGCCAGCAGCTTCGCTGTCCCGCCGCCGACGCTGCCCGTGCCCTGCACCGCGACGTGGACGCCCGCGAGGCTCTCCCGCCCCAATTTGTGCGCCACCGCAGCCTTTATCCCCAGATAGACGCCCATCGCGGTGAACGGCCCGGGATCGCCGCCCGCTGCGGTGCCGTCGGTCGATGGCAGGCCGGTGACGTGCGAGGTGCGTTGCGCGATGGCGACCATGTCGGCCTCGGTCATGCCGACATCCTCGGCGCAGACATAGCGCCCGCCCAGCGCCTCGATGGCATCGCCGAACGCGCTGAGCATCTGCGGCGACTTGGTCCGCTTCGCATCGGCGAGGATCACCCCCTTGCCGCCGCCCACCGGCAGCCCGGCCATGGCGTTCTTGTAGCTCATCCCGCGCGACAGCCGCAGTGCATCGCGCATCGCGCCCGCCGGGTCGGCATAGTGCCAGAAGCGCGAACCGCCCGCGCCGGGCCCAAGATGGGTCGAATGCAGCGCCAGGATCGCGGTCAGCCCGCTGGCGCGATCGTGCACCAGTTGCACCAGCTCGTGATCGTCGAAATCGGGTTCTGTCCAGAATGCCGCCACATGCGCCTCCTCGGGAGCACGGGCGGAAGATGCGACTGGGGCGACCGAGGGGTCTCGAACCCCCAACCTCCGGTACCACAAACCGGCGCTCTAACCAACTGAGCTACGGTCGCCATAGTCACACGCGCGTGCCGAAAGACGCGCTGTTAGGCATCGTCTGGACCGCCCGCAAGCGGGGATCGACGCGGGAGCGGCCTCTTGCACAGCATAGCCTTGTTGGGAAGTGAAAACTGCGTGAGAACTGCGTGCACGCAATTTTCTTTCGCGGACGAATTGCCTATCGTCGGGGCCATGGCCATTCCCGGCAAATCTTCCGCGCGGCACCTGCTGACGCAGCCCCGCATGCAGCGCGTGCCCTCGCGCGAGCTGGAGCTGTTCATTCTGCGCGGGTTCCTGACCCCTGCCGAATGTGCCGTACTGATCGAGCGCATCGACCTGCACCGCCGCCCCTCGACGATTGCCGACGCCAACGGCGACCCGACATTCCGCACCAGCGAGACCTGCGATCTCGATCACGCCGATCCACTGGTCTCAGCGGTGGCGGCCCGGCTTGCGGAGCTCTCCGGCATCGACCCGGCACACGGCGAGCCGCTGCAGGGTCAGTGCTATGAGGTCGGGCAGGAATTCAAGCCGCACACCGATTATTTCGAGCCCGACGGCGCCGATTACCAGCGCTTTTGCGCGGTTGCCGGCCAGCGCAGCTGGACTTTCATGATCTATCTCAACGAGGTCGCTGCAGGAGGCGGCACCCGGTTCAAGCACATCGGCAAGCTGGTCCAGCCTGAGACAGGCAAACTCCTCGCCTGGAACAATCGCAGTGCAGACGGCAGCGTCAACCCGGCCACGCTACATCACGGCATGAAAGTGCGCAGCGGCGTGAAATACGTGATTACCCAGTGGTATCGGGAAAGACCGTGGCAATAGGCTGGCGGGACTTCGCCCGATCATCATTTCTTTACCGTAATCGGCTAGGCATCGGGCTTGTTTACGCCCGGAGATCGCCAGGCAAGGGAACCAAGCATGAAGCCAAGTATGGATCGTCTGGCTTACGGTCTGCAAATTGGACGCACGGTCGATGTCCAGGAACGGCGCAAGGCGGTAAGGCGTGCAGTCGATACGCAGGTGCGGGTCAGCAATTCCGCCGAAGAGCGCTGCGACGCCCGCATCAGCGACCTCTCCTTGCACGGCTGCAATGTGAAATGCGAAGCCGTCTGGCTGCGCATCGGAGCGTTCATTTCCATCGAACTGGGCGAAGACAGGCCGGTGGAAGGCATCGTGCGCTGGGTTCGCGACGATAGCTGCGGCGTTGAATTCCTGCACCCGCTGTCGCACGATCTCGAGGACTGGCAAACGCTGATCGGCCAGTCTGAAGGCTGGTAGGCCAGGGTCGCAGGTCTCGCTTAATGTGAAAAAGGCGGCCGTTAAGCCGCCTTTTTGCTGGTTCGGTCCGGCTTTGCCAGATCAGCCCTTTTTGAGAGTCAGACCGCCGAAACGCTTGTTGAACTGGGCGACGCGGCCACCCGCATCGAGCAAGCGCTGGTTGCCGCCGGTCCATGCCGGGTGCGATGTCGGATCGACTTCGAGAGCCAGCGTATCGCCTTCCTTGCCCCAGGTGGAGCGGGTCTCGAAAATGGTGCCGTTGGTCATCTGCACCTTGATCATGTGATAGTCGGGATGGATATCGGCCTTCATTGCACTGGTCTTTCGCTGTGGCCGGTTCCGACCGGCCTCGAATGGAAGGCGCGCGCATAGCGGGGTGTTGCGGAATTGGCAAGATGCATTGGGCGGGTGTTGCGCATGTGCTTCGACAAGCTCAGCATGAGCGGGCTTCTCGCCGAGACCCGCTCAGCCTGAGCTTGTCGAAGGCCATACGCGACCACCCGACCTAACTAAGCAGGCGGGTCCGCCACCATTGCGGTAAATTGCACTTCGCAGGTCAGCTTGCCCTCGATCGAGGCCTTGCCCCAGAACTTGCACACCCGCGAGCGCTTCTGGACGAAGCCGACGTTGAGATCGAGCAGCACGCCGGGTTCCACCGGGTTGCGGAACTTGGCCTCCTCAATGGCCATGAAATAGACCAGCTTGCCCGATCCCGCGAGTTCGAGCGTCTCGATGGCGAGGATCGCCGCCGCCTGCGCCAGCGCTTCGATCTGGAGCACGCCGGGCATGATCGGCCGCCCGGGGAAGTGACCCTGGAAGAACTGCTCGTTGAAGCTGACCGCCTTGACCGCATGGATCGCCTCGCCAATCTCGAGGCTGATCACCCGATCGACAAGCAGCAAGGGATAGCGATGCGGCAGCGCTGCCAGGATCTTCTGGATGTCATACGCGGGCGCGACCGAAACCGCGCCGCCCGGTGTTGCTTCCCCGCTCATGCCGGATCCGCGATCAACGGCCGGAAGGAGCCGGAGTGGCGGGCTTTGCGCCTGCGGCTGCGGGAGCGGCACCCTGCTGTTGCGCCTGCTGGGCACGCGCCTCACGCATTTCGCGCGGTTCCCAGCCCTGCGGCGGCACGACCTGCGCGGCGGGGATCAGCAGATTGAGCTCGTTGAGGATCGAGGGCGTCAGATTATAGGCATTGTTGTTCAACGCCGCGATCGCCTGCGGATTGAGCAGGATCGAAATCTTGCCCTTGGCCATGGCGTTCTTGACCGCCTGGTCGAGCCGGTCGCCGATCTGCTCGTTGACATAGGCTTCGGACATCGCGACCGGCGCCAGGATCTTGCGCAGTTCCTGCTCGCCCGACTGCTGCAGACCCTGGATCACCTGGCCCTGCTGCTGTAGCGACGCCTGGTTGGGGCTCGGGACCTGACTGTCGCGATTATACTTGTCGACCAGCGGCTGAAGCTGCGTGGTGATCGCCTTGCGGCGGGCCTCGGCGGCGTCGAACTGGGCCTTGTACTGCGAGATGCGCTGGGTTTGCGCGGACTTGGCAGCGTTTGAATTGGCGACCACCGCTTCGATATTGGCGACGCCGAGACCCGGCACCAGCGGTCCGGTGTTGGCAGCGGGCGCGGCCTGGGCGAATGCTGGCTGGGCGGTGCCTGCGAGGAGGAGGCCGGCGATTGCGGCGGATTTGAGAAGGATTTTCATCAGAATTGCGTTCCTACGTTGAATGTAAAGGTCTTGGTATCGTCACCCTCTTGCTTGAGGATGACTTTGGAAAAATCGATGCGGAACGGACCGAACGGCGAATTCCAGTTGACCCCAATGCCGACGGAGAGCCGAGGCTTCCAGGTGTTGCCTACGAATTCTTCTTTGAAGAAATATGTCGGACCCAGTGCGTTGATACTGTCTCCAGCACCGAGGCAGGTCGCCGGAAGCGCAGGCGGAGTGGCGCTGGAAATGAGCGACTGCGCACCATTACAAACCAAGCCATACTGCGGCACGCCGTTGGCATCAGTCTGGGCGACAAACTGACCTGAAGCCGTCGTATCAATTGTCGTCGGCCTGGTGATCCCCCAGACCGCGCCGATATCGGTAAAGATCGATGGCCTCAGACCAAGCTCACGCGCTCCCGTACCGAGCGGAATTTCCAGCTCGGCACGCGCCATGTAGTAATATTTACCACCGATTGCGTCATCCGACCATTGGTTGCGATCGGTCGAAAGAATCCGCGGTCCCGTCGGGTTGTCAGGATTGGCAATATAGGACTTGCGCAGCACCCGCGGACCGATACCGCGGATATCGAAGCCGCGCATCTGCGGCTCGCCAAGGTAAAAGCGATCGGTCAGGCGAACGTCATCGGCACCCTGTGCGGCATCGGCGCTGTTCTCGAGCGACTTTATCGCGCCGCCTTCGGCCGAGATCGAGAAGATGAAGCCCTTGCCCACCGACCAGTATTGCGACGCGTTGGCGCGCAGCCGCAGATATTTCACCGAACCGCCCAGCCCGGCGAAATCGCCATTGATCGAGGCTATCCGTCCGCGCGATGGCCGCACGCGATTGTCGAGCGTATCGTAGATCAGCGACAGCCCGAGTATCGAGCTGGTCCGCTTGCCGATCGCCTCGCACAAATAGCGCCCCGCGATCAGCGGATCGCACTGCGACACCGCGGGATTGAGCCGACGCGAATAATACTGGCCGGGATCCAGCGTGACCCTGTCCAGATTGAGCGTATAGCGCGCCACGGCCGTCATATATTCGGTCAGCGGCACGCCCGCGCGCAGCTGCATGCCGGTGGTCGATTGTTCATAAAGCGTGTTGCGGCTGTTGTTGAGGAAGTTGAAGCCGTCGTAATCCCGGCGGTAGATATCGACGCCGGCCGAAATGTTCCGGTCGAACAGATAAGGCTCGGTGAAGCTCGCCTCGACGCTTTTCGAATAGCGCGAATAACTGCCCGACAGGCCGATGGTCTGGCCGCGGCCGCGAAAGTTGTTCTGCTGGACCGAGGCCTGGAAAATGAAGCTCTCGATGCTGGAGAAGCCTGCCGAAAGCTGGAGCTGACCGGTGGGCTTTTCCTCGACATTGGCTTCGAGAACAATCCGGTCGGGCGCGCTGCCGGGCTTCTGCTCGACCTCGAATTTCTCCTGGAAATAGCCCAGCGACTTGATGCGGTTGGTCGAACGCTTGACCTGCAGCGAGTTGAAGGCGTCGCCCTCGGCAATGCGGAATTCGCGGCGGATGACCTTGTCCTGGGTCAACGTGTTGCCGTTGACGTCGATCCGCTCGACATAGACCCGCGGCGCTTCGGCGATGACGAAGTTGAGACCCATCGAAAGGTCTTCCTTGCTGCGGTTGTAGTCTGGCCGCACATCGGCGAAGGCATAGCCGAATGTGCCCGCAGTCTCGTTCAACCGCTCGATGGTGTCTTCGACCAGCTTGGCGTTGTACCAGTCACCCTTCTTCATCGGCAGCTGCTTGGCGAGCAATTCGCCATCGAAATCGCGCAGCTGGCTGTCCACCTTCACATCGCCGAATTTGTAGCGTTCGCCCTCTTCGACGACGTAGGTGATGATGAAGTCTTTCTTGTCCGGTGTCAGTTCCGCAACGGCGGAGACGACGCGGAAATCGGCGTAGCCCTTGGTCAGGTAGTATTGCCGCAGCTTCTGCTGGTCGAAGGCCAGACGGTCAGGATCGTAGCTGGTGCCCGAACTGAAAAGCCGGGTCAGGCCGGTCTGCTTGGTCACCATCTCGCCGCGCAGTTCGCCATCGTCGAACTTGTCGTTGCCGATGATGTTGATCTGGCGGACCTTGGACTTGGGCCCTTCCGAAATCTCGAAGACGATGTCGACGCGGTTCTGCTCGAGCATCACCATCTTCGGCTCGACGGTGGCGGCAAAGCGGCCTTGCCGCTTGTAGAGCTCGATGATCCGGGCGACGTCGGCGCGTACCTTTGAACGGGTGAAAATCTGGCGCGGCGAGACCTTGATCTCGGGGAGTATCTTGTCCTCCTTGATGCGCTTGTTGCCTTCCAGCACGATGCGGTTGACGACCGGGTTTTCCTTGACCTCGATCACCACATTGCCGGCTTCGTGGCGCAGGCGGACGTCGGCGAACAGTTCTGTCGCGTAAAGATCCTTGAGCGCCTGGTCGGCGGCGACCTGGGTATAGGGCTGGCCGGGACGCAGGCGGATGTAGGAACGGATGGTATCGGGCTCGAGCCGCTGGGCACCTTCGATGGATACAGTCAGGATGGTGGTCGGATCGGTAACAGGCTCGACTGCCGCCGTGGTCGATGGCGCAGCGGGCTGCAACTGCTCTTGCGCATGCGCGGCGAAGGGCGTCCCGGCGAGGAAAGAGGTTCCCAGGAGCACCGCAGCCAGATGCGACTTGCCTCGGGCAGTATCGCTGCGAACCATGTTCATTCCCATCATCGCTACGGCATTTCCCGTCAAATTGTGTGGAAGCCGACGTTTTTCGTCCGGGTGCGCCCGGAGCAAAAGGATCGCCGTCAGCCTCCGGCAGTCGCCGCCCCTTGCCCGATGCAGTGCGGCCAATCAAGCTGCAGTCAATGTAAAGCCGCAGTCTGCCTTTAGTTCTCCACCGGTCAGCTGCCAAATATGGGCAGCGAGACCAGATCATTGATCGTCACGAACAGCATCAGAGCCAGCACCAGCGCCAGTCCCGTGCGGAACGCCCATTCCTGACTGCGCTGGCCCAGCGGCTTCCGGCGCACCGCTTCCGCTGCGTAGAAAGCCAGGTGCCCGCCGTCGAGGCCGGGAATTGGCAGGAGGTTGATGAATGCCAAGTTAATCGAGATCAGCGCCACGAAATAGACGAAATCCGCCCAGCCCAGGCTGAACTGCTCGCCCGAATATTTGGCAATCTTGATCGGCCCGCCCAGTTCGCGGACCAACCGTTCGCCGGTGAAAATCTGGGCGATTCCGGTCACCATCATCCGCATGACGTCGATACTGCGCTCGGCGCCGAGCTCGACTGCCTCGCCAAAGCCAACCTGTTCAACCTTGCCGCCGGCAATGCCAAGCTGGCCGCCAAGCACTTGCCGGCCCTGCTCGTCGAGCATCGGCACTGCGCCAAGCTTGACCGCAATCACCCGCTCCCCGCCGTCGCGCAGCAGCGTGATCGACACGGTTTTGCCGGGCTGCGGCTGGATCAGCCGGCGCACGCCCTCAAAGCTGGTGACCGGGGTTCCGCCCACCGCGAGAATGCGGTCGCCCGCTTTAATTCCCGCACGCTTTCCGGGAGATTCTCCGGCAAATTCGGAAACTACTGGAGCGGTAAAATCCACGCCGAGATCGGCGATCCTGGCTTCATTGCCGAACTGGTCGCGCACCATTTTCGGCGTTAGTTTGACCGGAATGACGAGATCGCGGCCATCGCGTTCGACATTCACCGCAATCGTCCTGCCCGGAAAATAGGCGACCTGTTCGAGGATTTCGAAATAGGTGTCGACCGCGGTTCCTTCGATCGCGGTGATCCGGTCGCCCATGCGCAGACCCGCAGCGCGCGCGTCGGAAGCCTCGGCAAAACCGACTACATCGGGTTCGACCACGGTCTTGCCAAAGGCCATGTTGAATGCGGCGAAGACTGCCACCGCGAACAGCAGATTGGTCACTGGACCTGCCGCGACGATCAGGAAGCGCTGCCATAGCGGCTTGGCGTGGAACATCACCTCGCGCTCGCGCGGGGAAAGCTCGTCGATATCGCCGGCGGGCATGCTCGCCGCATTCGTGTCGCCCGCGAACTGGACATAACCGCCCAGCGGCACCGCCGACAGCTTCCAGCGGGTACCGTGCTTGTCGGTCCGCCCCGCCAGCTCCTTGCCGAAGCCAACCGAAAAGGCGTCAATCTTCACCTTGAACAGCCGAGCAACCAGATAATGGCCAAGCTCATGCACCACCACCAGCGGGCCGAGCACCAGCACGAAAGCGAACACAGTCATCAACAGAGAGGGGGATTCCGGCAAGTCAGGCAAGCTCCATCAGAGAATGCGCGCGCATACGCGCTTCGGCATCGATAGCAATGACATCATCGAGCGAGGCGGGCGCAGGGGGCGCAAATTGGGACAACACGGTTTCGACATGTGCCGTAATCCGGGTGAACGCAATCTGACCGGCAAGGAACGCGGCGACCGCGACCTCGTTGGCGGCGTTGAGCACAGCCGGTGCCGCCCCGCCCGCTTCGGCTGCGTGGCGGGCGATCCGGGTGGCGGGAAAGCGATCCTCGTCGGGCGCGCGGAAAGTCAGCTCGCCGATGGCGGCAAGGTCGAGCGGGGCGCAGGGCGTATCCATCCGCGCCGGCCAGGCCAGGGTCGAGGCGATCGGCACCCGCATGTCGGAAGGGCCGAGCTGCGCCAGCGTCGAGCCATCGCGATACTCGACCATCGAATGGACCACCGACTGCGGGTGGACGATGATGCGCAGCTTCTCCAGCCCGACCGGGAACAGATGATGCGCCTCGATCAGTTCCAGACCCTTGTTCATCATCGTCGCGCTATCGACGCTGATCTTGGCGCCCATGTCCCAGTTGGGATGCCTGACCGCCTGCGCCGGGGTGGCCTGGGCGAGTTGCTCATGCGTCCAGTCGCGGAACGGCCCGCCGCTGGCGGTCAGCGTGATCGAGCGGACATGGGAAATTTCGTTGCCGGCGAGGCACTGGAAGATGGCGTTGTGCTCGCTGTCCACCGGCAGCAGCGTCGCACCGTGAAGGGCGACCGCAGCGATCAGGACATCCCCCGCCGGAAACCAGCGCCTCCTTGTTGGCAAGGCCGATGATGCCGCCCTGCCCGATGGCGGCCATGGTCGGAGCCAGCCCCGCACAGCCGACGATAGCTGCGATAGTGACATCGGCGGGGCGCGATGCGGCTTCGGTGAGAGCCGCCCGCCCGCCGGCAGTCTCGACTTGCGACCCGGCGAGCTCGTGGCGAAGCGCGGGCAGGCAGCTCTCATCGGCTATAACGGCCACGGCAGGCGAAAATTCCCGGGCAAGTTTGGCGAGTTCTTCCGCGTTGGAATTTGCGGTAAGGGCGATGACGCGCCACTTGTGTCGCTCGCGCCGGATCAGATCGAGCGTGGAAGCGCCGATGGAGCCGGTTGCGCCGAGGATGGAGATGGTGCGGGGGGTCATGACGCGATCAATAGCGAAGGTGATCTAATCAATCCTATGACAAACAGAACCGCGAGAAGGCCATCGACGCGATCTAGTACCCCACCATGACCTGGAATAAGACTGCCGGAGTCCTTCACACCCGCTCGGCGCTTCATCCAACTCTCGAAGAAGTCTCCCGATTGAGCCACCGCAGCCATGAGCGCGCCAATCCCCGATAACAAGATTAAGTCCCACCATGGGAAATCCAGCGCCATGCGCCGCCAATCTGCAGTCCAGATACCAACCGGATCCGTCGGGCAGTTGTCATAACAAAGCGAAGGAAATGTAAGAAAAAGAACGATCCCCGCAGCCACCATCCCTCCAAACAACCCTGACCAGGTCTTTGATGGGCTTATCTTTGGTGCAATCTTAGGACCGCCGAATGTTCGGCCCGTAAAGTATGCTCCGACGTCGGTAGCGATAATCACCAAGATCAATGACAGCGGCCATGTGATGCCCTCTTCGAGCCGCAACTGCCAGAGAGTTCCTGCCGCAATAATGACATAAACCAGGCCGGCCAAATTCCACATTGTCCGATGGCGAAATTCGATAGTAAGGCCGCGCCACTCCCACAGCACGCCCATCGCAACCAGCGCCACAAACACCGTCCAAACCCAGCCCCCCAGCCATAGCGCCGCCCCGGCCACCGCGAGCATCACTACCGCCGACGCCGTGCGCACGCCGAGGTCAGATTTTTTGGACGGGGGGGTGGTCACAAAGCAACCTCACAAATTTCGTCATCCTGAACTTGTTTCAGGACCCATTTCGCCTCCCGCGCTGAGCGTGCGGTTGCGCACTGGGTGGCGGGCTTTGCGCCTCGCCTGAGAGCGCTACGCTTGCGGCACGATGGGTCCTGAAACGAGTTCAGGGTGACGGCAAAGGGATAAGCTTGGGTTGTTGCCGAACTAGCCCCCAATTCAACCCCAAAAAAATCGTCATCCTGAACTTGTTTCAGGACCCATTTCGCGGCAAGAACAGGCCCATGTGGCAAGAGCGCCAACCTTGCGTCTATATCCTTGCGAGCAAGCTCTACGGCACGATCTACATCGGCGTCACATCCAACCTCATCGCGCGGCTTTGGCAGCATCGCAACGATGCGCTGCCCGGTTTCACCTCGAGCTACGCAGTCCACATGCTCGTCCATTATGAATTGTTCGGCGAAATGGAGCTGGCGATCTTGCGCGAGAAGCAGCTCAAGCGCTGGCACCGGCAGTGGAAGATCAACCTCATCAACGAGAGCAACCCGCATTGGGCGGACCTGGCGGTGGGGTTGGGATTGCCGCCGCTTGCACCGGTCAAACCGAAAAATGGGTCCTGAAACAAGTTCAGGATGACGAAATTGAGGTGTCGGGTGCATCCTACCGCCCGCCATAGCGCCGCTCCCTCGTGCCGAACCCCGCCAGCGCCTCCTGCAAATGCGCCACGGTGAAATCGGGCCACAGCACATCGGTGAACCACATTTCGGCATAGGCTGCCTGCCACAGCAGGAAGTTGGACAGCCGCACTTCGCCCGAGGTCCGGATCAGCAGATCGAGCGGTGGCATGTCCGCTGTATCCAGTTCCGCCGCGATGCTATCGGGCGTAATCGCGCCCTTCACCGCCGCCTTGGTCGCCGCGCGGGCGATTTCGTCCTGCGCGCCATAGTTCAGCGCCACTGCCAGGGTGGTGGCCTTGTTGCCGGCGGTGCGTTCCAGCGCGCCTTCGATCAGTTCGACAACATCGCCCGGCAACTTCCTGTAATCGCCGATTATCTTGAGCCGGACGTCGTTGGCGGCAAATTCATCCAGATCGCTGAGGATGAAGCGCTTCATCAGCCCCATCAGCGCGGAAACCTCGTCCTCGGGCCGCTGCCAGTTCTCGGTGGAGAAGGCATAGAGCGTCAGCGCCTCCAGCCCCAGCCCGGGCAGGCCCCGCACCAGATTGCGGACCGCTTCCACCCCGCGCTGGTGGCCCATCACCCGCGGCAGGTGGCGCTGCTTCGCCCAGCGACCGTTGCCATCCATGATGATCGCGACATGGCGCGCGCCGGACGCGCCACCGCCCGCCCGCTCATCCTGAGCCTGCCGAAGGATCACTGGGTGAGGATTTCCTTTTCCTTGTGCGCCGCCGCCTCGTCCGCCGCCTTGATCATCTCGTCGGTCAGCTTCTGCACCTCGGTTTCGGCGCGCTTGCGGTCGTCCTCGGAGATTTCCTTCTTGTTCTCGTCGGCCTTGATATTTTCCATGCCGTCGCGGCGGACATTGCGGATGGCGATGCGCGCCTTCTCGGCATATTGCCCGGCGAGCTTGGCCAGTTCCTTGCGGCGATCCTCGGTCAGGTCGGGGATCGGCAGGCGGATGTTGTTGCCGTCGTTGATCGGGTTGAGCCCGAGCCCCGCCGAGCGGATCGCCTTTTCGACCGGGCCGATGTTGTTCTTGTCCCAGACCTGCACCGAAAGCAGCCGCGGTTCGGGCGCGGAGACCGTTGCCACCTGGTTCAGCGGCATTTGACTGCCATAGACGGTGACCGTGATCGGATCGAGCAGCGCGGTGTTGGCACGGCCGGTGCGCAGGCCGGACAGGTCGCTCTTCAGCGACTCAACCGCACCCTTCATTCGGCGTTCCAAATCGGCCTTATCATATTTGGCCATGGTCAGGCTCCCTTCTGGACGATGGTTTGTGTTCCCTCACCGGCGAGCACCCGGGCCAGATTGCCCTGCTCGCGGATCGAGAACACCACGATCGGAATGTCGTTGTCGCGGCACAGCGCCACGGCGGAGGCATCCATAACCTTCAGGTTACCTGCCAGGACCGTGTCATAATCGACGGTTTCATAACGCTTTGCCGAAGGCGTAGTCTTGGGGTCGGCGTCATAGACCCCGTCGACGCTGGTGCCCTTGAGCAGCGCATCGCATTTCATTTCCGCCGCCCGCAAGGCCGCGCCGCTGTCGGTGGTGAAATAGGGGCTGCCGACTCCGGCAGCGAAGATCACCACCCGGCCCTTTTCGAGGTGGCGTTCGGCGCGGCGGCGGATCACCGGCTCGCAGACCGCGTCCATCTGGATCGCCGATTGCACCCGGGTCTCCACGCCCAGTTGTTCGAGTGCGTTCTGCATCGCCAGCGCGTTCATGATCGTCGCCAGCATACCCATGTAGTCGGCCTGCGCCCGGTCCATGCCCTTGGCCGCGCCGGCCATGCCGCGAAAGATGTTGCCGCCGCCGATCACCAGACACACTTCGAGGCCGCTGTCCCTGGCCGCTTTCACTTCCTTGGCCAGTTCGGCGACAAATTCGGAATCGATGCCGTACTGCTGGCTCCCCATCAGCACTTCGCCGGAGAGTTTCAGCAATATGCGTTTGAACTTTGGCAGGCTCTTGGGGGGCAAGTTCATGGGGCGGTTCGATCTCGATTGAGCAGTTCGGGCGCTCTTATAGCTGCAAGCGGGCCGCTGCCAAGCCGGGAGGTGAAGGCGCTACGCTTTCACTCCCACCGCGCCGTGGCAGTGCTTGTATTTCTGCCCCGAACCACAGGGACAGACGGCATTCCGGCTCAGCCCCAGGCTGGCATAGGGATCTTCAGCGGTCGTGGAGAACGCCATCGCCGGGTAACCGCTGCCGGCGGTTTCCATTTCGCCGGTGAAGGGATCGAGGTGTCCGGTGAGGAAATCGGGCAGTTCGGGCAGGGTGATCTGCGGTTCCTGCATGCTCAGCTCGCTGGTCGAAAGGATCCGCGTCACGTCCTCGCGGATGGTCTCCAGCATCTTCTCGAACAGGCCGAAGGCTTCCTGCTTGTATTCGTTGAGCGGGGTTTTCTGCGCATAGGCGCGCAGGAACACCACCTGGCGCAGCGCGTCGAGGGTGGCGAGGTGCTCCTTCCAGAAATGGTCGAGCCGTTCGAGCAGCACGCTTTTTTCCACCTGCCGCCAGATCAGCCTGTCCTCGTCGCCTATTTTGGCCGCGACATGCGCGTCGGCCATGGCGGCAAGGCGTTCCTCGATGACGTCGGGTTCGATGCCGTCGCCTTCGAGCCAGTCGTCGATCGGCGGGTGGAAACCGAGCACATCGACGACCCGCGCCTTGAGGCCTTCGATGTTCCACTGTTCCGGATAGGAGCCGGGGGGGCAGGCTTCGCCGACCAGCGCGTTGACGGTGTCATGGCGCATGTCGTGGACGACATCATCGACCGTCTCGGCATCCATGATATCGGCGCGCTGCTCGTAGATGACCTTGCGCTGGTCGTTCATGACGTCGTCGTATTCGACGACCTGCTTGCGAACGTCGTAGTTACGCGCCTCGACCTTCTTCTGCGCAGTCTCGATGGCTTTCGACAGCAGCTTGGAGCCGATCGCCTCGCCGTCCTCGAGGTTCGAATTCATCATCCGCGCGAACAGCGTGTCCGATCCGAAGATGCGCAGCAGATCATCCTCGAGGCAGAGGTAGAACTTTGACATGCCGGGATCGCCCTGCCGCCCCGAGCGTCCGCGCAGCTGGTTGTCGATGCGGCGGCTTTCGTGGCGCTCAGTGCCGATCACGCAAAGCCCGCCGGCGGCGAGAACCTGGTCGCGTTCGGCGGCGACTTCGGCCTTGATCCGCTCTGCCGCAGCGACCTGCTCCGGACCTTCGGGAATGTCCTTGAGCTCGTCGTCGGTGCGGAATTCATAGTTGCCGCCAAGCTGGATATCGGTACCGCGCCCGGCCATGTTGGTGGCGATGGTCACCGCGCCCATCCGCCCGGCCTGGGCGACGATGTGCGCCTCCATCTCGTGGAAGCGGGCGTTGAGCACATTGTGCTTCACCCCTTCTTCGCGCAGGAATTCGGACAGCATTTCGGACTTTTCGATCGAGACCGTGCCGACCAGAACCGGCTGGCCGGTTTCATTGCGCAGGCGGATCAGCTTGGCGATGGCCTGGAATTTATCCTTGGTGTTCTTGTAGAATTCGTCGTCCTGATCGTCGCGCAGCACCGCCACGTTGGTCGGGATCGAAACGACATTCATCTTGTAGATGTCGAAGAATTCCGAAGCTTCGGTCGCCGCGGTGCCGGTCATGCCGGACAGCTTGGGATACATGCGGAAATAATTCTGGAAAGTGATCGAGGCCATGGTCTGGTTCTCAGGCTCGATCTGCACGCCCTCCTTGGCCTCGACCGCCTGGTGCAGCCCGTTCGACCAGCGCCGCCCCTCCATCATCCGGCCGGTGAATTCGTCGATGATGACGATCTTGCCGTCCTTGACGATGTAATCGATGTCACGCTTGAACATGACATTGGCCTTGAGCGACTGGTCGAGGTGGTGGACGACCTGGGTGTTCTCGATGTCGTAAAGGTTGGAGCCGAACAGCAGCCCTGCCGCCTCCAGCATGCGCTCGACCCGCTCGACGCCGTCCTCGGTCAGGGTGATGTTCTTGGTTTTCTCGTCGGCATCGTAATCCTCAGGGACGATCTGCTTCACGATGGCATCGACGGAGAGGTAGAGGTCGGACTTGTCGTCGGTCGGCCCGGAGATGATCAGCGGCGTGCGCGCTTCGTCGATCAGGATCGAATCGACCTCGTCGACGATGGCGAAATTGAACGGCCGGTGGACCATCTGGCTGCGCTCATGCTTCATGTTGTCGCGCAGATAATCGAAGCCGAGCTCGTTGTTCGTGGCATAGGTGATATCGGAATTATAGGCTTCGCGCCGCTCTTCCTCGGAAAGGTTGGGCACGATCACGCCGACGGTGAGCCCCAGGAAGCGGTAGATCTGCCCCATCCATTCGGCATCGCGGCGGGCAAGATAGTCGTTGACGGTGACGACATGCACGCCCTTGCCCTCGATGGCGTTGAGATAAACCGCCAAGGTCGCCACCAGCGTCTTGCCCTCGCCAGTGCGCATTTCAGCGATCTCGCCGCGATGGAGAACGATGCCGCCGATCATCTGGACGTCGAAATGGCGCATGCCCAGCACCCGCTTGCCCGCCTCGCGCACGGTCGCGAAGGCTTCGGGGAGGATGTCGTCGAGGCCTTGCCCGGCATCGAGCAACCCGCGGAAACGCAAGGTCTGCGCCGCCAGTTCCTCGTCGGTCATGGCTTCGATGGTCTGCTCGAAAGCGGCGATCTGCTTGACGATCTTGTCGAGCGACTTGACGTAGCGGTCGTTGGACGAGCCGAACATGGCCTTGGCTATGGCGCCGAACATAGGGTGTTTCCAGTCTGGGATTGAATTTGCGAACAGGCCGCGACCAGCCTCTGCGGCTGCGCGGCGTCAGGTATCAATGGCTGAAAGGCGCGCTATTCGTGCGCGCGGTCGATCCCGAGCTGGACCGTGGGGATATAGACCGGCTGCGGCTGAATCCGCGGGCAGCCGCGCCGCCCGCGCCATTCGCGCCGGGCCCGGGGAGCCGTTGTGCCGCGTTCCTGCGCCGCGACCTTCTCACCGCCGGGCAGCGATTCCACTGCACCGATCTCGGTCTCCCCAGCCCCACACATCCGCGCATTTGCGGGCGCGGTCTGCATGGTCAGGCCCGTCAGCAGGGCCAGCAGGGTGAGGAGGAAGCGGGTCATGTGCCTGTATAAATAGGCCATGTGGACTCCCGCGTCCAGTGTGCATGCAATGGGGCGTGGACGAAATGCCCGGTAATTCCTATGGCGCAACCCATGTCCGACGCCATTTCCCCCCTCGCCTCACCCTTCCCCGCGCTGCCCGCGATTGCCGGTGTGACACCGCGCATTGCCCGTGCCGGGTACAAGGACTGGGCCGGAAACGCCGAACGCTGCGACCTGACATTTGTCGAGCTGGCCGAAGGCACTGCCGTCGCCGGGGTGTTCACGCAGAGCGTGTGCTGCTCCAGCGAGGTCGATCTGGGCCGCGAGCACGTGAAGGCCGGACGCGCGCGGGCGTTGGTGGTCAATGCCGGGAACAGCAACGCCTTCACCGGCTATCGCGGGCGCGAGGCAGTGGAGGCGATCATGGAGCAGGTTGCCGACCGCCTCGAATGCACGATGGCCGAAGTCTTTGTCTCCTCCACGGGAGTCATCGGCGTGCCCCTGCCTATCGACAAGGCGCGGGCAGGCGTTGCGGCAGCGCTGAAGGCCGCGCCTTGCTCGTGGGAGGACGCCGCGCGCACCATCGGCACTACTGACACTTTTCCCAAGGGTGCAACCGCGCAGGCCGTGTTCGGCGGCAAGACCGTAACGCTGGCCGCGATCATCAAGGGCAGCGGCATGATCGCGCCCGACATGGCGACGATGCTGGGCTATGTTTTCACCGATGCTGCAGTCGATCCGGCCTTCCTGCAGGAGCTGCTCTCTGCTGCCAACCGGCGCACGTTCAGCTGCATCACCGTCGACAGCGACACTTCGACCAGCGACACGGTGCTGGCTTTCGCAACTGGCAAAGCGGGCAATGCCCCGCTCGCCTCGTTCGGCAGCCCCGGCGCCGATGCCTTCGCCGCAGCGCTGGACGATGTCTGCCACCAGCTCGCGCATCTGGTCGTGCGCGATGGCGAGGGCGCGCAGAAGTTCATCGCTATTGCCGTCTCCGGCGCGGTCAGCGATGACAGCGCGCGCCGGGTCGGCCTGGCCATAGCCAATTCGCCGCTGGTCAAGACCGCCATTGCGGGCGAGGACGCCAACTGGGGCCGTGTCGTCATGGCCGTGGGCAAGGCAGGCGAGCCCGCCGACCGCGACCGCCTGTCCATCGGCTTCGGCGGCACCTGGGCCGCGCGCGAGGGCCAGCCGCTGCCGGATTATGACGAAGCGCCGGTCGCCGCGCACCTCAAGGGGCGGGAAGTGACTATCGAGGTCGATCTTGGCCTTGGCGAGGGCCGCGCCATGGTGTGGACCTGCGATCTGACGCATGGCTATATCTCGATCAACGCGGATTACCGGAGCTGATCCCAACCCCGCTCCTGTCGAGCGAAGTCGAGACACCTATCGGGACGTGTCTCGACTTCGCTCGACATGAGCGGTGGTGGTTGATTCTCAGTGATAGAGAGGGGGCACTTATCCCGAGCCCGCTCAGCCTGAGCTTGTCGAAGGCCTCGCGATAGGGACAGGCGTAGCGCGACATCCTTCGACGGGCTCAGGATGAGCGGGAGTGGAAACCATGAATACAGACAAGTTGACGACCTCAGTCCACGCCATCATGCGCGAAGCGGCAGAGCGGGCGATCCTGCCGCGCTACCAGACACTTGCCGCGCATGAGATCGACGCCAAGGCGGCGGACGATGTGGTTACCGTCGCCGATCACGAGAGCGAGGAAATTCTTGCGGAACTGCTTGGCCGGTTGCTGCCCGAGGCGGCGATTGTCGGCGAGGAGGCGGCGCATGCCGATCCCTCGCTGCTGGAAAAGCTGGGCGATGCGCTGTGCTGGATCGTCGACCCCATCGACGGCACCAACAATTTCGCCGCCGGCAAGCCGCCGTTCGGCGTTCTGGTCGCTCTGGCAGAGGCTGGGGAGACCATTGGCGGGTGGATCCTCGATCCACTGACCGGGCGCTTCTGCGACGCCGCGAGAGGCAAGGGCGCGCGCATCGATGGCGAAGCCGTCCTGGCCCGGACCAGCGGGGAAAAGCCGCCCATCGCCGCGATCTCGCTGATCTTCGCGGACCCCGAGCGGCGCGAAGCTCTGAAAACCCACATCGCCCCGCATTACCGCCTCGCCGACATCCCGCGCTGTGCTGCCGAGCAATATCCGCGGCTGGTGCTGGGTGTGAACGACCTGTCGATCTTCGAGCGCACCCTGCCCTGGGACCACGCCGCCGGGGTGCTGTTCCTCAACGAGGCCGGCGGCAAGGCGGCGCGCGTCGATGGCTCACCCTACCGGGTGGACGACGACCGCAAGGGCATGATCGGCGCGGCATCACCAGAGCTATGGGATCAGCTGGCCGAGCGGATGGCGGGGATTTAGGGCGATTTCCGTTACTGCGCTTTGTGCTAGATCCACCAGACCCGCTCATGCTGAGCTTGTCGAGCCGAAGGCGACCGTAGGTCAACCACAGGGTTGATACGGTGAACTCACCGGAGCACGAGGGTCCTTCGACAAGCTCAGGATGAGCGGAAATTTAAAGCTCGATTCAGTTTAAACGCACAATGCCCTAATCCCGCGTCAGCCAGTCCCACATCCGTTCCGCGACCTGGCCGCTCCACACCTGCCGGTCAGCGACCTCCGATGGATCGAGCAGGCCGCTATCGGGAGCAAAGCCCATGGCGCGGACATCGCGTTCGACCCGCGCCGCATCCTCGAGAAACCACGCCAGCGTCGCCGCCTGCTGCATTGTCGGCCCCACCACCACCGCGCCATTGCCGCGCATGACAATCGCAGGGGCATTGCCCAGCATGTCGGCCAGTGCCGCCGCCGAAACGTCGTCGCGCAGCAGCCGCGGGTTCGGCCATAGCGGCAGGCGGTCGAAATAGGCACCGATGCCGTGGCGCGGACGGGGGACAATCCCTTGCGTCGATAGCGCCATAAGCGCCGACGGCATGATCCGGCACACCGCCCTGACCTCGGACCGGCGGGCATAGATCTGCTGGTGGACACGCACTTCGCCAAGGACACCCTCGGGCAATGGACCGGTGACCGGACAAACCGTCCCCGGCGCATCGCCGACCAGTTCCAGCGACCGCGCCGCGCAGACGAGGAAATGCGCTTCGTCGAGCCTGATGCTGCAATGTCCGAAGGCATGGACCAGTCCCGCCCGCCCCAGCGCCCGTGCGGCCTGCTGGACCAGCCGCTGCTGCTCGGCACTTGCTGTGACAATGCGGGTCAAATCGTACTCCCCGGCTGCAATCTGCTTCCGACCGACTTCGTATTTGACACGCGCCGGAATTGCAACTTACATAGCAGTTGTCCGGTTAGTTGCGGGACGCAGGCCGGCGGGAGACAGCGATAGTGGAAATGCCGCGGATCGTCGATGACCGAAGTGGCGGGCGCTTCCTGGTGCCCCGCAGCGCCTTCACCAGCCACGAAGTGTTCGAGCGCGAGTATGAGGCGATTTTCGGCCGCTGCTGGCTTTATCTGGGCCATGCTTCCGAACTGCCCGAACCCGGCAGCTTCCTGACCCGCAAGGTCGCCCGCCGCCCGATCCTGTTCACCCGCGACAAGGGCGGCGATTTCCATGCCCTGATCAACAGCTGCCCGCACCGGGGAACCGTGGTCTGCCGCGAGCGGAAGGGTAAATCGCCCGCGTTCATGTGCATGTATCACGGCTGGACCTTTGGCTCGGACGGCCATCTGATGACCCTGCCGGGCAGTTCGGGTTATCCCGATGACTTCAAGACCGATCCGCAAAAGCAGATGGTCCACGTGCCCCGGCTGGCGCGGCACGGCGATTTCTTTTTCGTCAGCTTTGCGCATGATGGCGAGGATCTGGCGAGCTATCTTGGCGAGGCCGGCGACTATCTCGATCTGGTCGCCCAGCACTCTGACAGCGGCATGCAGATTGTTGGCGGCACCCAGGAATACGCCATTCGCGGCAACTGGAAGCTGCTGACCGAGAACAGCTTCGATGGCTATCACGCCGCCTGCACCCATTCGACCTATCTCGAATATCTCAGGAACGCCAATGGCGCGCTGGGGGCGACGCCGCTGGCGGGGATCGGCATCGATCTTGGCAAGGGCCATGCGCTGGTCGAATATTCCGCACCCTGGGGCCGCCCCATCGCCAGCTGGGTGCCGCTGTGGGGCGAAGAGGGCAAGGCCGAGATCGCCGCGATCTATGGCGCGCTCGAAGCCCGGGTCGGGCCGGCGCGGGCCGACCGCATCGCCCACAAGAACCGCAACATGGTGATCTTCCCCAACCTGGTGGTGAACGACATCATGGCGGTGACCGTCCGCACCTTCTTCCCCACCGCACCCGATTATATGGAAGTCAACGCCTGGGCGCTGGCCCCGCGCGAGGAGAGCGAATGGCTGCGCAAGTACCGGCTCTACAACTTCACCGAATTCCTCGGCCCCGGCGGCTTCGCAACCCCCGACGATGTCGAGGCGATCGAGAAGTGTCAGCAGGGCTACGCCGCCAGCGGCGAGGCGCTGTACAACGACATATCGAAGGGCATGCTGCGCGAGGAAGGCCCCTCGTTCGACGACGAGGAACAGATGCGTGCGTTCTGGCGCGAGTGGAACCGACGGCTGGCGGAGGCGGAGGCATGACCATCGATCCGATGCTGCTGCTGCGCCTGCGCGTAGAGGAACTGCTGTTCCAAGAGGCCGACCTGCTCGACCGCTGGCAGCTCGACGACTGGCTGGCGCTCTACACCGAGGACGCGCATTATTACGTGCCGCCGAGCGACGTCGATGGCGACAGTGCCGATCCCGACACCTCGCTGTTCTACGTCATGGATGACCGCATCCGCATGCGCGAACGGGTGGTGCGGCTTTCAAAAGTCGGCGCGCACAGCGAACATCCGCGGTCCAAGGTGCGGCATCTGGTCTCCAACACCCGCGTAAGCCGCGACGGCGAACTGATCCGCGCACGTTCTTCCTTTGCCGTGTGGCGCAGCAAGGACGCGACCAGCGACGTATTCGTCGGCCACTATCTCCACGAGATCGTCGAACGCGCAGGCGCGCTGATGATCGCCAAGAAGACCTGCGTGCTGGATATGGAGGCACTGCGCCCCCACGCCCGCATCAGTATCATCCTGTGACACATCCGATCCGCTATTCCCGGCTTGGCTACGCCGCCCTGCAAGTCACCGATCTGTCGGCGAGCGCGCTTTTCTATTCCGAAGTGATGGGCCTGACGATCGAACGTGCGGAAGCGACGGCGGTGTGGCTGCGGTGCAGCGACAAGCCCTATGACCTCGTTCTCGAAGCGGGCGAGATTGCGGGCCTGTCGCGCATTGGTTTCGAGCTGGAGAGCCGTGGGGAACTGGCGAAAGCCTTCGATCATATTGCGGGCGTCGGGCTCACACCGGCATGGACCGGCGATGACGCCTTCCGCTTCCGCAATCCAGGAACCGGGCTGGAACTCGACTATTACGCTGATCCGCCGTCTGCTCCAACGCCCTACGAACCCACCGTTACCCAGATCGTCCGGCTTGGTCATGTCGTGATGAATGTCATCGACTACGCCAGCGCCCACCGCTTCTGGGTCGATCAGCTGGGCTTCGAGATTTCCGACCACGTCCCCGGCAAGATTGCCTTCCTGCGCTGCTGGCCCAACCCGCTGCATCACAGCCTGGCACTGCTGACCGGCGACAGCGACGGGCTTAACCACTTCAACTTCATGGTGACGGATATCGACGATATTGGCAGGGCGATGAACCGGATGAAACAGGCGGGTGTGCCGATCGTGTTCGGGCCAGGACGGCATCTGCCTTCGGGCAGCATCTTCCTGTACATGCTCGATCCCGACGGCATGTCGACCGAATACAGCTTCGGCATGGAGGAATTCCCCGAGCGGGGCGCGCGCGCTCCCCGCGTGCTTGAGCCCAGACCCGAAGTGCTCGACACCTGGGGCAGCATCGCCGATCCGCGCTTCGGCAAGACCGGCGCGATTGTGGTGCGGTCATGAGCGAACCGCTCGCCGGCCAGGTCGCCATCGTCACCGGTGCGGGCCGGGGCATCGGGGCCGCCATCGCCGCGCGGCTGGAGCAGGATGGGGCGGCGGTAGTTCGGGCCGATCTCGAAGATGGCGATTTTACCGGCGATCTTTCGGACGAGAAAGTCGCGGGCGAACTGGCCGCAGCGGTCATGGCAATCCATGGCCGGATCGACATCCTCGTCAACAACGCCGGCGGCGGCATTCTGCGTCCCTTCCTCGACCACACCCCCGACACTCTGCGCACCACCATCGACCGCAACCTGTGGACCGCCGTCTGGTGCTGCTGGCACGCGCTGCCGCACATGAAGGCCGCCGGTTATGGCCGTATCGTCAACATCGGTGCGGATTCGGTGCGCAACGGTCTGGCCGAGCACGCCGGCTATAATGCCGCCAAGGGCGGGGTCCATGCCATGACCACCGGCCTTGCCCGCGAGTTCATCCACGACGGGATTACGGTCAACACCGTCGCGCCATGCCTGGTGCAGACCCAGCAACTGCTCGACGTGCAGGCGGTCAACCCGGCGCTGGTCCAGACCGCGACGGACATGATCCCGATGGGCCGCCCGGCCAGCGAGGCGGAGGTTGCTTCGATGGTGGCCTATCTCGCCAGCCCGGACGCAAGTTTCGTCACCGGTCAGGTGATCAGCGTCAACGGCGGGAGCACGATGTTATGAGCGACAATCCGGAAATTGGCGAGAATGTCGACGTCGGCGGTATTGGCACCAACTACATCGTCGCCGGCGCGGGCGAGCCTCTGATCCTGATCCACGGCTCGGGTCCGGGGGTGACTGCCTTTGCCAACTGGCGCGGGGTGATCCCGGATTTTGCCGCGCATTTCCGCTGCTATGCGCCCGATACGCTGGGCTTCGGCTATACCGATTTTCCCACGGATATCGCGGGTTTCGCCATGGACCGCTGGCTCGATCACCTGATCGGCTTCATGGACGCGCTGGAGATCGAACGCGCGCATTTCATCGGCAACTCCTATGGCGGCGCGCTGACCTTGGCACTGGCGGCGCGCGCGCCCGAACGGGTGGGCCGCATGGTGCTGATGGGTGCGGCGGGATTGCCGTTTCCGCTCACCGACGGGCTGGCGAGGGTCTGGGGCTATCAGCCTTCGATGGAAGCGATGCGCGATCTGATGACGACTTTCGCTTTCGATCCCGCGCTGGTGAAAGAGGAAATCGTCGCATCGCGCTATCACGCCAGCATTCGTCCCGGCGCGCAGGAGGCCTTTTCCAGCCTGTTCCCGGAACCGCGCCAGCGCTGGCTGGACGAGTTGGCCACCAGCGAAGACGCCCTGCGCGCCCTGCCCCACCCGACGCTGCTGGTGCACGGCCGCGAAGATTTGATCGTGCCGCTGGAGCAATCGGTGAAGTTCAACCAGCTCATCCCCAACAGCGAACTCCACGTCTTCGGCCATTGCGGGCATTGGACCCAGATCGAAAAGCGTGAGCGCTTTGTCGAACTGGTCGTCCCGTTCCTGAAAGGTGCCGCATGACAATCGCGGGTCTGATGCAAGGCCGCGACCTGGCCATCATCGACATCATCCGCTTCGCCGCTACCGCCCATTCCACCCGCGAGATCGTTTCGCTCAATGTCGACGAGCCGCTGTGGCGCTATGACTATGCCCGCTGTTTCGCGCGCGTCGCCAAGGCCGCGAACATGCTCGCAGGCATGGGCATCGCTGCGGGTGACCGGGTGAGCTCGCTCGCCTGGAACAACCACCGCCATTACGAGCTGTTCTTCGCGGTGCCCGGCATCGGCGCGGTGCTGCATACCGCTAACCCGCGCCTGCCCGACGAGCACCTGGTCTATACCATCAACCACGCCGGCAGCCGCCTGCTACTGTTCGATCGCAACATGGCCGAGATTGTCGAGCGTATCCGCGGCCGGCTGGAAACGGTCGAAAGCTACATCATGCTCGCCGACGCCGAGCCTACGCCCGATGGCGTTCCCGGCTACGAAAACCTGATCGCGGGTGAGCCCGACAGCTACGACTGGCCCCGTTTCGATGAACATGCCGCTGCCTTCCTGTGCTACACCTCGGGCACCACTGGCGACCCCAAGGGCGTGCTCTATTCGCACCGCTCGGTGGTGCTGCACGGCATTGCCGGAGGACTTTCCGGCGGCATGGGCTTTTCGGCATTCGATGTCGTCATGCCCTGCCAGTCGCTCTATCATGCCACGGCGTGGGGCCTGCCCTTCGCAGGCGCAATCAACGGGGTGAAGTTCGTCCTCCCCTGCGACAGGTTCGACGGCGCATCGCTGCAATCACTGATAGCGAGCGAAGGCGTGACCTTCACCGGCGGGGTGCCGACCATCTGGACAATGTACCTCGATCATCTGGCCAAGACCGGCGAAACCCCCGGCACGCTCAAGCGCGTGTTCATCGGCGGATCGGCGGTACCGCGTGACATGGCGGTCGCCTTCGACAGGCTCGGCGTCACTGTCCAGCAGATCTGGGGCATGACCGAAACCAGCCCGCTCGGTGTCGTCGCCACCTCCACCCCGGCGCTTGCGGCGCTGGGCCGCGACGAGGAGCTGGAGCAGATATGGACCCGGCAGGGCCGCATGCAGTTCGGCATCGAGATCGAGATCGCAGACGACGACGGCCAGCCCCTGCCCCACGACGGCGAAACCTCGGGCGCGCTGATGGTGCGCGGCCCATGGGTGGTCGAGCGCTATTTCCGCGCCGAAGCCAGCGCCTGCAACGCTGACGGCTGGTTCGATACCGGCGACATTGCCACTATCGACAGCCTGGGCTTCATGCGCATTACCGACCGCAAGAAGGATGTCATCAAATCCGGCGGCGAGTGGATCAGTTCGATCGACCTTGAAAACACCGCGGCCGGTTGCCCCGGCGTCAAGGCTGCGGCGGTGGTCGGCGTGTTTCATCCCAAATGGGAGGAACGCCCGATCCTGCTGGTCGAGCCACTTGCGGGCTCGGAATTGGCCGAGACCGATGTTACCGCCTACCTGGCTGAACGGGTGACCAAGTGGTGGATGCCCGATCGCATCCTGTTCGGACCGGTGCCGATGACCGCCACCGGCAAGATCGACAAGAAAGTGATCCGCGAGGCGCATCGCGACATTCTGCGGTCATGACCGCTCCTGCCGCGATCCCTGCCCGACCGCGCCGCACCCAGGCCGAGCGCAGCGAAGCGATGCGCGCGCGGCTGTCTGCCGCCGCCTATGAAGCGGTTGCCGATGGCGGCCTCAAGGCGCTGCGGATGCGCACGGTTGCCGAGGCGGCGGGCGTATCGCAGGGCGCGCTGTTGCATCACTTCCCGGACAAGAACGCGGTGATCCTGGCCGCCGTCGAACAGGCGCTGACCCTGGCCCGCGAGGACAGCTCCGCCTTTTTCGGCGCCGAGCAGCAGGGGGCGGAGGTTATCCTGCGCGCGATGTTCGCCGAACTGCGCGGCTTCTTCTTCAGCGACCGCTTCTGGGTGGCGATGGGCATCACCATCGAGGCGTCGAAGGACCCCGCGCTCTATCCCGCCGTCCGCAGCCTGGTCGCGGACATGCGCAAGCCGATTTACGCCGCCTGGGAACGGCGGCTGGTCGCGCAGGGCTGGTCCCTGCCAGACGCAGCCCGCGACGTGCGTTCGGCCACCGCGCTGGTTGCGGGCGCGGCAGTGCGTCGGTTCTGGGCCGATCCGGACGAATTGACCGAACAAATCGAAGCTGAATGGATCGCCCAGCGGCTTGCCGGGCGATAACGATCAACCAGCTGGCTTGCGCTTGCCCGGTTTCCGGGGCTTGAGAACCCCGACGCTGCGGGTCTCCTGGCCGATGTTCCGCAGAAACACTTTCTGGCGGATGATGCCAAAAAAATCGAGCATCGCCGGAAGCGCGACTTCCAGCATCTCGGCGGCTTCGATCTCATCCATCTTGCCTTCGACACGTTCGAGGAACAGCTTGGCCTCCATCCCCGCCACATATTCCGCCGCTTCAATATAGTAATCGAGAATTTCGGGCGGGAAGCCGCGCTCCTCGTTGAAGCCGGCCTGCCGCATGCGGCCCCAGATTCCCAGCAGCCCGGCATCGGTGACGCTTAGCGCCTTGCCATCGGGCGTGTCGATCAGGTCAATGGTGCCGATCCGGTCGAAGGCGCGCGCATCGGCGACTGCCTCGGGATATTGTTCGGCGATCGACGCCAGCGAAACCAGCCCTAACTGCACGCCGACGCGCGAGGAAACGAGTTCCTCGAGATGGCTGAACGCGGACGCGCCCAGCGAGCGGCCCGATGTGTTCGCGCCGTTCAGCACTGACTTGATCTGCGGCAGGGTCATGCCCGATTCGCGTTGCAGCTTGCGCACGGCCAGCACCGCGCGGACATGCTCATCGCCGTAGTCCGCGACATTGCGCGCCGGTCGGCTGGGTTCGGGCAGCAGGCCTTCGCGAAAATAGACGCGGATGGTCTCGCGGTTGACCCCGGTCTGCCCCTCAAGTTCCCGCATCTTCATTGCGCCATGGCCCCTAGACGTTCACGCTGCGAATGTCTCGCGCATGGTGCAGCAATTCGCCATTTGCATGCAACCAATTTTTGCGTATAAGTATCACGTGAAATTCGCCAAAGCGCGATTGCCAAGACTGCGGAGAGTGACAATGGACTACGGGCGCTATTACCTGGGTGTTCTGCTGCAACTGGCCGTGATCGCCAGCTTTCTGGTCGGCGGGGCATGGGTGTTGCTCGGCATCGCCAGCCTGCCGCTGTTCTGCCTGATCGATTCGGTGCTGCCCAACGATTTCGCCACCCGCAACATGCGCAACAAGGGGCTGGCGGACGTTCCCGCCTGGCTCTGCGCGCTGCTCGGCCCGGTGATCTACCTCGCCGCCGCCGTCTGGGTAGCCCGCAATCCCGGCGCGCCGGGCTGGCAATTTGCCGGAGTGATCGCCTCCAGCGCCTGGCTCAGCGTGATCCCGCTGGTGCCCGCCACCCATGAGCTCTACCACCAGCGCGGCAAGCTGCGCCGCTTTGTCGGGCGCTATGCACAGGTCTGCTACCTCGATTGCACGCGCGAGATCGCGCATGTCGTCGGCCACCATATCCATGTCGCGACCACGCAGGACGGCGACACTGCCCCGCGCGGCACCAGCCTCTATGCCTTCACCCCGCGCGCGGTGATGATCAGCACCCGCGATTGCATGCGCTCGGAAAGCGACAATCTCGAAAAGATGGGCAAGCACCGCTGGGGCCTGGGCCACCGCCTGTGGAAGGCCATCCTGGCGCAGCTGATCTTCCAGTCGATCATATTTGCAATCGGCGGCTGGACGGCCGTCGGCGTTGCGCTGGCCGGAATGGTTGGCGCGCGGTTCTGGGTGGAAAGCTTCAACTATTTCCAGCACTACGGGTTGATCCGGCTGGATGGCGCGCCGATTGCCCGCCGTCACGTGTGGAACCACTTCAAGCCGCTGTCGCGCATCCTTGGCTTCGAGATCACCAACCACGCCGATCACCACACCAACAGCTATGCCGCCTATCACGAACTCAAGCCCGATCTGCAGTGGATCCCGATGCCCAGCGTGTTCGTGTGCTTCTTCTCCGCGCTGATCCCGCCGCTGTGGCACGAAAAGGTGATCAAGCCGGCGCTCAAGCGCTGGGATAACGAGATGGCATCACCCGAAGAGCTGGTGCTGGCCCGCGAACAGAACCGCAAGGCCGGCTGGCCTGACTGGTTCGGCAGCGATGCCCCGCAAGGCAATCTCGCGTCGGCCTGACCATCACGTGACACAAACACTTGCCGAGCAGATCGACGCTGCCTTCGCCGCCGAACAGGCCCATCCCGTTGCCGCCAGAACGCGCGACCAGATACCCCGCTCCTACGAAGAAATCGGCGACGACTGGCTGACCGACGTGCTCTGCCGGGGCGTGCCGGGGGCCGCAGTGACCGGCCACCAGCTTGGCCCCGCCGACGATGGCACCAACAACCGGCGGCGCATTGTCCTGACCTACAACGCCGCGGGCGAGGCGGCCGGCCTTCCCGCCAGCGTGTTCTGCAAGGCTACTTTCGGCCTCGCCAACCGGCAGATGCTGGGCCATTCGGGCGGGGTGATCTGCGAGGTGACCTTCCAGAACCACGCCCGTTCGCTGCTGGATATCGAAGCCCCGCGTCCGCTGCTCGCCAACTACGACCCGGTCAGCTTCGCGTCCATCATCATGTTCGAGGACTTTGGCGATACCGCGACGTTCTGTTCGGAGGAAACTGCGGTCGACCAGGGTTTCGCCCGCGCCCAGCTCGATATCCTGGCAAAGCTGCACGGCCGCTTTCATCAGGCGCCCGAGCTTTCCGGAAGCCTTGCCGTGCTGCCGACATGGTACGAACGCTTCAACAAGCTGAAGACCTTCCATCTCGAGGAATCGTGCGAGGCCGGGGTCGAAGCTGCGGAAGCTTTCCTGCCCCCCGCATTGTTCGCCCGGCGCGCGGAAATCTGGCCGGCGACGCTGGCATCGCTCGAAGCGCTGCGGCCCCTGCCGCTGACGCTGTGCCACGGCGACGTCCACCTCAAGAACTGGTACCAGTGCAGAGACGGACGGATCGGCCTGGGCGACTGGGGGGTGACCCACCGCGGCCACTGGTCGCGCGACCTGATCTATACCATCACCACCGCGCTTACCATCGCCAACCGGCGGGCCTGGGAAGCCGAACTCATCGCATATTACCTTGACCGGCTGGCCGCAGAGGGCGGACCCCGCGCAACATACGACGAGGCCATGCACGCCTGCCGCCTTTCACTGCCCACCGCCTTCGCCTTCTGGACACTGACGCTCAAGCCCGACCCGGCATTTCCGGATATGCAGCCGGCCGCGACCGCCAAGATCTTCATCGAGCGCCTCGGCCAGGCCATGGCCGACCACGATGCGCTGGATGCGGTCTAGGCGTGGCCTGAAGCCGCTCTCCCCTCTCCCCTTGAGGGGAGAGGGGAAGGCAGAAACAGGCCACCGAAATTTCAGACTAAAGCGGATTGCGCTTAATCTGCACCAGACCCGCTCCTGCTGAGCTTGTCGAAGCACGGGGTTGTTACGGTGAGCTCGCTGGAGCACGAGGGTGCTTCGACAAGCTCAGCATGAGCGGAATTTGAAGCTCGAATCAGGACAGGCGCATGAGGTTCTAATACCAACGGCCCTATGAGCTGACGCACTGGAACCATTCGCGGCTGGCGATGGATTTGATGGTATCTGGCAGATCGATGAGGTCGTTCCAAGCCTTGCAGCAAGCGGTGACGATGGTTTCGTATGTTTCATAGACCCGGTTTGCGAGGGCATTTTGTCGGAGATACTGCCAGATGTTTTCCTGCGGGTTCAGCTCGGGGCTGTAAGGCGGCAGGCGGAGCAGGCTGATATTGTCAGGGGTCTTGAGGGATTTTGTGGTGTGCCAGCCAGCTCCGTCAATGATGACGATGGCATGCGCGCCGTCCTCCACCTGGCTGCTGATTTCGATGAGGTGTGCGTTCATGGCTTGGGTGTTGGCAAAGGGCATGACCAGCGCCGCTCCTACGCCGCGTGCCGGACAGACGGCTCCGAAGATATAGGCGCATTCATACCGCTGATCACGCACGGCGCGCGGGCGGGTGCCTTTCTCGCCCCAGACATAGGTGAGCGTCCCTTTCTGGCCTACCCGGGCTTCGTCCTGGACCCAGATTTCGAGGCGCTTTCCGGCGGCATGTGCGGGGAGTATCTCCGCAACTTTGGCTGCGAAGTTTTTTTAAAAGCAGCCTGAGCCTCAACGTCGCTTTTGGGATGGCAAGGGCGCGCCGAGATATGGCTCAGGTTCAGGGCATGGAGCAGCTTGCCAATCGTGCGCGCATGGTATCGAACCTGGTATTCCGCTTCGATCCAGCTCTGGATATCCACACAGCGCCACCGCACAAGCCCGTCCTTCTCGGGGTCAGGGCCTTTCAGCACATGCGCCTTCACCGCCGCTTCTTGCGAGGCCGTCAGCCGCTTCTTGGGATGACCGCAGGGCGCATCACGCAAACCGTCCGGCCCTTTCTCGTTGAAACGGTGAACCCAGTCGCACAGGGTCTGGCGATCCATCCCGCTGCGCGCCGCAGCGTCCTTCCGGCTCGCCCCTTCCAGAACAGCCGCGATTGCCGTCAGCCGCAAAGCTACGCGGCCATTGTTCTCCCGACGGGCCAGCTTGCGCAAATCTCCCGCGCTGTAATCGTCCCGGAGGACTATCGATCCATGCATCTGCGGCTCCATCCAATGAAGCCGCCTCCAAATCATATTCCTGACAAAAAAGGAATCCCCAAACCGAGTCAGGTCATCGGGCTATTGGTATAATACCAAGCGCCCGATGAAATGACCTCTCATGCCCCTCCTGTTGAGCTGCGCTCGACTGCGTCTCAGGGTAGGGGCAGGGCTATCGCATATTCCAACCTGCCCTTTCTTCTCCCCTCCCGCTTGCGGGAGGGGTTAGGGGTGGGTCAGTCGGACGAAATCGACGGTTTCGCATCAAATTCAAACTCACCCACCCCCAACCCCTCCCGCAAGCGGGAGGGGAGAAGAGTCAATATCATCGAGATTTGGTATAATTCACCCCATCACATAGATCGACTTGGTGTTCTGGTAGGCCCCGATCGCCTCGGGCCCGAACTCGCGGCCCATGCCGCTGGCCTTGACCCCGCCGAACGGCGCGCCGAGCGAGGGCATGTAGCCGTTGACGCCGACGGTGCCGCTCTCAACCTTGCGGGCGATATCGATGGCATGGGCGCTGTCGGCGCTCCACACCGATCCGCCGAGGCCATAGGCACTGTCATTGGCGATGCGCACCGCGTCGTCCTCGCCGTCATAGGGGATGACCGCGAGCACCGGGCCGAAGATTTCCTCCTGCGCGATGCGGTCGGAATTTTCGACATCGGCGAAGATGGTCGGCTCGACGAACCAGCCGCGGTTGGTGTCCTTGGGTCGGCCGCCGCCAGCGACCAGCCGCGCCTCGCCCTTGCCTATCTCGATATAGCCTTCCACCCGGTCGCGGTGTGCCGAGGATGCCATCGGGCCGACATGCGTTTCCGGATCGAGCGCGTCGCCCACCTTGAGTGAATTCGCTAACCCGGCCAGCGCTTCGACCACTTCGCCATAGCGGCTCTTCGGGGCGAGGATGCGGGTGCCGTTGTAGCAGGTCTGCCCGTTGTTGAGCATCGACACCATCGGCACGCCCTCCAGGAAGCTGGCGATATCGACGTCCTCCAGCAAGATCGCCGCCGACTTGCCGCCGAGTTCCAGCGAGACCGGGCGGAGCAGTTCGCCGCAGGTCCGGGCGATGCTGCGCCCTGCCGCGGTCGAACCGGTGAAGGCCACCTTGTCCACCCCGGGATGGCCGATGAGATAGGCCCCGACGTCGCGATCCGCCGCGACCCAGTTGAGCACCCCGGCAGGAACCCCCGCCTCCAGCGCTGCTTCGGCGAGCAGGTAACTGTCCAGCACCGTCCCCGGCGACGGCTTGATCACCATGGTGCAGCCGGTCGCCATGGCCGGTGCGATCTTGTTAAGCGCCAGCGTCACCGGGAAGTTCCACGGCACGACCGCCGCAACTACCCCAACCGGCTTGCCTTCGACCAGCGTCTCCTTGCCCATTTGCGAGGGGCGCACGTCGGGCTGGCCCATCGTCTTGGCGAGCTCGGTGTAATACTGCACCAGACCGACCGAGAACTGGCCTTCGAGCGGGTGGCTGATCGCGAAGGGCATGCCGTTCTGGGCGCTGACCATCCTGGCGATTTCCTCGCCCCGCTTGGCGATCGCGCCCATGAAACGCTCCATCACCACGGCGCGGTCCTGCGGGGTGGCATCGGCCCAGCCGGAGGTGACGAAAGCCTTGCGCGCGGCGGCGACAGCGGCGTCCATGTCAGCCTCGCAGCCTTCGGGAGCGGTGCCGATGACCTCTTCGTTCGAGGCATTGACCAGGGTGAACCGGCGGTCGCTGGCGGGCTTGACCCATTGGTTGCCGATGAAAAAGCTGTCTCTGCTGGCGGTCATTTTCTGTTCCTCTCCTTGGCCGCAGCTTAGCTGCCGGACCGGGTGCTGGCGTCGGTGAACTTGTCGTAGTGAATGTCATGGAGCGCAAGTCCAGATGCGCTCAATACGGCGAGACCTGCGTCGATCATCCCGGGCGGTCCGCACATATAGGCCTGCAACCCCGCAGTGCCGCCAAGTTCGGCAATCGCGGCGGGAATTTCGTCTGTGACCATGCCGAACCTGCGGCCCGGGGCCTGCTCTTCGGACAGCACCGGCCGGAATTCGAAGCGAGCCTGCCAGCGCGCGGCGATCGAAGCTATTTCCTCGAGGCAATAGAGATCGCGCTCGGCGCGCCCGCCGAACAGCAGCACCGCATTGCGCTTTACACCGCGCGCGCTGGCGTCTTCGAGCAGGCTCATCAGAGGGGCAAGCCCGCTGCCGCCACCGACCAGCAAGATCGGCCCGTCGCCGTCGCGCAGCCAGAAGCCGCCATGCGGTCCGTCAATCTCGAAACTGGCAGAAGCCAGATCGCCGGCGAACAAGGGTTCGGTGAATGCGCCGCCCGGGACCTTGCGGATGAAGCTGGCGAGTCGGTTTTGTCCGGCCGGGTCCGGCGCGACACTGAACGAATAGGACCGCGATCCCGGCGCGCCGGGCCAAGACACATTCATGTATTGCCCGGCACGATAGTGCACAGGTGCATCGCTCTTCCAGACGAACTCGCGGATATCGTGAGTGAGTTCGCGCATCGAAACCAGACTGGCCGTCGTTCTGACTGCCGCCGTGGTTTCGAGGTCCACCTCGATCTCGAGGTCCGATTCGGGCACGGCCTGACATGCCAGGATGTAACCCGCCTGAAGCTCCTCGCGGCTCAGCGTATAGCCGAACGGGGTGATCGCATCGACCTTGCCCGAAACGAGTTGGCTGCGGCAGCTGCCGCAGGTGCCCACCGTGCAATCGTGCGGAAAGGCCAGCCCCTGCCCCAGCGCGCTTTCGAGCACGGTCTGGTTGCGGCCAACCTCGAATTCGGTGGCGGTTCCTGAAAGCCGGACCCGGTGCAGTGGTTTGCGCGCGAACAGCTTTTTCAGCATTGTTTCGTCCTTGCCCGTTCCCGCTTATGTTGCGCAGCATCGATTGCAGCATGCACTTCATGCTGCGACGTCCTGCGGCGATCGCCGCCAACTCGTAAATGTGTTGACATTGTTTCTCCCTAGCCTAAATTGCGTATCGAGGTCACGCAAAATCGTCCGGACAAAAATTTTGCCGGAATGATCGCGTTAGAAAAGGGAGAATGCCATGAGCGCCATCCGTAAAGTCAGCCTGCTTGCCATCGCCATCGGCCTGAGCACTCCGGCATTAGCGCAAGACGCGCAGTCCAGTGAAGATAATTCCGATTCGGGCGGACTCGAAGAGATCATCGTCACCGCCACCAAGCGCTCGGAAAACCTGCAGGACGTGCCCGTCGCGGTTTCGGCGATTTCGGCGACGGCGCTGCAGAACCAGGGCGTATTCGAAACGTCCGATCTCAACCACTCGATGCCGAACCTGCAGGTGTCATCGCCCTATGGCGAGGCGCAGCCCAACTTCTCGCTGCGCGGCGTCGGCGTCGGCACCGAATTCAACGCCAACGCAGCTTCGCCGGTGGGCGTCTATGTCGACGAAGTCTATCAGGCGTTCCGCGCCAGCCACGGCCAGCAGCTTTACGATCTCAATCAGATCGAAGTTGTCCGTGGGCCGCAGGGCACCTTGTTCGGCCGCAACACCACCGGCGGCGCGATCAACTTCATTACCCGCGCACCCGAACTCAAGGGCAGCAACGGCTACCTGACGCTGGGCTATGGCAACTACAACCGGAAGAACGCGCAGGGCGCGATCGAGTTCACCGGGGCTGAAGACAGGCTCGGCATCCGCCTCGCCGGCACCTATGTCGAAACCGATCCCTATGTGCGCAACCGACTGGCGGCAGGCCTCAACACCTCGGCCGCGGGCGGTGCGTCGGGCCTCAACCGCAATACCGGGCGCGATTACGGTGGGTATGAAAGCTACGGCCTGCGCGGAACCATCCGCTTCAAGCCGGCCGATGGCATCGACCTCAGCCTGAAGGGTTATATCGCCAAATCGCAGGGCGGCACCGAGGGGCCCCTCGCTGTCGGTCAGTCCAAGACCAGCGACATCATCAACTGGCAAAGTCCCAACTTTCTGCTCAACGGCATCTTCAACGCACTGGTCCCGGCCGGCCTGCTCCCTGCGACCTACAGTGCGTCAGCCAATGGCTTGAGCGACCGCGAGGTCCAGGGCGATACTGTGGGCGTAGCCATCACCGAGGCAAACGGGGTTGTTTTCAACGCCAAGATCGACCTGACGGACAACCTCAGGCTCATTTCCATCACCGGCTATGACGATGGCCGCTATCTGCAGGATCCAACGGAGTGCGACGGCACGCCGCTGCGGCTGTGTGCCATTACCTACGATTCAAGGTTCAAAGCATTCAACCAGGACGTGCGCCTGGATTTCACCCAGGGGCCGTTGAAGCTCATTCTGGGCGGCTACTACGGCAAGGACAGCGTCACCGCCGATAACAAGCCGGATTTCTTCAACTTCCTGCGTGATGTCAACGCCGCGCTTGGTTCGCCCAGTGGCTATTTCAATCCAGGCGGCGCGTTCAACGGAACCGCGCTTTCGGCAGGGTCGCTGCCCACAGGGGTCACCGCGATCCAGCATTTCAAGCAGGAAAGGACGTCCTATGCCATCTATGGCGAGGGCAGCTATCAGATCGCCGATACGGTCAAGCTGACCGTCGGCGCGCGGTACACCAGCGACAAGAATGTCTTCAAGGACGGCATCACCACCTATTACGACGATCTCGGGGTGGCGCGGCTGATCACTGTCTCCGATTTCCAGCAGGGTGGGGCCTTTGCACCCTATTTCCTGCAGGATGTCCGCAACGAAGCCGGCGCGGTGGTCATCCCGTCGTTCCAGGGACTGGGCATTCCGCTTCCTGGCGGGCTTTCGCAAAAGGGTAAGTCGAACAAGCTTTCGGGCCGCGTCATTCTCGATTGGAAGCCGACTGATACGAGCATGATTTACGCCAGCTACAGCCGCGGTTACCGCGCGGGTACCTTCAACGGCCTGGCCTATGGCAGCGCAAATCAGGTCTATTTCGTGCCGCCCGAACAGGTCAACGCCTACGAGGTCGGCTTCAAGGCGCGGTTTGCCGACAATCGCGTCCAGATCAACGGCTCGTTCTTCTATTACGATTACAAGGGCCAGCAGGGCCAGGTCGTCGATGCCACTGCCACCGCCAATCTGATTTCGCTGAGCGGCAAGCTCAAGGGACTCGAGATCGACGCCCAGTTTGCTGCGACCGACCGGCTGCGCTTCAGTGCCTCGTTCGGTTTGCTCGATACGGAATATGCCGATGGTGCCTGCCCAGCGGACCCGGCAACGATCCCCAACTTCCCGTCGCAGCTTGGCAGCTGTGTGGTGTCTGGCGGGGGCCCGGTCAGCGTTGCCGGAAACCCCTTCCCCTACGCCGCCAAATCAACCGCCAATGCCGCGTTTGACTGGGACGTGCTCGATGTCGGATCGGGCAAAATCACCTGGCACGGCGATGCGTCGTACACGGGCCGGTTCTATTATGACTCGTTCAAGGATTACAGCCGTGGTCCGCTCGTCAACCTTTCCACCGGCAAGTTCTCGGACGGTGAAGGTAACGACTGGACGCTCAACAGCCGCCTGACCTACAGCACCGAGCACTTCTCGATTGCAGCCTGGGTCAAAAATATCACCAACAAGACCACCTTTCCGTTCGGCATCGCTATCGAGAACCTGTTCGGCAATGGCTACCGCCCGCGCGCGCAACCGCGCACGTTCGGGGTCGAGGCTACGGCACGCTTCTGATCGGAAATTTGGGGCGCACCCGGCAAAAACCGGGGCGTCTCTAATCAATGGGCCATGATCTTCGGGCCCGCACTTTGGGAGAGGGTTTATGCAAGGCAAGGTCGATACACGCTACTGGCGGTTCTGCGCCTGGATGGGGCCACTGTTCGTGGCGGTGTTTTTTTACTGTTGGGGCATTCTGGGGCATAATTTCCCCCCGTTCTCACCCGATACGCCCGCCGGCGAAGTCGCCGCCTATTTCCGCGACCACCGCGATTCCGTGCGGCTGGGGATGGTGGTCGCGATGACCTTTGCGCCCGCTTACGGCGTCTGGGGCTATGCGGTCGCCAAGCTGCTCGAGCAGGCGGTGGGCGGTGACCGGCAGGCCGACAATCTCATCGTCCAGCTCGCCCGCCTCGGCGCTGCCTGGACCACGATCACCGTGCTCATCCCGACCAGCTTCTGGCTGACCGCGGCTTTCCGGCCCGATGCACTGCCGGACTGGATGATCCAGATGCTCTACGACATGGCCTGGCTGCTGATCGATCTTGCCTATGCGGTGACTTCGGTGCAGCTGTTCGCGCTGGGCATCGGCTTCCTGGCAGACAAGCGCGCGGTGCCGCTGATACCGAAGTGGCTGGCGTGGTACGGCATCTGGGTGGGCTTCATGTTCGTCGCCGAATGCCTGATGCCCTATTTCCAGAACGGCGCTTTTGCCCGCAGCGGCATCCTCAACTTCTGGATCGAGTTCCTGATCTGGATGGTCTGGGTTCCGATGCTGACCATCTACACGGTCAAGGCGATCAAGCGGGTCGAAGCGGAATGATCCTGCCGTGACCGAGCACGCCCAGACCCATCCGATCGCCGCGCCAGCGCAAGCGGCGCTGCCCGGCGATTCGGGCGTCTGGGTGTTCATTTTCGCGGACATGTGCGCCTTTGCCGTGTTCTTCCTGCTGTTCGCCGCCGGGCGCATTGCCCAGCCGGAGCTGTACGAAACATCGCGCCAGCAGCTCGACCTTACCCTGGGCCTCGTCAATACGCTGATCCTGCTGACCAGCGGGGCCTTCATGGCGGCAGCGGCGCGGCAGGCGCGGGCCGGGGCGTGGGCCTTGGCACGGCGCAGTCTGGTGCTGACGTTGGCGGTTGGCTCGCTGTTCGGGGTGTCCAAGCTGTTCGAATGGGGCGCGAAGTTCGAACACGGCATCGGCCTGACCACCAATGAATTCTTCACCTACTATTTCGTTTTTACCGGCATCCACTTCCTCCACTTCGTCATCGGTATCGGCGTGCTGCTGGTGCTGATCGCGCGGAGCGACGGCCGAGCCAACCCTGCTGGACAGCTCCGCTGGATCGAAGCAGGCGGCGCTTACTGGCACATGGTCGACCTGCTGTGGATCGTGCTGTTCGCCATGCTCTATCTGTTGAGGGCCGCATGATAGCTGTGCGCGAGTGGCCGGTTTGGCTGGTCTGGACCCTGCTAGTTGCGGCAAGTCTCGCCGGCTTCCTGCTCGCCGAGGGCTATGCGGCACCCCGGATCGCGGCGACCATTGCCATCTTGCTGGCCTCGGTCAAGATCCATCTGGTGTTCGAACAATATATGGAATTGCGCTGGCGGCACCGGCCGCTCAGACTTATGCTGGCGGCCTGGCTGGCGGCGGTCACTGCAATATTGCTGACAGGATACTGGGCGGTTTAGCCGCCTGACTGGGAGACGTTGATGTTCGAAAATGCCACGCTGTCGCGCGAAACGCTGTCGGTCGATCCGGTTCACGATGGCCGTCACAAGCTGCATGCCAACCCGCCGCTTGACCGCGAATCGATCCCGATCATCGTCAACTTGCCCGAAGAGAAAATCGCCTTCTTCACCTATACCTGGGTCAATTGCGCAGGCGAGGCCGGGGCGGTGCTGGCGATCTTCGGACCCGGCGTTGGCGATAAGCCGATCCAGCTTAAACTGGCCAACCGACCGGTGCCGGATGACATGGACTTCTCGGACTGGACCATCGAGGGCTTCTCGATGAAGCAGGACCTCAAGTTCGGCCACGCCGAAGTCAGCTGGAACAGCCCGGAAGCTTCAGTGGAATTCACTTTCGACGGCTTCCATCCGCCCTATGCCTACAGCGGCAATGCCGAAGGATGCCCGGCCTATTGCGCCGACGACCGCATCGAACAGAGCGGCCGCGTGCGGGGAACGCTGACGCTCGGCGACCGGGTGATCAGCTTCGACGCCACCGGCCACCGCGACCACAGCTGGGGCTCGCGCGACTGGCTGGCCTTCCAGAACTATCGCTGGTTCCAGGGGCAGGCCGGGAACGATTGCTCGGTGCATTTCTGGCATCTCCATGTGCTCGGCAGCACCAAGCTTTACGGCTATGTCTTCAAGGACGGACTGATGGCCGAGGTCACCGATATCGATTTCACCTGGCAGCATGACGAAGCATTCCGGCAGACCGTGCTCGACGCGACATTGGCCGACGAAGCCGGGCGCAGCACCAAGGTCCACGTCGATTTCTTCGGCACCTACCCGCTGATCCCGCATGCCGATCTGGTGCTCATGGAAGGTGGCGGCAGCGCCACGATTGATGGGCGCGACGGTGCGGGATGGATGGAAGTGGCCTGGCCGGCCGCCTACCTCGAGCACATCCGCTCGGTTCCGCTTTACAAGCAAGCCGCCGGGAGGCCGCATTGACCATGCCTGCCGAAATGGAAAGCATCAACCGCCAGATCCTCGACCGGCGCCGCAACAATCGCGACCTGCCGCCCTACCGGGCTGCGCTGATCCCGGAAATCACCGCCATCCTTTCGCGGTTTTTCGAAAAACAGGTTCCGGGAGCGACTGTCAGTGGCGTGCGGCGGGTCGGCGGCGGCGCATCGAAAGAGCAGTTCTTCTTCACCCTGACGTCGGACGGCAGGGACGACAAATATCTGCTGCGCATGGACCCGCGCCTCGCCATCACCGAGACCGACCGTGAGCGCGAATATATCCTGCTCGGCGCGATGAAAGGCACTGTTCCGGTGCCCGAGACGGCATGGGTCGATGCCAACGCCGAATTTTTCCCGCAGCCCGCCGCGATCATGCGGGTGGTGGACGGCGTCACCAAGCCGAGCAGTGCTGGCATCAAGGTTTCGGGGCTCGGCACCTGGCTGGGCGAAGACCTGCGCGGCAAGCTGCGCGACCAGTTCGTCGATCACCTCGTCGCCATCCACGGCTTTGACTGGCGCGCGGCAAAGCTGCCGAAATTCGAAGCGCCCGACGCTGATCCCAAACAGGCGGCACGCTGGTCTATCAACTTCTGGCGCGAAATCTGGGCGATCGACAGTGGCGAAACCCGCCCGATAATTGCGCTGGCCGAACAGTGGCTGGTCGACAACATGCCCGACTGCGCCGATCTGGTGATGACCCACGGCGATTACCGCACCGGCAACTACCTTTTCGACGAGGACAGCGGCCGGATCACCGCGCTGCTCGACTGGGAGCTGGCGCGCATCGGCGATTTCCACGAGGATCTCGGCTGGATCCTGATGCAGGTGTTCGGCACTTTCGATGCCGACGATGGCAACAAATTCCGCGCCAGCGACCTGTTCGAGCGCGAGGAATTCATCCGCGTCTACGAAGAACGTTCGGGCCGCACCGTCAACCGCAAGACACTGCATTACTACGACGTCCTGAGCAGCTATAAATGCTACGTCATCGTCGCCGCCAACGGTATCGCGGCAGCACGTTCGCAGCACAACCACCAGGACGTGCTGCTGACATTCCTTGCCACCACCGGCGCGATGTTCGCCGACGATCTTTGCCGCCTGCTGGGCCAGGGAGACGCCGCATGACCCCCAATGTCGACGACCGGCTCGCCAGCGTCATCCGCGCGCTGACCGAAGTCGTCTTGCCCCATCTGCCGCCCGAGGCTTCGCTGGCGCAGGAGCAGGTCCACCTCAGCGTCGGCCACTTGCAGATCCTGCGCGCGCAGATCGATGCCATGGGCACCTTCGAGCGCGAGGAGCTGGACGATGCCATTGCCATCGGCAAGGCGCTGAGCGGCGGTGTCAGCGGCGGTGCCGAAACCGGCAAGGCGCTGGCCGCGCTGACTGCCAGCGTTGCCGCGGCGATCGGCAGCGATGTCCGCAGCGAGCGCAAGGCAATCAGCCAGGCCGTGGCCGGACTGGTCCATACGGTATCCGTCGATGGCGATGCGGCGGGCAAGGCCGCGCTGAACCGGATCATCCTCACCCACGAACACGCCCGCGCCCAGAAGGACCGTCAGTGGTTCGCTCCATTCGGATTTGACACGCTATGATCGCCCCCGAAGATTTCGACTTCCACTTCAAGGAAGATTCGCACTGGTCGTGGGCGGAAACGCTGGCGCTGCCGTTCGTTGTGCCCGAAGCCAACATCAACGCCATCATGTATCTGGTGACGCGGCCAAAGCTTGGCGTCTGCATGGTCGATATCACCATGCTGGACCGGATTTCGGACCTGTGGGAAGACCAGCTCTACATCGATAATCAGCAGCACCTGCCCTGCCCCGAAACGCTGACCAAATTCGCGCTGCCCAATGGCCTGTCGTTTGAGGTGATCGAGCCGCTCAAGCTCTACCGGATGGACTACGAGGGCATCGACGACACCCGCTTCGCGCTGGAATTCCGCGCGCTGCACGAGCCCTTCGACATCAACGATCCCGAAATGGACCCCTCCGCCGCCGCCCGCAACGGCCCGGCCTGGGATACCAGTTGGTCGGGCCATTACGAGCAGACCTATCGCATCACCGGATCGCTGACCGTGCGCGGGGTCACCCACAAGGTCGATTGCGTCGAAACCGGCGACCGCAGCTGGGGCCCGCGTCCCGAGCGTGACAATGGCGCGGTGATCTGGTGGCACGCCAGCTTCGGCGAGGCGCTGACCGTCCACCTGTTCACCGGCCACGACATCGCTACACGCACCACGATGGGACCGCACGTGAGCGGCTATGTGCTGGAGGACGGCCAGGTCTACGGCATCGTTTCCAGCGAAGGCGATCAGGACTATCGCCGCGCCATGCCAATGGGTGGGCAGCTCTCGGTCACCGACATCCGCGGCAAGCGCTTCGATCTGGTCTATTCGACGGTCAACGGCTGTTACTGGGCACCCTGCCCTTCCAACACCTATCTGCAAGCTTCGCTGCGCGTCACCTGCAACGGCCTGACCGGACGCGGCGTGCAGCAGCTCGGCCTCAGCCGCGCCTACCTCACCCGCCACCGCGATGCGCTGCGCCTGCGTTACTGACCTTCACACCGGAGCCTTCCCATGCAAACTACAGCCGCCGTCCTCAACCAGCCCAACGGACCCTTCGCTATCGAGACCATCGATGTCGGCGAGCCGCAGGCGGGCGAGATCCGAGTCGCGATCAAGGCGGTAGGGATTTGCCATACCGATCTGGTCGTCGCTTCAGGCGCGATGGGGCTGCAGTTCCCCGCCGTTCTGGGGCATGAGGGCGCGGGCATCGTCGATGCGGTCGGCCCCGGCGTCACTTCGGTCAAGCCCGGCGACAAGGTGCTGCTGACCTTCAACAGCTGCGGCACCTGCCGCCACTGCCATGACGATCAACCGGCCTATTGCCAGAGCTTCGTGCCGCTCAACATGGTCTGCGCGCGCGGCGACGGATCAACCAGGCTGCACCGGGGCGATACCGTGGTGCACGACAATTTCTTCGGCCAGTCGTCCTTCGCCGGCCTCGCCATCGCCAACGAGCGCAATGTGCTCAAGGTGGACGACGACGCCAACCTCGCCGTGCTCGCGCCGCTGGGCTGCGGCATCCAGACCGGTGCAGGCGGAGTGATGCGCTCGCTGAACGGCAAGGCGGGCGAATCGCTGGTGGTGCTGGGCGGCGGCGCGGTCGGGCTCAGCGCTTTGCTCGGCGGCAAGATTACCGGCTGCGACCCGATCATCGTCATCGAGCCGCAGGAAAGCCGCCGCGCGCTGGCGCTGGAACTGGGCGCGACCCATGTTATCGATCCGGGGGCCGGCGATCCCGCAGCGGCGGTCCGCGCCATTGTGCCGGCCGGGGCCGACATGATCATCGACACCAGCGGCTACACCCCGATTGTCGATGCCGCGGTCAATATGGCGGGCAATCTCGGCAGGATCGGACTGATCGGCGTGCCGGGATCGCTCGACGCGGTGATGACCGTGCCGCTGGTCCAGTGGATCACCATCGGCGGCACCGTGCGGGGCATTATCGAAGGCGACAGCGACCCCAAGGAATTTCTTCCCGAACTGATCGCCCATCACAAGGCGGGCCGACTGCCGATCGAGAAATTCTCGAAGACCTATCGCCTCGACGAGATCAACCAGGCGATTGACGACGCCCACCACGGCAAATGCATCAAAGCCGTATTGCTGATCGACTGAGAGGCCAGGGAATGACCAGTACATCCATGCGGATCGAGCGCGATGGCGCGCTTGCCCGGCTGATTTTTACGCAAGCCGCACGCGGCAACCCGATCGACGGCAACTTCTGCGCCGAATTCGCGGCCGTAGCCAACGAGATGTCCTGCGACAGTTCGACCCGCGCCGTTTTGATCACGGCAGAGGGCAAGTCCTTCAGCTTTGGCGGCGATGTCGGCATGTTCGTTGAGAATCTCGACCAGTTGCCGCTGATGATCAAGCGCTGGACCACCGACCTGCACATGGGCATCGCCCGCATGCAGCAAATGGACGCGCCGATAGTTGCCGCCGTGCAGGGCATTTGCGCCGGGGGCATGGCTGCGGTGATCGCCGGATCGGACATCGTTGTGGCGGAACCGGGCACCCGCTTCCTCGCCGCCTATGCCGGTATCGGCTATAGCAATGATGCCGGATCGTCGATCATGTACACCCGCCGCATGGGCATTGCCCGGGCTCGGCGTTTTCTGCTGATGAACGAGACATTGGATGCCAATGCCGCGCTGGCAGCGGGCATGGCGGACGAAGTCGTTCCCGCCGAGGAACTGGCAGCACGCGCCGAAGCCATCGCCCGCCAGCTCGCAGCGGGTCCGACCAAGGCCTTTGGCGAAATGCGCCGGTTGATGTCGACGGTGGAGGATCAGCCGCTGGCAGCCCAGCTCGAACTCGAAGCACAGGCCCTTTCCAGAATTTCCGGAACTGCCGACGCCCGCGAGGGGCTGACTGCCTTTATCGAGAAACGCAAACCGCAGTTCAAAGGAGAATAGCCCGGCCATGTGGCTCTATCCCGAAGTCCGCACACTCGGCGAATTCATTGAATACCACGCGCGGCAGACGCCTGACCGGCGCGCACTGGTGTGGGGCGAGAAGGCCTATTCGTTCGCGGACTATGACCTAGCTGCGAACCGCATCGCCAACGGCCTGCTGGGGCGCGGCGTGGCTGCGGCTGACCGTGTCGGCTTCCTTGGCCTCAACAGCCCGGACTTCTACCTCGCGCTGATCAGCACCGCGAAGACCCGCGCCGCTTTCACCGTGTTCAACTGGCGGCTGGCCGTGCCCGAACTGGCCCAGCTCATCGCCGACAGCACGGCGCGGCTGACCATCGTCGAACGCGCCCTGGCCGATCTGTGGAACGCGGCGCTGGCGGCGTCTGGCTGCAAGATGGAAACGATCTGGATCGACGAGAGCGACACCCTCGAGAGCCTGTTCGCGGGCGAGAGCGACGCCAAGCCCGCGCTGTTCATCAGCGAGGAAGACGTCGCCATCCAGCTCTACACATCGGGCACCACCGGCCTGCCCAAGGGGGTGATGCTCACCCACGGCGGGTTCAACCGGATGCGGCTGTGCGAGCATCTCGAACCGGCGTACCAGTGGGACGCGGACGACATTTTCATCAACCCGCTTCCCAATTTTCACCTGCTGTCGATCGGCATTGCCTTCCAGTGCCTTTACAACGGTGTGGCGATTTCGATTGTGCGCCAGTTCGATCCGGCGGTTATCCTCGCGACCATCGAACGCGACCGGCCGACCCTGCTGACCCTGACGCCGACGATGATCCAGATGCTGCTCGATCATCCCAACGCGGCGAACACCGACTTCAGCTCGCTGCGCCTAACGCTCTATGCCGGATCGCCGATCTCGCTCGGCTTGATCAAGCGCGCCATCGCCATGATGCCGGGCAAGTTCATGCAGTTCTACGGCGCGACCGAGGCCAACGGCGCCTTTTCGATCCTGCGCCCTGACGAGCACGACCTTGAGGACGAAGCAAAGCTGCAAAGCTGCGGACGCCCCCTGCCGCTGATCGAATTCCGCATCGTCGATGGCGATGGCATGGATGTTCCGGACGGCGAGCCCGGCGAACTGCTGATCCGCGCGCCCGCCATCACTGCCGGCTACTGGAACCAGCCCGAGGCCAGTGCCAAGGCCATCAAAAATGGCTGGTACAGCTCTGGCGATGTCGCCCGCCGCGATGCAGAGGGGCTTTATTATATCGTCGACCGGGTGAAGGACATGATCGTCTCGGGCGGTGAGAACATATACTCCGCCGAAGTCGAAAACGCGCTGTCCACCCACCCCGAAGTCGGGTGCCGTCGCGGTGATCGGCGTGCCCGATGCGCGCTGGGGCGAAGCGGTGAAGGCCTGTGTGGTGCGCAAGCCCGGCAGCGCGCTGGATGAGGGCACCTTGCTGGCCTATGCGCGTGAGAAGCTGGCGGGATACAAGGTGCCCAAAAGCGTCGCCTTCATGGACAGCTTCCCGCTGGTTCCAAGCGGCAAGGTCTCCAAGGTCGAACTGCGCGCGCCCTATTGGAGCGGCCAGACCCGCAGCGTCGGCTGAGCATGGCCGAAGCGCTGCCTCCCGGCCAGTTCGAAGCGGCAGCGTTCAAGCGTTTCGGTCTCGGCCGGTTCCTGAAAAAGCGCATCGACGCGACACTGGAACCAAGCCTGAGGGTGCGCGGCGACGTGACGAACTGCCTCGATTTGTGGGACCGGCTGAGCGAACTCCCCCGCAGCGAACAGACCTGCGATTTCCACTGCGTCACCACATGGTCGGTGCGCAGCCTGCATTGGTCCGGCTACCGCTTTGCCGATTTCCACCGACAACTTGCCCTGCCCCTTGCCACGCCTCAGCCCAAAGCCACATTCGTTGTGATGCGCGGCAGCGACGGTTATGGCTGCGCACTACCGCTTGACGACCTGCTCGCCGCCGATGTGCTGCTGGCCGACCGGCTTAACGGCGAACCATTGGGCGCCGATCACGGCGCGCCGCTGCGCGTGATCGCCCCGGCGCATTACGGCTACAAGAGCGTCAAGCACCTCGTCGCCATCGAATACTGGACTGACCGGCGGCACTACCACTTCCCCTGGCCCTACCCCGGCTTCATGGACCACCCCCGCGCCCGCGTCGCCCTCGAGGAGCGCGGCCGCTGGATTCCCAACGCATTGTTGCGCCCGATCTACCGGCTGTTTGTCCCTCCTGCTATCAGGGGCTGAGTTCAACACCGCTCCAGGGTGACGTCCATCGCCTCGTAACCGTGGACGAAACTCTGCGCGACCCGCACCGGCTCGGTCTCGACATGGATGCGCAGGCGGCGGGATTGCAGTTCTTCGATCAGTATGCGCAATTGAAGTTCGGCCAGCCGCGCGCCAACGCAGCGGTGGATGCCGAAACCGAACGACAGATTGCGCCGCGCATTTTCGCGGTTGAGGCGCAGTGCAGCAGCATCCTCGAACACGCCCTCGTCGCGGTTGGCCGAGATATACCAGAGGATGATCTTGTCCCCACCCCGGATGGTCTTGCCGCCAAGCTCGCAATCGCGGGTGGCGGTGCGGCGCATGTGGGCGAGCGGCGTCTGCCAGCGGATCAGCTCGCTCACCGCACTGTCGATCAGTCCCGGATCGTTTTCCAGCCGCGTCCGCTCATCGGGGAACCTGTCGAGCGCATAGGCTAGCGCCGACATCGAGTTACGGGTCGTATCGTTGCCGCCGATGATCAGCAAGGTCAGCGCGCCGGTCAGTTCGGTCATGCCCATCGAGCCCATCGCCTCGGACCGGATCATCCGCGAGAGCAGGTCCGGCTGCTCGGCACCTTCCAGCCGTTCATCCCACAGCCTCCTGAAATAGCTCGCCATTTCGCCCAGCGTCGCCAGCCGCTCCTCCTGCGCCGCAGGGTCGCCGAACTTTTCGATGTTGCCCGCAACGTCGGACCAGTAGGCCAGCAGCCGGCGATCTTCCCACGGGAAATCGAACAGGATCGCCAGCATCTGCGTGGTCAGTTCGATCGAGACCCGGTCCACCCAGTCGAACCGCTCGCCCAGCGGCAGCCCGTCCAGCAATTCGCCGGTGCGGCGGCGGATGTCGCCCGTCATGCGCTGCATTTCGCCCGGCGCAAAGGCCGGTGCGATGGTGCGGCGCTGGGGGGTATGTTCCGGCTCGTCCATGTTGATGAAATTGGGGAAGTGCTTGCCGGCCGGGCGATCGGCGATCGAGATGCTGCCGCCATATTTGTGGCTGGAGGAAAACAACGCCGGATCGCTCTCTATGGCGACGATATCGTCATAGCGGGTGATCGCCCAATAGGGTCCGAACTTGCTTTCGGCGACGAAGTGCACCGGGTCGGTCGCGCGGAGTGTGCGGAAGGGTTCCTCCCAGCGGTTCTGAGCATACAGCTCCGCGCGGCTGACGTCGAGGATCACCCCGCGGAACCCGGCCGCTCGAGATGCCGTTCACGCACGACGAGATAGAGCGGGAAAGCAAAGCAGGTGCCGAGGAACGACAGGGCGACGAAGATCCAGCCCTGACGCGCGCCCAGCCCGATGCCCTTGCTGTCGCCCACGACCCAGATCATGAACACCAGCCAGGCAACCACGATGTCGATGGTGAGGAAGGCGGCGGCACTGCCCGAGTTGTAGGCATCGATGAAGAAACTGGGCAAGTTAAGCAGATTGCCGCCCTCGCGCGTCCACTGGATGCCATGCGACCAGGCCCAGACCAGCGACACAAGCGCCAGCGCGACGTAAAGCATGTGCTTTGCAGAAAGTTTCATTCGAGTTTCCTCCCCGTTGTTTCAGCCGTCTACGCCCATTCCCATCCGGGCGCGAGCCTCCAAATAGTCGGCGGCCAGCCAGTTGATATAGTCCTCGGCAGGCTCTGCGCGCTTGACCGCGCCGATGCCTTGCCCGGCGCTCCAGATGTCGCGCCAGGCCTTGCTGTTGGCACCGCCGCCATCGATGTTGATCTCACCCCCGGCGGGCTTTTGCAAAGCGTTCGGATCGAGGCCGTGGCTGACGATTGACGGCCGCAGGAAATTGGCATTCACGCCGGTAAAGCAGTTGGTGACCATGATGTCTGCTGCACTGCCGCCGACGATCATGTCCTTGAATGCGGCCTGCGTGTTGGCTTCGGTTGAGGCGAGGAAAGGCGAGCCGACATAGGCGAGGTCCGCCCCCAGCACTTCGGCCGCCAGTACCGCGCGGCCGGTGGCGATGCAGCCCGACAGGATCAGCAGCCCGTCCCACCATTCGCGGATTTCGGCCATGAGCGCGAAGGGAGAAATATCGCCGGTATGCCCGCCCGCGCCGGCGCCGACCGCGATAATGCCATCGACGCCCATTTCGGCGCATTTCTGCGCATGGCGGTTCTTGATCACATCCTGAAAGACCAGACTGCCATTGGCCTGCAAAGCCTTGACCAGATCGGGATTGGCCGCCAGCGCCAGCACCACGATCGGCACCTTGTGGCGCATGACCACCTCGAGATCGGCCTCCAGCCGCGAGTTGCTCTTATGCGCGACGAGGTTGATGCACCAGGGGACTTCGCCAACCAATTCGCGAATGCGCGCAACATCTTCGTCGAGCGCTGCGGTCGAGCGCGGGTTTAGCGCGGGCATCGCGCCGATGATTCCGGCCCGGCACTGCGCGATGACCAGATCGGCGGTCGAGGCAATGAACATCGGCCCGGCCATCACCGGAATGCGCAGTTTCGCTCGCAGATCCCCGGCGAGGGTCACACCGGCTCCCAGGTGAAGACGTGGGCCGAGCGGTGCAGCGGGTAGAAATCGTTGGCGAACTGGTCGAACACGCGCTCGGCAACGGTTTCCGGAGTCCAGCCATCGGCGGTGTGGGCAGTGCGGATCGGGCGGGGCTGCGAGAACAGGTAAATCTCGTTGTTGCGCACGCCGAATATCTGGCCGGTCACTGCCGCCCCCCGATCGCTGCACAGGGCGACAACGAAAGGCGCGATCTTGTTGGCGTCGAGCTTCTTGAGCATATCAACGCGCTTCTGCTGCTCTGGCGTGTCGGTCGGGATCGAATCGATCATCCGCGTCCAGGCAAACGGAGCGACCGCGTTGGAACGCACCTTGAAGCGCTCCATGTCGAGCGCGATGGACTTTGACAGCCCGACAATGCCCATCTTGGCCGCCGAATAATTCGCCTGTCCAAAATTGCCGACCAACCCGCTGGTCGAGGTCATGTGGACATAGGCCCCGCTCTCCTGCTCCTTGAAGAAGGGCGCGGCGGCGCGGCTGGTGTTGAAACTGCCCTGCAAATGGACATCGACGACGGCGCGGAAATCGTCGGGGCTCATCTTGTGGAAATAGACGTCGCGCAGATTGCCGGCGTTGTTCACCACCGCATCGATCCGTCCGAAATTGTCGACCGCCGCCTTGACCATGGCGCAGGCCCCGTCCCAATCGGCCACACTATCGTGGTTGGCGACGGCCTTGCCGCCCATTGCATGGATTTCTGCCACAACCTGTTCGGCGGGCGAGGCTTCGTCCTGGCCTTCGCCGGTGATCGACACGCCCAGATCGTTGACAACGACGCTGGCCCCGGCCTGCGCCATGGCGAGAGCGATCCCGCGGCCCACGCCCCTGCCCGCGCCGGTCACCAGCACTGCTTTTCCGTCCATCATGCCCATGGTGGGAATCCCTTCCTCTGCTAGTGCTTGCCATCAAGAATCGCAGACTCCGGCTTGACAGCAGCCCTGCCTTTCGTAAACAAGTTAACTATTGCTTGGCAAGCGGGTTTACCACTCGCGCCGGGAAGGAAGGATTCATGACCGTCAATCGGGACATATTTCGCGAAGATGCGCTGGCAGGCAAGGTGATTTTGGTCACCGGCGGCGGCGGCGGGCTTGGGCGCGAGATTGCTCAAGCGCTCTCCGCCCGCAAGGCGAAGGTGCACATCTGCGGGCGGCGTCAAGGCATGCTGCAAGATACCGCCCGCGAGATCGGCCTGGCGACGGGCAACCCGGTCCACGCCCATGCTTGCGACATTCGCGATGCCGATGCCGTCGATGCGATGATCGAGGCGATCTGGCAGGATGCGCCGCTGACCGGGCTGGTCAACAACGCCGCCGCCAATTTCATCTCGCCGACCAAGGACCTCTCCGCACGCGGTTTCCGCGCAATTACCTCCACGGTAATGGACGGCAGTTTCCATGCCACCCTGTCCTGCGGCAAGCGCTGGATCCGCGACGGGACTGCCCGGCTCGGTGGTGTCCAATCTTGTCACCTGGGTGTGGACGGGTTCCGCCTTCGTCGTCCCCTCGGCCATGGCCAAGACCGCGATCCATGCCATGACCATGAGCCTTGCCGCGGAATGGGGGCCCTATGGCATCCGCCTCAACGCCACCGCGCCCGGCCCCTTCCCCACCGAGGGCGCCTGGGAAAAGCTCAATCCGATCCCTGATACGACATCCTCAGCGACCAACCCCGATACCGTGCCGATGCGCCGGTTCGGCCAGATGCCGGAACTGACCAACCTCGTCACCTTTCTGCTATCCGATGCCTGCGATTATTTGACCGGCCAGACCATCGCCATAGACGGCGGCCAGCACCTCGCCGGACCGGGCACGTTCGCCAACCTCTCCAATCTCACGCCCGAACAGTGGCAGGCCGCGCGCGAGGCGATTGCTGCATCGACCGCCAAGGAAAAGGCACAGCGATGATCGAACGCAGCCTTTTCACCGCCGAGCACGACATGTGGCGCGAAACCGTGCGCCGCTTCGTCGAAAAAGAAATCGTGCCGTTCCACGCGCAGTGGGAAAAGGACGGCATCGTCCCGCGCGAGCTGTGGCTGAAGGCGGGCGAGGCTGGCCTGCTGTGCTGCACCGTGCCCGAGGAATACGGCGGCCTGGGTCTCGACTATCTGTTCGACGTGGTGGTGTTCGAGGAACTGTGGCGGGTCGGCGCCAGCGGCCCGGGCTTCCTGATCCACACCGACCTTGTCGCCACCTATATCCTCTCGTTCGGCAGCGACGAGCAGAAGCGGCAGTGGCTGCCGAAGATGGTGCGCGGCGAGGCGATCGGGTCGCTGGGCATGACCGAGCCTCACGCCGGCAGCGACCTCAAGGCGATCCGCACGCGCGCCGAGAAGGACGGCGATCACTTCGTCATCAATGGCCAGAAAGTGTTCATCTCCAACGGCCAGCTGTGCGACGTGCTGGTGCTCGCCACCAAGACCGATGGAGCAGGCCGGTGCCAAAGGAGTGACGCTGTTCCTGGTCGATACCAGCCTGCCCGGCTTCCAGCGCGGCCAGAATCTCGAAAAGCTGGGGATGAAAGCGCAGGATACGTCGGAGCTGTTCTTCGACAATCTGCGCGTCCCCGCCAGTGCCATGCTGGGCAGCGAAGGCGACGGCTTCAAGCTGATGATGACCAAGCTGCCGCAGGAACGGCTCGCCCAGGCGGTCCGCTCGGCAACGGTGGTCGAGACGATGATCGAGTGGACGGTCGATTACACCGCCGAGCGCAAGGCTTTCGGACAGACCATCGCCGATTTCCAGAACACCCAGTTCGTGCTCGCCGATCTCAAGGCGCGCAGCGTCATGGCGCGGGTGTTCACCGATCGCTGCATCGAACTGTTCATGCGTGGCGAACTCGATCCGGTGGACGCGGCGATGGTCAAGATGACCACTTCGGAATTGCACTGCGAAGCGGCGGACAAATGCCTGCAACTGTTCGGCGGCTGGGGCTATATGTGGGAATACCCGATCACCCGCGCCTATGCCGATGCACGCATCGTCAAGATCGCGGGAGGATCGATCGAAGTGATGAAAACCATCATCGCGCGCGAGATGTTCAAGGGAAGGCTGAGCCGCAGCAAATGACGGATGTGCCTCCCCCCATTGCCGCAGCAATGTCGGCCGAATATCTGGACGTCGCCGATTCCGGAGCATCGCGCATGCAGAAGAACCTCGACGCCAACCTGCGGTTCGGTTTCCTCATCCACGATGTTTCGCGGCTGCGGCGCATCGTTGTCGACCGCGCGCTCAAGCCGCTGGGGATCACCCGCTCGCAGTGGTGGGTGCTGGCCTTCCTGTCGCGCCGCGACGGCATGACCCAGACGGCGCTCGCGGCCGATCTCGATCTCACCAAAGTTGCCATCGGCGGGCTGATCGATCGCATGGAAACCGGCGGCTTTGTCGAGCGCCGCGCCGACGAACGTGACGCCCGGGCGCGGCGCGTGTTTCTTACCCGCGAAGGGCAGAAGCTGGTCGCAACGATCCGCGAAAACGTCGATATCGTCGAGACCGAAATCCTCACCGCGGTCAGCGAGGCCGAGCTCGACAGCGCCGCTGCGGTGCTGCTGAAGCTCAAGGGCCAGCTGCTCGACATGATCGGCGGCGATACTGATGGCCAGAGCGACGAGCTCTGAAATCCGCATCCAAATCCCATATCCAGGAGAATTGAAGTGAAAGGTCTGACAGGCAAGGTCGCCATCGTAACCGGCGGCGGACAGGGCATCGGCAGGGCGCTGGTGCTGCGGCTGGCCGAAGAGGGCTGCAAGGTCGCCATTTTCGACCTGAGCGTGGCTGCCGGCGAAGAAACCGCCAAGCTCGCCGGTGACGCCACGGTGCGCACATGGCAGGTCGATGTCAGCGATTTCGACGCAGTGCAGGCCGCCGTCGAAGCCGTCGAGAACGAACTCGGCCCGGTCTGGGTGCTGGTCAACAACGCCGGCTGGGACAAGCCGCAGCCCTTCCTCGCCACCGATCCGGCGTTCTGGAACAAAGTCATCGCGATCAACCTCACCGGCAATCTCAACACCCATTTCGCGGTCGCCGGACGCATGGCCCAGCGCGGCGGCGGACGGATCATCAACATCGCTTCGGACGCAGCCAAGGTTGGCACCAGCAACGAGGCGGTCTATTCGGCCTGCAAGGGCGGGCTGATCAGCTTCACCAAATCCATCGCCCGCGAACTGGCCCGCAAGAACGTGCTCGCCAACTGCGTCTGCCCGGGGCCAACCAACACCCCGATGATGGCCTCGGTCGTCGGCGAAGGCCCGGACGCCGAAAAGTGGAAGGACGCCATGGTCCGCGGCATTCCGCTGAAGCGCATGGGCGAGCCCGAGGACTATGCCGGGATTGTCGCGCTGCTCGCTTCGGACGACGGTTCCTATATCACCGGCCAGGCCATTTCGGTCTCCGGCGGCATGAACATGATCTGATGCCGGAGTCTGTCGGCCCGCTGCATATCGCCGGAGACTGGCAACCGGCCGAGGTCACCAACACCGGGCCGTGGACGGTCGGGACAATCTGGCTCGACCGGCCTGCGGGGCGCTATGCCATGCAGATCCAGGCGCATCACTGCAATGCACTTGCCACCATGAACGGCGGCGCGATGGCGACCTTTCTGGATGGCCAGGCCGTTGCCGTCAGGGAGCTTGCCATCGACGGCAGCGATCACACGCCAACGATATCGCTGCATGTCGACTTCATGGTGCCTCCCAAGGCCGGCGACTGGCTGGTAGCCGATGTAACTCTCGTCAAGATGACCAAGAGCATGATTTTCACCCAGGCGATCGTGACAGTGGGCGAGCGCGTCGTCGCGCGTTCCCACGCGATCTACAGCAATACCCAGAGAAAGGCCGCGCAATGAGCGACACCCACCAGTTCGAAGACATCCTCTATGAAGTCCGCGGCCGTGCCGCCTGGATCATCATCAACCGCCCCAAGCTCTACAACGCCTTCCGCGCGCAGACGATCGAGGAACTGATCACCGCCTTCAAGCTGGCGGCAGACGATCGCGGCGTCTCCAGCGTGGTGCTCACCGGCGCGGGCGACAAGGCCTTCTGCACCGGCGGCGACCAGAGCGCCAAGGATGGCCAGTATGACGGACGCGGGATCGTCGGCCTGCCGATCGACGAGTTTCAGTCGATCATCCGCGACATTCCCAAGCCGGTGATCGCCCGTGTCAACGGCTTCGCCATCGGCGGCGGCAATGTCTTCGCCACCCTGTGCGACATGACCATTGCGGCCGACACCGCAAAGTTCGGCCAGGTTGGCCCCAAGGTCGGGTCGGTCGATGCCGGCTGGGGCACCGCACTGCTTGCCCGCCACATCGGCGACAAGAAGGCGCGCGAGATGTGGTTTCTCAACGAGCAGTATACGGCGCAGCAGGCGCTGGAGATGGGCCTCGTCAACAAGGTCGTCCCCGCCGCCGAGCTTGACGATGCGGTTAACGCCTGGACACAGACCCTTGGCGAGCGTTCGCCCACCGCGCTTGCCTTGGCCAAGCGCTCGTTCAACGCCGACAGCGACAATATTCGCGGCATTTCGATGCTCTCGCTCAACGCGGTAAAGCTGTACTACGATTCCGAAGAGTCGAAAGAAGGCATGCGTGCTTTCGCCGAAAAGCGGACGCCCGATTTCCACAAATACGTGAAATAGAGGAGCATTTCGCATGTCTGCCAGCAAGGTCATTATCAGCTGCGCCGTGACCGGGTCGATCCACACCCCGTCGATGTCGCCCTACCTGCCGGTGACGGCGGAGGAAATCGCCGAGTCCGCGCTCGGTGCGGCTGAGGCGGGGGCGGCGATTGTCCACCTCCACGCCCGCGACCCCAAGGACGGCAGGCCCGACCAGACGCCCGAGGCCTTCGAGCCGTTCCTGCGGGTGATCAAGCAGAGCAGCGACGTGGTGGTTAATCTCACCACCGGCGGTTCGCCCTATATGCCGGTGACCGAACGTGTGCGTCCGGCCGAGCACTGGAAGCCCGAAGTCGCCAGCCTCAACATGGGGTCGATGAACTTCGGGCTGTTCCCGATGCTGAAGCGCTACAAAGAGTTCAAGCACGACTGGGAAGAGCCGATGCTGCGCAATTCGGACGATCTCGTTTTCCGCAACAGCTACAAGGACATCCGCTACGCGCTGGAAACGCTGAACGCCACTGGCGCGCGCTATGAATTCGAATGCTATGACACCAGCCACCTTTACAATCTGGCCTACTTCTATGGCGAAGGGCTGGTGCAGGCACCACTGTTTATCCAGACCTGCTTCGGCCTGCTCGGCGGCATCGGCAGCCACCCTGACGACGTCATGCACATGAAGCGCACCGCCAACCGCCTGTTTGGCGACAATTACCGCTGGTCGGTGCTGGCGGCGGGACAGGCGCAGATGAAGGTGGCGGCGATGGCGGCTTCGATGGGCGGCCATGTCCGCGTCGGCCTCGAGGATTCGCTGTGGCTGGGACGCGGCGAACTGGCGCAGACCAATGCCGCGCAGGTGACGCGGGTAAGGCAGATTATCGAGGGGCTTGGCCTCGAAGTGGCGACGCCAACCGAGGCGCGCGAAATCCTGGCGCTCAAGGGCGGCGACAAGGTGGCCTTCTGACGTGACGCCTGCCCCGCCACTGCCTCAGCTCACTCAGTTCCGCATCGAAGCACAGGCCAATGGCCTGATCCATCTGGTGTTCGATTTCCCCGAGCGGTCGATGAATGTCTTCTCGAACACGGCGATCCACGAACTCGGCGCGTTTGCAGACTGGCTGCGCCAAAGCGACGTGCGCGGCGTGCTGGTGCGTTCGGGCAAGGTATCGGGCTTCTGCGCCGGAGCCGATTTGACCGAATTGGGCGTGGCCTACGACATGATCGTTGCTGCCCCGCCCGCGACACGCTTCGACATGGCCTTCGATCACTTCTTCCCGCTCGGCCATGCCATCCGCCGCCTCGAAACGGCAGGCAAGCCGCTGGCCGCCGCGATCGCCGGTGTGGCGCTGGGCGGTGGCTGCGAACTGGCGCTGGGCTGCCATTACCGCGTCGTCACCTCCAGCAAGCGCGCCGTGCTTGGCCTGCCCGAATGCGCCGTCGGGCTGCTGCCGGGCGCAGGCGGCACCCAGCGCATGCCGCGGCTGGTCGGGCTGGAGCTGGGCCTCGACGTGCTGCTGCTCGGCCGTAACCTGCAAGGCGAGGAAGCGCTGGCCGCCGGGCTGGTGCATGCCGTGGTTGCCGAGGGGGAGGAAGTCGCCGCGGCCGAAGCCTGGCTGCTCTCGGACGCCGCGCACTGTGTCCAGCCGTGGGACCGCCCCGGCCTGCGCCCGCAGCCGCATGCGGCCAGCGCCGCGCACATCGCGGCAGTCCGAACCCGCGAGATCGCGCGCATGCTCGGCCATGAACCCGCCCCGCTGGCGATCCTCGCCTGTGTCGAGCTGGGGCTGATGCAGCCGATGGACGGGGCGATCCGTTCCGAAATGGCGGTGTTCGCAAGGCTGATCCAGCGCCCCGAACCGCGCAACATGATCCGCACCATGTTCCTCGGCAAGCAGGCCTGGGACAAGGCCGTCCGCGCCGAAGCGATCCCCGCCGAAGTGCTGGATGCCAAAGCCCGCATCGAAGCGCTGGTGAGCGAAGCAGTGGCCCGCTGCCCCGCCCTGCGCCGCGCCGGGTTCCTGGTTGCCGGGCATGAACTCGAGCCGGTGCAGACCGATGCGGGCGAAGACTTCTGGTTCAAATCGGACGATGGCGTGCTGGCGGCGGTGAAAAAAATCGGCGCGGAAGCGGGCGGGATCACGCGCGAACTCAGCCCCGAACACCTGCTTCTGCTCGATCACGCCCTCGCCGCCGGGGGGACCATTCCGGCCTATCTGGGCGGGGTGTCGGGACTGGTCAAGGCGACAAGCGACGCCTGAAAAGACGCTTGGGAATGCTCTCCCTAGCTCTCCCGGAGGGGAGAGGATACGCAGGCTTGGCAGCTTGCTGCCTAGCCGCAGTTGGAGAGGGGGTTCTGCCCTCGAGAGGTGGGAACCCCATCACCCAGCTCCGGGAGAGGGGAACTGCGCGGCGCAGATCATACACTTATACCAAGCGCCCGATGAAATGCCCTCTCAAGCCCCTCCTGTTGAGCTGCGCTCGACTGCGTCTCAGGGGAGGGGCAGGGCTATCGCATATTCCGAACTGCCCTTTCTTCTCCCCTCCCGCTTGCGGGAGGGGTTGGGGGTGGGTGAGTTTGAATTTGACGCGAAGGTGTCGATTTCGTCCGACTGGCCCACCCCTAACCCCTCCCGCAAGCGGGAGGGGGACTGGGATGCACAGGCACCAAATGGCATAGGCGATAGCCGTGCCCTGAACGGGAGGGGAGCAGAGTCGGTGCAATGGGCGGTTGGTATTATGCGCTATCTAGCGAGATAGCCGCCGTCGATCGGGTAATAGCCCCCGGTGGCAAACGAAGCCGCCGGCGAGGCCAGCCAGGCGACCATGGCGGCGATCTCCTCTGGCCGGGCGATGCGGCCGAGCGGGTGCCTTGCGCCAACTTCGGCGCGCTGTTCGTCGGTCCGGTCGGAAAACATTGCGGTATCGACATAACCCGGCCCAACCGCGTTGACCCGGATGCCATCGGCAGCATGATCGAGCGCCGCCGCCTTGGTCAGCCCGACCACGCCGTGCTTGGCCGCGACATAGGCGCTGCCGCATTCCACCGCCACCGACCCCATCACCGAAGCAATGTTGACGATCGATCCGCCGCCGCCCGCCAGCATCGCCCGGATTTCGGCGCGCATCGAAAAGAACACGCCGTCGAGATTGACGTCGAGCACCTTGCGCCAGCTGGCGGTGCTGAGATCCGCGACATGCGAGCGGTCCTTGTTGCCGACCCCGGCATTGTTGACGGCAACGTCCAGCCGTCCGAAGCGCTCCGCCGCCAGCGCGACCATCGCATCGCACTGCGCTTCGTCGGCAACGTCAGCAGCGCAGGCATGGGCCAGTTCGCCGATCTCTCCCGCCACCCGCTGCGCCGCTGCGAGCGTTATGTCGCTGACCAGCACCTTCGCGCCAGCATCGGCCAGCGCTTTCGCGCAAGCCTCGCCGATCCCCGAGCCCGCGCCGGTGACCAGCGCAACCCTGCCCGCAAGCCCGGTCATTTCAGCTCGTTGAAAAACGCGCGCAGGGCTGCATTGACCTGCTCGGCATGGCTGAGGTTGACCGCATGCGGGCCCCCATCGACCATGGTCACCCCGCGCGCATTGGGCACTTCGCGCGCGACGCGTTCGGCGAGCGTCCAGGGGGTCGAGACATCGGCGAGGCCGTGGATGGTGCACAGCGGCATGATCACTTCGGGCAGCCGGTCATACAGCGCATCGATGGCGAACAGCGCGCTGACCTGGGTTTCGATCTGCTCAGGCGTGAAGGTCTTCCAATAGGCGTGCCAATAGGCCGTATCGACCCCGGGGCCGAGGATCAGTGCATCCAGAAATTCCAGCGTATCCCTGGTCGCGCCATCGGCCTTCCAGCTATCGAGGAACGCGCGGAACGGCTCTGCGCCTTCCAGCGTGCCCGCCTGCGTCGCCAGCTGGACGATGCCGGTGAAACGCTCGGGCGCCAGCAAAGCCGCCCGCATGCCCAGGAGCCCGCCCTGGCTCATGCCGACGTGAATGCACTTGTCGATGCCCAGCGCGTCCATCAGCGCCAGCAGATCGCGCGCCGAATCCCAATAGGTGAACGGCTGGTTCCAGCTCGTGCCGCCGTGACCGCGTTCGTCCCAGACGATGCAGCGATATTCGCCGGTGAATTCGGCAAGCTGCGGCGCGAACATGGTGCGGTCCATGAACAGCCCGTGGCTGAAGATTACCGGCACGCCGCCGGCCCCGCCGCTGTTTTCATAGGTGACACTCGGCCCGGTCGGCAGGGCGATCTGCGCAGCCGCCATCAGGCTTTCCCCGCCTTGTAGGCCTCGGCCATGGCCGCCTGCGCCGCCGCAGTAATCTCCGCGCCTTCAAAGCCGGTGCCCATTACCGCGTCGAAGCTCCGGCGCATCGGTGCACGGGTGCCGTTGAAGTAGGGGATCACCTCTTCGGCAAACAGGCGCTGGCTGTTCATCTGCGCGGGGTGCTGGGCCCAGTCTACCCCCATCAGCATATAGGTGCCGAACCCGCCCGATTTCTCGATCAGCCGCTCGATCTGCGCGCGCGCCATCGCGGGCGTGCCGACCACCGCCGCGCCGCTTTCGTTCAGAATATCGACGGCGCGGTCGCTGTCGGACCAGTCCATCGGATCCGCCGGATTGATATGCGCCCGGTAGTCTTCCAGCATGCACATGCCGTAGCGGACCTCATCGCGCGCCTTCTCGAAGGTCTCGGCGATATGCATCGGCCCCATCAGTCGCCAGCTCGACCGGTCGAGCACGTGCCCCGCCTTCTTCGCTTCGGCCTGCGCGATATCCCAGTGATCGAGCAGCTGTTCGATCCCGACCGGGTGGGTCGCCGCAACCGAGAGCATGCCCATCCCGTATTTGCCGGCAATCAGCGGACCGGACGGCGAAATCACCGAAACCGTCGCCATGTCAAAATCCGAATAGGGCAGCAGTTGCAGCGAGGCGTCCTTGAGTTCGAACCAGTCGGTCTTGCGGGTGACGGTTTCGCCCTTGAACAGCGGGATCATGACATCCAGCGCTTCTTGCAGGCGGCGGCGGTTGTCCCTGGGATGCTGACCGATCATCGTCGCGTCCTGGACCAGCTGGCCCGGCGCCACCCCGAACATCATCCGCCCGCGGGTCATGTAATCGAGCTGGACGATGCGCTCGGCGACCTGGAACGGGTGGTGATAGGGCACCGTTACCGCGCCCGTGCCCAGCTTGATGTGCCTGGTATGCTGGGCGGCGGCGGCAATGAACAGTTCCGGACTGGCGATGGTTTCCACCCCGCCCGAATGATGCTCGCCGATCCAGGCTTCGTCGTAACCGAGCCGGTCGAGGTTGATTACGGTCTGCATGTCCTGCTCGAAGGCGACCAGCGGGTTGAGGTCGGGCTTGTGATAGGGGCCCATGAAGATGCCGAATTTCATCGGATTATTGGTGAACTTCATGGCTGGCTCCAGTCTCGGAAAAACCGATTCAATTTCGGAAAATATGAGAATGAAATTCACTTCTCACGTTGTCAAGCAAAGTTTCGTACTCATTTTTCCGACGGTTTATCACCTTCCGGTTGACATTGCCGGGGCGATTTCTAGCGTGCCGGAAAATGCCTAGGAGAGCGATACCATGCCCGCGATGACCGCCCAGTGGCTCAACGACAATGCCGAGCGGTATATTCCCAACCCGGACATCCGCAAATGGAACCAGAGCTGGTACTTCAACTTCTATGACCGCAAGACCCGCACCGGCGGTTTCATCCGGGTCGGCGTGCTGGAAAACCTGGGTGAGACCAACGGCTTCACCGTGTTCTTCCGCGACGGCAAGCCGCTGTTCACTCGCGTCAACATGAACCTGCCGCTGACCATGGACCGCCCCGATCCGGGGATGACCGTGGCCGGAACCACGATCCAGGTAATCGAGCCGCTGCAGAAATGCCGGGTCAGCGTCGATACCGATGATTTCAAGGCCGAACTGGAGTGGGATCTGCGCCATCCGATGTGCGATTCGATTGCCTATTCGAAGGCTGGGCCGGGCGACGCCATCGCCCGCGAACTGGCCTATATCCACCCCGAAGGCTTCTGCAACGTCACCGGCACGATCACCCTGGGCGACGGCGAAGAGATCGTCATCGACGACCGCGGCTTTCGCGACATCAGCGCCGGCCCGCGCAACTGGGGCGGCGTGCACCATTACCGGCTGGCCTGGCCGATCTTCGACAACGGCATGGCCTGCGTCGCGGTTCACGGCATCACCGATCACGGCGATAGCTACCAGAAGATCCTCCACGACGGCACGCGCTGGCAGACGATCATGACCATGGACGAGGTGGTCAATTTCCAGGCCGACGACATGACCGTGACGGACGTGCGCTGGAAAGTGACCGACGAGGACGGGCGGCTTTGGGACTTCACCGGCAAGCCGCTGTTCCGCTGGATGTTTCCGTTCGACACATTCATCTTCACCGAACAGATGATGGAATTCACCCTTGCCGACGGCACGATTGGCTATGGCATGGTCGAATGCGGCTTCAACTTCCCGTGGAAGGGCAATGGCAACTGACTGAAGGAATTGCAGCGATGACTGACAACGCAGCCCGCGTAACTGCCATGCTCGCCTGCTGGAAGAGCCGCGACGTCGAGGCGATCCTGGCCTTCTTCACCGAAGACGCGGTCTACACCAATGTGCCGATCGATCCGCCCAATGTCGGCAAGGCGCAGATCCGCGAGTTCCTGAACTGGTTTTTCGGCGCGACCGGCGATCTCGAATTCGTCACCAGCCACCAGGCGACAGGTGCCGACGGAACCGTGATGAACGAGCGGATCGACCGGCTGGACTTTGCCGGCAAGGTAGTGGAGCTTCCGGTGATGGGCGTGTTCGAATTTCGCGGCGACCTGATCTGCGCCTGGCGAGATTATTTCGACATGGCGCTGCTCGATATGCTGGGCACCGAGGTGTCGGTGCCGCGCTAGCGTGGTTCCGGTTAAGACTGAATCGATTACCCCTCTCCCCTTGAGGGGAGAGGATACGCAGGCTTGAGAGCGGAGCGAACTAGCCGAAGTTGGCGAGGGGTGTACCGCCCTATCGAGGGCAGCACCCCCCACCCAACCTCCCCCTCCAAGGGGAGGAGTTAAGTAGCTCAAGATAAAAAGTTAATCTACCGGGAGAGGCAGTTGATGACGGTTCTGGGAACGGCGGCCCCGCACAAGTGGGATCGCGACGATATCGAGCCAAGGGTCCGCGAAATTCTCGACCGGACGGTGCGGGACCGCGTCACCGGCCCCTATCGCGCCAAGACCGCTACCCAGGTCGTCGATATCCTGAAACGCTATTTCGCGGCCAGCGAGGGCCTGTCCGGGATTGAGATCACCGAGGTGTCGCGCATGGCCGGCGGCGCTTCCAAGGAACAGTTCGCCTTTACGCTGCACCACTCCGGAGACAGCGCCGGAACCCGCCTGATCCTGCGGATGGACCCGCTCGAAGGCATCACCCAGACCTGCCGCGGCCGCGAATCACAGCTGCACATCGCCATGCAGGGCGTGCTTCCGGTCGCGGGCATCCGTAGCTTCGATGCCGATGGCGACCTGCTCGGCCAGCCGGGCATGATCATGGAATTCGTGGACGGCGTCACCAAACCGACCGATGTCGACAGCATCGGTGTCTCCGGCATCGGGTCGCGCTTCGATGACTGGATACCCAAGCTCGCTCCGCAATTTGTCGATGCCTATATCAAGGTCCACGGCTTCGATTTCAGCCAGGCCGACCTGTCATACTTCGAAGTCCCCCGCCCCGGCACCACCGATGCGGCGATCTGGCAGGTCAACTGGTGGTCACGGCTGTGCTGGAATGCGCTGGTCGAGCCGGTGCCGCTGATCACCCTCACCGAACGCTGGCTGCGCGAAAATGCGCCGCTCTGCGACAAGCCGGTGATCGTCCACGGCGATCTGCGCATCGGCAATTTCATGTTCGAAGAACCCAGCGGCAAGTTCACAGCGGTGCTCGACTGGGAACTGGGCCACATCGGCGACTTCCATGAGGACATCGCCTGGGTCATCCAGAAGCTGTTCGGGGTGTGGCGCGAAGACGGGGTGTTCCTGGTCTGCGGGCTGCTGCCGCGCGACGAATTCCTCGCCGCCTATCAGGCGCAGTCGGGTAATGTCATCGACCCGGTGAAACTGCGCTACTACGAGGTGCTCAACGCCTATAAATGCGCGGTGATGGACCTGTCGCAGGCGATCCGCGCGGCGAAGGAAAGCAACAACCATCAGGATCTGGTGCTGACCATGCTGGCCTCGGCCGGCGCGGTGTTCCTGGCTCAGATCGTCAAACTGCTGCGGGAGGCCTGAGCGATGCTGCCGAACATAGACTTGCGCCTTGCCAATTGCATCAAGGCGCTCGAGGAAGTGGTCATCCCTTCGCTGCCCGACGGCGAGCGCATGGCCCGCGAACAGGCTCTGCTGGTGATCGGCCATCTGCGGATGATCGGCAGCCAGTGGAAACACGCGCTGCGCTTCGAGACTACCTCGCTGGAGGCAATGTCCGCCCTCGCCCGCCAGATCGCTGCCAGCGATCCACTGTACAGCAGCGAACTGACCGATGCGCTGGCTGCCAGTGAAGCGATCGACCGGCGCGATATCGATGCGGTGGAAGAGGCCATCTGCCGGGTTGGCGCGGCAATCGACAAGGCCATTCTGGGCGAGGAGGGAACCGTGGCGCTGTCTCCGGCAGCAGTCGATGCGATCCTCGGCTACGGCGAGAAGCAGGCCTTCCGCGAACGGGCGTGGTTCAAACTGTGCGGGCTCGATCCCGACGCGGGCGAACTGCCGGATATTGAAGAAGTGCTGTAACGCTTACTCCATCACCACAACCGGTATCTCGCGGGTGGTGCGCGTCTGGTAGACCGCCTGCTCGGGCTGTTCCGCGACGATCATCTTCCACCACGCCTCGCGCTCCGTCCCCGTGACCGTACGCGCCACGGCATCGCGGCCGTCGGCGCCGACCTGGATGTGGCAGCGCGGTTCGGCGAGGAGGTTGAGGTACCACACCGGATGTTCGATGGTGCCGCCGCGCGAGCCGACGATGGCGATCATGTCGCCCAGCGTGTAATATTGCAGCGATGTGTGCAGCGTCCTCCCGCTCTTGCGACCCTTGTAGGTCAGCAGCAGGCACTTCACCGGTCCGCCCGGCACGCCGATGACGATCGGATCCCACATATGCGCGGCGACCGGATCAGCGAGATACTGCGCGCGGTGGGCATCGAGTTCGGCCTGCACGCCGTCGGGCAATGCCTGCAATTCGTCGGTGCCGGTTGCCGGGTCGATGTATTTGACCTGGATACCTTCTTCGTCGTTGCTCATTTCGGCTCTCCCGTTCACCGGCGCTTGCACAGGCCGCAGCTGCCGCGTAGAACCCGAAAGATAGTCGGAAAACCGAGTCCCGTCCAGTTGCCATTTAGCGGCGGGGCAATCCAAACCGAGGATGCACCATGTCAGCACAGCGCATGCGTTTCGGCGCATTTATTGCCCCCTTCCACCAGCTTGACGAGAACCCAAGCGTCGCGCTCCAACAGGACCTCAAGCTGGTCCAGCTGATGGACGAATTGGGCTATGAAGAAGCGTGGTTCGGCGAGCATCACTCGGGCGGCTGGGAAATCAGCGCCAGCCCCGAAGTGATGATCGCGGTCGCTGCCGAGCGCACCCGCAACATCCGCCTCGGCACCGGGGTGTCCTCGCTGCCCTATCACCACCCCTTCATCCTCGCCGACCGCATCCGCCAGCTCGACCATCTGACCCGCGGGCGCACCATGATGGGGGTCGGGCCGGGATCGCTGCCTTCGGACGCCTACATGCAGGGCATCCCCACCCCCAAGGTGCGAGACCGTATGGACGAGGCGGTAGAGCCCATCGTCCGCCTGCTCAACGGCGAGACCGTGACCATGGAGACCGACTGGTTCACGCTCAACAATGCACGGCTGCAGCTGCTGTCCTACAACCAGCAGGGCGTCGAAATTTCGGTGGCCAATCAGGTGTCGCCCACCGGCGCGCGGACGGCGGGGCGGTTGGGATTGAACCTGCTGTCGATCGGCGCGACTTCGACCGGCGGTTTCAACGCGCTGGCTTCGACCTGGCAGATCTATGAGGACATGGCGCGCGAGCACGGCAAGACGGTTGACCGCAACGGCTGGCGGCTGGTCGGACCAATGCATATCGCCGAAACCCGCGAGAAGGCGCGCGAGGAGGTCAAGTGGGGCTTCTACCGCTGGATCGACTATTTCACCAATGTTGCCGCGCTGCCGCTCGCCCCGCCGCCCGGAACTGATCCGCTTGATGCGATCATCGACTCGGGTTTCGCGGTGGTCGGCACGCCCGACGATGCGATTGCCCAGATCAAACGGTTGCAGGAGCAATCGGGCGGGTTTGGGTGCTTTCTCAACATGACGACGTCCTGGGCCGATTGGCCGGGGACGAAGAATTCGGTCGAGCTGATCGCGCGCCATGTCATGCCGGCGGTCAACAATCTCAACGTCAACCGCAACGCCTCCGAAGACTGGCTGCGCCACAACAGCGCAACTTTCCGCGGCGAACTGCAGGCTGCGGTGGCGGCAAAGATGGCCGAACACGCCGCTGAAAAGGGCACCGACCTGCTCCAGAAGGAAGTGCTGGACGCCTTCGGCGCTGCGACCAAGAACTAACAGGGGAGAAGCGCCATGGCCGGCTACATGATCGCGCTCGTCTATGCCCGCGACACGGGCTGGATGGCGGAATATATGGCGAATGTGCCGGCGATCATCGCCAGCCACGGCGGATGCTACCTGGGCAGGAGCGCTGGCATCGAACGGGCCGAGGGCACGATGCCCGAACCCGATGTCGCGGCGATTTTCAAGTTCCCGAGCGCCGCCAAAATCCGCGAATTCCTCGCCTGCGAGGCCTATGCCCCCTTCGCCGCAGCCCGGCAGGCCGGGGCCGATACGGAGATATTGATCTTCGACGGCGATTAGGGGGCTTCAGCTCCACTCGCCCTCTCCCCTTGAGGGGAGAGGATAGCGCAGCTTGCCCCTTCTTGGGCTAGCGAAGCTTGGAGAGGGGTGTGCGACCTCGAGAGGGCAGAGGCCCCTCTCCAACTACGGCTAGCAAGCAAGCTTGCAAGCCTTCGTATCCTCTCCCCTGGAGGGGAGAGGGCAAGTCCGTGCAACGCTCGAACTCAAACCGCCGTCCGTCCGCCATCCACCGCATGCACCGCACCGTGGATATAGCGGGCATCGTCCGAGGCGAGGAAGGCCACCAGGGTGGCAACTTCCTCGGGCAGGCCATAGCGGCGCGCGGGGTTGGCGGCGGCGATGGCTTCGGCAACCGCGCCGTTGTCGCCCGGCATCAGGCCCCGTTCGATGTGCTGCATCATCCGGCCCTCGATCGGTCCGGGATTGACGCAATTGATACGGATGCCATGCGCCGCCCATTCGTCGGCAGCAGTGCGGGTCAGGCCGATCACCGCGTGCTTGCTGGCGATGTAGGCGCAAAGCCCGCCGGTTCCGCGCAGGCCCGCAGTGCTAGAGGTGTTGATGATGCTGCCCCCGCCCGCTTCCAGCATCGCCGGGATGACGTGCTTCATGCCCAGGAACACGCCGGTGACGTTGATGGCCAGCACTCGCTGGAAATCGTCGAGCGGGAAGTCGGGCACTTTGTGGACCGGACCGACGATCCCGGCGTTGTTGAAGAACACGTCGATCCGCCCGCCCGCAGCCTTGGCCTGGGCCACATAGCCTTGCACCGCTGCCTCGTCGGTAACATCGGCGACGATGCCTGCCAGCATCGCCACACCCAGCTCTACCCCCAGTGCATCGAGCGCCGCGGCATCGCGATCGACCGCAACAATGCGCGCACCCCGCGCCGCCATCAGCCGCGCCGTGGCGCTGCCGATCTCTCCGCCAGCGCCGGTGATGAGCGCGCACTTTCCGTCGAGGCGGTTGCTGTCAAGCATCGGTATTCTCCCTGTAGAGTTTTCCGGCTCACGCCGGATCGGCACCAGCCCGCTCCCCCGCCCGGCCACCCAGTTATGGTATCCTATGGGTGGCCGGGCGGGGGAGCGAGCTGGTGCCGACTTACCACGAATTGCGGACCAGTACCGCCCGGCCGGTGACTTTGCCCTGCTTGAGATCGAGCAGCGCCTGATTGGCACTATCGTGCGGGCAGCAGGTGATCGGAGTCGCTTCCAGCTTGCCCTCATTGGCCAGCGCCAGCACCGCGCGCAGGTCTGCCGGCGATCCGGTGAGATTGCCCATGACCGAGTGCGAGCGGAAGATCATGCCCGCCAGCGACAGGGTCAGATCGCCGCCCGCCACGCCTACCAGCACCAGCTTGCCGCCCTTGGCCAGCGCATCGAGCGCCGCCCGGGCAGTGCTGTCACGGTTGACGCAATCGAAGGCCGCAGCAACCGGCCCGCAAGCGGCGATGACACTTGCCGCCAAATCCTCCACGTTACCGTCCACCACCAGCGACGCCCCTGCTGCAAGCGCCGATTCGCGCTTGGCCGGATCGATATCGACGACGACGATGTTGTCGTGCCCGAAGGCCCTGAGCATGGCGATCATCATCAGCCCGATGCCCCCCGCCCCGATGATCAGCACCGGTTTGCCGGAAACCAGCGGCAGCACCTTGCTCACCGCCGAATAACAGGTCAGCCCCGAGCAGGCATAAGTCGCCGCAAGCGCCGGATCCAGATTGCCCGGATCGAACAGATAGCGCGCATGCGGCACCACCACATGGCTGGCGAAACCGCCGTGGCGGACCACGCCGATGCCGCGCGGCACCAGGCACATGTTGTCGCGCTCGCTGTTGCATTCCTCGCATGTCCCGCAGCCGAGCCAGGGATAGACCACGCGCAGATCGCCGATCTCGACTCCGCTCGCATCCGGTCCCAGCGCCACCACCCGACCGGCAACCTCGTGGCCAGGCGCGCGCGGCAGGGTGACCCCGCGCTGCGACAGCGGCATCACCTTGCCGCCGCCCATGTTGTATTCGCCCTTCCAGAAATGCAGGTCCGAATGGCACACCCCGCAGTGGGTGACCTCGATCAGCACTTCGCTGCCCTCAGGTACCGGCGTCGGCATTTCGATTTCTTCGAGCGGTTCATTGGCCGCCACTACCATCCAGCCCTTCACGACATCGCCTCCGCTTTTTCGAACCGGAACCCGGTATAGCCGCCCGCTGCCACTTCGCGGCACCTGGCCTGATAGGCATCAACTCCGCCCAGATAGGGCATGAACACCCGCGGTTTTCCGGGGACATTGGCACCGATGTACCAGCTGTTGGCCTGGGTGAAGAGCGTGCCCTCGGCAAGGTCCGCAACGTGGCGCACCCAGTCTTCCTGCGCGCCCGCATCCGCCTCGAAAGCGGTAACGCCATGCTCGCGCATCCATTCGAGGCAATCGACGATCCATTCGACGTCGTGCTCGATCGACAGCACCATGTTGCTGAACACCGACGGGCTGAGCGGGCCGGTGACGATGAACAGATTGGGAAAATCCGCGACCGACAGCCCCAGATAGGTGTGCGGCCCGTCGGCCCACAAGTCGCGCAGCATCTGCCCGCCGCGTCCCTTTATGGCGATGGCGTTGAGCGAGCCGGTAATCGCATCATAACCGGTGGCGCAGACCAGTGCGTCGAGCGGATACTCGCCTTTGCTGGTGACCATGGCGCTGGCCGTCATGTGGCTGAACGGCTCGCTGCGCAGATCGACCAGGGTCACATTGTCGCGATTGAAGGTCTCGTAGTAATCCGTGTCGATGCACAGCCGCTTGGTGCCGATGGGATAATCGACCGGCATGATCTTCTGCCGCGTGACCGGGTCCTTGATGATTCCGGCGATCCTGGTGCGCACGAAATCGGCAACCTCGCGGTTGGTCTCGGGGTTCGACAGCACATCGGTGAAGGCATACATAAAATTGTTGCCGCCCTTGATCCAGCGCCGCTCCATCTCCTCGATGCGCCACTGCGGGTCGGCCTGGTCCCAGGTTCCTTTGCCGAAATCGTGGAGCACGCCCACCCGCGTGTTGCGGGCGTTGACCCGTTTTTGGGGGTAGTTCGCTTTCCAATCGGCGATGTACTCGTCGGGAAACTGGAAATTGCGGGCCGGCACGCTGTAGTGGGGGGTGCGCTGGAACACGGTAACATGGCTGGCCTGCTCGGCGATGCAGGGGATTGCCTGGATGCCCGACGATCCGGTGCCAATCACGCCGACACGCTGGCCGGTAAAGTCGACGCCATCGCCCGGCCATTGCCCGGTGTGATAGACTGGCCCGGCAAAACTTTCGATCCCCGCAATGTCCGGCAGCCGCGCATTGGACAGGCATCCCGTCGCCATGACCACGCTGCCCGCCACCAGGCTGTCGCCCTTGTCGGTCGTCACCGTCCAGCTTGCCGATGCTTCATCGAAGCTGACGGCGGTGACCCTGGTGTTGAAGCGGATATGGCGGCGCAGATCGAAGCGGTCGGCGACGTGCTGGATGTAGCGCAGGATTTCGCTCTGCGGGGCGAAGCGTTCCGGCCACACCCATTCGCTCTGGAGTTCCTCGTCGAAGCCGAATGAATATTCGAGGCTGTGCACATCGCAGCGCGCGCCGGGATAGCGGTTCCAGTACCAGGTCCCGCCGACGTCCGATCCGGCCTCTATCACCGTGGCCGAAAAGCCGGCCTTGCGCAGCCGGTGGATCATGTAGACCCCGGCAAAACCCGCGCCGACGACGATGACGTCGAATTTACTTTCACTCATGACTGGCTCATTCCCCGGCGATGTTCATCCACACGGTCTTGTTCAGCAGATATTCGTCGAGGTGCCAGGGACCGCCCTTGACCCCGTATCCGCTCTGCTTGGCACCGCCCATAGTCACCCCCGGATCGGTGACGGCATAGCAGTTGGTCCAGGTCATTCCCGCCTGCAGCGCGCGGGCGACGCGGTGGGCGCGGCCAAGATTTTGCGTCCACACCCCGCTGCCAAGACCATAAGAAGTGTCGTTGGCCATGGCGATGACCTCCTCCTCGCTGTCGAAGGGGATCGCCGAAAGCACCGGTCCGAAAATCTCCTCGCGCGCGACGCGCATCGAATTATCGACATCGGCCAGCACTGTCGGAGCAACGAAGAAGCCCTCGGCCAGTTCGCCGCCAAGCCGCTCGCCGCCCGACACGATCCGGGCGCCATCGGCGCGAGCGATGTCGAAATAGCCCGTCACCTTGTCCAGCTGCATCGACGAGGCCAGTGGCCCGAGCTGGCTGGTCGGATCAAGGCTCGGCCCAACCTTGAGCGAACGCCCGACGGCCGCAACCCGCTCGACAAAATCGTCATAGATCGGCCGCTGCACGAACAGCCGCGTGCCCGCATAGCAGACCTGGCCGGTGTTCATGAAACAGGCCATCGCCGCCCCGGTTGCGGCCTTGTCCAGATCGGCGTCGGCAAAGACGATATCGGGTGACTTGCCGCCAAGTTCGACCGCAACTCGCTTCATGTTCGCCGCTGAAGCCTCGATGATCTTGCGGCCAGTCATCGTCGATCCAGTGAAGGCGATCTTGTCGACATCGAGATGCGCGGCCAGCGCCGCCCCGGCAGTCGGCCCCGGTCCGGGAACGACATTGATCACGCCATTGGGCACTCCGGCCTCATGCAGGATTTCGGCCATCATCAGCGCCGAGAGCGGCGCCTCCTCGGCGGGCTTGAGCACCAGCGTGCAGCCGGTCGCCAGCACCGGGCAGATGCTCCACAGCTGGGTGATCAGCGGCCCGTTCCACGGAATCACCGCGCCAACCACACCCAGCGGCAGCTTGAGCGAATAGCTGAGGTAATCGCCCGGCGCCGAATTGGACAGAACATCGCCGCGGATGGAGAGCGCCTGCGACGCGTAATAGCGGAAGGTGTGCTGAATCCAGCGACGGAAGGTCGTAGTGCGCGATAGCGGCGCACCCATGTCCATCGATTCGAGCCGGGCAAGATCATCGAAGCGCCGGTCGATCGCGGCGGCGACATCGAGCATCAGCGCCTGCCGGTCGAACGGCTTCCAGCTTCGCCATTCCCCCTCGAAAGCGCGCCGCGCGGCGGCCACCGCATCGTCGATATCCGCCGCATCGCCGCGCGCCACCCGGGTGAGCACCCGTCCGGTCGAGGGATCGATACAGTCAAAGCTTTCGCCGCTGCGCGCGAGCCGGTGTTCGCCGTCGATGAACAGCGGTTTGACCTCGCCATCGAGGAATGGATGCGTGGACATATTCGACTTTCCTTCGGGTTTTTCACCCTACCCAGACCGCGTGCCGGGTCAAAGCGGAAATCGCACTGCCCTGCCGAATATCGGCCAGCCCTTCCCTCTCTCGTGGGGGAGGCAGTCGCATACTCGCAATTCTCTCCAAATTCAGGATGACGAACAAATGAGCGTTGTGGTGAATATGCGATAGCGCAGCCTCTGAAGGGAGAGAGGGCGATGCCGCCCCCCTAATCCATCCGGTAACCACCATCGACATTGAGAGTCTGCCCGGTGATGTAGCTGGCGTCGGGGCCGAGCAGGAAGGCGATGACTGCGCCCAGTTCCTCAACCTTGCCGCGGCGTCCCATCGGGATGATGGCGTGGTTGTAGGTCGCCTTGAACTCGTCGAAGCCGATGCCGGCCGCGGCGGCCTTGCGGGCGATGGTGCCGTCGAGCATATCGCTGTCGATCGAGCCGGGGCAGACGCAGTTGACGCGGATGCCATCACGCGCGACTTCCCCCGCGAGCTGCTGGGTCAGCCCGACTACGCCGAACTTGCTGGCGCAATAGCCGCCGTAATTGGGCAGGCCGAACCGCCCGGCGAGCGAGGACAGGTTGACGATGGCCCCGCCCTGGCCGTGTTCCAGCATCGCCCGCACAGCCGCCTTGCAGCAGCGGTAGACACCATTGAGATTGATATCGATGGTCCTGAACCACAGATCATCGTCCATCGTCGCGATCGGGGCCGAGCCGGCCTCGCTGGCGACACCGGCATTGTTGACCAGCCCGGTCAGCGGTCCAAGCTCGCGGGTGGCGGCGGCGGCGCAGGCATCGACCTGCGCGGCATTGGTGACATCGCAGTCCATCGCCAGTGCGCGGACACCGAGCGAGCGCAGCTCTTCGGCGAGCGATTCCACCCCGCACCAGCCTGCCGCCTGCTCATGTTCGGGCAGTTCGCCGGGCGCACGGGCAATCGCGCTGACCAGCACGTCGCCGCCTTCCGCCGCGATCCGCCGCGCCGCCGCCGATCCGATCCCGCGCATCCGCCCGGCCCCGGTGATCCACACCACCTGCCCCGCCAGTTTGCCAGTAGCCGTCACCAGTCGCGCTCCACGAATATGCGTTCCTTGCCTGCCAGGAAGCTTGAGCGGGTCCAGTCGATGAAATTGCGCTCGTCGGCGACGGCGGCAGCCTTGGCGGCGTCGGCTTCCGGCCCGGAGCGCGGGACCGAGCGGTCGAACCAGGCTTCGGCGTGGCCGATGAAGTCTCCCGCCGGTGAGCCGAAGATCGCGGAGAGTGCGGCGGTGAGCGGGCTATCGATGCGGTGGACCTGGCAATAGGCCAGCGCGCCGCGCGCCGGGGCGTGGCTGCGCACCACCGGTCCGTGCCGGGTGAGCCAGTATTTCTGTGCCTCCGCCTCATCCAGATGCCCCAGCGGCCGCAGCGCGAAGTGGACCTTGACCACACCGCTCCGCGCGCCTGCGACGATGCGCGTCGGTGAAGTCGCGACCTGCGGATATTCATGCGCCAGCCACAGCGACGAAGCAGAGGGATCGGCCAGTTCCGCCATCGCACCGGCAAGCTGCTCAAGCCCCCGCCGCGCTTTCCCCGAGGCCAGCACATCCGCCAGCGCCTCTTCGGAAGCCCACCATGTTTCGGCAATTCCATCGGCGGGCGGCAGCATCGCCCCGCGATCCTCCTGCGCAGCCTCTTCGAGCGGTGCGGTATCGGCGGAGCGGCAGGTCTGGACGTGGCGCAGCATAGCTAGCTGGACTTGCTCGGCGGCGAAGGCCGGACCAATCTTGTCCCGCCAGCGTTCGTCGAACGCTTCACCGGACAGGCCGGGCTGGCGTTTCAGCAGATGGACCAGCCTGATCATCGCGCCGGACCGCTCCTCACTTGCCTTTCAGCTTGAACACCCACAGCCGCACTCCGCCACTCGCCGCTTCGATTTCGGGGGTCAGGGTCGAAACCAGAATATCGACCGAATTGCCGCCGCCCGTGGTAACCGCAACATATTGTTCGCCGTCGGCGGTAAAGGTGATCGGGGTCGAACTTGGCATCTGGTCGAGCCGGACCTGCCACAGCACCGCGCCAGTGGGGGCGTCATAGGCCTTGAACCAGCGGTCGCGGCCGCCGCCGAACACGACATTGCCCGCCGTCGCCAGCGCCGCCGCCGAGGTTGGCGCACGCTGGCGGCTGTTCCAGCGCTGCACCTTGCCGGTGACGTCGATGGCCATCATCCCGCCGATCTTGCCGGGATTGTTCTTCGGCACATCGACGCCATAGCGAATGTCGAAGTCCTCGCCCTTCATCCACATGTAGTTCATGCAATCGTTGAAATAGGGCATGAACAGCGTGCCGCTGCGCGCATCGAAGCTGGTCGCCGGCCAGTTGCGCGCGCCGGTGGCATAGGGGCAGAATTTCTTGAGCACGCCCGGCTCCGGCTCCAGCGCAGGATCGGTGATCTTCTTGCCGGTCGCGGGATCGATCCGGGTGACCAGGTTCTGCAAGCCCGCGTCGAAGGACGATATGTACCTGCCCGTCTTCGCATCGAGCACGTCGAGGATGCCCAGCTTGCCCATGGTCATCACCGCGCGGCGCACCCGCCCGTTCTTGCCCGGCAGCTCGACGACCTGACGCTCGAACACCCAGTCCATATCCCACACGTCGCGCTGCATGTGCTGGTAATGCCAGCGGAGCTTGCCGGTATCGGGGTTCAGCGCCAGCGTTGCATCGGTATAGAGCGCGTTGTTCTTGCCCTTGCCCGGCTCCATCAGCGGCGCGATGTGATAGGTCTGGCCCGCGCCGAACAGGACGTTGTTGTTGACTGCATCATAGGTGCCGGCAACCCACACCGAGCCGCCGTTGCGCTTGTTTACGGGAGCGTTGTTCCAGGTGTCGAAACCGGGCTCGCCTTTGCGCGGGATGGTGTAAAAACGCCAGGCTTCCGCGCCGGTCTTGGCATCGAGGCCGACGATGAAGCAGCTCCCCGGCTCTTCCGCCCCGGCGCATCCGGTTATTCCCTGGATGATCTTGCCGCGTACCACCATCGGGCCGCCGTTGATCCGCAGCGTCGATTTGGGCTTTTCGATGTAGCGGTCCCACGCCAGCTTGCCGCTGCGCATGTCGAGCGCGAGCATGTGGTTGTCGATGGTCGGCACGATCAGGTTGTCGCCGTAGATGGCGATGGCGCGCGGCTGGCTGGCGGGCGCGCCGAACATCGGGATGGTGACCGGGCGGTCGAACGACCACAGCGGATCGCCGGTCTTGACGTCGAAGGCCTGCACGCTGCCGTTGGAGTTGGCGAACAGCACCCCGTCATGGGCGAGCGGAGTGATGCCGTTCGAGCCGTTGGCGAGCGGTGCCGACCACGCCAGCACGAGATCGCCGGCATTGGCGGAGTTGATCCGGGCGAGCGGGCTGAAACCGTGGCCGTCATCGGTGCGCCGCCATTGCAGCCAGTCCCCCTCGGGCGGGTTGCGCAGCATCGCTTCGGTGACGGTGGACAGCCCGGCCAGCCGCGCCGCGCGGGCGTCCATCACTGCTTTCCAGGTCTCGTCGTGACTGATCACCTGATCGAGGTTGCCGTCGGGCTTGGGCGCATCGCCCTCGCTGGCGAGAACTGGTGCAGGCTGGGCGGAACCATCCATGGCAATGGCATTGACGGCAGCGACATGCGCGGTGATCGCGCGGTTGACATCGGGCGCGAGCGTGCCGGGGGCGGTCGGCGGCATGGTTTTGAGGATTTTCGCAGCCAGCGCATCGAAGCCAGCTTCGCGCCAGCGAGCGGCAAAGCCCTCGCCCGCAATCGGCGGCCCCATCGCACCTTTGAGGTCCTTGCCGTGGCACCCCGCGCATTGCGCCTGATAGAGCGCCGCGCCATCAATCTGCGGAGGACCGGCGATCTGCTGCTGCCCGGCGAGCGGCCCCGGCAACGCTGCCGCGAATGCGAGAGCAAGGGTAACCGACACCGTGCAAATTATCCGTTTCATCGTCGCACCGATCCTCTTGAACGAGTTGCGCAATTTGTGGCTCGCTTCTCCCTCTCCCCGTGGAGGAGAGGGTACGAAGGCTTGGCAACGTGTTGCCTAGCCGGCGTTGGAGAGGGGGTTCTGCCCTCCGGACGTCGAGCCCCTCACCCAGCTTCGCTAGCCCCTGAAGGAGCAAGCTTCGCTACCTCTCGCCGCCGGGGAGAGGGGATTGGCGTTTCGCATATCTTTCGCAAGTTGCTCGCATTGACATTGCTCTATGTCGAAAAAAAGGGGGCCGGATTTCGCCGACCCCCTTCTGGTATTCAAGACGGCCGGAGCTCAGTTGCCCGAGCCGGGCCCGTAGGTGATTTCAACCCGGCGGTTCTGCAGTTCGCGGACACCGTCGGCAGTCGGCACCCGGTTGTTGTCTTCGCCGAAGCCCTGGCTGCTGATGGCAGTGTCGGGAATTCCGCGTCCGCCGAGATAACCGCGCACCGAGGTGTTGCGGCGCTCCGACAGGCCCTTGTTGTAGGTGGCGCTGCCCGAACGGTCGGCATAGCCTGCCAGCATCACCGGCACGCTGGCGCAGCTGCCATAGGAAGTTACCGCAGAGTCGAGAATGGTCGCGGCCTCTGCTGATATGTCCGAACTATTCCAGTCGAAGAACACGATGTACGGACCCTTGTTGCATTCCGCTACCGGAGGCGGCGGGGGAGGCGGCGGCGGCGGCGGGGGCGGCGGAGGCGCAACGGCAACCGGGGCCGGCATCGGCTCGTCGTCACCGCTGAACTTGAAGCCGAAGGTGATGCCATAGGTCGCCGGCTTGCCAGCAAACCGCGCCGACGAGTCGCTCGCAGGCACGACCGCGGTCCAATAGTACTTGTTGAAGATGTTCTTGCCCCAGAGCATCACCCGCCACTTGCCATCTTCGGCCTCATAGCCAAGCCGCGCATCGACCGTGGCATAGCCCTTGATGGTGTAGGGATAAGGCCCGACACCCGGAGCGATGCGGTAGCGCGGACCGGTCGGCAGAGTGGTGTTGCCCCCGCCGATCGCGGCATCCTGGCCCGACTTGTAGTTCATCGTCACCCCGAAGAACGGCGTCGCGCCGTCCGGATTGGGACGAAAATCGATGTTGCCCGAAGCCGAGAACTTCGGCGTGTAGGGCAGGACGTTGCCGGCAAGATTCTCCGGCAGGCCAAAGTCGGGGATGTTATCTGTATCTATAAGTTCGGTGCCCGTATTCGCAATGCCACCGAAGATATCGAAGCCGGTGTACTCCTTGATTTTCGAATCGAGGTAGGTTGCGGCAGCGGAAATCGTCAGGCCGGGCGTAGGACGAACGGTGACATCCGCTTCCACACCGAAAATGCGAGATTTCGGTACATTGACGAGTGTGTCGAGCGTGCCGAAGATCGGGTCTAGCAACTTGCCGCGAACCTGCTTGTCCTTGTAATCATAGTAGAAGGCGGCACCATTGAACTGGACAAGCCCGTCGCCAAGCGATGCCTTGAACCCCGCTTCAAACGCCGTCACCAATTCCTGCACCACCGGCAGAGCCGAGATATAGGCCGCGGCAGCAAGCGCCGGGAAGCTGCCCGCCTTGTAGCCACGCGAGACGTTGGCATAGAGCAGGATGTCATCCGACGCCTTGAAATCAAGGCCGACACGCCACGAGACGTTGTCCTGCTTGAGCGTTGCATCAAGCGGGATACCCGGGATACCCAGACCCGCAATACCTGAGGCTGTGGGGCTATTGATCGTTACGTCAGGATGAAGAAATCCCGCAGGGGGAGTGGAATTCAGTGTGTAGCTGTCCGAGAAGATGATTGGCGTGAACGGCAGTCCGCCAATCCCTCCGATAATGTTGAACAGCGGATCCACATTGCCGAAACGTTGCGTGTATGCGGCGTTGATTGCGTCGATCTTTGAGCTCGTGTAGCGCGCACCCGCCTTGAAAGTGAGCTGCTCGCTGACATCGAATTCAATGTTGCCGAAAGCGGCATAATTCTTGATTTTCTGGCTCAGCCTGTCGCCGCTGGCATTGATGAAAAGGTTATTCGGATAGTGGTTCGAGTTGGCATAATAGCGCAACATCTGGTCTTCCAGAGTTTTGCTGTCTTCATAATTACCGCCGATCAGCCAGCGCAGCTTCGATGTCGGATCGTTGGCAAGGCGCAGCTCCTGGTTGAATGATTGTATCTCACCATGGTTGCTCTGCAAGTCATAGGCAACAAGCGCCATGCCATCGCCATCGGTGCGCATGTCCTGCTTGAAATCCGCGTATGACGTCATCGAAGTCAACGTGATATCGCCAAATTCGATATCTGCACGAAATGCACCTTGCCAGAACTTGCGATCCGCCATCGGATCGAAATTGGTTGCCGTGGCAGAACCGATCACGATTCCGTAACCGCCGGCAGCACCAAGCTGGGTCGCCGTTTCCGGATCGAGCCGCATGGTCGACCAATCTGCACTGCGCGGATCGAACGGGGAAAACTGATAGTTCAGCTGTGCCGAGCAAGCTGCCGGCACCGCCGGGCAAACTCCCGCCCCGATTTCCGGCGACAGATAATTGCGCTGGGCATTAAACACCGGCGCAGATGAGGGAGTTCCCGGTCCGCCGGCATTACTCACCTGCTCATGCACTGCAATCAGCTGTTGCGCCTGCGGCTGCGACTTGTCGCGCCAGGCGTTGCCGCTGATGTTGAGGGTGACTGAGTCGCTCGGCCTGACTTCGAAGGTCAGGCGGCCGGCGATGTAGGATTGCCCGCCGTTGCCGTCATCGCGGGTGTAGCTTCTCTGCCAGTCGTCTGAGCGCAGGCCGTTTACGGCAATGCGGAAGCCGGCGTTTTCGCCGATCGGGCCGCTGATGAAGGCGTTGCCGTCAATCTGGTTGAAGCGGCCGTAGCTGATGTCGCCGCCGGCGGTCAGCGTGTCGGTCGGCTTGGCGGCGACATAGTTGATCGCGCCGCCGGTGGAGTTCTGGCCGAACAGCGTGCCCTGCGGACCCTTGAGCACTTCGACGCGCTCAAGATCGTAGGCCGAGTGGCTGCCCAGCACCGGGAAGCTCAGCGGCACCTGATCGATATAGACGCTGACCGCCGGATAGACGCCCAGCGAGCTTTCGTTGAAGCCGACGCCGCGCAGGGTGAAGATCGGAGTGTTGGTGGTCGAGGGAGTGAAGGTCAGGCCCGGAACGATGCTGGCCACGTCTTCGAGCGAGACGATCTTGCGTTCGGCCAGCTGTTCGCGGCCCATCGCGGTGATGGTCAGGCCGACGTCGTTGAGGTTCTGCTCGCGCTTGTTGGCGGTAACAATAATATCGCCCAATTCTTCGGCGGCAGTATCGTCTGCTACATCCTGCGCAAACGCGGGAACGGCGCTCGCCATCAACGCCAGCACCGAGCCGCATGCAAGCATATTGAACCTGGATTTCATCTGTCTTCCTCCCTGAGTGCGGATCGTTCGACATTCCGCAGAAAACTTTTCCGATGTTTCATTGGTAATTTGCTCATGCGGGATGTCAACTGGAAAGGCCGGATTTCGAGAAATCGTACACAGATTTATGATTTTCCGGTTCTGCCCCAAACCCTTGTTCCACCTGCTTTCCGTCGATAACTCACGGAACTGACTGGCTTCCAAGACCGCGCAAGCTCCATCAAGTATGTCAGATGCTGTTGCCGAATTGCATCATGTTGCGACAATTCCTCGTCGCCCGCGCGTGCCGACATACGGGCCTTTCCGCTACGGAACGAGCCTATCCGCCTGTGGAGGGCGGCACCCGACCTTGATAACGGCCCAAAACTACGTCGTCGCAGCATCGTTCGAACGGTTTTCCGAAAATGATTCGACTTCTCCAAAATTCCCGGCACATCATGCAGCGAAACAATATGGCCCTGGAGATAGATGTGCCCGCTCGCCTGTCCGATCCGCTTACGCTGCCCTGCAACACCGTGCTGTCCAACCGCATTGCCAAAGCCGCCATGACCGAAGGGCTGGCCGATGACCAGGGCCGCGCCACGCCTCGCAATGTCCGGCTTTACGAGCTGTGGGGCAAAGGCGGCGCCGGGCTGCTGCTCACCGGCAATGTCCTGATCGACCACCGCTTTTTGGAGCGACCGCGCAATGTGATCGTCGAGCGCGGCGGAGATATCGGCCATGATCGAGGAATGCTGCGCGAAGTTGCCGCCGCGGCCACCGCACACGGCGCTCAGTGCTGGGTGCAGGTCAACCACCCCGGTCGTCAGGCCGGTCTGGGCGCAGAGCAGTTCGTCGGCCCCTCGGCGGTTCCGCTCCAGACCGGCAGCGAGGCGATGACCCGGGCGCTTTCCGTGGCCGAGATCGAGGATCTGGTCGACCGCTTCGCCTATGTCGCCGGGGAAGTGCGCGAATGCGGCTTTGGCGGCGTGCAGATCCACGCCGCCCACGGCTATCTCAACTCGCAGTTCCTCTCGCCGCTAACCAATCAGCGCGGCGACGAATGGGGCGGAAGCCTGGAAAACCGGGCAAGGCTGCTGGTTTCGGCGGTGCGGGCTGCCAGGCAGGCCGTCGGCCCGGACTTCGCCGTCTCGGTCAAACTCAACTCCGCCGATTTCCAGAAAGGCGGTTTCAGCGAGGACGAGGCACTGACGGTTATCGGCTGGCTGGAGGAGGCCGGGATCGACCTGCTCGAGATTTCGGGCGGCAATTACAAATCGATGGAAATGGTCGGAGTGAGCAATCCGGATTCGCCGCAGCCTGAACGCCGTGCCAGCACTGTCGCGCGCGAGGCCTATTTCATGGCCTTCGCTGACCGGATCCGGCCGCACACCAAAGTGCCGCTGATGGTCACCGGCGGCTTCCGCAGCCGCGCCGGGATGGATGCCGCGCTGGCATCTGGGGCGCTTGACGTGATCGGGATCGGCCGCCCGTTCTGCGCCAACCCGGCGGTGGCCGCCGGGCTTCTCAGCGGCAGGATCGCCGAGGCCCCCTCGCCCGATCGTGCGCCCCACATCCCCCGCGAGGCCATGGCCGATGCCGACGACATGACGCATTTCATCGCGCAGGTGCAGAGCGGCATATCCTATAACTACAACCGCATCCGCGACCTGGCCGACGGCACCAGCACTGCCAGCGAGACCGACTGGCTGCACAATCTGCGAAACCACGAGGCAGTCGAGGCCACCGGCGCGGCGGCCTACCATGCACGCCATGGCGGAGGCTGACTTGCAATCCGATGTTTTTTCGGGTTAGCTGCCGTCCAATCAGAAAAGAGTCGAGAGGATGCCGTCCATGGATATGGTCTATACGCCGGTGTGGCAGGACCCCGGTGTCACCCGCAGCGGGCAGCAATTCGTCCAGGACGAGATCTGGCTGATGGAGCAGGTCGAGGGGCTGGGCTTCGACATCTGCTGCTCGCCCGAGCACCATTTCGACATCGACTATTCGGCCTGTCCCGATAACTTCATGCCCTTGGCCTGGCTGGCGGGGCGCAGCAGCACGATCAAGCTGTGCCTGGGCGCGGTGATCCTGCCGTGGAACGATCCGCTGCGGGTTGCCGAGAAGCTGTCGATGCTCGATCACCTCAGCAATGGCCGCTGCATCGCCGGTTTCGGTCGCGGGCTGTCGAAGATGGAATATGCCCATTTCGGCATTCCGATGGACGAATCGCGCGGCCGCTTTGACGAAGCGCTGCCGATGGTGCTCGAAGCGCTGCGAAGCGGCGTGATCGAGGGCGACGGGCCGTTCTACCCGCAGGGTGCCACCCCGATCCACCCAAAGCCGCGCGCCAGCATGGCCGACGATTTCTGCTCGGTCGGCATGTCGCCCAATTCTGCCACGGTTGCCGGAACGATCGGGGCGAAACTTCTGAGCTTCATCACCCAGCCGACCCCGGCGATGATGCCGCTGTTCAACTGCTACCTCGACGCTTTCCGCGAGCACCACCCCGGCAAGACCCCGCACATCATCATGGACGATTTCTACCTGGTCCGCGAAAGCGCCGACGAGGCGTTCGAGCTGGGCATGAAATACACCTCCAACTATTATCGCACCGTCGTGCGCCACTACGAATTTGACGGCGATCATTTCGCCAAGACCAAGGGCTACACCGCCTATGCCGAGGGTGCCGAAGCACTGCGCGCCGCCGGGATCGAAGCGGCTGCCGAGGCCTATGTCAAATGCCAGCTGGGTGTCGGTTCGCCCAGGCAGATCCTCGATCGAGTGGAAGAACGGCTGGCCTTTCTGGGTCCGGAGATCAGCATGGCCGGGTGCTTCTTCTATGGCGGCATGACCCGCGACGAGGCGCACAGCTCGCTAAAGCTGTTCAGCAGCGAGGTGATGGGCAAGGCACGGGCGATGGCGGCAGCGCACAAACAACCGGTGGGAGCAGTCTGATGGCAAGTGCAGAGCATGATCGCGCGGTAGAACTGTTCAAGGCCACCATTCCCGGCGTCGATGCTCCCGTGCCTGAATGGCGCGAGCTGTTCGAGAAGATGTGCGGCTCGTTCGCGCTGCCCGCCGATGCCGTGATCGAGGCGGTGGATGCCGATGGCGTCGCCTGCCTCAAGGTCGCGGTGTCCGGAGCGGATCCTGCTAAGCTGGTGATCCATTATCACAGCGGCGGCTACATGATGGGGTCGGCCAATGCCTACCGCGAATTCGCCTGCCGCCTCTCGGCTGCAACCGGGGCGACGGTGCTGCTGCCCGATTACCGGCTGGCGCCCGAGAACCCCTACCCCGCCGCTGCCGACGATGCGCTGACGGCCTACAACTGGGCGGCGCGGCAATGGCAGCCAGGTTCGATCATCGTCAGCGGCGATTCGGCGGGCGGCGGGCTGTGCCTGGCGACGCTGATGGCGGTGCGCGATGCGGGCGGGCCAAGCCCGGCGGGGGGCGTGGCGATATCGCCGCTGCTCGATCTGGCCGGCGAAGGCGAGAGCTGCGAGACCAACAGGCACGTCGATCCGCTGATCGACCAGAACATGATCGTGACCATGGGCAAGGTTTATATCGGCGAGATCGATCCGCACGAACACCCGCGCGCCTCGCCGCTGTGGGGCCAGCACCACGGTTTGCCGCCGCTGTACCTGACCGTCAGCAACAGCGAAGTGCTGCGCGACGACGTCGTCCGGCTCGCTGCCAGCGTCAAGGCAGCGGGCGGCAGTGCGACCACCAGTTACCCCGACGACATGGTCCACATATGGACGATCTTCCCGTTCCTGCCCGAAGCCGCGAGCAGCATGGCCGAAATCGGCAGCTTCGTGCGCCAGCAACTGGCGTCATAGTCTTGGCTGCGCAGCCCCCACTGACGGCGCGCCTGCTTGGCGGACTGTTGCTCCTGATCGGCGCGGTAATTGCCCTGGGAGGAGCGCGACTGCTGACGCTGGGCGGATCGCCCTATTACCTGATCGGCGGGCTGGCGACCTTTGTGGCCGGCTGGTTGACCTGGCGCGCGCGTGGATCGGGCGCATTGGTCTATGCGGGCTTCCTGCTGGTGACCCTGGTGTGGGCGCTGTGGGAAGTGGGTCTCGACGGCTGGCAGCTGATGCCGCGGCTGGTCGGCCCGGCGGTGTTCGCAATGGCCTTCCTGCTGCCAGGCATTCGCCGCGCCATCGGCCGCGCGGCCTGGGCCCCGGTGCTGGCGGGCCTCGCGATGATCGCGGTCAATCTGGGCGCTGCACTCGGCCCCGGCCCGGACGATGTCGCCTCGGTCGCGCTTGCCGCCCCGCCCGTCGCCACTCCCGGCAAGGACGGCGAATGGGGCGCATTCGGACGCGACGCGGCAGGCACCCGCTTCTCGCCGCTCGCGCAGATCACCCCGGCCAATGTCGCCGGTCTCAAGCCCGCATGGACCTTCCACACCGGCGTCGTCCAGACCGGCATGCAAAGCCCGCTCGAAGCCACCCCGATCATGGTCGGCGGACTGCTGACGCTGTGCACCCAGACCAATCAGGTCATCGCGGTCGATCCCGATAGCGGCAAGGAAGTATGGCGGTTCGATCCCAAGGTCGATCCCGCCGGTGCGTCAACCGTCACCACCTGCCGGGGCGTTACGCACTACAGCGCACCCGGCGCGGCGGACTGCCCGGAGCGGATCATCACCGCCACCTTCGACGCCCGCCTGATCGCGCTTGATGCAAGCAACGGCAAGCCCTGCCGCAGCCTTCGGCAAAGACGGCACCGTCGATCTGAAACAGGGCATGGGCGAGGTGCTGCCTGGCTTCTACTATGTGAGCTCTCCACCCGCGATCGTGCGCGGCAAGATCGTGCTGGGCGGCTGGGTCGCCGACAACCAGAGCACCGACGAACCTTCGGGCGTAATCCGCGCTTTCGATGCGGTGACCGGCGCTTTCGTCTGGGCATGGGACGCCGGCAATCCGGCCAATGCCAAGGGCCCGCCACCGGGCCAGTGGTACACCCGCTCCACCCCCAACAGCTGGGCCCCGATGAGCGCCGACGAGGCGCTGGGGCTGGTCTATGTGCCGACCGGAAACTCCACCCCCGATCACTTCGGTGCGCAACGTTCGGAGGCGAGCCTCAAATACGGCAGCTCGGTTGTCGCGCTCGACGCTGCTACCGGCGCGGTTCGCTGGTCGTTCCAGACCACCCAGAACGATCTGTGGGACTATGACCTTCCCGCGCAGCCGACGCTGTTCGAGGCCAGCATCGACGGCCAGTCCGTCCCGGCGCTGGCCCAGCCGACCAAGCGCGGGGAGTTGTTTGTGCTCGACCGCCGCACGGGCAAACCGCTCGCCCGCGTCGAGGAAATGCCGGTGCCGCAGCGCGGCCATGTCCCCGACGAAAAGCTCTCACCCACCCAGCCCTTCTCGACTGGCATGCCCAGTTTCGAGGGCGAAAGGCTGACCGAGAAACTGATGTGGGGCCTGACCCCGCTCGATCAGCTGTGGTGCCGCATCCGCTTCAGGCAGCTGCGCTACGACGGGTCGATGACCCCCCCGGGGCTCGACGAATCGCTGATCTATCCCAGCATCGGCGGCGGGCAGAACTATGGCGGCGTGGCTGTCGATCCCGAACGCGGGGTGATGATCGTCAATTCGCTCTACTACGGCACGATCGCGCAGCTGGTGCCGCGCGCCGAGTCTGACCGGCTGCACGCCAATGCCAAGGGCATGCACGACTGGAGCCTGCCCTTGCCGATGCAGGGCACCCCCTATGGCGTTCGCCTGTCCGGGCTGCTCTCGCCGCTCAACGTGCCCTGCCAGGCGCCGCCGTTCGGAACGCTGCACGCGGTCGATCTCAAGACCCGCAAGCTGCTGTGGTCGCGACCCTTCGGCACCGCGCAGGACAGCGGGCCACTCGGGATTGCGATGGGCCTGCCGCTGCCGATGGGGATGCAGAACTTCGGCGGGGCGATGACCACGCGCAGCGGGCTCACCTTCATTGGCAGCGTCAAGGAGCGCGCGTTCCGGGCCTTCGATACGGCCAGCGGCAAGGAGTTGTGGAAGGCCCGCCTGCCCGCCAGCGCCAATGCCAATCCGATGACCTACACCAGCCCGAAAAGCGGGCGGCAGTTCGTGGTCGTCGCGGCTGGCGGCCACGTCAATCTGCAGTCGACGCCGCTGAGCGACACATTCGTCGCCTTCGCCCTGCCGAAAGCGCGCCCATGATGCTGCGCGACCCCCTCGCCGCGAGCGAGCTGTTCATCCAGCAAGCTGACACCGACGACGAGCGGCTGTGGGTGAAAGTCAGCCCGATCGCCGCGTTCCGACCAATGTTCCTCTCGGTCAGCCAGGGCTACTGGATCGCACTGACCCGGGTGCGCGGCCACGGTATGATCTCGCGCCACCGCCATCCCGGTCTGGTCCACGGGCTGACCCTGAAGGGCAGCTGGCGCTACCGCGAGCATGACTGGGTAGCAGGGCCCGGCAGCTATATTTTCGAGCCGCCGGGCGATGTCCACACACTGGTGGTCGACGAGGGCCATGCCGAAATGCTGACCATGTTCCAGATCCACGGGGCGATGGTCTATCTGGATGAGGCAGATAATGTCACATCGGTTGAGGATGTGTTCACCCGCATCGAACAATGCCGCGCCCATTTTGCAGGGGTGGGGCTGGGAGCCGATTATGTCGATCAATTCGTCCGTTAGGTGGCTTGGTGCGGGACTGTGGGCGGGGTTGATCGCTTTAGGTGCCACGCTGGCCATCGCTCAGGACGCGCCCTCGCCGGGCCGCAGCGCCTATCTCGCCAATTGCGCCGGCTGCCATGGCGAGAACCTTGTCGGCCAGTTCGGCAAGCCGCTGACCGGGCCGGGTTTTACCGCGGCATGGGCAGGCAAACCGGCGGAGCTGCGCGACCATATCGCCAAGACCATGCCGCCTTCCAATCCGAATGGCTTGCCTGCGAAAGTCTATGACGACATCGCCGCCTATCTGCTCGCCGCCGATGCTCATGCGGCAAGCGCCTCTCCGGAAACACCCCGGCGCACGGTAAGCGAAGTGCCCGGGCCGATGCCGCCGGTGCTGGATTCGGTCGATAACCGCGACGCGGGATACCGGGCCGCCATCCAGCGCCGCGCCGACCGGCTGGCCGCGCTGACGCCGGTCACCGACGCCATGCTGCGCGATCCGCCGCCGGGCGACTGGCTTGCCTTCCGCCGCACTGACGATGCCCACGGCTTCAGCCCGCTGACCGCGATAGACCGCGGCAATGCCCACCGTCTGACCCTGGCCTGGGCGCAGACGCTCGATCCGGGGACCAATGGCATTACCCCGCTGGTCCATGACGGCGTGATCTTCGTCAACAGCAACGGCACCGTCACCGCCACCGACGCCGCCAGCGGCGACCAGCTGTGGAGCTTCGAGCGCCGCGTCGAAACCGTGATGATCGGACCGCCGGTCAGCCAGCCCGCGGGCATGGCGCTGGCTGGCGAAACTCTGTTCGTGCCGACCAACGATCACCACATGCTCGCGCTCGACATGCGCAGCGGCAAGTTGTTGTGGCAGCACAATGTCACCGGGTTCCACAAGACGCTGAAGATGTCCGCCGCGCCGCTGATCGTCGGCGGCAAAGTCATCCAGGGCATGTCGGGCTGTGCCGGCGGCGGCGAGCCGGGCGGCTGCTTCATCGTCGCGCTGGACGCGGCGACGGGCAAGGAACTGTGGCGGCTGAACACGCTGCAGCGGCCGGGCAGCAAGCGTGACAGCTGGAACAACGCCCCGCTCGACCAGCGCTTCGGCGGATCGGTGTGGGCCACCGGCAGCTATGACCGCGAGACCGGCCTCGTTTATTTCGGTGCCGGGCAGACCTATCACACCACCCCGCTGCTCGCCCCGCGCCCCAAGTCGAAGGCAGCGGCGGCAGCGCTCTATACCAACAGCACGCTGGCGATCGATCCGGCGACAGGCAGGCTGGTGTGGTTTTTCCAGCACTTCCCGCGCGACGTCTGGGACCTCGATTTCGCCTTCGAGCGCACTCTGGCGACGATCCGCATCGGCGGGCGCAATCGCCGCGTGGTCATGACCATGGGCAAGATGGCGCTGATGGACATCCTCGACGCCAGGACAGGCAAGTACCTCGGCTCGCGCGATCTCGGGCTGCAAGATGTCGTCACCAGAATTGATCCGAAGAGCGGCGCGAAAACCACCAATCCCGCCTTCGAGCCGGTCGCGGACAAGGCCTTCACCGTTTGCCCGCATGCAGTCGGCGCGCGCAATCGCCCGGCGACCTCTTTCGATGCTTCGTCAGGTCTGCTGTATGTCACGCTGTTCAAGGGCTGCATGTCGCATGTCTGGACGCCGGGGCTGGAGTTCGACGTCAACTGGGGGATGCAGCTGCCCAAGAACCCCGATGGCAATTTTGGCCAGGTGGTCGCGCTCGATGTCGCCAGCGGCAAGACCAGCTGGGTCCGCCAGCACCGCGCCTCGGAAATCAGCGCGGCGCTGGCGACGGCGGGCGGCGTGCTGTTCGAAGGCGGACGCGATTTCGCCTTCCGCGCCTCGAACAGCGCCACCGGCGACGTGCTCTGGCAAACCCGGCTGAGCAATTCGCCCAGCGCCGCGCCGGTCACCTTCCTGGCCGGCGGCGAGCAATATGTTGCGGTGACCACCGGCGGCGGCAATCCTCACGAGGCCACCGTCAGCCTGCTCACCCCGGAAATAGAACCGGTTCGCGGTGGTACCATGCTGTGGGTGTTCAAGCTCGGCAAATAGGTCAGGACCAACCGATGAGCATTTCGCCCGAACAGCTCTATTCCTATATCCTTCCCGGCCAGGTCGACGATCCGCGCCCTGGCATCGGCCAGGCGCGTAAGGCCGACAGCCTTGGTTTGGGCGGCATTTTCCTGTCGGAACGCTGGGAGACCAAGGAACTCGGCGCGACCATGGGCGCGATTACCCAGGTTACCGAGCGGGTGCAGCTCGTCGCCGGCCTCACCCATTTCGGCACAAGGCATCCGCTGGTTCAGGCGGGAATGGCGCAGACCCTCCAGCAGCTCAGCGGCAACCGCTTTGTGCTGGGATATGGTCGCGGGCTGGAAGTGCACCTGCGCAAGATGGGAATCCACACCCCCAACCTGCAGGGGCTTGCCAACCATGCCGCGATCCTGCGCAAGCTCTGGGCGGGCGAGACTGTGGTCTATAATGGCCCGGCCGGCAATTTCGGCGAGCTCAAGCTGGCACAGGGCTATGCCACGCCGCCGCCGCTGATCTTCGGCACACTCGGACCGAAGACACTGGCCATGGCGGGCGCGCATTTCGATGGCGTGGTGCTGCATCCCTTCCTGACCGTCGAGGGCGTCGCCCGGTCTATCCGGGTAGTTCGCGACGCCGCGAGCGCGGCCGGGCGCGATCCTCTGGCGGTGAAGATCTATGCCACCATCGTCACCGTGCCCGACACCCTCGATGAAGGCACCAGGATCGATCTGCTGGAAGCGCGGGCGGTTTCGTACTTCATGCACCGCGAGCTTGGCGCACCGATCATCAAGGCCAACGGCTGGAGCGAGGCGCCGATGAACCTCCTCGCCGAAAAAGGCCTCGCCGCGCTGGAATTCGGCACGGGTACGGCTCAGGACAAGCGGCAGGCGATGGCCCGCGCCGCCTCGCTGCTGCCGCGCGAATGGCTGGAAGAGGGCGCGGTCATCGGCAGTAACGCGCGGTGCGTTTCACGGCTGCAGGACTATGCCGCGGCCGGGGTCGACCACCTCCTGCTCCACGGAACCACGCCCGACATGCAGGACGGAATTGTCGAGGAAGTTCGGCGGACGGGTTAGATTCGCTCTGATTCTGATTGAACCAACCCCAGCCCGCTCATGTCGAGCGAAGTCGAGACACGTCGCGCGAGGTGTCTCGACTTCGCTCGACATGAGCGGAGGTGGTTGCTAGCAATGGCCCGAGAGGACCCGAGAATGTCGAACGATCTGCCCGCGGATATCGATGATATCATCTGCGACCCGGCGACCTACGCCAACGAGCAGCTCTTCCACGAAAGCTTTTCGAAACTGCGCGAGCAGGATCCCGTCCACTGGTGCGAGCCCCGCGATTACCGGCCGTTCTGGGCGGTCACCCGCCACAAGGACCTGATGGCGGTCGAGCTCAACGTCAAGAATTTCCGCAACGAGCCACGCCAGTTCCTGGTGACCCGGGCCGACGAGGAAATGATGCAGGCGCAGACCGGCAGCAGCACCTTCGCCCGCAATCTCGTCGCCATGGACGCGCCCGAACACACCGCCTTCCGCGCCCTCACCGCTGACTGGTTCACCGCCAAACGCGTGGCTGAGCTGTCCGGCAAGATCGACGAAATCGCCAGGGACATGATCGACCGGATGGTGGCGAAAGGCGGCACCTGCGATTTCGTCAAGGATGTCGCCGCCTGGTTCCCGCTGCGGATTATCATGCTGGTGCTGGGCGTCCCACCTGAGGACGAACCGCTGATGCTGGAGCTTTCGAGCAAGGTTTTCGGCAATACCGATCCCGATGCCGGCGGCGGCGATGGCATGACCTCGATGATGGAGGCGGCCGCCGCTTTCAGCGCCTACTTCGCGAAAACCACCGAAGACCGCCGCACCAATCCGCGCAACGATGTCGCCTCGATCCTCGCCAATGCGCAGATTGACGGCAAGCCGATCGGCGCGGCGGAGCGCGATGCCTATTACATGATCATCGCCGCAGCCGGGCATGACACCACCAGCTCGGCGATATCGGGCGGACTGCTGGCGCTGCTGCAGAACCCGGCGGAAATGGCCAAGCTGCGCGCCAACCCCTCGCTGATGCCGCGCGCCATCGACGAGATGATCCGCTGGACTTCGCCGGTGAAACACTTCTTCCGCACCGCCGTGGAAGACTGCGAAGTCGGCGGCAAGCAGGTGCGCGCCGGGGACAGCATGATGATGGCCTACTGGTCCGCCAACCGCGATGCCGATGCCTTCGACGATCCCTTCGCCTTCCGCATCGACCGGAGCCCCAACCGCCACCTCGCCTTCGGCTATGGCGCTCATATCTGCCTCGGCAAGTTCCTCACCAAGTTGGAGATGCAGGCGCTGTTTACCGAACTGCTGGCGCGGGTGCAGCATATCGAGCTGGCGGGCGATCCGGCCTGGGTCAAGGCCAGCTTCGTCTCGGGCCTCGAAGACTTCTGCCGATCCGCTACCGGACCTGAACAGCCATGCACCCCAACGTCACCGCGCAACACTCGCCGCACAAGCCGGCCATCGTCATGGCCGGCAGCGGCAAGTTCGTCACCTATGGCGAGCTTGACGCCCGCTCCAGCCAGGGTGCGCAGCTGCTCCGCCAGCTAGGTTTGCAGCGCGGCGATGTCATCGCGGTGCTGCTCGACAATGTCCCCGAATTCTTCGAGGTAGTCTGGGCCGCCCAGCGCGCGGGCCTCTATTACGTCTGCATTTCGACGCGGCTTGTCGCGGGCGAAGTGGGTTTCATCCTGGGCGACAGCGAGGCGAAGGCGCTGGTCGCAGGCAGCACGCTTGCCGCCGACGTGGCCTCAGAGGCGCAGGCGCTTGGCGTTGCCCTGCTGACGCTGGGGCCATCGGAACTTTTCGGCGTGCGCGATTACCTCGCCGAGCGCGCGGCGATGCCGGCAACCCCCATCGCCGATGAGAGCCCCGGCAACGACATGCTCTATTCCTCGGGCACCACCGGGCGGCCCAAGGGGATCAAGCCGCCGCTGCCCGAAGGCCCGCTGGACCAGACCAATGGCCTCACCGAAATGGGCCGCACCCTCTACGCGATGGATGCGGAGACGGTATTCCTCTCCCCCGCCCCGCTCTACCACGCCGCGCCGCTGCGCTGGTGCATGAGCGTGCAGAAACTGGGCGGCACCACGATTATCATGGAGAAGTTCGATCCGGAGCAGGCGCTGGCGCTGATCGAACGCTACCGCGTCAGCCATGCCCAGTGGGTGCCGACGCATTTCGTGCGCATGCTCAAGCTCGATAACGCGGTGCGGGAACGCTACGATATGTCGTCGCTGCGCACCGTCTTCCACGCCGCCGCGCCCTGCCCGGTCGAGGTCAAGCAGGCGATGATGGACTGGTGGGGGCCGATCATCCACGAATTCTACGCCGGCACCGAAGCCAACGGGCTGACCTCGATCACCCCGCAGGAATGGCTGGAGCGGCCGGGTTCAGTCGGGCGCGCAGTGTGGGGCGTACCGAAAATCTGCGACGAGGACGACAATGTCCTGCCCCCGCGCGAAACCGGCGCGATCTATTTTGCGGAAGGGGCGCCGTTCGAATACCACCGCGATCCCGAAAAAACCGCCGGCAGCCGCAACCGCCACGGCTGGACCACGCTTGGCGATGTGGGGTGGCTGGACGAAGACGGCTACCTCTACCTCACCGACCGCAAGAGCTTCATGATCATCTCGGGCGGGGTGAATATCTATCCGCAGGAAGTCGAAGACCAGCTGGTGCTGCACCCCAGGGTCGCCGATGTCGCGGTGATCGGCGCGCCCGATCCCGATATGGGCGAAAAGGTTGTGGCGGTAGTCCAGCCCGCAGACTGGAGCGAGGCCGGGCCGGAGCTGGCCGCCGATCTGCTCGAATGGCTGCGCCCACGCATCGGCAAGCTCAAGCTGCCGCGCCAGATCGATTTTGTCGAAATGCTGCCGCGCACGCCCACCGGCAAGCTGCTCAAGCGCGAAGTGCGCGATCCCTATTGGGCCAAGCAGAAGGATGCCTGACCATGGCCGATGAAGCCGCCCCCGCTGAGACAACAGGCCGTTCGCAAGGTCAATGCATGTGCGGCGGCGTGCGCTACAGTTTCCCCGGCGTGCCGGTGCTCACTGCCGTTTGCCATTGCCGCCAGTGCCAGCGACAAAGCGGCAGCGCTTTTTCCATCGTTGCCGCTGTACCCCGCCGCGGCTTCGATCTGGCCGGAGAAACCAGGGTGTTCCTCGATTTCGGTGACAGCGGACGCCCCGTCGAGCGCCATTTCTGTCCGGAATGCGGCTCGCCGATCATGTCGGTGATCGAGCCGATGCCCGACATGGTGCTGATCAAGGCGGGCACGCTCGACACTGTTGCCCAGCTAACCCCGAGCATCGAGGTGTTCTGCGAAAATGCCCTGCCGGCTTTTCCGGAACTGACCGGGACCGAACGGCACAAGGGCTCCAACGTCTGATTGCAGACACAGTTCCGCCCCCGCTGGCGAATGCGGGATAACGCCCTGCACCCCGTCGCTGTGTCAGCCATGTAAACTGATGACGGCGCGCATAACCGATATGGTTATAAATGTCAAGGCGGAACTTGCCTGCCCTCCCCCGGGTCCTGGTGCAGGCCGGGGAAGGAGCGAGGTTTCAGATAAGGCGGCTCAGAACTTCACGCCAAGCGAAACACCGTAGGTGGCGGGCGGTGCCCAGACATTGCCGATACCCAGCGTGGTGAACAGAATTTGTGATTCATACCGGGCGTTGGTGACATTGTCGCCGTATACCGCGACGGTAAAGCGATCGCTCGGATCGACCCACTGCGCGCGCAGCGACAGCAGCGCATATCCGTCCTGTTTGAACTGCTGCTCCGGATCGGCGAAAAACGACGAGGTGTAATAGAAGTTGCCCGAAAGGGTGGTCTTGCCGCCCGCCAGATCAAGAGCGTAGCTCGCCCCGATATTGCCGGTGAATTCGGGCGACCGCTGCATCTTGAAGCCCGAAGCGTCGGTCGAGGTCTGGATGATTCCGCCCGGACCTGCACCACCCAGAGCAACCGGCACGCACCACATTGGGCTGGGCACGGTCGGGGTGGGAGCAGGCGCGGCGGGATCGCACCAGGTGTAATAGGGTGCATTCTGGAACGACTTGTAACGGGCGTGGGTCCATGCCGCGCCGCCGTAAACAGTAAAGGCATCGCTGGCCCGATAACGGAACTGGGCTTCGAGGCCATAGATTTCCGAGGAGGCGGCATTGCGGATCTGCGCAGCTCCGCTTTGATAGCTGGACACCTGCAGGTTCTTGTAATCGTAATAGAAACCGGCCGCCTCAAACGAGAATGTGCGGTTGTCGAACTTGAAGCCGGCCTCAAAGGCGTTGATTGTTTCCGGCTTGATCGGCTCCTGCGACGAGCCGCCGACATTGAGCAGCCCGGCCTTGTAGCCCCGCGTGTAGGAAGCATAGATGCTGGTGTCGTCGCTTGGCTTGTAGCGAATGACAAAGCGCGGGGTGACCGTGTTGTTCTTCAGAGTATCGACCGGGATCTGCGTTTCGTTGGGAAACGGCACGGTGCAGGTTGGAACAAAGCAGATGATGCCGCCTGTTGGGCCGAAGTAGTTGAAAGTGAACGGGTTGGTGATGAAGTAGGAATTGGCCACTTCATCATGGCTGTAGCGCGCGCCGACTGTGATAAAGAGCTTCTCGGACAGTTCATAGGTCGCATCGAGGAAGGCGGCATAGGACCTGGTCGTCGTGCTCGAACCGCCGAAACGAATGAACGGCGCGCCACCGAACGATGCGTTAACCGGTACCCAGGTGTCCTTGTAGTGAAAATAGTTCAATCCGGCCGACCACTGCAACCGCGAGCCCGGCTTGGAATTGATCAGGAATTCCTGCGAAAAGGTCTTGTCGTCGACGCCAACGAAAAGTCCGAACCCCGGGATGGCGGTTGCATCGAGGTCGCCGTAGTAGGGCGTCTTGTCATGCCGGTACTGAGTGAAAGATGTCAGGTTGGCAAACCCCAGGTTGGTCTTGAGCGTGCCCTGAATCGAATCGATCTTGGTGGTGAAGCCGGTCCTGGCATCCAGCGCGATTTCGCCCGGCTTCGTGGCATAGGTGCTGGGAGGAAAGTAGAAATGCGACAATGCCAGCCCCTGCGAGCTTGTGGCACCATAGATGGCCCGCCCCGCTGCCGATACTTTTTCGAGAAAGCCAGCGGTGCCCGACTTATCGACATAGATGTTGACCAGCTGCGTGGTCGGATCGTCGTTTTCGGTATGGGTATACCGCAGCAGCAGCGAAACATCGTCGCCAAGCTGGGCCTTCAATCCTGCGCGAACAGACCAGTTCTCATACTTGCCGATCTTGTCGTCGCCGGTGAGAATGTTGGTGAAGTGACCGTCGCCGCTGCGGTACAGCCCTTCGATGTCGAAGGCCAGATTTCTCGGTAAGACCGGTGGTCATATAGGCCTGCAAGGTCAGCGCATTGAACCGTCCGTACTGCGCCTTGAGCTCACCCGAAGTTTCAGTGCTCGGATCGGCGGAAGTCACCAGAATCGCGCCGCCGGTGGTGTTGCGTCCGAACAGCGTTCCCTGCGGCCCCTTGAGCACCTGAATGTTCTTGACCTTCATCAGCTGCAGATCGGCGGCGTAGGCATTGGGCTGGAAGAAGCCATCGACATAGATGGCGACATTCGGCCCGGCACCTGAGGTGGTGATCGCCGTGCCGACACCGCGGATAGTCGGCTGCATGCCGGGGCCCTGCGTATCGAAGCGCAGGCCGGGCGTCAGCTTGGCGGTGTCGGACAGGGCGTTGACATTGGCGGTGGCGAGCTGCTCGTTGCCCAGCGTGGTCACTGTAATCGGCACATCAACCGACTTTTCTTCTCGCCGCTGCGCCGTCACCACGATCTCGCTGCCGCCCGCCGTATCCTCAGCCGCGCCGTCCTGCGCCAAAGCCGCCCCCGGCGTGAATGCGGTGAACGCGATCAGCCCGAAAACCGACGTCATGCTGCGGAATGTGGTGGTGTGCATAGCTATCCTCCCTCTTCGCCTGTTGCGGCGAATGTGCTGTAAATGGTCTTGAAAGTATGACGCCGGTCAAGGCAACGGCTTATTTCATCCACGCCTGACGTAGCGTCAATGCTGTGGCATATAGGTCACGCCGCTTTCACGGCCCGATGTAGTCGACGGTGCCGCGGAACACGTCGGGCGAATCGGCTTTCCAGCGCACCGAGCCGTAGGGCCGCTCCAGTCGCCTGCTCACACGCCGTCCCTGGCCGGAACGGTTGAAGGCATCGGCGGCTTCCTGGATGGCGAGGTCGGACTGGGTATAGCGGTCGCGCATGCGCAGATAGTCGCCCCATGTCGGGCAGCGGTAGCGTTCGAGCCAGATTGCCGGGTTGGCGATATCGCGCGCAATGTTCCAGTCGAAACCGCCGATGCGTTTGCGCACGCCTTCCATTTCCATCATCACGCCATAGAATTCGCGCGCGCGGGCCGGGTCGACATCGTATTCGACCTCGATCGCCACCGGGCCGGAACGCATGGTCAAGGCCATGGCCACTTCGGGCTCGTAGCCGATATCCACCGACGATGTGTCCTCGTCCTCGGTGCCGCTGGGCAAGGGCAGCAGCCAGCCGAGCAGCAGCGTTGCCGTGACTGCCGCACCCGAGGCGTAATAGGCGAAGGCGACATCCTCGTGCGCGGCGACCACGCCCCAGATCCAGGCCCCGATGCCGATGCCACCGGTCAGCGCCGAGGAATAGAGCGACAGCGCCCGCGCCGTCACCCAGCGCGGCGCGGACAGCTGGATGCTGACATTGAGCATGGCGAAGCTGACGATGTTGCAGCCGCCGCCGATGAACTGGGCCAGGCAAGTCAGCCACAGCTCGCGGCTGAAGCCGATCACCACCATCGAAATGGCGGTAGCGACGGTGCAGAACCGCACCACGGTTTCGTTGCTGTAACGCGCACGCAGATCGCTCAGGAACAGCGCACCGATCACTGCGCCGATGCCCGATGCGCCCAGCAGGATACCGAAGATCGCCGCATCGCCGCCCAGCAGATCGCGCGCCACCAGCGGAGCGAGCGCCGCCGAGGCCGCGCTGGCCAGCCCGAAGATGAACGCCCGGGTCAGTACCGTGCGCACCGGCGGCGAGTGCAGCGCATAACGCCCGCCGGTCATGATCGCGCGATGAATCCGCTCGGGCGGCAGCCGCGAGGGGGTATGAACGCGCTGCCAGGCGAAGAAAGCCAGCAGCAGCGGAATGTAGAAGGCAGCGGTAATGCCGAAGGCGGCCTTGGCCCCGAATGCGAGGACAATCAGACCGCCCAGCGCCGGTCCGAAGCTGCGCGCGGTGTTATAGCTGATCGTGCCCAGCGCGACCGCTGCGGGCAAATGCTCTTCGGGAACCTGCTCGCCGATCGAGGCCTGCCACGACGGCGCATAGAAAGCGACGCCGCCGCCGATCAGGAAACAGAACGCCAGCAGCATCCACGGGGTGGTCATGTCGAAATAGGCCAGCCAGGTCAGCGCGGCGCTGCTCAGGATCGAGAAGCCGAGCCCCACCAGCGCGATCTTGCGCCGGTCGAACATGTCCGCGACCGCGCCTGCGGGCAGCGCCACTAGCATCAGGGGCAGCATCAGCGCGGTCTGGACCAGGGCAATCATGCTGGGCGAATCGGGGGCGAGCCGGGTCATTTCCCAGGCAGCGCCGACGCCGAGGATCAGCTGGCCGAAGCTGGAGAACAGGCTGGCGGTCCAGATGCGGCGGAAGGTTGGCTGCCGCAGGGGAGCGAACGCGCTGGTCTTGCCGCCATCCTCCTTCGCTGCGCTCGCTGCCATGCCCGATTTCCTGGTTACCGCCGCCGCCAGCCTTTGACCGCGCGCCTGCTTGCGTCAAGGGATGGTGGGCGGAATTCCACCCGTCGCAATCGCTCAAGCGATGGCGCAGCTTTGCAATTGCATTTCCCCCGCGCGCGAAGCATGAGCCGGGCTAGCACCCGAAGTTTCAGGAGAACCGCCTTGGCCGACGCCTATATCATCGACGCAGTCCGCACCCCGCGCAGCATCGGCAAGATGGGCAAGGGCGCGCTATCGACCATGCATCCCGAGCATCTTTCGGCCAGCGTGCTCGCCGCGATCCGCGACCGCAACAACCTCAACACCGCCGATGTCGACGATGTTATCTGGGGCGTGTCGGCGGGGATGGGATTGCAGGCCGGCGATATCGGCCGCAACGCCGCGCTCGATGCCGGCTATGACATCCGCGCCGGCGGCGTCACGCTCAACCGCTTCTGCGGATCGAGCATCACCGCCACCAATTTCGCCGCCGCGATGATCATCGCCGGCGCGCACGATCTCGCCATTTCGGGCGGGATGGAGATGATGAGCTACGTCAACTGGTACGGCATGGAAATGCACAAGGCCGGGTTTGGCGGCGGCGGCATGGGTACCAAGAACCCCAGGCTCCAAGCCAAGCACCCGCAATCGAACCAGGGCGTCTGCGCCGATGCCATCGCCGCGATCGAGGGCATCACCCGCTCCGATCTGGAAGCGATGGGTGTCGAAAGCCAGCGCCGCGCCGCAGTTGCGCTGGCCGAGGGGCGCTTCGCCAAATCGACCATCACGGTCAGGGACGACGAGGGCAATGTCATCCTCGACCACGAGGAATATCCCCGCCCCGATACCACCGCCGAAGGCCTCGCCCAGCTCAAGCCGGCGTTCGAGATGTTCCTCGACATGCCATCGGCCGAGGGGCAGAAAACCTATCGCCAGCTGATCAACCAGGTCTATCCGGACGTCGATATCAAGCCGATCCACCATGTCGGCATTTCGTCGGGCGTGGTCGATGGCGCGGCGGCAGTGCTGCTCGCCTCGAAGGATTACGCCGAACGCCACGGGCTCAAGCCGCGCGGTCGGATTGTTGCCATGGCCGAGACCGGCGACTGCCCGACCTTGATGCTCAATGCTCCCGGACCGGCAGCGCGCAAGGTGCTGGCCAGGGCAGGTCTGACCAAGGACGATATCGATGTCTGGGAAGTCAACGAAGCCTTCGCCGTGGTGGTCGAAAAGTTCATCCGCGACCTCGGCATTGATCGCGCCAAGGTCAATCCCAACGGCGGCTCGATTGCTCTCGGTCACCCGATTGCCGGCACCGGCGCCATCCTGATCGGCACCGCGCTCGATGAGCTGGAACGCACCGGCGGCCGCTACGCCCTGATCACCATGTGCGCTGCGGGCGGCATGGCCCCGGCGATCATCATCGAGCGGGTTTGATTCTGTCCCGGAAGGGGCCATCCACGACAGAACCGACAAGCCGGGTTCCCTCGCGGAATTTCCGGTCTATAGTCGGTGCCTTCGGGGAGATCTCGGGAGGGGACCGCCATCGACAAGATCGCTGATCTGAGGCGCGCCGTCGGCCTGCGCATGACGGTTATTGCGCGGATGCTGCGCAGCAATTTCGACCGCAAGGTTGCCAGCCTCGGCGTCACCCGCTCGCAGTGGTCGATGATCGCGGTGGTGGCGCATCAGCCCGGCGTCAACCAGCGAGCGATCGCCGAAGCGCTGGAAATGTCGGAGGCTTCGGCCGGACGGCTGATCGACCGGCTCTGCGCCGATGGCCTGCTCGAACGCCGCGAGCGCGATGACGACCGGCGGGCGCGGGCAGTCTACCTCAGCCAGCAGGCCGAACCGCTTCTGGCCCAGCTCGCCGAAATTGCCCGGCTCAGCGAGATAAGGCTGTTCAAGGGTTTTTCCGACGAGGAACTCACCCAGCTCGATGGCTTGCTGGAGCGGGTCTACAAGAACGCCAGCAACGGCGGGTAGGTTTTCAAGGGTATCCCCGTCGGGGCGGGGATTCCGGATGATCGAATGACAGCGCAATTGGCTGTAAAAGAATTGGTTCGCGCAAAGGCGCAAAGAAGCAAACGAAGGCGCGAAGAAGGGTGCTTTGCTGCCGCAGGCTTTTTACTCCAGGGGCAATAATGGCCTTACCTCAATTTGAGTGACTTTACCTCAATGGGCCAAACCCTTAGCGGCTTTCTTTGCTTCTTTACGCCTTCGCGTGAAACAACTTTCCTTCTACCTGGGATTACCAAATTCGGACTGTCCGCAGCTACCCATTCATCCCCACGGTGGCCTGCTGCCGGACAAACAAAAAGGGCGGCGCAGTGCGCCGCCCTTTCGTATTGGCAAGCCGGCCCGAAATCAGCGGGCGCGGTTCAGTTCCTGCTTGGTCAGGCTGGTGGTCACCTTGCCGCCGACATCCGAAAGGGTCGCGGCGGGGACGTTGACCAGACGGCCATTGAGGATGACCTGCACAGCGCCCTGCGACGTCACGCGGTAGGCGGCGGCAATGCGCTGGCCGTCGGCGCCATAGATCATGCGGCCGGCAGTGACCGAAACCGGGGCAGCGGCGACGGTGCTGGCAGCGGCTGCATTCGAGGCAGCAGCCTGGACCGACTGGGTCTCGTCGGCGGCGAAGGCCGAAGCGGGGACGAGCGAAAAGGCGGCGGCGAGGATGGCGAGCTTGTTCATGGCTATTCTCCAGATGGAAACTCGGGGAGTTTGATTCCCGATTCACCGGAGCGCATTAGAAATTACTCAGCTAGGTTACAATTGCAAATTACTCAACATCAGTTGAAATTGCTGCAACTGCGAATAAACGTTAACCAGGCGCGTGCCCGGCACCGATCATCGTCGCAGCGATGGTCTGGGCGGTTGATTGCGGCGGCGATTACGCGCAGGAGCTTTGACCAGCTTTTTCACCGGCCGGAGCCGCGGCGGTGACCGGATGCAGAGGACTAACCAGCGATGGCAACCAAAGTAATGCAGGGCGTGCGCATTCTCGAAGTGGCGCAGTTCACCTTTACCCCGGCTGCGGGGGCGATCCTGGCCGACTGGGGCGCGGACGTGATCAAGGTGGAGCATCCCGTGCGCGGCGATACCCAGCGCGGCTTCCTCAACATGGGCGGGGTCAAGCTCGACCCGCTGCGCCATACCCTGATCGAACACCCCAACCGCGGCAAGCGGAGCATCGGCATCGATCTGGCGACGCCTGAAGGCCAGCAAGTGCTGTACGAGCTGGCCAAGACTGCCGACGTCTTCCTGACCAATTACCTCCCGCAGCACCGCCAGAAGAACAAGTTCGACGTCGAACATATCCGCGCCGCCAATCCCGACATCATCTATGCGCGCGGATCGGCGCTGGGCAACAAGGGGCCGGAGCGCGAGATCGGCGGCTTTGACGGCACCTGCTTCTGGTCGCGCAGCGGCATCGCCCACGCCATGTCGCCCGCGGAACTGGATGGCCCGCTCAGCCAGGGCATGCCGGCATTCGGCGATTCGATCGGCGGCATGTTCATCGCCGGCGGGATTTCCGCGGCGCTGTTCCACCGCCAGAACACCGGGGAGACCACCGAGCTGGACGTGTCGCTGCTCTCCACCGCATGGTGGGCATCGGGCGCGCTGATTTCGCAGGTGATGGAGACCGATCAGTACAGCCCCAATGCCATGCCGCATTCGGGCGGGGTCAGCGTCAATCCGTTCATGGGCAATTTCCGCACATCGGACGGCGGCTGGATCAACCTCTGCGTGATCAGTCCGACCGGCATCATCCGCGACACCTTCGAGCACCTCGGCCTGCCCGAAATGGCCGACGATCCGCGCTTTTCAGAGCCGGTCCCGCTGTTTCAGAACGCCGCCATCGCCAATGGCTATATCGTCGATGCCTTCTCGAAGAAGCCGTTCGAATACTGGCGTCGGCACCTCAAGACGATGAAGGGCCAGTGGGCCCCGATCCAGACCGTGCGCGATCTGCTGACCGACGATCAGACCGTCGCCAACGACATGATCATCGAGGTCGAAGGCGCTGACGGCGGCAAACCGCTGCGGCTGGTGCGCGGCCCGGTGCAGTGGAACGGCGAACCGCTCGAAACCACCCGTGCGCCCCAGGCTTCGGAGCATACCGAGATATTGCTGATGGAGATGGGCATGGAGTGGGACCGGATCGAGGAGCTGAAGAGCAAGGGCGCGATTGCGTGATTGCGCGTGAGGTTCTGTCCCAGGAAGTCTTTGTTCCCCTCCCGCTTGCGGGAGGGGCCAGGGGTGGGCCTTTCTTCCTTCTGACTGACCCACCCCCAACCCCTCCCGCAAGCGGGAGGGGGGCTGTCGGCGCAACTAATCAAAGTTTGCTCCGTCCATGACCAAAGTCCTCCAGGGCTTCCGCGTCATCGAAGTGGCGCAGTTCACGTTCGTGCCATCTTGCGGCGGCTTGCTGGCGGACTGGGGCGCAGACGTGATCAAGCTCGAACATGCCCGGCGCGGCGATGCCCAGCGCGGGTTCCTGCAGTGGAGCGGCAGGCCGGTCGATCCAGACCATAACCCGATGCTTGAGCATTCCAACCGCGGCAAGCGCAGCGTCGGCATCGATCTGACCCATCCGGAAGGGCAGGACTTGCTACTCGATCTAGCCAGGACCGCCGACGTATTCCTCACCAACATGCTCCCTGCTGACCGGCAGAAGCTGAAGATCGACGTCGAGCATGTGCGCGCTGCCAATCCGCAAATCGTCTATGCCCGCGGCACGGCCTATGGCGACAAGGGGCCTGACCGTGAGCGCGGCGGCTTCGATGTCACCGCGTTCTGGTCGCACAGCGCGATTGGCTGGTCGCTCACCCCGGACACGTATAATGTGCCGCTGGCGATGAGCATCGGCGGCATGGGCGATTCAACCAGCGGATCGAACCTGGCTGGCGGCATCGCCGCCGCCCTGCTCCACCGCGAACGCACGGGCGAGGCGCTCGAAGTCGATGTCTCGCTGATGAGCAGCGCATGGTGGTCGTCGGGTCAGGGCACCAGCATGGCGGCGCTGGCCGACACCGAATTCCGCAATACCGAACCAAAAGCTGGCGGATCGCCGGGAATGCCGCTGATGGGCAACTATGTGACGGCAGACAACCGCGCGCTGGCGCTGTTCCTGATGCAGCCCGATCTGCACTGCCGCAGCCTCTACGAGCACCTCGGCCTGCCTGAACTTTGCGAGGATGAGCGCTACAACTCGTTCACCGCCATGCGCGAGAATGGTGAGGCGCTGTCGGCTCTGGTCGCGGCCGCGGTGGCGAAACATCCGCTCGCCTGGTGGAAAGAACGGCTCAAGACCTTCACCGGCCAATGGGCCGCCGTGCAGAATTCGCGCGAACTGGCCAATGACCAGCAGGCCATCGCCAACGACATGCTGATCGAAGTCGAAACCGCCGCTGCTGGAATGCCCCCGCTCAAGCTGGTACGCGGGCCGGTGCAGTTCAACCACGAGCCAACCGTGACCACGCGCGGACCGCAGGCTTTTGAACATACCGAAGCGGTCATGCTCGAACTGGGCCTTGATTGGGAGCGGATCGAGAGCCTAAAGGCCTCGGGAACGATTGCCTGAGGGCAAGCAACAGGAAGTGCCAAGATGAAACCCGGAACCCGTTTGAAGAGCGCTGTTTGCGACACCGAAGTCATGGTCATCCGCTGCAGCGACGGTGTCATCCAGTGCGGCGGCGTGCCGATGGGCGAGGTCAGGCCCGCCGAGGCCGCCGCGCTCGGCGCCGACCACGCCAACGGCACCCTGATGGGCAAGCGCTATGTCGATGCCGCGGGGGCTTACGAGCTGCTTTGCGTCAAGCCGGGCAAGGGTTCGCTGGCCGTCAATGGTGTGGCGCTGGTGACCAAGGACGCCAAGCCACTGCCCGCTTCGGATTGATTGGTTCAATCTAGTCCGCTCATCCTGAGCTTGTCGAAGGACCATCGTGCGCACGCACCTTCTCCGGAACAACCCTGTACTTCGACAAGCTCAGCATGAGCGGGTCTGGGGAAGTTGCTCAATGCCGGTTGTACTCAGATGAACATCGCCCTGCTTCTCGAAATGGCGTCCGATGCCGCGCCTGACCGCATCGCGCTGGTCTGCGACGGCAAGCGCTGGAGCTATGGCGAACTGATCGCGGCGGCGCGCGGCGCGGTCGAACTGATCGAGGCCAGCGGCGCCTGCCATGTCGCGCTGCTCGACGAAAGCAGCGAGGCGGCGGTAATCGCGCTGTTCGGCGCGGCGCTTGCGGGCGTGCCCTATTGCCCGCTCAACTACCGGCTGGCCGATGCCAACCTCGCCGCACTGCTTGACCGGATCGCCCCCGCGCTGATCGTCGGCGATGCCGCCCGGGTAAACCGGCTCTCGCCCGGTCACGGCCACCAGACCTATGCCCGCGCCGAATTCGTCGCCGGTGCACAGGCGGCAAGCGTCACCGCCGAGCGTGAATACGATGGCGGCGAGGGCATTGCCGTGCAGCTGTTCACCAGCGGCACCACCGCAGCCCCCAAGGCGGCGATCCTGCGCCATTCCAACCTGATGTCCTACATCCTCGGCACCGTCGAATTTGCGGGAGCCGACGAAGCCGACGCGGCACTGGTCTGCGTGCCGCCCTATCATATCGCCGGCATTTCGGCGCTGATGAGCTCGATCTACGCCCAGCGCCGCATCGTCATGCTGCCCGCTTTTGCCCCCGAGGCCTGGCTCAGGCTGGCCGAGGCTGAAGCCGTGACCAATGCCTTCGTCGTGCCGACCATGCTGTCGCGGGTGATAGAAACTCTCGATAGCAATCCCGCGAGTGATCTCTCGTCGCTGCGCGCAATCTCCTATGGCGGTGGCAAGATGCCGCTGGAAGTGATCCAGCGCGCGCTCGAACTGTTCCCCGCCACCGGCTTCACCAATGCCTACGGGCTGACCGAGACCAGCTCGACCGTGGCGCTGCTCGGACCCGACGAGCACCGCGATGCGCATGGCTCGGACGATCCCCGGGTGCGCGCGCGCCTCGCCTCGGTCGGCATGCCGCTGCCGACGGTCGAGATCGAGATCCGCGACGAGGACGGCAACTGCTGCGCGCCGGGCGAGGCCGGCGAAATCTATGTGCGCGGCGATCAGGTTTCGGGCGAATACAAGGAAAAGAGTGCGCTCGACGCCCAGGGCTGGTTCCCCACTCGCGATGCCGGGTACCTTGACGAGGAAGGCTATCTGTTCCTTTCCGGCCGTGCCGACGATGTCATCGTGCGCGGCGGCGAGAACCTGTCGCCCGGCGAGATCGAGGACGTGCTGCTGACCCATCCCGCCGTGGCCGATGCGGCTGCCGTCGCCGTGCCCTCGGTCGAATGGGGCGAGGCGGTGGGCATTGCCGTGGTGGTCCGCGAGGGGCATGATGCACCCACGGAAGCCGAACTCAAGGAACTGATCCGCGCCCGCCTGCGTTCGAGCCGGGTGCCGGACAAGGTGCTGTTCGTCGACCAGCTGCCCTACAATGAAATGGGCAAGCTGCTGCGCCGCGAGGTGAAGGTTCTTCTTGCGGATTGAAGCCCCTCCCATCCCGCTGTCGCGCTGGGCTGACCGGCAGCTGCGGATGCTGGCGGAGGAGACTGGCTCGCAGCGCATCGCGCAACTCACCGGCGCGACCCTGCTCGGAGAGCGCGGCGCGAATGGTGGTTACACCATCGCTGGCACGACTTCGGCGGGACTTGGCGGCAGCCGGCTGCTCCAGACCCGCGATCATGGCTGGTTCGCGCTGACCCTGATCCGCGACGAGGACCGCGAACTGCTGCCGGCCCTGTTCGGCGATGCGGATTTCGCATCCCGCGACCGGGACGCCATTGCCCGCGCCGTCGCGCGGCAGGACTGCGCGCAGCTGCTGGCGCGTGGTCGCGCGCTTGGCCTGCCGGTCGCCGCTGCCGACGAGATCCCCGCTGCTCCCGCAATCGAGCTGCTGGTCGAAGGACCGGTCCACGCCAGGCCCGCAGCCCACCGCCCGCTGGTGATCGACCTGTCGGCGATCTGGGCGGGGCCGCTGGCCGGGCATCTGCTGTGGCTGGCGGGATGCAAAGTGGTCAAGGTCGAGAGTGCCACCCGCCCCGACCTGATCCGCCGCGACGATCCGGCAACCTTCGATCTGATCAATCAGGGAAAGGCGAGCGTGCTGGTCGATATGGCCAGCGCGGCGGAAAAGGCGGCGCTGATCGGGCTGATCCGCCGCGCCGACGTGGTCATTGAAAGTTCGCGACCCCGCGCGCTCAGGCAGCTCGGCATCGACGCAGACGCCCTTGTCCGCGAAGTGCCGGGCCTGGTCTGGCTGAGCATCACCGGACATGGCGCAATCGGCGAGGCGGCAATGTGGACTGGCATCGGCAACGATTGCGGCGTCGCTGGCGGGCTCAGCCGGGCGATGGAAGCAGGCCGGAGGAGGAATGGGCTACGTGGGCGACGCAATCGCCGATCCGCTCACCGGGATCAGTGCCGCGCTGGCAGGCTGGCGAGCCTATGCCAGCGGCAGGGCCCGGCGCATCGGCTTTGCCATGAGCGCCGTGGTCGCACTGGCGCTGCGCGAGGAGCGCGAGCGCGATGCTGCTGCACTGGCAGCAGAATTGCGCGATTGGGGATTGGCGAGGGGCGAGCGCTTCCCGCATGTTGAGCGCCGGGAAATGCATGAGCCGGTTCACGCACTGGGCGCCGATACCGCGCGCTATCTGCCGTGCTGATCCGGCCATGCTGATCCGCAACGCCGAGGTCTGGGGCCACGGTCTCGCCGATGTGCGGATCGAGGACGGGGTGATTGCGAGATATCGATCCTCCCCGAGCTTGTCTCGGGGAGGTGGCAGTCCCGAAGGGACTGACGGAGGGGCATACCCTTCACTCCTCCCTCGCTCCCGACGAGAGCAGATACCCCTCCACCCCTTCGGGGCACCTCCCCGAGACAAGCTCGGGGAGGATTATCGAAGCACACGGCGGCGCCCTCATCCCCGGCCTCCACGATCACCACATCCACCTCGCCGGGCTGGCTGCGCGCGCGGCATCGCTGTGGTGCGGACCGCCCGATGTGCTCGACGCCGAGGCACTGGCCGCGCGCCTGCAGCAACCGGGTGAGGGCTGGCTGCGCGGGATCGGCTATCATGAAAGCGTGATGGGGCTGCCCACCGCGCGCGAACTGGACGCGTTGGCACCGCACCGGCCCATCCGCATCCAGCACCGTTCCGGTCGGATGTGGCTGCTCAACTCCCCTGCCCTTGCCGAGCTGCTGTCGCGCGCCGCGCCGCCGCCGGGGTTGGAGCGCGACGGCAGCGGCTTTACCGGCAGGCTGTTCGACGAAGACCAGTGGCTGCACACCACCCTCGCCAGCAGCCCGCCCGACTTCACTTGCGTCTCCGCCGATCTTGCCCGCACCGGCGTGACCGGCATCACTGACATGTCGCCGCGCAACGATCCGGCGATGGCGGCGCATTTCGCGGCGCAGCTGGCGAGCGGTTCGCTGGTCCAGCGGTGCTGGCTGGCGGGAGAGCTGTCGCTGGCCGACTGCGCCGCCCGGACCATGGCATCTTGGCCCGGCCAAGCTCCATCTGCACGAAGCCGCCTTCCCCGATTTTGACGAGACCGCCGGGTTCATCGCTGCCGCCCACCGGCAAAACCGCGCCGTCGCGGTGCACTGCGTCAGCGAGGTTGAACTGGTCTTCGCCCTCGCCGCGCTGGAGGAAGCCGGCGTTCGGCGCGGCGACCGGATCGAACACGCCTCGGTCGCCGCGCCCGGACTGGTCGAGCGCATTTCCGCCCTTGGCCTCATCGTCGTTGTCCAGCCCCACTTCGTCGAGCGAGCGCGGCGACCGCTATCTGATCGACGTCGAGCCGCGCCACCACGGCGATCTCTACCGGCTCAGCAGCCTGCGCGACGCCGGAATCGCACTGGCCGGCGGCAGCGACGCGCCCTTTGCCAGCGCCGATCCGTGGCAGGCGATGGCGGCAGCGGTCTGCGCGCAAAACCGCTGATGGGCAGATCATCGGCGCGGATGAAGCTCTTCCGCCCGAGCAGGCCTTGGCGCTCTACCTCGCCGATCCTGCCGACCTCACTCGCCAGCGGCACATCGCACCGGGTGAGCCCGCCGACCTGTGCCTGCTCGACCGCCCGTGGGGCGAGGCGCGAGCCCGCCTCACCGCCAGCGATGTCCGCGCCACCTGGATTTCAGGGTGCCTCGTCCACGATGGCATCGACCAGCCCCCAGGCTAGCGACTGCCTCGCCGAAATGCGCTTGCCCGACAGCACCAGCAGCGCCGTGCGCTGCCGCCCGATCCGGCGGGTCAGCGAAACGCAGCCCCCCGCTCCCGGCAATATCCCCATCGCCAGCTCGGGCAGCTGGAACCAGGCGTCGGGCGCGGCGGTGAAGCGGCGCGCGAAGGCCGCCAGCTCCAGCCCGGCCCCAGCACAACCGCCCTGCACATGCACGTCCAGCTTTTCCGCGCAGAGCGCCGCGGCGCGCGCCGGCAGTGTTCGCCAGCGGATGTCATGCGCAGTCGCCGGATCGCGGCAAGTCCCGAACTCGCCCAGCTCCGCGCCAAGGCTGAAGCACCGCCCCGCCCCGCGCAGTGACACCTGCACGATCTCGGGGTCGAGCGCGGCCAGGGTGAAGGCCTCGTGCAGGGCGTCGCGCATCGGCCGGTCGATGGCATTGCCGCTTTGGGGATGGTTGAGGGTGATCGTCAGCCTGCCGCCTATCGCGCGCCAGTTCGACCGCTCCCGGTGTCCGCGCGGGGGTTTCGCACTGCGCCGCCAGCCAGTCTGCGATGTTCCGCGCTGCCCTGCAGCAGGCCGTAGGCAAGCGATTCCACCGTCAGCCCTTCCTCAAGAGACAGTGACGGCAACACCCGCAGCAACTGCACGATCACCGCAGCGGCATGTGGATTGGCGACGACCTGCGCGGCGAGACCTTCGGCAGTCACCGGCGGTTCGATCACCGCATCGACCAAAGCCGCCAGCGGATGCCCAGGATCACCCAGTCCGATCAGCGGACACGGCGGCAGGGCGATCTGGTCCGGCGACGCAGTTTCGGTACCCAGATCGACAAAGGCCAGCGGCCCCTCCCACAGTGCCTCCCCCGGCCACAAACGCCGAGAGTCGATCATCATTGCGGCGATGGTCATCACTTCAAGCTCCCGGCACGTCGGCCAAAAATCCGGTCAAACCGGTCGGCGCGGCCCCGCCGTCCCTTATGCGCAATGGCGGGCAAAACGAGAAGCGCGCGCTGGCACTACCCTAACCAAGCTTAGGAAAAAACGAACTTGCATCATTTTTTGTTGACAATGGCCCGGAATGAATCAATTTTCACGCCTAGAAAAAACATTGGTGGAGAGTTGTATGCCGAATGCGCAGGCTTCGTCGAACAAGGCCAAGATCGCTCGCCGGGTGATCGAGGTGCTCGAATATTTCGATGACGATCACCGCGAGGCGACGGTGATGGACATCGTCCGCCGCTATGATCGTCCGCAATCGAGCACGTCCGAACTGCTCTCCAGCCTCGTCGATCTCGGCCTGTTGTGCAAGGATCCCTATTCGCGCAGCTACAGCCCCACCCCGCGCGCCGCGCTGCTGGGTGCCGCCGGGCAATCGGGGATTGTTCGCGATGGACGGCTGGTGCGCCTGCTTGACCGGCTGGTGGCGCAGACCGGCCTCTCGGTTGCCCTTTACGCCATTGTCGGCCTCAAGACGCAAATCGTCAGCTGGCGGGCGGGCCCGCGTGCCTCGGCAGCAGCGACGCGCGGCATCTATGGCGGACTGCAGGAACCGTTGTGCAATGCCGCGCCCGGCTGGCTGCTGCTGTCGACCGTGGCCCATCCCCGCTGCGATGGCATGCTGCGCCGCCTCAACGCCGAGGCCGCCGACGACCGCAAATTCTCCTGCTCCACCATGACCGCGCGCCTGCAGGCCTGCCGCAGCGAAGGCCATGTCCGCGGCCCGGCCGGTTTCGGTTCCACGGCAGGGGCGCTGGCGATGCTGCTGCCCGCCGAACTCACCGCCCACCCGCTCGCCGTCGGCTTCGTCTATGGCAGCGAGGACCGGGTCAATCCCGAGAGCCTGCAGCAATGCCTGGTCGAGGCGATCCGCCAGGCCATGGGCAGCGATGACCCGGCCACCGCCAGCATCGAAAAGCTTCCGACGGCGGCCTGAGCGTGAAAATCCGCATCGACAAGGCCCGCTGCACCGGCAACGCCCGCTGCTGGGCCGTGGCGCCGGACCTCTACACGCTCGACGATGATGGTTACATTGCCAGCGAAGGCTTCGACGTTCCGCCCGGCCAGGAGGCACTTGCCCGGCGTGGGGCAAGAGCTTGCCCGGAGCGGGTGATCGTGGTTGTCGAGGAGTAGAGTGAGGGCCGCATAATTGCGTGAAGTGTTGCAAATGAGCAACGAAAAATTAAAAATGACACCCTCTCATAAAAGCTTCCTTGTATTGCTGCGATGAGGGGCTAGCCAAACACCTGCCGGGTTGCGCAATGGTTTGCGCGAAGGTCGGGTGGCACAAGATCACCCTGGGGAGAATGCAACATGAAATCGACGACCAGAACAGTTCTGTTGGCCGCCACGGCGTTGAGCATGGCCTACACCGCGCCAGCGCTCGCGCAGGACAGCGATGCCGAAAGCGAAGCGGGAGTTGGCAATGACATCATCGTCACAGCGCGCCGAATGGACGAACGCCTTCAGGACGTGCCGATTTCGATCACGGTGCTGAGCGAGAAGACGCTGGCCAACAACAACATCACCTCGGCCAAGGACATCGCCACCTACACCCCGGGGCTGAGCACCAACAACCGCTTCGGCAGCGACAACACCACCTGGACCGTCCGCGGCTTCACCCAGGAGCAGCGCACCACTGCAACTGTCGGCACCTATTTCGCCGACGTTGTCGCGCCGCGCGGTTCCGGCGCGACTCAAGGCGGTGATGGCGCCGGTCCGGGCAATCTGTTCGACCTGGCCAATGTGCAGGTGCTGAAAGGCCCGCAGGGAACGCTGCAGGGCCGCAACTCCACCGGCGGCGCGGTGCTGCTGGTCCCCAAGAAGCCGACCGACCAGCTGGAAGGCTACCTCGAGGGCAGCGCCGGTGATTACAACATGTGGCGCATGCAGGGCGTGCTCAACATCCCGCTGGCCGAAACCTTCAAGGTCCGCCTCGGCGTCGACCGGATGAAGCGCGACGGCTATCTCCAGAATGCCGGCAAAGTCGGCTTCGGCCCCAACGGCGATGCCGGTGGCAGCACCGATTACTGGGCGGGACGACTTCAGCATCGTCGCCGATCTCACGCCCAATCTCGAAAACTATACTATTTTCACCTATTCACGCACCAAGAGCACCGGCGTGATCCCCAAGATTACGCAGGCGTTTTACCGTGAGCCTTATTCGGGTGTGTCAGGAGTTGCCGGACCCATATCCAATCTCGCCGGCGGGTTCTTTAACCCGCTCGACCTGGGGCAACAGGTTTCGGGCATTGTTACCTCCAATGGCCTGGGCGCGCTGAACCAGATGGCTTACGAAAACGCGCAGTGCGGCGGCAACTGGTGGTGCGTGTCGAACTCGGTGTGGGATTCACGTTCCGAATCGGAAACCTGGCAGGCAATCAACAAGACGACGTGGGAAGCCAGTGACAACCTGACGGTGAAGGGCATCCTGAGCTACGGTGAATTCCGCGGCGACACTACGCTAGACCTGTTCGGGATTTACAACCCGCGCGGACCTTCTCCGACCGACGCCATTTCAACCACCCACTTCAATGCGGTTTCCACGCCGTTGGGCGTGCGCAACTTCTCGATGACGCGCGCACCCGAAGGTCTGCACACCAATGCCGAAGCGTCCTACGTCGCGGAATTGCAGTTCCAGTGGCAGGGTGACAAGTTCAACTGGCAGGGCGGTCTATACTTCGAAAACAGCGACCCGCTCGGCAAGTCAGGCACTGCGGGTCCCTCGCAGACACCATGCGGCCCCATCGGCAGTGCGCTGCCGACTGGCGCAGCGGCAAGCGAGATTGCGCTGCAGACCGATGCCGGCCAGGTTTGCCTGACCACGGCCAATCAGGCCAACTCGCTGGGCCGTGTCGGCCTTTCGCTCACCGAGAACTATTTCCGTGGCAGAGCGCTCTACTGGCAGGGCATGTATGAAGTCAGCGAACAGCTGAAGTTCACTGCCGGTATTCGTTACACGTGGGATACCATGCGCAGCGACTTCCAGCTGATCAACCTGCGCTATTATACCTCTGCAGCATCGCAGGCATTCAACAATGTCCCCCCTGTCCCCCCCGCTACGAACATCCTGATCGCCGGCTTCAATGGCAGGCAGTTGCTTATTCCCAGCATACTCAATCCGGCATTCAGCCAGGGCGTCGGATTCTGCAACAACAACGTTGCGTTCGGATATCCAGCCAACATCCCCTCGCGCGCCAACCCCAACTTCGATCCCGGCGATCCTCGCAACGCCTACTTCCCGGCGCAGGACGCACTCACCCATTGCGGAGAGAGCCACACCGTCAAGACCAGCGCACCGACATGGCTGCTGGGTGTCGATTTCAAGCCGGTTGAAGACGTCTTGCTGTATGCCAAATATTCGCGTGGCTACAGGCAGGGCGGCGTAGCCTCGTTCGGTCTCGATCAGCTGCAGGATTACGACAAGGAAAAGGTCGATACTTTCGAAGTGGGCGCAAAGGCCGCTTGGCGCGGTTCGATGCCGGGTTATTTCAACTTCTCAGCCTTCCACAACAATTTCAGCGATCAGCAGCTCCAGATCGGCGTGCAGTGCAACCCCACGGCCAACTGCCCGCAGACAACGGTGATCCTCAACACCGGCAAATCGCGGCTGCAGGGCTTCGAAGTCGAGGCCGGCATCGAGCCGTTCGAAGGTTTGAGACTCAAGGCAAGTTATGCCTATCTCAAGACCAAGTTGGTAGAGGTTGTCGATGTAACAGCTTTTGTGCTGTCAAAGAACAGCACCCTCGCCGGTCTCGATCTGCGGCCGGTTCCGGTTGGCTCGCCGATCCCCAACGCCGTGCCGCACAAGCTGGTTCTCGAAGGCAGCTATACCCTGCCGCTCGACGAATTGATCGGTTGGATCAGCTTCGGCGGAACTATGGTCTATTCGTCGAAGTACCGCGCGGTCAGCGATCCGCCGGTTCTGGTCAGCCCCTGCCCCGGCGCTTCGGTCAATACAAACATCAATACGTTCAATTGCGGTGCCGCTACGCCGCCGCAATTCGCCAGCGAATACGGAATCCTGCCTGGCTCGAAGGTGATCAACCTCAACTTCAACTGGGAAGAAGTGGGCGGCGCACCAATCGATCTTGGGGCCTTTGTCACCAATGTGACCAAGGAAAAGACCATCCTTCACGCCAACGTGCAGGCAGGTTCCGGCTTCATCTCCAACATCATCGGCGAGCCGCGGATGTATGGCTTCCGCCTGCGGTACCGGTTCGGCAACTGATCCTTCGCGATCGAATGCCAATCCAGGAATTACGGCGCTCCTTCGGGGGCGCCGTTTTTCGTTTGGGGGGGTGTGATCCTCTCCGGAACGGGGAGGTGGCGTCGCGAAGCGATGACGGAGGGGCCGAAAGCTCTCCCCTCGCACCGGCATCGCCTGGATGCAGCGTCCCGGCCCCTCCGTCACGCCTTCGGCGCGCCACCTCCCCGTTCCTGGGAGGATTGAACAATTTCGCCAGAGCCATTGCCTCACTTTCCGGTTGCGGCGCGGCGGGGTTCATGGTGTTGCGGGGGCAGCAAAGCAAGCACCGGACAGGATGCCACCCCATGAATTTCGACCTCACCGACGAGCAGGAAATGGTCCGCGATACGTTCGCGCGCTTCCTCGACGAGAACTCCAGCTCTGTTCGGGTGCGTGCCGCAATGTCGGCTGACCATGGCCCCTCGGGCTTCGATCCGGCGCTGTGGAGCGGCCTTGCCGAACTCGGCGCTTTCGCCATGCGCGTGCCCGAGGCGGCGGGCGGCATGGGCATGGGGCTGTTCGAGGCGGTGCTGCTGATGGAGGAAGCCGGGCGCACATTGGTCTCCGGGCCGCTCGCCGAAGCGCTGGTCGCGGCGCGACTGCTGGGCCAGCTTGGCGCGGATGAGTCGCTGCTCGGCCGGGTGATATCGGGTGAAGCCGTCGCCACCATTGCCCTGCGCGATATTGCCGACGAGCCGGTGCAATGGATCGCCGGGGGGGCGGTGGCCGAGGGTGTGGTCGCGCGCATCGGTGATGATGTGGTGCTGGTCACTGTCCCGGAAGCGGCGCGCAAGGCCGAGGAAAATCTCGCCTCGACGCCGCTTGCCGAGATTGATCTCGCGGCACTGGACAAGGTCGTGCTCGCCTCCGGGCCGGAAGCCCTCGCCACATTCGCCGCTGCGCTGGAGGAGCACAAGCTGCTGATCGCCGCGGCGCTGGCCGGTCTCGCCCGCGAGGCGTTGAAGCTCGCCGCGGCCTATGCCACCGAGCGCAAGGCTTTCGGCGTGGCGATCGGCACGTTCCAGGCAATTTCGCATCCGCTCGCCGATCTGCTCATGGATGTCGATGGCGGCAAATTCCTGGTCTGGAAGGCGCTGCGCGATATCGCCGACGGGGATGGCGAGGCCGCCGCCACGGTCAGCCTCGCCGCGTGGTGGAACGCCGATGCCGCCGCGCGCACCGTCACCCAGGCGCTGCACACCTTCGGCGGCTACGGCCTCACCACAGAATACGACATCCACCTCTACAATCTGCGCGCCAAGGCCTGGCCGCTGGTCGCCGGCGATCTGCAGGAGCTGCTCAGCGAGGCCGGACGGCGGCTTTACGCAGGTGAAAGCGCTGCCCTGCCCCAGGTCGGCGACGTCCCGGTCGATTTCGACCTCGGTGATGAAGCGCGGGCGTTGCAGCGGGAGATCAAGGAATTCTTCGCGAAGAACGTCACGCCCGAACAGCGCGAGAAATTCCACTATTCGTGGGAGGGGCATGACCCGGTAATCCACAAGCAGCTGGTCGCGGCCAATCTCGCCTATCTCGGCCTGCCCAGGGATGTCGGCGGGCGCGGGCTAGGCCCCTATGCGATTACCGCCGCGCGCGATGCCTTCGAAGAGGAGAACTGGAACAACCCGATCGCCGGCGTCGCCCAGATGGTGGCGCTGATCATGTACCGGTTCGGCAGCGACGAGCTCAAGCGCGATGTGCTGGCCAAGGTGATGTCGGGCGAGGCGATCTGCAGTCTGGGCTATTCAGAACCCGGCTCGGGTTCCGACGTCTTCGCCGCGCAGTGCAAGGCGACGCCCGACGGTAACGGCTGGCGGATTGATGGCACCAAGATGTTCACCAGCGGCGCGAACCTCACCGATTATGTGCTGATGCTTACCCGCACCAACTCCGATGTCGCCAAGCACAAGGGTCTGACCATGTTCATGGTGCCGCTGAAGGCCGAAGGCGTGACCATCCAGCCAGTCCACACTTTCCAGGACGAGCGCACCAACATCACTTTCTACGACGGGGTGAAAATTCCCGACAGCTACCGGCTCGGCGAAGTCGATGGCGGGGTCAGGACCATGGCCGCCAGCCTTGAGCTGGAGCACGGCGGCGGCTTTGCCAAGGTGCAACGCGGCATGCTCGAAGCGGCGGTGGAGCTTTGCGGCGAGATCAAGTCAGGCGGCAAGAGGCTGATCGAACAGGACCAGGCCCGCCGCCGCCTCGCCCGCACCGCCGCCAATGTCATGGTCTCGGAACTCATCGCCTTCCGCGCCAACTGGGTGCAGGTCGAGGGCAAGCCCAACCATGCATTCGGGCCGATGGCCAAGCTGTTCTCCTCGGAGAAGTTCCAGTCGGATTCGCGCGACCTGCTCGATCTGACCGCGCCGCTGTCGCTGTCCAAGCGCAAGGGCGCGGTAGCGCACATCAACATGGCCTATCGCCACGCCCATGGCACGACCATTTACGGTGGCACCAGCGAAGTCCACCGCTCGATGGTCGCCGAACGCGGGCTGGGGCTGCCGAGGACGCGGAATTAGGCTGGGTGCGAGGATACCAATCCTCCCCCATTGGGAGGTGGCAATCGCATATAGACCCGGTCCCGCTCAATTTCGTCACCCTGAACTTGATTCAGGGCCCATCGGGCCGCACAACTGGAGCCAGCAGAAAGGGCGCAAACCGGGAGGTCGTGCACGAAAATCAGAGCTTCGCGTGCGCGGTGAAATGGGCCCTGAAACGAGTTCAGGGTGACGATGAATGAAAGACAGGGTTAAAGGCGATAGCCCTCCATGGGGGAGGATTGAGTCTTGCCTCCCTAAAGCACGCTCTCCAGCCAGCCCTTGAGCTGGCTCTTGGGCGCGGCGCCGAGTTTCTGGGCGACCTGTTTGCCGTCCTTGAACAGCACCATCAGCGGGATCGACTGCACGCCCAGCTGGCCGGGAATGCCGGTGTTTTCCATGATGTCCATCTTGGCGATGGTGACCTTGCCGGCCAGCTCGTCGCTGATTTCCTCGAGCGCGGGGCCGATCTGCTTGCAGGGACCGCACCAGTCGGCCCAGAAATCGACCAGCACCGGGGTGGCGCTATCGAGGACATCGGCTTGCCAGCTGGCATCGGTAACGGTCTTGGTGGCCATATCGGGGAACTCCTGAAGTGATTTGAGGCATAATCTAGGCCGGATGCCGCGGAAGGCAACGCCCCCGCGCGAAAAGCTTTACTCCGCCGCCAGCAACGCCTGCTTGTGCGCGGCGAGCAGTTCGGGCGGAATTGCGATCAGCCGGGGCGCGGCAGTGTAGAGCAGCGCCGCTTCGATTGCGCGCCCCGGATAGGCCGTTTCAAGCGCGGCGGCATAGGCTGCCATCTGGCGCAGCACTGCCACCGGCACTTGCTCCAACGTCTCGGGCGGACGCCGCGCGGTTTTGAAATCGACGATGCGGATACGGCCCGGCGCGATCAGCAAGCGGTCGATGGTGCCCGCCACCACCCGCTCGCCCACCAGCGCCGCAATCGGCACTTCGGCGAGACCCGCAGGCGAGAAAATTTCACTCCAGTCGGAATGGGCAATCACCCCCAGCGCACTCGCCAGCAGCTCTGCGCGGGCGGACTCCGCCAGATCGGGCGCATTTTTCGCCAGCCAGCCGCTTCCCGCCGCCTCGCGTTCGGGCAGCGCGACCTCGGGCAGCCGTTCGAGCAGCCGGTGCACCAGCACCCCGCGCCGCGCCGCCGCGATGGCTGCGCCGGGCGGATATGGCGGATCGGACGAGGTATCCTCGCCCAGCGCCGAGGGTGTGAGCGGCCGGGCCGGGCGCGGTTCGGGACCTGCGGGCGCAATCAGCCAAAGTGGCAGCGCTTCCGGCGCCGATGCTTCGGCAGTCCGGGCCGCAGCGCCAAGCGGCACCGGCGGATCGCCCCAGTCCAGCCGCGAGCCCCATACCGGGTCCTCGACCCATTCGTCCGCGCCGAACAGCTCGCGCAACTTCGCATACCAGCTGCCCTCCGCCGGCTCCGCCTTGCCCGCCCCCAGCGCCCCGCCGACAAACAGTGCCTCTTCGGCGCGGGTCATCGCGACATAGAGCAGCCGCCAGTACTCCTCGTCCTCGGCCTGTTTGACCCGGTCATATTCCTCGGCAACGCGCCCGGCGCGCTCTTCCTTGCGCAGTCCGGGCAGCGGCACCGCGCGGTCTTCGGGCGCGGCGGGATCGGCCAGATCGAGGGTGGGCGGCATGTCTTTGGCGGGATCGCCGGTGGCGTCGGCAAGGATGACGATAGGGGCTTGCAGGCCCTTGGCACCGTGCACCGTCATCACCCGCACCAGGGCGGCATTGCCCCCCGCCTCGCGCTTGAGCTCGCCCTCGCCGGCATCGAACCAGTTGAGGAAGCCGACCAGGCTTGGCGTGGCGCTGGCCGCATAGGCGTGGGCGGCGTTTAGCAGCTCGTCGATCGGATCGTTGGCCTCGCGCCCCAACCGGCTGACCAGCTTGCACCTTCCTTGCCACGGCCCCGTCAGCAACCAGTGCAGCAGAGCCTGCGGTGGCTCGTAATCGGCGAGGGCGAGCAGCGCGCCAAGCTGCGCCATTGCCGCAGCGACCTCCGGGTGCGAGGCGCGGCGCAGATGCTCCCACAGACGGCTGTGCTTCGCGCGGTAGCCATGCTCCAGCAGCTGCTGCTGGCTCCAGCCCAGCAGCGGCGAGACCAGCAGCGATGCCAGATTGAGATCGTCGAGCGGCTGTGCGGCAAAGCGCAGCGCCGCCACCAGATCGCGCACCGCCAGCGGCGCGCCGAGCCGCAGCCGGTCGATCCCGGCCACCGGCACTCCCGCCGCATGCAGCCGCGCCACGATCAGCCCGGCCAGCTCGCGGCGCTTGCGCACCAGCACCATGATATCGCCCGGCCCGGCCCGCCGCGCGCCGCCCTTGGCCAGCGGAAAGCCGTCAATCATCCACGCCTTGATCTGCCGCGCGATGCGCTCGGCCATCTGGCGTTCGGGCTTGGACAGCCAGCTTTCCTCGCCCTCGTCGGCTTCGTCCGGCCCTTCGGAGGTATCGCCGATCGCCCGCCACAGCGCGACATAGCCGGGGCGCTGCTCGCCGGCGTGCGGATCGGGCGCAGTGGCGAGGCCAAAGCTTTCATGCCCGAGATGTTCGATGGCGCGGTTGACGAAATCGAGCACCGGCTGACCGGTGCGGAACGAGCGGTCGAGCCCCAGTTCTAGCAGCTCTCGTGGCCGGAAATTGCTGCGCAGATCACGCGCATTCTCCACCGCGCCGAACATCTCGCGCTTGACCCGCTGGCGGGCGTGTTCGAAGTTTTCCGGGCTGGTGCCCTGGAAGCGGAAGATCGCCTGCTTGTAGTCACCGACCACGAACAGCGTGCGCATGATCTCTTCGCGCTGGCCCAGCCCGGCCCAGAATTCGCCGGTGAGCGCAAAGATGATCCGCCACTGCGCGGCATTTGTGTCCTGCGCCTCATCGACAAGGATGTGATCGAAGCGCCGGTCGAGCTTGTAGCGGATCCAGTCGGCGAGTTCGGAGGTTTCGAGCAAGGCGGCGGCGCGGCGGATCTGGTCCTCGAAATCGATCAGACCCTCGCGCTGCTTGGCCTCGTCCCAGGCCAGGGCAAAGGCGCGGCCGAGTCGAAGTGCGGGGACCAGCCGGTTGGCCAGCGCCAGCTGCGCGCGCATGGCGATGATCCGCTGGGCAGAGGCCAGAACGCACATGGCAGCTTCGCTGAAACTCTCCTCATATTTGGTGACATACCTGGCGTTCTTGGCTCTGTGGTCCAGCGTGAACAGCAGTTTGAACATCTCGTCCAGCGTCTCGAGCCGGACTTCGGCATCCTCCTCAAGCCACCGGGATATGACTGAAACGGCCTCCTCGCCGGTCTTGGTCTTCCAATGCCGGTATGCCGAGAGACAGCACTCCAGAGCATCGATGTCGAAGAGGTCGTCCTCGCACAACGCCAGCGCCAGGCTTTCATCCGCATCGGCGGGCAGGCCGAGTAGCTGATTGACCCTTGGCCGCATCGGCTCCTGCCATCCGCCCGGCCCGAACCACAGCGCATGCGCCTCGGCGCAGCGCAGCAGGAAGGCTTCAACCTTGTCCGGGTCCATGCGCAGGCTGAGTTCGGACAGCGCCTCCGCCAGCTGCGGATCGCCGAACGGATCGCTTTCCGCCGAGACCAGCAGGTTGGCGAGGACCTGGCGGTAAAGCAGCACCCGCTCGCGGTCTTCCATCGGCCGGGTGCCGGGGATGAGGTTGGCCTCGTGCGGGAACGTGCCGAGCAGCCACTGCGCGAAGGCGTGGATGGTATCGATGCGCAGGCCCCCGCCGGGGCAATCGAGCACGGCGGCGAACAGCGTGCGGGCGCGGGCGCGGGTGGCGGGATCGGTAGGCGCGCCGATCGCCTCAAGCCGTTTGGCGAGCGGGATTTCGCCCAGCCGCACCCACTCCGCCAAGGTGCCGTTGATCCGCGCCGCCATCTCGGTCGCCCCGGCTTTGGTGAAGGTCAGGCACAGGATCTGCGAGGGGTCGACATGCGGCTGCAGCAATAGCCGCAGCACCCGCGAAGACAGAACCTGGGTCTTGCCAGTCCCCGCCGAGGCGGACAGCCACACGGTTTCATCGGGCGCGACCGCCTGCATCTGGTCGCCGAACAGCGGATGGACGGTGCCTGCGCTGCTCATGCTTCGTCCAGCTGTTCGCGGGTGAGATGCGGCAGCCATTCGTCGAGCCGCATCAGCTGGTCGTAATCGTTGTAGCCGCCGATATCAGGGTTGAGCCGGGCGGTGAAGGGATCGCTGCCGATGATCCAGCGGTCGATGGCGTCAGTCAGATATCCGGCGGTAACGGCCAGGAATTCCTCGCGGGTCAGCCCTTTCGAGTTGGCCTTCTCGGACCGGAACGGCTCCTTCAGATAGCCGAAGCCGCCGTCCTGCTTGCGCTTTGGGTCGCGGGCGAGCGACCAGTATTCGAACCTGCCGGGTTCGCCGCTGACCTCTCCGAAGCCGCCGGCCTGCGCGATCATGCCGATCAGGCCGAGTTGCAGGGCAAAGCCCTTGGCGACCTGAGTGTTGGAAGGCGGCTCGCCGGTCTTGTAGTCGACGATGCCCAGCCCGCCGTCCGCCAGCCGGTCAATCCGGTCGGCGCGGCCGTGGATGCGCACGCCCTTGACGGTCATGTCGCCCCAGACTTCGCTGGCGAGCACTTCGCGGTGTTCGTCCCGCTGCAATTCGGCGATCCTGGCGTCGATCCAGCCCAGCGCCGCCAGCAGCCGCGGCCGCCACAGCGAGCGGGTCAGCGGATGCGCGCTCATGCTGTCGAGCTCGGCTTCGGCAATCGGCAGCAGTTCGCCTGCCCGGCCACCAGCCTTGTGCCATTTCTCGAGGATGGCGTGGACCGCCGTGCCCTTCCAGGCTGGTGTTGGTGAAGCATCGAGCGGATCAATCGACTTCAGCCGCAGGATCGAGCTGGCGTAGAACTGGTAGGGATCGCTGCGCAGCTTATCGAGGCCGGTCGCCGAAATATCGACGCGGCGCTGATCGGCATCGGGCATCGGCTTGGGCCGCGGATAGGGATCGGCGATGGGGGCAAAGTCGATCAGCCCGGCGAGGCGAACCGCCTCAGCCTCCAGATGCCTGTCGCCAAGCTCGCCCAGCATCGCCTTGATCCGCTGGACAAACCGCGAAGGGATCACCGGCGCGCCATCGTCGCGCCGGGCATAACTCAGAACGACTTCGGGAGCGCCCAATGCCGCGGCGAGATCGTGCGCGGCGAGGCCGATGCGGAAGTCGGCCCCCGGCACCCCCAGCGCGCGCAGCACGGCGGGCGGCAGCAGCGCGTCGGCGGCGGGACTGGCTGGCCAGACCCCCTCGACCAGACCGCCGCAGATCACCAGATCGGCCCGCGCCATGCGTGCTTCGAGCAGGCCATAAATGGCGACGCGCGGATGCCCGCCCCACGGCGGACGCACCGAGACGCGGTCCATGGCGTCGCGCAGCATGGCCGCCAGCTCGCGCGGATCGAGGCTGGTACCCGCCTCCTGCGCCGCCCCGCGCAGTTCCTCGACCATGGCGGACAGCGCACGCCCATCGGCCCCGGACCACAGGCCCTCGCCGCACAGCGCCTCACCCGCCTCGGCCAGCATGCCCAGCATCTGCGCCAGCGGAGCCTCTCCATCCAGCGCCAGCAGCGGGGCGAGCAGCGTCTCGACTTCGCCCCACCACGCCGCCAGCGGTTCTCCGGCTACTGCACGCAAAGGCTCCAGCCCCGGCCCCGGGCGCGGGCCCCGCAGCGCCAGATCGAGCGCGCGGGCATTCTCCAGCCAGGCTGGCCGCTCGTCTCCCGAGTGCACCAGCGGATGGCTGAGCAGCGCCAGCAGCGGCACCGGCGCGGCGTCCTCCGCCATGACTTCGGCGAGCAACAGCAGCACCCGACCGGCAGCGGTCTGCGGCAAGGGTCGCCCGGCGGTATCGTCAGCCTCGATATGCCAGCGCCTGAGCTGCGCCACCACCCGCGCCGCCAGTCCGCGATCGGGAGTGATCAGCGCGACGCGGCGTTCGGGTACTTCCAGCGCCTGCCGGATGAGGATCGCGATCGCCTGCGCCTCTTCGCCCGGATGCGCGCTCTCCATCAGCCGCACTCCGGACAGGAGGCGCTCGCTGGCGGAAAGATCGACCCAGCGGGCATTGGCGGCAGGCGGCAGAAACAGGTTCGAAATCGCGCGGCTCCGCTCGGGCGGTGCGGCGGAAAGGCCCGCGCGGTGCCACGGCTGCACCTCGCCGCGCGCTACGCCCATCCGGCCCAGCAGCAGCTTGAGGTGATACTGCGGATGAGTGATGGCGTCATGCCGACCGAACGGCGGATCCTCGCGGTTTTCCGGCGAGCCTGCGGTGCCCAGCGCGGCCCACACTTCGTCGTCGAGCGCGAGATCGAGATCGGGCAGGATCACTGCCCCGCGCGGCAGATCCGACACCACCCGCAGCAACCGCGCCAAGGCCGGCGAGGCGCTGGTGACCCCGGCGGCCACGACCGGATGCGGCGGCGGTGTTTCCTGCCAGCGCCGCGCGGCATGGTCGAACAGCAGGTTGCGCCGGGCGGGCGCATCAATCTCGCCGCGCGCCGACAGTTCGCTCAGCCAGTACGCCTGCACCGCCAGAAACGCCCGCGTGCTCAGCTTCCAGTGCTCGGCCTGATCGCCGACAATGCCGATGACCTGCTCGGACAACAGATCGCCCGGGGAAATATCCTCAACCAGCAGCCGGTCCATGGTCCGGCCAATCTCGAATGCCCGCCGCAGCAGCGCCGCACCCTTGCCAGCCTTGTCGTCCTCGACCTCTTGCAGGAATGCCGCCAGCCGCAGCCAGCGCCGCATCGGATCGGCGGCGGGCGGAATATCCGCCCCGGCCCCCAGCGGATCGAGCAGCGCCCCCAGCGTCTCGTCGAGATCGAGATCGCCCGCCACCGCCATCCGCGGCAGCAGCAGTCCGCCGCCCGACGCACGGACAAAAGCCTCGGTGACGGTGCGCATGGCACGGCGGCTGGGCAGCAGCAGCGTCAGCCGGGCAAGGCCGAATTCGGGCTCGGAATAGCGCGGGATCAGTCCGGCGACCAGGGCATCGGCAAAGCCGCGATGCGCTGCGATCGAATAGATCTGTGGGCCGGAGCGGTCAGCCACCGGCGAGCGCGGCTTCGGTAGGTGCTATCGCCGAAGGCTCGCCGACTTCGAACCAAAGCCCGTGATGAACCAGCCCGAACAGCCGCCCCTCGCCGATCGCCCGCTCCCACAGCAGATTGGTCGAAAACGGCCCCTTCGGCGCATCGCGCAGCAGGTGGTGCGAGACGATCTGGATGCCGGTGTAGATCCAGGGCGACTGCGCCGCATCGCCGCGCCGCGCAATCCGGCCTGCATCATCGAGGGTGAAATCACCCTTGCCGGCATAGTTCCCGGCGCGCTCATGCCCGACCACCAGCAGCAGCGCATCCATCCGCGCCGGGTCCCAGCCCGCACTCAGCTCGCGGAAGACATCGCGCTTGCCGTCGCGCCAGATGTTGTCGCTGTTGAGGCAGAAAAACGGATCGGGCAGATGCGGCAGCGCGTGGACCATGCCGCCGCCGGTTTCGAGCAGCAGCGCACGCTCGTCCGAGACGATGGTTTCGGGCGGCGGGGTCCGCGCGGCCAGATGCGCTTCGATCTGGTTGGCGAGGTAATGGACATTGACCACTGCCCGCGCCACTCCGGCATCGGCCAGACAATCGAGACTGTGGTCGATCAGCGGCTTGCCGGCGACACGCACCAGCGGCTTGGGCATGGTGTTTGTCAACGGGCGCATGCGCTTGCCCAGCCCGGCGGCCATGACCATCGCGGTGTCGCTGGCTAAAGGATGCGAATTCATATCAAAGCCCGCTCATGTCGAACGAAGTCGCCCGCTCATGTCGAGCGAAGTCGAGACACGCAGCGCCAGGCCCTTCTGTTGCGCGACCTCCCTCGACTTCGCTCGGGATGAGCGGAGGTGGGGAATATTGCGGGTGCTCGGCCAGCCTCATACCTTGTAACTGCCCCCGCCCGCCGCGCGCAGTTCGGCCGGGATATTGGCGTCGAACCAGCGCGCCACCGGGGCCAGCGCCTCGTGCGAAAGGTCGCGTTCGAGCAAGGCCCAGACGCGCGGGATCAGCTCGAGATAGCGCGGCTTGCCGTCGCGCTTCCACAGCCGCACGAAAATGCCGACGATCTTCGCGTTGCGCTGCGCGCCCAGCCGGGCGTAATCGGCGAGGAATTCCTCGCGCGGGGCTCCGCTCGCCTGCAGGTAATGACCGAACATTTCCGCCTCAAGCTCGGGCGTAACATCGCGCCGCGCGTCCTGCAGCAGCGACACCAGATCGTAGGCGGGATGCCCGACCAGCGCGTCCTGGAAATCGAGCAGGCCCTGCTTTTGCAGCGATCCGAGCAGCATGATATTCTCGGCGTGGTAATCGCGCAGCACCGAAACCCCGGGGCGCTGGCGTGGCAGAAGCTGGCTCAGCACCTTTTCCCAGGCGGCGCTGTAGCCCGCGCGATCGACCTGGAGTTCTTGCGCCGGGCAATACCATTCGACCAGCAGCCGCGCCTCGCGCTGATATTCGCTCATCGAATAGTCGAGGAACGGCCCCGGCGGCAGCTTGTGGAGCTGGACCAGCGCATCGATCGCGGCGCGGTATATCTCGGCCTCGTCGGCGGGCCATTCATCGAGGTAGTCGCGCATGCGCACCTCGCCGAAATCCTCGAGCAGCACCAGCCCGCGCGCACCATCTTCGGCCAGAATATGCGGTGCGCGCATGCCATTGGCGTCGAGCCACTTGGCGGCGCGCAGGAACGGGGCCGGATCCTCGTTGGGCGGCGGTGCGTCCATCAGCATGGCGCATTTCTCGCCTTTGCGGATGCGGAAATAGCGGCGGAACGATGCATCCCCCGCCAGCGGTTCGATGGCAGCGTCCTGCCAGCCGGCGGATGCGAGGAAGGCGTCGAGGCCATCGGGCAGTGTCACAGACATGGCATCCGCCCTAGCCAATCGCGGCCCCCTTCGACAATGGCCATGCGCCCTTCGTCCGCAATTTCGAGCCGGATCGACAGGCAGCCGGCCTCATCTGCGAATCCGCCCGCATTTTCAGGCCATTCGGCCAGCAGCGCGGCATCGGCGCGGTAATCGTCGAGCCCCAGCTCCTGCGCATCGCGCGGGTGGTTCAGCCGGTAAAAATCGGCATGAACCAGCGGCAGCCTGACCATGGGCGGCTCATAGACTTCGATGATCGCGAAACTGGGCGACGGCACTTCGCCCCTATGCCCCAGTGCGGCGATGACTGCGCGGGCCAGCGTGGTCTTGCCGACCCCCAGCCCGCCCGACAGCGCCACGACATCGCCGGCGCGCAATTCACCGGCGATCGCCCCGCCGAAGCCGGTCATCGCGGCGAGATGGGGGAGGTCCACCTTCAATGTGCCGTCTCGATTTGGTTCACGCGGAGGCGCGGAGACGCGGAAAGGTTGCGTCCGGGGCGAAGCCCATTACCAGCACTTCCCAGGCTGGAAAGCCTGATAGGCCTGCGGCCCATGCGTCTTCTCCGCGCCTCCGCGCCTCCGCGTGAACAAATCAGAAGTCAACGACCCACTCACGGCAGCTCGACGATCGCCGCCGTGCCCTGGCCCGGCTCTGACAACAATTCGAAAGTCCCGCCATGCGCCTCGATCAGCTGGCGCGCGAGCGGCAGGCCGAGGCCCTGGCGGCGTTCGACGGTGCGGCCATCGTCGCTGACCTTGATCCCGCCCAGCGCCCGGGCCAGCGAGGTGGCATCCATGCCCGGACCTGCGTCGGAAATGACAATCCGCGCCCGGCTTTTCTTGCGGGTCAGCTCGACCAGGATCCGGCCGTTCCGCGGCGTCGCAGCCACGGCATTGTCGAGCAGATGCCCGATCGCCCGCGCCAGCCGCCGCGTATCGCCGACATAGCGCCCCGCGCCCTTGTCGCCGCGCAGATCGAGAGTGATCCCGGCATCGCGAATGCGCTGGCCCCTCTCCTCGACCAGACGGGTGACGAAGGGCAGCAGTTCGATATCGTCGCTGGCCAGTGGCAGCATCCCGGCCTCGCTTTGCGAAAGGTCGAGCACAGAACTCGATCTGTTCGCCCAACCGCTCGACCGAGGAGAGGATGGCGGCGATGTATTCCTGACCCTGCTCCGAAAGATCGCCGCCGATCCCGGCCTGCAGCAATTCGGCAAAGCCGCCGATCGAGGTCAGCGGCGTGCGGAATTCATAGCTCATGTTGGCGAGGAAGCGGGTCTTGATCGCATCCGCCTCGATCAGCGCCACATTGCGTTCCTTGAGCGCGGTCTCGGCCTTTTGGGTGTCGGTGATATCGAGCACCGCCAGTAGTCCGTTGCCATCGGGCAGCGGCACGCCGGTGAAGCGCAGGGTGCGGCCATCGGCCAGCACGGAGCGGCCGCCAGCCTGCTTGCGGTCGAGCGTCGCCGAGCGCACTGCATCGCCCACCGACTTGACCAGCTGCGGGCGCTGGAGCCGGGCAGCAATGCGCTCGAGCAGCACCTCGACATGCGGGTGGGTGTCGAGGAATTCGGCGTCGAGTTCCCAGTCCCTGGCAAAGCGCCGGTTCCATAGCTGCATCCGGCCATCCGGAGCGAACACCGCGACCGATTCGTAGAGGCTGTCGAAGGTGGCGGTGCGGGTGCGCAGCAGCGTGTCGCGAGTGGCGGACAGCCGCAGCTGTTCGGTGCGGTCTTCGGCGATCAGCAGCAGTCCGCCATCGGGCATTGGCTGGGCGACGATGCGCAAATGGGTGCCATCGCCGAGCACCCAGGCCTCTTCCTGCGCCTCGCTGGCGGCGAACCAGCCGGCCTTCTCGCGTCGCCACGCCGGAAAGTCGCGCGCTTCGGGGACGCGGCCGTTATCGCGGGCAAGATCGAGCAGTCGCTCGAACGGCGGCTGGTCGGTCAGCACCGCCGGGCCCAGCGCAAACTGGCGCTGGAACGGCAGGTTGGCGAAGACCAGCTGCCGCTTGGGGCTGAATTGGGCGACCCCGGCGGAAAGCTGGTCTAGCATCGAGCGCTGCGCCTCGCGGAAGGCGCGGAACGAGCGGGCGAGCACTTCCATGTCCTCGATATCGACCGCGTAGCCGGCAATGCCCTCGTCCCCAAGCGGCAGGTCGCTGACCCGCAGCGCCCGGCGCTGGCCGCCAATGGTGGCGGAGACGCTGCGTTCGACCGGAACATTCTGCGCCGCCGCCTGCAAGGCCACCTGCGTCGCGGTGACGCCCTCTACCGGTTCGACCAGCTCGGTACCCGCGCCGACCACCGCTTCGGCGCTGTCACCGCCGACGGCCGTGACATAGGCGGAATTGACCAGCCGCAGCGCGCCGTCCGGCCCGCGGAACCACATCGGCATCGGGGCAGCTTCGATCAGCGAGACCAGCGCCGTGAAATCGCCGCGCGCGCGCGATGCTTCCGCGCGCAGCTTGACCATTTCGCTCTCGCTGTCGCTGAAATCGAACACCCAGACCAGCGCCGCGCCGCCCGGCGAGACCTGCGGATCGGCGAGGTGCCCGCGCAGCGCCAGGCTGCGCTTCGATCCGCGCGGCGTCGCCACCATGCGGAACGGCGCGGCGGTTTTCTGGGTGCGCAGCACGGCGGTTGTCAGCTCGGCCAGCTGTTCGGCGGTGAGGCCCTTATCCCCGGCATCGAGCTCAGTGAGGTACTGCGGTACGCCGTCCAGCCCCAGCCACCCGGCCAGCCGCGGCGGCGCTTCGATCTTGCCGTCGGCGCGGACCAGCAGCGGCACCGCGGGCGATTCATCGACCATCCGCGCGAGCTTGCGCGCCTGCACCTGCTGCGCCTCGACCCGCCGCGCCTTGCCCCGCGCCGCCAGGATCGCCCAACCCGCCGCCAAGGTCCAGCCGGCAAGCAGCAGCCCGATCAGGACAAGCGCGGTCTGGGATAATATCATGCGACCTTCGCTATGCGGCGGCGGGGCGGATTACAATGGGGCAATGGACGGCAATCGGTGACTACTTGTAGTCACACTTCTAGGCTGATAGCATCAGGATCGAGGAGTTCCCCCGATGGAAATGTCGATCCGCGAATTCAAGGCCAAGGTTTCGGCAGCAATTGCCGCTGCCGAACGCGGCGAGTCGGTGACGATCACCAAATACGGGAAAGCAGTGGCCAATCTGGTGCCTTCGAAACCGAAGAAATCGAAACTGAATTTTGCGGCGGCGGATGCCTATCTAAGGAGTCATGGGCTCGACAAAATCGATGTCGATTTGTGGCCGCCCGAGTTCGATGATCCTGCCTATAGCCGCAAGGTTCTGGGGCTCGAAGATTGAGATTTCTCCTCGACACACACATCGCCGTATGGCTGACCATCAAGCGTGATCGGCTTTCGAAAGCAGAGTTCGGTCAGTTAACCAATCCAGACAATCAGCTTGCAGTTTCAGCGGCTTCGATTTGGGAAGCCCGGATAAAATGGAATCAATTTTTTCGATCCGGCACACGCAAGGGACCGGTCGAACCGGGCGAAATGCTTGACCTTGTTCAAGCTCTTGGGATCGCTGTTGAACCACTGTCAGCCGAAATTTGCGCTTCGGCCCTCAGCACGCCAATCGCTCACAAGGATCCGTTCGACGATTTGCTGCTGACCATCGCGCAGGAAACCGGTCGCAAGCTCCTCACCCGCGACGAAAAGCTGCGCGGGCATCCGCTGGCCTTTCACGCGGATTGATTGCTTCTCAGGCCCGAGTTCTGGCGGCTACCCAAGATCGCGAAAGCAAGCAGAATACCGAACCACATCAAATGGTACCAAACCGGATAGTGATTCCATATGTGGACATGCCATGGCACCGAGATGGCAAGGAGCGCCGTCCCTAACCATCGGACGGCCAATCGATTTCCCTTGGCAACCACAGCGGCCGTCTCGCCCGCGCCAACTGCTGCAACGGCGCCGGCGATCAGGCGCAGGACGAGCATTGGCAGGTCATAGGCCCGTGTCGAATAGGCCGCCGCATAGTCCGGCCAGAAGGTTCGCGCAGCCAGGTTCAGGCCCGCGACCGCTATTGCGAAAACAGCCAATCCAGCCAAGACCGGCCAAACCTTGTGTATCATCGCCTGCACGGAAGTTTGGCGTGTTTGGGCATCCTAGTAGCGGTAATGATCCGCCTTGAACGGCCCCTGCTGCGGCACGCCGATGTAATCGGCCTGCCGCTTGGTCAGCGTGGTCAGCTTGACGCCCAGCTTCTCCAGATGCAGCGCCGCGACCTTTTCGTCGAGGTGCTTGGGCAGGACATAGACTTCGTTCTTGTACTGCGCCGGGTTTGTCCACAGTTCGATCTGGGCCAGCACTTGGTTGGTGAAGCTGGAGCTCATCACGAAGCTGGGGTGGCCGGTGGCGCAGCCCAAATTGACCAGCCGGCCCTTGGCGAGAATGATGATCTGTTTGCCGTCAGGAAATTCGACCAGGTCGGTGCCCGGCTTGACCTCGGTCCACTTGTAATTGTCGAGCGCGGCGATCTGGATCTCGCTGTCGAAGTGGCCAATGTTGCTGACGATGGCCATGTTCTTCATCGCCTTCATGTGTTCGGCGGTGATCACGTCTTCGTTGCCGGTGGCTGTGACGAAGATGTCGCAGCGGGTTACCGCCTCTTCCATGGTGACGACTTCATAGCCCTCCATCGCCGCCTGCAGGGCGCAGATCGGATCGACTTCGGTGACCATCACCCGCGCGCCGCCCTGGCGCAGCGACGCGGCGCTACCCTTGCCGACATCGCCGAACCCGGCAACGCAGGCAACCTTGCCGGCGAGCATGACATCGGTGGCGCGGCGGATTGCATCGACCAGCGATTCCTTGCAGCCATAGAGGTTGTCGAACTTCGACTTGGTGACGCTGTCATTCACATTGATCGCGGGAAACGGCAGCTTGCCGTCCTTGGCGATCTGGTAAAGCCGGTGGACACCGGTGGTGGTCTCTTCCGACACGCCCTTGATATGCGCGACCGACATGGTGAGATAGCCCGGCCGCGCCTTGACGAAGGCCTTGAGCGCGCGCTGGAATTCGATTTCCTCGGCATTGGTGGGCTCGCCCATGGTGTCGCCTGCCTCAAGCCGCGCGCCCCACAGCGCAAACATGGTGGCATCGCCGCCATCGTCGAGGATCATGTTGGCGGTGGTGTCGTCACCCCAGTCGAAGATACGCCCGACATAGTCCCAGTAATCGGCCAGGCTCTCACCCTTGATCGCGAACACCGGGATCCCGGCAGCGGCGATGGCGGCGGCGGCGTGATCCTGGGTGGAGAAGATGTTGCAGGTTGCCCAGCGCACTTCGGCACCCAGATCGACCAGGGTTTCGATCAGCACCGCGGTCTGGATCGTCATATGCAGCGATCCGGTGATCCGCGCGCCCTTGAGCGGCTTTGCAGCGCCGAATTCCTGGCGCAGAGCCATCAGCCCCGGCATTTCAGTTTCGGCAATGGCGATTTCGGCGCGACCGAACTCAGCCAGACCGATATCGGCGATTACATAGTCGTTCCGGGCTTCAAGCACGCTGGCCACTGTCGCTTACTCCTGCAAGGAGCGCCGCCTCTCCAGAAATTATCAGGGCGGCGCTGTTTCCGGCGCCGCCCTTAGCGATTCGAAAGGCAAGTAGCAAATATAAAGATTTCTTTATATGGTTTTTGCAGTCGTATTTGCAGTCTTTGTCCCGTCAGTCGTGGCCCCCCGGCTCAGCGCCTGCGCGCATAGGCGAACTGGGCAACCTCGCTCTCGGCAAGAACCTGGTCCGCCGCTTCGATCAAGGTCGCGGTGCCGCGTACATTGGCGAGGTTCTTAGCCGTCATCTTCAGCTCGGCGCAGCTCAGCCAGGGGTGGCCCTGGCCATAGGCATTGGCCATGGTCGTGCTCAGCCGATCGAGCGCACGATTGGCCCCCGCCGCGCCGTGCCGCCGGGCCATGTCGGCCTTCAGCTGGGCATTGGCCTGATTGAGCTCGCGCATGTGGCTGGTGGTGAAGCGGCCATATTCGGCGTTGAAATTGTCCGCGGTGGTGCGGCAGCGCAGCCCGGTGACCATCAGCATGATATCCAGCCGGCGCAGCTTTTCCGCGCCGCTCATCGGTCCGGCGGCATTGGCCGGGTTGGTGACGACCAGGCCGATGGCCAGTGCCGCCATGGCCAGAAGCGATGATCCCAGAAGCGTCCGTTCAGCTGTTTTTGCCGCCACCCCGTTGCGTGTCATGTGTCGTCTCCCCGCGAGCCCACCCCGCGCAAGACACACTCTCGCTCAAATGCGTTTACAGAATCTTCAACAGCCAGAGTAAAATGAAATTAATCATGTCGCTCTGTTGCCGCTGCGCCTCAGCCGCCTATATCGGCGGCATCGAAACCCGATTGCAGCAAAGGATTCTCCCATGACGATAGCAGTAGGTGACAAGCTCCCCGACGTGAAGCTGATGAAGGCCGGCGAAAGCGGTCCCGAGGCCGTGCAGACCTCGGAATATTTCAAGGGCAAGCGCGTCGCGCTGTTTTCGGTGCCGGGTGCTTTTACCCCCACCTGCTCGGCCAAGCACCTGCCCGGCTATGTCGAAAACGCTGCCCAACTCAAGGCCAAGGGCATCGACGAGATTGCCTGCACAGCGGTCAACGACGCCTTCGTCATGGGTGCCTGGGGCCAGCGCGACGGCAGCAAGGACATCACCATGCTGGGCGATGGCAACGGCGCTCTGGCCAGTGCAGTCGGGCTGCAGATGGATGGTTCGGGCTTTGGCCTCGGCCAGCGCGGCCAGCGCTTTTCGATGGTAGTCAACGACGGCGTAGTCGAGCAGCTCAATGTCGAGGCACCGGGCGAATTCAAGGTCAGCTCTGCCGAACACATGCTCGGGCAGCTCTGATTGCCATGTGGGGGCAGCTGGCGATCAAGGCGCTCCTATCGGGCATCCTCGTCGCCGCTGCCTCCGAACTGGCGCGCCGCAACCCCGGCTGGGGCGGGCTCGTCGCCAGCCTGCCGCTGACCAGCCTGCTGGCGCTGATGTGGCTGTGGCGCGATACGCATGACCCGCTGCGTGCGGCGAATTTCATCGCCGGAACAGCGCTTTACGTGATGGCGGCACTGCCGGCCTTTGCGATCATCGCAATTCTACTCAAACGCGGCGCGGGATTTACGCCTTCGCTGGCCGCAGGCGTAGTGACGGCAATGGCGGGCTATCTGTTGATGATGTGGGCCGGACGAAAGTTCGGCCTGCCGGTTTAGCGTAAACCCAACCTCAAAACCGCCGCGACACCGCAAATTCGGCGGCTTCAGCCATCGCCAACCGCGCTTCTCCGGCCGGGAATGCGGCAATCGCATCAATGGCGCGCTGGGCGAAGTGGCGGGCGCGGTCGCGGGTGGTGTTGACGGCACCGTGGCGGTTGATCAGATCGATGGCATAGGCCAGATCCTCGTCAGTGGTGCTGAACCCGGCAATGGCATCGCGCCAGAACCGGCGCTCGTCCTCGTCGCCGCGCGCATAGGCCAGGATCACCGGCAGTGTCATCTTGCCGTCGCGGAAATCGTCGCCCTTGCCCTTGCCCATTTCCGAAGCTTCGGAGTCATAATCGATGGCATCGTCGACCAGCTGGAAGGCGATGCCCAGATTGCGGCCATATTCATCGAGCGCACGCTCTTCGGCCTCGCCGCGTTCGGCGATAACCGCAGAGATGCGGCAAGCGGCAGAGAACAGCGCCGCGGTCTTCGCGCCGATGATCGAAAGATAGCGCTCCTCGCCGGTTTCGACCTGTCGCTGGGCAGTCAGCTGATCGACCTCGCCCTCGGCAATCACCGCCGAGGCATGGCTGAGAATGCGCAGCACCTTGAGGCTGCCGTCCTCGACCATCAGCTCGAAGGCGCGGCTGAACAGAAAATCGCCGACCAGCACCGTCGCCGGGTTGCCGAACACGATATTTGCGGTTTCCTTGCCGCGCCGCAGGTCCGAGCCATCAACGACATCGTCGTGGAGCAGCGTCGCGGTGTGGATGAATTCGACTGCGGCGGCCAGCTTGTGGTGGCGGTTTCCGTGATAGTCGCACAGCGCTGCGGCGGCGATGGTCAGCATCGGGCGCATGCGCTTGCCGCCGCCCGCGATCAGGTGGCCGGCCAGCGCCGGGATCAGCGGGATCTCGCTCTGCATCCGCTCGAGGATCACCGCATTGACGCTGTTCATGCCGCCCGCGGTCAGCGCCATGATCGGGCCCAGCGAGGGTTCGGACGCCCGCGGGCGCAAGGAGATGATGTCTGCGCTCATATTGGCGCGCATTGCTCCCCGGTGGCTGCGAAGGCAAGCTTGGAATTATCCGTATTGCCATGCTAGCGGTGCTGCGATGAGCGACACCAATCCCGATCCCACCCTGGCAAGCTACCGCGCCAGCATCGACAATATCGATGCGGCGCTGATCCACATGCTCGCCGAACGCTTCCGCATCACCAAGGCAGTCGGTGCCTACAAGGCCCGGAACAGCCTGCCCGCATCCGATCCGGGCCGCGAGGAAAACCAGATCGCCCGGCTGCGCGCGCTGGCAGTGGACGCGCAGCTCGATCCGGAATTCTCCGAAAAGTTCCTGCGCTTCATCATCCAGGAAGTGATCCGGCATCACGAGCAGGCAAAAAACGGGGACTGAGCGGGTCGGCAATGTTCTTCTGTGCTGAGAAGTGCCACAACCACTGCCCCTCGCCCAGTGGGGAGAGGATACGCAGGCTTGAGAGCGAAGCGAACTAGCCGTAGTTGGTGAGGGGGTTCTGCCCTCCAGGCGTCACCCCCCCTCCCAGCTCCGCTAACCCCAAGCGGGGCAAGCTGCGCTACCTCGCCCCGCCAGAGAGAGGGGTTGACTGAAGCTCCCCTCAGATCACCGGCGCCAGCATCGCCGCCATCGCTTCCTCGGATGCCGGATGCCCCGGCCGCTGGGTTCCGGCGATCGAGGTGCGGTGCATCACCCGGCCCTCGTCGGTATAGGGCACCACCCGGTGCATCAGCCCTTCGTTGTCCCAGATCACCAGATCGCCGACTTTCCATTCATGGGAGTAGACGAATTCACGCTGCGAGGCCCATTGGTTGAGCCGCCACATCAGCGCGCGACCGTGCGGGCCGGGCATGCCGGCGACGCCATCGGCATGGGTGCCGATCAGCAGCGACTTGCGCCCGTCGTCATGCTGCCAGACCAGCGGATGTTCCATCGGCGCGGCCATCGAACGGTACTTCTCGGCCCGGCCCGGCGGAGTCGAGCCGAACACCGGCCGCACTGCCGCCTCGATGGTGTGGATCACCCGCAGCTTGGCGTAATCCGCCTTTTCCTTGTCCGAGAGCGCCTCATAGGCGGCGTAGAGGTTGCAGAATTCGGTGGTGCCGCCCTCGGATGAAAGCTGCCGCGCTGAAAGCGCCGTCGCCTTGGGCAGGGCAATATCCACCAGCAGCCCGTCGATGTGCCAGAAGAAAGTGCCAAGCACATAATCGGGTTCAGTGTTGATCTTCTTGTCGAGCGTGATCTTGTAAACGTCCTCGGCCGATGCGCTGGCCCCGGGCACGCGGTTGGGCAAGGCCGCCCGGCCCCCGAAGGCGTCGGTAAAGGCAATCTGCTCGGCATCGCTGACATCGATCTGCGGAAACACCAGCACCCCGCGCTCATCAAGCTTGGCGCGGATCTGCGCGACAACATCCGCGTCGCAAAGATGCGCCTTGTCGACATGGACATAGCTGCCGATGTGCGGCTTGATGTTCTCGAAGGTGACACTCATGGGGGTGGTCCCTGGCTGAAGGCTGAACTGTTGAACAGCACGAAGCTGGCGATTGCGCAAGTTTGAATGGCTGGCAGGGTGCAGCGGCGATGCAAATTGCACCCTAGCGGGGAAATTTCACAGCTTCAGTATTTCAGAGAATGTCCGAACCGAAACGATTTTCGTCGCGCGAAATTTCTTGAGCGACAGCAAATCGGCTTTGTCGCCTGTCACCAGATAGTCGGCGCCCCCAAACCTCGGCCAAAGATACCAGAAAATTATCCCACGGGTCCGGCGATACTTCGAGTTCAGGCAAATTCGGGACATAGTGACCGAAATTGCGCACATCGTTGAGTAATCGCCCCGCCATCGGCTTTGAAATATGAGGTGCGAGCTTGCTGGATCGGGTAACCCGCCGGATTTCATCTATGAGTTCGTCACAAAATAACAGATCGAAATATCCGTCGTTCCATGCGTCGATAATTGCGGACGTGGGGCCATGCGGAAGCAGAAGCGCGCTTACGAAAATATTCGTGTCAACGACGACGCGCATATGCACTGCGATCGCTGCGGACCTCGGCGACCGCTTCATCGACCAGCTTTTCGATCTCGTCGGAAGTCATATCCTTGAAACCATAGCGCAATTCCGCGACCGTCTGCCTGAGAAGGTCCCGGTTGACCGCGTCTTTGACAAACTTCGACAGGTCACCCTTCTTCATGCCTCGCTCTGCGAGCCGCGTGCGGACGTTTTTGTCTGTCAGCCTGTCGATGATGATTGTCCAACGTGTGTTTTCTTCACCCATCGCGCATCTCCAATATGCACATAAGCGTATATCAGCTTATCCGCATAAACACAATCACCCCGCAGCCCTCGGCAGCCGCAGCTTGACCAGCAGTCCGCCCAGATCCTCACTCTCGGACAGTTCCACCGAGCCGCCGTAAATCTCCGCGACATCGCGCACGATCGCCAGGCCAAGGCCAGTGCCGGGCTTGCCGGTATCGAGCCGGGCGCCGCGGTCGAAGATGCGGGTGCGTTCGTCTTCGGGGATGCCCAGGCCGTCATCCTCGACCCAGATTTCGCACCAGCCCGCAGCCGACGCCTGATCGATCGAGACGAATACGCTGCCGCCGCCGTATTTGGCGGCGTTTTCGATCAGATTTCCGAGGATTTCGTCAAGGTCCTGCCGCTCGATCGCGACCATGGCATCGCGGTTGCCATCGACGTCGAAGCGCGTCGCCTCGTAGAGCCGGGTTACTGCGCGCAGCACCGCATCGGCGCTTTCCCAGACACTGGCACGCGACAGGCCGACGGCCCGGCGGCCAACGGCGCGGGCGCGGGCGAGGTGATGATCGACCTGACGGCGCATTACCGCCGCCTCGCGGATCACGGTATCGGCAAGGTCCGGGGCTTTGGCGGTGGCGGCGTTCATCACCACCGTCAGCGGCGTCTTGAGCGCATGGGCGAGATTGCCGGCATGGGTGCGCGCTTCCTCTGCCTGGAGTTCGGAATGGGCCAGCAGCGCGTTGAGCTCATGCACCAGCGGCTGCACTTCCAGCGGCAGCGGATCGGTGACGCGGTTGGTGCCGGTGCTGCGCATCCGCTTGATCGCCAAGCGCACCCGGCGCAGCGGCCCCAGCCCGTACCAGGTCTGCAATGCCGCCATCACCAGCAGGCCCAACCCCAGAATGACGAAGCTCCAGGCCAGGATCGAGCGGGTCTCGCTGATCTGCCGGTCAAGGTCGGCGCGGCTGGCGGCAACCGTGAACCACCACTGGGTTTCGCTGCCGGGCAGGATGATCGGGCGTTCCATAACCCGCAGCGGCTCGCCCTCGAATTCGCTGCTGTCATAGACATGCGGCTTATCGACGAAATGGTCGCCCTGCACCTTGAGGCTGCGGTCCCACAGCGAACGCGAAGGGAAATCCTCGTGCCCCTTGCCCCGGATCTGCCAGTAGAGTCCGCTGCCCGGCTCGAGAAAGCGCTGGTCGCCGAGCGGGCGGTTGAAAAACACCTCGCCGTCCGGGCCGATTTCGGCCGAACCGATCATGCCGGTGAGCATGTAGCCCATCTGGTCGTCGAAATTGCGGGTGATCAGGCTGGTCAGGGTGCGGTCGAGCGTCAGTCCGCCCAGCAGCAGCAGGATGACGATCCACCCCGCCGCGATCAGCATCATGCGCTGCGACAGCGAGCCGGTGTGGGGGACCTCCCTCGCCCCGGCTACCTCGCTCGCGCCGTCAGCCGCGGCCCGGTCCAGCCGGGTCATCGAGGCTGTAGCCGAGGCCACGGATGGTAGTGATGACATCGGCACCCAGCTTCTTGCGAATGCGGGTGACAAAGACCTCTATAGTATTTGAATCGCGGTCGAAATCCTGATCATAGATGTGTTCGATCAGCTCGGTGCGGCTGACCACCTTGCCCTTGTGGTGGAGCAGATAGGACAGCAGCTTATATTCCTGAGCCGTAAGCTTGACCGGCTCGCCGTCCAGCGTGACCCGGCCCGAGCGGGTATCGAGGCGGACATCGCCGGCGATCAGTTCGGACGAGGTATTGCCCGAAGCACGGCGGATCAGCGCGCGCAGCCGGGCGATCAATTCTTCGGTCTGGAACGGCTTGGCGAGATAATCGTCGGCGCCGGCGTCGAGCCCCGCAACCTTGTCCGACCAGCTGTCACGCGCGGTCAGCACCAGCACCGGGAACTTGCGGCCTTCCTTGCGCCACATGCCCAGCACCGTCAGCCCGTCAATCTCGGGCAGGCCCAGATCGAGCACCACCGCGTCATATTCCTCGGTCGAGCCCAGGAAATGGCCGTCTTCGCCGTCCGTTGACAGATCAATGGCATAGCCCTGCTGCTCAAGTGTCGACTTGAGCTGCTTGCCCAATGTGGGTTCATCCTCGACGATCAGGACGCGCATTTATATTTTCCCTTGTGGAACATGAAAACCATGCGGCCAAAGCGGCATATGGTCAAGCGCAGCACTTAGCGGTTTTGATGGAGAACTTCGCCTGACCGGGCATCGACATCGACGAAGACCACCCGCCCGTTGCGAATGAACTTGAGGCGATAGGCCATGGCCGCCGGATCGTATTCGGGACCGAGATATTGCATGCCCTGCATGGTGGGAAGAACCCGCCGCTCGATCTCGCGCAGCGAGCGGACATTGCCCGCGCGCATATCCTTGCGCACCTGGCCCTGTTCCTTGCCCGGTTCGGCCAGCGCAGGCAGCGACGGCACGGCGAACGACATGATAAGTAAGGCTGAAGCGAATTTCATAATGCCGGTGTGCCTAAAGCCGGGGGCTTGAACAAGGTGTGAATGCGTCTAGGCCCCACATAGCCGTGCCACATAAGCCTGACGAATGGCGCGGGTCACCGTTCCCGGCAGGCCATTGCCGATGGCTCGGCCGTCCGCCTCGACCACCGGCAGCACTAGTGTACCCGCCGCCGAGACCAGGGCTTCGCGCGCCGCGAACAGCTCGTCGGGCGTAAACGGGCGCTCTTCGATGGTCAGGCCCATGTCGCGGGCTATGGCCATCACGCTGATGCGGGTGACGCCGGGTAGGACGCCGCGGTCGACCGGATGCGATACCAGCACCCCGCGCGCGTCGATGATGTGGGCGTTCTGACTGGTTGCCTCGGTGATCAGCCCATCCTCGACCAACCAGACATCGTCGACCCCGGCGGCGCGCGCCTGCTCCTTCATCATCACGGCGTAGAGCAACTGGGTGGTCTTGGCAGAGCGGACCTGCCAGCGCAGATCGGGGCGCAGGATGATGCGCAGACCCCTGTCCGCGCGGGGATCGTCGATCAGCTTCGCGGTCTGGGTATAGGCGATGCGGGTGGGCGGGACTGTTGGCGCAGGCAGGGCAAAGTCGCGGTCGCCGGGATTGCCGGCTGTCACCTGCAGATAGACCCGCCCCTCGTCCATGCCGTTGCGGGCGATCAGCTCCGCCAGCACCACCCGCCAATCGGTCTGATCGGCGATCAGCGCGGTCCGCAGCGAATTGGCGAGCCTCGCCGCGTGGCTCGGCCAGTTGGCGATGCGCCCGCCGATCACCGGGGCAACTTCATAGACGCTCTGCGCAAACGTCAGCCCCCGGTCGAAGATCGAAACCTTCGCTTCGCCTTCGGGAAGCCATTCGCCGTTGAGCCAGATGGTGCGCATTCGCTTACCCTTCTCCTTGCTTGCCGCGATGTCAACGCACCGCTAGGGCGCGGCGATCATGGCAGCAGCACCAATCCTCAGCTGGGAAGGCCTCGGCCTGATCCAGGGCTCCGGCTGGCTTTTCCGGGACCTCGACCTGCACATCGGCCCCAGGGACCGGCTGGCGCTGATCGGGCGCAACGGCGCGGGCAAGACCACGTTGCTGCGGCTCATCGCCAACCATATCGAATCCGACCGCGGCAAGCGTTCGGTGCAGCCGGGCACCAAAGTCGTGGTGCTGGAGCAGGATCCGTTTTTCACCGGCTATGCAACACTGCTCGATTTTGCGCTCCACGGCACGGATGCCCCACCCCGGCACGAGGTGGAAGCCATCGCCGACCAGCTCGGCATCGACCTGTCGCGCGATGCGGAAAGCGCCAGCGGCGGCGAGCGGCGGCGGGCATCGCTGTGCCGGGCGCTGGCTTCCGAGCCCGATCTGCTGCTGCTCGACGAGCCAACCAACCACCTCGATCTTGCCGCGATCGACTGGCTGGAAGCTTGGCTCACGCGTTACAAGGGCGCTTTCGTCGCGATCAGCCACGACCGCACTTTTCTGACCCGGCTGACCAAAGCGACGCTGTGGCTCGACCGGGGATCGCTGCGCCGAAAGGAAGTCGGCTTTGGCGGTTACGAGGCTTGGGAAGACCAGGTCTATGCCGAGGAAGCCCGCGCCGCCGACCGGCTCGACGCCCGCCTCAAGCTCGAGGCGCACTGGCTGGAGCGCGGCGTCACCGCACGGCGCAAGCGCAACCAGGGCCGACTGGAAAAGCTGTGGGAAATGCGAGCCCAGCGCGCGGCGATGCTCAACCCGGCGGGCGCGGCCAAGCTCAAGCTGGTCAGCGACGATGTCAAGACCAAGGCGGTTATCGTGGCCGACAAGGTCACGAAACGGTTCGGTGACCGCACCATCATCAAGGACTTCACCCTGCGCATTACCCGCGGCGACCGGATCGGCGTTGTCGGGGCCAACGGCTCGGGCAAGACAACGCTGCTGCGGCTTCTGACCGGTGAACTTGCCCCCGACGAAGGCAGCGTCACCCTCGCCAGAACCCTGCACGGGGTGATGATCGACCAGCAACGCAGCCTGTTATCCCCGGAAAAGTCTGTCCGCGATGTGCTGGCCGAGGGCGGCGACTGGATCGACGTGCGCGGGGTGCGCAAGCATATTCAGGGCTACCTCAAGGACTTCCTGTTCGAGCCGAACCTGGTCGACGCCAAGGTTGGCACGCTATCGGGCGGCGAGCGGTCGCGGCTGCTGCTGGCGCGCGAATTTGCCCGCAAGTCGAACCTGCTGGTGCTAGACGAGCCGACCAACGACCTCGATCTCGAAACGCTCGACCTGCTGCAGGAAGTGATCGCCGACTACGACGGCACCGTGCTTATCGTCAGCCACGACCGCGACTTCCTCGACCGCACGGTGACCGTGACGCTGGGGCTGGACGGTTCGGGGCGGGTGGATATCGTCGCGGGCGGATATGCCGACTGGGAGTTGCAGCGCAAGAGCAAGGCCGCGCCGGCCAAGCCCGCGAAGACGGCTTCCGAACCGTCTGCGCCGCCCCCGCCGCCGCGCAAGTCCAAGCTGACCTACAACGACCAGCGCGATTACGAGCAGCTGCCGGCACAAATCGCGGAACTGGAAGCGGCGATTGCCCGCGATGAGGCTGGACTCGCCGATGCCACGCTCTATGCGCGCGACCCGGCGAAATTTGCGGCTCTCAGCAAAGCCATAGACCAGGCACGCGCCGACAAGCACGCCGCCGAGGAGCGTTGGCTGGAACTGGCGGAACTGGTCGAGGGGTAAAGTCGTTCCGTCTGCGCTTGCCCCTCTCCCCTTGAGGCAGGGCTATCACATATAGACCCGGACTTTCATTCATCGTCACCCTGAACTTGGTTCAGGGCCCATCGGACCGCACGAACGAAGCCAGTAGAAAGGGCGCAAACCGTGAGGTCATGCTCGAAAATCAGAGCTCCGGATGCGCGACGAAATAGGTCCTGAAACAAGTTCAGGATGACGAACAATGAGAGTTGAGGTGAATATGCGATTCCCCTGCCCTCAAGGGGGAGGGGTATTGAACGGAAAAAATCTAGCCCTTACTGCTTGGCCGCGCCCGCAAGCGGATCGACCGGGCCTGCCGGAGTCGCCGGTGCCGGTGCAGCAGGAGCCACAGGCTGCACCGCGCCCGAAAGCGGATCGGCAGGAGCAGCCGGAGCGCTGCGATCGAGTGAAGTGTCGATCTTGCGGCCCGAAGAAGCGCCCACGGCCAGCGCCGCCAGCACGATGCTCAGCACCACGAACAATGTCGCCAGCACGGCGGTGGCGCGAGTCAGGAAATTTGCTGCGCCGCGCGCCGACATCAGCCCGGCGGGGCTGCCGCCCATGCCCAGCCCGCCGCCTTCGGAATGCTGCATCAGCACCACGCCTACCAGAGCGGCGGCGACCAGCGCCTGGACAACGGTCAGGAAAATGAACAGCGACATGACGGGTGGCCTCTAACGATTACCGGCGCGCATCTAGGGGCTGGCGCGGCCGTACGCAAGCGCTGCTCAATCCGCGCCGTCTCCCGCAGCCGCCGCGACAATCGGCAGGAACGCTTCCGCTGTCAGGCTGGCACCGCCCACCAGCGCACCGCCGACATCGTCGACAGCCAGCAGATCGGCGGCATTCTTGGCGTTGACCGAGCCGCCGTAGAGGATGCGCATGGTCTTGCCCGGCTTGCCATATATCGTCACCAACTGCGCCCGGATCGCCCGGTGCATGGCGCCGACATCGTCGAGCGATGGCACCCGGCCGGTGCCGATGGCCCAGACCGGCTCATAAGCCACCGAAAGCCGCGCCGCGGCTTCCTTGCCGCGCGGCAACGAGCCATCGAGCTGCGCGGCGACCACTGCCTCGGCCTGGCCCGAATCGCGCTCGGCCTCAGTTTCGCCGACACACAGGATCACGCTGAGTTCAGCCTTCAGCGCCGCTTCGGCCTTGGCGCGGACCACTTCGTTGCTCTCAGCATGCAGGGCGCGGCGTTCGCTGTGGCCGACAATGGCGAAATCGGCGCCGGTATCGGCGAGGATCGCGGCGGAGACATCGCCGGTAAAGGCGCCGCTGGCGGCGACATGGCAATCCTGCCCGCCGACACCGATATCGTCCACGGCCTCGCGCATCGACGAAACCAGGGTGAACGGCGGCGCCAGCGCCACCTGGACGCCGGGAAATCGCTTTGACGCCCGGTCAATCGCCCGGGCCTCGGCCAGCATGGCGCGGGTTCCGTTCATCTTCCAGTTGCCGACTATATAGGGCAATTTTGCCATTTGAACCTCATGCTCAGGAACCGAATCTCCCCAATCCAGCACCATCTCCGCAGAGCAGCTAGGCCAGCTGTCAGCTTCTTGTCAAAAACTGTGCACTTGCACAATCTGGATCCCCGGACTGCCCCGGCATGGCACAGTCTGGCCATTGCGGGAATGCGCATTGCCCCCTAAAGCCGCGCGCTACGCCCGGGTGACGCCATCCGGGGCATAAGCGCAAGCGAACGATCCATGCTCCAGTTTTTCCGTAGTGCCTTCAGTTCCAAAATCGGTCTGGCGATCACGCTGGGCTTTGTCGCGCTGATTGCGGTGGCCTTTGCGCTCAGCGACGTCACCGGATCGGGCAATTTCGGCGGCGTTGCCGGGGGCGACCGCGTCGCCACCATTGGCGATGACCGCATCGACACCTCGCAGCTGAGCAAGGCCGCGACCGGCGCGCTCGAAAGTCTCAAGGAGGAAAATCCGACGCTGTCGATGAAGGCGTTCCTTGCGCAGGGCGGGCTCGACAGGGTGCTGGAACAGATGATCGACCGCGCCGCCGTCGCCGAATTCGGCAGGCGGCACGGGCTTGTCGCCAGCGAGCGGCTGATCGACAGCGAGATCGCCAAGGTCCCGGCATTCATGGGCCCCGATGGCAAGTTCAGCGACACCGCATTCCGCCAGCTGTTGCAACAGCGCGGCCTCAGCGAAGCCATGGTGCGCGAGGACCTGATGCAAGGGCTGGTCGCCAAGCAGGTGCTGCTGCCCGCCCAGTTCGGCAACACCGTCCCGCGCGAGCTGACCCTGCGCTACGCCGCGCTGCTGCGCGAAAGCCGCAGCGGCGCGATTGGCGTGCTCCCGGCCGCCGCCTTCGTGCCCAAGACCGCGCCCAGCGACGCCAACCTCGCCGCCTGGTACGCGAAAAATCGCGACAAGTTCATCCGCCCCGAACGCCGCGTCATCCGCTATGCCAGCTTCGGCGACAGCGCCCTGAAGCCCCTGCCCGCTCCCACCGAAGCCGAACTCACCGCGCTCTACAACGCCAACAAGGCGCTCTATTCTGCACAGGAAAGCCGCGCCTTCACCCAGCTGATCGTGCCGACCGAAGCCGCGGCCAAAGCGATCCTCGCCGAAGTCGCCAAGGGCGTAACGCTGGAGGCGGCAGCCAGCGCCAAGGGGCTGTCGACGGCGAAACTCGAAAAACTGACCAGGCAGGCGCTGGCCAGCCAGGCCTCGCAGGCAGTAGCCGATGCCAGTTTTGCGGCTGCACCCGGTGCGCTCGCTGCTCCCGCTCGCAGTGGGCTGGGCTGGCACATCATGCGCGTCGATTCGGTGGAAAAGCGCATGGCGCGCAGCCTCGATCAGGTGCGCGGCGAGCTGACCACGCTTTGGGTTACCGGCAAACGCCGCGCCGCGCTGTCCGATCTTTCGGCGCGTCTCGAAGAAGAGTTCGACGATGGTGGTAGCCTCGCCGATGCCGCCAAGGAACTGGGGCTGACTCTGGAGCAGACGCCCACCATCACCGCCGACGGTCAGGTCTATGGAAAGCCCGGACCCGGTGCGCCGCCGATCCTCGCCCGGGTGCTGCAGACCGCCTTTTCCATGGAAAAGGAAAACGAACCGCAGCTGGCCGAGGTCGAACCGGGCAAGACCTTCCTGATCTACGACGTCAGCAATATCGAGCAATCCGCCCCTGCGCCGATCTCCGAAATCAAGCAGGATGTCGCCGCCGCCTATATGCTCGACAAGGGCTCGCTTGCTGCCAAGGCTGCTTCGGCCAGGGTGATTGCCGAAGTTAACAAGGGCAAGACCCTCGCCGCCGCCATGGCCTCGCTCGGAGTGCCGCTGCCGCCGGCCCAGCCGATCAACATGAGCCGCGAGGAGCTGACCCGTGCCGGTCCGCGCGTGCCGCCGCCGCTGATGCTGCTGTTCAGCATGGCCAAAGGCACGGTCAAGACCCTGCCCGCGCCCGGCGACCAAGGCTGGTTTGTGGTCTCGCTGGCCAGCATCACCCCCGGCAAGGTCGCCGCGGACGATCCGGTGCTGGCCGCTGCGCAGCGCGAGCTGGGGAGTGTCGCAGGGCAGGAATATGCCGAGCAGATGCGCCGGGCGATCCGTGCCGAAGTGGGGGTCGAAAAGAACGAAACCGCTATCAAAGCCGTCCGCACCCAGCTGGGCGGCGGCAACTGACCCGCGCCTTGCCGTGACCGCCGCTGCACTCGAAAACCAGGATACCGCTACCGCCGCGCTGGCGGATGGCAGGCCCGCGCTGGTTTGGCGGCAGCTGATCGCCGATACCGAAACTCCGGTGGGTGCGGCGGTCAAGCTGATCGAGACCGGCCGCGGCGATTTCCTGCTCGAATCGGTCGAAGGCGGCGAAGTGCGCGGGCGCTACAGCCTGCTCGGGCTCGATCCCAACCTGGTGTTCCGCGCCACCGCCAGCGCCTGCGAGATCAACCGTGAGTGGCAGCAGTCCCGCGATAGTTTCGCGCCCCTCGCGGGGGACAGCCTCACCGAACTGCGCGCACTGGTGGCCAGCTGCCGCATCGACGTGCCGCCCGAACTGCCGAGCGCGCTGGCCTGCCTGGTTGGCTATTTCGGCTATGAGACGGTCGGCCTGGTCGAAAAGCTGCCGCGGGCACCCGCCAGCGCGCTGGAACTGCCCGACATGCTGTTCGTGCGGCCAACCCTGATCCTGGTGTTCGACCGGCTGAGCGACGCGTTGTTCTGTGTCGCCCCGGTGTGGCCATCGGATGCCGCGCCGCAATGCACGCTGGCCCAGGCGCAGGAACGCATCGACGAGGCGCTGCGCCGTCTCGCTGGCCCCGCACCTGCCCTCACCAGCGACGGCACCCTGCCGCTGCCGGAGCTTACCCCGGTCATGCCGGCCGCTGACTATGCGCGTATGGTGCTGAAGGCCAAGGATTACATCGAGGCCGGAGACATCTTCCAGGTGGTGCTGGCCCAGCGCTTCACTTGCCCGTTCACGCTGCCGCCGCTGGCGCTTTACCGCGCGCTGCGCCGGGTCAATCCCTCGCCGTTCCTCTATTTCCTCGACCTGCCCGGCTTCGCGCTGACCGGATCGAGCCCGGAAATCCTGGTGCGGGTGCGTGATGGAGAGGTGACTATCCGGCCGATTGCCGGGACCAGGCCGCGCGGCAAGACCCCCGAAGAGGACCGCGCCAACGAAGTCAGCCTGCTCGCCGACCCCAAGGAACGCGCCGAGCACCTGATGCTGCTCGACCTTGGCCGCAACGATGTCGGCAGGGTGGCGACGGCCGGATCTGTGGAGGTCACCGCCAGCTACACCATCGAGCGCTACAGCCATGTCATGCACATCGTCAGCAACGTCGTCGGCCAGCTCGATACCGCGAAGCATGACGCCATCGACGCACTGTTCGCGGGCTTCCCGGCCGGGACCGTCAGCGGCGCGCCCAAGGTCCACGCCTGCGAGATCATCGCCGAGCTGGAGCCCGAAACCCGAGGGGCCTACGCCGGCGGCGTCGGCTATTTCGCCCCCGACGGCTCGGTCGACAGCTGCATCGTGCTGCGCACCGGCGTGGTCAAGGACGGGGTGCTGCATGTCCAGGCGGGCGCGGGCATCGTCGCGGATTCGGTGCCGGAGTATGAGCAGCACGAGTGTGAGGCCAAGGCCGGGGCGCTGATCGCAGCGGCGCGGGAAGCTGTAAGGGTGGCGGGCGAGGCGGGGTTCGGGCAGTGAAGCAAAATTCTGCCGCCGTCGTTGCAATACTTTTGATTACTGCATGCGACGACTCCAGCGGTGATGACTTCGTCGGCAAGACAGCACATTCAATTGCATGCCAGTCCGACAGCTTCGAAGGTGCCAGTCTCACGCATTGTATCGCCGATCCGGTCAAGCATCGGATTGCAAACAGGCTTGGGCCAAAGGGTGGCCCGCCCTATCGCGGTTTCGCTGCCCTTGCGGCGGATCGCAGCACCCAAGAGTCGGATCCCGTTTTTGCCATGAATGGCGGAATGTACGGCGAGGACGGCAATCCCATCGGCTATTATGTCGAGGAAGGCTCCCGCCTTAGAAAACTCAACCGCGCCAAAGGCTCAGGCAATTTCCACTTGCTGCCCAATGGCGTTTTTTTCGGAACCGGCGGCAAGTGGGCGGTACTGACTGCGGGCGAATTCGCCGAAAAGGTTGAAAAGCGCCCGGAATTCGGCACCCAGTCCGGACCGATGCTGGTGATCCACGGCAAGTTGCACCCGAAGATTTCCGAAGACGGTGAATCGCGCTTCATCCGCAACGCCGTCGGCGTCGGTGCTGACGGCCGCGCCCATTTCGTTATATCCGAGGTGCCGCTGTCCTTCGGCAAGCTGGCGCGCTACTATCGCGACGAGCTCAAGGTACCCGATGCGCTGTTCCTCGACGGGAATGTATCTTCGCTGTGGGACCCGTCGGCGGGCCGCCAGGACGCCGCTGTCCCGATTGGCCCCCTGATCGTCGTCGAAACGATCAAGCGAACGGATTGACGACCACAACCCCGCGCCAGACAAAGCCATGTTGGAAATCCTCGCTCAGCAGGCGGTCGCAATTTGCATCTGCTGCGGTTGACAAGATGACAGCGTCAAAGATGCGCAGATCGTGCCGTGTCGAAAGCGCGAATGCCCCGTCGAGAACAGCCTCGTTGGTGCCCGCGACTTCCATAGTATCTCGCCACTCCGCGATGCGCTGTGTGGCCTCGATGCGTGACAAGCCGCGCTTTCTGCACAGGACATCGTGGATTTCGATCAGGGTCTGGGCCGGAAGCACAAGTTCGTCGCCAGCAGCGACGTGACCAGCAATCGTGTCGAGCACCACCAGCCATTTGTCCGCGTCCTGCGGCGTCCGGTCTCCGGCATCGGCATAAACCAGCAGGTTTGTATCGAATGCGACCCGCAAGCTCAATCGCGCTCGTAAAGTTCAGCGCGGGTCCACGGGCCAATCGTGACCCGCTCCTGCTGTTCCAGACGGCCACGCAGCTTTTCCCACGCCGCTTTACGCCGCAGCAGTTCGGCCTCGACAGTACCCGACTTGGGACGCAGCTCGGCTACAGTTTCGCCGTGCGAGGTAATGTCGATATGTGCCCCGCCCTTGACCTGACGAAGCAGGCGCGAAAATGAGCGATTGGCTTCGGAGGCCGACACGGTGATCCGTTCGTTCATGACACTACTGTAGTGAATTTCACTACTTTTGCAAGTGGCTTTCCCTGATCCGCATGGCTCGCTAAGGCCAACCCCATGATACTAGTCATCGACAATTACGACAGCTTCACCTGGAACCTGGTCCATTACCTCATGGAACTGGGCGCCGAAGTCGAAGTCGTGCGCAACGATGCGCTTACCGCCGCGCAGGCCATTGCCAGTGGTGCGCAGGGGTTCCTGATCTCGCCCGGCCCTTGCACGCCCAATGAGGCCGGGATCAGCCTCGATCTGGTTGGTGCCTGCGCCGATGCCGGAAAGCCGCTGCTGGGCGTTTGCCTGGGACATCAGTCGATCGGGCAGTATTTTGGCGGCAAGGTGGTGCGCGGCGGGCTGATGCACGGCAAGACCTCGCCAGTCAGCCATGACGGCAGCGGCGTGTTCAAGGCCCTGCCCTCGCCCTTCACCGCGACGCGCTACCACTCGCTGATCGTGGTCGATACGCCCGGCGCACTGTTGGTCAACGCCACATCCGACGACGCCCACGTCATGGGCTTCCGCCACGCGCATCTGCCGATCCACGGCGTCCAGTTCCACCCCGAAAGCATCGCCACCGAACACGGCCACGCCTTGCTTGGCAATTTCCTTGAGATATGCGGGATAAAGACCCGGGCTGTAACGTGAACATGGCCGAAGCAGAGGCGCTTTTCGGGCGCATGCTCGATGGCGGCATGGACGACGCAGAGATTGCCGCGACGCTGATCGAAATGGCCGACCGCGGCGAAAGCGCCGAGGAAGTGGCCGGGGCAGTGCTCGCCATGCGCGCGCGGATGAAGCGCATTTCCGCACCCGCAGGTGCGATCGACGTCTGCGGCACCGGCGGCGACGGGCAGCACAGTGTCAACGTCTCGACCGCCGTGGCGCTGGTCGTCGCGGCCTGCGGCGTGCCGGTGGCCAAGCACGGCAACCGCGCGGCGTCGAGCAAAGCGGGCGGCGCGGACACGCTCGAAGCGCTGGGCCTCGATCTCGCCAGGGCCAGCGACATGGCCGAGGCCACCCTGCCCGACCTTGGCATAGCCTTCCTGTTCGCGCAGGCCCACCACCCCGCCCTCGCCCGCATCGCCCCGATCCGCAAAGCGCTCGGCCGGCGGACGGTGTTCAACCTTACTGGCCCGCTTGCCAACCCCGCCGAGGTCACCCGCCAGCTGGTCGGGGTCCCCAGCCCGCAGCTGATCGCGCTCTACCGCGACGCGATGGCACTGCTGGGAACCGAAGCGGCGATGGTGGTTTCGGGCGCCGAGGGGCTCGACGAGCTGTCGATCGCCGGGCCGAGTTACATCGCTGCGATTGGGCTCGATCGTTTTGCAGGCGAAATTGCACCGCTCGATGCCGGATTGATGCCGCACCCGCTGGATGCCCTGCGCGGCGGCGATGCGGCCTACAACGCGGCGGCGCTGCGCGCCTTGCTGCTGGGCGAGCCGGGGGCCTACCGCGACGCCGTGCTGCTCAACTCCGCCGCCGCGCTGATCGTGGCGGGACAGGTCGATAACTGGCTCGAGGGTGTCGAGGAGGCTGCCGAGGCGATTGACCGGGGGCTGGCGAATACGCTGCTCGATTGCTGGATCGAAACAGTAAAGTAGGATTGGTTCACGCGGAGACGCGGAGACGCGGAGGTGTTGCGGCTGACGACACAGCCGCTTTTCACTCGCTTGACCTGGTGCGAATGTCGATTTGTTGAAGGGCACCTGCGGTGGGCACAAACTCTCCGCGCCTCCGCGTCTCCGCGTGAACTGAAATCCTCCTCTCGACTTCGCCCCGCCGCCAAGGCTAGGGCGAAACCCATGTCCGACAAACTCACCGAAATCTGCGAGACCAAGCGACAGGAAGTCGCCGCGCGCAAACAGGCCGCATCGCTTGGCGATCTTGACGCCCGCGCTGCCGAGCAAAGCGCCACGCGCGGCTTCGAGCGTGCGCTGCGGGAAAAGGCTGCCTCCGGCTTCGCCCTGATCGCAGAAATCAAGAAAGCTTCCCCCTCCAAGGGACTGATCCGCGCCGATTTCCAGCCCACCGCTCACGCCAGAGCCTATGCTGCCGGCGGAGCCGCCTGCCTCTCGGTCCTCACCGACGCGCCCTATTTCCAGGGCCACGAGAGCTATCTGATCGAAGCCCGCGCCGCCTGTTCGCTGCCGGTGATCCGCAAGGACTTCATGGTCGATCCCTGGCAAGTCGCCGAAGCCCGCGCCATCGGGGCCGACGCCATCCTGATCATCGTCGCCGCATTGGAGGACTCGCAAATGGCCGAGATCGAGGCTGCGGCCGTGGAACGCGGCATGGATGTGCTGGTCGAAGTGCATAACGAGGCCGAAATGGAGCGCGCCGCGCGGCTCAAATCCCGCCTGATCGGCGTCAACAACCGCGATCTCAAGCGCTTCGTCACCGACCTCGCCACCACCGAACGCCTCGCCCCGCTCGCCCCCGGCGGCGCTTTGCTGGTCAGCGAGAGCGGCATCAATACCCACGCCAACCTGCTCCGCCTGACCGCATGCGGCGCGCGCTGCTACCTGGTCGGCGAGAGCCTGATGCGGCAGGATGACGTCGAGGCGGCAACACGGGAACTGCTCCATGGCTGAACTCACCCACCTCGACGAACATGGCAATGCCCGCATGGTCGATGTCGGCGGCAAGGCGGAAACCGCGCGCGTGGCCATCGCCTCGGGCCGGATCACCATGTCCGCCCAGGCGCTGGCCGCGATCCAGGGCGGCGAGGTGCCCAAGGGTGATGTCATCGCCGCCGCGCAAATCGCCGGGATCATGGCCGCGAAGAAGACCGCCGAACTGATACCGCTGTGTCACCCGCTGGCGCTTGACGCGGTAACTGTCGATTTCAGCTTTGAGGACCAGTCCGTCCGCGCCACCGCCACCGTTTCGCTCTCCGGCCGCACCGGCGTCGAAATGGAAGCGATGACAGCCACTTCCATCGCACTTCTGACAATCTACGACATGGCCAAGGCGCTCGACAAGGGCATGGTGATCGAACAGGTCCGCCTGATCGAAAAGCGCGGCGGCAAGTCGGGTACCTGGCGGGTTCCAGCATGAACACCCCCGCGCTGCCGCTCGAAGAAGCGCAGGCGCGGCTTCTGGCGCTGGTGGAGCCGTTGGCGGTCGAACACACCGACATCACCGGCGCGATGGGCCGCTACCTCGCCGAGCCGCTCACCGCCCGCCGCACCCAGCCCGCGGCGGACCAGTCGGCGATGGACGGCTTTGCCATGCATTCGGGCGACATGGCCGGTCCGTGGCGGCTGATCGGCGAGAGCGCGGCGGGACATCCTTTCGCGGGCACGGTTGGGCCGGGCGAGGCGGTGCGCATCTCCACCGGCGCGCTGCTGCCTGACGGGGCTCAAGCTGTCATCATCCAGGAAGACATTGCCCGCGATGGCGACACCATCGCACTCACCGGCGAGGCTCCATCCCCGCCTGACAAGCATATCCGCCGCCAAGGTCTCGATTTCCGCAGCGGGGACACGCTGTTGCCTGCCGGAACCTGGATCGGCCCGGCGCAGCTGGCGCTGGCGATCACTGCCGGGCACAGCCATGTCGCGGTACGCCGCAAGCCCCGCCTCGCCATTATCGACAGCGGCGACGAACTCGCGGCGGGCGGCAGTGACTGCGCCCCGCATCATATCCCGGCCAGCAACGGCGCGATGCTCGCCGCGCTGGCCAGCAGCCTGCCCTGCGAGATCGAGCGGCTTGGCCCCGTGGCCGACGATCTGGGAGCCTTGCAGGCGGTGCTGGCGAAGGCCAGTCGCGCCGATCTCATCGTCACCAGCGGCGGCGCATCGGTGGGCGATCACGATCTGATCCGCCCGGCGCTGGAGGCATGGGGCGCGGAAATCAACTTCTGGCGGGTGGCGATCAAGCCGGGCAAGCCGCTGCTGGTCGCGCGGCGCGGGAGGCAAACGATCCTCGGCCTGCCGGGAAATCCGGTGTCGAGCCACGTCACCGCCTACCTGTTCATGCTGCCACTGCTGCGCGCGATGCTGGGGGCGAGCGAGCCGCTGCCCCGCCCGATCCGTGCGATTCTGGGCGCGCCACTGAAGTCCGGCGGGTCGCGCCGCGAGTTCCTGCGGGCGCAGTGGGACGGATCGACAATCATCGCGCAAACGCTGCAGGACAGCGGCGCACTGTCCTCGCTGGCGGCCAGCAATGCCCTGATCGACCGCGCCCGAGATGCCCCGGAAGCCGCCGCGGGCGAGGTGGTCAGCGCGTTTCTGCTCGGAAATGGCGGGATTATCTGACCTGACGCTTGACGGCCCGCAAATCGTTGCTTAATTGTTCCGCATTCGTTCACCGAATCTTTCGGTAACTGGGAGGACGCAGGCCATGCTGACCCGCAAGCAGCACGAATTGATCCGCTTCATTCAAAGCCGACTTGAAGATACCGGCGTATCGCCATCTTTCGAGGAAATGAAGGAGGCACTGGATCTCAAGTCGAAGTCGGGCGTGCACCGGCTGATCTCGGCGCTGGAAGAACGCGGCTTCATCCGCCGCCTGCCCAACCGCGCCCGCGCCTTGGAAGTGCTGAAACAGCCCGAGAATGTCGGCCGGGACAGCATCAAGGCGGCCGCGAACAGCAATTCGGCGCTGACGACGCTGCGCCCGCCCGCAACCAAGGCCCCGCCCCCGGCCAACGATGTAATCGAAATTCCGCTGCACGGCCGCATCGCCGCCGGTGTTCCGATCGAGGCGCTGGAAGGCCAGTCGATGCTGCCGGTGCCTGCCGCGCTGCTGGGCGCGGGCGAGCATTATGCTCTTGAAGTGTCTGGCGATTCGATGGTCGAAGCCGGAATTCTTGACGGCGACTACGCCCTCATCCGCCGCACCGATACGGCCCGCGACGGCGAAATCGTCGTCGCCCTGGTCCGCGGCGAGGAAGCCACCCTCAAGTACTTGCGCCGTGAGGCCGGCATGATCCGGCTCGATCCGGCCAACGCCGCCTACGAACCGCAGATCTACCGCCCCGGCGAGGTGGAAGTTCAGGGCAAGCTGGCGGGGCTGCTGCGCAAGTATCATTGAGCCCGCAGAGACTGCTCCTCGGCAGAGTTTGCGCGAGAAATGGTGCCGCCGATTTGATCGAATTTCTTGGTATTTCCGTCCGGAACGTCAAGAGCAACCGCCGCCGCTGATGCTCCCAAAGGCGCTGACTTCCGCCGGAACAGCCCTTGATCGATCCGCCACCAGCCATGCTCGCCCTGGGTTTCGGACACACTCGTCACCCGCCCGCTTTCGAGGTCGATGGCCAGCCCGCCGCTGCGCGTCAGCAGCGACTTGTCGGCCTTGAGCACCTTGGGCTTGCAGGACCTTGGCAGCCAGCGGTCGGCGACGACTACATCGGCCTGTTCGCAGGCGGCAGCGAGAGCGCGTTCGGGAACCCGGTCCCGCCCGCGTGACAGCAGCAGGTGCCACTCGCGACCACCGCGGCTGAGCTCCAGCGCGCAGAATTCGGCGCTGCAGCGCGCCCCCGGCCATTTGGCGATTTCCAGGACCTCGCCGTTCATTCCGGCCAGTTCGGTGAGGTTTTCAGTAGCGAATGTGCTGCGCCCCTCGCGCAGCACCAGCAGCCTGCCATTGCCCAGCCCGGTGATCCCGACATGGCGGCCATCCCCGGAAACCAGAATATCGGGCGAGCGCAGACCGGTCAGCAGCATTCCTGCGAGCAGGATCGGCAGCACTCCCAGGAAACGCACCCGGCCGCGCCACAGCGCCAGCCACAGCCCCCCGATCACGAACAGCGTAATGCAGGCGGTGCCCATCGCCGGCAGCGTGGTCACCGCACCCGGCCGCGCCGCCGTCCAATGCGCCAGCGCCAGCATCGCCTCGAGCGACTTGCCCGCCAGCCACCATGCCGGAGCGCCCGCTCCCACCGTGTCCAGCATCAGCGCAATCGCGATCAGCGGCATCGACACGAAAGTGGTCAGCGGAATGGCGATGACGTTGGCCAGCGCCCCGTAGACCCCGGCGCGGTGGAAGTGGAACAGGCCGATCGGCATCAAGGCCAGCTCGATCACCACACCGGTCAGCAGCAGCATCGCCAGCCGCCGCAGCGCCCGTGCCCACCAGCCCTCCTCCCGCGGGGCGAGGAAGGCGCGCACCGGGGCGCTGGTGTGCAGCGCGACAATGGCGATGACCGAGGCGAAGCTCATCTGGAAGCCCGGCCCGGCCACTGCCTCGGGCCACAACAGCATCACGAAATACGCGGCCACCGCCAGCATCCGCAGGCTCAGTGGCTCGCGCCCCAGCGCCAGCGCCGCCAGCACCAGCACCGCGCCGATGCAGCTGCGCACCGTCGGCACTTCGGCGCCGGTCAGCAGCGTGTAGCCAATCCCGGCCAGTGCCGCCGCCCCCGCCGCCAGCAGCGGCAGCCGCACCCGCAGCGCCAGCCACGGCCACAGCGCCAGCAGCTTCAGCGCCAGCACATAGGCGGCGGCGATCACCGCGCTGACGTGCAGCCCGCTGATCGACAGCAGATGGGTGAGGCCCGCGTCGCGCATCGCCGCATCGTCTTCCTTTGCGATAGCGCCGCGATCGCCGCTGGCAAATGCCGCCGCGATCGCTCCCGGCGTGCCCTGCAACTGCTTGCGGACATGGCGCGAAAGTCCGGCCTTGACCCGGCCCAGCCATCCGCCCGAGTGGCCCGGCTGCACCACTGCAACTGGTCCCATGACGCTGCCGGTGGCCGCCATTCCGGCGAACCAGGCAGTGCGGGCAAAGTCATAGCCCCCCGGCAGCATCGGCGCGGCGGGCGGCATCAGCCGCAGCTTGAGCCGCAGCCTGGCGCCCTCGCGGATATCGGCCCGATCTTGCTCGATCGGGAGATTTACCCGCACCTTGATCGCCCGCCCGGTCCCCGGCTCGCGCATCGCCAGCAGCAGCCTTACGCGCTGCTCGGCGGGCTGTTCCACCCGGTCGAGCAATTGCCCCTCGAAAGTCCCCACCAGCGGCCGCGCTATCGCCGCTTCGCCAACCAGCGCCGACTTGATCCAGACCATCGCGCAACCCGCCGCAATCACTAGCGCCATCGCCGCAAGCGACTGGCGCAGATAGGGAAAGCGGCCGTCGGCGCGCATCGACGACAGGCTGCCGAGCACCACGGCCAGACACAGCGCCAGCAGAGCCAGCCACTGCCAGCGGTTGTCGAGAGCGAACCACAGCGCGATGCCCCCGGCAAAGCCCACCGCCAGCCAGGGTGCCCGATCGAAACCGGCTGCGCCCAGAAAATCGTCCGACCACTTCAGCCAACTGGACAAGCGGGGAAAGCTGCGCCAAGAGCGATGTTGCAGTGCAGCGATACCATCGGGTTCGCTGCCCTGCAGTGGCGGAAATGTGGCGTTGCTGGCCATGTTTGCATAGGACAGGAAGCAGGCGATGATGGCAAGCACAAGCGCAGCTGGCGCGGGATCGGCCGGGGGCCGCACCGTGGTCACGCGCTTTGCGCCCTCGCCCACCGGATATCTCCATATCGGCGGCGCGCGCACAGCGCTGTTCAACTGGCTCTACGCGCGCCACCACGGCGGCAAATACCTGCTTCGCATCGAAGATACCGACCGCGCCCGCTCGACCGAACCGGCGATTGCCGCGATCCATGACGGATTGGACTGGCTGGGACTCGGCGGAGACGAGCCGGCGGTGATGCAGTTCGAGCGCTCCGCGCGCCACGCCGAAGTGGCGCAAGCGCTGCTCGACAGCGGCCACGCCTATCGCTGCTATCTGACCCAGACAGAACTCGCCGCCCGACGTGAAAAGGCGCAGGCCGAACGCCGCCCGTTCCGCATCGACAGCGAATGGCGCGATGCCGATCCCGCCAGCGCTCCTGCCGGCGTGCCCTCGGTCGTGCGCATCAAGGCGCCGAAGCAGGGTGAAACCGCGATCGAGGACCTCGTCCAGGGCCGCGTCACCGTCAGCAATGCCGAGATCGACGATTTCGTGCTGCTGCGGTCTGACGGCACGCCAACCTACATGCTCGCCGTGGTGGTTGACGATCACGATATGGGCGTGACCCACGTGATCCGCGGCGACGACCATCTCAACAATGCTTTCAGACAGTTGGCGATCATTCATGCGATGGAGTGGGAAGTTCCCGCCTATGCGCATGTCCCGCTGATCCACGGTTCGGACGGGGCCAAGCTGTCCAAGCGGCACGGTGCGCTGGGCGTCGATGCCTACCGCGACGAGCTGGGCATCCTGCCCGAGGCGATGTTCAACTACTTGCTGCGGCTCGGTTGGGGCCACGGCGACGACGAGACCATCAGCCGCGAGCAGGCCGTGGCCTGGTTCGATATTGCTGACGTTGGAAAATCGCCTTCGCGCTTCGATCTGGCCAAGTTGCAGAACCTCAACGGCCATTACATCCGCGAAGCCGACGACGCGCGACTGGCGGCTCTGGTGGCGCAGCGCATTGGCAATAACGCCGATATCGATCTGCTCACCCGCGCCATGCCGGTTCTCAAGGTGCGTGCCAAGGATGTCGTCGAACTGACTGGCAACACGGGATTTCTGTTCGCCCAGCGGCCACTGGCGTTGGATGCCAAGGCCGAAGCGCTGCTCACCGGCGATGCCCGCGACCTGCTGGGTCGGATTCACCTCCGTCTTGGTGGCGAAAACGGCTGGACAAGCGAACAACTCGAAGCCAATCTCAAAGCCATGGCGGAGGAGATGGGGCTGGGCCTTGGCAAGCTCGCCCAGCCGCTGCGGGCGGCACTGACGGGGCAGACGACTTCGCCGGGTATATTCGATGTTCTGGATCTGCTCGGTCGCGACGAAAGCCTGGCGCGGATCGCCGCACAGGCCGTCACCGCCGAAGTATGACAAATTTGAGGGAGTATTAGAGGTGGGTGACCAAGTGAAACTGAATGCTGGCGGCAAGGACCTGGAATACAAGGTCATGAGCGGCAGCGTCGGCCCGGATGTCATTGATATCCGAAAGCTTTACGCCGATACCGGCATGTTCACCTTCGATCCGGGCTTCACCTCGACGGCCAGCTGCGAAAGCGCGCTGACTTATATCGACGGCGACGAAGGCGTGCTGCTGCACCGCGGCTATCCGATCGGCCAGCTGGCGGAACATTCCAGCTTCATGGAAGTCAGCTATCTGTTGCTCAACGGCGAGCTGCCCTCGAAGACCGAACTGGACAAATTCAGCTACACCATCACGCGCCACACCATGCTGCACGAGCAGCTGATGCAATTCTACCGGGGCTTTCGCCGCGATGCCCATCCGATGGCGATCATGTGCGGAGTGGCGGGTGCGCTCTCGGCTTTCTACCACGATTCGACAGATATCGCCGATCCGCTGCACCGCAAGATCAGCTCGCACCGCCTGATCGCCAAGATGCCGACGATTGCGGCTGCGGCCTATAAGTACTCGGTTGGGCAGCCCTTCGTCTATCCCGACAACTCGCTGAGTTATACCGGCAATTTCATGCGCATGACCTTTGGCGTGCCGGCCGAGCCCTATGAACTGCACCCGGCGATCGAGCGGGCGATGGACCGGATTTTCATCCTCCACGCCGATCACGAACAGAACGCATCGACATCCACCGTGCGCCTCGCCGGATCATCAGGCGCCAATCCCTTCGCCTGCATCGCGGCGGGGATCGCCTGCCTGTGGGGTCCGGCGCATGGCGGAGCCAACGAAGCCGCGCTCAACATGCTGCGCGAGATCGGCACGCCCGACCGCATCCAGCACTATATCGACCGCGCCAAGGACAAGAACGATCCGTTCCGGCTGATGGGCTTCGGCCACCGCGTCTACAAGAACTACGACCCGCGCGCGACGGTGATGCAGAAAACCCTGCGCGAAGTGTTCGATGCGCTGAAGGTTACCGACCCGGTGTTCGAAACCGCGCTGCGGCTTGAGGAACTGGCGCTGTCGGACCCCTATTTTGCCGAGAAGAAGCTGTTCCCCAATGTCGATTTCTATTCGGGGATCATCCTCTCCGCAATCGGCTTCCCGACCACCATGTTCACCGCACTGTTCGCACTGGCGCGCACGGTTGGCTGGGTGGCGCAGTGGAACGAGATGATTTCCGATCCCGGCCAGAAGATCGGCCGTCCGCGCCAGCTCTACACCGGCCCGGCAGAGCGCGACTATGTCCCGCTCGGAAAGCGTTGAGCCATGCTGAAAGTTCTTCGCGGACTGGCCCTTGTCATAGGCATGCTGGCCGTAGCGATGGGGCTGCTGTGGGTGGGCCAGGGGCTGGGTATCATCATGTGGCCATCCTCCAGCTTCATGCTGGCCGACAAGCAATGGGCGGTGAACGGCGCGGTGCTGGCAGCGGTCGGGCTTGGCCTAATGTGGCTCGGCAGGCGGCGGCGGGGCTGAGGCCAGCAGGTCGCCCGGCAGGTCGAGGATGAAGCGCGCGCCCTGCCCCGGCTCGCTTTCGATGCTGAGCTCACCGCCCATCGCCCGCGCCAATCGCCGCGAGATGTAGAGCCCCAGCCCCGATCCACCGTCGCCGCTGCGGCCCAGCCGCTCGAACTTCTCGAACACCCGCGCCTGCTCGTCCGGTGCCAGTCCCGGTCCCTGATCGGCGACAATCACCCTGGCCCTCGCGCCAAGGTCTTCCAGCCTGATCCAGACCTGCGAATTGGGCGGCGAATAGCGGATGGCGTTGCCGACCAGATTGAGCAACACCTGCAGCACCCGGCGGAATTCGGCGATGGCTGGGAGCCGCTCGCCCTCACGCGGGGCATCGACGACAATCCCGCATTCGCGCGCGCGCACGCCTAGAATGCCGGCAGCGCGGCGGGCGACATCGGCCAGGTCGATCCGGTCCGGGGCAGTTGAAAAGCCCTCCGATTCGACCACTTCGAGGTCGGACAGATCGTCGAGCAGCGCCAGCAGATGCTGCCCGGCCGAAGCGATGTCGGCGGCGTAATTGCTGTATTCTTCGGCCAGTGGTCCGGCGAGCCGGGTGCGGATGGTTTCGGCGTTGGCGATGATCCGCGCGATCGGCTGGCGCAACACCGGCGCAATCTCGCGCCCGACATGCGCCCGGCGCGGTTTCGGTGCGGCGGGTGCCTCGGCCATCGCCGGAGCCAGGCGCGGCAGTTCCGGCGGCTCCTGCGCGACCAGGCACAGCTCGAAGCCGGTCGGATCGGAACCCGGGACCTGCTGCGGAAACAAGCAAGCCTGCCAGCTTCTCTGCGAACCGGCGACCGACACTTTGGCACCGTCTAGCAGGCGCCAGTGGATCGGCTGGCGATGGTTGCTGCCGGCGATCGTCACGAAATCGGTCCATGGCCTGCCGAAGCCCTCGTCCATCGCCTTGCCCAGCTCCGCCAGGTCCTCGGCTTCGACGTCCACCGCCATAACACGCTGGCCGGCATCGAGCCGCGCGGTCAATTCGGCCAGCTGGCGATCGATCTCGCCGCGGATCTGGCCAGTTGCAATCTCGCCGGGCGGCGGCGATGCCCCTACTTGCCAATGCCGCACGACGATATCGCAGCCGGGGCTGCCATCGATGCGCGGCTCGACCTCGACCCATGCCGTGATGCTTTCGGAATGGTCCTGGGCGACGATCTTGCGGGCAAGCTTGAGCGCATAGCGGCGCGACTTGCGGGCCAGTTCGAGCAGCGCGGGAATGGCAATCGTGCCGGGAATCTCGCCGCCGCAGCGCAGTTGCAGCCCGGCCAGCGGCTCGCCCGCCGAGACCAGCCGGTCATCGCCGTCGCTGACGCCGCAAGCCAGAACTGCCATGCCTTGCGACACGGTCAATGGCCGCCGTCGATGCGGGCAGCGGCGAGCAGCGCCGCGGCGCGATCGGGTCCGAGCCGGTCGAACCCGTCGGGCAGGGCAATATCGGGGTGGAACGCCAGAAACTGTTCCTCGATAGCGGCGGGCTTGAGCCCGGCGGCGCGCAAGGTCAGGGCGAGGCGGGCCAGCTGGCTGTCATTGGTGGCATAAGTCGCCAGATCGCGGTCCTGACCCGAAGCCAGCGCCAGGGCCGACAGGAAGATGGCGCAGCCCGCGTGGGTCACCGAAAGCGCGGCAACCGCGCCGGCGCCCATCCCGATCACCAGCGCCGCGATCAGGCCCAGTCGGCTGCGGCCCTCGTCATAACGCGTGCGGATCGCGGCTTCGGCGATGGCGGCACATTGATCGGCCTCGACCTCGGTTCCGGCCATGGTGCGCATGCCAACCAGCGCGCTGTGCAGCAGATCGCCGGGCAGTTCGCCCAGTGGCAGTTTCATCCGCCGCTGCGCCTGGCAAAAGCGCGCCTGCGACGCCAGCAGCCGCATGGCCGTGCCCGACGTTCCGGCGTCCTGCGAGGATATCAATGCCTGCAACAGCGGCGGCAGCACCGGATCTAGCGCCAGCCGCGCCTGCAACCGCTCGGTCAGCTGCCATTCGAGCGCCAGCGCATGAACATGGCTCAGAAACGCGGGGTTGGCGATGAAACCATCGGTGAGAGGAGCGATAGCGGCATTGTCATGGACGGAGCGTTCGGTTTCGCCGCGGGCTGCGGCCAGTTCGTCGAGCAACTGGCCGGCGACATCGCCCAACATGCCGCGCGCGCGCGCCACGATCTCCTCGCCGAAAACGGAATTATCATCGTTTGCCAGCAGATGCTGCAGGATCGGCGCGACCGTTCCGAGCGCGGCGTTGCCCCTGGCAAGATCCTCGCGCAGCACGAATTCCACCGATTCGGCGGTTGCAGGACTGGCGGCTAGATCGATCATCATTCTGCCATAGCGCGGCTTGGTTAAGCTCGCGTTATCCTTGGCACAAGGATCCCGAAAAGTCCCAGCCCCAGCGCCAGCACATAAATGGTCTGGTGTAACAGGCCGGTGCCAGCCGCCACGGCCAATACGATTGCCAGCACAAACCGGTCGTTGAGCCACGCCGTCCAGTCGCGGTTGCTGGTCAATGGCAGCAGACGGCACAGGCATAGCAGCATTGCCGGCGCAAAGGCGCGCTGCGGAAGGGTAAGCCACTGCTGGTTTGGCGTGGTCCACACCAGTATTGCCACCAGGGCCAGGTCGAACAGCCAGGCAAAAGTCTCTGCGCGCCATGGCGACGCAGCGGGCAGATTGAGCGAATCGCGTTCAACCCGCAGCAACAAGGCGCCAGCCTGGCGGAAAATCCAGCAGGCCGCACAAAAAGACAGGGCAATCGCGGTATAGGCAAACCAGCCCGCACCTAGCGCGAAAAGGCCAAGTGCGAATACAGCAAGGATCACCGCGTTGCCGCTGCTGCCGGCGTGCAGCAAGGCTGGTCCGAAGCCGCGTGCCGCGAACCTCGCCAGCCAGTATCCAGGCGTCGAGGCCGGCGTCTGGCCGATGTGCCGATTGAACCATTCCGCTTCCACGACATGGGCCTCAGCCTCTTCGCGCACCAGCTTCCAGTGCCCGCCTTCGCGCACGGAAGCCGGCACCTCGCGCGTTGCGATGCCTGCCTGCAAGGCAATGCGGGTGAGCGCCGAGGCAACATCGCAGTCGCTGGGCAGATCGGAAAGCCGTTCGACCAGACGCCCGGGAATCTGCATCAATCCGGCGGTCGCGTGGTTGATATCGATACGCTCGAAGCCCGCCGCCACCCCGGCTTCGACGGGCTGTACCAGCACCGCCGGGCCTCCCTCGAGCAGGCCCGTTGCCTCGCCCGGAATGGTCAGCAGCCCGTCGCCGACGACCAGCAATTCGTCATGCGCGGTGATCAGACCGGCGAGCGGAGTGATCCCGGCAATGACGTGGAACTTCACGCCGGCGCGCTCGGCCTCGTGCTGGAGCGCGATCAGTTCGGGGGAGATGGCCCTGGCCAGGCAAATCACCCGCTCGCATGCCATGGCCAGCGCCAGGGCAAGCTGATGCCGCGCCACTGTCGCCCCGCCGACGCGCAGGAAAGCGCGTGGTTCGGCAGAGCCTGCCCCGGAAGGTTCCAGCATGACGAGTAGTGCAATGCGCAGCGAGCGTCTCCAGGCGAGCCCAGCAGGCCTTAGAGTGTGCCGGCCCTGGTGCCAAGCAGACTTGATTCAGCTGGCGGAGAATTCGTCGAGGAAGGTCTGCAGCCGCCGGACCACACCCGGCTCGCCCGGTGCGGCATCCAGCGCCTCTTCGCTCAGCACCAGCAAAGGTTCGGCATGAAAACTCGCCGCTAGCCCGCGCAGACGCATCGCCGCCACGTGCCAGTTGCCGTCGCAACGCGAACGGCGCAGCAGGTCGATATTGCGGCCAAGGCTGTCGATAAAGGCCGAACGCAGCTCGGCAAACAGCACCGGATCGTCACCGGCGGCATTCGCCAAAGTCTCGTCGAGGGCTCCAGATTCATATGCCATGCGGAACTTTTTACGCCGAGAAGGTTAAACTGGGGTTTATACTGTGGATAAGCATGGTAAACAGAATGCATGAATGGGGGAAACAAGATCATCGCCATCGGCACCGCCAGCGAACAGGCTGAAGGCTCCGACGAAATCCTGCTTACCGAGGAGGTGAGGGATTCTGTGACTGCCGAAAGCACCGACCCACTTTCGCTGGTGGACTTGCAGCCCGCCGACGAAGCCGGCGAAACCTATGCCGCGCAACCGGTTACGGATGAGCCGGCGTGGGATGCGGAGGACTATGCCCCCTCGCCCCGCAACTTCGAAAACATGATCCGGACCGCCGCGCTGGGCGCTGTCGCGGTGTGGACCGGGCTGTTCATGTGGGCAAAGCTGACGCAACTATCCGCGCCGGATCAGACGCGGGACTGGATCGGCATGTTTGGCGACTGGGCGGTTCCGGTGGCGCTGATTTGCCTGGTCTGGCTGCTCGCCATGCGCAACAGCACCCGCGAAGCATCGCGTTTCGGCGCGGCGGCGCGCATGCTTTCGATGGAATCGGAACGGCTTGAGGGCCGGTTGATCACGGTCAACCGCGAACTCAGCCTCGCCCGCGAATTCATCGCCGCACAATCGCGCGATATCGAATCGCTGGGGCGGGTGGCGGCCGATCGGCTGTCGCAAAACGCTGACCGGCTGCAGTCGCTGATCAAGGAAAACGGCACCAAGATCGATGCCATCGGCTCGGTCAGCGAGGCCGCGCTCGACAATATGGAGAAATTGCGCGGCCAGCTGCCGGTGATCGCCAATTCGTCCAAAGACGTCACCAACAACATCGCCAATGCCGGCCGTGTCGCCCATGCACAGATCCAGGAAATGATCAGCGGCTTCAAGCGGCTCAACGAATTTGGCCAGTCGAGCGAGCGCCAGATGCAGGCGATCCGCGGCGCCGTGACCGAATTCACTGCTGATTTCAGCAGCCAGGTCGAACATTTTGACGATATCGCAGTGAAGCGCTTCGCCGCGCTGGCCGAAAAGGGTGCTGAGGTCCGCGCCCAGCTTGACCAGCAGGAAGCCGATGCCCTTGCCGGCATCCGCGCCCGCGCCGCAGCGCTGGCCGACGAGCTCGAACAATCCCGCCAGATGCTCGACCGGCACGAAGCCGAAAGCATCACGTCGCTGCGCGCACGGTTGACGGCACTTCGCGACGAGAGCGGCAATATGGCCCGCGCCCTGCGCGACAGCGAAGGCCGCGCCTTCGAGGAGTGGCAGGGCAAGCTGGTCCAGTTCGACGAAGAGCTGGATCGCCGCCGCAGCGAAGCCCAGGCCAGTGGCGAGGCCGCTTTTGCCCGCATCACCAAGCATCTCGCCGCCATCGACAGCGAAATCGCCAATCGCAGCGAAAGCTTCGAAAAGCAGAACAGTGCGCTGTCCGCGTACAGCGAGAACCTGAACGCGCAGCTAAGCCAGTTCCAGCTGACCATGGGCGAGATCGCCGCAACCGGAAGCGACACCGAAGAGCGGGTTGCGACCGGCCTCAAGTCCCTCACCGAGCGGCTCGCGGCCAGCCAGACCGTGCTGGTCGGCAGCACCAACCAGATCGCCGAACTCACCCATGGCAGTGTCCGGCTGCTCGAACTGATCCAGGCCAGCGCCAAGCATAGCGAAACGGAACTGCCGCAGGCGATCGCCGCCAGCGAGGCCCTGCTGAACGATTTCGAGTCCCGTCTCGGCAAACTGCGCGAGCTGGTGGACGAAGCCAGCAGCAAGGGAGAAGGACTTGCGGGAAGCTTCTCGGCAGCGGAAGGCGACCTTCGCAAGCTCGTCGGCGAAGTCGATGGATTGCAGGCGCGGCTTGGCGCGGCGGGGACGTCCGGTCGAGATTCGCTGTCCGAACTGCGCGAGGCGCTGACCGAGCTCGACCAGCAGACCAGCGCCTTTACCGAGAAATCACGCGGCGAACTTACCGCAACCGTCGAACAGCTGACCCTGTCGGCGCGCGAAGCGGTTGCCGGGATCGAGCAGATGAGCACGTCGGCCATTGCCAATATCTCGCAGCAGATCGGAGCGGAAAGCGCCGCCGCCATCGAACAGGCGATCCAGCAGCACACCGCGCAGGCAATTGCCGATCTCGGCAAAGCGGCGACCGCCGCGACCGGCGCGGGCCGCGAAGCTGCGGTGCAACTGCGCGACCAGCTGACCAAGGTCAACGAACTCGCCGGCAACCTCGAACACCGCGTCGCGCATGCCCGCCAGCGCGCCGAGGAGCAGGTCGACAATGAATTCGCCCGCCGCGTCGCGCTGATCACCGAAGCGCTCAATTCCAACGCCATCGACATCGCCCGGGCCATCGACAGCGACGTTTCGGACACCGCATGGGCGTCCTACCTCAAGGGCGACCGCGGCATCTTCACCCGCCGTGCCGTCAGCCTGATCGAGACCGGCGAGGCCAAGGCGATCGCACAGACCTATGAAAGCGACGCTGAATTCCGCGAGCACGTCAGCCGCTACATCCACGATTTCGAGGCGATGCTGCGGCAGGTGCTGTCAACCCGCGACGGCCATGCGCTGGGCGTAACGCTGCTCTCGGCGGATATGGGCAAACTCTATGTGGCGCTGGCGCAGGGCATCGAGCGACTGCGGAGTTAACGCGTGCCGTCTAAGCCGGGCCATCATAAACCGGCGGGCGGCCGAAGAAGCTGAGATCGTGCGGCCCGATCCAGCCGTAGACGTAATTCGCGTAATACAGGGCGAACAACACGGCGGCGAGCACTGTCGCGCGTTTGGCGATCAGGCGCGGGTTGAAGTTGGCGGGGGCGCTGTCGGCCTGGCCGGGTATTTTTTCGATGCCCGCCTCATCATGGGTGCGCACGCCGAAGGGCATCACCAGAAACGCGCTGAGCACCCAGAACAGCGAATATATCGCGACGATTGAGGTCCACAGCATCTTCAGCCCTCCGCCATCAGCAGCACCTGGACCTGCGGCTTCTTGCCCGACCAGCGCTGCGCGGCACGGCGCGCGGCCAGACGCACGGCTTCGGTCATGGTTTCGATGTCGCGCGCCTTGTTGCCCTTGAGCTTTGACAGGGCCTTCAGCACATCGCTCTCGGCCTCCGCCACGAAGGCGTCGTAATCCTCGTCGAGCGGCAGACCGATGCCCGCCACCTTGGCATTGCCCTGTCCATCGACTGCCGCCACGACCAGCCCGTTGAACGCCAGCCGCCGCCGCATCACCATCGCCTCGCCGTCGGCCGGGGCGATGATGTCACCATCGAGCACCAGCCGCCCGGCGCGAACCATGCCGAACTTGCCCGGCTTGCCCGGCGCGAGGCGGACAAGGTCGCCGTTCTTCTGGAACACGGTCTGCTTGATGCCGCTGGCTTTGCCAACCCGGTTCTGTTCGCGCATGTGGCGGATCTCGCCGTGCACCGGCACAAGGATGTCGGGCCTGATCCACGAGTAGAGCGCTTCGAGTTCCGGCCGCCCCGGATGGCCGGAGACGTGGATATGGCTCTGCCGGTCGGTGACGATCAGCACTTCGCGCTCGGCCAGCCGGTTCTGGATGCGGCCGATGGCGATCTCGTTGCCGGGGATCTGGCGGCTGGAGAACAGCACGACATCGCCCGCCTCGAGCGCAATCTGGTGATTGCCCTCGGCCACCCGCGACAGCGCCGCGCGCGGTTCGCCCTGCCCGCCGGTAGCCAGGATCAGCACCTCGCCGCGCGGCAGCTTCATCGCCGTGTCGAAATCGACGGTTTCGGGGAAGGACTTGAGGTAGCCGCTGGCCTTTCCGGTAGCGATGATCCGGTCAAGCGAGCGCCCGGCGACGCAGAGCTTGCGCCTGGTCGCCTTGGCCACTTCGCCCAAAGTCTGCAACCGCGCGACATTGGAGGCGAAAGTCGTCACCAGCACGCGGCGGCCCTTGTGCTTCGCCACTTCCTCCAGAAGCCCGCGCAGCACGCCGCCTTCGGAGCCGGAAGGCTCGGAGTTGAAGACATTGGTCGAATCGCAGACCAGCGCCAGCACGCCGTCGTCGCCAATCTCGGTCAGTTCGGCGACGGTTGCCGGCATGCCGATCTGCGGTTCCTCATCCAGCTTCCAGTCGCCGGTGTGGAACACATTGCCATAGGGCGTGTCGATCAGCAGCGCATTGCCCTCGGCGATCGAATGGGCGAGCGGGACATAGCGGATGCCGAACGGGCCGAGCTGGAAGCGATCAAGGTGGTCGATCACCTTCAGTTCGACCTGGTCCGAGACCCCCGCCTCGTCGAGCTTGTTCTGCACCAGCCTTGCGGTGAAAGGCGTGGCGTAAAGCGGCACCCCCAGATCGGCAGCGAAATAGGGCACTGCGCCGATGTGATCCTCATGCGCATGGGTGAGGACCACGCCGATCAGATCCTTGCGGTTCTTCTCGATGAATTCGAGATCGGCGAAAACCAGATCGACGCCGGGATATTCATTGCCGCTGAAAGTCATCCCCAGATCGACCATCAGCCATTTGCCATCGCAGCCATACAGATTGACGTTCATGCCAATTTCGCCCGAACCGCCGAGCGCGCAAAATATCAGTTCCTTGCCGGGTTTCACGTGGTTGCTGCCCTTTCGGCAAGGATGGCAAGCCCATCCAGAGTCAGGTCGCTGTCGACCGTATCGAAAATATCCGTTGCTTCATCGAACAGCACCGCGAGGCCGCCGGTGGCGATGACCCTGGCCGGACGGCCGATTTCGGCGCGCATCCGGGCGATCAGCCCTTCCATCATCGCGACATAGCCCCAGAACACCCCGATCAGCATCTGATCCTCGGTGTTGGTGCCGATGACGCTGGTGCTTTTGGGAACTTCGATGGCGATGCGCGGCAGCTTGGCGGTGTTCCCAACCAGCGCGTCGAGCGAAAGATTGATGCCGGGAGCAATAATCCCGCCCTTGTAGGCACCATTGAAATCGACCGAGTCCAGCGTTGTCGCGGTGCCGAAATCGACGATGATCAGGTCTCCGGGATATTTGGCATGCCCGGCAACGGCATTCACCGCGCGGTCCGCACCGAGCGAGCGGGGATCGGGCACGTCGATGTCGATATGGTAGCTGGCCGCCCCCTCACCCGCGATCAGCGGTTCGATGCCGAAATAGTTCTTCGCCAGAATTTCGATGTTGTGCAACGCCCGCGGCACCACGGTGGCGACGATGATCTGCTTGATCGCCTGGCGCTTGACGCCGCGGATCGACAGCAGCTGCATCAGCCAGACGGCATATTCGTCGCCGGTGCGACGGGGATCGGTGGCGATGCGCCAGCGCGCCTTGAGCTTGCGGCCCCCATTCGGCTCTTTGGCGTATAGCGCGAAGACGACATTGGTGTTGCCGGCATCGATGGCGAGAAGCATGGGTGTGATCCTGATCAGGGCGCGGCAAAGCGAACTTCGCCCGCGTGGATGACACGCGCAGTGCCGTCCGCCAAGCGCAGTTGCAAGGCCCCATCGTCGGTTAGGCCCGCAAATGTGCCGCTGAGCGCCGCTTCGCCAGCTTCTCCCACCACAAGCGGCGTGCCGACGGGATGGGCCGCAGCCAGCCAGCGGCTGATGATCGGTAAAAGCCCGAAATTGCGCCAGCGGGCGAGCTCGAGGTCGAAGATGCGGGCGAGATCGGCGGCGAAGGCGTTGCGATCGGGTGCGGGGCCGAAAGCGGAGAGGGCAATCGCCTCGCGGTCCGTCAGGTGCGGCGCGCTGGCAAGGTTGACGCCGATCCCGGCGATCACCGCATCGCCCTCGCGCTCCAGCAGGATACCGGCGAGCTTGGCGCTGCCGATCATGACGTCGTTGGGCCATTTGAGCCGTGCAGGCAGCGTTTCAGGCACATATGGCGCGATGGCCTCATGCACTGCGAGTCCGGCAAGCAGTGCCAGCGTGCCCGGCGGCGGATCACCGAAGCGCTGGTGGATAACGGTCGAACCCATGAAATTGCCCGCGCCACCCAGCCACTCGCGCCCCTGCCGCCCGCGCCCGGAAGTCTGGCGGTCGGCAACCAGCCATGTGCCCTCGGGCACGTAGTCCCCCGCCCGCAGCCGCGCGGCAAGATCGGCATTGGTGGAACCGGTTTGGGGGATGTGCTGGATCAACTCTGTCAGCCCCATTCATCGGTGCGGTGAAATTCCAGCGGACTCAATCAAACAACTTCCGTCACCCTGAACTTGTTTCAGGGCCCATTTCGACTTTCGCACGAAGCTTTTTACGGCGAACGAACTTTGCAGCTTCGCTCCCGGTAACACAGCACAGCCCTCAGGGCACGATGGGCCCTGAAACAAGTTCAGGGTGACGAAGGACGCGGGATCGTTAAGCTTCAAGCCGCGAAGAACAGCGCCGCCGCTGCATTGTCCGCCAGTCCGCCCAGCCACTTGGTCAGCAGGTAACCCACCGGCGAGATCGCCAGCGCCGCCACTGCCAGCAGCGCCTGATGCACCCAGTCGCTCTTGCCGGTTATGGTGCCCGCAGGCTCGTCGAAATACATGATCTTGACGATCTTGATGTAATAGAACGCGCCGATCACGCTGGCGGCGATGCCGATCGCGGCGAGCGGCACCAGCCCGGCCTGCACCGCGGCCTGGAACACCACGAACTTGCCCCAGAAGCCGAACAGCGGCGGGATGCCGGCCAGGCTGAACATCACCATGGCCAGGCACAAGCTGAGCACCTTGCGGTGGCGCGACAGCCCGGCGAGGTCTGCGATGGCCTCAACCTGGTTGCCCTCGGCATCCTTGAGCATCAGCACCGCGACGAAGCCGCCCACCGACATGGCGACATAGATCGCCAGGTAAACCAGCATCGCCGAAGCGCCCTGCGGCGTCGCGGCGGCAAGTCCGATCAGGATAAAGCCGACGTTGTTGATCGAGCTATAGGCGAGCAGCCGCTTGATATTGGTCTGCCCGATAGCTCCCAGCGCACCGACGATAATCGAGGCCAGCGCCGCGAAGATGACGATCTGCTGCCAGGCACCGGCTTGCGCGCCGAAAGCATCAAGCGCCACCCGCATGGTCAGGGCTAGCGCCGCCACCTTGGGCGCGGTGGCGAAGAATGTTGTGACCGGCGTCGGCGCGCCTTCATAGACGTCGGGCGTCCACATGTGGAACGGGACCGCGCTGATCTTGAAGGCGAGGCCCGCCAGCACGAATGTGATCCCGAACAGCGCGCCGGTGGACATCTCGCCGTCCAGCGCCGCACGGATACCGGCAAAGCTGGTGGTGCCGGTGAAGCCATAGGTCAGGCTCATCCCGAACAGCAAGATGCCGCTGGCCAGCGCGCCCAGCACAAAATACTTGAGCCCCGCCTCGGCCGAACGCTCGTCCGTGCGCAGGAATGCCGCCAGCACATAGGCGGCGAGCGAATTCAGTTCGAGCCCGATATACAGCGTCATCAGGTCCGCAGCCGAGACCATGATCCCCATGCCCAGCGCGGCGAACAGGATCAGGATCGGATATTCCGCCCGCATCGCTCCGGCGCGCTCGAAAAAGGCCGGGGCGACAAGCAATGACGCGCCCGCTGCCGCATAGATCAGCAGCTTGGCGAAGCTGGCGAAAGCATCGGCGCGGAACTGGCCACTGAAAGCCTCATAATCCGGCCCCATCGCACCGCTGCACAGCGCCGGCGCGACCAGAACCGCGCAGACAGCCAGCACCGCAACCGCGGCGTAGGTGATCGCGCGGCTGGCCTTGTCACCATACCATGCGGCGGCGAGCAACAGCACCAGCCCGGCAAGGCTCAGAACTTCTTCCGGCGCGGCAAGGCGCAGCCAGTGGCCCCAGTCCATCAGTGTGCCCCCTCATGTGCCTGACCATGCGCGGCGGGCTGTGGTTTGCCTGCCTTGATCCTGGCATCGCCCTCGGGCCGTGCTCGCGCCATCCTCGCATCGAGCGCGGCGATATCGGCGCGCATCGGCGCAAGGAAACTTTCCGGATAGACGCCCATCCACAGCACGGCGGCGGCAATCGGGGCCATCATCAGCCACTCTCGCCGGTCCAGATCGAGCATCCCTGCCGCATCGGCATTCTTCTGGTCGCCGAATGCCACCCGGCGGTAGAGGTAGAGCATGTAGGCTGCCCCAAGGATGATGCCGGTGGCGCAGACGAAGGTCACCCAGCTTGAAACCTGGTATATCCCCGCCAGCGCCAGGAACTCGCCGACGAAGCCGCTGGTGCCGGGCAAGCCGACCGAAGCCATGGTGAAGACCATGAAGAACAGCGCGTAATAGGGCATGTTGATCGAAAGGCCGCCGTAACGGTCGATCTCGCGGGTGTGCAGCCGATCGTAGATCACGCCGACCGACAGGAACAGCGCGCCCGAGACCAGCCCGTGGCTGAGCATCACGATCATCGCACCTTCGAGACCCTGCACATTGAAGGCGAACAGCCCGACAGTGACGATGGCCATATGGGCGACGGATGAATAGGCGATCAGCTTTTTCATGTCGTGCTGCACCAGCGCCACCAGCGAGGTATAGACCACCGCCACCATCGACAGCGCGAAGACCAGCCAGGCGAACTGCGCCGAAGCTTCCGGGAACATCGGCAGCGAGAAGCGGATGAAGCCGTAGCCGCCCATCTTGAGAAGCACGCCCGCCAGGATTACCGAACCCGCGGTGGGCGCCTGCACATGCGCATCGGGCAGCCATGTATGCACCGGCCACATCGGCATCTTGACCGCAAAGCTGGCGAAGAAGGCCAGCCACAGCCAGGTCTGCGCGGCCGGATCGAAATCGTAATTCATCAGCGTCGGGATGTCGGTGGTGCCCGCCTCATTGGTCATCCACAACATCGCAATCAGCATCAGCACCGAGCCGAGCAGCGTGTAGAGAAAGAACTTGTAGCTGGCGTAGATGCGGTCCTGCCCGCCCCAGATGCCGATGATCAGATACATCGGGATCAGGCCAGCCTCGAAGAAAATGTAGAAAAGATAGAGGTCCTGAGCGGTGAACACGCCGATCATCAGCGTTTCCATCAGCAGGAAGGCGGCCATATATTCGCCGACGCGCTTTTCGATCGAGTGCCAGCTGGCGCCGATGCAGATCGGCATCAGGAACACCGACAGCATGATCAGCATCAGCGCGATGCCGTCGATGCCCAGCGCCCAGTTGAAGCCTGCGAACAGCTCGGCACGCTCGGTGAACTGCCACTGCGCGCCGCCGATGTCGTAACTGGCCCACAGGACGATGCCCAGCGCGAGATCGACCAGAGTCGCCCCCAGCGCGATCAGCCGCGCATTGCGGGCTTCGGACAGCAGGCAGGCCACGGCCGCGGCCAAAGGCACCAGCAGCATCAGGCTAAGAATTGGAAAGCCGGTCACCTCGATACCCCAATTGGGCGAATGTCGCGCGCGGCCCCGTCGGCGAAGCTCAGAACATGCTTCGACAAGCTCAGGCTGAGCGGAGTTTGTGTTTGGTTCATTCCCAAAACCCGCTCATGCTGAGCTTGTCGAAGCACACGCACTGCCCTGTCCCCAATCGTCATCACCGCACCATCACCCAGCTGACCGCGCCGACAAGGCCAAGCAGCATCACCAGCGCATAGCTGTAGAGATAGCCCGTCTGCACCTTCTGCGCGGCGCGCGATCCCTGCGCGACCAGCCAGGCAGCGCCATCGGGGCCGAAACGATCGATGATCCCGCCGTCGCCCTGCTTCCAGAACAGGTGCCCGATCCAGAAGGCCGGACGCACGAACAGGAAATCGTAGAGCTCGTCGAAATACCATTTGTTGTAGGCGATCCGGTGCAGAATTCCCAATTGGCCGACAAACAGGCCGGGAAACTCGGGACGGCGGATATAGGCGTACCAGGCGATGGCGAAGCCAGCGAGCATCACCGCGAAGGGTGCCCATTTCACCCAGGTCGGAACTTCGTGCATGGCGTGGATCAGATGCTCGCTGAAGGCCACGCTGCCCTGCCAGAAGCTGCCGTCTCCGGCGCTGACGAAGCTATGGTGGAAAGTGAACCCCGCCATCACAGCGCCCAGGCTGAGCACCCCCAGCGGGATCAGGATCGTCCAGGGGCTTTCATGCGGGTGATAGCCGGCGGTGCCCTCGGGATTATGGACATGTTCGCCGTGACCGGCCTCTTCGTCCGGATGCTCGTGATGGCCATGCACCGCATGCTGGATATGCTCGGAGCCCGCCCAGCGCGGCTTGCCCCAGAAGGTCAGGAACATCAACCGCCAGCTGTAGAAGCTGGTCAGCAGCGCTGCGGTGATGCCGGCCCAGAAAGCCAGCCCGCCCAGTTCAGTGCCGCTGGCAAAGGCCGCCTCGAGGATCGCGTCCTTCGAATAGAACCCGGCAAAGCCGAACGCGCCGACAATCCCGACCCCGGTGATCGCCAGCGTTCCAGCGAGCATCGCCCAGAATGTAAAGGGGATCTCCTTGCGCAGCCCCCCGTAGAACCGCATGTCCTGTTCATGGTGCATGGCGTGGATGACAGAGCCCGCGCCCAGGAACAGCAGCGCCTTGAAGAAGGCGTGGGTGAACAGGTGGAACATCGCCGCGCCGTATGCACCGACGCCCGCCGCAAAGAACATGTAGCCGAGCTGCGAGCAGGTCGAATAGGCGATAACCCGCTTGATGTCCCACTGGCTGGTGCCGACGGTGGCGGCGAAGAAGCAGGTCGCGGCACCGATCACGGTGACGAAGCCCAGCGCCGCTTCGCTGGTCTGGAACATCGGCGACAGGCGGCAGACCATGAACACGCCTGCCGTCACCATGGTCGCGGCATGGATCAGCGCGGAGACCGGGGTCGGACCTTCCATGGCGTCAGGCAGCCAGGTGTGCAGGCCAAGCTGAGCCGACTTGCCCATCGCGCCGATGAACAGCAGCACGCACAGGATGGTCATCGTGTCCCAGCGGGTGCCGAGGAAGCCGATGGTCGATCCCGCCATCGACGGCGCGGCAGCGAGGATTTCGGGGATCGAGACCGTGCCGAACACCAGATAAGTCCCGAAAATCCCCAGCATGAAGCCCAGATCGCCGACCCGGTTGACCACGAAAGCCTTGATCGCGGCGGCGCTGGCGGAGGGCTTCCTGAACCAGAAGCCGATCAGCAGGTATGAGGCAAGGCCGACTCCTTCCCAGCCGAAGAACATCTGGACGAGGTTGTCGGCGGTCACCAGCATCAGCATGGCGAAGGTGAACAGGCTGAGATAGGCGAAGAAGCGCGGCTGGTCAGGGTCCTCGTCCATATAGCCCCAGCTGTAGAGGTGGACGAAGGCCGAGACGGTGGTGATCACCACCAGCATCACCGCAGTCAGCGTATCGACGCTCAGCGCCCAGTCGAAGTTCAGCGTGCCCGAATGCACCCATTGCAGCACCGGCACCACATAGGGCGTGGCGCTGCCGCCGACGAAGCCGAGGAAAATCGGCCAGCTCAGCAGGCAGGATATGAACAGCGCGCCGGTGGTCAGGGATTTCACTACCGTGTTGCCAAGCATGCGATTGCCCAGCCCGCCGACTAGCGCGGCGAGCAGCGGCAGGAAGACGATGAGGAGGATGGAATTCACGCAATGCCCCCGTTCAAAAACCTAAGGCCCGGTTTTGCGCAAGAAACCTCCGCGCCTCCGCGCCTCCGCGTGAACTGAATGTTTGACTCACGCGGAGACGCGGAGGCGCGGGGAAGGAATGAAACGAACATCTCACCCCTTCATCCGGTTGACATCGTCGACCGCGATCGAGCCGCGGCCGCGGAAATAGATGACCAGGATCGCGAGGCCAATCGCCGCTTCGCCCGCCGCCACGGTCAGCACGAACATCGCGAATATCTGTCCGGTAAGGTCGCCGAGAAAGGCACTGAACGCCACCAGATTGATGTTCACCGCCAGCAGGATCAGCTCGATCGCCATCAGGATGACGATGACATTCTTGCGGTTGAGGAAAATGCCGAGCACGCCGAGCACGAACAGAATCGAGCTGACGACGACGTAATGTTCGATGCCGATCATGGGTGCGTACTCCTCCTTCCTGAAACCCGCTCAGGCTGAGCTTGTCGAAGCCCCCCGGGATCAAGCGCTGCGCCACCATCCTTCGACAAGCTCAGGATGAGCGGGCGTGGGGGGAATTTGGCTGACATCACAGTTCCACCCCCTTGCCCACATCCGGCCGCATGTTCACGGTCGCATCGCCGGGCCGCCGCTGGATCTGGCGCGAAATGTCCTGGCCGCGCACGTCCTTGCGCTTGCGGTGGGTGAGCACGATCGCGCCGATCATCGCCACCAGCAGGATGATCCCCGCCGCCTCGAACAGGAACAGGTAGCGACCATAGAGCAGCGCGCCGATCGCCTCGATATTGCTCGCGCCCGCCGCCGTCGCGGCGCTGCCATCGGGGGTGCCCAGTTCCAGCGCTCCGGCGCGGTAGGCGCCGAGGCCCAGCACCATCTCCGCCAGCAGCACTGCCGCCAGCAGCATGCCCAGCGGGAAGTTCTTGATGAACCCGGCGCGAAGCTCGGCGAAATCGATGTCGAGCATCATCACCACGAACAGGAACAGCACCGCCACCGCGCCGACGTAAACGATCACCAGCAGCATGGCGATGAACTCCGCCCCCACCAGCACCATGAGGCCCGCTGCGTTGAAGAAGGCCATGATCAGCCACAGCACCGAATGCACCGGATTGCGCGACAGGATGGTGAACACCCCCGAGAGGATCACCAGCGCGGCGAAGAGATAAAAGGCGAGGATGTGGATCATGGCCTAAATCCTCCCCGGAACGGGGAGGTGGCAGTCCACAGGACTGACGGAGGGGTCGAAGCCTCTCCGCGGACGCAGCGCCGAGAAGATAGCTCCCGCCCCCTCCACCACCGCTTCGCGGCGGTCCCCCTCCCCGTTCCGGGGAGGATTGATCCTGTCTGTTTCCCTCATAGCCCCGGCCCCCTAGCGATACGGCGCATCGGCTTCAAGGTTCGCGGCCAAGGCCCGCTCCCACTTGTCCCCGTTCGCCAGCAGCTTGGCCTTGTCGTAGAGCAGTTCCTCGCGCGTTTCGGTGGCATATTCGAAGTTCGGACCCTCGACGATGGCATCGACCGGGCAGGCTTCCTGGCAGAAGCCGCAGTAGATGCATTTGGTCATGTCGATGTCATAGCGCGTGGTGCGGCGGCTGCCGTCTTCCCGGGGCTCAGCCTCGATGGTGATCGCCTGCGCCGGACACACCGCCTCGCACAGCTTGCAGGCAATGCAGCGCTCCTCGCCATTGGCATAGCGGCGCAGCGCATGCTCACCGCGAAAGCGCGGGGAGAGCGGGTTCTTCTCGAACGGATAGTTGATCGTCGCCTTGGGCTTGAAGAAGTACTGCAAGGTCAGCCAGTGCGCCTTGAGGAACTCCCACAGGGTGAAGCTCTTGATGAGGTGGGGGATGTTCATTTGCGAAACTGCCTTCTGGCTTCGTCGTCACTCATTGGAGCCTGGGCTTGCGGTCGCACGGAGCAAATGCCGAATGCAGACACCTCGCCCAGCGGGTACCTTGGTTGGACCTGAAGAAGGATTGTGTTGGGTATGGTTGTTGCGACACTCAAAAATTGGGTCTGGAACGGGTCACCGGCCCGAGGCAAGGTCTGCTTGATGCCAGGCCAACGGCGTTCCCCGGAAGTCCAGAGGTGCGTCCCGGCATATCGCCCGCTGGAATCTCCTGCTACAACTGTTTCAATTGGCGTCCAACTAACTCCCTGCTCATGCCTATTGAGGGCGGAGCGAGCGTAACCGCGACCACCAGTCTGCTTGAAGCTAAGCTGGAATGCCTTGCCATCCAAATCCTGCATCTCACATGCGACTTCGTATGCCGGTGTCGTGACCGACTCTAAAGTCACGGGCGCTGTCCTAGGTATCGACAGTCCCTGCTGGGCAAGGAGCATGAGCGTTAAGGCCATCATGCTCCATACCTCGTGAACATCAGCCAGCCACTCACCAGCACCACGAACCCCAGCGAAACCGGCAGGAACACCTTCCAGCCCAGCCGCATCAGCTGGTCATAGCGGTAGCGCGGCACCGTCGCCTTGACCCAGCTGAACACGAAGAAGAAGAAGGCGATCTTGGCGAACAGCCAGATCCAGCCCGGCACCCAGTAGAGCGGTGCCCATTCGACCGGGGGCAGCCAGCCGCCGAAGAACAGCGTCGCGTTGAGCGCGCACATCAGCAGGACGTTGGCATATTCGCCCAGCCAGTAGAGCGCGAAGCTCATCGAGGAATATTCGGTCTGGTAGCCGGCGACCAGCTCGCTCTCCGCCTCGGTCAGGTCGAACGGCGCGCGCGCGGTTTCGGCCATGCCGCGAGATCAGGAACATCACCCACATCGGGAACAGCAGCGGGTTGAACACATAGCCGTTGAAGAAGCCGAAGACGTGGCCCTGCTGGTCCTTGACGATGTCATTCAGGTTGAAGCTGTCCGCCCACAGCACCACGCAGATCAGGATGAAGCCGATCGAGACTTCGTAGCTGATCATCTGCGCGGCGGCACGCATCGCGCTGAAAAACGGGTATTTCGAGTTCGACGACCAGCCGGCGATAACCACGCCGTAAACCCCCAGCGAGCTTATCGCCAGCACATAGAGCAGCCCGACATTGATATCCGCCAGCACCGCGCCTGAATTGAACGGCACCACCGCCCACGCCATCAAGGCGACGGTGAAAGTGATGATCGGCGCGATCAGGAACAGGCCCTTGTTGGCCGCGCTCGGAATGATGGTTTCCTGCAGGAACACCTTGAGCCCGTCCGCAAAACTTTGCAGCAGCCCCCACGGCCCGACCACATTCGGCCCCCGCCGCAGCGCCATCGCCGCCCAGATCTTGCGGTCGAAATAGATCGCCATGGCGACGGCGAGCATCAGCGGCAGCGCGATCAGCAGGATGGCGATGAAGGTGGCCAGGCCCCAGGCCCAGTCATGGGTCATGCCGAACTCTTGGAAGAGGGATCGTCATGCTGCAGCCCCGCTTGGCGCGAAAGATGGCTCACGCGGAGGCGCGGAGATGCGGAGGAGTGGCGCTTGCGGCAAAGCCGCCTTGCGTCCCGTAACCTCGGTTCATGCGGCGCGATAGCGAGGATTTGGAAGGCCTGCGGCCAGCACCACTTCTCCGCGCCTCCGCGCCTCCGCGTGAACAAGATTTCTTGCTTGTGAGGCTCATTCCGCCGCCTCCGCAAAATCCTGCCCGTGCAGCAGTTCCGCCGAGCAGCGCTGCATGGTCTCGCTGGCACGGGCGATCGGGTTGGTGAGGTAGAAGTCCGCGATCGGATAGGCCGCGATCGTGCCTTCGGCTTTCACGCCCTTTGCCGCTGCAGGAAGCGCGCCGTAATCGGCCAGCCCTTCCACACCCAGCGCCGGAACTTCCGCGACCATCGCGCTGCGCAATTCCTCGAATGAATCGAAGCCCACCGAAACCCCCAGCGCATCCGCCAGCGCGCGCAGGATCGTCCAGTCCTCGCGCGCATCCCCGGGCGCGAACACTGCCTGTTCTGCGAACTGCACCCGGCCCTCGGTATTCACATAGGTGCCGGCCTTCTCGCTGAAAGCAGCGGCGGGCAGGATCACATCGGCGGCGTGCGCGCCCTTGTCGCCGTGGTGGCCGATATAGACCACGGTGCTCTCGGCAAACTTGCTGTAGTCCACCTCATCCGCACCCAGCGACAGCAGCAGCTTCGGCTTGGCCTTCACAATATCGCCAATCCCGCCCTTCTGCGCATAGCCGAGCATCAGCCCGCCCATGCGGCTCGCGGCCATGTGGAGCACGTTGAAGCCGTTCCAGCCCTCTCGAACCAGCTTGAACTTCTCGGCCAGACCGAGCAGCGGCCCCAGCGCACCCTTTGCCAGCCCGGCCCCGCCAAGGATCACCGCAGGACGCGCCGCCGTCTTGAAGGCGTCCCCAACTGCCGTGGGCAGCTTGTCCAGAACGGCCAGATCATTACCGAGGAACGTCGCCGGGTAGGTGGTTTCCCACTCCGGTCCGACCACGAACACCTTCGCGCCCTTCTTCGCCGCCTTGCGCAGCCGGACGTTGACCAGCGGCGCTTCCCAGCGGACATGGCTGCCGACGATGAGAATGGCATCCGCCGTCTCGATGCCTGACAGGGTCGAATTGAAGTTTACTGCGGCGAGGTTCGAGCAATCATAGGCAAGCCCGGTCTGCCGCCCTTCGAGCAGCTTCGATCCCAGCGCCCACAGCAGCTTTTTCGCCGCGAACATAGTCTCGCAATCGACCATGTCGCCCGCCACGGCGGCGACGCTCTTGCCGGGCCCAGAACCCTTATACGCCTTGGCGATGGCGGCAAACGCCTCGTCCCAGCTCGCCGCGACCAGCTTGGCACCCTTGCGCAGCCACGGCTTGTCGAGCCGCCGCCGGGTCAGACCGTCAACCAGATAGCGGCCCTTGTCGGAAATCCACTCCTCGTTCACGTCGTCGTTGATGCGCGGCAGGATGCGCAGCGCTTCGCGGCCGCGGCTGTCGATGCGGATATTGGCGCCGACCGCGTCGGAGACGTCGATGGCACTGGTCTTCTTGAGCTCCCACGGCCGCGCCTCGAAGGCATAGGGCTTGGAGGTCAGCGCGCCGACCGGGCACAGATCGATGACATTGGCCGACAGCTCGTGGCCCGCCGCCTTTTCGAGATAGGTGGTGATCTGCATGTCCTCGCCGCGATAAAGCGCGCCGATTTCGTCGACCCCGGCCACTTCCTCGGAAAAGCGCACGCAGCGGGTGCAGTGGATGCAGCGGGTCATCGTCGTCTTGATCAGCGGACCCATGTATTTTTCGGTGACCGCGCGCTTGTTCTCGTCATAGCGCGACGCGCCGCGCCCGTAGGCGACCGACTGGTCCTGCAGATCGCACTCGCCGCCCTGATCGCAGATCGGGCAATCGAGCGGGTGGTTGATGAGCAGAAACTCCATCACCCCTTCGCGCGCCAGCTTGACCATCGGCGAGTCGGTGCGAATGTTCTGCCCTTCGGCAGCAGGCAGCGCGCAGCTTGCCTGCGGCTTGGGCGGCCCCGGCGCGACCTCGACCAGACACATGCGGCAATTGCCGGCGATGGAAAGCCGCTCGTGGTAGCAGAACCGCGGGATTTCCTTGCCCGCCAGCTCGCAGGCCTGGAGCACGGTGGCCCCGGCGGGAACTTCGAGTTCGATGCCGTCTACGGTGAGTTTAGGCATCTAACGCCCCCGCTTCCGTAATCGGCAAATTGCCATGTGCGTTTAGAGCATTTCTCAACAGCAATGACCGAACATCGAATATCGCTTGTTGAAGAAAGCCAGACGCAATGATGAATGCTCCGATTATCGCATAACCAATCGCGGCAATCATACTTTCACCGGCAACAAACACCGCAGCGAGAATGCAAAGCACGCCAATCAGCTTTACGAAATCGGCTGACCCGCTCGGCGGTAAATTCGCTTGGCGCTCCATGGCCTTCAAATCTGATTTTGCACTCTGCACGCGCCGTCTCTCATCCCGATGATCGTCCGCTCCAGTCACGCTGCCGCCTCCCGCAAAACATCGTCATGCTGAACTTTGAGTTCGATGCCGTCGATGGTGAGTTTAGACATTACTTCGTGTCCCCAGCCACTGCACTTGCTGCTGCTAGTGTATCTTCTACCGCCGGAGGGATGGGAATCTCACGACTGTCAAAATCCCGCGCAAGGCAGCAAACGCCAGAATCATCACGACCAGAGCCCGTGGCGTCAGCAATCTCAGTAATTTGACGATCTTGCAGCGAGAACCGAACCAAACTGTTCAAATCCTGCGCTGGCTCTCCACTCTCCAAATCACTCATTGGAAATTCACAGCCCGTTCCAGTTTTAATCGTCGCGCCAAAACTGTTTTCTGCCTCGTAGTCCAGTGCGATGCCTCGAATTCCGGGATATTCCGCTCTTTCTGCGATTCCCTTGGCCATATCCGATGCGCCCATTGCCTTTGCCAACATCTCCTTTGACACCGGTTGATCAACGACGACGAATGATGCTCTCTTGTATGTCGAAGGCGATTTCAGAGTTTCGATAGTATAGGCCTCACAAGCCGCGACCTCAGGATTTCGCCAATTCTCAATCTGAGTGCAGCCAGAGCTGGTCACAACCATTGGAATAAACGATACCATGGCTAGGAATCGTCCCGCATTGGGGGCGAATTGGAAAAGCTAAATCACGCCGCCACCTTCCAAACAACATCGTCATGCTGAACTTGTTTCAGCACCCATCGTGCCGCACGCCCGGTTGTCTGCGTGAAAGGCGCAACGGCACCGTCTCTCCGCCCCACAAGGCTCCGGCGCGTGGGGAGAAATGGGTCCTGGAACGCAGTGACGGCTTGCCCGTCAAACAAGTTCAGGATGACCAGGTTTGTGCGAATGGCAGCCGCAAATCCTCCCCGGAACGGGGAGGTGGCAGGCCGCAGGACTGACGGAGGGGTCGGGGCCTCTCCGCCGGGCGCTGCGTGAGCGGCGAGGTATCGGCCCCTCCGCCCCTCCGGGGCACCTCCCCGTTCCGGGGAGGATTTAAGCAGGCTCATCACTCCGCCGCCTCCCGCACATTCTCCGCGATGCGCCGCTCCAGCTCGGGCCGGAAGTGTTTGATCAGCCCCTGGATCGGCCACGCCGCCGCGTCGCCCAGCGCGCAGATGGTGTGGCCTTCGACCTGTTTGGTGACCTGCTGGAGCATGTCGATCTCGCCAACGTCAGCGTCGCCGGTGCGCAGGCGTTCCATCATCCGCCACATCCAGCCGGTGCCTTCGCGGCAGGGGGTGCACTGGCCGCAGCTTTCGTGCTTGTAGAAGTAGCTGAGCCGGGCAATCGCGCGGACGATGTCGGTGCTTTTGTCCATGACGATCACCGCCGCAGTGCCGAGCCCCGAGCCAACCGCTTTCAGCCCGTCAAAATCCATCGGCGCGTCCCAGATTTCCGCCGCCGGAACCAGCGGCACCGAGCTTCCGCCCGGGATCACCGCCAGCAGATTGTCCTTGCCGCCGGTGATGCCGCCGCAATGCTTTTCGATCAGCTCGCTGAACGGGATGCTCATCGCCTCTTCGACGACGCAGGGCTTGTTCACATGGCCCGAAATCTGGAACAGTTTGGTGCCCTTGTTGCCCTCGCGCCCGAAGCTGGAGAACCACGAAGCACCGCGCCGCATGATCGTGGGGGCGACGGCGATGCTCTCGACATTGTTGACCGTGGTCGGGCATCCATAGAGGCCAGCACCCGCGGGGAACGGGGGTTTCAGCCGCGGCTGGCCCTTCTTGCCCTCAAGGCTTTCGATCATCGCGGTCTCTTCGCCGCAGATGTAGGCGCCGGCGCCGCGGTGGACGAAGACGTCGAAATCGTAGCCCGACTTGCAGGCGTTCTTGCCGATCAGCCCGGCGTCATAGGCCTCCTGCACGGCGGCAAACAGCACTTCGGCCTCGCGGATATATTCGCCGCGAATGTAGATATAGGCCGCGCGCGCGCCCATGGCGAACCCAGCGACCAGCGCGCCCTCGATCAGCTTGTGCGGATCGTGGCGGATGATCTCGCGGTCCTTGCAGCTCCCGGGCTCGCTCTCGTCGGCGTTGATGACGAGGAAGCCGGGGCGTGCGGGATTGGGCTCCTTGGGCATGAAACTCCACTTGAGCCCGGTGGGGAACCCCGCCCCGCCCCGCCCGCGCAAGTTGCTCGCCTTGATTTCCTCGACGATCTTGTCGCGGCCGAGGCTGAGGATCTTCCTGGTGCCATCCCAGTCGCCGCGCTTTCTGGCAGCGGCGAGGGTCCACGGCTGATAGCCGTAGAGATTGGTGAAGATGCGGTCTTTGTCGTGGAGGCTCATGCTTGGTCTCCGAATGGTTCACGCGGAGACGCGGAGACGCGGAGAGAAGGCAGGGATAGTTCACGCAAAGGCGCAAAGGCGCAAAGGCGTTTCGTCTTGGGCGAAGCCCCTTCAAATTTTGAGTTCTGAGCAAACATCAACGTTGCAAAGAGAGGATAAGCCTGCGGCGCTGCACGGCCTCTTTGCGCCTTTGCGCCTTTGCGTGAAACACTTCTCCGCGTCTCCGCGCCTCCGCGTGAGCCAATTAGGCTAAAAACCATCACCACTCCCCCCGGTAATCGTGATTGGCCTTGACCATCTGCTTCAGCGTTGTCGGTCCGCCCAAAGGCTCCACCGTATGACGCCCCTTGATCTGGGTGCCGGTCTTGGGCGTCTTGCCCAAGGCCAGATCGTCCAGAATGCGCGACATATCCGCCGCCGTCAGGTCTTCGTAATTGTCGTCATTGATCTGGACCATCGGTGCCGACGCGCAGTTGCCCATGCATTCGACTTCGTTGAGCGTCCACAAGCCGTCGGGCGTGTTGTGGCCCTTGGCCATGCCGCGCGCCTTGCACGCCGCCATGATCTCGTCCGATCCGCGCAGCATGCACGGGGTGGTGCCGCAGACCTGGACGTGGAATTTGCCCACCGGCACAAGGTTGTACATCATGTAGAAGCTGGCGACTTCGAGCACGCGGATCACCGGCATGTCGAGCTGGCCTGCGACATATTCGATCACCGGGATCGGCAGCCAGCCCTGCGTCCCGGTCTCCGCGCCAACCTGCCGCTGGGCAAGGTCGAGCAGCGGCATCACCGCTGAGCGCTGCCGCCCCGGCGGATAGCGCGCGACGATCTGCGGCACGAGCCTGGCGTTGTCCTTCGTCCACACGAAGCTCCCCCACCGCGCGCGCAGCTCGGGCGTATCGGGTTCGGGATGACGGTCAGCCATTATGCGATTCCATCCTAAATCCTCCCCGGAACGGGGAGGTGGCAGGCCCGAAGGGACTGACGGAGGGGACGGGCGCTGTCCACACAGCACTGTGCGCGGAGGAGAGCACCCGACCCCTCCGTCCGCTGCGCGTCCACCTCCCCGTTCCGGGGAGGATTTTGTTAGCCGCAATCCTCACCGCACAAACTCCACCCGTGAACACAACCCGCCTTCAAAACTGTAGATCGCGATAACATCGAACGGCTCGGGCGTGGCCGAACCGTCCGAGGGCTTGCCGCGAGTCACGTGCTCGCGGAACACCACATAGTCCCCGAGAGCGTGGCGCTCGACGACCTCGGCCTTGTTGTCCGGCCATGTCGCGAAGGCGGCCTTGAGCCCGGAGCGGGTTCCTTCCCTGCCCTCACGCAGCACCGCGCCGCGATAGCTTGCCTCGCAGGCGTCCTCGGCCATCAGCGCAACATAGGCGTCGGCATCCTGCGCATTGTAATGCGCGATCATCTGCTCGGCGATGGCGAGGTAGCTGAGGTCAGACATCTTCAAGCTTCACTTTGCCCAGTTGTGTCGCGGCGTTCCTCTGAGTCGGCCATCATCTGCTCGCTTTTAGTCTTACGCTCCCGATTAAGAAGGCCCACAGCGATTCCTATGGCGTGAGCCACTTTGGCCACTCCAACCGGTGCAAAAAACATAAACACAAAATGCAGGAAACCGTAAGTATCTAAGAATACATAAACCGCTAGTGCACAAAGACCGAAAGCTTCAGCAAAATTCCACTGTATCTCATCTATAAAATTAATCTTGTCGTCCAAAGGGGCTTGCAAGTTCATGCCTGCGCGGAGGAACCCATAAATAGCTCCTAGAACAAATAGCCACCAGTCGGGCTCTGGCATGTATTGGCCACCGCCACTCACCGGTCACACTCCCCGAACACCACGTCAATCGCGCCGATAATCGCCGTCACATCCGGCAGCATGTGGCCCACGCTCATGAAGTCCATCGCCTGCAAGTGCGAGAACGCCGTCGGCCTGATCTTGCAGCGGTAGGGCTTGTTCGATCCGTCGCTGACCAGATAGACGCCGAATTCGCCCTTGGGGCTTTCGGTGGCGACATAGACTTCGCCGACGGGCACGTGGAAGCCTTCGGTGTAGAGCTTGAAGTGGTGGATCAGCGCTTCCATCGATTGCTTCATCTCGGCGCGCTTGGGGGGAACCACCTTGCGGTCGTCCGACGCCACCGGCCCCTCGGGCATTTCGGCGAGGCACTGTTTCATGATTTTCGCCGACTGGCGCACTTCCTCGACGCGGACCATGAAGCGGTCATAGCAATCGCCGCGCGTGCCGACCGGGACTTCGAAGTCCATCCTGGCATAGGCATCGTAGGGCTGGCTCTTGCGCAGGTCCCAGGCAATGCCGCTGCCGCGGATCATCGGGCCGGAGAAGCCCCAGCGCACCGCGTCGTCCTTGCTGACAACCGCGATATCGACATTGCGCTGCTTGAAGATGCGGTTGTCGACCACCAGGCTCATCGCGTCGTCGAACAGGCGCGGCAGGCGGGTGTCGAGCCAGTCGGCGATGTCCGTCAGCAGCTTCAGTGGCACATCCTGATGGACCCCGCCGGGGCGGAACCAGGCCATGTGCATGCGCGCGCCAGACGCGCGCTCGAAGAAGTTGAGGCAGTCCTCGCGAATTTCGAACAGCCACAGGTTCGGCGTCATCGCGCCGACATCCATGACATGGCTGCCAAGGTTGAGCATGTGGTTGCAGATACGAGTTCAGCTCGGCGAACAGCACCCGCAGATATTGCGCGCGGATCGGCACGTCGATGTTGAGCAGTTTCTCAATGGCCAGCACATAGGAGTGCTCCATCGCCAGCGGGCTGCAATAGTCGAGCCGGTCAAAATAGGGCAGCGCCTGCAGATAGGTCTTGTGCTCGATCAACTTTTCGGTGCCGCGGTGAAGCAGGCCGATATGCGGATCGATCCGCTCGATAATCTCGCCGTCGAGCTCCATCACCATCCGCAGCACGCCATGCGCGGCGGGGTGCTGCGGGCCGAAGTTGATGGTATAGTTGGAGATGACCTCGTCGCCGGTGGTCGGGGCCTGATCGAGCTGGATGGTCATGCGAGGCCTCCAATCAAACAAACCCCGTCACACACCAAACCCCGCTCAGGCTGAGCCTGTCGAAGCCCGCACGCAACGGCAGTCGCTGAGGAGGGGCCTTCGACAAGCTCAGGCTGAGCGGGTCTGGGGAGCTGTGGAGACATCATTTTGAAGTCCCCTTGGGCTTCTTCGCAACCGCAGCCTTCTTCGCCGGAGCTTTGGCCTTCACCGGAGCGGGCGGTGCAGCAGGCGGCGGCGGCGCAACCGCAGCCTTCTCGTCGCCCGGCAGCACATATTGCGCGCCTTCCCAGGGGCTCATGAAATCGAACTGCCGCAGATCCTGCGCGAGTTCAACCGGCTCGTAGACCACGCGCTGGTGTTCCTCGGAATAGCGCAGCTCGACATAGCCGGTCAGCGGGAAGTCCTTGCGGAAGGGGTGGCCCTCAAAGCCGTAATCGGTGAGGATGCGGCGCAGATCGGGGTTGCCGGCGAAGATCACCCCGAACATATCGAACACCTCGCGCTCCAGCCAGCCCGCCACCGGCCACAGTGTGGTGACGGTGGACACCGGAGTATTCTCGGCGGCGTGGACCTTGACGACGATGCGGTGGTTCTTGGTCAGGCTGAGCAGGCAATAGTTGCACTCGAAGCGTTCGGCCCGCTCGGGATAGTCGACCCCGGCGATTTCCATCAGCTGCTGATATTCGTGGTTATCGCGAAGGAGGCGCAGGGCGTCTTCGATCGAATCGCGCTGAACGGTGAGAACGACTTCGCCGTGTTCCTCGCTGGCGGAGATGAGCATCGTGCCCAGCGCCTTGGACAGGGCCTTGAGCACACCCTTGCTGGAGGCGAATTTAGGGGCGGAGTGGAGCACGGTCATGCGCAGCTCCGACCGTCGCTGAGGTGCTTCGACAGGCTCAGCACGAGCGGGGTTGGGTTTGCCGCGCGCGAAGCCATCGGGAATTGGATTGGGCCCACACACAAAGCCCGCTCATCCTGAGCTTGTCGAAGGATCACAGCGCAACTCACCGCTCGATCGTCCCGACGCGCCTGATCTTCCGCTGCAGCTGCATCACCCCATAGAGCAGGGCCTCGGCGGTCGGCGGGCAGCCCGGAACATAGATGTCCACCGGCACGATCCGGTCACAGCCGCGCACGACACTGTAGCTATAGTGATAATAGCCCCCGCCATTGGCGCATGACCCCATCGAGATCACATATTTCGGGTCTGACATCTGGTCATAGACCTTGCGCAGCGCCGGGGCCATCTTGTTGCACAGCGTTCCCGCGACGATCATCACGTCACTTTGTCGGGGACTGGCACGAGGAGCAACACCGAAGCGCTCCATGTCATAGCGGGGCATGTTGACGTGGATCATCTCAACCGCGCAGCAGGCAAGGCCGAAGGTCATCCACCACAGCGAGCCGGTGCGCGCCCACTGGAACAGCTCCTCGGTCGAAGCGACGAGGAAACCCTTGTCCTGAACCTGCGAATTGAGGTCGAGGAAAAAGTCCTGATTGGGAGCAACAATCGGCGATGAAGGAGCAGTAATGGCGTTCATTCCCAGTCCAACGCTCCCTTTTTCCACGCATAGATGAAGCCGATGATCAATTCGAACAGGAACACCATCATCGTGATCCAGCCTGCCCAGCCGGTCTGCTCGAGGCTGACTGCCCACGGGAACAGGAAGGCTGCTTCAAGGTCGAAGATGATGAACAGGATCGCCACCAGATAGAAGCGCACGTCGAACTGGCTGCGCGGATCCTCGAAGGCGGGGAAACCGCATTCGTATTCGCTGAGCTTTTCGGCAGTGGGATTATGCGCGCCGGTCAACCGGGCGACCCCCATCGGCAGGAAAACCATGGCAGCCGAAAGGCCGGTCGCGATAACAAGGAATATCAGGATCGGCAGATATTGTGTTAGATCAACCAAAGCACTGACTCGCCTGTTGCATTGCTGCCCCGCGCCCTAGTCCGCAGCATCGCGGGGCGCAAGTGGTGGATAGCGCCAATGCGCCATTCTCCCCCGCTCGCGGTGGATTGCTATTGCCGCAGCGCAGCATTATCTGCGACCCACAGGTTTTCGTCATTTGAAAGACACCAGCGCCATGGCCCAGTTTTCCGCCGCCGATCCGATCGTCATCCTGTCCTACGCCCGCACCCCGATGGGCGGACTTTCCGGCGCACTGGCCGATGTAGGCGCGACCGAGCTGGGTGCGACGGCCGTCAGGGCCGCCGTCGAGCGCTCCGGGATCAGAGGCGAGGATATCGAGCGTATCTACATGGGCTGCGTGCTGCCCGCGGGAGTCGGCCAGGCCCCGGCCCGCCAGGTCGCGCTCAAGGCCGGCCTGCCGCGTTCGGTGCAGGCGTCCACCGTCAACAAGGTCTGCGGATCGGGGATGCAGACCGTAATCATGGGGGCCGAAGCGCTGGCCGCCGGCAGCATCGACATGGTCATTGCGGGCGGCATGGAGAGCATGACCAATGCCCCCTACCTGCTCAAGAAGCACCGCGGCGGCGCGCGCGCCGGGCATGACACCGTCTATGACCACATGTTTCTCGACGGACTGGAAGACGCCTATGAGGGCGCATCGATGGGTGCCTTCGCCCAGACCATCGCCGACGAATACCAGTTCACCCGCGAGGACCAGGATGCCTATGCCATCGAATCGCTGAGCCGCGCCCAGGCCGCCATCGCCAGCGGCGCCTTCGCCAGCGAAGTGGTGCCGGTGACGGTCAAGGCCCGTGGCGGCGATGTAATTGTCGATACTGACGAGGCCCCCGGCAAGGGCCGCCCGGACAAGATCCCCACGCTCAAGCCCGCTTTCGCCAAGGACGGCACGATCACCGCCGCCAGCTCCAGTTCGATCTCGGACGGTGCGGCAGCGGTGGTACTGACCCGAGAGAGCGTCGCCCGGGCCAAGGGCGTGACCCCGGTGGCGCGGATCGTCGCTGTCGCCGCGCATGCGCAGGAACCGGCCAAATTCGCCACTGCCCCGTTCGGCGCGATCACCAGTCTGCTCGACAAGGCGGGCTGGTCGGTCGCCGATGTCGATCTTTTCGAAATCAACGAGGCTTTCGCCTGCGTAGCCATGTTTGCGATGCGCGACCTTGGCATTCCGCACGACAAGATCAACGTCCATGGCGGCGCGACGGCGCTTGGCCATCCCATCGGCGCATCGGGCACACGGATCATCGCCACGCTGATTGGCGCGCTCAAGCACAAGGGGTTGAAAAAGGGCGTGGCAAGCCTGTGCATCGGCGGTGGTGAAGCAACGGCGGTGGCGATCGAGCTGGTTTGAAGAGCTAAGCCTCTTTCCGCAATAGGTTGAATCAACTGCAATGACCGCCCCCCCACGGCTATCGCAAATTCCATTTGGTGCCTGTGCATCCCAGTCCCCCTCCCGCTTGCGGGAGGGGAGAAGAAAGGGCAGTTCGGAAGATGCGATAGCCCTGCCCCTCCCCTGAGACGCAGTCGAGCGCAGCTCAACAGGAGGGGCTTGAGAGGGCATTTCATCGGGCAGTTGGTATAAGTGGTTCCATGTAAATCGGAACGAATTTAAGGCTCCCCCGCCCCCCACAGCCGGTCCTGCGGAACATAGCCCGCGCGGCCGCCGACATCGAACTGGCACCAGCCGCTGGCGCATTCGCCAAGATCGCCGGTGACGCCGGGTTCGATCCTCCACAGCAGCCGGGCTCCGTCCGCAGGCTTCTCGCGCATCGCAGCGACACCCTCGCCGGTAACGATGGCACCGCGCTCGCGGCTGAGGAAGCGCGCCAGCACCCAGCCTTTCGCGCCGTCCGGATCCTCGACCAGCCGCCAGCCTTCCTTGAGCCGCACCACCCTGAGCGGCAGCTGCTTGCGGCGATAGACCCAGGCGATCTTGTAATCCTCGCCCGGACCGACCCGCATGTTGACTTTGCTGGCGCGGATCGAGGCCCAGTAGGGCACTTCGCTCTGCTGCGCAGGCGCCGGCGCGGCGAGCGCAAGCAGGGCGGCAATCGGAATGGAAAAAATGGTTGTGCGGGAACTCACTGGCATCCTTGCTGCATAGCGGTTCTTGCCCCTGCGCGACAAGGCCGCTTGACCGCTCCGCCCACATGCGCATAGCCCTGTTGCGGCCATGACCGTAGTCACCGACACCCCCCTCGCCCGCCGCACCGCCGGAAAGCCGCGCGTGGTGGTGACGCGCCGCCTGCTGCCATCGGTCGAGGCGCGCATGCGTGAACTGTTCGATGTCCGGCTCAACCTGGATGACCAGCCGATGAGCCGCGACGCCATCGCCGCGGCCATGTGCGATGCAGAAGTGCTGGTGCCCACCGTCACCGACCGGATCGATGCCGCGATGATCGCCGCTGCCGGTGATGACTTCGGCCTCATCGCAAATTTCGGCGCGGGGATCGAGCATATCGACCTGGCCGCCGCGCGTGCGCGCAAGATACTCGTCACCAACACTCCAAGCGTTTTCACCGACGATACCGCCGATCTGACCATGGCGCTGATCATCACCGTGCCGCGCCGGCTGTCGGAAAGTGTGCGGGTGCTGCATTCGGGGCAATGGCGCGGCTGGGGCCCGTCGGAACTGCTCGGGCACCGGCTGGGCGGCAGAGTGCTCGGCATTGTCGGCATGGGGCGGATCGGCCAGGCCGTCGCCCACCGCGCGCGTGGCTTCGGGCTCGAGGTGGTCTACCACAACCGCCACCGCCTGCCATCGGCGCTCGAGACCATGCTGGGCGCGCGCTATGAGCCCGACCTCGATGCGCTGATCGCCGGTGCCGACATCCTCTCGCTGCATTGCCCGGCCAGCACGGAGACGCGTCATCTGCTGAACGCGGCGCGGATCGCCCTGCTCAAGCCCGACGCCTATGTCATCAACACCGCCCGCGGCGACCTGATCGACGAGGAAGCGCTGATTGCGGCGCTGAGCGAAGGCCGGATCGCCGGTGCCGGGCTGGACGTGTTCGCACATGAACCCGCCATCGACCCGCGCTGGCTGGCGCTGCCCAATGTCGTCGCCCTGCCCCATCTCGGCAGCGCTACGGTCGAGGGGCGCGAGACCGCCGGCGAGCGGGTCATCGCCAACATCCGCTTCTGGGCCGACGGCCACCGCCCGCCCGATCAGGTGCTCGAAGGCTGGGCCTGAGAAGGCTGGGACCAGGGCTATCACATATAGGCCCGGTCTTTCATTCATCGTCACCCTGAACTTGTTTCAGGGCCCATCGGGCGGAACGACCGGAACCAGCAGAAAGGGCACAAACCGTGAGGTCGTGCTCGAAAATCAGAACTCCGGGTGCGCGGCGAAATGGGCCCTGAAACGAGTTCAGGGTGACGAAACTGGGTGGAATTGGTCCATATGCGATAGCCCTGGGGCTGAATCGGCACACGATTGCGTCGCCGCCATCGCTGTTCTAGAGCCGCCCCCGGAAGAATCGGGCCGCAGGTCCGAGCGACTTTGGGGGAATCGATTCATGCGCAAGCTGCTGGCAGCAGGCCTCGCCGGATTTATCGCGCTTATACCGACATTGGCGCTGGCGCAGGAGGAACTGGCCGATGTTGCCGACACTGGTGACACCGCCTGGATCCTGATCTCCTCGGCGCTGGTGCTGATGATGGCGATGCCCGGGCTGACGCTGTTCTACGGCGGGCTGGTGCGCGGCAAGAATGTGCTCTCGGTGCTGGTGCAATGCGGCGCGATAGCTGCGGTTGCCTCGCTGCTGTGGATCATTTGCGGCTACACCATGGCTTTCGGCGACGTTGGGAACGGGTGGCTCGGCAGCGGCAATGCCTGGATGCTCAATCATCTCGGAAATGTCCGTGAGGGCACTGACGTGCCCGAGAGCGGCTTCGCGCTGTTTCAGCTGACTTTCGCCGCGATCACCCCCGCGCTGATGGCCGGCGCCTGGGTCGATCGCGCCCGCTTCGGCTGGGTTATCGCCTTCTGCGCTCTGTGGGGTCTGGTGGTCTATGCCCCGGTCGCGCATTGGGTGTGGGGCGGCGGCTGGCTGGCCTCGCAGATGGGCACGCTCGACTTTGCCGGCGGCATTGTCGTCCACACCACCGCGGGCGTCTCGGCACTGGTGGTGGCGCTGCTGCTCGGCAGGCGCCAGGGCTTTCCCAAGACGCTGCTGATGCCGCATAGCCCGACCCTGACCATGACCGGCGCGGCGCTGCTGTGGGTCGGCTGGTTCGGCTTCAACGGCGGCTCGGCACTCGCCGCCAATGACGACGCCGCCAGCGCCATCCTCAACACCCATGCCGCTGCCTGCGCCGCTGCCATGGTCTGGCTGCTGATCGAGCGTTTCACCGTCGGCAAGCCGACCAGCATCGGCTTTGCCACCGGCGCGATTGCCGGGCTGGCGACCGTCACCCCGGCAGCGGGCTTCATCTCGCCGGGCGCGGCGATGCTGTTCGGCGTAGTCGCGGCCGGGGTCTGCTATCCGATGATCCAGCTGATCAAGCAGAGGCTGACCATCGATGATTCGCTCGACGTCTTCGCCGTCCACGGCGTCGGCGGCATCACCGGATCGCTGCTGCTGGCGGTGTTCCTGTCGCCTGCGCTGGGCGGCACCGGCTATGCCGAGGGCGCGACCATGGCTAGCCAGCTCGCCGGCCAGGGTGTAGGCGTGTTCGTCGTTGCGGTCTGGTCAGCGGTGGCCAGCGCGGTGCTGGCGGTCGGCGTATCCTGGATATTCCCGATGCGCGTCGGCGAAGATGCCGAGCGTGAGGGGCTGGACATTACCAGCCATGGCGAACGCGGCTGGGAGATGGATTAATCCGGCGCTGCGCGCCTAGCGGAGTTATTGATCATGGCCGATCCGGCCATCAGCGACCCGGAAACTGTCAGCAGCCTCTGTGTCGATTGCGGACTGTGCTGTTCGGGCGCAATCTACGACCATGCCAACCACGAAGCCGACGAGGATGCACTGGTCCGTTCGCTCGGGATGAAGCTGATCCCGGTCAAGGACGGCCAGGAACAGGCCATCGCCCTGCCCTGCCCACAACTGGACGGTAGTGCCTGCTCGGTCTACGGCCAGCGCCGCCCGAAAATCTGCGGCAGTTTCTTCTGCAAGCTCGCCCGCGCCCTCGATGCCGGTGAAACCGATTTCGCTGCGGCAAGTTCGAAAGTCGCCAGTGCCAAGGTCCTGCTCGAACAGATCGAACCGTTCCTGGAACCGGGCGAAACCATCAACGCCGCTCGGCGGCGCTGGCGGGAGCAGAGCGGCGAGGAATGGCGCAAAAGCCCCGCCAGTGCCCGCTTTCACCTGCTGATGACCAGCCTCAACCTCCTGCTCGACCGCCATTTCCGGCGCGAGGGCCAGCAGTATCTGACGTTCGAGATGGGCGAGTGAGCTAGAGTCTTTCCGGTTTAGACGGTGCCAGCCCGCTCCCCCGCCCGGCCACCCATATTGTACAATGGCTTGGGTGGCCGGGCGGGGGAGCGGGCTGGCACCGATTCGTCGTAAGTCGGAAAGACCCTAACGCAAGCCGCGAAAAGTCTGACGCAAAGATCCTCCCCGTCAAGGGCAGGGCTATCGCATATACCGAACTCCCCTTTCTTCCCCCCTCCCGCTTGCGGGAGGGGTTGGGGGTGGGTGCGTCTGAATTTGGTGCGAAACCGTCGATTTCGTCCGACTGGCCCACCCCTAACCCCTCCCGCAAGCGGGAGGGGGACTGGAATGCGCAAGCACGGAATGGAATATCCGATAGCCCTCCCCTTGCAGGGAAGGACTGAAAGTGATCCAGATTTCAAGCAGTGTGCTCTAACCGCCTCGTCAATCCCCTGACAAAATCCGGTCCACCAGTTGCTTCACCGTCGGCGTGAAGTTGTTCGAATAAAACGGGTCCTGCTTGAAGCGGTAGGCGGCGTGGCCGGCGAACATCAGATTGTCGTCAACCGGACCGCCGTGGGCGATGTCCTGCAGGGTCTTCTGGATGCAGAAGCTGCGCGGATCGGCGAGGCGGCCGGTAGTGTAGTCGTCATGGTCCTTCCATGACGAAAAACCGCAGTGCGACAGGCAGCCCATGCAGTCCGACTGGTCCTGCTTGATCATCTCGCGCTCGGGCGGAGAGACGAAGACGATGGTATCGTCGGGGGTGCGCAAACCCTCGGTGAAGCCCTGTGCCGCCCAGTTACGGGCGCGGTCGAGGTCCTTCGGGGTGACCCAGAAATTCTTGCCGCGCACACCCACGTCAAGCCGCACCGTATGCTCGCCAGCCTCGACCCTGGAATAGGGCACCTGGCGTTCCGAGCGCGCTTCCAGGCTGCGCAGGAATGGCGTGCGCACCGCCGAGGAATAGAACCCCGTCGGCGAGAAGCGGTGGAGCAGAACGTCGCCCGGCTCCAGTGTCCGCAGCGCGTCCTTCCAGCCTTGCGGGATCGGACTCTCCTCGGTCAGCAGCGGGCGCGTGCCGAACTGAAAGGCGATTTTGCCGAGTTCCGGATTGTCGATCCAGTTGTCCCATTCGCGCAGAAACCAGACGCCGCCGGCCATGACGATCGGAACATTGTCCGCCACACCCTCGGCGCGCATGGTGTCGCGCAGCGCCTTGACGCGGGGATAGGGATCTTCGGGCTTGAGCGGGTCTTCGGCGTTGGACAGGCCGTTGTGGCCGCCGGCCAGCCACGGATCTTCATAGACAACCGCCCCCATCAGGTCCGAAACCTTGTGGTAGGCGCGCTTCCATAGCGCGCGGAAGGCACGGGCGGAGCTGATGATCGGCAGGTAATTGACGTTGAAGCGCTGGGCGATTTCGCTGAGCTTGTACGGCATGCCCGCACCGCAAGTGACGCCGGTGACCATGCCCCGGGTCTTCTCAAGCACGCCTTCCAGGATCTGCTGCGCGCCGCCCATTTCCCACAACACGTTGATGTTGATAGCGCCCTTGCCGCCGGCAATGTCATAGGCGCGTCTGACCTGCTCGACAGCGCCGTCGATTGCATATCGGATCAGCTCTTCATGTCGCTCGCGGCGGGTCATGCCCTGATAGACTTGCGGCACGATCTTGCCCTCGGCGTCGAAGCTGTCGGCGTTGACGGCGCTGACCGTGCCAATCCCGCCCGCCGCCGCCCAGGCGCCCGAACTGGCGTGGTTGGTCGCCGAAACGCCCTTCCCGCCCTCGACCACCGGCCAGACTTCGCGGCCGCCGTAGAGTATCGGCGAAAGACCCTTGAAACTCATTGTAACTCGACTTTCGTTCAGCCGGCTGACCCGCCGCCGGCCCGTGGTGCACTGCTTTGCCTGCCGCAGGGTTTTATCGCAGCCGGGGCAGGACGTTCGCCTGCCGCCTCGAACTGAGCGTAATACCCTTGCAATTCCGGCTTACGTTCAAATTGTGTCAAACGAAAGCCCACAGCGCCCAATTCGCAGAAAAGCAATGCCGGGGGAATGCCGTGCTGGCTGGTCGGGCGGTCGATATCGACGACGATGATCTGCCCGCCCTTGCGCAGCGCCGGCCGCAGTCGCCACAGGAAGGCATAAGGCTCAGTCACTTCGTGGTACATATGGACCATGAAGATGCGGTCGAAGCTGGCTTTGGGCAGGCGCGGATCGTCGAATGCGCCCAATTTGATCGAGACATTGTCGAGCCGCTCGCGTTCGACTCGCGCGCCAAGGCCTTGCAACGCCTTGCGGTCGATGTCCTGCGCCAGCACCCTGCCCTTCGCGCCGACTCGTTCGGCCAGGCGGATGGTGTAATAACCCTCGCCCGCGCCGATATCGGCCACGGTCGTGCCGGCGCGGATATCGGCGAGGTCCATCACCACCTGCGCTTCGTTAACGCTGTCGCGTTCGGCCTCCGTCGAAAAGGAATTGCCCCGCACCGCCGAGACCGGGCGATAGGGCTGCGGAAATTCAAGCGCAGTCGCCGGACGGCCGGAATCGTCATCGCGCTGCTGGCAGCTGCCCAGCGCCAAGGCTGCAATCAAGGCGGCGGTGGCCAGCCTCAATCGACGTCCTCCACCACGACCTTCTCGCCGGTAACCTTCTGCGACAGCGCCGCCGCCATGAATTTGTCGAGATCGCCGTCGAGGACATCGTCGGGCGCGGTCGAAGTCATGCCGGTGCGCAGGTCCTTGACCAGCTGATAGGGCTGCAGCACATAGCTGCGGATCTGGTGCCCCCAGCCGATCTCGGTCTTGGCCTGATATTCGCCCGAAGCCTCGGCCTCGCGCCGGGCCAGTTCCGCCTCATACATCCGCGCCTTGAGCATGCCCATTGCGGTGGCGCGGTTCTTGTGCTGCGAACGGTCGTTCTGGCTGGCAACGACGATCCCGGTCGGGATGTGGGTGATGCGCACCGCCGAATCGGTGGTGTTGACGTGCTGCCCGCCCGCGCCGGACGCGCGGTAAGTATCAATCTTGAGGTCGCTTTCCTTGATATCGATGTCGATATCGTCGTCGATCACCGGATAGACCCAGACCGAGCTGAAGCTGGTGTGCCGCCGCGCCGAACTGTCATAGGGGCTGATGCGGACCAGCCGGTGGACGCCGCTTTCGGTCTTGGCATAGCCATAGGCGTTCTCGCCCTTGATCAGCAGCGTGCAGCTCTTGATCCCGGCCTGCTCGCCGGAATGATAATCCACCATCTCGACCTTGTAGCCGTGCCGTTCCGCCCAGCGCGAATACATCCGCTGGAGCATTTCCGCCCAGTCCTGGCTTTCGGTGCCGCCTGCGCCTGCATGGACTTCGAGATAGGCGTCGTTGGCGTCGGCCTCTCCCGCCAGCAGCGCCTGGACCTTGTCGGCATCGGCGCGGGTCGCCAGTGCGGCCAGACTGGCCAGCCCTTCGCTGACCGTGGCGTCGTCGCCCTCGGCCTCGCCCATCTCGACGAATTCCACGGCATCGGCCATTTCCTGCCCGATTTCATTGACCGTGCCGACCGCAGCCTCCAGCCGCCGCCGCTCACGCATGACCGCTTCGGCATCCTTGGGATTGTCCCAAAGCTTCGGGTCTTCGACACGCGCGTTGAGCTCGTCGAGACGGCGCAGCGCGCGGTCCCAGTCGAGGAATTTGCGGACCAGGGCGAGCGCCGCCTCGATCCTGTCGATATGGGCCTGCCCTTCGGCACGCATGGGGGAAAACTCCGTAAAACCGGCGGCACAGCCGCTCGCGGCCCCGCTTAGCGAACGGGGGCGGATTGTAAAGATTGCGAAATGGAGGGCATGCGATGCAGCCTGGCTGAATCGGGTCCTGGACACTTGAAATTTCCGCTCATCCCGAGCTCAATTTTCCGCTCATCCTGAGCCCAATTTTCCGCTCATCCTGAGCTTGTCGAAGGACCATCGCCAGCCAGCAACTTCGCCGTAACAACCCTGTGCTTCGACAGGCTCAGCATGAGCGGGTCTGTGAAAAAGCAAAAGTCCGCTCATGCTGAGCCTGTCGAAGCACTCGCGGCAGATTGGCCTAACGCGCCCGCTTCATCCCCTGCACCGCTTCCAGCGTCAGCCGCACATGATCGCGGTAGTCGAGATCGGAATGGACGAAGCGGATGCGGCCGTTGCGGCCGATCACATAGCTGGTGCGGCTGGCGAGCCCGGCGGGCAGGCCCTCGCGCTTCAGCGCAACGTCATAGGCCTGGATGATCGCCGGCGAGGCAATCGCCACACCGAACTTGCCGCGGCACTCCTCGGTGGAGAAGCGCTGCAGCGTCGGCAGGTCGTCGTTCGACATGCCCAGCACCATGGCCCCGGCGGCCGCGAACTGGTCATGCGCCTCGGCAAAGGCCCGGGTTTCCAGCGTGCAACCCTGAGTAAACGCCTTGGGGTAGAAATACAGCACCACCGGCCCCTTGCGCAGCGCCGCGCGCAGACTGAACGCGAAGGGCTTCCCGGCCAGCGCCCCCTGCGTGGCAAATTGGGGCGCCCTCGATCCGGCCGGAAGTTCGGCCTGGGTGGCGGCGGGTGTGGTCAGCGCGAGCAGCGCGGCGATAGCGGCGAGGTGGGGCTTTTTCATGCCGCGCAGTCTGGCGAATGGGCGAGCGACTGTCCAGACGGCAATCGGGGCGGATAAGGGGGGCTGAATGCGGGGTGCCGCAGGAGGACGGAATGCCCGAAACAAAACCTCAACAGAGCGCCGTCCCCACCAACCCCGCCACGCCCGCAGCATTGCAGCCAATCTCTCTCGACAAATAATAACATGAAGGTTATATAGTGATATGCAATGGACGGTCAGCAACCACGAAGCGTTCGAGCCGGAATATGAGGCGTTACCCCCGCCGGTGCGGCTCGCCCTGCTTGCTGAACTGATGTTGCTGCGCACCTATGGTCCTGCCTTGGGTCGCCCTCATGCCGATAGGCTTAGCGGCTCCAAGCATAGCAATATGAAGGAACTGCGGTTCACGGCGGACGATGGGGTCTGGCGGGTGGCGTTCGCGTTCGATCCCAAGCGCAAGGGGATTATCCTTGTCGCGGGTGACAAGGCAGGCGTGGCGCAGAAGCGGTTTTACAAGGCACTGATCGCCAAGGCCGATGCACGGTTTACCGGGCATCTCGACGGGTTGAAAGGAAAGTAACATGGCTGCCAAAGCAAAGCCCGCACACAAAATAGACGCCCGGCCCAGCACTTTGGGGCGCACCCTTGAAGAACTGCTGGACGCACTCTCCCCCGAAGACCGCGCCGCCGTCGAGGCGCGCACCGCTGAGCTGCACGCCGAGGTCGAAGGCCTCAAGGCGCTCCGCAAGCTTGCCAAGCGCAGTCAGGAGCAAATCGCGCAAGGCCTGGGTGTAAAGCAGCCCGCCGTGCTCAAGATCGAGCGTCAGACCGACCTCTACCTCTCGACCCTGCGCCGGTTCGTTGAAGCTGCTGGCGGAACCCTCGAACTGCGCGTCGAGCTTCCCGGCACTGGCGTCATGCGGCTGACCGGCATGGGCGAGTTGAACGCTTCGGCTGGATAGGCCACAGATCGGAGCCATGGTCAGGCCCGCGCTCGCCTGTCTGCCACCTCCGGCCCCGCCCCGGCCCGCACCACCGCGCCCGCGGAATTACCGGGACAGGTGCATTGATCCCCAATTAAAGTGGACTTGAACGGCGCTGGCGAACGTAGAGTTTAGGGGTAATTGCACCTGTCACCGTAACTCCAGCAGGATCGCGCGCGTTCCAAAAGTAAGTGCAACAGGGCATGATCCTGTTGTCTGAAATGGAGCGTTGCGATGGGAGCGTGTTACGAACATCTGAGCTATGTCGAGCGGCTGTCGATTGACGAGGGGCGCCGGTGCGGATTGAGCATTCGGGCGATTGCCCGGCGTCTGGGCCGCGCCCCTTCGACGGTGAGCCGGGATATCCGGCGGATCGAACCCTGGCAGACCCACTACGATGCTCCGCCCGCTTTCTTTAATGCGCTCCACCGCCGCTCGCATAGCCGGCGCGGCAGGCGCAAGCTGATCCCTGGCAGCCCCCTGTTCGATCACGTCGCCGGCCAGATCCGGCAAGGCTGGTCGCCGCTGCAAATCGCGGGCAGACTGCGCCGCATGGATGAACATGACCGCCCCGGAACAGCAAGCCACGAGACAATCTACACCGCGCTCTATGCCCTGCCGCGCGGCGAGCTGAAGCACGAACTGATCGCCCATCTGCGCCAGGGACACCACAAGCGACGCCCCAGATCGCGCGGGCAAGACCGGCGCGGCTTCGTCACCGATGACGTGAAAATCGCCGAAAGACCTGAAGACGTCGCCGGACGGCTGATCCCCGGCCACTGGGAGGGCGACCTGATCAAGGGCGCGGCCAACCGCTCTGCCGTCGGCACCCTGGTCGAGCGCACCAGCCGTCTCGTCCTGCTCGCCCGCATGGACGCGCTCGATGCCGAGACTACCCGATGCGCCTTCGAACGCAGCTTCGAAAACGTGCCCGAGCCGTTCCGCAAAAGCCTGACCTATGATCGCGGCACCGAGATGGCCCGCCACGCGGCGCTCACACAAAACACCGGCATCAAAGTCTGGTTCTGCGATCCCTACAGCCCCTGGCAGCGCGGCTCCAACGAGAACGCCAATGGCCTGATCCGGCAGTACCTGCCCAAAGGGACTGACCTCTCGCCGTTCAGCCAGGACCAGCTCAACGAAATCGCCGAACGCCTCAACAACCGACCGCGCAAGGTGCTCGACTTCGAAACCCCCAACGAGGTCTTTGCAAGACTGGTCGCGGAGGCACAGGCTACTGCTCAGCAGTGTTGCGCTTCAGGTTGACACCGCCGGTACAGCGACAATGTGAACGTGATTGGGCATCAGGCAATAGGCCCACACCTCCACCCCCGCTCGCTCCGCGCCTTCCGCCAGCAAGTCAAGATAGAGCGCGTAATCCCCATCCTCGAAAAACGTCCTCTCGCGCCGGTTTCCTCGCTGGGTGACGTGGTGCGGAATACCGGGCAGAACCATGCGGGGCAAACGAGACATGGCCAGTCCTTATCACAATTGATCCGTCGACGCAATTAAGGGGTTTTCGCACCTGTCATGGTAATTCTTCTAAATAACCCCATCGTCAGTTATTGATCCAACTGGAAAACGAGATAGATTTTCACCGTGAGCTGAGGTGCAAAGATACCCTCCATATGAGCTATTTATTTTATCAGATTTAAAAACTGTTATTTTATATTCTGCACCAATCAAACTAATTTTACATCTGGCTACACCGATTACGCGATTATTATCATAAATTACGTATTTTATCTTAATGTTTTTCCTACAGGAATCAGAGTCAGAAAAATATGAATAGCTGCTGACCCCATTCTCCTGCATCCATGTCGATTGATAGCAATCAAAACCTCGCGGCCCCTTTGACAATAATTCTTTGACTCTCTCAATTTCGTCTACTGGCCAGGGCCGAGAACATGCTCCCAGAGCAATAATAAAAAATGCAATTTCTTGCGCTAATAGGCGCTTCCTAGTCATGGAATATACCGACCTTTCGCGATAAATACACATGCTCTATTTGCGACTGGAAGAAATGATTGCCCTTTTCCAGCATAAATTCCAGCACCAAAAATTATAGCGTTGTGAATAATATTTCTCCCATCTAAATCAAAATTATATAAACCCATATTTAATTTCAATTCTCCACGAACAATGTATGATCCATCCTTTGAAATTTGCATTGTACCATTAGTTATTTGTCCACTAAATCTTCCAACAGTTTTGCCCGCTGTTGTTGTTGCATCAGGATCGAAAGCCCAATATTTTTTTAACAAAGAGAACACATGTGGACCTCTAGCAAGTTTGGCATCATCGACGACGCCCTTCATGACGCCTCCGAATTTGATACTTCGCTGAATTTGGCTGGCAATATCGATGGCCTGCTCCAAACCGTCCGATTCCGTTGGATCTATATAATAATTCAGCCCATTCCCATTGCGAAAGTGCTCATTGAAAGAATCAAGATCTGTGGCTGATGCCGCATGATTGTCTGCCGACCATCCGGCATCTACGCAAAGCAGCTCAGTGGGAGCGCATGCTCCCGTCAAGATTGGGCGTGCCCGCGCTTTTCTAACACCCTCAAAGCGCTCGGAAAAATTTCCGTCAGCTAGAAGGAACTGGTCCCCCGTAGGATTTCCATATTGATCGACTGGAACGCCATCTATCGTTCTGTAGGCTGCGTCACTTGCATTGATGAGCACTCCGTCATTCTCGACCCAACCCGGTCCCAACAGATGGTTGGCAGACGCACCCTGCTCGCCATTGCCCTTAAACACCCCGCTAACCGCATCGCCCACGTCCGCCACCACATCCGCCACCGTCCTCCCCACAGTCGCGCCGACTCTCGTAGGTGCCTCCAAGGCATCCTGAAGCACGCCGATAATGCCATCCCTGTCCTCGCCGCCGAAGATGCCAGCGCTGAAGCCGAAGCGATCGCCCAAGGCCTGACCGCCGATCGAGCCGATGATGCTGGGCAGGGCGCGCACCAGGTTGCGCCCGAAATTCTCGCCGCTCATCGCGCTTTGTGTAGCTACTTCGGCGATGGTGCGCGCCGCGCCGGAAACAATCTGTGCGCCAAGGCTTGGTGCCGAATCCCACTGCCAGCTTCCCTTCGAGTTACGGTGACACGTGCAACAACCACCAAACTCCCCCGCCCATTCCGCTGCAATTGAGTCGCCATTCCGCTTCACCGCCGGTTGCCCACACCAACAACACGTCCCCGAGGCAGGCCGCACGCCTGATTCCCAACATGCTGTCCTACACGCGCGGAATCTGCAAGGCCTCTCGGCATGACGATTTTGCGCGCGCCCGGTCCTGCAATTGCCAAAAGGCGTAATCTGTCACCTTTGCGGCGGAAAAGCCTTGGAATCCGCGGGGTTCGTGGGGATGACGGCAGGGTGACACAGTGTCGCCCTTGTCACCCCGGGTGCGCGGTGAAATGGGCCCTGGAGTCGAAGCCGTGCCTGCACAAACACGTTCAGGGTGACGAAATCGGGTGGAATTGGTCGATATGCGATAGCCCTGGGGCAACCCCTGACTATCAACGGTTACTCGATATAACCCAGCACCGTGCCGATCTCGTAGGTCTCACCCACTTGCGTTACAATGCGCAGCTTGCCCGATGCCGGGGCCTCGACCTCATTGGTCGATTTATCGGCTTCGAGCGAATAGAGCGGCTGGCCTTCCTTGACCTCTTCGCCGTCCCTGGCGAGCCATTCGGCGACCTGGCCTTCGTTCATCGAGAAGCCGATCTTGGGGAGGAGGATTTCTACAGCCATGATTTTCGCAGTCCCTGGAAGTGGTGTTCGCCGCGGTGCCTATCGCCGCGATCACATGTTCGCAAGCGCGCTGTTCTCACGCGTGCAATCGGGCGCGGGCAGGCTGGCATGCTCGGCGGCGACTTCGGCGCGCGCGGCATCCATATCGGCGCGGAAGGCGGGTTCGGCATGGAGCCGCGCCAGCACGGCAGTGGCGACCACCCGGCCCTCTTCGACATCGCTCAGCCAGTGGACATTGCACACCCGGCGGCTGTCGCCGAACGCCCGTCCGCGCGCCACCAGCTGCGCCGCGCGCTCCGGCACCAGTTCGGCGAGCATCAGTGCCCAGCCATAGCCGATGGCGCTGTGGCCCGAGGGATAGGAGCCGTCCCTGCGCAGCATCGGCTCGTCCCTGGGGGTGCAGCTGGGCTGGCCATTGACCATGAACGGGCGCTGCCGCTTGTATTTCGTCTTGGTGGGATAGACCGCCAGAGCCAGATCCGGACCCGCCTTGCGCAGCAGCGCGGCAGTTTTGGGCAGCTTCGCCGGATCGACCTCGAACCCCGCCGCGCAGGAGAAGGTGCCCAGCGACTTCGGCGAAAACAGATCGGCGTCAATCGCCGCCTGATCCCAGCGCGGGGTGCCCCTGAGGGCCAGCGCGGCATTGGCGGCCTCAAGATCGCGCGCCTCCGCCGCCGAACCGGGAGCGGGGGGCAGCGGGTTGAGCAGCAGGCTGTCAGGCGCGCTGCCCCGGGGCAGATAGCCGCCCGCCATCAGCCCGGCCCTTGCGGCGGCGGCGGCGGGCGCGGCAGCTTGCGGCGGATTTGGCGCGGCGGCGTTGCTGCAGGCCGACAGCAGGGCCAGAGCGGCCAGCAGGCCCTGCTTCACCTACAGCCCCTCGACAATGAAGGCGCGGTAGGGCGCGGCCTGCATGCGCAGTCTGGCGCGCGCCTGGTAATCCTCGCTGTCGTACCAGGCCCTGGCGGCGGCCTTGTCGGGGAATTCGAGGATGACCACGCCCTCGGTTGGCGCACCCTCAAGCGTATCCAGCGCGCCGTAAACCACCAGCGGCTTGAGGTTGGGATCGGGCGTGCTGTCGCGGTTGCCGCTCTGGTATTTGGCCATCGCCTCGGGATCGGTGATCGCGCCCTCGCGCAGGAAAACTACATAGGCCGGCATCGCGATTCTCCCCATGCGCCGGTTACCGCGGGCGCTTCTGCATCGGACCATAGAAGCGACGGCAAGCTGCGTCCATACTGGTGCGCGGCAAGGCCCAGGCAATTGCATTTGGGTTTTCGGAGATGGTTTCGCGCAGAGGCGCAAAGGAAGCAAAGAGCGCAAAGGGGTTTTTCCTATCGTGAAGTCACTCTCGGGTCGATCGAATCACAGAAATCTCCGGCTCAGAACAGGACACAAGCCTTCGGCTCAGGATGCAACTCTGCGGTCTTTGCTTACTCTGCGCCTCTGCGTGAACCAAACAGCCCTTATGCGATTGCCCTGGCGGCAAGGCCAGATCGGTCTGTTCAGCGCGATGGGGGCGATGCGCCGCGTCGCTCAGAAGGTCAGGCCGCCTTGCGACCGATCAGTTCGCCAGGGTTGAGCATCGCCGCAATATCCTGCGACCGCACGGGCTTGCTGAACAGGAAGCCCTGCACCGATGTGCAGCCCTGGGTGCGCAGCCGGTCGAGCTGGTCGCTTTCCTCGACACCCTCGGCGGTGGTTTCCATGCCAAGCGCGGCGGCAAGATCGGTGATCGCCCGCACCACGGCAGTCGCTCCGGGGCGCACAAGCAGGTCCTGGATGAAGCTGCGGTCGATCTTGATCTTGTCGAAGGGGAATGACTGCAGATAGCTGAGGCTGGAATAGCCGGTGCCGAAATCGTCGAGCGCGATGCGCACGCCCAGCTTGCGCAGACTGTGCAGGATGCCGAGGATCACTTCGTTGCTTTCGAGGAAAATCGACTCGGTGATCTCGATCTCGAGCCGGTGTGGCGCCAGCCCGCTGGCGGCCAGCGCCTGAAGGACAATCTTCTGCAGCCCGTCGCGCTGGAACTGCACCGACGAGACATTGACGGCGACGCGGATGTCGTCGGGCCAGTTGACGGCCTCGCGGCATGCCTCGCGCAGGGCCCAGGCGCCGATCTGGCGGATCATGCCGGTATCTTCGGCGATGGGGATGAATTCGTCCGGAGAAACCAGCCCGCGTTCGGGGTGGTTCCAGCGGATCAGCGCCTCGAAGGTGCCGATGCGGTTGTTCTTGAGATCGAACAGCGGCTGGTAATAGAGTTCGAATTCGCCGTGTTCGATGGCTTGGCGCATGTCGGCCTCGAGCTTGCGGCGTTGCTGCGCGCGTTCATTGAAGCTTTCCTCGAAGAAGCAGTGATGCCCGCGTCCGCCTGCCTTGGCGCGGTACAGCGCGAGGTTGGCGTTGCGCAGCAGAGTGTCGATATCGAAGCCGTCGCGGCCCGCCATGGCAATGCCGATGCTGGTGCCCGGCACGATCTGGTGGCCATCGACTTCCAGCGGGCGGCGGATCGCTTCGACCAGTTCACCGGCGAAGCGATCGACCTCGGCCGGATCGCCGCCGTGGTCCAGCAGCACGACAAATTCATCGCCGCCAAGCCGGGCGACAAAGGCATCTTTCGAATGCCGGACAATCCGGCCGGTAATCGCCCTGAGCAGGCCGTCACCGGCGCTGTGACCCAGCGTATCGTTGACGCTCTTGAAATCGTCGAGATCGAGGCACAGCAGGGCCAGCTTTTCAATCTGATCAATCGGCCCGGCCAAACGTTCTTCGGCAACCTCCTGGAATTTCACGCGGTTGGGCAGGCCGGTGAGGACGTCGCTGTAGGCCAGCAGGGTGATATGCTTCTCGCGCTCCTCGATCTCGCTCGCCATCGCGTTGAAGCGGCCTGCAAGGCGGGCGATCTCGTCGCCGCCGGTCACTTCGACCTGCAGCCATTCCCCCTTGGCGAGACCTTCGGCCGCGGCATCCAGCCGAGCGATCGGCTTGACAATCCGCGCGGCGATCCGCGACGACATCAGCAACATCAGCAGCAGGCCGACGATGGCGAAGATGCCGATCGCCCACTGGATCGGGCGGTAAGCCGCCATGGCTTTCGACCGGGGATATTGCAGCAGCAGGGCGGCCTCGTCGCCGGCAATGATCGACGGTACCGGCTTGATCGCATGGAAGGTCAGTTCGCCGCCCGTGTCCAGCAGCGACACGCCGCCGGCCTTCATCAGGCTCTCGATCGATCCACCACTGGCAGATTGAAGATGTATCCCGCCGGCCACATTCTGCCAGCGCTTGCCCTCGGCATGGATGGCGATGCCGGCCGAGAAAGGAATTGGCGACAGGGCTTCGAGCGATTGGAGCTGCGCCTGATCGATATCGGTCACGAAAACGATCCAGCCCAGCAGTTGCGGTGCCATGATCGGCGCGGCGACGAGCTGGCGCGGCGGACCGTCGATCAGCACAACCCCGGCCAGCTTGCCGCTGTCAAAGCCGTCCCACAGCTGGAGTGCCTGTTCCGCATCGGGCAGTTCGTCGCCAATCGTCGCGGTGCCGTCCGCGCCCAGAATGAAGGCGCCCTTGGCGCCGAGGCGGCGCTCGAGGTTGACCAGCGCGGAGGCTGCCGTCGAACTATCGCCTGTGGCGAGTGCCTCGAGAAAGCCGAAATCGCGCGCCAGCAGGCTGGCGGCATCCTGCATGTGCGACGATCGTTCCTGCCACAGCCGGTCGTAGATCGCGCCGCTCGTTTCGAGCTGCTCCTCGACCTCGGCAGCGGCGATCCGCTCGATCGCAAAGTAAAGCGCGACCGAAAGGCAGACCAGCGCCGCTGTGAACAGCACGGAAAACTGCGCCGTCAGGCGCGATTGCAGCGAATGGAACTGCATTTCCCGCCAGGGCAGACGCATCAGTAACCCCCAAGCGTTGCCGGCGGCGGGCGCAAGCGCACGGTCACGGTCTGGGTCCGGTCCTGCGCACTGGCTTGCAGCACGACCGAAGAGACATTGCCCGGCGCGCGCAGATAGGGATGCCACACCGAAAGTGTGAAAGCGCTGCCCGGCGTATCGCCAAAACTGACCGCACCGTTCGCGCCGCTGCGCTGGGTCCAGACGGTGTCGGTGACGTAGATATAGGCCGTCATGCTGTCATGGATATTGCAGCCGATGGCGACGATGCCGGGCTTGTCGAAAGTGATGCTGCGCTGCTCGGCGCGGGCGAACAATTTGAGTTCGAAGCGCTTTGTCGGCGAGAACGAATAGACGTGGTGCTTCACCGGATCGAGATTGGGAAAGGCGACGCTGGCGTTGACCGGGAACACCGAGACGAATGGCTTGAACTTGATGTCGCGCTGTTCGACCCGGTAGCCTGCGCCGGGGCGCGCTTTTGGCGCAGCTTGCGCGTTCGGCCGCAAGGTCACTACCGCGTCGTTAATTGCACGGCCGGAGGCATCGACAACGCGGACAGTCAGCCCGGCTGCCTGTGCCGGCGATGCCATCATCACCATCACCGTCGCCGCGGCAGACAGAGCATACCAGTTGGTCAAGATTGCGTCGGCGCGAACCATGTAACTGCACCTACCACGCAAATCGTAACGAAAGTTGAAACTGGTTCTGCTTTTGCTTCGGATCGATACCTTCGCGGCTGCGGGCGCCGCGAGTGCTTTCGACATGCAGCGCCTCGGCCAGGAGAGTGAAATGGTCGCCAAGCTTGCGCCGCGCGGCGATGGTCGCGGCCCAGCCGTCCTCGTCGTCGTCGCTGACGAGGGTGCTGCCGCGGTTGCGGGCATCGAACACATCGACGCGGGCCGAAATGCTGCCCTTGTCGAAGCTGCGGGTGACCATGCCATAAACGGCGCGGAAGCGGGTATCGACCCAGATAACTCCGCCTTCGGGAAAGCCCATCAGGGTCGTGCCCGACATCGCCTGGGCGCGCAGCTGCCAGCCCGGAGCGAAATCGGCGACCACGCCGACATTGTTGAATTTCGTCCGCCAGCCCCATTCCAGATCGGCGTTGACCGCTTCCGGGTTGGCGTTGTTATCGTAATGCAGCGCCTCGATCCGCACCGGTACCGGCAGGTCCCAGGCCAGCTTGGCGTAATAGCCGGGACGGCGCAGCACGCCGCCGTCCATGTCGATGATCGGATGCGAGAAACGCGGCTGCACATATTCGATGAATTCGTTGAGTTCGGGCAGCGGCTGCTTGCGGAACGCCAGCGCGACCCGGTCGTGCATGGCCCAGCCGCGAAACGCGAGCATGGTGCCGGCGGTGTCGTTGAAGTCGAAGATCGCGGCGGTGCCGGACAGGGTATGCCCGCCCAGCTTGGCCTTGGCTGTCACTTCCAGCCCGATGACCTTCACTTCCTCGCCGATCCAGCTGTTGATCGCCGATGGCGTGATTGTTTCGGTGACCCCCCATTCCGGGCCGCTGTGTTCGAGCGAGACCGGCGGCCACATCAGTCCGGCGCGGGCGGAAATCTTGACCGGCGCGTCGCTGAGCGGCTTGAAGCTGACGAAGGCTTCCGACAGCCCGGCCTCGGTCAGCCCGCCGCCCTGCGCCTGGCCAACCACGGTACCGGACAGCGACCAGGTGAACCGCGGCTGCCACACCAGCGCGGCGCCGCCGAATTCAGGCCGGACCTTGAGCTTGCCAGCGGAGGTGCCGCCATAGCGCAGCTTGCCGAATTCACCATCGACCCAGGAATGTTCGCCATCGGTCGCGGCGCCCCGGATGTCGCCGGTTACCTTGACGGTCTCTGCCGAAAACAGGTCAAGCGCACCATCATCGGCGTGTGCCGATTGGTTAATAGCCAGCTGTCCCACGCAAGCGAAAACGAGCGGGAACAGGCGACGAAGAGCGACCTTCCACCAGTCCATGGTTTGCCCCACTAGGACAAGATGGTTAAAATTTGCCTGACAAGGGCCGGTTGGCGCGGAAAAAGCCGGTCAGACTTACGCCACCCCCCGGACATAGGCGTCGATGGTTCCCGCGCAGCCGATCTTGTCATCGCCTTCAAGGTCGGCATAGCGGGCGATGTCATCGCGGATCGAGGGGCCTTTGCTGCCGCAGGCGCAGGGGCTGTCATCCACTGCGATCCGGTCGCCTGTGATCACCCCGCCCCAGCGCCCGTCGAGCGAGAGATCGAAGAAGGCGGCGCGGCCCTCGATCTCGCCGCCGCCCACATCGTGGGGCAGCGCCTCGTCGCCGTCCTTGTTGAGGATGAAGGGAACGATCCACGGCGGCACATGATAGCGCCCGCCCTCGCGGCATTTGGGCATGCCGGAATTGAGCTCCTGCATCGAATAGTTCTGGAAGTGCCGCCCATCGGGGATGTTGAAAGTTTCGTGGACAAATTGTTGATAATCGGGGGGCAAAAGCGCGCGTTTGAGCCCGCCGCCGACGTAGATGCAGTTGTCGGGATCGAAGTCCTTCGCGCTGTAGCCCCGGTCGCGCACCGCTTTGGCGACGGCATAGAGCCCGCTCCACAGGCCCGAGACCATCAGCTTCTTGTCGCGGTTGGCGATCAGCTCCTCGGCGGTGAGACCGACGGCCTTGTCGATATAGCCCTGCCGCTCGGCTGAAGTCTTCTCGAAATCGGCGATCTCTTCGGGACGGGCGGTGCCGTCGGCCATTTTCTTGCGCATCACCACCATGCTGGTGAGCGAACCCACGGTGATCGGCGGCACCGGATAGTTCCAGCGCGGCCAGTCGGGATTGGCGAAAGCTTGCCGCTGCGCCTCGCCGATAGTGGTGTTCTTGGGCACCGTCGCCACCGGCGCGCAGCCGATCATCATCCGGTCCTGCGCGGGCTGGACGCCCGATCCCCAGCTGAACACGCCGACGGTATCCAGCTTCGACCAGTCCATGTCCTTTTGCGAGGCGATCAGCATCGCCGACTTGCCGGTAGTGCCCGACGAGCAGGAGATGAAATAACCCCAGGCCGAAAGCCGCTCGATCCAGTCATCGACATCGCCGGTTCCATTGAGATCGACGCCCTCGATCGGGTGCGAGGAAATCGTGCCGAGCCACTTGGTCATGCGGTCCCATTTTTCCTCCATCAGGAAGCTTTCGGGATAGCTTTTGTAAGCGGTATGCGGGAACAGCAGCGGCACCATGTCCTCGACGCTGCGGATTTCCGCGGTTCCGGCCTCGCCAGCACGGTGGGCGAGCAGCTTGATCCGGTCCTTGCGTTCGTGGAAGCGCTCGTTCAGCGCCTCGACTTGCGTCGCGCGGATATCGGTGGACGAATAGTCAAATCGGCCGTCAGCCCGCACTTGCCCGGTCAATTTGTCTGCTGCCACGCCCATAGCTTGCTCCTTGCCGACTCGCGCGATTGCCGTTAATGGCAACCGATGCGTTTCATTATTGCGCTTTGCCGTGAGCGGGCAAGCGGTTTTTTGGCGGTGAGTGCCCGATGGATCAGATAGCGACCCTTCCCCGCCCCCGCGCCGGCAGGCCGACGCGCGATCAGGCCGAGGCGCGCCACGCCGAACTGCTGGACTGCGCGCTCGATCACTTCCTCGACAAGGGTTACGAAAGCGCCACGATAGAGGCCATCGCCGGTGATGTCGGCATGACCAAGCGCACCGTCTATGCCCGCTATGCCGACAAGCCTGCGCTGTTTCGCGCCGCTGTCCACTGCGCTATCGAACGCTACGCCATCTCCGAAGAGCGCATCCACGCCACCGATTGCGGCGATCTTGATCAAAGCCTGCGCAATATCGCCCGGCTGCGCATCGATCTGGTCGCGTCGCCACAGGGGCTGAAGCTGCAACGCATCATCAATACCGAGAGCTACCGATTCCCGGACATTTTCGCCGAAGTCTACGAACTTGGCGCGCTGCCGACAATCCGGTTTCTGGCAAAGCTGCTCGAACGCGAATCCGCCGCGGGCACTCTGGCCATTGCCGAACCCGCCAAGGCCGCGACTGTGTTCATGAGCATGGTGGTGAGCGGGCCGGTGCGGATCATCGTCGCGGGCCTGCCGCTGTCCGCAGAGGAAATCGACGAACGCGTGGCCTATGCCGTGCGCCTGTTCCTTGACGGTGCGCGGCGGCGCTGACACTTTTGGAGAACGAAAATGGCTGAGCAACGCGTCGCAGTGGTTACCGGGGCCAGTTCCGGCATCGGCAAGGAAACCGCCAAAGCCTTTGTCCGCATGGGCTGGCATGTCATCGGCACTGGCCGCGATCCGGAGCGAAGCGCCATGGCCGAAGCCGAAATCCGGGCTGAGATCGGCGCTGGCGCAAAGCTCGGTTTCCTGCGCGGCGACATGGCATTGATGAGCGAAACCATGCGCATCTTGGATGAGATCAAGGCTCTGACCAGCCGTATCGACGTGCTGATCAACAATGCCGGCGGCGTGCGCGACCAGCGCTATGTCTCCAGCGAGGGCACCGAGGAAACCTTCACCGCCAACCACCTCGCCCCGTTCCTGCTGACCCGCGAACTGCTGCCACTGCTGCGCGCCACGGCAGCGACCTGTAAGCCGGGCGATGTGCGGGTGATCGCGGTCTCGTCGGAGGCCTATATGGCCTCGCCCGGCATGAACTGGGACGATATCCAGAACCTGACCGGCGATTTCGCGGCGACCCCGGTCTATTGTCAGGCGAAGCTCGCCAATGTGCTGTTCAGCCATGAGCTCGCCAGGCGAATGGGCGGCGAGGGTATCGCCGCCCATTCGCTGATTCCCGGAGCCGTCCAGACCAATTTTGCCAGCCACGGCGACGAATATTTGCAGAATTACATGAAACAGGCAGTCGCCAGGCAGCCCGGGGACGTGGCTGCAACGCTGGTCTGGATCGCAACGGATCCCGGCAACGGCCTGCCCGGCGCGCGCCACTTCTATGCCATGAAACAACTCGAAATCCAGCCGCACGCCGCCGACGATGCGGCTGCGGCCCGGCTGTGGGCGGAGAGTGAAAGGATATTGGCGGGGCTGGGTTACTGAATTATTCGAACAGGGTAGCGACCCTCGCCAGCACCTCGTCCATGATCGCGGCAGGCAATTCATCGACTTTGCGCCCGCGCCGCTCGGCCAGATCTAGAACGCGCGGCTGATCGCAGCGGATAAGGCCTGTGGTCTTGATTCCTGCAATTTCGACGGCAAAGCCAATTTGCCGCGCAAAGCCGCCGCCATTGGTTATCGGCAAGACGACGGGAAGCCTGGTCGCCACGTTGAACTCAGCCGGTGACACGATCAGCACCGGCCGGTGTCCTTGCTGTTCGCGGCCATGGACGGGATCGAGCGACACCATGTAGATGTCGCCACGCTTCACAGCAGTTCCCTGCCTCTGGCTGGTGCATCGATCCAGTCGCGATCCTCGTCAGGCATCGGACCGGAATAGTCGGACTGCGCCAGCAGTTCGGCGAGAGTGTAGCGCGGCCGTGGAGCGGTTTCGATCACCAGCCGATCGCCATCGATGGCAACGCCAACCGATGAACCGGCCTTGAGCTGAAGCAGTTCGAGCAAGGCTGGCGGCACCGCGAGCATGATCGATCCGCCAACCTTGCGCAGATTGGTCATATGAATGGCGCGACCTCCGAGTGGTTATATGTTTATATAACACAAGGGCCGCGCAATGCAACGCTCAATGTTTCGATCAACCCCAGACCAGCGGCAGATACTCCAGCCCGAAGGTCCGCCCGGTGTGATAGCGCCGGCTCTCGCCGGGCTTCATCCTGATATTGCGGAACCGCGTCAGGAATTCCTCGACCACGACCCGCAATTCGCGCTTGGCGAGGTGGATGCCAAGGCAATTGTGCGTGCCGGTGCCGAAAGCGATGTGGCGCGGTTTTCGGTCGAAATCGACCTTGTGCGGATCGGCGAAGAGATCCGGATCGCGATCTGCCAGCGCCAGCGGCATGTTGACTTCCTCGCCCTTTTTCATCGGAACGCCGTGAAAGGTGAAATCCTTCGCCACTTCGCGATGAGTCACCACCACCGAAAACGCACGGCAGTATTCCTCGATGGCCGCCGGGATCAGATCGGGCTCGTCACGCAGCCGCTGCTGCTGGTCCGGATGCGTGGCGAGGTGGTCCATGATCCAGCCCAGAGTCGAATAGACCGTGTCCAGCCCGCCGACGTAGAGCACGTAATACATCCCCATCAGCTCGAGATGGTTGAGCGGTCGCCCGTCGACCTCGCCCGCCATCAGACCGGCGAGAAAGGCGTTGCTGGGCTGTTCGCGCTGCTTGTCCTTGTGCGCTTTCAGATAGTCGTAAACCTCGCGTGCGGCCTTGGCGCGGTCCATAAAATCTGGCGCGCGCATGATGCGGTCTTCCCATGCGATGAACTGGTCAACCCTGTCGCGGGGCATGCCCATCAGGTCGAGAAAAACGTAGGACGGGAAAGGAATTGCGAACGCGCTGACGAATTCGCAGCCGCCGTCATGCTCGAATTTCCCGATCAGTTCGACACAGGCCTGCCGAACCGAATCGCCGATGGCACCCACTGCCTTGGGAGTGAAAAACGGATTGAGAATCTTGCGGTAGCCGTGGTGCGCGGGCGGATCGATCTCGATCGGATTGAGCCGCACCGGCTCGCCGACAAGATCGGCGATCATGCCCTTGCGCTCGCCCGAAAAGTGTTCGTAATCGATGAAGGCTTCGGTGATGAGATCGTTGCGGGTGAGAACCCAGCCCGGTTCGCCGTAGCTGGCGTCGGGCGTCCAGACGATGCCGGGCCCATCGTGCAGCCTGCAGACCGCCAGCCAAGGATCGTCGCCCTCGGCGGTGAATGCGTCGAAGCTCTGGTCCCAGACCAGTTCGGGCGGGACATGCACCGGAATCGCGGCCTTTCCGGCGGTGGTTGCAGTGGCCATGAAGGTACCCTCCGCCTGTTCCCATTGACCGAACGCCGCTTCGCAGCCAGTTCGTACCAAGCAGCTAACACGCAATCTGGATTACGGACAATGACCTCGATCAACCGCCCCCGCCGCAGCGCGCTCTATATGCCCGCAGTCCCCAAGCTCATCGCCAAGGCGCGAACCCTGCCCGCCGACGTGGTGATCCTCGACCTCGAAGACTCGGTCGCGCCCGAAGCCAAGGAGCAGGCCCGCGCCGATGCCATCGCGGCAGTGCGCGAGGGCAGATTCGGAACCCGCGAAGTGGTCATCCGCGCGAACGGCATCGATACCGAATGGGGTGCCGAGGACCTGGCAGCGATTGCGGGAAGCGGTGCCGATGCGGTGCTGGTGCCCAAGATATCCTCGCCCGCTGACATCATGCGCTGCCAGCAGATGCTGGCCGGTGCCCCCGCCGCGATGCAGCTGTGGGCGATGATCGAGACCTGCGCCTGTATCCCCCAGCTGAACCCCATCGCTGCGCTGGCAGCGACAACGCGGCTGTCGCTGTTCGTGATGGGGGTCAACGATCTCGCCAAGGAAATGCGCGCGCGGTTGACGCCGGAGCGCACGCCGTTCCTGCCGTTCCTGTCGCTGGCCGTGGCGGCGGCGCGGGCACATGGCGTTGCGATCCTCGACGGGGTCTGCAACGAGTTCCGCGATCTCGGTGCCTTCACAGCTGAGGCCGAGCAGGGCCTGCTGTTCGGCTTCGATGGCAAGACCCTGATCCACCCCGACCAGATCGCGCCCTGCAACCTTATGTTCTCACCCGGCGCGGAGGAACTCGCCTGGGCGCAGACGCTGATCGCGGCTTTTGCCCTGCCGGAGAACGCCGGCAAGGGCGCGATCCGGGTCGATGGCAAGATGGTGGAACTGCTTCATCTGGAGCAGGCAGAGCGGCTGGTGGCCGTGGCGGAGGTGATAAACAGGGACAGATAATTAGGGACAGTCCTCATTTATATCTGGGCAATCGCATGTCTCGAACTGCCCTTTCTTCCCCCCTCCCGCTTGCGGGAGGGGTTGGGGGTGGGTGAGTTTGAATTGGCGCGAAACCGTCCATTTCGTCGGACTGGCCCACCCCTGACCCCTCCCGCAAGCGGGAGGGGGACGGATAAATAGGGACTGCCCCTATTTATGAGAGAAACAGCCCCCAACCTACCTCAGCTTCGCAATCCCAATCCCGTCATCCTTGGCGCGCGCTTTGGTCGATTCCTCGCTGCGGTTGAGCGCCTTGGCGATTTCCTTGAGCCCCTTGCCCTTGCTGGCGAGCACCCGCAGCTTGGCAATCTCGTCGGAATTCCAGGGCTGGCGGTGCCGTTCGAACTTCTCGCTCACTTCTTGGCCGCCTTCTTGGCCGGGGCCTTCTTCCTGGCCGGAGCTTTCTTGCGCGCCTTGCCCTTGGCCGGACCCTTCGCCGCCTTTTCGGTGATCAGCACAATCGCTTCCTCGGCCGAAAGATCCTCGGGCTGCTTGTCGCGCGGCAGGGTGGCGTTGGTAGTGCCGTCGGTGACGTAGGGACCATAGCGCCCCGCCATCAGCTTGATCTCGCCGCCGGATTCAGGGTGCGGTCCGAAGGTCTTGAGCGGTTCGGCGGCGGCGCGCGCCCCCCGCCCGCCCCCGGCAGCCGCTTCGGCGATGCGGACAACAGCGGCGTTCATGCCAGTGTCGAAGACCTCGGCAGTCGCACGCAGCTTGGCGTATTTGCCATTGTGGGCAAGGTAGGGGCCATAGCGGCCAATGCTGGCAGTGATCGGCTCGCCGGTTTCGGGATGAGCCCCGATCAGGCGCGGCAGACTGAGCAGTTTGACCGCCCAGTCCAGCGTCAGGTCACCGATATCCTTGGGGATCGACGAGCGTTTGGCTTCCTTGCCGTCGCCCGCCTGGATGTATGGCCCGAAGCGGCCGACCTTGCGCGAAATCATCTCGCCGGTCTCGGGATGCGCGCCAAGCTCGCCGTCCTCGCCGCCGCCTTCGTCGCCATTGCCGCCGGGCTGGGCGAATTTGCGGGTGAACTTGCACTCGGGATAGTTCGAGCAGGCGACGAATGCGCCATAACGCCCGCCGCGCAGCGCCAGCCTGCCGCCGACGCATTTCGGGCAGGTGCGCGGATCCTTGCCGTCATCGCTTGGCGGGAACAGGTAATCGGACAAAAATTCATCCAGCGCTTCCGTGACTTCGCTGGGCTTCTTCTCCATCACCTCGTCGCTCTTGGGCTTGAAGTCCTTCCAGAAATTCTCGAGCACGGATTTCCATTCGGCCCGCCCGCCGGAAACTTCGTCAAGCTCGTCCTCCATGCCCGCGGTGAAGTCATAGCCGACATAGACCGGGAAGAAGCGTTCGAGAAAGGCTGTGAGCAATCGCCCGCTTTCCTCTGCAAAGAAACGGTTTTTCTCGGTCCGGACGTAACTGCGGTCCTTCAGCACCTGCAAAGTCGCCGCATAGGTCGAAGGCCGGCCGATACCCAGCTCTTCCAGCCGCTTGACCAGACTGGCTTCCGAATAGCGCGGCGGCGGCTGGGTGAAGTGCTGCGCGGCATCGACGCCCTTTTTCGCCGGGGTATCGCCCTTGGCCATATGCGGGAGCAGGTTGGATTCATCCTCCTCGCCGTCCTTGCCGCCAGCGCCGCGATCGTCGCGGTCTTCCTCGTAGACCGCCAGGAAGCCGGGGAACTTCACCACTTGGCCCGTGGCGCGCAGCTCATGCTGGCCGGTGCCTTCGCGCAGGGTGACGCTGGTGCGCTCGATGCTGGCCGAAGCCATCTGGCTGGCCAGCGCGCGCTTCCACACCAGTTCGTAGAGCCGCGCCTCGTCGCCGCTGCCATAGCGGTCCTTGCTGAAATCGACCGGCCGGATCGCTTCATGCGCTTCCTGCGCATTCTTGGCCTTGGTCTCGTAAATGCGGGGCTTTTCGGGGAGGTAGTGGCCGTTGTAGCGGTTGCTGATCGCCAGCCGCGCATCTGAAATCGCGGAAGGGTCCATCTGCACCCCGTCGGTGCGCATATAGGTGATCGCGCCCGCCTCATACAGGTTCTGCGCCACCCGCATAGTGTGGCTGGCCGAAAAGCCGAGCTTGCGCGCGGCCTCCTGCTGGAGCGTCGAGGTGGTGAAGGGCGGATAGGGATTGCGCCGCGTCGGCTTGGTCTCGACCTCCTCGACCCGGAACACCGCGCCTTCCACAGCCGCCTTGGCGCGCATCGCCGTGCCTTCTTCGCCGATGCTCAGTCGTTCGATCTTCGCACCCTCGAAGCGCACCAGCCGGGCAGCAAATTCAGTGCCGCCCTGTTCCAGCCGGGCAATCACCGACCAGTATTCCTGCGGGCGGAACACCTCGATCTCGCGCTCGCGCTCGACGATCAACCGCAAGGCCACCGATTGGACGCGCCCTGCGCTCTTGGCGCCGGGCAGCTTGCGCCACAGCACCGGCGAGAGGGTGAAGCCAAACAGATAGTCGAGCGCACGGCGGGCGAGATAGGCGTCGATCAGATCCTGATCGAGCTCACGCGGATGCAGCATCGCCTTGGTCACCGTATCCTTGGTGATGGCGTTGAAGGTGACGCGCTGGACGTCCTTTGGCAGCGCCTTGCGCTTGGCCAGCAGTTCGCGGACATGCCAGCTGATCGCCTCGCCCTCACGGTCGGGGTCGGTTGCGAGGATCAGGCGGTTGGCAGTCTTGGCGGCATCGGTGATCGCCTTCACCTGCCGCGCCTTGTCGCCATAGAGTTCCCAGACCATCGCGAAGGCCTCGTCGGGCCGCACCGATCCATCCTTGGGCGGCAGATCGCGGACGTGGCCGTAGGAGGCGAGGACCTTGTAGTCCTTGCCCAGGTATTTCTCGATGGTCTTGGCCTTGGCCGGTGATTCGACGATGACTAATTGCATTGCAGTTCCGCTTGCCCCCTTACGCGTATACGTACGCGCGAGGGTGACGGGGGATGGGGCCGGGCGTCAAGGGGTGGAATCAGGCGAAGATGTCTTCGATTTCGGAAGTGCCCGGTTCGAACAGGCCGAGCAGCCCCACCGACATCGCCGTAGACAGCACGGTGTAGAGGTTGGTCGCGAGATGCTCCATGACGATGGAGCCAATGCCTTCGTCGCCAGTCGAGGCTGCCGTTGCAATGACACCGACTGCCAGCAGCAGAAAGAGGATAAGCGGCAGCGCTGCGAGGAAGATGTTCAGCGCATGGCCCCGGGTGAGCTCCCAGCTCCTGCCCATGGCCTCGATCGCGCCCTCGCCCCGCCCAACCAGCAAAGGCGCCGCCAGCGACCACCGCGCCCACACGATCAGGCCCGGAACGACCAGCAGGACGAATCCCAAACCGATACCAAGCGCGATCAGGATCGATTGCCCGACATAGAAGATAAACCGGTGCCGCCCGGTTTCGCGAAAGCCGCCGCCGGTGACGATCATCGCCTTCATCAGGAAATAGGCACCGACAATCGAGCCCAGGCCGACAACCATCTGCAGTCCGCCCCCGGCGAGGCCGAATTCGCTACCTTCCAGCGTGGCCAGATAGTCAGCCAGACTGCCGCCGCCGATGAACACTGCCAGAAACAGCACCACCGGCACGCTGTTCGCTTTCAGCGTGGCAAAGGTCGCGCCCAGGATCGAACCGACAGTGATTGCGTTATACGGCTGAGCCACTTGCACTACGCTCCCTATACTCACAGGTTGATACTCTGCCGTCACTAACGGCTAAGTCCTTCAATAGTGTCACCCCGCCAGCGACACCCTTCCACCGGCGTGGCGAACCAGCTGACCGGCCAGTTCCAGCTCCAGCAGCGCTAGCTGCACTGCCGCCGCGCGCTCGCCGCTCTGACGGATCAGTTCGTCGACTGCGACCGGGGCGGTGGTGAGCAGGCCAACGATATCGGCTGGTTCGGCATTGGCCAGTTCACTGTCGTCGGCGATATAGGCAAGGCCAGCCTCACGGAAGCTTGATCTCGGCACGCCGTCAAAGCCGGAGAGCAGTTCGATGACATCCTCCGGGCTCTGCACCAGCACCGCGCCATCGCGGATCAGCTGGTTGCAGCCGTGCGAGCGGCTGTCGAGCGGGGAGCCGGGGATGGCCATGACCTCGCGACCGGATTCGCCCGCCAGCCTGGCGGTGATCAGCGAGCCGCTCTTGGGCGCGGCCTCCACCACCAGCGTGCCTGCCGCGAGCCCGGCGATGATGCGATTGCGCGAGGGGAAGTGCCGGGCGAGCGGTTCCACCCCCGGCGGCTGTTCGGCAATCAGCAGACCCTGCTGCGCGACCTGTTCCTGCAGATCGCGGTGCTCGGATGGATAGGCGATGTCGATGCCGCTGGCGATGACGCCGATGGTGCCGCCACCACTGCTGCCCGCCGACAGCGCCCCGACATGCGCGGCCCCGTCGATCCCCCGCGCCAGACCCGAAACCACTGCCAACCCGGCTTCCGCCAGCGCAGCGGCGAAATTGCGCGACAGCTTGACCGCCGCCGCCGAAGCATTGCGCGCGCCGACCACGGCGACGGCGGGGCGGCTGGCGATGGCGCTGTCACCCCGGACGATCAGGATCGGCGGCGCGCTTTCGATCTGGCCGAGAAGCGCCGGGTAGTCGGGCGAATCGTGGAACAGATAGCGCGCCCCTGCCCGCTTCACCGCCGCAATCTCATCGGCAATGCGCGCTTCGGGCGCGGCGCGATAGGCTGACTTTCCGCGCGCGGCCAGATCGGGCAAAGCCTCAAGCGCGGCCTTGGCATCGCCAAACCGGTGCATCAACTGGGCGAAGCTGACCGGCCCGATATTGGGCGAGCGCAGCAGGCGGATGCGGGCAAAAGCCTCGTCCTGATTGATCACCCCTTGCTGCCCACCCGGGGTTCGGTCCCGGCACGCAGCCGGGCGATATTGGCGCGGTGGAGGAACAGCACCAGCGCGGCCAGCAGTGCCAGCACCGGGACGAAGCTGTCATGGCCCGTCAGCAATGCGGCAAGGGGGGCCACCAGCGCCGCGCTCATCCCCGCGAGCGAGGAAATGCGGGTCAGCGCCAGCACGCCGGTCCAGGTCAGGGCATAGGCCGCGCCGATCGGCCAGGCGAGGCCGAGCGATACGCCCATCAGCGTCGCCACCCCCTTGCCGCCCTTGAAGCCCAACCACACCGGAAAGCAATGTCCCAGCATGGCTCCGATTGCTGCCAGCCCGGCGCAATCCGGCAGGTATTTCCATGCCAGAAGCACCGCCGCCAGCCCCTTGCCCATGTCGAGCAGCAGCGTCGCCAGGGCCAGCCCCTTGCGGCCGGTGCGCAGCACATTGGTTGCGCCGATGTTGCCCGATCCGATACTGCGCAGATCGCCCGCGCCGGTCAGCCGGGTGAGGATCAGCCCGAAGGGTACGGAGCCGAGCGCATAGCCCAGCAGCAGAGCAAGAAACCATTCCATGCCCCGCTCTTAACCGCTTGTGCGGGCAAGGCGAAGCCCCGTTTCCCTTTTTGCATCCGTATCGGTAGAAGATGCGCGAATTCACGGGCGGGCAAGGTGCAGGGCAATTTGGAACAGGCAATCGATCCGGCGTCGCCCATCCTGCTGTTTGATTCCGGCGTTGGCGGGCTTTCGGTGCTTGCCGAACTGCGCAAGGCCCTGCCCGATGCCCCCGTGATTTACGCCGCCGACAACGCCGGGCTGCCCTATGGCGACAAGACCGAGGCCCAGATCGCGGCCCGGGTCGCCGGGCTGCTCGGGCGGATGACCGAGCGTTACCACCCGCGGCTCGTCTGCATCGCCTGCAACACCGCCTCAACGATCGCGCTGGGCATGGTCCGCGACGTGCTGGAAGTGCCGATTGTCGGCACCGTCCCGGCGATCAAGCCGGCGGCAGCGATGACCCGGACCGGCACCATCGGCCTGCTCGGCACCGAAGCGACGATCCGCCAGGGCTATGTCGACCGGCTCGAGGCGGAATTCGCGCAGGGCAAACGCCTGCTGCGCTTTGCCGCGCCCGAGCTGGTCACGGCAGCCGAAGCAAAGCTGCGCGGGCAACCCGTCGATCCCGACGTCTATACCCGCGCAGCCGAAGGGCTGCGCTGCCAGCCAGGTGGTCAGTACATAGACACGGTGGTGCTGGCCTGCACGCACTTCCCGCTGGTCGAAGCCGAACTGGCCGGTACTTTCGGACCCGGTGTCGGCTTCGTTAACGGCGCACAAGGAATTGCCCGGCGGATCGTTCATCTCACCGAAGGCCAGGGTTTCGCAAGGGTTACGGACGACTTTGCCCTGTTCACGCGCGACAGCGACGATATCGCAGCGCTCGCCCCGGCGCTTAACGGCCACGGTCTGACGCGAAGCTGTCTAATTTAGCCAAACCATCGGGTCGGCACTTAACAAGTGGGTAACAAGCCTCTGGCTATGCTGGCGACCTTGCGCTAATGGCACGGCGAAACAGCAGCACCGGTGACTGTGTGAACTACGACCAGATATTCGACCAGGCGATCGGACGTCTCCACACGGAGGGGCGCTACCGCGTTTTCATCGACATCCTGCGCAACAAGGGCGCCTATCCCAACGCGCGCTGTTTTGCCGGGCATAACGGGCCCAAGCCGATCACCGTGTGGTGCTCGAACGATTATCTCGCCATGGGCCAGCACCCCAAGGTGATCGCTGCCATGGAGGAAGCGCTGCACGATGTCGGCGCGGGCTCTGGCGGCACCCGCAACATCGGCGGCAACACCCATTACCATATCGAGCTTGAGCGCGAACTGGCGGACCTTCACGGCAAAGACGGCGCGCTGCTGTTCACTTCGGGCTATGTCTCGAACGATGCGACGCTCTCCACGCTGGCCAAGGTGCTGCCGGGCTGCGTGATCTTTTCCGACGAGCTCAACCACGCCAGCATGATCGCCGGCATCCGCAATTCGGGTGCCGAAAAGAAGGTGTTCCGCCACAACGATCTGGAACATCTCGAAGCGCTGCTCGCCGAGACCGATCCGGAACTGCCCAAGCTGATCGCCTTCGAAAGCGTCTATTCGATGGACGGCGATGTCGCCCCGATCCACGCGATCTGCGATCTGGCTGACAAGTATAACGCGCTCACCTATATCGACGAGGTCCATGCAGTTGGCATGTACGGCCCGCGCGGCGGCGGCATCACCGACCGTGACGGTGCGGCTGACCGCATCACCATCATCGAAGGCACGCTGGGCAAGGCATTCGGCGTCATGGGCGGCTATATCGCCGCCGACACCCGCATCATCGATGTGATCCGCAGCTATGCGCCGGGCTTCATATTCACGACCAGCCTGTCGCCGGTGCTAGTCGCGGGCGTGCTGGCTGCAGTCAAGCACCTCAAGGCATCGAGCAGCGAACGCGAAGGCCAGCAGGCTGCCGCTGCCACGCTCAAGCGTCTGTTTGCCGAGGCCGGACTGCCGGTGATGCCATCGACCACCCACATCGTCCCGCTGATGGTCGGCGATCCGATCCGCGCCAAGCAGATCAGCGACATCCTGCTCGCCGAATACGGCGTTTATGTGCAGCCAATCAACTACCCCACCGTGCCGCGCGGGCTCGAACGCCTGCGCTTCACCCCCGGCCCCGCGCATACCGAAGCGATGATGGTCGATCTGACCAAGGCGCTGGCGGAGATCTGGGAACGGCTGGAACTGCGCAAGGCCGCTTGAACCTTCCCCCCGCTCCGGTCTAGGTATCGGCGGAACCGGCCGGAGCAATCACGATGAAATCGAAAATGGTGCTCTCAGCCGTCGGCAGTGACCGGCCCGGGCTGACCCAGGCCATTGCCGAGGCCGTGTTCGCGGCTGGCGGGAACTGGCTGGAGAGCCACCTCAGCCGGCTTGGCGGGAAATATACCGGCTCGGTGCTGATCGAACTCGACGCTGAGAATCTGGGTGCGCTTGAACGGGCGCTGCGCGGCGTCGATGGCGCGGGGCTGCATGTCTCGGTGGTCCCGGCCGGAGAGGAACCTGCCGAAGCTGGCGAGGCGCTGTCGTTCGAACTGGTCGGGCAGGACCGCCCCGGCATCGTGCGCGAAGTCACCGCCGTGCTGACCGCGCTTCAGGTCAATATCGAGGACTTCGAGACCCGCATCGAACCCAGCTCGTGGTCCGGTGCCCCGCTGTTCCGCGCCGCCGCCCGCCTGACCATCCCGCCCGGCACCTCGCGCGAACAGGTCCAGACCGCGCTGGAGACGATCTCAGGGGAGATCATGGTCGATTTCACTCTTGCCGCACCGAAAGCTTAGCGGCGCGCCCATGCTCCAAATCCTCCCCCTCTGGGGGAGGTGGCATGAGTGAAACGAATGCCGGAGGGGGTCTCGTCAACCGCCACCTCCCCCAGAGGCGGAGGGCTATCGCATATTCCATTCGGTGCCTGTGCTTCCCGGTCCCCCTCCCGCTTGCGGGAGGGGTTAGGGCCAGTCGGACGAAATCGACGGTTTCGCGTCAAATTCAGACACACCCACCCCCAGCCCCTCCCGCAGGCGGGAGGGGGGAGGAAGAAAGGGCAGGTCGGAATATGCGATAGCCTTGCCCAGAGGGGGAAGATTCAAGCGGGCTCGCTACCGCAGCGACACTACATTGTCCGAATGGCGCGGATCGCGGCGGGTGCCGAGGTACTGACTTGCCATCGGCTCATCTGAGACCTCGCGCACTTCGCCGGAGCCGAAGCCGTTGAACTTGGTCCGCATCGCCGCGCCATAGGCACCGAGCATGCCGATCTCGATATAGTCGCCCGCCGCCACGCCTGCCGGCAGGTGGAAGGGTCCGTCCATGTGGTCCATATCGTCGCAGGTCGGGCCGAAGAAGCTGAACGGAGTCAACTCGGCACCCGCATCCTCGCGCAACAACTTGACCGGAAAGCGCCAGCCGACATGCGCCGCATCGAACAGCGCGCCATAGGCACCCTCGTTGATGAACAGCTCGCGGCCGCGGCGCTTTTCGACGCGAACGATCATCGAGTTGTATTCGGCACACAGCGCCCGGCCCGGCTCGCACCACAGTTCGCTGCTGTAGGACACCGGCAGCGATTCCGCGGCACGGTGGATCGCGCCGAAGTAATCCTCCAGCGGCGGCGGCTCCATGCCCGGATAGATCGACGGGAAGCCCCCGCCGACATCGACGATATCGACCGTGACCGCGGCATCGACAATCGCCGCACGCACCCGCTCCAGCGCCTGCACATAGGCGAAGGGCGTCATCGCCTGGCTGCCGACGTGGAAGCAGATGCCCAGGCAGTCCGCGACCTGGCGGGTGGCCTGCAGCAGCGGCGCGGCGTCGGCCAGATCGATGCCGAATTTCGAGGCGAGAGAGAGCTCGGAATATTCAGAAGACACCCGCAGCCGCACGCAAAGCGAAAGGTCTTCCGCGCCGTCTGTTGCCTCGACGATCTTCGCCAGTTCGTCCTGGCAATCGAGGCTGAACGTACGCACGCCGTGGAGCCGGTATGCCTCGGCGATGGCGGCAGCAGGCTTCACCGGGTGCATGAAGCACAGCACAGCTTCGGGCAGCACGCCACGCACCAGCCGCACCTCGGCGATAGAGGCGACGTCGAAATGGGTGATCCCTGAATCCCACAGCACGCGCAGCAAATCCGGCGAGGGATTGGCCTTGACCGCATAGAGCGACTTGCCCGGAAACTTCTCGGCAAAGAAGCGGGCAGCGCGCGCGGCAGCATGCGGGCGATTGAGGATTACAGGTTCGTCAGGCGCGAGGGCGCTGACTACAGCCGATGCGTCTTGATGGATGTGCAACTCAAGGGACCCCCAAACGGTAGTTTCAACAAAGCAGCCTTGCGGTTTGGAAGTCCCCATGGGGCTGCGGGGGGTGCCTATATAGGCGTGGACCTGAACTTCAAGTGAAAACAGGCCTCAACCTTCATCAAACTGCAACAAACACGAGAATCGACGCCATTTTCGCAACATGACTGTCACAATCAGCGAAGTGTGACAGTAGCTGTTCCAATCTGAAACGAAACCATGTCAGCTCAACCGGTTGCGGAACTCCTCCCAGTCGAATCGCTTTACGCATTCAAGCACATCCGATTCGCTGTCCCACAGCCAGATCGAGGGCAGCGGCACGCCGTTGAAGGTGGTGGTCTTGACCATCGAATAATGCGCCTGGTCGAGGAAGGCGATCCGGCGGCCGGGATCGGGCGGGAATGGCAGGCGGTAATCGCCGATCACGTCGCCCGCCAGGCAGGAAGGGCCGCCGAGGCGCACGGCTCCGCCCTGGGCCTCGTCGATGAGTTCATCCTCCATCGGCACCTCACCCAGCAGGGCCGGGCGGTACGGGGCTTCGATCACGTCGGGCATGTGGCAGGTGGCGGAAATGTCGGTTATGGCGACGGGCATGCCGTTGTCGTGGGCGTCGAGAATGGTGCCAGTGAGGATGCCGGCATCGAGCGCTACGGCCTCGCCGGGTTCGAGATAGACCTCCGCGCCGGTATCTTCCTTTAGGTCAATCAGGAACTGCACCAGCTCGTCGCGCGGGTAATCGGCGCGGGTGATGTGGTGGCCGCCGCCCAGGTTGATCCATTTGAACTGGCCGAAGAAGGGCTCGAGATAGTCGAAGGCAACATCCCAGGTGCGCTCAAGCGGCTCGAAAAGCTGCTCGCACAGGGTATGCATGTGGATGCCGTCGATCATCGCGATATGCTCGGCGGTCAGCTGATCGATCGGGAAACCCAGCCGCGAATGCGGCGCGCAGGGATCATAACGCGGAACCTCACCTTCGGCGTGCAAGGGATTGATGCGAAGGCCGATATCGAAGTGTTCGCCCCGGCTGCGCGCGGCGTCGATAATCGCGGCGCAGCGCATGATCTGGCCTGGCGAATTGAAGATGACATGGTCCGACAGGCGCAGGATCTCGTCGAGCTCGTCGGGCTTGTAGGCCGCCGAATAGGTCGTGATCTCGCCGTCATAGAACTCGGATGCGAGCCGCGCTTCCCACAGGCCGGAGGTGCAGACGCCGTCGAGATATTCGCCGATGATCGGCGCCGTCGACCACATCGAGAAGGCCTTGAGCGCCGAGAGCATTTTTATGCCCGCCCGGTCGCGGACTTCGGCGAGGATCGAAAGATTGGCGCGCAGTTTCGCGGCGTCCACCACGAAAGCGGGGCTATCAACGCGGGTAAGGTCGAAATGGGCGAAAGCGCCCGGGTCGCCGGCTTGGGTTTCCATTGGCTGGCCCTAGGTTGGCGCGGGGCCTTCGACAAGCTCAGGCTGAGCGGGATTGGGTGATATTCCGAATTCCAAATCCCCGCTCAGCCTGAGCTTGTCGAAGGCCCCGCGCAACCGCCGCCCCAAGTTCAAAACCCCAACGGCCCCGCCAGTTCCTTCACCGTCCACGGCAGCCCATGCGCATTCAGCATGTCCATGAACGGGTCGGGATCGAACTGCTCCATGTTGAACACGCCCTCACTTTTCCACGCTCCGGTCAGCATCATCGCCGCGCCGATCATCGCGGGCACGCCCGTCGTGTATGAAATCGCCTGATTGCCGGTTTCGGCATAGGCATCCTCATGGTCGCAGATGTTCGAGATGTAGAAGGTCTTCTCGCCCCCAATACCATCTGGGCCGTCCAGCGCCTCGCCGGTGGCGATGTCGCCGATGTTGGTCTTGCCCTTGGTGGTGGCACCCAGAGTTTCGGGCTTGGGCAGCACGGCGGCGAGGAATTGCAGCGGCACGATTTCGCGGCCCTGATACATCACCGGCTCGATCCCGGTCATTCCGACATTGCCCAGCACGGTGAGGTGGTTGATATAGGCATCGCCGAAGGTCATCCAGAACCGCGCGCGCTCCAGTTCGGGGATGAATTTGGCGAGGCTTTCCAGTTCCTCGTGATACATCAGATACATGTTCTTGGGGCCGACGCCCTCGAAGTCGAAGTTCTGGCGGATGGTCAGGCCGGGGGTTTCGACCCATTCGCCGTTCAGCCAGTGCCGCGCCGGCGCGGTGACTTCGCGGATGTTGATTTCCGGGTTGAAATTGGTGGCGAAGGCCTGGCCGTGATCGCCGCCGTTGCAATCGAGGATGTCGAGCGTGCGGATGGTTTTCAGCTTGTGCTTTTTGAGCCACATCGCGAAAACGCTGGTCACGCCGGGATCGAAGCCCGAGCCAAGCAGTGCCATCAGGCCCTTTTCCCGGAAGCGGTCGTGATAGGCCCACTGCCAGTGATATTCGAACTTCGCCTCGTGGCGCGGTTCGTAATTGGCGGTGTCCATGTAATCGACACCGGCGGCCAGGCAGGCCTCCATGATCGCCAGATCCTGATAGGGCAGCGCCAGGTTGACCACCAGCTTCGGCCCGATCTGCTGGATCAGCCGGGTCAGCGCCGGAATTTCCTCGGCATCGATCTCATAGGTGTCGATGGTCACGCCGGTGCGCCCCTTGACCGATTCGGCAATGGTATCGCATTTCGCCAGCGTCCGGCTGGCGAGGCTGATATGGCTGAAAATGACGGAGTTCATCGCCATCTTGTGCACCGCGACCGAGCTGACCCCGCCCGCACCGATCACCAGAACCTTGCTCACCATGCGTCTCCTTCGGCCCAGCCAGGCTTGTGCATATAGGCTGCTGGCATGAGTTCTCAACCGCTTGGGGGCCCAAGCAATTGACTAACTCCATTTCCCTGGCAATCTTTGCCCTGGGTCGAATTGGAGGGGATAAATATGCAAGCGCAAATGCTCGCACCGGCGGCAGTACTGGTCGGCTGGTCAATGGTGATGCTGGTTTGGTTGATAGCCACGCGGTTCGCGGCGTTCGGCAAGGCCGGGATTGATCTGAAGAAATCGCCTCCGGGAGGACGCGGCAATGCGCTTGAAGGCGTTTTGCCGGACAAGACCAACTGGAAATCGCACAATTACACGCACCTGATGGAGCAGCCGACGATTTTCTATCCGGCAGTTATCATCTTGGCGATCATGGGCGCTGCGACGACCGATGTCTGGCTGGCCTGGGCCTATGTAGGCCTGCGCATCGTCCATTCGCTGTGGCAGTCGACGGTCAACCGCATTCCCGTGCGCGCCAACCTGTTCTTCGTGTCGAGCCTGGTCCTGATCGCACTGGCAGTAAGGGCGATCCTGGCAACGCTGTGCGCTGTTCCGGGAACAATCGCATGATCGGTATGTCAATCCTGCAGCCGGTCATCACCCTGGCGGTGTGGACCTTCGTGATGTGGGTGTGGATGTACGCGACGCGCATCCCCGCACTCGGAGCGGCCAAGGTCGATCTCGACGCGCTGGTGCGCGATCCGGCAACCTCGCTTGACGATGTTCTGCCGCCACAGGTGCAGTGGAAAGCGCATAACTACAACCACCTGCATGAATCACCTACGGTGTTTTATGCAGTGGCGATTGTGCTGGCGATCATTGGTGCGGGCGACGGGCTCAACGCCCAGCTGGCCTGGACCTATGTCAGCCTGCGCGTCGTCCATTCGGTAGTGCAGGCAACGATCAACAAGGTGCCGGTGCGGTTTGTGCTGTTCGCGCTGTCGAGCCTGGTGCTGATGGCCCTGGTCGCCCGCGCGGCGATGCTGGTGCTTTAGGAGCCCCGCACGAACAGGCTCGCCAGTTCGACGTGGGTGGACCAGCGGAACTGGCCGACCGGGCGTAGCTCTTTCAGCACATAGCCACCCGCGACCAGCGTGGCGGCATCGCGCGCGCAGCTGGAGGGGTTGCAGCTGATATAGGCGATGCGACCGACGCTGCTCGCGGCCAGATGCTCCACCTGCTCGCGTGCCCCGGCGCGCGGCGGGTCGAGCAGCACGGCGGCGAAGCGGTTGAGCTCGTCCGGCTGCAGCGGATTGCGGAACAGGTCGCGGTGCATGGTGTGGATCGGCAGCAGCGCCATGCCCGCCGCCGACTTGCAGGCAAAATGCGCCTCGCGCGCGGCTTCCACCGCCAGCACCTTGGTGGCTGGCCCAGCCAGCGCGAAGGCGAAAGTGCCGAGGCCTGAGAACAGATCGGCTACAGTCTCCGCCCCCGCCAGCCATTCGCGTGCTGCCGAAACCAATACCGCCTCGCCATCCGCTGTCGCTTGCAGGAAGCTCCCCGGCGGGAACCCGACGCTGACCCCGGCGAGCGTTATCGTCACCGGTTCGGGTTCCCACAGCGCCTCGGGACCATAGCCCTGATCGAGGCCAAGCCGCGCGAGGCCCTGGTCGCGGGCGAAATCGAGCATGGCTTCGGTAGCGGCCAGACCTTCGACGGTCAGTCCCCTGATGGCCATATCGACGCCCTGATCGGTCAGCGCCAGCTCGATATCGGCGGAAATACGCTTCCCCTGCCGGGCGAGCAGTTTGCGTAAGGGAGCCACCAGCACCGCCAGTTCAGGCGCCAGCACCGGACATTCGGCCAGATCGACGATCCGGTGCGATTTGCCCTCGCGGAAGCCCAGCTCGACTTTACCGCCCTTGCTGGCCGCATGCAGCGTTGCGCGGCGGCGGCTGCCGGGCGGGGAGAGATATGGCGGCGCGATCACTTCGGGCGCAAGCCCCTGCCCCTCCGCCGCATTGGCTACCCGGTCGGCCACGAACTGCGCCCATGACGCCTCGTCGAGATGCTGGAGCTGGCAGCCCCCGCAGGTGCTGAAATGGCGGCAAGGCGGCGCGGCGTGGTGGGGGCCATGCTCCAGCGATCCGTCGGCGCGGACACAATCCCCCGGCGCTGTCCCCGCGACATGGCGGCCGCTGGCAGTCACGCCGTCGCCCTTGGCGGCGATACGCAGAATTGTTTCGGGTTCGCTCACAGTCAGGCCGCGTAGGCGGCGGAGACCGTGCTGGCAAGCTGACCGGCGGTAAAGGCAGGCCCGCACAGCCGCGCCGCCTCGCCGTGCAGCCAGACGCCTTCGCAGGCAGCAGCGAAGGGTTCCGCCCCCGTGGCGAGGCGGCTGGCGATGGCTCCGGCCAGCACATCGCCGGTCCCGGCGGTTGACAGCCATGCCGAGGCACGCGGAGCGCAGGTGAGGCGGCCATCGGGCGCGGCGATGATGGTGTCCGGCCCTTTGGCGACGATTACCATGCCGCTGGCTTTGGCGAGCGCGGATGCGCGTTCGACCTTGGAGCCTGACCCATCGCAGGCGAAAGCCCGCTCGAGCGATGCCAGTTCGCCTTCGTGCGGCGTGGCAATCAGCGGCGCGCTGCGCTCCGCCAGCAGGCGCGGGGCGAGCAGCACCAGCGCATCGGCATCGAGCACGGCGGGAGCCTTGGCGGCGAGCGTTGTGACCAACCGTTCGCGGCTTTCGGCGTGGCGGCCGAGGCCGGGGCCGATCAGCAAGGCTGCGATGCGGATGTCGGCGATGGCTTCGGCGAGGGGGGCGTTGCTGGTGACCAGGTCTGGGGGAGAGGTCAGTTGCGGGCCTTCGACAAGCTCAGGCCGAGCGGGTTTTTTGCTTGCATCAAACCCCACACCCGCTCGTGCTGAGCTTGTCGAAGCGCCCCGGCTACTCTCGCCGCAACACGCCAGCAGTTTCACATAGCCCGCCCCCGCGCCCTGAGCCGCCTGCGCCGCCAGCATAGCCGCCCCCGGCATGTCCCCGCCAACCACCGCCAGCAGCCCGCGCCGGTATTTGTGGGCATCCGCAGCAGGCGCGGCGAAATGCGGGCGCGGCACTACCATGGCCGCCCCGTCCACCGCCTCCACCCCGATCCCGACCAGTCGCAGCGCGCCCATCATGGCGCTGGCCGGCATCAGGAAATGCGCGAATTTCCAGGCCCCGAGACTGATCGTCAGGTCGAATTCGGGCAGGCCCTCATTCAGCAGCAGCCCATTGTCGCTCTGCACCCCGCTCGGCACATCCACGGCGATGCGCTGGCGGTGGCTCGCCGCGAGCCTGGCAAGCAGCGCGGCATGTTCAGCCAACAAGGGCCGCGTCAGCCCGCTGCCGAACAGGCAATCGACTAGAATGTCCCCGTGAGGATCGCCGTCCGGCCCCAGCACTTCGCCCTGATACAAGGCCCGGGCATTGCGCGCCGCATCGGTCTTCGGCTCGGTCGCCGCAACCACGCAGACCTTGCCGCCCCGCTCGTGGATCGCCTCGGCAATGACATAGCCGTCGCCGCCGTTGTTGCCCGGCCCGCACAGCACCGTCACCCGCCGGTGTGCGGCTATGCGCCAGACATAGTCCGCCGCCCCGCGCCCGGCGATCTGCATCAATTCATCGACACTGATGCCCGCCGCGATCAGCGCCTCTTCCGCGCCGCGCATCTGCGCGACGGAAAGGATCTGGTCAGCGGGCCGGGGCATGGCTCGGTGCCAGTGCCGGGAACAGGTAGTGATCGTCGTCCACGGACACTTCGCGTTCCTTGCCGTTGGCGATAGTCACGCCCGCATCGGCACCATCGGCAGTGACGAAGCGCCGGCCGCCCTCGCGCAGTTCGAAACGGCGAAAGCCCCCGTCGGGGTGGCGGACGATCACGATTGGCTTGCCGTCCTGCTCTATCCGCTCGACCCCGCAGGCCCGGCCGAAGGTCTTCGCACCATTGAGCGCGCAGGCGACCTGTTCGCCTTCCGGCAAATCGCCCGTTCCCGGCTCGGCAGAGCAAGCCGCGAGCAGGAGCGGGAGGCATGCGTGGCGCGCGGCCTTCGACAGGCTCAGGCTGAGCGGGCCATTTCGCGAGTTCAAACACAGCACCCGCTCATGCTGAGCTTGTCGAAGCACAGGCGCTGCCATCAGCCCCACTCAGATATCCGCAAAAACATGGGTTTCCGCCCTGGCTCCGGGATGAGTCACCGCGCCCTGCCAGGCCGGGCCGACATTCTGCGCATAGCGCCACAACGCGCCCGCATTATAGTCGTGCCCGCGCGGCTTCCAGCCCTTGCGGCGCTCGGCCAGCACATCTTCGGCGACTTCGAGATCGATGGTGCCCGCCACTGCATCGATGGCGATGATGTCACCATCCACCACCAGCGCAATTGGCCCGCAATCGGCCGCTTCGGGCCCGACATGGCCGATGCAGAAGCCGCGGGTAGCGCCAGAAAAGCGCCCGTCGGTGATCAGCGCCACCTTCTCGCCCATGCCCTGGCCATAGAGCGCAGCTGTCGTCGCCAGCATCTCGCGCATGCCGGGACCGCCCTTGGGGCCTTCGTTGCGGATAACGATGACGCTGCCTTCCTTGATCGAACGCGCCTCGACCGCGGCAAAGCAGTCTTCCTCGCATTCGAACACCTGCGCCGGGCCGCTGAACTGCAGCCGCGCCATGCCTGCGACTTTCACGATCGCCCCATCCGGCGCCATCGATCCGCGCAGGCCGACAACGCCGCCGGTGGGCGTGATTGGCGTCCTGACGTCGTAGATTACCTTCTGATCGGGATTCCAGGAGATTTCGTCGAGGTTCTCGCCCAGCGTCTTGCCGGTGACAGTCATCGGTTCGGGATCGAGAAAACCGCCATCGAGCAGCGTTTTCATGACCATATAGACGCCGCCGGCATCGTGCATGTCCTTGGCTACATACTTCCCGCCCGGCTTGAGATCGGCCACATAGGGCGTCGACTTGAAGATTTCGGCGACGTCGAACAGGTCGAAGTCTATGCCGCATTCGTTGGCCATCGCCGGCAGGTGCAACGCGCCGTTGGTCGAGCCGCCGGTCGCCGCGACGACGCGGGCGGCGTTTTCGAACGCGGCGCGGGTGCAGATGTCGCGCGGGCGCAAGTTCAGCTCGATCAGCTTCATCACCTGCTTGCCCGCGGCCACCGCCACTTCCTCACGCGATTTGTAAGGAGCCGGAGCCATATTGCTGTTTGGTAGGGAAAGCCCTATAGCCTCACCGACGCAGGCCATGGTGTTGGCAGTGAACTGCCCGCCGCAGGCACCGTGGCCGGGACAGGCCGCCTTTTCGATCGCGGTCAGCTCCGAAAGCGGGCAGGCTCCGGCCGAATAGCGCCCGACCACCTCGAACACATCCTGCACCGTCAGATCGCGGCCTTCATAGCGGCCGGGCAGGATCGAGCCGCCATAGACGAAGATCGACGGCACATTCATCCTCAGCATCGCCATCATCATCCCCGGCAGGCTCTTGTCGCACCCCGCAAAGGTGACCATCGCATCATAACAATGCCCGCGCATCGAAAGCTCGACCGAGTCGGCGATAACCTCGCGGCTGACCAGGCTGGACTTCATCCCCTGATGGCCCATGGCGATGCCATCGGTAACCGTGATGGTGTTGAACCGCCGCGGGGTGCCGCCGCCCTGCTCGACCCCGCCGCGGCAGATATTCGCCTGGAAATCGAGCGTGGTATTGCAGGGGGCGGAGTCGTTGCCCGCCGAAACCACCGCCACGAACGGCCGCGCGATCTCCTCCTCGGTCATGCCCATGGCGTAGTAGTAGCTACGCTGCGGCGCGCGCTCGGGGCCGACCGAGACGTAGCGGGAGGGGAGCTTGGACTTATCGAACGTGTGGGGCACGGGGGACTCCTTTGAGACCCCGTGCTTTCGCGAGGTTGGGGGGGCGGGTCAAGGGTTTGGTTGGGCGGAGGTTGCGCCCGTGCTTAGACAAGCTCAGCATGAGCGGGGCTTGGGTTGGGGTCAGGAAGAAGTATCCATCATTTTCGAGCCTGATACACCCCAACCCCGCTCATCCTGAGCTTGTCGAAGGATCACCGCACACACACAACCTCCACCCCCACCTCCCCCGCAATCTCCGCCCAGGCCCTGTCCGCCGTCAGCGCGGGCAGGCGCAGGTGGCGGGCCGTCGCCAGGCAGGCGCAATCGGCGAGGGAGAGGTTGGCGCGTCTGGCGTGGGGCAATGTAGCGGTAAAGTGCATCAAATGCTCGTAATCGAACGCAACTATCAGGGGCCGCAGCCGCGCCATCTGGCGTTCAATCCGGTCATCTTCTGCGCCGTTGAGCCGCATACGCTTGGCCACTTCGGCACCATTGATCGCCGAAATCGCGCTGCCCTCGATCATCGAGTCCAGGAACGCCTCGCCGCCCGGTTCGCCCTGCAGATGCGCGATAACCACCGACGCATCAATGACCGCCTTCACGCATCGTCCTCCCACTCGCGCTGGGCCTCTGCTTTGCGATCCGCTAGAAACTGATCGACACTGTCGTTCTTGAAATAGGGTGCCAATTCTTCGCGCATCTCAATCATCTGCTGGCGCAGCGAGGTAATGACGATCTTTCCACCTTCTTTGAGTGCAATAAGAATACCGCCCTCCTCCAGGCCCAATTCGCGGCGCAGCGGAGCGGGGATGTGAACCTTGCCCGACGGACTTACACGCATGCGCACGGTCGGTTTTTCTGGGGTGAAAGGAGTATTCATCACTTGGTTCCCTTAACAGCCATGCGAACCAAATACCATCTGGTTACCAATCAGGCAATGGCAACCAAATTGCAAATTCTCCCCAGCCGCTCCGCCCACACCGCCTGCCCGGCGCCACCGGCAATTCCGTCCTGACGCACTTCCACCCCCAGATAGGGCCGCCCCTCGGCTTCGGCGTGGCGGTTCATGGTGGCGTTGAGCAGCTTGCCCGAATAGGGCTGCTGCTCGCCCACGATAAGCCCCTCAGCCTCCAGCATGGGGATGGCCAGACGCGCGGCGCGGTCGTCTTGATTGTACAACACCCCCACGTGCCAGGGGCGTTGCTCCTCCTGCTTGCTGGCGAGGTTTGGGGTAAAGCTGTGCAACGAGAGGATCAGCGCGGGCGGCTTGGCATCCAGCAGGGCCTCAAGGGCCTTGTGATAGGGGTGGTAGAAACGTTTAAGGCGGTCTTGGTGCCGTTGAGAGCCGTTGTGGTTACCCGGAATTGCATGCCCGTCGCTGGTCTCGGGGACCACTCCGGGGGCGTGCTCCTCGCGGTTGAAGTCGCAGACCAGACGGCTGACATTGCCCAGAAAAGCGGCCACGCCGGGGCGCTGCACCATCCGCTCGGCCACGCCTGCCACGCCGATGTCCCAGGCGATGTGCTGTTCGAGCAGAGCGGGATCGATGCCGAGGTCGATATGGTCCGGCACGCGGTTGGACGCGTGGTCGGCTACGATGAGGATCCCGCCAAAGCGCGGGGTGCCGAGGATGCGGTGGGATTCAGTTTCCATTCGTAACTCTATTCCAAACACAGACCCCGCTCATGTCGAGCGAAGTCGAGACAGCTCGCGAAAACGTCCAGTGTGGCACGGGTCCCTCGACTTCGCTCGGGATGAGCGGGGTGGGAAGAGTTCATCTTAGTTGTCCCGCCAAGGTCCACCACTCCGGGTGCCGCCTGGACACAAATTCCCGCGCCCGGTCCCTGTCCTCATCCCGCTCATACAGCGCAAAACACGTCGCCCCCGATCCGGACATGCGTGCCAGCAGCGGCTGCGTTTCTGCGAGCGAGGCCAGCACTTCCGCCACTGCCGGGCACAGCGATATCGCCGATGGTTCCAGATCGTTGCGCCCGGCAAGTGCAATTACCCGCGCAGAACCGCGCGGCATCGCGCCCCGGTCAGTGCCGGCCCAGCCCTTGAACACCGGCCCGGTCGCCAGCGGCAGGCGCGGATTGACCAGCAAGACTGCTGTTCCCGCCAGATCGTTGTCCACCGGCAGCAGGTCGGTGCCCGTCCCCACCCCGATGCAGGCCACGCTCTCGACACAGGCCGGGACATCGGCACCCATCCTGGCGGCGAGCTCCCGCCAGTCATCCGGCAGGCCTTGAGCGCGCTCGACCAGACGGAAGATCGCGCCGGCATCCGCAGAGCCCCCGCCGAGCCCCGCAGCAACCGGCAGGCGCTTGTCGAGAGTGACATTCCAGCCGGTTCCGTGCGGCAAGACGCTGAGGGCTTTGGCAACAATATTGCCGAACGGATCAGTCAATTCAGCTGCAAAGTCACCGACTATTCTTAACTCATCGCGCTGCGCAGGCTGGACCTCAATCGCGTCCCCCTGATCGACAAAGGCGAACAGCGTCTCCAGCTCATGATAGCCATCATCTCGCCGCCGCCGGACATGCAGCGCGAGGTTGACCTTGGCCCAGGCGGTTTCTTTCACCGCGCGTCACATATTCGGATAATTCGGCCCGCCGCCGCCCTCGGGGGTGACCCAGGTGATGTTCTGGGTGGGATCCTTGATGTCGCAGGTCTTGCAGTGGACGCAGTTCTGGGCGTTGATCTGCAGGCGTTCGCTGCCTTGCTCACCGACAAATTCATAGACACCCGCCGGGCAATAGCGCGCTTCCGGCCCGGCAAAGAGCGGCAGGTTGATCGTTGTCGGCACCGCGGGGTCGGTCAACTGCAGGTGGCAGGGCTGGTCTTCCTCATGATTGGTGAAGGAGAACGACACCGAAGTCAGCCGGTCGAATGTCAGCACGCCATCGGGCTTGGGATAGGAGATCGGCGTGAACAAATCCGCGCGCTGGAGGGTCGAGGCGTCGGTGTGATGCTTCATCGGCTTGATCAGCGGCATCTTGAGATAGCGCAGCCACATTTCGGCACCCGCAAGAACCGTCGCGAGAAGGTCTCCGCCGAACTTGGCGAGGATCGGCTCGGAATTCTGCACCAGTGCCAGTTCCCTGGCGATCCAGCTGCTGCGCACCGCTGCCTCATATTCGTCCAGAGCATCCTGCTCGCGGCCCGCGCCGATCGCTGCCGCAATCGCTTCGGCGGCGAGCATGCCGCTTTTCATCGCGGTGTGGCTGCCCTTGATCCGCGGCACGTTGACGAAGCCCGCCGAGCAGCCCGCCAGCACGCCGCCGGGAAAGGCGAGATGCGGCACGGCCTGCCAGCCGCCCTCGTTGATCGCCCGCGCGCCATAGGACACGCGCTTGCCGCCTTCGAGAATCTTGCGAATTTCCGGGTGGGTCTTCCAGCGCTGGAATTCCTCGAAAGGATAGACATAGGGGTTGGCGTAATCGAGCGTGGTGACAAAGCCGAGCGACACCTGATTGTTGGCCTGGTGGTACAGGAAACCGCCGCCGCCACTGCCGCTTTCGGACAGAGGCCAGCCCTGGGTGTGGAGCACGCGGCCGGGAAAATGATTGGCGGGATCGATATCCCACAGCTCCTTGATGCCCAGCCCGTACTTTTGTGGCTGGCAATCGCGTTCCAGATCGTATTTGGATTTCAGCTGCTTGGTAAGGCTTCCTCGTGCGCCTTCGCAGAACATGGTGTATTTGGCGAGCAGGTTCATTCCGGGCTGGTAATCGCCTTTCTGATTGCCCTCGCGGTCGACTCCCATATTACCGGACTGCACGCCGATAACCGCGTCCTTGTCGTCATAGAGCACTTCGGCGGCGGGGAAACCGGGGAAAATCTCCACGCCCAGCTCTTCGGCCTTGCCCGCCAGCCAGCGGCACAAATTGCCCAAACTGCCGGTGTAGTTGCCCTCGTTCGACATATAGGGCGGCATGATCAGATGCGGCAGCGGCATCTTGCCGCTTTTGCTGAGCACCCAGTGCCAGTTATCCGTGACCGGCGTCTCGGCCATCGGGCAACCATCGTCGCGCCAGTCAGGCAGTAGCTCGTCGAGCGCCTTGGGATCGACCACCGCCCCCGAAAGGATATGCGCGCCCACTTCGGAGCCCTTTTCGAGGATGCAGACCGATAGGTCGGCATTGACCTGCTTGAGCCGGATTGCCGCGGCAAGCCCGGCAGGCCCGCCACCGACGATCACCACATCATAGGGCATCTCTTCGCGTTCGCTCATGACTTCTCCGGCTTTTCCGGCCAGCCCCGGCCGTTATCTGTCTCTATGCGCAACAATCGCACCGTTTCGCCTTGATTGCTGCGATACGGCAGGTCAAGACCTGGTGGATGGAATCACACCGGAATCCGGACCTCAAGGCCCAGCTTGCCGCCAGTTTTGAGTGGTGGCGCGATGCGGGAGTGGACTGCGATTTCATCGATGCGCCGCGGCAGTGGATCGCTGTGTCCGAGGAGGTCGCAGAGAAGTCAGTGGTCATTTCTCCCGAGGTGAAGGTTGCTCCGCCGCCGCCCCCCCCTTCCCTCGCATTGCCGGAAGACTTCGCCAGCTTCGCGCCATGGTGGCTGACCGAGCCTGCCCTCGACGGCGGCCAGACCGGGCAGCGTGTACCGCCGCGCGGGGTTCGTCATGCCGAAGTGATGCTGCTGGTCCCCGAACCTGAGCGCGAGGACGGCGAAGTGCTGCTCTCCGGACCGCAGGGACGTTTGCTCGAGGCGATGCTCGCGGCGATGGGGATTGACCCCGATGCGACCTACCTCGCCAGCGCCCTGCCCCGCCACACGCCAATGGCCGACTGGGACGCAGTTCGCGCCAGCGGCATGGGCGAAGTGCTCTGCCGGCACGTCGCGCTGGCAGCGCCCAAGTGCCTGATTGTGCTGGGCGGCAACATCCTGCCGCTGCTGGGCAACGATCTGCCGAATAAACCAGACGTTTCACGCCAATTTAAGCATGGTGATCTCACCGTGCCAATTCTGGCTACCCGGGAACTGTCCGCCATGGTCGAAAGACCGCGCTGGAAGGCAGCTTTCTGGCAAAGCTGGCTGGAGTGGCCCGCCGGGGCGCCATGGAGAATGTGAAAGCGTGACTTTAGCCGCGAAGGCAAGAATTATGGCACTCGCCTGTGCCGCCGTCAGCGCGCTTGCCGCGCCGCATGCCTATGCCAACAGCGCCGCTGTCGACTATTTCCGCAACCGCGCGGACAACACTGCGGTGCCCAGGTTGCTCAGCCAGGAAGAGCGCGAATACTACCGCGACCTGTTTTCGGCGCTGGACCGCAAGGACTGGTCGCGCGTGCAGGCGCTGTTCGCGCAGAAGCCCGATGGCCCGTTGCACCAGGCCGCCAAGGCCGAGTATTACCTTGCCGCCGGTAGCCCGAAGATCGAGCTTGGCGAACTCGACAGCTGGCTGTCCCGCGGCGTCGAACTGCCGCAGGCGGAACAGATCGTCGCGCTCGCGCAGCGCCGCGGTGCGACCTCGCTGCCCAGCCTGCCCGGACCGCAGCGGCTGGCCAGCCTGCCCTCCAGCCCCAAGCGCGTCCGCCCACGCGAAACCAATGATGGCACAATGCCCGGCAGCGTCGCCAATGCCATCCAGGAGCGGATCAAGAACGATGACCCGCTGGGCGCGCGCCAGTTGCTCGACGGGATCGAGGCGACGCTGAGCCTGTCCACCCGCGCCGAATGGCAGCAGAAGGTGGCTTGGAGCTTCTACATCGAGAATGACGACGCGTCCGCCTATGCGCTGGCGCAGCTTGCCGGCCAGGGCGAAGGCCCGTGGGTGGCCGAAGGCTGGTGGACCGCCGGACTAGCCGCATGGCGGCTTGGCGACTGCCAGGGCGCGGCCGATGCCTTCGAAAAGACCGCCGCCCGCGCCGATAATGCCGAACTGGGGGCCGCCGCCAATTTCTGGCTGAGCCGCTCGCTGGTGCGCTGCCGTCAGCCCGAAAAGGCCAATGCTCCGCTGCGCGCCGCCGCCGCGCGTGACGAGACGCTTTACGGCATGCTCGCCGCCGACCAGCTTGGCATGAAGCTGCCCGAAAGCCACAGCGCCCCCGATTTCACCCAGGCTGACTGGCAGCAGCTGCGCGAAGTCGGCAATATCCGCACCGCCGTCGGCCTTGCCGAGATCGGCCGCGACGGGCTTGCCGACGAAGTGTTGCGCCATCAGGCGCGGATCGGCGGCGCGGCGCAGTATCAGCCGCTGTCGCGCCTCGCCCGCGATCTTGGCCTGCCCTCGACCCAGCTGTGGATGGCCGGAAATGCTCCCTATGGAGGCAAGCCCGAGCCCGCCGCCCGATTCCCGACCACCAAGTGGACGCCGGTGACCGGATGGAAAGTCGATCCAGCGCTGGTCTATGCGCATACCCTGCAGGAATCGGTGTTCCGCGCCTCGGCGGTCAGTCCCGCCGGAGCGCGCGGGCTGATGCAGATCATGCCCTCCGCCGCGCGCGACCACGCCGACGATCTTGGAGTTTCAGGTTCGGCCAGCGATCTAGCCAAGCCAGAAGTCAACTTCGCCTTCGGCCAGCGACATCTCGAGATGCTGCGCAATTCGCCCGGCACGCAGGGACTGCTGCCCAAGGTGATGGCGGCTTACAACGCAGGCCTGACCCCGATTACCCGTTGGAACTCCGAGATCCGCGACCAGGGCGATCCCCTGCTGTGGATGGAATCGATCCCCTATTGGGAAACCCGCGGCTATGTGAACATCGTCATGCGCAATTACTGGATGTACGAGCGCCAGGCCGGGGGCCCCTCTGAAAGCCGCATGGCGCTGGCGCAGGGCATGTGGCCGACGTTCCCGGGACTGACCGGATCAAAGGCAGTGCGCATCGGTGCCAATGGAGTGGCAATGCGTGGCCGTTGATCCGGAGCGGCAATTCAAGCCGATCAACATCGCACTGCTGACCATTTCCGACACGCGCGGCCCCGAGGATGATACCTCGGGCGATATCCTTGCCGAACGCATCAAGCGCGCCGGGCACAGCCTTGCCGCGCGGGCGATCGAGAAAGATGATGTTCCGATTATCTGCAGCCGGCTCAACAATTGGATCGACGATCGCAGTATCGACTGTATCGTCACCACCGGTGGCACCGGCCTGACCGGCCGCGATGTCACCCCCGAAGCGCTCGACCGGATCAAGGAAACTGGCGGCGGGCGGGACATTCCCGGCTTCGGCGAACTGTTCCGGATGATCAGCTACAAGACCATCGGCACCTCCACCGTGCAGTCGCGCGCCTGTGCGCTAGTCGCGCGTGGCACCTATATCTTCGCCCTGCCCGGCTCCAACGGCGCAGTGAAAGACGGCTGGGACGGCATCCTCGCCGAACAGCTCGACAGCCGCAACCGGCCGTGCAACTTCGTCGAACTGATGCCGCGGTTGCGTGAGGTTTAGGCAGCTTGCGAGGTCCGCTCCCACTGGGACAGGGCTATCGCATATGGACCCAATTCTTAAATCATCGTCACCCTGAACTCGATTCAGGACCCATCTACCCGCGTATCCGGAGCTCTGTTTTTCGAGCATGACCTCGCGGTTTGTGCACTATCTGCAGGCTCCGTTCGTCCGGCACGTTGGGCCCTGAAACAAGTTCAGGGTGACAAATAGTTGGCGTGAATTTTCGATTTCTCTCCTCACTGGGGGATTGAGCCGAGATTGGCTTGTGGATCCCACCTCCGACGCGCCTCGACAGCTTAATCTCTACTAAAACGCTTCGCCGCCTACAGGGCACGTTTTACCGTATTGACAATGTCTATCGAATCGGTAGATTTAATCGTGCGGTCACACCGATCGTGCCCCGGGAGAGCCCTACATGCGTTCATTCAGAACCCCACTCCTCGCCAGCGTATCCCTCAGCCTGCTGCTTTCGGCCTGTTCGGAAAAGTCCGAAGAAGCCGCCGCACCCGCCAGTGCCCCTGCGGCGGAAGCAGCCGCCGACGCCTCTATGGCCGGTTCCGCCACCAGCGCCGAATCCCTGCCCGATATCTCGCCCATTTCAGCGCCGGGCGTCGCCTTTGCCTACCGCTATGCTTTCACCCTGCCCGAAAAGAACATCGGCGAAGTCCAGCAGCAGCATGCCGCGTCGTGCGAACGGTTAGGTGCGAGCCGCTGCCAGATCACCGGCATGAGCTATAACAAGCCCGAAGGCGGCAGTGCTTCGGCCCGGCTCGACTTTCTGCTCGCCCCCGAGATCGCCCACCGCTTCGGCACCGACGGCATCGCCGCCGTCGAACGCGCCGATGGCAAGCTCGACGAAGCCGATGTTACCGGCGACGATGCCGGCGGCGCGATCGATGAATCGCAAGAGCGCAGCGGCGCATTGCGCGCGCAACTGGCGCAGATCGAACGGCGGTTGCTGCGCGAGGACTTGTCAAAACAGGAACGCCGCAACCTTGCCGATCAGGCCGCAGGCCTGCGCGACCAGCTGCGCGGCGAAAAACAGGAACAGAACAGCCAGGCCAAGCGGCTCGCCACCACCCCGGTCAACTTCGCCTATGCCAGCGAGGGCGTGTTCGGCGCGAGCAGCGATCCCTTCGGCAAGGCGGCAGCGACGTCCTGGGGCAGCGCCACTGTGCTGTTCACTTTCCTGCTGACCCTGCTGGGAGTTGCCCTGCCCTGGGCGGTGCTGGCCGGACTGATTGCGCTGGCCTGGCGCGGTTTCCGGCGCTCGAAGCAGGCGCCCGGAGTTTCTGGCGCAGTTCCCGCCCTCGATACTCAAACCGGATCGGCCCCGGCGACCTGACGCCAGCGCCGCAGTTCCCCCGCGCCGGCCTCCCACTCCCCCACCGGCGCGGGGGAGCGACTGCTCTCAATGCGAAGTGTCCGCCTCGCCCGCCCTGCGGATCAACAGCACGAACAAGGCGATAAGCAGCGGCACCATGATCGGCACGCCCGTCGCCACCGCCAGCGGCCGCGCGAAGGCGGGCGCGACGAACACTGCCAGGCAGACGATCTTCTCCCACGCCCGGAACTCGCGGGTGGCCAGCCAGGCCAGCGGGAACGCCAGCAGCACCAGATCGTAATCCAGGACGAACGGCGTCACCAGCGGCGTACCTGCCAGCATGGCGGCAGCCAGTGCCATAGAGTATTGCCTGCGCCACCCCGCTCGAACAAGCGTAGCGGCAACCGCCAGCCCCACCACCAGCTGCACCGCCAGCGCCAGCGCTGAAGTCGCCCCCAGCAACTTTGCCGCCGCGAACGGGCTCTGCATCTTGGCAAAGCCGATCACGCCGCTGTCCATGGCCGATTGCGCCCTGGCGCTGGCAGCCAGCCAGTCGCTCCACACTTCCGGCCCAAAGGCCAGTGCGGTGACGGCGGCGAGTATGGACAGAGTGGCACCGGCAGCAAAAATCGTGCGCCACTCGCCCGTCACCAGCAGCACCAGCGGAATGAGCAGGCCGAACTGCGGCTTGAACGCGGCGAGCCCGAACAGCACCCCAGCCAGCATCGGCCAGCTCGCGCACCGACAGCACTCCCAGACCCAGCAGTGCCGCGGCAAGGAACGACGACTGGCCATGCATGATGGTGATCAGCACCGGCGGGAACGCGGCAATCGCCAGCCACGAGGAAAGGCCCAGCCTGCGGAACCACTGCCGCACCGCCAGCAGCCACACCGCTCCAGTCGTTGCCAGCCACACCGCCAGCGCCGGGAAATAGGGCAGGAAACCCAGCGGATAACACAGCAGCAAAAACGTCGGCGGATAGAAGAATGCCGTAAAGCCCTCATCGCTGGTGAAATAGCCGCGCTGCGCTGCGATGTGGGCGGCGGTATCGTAAACATTGCCGTGCTGATGGATCATCTGGCCCGCGGTCCAGAAGCTGAGGAAATCGGTGCCGAGCAGCCTGCCGTTGTAGTCCAGCCCACCATGCGAAGTGACCAGCAGCGCCGCCAACGTGACGGCATTCAGCAGCGCCAGCAGCAGCCCATAGCCGCGCAGGCGCCTCGCATCGAGCCAGCTGGCATGGCGCAAGAAATCCGTTCGCATAGCTGCGGTTACTGCCTGCAGCCACGGTCCGTGTCCATTGGCAGGGTCAGTCAATCCACCGGCGGCGCAGCATTGCTAGCCGGGACCGTGCTCTTTCAGCCAGGCTGCAAACAGTTCTGGATCGGTGATCGTCACCTGCCGGTAGCCAGTAGTGACCAAACTCTGGCGCTTGAGTGCCCCGAGCGCCTTGGCCAGGGTCACGGTCGAAACGCCCATCAGATTTGCCAGGTCCTCCTGCACGCATTCGAGCCGGTCCCGTCCGCCCGCTGCCGAGCGCATGGTCCATAGCAGCTTCGCCAGCCTTAGTTCCGGCGCATGGGTGCGGATGTCATCAAGCAGATCGATGGCGAACAGCAGCCGGTAGCTGGCGATTTCGTAGAGGGCGCGGACAATCGGCGGACGTTCCAGCATCTTCGCCATGGCATCGGGGTAATAGTGACCGATCACGGTATCGCCGACCGCGATGGCGCGGTGGGTGCGTGCCGGGCGGCGGTTCACCACGTTATCGCCATAGTGCTGGCCCGGATTGATGTGCGCGAGAAATACTTCCCGGCCATCCTTGCTGGACTTGACCAGCTTGATACTGCCGGAATGGACAATTCCCATGCCCGTATCGCCGTCCCCGTGCTGATGGACCAGCTCCCCGTCCTGAAAGGTTCTGCGCTCGCCAAGGCTGCACAGATAGTCGCGCTCTTCCGGCGGCAGGATGTGCAGCAGAGCCGGTGAACCGAAATCTGTCACGACGAATTACCTCTCCAATCCCCAAATTCTTTGTATTCACAATTGTAAGCGTGCGATACAAAGTTAACTATAGTTTTTCAGCGGTGGCCACACCGCCGGGAACGGGGGAACAGTTTCAAACTGACCACCATACCACCTGGAGCCTTTCGGGTCGCACCGTAGGCCTAGGGAATTGTCCATCAAACGCCAACAGGCGGATGGCAAGAAATTTTGGGCGTCGCGGGTCACGGTCCGCGGCGCCCGCTGTTTTTTGGGCCACCACTCTCCTCCGCCCGACTCGCCGTATAACTCGCTTGCCTCTCGCCGCTGCCGCACCTAACGGCTTGGTCGATAGTTCAGGCAACAGGGCTCACGGCATATGCAGCGTTTCGAAGGCACCAGCAATTACGTCGCCACTGACGATCTCAAGGTCGCGGTCAATGCAGCCGTGCTGCTACGCCGTCCGTTGCTGGTCAAGGGTGAACCGGGCACCGGCAAGACCGTGCTGGCGCATGAAATCGCCAAGGCCGTGAATGCCCCGCTGATCGAATGGAACGTCAAATCTACCACCAAGGCGCAGCAGGGCCTCTATGAATATGATGCAGTCGCCCGGCTGCGCGACGGCCAGCTTGGCGACGAGCGGGTGCACGACATCTCCAACTACATCCGCCGCGGCAAGCTGTGGGAAGCCTTCACCGCGCCCGAACTTCCGGTGCTGCTGATCGACGAGATCGACAAGGCCGACATCGAATTCCCCAACGATCTCCTCCAGGAACTCGACCGGATGAGCTTCGACGTCTACGAAACGCACGAGCGCATCGAGGCGAAGGAGCGCCCGATCGTGGTCATCACCTCGAACAACGAAAAGGAGCTGCCCGACGCCTTCCTGCGCCGCTGCTTCTTCCACTACATCAAATTCCCCGACCGCGAGACGATGCAGGCGATCATCGACGTCCACTACCCCAAGATCCAGAAGACGCTGGTCACCAAGGCCATGGATATCTTCTACGAAGTGCGCGATGTGCCGGGGCTGAAGAAGAAGCCATCGACTTCGGAATTGCTCGACTGGTTGAAACTGCTGATGAACGAGGACATGCCGCTGGATGTCCTGCAGAACCGCGATCCCACCAGGGCCATCCCTCCGCTGCACGGCGCGTTGCTCAAGAACGAGCAGGATGTGATGCTGTTCGAACGGCTGGCCTTCATGGCGCGGCGGAGTAGCTGAGGGAGCTGAAAATGGCGCATACCGGCAAGTGCTTCTGCGGACAGATCCGCTACTCCATTGACGCCGAGCCGTTGCGGGCGGCGCTGTGTTGGTGCCGCGATTGCCAGTACATCGCCAGCGGTTCGGCGACGGTAAATGTGCTGTTTCCCGAAGAGGCCGTGCAATTCGAGGGCGAGGTCGCGACCATCGGCAAGGTGGCCGACAGCGGCAACAAGATCGAGCGCGGCTTCTGCCCGAAATGCGGCTCACAGATATACAGCCGGACGATCGAGCCGACAGGCGTGCCGATGCGAATCCGCGCGGGCACGCTCGACAATACCAACCTCATGCCGCCCCAGGCCGCCATCTGGACCGATAGCGCCCCGGCATGGGCAGTGTTCGATCCGGCTTTGCCGAAATTCCCCAAGGGTCCGCCCGCTTCCGTCATGTCGGGAAAGCGATAAATGCCCGCCCCCTACACCGGCCGCTGCGCCTGCGGGGCCGTGACCGCGACCATAACGGGAGAGCCGATGGGCATCCGCCTGTGCTGGTGCCGCCAGTGCCAGCAGATCGCCGCCGGCGGCGCCACCACCAATGCCCTGTTCGTGGCAGCGGAAGTGGTGTTGACGGGCAAGCTTGCCTCGCACAGCTACGCGGCGGCGAGCGGCAATACGCTGAATCAATACTTCTGCCCGCGCTGCGCAACGCCGGTCTATGGCCAGTCATCTGCCTTTCTGCACCGGATGGCATTTCGCCTCGGCATGCTCGACGAAGGCCACGGCCTGAAGCCCGACGCGGCGATCTGGCTGGATGACGCCCCTGAATGGGCGGTAATCGACCTGGCGATGGACCAATATCCGCGGCAGCCGCCTCCGCCGCCGGCAAAATCCTGAATGCAGCCTGCGCACCGGGGTACGGGGCAGACCCGCTTCGCGGCAATCCGCGCGAGTCTGGAAGCCTACAGCCCGGCGACCGGCTGGCCTTCATGGATCTACGAATTCCTGCTGTTCGGCTTCAAGCAGGGCTGGGCCTGCCTGTTCGGCGGCCTGATGCTGGCGCTGCTGCTGGGCACACATCTGTTCTATCCGGCAGACGCCGCGCTGGCGCGCTACGATTTCCTGACTCTGGCGGCCATCGCCATCCAGCTGGGGATGATCCTGCTGCGGCTCGAAACCCTGTCAGAGGCCAGAGTCATCCTTGTCTTCCACGTGGTCGGCACCGTGATGGAGGTGTTCAAGACCTACCACGGCTCGTGGCAATATCCCGAGCCCAACCTGCTGCGCGTGGGCGGTGTGCCACTGTTCTCGGGCTTCATGTACGCCGCCGTCGGCAGCTATATCGCGCGCATCTGGCGGATCTTCGACTTCCGGTTCAGCAACTACCCGAACCGGCTGCGCGCGTTCCAAAAGTAAGTGCAACAGGGCATGATCCTGTTGTCTGAAATGGAGCGTTGCGATGGGAGCGTGTTACGAACATCTGAGCTATGTCGAGCGGCTGTCGATTGACGAGGGGCGCCGGTGCGGATTGAGCATTCGGGCGATTGCCCGGCGTCTGGGCCGCGCCCCTTCGACGGTGAGCCGGGATATCCGGCGGATCGAACCCTGGCAGACCCACTACGATGCTCCGCCCGCTTTCTTTAATGCGCTCCACCGCCGCTCGCATAGCCGGCGCGGCAGGCGCAAGCTGATCCCTGGCAGCCCCCTGTTCGATCACGTCGCCGGCCAGATCCGGCAAGGCTGGTCGCCGCTGCAAATCGCGGGCAGACTGCGCCGCATGGATGAACATGACCGCCCCGGAACAGCAAGCCACGAGACAATCTACACCGCGCTCTATGCCCTGCCGCGCGGCGAGCTGAAGCACGAACTGATCGCCCATCTGCGCCAGGGACACCACAAGCGACGCCCCAGATCGCGCGGGCAAGACCGGCGCGGCTTCGTCACCGATGACGTGAAAATCGCCGAAAGACCTGAAGACGTCGCCGGACGGCTGATCCCCGGCCACTGGGAGGGCGACCTGATCAAGGGCGCGGCCAACCGCTCTGCCGTCGGCACCCTGGTCGAGCGCACCAGCCGTCTCGTCCTGCTCGCCCGCATGGACGCGCTCGATGCCGAGACTACCCGATGCGCCTTCGAACGCAGCTTCGAAAACGTGCCCGAGCCGTTCCGCAAAAGCCTGACCTATGATCGCGGCACCGAGATGGCCCGCCACGCGGCGCTCACACAAAACACCGGCATCAAAGTCTGGTTCTGCGATCCCTACAGCCCCTGGCAGCGCGGCTCCAACGAGAACGCCAATGGCCTGATCCGGCAGTACCTGCCCAAAGGGACTGACCTCTCGCCGTTCAGCCAGGACCAGCTCAACGAAATCGCCGAGCGGCTCAACAACCGACCGCGCAAGGTGCTCGACTTCGAAACCCCCAACGAGGTCTTTGCAAGACTGGTGGCGGAGGCGCAGGCTACTGGAGGCGAGTGTTGCGCTTCAGGTTGACACCGCCCTGGCAAGCTGGCTGCTGGCCTTGGCGATCTACGTCAATTTCTTCGCCCACCACTGGCTGCCTGACATCCGCCTCGCGCTGTTCGCGGCGATGTTCATGCTGTTCTGGCGCACCAGGGTGTGGTTCCGCGTCTGGCGCGAGGACCGCTGGATGCCGCTGCTGGTTGGCTTCTTCCTCGTCGCCGGCTTCATCTGGTTCGCCGAAAACATCTCGACCTTCTCGCGGGCCTGGGTGTATCCGGACCAGGCGGACGGCTGGCAGCTGGTCCGACCCGAAAAGCTGGGCGCGTGGTATCTGTTGATGTATATCTCGTTCATTCTTGTGGCGGCACTAAACGGCATCCGGGAGCGGGGCTCCCAAAGCTAAAGATCAGCTAGCCCTTCCTGCCCCAACTCGTCCTGACAAACCCTGCCGAGTTGTTCGAGATACTCAGTCGCCACGCTCCAGATGCGTTCGATCTCGATGCCCTCATAATCGTGCGCGATGAAGTTTCGCATAGCGATTATGCGTGCCCATTCGATTTCGGGATGCCTTTCCTTAGCCGCTGCGCTGACTTTGCGGACGGCCTCTCCGATGACCTGCAAACGAAAAGCTGTCAGGTCTATTTCGTCGCGACTTGCCAAAAAATTCGCGCGATTCAATCCGTGCAACCGGGCGTCGATCATGCCAATCATTCGCACAATCTGTCGCAGATGAAACCAGTCCCGGTCATCGCGCGTCATTACAACACGCGGACCATTTCGCGTTCGATTTGGGGCCGCAGATCACGATGGAGCGCGCTTCGCTCCAAAAAATCCACCTTCCGTCCGAAAAGTTCCTGCAGCCGAAGTTGCAATCCCACCTGATCGAGCAGGCTGAACGTCTCATTACAGGAAGTTTCCACATCGAATGCCAAATCTATGTCTGAATCCTCGCCTGCCTCGCCTCGCGCTTGCGATCCGAACAAGTAAAGCGCGCTTAGCCCAGCCGCGCGCAATTCTGCGGCGGAATGATCGATCACTGAACGGATTTCATTGACACCCATAGGCACCATATAGCACCGCAAATGTGAAATTCACACTCTGGTGAGCAAGGCAGTCCCTAAACCCATGTTTTTCAACTTCATCGACGAACTGCGCGCCGCCGGCATTTCCGCCTCGTTCAAGGAGCACCTCACTCTGCTCGAAGCGCTCGACAAGGACGTGATCGATCAGACGCCCGAGGCGTTCTATTACCTGTCCCGCGCCACTTTCGTGAAGGACGAAGGCCTGCTCGACCGGTTCGACCAGGTGTTCAACCGCGTGTTCAAAGGGGTGTTCAGTGATTATGGCCAGCAGCCGGTCGAAATTCCCGAAGACTGGCTGAAGGCGCTGGCCGAGCGCTATTTCTCCGAGGAGGAGATGGAGAAGATCAAGGCTCTGGGCAGCTGGGATGAGATCATGGATACGCTCAAGAAGCGCATCGAGGAGCAGGGAAAGCGCCACCAGGGCGGCAACAAGTGGATCGGCACCAACGGCACTTCGCCCTTCGGCCATTCGGGCTACAACCCCGAGGGCGTGCGCATCGGCGGGGAAAGCAAGCACGGCCGCGCGGTAAAGGTCTGGGAAAAACGGGAGTTCCAGAACCTCGACAACACCCGCGAGCTGGGCACCCGCAACATCAAGATCGCGCTGCGCCGCCTGCGCCGCTTCGCCCGCGAGGGCAATGCCGAGGAACTCGATCTCGACGCAACCATCGATGGCACCGCCCGGCAAGGCTGGCTCGATATCCACATGCGGCCCGAGCGGCACAATGCCGTGAAAGTGCTGTTGTTCCTCGACAACGGCGGCTCGATGGACCCGCATGTCAAGCTTGTCGAAGAGCTGTTCAGCGCCGCCACCACCGAGTTCAAGAACCTCGAATTTTTCTACTTCCATAACTGCCTTTACGAAGGCGTCTGGAAGGACAACCGCCGCCGCTTCTCCGAGCGCACGCCAACCTGGGATATCCTCCACAAATACGGCCACGACTACAAGGTGATCTTTGTCGGCGACGCCTCGATGAGCCCCTACGAGGTCACCCATCCCGGCGGCTCGGTCGAGCATTTCAACGAAGAATCGGGCGCGATGTGGCTGGAACGGGTGCGCCATATCTATCCAGCGACGGTGTGGATCAATCCCACTCCCGAGCGCCAGTGGGACTATTCGCAGTCGACCAAAGTCATCCGCGAACTGCTGGGCGGATCGATGTTTCCGATGACACTGGACGGGCTCGACGACGCAATGCGCGAACTGACGCGCAAGAAGCATTGAAATCCTGAACGCCCGGCACCTGATTTTTCGATATTCGCGAGAACTGGACGGAAATTGCCGGATTTATTTGGCGAATGCCGGCCCGATTCTTTTCGACTGACCCGAAAAGCAGTGAGTTTCGCCGCAACGATACAAGAAATATGCCATTTCCCTTCAACACCCTGTTGAAAAATTAACCAACCCGGCTGAAAGGGCCGTCCCTCTTCTGTCGAAGATCGCATTGGCCCGGCGTTTCTCATGGTGAGGGCGCGGGCACGTGTTGAATGAGGGAAAGTTCTTTATGTTGAAGTATGGACTGATTGCCGTGGCGCTGGTCGCTCAGCCTGCCCTGGCGCAGGAAACCAACACTATGTCCGGCTTGCGCATCGAAGCGCGCGTCGGCTATGAAACGCCAACCGTCAGCGACGGCGCGGTTTACAAGCTGGGCAATTCCGCTTCGATCGGCGGCGAAATCGGCTATGATTTTCCTGCCAGCGAGAAAGTCACCGTCGGCGCTTTCGTGAACTACGACTATGCCAGCGCTGAAACCTGCGACGGGCTAGGTGCCTGCCTCGGTTCCAACGGCAACTTCGTCGCCGGCGGCCGCCTCGGTCTCAATGTCGGCGAAAAGGCGCAAGTCTACGCCAAGGTCGGCTATGACCAGTTCAGCCTCAAAGCCACCATTCCCGGCTTCACCGGCACCGAAAAGCTCAACGGCGTCCACGGCGCACTGGGTGCGGACTTCAACGTCTCGCAGCAGCTCTATCTGGGTTTCGAGCTGGACTATGCAGACCTTGGCGAGTTCGCCGGAATCAATTTCCAGCGCCGCCACGTTGCCGCGAAGGCCGGATTCCGGTTCTGAACCGGATTTCGGACAAACCGCAATGCTGAAAGGGGAGGCCTGCGGGCTTCCCCTTTTTTGCTTTCAATAGAGCAAGAGGCTGCGGCACTCGTCGCGCCATTCCGCTTCATCCGCCCCCGCCAACGCTTCCAGATCGCCCGGCAGCGCCGCCCGATCATCCACCCATTCGCGCAAGGCCGGGCCGCCGTTGATGACATCGATGGCCAGCCGCTCGAATTCATATTCATAGGGAAAATCGCGCCACAGCGGGTAGTCCGGCCAATGATTGCGGATCGCCTTGAAGGCCAGCGCCTGCAGGCGCCAGGGGCGGAAGGCCTGGTGATCGTAGAATGGCCCCTCGGCGTGGATCATCAGCCCGTTGTTGAGCGCATGGGCGTGCTTGTGGAAGGTCGGCTCGAACCAGCATTCGCGGATCGCGCAGCCGGCCAGCCACTGCGAGGCGAGCCGCTGCATTTCGGCGTGGACCGCTTTGGCATCGATATCCGGTGCCCCGAACAGCACTTCCAGGGGCCGGGTAGTGCCCCTGCCCTCGCTCAGCGTCGTCCCTTCGAGCATCACAGTACCGGCATAGGCGCGCGCCATGTTGAGGTTGGCGGCGTTGGGGCTGGGGTTGATCCAGATCCGGTCCTGCGGCCAGCCAAAGCCGGGAGCGGCCTCGGGCTGCCAGCGCTCCATGGCGATGACATGATATTCGACATCGATCCTGAAGTGATCGACAAACCAGCGGCCTATCTCGCCCATGGTCAGTCCGTGGCGCATCGGCATCGGTCCGGCCCCGACGAAGCTCTCCTGACCGGGGATCAGCAGCGTGCCCTCGACCGGTCGGCCGGCGGGATTGGGCCGATCGAGCACCCACACCGCCTTGCCCTGCCCTGCCGCGGCTTCGAGCAGGTAGAGCAGCGTGGTGACAAAGGTATAAATGCGGCAGCCGAGGTCCTGCAGGTCGAACAGGAACACATCGGCTGTGTCCATCATCGCCTGCGAGGGCCGGCGCAGCTCGCCATAGAGGCTGAAGATCGGGATGCCGTATTGCGGATCAGTCTCGTCCGCGGTCTCGACCATATTGTCTTGCTTGTCGCCCTTGAGCCCGTGCTGCGGGCCGAAGGCAGAGGTGACAGTGATGCCAGCCTCAATCAGCGCATCAAGTGAATGGGTGAGATTCTCCGTAACGGAGGCAGGATGCGCAATCAGCGCGACGCGCTTGCCTTCGAGGGGTTTGCGCAGGTCTGGTTCCGCAAGCAGGCGGTCGATACCAAATTTCATGGGTTACCCGCTGAACCAAGCGAAAGTGTGAAGCAAGCGGGATCGTGGAAATCGGGGCTCAAGCCGTTATGTTTCAGCGCCCAATAGGATGGCCGACGGTCCTCCTCTTCAATGACCGCGGCAAGGGCCACGCGCTCGACACCGTCCAGCTCGGCAAGATCGATAAATACCGTCTGCATGAATATCTTCTCGCCAAGCTCGGGTTTGATCTCAGGCAACAACCTGGGCTCGAAATTATGCGGCTGGCTGCGGTAACCGTTGAAGGCATAGGCCGCCCACTGCTGGCATGGCGAGAAATTGAATTCGCGGTAGCGGCCATGGCCATCGTAGAGGAACAGCTCGAAACAGGTGCGCTTCCACAGTTCGTCGGCGCTGGCCGCGACCGTGAAATGCCGGGACGATCAGCGAGGTGCTGCCATTGACCCGGTAGCGCAACATCAACCGGCCTTTGGGCAATTGCGACCATTGCACGCTGACGCCCGTGACGTCCGCAGGGGCGAAATTCGGGTGCGGAACCAGCTGGTGCGTTTGCAAGTGCATTCCCTCATGCTAGGCGCGCCACTTCCAGTGAGGCCGCCATGTCACAATACAAATCGACCCTGCTCCGCTTGCTCGACGAGCGCGGTTATATTCACCAGCTGACCGACGCCCATGGCCTTGATGCCATGGCGGGCAAGCAGGTGATCCCCGGCTATATCGGGTTCGATGCGACTGCGCCATCGCTGCATGTTGGCAGTCTTGTGCAAATCATGCTGCTCCGCCGCCTGCAGCAGGCCGGGCACAAGCCGATCGTAGTGATGGGCGGGGGCACCACCAAGGTTGGCGATCCTTCGGGCAAGGATGAGAGCCGCAAGATGCTCACGGCGGAGGATATCAAGGCCAATATCGCCTCGATCCGCACCGTGTTCGAGCGTCTGCTGACCTTCGGTGACGGCCCCAGCGATGCGATCATGGTCGATAACGACGAATGGCTGAGCGCACTGGGCTATGTCGAATCTGCTGCGCGATGTCGGCCCGCATTTCACCATCAACCGCATGCTGACCTTCGATTCGGTCAAGCTGCGGCTCGATCGCGAACAGCCGCTGACGTTCCTCGAATTCAACTACATGATCCTCCAGGCTTACGATTTCCGCGAGCTGGCGCTGCGCCACGGCTGTCGGTTGCAGATGGGCGGATCGGATCAGTGGGGCAATATCATCAATGGTATCGAGCTGACCCGCCGGATGGAGGGGATCGAGCTGTTCGGTGTCACCACCCCGCTGCTGACCACGGCGGACGGCGCCAAGATGGGCAAGACGGCTGCAGGGGCGGTGTGGCTCAACGAGGCGCAGTTGCCGTCATACGATTTCTGGCAATACTGGCGCAATACCGACGACCGCGACGTTGGCCGCTTCCTGCGGCTGTTCACCGATCTGCCGCTGGACGACGTGGCCAGGCTGGAAGGACTGGGGGGCAGCGAGATCAATGCCGCCAAAGTGGTGCTCGCCAATGAAGTGACCAGGCTCTGCCGGGGCGATGAGGCTGCGAATGCGGCCAATGCCACTGCCGAGGCTACCTTTGCCGGGGGCGGAGTTGGAGCTGATCTGCCGGTCTGCGCGATACCCGCCGGGGGCTTCAGCATCGTCGACGCTCTCACCTCGATTGGCTTTGCTGCCAGCCGCGGCGAGGCCAAGCGGCTGGTTGCGGGCGGCGGCGCGCGGCTCGATGGCGAGGCGATTGCCGACGAAAACCACCACATCCCGGACGCTGCCGGTGAGGTGCGCATTTCGGCGGGAAAGAAGAAGCACGGCGTCCTGCGAGCGGCATAAGTCTGCCGCCCGGCAAGCTATTTCCGCCAAATCTTGCCGGGTTTACCTAATATTTTCCATTTGCCCTGCATACTGCGCCTCCCAGAAGCGGGTTTGAGGCGGGCAAATGGCCATGAATGTGAGTGCGCAACTTTCGGTAACCGACCTTCGCCGCGCGGTGCGGCATCCGGTTGATTTCCCGGTGATCGCCGAACACCGCCAACTCGGCGACGTTCATCTGCATGTGTCGAACATCTCTGCGCATGGTTTCATGACCGATGGCCCGCTGGCGCTGGGCCGAGGCGAACGGATCGTCATCCGCCTGCCAGTGGTCGGCCGCATAGAGGCGCATCTGATCTGGAACACCGAGGAGCGCGCGGGTTTCCAGTTCGAACGGATCATCCGGCTCGAGGAATTCATGAAGATCATCGAGACGCTGCAACCCAACCCGCGCCTGCGCAAGGCAAGGTAAGACATCCGCCGCAACAGAGGCACGGTTACACTCTTGCAGACTTGATATAGTATATCATTACGAATAGGGACGCGGCATGAAGCCGTTGCCCCTGTTCCTGCTGCTGACCGCATCGTTCACATCTACACCGCTGGCCGCGCAGGATAACGCCACCCTCCCCGGCGATCAGGACCAGTTCGAAAGCGGCGAAGATATCGTCGTCACCGGCCATGCCTTGCGCGACATGGGACTGATGGCCGGTTCGGTCGAGCTGGACGGCGACGATTTGGTCCGCGCCGCCGCGCCGCAGATCGGCGATGTGCTGGCCAGACTACCCGGCGTTTCCGCGACATCCTTTGCCCCCGGTGCCTCGCGTCCGGTGCTGCGCGGGCTGACCGGCGACCGGGTGCAGGTGCTGCTTGATGGCCTCGGCTCGATCGACGCGTCCAGTGTTTCGGCCGATCACGGCGTCGCGCTCGACACGCTCACCATCGACCATATCGATGTTCTCCACGGCCCCGCGCTGCTCGCATTCGGCGGACAGGCGATCGGCGGCGCGGTCAATGCCATCGACAAGAGGATCCCGCGAAAGCTGCCCGATGGTCCCTTCGATCTGACCGCGCTGGCCAGTTTCGACAGTATCTCGGACGGCAAGTCCGCCGGGCTCAGCGTCGATCTGCCGCTGGCCGGACAGCTGGCAATCCACGCCGACGCCAGCTGGAATGACAGCAAGGATCTGCGCATCGGCGGCAACCAGCTGTCCGCCCCTCTTTCCGCCGAAGTGCTCGATCTTGCCGCACAGCTGCGTGCCGATGGGGACACGGCAGGGGCGGACGCTCTCCAAGCCCGCGCGTGCAATCGCGGCCGCGTGCCGAACAGCTTCGCGCGCGGAACCACCTTTGGCGCGGGCCTGGCCTTTATCGGCCATGGCGGCAGCATGGGGGTTTCGGTGCAGCGCATCGACAACCGCTATGCCATCCCGTCCCGCCCCGGCAGTGGCGAGGACGGCGTCTCCATCGACATGGGCCTGACCCGGTTCGACCTGCGCGGCCATGTCGATCTCGGCGGCTTTTTCGAGAACCTGCAATGGCGCGGTGCGTTCGGTGATTATGCCCATTCCGAGCTCGAGCCAGATGGCGCAGTCGGCACGCGCTTCGCCCGCAAGGGTATCGAGAGCCGACTGGAACTGGTCCAGGCCGACCACGGCGGCTGGACCGGGCGCAGCGGCGTGCAATTCGCCCACGGCAGCCTCGGCATAACCGGCGAGGAAGCAATATTGCCGGCTAACAAGGACGAGCGGCTGGGCCTGTTCACCCTGCAATCGGTGAAATTCGGCAAGCTCGAGCTTGAAGCAGCTGGGCGGCTGGAGCGGGTGACGATTCGCGCTAACCCGATTGCCTTCGATAGAAGCTTCCACCTGCAATCCGCCGCCGCCGGCCTTGCCTGGCGGCCGCTCGACGGGTTCAAGCTGGGCGTCAGCTATGCCCACGGCGAACGCGCGCCATCGCCCGAGGAACTGCTCACTAATGGCCTGCATGTCGCAACCCAGGCCTTCGAAATCGGCGATCCCACCTTCGGGCGCGAAAGCAGCGACGGCTTCGAGGCCTATGTCCATTACGAAACGCCCGGAACCAGGCTCAGCCTCACTGCCTATCGCACCCAGTTCAAAGGCTTCATCACCCCGCTGCCAACCGGCGGCGAACTCGAGGGCTTCCCGGTCTACCAATACCGCCAGCTCCCCGCACGCTTCACCGGCTTCGAAGCGCAGGCCTCGCAGCGGCTGGTGGAATGGGGGGATCGATCGCTGACTGTCGATGCTGCAGCGGACTATGTCCATGCGCAATTGCGCGGCGTGGGCCCGGTTCCGCGCATTCCGCCGCTGCGCATCCAGGGCGGGCTAGAATACGCGGCGCCAGACCTGACCCTGCGCGGCGAAGTGGAGTGGAATGCGGCGCAGAACCGCGTCGGTGCCTTCGAGACCCCGACTGATGCCTTCACCCTGATCAATCTCTCGGCGACCTGGCGACCTCTGGGCAAGGACGGCCCGCTGACGCTGATCCTCTCGGGCGAGAATTTGCTCGACCGCCTCGGCCGCCGCGCCGCCAGCTTCACTCGCGATTTCGTGCCGATTGCCGGACGCAACATCAGCCTGACCGCCCGCCTCGCGCTCTGACGGCTTGGCAAGCGGCGGCGGCCCTGTCATGGCCACGCAGTGACCGAACCGACCTCACCGCTGCAAATCCGTGATTTCCGGCTGGTCTGGCTGGCGCGGTTTATCTCGGTGGTGGCGACGACCGGCATGGTCGTGATCATCGGCTACCAGCTCTACGACGTTGCCCGCAGCGACTATGGCATGACCATCGCCGAGGCCGCCTTCCAGCTGGGCCTGCTCGGGTTGGTGCAATTCGTGCCTTTCGCGATCCTCACCCCGATCGCCGGCTTCGTCGCCGACCGGTTCGACCGCCGCTTTGTCGCCGCCCTGGCCATGGCCGTGGATTTCTGCATCGCACTGACGCTGGCCTGGACAACGCAGCATAGCATGGTGACGCTGCCGCTGCTGTTCGGTCTGGCCGCGCTGCATGGTGCGGCGCGGGTATTCGTCAGCCCGGCGCTCAGCTCTATCACCCCAAACGTCGTCCCCGCCGCGCTGATGCCGCGCGCCATCGCCATGGGCTCGCTCGCCTGGCAGATCGGGACGATGGTCGGCCCCGCCGGTGCCGGTCTGCTGTTCGCCTCGCAACCGGATCGCCCCTATTGGGCGGCGGCAGCGCTGCTGGTGCTGGCATTCGTCAGCGCCCTGTCCATCGGCAGATTGCCGCTGTCAAAGGCCAACCGCGAGGTCCATCCGGTCCGCCAGATCGCCGATGGCTTCCGCTTCGTCTGGAACGACCGCTTCCTGCTTGGCTGCACGACGCTGGACCTGTTCGCAGTGCTGCTGGGCGGGGCCACAGCGCTGCTGCCAGTGTTCGCGCGCGACATCCTCCAGGTGGGCGCAGAGGGCCTGGGCGTGATGCGGGCGATGCCCTCGCTGGGCGCGGCGCTGGTGGCGATCTGGCTGTCGTGGCGGCCGCTGGAGCGCAATGTCGGGGCCAAGATGCTGTGGGCGGTGGCGATCTTCGGCGCCGCAACGATGCTGTTCGGCCTGTCGCGCAGTTTCCCGCTGTCGCTGGCGCTGCTGGCGGCGCTGGGCGCGGCGGACATGGTTTCGGTGTTCATCCGCTCGAGTTCTGATCCAGCTCAACACCCCCGACGAAGTGCGCGGGCGGGTGTCGGCCATCACCGGGCTTGCCGTCTCCGCCTCCAACGAGCTCGGCGAAATGCAGTCGGGCGTCGCCGCCGCGCTGATCGGGGCCACCGGAGCGGTTGTTTTTGGCGGAGCCGGTGCCATACTCGTCACCATCGCCTGGGCCTTCCTGTACCCCGAACTCAAGAACGCCCGGACATTCGCCCCGCAATACCGAGAAAGGGAGCCCGCAACATGAAAGCCGACAGCATCCTCGCCACCATCGGCAACACCCCGCATATTCGCTTGTCGCGGATGTTTCCCGATCATGAGGTCTGGGTGAAGTGCGAACGCGCCAATCCCGGCGGCTCGATTAAGGATCGTATCGGACTGTCGATGATCGAGGCGGCGGAGCGGGACGGCAGCCTCAAGCCCGGCGGCACCATTGTCGAGCCGACTTCGGGCAACACTGGCATTGGTCTTGCCATGGTGGCGGCGGTCAAGGGCTATCCGCTGGTGCTGGTCATGCCCGAATCGATGTCGATCGAACGGCGGCGGCTGATGCTGGCCTACGGCGCGACTTTCGATCTCACGCCGCGCGAGAAGGGCATGAAGGGCGCGATCGAGAGGGCGAAGGAGCTGGTTGAGCAGACTCCTGGCGCGTGGATGCCGCAGCAGTTTGACAACCCCGCCAATATCGAAGTGCACATGCGCACCACCGCGCGCGAAATCCTGACCGACTTCGCGGATACGCCGATCGACGCGCTGATCACCGGCGTCGGCACCGGCGGCCACCTCACCGGCTGCGCTGAAGTGCTCAAAGCGAGCTGGCCAGCGATGAAGGCTTATGCGGTGGAACCGACGCTCTCGCCGGTGATCTCGGGCGGTCAGCCCGCGCCGCATCCGATCCAGGGCATCGGCGCGGGGTTTATCCCCACCAACCTGCACACCCAGTCGATCGACGGCGCCATCCAGGTCGATCCGGCCGACGCCAAGGACTGGGCCCGCCGCTGCGCGACTGAAGAGGGCATGCTGGTCGGCATCAGTTCGGGCGCGACGCTGGCGGCGATTGCGCAGAAGCTGAAGGACCTGCCAGCGGGCAGCCGGGTGCTGGGGTTCAATTATGATACCGGCGAACGTTATCTGTCAGTGCCAGATTTTCTGCCGGAGTGATGCCGGGGTTGCGCGTGGGCTTCGACAAGCTCAGCCTGAGCGGGAAACTGGTATTTCAACATCCGCTCAGGCTGAGCTTGTCGAAGCCCAAGCACTAACCTTCAATCCAGGTGCCCATGACCAACCTCACCCCTCTACCCTACACCGACGCCAACACCGCCCTCACCGGATGGCTCATGCGTCCAGCCGGAACCCCGCGCGCCGCCGTGGTCATCTACCCGACCATCGCCAATGCCAACCCGCCAATGGAGCGCCGCGCAAGGATGCTGGCCGATGCGGGCTATCTCGCCATGATCGCCGACTTCTATGGCGAGAGCCCCGCAAGCTTTGAGGCAGCAGGTGCGCTGGCCAAAGTGCTGCGCGCCGATCCCGTGGCCTACCGCGCCCGCCTTGCCGCCGCCGTCGCCACCTTGAGAGACCAGCCCGAGGCACAGGGCCTGCCAATGGCCGCGATCGGCTATTGCATGGGCGGCGGCGCGGCGCTCGAAATGGCGCGCGACGGCGCAGAGCTCGCCGCCGTGGCCATTTTCCACGGCCTGCTCGAAACCTCGCTCCCCGCCCGGCCCGGCGCGATCAAGGCGCGCATCCTCGTCTGCCACGGCGACGCCGACCCGATGGTGCCGCGCGCGCATGTGCTGGCCTTCTGGGAGGAAATGGACGCCGCCGGGGCCAACTGGCACTTCCACAGCTACAGCGGCGTCAAGCACGGCTTCACCGACCCCGCCAGCGACACCCGCGGCCTGCCCGCCATCGCCTATGATGCCAGCGCCGACAGGCAGAGCTGGGCAGCGATGCTGGGGCTGTTCGATGAAAAGTTTCGGTAGATAATTAACCTACTTGCCAAATTGACTAATCTCGGATAGAGCTATCCGCAATAGAGAAGCGCAAGCCGCATTGCCCGCTGTCTGTTGTTCACAGGCACGTTGAACAAGGCCGCGTCCGCGCAATGATGACAGCGCTTGGCGGTGCGGCCGCGATGGATCTGGGGTTCGATGACATGCTGGAGGTCATCCGCGCGCTGACCATCGGCGATTTCTACAAGAGCATGACCACCCATGCCGATCACCGCGTGTGGCAAGATGTGTATCAGCCGAGGACGCCCGCCGGGGACGTCTATCTCAAACTGACGGTGATCGACGATGTGCTGATCGTTTCGTTCAAGGAGCTATGACGATGAAGTGCCCCAATTGCGGCGAGGCCGATCTGGCCCGCGACACCCGCGACCTGCCCTATATCTACAAGGGCGAAACCACGACGATTGCGGGCGTGACCGGCGATTTTTGCCCCGCTTGCGGCGAAGGCGTGTTCGATGCCGACACCTCGCGCAGGATCAGCGCGGAAATGAAGGCGTGGGGGAAGCAGGTGAACGCCGCCATCGTCGATCCCGCGTTTATCTCCGCAGTGCGCAAGAAGCTGCGCCTCGATCAGCAGGAAGCGGCTGAGCTGTTCGGCGGCGGCGCGAATGCATTCTCGCGCTACGAAAACGGCAAGACCAAACCGCCGCTGGCGCTGGTCAAGCTGTTCAAGGTGCTGGACCGGCATCCGGATTTGCTGGCGGAGGTCAGGGCGGGGTGAGCGGGAGCGCGGTCTGCTGGTTGTCCGACGGTGCAGTTATACTGCAAGCTGGGTTGCGCGAAGGGGATGTGGCCTGGATTAAGGGGTCTTCGCACCTGTCATGATAATTCGGTAATTCTGGGCGGCGCTGCTAGGGCTGTTCGACAAGGTGTTCGGGTAGGTTTGGCAGGCGGCGCGAAGCAATCCTCAAAGGTGCTCAGCATTCCAGAATGCCGCGGACCCCAATCAAAGTGAGGAACCCGCGCGCCTATTCGTCCTGATCCGGTGGACGCTTTTTCCAGAAATCGCCGCTCTGCCCAAGCTTCAGTCCGAAGTCGTAGAGCCCGCGCATATAAGCGTTGTCGAACAGCTTGTGCCCCTCATCGGGATAGTCCTTGTCGATAAAGCTCATGCTGAAATCGATGCCGTGGGCCTTGGAGTAGAGGTAACTCAAATTGACCGTGCCCGCCATCGAACTGCGCAAATTGAGGCTGATCGAGCGCGAGGCAATCGGGATTGTTCTGGGATTCACAAGCTTGAACTCGCCGTTCAGCTTGTTGTTTACGATCATATAGATATGCAGCGGCCTGGCCCCTGCCGGGCGATCGCCGGTAATTGCCTCGTCTGGCAAGGTCAGAATCTGTGCGGTGGTGCCGCCATCGACATGCATCTCGCTGATCGCTCGGCCGCCGTACTCGGCGTTTATCATCACCGGCGTGAAGAACGCTGGGATCGCCGAGGATGCCAGCAGCACCTGGCGGAAAAGCGCGTGGCGGCCCGGTGCATCACTCGCCGCGATCGCACCCATGTTCCAGATCACCATGCGCTGGGCATCAAGATTGGCAGTGCCAACGAACAACCGCCTGCCGCGCACATGCTCGCTCCCTATCCGGTCGATCAGCGCGTCGGTCATCACTGATGCAATAAGGCGGGCCAGCGGTTTGGTGCTGGCGGCGCTCGGCGAAAGGGGGATCGCCGGCGCGAATCTGCTGCGATAGATGTCCTTCGCCGAAATCGTCGTGAAGATACGTTCAAGCGTGGCGTTCTGGTCTGACCCCAGAAAAGCGAACGGCGCGATCAGCGCACCGGTGCTCACCCCGGTAACAATCGAGAACTCCGGTCTTGTTCCGGCACGAGTCCATCCGTTGAGCAGGCCAGCGCCATAGGCACCATTGTCCGAGCCGCCGGACAGCGCAAGCATCGTCTTCTCGCCCATCGGCCCCGCGAGCGCGGGCGACATCTTCCGGCCGGCATCAGGCGCATCCGCCCAGAAGCGTGCTGCTGGTATGCCGGGGATCGTCGCCTCAACCTGCTGCGCTTCGGTGAACGGCTCACGATTGATCGTCGCGCAACCCTGGATGGCAAGGCTTGCAGCGATGAGCGGTGTCAGGATTTTTGCTTGCATATTGCATGCGGCTTTCTGGCTCGGCAAATTGGGATAGATCCATCAACAGCCAGAAGGCGGAAATATTGGCGAATTCTTGTCGTAATCAAGCTTCAAATACCGCATGAGACGGCTATTTAACTGCGCATTCTCCGCAAATTTTCCGTTCTCGATTTGGCGTCGGAACTTTGCCTGCGTGCCGCCGGGGCCCCACCCCCCTCACTCCACCGGGAAATGCCGGGTCCGGTTGAGCCGGTCGATGACCTCGTCCATCGGCTCCACCACCGTGATGCTGCGGCCTTCGCCGAAGCGGATGCGGGTGCCGTCGGTGACCGAGGAGATGAAAGTGACTTGTGCGGCATTGATGGCCGTGGGGACACGGTCGGAACTGGTGAATTTTACAAACATCGGGCGCTTCTCCTCATCCGCTGGAGAGCAACCTAACCATTCCCGCCAAGGAAGCCAGCGGGCAATTTACGCCGTTGCGAACATCTCCGCCGGCAGCGCCATCATCGCTTCGCTGCCTGCCTCGATCTTGCGGCGCAAGGCGCCCGCATCGGGGGTGAAGCGCTCGCCGAAATAGCGCGCCGTCACCAGCTTGGCTTCGTAGAAGGCTTTGTCTGAAGCCCCGTCCGCCAGCGCCTGCGACGCGACCTTTGCCATGCGCAGCCACATCAGTCCGATCGCGACAATCCCGGCGATATGCATGTAATGATGCGCGCCCGCGCCGACATTGTTGGGGTTGGCGAGGCCGTTCTGCATGAACCACATCGTCGCCGCCTTGAGCTCGCCATTGGCCTTTTCGAGCTGACCGGCGAGGCCAGCCAACGCCGGATCGCCCTTCGCCGCCGCGCATTCGCCATCGACCAGCGCGAACAGCGCCTGGATCGCCCGCCCGCCGTTCTGGGCAAGCTTGCGCCCGACAAGGTCCATCGCCTGCACGCCGTTGGCGCCTTCGTAGATCATCGAAATCCGGGCATCGCGGACGAACTGCTCCATGCCGTTGTCCCTGATATAGCCGTGCCCGCCCCAGATCTGCTGCATGTTGACGGCAGTATCGAAGCCCTTGTCGGTGCCGTAACCCTTGATCACCGGGGTGAGCAGGCTGATGAGGTCGTCGGCCATCTGGCGCTCGGCCTCGCTTTCGGCCGAGTGGATGAGTTGAACCTGCAGCCCGCCCCACAGCGCCAGCGCGCGCATGCCTTCGGTGAAGGCCTTGGCGTCCATCAGCATGCGGCGCACGTCAGGGTGAACGAACAGCGGATCGGCCTTCTCGGCGGGTTCGGCAGGTCCGGTCAGCGCCCGGCCCTGGCGGCGTTCGGCGGCATAATGGACCGCGTTCTGGTATGCGACCTCGGCCTGAGCCAGCCCCTGGATGCCGACGCCCAGTCGCGCCGCGTTCATCATGATGAACATCGCCGCCAGCCCCTTGTTCTCCTCGCCGACGAGGTAGCCGGTCGCGCCGTCATAATTCATCACGCAGGTTGCATTGCCGTTGATGCCCATCTTGTGCTCGATCGCGCCGCAAGACACCGCGTTGCGCGCGCCCAGCGAGCCATCGTCATTCACCATCACCTTGGGGACGATGAACAGCGATATGCCCTTGCTCGAATTCGGGCGCGTCGGGAGTCTTGGCCAGCACCAGATGGATAATATTCTCGGCGAGGTCGTTCTCGCCCGCCGAAATGAATATCTTGGTGCCGGTGATAGCGTAGGATCCATCGACCTGCGGCACCGCCCTGGTGCGGATCAGGCCGAGATCGGTGCCGCAATGCGGCTCGGTCAGGTTCATCGTGCCGAGCCATTCGTTCGACACCATTTTGGGCACGAATTTCGTCTGCAGCTCGGGCGAGGCCTTGGCGAGAATCGCGGCGACAGCGCCGTTGGTCAGCCCCGAATACATCGCGAAGGCCTGGTTGGCCGAGCACAGGAACTCTTCCAGCACGAAGCCCAACACATGAGGCAGGCCCTGCCCGCCGAATTCGGGCGGCGCGGAAAGCGTGCCCCAGCCCGCCTCGCGGAACTGGGCCTGCGCCTCCTTGAATCCGTCCGGCGTCGTCACCGAGCCATCGGCGTGGCGGGTGCATCCCTGAGCATCGCCCGGCGCGTTGAGCGGGGCGACGACTTCGGAGGTAAACTTGCCGCCCTCTTCGATCACAGCATCGATGATATCGGTGCTCGCGCTCTCAAAGCCGGGCAGATTGCCATAGCTTTCAAGCTTGAGCACTTCGTTGACGATGAATCGGGTGTCGCGCACCGGCGCCTTGTAGATGGGCATGGGTCAGTCCTTAAATTGGCATGCGATCAGTGGTGCGGCTTGGGCAGTTCGAGCGCTTCGATCTGATCGATGAAGGCGGAAAGTTCGGCGATCGAGGCGTCGATATCGGCGCGCTGCCGCTTGAGTTGATCGACCCGCTCACGGCATTTGACCACCGCGACGCGGCGCTGTTCGACCCGGCCGTCACCCAGATCGTAAAGATCGATCATCTCCTTGATCTCGGTCAGGCTGAAGCCGACGTTCTTGGCGCGCAGCAACCAGGCCAGCCGGGCGCGGTCGCGTTTGGAATAGATCCGCGCCAGCCCGGCCCGGGCAGGCGCGATCAGCCCCTCTTCCTCGTAGAAACGCAGCGCCCGCGCGGTGACGCCGAATTCGGCGGTCAGGTCCGAGATGGTGAACTGCGTCCGCTGCCGGGCATCGGGACGGTCTATATGCGCTCCATCGTGGAACGGCTTGTCAAGGGTGACTATATCCATGGCAGGGCATTTAGATGCCCTTTACGTAAACGTCAAGTTCCGATTCGCGTGAGCGAGTCGCCATCAAGGCGCCGGTAAAAGCAGCTGGACTCGCCGGTGTGGCAGGCAGGACCTTCGGGACGCACCAGCATCACCAGCGCATCCTGATCGCAATCGACGCGGATTTCCTCGAATTCGCAGAAAATGGCCCGAACTCTCACCTTTAAGCCATAGCCTGCCGCGCGAACGCGAGTGAAAATGAGCGAGCCCGGTCTCGCGGGTTTTCGCGAGCGCCTCGGCATCCATGAAGGCGACCATCAGCACCTCGCGGCTGTCACAATCCACTGCAATTGCAGTTACAAAGCCGCCAGAATCGAACTTCGGCAGGAACTCGCCGCCCTGTTCTCGCAGGGCTGTCGATGGGCTGGACATGGGCTGTGATATCCTGGCTTGCGAAGTCTACAAATCATAAGTTGTTGCACGATAACCACAGATGCTGACCAAAATCTATCAGCGTAAGCAAAGCCGCTTTCATTTGCTGGCTTTGTCGGAGAAAAGACACGGCGTGGCTCGTAAGGGCTGCGAGCCGAAGCAGGGGCGCCGTCCAAAAAGCGCCATGGTTCAGGGTAATCCGGCAAGCGCCCCCTTTCAGGCTGGGCAAGCCGGGGATGAGGGATCGGACGAGACGACGGTGGGGGCCGTCGTTGTTCTGGGAAACCAGCGTTCAGCAGTTTCGTCACGAGGGCGCCCGGGACTTCGGTTCCGGGCGTTTTCCTTTGGAACTCCTCAAAGGTGAGGCCCTCACAGATGCGGCAGGGCTTCGTCGAGGACGCGAGCGAAGCAGGCCACCACCACCCGCTCCGCCCCGGCCCGTTTCAACGCCGAAACACAGGCGTCGGTGGTCGCACCGCTGGTCAGCACATCGTCCACCAGCACGACCTTTGCACCGCGCAGCCGCGCCGCCCGCGCAGGGTTGACCCCGATCGCCCCGACCAGCGCCCGTGCCCGCGCCTTGCGCCCCAGCCCGCCCAGCACCGGCGTGGCTTTGCGCCGCACCAGCCCATCGACCGCCAGCGCTCCGCCGCGCAGCCGGGCGATCTCGCGCGCCAGCAGCCCCGCCTGATTGAACCCGCGCCGCCACAGCCGCCAGCGGTGCAACGGCACTGGAACGAATATCCAGCCCTCCCCCGCGACCGACAGCCGCGCCGCCATCAGCCGCGCCATCATCGGGGCGAGCGCAATCCTGCCGCCATGCTTGAACGCCAGCACCAGCCGCCGCGACGCCGGATTGTAGAGCGTGCCCGCAGCGATGCCGTCATGGCGCGGCGGCTGGGCCAGGCAGGGCGCACAGATCGCACCATCGTCGATGCCATCGGGAAACGGCGCGCTGGCACAGCGTGCAGCTGGGCTCTCCCGGCAGCACCAGTTCGTTCCAGCAGGAGGCGCATAGCCCGGCCTGCTCCGACAGCCCCTCGCCGCACAGCGGACAGCGCGGCGGGAAGATCAGGTCGATGATCGGGGCAAGGCTTTGGACAAATGCCATTCCCGCCGGTTGTAACCCGACGCGCCGCCACCGCAAGCGCTTGCGCCGATGGTGACGGCAAGGCAGGGGGCAGCATGGCTTCGTCAGGACCGCCCGTAATCTTCTCCCCAGCCCGACGGATGGCTGTGCGGCGGCGGATGCTGGCGCTGCAGGCGCATGCCGATGCCCCGCGCTACATCCTCGCCGACATGGTCGAGGATGTCATCGAGCGACTCGCATTCCTGCGCCACCAGCCGGCCAGAGCGCTGGTCATTGGCGACTGGACGGGCAGGCTGGCTGCGGCACTCACCGCAGACGGCGCCGAAGTGACCATTGCCGAGCCCGCCATGGGCTTTGCCGAAGAACAGCCCTTCCCCTTCGGCGATTTCGACTTCATCGCCAGCCTTGCCACGCTCGACACAGTCAACGACCTGCCCGGCGCGCTGATCCATCTGCGCAGCGCGCTGGCACCGGGCGGGCTGATGATCGCCAGCTTTATCGGCGCGGGCAGCTTGCCAGTCCTGCGCGCGGCCATGCTCGCTGCCGATGGCGACCGCCCTGCCCCGCGCATCCACCCGATGGTCGATGTCCGCGCCGGCGGCCAGCTGCTCCAGCGCGCGGGCTTTGCCGATCCGGTGATCGACAGTCGCAGTGTCGAAGTGCGCTTCCGCTCGCTCGGCGGGTTGGTGGCGGACCTGCGGGCGCAGGGGCTGACCAATGTGCTGGCCCGTCCCGGGCCTGTGCTGAGCAGGGGAGCACTGGCCCGGGCGGTGGAAGCATTCGGTGGGCCGGTTACCGAGCGGTTCGAGATTGTTACTCTGAGCGGTTGGCGGCCTTCGACAGGCTCAGGCTGAGCGGATGTTGGTATGTGCCAATGAACCTCTCAACCAAATTCCAACTCCGCTCCGCCTGAGCCTGTCGAAGGCCCCTACCCCAAAGCCGCCTGCGCCGCCGCCAGACGGGCTATCGGCACCCGATATGGCGAGGCGCTGACGTAATCCAGGCCCTGCGCCTCGCAGAAGGCGATGCTGGCCGGATCGCCGCCATGCTCGCCGCAGATGCCGAGCTTGATGGTCGGCCGCACCGCCCTGCCCCGCTCAGCCGCCATGCTGACGAGCTGGCCAACCCCGTCGATATCGAGGGTGACAAAGGGATCGCGCGGATAGATGCCCTGTTCGACGTAAGGCCCGAGGAAGCGCGCCGCATCGTCCCTCGAAACTCCCAGAGTTGTCTGCGTCAGATCGTTGGTTCCGAATGAAAAGAACATCGCCTCCTCGGCAATCTCGCCGGCCATCAGCGCGGCGCGCGGCAGCTCGATCATGGTGCCGACCAGATAGTCGAGGGTCCGCCCTTTCTCGGCAAAGACCTGCACCGCCACCCGGTCGACCAGCGCGCGCAGGATCTCCAGCTCGCGCTTGGTCGCCACCAGCGGGATCATCACCTCTGGTACCGGCGCGTCGCCCGATGCCGCCGCGACATCGCAGGCCGCCTCGAAAATGGCGCGCGCCTGCATTTCGTAGATTTCCGGGAAGGTAATCCCCAACCGGCAGCCGCGATGGCCGAGCATCGGGTTGAATTCATGCAGTTCCCCGGCGCGGCGCTTGAGGGTATCGACACCGATGCCGATGGCGTCGGACAGTTCGGCGAATTCGGCATCGCCATGCGGCAGGAATTCGTGCAGCGGCGGGTCGAGCAGGCGGATAGTAACCGGCAGCGGCGCCATTTCCTCGAAGATCGCCTGGAAATCGGCGCGCTGTTCGGGCAGCAACCGCGCCAGCGCTGCGCGGCGGCCCGCCTCGTCCTCGGCCAGGATCATCTGGCGCACGGCACTGATCCGCCCGGCGTCGAAGAACATATGCTCGGTCCGGCACAGCCCGATGCCCTCGGCACCGAACTGGCGGGCGATGCGACAGTCTGCCGGCGTTTCGGCATTGGCGCGCACTTTCATGCGGCGATGCTGGTCGGCCCAGCCCATCAGCACGCCGAAATGGCCTACCAGCTCGGGCTCGATGGTCGCCACCTCGCCCGCCATGATCTCGCCCGAAGCGCCGTCGAGAGTGATGATATCGCCTTCGCTCAGCGCACGATTGCCGATCTTGAGGGTGCGGCTGGCCATGTCGATCGACACGCCCGAGGCACCCGAAACACACGGTCGCCCCATCCCGCGCGCGACCACGGCGGCGTGGCTGGTCATGCCGCCGCGTGCAGTCAAAATCCCTTTGGCTGCGTGCATTCCATGAATATCTTCAGGTGAAGTCTCAACCCGGACCAGGATCACCGCCTCGCCGCGTTCGGCAAGCTTTTCGGCGCTGTCGGCATCGAGCACGATCGCGCCCGAAGCCGCGCCCGGCGAAGCTGGCAGCCCTCGCCCGAGAATGTCGCGCGGTGCCTTGGGGTCAAGCGTCGGATGGAGCAGCTGGTCGAGCGCCATCGGATCGATCCGGCGCACCGCAGCGGCCTCGTCGATCAGCCCTTCCTCAACCATTTCCACCGCCATGCGCAGTGCCGCCTTGGCGGTGCGCTTGCCCGAGCGGGTCTGGAGCATCCACAGCTTGCCGCGCTCGACGGTAAATTCGATGTCCTGCATGTCGCGGTAATGGCGCTCGAGCAGGTCGAAGACCAAGGCCAGCTCGCCATAGGCTGCGGGCATCGCCTCTTCCATCGACAGCGGCTTGGCCCCCGCCTTCTCGCGGGCGGATTTGGTCAGATATTGCGGAGTGCGGATGCCGGCGACGACGTCCTCGCCCTGGGCGTTGACCAGCCATTCGCCGTAGTAGGCGCGTTCGCCGCTGGCGGGATCGCGGGTGAAGGCCACCCCGGTCGCAGATGTTTCGCCCATGTTGCCGAAAACCATGGCCTGGACGTTGACTGCTGTGCCCCAGTTGCCGGGAATGTCGTTGAGCCGGCGATAGACCTTGGCGCGGTCCGAATCCCAGCTGTCGAACACGGCGCGCGATTGCGCCCCACAGCTGCTCCTGCACGTCCTGCGGGAACGGGCGGCCCAGCGCGCCTTCGACGATATGCTTGTATTCCGCCACCAGCGCCTGCCAGTTATCAGCCTGCATCTCGATATCGGTAAAGAAGCCATTGTCTTCCTTGGCCACTTCGAGAACGTCTTCGAACAGATGGTGGTCGATGCCCAGCACCACGTCGGAATACATCTGGATGAAGCGACGGTAGCTGTCCCAGGCAAAGCGTTCGTCGCCCGAAGTCGCGGCGAGCCCAACGACGGTAGCATCATTGAGGCCAAGGTTGAGCACGGTGTCCATCATCCCCGGCATCGACACCCGCGCGCCTGAGCGCACCGAAACCAGCAGCGGATCGGCGGCATCGCCGAATTTCTTGCCTACCGCCGCCTCGATATGGCCGAGCGCGCTGGCGACATCGCCGCGCAAGCCCTCGTCGAAATGCGCACCCTTGGCGAGATATTCAACGCAAACCTCGGTGGTGATCGAGAACCCCGGCGGCACCGGCAGGCCAATTCCGGCCATCTCGGACAGGTTGGCACCCTTGCCGCCGACAATGGTCTTGTCGCGGGCGCGCGGGTCGATGACCCGCTCACCCTGAGCCTGCCGAATGCCGCAGCCGAAAGCATAGACTTGATTGGTCATTTCAGATGCCATTTTCCTGCAAATCAGGGTGACAAAGGCGACACTGTGTCACCCAGGTGTCCTGGGGCATATGCGATTGAAATAATGCGTTAAACTTGCCAAAAAGTGACAGGTTCCACTTTTTCCCGCGATCAGCCCGCAATCTTCGAAAAGTCTGCCACCCCATGCACCGCATCGCGGAACCGCGCGAGCAGAGCGAGACGGGCCTGCCGCTTGTCTGCATCGGGATCATTCACCGTCACTCCATCGAAAAACGCATCGATCGGCGCGCGCAAGGTGGCCAGCGCCGCCATGGCGGAGGCGAAGTCCTCGGCCTGCACTGCTGCGGCGGCTTTGGGGCCAGCGAGGGCAAGCGCGTCGATCAGCGCCTTTTCCGCTGGTTCAGGGGTGTAGGAAAGGGAAATTGCTTCATCAGGCCCGTTCGCCTCCCCACCCCCGCTCATGTCGAGCGAAGTCGAGACACCTGGCACCACACCCGCCCCGTCACCCGGCATCCCTCGACTTCGCTCGGGATGAGCGGGGTTGGGTTCTGGTAGTGCAGAGTCAGTCTGCTCGAAACCTTCCTTCTTGAGGATATTCGCAGCACGCTTGTAACCGGCGAGAAGGTTTGCGCCGTCGGGGGTGGCGACGAAGGCCTGGAGGGCGTGGACCCGGGCGAGTAGCCGAACGAGATCGTCCTCCCCGCCGAGCGCGAAGACTGCGTCGATCAGGTCGTGGCGGATGCCGGCCTCGCGTTGCTGGACTTTGAGGCGGTCGGCGAAGAAGTCGAGAAGATTACTAACGGAATCTCCAATTCCTGAAAGCACCTTGATCCGTTCGGAGTGCTTCTTCGCACTTTCTTGCTCAAATGGGACTTCGATGAAGCGTCCATCAATCTGATAGAGCTGCCTGACGCCACCTTCAGGATCGCCTAATATGCCTACGGCTTTTAGCGCCTCGCCGGTCCCATTAAAAACTACTCCAGTCGGTGTATCAATCGTTGCAACTTGAGATGACACAAGCGCCAATATCACTCGTTCGATTGTTCGAATCAGCGCTAGCCGAATGCAGTTTATGTCGAGCAATCGGATAATAGCTAAACATTGGCGTCGAAGTGCGAATGGATCCTTTGAACCTGTTGGTGTTTCGCCAACGGCAAAGAAGCAAACGAGCGTATCCAGCTTATCCGCCAAACTCACCGCTACCGTCACTGGCGCAGTCGGCACGTCATCGCCCTGCCCGACCGGCTTGTAGTGATCGCGGATGGCGTCGGCGACTTGCGGATCAAGCCCCTCGGCGCGGGCATAGTAGCCGCCCATCAGGCCTTGCAGTTCGGGGAATTCGCCGACCATCTCGGTGACGAGATCGGCCTTGCACAGCCGCGCGGCCTGTTCGGCGAGGGCTGCCAAATCCCCCTCCCGCTTGCGGGAGGGGTTAGGGGTGGGTGAATCAAGGCCTTGCACATCGCTTGGCTTGGCTGACCCACCCCCGGCCCCTCCCGCATGCGGGAGGGGGGAAGACGTGACGATCCCCTCTTCCACCAGCCAGCGCGCCAGCCTGGCCACCCGTTCGACCTTTTCAGCCACCGTGCCCAGCTTCTCGTGGAATGTAATCCGCGCCAGCCCCTCGGCGTGTTCCTCCAGCGTCTTCTTGCGATCCTGCTCCCAGAAGAAGCGGGCATCGCTGAGCCTTGCCGCGAGCACCTTGCGGTTGCCGGCGACGATCCCCGCGCCGCCGTCCGACGCTTCGATATTGGCGGTGCAGACGAAGGCGTTTGCAAGTTTCCCGTCCTGCTCACAGACAAAATACTTCTGGTTTGTCCGTGCAGTTAGCTGGATAACCTCGGGCGGAACCTCAAGGTAGTGCTCGTCGAAACGACCCAGCAAGGGGACCGGCCATTCGGTGAGCCCGGCGTTCTCGATCACCAGCCCTTCGTCCTCGACCAGCACCAGCCCGGCTTCGCCAGCCACGGCGGCAGCGCGGGTGCGGATCAGCATTTCGCGTTCGGCGTGATCGACGAGAACATGGCAGGCGCGCAGCTTGTCCTGATAGTCCGCTGCTCCGCCGATGGTGATCTCGCCGGGGTGGTGGAAGCGGTGGCCCATGGTCGCGTATCCCGAGCGGACTCCGCCGGCTTCGCATTCGACCAGTTCCTGCCCGAAAATGGCGACGATCCCCGACAGCGGGCGCACCCAGCGCGGGCTTTCAGTGCTGATCGACGCCGCGCCCCAGCGCTGCGATTTGGGCCAGGGAAAGGCGCGGATCATGGCGGGAATGGCTTCGGCCAGCACCTCGCTGGTGGCGCGGCCGGGCTTTTCGCTGATCGCGAAGTACACGCCGTCGCGCTCGGTCAGCTGGTCCTGGGTCAGCCCGGTCTTGCGCAAAAAGCCCTCCAGCGCCTGCGGCGGTGCGCTGGTCTTGGGGCCTTTGACTTCCTCGCTGACAGCGGCAGTGGCTTCGGGCAACCCGCGCGCGATCAGCGCAAGACGGCGCGGGGTGGACCAGACGGTGATTTCGCCCAAGGCAACCCCCGCAGCGACCATCTGCTCGCGGAACAGCTTCTCAAGGCTCGCCCGCGCCCCGGCCTGCATGCGGGCGGGAACTTCTTCGGAGCGCAGTTCGAGGAGGAAATCGGTCATACCGTCCACCCCGGATAATCCTTCGCCCACTGCTCGGTATTCTTCTCGATCCACGCCGCGCAGGAACCCTTGGCGAGGTCGCGCACGCGGCCGATGTAGCTGGCCCGCTCCTGCACCGAGATCACGCCGCGCGCCTGGAGGAGGTTGAACAGATGGCTGGCTTCGATCGCCTGGTCATAGGCGGCGAGCGGCACCTGCGCTTCGATGCAGCGCTGGCACTCGGCCTCGGCGCGGGCGAAGCCTTCGAAAAGCGACGCCGTATGCGCCACTTCGAAGTTATATTTCGAGTGTTCCTGCTCGTTCTTCAGGAAAACATCGCCATAGCTGACGCCCTCGTTGTTGAACCTGAGGTCATAGACGCGGTCGACGCCCTGGATGTACATGGCAAGCCGTTCCAGCCCATAGGTCAGCTCGCCCGCCACCGGCTTGCAATCGAACCCGCCAACCTGCTGGAAATAGGTGAACTGGGTGACTTCCATGCCATCGCACCACACTTCCCAGCCCAGCCCCCAGGCGCCGAGCGTCGGCGACTCCCAGTCATCCTCGACAAAGCGGATGTCGTGCGCCAGCGGATCGACGCCGATGGCGGCGAGGCTTTCGAGATAGAGTTCCTGCAGGTTGGCCGGATTGGGCTTCAGGATCACCTGATACTGGTAATAATGCTGCAGCCGGTTGGGGTTCTCGCCATAGCGGCCGTCGGTGGGCCTGCGGCTCGGCTGGACATAGGCGGCCTTCCAAGGCTCCGGCCCCAGCGCGCGCAGGGTGGTGGCGGGGTGAAAGGTGCCCGCGCCCATGCGCATGTCATAACCCGGCAAGACAAGGCAGCCCTGCGCGCTCCAGAAGGCGTGGAGGGCGAGGATCATGTCCTGGAAACTGAGCGGTTCGGCGCTTTGCGTCATGGCGGGCGCTTTGGCGGATGCGAGGCGGCAAATCAACCTGGCACGGCATGTGTCAGGTAGTCTTGACACTGTCAACGAATCGCGACATATGGTCATGTATACCTGACATAATGACAGGTAGGAGTGACATGAACAACCGCCTCAAGATTCTGCGAGCGGAACGCAACTGGAGCCAGGCCGATCTTGCCATGCGTCTCGATGTTTCACGCCAGGCCGTGAACGCGATCGAAACCGGCAAGCACGATCCCTCGCTGCCCCTCGCCTTCCGCATCGCCCGCCTGTTCAACCAATCGATTGAGGAGATATTCGATGATGGCAAATTCTGACCTTCCGGAGGAGACCGAAACCCAGCCGAATTTGCTGGTCTCCGTAATCAAGATCGCCGCTTTCTCCCTGGTTGCTATTTTCAGTGCTGGCGCCGCCACAGGCTATGTGCAGAAGATGCTGGAAAACGATCATCACAAGCCCGTCACCTGGCTGGTTGCCTTCGCCTTACCGGCATTGGCAGCGCTGTTCGCATGGCTCGGCGTGCGGGAAACAAGACGGCTGGTCAACAGGAACGAGCCGCAGCCTCCTCGGATCAAGCGGGCACGGGCAATGCTGTTGATTGCGCTGGGAATTGGCGCGCTGATTGGTTTGGCCCTCGGTATTTTCGGCGATACGCAGGGCGCATCGCACGGACTGCAGAATCTGCAGGGTGACTGGCCGCCCGCCGTTTCCATCGGCCTGTTTGTTCTCGCAACCGCCACGATAGTGCCGACAACAATCGTCTGGCATCGTAACATCGACGAGCATGAGGCGGGCGCCTACCGCGATGGGGCGATATGGGGCGGTTACACCTATATTGCCTTGGCGTCGGGCTGGTGGGTTCTCGCCAGGGGGCAACTCGTGGCCGAACCGGACGCGATGATTCTGTTTGTGGTATTTTGCTTCGTATGGTCAGGCGTCTGGCTGTGGCGGCGCTATACATAGGCAATATCGTTAAGTTTTGCCCGTCATTCAGCGATCGCTCATCCCAAATCCGAAAAGTCCTGTCCCATGCAGCCATTTCGCAAAGCCCTGCTCGCGCTCGCCGCAGTTCTGACCTGCCTTGCATTTACCCCGGCAGTGGCCCGGACCCAAGAGCCGACCGGACCGCAGCGGGTCGAAGTTGCTCCAACCGCCCGCCCGGCGCTGTGGCGGGTATCCGATGCCGATACCACTATCTACCTGTTCGGTACCGTCCACGCCCTGCCCAAGGGGATTGTCTGGTACGATGGCAAGCTCGCCCAGGCCTTCGAGGGCTCGGCCGAGCTGGTGACCGAAGTGCTCGACGTCAATCCGGCGCAGCTACAGGGGCTGGTCTCGGCCAAGGCGCTGCTGCCAAAAGGCGGCAATCTGCGTACCATGCTGCAGCCGGATGAGAGAGCCCGCCTGGAAGCGGTGTTGGCCCGGTACGGCCTGTCGAAGTCCCATTTCGATGCCTATGAGCCGTGGTTTGCCGCGATCGGCCTCGCCACCCTGCCGCAGTTGCACGAGGGTTACACTGCGGAAAACGGTGTTGAAAGCGTCCTCGACGCCCGCGCCAGACAGCTGGGTCGGCCCCGCCGCGCGCTGGAGACGGTCGAGTTCCAGCTCAGCCTGTTCGACACCCTGCCGCCCGAGGTGCAAAGGCGCTACCTCAACGAAGTTGTCGAACAGCTGCCCGGATTCAGCGCCGAGCTCGAACAGATCGTCGCGGCCTGGAAGGTCGGCGACGCCGAGAAGCTGGCCGAACTGGTCAATTCGGAAGAGGACGATCCGGCGCTGATGGAAGCGCTGCTGATCAACCGCAACAAGAGCTGGGCCGAGTGGATCAGGGCGCGGCTCGACCGGCCGGGAACGGTCTTCGTCGCGGTCGGTGCCGGTCATCTCGCCGGGAAGGGCAGCGTGCAGCGCCAGCTTGCCCGCAAGGGAATTTCCACAAGGCGGGTGCAATAGCAACAATGCGCCGCCCTGCCCTCGCTTTGGTCGCCGTTCTGGCGCTGGCATCTTGCGGACAGACGCCGCAGTCAGCCTCTCCGGCGCTGTGGCAGATCGAAGCTCCCGGCGGCGCGCGCGGCTGGCTGTTCGGCACCATCCACGCGCTGGCCAGGCCTGCCGACTGGCGTTCGCCGGCGATTGACCGGGCATTGGCGGCATCGGACCGCATCGTGGTGGAGATCGCCGATCCGGCGGATGGCGCGGGGACTGCACGGATTTTCGCGGAAATGTCGCAAACGCCCGGTCAGCCGCCACTGTCGGCGCGGATCGAACCGAAGCTGCGTCCGGCGCTGGCGCGGCTGCTCAGGCAGGGCGGGCTCAAGGATGACGGCTTTTCAAACGTGGAAAGCTGGGCGGCGGCTTTGACGCTTGCGCAGGTGGGCAAGGGCAGTCTGGACGCCGCGCATGGCATCGACCGTGCCGTGCTGGCCGGGGCAGGCGGCAAGAGGGTGGTCGAGCTCGAAGGCACGGCGGGCCAGCTGGCGCTGTTCGACGCCCTGCCCGAGGCCGAACAGCGTGACCTGCTGGAACTCGTGGTTGCCGATGGCGGCAGCCAGGGCCCGGAAAGCGGCAGCCTCGCCGAAGCCTGGCGCAAGGGCAATATCGCCATGATCGAGCAGGAAACCCGCCGCGGCCTCCTCGCCGACCCTGAACTGCGCGAGGCGCTGTTTACCGGGCGCAATCGCGACTGGAGCGGAAAGATCGCGGCGATGCTCGGCAAGGGCAACCGGCCATTCGTAGCGGTTGGTGCTGCGCATATGGCGGGGAGCGAGGGATTGCCGGCGATGCTGGCGGCGCGCGGCTATAGGATCACGCGGCTACAGTAGCCTTGCATTTCCGCCGCATTGCCTATAGGGGCGCGCGCTTCCCTGTCATGGTCATCCCTGGAGGCGTGGCGGGCGAAGTGTTATCAATGCATATCTGGAAGGTAGAGTTATGAGCGAAGCGCTTACCCTGCCGGCTGAGACGCGCGAACGGGCTGGCAAGGGAGCCTCCCGTGCACTGCGTCGCGAAGGCCGTGTCCCCGCCGTTGTCTATGGCGGCAAGGAAGAACCCCTGTCGATCCACGTCGAAGAGAAGGAACTGCGCCGCCAGCTTGGCACCGGCCACTTCTCCAACTCGATCGTGATGCTCGAAGTCGGCGGCAAGTCCATCCGGACCCTGCCCAAGGACGTCGCCTTCCATCCCGTCAGCGAGCGCCCGATCCACGTCGATTTCCTGCGCCTTTCCAAGGACGCCAAGGTTACGGTCGATGTGCCGGTGCTGTTCATCAACGAAGACGCATCCCCCGGCATCAAGCGCGGCGGCGTGCTCAACATCGTCCGCCACGATCTGGAACTGGTGTGCGATGCCGACAGGATCCCCGACGAGATCCAGATCGACATCACCGGGCTCGATATCGGCGATTCGATCCACATCAGCCATGTCGCGCTGCCCGCCGGTTCGGTCTCGGCGATCACCGACCGTGACTTCACCATTGCCACCATCGTGGCGCCCTCTGCGCTGAAGAGCGAAACGGGCGACACCGAAGAAAAGCCCGCTGAGGGCTGACGTTACACTGGCCCTTCCCGCGATCGGGAGGGGCCAGGTGCATTCTGGTTCACGCGGAGGCGCGGAGACGCGGAGATAATGCTTTGCGCCGCAGGCAAACCCTGCAACTCCGACCTTGAAGCATCTTGGAGCGTTGGAGAATGAAAGTGGCTTCGCCAAAAGCGCAACGCCTCCGCGTCTCCGCGTCTCCGCGTGAACAATCTATTGTAATATCTTCGAAATTGCGGCGCTAGGCGATGCAGCTCTGGGTCGGCCTCGGCAATCCCGGTTCGCAATACGCCATGCAGCGGCACAACGCCGGCTTCATGGCAGTGGATGCGATTTCCGAAGTGCATGGCTTCGGGCCGGTGCAGAAGAAATTCCTCGGCTGGTCACAGGACGGCCGCATTGCGGGTGAGCGGATCGTGCTGCTCAAACCCGCCACCTTCATGAACGAAAGCGGCCGCTCGGTCGGCGAGGCGCTGCGCTTCTACAAGCTGGACATGGACGCGCTCACCGTCTTCCACGACGAGCTTGACCTTGCCCCCTTCAAGGTCAAGGTCAAGCAAGGCGGCGGCACCGCCGGGCACAACGGGCTGCGCTCGATCGACCAGCATATGGGCCCGGATTTCCGCCGCGTGCGGCTCGGCATCGGCCACCCGGGGCACAAGGACCGGGTCACCGGCTATGTGCTGGGTAACTACGCCAAGGACGAGATCGATCCGCTGGCGGATATGCTGGGCGCGGTCGCGGCCGAGGCGGCGTGGCTGGCGAAGGGCGACGACGCGCGGTTTATGAGCGATGTGGCTGTGAGGTTGGCGGGGTGAGGTTGTCCAAAACTGTGGGCGGGCATATCCAGCATTCTTGCAATTTTCACCGTTTGTGGATACATGCAAACTATGGCTACACATGCACCGGAAACTGTATCGAAGAAAGTCGGCAAGCATGGCGTCATTGGCCGTAGCGCTGCCACCGGCCAATTTATCATGATGCCAGCTTCAAAGACAGGTTCGATTTCGATCAGGGATGCGAACACGGCGGTCAAACTCGTTCTTGCCAAGAAGAAATAAATTGGCGGTCGTTGATCGCACATCCATTGACGATGTGTTCATTAATTGCCCTTTTGACCAAGAATACGCCACCACATTTGAAGCCCTGATTTTTGCTGTTTACGCAAACGGATTTCGTCCACGTTCCGCGCGAGAACTTGATGACGGCGGCCAACCGAGGTTGGAAAAACTGTATGGGATCATTCAGCAATGCCGTTATGGCATTCACGATCTTTCCCGTACAGAACTTGACTATGCAAATCAGCTGCCCCGCTTCAACATGCCATTGGAATTAGGGATATTTCTGGGGGCCAAACGCTTTGGCGGAAAAGGACAAAAGGAAAAGCGCCTGCTAATTTTCGATATCGAGCAATATCGATACCAACGCTTCATTTCGGACCTCGCTGGCATGGACATACACGCACACAGCGGCGAGCCGGAGCTTGCGATCATGGAAGCGCGAAACTGGTTGGCGAATGTTTCCCACCGCAAACTTCCCAGTGGGCAACGATTGATACAGGCTTATCGACGCTTCGTTGCAGACCTACCCGCAATCGCCGAAGCACTCGAATTCGAGACCCGAAGAATTCACTATGTCGATTTCGAACGAATAGTGGTTACTTGGCTCAAGGAAGCGCCAGCGCCCGAATGAACTTCGAGTTGTATGTGCATTGCTCCCTGCATCCACACCCCTAGCAATCCCCGCCCCATCGCCCTATGCGCCCCCCACACACACGCGGAGCGAATAATGGGTTTCAAATGCGGTATCGTCGGGCTGCCCAATGTCGGCAAGTCGACCCTGTTCAACGCGCTGACCGAGACGCAGGCGGCGCAGGCGGCTAATTATCCGTTCTGCACGATCGAGCCCAATGTCGGCAATGTCGGCGTGCCCGATGCGCGGCTGGATGCGCTTGCCGGGATCGCCAGCAGCCAGAAGATCATCCCGACTCAGCTGGGCTTTGTCGATATCGCCGGTCTGGTGCGCGGGGCCTCGAAGGGCGAGGGGCTGGGCAACCAGTTCCTCGGCAATATCCGCGAGGTCGATGCCATCATCCATGTGCTGCGCTGCTTCGAGAATGACGACATCCAGCATGTCGATAACAAGATCGATCCGGTGTCCGACGCCGAAACGGTCGAGACCGAACTGATGCTGTCGGACCTCGAAAGCCTGGAAAAGCGGGTGCCCGCCGCGCAGAAAAAGGCGGCGCAGGGCGACAAGGAGGCGAAGATCACCGCCAGCGTGCTCGGCCAGGCGCTCGAACTGCTGCGCGAGGGCAAGCCGGCGCGCCTCACCGTGCCGAAGGACGAGGAAGAGGCGCGGGTGTTCGCGCAGGCGCAGCTGATCACCGCCAAGCCGGTGCTCTATGTCTGCAATGTCGAAGAGGAAGCGGCGGCGGGCGGCAATGATTTTTCGGCGCGCGTATTCGAAAAGGCCAGGGCCGAACATGCCAACGCGGTGATCGTCTCCGCAGCCATCGAGAGCGAGCTGACCGGCATGGAAGACGATGAACGCATGGTCTTCCTCGAGGAAATGGGCCTCCACGAAACCGGCCTCGCCCGCATCATCCGCTCGGGCTATGATCTGCTCCACCTGATCACCTTCTTCACCGTCGGCCCCAAGGAAGCGCGCGCCTGGACGGTGCACAAGGGCGCCAAGGCTCCCGAAGCGGCGGGCGAAATCCACTCCGACATGCAACGCGGCTTCATCCGGGCGGAGACCATCGCCTACGACGATTACGTATCGCTGGGCGGGGAGAACCCTGCCAAAGAGGCGGGCAAGTTGCGGCAGGAAGGCAAGGAATATGTCGTGCAGGACGGCGATGTGCTGCATTTCAGGTTCAATGTCTAAACGGCGCGCCTTGACTGTTTAGCTAAGTTGAACTAAGTTCACATCCATGAACTACGTCAATATCCACGAAGCCAAGACGCACCTTTCGCGATTGGTAGCTGCGATCAAGGCTGGTTCTGAAACGGAAGTCATTATTGCCCAGAATGGCATTCCGGCGGCGCGTCTCGTCCCAATCGACCGCAAGCCCAAGCCGATCTGGGGGCTGGAAAAGGGAAAGTGGGTCGCTCCAGACGACATCGACGCACTGAATCCCGAAATCGAGAAGCTGTTTTACGGGGAGGAGGAGTGAGGTTCCTCCTCGATACACACATAATTCTCTGGCGTATGACCAATGACCCTCGTTTGTCCGGCAAAGCCGTCCGCGTACTGGATGACAATTCCGCATCCGTTACCGCCAGCAGCATTTCAATCTGGGAGGTCGCCGTAAAGTGGGCGATCCGATAAGGAAAGCCGGGCGACATGCCGATTTCGGGGCAGGAATTCTTTCGCGCATTGGTGCGTGCGAGGTTGGAGGTGCTGCCCGTCCTGCCCGTCCATGCAGCCGCCGTGGACGATCTGCCGCTGCATCATGGCGATCCGTTCGACCGCTTCCTGGTGGCCACGGCCAGGCACGAAGGATTCGTATTGCTGACCCACGATGCCACATTGGCGGTCTACGGGGATTGTGTGCTGGTAGTCTGATATGCGTTGCGATATTTCTCGTTTGCTAACTGGCGTTTGCGTCCCGTTGTTGACGATAACTTCCCCAGCCATGGCGCAGGAACATGACCATTCGGGGATGGACCCGAACATGCCGGGGATGGAAATGCCGATGGATCAATCCCGCACCATTCATTTCGCGCGCTGCCAAGCAACCTTCAAAGGCGGCTGGGGCGATGGAAATGACGAACCCTTCACCTCCGGAAATATTTGCGCTTTTTCGGAAGGTTCCGGCACCGCACGCCTGCCCGCCAATGATGGCCCGATGCCCGGCATCCACCTCATGTCCGGCAGCTGGATGCTGATGGCCCACGGCTCGGTCTCCACCCAATACACCGACCACTCCGGCCCACGCGGCGACGACAAATTCTACGCCACCTCGATGGCCATGCTCTCGGCGAGCCGCGAGACCGATTGGGGCCGCGTTCAGTTCAAGAGCATGTTCAGCCTTGAACCGGCGATGGACGCCTCGGGCTATCCCAACCTTTTCGCGACCGGCGAGACTGCAGGCGGGCAGCCGTTGATCGACCGCCAGCACCCGCACGATCTGTTCATGGAACTGGCGGCGCGGATCGACGTCAACATTGCCGACAACACCCGCCTGTTCCTCTATGGCGGCCCGGTCGGCGAACCGGCCATTGGCCCCAGCGCATTCATGCATCGCGGCTCGGCGAAGTATAATCCGGAACCGCCGATCACCCACCACTGGTTCGATTCAACCCACATCACCTACGGCGTCGCGACAGTCGGCCTCGCCACGCGCCGTTTCCAGCTCGAAGGCTCGGTCTTCACCGGCCGCGAGCCCGACGAGCGGCGCTGGAACATCGAAAAGCCCCGCTTTGACAGCTGGTCGCTGCGCGGCACCTTCAACCCCTCGCCGCAATGGGCGATCCAGGCCAGCTATGCCGAGATCAAGGAGCCCGAATTCCTCACCCACCCCGGCGAGGACGAACGCCGCTTCACCGCCTCCGCCCACTACGCCAGTGGCAAGGGACTCTCCGCCATGCTCGCCTTCAGCGCCAAGAAGGGCGTCCCCGGCGAGACCCGCACGGCCTGGCTGGGCGAGGCCAACTGGGACCTGGACGAGCACAACACACTGTTCACCCGCATCGAAAACGTCGCCAACAATGAGCTGTTCCCCGACCACGAGGACCCGCTCCACGAAGTGACTTTCCGCGTCAGCAAGTTCCAGCTCGGCTACGCCCGCCGCGTGCCCCTTGGCCCGTTCGAACTGGCGCTCGGCGGCTCCGCCTCGGCCTATGCCAAGCCGGCCGCGCTGGACGCGGCTTATGGCAAAAGCCCGTGGGGATATACGCTGTTCGCCAAACTTTCGCTGGGGGATTGAACCATGCGCCATTTCGAAGACATTGTCGTCGGCGAGAAGCGAAGCTTTGGCAGTTATCCGGTCACCCGCGAGGAAGTCATCGCCTTCGCCGCGCGCTACGATCCCCAGCCCTTCCACCTTTCCGATGAAGCGGCGGCGCAGACCCACTTCGGACGGCTCGCCGCCAGCGGCTGGCACAGCTGCGCCATGGCGATGGCGATGATCGTCGAAAACTTCGCGACTGACGGCCACGCCGGACTCGGCTCACCCGGCGTCGACGAGCTGCGCTTCCACAAACCGGTCTACCCCGGCGACACGCTGCGCATCGAGAGCGAAGTGCTCGAAAAAACCCGCAGCCGCTCAAAGCCTGAAATGGGGAATTACCGCTCGCGGCTCAAGTTGCTCAATCAGGACGACGTGGTGGTGGTGAGCTTTGTGGCGATCGATCTGATCCGGTTGCGGGGGAGCTAGATCAACTTGTGTTTAATCTGAATCAAACTTCAAATTTCCGCTCATCCTGAGCTTGTCGAAGGACCCTCGTGCTCCGGTGAGTTCACCTTAACAACCCTGTGGTTGACCTTCGGTCGCCTTCGGCTCGACAAGCTCAGCATGAGCGGGTCTGTTGCAGATTTAGCGCAAACCGCTCTAACGCCGCCCGAACAGCTTCTCGACATCGCCCAGGGCCAGCTTGACCCAGGTCGGCCGGCCGTGGTTGCACTGGCCCGAACGCGGGGTGACTTCCATTTCGCGCAGCAACGCGTTCATTTCGGCCACCGACAGCGCGCGGCCCGCCCGCACCGATCCGTGGCAGGCCATGGTCGCGAGCACGTGGTCGAGCCTCTCGCCGAGCAGCAACGCGTCTCCGTTGGCGGAGAGATCGTCGGCGATATCGCGCACCAGGGCCTGAATGTCGCCCGAAGCCAAGGCATTTGGCACCGAGCGCACCAGCATCGCCGCCGGACCGAAGCGTTCGAGGGCGAGGCCGTAAGCCGCCAGTTGCGCGGCGCGTTCCTCCAGCCGGTCGCAGGCGGGTTCGTCGAGTTCGACCACTTCGGGCAGCAGCAGCGCCTGCGCGGCGGCGGCAGTCTCGCCCGCTCCGGCGGCGCGCAGGCGTTCGAGCACCAGCCGTTCATGCGCGGCGTGCTGATCGACGATGACCAGCCCGTCAGCGGCCTCGGCGACGATATAGGTCCCCGCCACCTGTCCGCGCGCCACCCCCAGCGGATAGCGCGCGGCATCGCCGTCCAGCTCGACCGCTGCTTCGGCGCGTGCGGCGGGCGGGGCAAGGATGGATTCCTCGTAGCCGCGCCACATCTGCCCAGCTTCGCTGACCCGATTGCCCGGAGCGGAAAACTGGCGCGAGAACAGCGATTGCAGCCCGGGGGTCGCTTGCGGCCCCAGCGGCTCCGACTGCCAGTTCCCCATCGCCGCAGCGGCGGGCGACTGCGCGCTCCTTTGCCCCGCCATATCCAGCGCCTGCCGCAGCCCGCCCACGATCAGCCCGCGAACAAAGGCGGGGTCGCGGAAGCGCACTTCAGTCTTGGCGGGGTGGACGTTGACGTCCACTTCTTCCGCCGGAAGCTCAAGAAACAGTGCCAGCACCGCATGGCGGTCGCGCGCCAGCATCTCGGCATAGGCACCGCGCACCGCACCGATCAGCAATCTGTCCTTCACGGGACGCCCATTGACGAAAAGAAACTGGTGATCGGCGACGCCGCGGTTGAAGGTCGGCAGTCCGGCGATGCCGGTGAGCCTTGCCGCTCCGCGCTCGACGTCGATCACAACCCCGTCCTCGGCCAGTTCGCGTGCAACGATGCGCGACACGCGGCCGGCCAGATCGTCGCCCGGCTGCACCTGCAGCACCCGGCGGCCGTCATGTTCGAGCACGAAGCCAATCTCGGGCCGGGCCATGGCTAGGCGGCGCACGACATCGAGGCAGGCGGCATATTCGGACCGCGCCGAGCGCAGGAACTTGCGCCGCACCGGGACCTTGGCGAACAGCTGCTCCACCCGGATGCGCGTGCCCGGCGGCAGTGCGGCAGGGCCGTCGCCCGCCAGTTCGCCATGATCGACCACCCGCCGCCAGCCGTCCGCCAATCCGGACAATACAAGCCCGCGGGGCCGGCTCTCGATAGTCAGCCGCGAGACGCTGGCGATCGAAGGCAGCGCTTCGCCGCGGAAGCCAAGCGTGACCACCTGTTCGATATGTTCATCGGGCAGTTTGGAAGTCGCATGCCGCTCCAGCGCCAGGGCGATTTCGGCCGGGTTCATGCCGCAGCCATCGTCGGTCACTTCGATCAGGTCGAGCCCGCCCTGGCCCAGCCGCACCGACACATTTGCCGCTCCGGCATCGATAGCATTTTCAACCAGTTCCTTGAGCGCAGCCGCCGGACGCTCGACCACTTCACCCGCGGCAATGCGGTTGACAAGGTCCTCGGGCAGGCGGCGGATAATGGGCATGTCCACCGACTAGCGATGAACTGCCGCGAATTCGAGACAAGAGACGTGGATAAGCCTGCATTTCGGCACAAATTTTTGGCCTTTCGCCGTAGCATGGGTTAAGCACCCGCCGTTCACGCCAACCTGCCGGCCTTCCGCTACCGCAAATGTACGCGGCAAGTGACCGGAAAAACTACGGATTTTTCAATGGCTCATTTCTGGTCACGATTCTTCAAGTTCGGTTCGCAGAACATGGCAATCGACCTCGGCACGGCCAATACGCTGGTCTATGTGCAGGACCGCGGCATCGTCCTCAACGAACCATCTGTGGTTGCCATCGAAACGATCAACGGCATCAAGCGGGTCAAGGCCGTGGGCGACGACGCCAAGATGATGATGGGCAAGACCCCTGACAATATCGAGGCGATCCGCCCGCTGCGTGACGGCGTGATCGCCGACATCGAAGTTGCCGAAGAGATGATCAAATATTTCATCCGCAAGGTGCACGGCGGCAAGAAAAGCCTGTTCCGCTATCCCGAGATCGTCATCTGCGTGCCTTCGGGCTCGACCTCGGTCGAACGCCGTGCCATCCGCGATGCGGCCTCCAACGCCGGAGCCAGCGCCGTCTATCTGATCCTCGAGCCGATGGCGGCTGCAATCGGCGCCGACATGCCGGTGACCGAGCCGGTCGGATCGATGGTCGTCGATATCGGCGGCGGCACCACCGAAGTCGCGGTGCTTTCGCTGCGCGGACTGGCCTATACCACTTCGGTGCGGGTCGGCGGTGACAAGATGGATGAAGCCATCGTCAGCTATGTCCGCCGTCACCACAACCTGCTGATCGGCGAAGCCACGGCAGAGCGGATCAAGAAGGATTACGGCGTCGCCACTGTGCCCGCCGATGGCGTCGGTGAGACGATCCACATCAAGGGCCGCGATCTGGTCAACGGCGTGCCCAAGGAAATCACCATTACCCAGGCGAATATCGCCGAAGCTTTGTCCGAACCGATCGGCGCGATCATCGAGGGCGTGCGCATCGCGCTGGAGAACACCGCACCGGAACTGGCCGCCGATATCGTCGATCAGGGCATTGTCCTCACCGGCGGCGGCGCCTTGATCAAGGGGCTTGACGAATATCTGCGCGAAGAGACGGGCCTGCCGGTCAGCGTTGCCGAAGATCCGTTGTCCTGCGTCGCGCTCGGCACTGGCCGTGCGATGGAAGATCCGATCTATCGCGGCGTGCTGATGACCGCCTGAAGGGAGCAGCCTTGCTATGGCGCCGCCATCCAACCGGCGTTCCGGTTATTCCCGCAGGGCGCAATACACCACCTTTTTCAGCTATATCGCTGCGGTAGTCGGGGCGGTTGTTGGTGCGGGCTTTCTGATCCTGTCGATCGTCAATCCCGGTGCTTTTTCAGGAATGCGCGGCGTCAGCAGCGACGCTACCGCGCCCGCCGGGCAGGTGACCGCGGTTACCCGCTCCGGCAGCCTCAGCCTCGTCGATACCATCGGCGGCTATTTCGCGGCTGGCCGCAAGAATGCCAAGCTGCAACGCGAGCTTGACGAAGCCAAGGTGCGGCTGGTCGAAGCCAGCGCGATTGCCGAGGAAAACGCCCGGCTGAAGGCGCTGCTTGCCCTGACCGAGGGCGAGCGCAAGGCGGTGGCGGTGGCGCGGCTGATCGCCTCGACACCGACCAGCACTCGCCGCCTGGCCACCATTTCGGCAGGCAGCCGGGAAGGCGTTACCCCCGGAATGCCAGTGCGCTCGCCACTGGGGCTGGTCGGAAGGGTGCTCGAAGTCAGCCATACCACCTCACGATTGCTGCTGGTCACCGATAGCCAGAGCGTCGTGCCGGTGCGCCGGGCCAGCGACGGCGTGCCCGCTTTCGCCCAAGGACGCGGCGACGGAACGCTGCAGCTGCGGCTGATCAATCTCGGCATCAATCCGCTGAAGCGCGGCGACAGCTTCGTCACATCCGGCTCGGGCGGCCTGTACCATCCCGGCACCGCGATTGCCGTGGTCACAAGCCTGACCCGCGACGGCGCCATCGCCCGGGTGCTGAGCGATCCATCGGCCAGCGAGTTCGTGATTGTCGAGCCGACGTGGTCGCCGCCGGCAAAATCAGAAGCCGCCCCTGCACCCGCTGCCGGCGATACACCCCCGCCATGATCGCGGAGCGCATCACCCGGCCGCTCTCGCAGCGTTTCACCAAGCGGATCAACCGCGAACCCTCGCGGCTGCTGGCGCATGGAGTGCCATGGGTCAGCATCATGCTGGCTACTCTGGTGCCCAGCTGGCCGCTGATCGCCTCGGCACCGCTGATGCCGCCGTTCGCCTTCATGCTGCTGATTGCCTGGCGGCAGGTGCGCCCGGGTCTGCTGCCGGTGTGGGCGGGAATGCCGCTGGGCCTGTTCGACGATCTCTATAGCGGACAGCCCTTCGGCAGCGCCATGCTGTTGTGGTCGCTGACGATGGTCGTGCTCGACCTGATCGATGCACGCTTTCCCTGGCTGAGTTTTGTTTTCGACTGGCTGGTTTCCGCCGGACTTATCTGCGCCTATCTGATATTGTCGCTCAGCTTCGCCAACGCGGCGGGCGGTTCGACTCAGCTCCAGGTAATTGTCCCGCAGGCCGTGATCGCCATCTGCATCTTCCCGCTGTCTGGCCGGCTGGTCGCATTGTTCGACCGGTTCCGGCTGATACCATTCGTGGATATAGACTGATGAGCGGGGTTGGCCGGCACTTCAGCTCGGCGACACTCAAGAACAGCTTCGACCGCCGGAGCGTAGTGATCGGCTCGATCCAGGGCGGACTGGGGGTGCTGCTCGCCGCGCGAATGGCCTGGATCGGCATTGCCCAGAACGAGAAGTATCAGCTCGAGGCCGAAAGCAACCGCGTCAATCTGACCCTGGTGCCGCCGCGCCGGGGCTGGATTCTCGATCGCAAGGGCATTCCGGTGGCGTCGAACCGTGCAGATTACCGGGTCGATATCATTCCCAGCCGGCTGGTCGACAGCGACAAGACCGTCGACGAGGTTGGCCGCCTGCTCCAGCTTACCGCCATCGAAATCACCGATCTCAAGGACAAGCTCAAGAAGGCAAGCGGCTTCCAGCCAGTCGAGGCGGCATCGGGGGTAGACTGGGAGCGCTACGCCGCCGTCAGCATCCGACTGCCCGAACTTCCCGGCGTCATCACCCAGCGCGGCTTTTCGCGTTTCTACCCCACTGGGCCCGCGGTCGGCCATTTGCTCGGCTATGTCGGCGCGGCCTCGGCGGAAGACTACGAAAAAGAGCGCAACCCGCTGTTGGTGACCCCCGGCTTCAAGATCGGCAAAGACGGCCTCGAGAAGCAATTTGAACTGCGGCTGCGCGGCGTGCCGGGCGCGCGGCGCACCGAAGTGACCGCTGGCGGCAAAATCGTCCGCGACCTTGAATCGCGCGAGGACGTTCCCGGAAAACCGATCAAGCTGACTATCGACGGCGGCTTGCAGGATTATGCCGCGCGCCGCCTCGGCCTCGAATCGGGTTCGGTGGTGGTGATGGACTGCCAATCCGGCGATCTGCTCTGCGCCTCGTCGATGCCCAGCTTCGATCCCAACAGCTTCTCCAACGGCATCGGCCGCATCGAATGGAAGATGCTGTCCGACGACGACCATGTCCCGCTGCGCAACAAGGTGCTGCGCGGCCTCTATCCGCCGGGATCGACGGTCAAGCCGATGGTGGCGCTGGCCTTTCTCGAAGCCGGGCTCGATCCCGAAGAATCGGTCGGATGCGGCGGCGGACTGCGGGTGGGCAACCGGGTGTTCCACTGCTGGAACCGGCGCGGCCACGGCACTGTCAACATGGCCAAAGGCATCTACCAGAGCTGCGACGTCTACTTCTATTACTTCGCCCAGAAGATCGGCATGGAAAAGATCGCGGCGATGGCCAAGCGGCTGGGGCTGGGGCAGGAATTCGAACTGCCTGTGGCCGGCCAGTCCTATGGCACGGTCCCCGATCCCGAGTGGAAACAGCGCAAATACGGCAAGGAATGGGCGATCTACGATACCGTCAACGCCACCATCGGCCAGGGTTACATGCTGGTCAATCCGCTGCAGCAGGCAGTGATGGCGGCGCGCATCGCCAGCGGCCGGATGCTGATGCCGCGGCTGTTGTTCGATCCGAAAGTGCCGCAAGCGCCTTCGATGGGCTTCAGCCAGGAACATCTGGACTTCGTCCACCAGGCGATGAGCGACGTCGTCAACGGCCCGGGCACTGCCGGCCGGGCGAAACTGCCGATCCCCGAAATTCTGCTCGCCGGCAAGACCGGCACCGCCCAGGTCGTCGGGCTGAATATCGGGCGCGGCAAGGGCGGCCAGTGGAAATACCGCGACCATGGCCACTTCATCTGCTTCGCCCCCTTCGACAAACCCCGCTATGCCTGCGCGGTGGTGATCGAGCACGGTGGCGGATCGGGTTCCGCCTATCCGGTGGCCCGCGACGTCATGACCTATCTGTTCGACAAGACCAAGGCGATGGAAGTGCTCACCGAAATGGAGACTGGCTGGGGCGGCACGCCGCAGCAGCGCATGGCAGCCAAATACCGCAGCTACGCCGCCAAATTCGGTGTCGGCGCGCCCGAAGTCCCCGAAAATGCCGAAGCAGAAGCAGAAGCGGCGGAAGAACAGGCCAACAAGCCACCGCCGCAGCCGATCGTCCAGGCCGCGCAGACGCCCCGCCCCGAACCGGTGGCAGAAACCGCCGCCCCGCCGCCCGCAGCGATCCCCGTCGATGCTCCGCCAGCAGCCGCGCCCCGGCCGTTCAACGGGCTGCCGGATAATCCGGGGCAGTGAGCCGCTCGATCGTCCCTGAGCCGGTAGCGCGCCAGCCCTGGCAGGTTATCCTGCCGCTGACCGCGCTGGTGCTGTTCGCATCCGCCGTGCTCTATTCGGCGGCGGGCGGCAGCATGCAACCGTGGGCGCTGACGCATGTCCTACGCTTTCTCGTCTTCCTGGTGATGGCAATTGTCATCTCGCGGATACCCGGCGAGCTGTTCAAACTCCTCGCCTATCCGGCCTACGCGGGCATATTGATCTTGCTGATCCTGGTCGAACTGCTCGGCGCAATCGGCGGCGGCAGCCAGCGCTGGCTCAATCTCGGCTTCATGACCTTGCAGCCCTCGGAACTGATGAAACCGGCCATCGTGCTGGTGCTGGCGCGTTTCTACGACAGCCTGCCGCCGTCGATGACCGCCAGCTGGCGCGGACTGGTGCCCGCCGCCGGACTGATCGCAGCACCTGCTGCCTTCGTCATGCTGCAGCCCGACCTGGGGACGGCACTGGCGATCTGTTTCGGCGGGGTGGTGGTGATGTTCCTGGCGGGATTGCCGATGCGCTGGTTCGTGGGGGCAGGCGTGGCGGCGGCCATCGCCGCGCCGATCGCCTTCTTTACCCTGCTCCACGGCTATCAGCGCAACCGCGTAACCACCTTCCTCGATCCCGAGAGCGACCCGCTCGGCACCGGCTATCACATCACCCAATCGAAAATCGCCATCGGTTCGGGCGGGTTCTTCGGCAAGGGCTTCGGCAATGGCTCGCAAAGTCACCTTGAATATCTGCCCGAGGCGCACACCGACTTCGTCTTCGCGACAATGGCCGAGGAATGGGGCCTGCTGGGCGGAATGTTCGTGCTGCTGGTCTTCGCGATCGTGCTGCGCTGGGGTTTTGAGCGTCGCGCGACGCAGCCCCGACCGCTTCTCGCGCCTGCTCGCCACCGGGATGACGACGACGATCTTCTTCTACGTCGCGATCAACCTGATGATGGTGATGGGGCTGGCCCCGGTGGTGGGCATTCCCCTGCCCTTCGTCAGCCACGGCGGCTCGTCGATGATGACCAACATGATCTGCGTAGGCACGATCATGGCGGTGGACCGCTGGAAAAAAGCCGGCGGCCTCCCCTGAATTTTTAGCGCGCCAGCCCCTTCCCCTGCGCCGCGCAATCGCTATAGGAGGCGCTCCCGGCGAATTGGGCAGGCCATCTGGCCAGCCCGGACGATACCCATGGGGACGCATAGCTCAGTTGGTAGAGCAGCTGACTCTTAATCAGCGGGTCCTAGGTTCGAGCCCTAGTGCGTCCACCAAAATATCTCAGAAAATCAAGGTTTTACAAACTACGTCGCGGCAATTGGTCAAGAGCGCCTCGCTATAGGTTCGCTATAGGTTCACGAATCTGCAAAGACGCAATTGGACAGACTTGGTCGAACTTGACCTTGCGAGTGCCCTTCCCTGCCGAGGTTCGCCCGCCGGCAGTGCTCAAATTTGAACTATGACCATTTGCTATCGGCCCTCATCGGAGTCCGCTTTGTTGGACAGTCCGGAACGTCTCCTTCAGAACGCAAAAAGGCAATAAGCTGCCGTTCCTGACGATCAGCGCCACCGTCAGCAAAGCGCCTTCAAGTCAGCCATTCCGTGGACTGTTCGAGGAGCCCAAAAGCAGACGTCGCTGGCCTTGGGCTGGATAGAGAAATGCGAGGCGCTCATGAGCGAGGCCTGACGCCGAGACTTAATTGCTATTCGAGGTACCATTCGGCGCGTGCCGATGAGTTAGCCATTTTGGCTTCAAGACGTGCTGCCTTTTCCGGTGTGTCGATAAACTGGGAGAGGACCGGCCGAGGTCCAAATACGTCGTGGCATATAATCTGGACTTGCTTGTCCTGCCGGCGCACCTCGGTTGTGATGGTGGGCACGAGGGCGGCGTGTGTACGCACCAGATCGTCACTCGACCGATCTTGAGCAATCGTCATGCGATAAGAGAACTGGGCAATCGTCCGATTGAATTGCCGGATCGTTCGGCTGTCGGAGACATCGTGATGCCGAGAAATCATGTTCACCGGGCCGCGTTTGCTGGAACCCCGCACCAGCATGCTCGCTGTGACCGGAAAGATTAGCTCGACCTCATCAGAGTGGTCGTAGGGAATTCGGCCATGCAGAGAATGGCGCGGGTTATAGCTGCAGACTGGATTGTCCGAGGTGAGGAAGGGCGTGCTGGTTTTGTTATGAAGTACTTCAAAGCCCAACCGAAGACATAGGTCGCCGAAGTCTTTGAATTCACTCTGCATCGCTAGAAGCGTCTGCTGGGGGTTGATCCCAACAGGAACGGTGTCGAATTGGCCAGCGTAACGCTCAAGGTCGGCTGGAAGCAGACCGAATTCTTCAGCAAGTTTGTGCTCAGCGCGCAGTTTGGCTTCGAGCATCAAGGCATGACGGTCCCGCGTCGCTGGTATGCGGGCGCGCATGATCGTTTGCATTCCCTGGACATTGAAGGAGATGGCGGGTGACAACCGACGGGATGAGAGGGCCTGGACTGTCTCAGGCCACACCGTTTCGATTGTGCCCCACAAGTCTTCAAAGCGATGATTTTCCTGCCCACCCTCTGGCAGCTTCTGCGAATAGTAGTCACGCTCGAATCCTATCGCTCGCGGATTCATGGAATGCGGATCTTCGGGCGCCTCGCAGCGGTAGACTTGGACGCGTCCCCGTTTGTCGGCGAAGCCGTCCATATAGACGGCCGAAATGAAGTGATGCCGGCGGTTGTTGCGGTTGGCATCGCTGCCTGTGGGATTGAGGATGCTGAACGGTCGCACATAGTCATCAACGGGCACATTGCCCCACGCGCCGAAATATGTGAGCGGCTTCGCCACGCTCGTCTTGGCCTCCTGCCATTTGTCAAGACCGAGATAACTCAGATCGAGAAGCAAGATAAGGTCCTGGCAACGACGGCAGCGAATTTACGGTGCTACCTCGTAGAGCCTTCGTCGCCTAGCCAAGGCATCCGACTGCCATTTTCAGGCTTAATGTCTTACGGCGACAGATCGCTTGGACGGGCAAGACCACCCTGAAACAGGCAGCTCAGGACGTATACGGGACTGGTCCCCAATTCGACAGGAATGATCGTCATTCCATCCGCTACCGGGAAGGGGGCGACCGTCTTTGGGCTGCAGTCCAGCACGCAAAGGAGCGCGATCCGACGGCCTGCCCCGACTGCGTAGCTCGCCGCCTGCTCCGCAAACTTCTTGCAGTCGTCAGGGAGAAGCCTTTTTGACTGCTCTGATTTGAGCTCGATCTTGATCCCTCGAAAGCTGAGGTCGACCTTGCCGCCCGCAACCTCCCCTTGAACCTCAAGCTTGCTGCCAATGGCGGCGTTGGAACGCAAAAAGGCCTGAAAATCGGTTTGGAACATGGCCTCGTCGATAGGCTTTGGATAGCGCTTGTCCTGCACCGCCTGACCCATGAGGTTCGCCACCGGGGTAAGCAACATCAGCAGGTCGCGAACATCGGTTTCCGAAATCAGTGGCTCAAGCCGCAGCTTCTCACGTAGCTCGATGATTTTCGCATCCAGCTCGCCATAGCCGGTCAGCGGATGCCGCGATGTGTCGGTGCCATCGAGACGGAGCGTTCGCTGGCCGGCGAGCACGATCGACTCGTCGCGCTTCGGTCGCGGCTGAAACTCGGCTGCGTAGCGGAATTCAAGCGGCCTCGCATTGAACCCCTGTGAGGCGTGCAAAGCCATCCGGCCCTGACGTTGGAACACATAGGGCGGTGGACCGTCAGGCTTCGGAAACTCGAACGGCTGGAAGTCCCAAGTGCTGGGCGGCTCGATTGACACGGGTTCTATCACGAGCCGTTCAGCGTCTTCGGGCCAGCGCGACACCCGGATGGTCAGATCGAGATCATGAACCTGCCCCGTGCTCAGACTATGCACCGTATCTGCCGGCTTTCCGTCGATCATGAACTCCAGAAAAGCGACGGCGATCTCTTCGGGCTTGGCGGGCACGTCGTCGGCCATGAGCGGGCCAAAACGATCGTGCTTCTCGATGCCGAAGATGGCGACTGGCATTTCCAGCTGCGCAATCGCGCCACGCAGCGCCGGCACCGCCGAGACGTCGAGATCGTCATCGATGGGGGCAAGCGCGGCGACGAGCGCCAAGCCATAGGCCGAGTGGTCAGCGTCGGCGGCGAAGCTGCGATACCGAAGCCGGCCCGCACGAAGGAACCGATCAGCGTCAACCGCCGCGCTATGCACCGCCTCACTCCAGTCGGCGAGCAGACCCAAGATTTCGAGCGCAATCCCGAACGCCTGCCAGTCCCGCGCCGCGGCCGCCGATCCGAAAAGCTGGGCAGCCGACGACACGGCTTCGGCCCGGACGCGCAATTCATCGCCGCCTGCAGTGTCCGGATAGACAGCGATCGCTTCGATCGCGGCGATCCTAGAAGGGTAGGCCTGATCGAGCACGACGTTCACGCCCATCCTCCTTATCCTTTGTGTCGACCGCGGCGGTCTCGCTCCAGGCGCGGCTTGCTTCGCTGATCGCGTCCGCATCCCGAGCAGAGACAGCTTGCTCGAAACGCAGCGCGAGCTGCGGCCAGCGCAGCAATGTCCCGCGACGTCGCATTCTCACCGTGTCACCATTAATCGCCAGGAGCGCGGTCACGAGCGCGTCAGCCTCATCGGGCATATCCGCTCGGAGAAACGCTTCGACAATGCCAAGCGCCGTCATCAACTCGCGATCCAGTACGGCAATCGCCGCGTCATGAAAGGCCTGCGCGTTCGCCCTCAGACCGTTAGGGGTCACCCTGCCCAGAAGATTTATGGCTTTGTCGGACTGATTGTGACGGTCAGCGAGATGCGGGATCATGCGCACCGCGAGCTTGGCGAACTCGGGCTCGGAACCTAGGCTGTAAGACAATGACTGGATATCGGAGCGCAGATACAGCGGGTCGATCCCCATCGCGACTTCGATCAGATAGCGCCTGACCGCCCCGCTGTCCTCGCCAAAGAGATCGGCCATGCCGGCGAGGATGCGGACGCAGTTGGCAAGGAATTGGTCCTCGTTCGACTGGACCCGATAATAGTGAATCAGGTTCAGGATGGCGCGCGCTGCGTTCGGTCGAAACTGCTCGGGCACGATCGAGCGGTGAAAGGCGTTCACCGCTGCCTTGTGAACCGCGACATACTGATCCCACAGCAAGGCGCCGAACGCCTCGAACAGGAGGTCAGGAATATTCGCCCTGCTCCGGAAGGGCAACTCGCCGACGGCGGTCGCGGCATAGGATCGACCCAGCACCGATGATCCGACTAGCGCGGCGTAGAGGTGGGGCAACACGAGCTTCAATCCGGCGAGGTCGCCGGAAAGCTCCTTCGTCGCGCCCAGCAGCGCGCCTCGAAGATTGTCGCGCCCATCCGGGATCGTGTCGAATATGCCGATGATCTTGGCGACTGACGCATCATCGCCGTCTGCCGCCTCGCTTGCCCACTCGACGAACTCTTCCATCAGCCCGCGCATCACGGAGCGCCGCGTGTTGCGCTCCATCGCGGCTAGGAAATTCTCTCCGGGCTGGCTCTTCTCGGCCTCCAGCTCCGCCAGCCGGTCATCCAACAGGAACAGTGCGCCGATGAACGCATCGAGATGCGCCCGCACCACAAACTCCAGACCCTTTGAACCCGCGCGAAACGCCGACGTCACCTCTTCGAGCACCTTGTCGTCGCGCTCGACGGTGGGCGCCCAGATCAGACGAGTCAGTGCCAGCGAATGGCGTGGCGAATTGGCGGCAACGGGCGGCTCGTTGTATCCGACATGGGCGGCGAGCGCATAGGCCATCATGACCCGCGCGCGGTGGGACGGTGGTGCTTCCTCATTGAACGATTGGAGCAGCGCATCGACCTCTTGCGCCGAGGCGTCGAACGCATCGTTCACCGCCTCAGCAAGATCGGGTAATCGGTCGTCGTCATCCTTCAAGTCGCTCACCAGCGACGGGGCACGGACATAAATCGACACCAAGGTGCGCAGAATCGGCGTGGCGACCTTCGCGTCCTCGATCCGCAACGCGTGCAGACCGCGGCCAGCGCACTCGACCAACGCACGTTTGCCGCTCAGCAGCATCCGCTCGATCGCTGCGGTTACTTCGCTGGGGAACTGTCGAAAGAGCGCCACAAGAAACGCGGGATCACGGGGAATTCGCTGCTCGCCGTCACCGTAGAAAAATTCACGGTCGTCGGGATCGGCAAGGTCGATGGCGGAGCCGACGATATCGGGGACGACATCGGCAGAGACCGCATGAATGCGCGGCAGCAGCTTCTCCACCGCGACGCGATGCGGGTATCCCCGGCGCAGCATCGAGGTAGCCAGTGTGAGAATGTCGCTGTCATCGGCACCGACGGCATCGAGAATGATGAGCGCCGCTTCGGCAAACCAGGGCTGGTCCCTCGCCAAGCCGAACACATATTGCACCAGCTCGGGCGTGAAATGCTCAGGCGCCAACCGTGCGCTCTGCGTGACGCGCTCGAAATTTTCCGACGAGCGATCAGCATCGAACAGGCCGATATCGTCGAGCAACGTGCGCGCGATTGCGCCAAGGTTCGGGGCAAGGGCTGCACGGACAGCCCCCCGTTTCTCAAGCGCTTCGGCCGCAAGCCGGGCATGGGATGCGTCGCGCGCTTCCCGCGCGGCGCGCGCGCGGTCGCGCTCGGCGATGATCTCAAGCAGGTTTGGCAACCGCAGGGGCTGACGGTGCGCGCAGCCGGCGCAATTCCTGTCGTAGAAATCGATGACGGCGTCGCGCAGGTCCCAGCACGCCATGCCGCCTTCGGGCGCGAAATCACAGCGCATACTGTGATGCCCGATCGGCAGACCCGTGGCCTGCTCAATCATGCCAGTTCCGCCGAACTTCTCGACACGGGCATTCGCACAAAAATTGCGGACAAGCACCATCGTGTCGCGGTTAAGCTCCCCGGCTTTGATCGTGTCGGGAATGTCGCGCATTTGCCCCCGCCGCACTTGTTCCCTCAAATATCGGAACAAAGGTGGTCCATTTCAATGATTGCGAAAGCGCAATCTTCGATCGTTTATGAAATCTCCGGGCCGGCAGCTTTCAGAGTGCCCTGATGAGGCGCTGAACGTCGGTACTGTTGGTGCAGTCCGAAGATCCTAATTAACCCAAGGTTCGTTCGCTCGTCGTCAATCAACTGGCATTCTTCCCCTACCTTCCTGTAGTTTGATGGCGATGTCGAACAGCAACAACAGAGATGATTTTCAAGAATCCACACGCAAGCGGCTGGAACGGCAGGCGCGCGGCCATTGCTCGAATCCTGATTGCCGGAAATTGACGAGCGCCGCGTCCTCGGATGGTCAAGGCGAAATCCGTATCGGCGTAGGCGCGCATATCTGCGCCGCCGCACCGGGTGGCGAACGATATGACCCGAGCATGACCCCCGCAGAGCGAAGCTCGGTGGAGAACGGTATTTGATGCTCCGGATCCTTGCTGAGAACCGGACCAATCGTGCGACCGATGTCGTCTGGCAATATGGGCCGCTTGTCGAGGCCGGATGGGCGACCATCAGCGAATTTCAGGGCGATGCACGGCGCAGTGAAACTTTTCTCGTTGCGACCGAGGGCAGCTCGGACGCCCACATTCTTCGACAAGCGCTGCTGTTGTTAAGGCCCGGCGTCATCGACTTTTTCCGCTTCATCGATGTGAGCGAACGCCATCCGTTTTCGGGGACCGGCAATCTGGTCAAGTTTGCGGAAGGGCTGGCCAAGATCGACGTGCACAACCAGACGGTTTTCGTGCTCGACAATGATGCCGAAGGCGTTGAGGCGTTCCGCAAGGTCGGATTGCTAACGCTGCCGCCGAACATGCGGGCGATCGTGCTCCCCGATCTCGAGTATTTTCGACAGTTTCCGGCGAGAGGGCCGGAGGGAGAACACCTGGCTGATATTAATGGCCGGGCCGCTGCCATCGAATGTTATCTGGATCACCGGTTGCATGATTATCCACCGGCGCGCGTAATCTGGACAAACTACAAGCGTGAGACCGATGCGTACCACGGTGCGCTCGAGCATAAGGAAAGCTATGCAAAAGCCTTCCTTGAATTGCGGCCCGATACCTTCGATCCATCAAAATATGATTGCGATCGGATCAGATACGTTCTGGATGCTCTGATCGCCGAATGCACGTCAATCGCGGATGCTTCTGTCACAGCGCGGTTCGGATCGGCTCCTCCAGAGTGACGTGTTCGCTTGAGGAGATACGTCTCCGATAACTATCCAATCGACAGAGGGGGATGAAGTGGAGATCGCCAGCTTAGAAATCGAGAATTTCCGGGGCGTGCAGAACGGTTTGATCCGTTTCTCGCCGCATACGGTGCTGGTCGGCGCGAATAACTGCGGCAAGACCTCGGTGATCGAGGCGCTGGCGCTGTTGTTTGGCCGCGACCGCATGATCCGCCAGCTGACCGAGCATGATTTTCACGGCAGCAATCCGCAGCCAGCAGATCGAATTCGGCTGACCGCAACGGTGATCGGGTTCCACGACGACGATCCGGCCCAGCGTCCGGACTGGTTCCGCGACGACAGGGGCATCGTCAAATGGTGGAACGCGGCGACCGGCACCGTCCATCCCGCACGTACCGATCCGGCATGGAAGCTCGCGTGCCAAGTCGCCTTCTCGGCGCGGTTCCATCGGCCCTCGCTCGAGGTGGAGACGGTGAGATACTTCCACGACGACGACAGCGTCGGCGATGTGTTCGACGACGAAGCGGCCACCCCGCTTCCCGCCCGTCTGATCCGCGAACTCGGCTTCTTCTTCGTGCCTGCGGCGCGGACGTGGGACCGGACCGTATCGTTCGGTTCAGAACTGTTCCGCCGTGTTGTCGCGGCCGGCGACGGACAGCCTTCGGAATCCGTGCTTGCCGAGCGCGACCGTTTGCGCGCGCCGGAAGCGAGGCTCGAACAGGACGAACGGCTCGCGCCAATCGTCGACCGGCTCAATCAGGAGCTGCGCGGCTTTTTCCGGACGAACCCGACGTTGCATCTGCGAGTGACGCCCACCGATTCCGACGGGCTGCTCGAATCCGTCGTATCGCACTACTCTCATAATGGGGCGGACGTACCGCTTCCGGCGAAGCGGCACGGCAGCGGACTGTTGTCTCTGCAGCATCTGTTGCTGCTGCTGCAGTTTGGGCGACTGCGGGTCGAGGCCGACGAAAATTTCTGGATGGCGCTGGAAGAGCCCGAACTGCATGTTCCACCGGCGTTGCAGCGGCGGCTGGTGCATCGCATCCAGTCACTGTCACGCCAGACCTTGGTCTCGACCCACTCGCCGATGGTCGCTGCGCTGGCGGACCCGAGCGGCGTCACGATCCTGCGTAACGAAGGCGGCGTTCTGACTTCGCTGCCGCTCCTGCAAACGACCTTGCCGGCTGACACGCCCAACAGCGTCCGCAAGCTGTTTCAGGTGAACCGCGTCGACACGATCGCGGCGGTCATGCACGACTTCGTTCTGATCCCCGAGGGCAGGACCGATTATGAATGGCTGGGCCTGCTCGTCCGGGCCGTCGATCTGCATCAGAGCTGGGCCGCAGCCGATGAATGCCGGTTCGATGCGTTTATCGGCGTCATCCCGACCCATGACGGGTCTGTGGTGCGAACGGTGGCGGCGATGTCTCCACTTCACCCGCGCGTGGTCGCACTGGTTGATGGCGATCCGGAGGGCGTGGGCTATGCCAATGCCCTCGCCCAGGCGGGCGCTCCGAATTCGGGGATCATCCTGCGTTGGGCCGACGGCCAGATGCTTGAGGATGTGATCGGCTGGATCATCGATGCCGACGCGGCCGCTTGCCTGCCGACCATCCCGATCGACACCCCCCCCGCGAATGTAGCCAACCTTGTCGCGCGCCTCAAGGACGAGGTGCGGGCAACAGGCGGGCTCAAGAAGGATAGTTCCAGCTACGAAGCGATTGCCGGGGCGATCGGCGCAAATGAAGCATGTTGCGCGCGAGCGCGATCGCTCCTGAACGGCATCACCGAAATCGCACAAGGCATCGACAATCCGCTGTTCATGGCGGACACGGACCATCCGGCGATCAAGGTCTTCACGCCGTGACTATCCAGGCAGTCGAAGGCGGTGCGGGGTGCGGAAAGACTTACCGGCTGATGGAGATGTTGGCGGAACGGCTCGAAACCCATCCGCTCAGCGACGGGCAGCGCGTTCTCGCGCTCACATTTATGCACGGGTCGCGGCGGCGGCTTTCCGAGCGGCTGCGCTCGGTCGCTAATCTGCGTGGGCGCATGGAATGCTGCACGATCGACGCCTTTGCGTGGCGGATTTACCGCCGGTGGAGAGGGTTGGCAGGCGCGCTCGCCATCGCTCCTGCTACCGAGGGCGAGTTCGATGGCGTCTGCGAAGCAGCCGGATTGCTGCTGGAGCAGCCGCAAGTCTGCGCCTGGGTCGCGTCGAGCTTTCCGATCGTGCTTGTCGACGAAGGTCAGGATCTGAAGCCCGAGCGCCTGCGCATGCTTAAGGCGCTCGCGGGCGCCGTCCATGCGTTGGTTGCCGCCGACGAGTTCCAGTGTCTCGATCAGGCGCTTCGCCCCAACCCGCTGGTTGCTTGGCTGCAACAGGACGCCGAGCCGGAGACATTGGTGCATGTGCGCCGCACGAATTCGCCGGGTCTTCTGGCGGCAGCGACCGCGATCCGCTCAGGCAATGCGCCGGTCAACGGCGCCGGGTTCAAGTTGCTGCCCCCGGCAGCCAGCGTGCCGCTCGCCACGACATTGCTCGCCAATGCGATCGCCTGGCGGCAGGGCGGCGACGTCGCGGTGATAACACCTGCGCTACAAGGCGGATTTGCCACGTCGGTTGTCGCCCGTCTCGCTCAGGGGCCGTGCGGCAGACATAACAACGGGCCTTACACCGTCCATTGGGAAGGAAATGACCGCGACGAGGCGCAGGCGATCATCGCAGGTCTCGATCTTGCGACCGATGTGCCGGCTGCGGCTGCCTGCGCAGCGCTGCGGGCGATGCCACGGGCCGGCCCCGTGCGTGCGACACTGTCGTGGGTCGAAAACCAGGTCCACGCGTGTGGACGCGCAAATTTCGCCCGTGTGGAGATTGAGGCCGTCATTGCGCGGCAGGTCTCGCTGCGACGGCAGCATGGCGGCGGCACGTCGCATCAACTGACGGCGATGACGGTGCAGCAGGCCAAGAATAGGGAGTTCGAGGGCGTCGTGGTCATTTGGCCCTATCGGGTGGGCGGCGATGGAGAACACAAGCGTCGGCTGCTCTACAACGCGATCACCCGGGCGAAGCGATGGTGCAATGTCATCGTCCAGAGCCAGAATATTCTCGCTGCCGCTCCGTTCGCCTAAATGCCCGAACTCTAACGGCGTTAGCTGCCGGTCCGTAGACGGGCCAAATCTCGGTCGTCCTGGGGTCCTGTTCGAGCAGGCACCAGATGTCCGCTGCGAGCCAAACCTTCCGTTCGACAAGTCGCGAGGGAACGGCAGGAAAGTCCCAATGGTCGCCATTGGTGCCGCGTAGTCCCCACCTGAATGTACGGCAGGGTTTGACGAGCATTTTTCAAGCTTCGAACGTCGGCTATGTTAGCGAAGGTCGCCTGTCGCTGGCTGCGGCTCGGATGTTCGTGCATCGGGTTCCCTGTATGGTAACATCCCGCAATGTTACCTCAATGGCCTACTATGCAACGCACCGGGTTTCGTAGTCTGACGCCCTACAGCCTGGAGCCAGGCGTGCCGACGCAATCGCGTGAACTGCCTGCGCTCGAGCCAACTCTCATCTTCAATACGGGGGCGCCAATTGCAATCGTCGATGCCTGTGGCGATCGGATCGAGGTGGGCACGGGTGAAGCCTTCTATGCGGGACTGCACCGCCGTTATTGTTTTTCACTGTCATTCGGAGCGCAGGCTGGCGTGCAGGTGCGACTGTCGCCCGCAGCGGCGTGGCGCTTGCTTGGCTCAGTGGCTGGTGCTTGCACCGACCGCGCAGTGCCACTTGCTGAGCTTGCCGGTGGCGGCATCAAGCATGCAGTAGAGCGGTTTGGGATGCCGACGGGCGTTGACGACGCACAGCACGTGCACTGCCTGCTAGCAGCGGCGCTTGTCGATGCGACAGAGCCTGATGATGATCTGCTGTGGTGCCTTGATTTGCTCGCAGCGCCGGGGGCTCGCGTCGATACTGTGGCCCAGTTATTGGGATGGAGCCGCCGCCGCTTGGTTCAACACTTCACGGCATTCACTGGACTATCTCCAAAGACTTACGCGCGGATCGCTCGCTTTCGGCGCTTGCTTGAATCCGGGCATGACAATGGTGGCAATGGCTGGGTCAGTCGTTCGATCGATGCCGGATATTACGATCAGGCCCACATGATCCGTGATTTCACCAGCTTCGTCGGTCTGCCGCCAACCGCATTCGTCAAGCAGCGGTAACATTTTTCCAAGATTTCAGTTCTGATCCGGTGCAGGTCGTGGCCGAAGGAGATTTCCCATGATCGTGCCAACCGGATTCTCAGCCGTAACCCCTTACATCTTCGCGCTGGAAGCAGACGGGTACGTTCGCTTTTTGTGCGAAGCCTTCGGCGGCGAGGAACTCGGACGAAGTGTCGCACCGGATGGTTGCATCGCCAATTGTCAGATCCGCATCGACGGTGCCACGCTGATGATTAGCGAAGCGAGCGCGGACTTCCCGCCGTCTGGCGCTGCTTTCTACCTCTATGTGGCGAACGCCGAGGCATCGATGACAAAGGCAACCGAGGCCGGAGCGATGGAGGTTATGGCGGTCGCTGACATGCCATATGGTGACCGCCAAGGTGGGGTGCGCGATCCTGCGGGCAACATCTGGTGGATTTCGCAACGAATAACTGACGAACCATATTTTCGTTAGATGAGGTCGGGAACGGAAGGCTCGCAGAGTACCCAACTGGCGGGACTTGCCATGACCAAACGTGACAACCATGCGATCCTTCAACATCAATTCGCCGCAGCTGAACGCACGTCTGGTTTCAACGAGCGATAGAGGCCCGTTGAATGGCGGCAATGTCAGCGAGTGAAGTCGTTTCCAGAACGCGCTCATGAGGTGCCTCTTTCCAGTTCTTTTGTCCTGAACCGAACCGAAGACGATCACGTCTTCCGCGCGATGGCAGTGTCAAATTGAGATCTAGAACGCCAATCGTCTTGTGTCAGGAAAAGCCATCTGACGAGATACTGACTTATAAACGGACCCTACCCTGACGTCCGGTTAGGCTATACTCTATTCTGACTGATCGGAGCAATCAGCTTGGTAGTACCTTTATAGTTGCCATCACGCCGTGCTCCGATCCCCAGCGGAAGCAGCCGGTCCGCACGGCATGATCCCCTTTATGGCTAAGCGTGAAGGCCAGATTTTCGACCCGGACGGGTGATACGCCCGACCTTGCCCCGATGAGGGGGCTGTTGCCATTCATCCAGCTGGCCTGCTCGAAGCTGGTTCCGTGGATGACAACGCTGTGCTGGCGCGGCTTGTCGTTGGCGCCGATGACGCGCAGCCACAATTTGTCGCCGGGTTCGGCATAACAAAAAGGCTCGGGACACTGACTGCTGTTTCCCCGCGCGATCACGCCGCGGTTTACCGGATAGGTGCGATAATTGACGCCCTTCTGGCCGCTGTCTTCGGGATCGTCGGCGGGGTTGAGGTCTGGCATGGGCAAGTCCGGGTCGCCGTTGACGAAAAAGCGCAGACCATCCTGCACGAACCAGCAGCTTTCGCGGGCAACCACTTTGCCGGTCCGGTCGCGCAGCTCGGCATCGAGGCCGGTCCAGCCATCGGGGTCAGGTTCCGTTGACCCGGGTCGGAAGGGCCGGACATCCTTCGGTTCGACGATCAGCGCGCCGATCAGGCCGTGATGGCGGTGATTGCGGATGTCCGCCAGATCATGGAGGTAGCAGACCTGCCCGCACCCGTCCTGGTGCCGCGCAGGAGCAAGCGCCGGATCGGCGTACCACCAGTATTCGCGCCAGTTGCGGCGGCCATGGTGGTCGCCGCGCGATACGACGGCCCCGGCCTCCGCCGCCATGCCTAGATGTCCGGGCAGATGGTCGCCCCGCTTGCGGCGCGGGCCAACCGTTGTGTCGGGATTGAGGCCGACATAGCTGCCGTCGGCATTGCGCACGTCGTAGGTGAGCAGGCTTGGGTGGATCGAAACCCGCGGACTGACGGTGCGGCGATCGGGGCGGAACAGGATATCGAGATGCTCGAGCGGCAGCCGTGCCGGGGAAAGCTCCGGGCCAAACTCGACGCCGCCGTCGTCCTCGTCCTCGTCCTCGACCAGGTTGTTGACCAGGATCAGTCTGATCCACTCCCCTGGATGCGCGCGTAATACGAGCGGCGTTTCGGTTGTATTCGGTTTTCGTTCGGGGACCTCCCAGACGTCATCTTCGCGCGCGCGTTCTTCATCAGCCGGAAGGTGGGGGATTGCGCGATAAATCAGCCCCCAGGGATCGGTCAGAAGGTTCCCGGCATAGCGGTGCTCGTGGCGTTCTGCGGCGACCACGAAAGTTCGCGCGTCAGTCCTTTGCTGCATGGTCGGCTGCACCGGCCGCGCGCTATCGGTGAGGAAGGCCCGTGCCTCGGCAGCGCCGCGCTTCAGGTCCGGTAATGGAGCGTGCTTCTCGAAACTGTCCGCGATCGGCGGCAAGGCACGCACCAGACCCCAGCAGCCAAGCCAGATATCGTCGATCGCGCAGAAGTGCCACAGAGTGATCGCCAACCCCATAGGCCGATGCATCGGCGGGATTGATATCCAGCGTGAAGGCTTCGGAAATCCCCAACGTCTGCTGATTGACCAGCGTCGCATCGGGATGCCCCCAGTCGCGCCGCCAGCGCAGGCCATGGGCAGCAAAGCCATGCTGTTCCTCGTGGCTGCCCTGGATCAGCCGGATGCGCAGCCGCTCGCCGGGGTAGGTGTGGATGATCGGCGTATCGGGATCGCCTTTGACGCCCGCCATGTTGGGCTGGCTGTTCACCGAAGTGCTGAACCAGCCAGACGGATCGGGGCCGCGAAAGGTCATCGGGGAGCTGCGGTAATTGACCCCCATCGATCCGGGATCGTCGTCGCCTGACAAGCTGGAAGGAGGATTGAGCGGCCGCCCACCGGCATCGAGCAGCGGCACGAAATCGGCGATGCACAGGCACGCCTCGCGGTAGGGCGGCAGATTGCTGGCGGCGGGCGGGACGATCACCGCTTGCGGATCGCCCCAGGCCGTCACGCTCTGATCATCGGCGCGGTGCCACTGCGAGCCATGCGGTTCGGCGATCAGTGCTGCCGAGAGGCCATGTTTCTGGCGGAAGTTGGCGAGCAGATGGTCATGGAAGAAGCACGGGCCGAATTCCTCGTCGACCACCCAGCGATGCAGGCTGACGGTGCGATGCTCGCCGGGCGCGTCGGGGCCGACGGCTTCGCGGCAACTGGCCCCCGACAGATAGTTCCAACCCGTTGCCGAACCGTCCGCTGAGAGCACGTCGAACTTGACCAGATGGACGTGCTGCCCGCATTCGACCGGCAACTGGCCGGCATCGTAATCGTCCGCCGGGAACGATGGCAGACTGTTGTGGTGCCGCCATTCGACGATGTCGCCGTGATTGGCCCGCGGAAAGCACGGTTCGGCATTCTCGCCGGGCTTGAAGTCGAAGACCTCGTGGTGGACCGTCTGGTAGGCCCCGCCCGGCCCGGTCGGTTCCTTGATCTCTACCGTCATCAACCGGTAGCGGTGCGTGCGAGGATCGTGCCAGCCTCCGGCATTGTATTGCACATTATCGGCACGAACTTCGATGTCGTAACTGATCTTGCGCGGCGGCGGGAGCCCGGCAGCGGCGTTCCATTGCTGCGCCAGCCCGTCGAGATCGACGAACAGCGCGCCGGGCGTGTCGCCGGTCCGGCAACCGGGCGCCATCGCGTCCTTCTCGCGCTGCGAGGCATTGGGCATGCCGAGCAGAATCCGGCGACCGTGGCGCTGATCGTCGCGGGCAGCCGGCGGCGGCGGCGATTTCATCGGAAACACGCCGTCCATGAACCACGGGAAGCCTGGCGTTTCTATGGTCGTCGGCAGCGGGTCGCGGCCTGGAAGCGGGTTGAGCGCCGGGCAATGCGATCCATCGGGAAAGGCCCGCGATCCGTCAACGAGCCGGTCATAGCTGCGCCAGAGACCCCACATGCCGTGGTGGAAATGAGGATAGAGGTGGCAATGCCAGATGATGTCGCCGATCGCATGCTGGCGGCTGCCCGAACCAAACAGCGGGACAATGGTCATTGCGGTCTGCGGGCTGATCGTGATGGAGTCGAGCAGTTGCGAGCCTTTGTCCTGAGGTCGGCCATTGACGTCGTAGGCTTCGGCGCCATGGCACGAAGGCGTCGCCGTGTTGGTCGCGACCGCATGCCATTCATGGACATGAAGATGATAGACGTGCGTTTCCTTGACGCCCGCGTGGACCAGGCGGACCCGGCACGGATCGCCCGCATAGGCGCGCTGGATATGGGTTATAGGTTCGCCGAACAGCCAGCTGCTGTGGTGCTGCTCTTCACCGGCGACGCGTTCCAGGAATTCGCCGGCGCTGTTGCGCGCGGTCCAGAAATGCTCGTCTAGCTCGTCACCCAGATCCCACTTGAAGGCGGTGCGGTCGATCGTTCCGGCAGGCGGCAACCCGGGCCGCTTGCGGGTATTGTTGGCGTAGTGCCGCATCCGGTGCGGCAACCGGTTGTGCATCGGTTCGGCCCGGTAAGACAGCGGCATGATCGTGTGCTCGCCAATGGTATGCAGGCCCGAATGCACTTCCGGTTCGTCATGGATGAAGGTGGTGAACTCGCGGAACGCGCGCCTGATGCCAGTACGGTGGTCGGTTTCGGCATCGACATAGGACGGCGGATTTGGCGTTTCCTGGCGCGGGATAATATCGACATCGAGCTGGCTCGACCAGGACCGGTTGGTCAGGTCATAGCCGGTTTCCGGATCGCGCCATTTGTGGCTGCGCGGCTCGACAATGAACGCCCCGAACAGTCCGTGACCGTTGGTGCCATGTTCGTTGCCGCGCACATCGGCAAGATCGTTGATCGGCCAGACGCCTTCGTGTTCGGCATCCAGAGTGAACACCTTGGTCTTGCCCGGGTGACAACGGCTGTCGCGGTTGTTACCCAGATGGCTGCCATCGGCATAGTGAACGCCCTGTCCCTCCGCAGTGGCCTTGCACTCGCCCTGAATGAAGAAACCCACAGGACGCGCCTTGAGCGAGTTCTTGAGGATGATGCGCACCTTGTCTCCCTTGCAGGCGCGCAGCACCAAGGGGCGGAGCGCGGGAATCGGCTTTACCGGGTTGAACCGGTCATATGGTCCGCTGCGATCGGCGCCCGCATGATCGTTCAGCAGCAGGCGCTTGACCCAGTTGGCCGGGATGCCGCTCGCGGCAGCCAGCGCCGCCGGATCGAACCGGCGGGGTGCGGCACTGTTGTCGAGGTCGATGAACCACTGCCCGATGGCACGGCTGATCATCGCTGCCTGCATCTCCCAGTGCACAACCCATTCACGGCGTTGCGCGGGGGTCAGGGTGACAAGCTTTACCGTCAAGGGCTCGAACGGATCGGCAGGTTCTGCGCCGGGTCGCACGGGTTCAGGCGCAGGGCGCCAGTGCGGCAAGCCCAGGTCGCCGAGATCGGCCAGCGCCACCTGTAATTCGCCGATCTGCCGCTCGACATTGGTCCGTACCGCCTTGGCGCGCGGGCTTTCAGACGAAGCGCCCTGGCGATCCTCCCCGGCAGCCTCGGCGGCGCCGCTCATTTCCTTTGCGACCAGCTCGGCCAGCAGGCGGCGATCCTCATCGCGTCCGTGCGCCATGCGTTCAACCATCAGGTCGAGCCGCTGCAGCCCTTCGATGACCAGCTGCGCCCGCTGTAATTTGTGATGAAGCCGGGGCAGTAGCTCGTCGAAATCGAACCAGCGCGCCTTGGCCCAATCGAGCAGCTTCGCGATTGGCCCCAGCACGAACGCCATGCCATTGGGATCGTGATCGCCCTCCAGCGTGTAGACAATCGGGATCGAATAGGCGACGACTTCATAATCCCGGGTCGACATGGTCTTTCTCCCCCTTATCCGATCTGGAAACCTGGCGGGATCGTGCCCGCCAGCAGCAAAAGCCCGACGATGATCGCAAATCCGGCCTGGACCGGGATCAGCGGCCGGACCGAAGGCAACAACCGCTCGAGCATCATGAAAATGGCCGCGACTGCCATGATGGGCAGCGCCAGTGCACCTGTCACCACCGTCAGCAGCATCAGTGCCCAGCAGCATCCGACGCAGATTGCACCGTAGGCCAGACCGATCTTGGCCGAAGCCCGGGCGGGCTGCGCCGAATTCCAGCGGGTCATGATAACACTCAGCGGGCTGCGGCAGGCATCGAGGCAGGCCATCTTGAGCGGGCTGAACTGATAGGCACCGGCAAGGACAGCGGCAATTCCGGCGAGCAGCCAGGGCCGCTCGGCCAGCGCGGGGACGTTGCCGATCAAGCCGTTGAGAATTGATCCCCCGGCATAGAGCGCCAGTCCCGCGCCAATCCAGACGGCAAGGAATGCTCCTGTTGTCACGGCGGTGAGCCGCCGGTCATCACTGCGCCCCGAAGTCAGCCGTTTGAAGGCGCGCAGCAGCGGGATCGCTGGGGGCAGCATCATCGCCACCGTCATCAGCGCCCAGCCTGCCATCCATTTGGCGAGGCCGGGGCCGTCGGAGCCGGGCGGCGTGCCGCAGAAACTGGCTGCATTGCGCAGCTGCTCAGGCAGCGCCGACAGGTATCCGGAGACTGCGCCGGCGTGGAGCCTGTCGTGCAGCGCAAAAACGGCTATCCAGGCGCTGGCCGCGATGGCCGTAACCGTCGCCACCACCAACCTGGCCGGATTGCGGCGCAGCGCCAGTGCGAAGGCAAAAGGTGTCATCGACCGGCGGCTATCGGTACACGAACGAGCCGCGCATCCCCGACCGGCCCTTGAACTGAAGGGGACCGCCCGGAAGTGCTGCGACCGATACGCCGAGGTTTTCCATCTCCTGCACCTCGACCGCGCCGCGGATGCCAAGTTCTCTTTCGAGCGCGGAGTTTTTCAGGGTCATCGGCTCAAGCGGCCTGTCGAGAACTTTGGCCTTGCCCTTGGCGGAAGCCAGCTCGCTGCCTTTCACGGTCACAGTGACTTCAAATTCATCGGACCCAAAATTCGTCTCGATGTTCGCCGGACCTGAATCGATGATTGTGCCGAGAAGCTTGGACAGATCCTTCAATGGCCCGGCGCGGCGGCCGGCGAACGCCTCGATCAAGGCATTCTGCGCCGCTGCCGCAAGTCCTTGGTCGACAAACAAGACCGCCTGCCCCCCTGCACCGTTGCCGTGGTACGAGGCCGCCGCGACCGACGCGCCGCCAACATCGAACCCGGCGATTTGCGATGCCGGATCGAAGGTCCAGACATAGAGCCCACTGCAATGATCCTCATCGGGCGCATCCGCGACCCAGCAGGGACAGATGGTGAAGCAGTCGCAGCATTCGACGAATGTGCCTGACAGGCTATAGGAACTGGCCATCGGGTCCCCCCTAGTTGCGGATCTGGACGGATGCGGTCACCGCACCGGTGTTCGAGGCAATGTCGATCTGCGTGCCCACGCCCGGCACTTGCGCCTGCTCGGCGGCAGTGAGCGTGCGGCGCACCGACCAGGCTCCGGTGATGTCGGGTGTGCCGCGGCCCAGCTCGAAACCGGCAATGCTGACGATCACCTCGTTCGGCAGGTTATCGACCAGTCCGCTCACCCGGTATTGGCGGCGGCCGGTGCGATATTCGCAGAGATCGAACGACAGGGTATCAGGCGGCGGCGTTGCCGCAACCACGACATTGATCGTTGCGCTATCGGGCCCGCCCGGACCCTGCACGGTCAGATCGAACTGGAAGTTGCCAGGGGCCGCTGCGGTGAACTCGGCAATGGCGCTGGTTGATTGGGCCAGAACCCCCGCGCCGCCTCCGGTCTGAGTCCAGGCGAACGCGGTGGCGAGCCGCGAACCGCTGCCATCGAGCCGGAACGCGATGCCGGCAAAAGCCTGCGCAGGTGGCGCAGCGCTCGCCGCGACGCCGAGATTGGGCATGGGTGCGCCGCCCAGCTCAACCGCTTGCTGTCCGCTCCCGCCCTTGTCGGACCTGACCGAAATCAGTGCAGAAGTGGCGATCACGCCCGGATAGACCTGCTGCGGCGCAGTGAATGGGAGCCCCAGCGGTTCGAGCGTAAGGGCCGCCGCCGGATCGGAACTGTGCGCCGTCACGGTCAGCGTTTGCGCGGTCATGTCATGAACCGCGCTTTCGAGGACAACCAGATCGATCGCGGTCACTCCAACCCGGCTAGGCGGCACATCGCCGGTATTGATCAACTCGAGGTCGGCCGGAACCGCCGCAACCTGGGCACGCCCGACATAGTCGCGGCCGCTGTTGCCCAGCGCGACACGGATGTCGGTTCCGGCAAGTTCGATCGTCTGGCCGGGTGCGGTTTGCGCGTGAACATCGATGAAGGTTGGCCCGCTGCGCTGGTCATAGATCACCGCGCGGGGTTCCACCCCTAATCGTTTGGCCAAGCGGCCCTGAACCGAAAACAGATCTGTCCATACCTTGTCGGGATTAAGCGGATCGGCGGGGTCGATGTGGCTGCTGCCATCGGCAATTCCTGGCCCTTCGATCCGGACGAAATTCGTCCCGAACGGGCTTCCGGCGATCTTGTGCGCGGTCGCGCCATCGCCGATGTATCCGGCAGGCGCACCGGCATCCCAAGTGAGAAATGGCGCAACCTGGCCGCTCTCCAGAACTTTCGCGGTGTTGTTTTCGGCAATCCCGAGGTCAAGCGTTTCAAACACCCGCCCACGGTCGTCAGCGGCCATCTCGGCGGTCACCCCATAGGGATGCGTTACCACATAGACCGCCCCGGGAATGAGATCGTCCATCCTCACCCGGATGCGGGCAAAGACCACGTTCGCGCCCGGCGCAGGAGCACCGGCCCCGCCAAAAGCAGCTTCAAGCGCAATGATGATCCGCGCTCGTCCGACCACCCCGGTGCCGCCCACGTCCAGTTCGGCTTCGGCCGAATAGTAAAAGCTTTCATCGGGGAAATTGTTCGGGAAGTGCAGCGGGCTGGCAGGGTCGGGAAGTTCGCCGATCACGGGGGCCAAGGGATCGGCATCCAGGACCAGTTCGAGCCGCACGCCATTTGCGTCCTCGAACCACAGTGGATAGCCGGTCGTCGGATCGATCGGCCCGGCAAAGGCCAGACGATTGGGGTTTTCCTGGGCGGCCATCGCAAACCTCCTTCAAGTGCGGGTCAAAGACACGCTGACGGCACGGGCCAGTTGGCACCGGGCTTCTGAATTTTCAGGAGATTTGAGCAAAAGGCTGGCCGCAACCATTCGAATACAAGCGGCCTAAGTCACACTCGCTTCCCCCGTTATCAATATGGTGCGACTCGTATCTTTATTTTTTTGAACGTGGGCGCTCTTAATCGCATCATGACAACCGGAGAGAGGCAGAACGGTCTTTTTTGTAGATTGAAAAACGTTACCTGCTCAGCAACCATATCTTTTGTAATTCAGCGTCTTGGCCAAAAATCGCGACGCGACTTCATCGGGGAAGGCGATAACTTTTCGAAATTCAGAATCACGGCTGATCTCGCTGCCAAACTTTTGCCCAGTAGTTCCCGAGGTTTCGAAGTTGTAGCTGGTCAGGATCGCCGCGATCTGGTTAATCGAGGACTTGGCTTTTTACATTTCATTCCGGCGGCCTTCCGAGGTTAGTGCAATCTTGCGGGCGTCGGAAACGAGGAAATCATTGAGTAGCTGGCGGCGCTCGGGCGTGAGGGCTTCGCCGCCCAGTTCGTCGGCAGGGAGTAAGTTGCGTTTGGCAGCCACGATGTCTATCATGCTGCCATGTCCGACACTCCGTCACCGTATTAGGGGAGGCCAACGACATCATGCGCAGAGATCTCGCCACGAGCGAAGAATTAAAGCTCGCCACAGCGAAGCTGGAAACCGCAATCGCGAGGCTGGAACCAGCCCTGGCGACAAGCAAAACAAAGACAATCCGCTGGTTTTTCGTCAGCCAGGTTCTGCTCTTTGGTGCTGTCGCCGTTGCCCAGAACATCAAATTTCACTGACACTCCCACTCACCCACACCAATCTGAGGACTGGCCCCGCCATGGGCGGGCGTGACCCGATGCGACGATCCACGCACAAAGTTCTGCCCGTCGAGCTCGCCACGAACGAGCGTTCGATTGGTCGGTTGCCCAACCCTCCTGCTGTTTGCGCATGACGGCGGCCAATAAAACCTGTCGCGCATTCAGCAGCCTTTCTGCGCCAGCTTCGTTGGGGGGAGCAGACTACCCGTTTAACAAATCTCCCCGCATCAGCGTTATTGCGGGCCACAGCTATCATTCGGGGTCCACGCCACCGTTCCGAGAGCTTTGAGAATTTGACGAGCGTCGCGGCCAATCGGGCCATCGATGGTCTCAAGCTGGTGGAGACCGAGAATAACCCGCGCTTCGCAACCACCGGTTGCCGTTGTCCAATGCAATGCGCGCAATGCAGGCATGGGCTCGCCTGGCGATGCGCTGGAGTCAAAGCGGGGAGCGGACAAGTCCAGCCCGCGGCGGTTGTCGGTCGCATTTGCGGCGATCCAGCCAAGTGTTCCGGTGACAATTCTGGTTGCGTTATTCAGACCCTGTGGTGCGGGTTTCCGCACAATCGCGTCGGCCAAGCCAAGCAGCATCAGGAAATCAAGCGTGTCACGGTTCGGTGCCGCGACGGCCCAATCTTCGGGCAGCCGGACGATGCCGTCGTTGCCCTGGCCGAGCAAGGGCTGACCCGCACCTGCAAGCTGCAACGCAAAGGGCGCGGCGTGCGGCCGGGCTTGCTGCTGCAAGTCGGCGAACCGTGCTTGCAGATCCGCAAGTGACAGACCCGGGCTTGGTGCCGCGGTTGCAGGCGGAGCCGCTACTTGCGACATGGCAGGTGCCGCAAGAGCTGCCAGCGGGATCAGGCAGCAAACCGCCATTATACGAACCGAGAATCTCATCGGGCTATTCGGCATCGGCCTTCCCTTCGAATTCAAGGATATCCCCCGGCTGACAATCGAGCGCCGCGCAGATTGCGGCCAGCGTCTTGAAGCGCATGCCCTGGACCTTGCCCGACTTGAGCAGCGAGAGATTCTGCTCTGATATGCCGATCAACGCCGCCAGCTCTTTCGAGCGCATCTTGCGGCGCGCCAGCATCACATCGAGCCTGACGATAATTTCCATGGTCAGACGAACGACTTGTTCTCGGCATCGACCCGGCGGACCTCGCGGACGATCAGCACGAAGAGAAACAGGAAGATCGTCCCGATCGCTTTGAGAAAGGTGTCCTGTTGCAGGTTGAGCCACCATTTGAAAGGGGCCGGAACGTCGGTCAGCATGGCGGTGAGCGCATAGAGCGGAGCGGCAAAGATCGTGAACAGTGTTCCCAAAAGGGCAGCATAGCCAAGCCTGAGCAGTCTGCGTTCCAGACCGGTCGACATCGTTTCTCCGCGCCCCAAAGCGCCGAACAAGCCGAACATTTCCAGAAATACCCATACCGACAGCAACAGATCGGCCAAGAGCACCACGCCGAAGCCGATCCACGTCTCGATGCTGATCAGCTCAGGCAGGTTTGGCGCCAGCCAGCGATTGTAATCTCCCATCGCGGCGCGGTTGAAACCCAGCGGAATTGCAAAGAGTGCGCGCGCAGCAACCCCGGCGAGGCATATCGCCTGCGCAGTCAGCGTGAGCAGCATGGCGCGGGGGCTGGTTCGCGAGTGTCCCTCTGGCACTGAAAATATCCTTGCAGATGTTAAAATTCATGTATGACATTAATTATCAAATGTCGAGGGGTGATTCGTGGTGCGGTCAATCGGGTTCCTGTTCGCTGCAATGATTGCTGTCGCCAGTTTCGCATTGTCGGCCGCAGCAAACGCTGAAGGTGGCGGCGAAGCGCCCGATACGACCGGACCGGGCGATTCTCGTGTGATTGCCGCACAAGCCCAGCTTGAGAACCCCGATCTCAAGACCAGGCCCGGCAACGAAATATCGCTCAGTTTGGGCCAATACACCTATTTCGAGCTGCGCGGGACGGGCGACCGGATCATGGATCTGACCGGGCCCAAAGTCGGCATCGAATATACCCGCAATCTGAGCCTCAGCGAGAACCACAACTGGTTCGCGACGATCAATGTGCGGGGTTCGCTGGGGAAGGTTCGCTACACGACGCCGCAAACCTTTTACATCGACACGGTCCCCGATACCTCGTCGCCGTCCGGATACGTTCTCGTGTCAAAGCCCGGTCCGCCATTCAGCGAAGGCGGTATCGATGACTGGTATGTTGAAGGCCGGGCGCTGGTCGGCAAAGACTTCGTTGGCCGCAAAGTGGCTTTCTCACCTTATGCCGGGATTGGCTTTCGCCACCTTTCGAATGGCAAAGGTCCCTACTCGTCGCTCAATGGCAGCGGCGCTCGCACCGATGACTATCTCTACCTGCCATTAGGCGTCACGTTGCGGACCAACAGCTTGCTTGGGCGCTGGTTCAGATCTGCGGAATTCAATATAGAAGGCGATGTTCTCATCCACGGGTGGCAGACCACCCGGCAATCGCGCATCCCCCCGTTCAGCGCCCCCGCCACCGCGACAGCGCCGGCATTCGCCTTTCTGGGCACCAACGATCTCAATTTCCGTCAGCGACTCGGGTATGGCTTGCGAGCGAGTGCCAAATTGCATCTCACCCGCCATTTCTCGCTTGAGCCTTACTTCAACCACTGGGGGATCGCCCGGTCGGTTCCGGATGTCGCGACATTCCGGTACACGGTGAACGGCCAGCCTGAGCAGTATTCGGTCGTTTATACCGAGCCGAGGAACCATACCAACGAGTTCGGCCTGAAGGTTGGTTTTCATTTCTGAACGGCGATAGTGTTGGCAGTGCGGCGACGATCGAGCTGCCACCGTGGCGGGGCACATGACTGGCAGAATCTCGGCGGCGTGGTTCACTGCCGGATCGACCAAATCGTCGGAAGCGGACCTCCTACAAGTGCCAAGCCGCTTGCGGCTCATTCTGCCAGGCGTCGTGAAGACCATCGGCACAACGAACAGGTGCGGCCCGAAGGTCTTCGGGCGATAAATCGTCCAGCGCAGCAACGTGCACCATGACGAACGGGCCACCCAGCATGGGCATGTCACCATCATTGTGCGTGGCAATTCCGCACCGTTGGCAAAAGCGATGGTGCTGCTCGCCAAAGTCACCCGAGCTTCCATAGTCGCTGAGAGCATCGGCGCCAGTCAGCAGCCGGAAATCGCCCGGCATGATCGGAGCGGTCTTCCACATCCTTTGCTTCCAGCAAAAGGTGCAATTGCACTTTCCCGTGCCGTTGACCAAATCAATGTCCGCCTCAAAGGTCACCGCCTTGCAGTGACAGCTGCCATGATATGTTTGCTTCAAGAGACACTCCGCAGCGATGCAATCGACACAACAGTATAGTCGATGAATTGACCGACAAGAAACGAGCTGTCGATGACGTGAGCGCTGCGTCAGCGATCGTGCCGACGGCGCGGGGCACAACCAGGTGTTTCTCGAACCCAAAAATCTGGCACAGCCATTCGAAGGCTGCCGGTTCGTCGCGGAAACGAAGAACCGGAAATAGTGTGGATCTCGGATTGAACGCAGGCCCGGCATCTGCATCTCCGGCTCGCGTTAGCTCGCGCGGTCTGACGCTCAGGAGGATGGTCCAATTTTGGCTGGCAAGTGGAACAGATCGACAAAGCGCTCTGCCAGCGCCCGATCGCCAATGACTGAAAGACCGGCAGCCGCCAGCTCGCCGGAGGGGACTTTGCCATAGACCGCAGCGGCGATCACGCTTGCCTGCGGGGCCGTGAACGCAAAATCGGGATGGTCCGGCTCGGCCCGTTCGGCGAATAGCCGGCCGTCAGCGATGCGGACCTGAAATCTATCCGTGCCAATGGTGATCGCTGCCACAATTGCGAGGTCTGCAGCACGCAAGGGATCGAACATCGTGCGAAAACTCATCATCAGCGCGGCGGCAGACAACGGCAGCGTTGGATCGTGCGCCGGCGAGAAGGCGGCCCAGCGGCCCAGCTCCATGATCGCCGCATCGGCGCGTTGGCCCCATTCGGTCAGCTCGTAGACCTGGGTTGCAGCAGGCGGCGGCAAGTGCCTGCGCTTGACTGCTCCCGCCCGCTCAAGACCTTCAAGCCGTTCGGTCAGCACCTTGGGGCTGATCGATGGCAACCCGGCGCGCAAATCGGTGAACCGGCGCGGCCCGAACATCATCTCGCGCAGGATCAGCAGCGCCCAGCGTTCGCCAATCAGCTCGAGTGCAAAAGCGGTGCCGCAGGCGTCCCCATACCACTTGCCGTGCACGCTAGTATCTTTTTGTAACTGCATAGTTGCTTTTTGTAACTCACAGTGGCAGCAGGATGCAAGAGCGATTCGCCAGCAAGGAGCAGCTTCCCGCGCGATCGTTGGCCCAGACTGCTGTGGTGTTGCCCGGCGCGGGCAGTCAATCCGATCAAGGTGGGAGAAGATAGACGATGGCCGATATCACCAATCTGGGTTGCCGGTGCGGCAAAGTCTCGCTCCGCATGGTGGGCGATCCGATCCTGACCGCCGACTGCACATGTGACTCTTGTCGCACCGCCGGTGCATTTCTCGAGAAGCTGCCAGGAGCGGAACCCCTGCTCGACCCGTATGGCGCAACGCGGCTTGTCCTGTATCGCAAGGACCGTTTCGCCTGCCTTTCCGGTGAAGAACAGCTGAAAGAATACCGGTTGCGCGCAGACTCGCCCACCCGCCGCGTCGTCGCGATTTGCTGCAATTCGGCGATGTTCCTTGAATTCACCAAGGGTCATTGGATCGATATTTATGGTCAGCGCTGGCTACCCGGCGCGATGCCGCAGCCCGCACTGCGCACGATGACGATGGACCTGCCGGCGGGAACACAGCTGCCCGACAATGTTCCGAACAGCCGGCGCCAGTCGGTTGCATTCTTTGCCAAAATCCTGGTGGCATGGGTTGCCATGCGGTTCAAGACCACGAAAATCACCTGTGTGTCAGGAGCGCTCGATGTCAGCCAATGACGACAAGATCGAGATCGAGAACTTCACCTCGCCCCAGTGGCGGGGCCGGGTTGATCGCGCCAAATATGAAGCGATGCGCGCCGCGCTACTGGCAGTTCTGCCAAAAACCTCGCCGGGGTTGACGCGTTGCCGAAGCGAAGACAGCGCTGTTGCCCAAGCTTCCCGAGGTGCTTTTTCCGGGCGGTGAGAAAGCGGGCTGGTGGCTCAAGGCTGCCCAGCTAGACCTTGAGGCCAAGCGTGTCATCGCTCGCGAAAACTGCAAACCGCTGCGATTGCATATTTTGTAGTCCCGAACAGCTGGCGGTTCGTGACTTGCCAACCGTTGAGTTGCGACCGACCAAATTGGAGAAGAAAAGTGACCGATCAGCCCATCAAAGGCCCTGCCTCTTATTTTCCCTCGATCGAGCAGAAATATGGCCGCCCTATCGCTGACTGGAAGGCACTGGTGCGAGCAGCCTATCCGGCCAAGCACGGCGAACTCGTCACCATGCTCAAAGGAAGTGCACGGTATGGGGCATGGCCATGCCAACGCCATCGTCGCGCATACGCTTGCCGAGGATAAATCATAAGTTGGCTCGGTGGCCCGCGCCGATTAGACGCCCAAGCATACGCGCTTCGGCCAACGCTCCCACTTGCCGTGCCCACCCGCAGCACCGCGCCTATCATCAAGATAGGGCGTGATCACACCCCGTCGCACCGTGGAATCGACCGTCAAGGCCGAGCATTCCCCATCGGCGCATCCCGTCTGACAACTGTCAGTGCACAGCGCTTGCCCCACCAAAATCCGAAATCCCCATAGACCAAACACTGCACACCGCGGGTTCCTGCATGTTAGACTTTCGTACGTCTGAAGACGCCCGAAACCCTTCAACTCTCCTGCTGTTTGAGCATGACGGCGCGGCAAATAAACCCTGTCGCACATTCAGCAGCTTTGCTGCGCCAGTTTCGTTGGGGGTTACTGACTGTACGGATTTAGGGAGGCAAGCGCGGCAAGCTGCCGAAGCAGGCCGCTAAAATCCCTTCAATTTCCGCGAACTCACTGCCAGTTTCCGAACTAGCTCATCAGTGATTGGCTTGCTCCTTGAGAACGTAACTCCGGTTTTAGTCGCCTTCAGTTTCAAAGAAGCGATCTCGTCAGCGTGGGCAGTAATGGCGTCCGGATCAACATAGAGACCGCATTGCTTGCTGAAGGCAGCATAGCCCGCGATGATCGTTCCTTCGATCTGAAAGCCGGGCATGTCATATTTGACGACTGCTTCAGCGTCCGGTAGCGCCTGCGATAGCTGTGAACGAAGGTTCTCCAGCACGGCGCGAAACTGTTCCGGTGCGGCGGCAATATAGCCGTCATGGTTGGCCTCTTTTGTCATGTCTGCATTATGCCTTCGCCGTGCCGACAGGTCGATCGAAATATTGTTTTCAACACATTATCCGGCACCGACATTCCAGTGTGACATCCGCTTGTCGTCAGGTGTTCCGCTCACTCTTCAATTTCCCATAATCCGGGGTAGCTGGCCACAAAGCCGCTTTGCGCGAGAGAAATCGTCGCTTCGTAGCCAAATGTCGGTGACTGATAGAAGTATTCACGATCCGAAATCCGTTGATAGTGCTGGGGCAGCGGAACCAGCTTTTCGCTGCCAGCGTCGAGCCAAGCGACGTCAAATGCCACTTCGTCGCCGACTGAAAGGCCGATGCGGCGGAGCTGAGGCATGTTGGTTGCCGGTGTGAACCCCAGATCGAGGTCAAAAACCTCGGGCATTTGGAAATGACGCTCGTTTATAGACCAACCGCTTCCCAAGCGGACCACACGGGTATCGATGGTTCGTGGCCCAATGAAACCTTCAACCAGCCCGGCCAGAGTTGACCAGTCAGGGGCAAGGTCGAAGTCGGTATCGCAATGCTGCTGGACCACTCGCATCCATGAAGACAGCCTGACCCGAGAGCACATAGCCGCCGCCCGCCGCTTGTGCGAGATTTGCTACGTCGCAGCCAGACACATCCAATCTTCGCCAGAATGTCGTCTCAATCATTTGATCAGCATACCTAAAACGTGATTGAAAATCATCTGAGTTATACCTGAACCGACGGCAGGTTTCGATTGCACCGACGAGATCACCAAAAGTCCGAAAACTTGTCGTGAACCGCCATAACAGCCGCCATTTGTTCTCATTTGCCATGTTTCGCGGAACAATGATCGCGATGACGTCCGATTGCCCGCATCTTCGAATTGCCGGGATTGGCGCTCGATGCAACCGCAGCCTCGAACCCTGCGTTGGTTCGTTCCCGTATCGTTAACTGACACAAATGGCCGCGTATGGCCCCCTGCAACCCAATACGAATGCGCAACGTCAAACATACGGAGTATTATACCCGTATCTTGGAAAGTGCACGTCGCGAGGCCAGCTGCCTGACTATTCATAGAATTGATCTGCTTTCCGCAAGCTTACCCACTGTGCGTCATCATGACCAAACAAAACAGTTGCACCGTCACGTTCAAGCCGACTGACTTCCTCCAGCGAACTCATGTAAGCTTCTACGTCAATGGTATTTAGCGGCGCATATCCTTCTCGTAGCGATGCTTCGACCGGTACCGCATCTGATGCCAGTAGGAAGGGACCGGATTGATCCAGCACGACATGGGCGCCCATCATTCCGAGCACATGACCCGGCAACGAAATCAGTGTGATCCGGCCATCTCCAAAAAGATCATGGTGACTATCGATAGTCTGGATCGAAGACCCGACGTCCCATTTGTTCCCCGTCAGCACCAATGGCACAGATTTGAGGTTGTGATTTAAGGAGGGTTGGGGCTTCGTCGTAGTGACGAAGGAACGAAGATGAAGCCCCAATCCTCCTTGAAAAAATCGCCAGCCAAGGCACCTGCTGAGCGGGTGGTGAAGGACATCCGGCGGCAGACGCGCCGGCATTTCTCGGCCGAGGACAAGATCAGGATCGTGCTCGAGGGCCTGCGCGGCGATGACAGCATCGCCGAACTGTGCCGCAAGGAAGGCATCGCCCAGAGCCTGTATTACGTGTGGTCGAAGGAGTTTATGGAGGCGGGCAAGCGCCGCCTGGCGGGTGACACGGCTCGTGCCGCGACCAGCGGCGAGGTGCAGGACCTGCGCCGCGAAGCCCGCGCCCTGAAGGAATGCGTTGCCGACCTGACCCTCGAGAACCGTCTGCTCAAAAAAAGCATGATCGCGGATGGGGGCGAAGACGAATGAGGTATCCCGCATCCGAGAAGCTCGAGATCATCCGGATCGTCGAGCAGTCGCATCTGCCGGCGAAGCGCACGCTGGACAAGCTCGGCATTGCCCGTCGGACCTTCTACCGCTGGTACGACCGGTTCCTGGAAGGCGGACCGGAGGCGTTGGCGGATCGGCCATCGGCACCGAGCCGCGTATGGAACCGGATCCCGCCTGACATCCATGATCAGATCATCGAACTGGCACTGGAGCAGTCCGAGCTGAGCCCCCGGGAACTGGCGGTGCGCTTCACCGACGAGAGACGCTACTTCGTGTCCGAAGCTACGGTTTACCGCCTGCTGAAGGCGCATGACCTGATCACCAGCCCGTCCTATGTCGTGATCAAGGCTGCTGATCAGTTCCACACCAAGACCACGCGGGTGAACGAGATGTGGCAGACCGACTTCACTTACTTCAAGATCATCGGCTGGGGCTGGATGTATCTGTCGACCGTGCTCGACGACTTCTCGCGCTACATCATCGCCTGGAAGCTGTGCACCAATATGCGGGCCGAGGACGTGACCGACACGCTCGACCTCGCCCTCAGGCCCTCGGGCTGCGATAATGCCACGGTGCTGCACAAGCCCAGGCTGCTCAGCGACAATGGGCCCAGCTATATCGCGGGTGAACTGGCGGAATACATCGAGGCCCGGAAGATGAGCCATGTGCGCGGCGCCCCGATGCACCCGCAGACCCAAGGCAAGATCGAGCGCTGGCACCAGACACTGAAGAACCGCATTCTGCTGGAAAACTACTTCCTGCCCGGCGACCTTGAGGTCCAGATCGAGGCGTTCGTCGAGCACTACAACAACCAGCGTTACCACGAGAGCCTGTGCAACGTGACGCCCGCCGACGCCTACTTCGGCAGGGCCCCAGCCATCATCAAACAACGCGAAAGGATCAAGCGAAAGACTATCGAACATCGGCGCTTGCAACACCGCAAGCTCGCCGCCTAACATCAACCCCAAGACGAGGCCTACACTCCGCTAATCTACGCCGCGAGTTGCGCCAAATGTTCTGACGACGGACACGCCCGCTCAACGACCCAATGGCCAGATTGAAGCTTGTTGCATAACAAATGTTCCACTTATGTCCGAGAAATCGTTGCCTGGCGCACAAACCTTGAGGTGAGGCCGGGTGGCATCGCCGCGACGGCGGCCAGACAATTTCCAGGTCGTCGCTGGTCAGCGTATAGTGACGTGCAATCTCGCGCTCATCGAGCGGCGCGTCATAATGCCCCACCCAGATTTCCGAACTCACCAGTCGCCGCCTCGCCAAGCATCATCTCCTTCGCTGTGCCGGTCCGTCAGACGGTCCTCTGGCGGCCAGCATGAATATGTCCGTCAACTCTGGACCTGTGATGGCGATTCGGACAAGATCGCATAATGATGGGAAAACGGACACGATCGGGCAGCATGTGGCGCTGATCGGCTATGCGCGCGTCTCGACCGCAGACCAGAAGCTGGCGCTCCAGCTCGACGCGTTGAGCGCTGCCGGTTGCGATCGGATATTCGACGATTATGCATCTGGAGCAAAAGCCGATCGGCCCGGCCTGGCCGAGGCGCTCAACTATCTGCGTACCGGCGACACGCTGGTGGTCTGGAAACTCGATCGTCTTGGGCGTTCGATGAGCCACCTGATCGAGAAAGTCGGCGAGCTGGCGGCGTGCGGCGTGGGTTTCCGCTCGCTCACCGAGCAGATCGATACCACCACGTCGGGCGGGATGCTGGTATTCAACATCTTCGGCTCGCTTGCCCAATTCGAGCGCGATCTGATCCGGGAACGCACCCATGCTGGCCTGCGAGCCGCGCGCGAGCGCGGTAGTCAGGGCGGCCAGCCGCCCTGTCGTCACTCCCGACAAGCTGCGCAAGGCGCGGACGTACATCGCAGCGGGCCTAACTGTTCGTGAGGCGGCGGCTCGGCTCAAGATCGGGAAAACCGCCCTGTACAAGGCTCTGGAAAGCGCATGAAACCGCTGCCGATCCAGAACTCGTGGGTGCTGGTTACAGGGGCCTCAACCGGTTTGGGCAGGGCGTCAGCCCTCCGTTTGGCGGCATCGTACCAGGCCAAGCCCCTGATTGTTGGGCGAAGGCTCGACAACTTGCGGGAGCTACAATCCGAAATTGGCGAGCGGTTTAATGTCCCGTGCGAGATCATAGTGGCCGATCAACGTGAAATTGAGGGCAGGGAGAAGATCGCGGCCAAGGTTATAGAATTGAAAGTCAATGCGGCTTTCTTGGCTGCCGGGCTGACGAGCGCCGGTCCGTTTGATGCTAGCCGTGCCGACGCCTATGCCGAGGTGATTGGAACAAACGTAGCCGGCTTCACGGATTTGCTGGCCCGCCTGATTGCGATCTTCCGGCAGCAGCCGTTTGAAATCCTCAATAATCGCAGTGTCGAGCCTGGCGGGCGAAACATCCGTACCCTTCCAAGCGGTCTACGGCGCGTCGAAAGCCTATGTGAGTACCCTCATGCGGGCACTTTCCGTCGAGCTTGCCGGGACGGGTGTGAGCGTTGGGTCTTTTGCACCCGGTGGCATTGACACCGATATGGCTGCCCTCAGCGATTTGAAGTGGGGGAAGTTTGGCTTGATGGACGTTGATCGCTGCGCGACCCTTGCCGTCGATGCTCTGGTTTATCGGCGATCCTTCGCCATACCGGGGATGGGCAACCGGCTCACATACTTGGCCAGCAGGGCTCTACCTCGATCGTTGATGAGCCGGCTTGCGGCCCTCCCATATCGGCGCCCGCAATGATCGACACATGCTCAAAGGATAGGTTGAACACGCCGTTGAGTACCTACAGGTAGCTTCCGCTGGCATTGTACCGGATTTGTTCGCCCTTAGCGTGCAGATACGTTACTTTCGTGTAGTCACCCCAAGAACAGCGTCAAACCGGCGCTGATCGCTGCCGGAATTCCTTGCGCATTCAGCGACACCTGCGCGGATTTCAGCGGCATGGCCAAGGCCCCGCTGGCGATCGACGATGTCGCGCACGCCACCTTCCTGCGGGTCAACGAACAGGGCACCGAAGCCGCAGCGGTCACGGCGGTAACCATCCGGGTGGTCAGCGCGCGGATCGTCAGCGCGGACATTCCCCGGATGATCGTCGATCGTCCGTTCCTCGTCACCATCCGCGACCGGGCCAGCAGCGCGCTGATCTTCTTCGGGCGGATTGCCAACCCGACACCGGTCGAGAAGGCCCAATGATAGGACCCCGCGTTACAGTTGGTGGTGTCAGCCATGGCGGGATGGCGCTTGTGGCGCTGACATTAGCTTTGGCCGGCTGCGTCCCCGCTCCGAAAAATCAGCTTCCTGCAATATCCAACCCCCCGGAACAGGCAATTCAGTACTCGCCGCTGACCGGGCCGCTGCGCGCACTGGACGGCGAGTGGCTGCCGCGCGATGCGCGCGGTAACCGCAACCACTACCGATTGACGATCTGGGGCGCTTCGTTTGCCTGGGGCGCGGGCTGCGATGTCGCGAGCGGTCAGCTGCGCGATCTGGGCGGCGGCCGGTATGCGGTGGAGCCCTATGGCGGCACCCCGGAAAATTGCCGACATGTGACCCCGCCCGCGCCCTTTGATGGCGCCGAGGTGGCAATCATCCCCCTGAATGCCGAGACGATCCGGGTCGAAGCCGGCGGATCGGTGTGGACCTTGGCCAAAGTGGACATCGCGGCCACCATCGTCAGCGACGCCTTCGTGCGCGGCGAATGGCTGCTCGCCGATGCACGCGGCCGCCCGCTGCAAGGCGCGGCCGCGACCCGGGTCACCTTCGACGACCGGGGCTACCGGGTCGCGGGCCCGACCTGCCAGTTGCAGATCAATGGCTGGATCAGGGACCGCGACTGGATTGTCCGGCCGGGCGGCGACCAGATGGTTCAATCTCTTAGATGCGTATCGCACATGCTGGGCGACAAACTCGCCGCGCAAGGCGATGCCGTGCGGTTCGTGGCGGAGCCCGAGGCAATGCGCATGCGGGTCCGGATCGGCCGATCAGTCGGTTATCTCATGCGCTCCGAACGCTGACCGACTTTCGTGGCACCGTCCATTAGAACCCTCATGGCAAAGTTTTGATGCGCAGATTTGGCGTGTCTTGAAACGATCGGTGCAGCCAGAAGTTTATCTAGGCAGCCTATGACGATCAAAGCCGGAAGGAGCCAATTCATGAAACCGACGATCACCGTGTTCGAATGCTCGCCCGATGAAGGCACGGGCATGGCGCGCGATATGCGGGTGCGCTGGGCGCTCGAGGAAGTCGGTCAGCCCTATGATGTCCGCACGGTCTCGATGAAGGGGCTCAAGGAGCCGGAACACCGCGCGCGCAACCCGTTCGGCAGCATCCCCACTTACGAGGAAGGCGACCTGACTCTGTTCGAATCGGGGGTGATCATCCTGCACATCGCCGAGCGGCACGACGGGCTTTTGCCCAAGGAAGCCAATGCCCGTGCCCGCGCGATCATGTGGATGTTCGCCGCGCTCAACACGGTCGAGCCGCCGGTCATGGAACAGGGCGCGGCGTCGGTGTTCGAGAAAGACAAGAGCTGGGCGGGCGAGCACATGGCGATGATTGACAAGGAACTGCGCAGGCGGCTTGGCGACCTGTCGCACGCGCTGGGCGATGCTGAGTGGATCAACGGCGACTTCAGCGCCGCCGACATCCTTATGGTGCAGGTCCTGCGCTGGCTCGGCAATGAGGGCGTCATCACCGAGTTTCCCAACCTCGTCGCCTATGTCGCGCGCGGCGAAGCGCGACCGGACTTCCAGCGCGCGTTTGCCGCGCAAAAGGCGGTGTACGAGGCCGCGATCTCACACGCATAACCGTCGATCTGCTCGGCGGCGGACGGAGACTTTCGCCGAAGTGGCCGATCACCGTCAGTCTGCCGCAAAAGTGACCGCCTCGATCTTGTTGCCGTCGGGATCGCGAACGAAGGCGGCGTAGTAGTTCGCGTCATACTCGGGGCGCAGGCCCGGCAGGGCCATCGCCGCTGCCGCCGCCCGCCAGCGCGGCCTGGTAAAACGCATCAACGGCCGCCCGATGCTCGACTTCGAAGGCAACATGGACCCCGTTGCCGGGCGAAGCCAGTTCGCCGTCGGCCGGAAGATTGAGACTGAACGCGGTGATCCCCGCCCCGTAGCCGACCGCCTCGGCGACATCGAGCGTCCGGCGCAGACCCAGCACCGCCATGACCGGATCGTAGAACGCGCGGGCGCGCTGGAGGTCGGTGGTGCCGAGCGAGACGTGGTGCAGCATGGCCGTGGAACCTCGCGTCCGATCAATCGACCCGTTCGGCGGTGCGGTCGCACAGCGGCAGCCACGCATCGCCAGGCTTCCACTCCCACGTCCAGACCTGACGCTTGCCGCCGCTCCTCGAACACCACGGTGGCGCGCTCGGTGGCCCCGTCGTAGCGCCAGCGATCGCCGTCGCGGGTCAGCTTGTAATCGCGATAATAGCCATGGTTCTCGACGCTGCGCGCAAAATACGAGCCATCGTCGTCCGCACCGATAAAGCTCAGCGTGTCGAAGCGCTTGCCGGCGATGTCGGCGCGCTCGTCCTGCACGATGAAGAACCGCCCGGTGTGCCACACGGCTTCGTGAGTGCTGAGCCAGGCCTCGCCGTTGGCCCTGGGATCCGCGCCGGACTGGTCGGTTCCGCCATAGGATGTACCGCGCGCGGTCCATTTGCCCAGGAAAACCGCGAGCGCATCGTGGCGGGCGTCTCGCTGAGGGGTTTCGGGCATTGAGCGTCTCCTGATCGGGCAAGCGGGCCGGATCAGGTAAACGCAGCAACTAGCGGCGCGGTTTCCTGAACTTGTACAGGAACTGGTCGGTGTGGCCCTGGATCGACGGGTCGAACGGACCGGCGGTGTGCGGGTCGGCGAGGTTGGCGAGGAGCTTGCTCTCCCCAACGAACACGAACCCCGCCGCCTCTACCTGGCGCCGGGCTTCAGCGCCGCATTGACCGCGCTGTTGAACGCTGACGATTGAGAATCGAGCGGCGAAACGATCGACCAACCGCCGCTTGTTTGATCCAAACTCACCGCTTATCATGGCCATCATGCCATAGCCCTACGCTCAACCTTTCACCCTACCGGTCGCACTGCCTGTCGGCACCGCGATCAAGGGGGGGTTTATGACCACATGAAAGGTTGAGCCTATGTATGAATTTGCGTGTTTCCGTGTTTCCGCCGATGAAGTTGCGTCGGATTTCAAGAAGTTCGCCGAGCTTGCGCGGACCCGAACCTTCGAAATCTTCGATGAGGGCAAGGTAGAGGTGCTGCTTGTCCGGGTGGATGCAGTGCGGGAATGGCACGACAAATTGCGGATATCCATACCGGCTGCGCTGATGACCGATGAGGAGGTCAAGCGGATCCGCGCGAGCCAGCCCACCGAAGAGGAAATCCGGACGAACCGCTGGAACGACGGCAGACCCTCCCTTCCGGATTGACCTGCTTCTCCCGGCCCAGGATGGCCGGAGCCGCTGACCTTTGCGTCAGTACTGGTCTTTTTATTGAATGTTCAGACAACATGTCATATATGGTGATCATATCGTAGATATGTAGCAGATATGGATTGATTGAAATGAGCTCGCCAAAATCCAGATCGGCCGTTGTCGGGCTGGGCCGGGACATCCGCTCGGCCCGGCTGCGGCGTCATATCGCCCGCGCCGATCTGGCTGTGCGGGCGGGAACGTCGCCGAGCACGATCGCCCGGCTTGAAAAGGGCGATCCCGGGGTCGGCATCGGGACGCTGGCGGATGTGCTGGTGGTTCTGGGCCTCGTCGAGCGGCTTGGCGACCTGCTCGATATCCGGAATGACGAATTGGGACTTGCACTCGCCGCCGAGCAGCTACCCCAGCGCGGACGAACCTATGCCGCAACCTTGCGCCGCCAGCAGGCGAAGGGGGGCGCGACTGCGGATGACAAGCCAGATGCGGTCGATCCCGATGGTATCGCATTCTGATGACCGATTTCGTCGCCCAGGTCGCGCTCGGCGAAGGTCGGACGCCGATCGGGCGGCTTCGCTATACTCACGCCGGACCGCGCCAGTTTTCGGTCTTCGATTATGACCCGGCTTGGGCCGACAGCGCGCGCGCCTTTGCGCTGGAGCCGGGCCTGCCGCTCGGCAGCGGCCCGTTTCACGCCTCCGCACAGGGCGGCAATGCCCGCGATGCGCTGGCCGGGGTGTTTGCCGACGCGGCCCCCGATACCTGGGGGCGCACGTTGCTCGAACGCGCCTATGGCAGCGGGCTGTCCGAATTCGAGTATCTGACCCTGTCGGACGACAATTGCCGGCAAGGCGCGCTGCGGTTTCTGGACGCTGGTGGCGAGGTAATTCGTGGCGGCGCGCCGCACGCGGTGCCGCGGCTCGTCGATCTGCAATCCCTGACCGCCATCGCCCGCGCCTACGAACAAGGGCAGGAAGTCTCAGCGGGCGACCTGCAGGCGCTGGCCGGTGCGGGCGGATCAGGCGGGGCGCGGCCCAAGGCCAATGTCATCGACGAGGGGACCTTGTGGCTGGCCAAGTTCACCTCGGCGCACGATCGGCAGCCGGTCGAGCAGGTCGAGGTCGCGACGTTGCGGCTCGCCGCCGCTTGCGGTCTGCGCACGCCCGAAATCAGGCTGGAACTGGCCGACACGCCCTTTCCGGTGGCGCTGATCAAACGCTTCGACCGGCAGGGCGCGGGGCGGATTCCCTATATTTCGGCGCGCACCGCGCTCGGCAAGACCGGGACGGCGCTCGGCTCCTATACCGAGATTGCCGATTTCATCCGGATGGCGGGGGCCGATCCGCGCGAGGATTTTCGCGAACTCTACAGCCGCCTGATCTTCACTATCCTCGTTTCGAACAAGGACGATCACCTCAAGAACCACGGCTTTCTCTACGTTGGCGCGAACAAGTGGCGGCTTTCACCGCTGTTCGATGTGAATCCGGCGCCCGATCGCAACCCGCACCTTGAAACTGCCATCCTCGAAGGCGGCAATCACGACCGGTCGATCAAGCTGGCGCTGGAAGCTGCGGAATTCTTCGAGATCACCGATGCGGACGCGCGCGCACTCATCCGCGACATGGCGCAGCGGATAGCCGCCACGTGGCGTGATGCCCTCCGCGCGACAGGGGTCAGCGGCGCACTAGCCAAGCATTACGAACCAGCCTTCGTTCACGACGAAGCGGGCATTGCAGTGGGGCTTTAGTTTTCATATCTGGCAAACTATGGCCGACAAGTTGCCATATATAACACCTTAGACTGCGACCGCCCTATGCGTATGATTTCTGCCTCGGCCCTCAGAACGATTTGCTAGCCTTGAGCACCACCCCGGCGCGGCCGTTATCGCCAGCAAAGGCATGGCGGGTGTCGACGTAACTCAGGCTGGCGGAGAATCCCTTGCCGAGATCGGCGTCGAGGCCGAGCGACCAGTCGAGCTTGTGGTCGCCGAACGCGCCGTTTTCGCGCCCGAAGCTGCCGCTGGCCGAGATCGGCCCGGCAATCGGCGCGCTGCCGGTAACCGCGAGATAGAGACTGTCCTGGTTGCCGGTTGGGTTCTGGCGCGGGACATAGCCAGCCTGAACTCCAAGCGTGGCCGGGCCGACGCCATGCGAAAGCGAGGCCAGCGCCTCGACGTAATTGGCCGAGCCTGCCCCGGGATAGAGGTAATAGACCCCGCCGAGATCGGCATCGAACCCGGCCAGCTTGAAGCCATAACCAGCGGTCACGTCGACTTCGATATCGTCGCCGCCGTTGTCGGCCACGTTCGAGCCCCACACCCCGGCATGGAGCCCGGAGCTGTGCGTGATCGTCAGCGACGGCTGCACAGCCGGATCGCGATCGCTTAATGATACGCCGCGGAAGCGGTAATCGCTGACGGCATCGAGGGTGAAGTCGAATTCAATATTGCTGGTCTGGGGACCATCTTCCGCCGCCAATGCTGGCACCGTGCCGCCGCCAAAACTGCAAACTATTGATAGTCCTGCCAAGATCATGCGAATTCTTGGTGTCATTGCAGATGCCCCCCGTGCTGTATGCCGGGGCTGATGGCCACAAACCTTTAAGAATTCGTCCGCTCTTGGTTAATACTGCAAACAATTGCTGTATCCACTTCATCAATTGTTAGATGCTCTGACCTAAGCCCCGACGTGGAACTGTGAGCGGCGTTTTGCGCCCCCACAGGCGGGGGGGTTGCTTATGCGTATTTTGGTGGCGGACGACGACGCGTCCGTGCTTCAGGCTTACCGCCTGTGCCTGGAAGTGGTCGATCAGGCCGCGCCGCGCGATGTCGATGCGCTGGGTGCTTCGCTGTTCGGCGCGCAGCCGGCGCGACCGCGAATGCAGACCCGCTGGTCGGTCAGCGATTTTGCCAATCAAGGCGAAAAGGCGGTCGAGTTGGTCCGCCAGGCCCAGGCCGCGGGTCGGCCTTATTCGGTGCTGTTCCTCGACATGCAGATGCCCCCGGGGATCGATGGCTGCGAAACCGCCCGCCAGGTCCGCGAACTCGATCCCGACATCAATATCGTCATCGTCACCGGCTATTCGGATCGCTCGCCGGTCGATGTGGTCGAGGTTGCCGGGCCCGAGGACAAGATCTTCTACCTCGCCAAGCCGTTCGAGACGGTCGAAATCCGCACACTCGCCAATTCGTTATGCGCCAAATGGACCCTCGAGCGCGACCTCGCCGATGCCCGCGCGGCCTTGGCCGGGCAAGTCGCAGCGCTCGAAGTCGCCAACAGCGAGATTGCCGCGAGTGAGGCGCGCTGCCGCCATATCGCGATGCACGACCAACTCACCCGGCTGCCGAACCGCCTGTCGTTCCAGCATTTTCTGGACGAACAACTGGCCGATCCGGGTCGCGAAGTCGCGGTGATGTTCGTCGATCTCGACCGCTTCAAGCACATCAATGACACGCTGGGCCATCCGGCGGGGGACGAACTGATCCGCAATCTCAGCCAGCGCCTGGCCGCCGGCTTGCCCGAAGGCTCGATCATCGCCCGGCTCGGTGGCGACGAATTCGGGATCGTCCTGACCGGGATCCACGCCGCGGGCTGCGGCGAAGTCGGTGCCAGCGTGATCGCGCTGTGTTCCGAACCGTTCCAGATCCTCGGCGCGGCGGTCCAGGTCGGTGCCTCGGTCGGGATTTCGCGGCGCGACGGCGATCAGCTCCGCTCGTCAGAACTGCTGCGGCGGGCCGATCTGGCGCTCTACGCTGCCAAGAACATGGGCCGTAACCGCGCCGAACACTTCGTCCCGGCGTTTGACGAAAGCGCCCGCAAACGCGCGCAGATCGAAGCCCGGCTGCGGCTCGCCATGTCTGACGAGAAACTGGTCCTGCACTATCAGCCGATCCACGATCCAACCGACGAGACCCCGGTTGGCTACGAAGCGCTGCTACGCTGGGAAGACGAAGAACTTGGCATGATCTCGCCGGCGATCTTCGTGCCGATTGCCGAAGAGACCGGGCTGATCATGGAACTCAGCGAATGGGTGATCCGCAGCGCGGTCGCCGAATGCGCCAAATGGCCCAATGGGTTCGTCTCGATCAATCTTTCGACGCGGCATTTCCAGTCGCCCTCGATGCTCGAATGCCTGCTCGCCGAAACCGCGCGCAGCGGAGTGCCGCGCGAGCGGGTCCAGCTCGAGATTACCGAAACCGCGCTGTTCGACGATGCGGTGCTGGCGGCGACCATTCTGGTCAACCTGCGCGCGCACGGTTTCCGGATTGCGCTCGACGATTTCGGCACCGGCTATTCCAGCCTGGTCAATCTCAAGGATTTCGAGATCGACTGCATCAAGATCGACCAGTCATTCGTGGCGAGCCTGGGATCGGATCACTCCTCGTCCGCGATCGTCCAGGCGGTAACCAGCCTCGCCCGCGCGCTGGGGCTCAAGGTGGTCGCCGAAGGGGTCGAAACCGAAATGCAGGTCCAGGCGCTGCGGCTGACCGGGTGCGAGCTGATGCAGGGCTATTTCTTCGGTGCGGCGGTTGCGGCGGACAAGCTGTTCCTGCCCGTGTCCGCGCGTGCGCTGCAGCCGATCATCGAGCGGAAACGCGCATGACCGCAAACGCTGCCCTGCGCAGCTGGTGGGCCGGCCGCAACCTGATCGGCAAGTTCGCGGCGATCCTGCTGGTTTGTGTGCTGGTATTCGTGCCCCTGACCTATGCCGCGCTCGAATTGCTGCTCGCCCCGACCTTTGCGACGATCGAGGACAAGGCGGTCGAGGACCAGTCCAGGCGGGCCCAGCATTCGCTCGCGGTGTTCGAGCAAAACCTCGCCAACAACATCAGCGACTACGCGGTGTGGGACAATTCCTACAACTACATCAAGACCGGCAATCCGGCGTTCGAGACCGAAACGCTGACCCCGCTGGCGTACCAGAACATGGGCATCGATGTCAGCGGCTATGTCGCGGCGGACGGCAAGGATTCGCTGGTCGCCGCGGTCGATCGCCAGCGCGTTGTTCCCCTGCCCGACGAAACCCGGTTCTTCGCCGGGTATTTCGCCAAGGGTCCGCTGTTCGCTGCCGCCTCGACCCAGGAGAAAAGTTCCGACTATGTCCGAACGGCCCGCGGCCTGTTCCTGATCAAGACCGAGCAATCAATGCGCAGCGACGGCAGCGGTCCGCGCGCCGGGTTCATCGCGATGGGCTTGCTGCTCGACGCCAAGACGCTGTCGGAGGCATTGCAGGTCAAGGTCGCGCTCGACATCGACCTGACCACGGCCGAGCGCGCCGAACTGGCCGCAAGCCCAAGCCACACCCTCAACACTACGCTTTCAGGACAACGCCGGACCCGGATGGGTCTGGTCGACAGCCACGGTCAGGTGATCGCCTCGGTCGATTTCGCGGTGCCGCGCAGCGTTACTTCTGCGGGTCAGCGCGCGATTCTGCTCGCCGCGCTGGGGATGACTGCGGCGATGCTGCTGCTGATCGTCGTGGTCAGCCTGAGCATCCGCGCGATCGCGGTACGCCGCCTGCAGCGGCTTGAGCAGCAGGTCAGCAAGATGCGCCAGTCGGATTTCGAACTGCCCGCCGATTTGCTCGCCGGGCACGACGAAATCTGTCAGCTGGCGCGCCAGTTTGCTGGCCTCGACGAGGATCTCGACCAGGCTGAAGACGAATTGCGCCGCGCCTCCTATCTTCAGGGCAAGGCTGATTCCGCGGCCGGCATGCTCCACAATGTGCGCAATTCGCTCGCCCCGCTGCGGGTCATCCAGGAGCGCTGGCTGCACGACGAAAGTCAGGATTTCCGCCTCAACCTCGAACGCGCGATCGACGAGCTGGAAAGCCCGGACTGCCCCTCCGAGCGCCGCGATGCACTGCGCGACTACGTTCAGACCGCCGCGCGTGAGATCGCCAAAGGCGCACCGGGGCGGCGCGCGGAAATGGCCGAGGCCAAATCGACCATCGACCAGATTGCCGAAATCCTCGGCACTTACGATTTCGACACTTCGGGCTCGCGGCCCGGCGATATCATCGATCCGCTCAAGGTGATCCAGCAGGAACTCAAGCTGCTGTGCGCCGAACGCTTCCCCGGGCTTGCCGTGGCGCTGCCGGAGCATATCCCGCAGGTCGTGGGCAACCGCGTCCAGCTTGGCCAGGTGCTCGGCAATCTGCTGGTAAACGCCGCCGAAGCGGTGGCGGCCAGCGCGGCGGAGAAACCCGCGATCACGGTCACGCATGACGAACCCGGCGACGGCAAGGTCACGATCCGCATCGCCGACAACGGCGACGGGATCGCCCCCGACAAGCTCGCCAAGGTGTTCGAACGCGGCTACACCACCCGTGATCACAAGTCCGGCGGCCTTGGAATGCACTGGTCTTCAATCGCCATCCAGTCGATGGGCGGCACCCTGGCGATCGCCAGCGACGGTCCGGGACACGGCGCACTGGTAACCATTACCCTCCCCGCGTTTCAGACACCGGCCGCAATGGCCGCCTGACCAGGCCGCCCCACGCGCCGCGAGCGGCGTGAGCATGGTGTGGGCCGTGCGGTAGATCGCAAAATCTCGGAAGTTTCGGGCGTTAAATCTCGTTTTCTCGGACAATCGGCTTCTTAAAGCACAGTAACTCGCTCATGGCTCGCTCAGCAGCCGCTATGCCCGGTTCATCAACCCCGAAAATTCCAGCAGCGCCGCAGCTTCGCCGTCCGACTGTTCGCACGATTGATACTGGAAGCGAAGAGCGCCATCGGCCTCGAATTCGTAGCTCGACTTCTTCCAGAGAGCGCCTGCCTGTGCCTGGTCACCAGCCTTCCACGCGAAAGCAAGCCCGGTGTCGGTACGCTCGCCGTCGAAGTGAAAGGAACCCGCCGTGTCGAAATAATCGAGGGTCAGGCCCCCGTCGTCGAAGCCGAACACCTGGGTCGACACGTAGAATGGCGCGGCGCTGCCCGGCGGGGCGATTTCGTGGCGCAGCAGGACCCAGCGGCCCCGCTCCTCGAACGTGGCGCGCACGTCGAATGGGCCTTGCGGCCCCTCGCCGTTGCCGCGCCAGTCGCCGATCAGCGCTGAATAGGCTTTGCTTTCACCATCGCTCATGTCCGTCCTTTCACGGTTTGAGGCAGACGGAGGATGTTCCTTCGATCTGCTTATTGTTGCTCGCTCCGCTGGCAACGTACCCGCGTTGCCGATCAGAGTGGCATGGTCAGTTCAGCGCTTCAGGAACGCCTCGACCGCCGTTGCAAACTCGTCCGGCTGATCAAGCATGATGAAGTGCTTCGCGTTATCGATCCGTTTCAGCGTGATCGCGGGCACCCCGGCATAGGCCCGGCGGTACGCGGCATCGGTTTGGACGGCGGTCATGCCCGTCCCTGCCGGGATCGCGTAGACAACCTGCGTCGGCACGGCGATCCGGGATAGGCCGGGGCGAAGATCGGCGAGGATCACTTCGCGCATGGCTGCGCCCAGTACCACAGGGTCGCTGTTGCGGGCATCTTCGAGGACGCGGGCACGATCCGCCTCACGGGTCAGCATCGCACCTATCATCCTGGCGAACTCCGGTGGCAACGTGCCGGCTTTGGCAGAGGCGAACATCTTGGCCTGCTGATCGGCGATCGCCGGTAAGCGTTCGGGATGACCGGGCGCAAAGATATCGCCGGAAAAGGGGAAGCTGTCGACGATCAGCAGTTTCGAGATCAGGCCGGATTGGTTCTCGGCCAACTGGGTCGCGATCGTCCCGCCGAGCGAGTGACCGATCAGCACGGGCTTATCCAACTTTTGCGTGGTGATGTAGCGCGCAATTTCTGCCGCCGTGCCGTTGATGATGTCGGTCCTGGCGCTTGCGGTAGCAGGCATCCCGGCGAACCCGGCGATCTGCACGAGATGGACGCGGTGGGTCTTTTCGAGGCGGGCGGTCAGGTCCGACCATACAGCGGGTCCCGCGCCCAGCCCGGAGACGAGGATTACGTCCGGCCCGCTGCCCCGGGTTTGCACCGCGATCCGCGGCGATGTAAACGCAGCCGCCGCAGCCACGGTTTCAGACCTCGGGGCCTCCTTGCAAGCCGACAGGCCAAGGTTGGCCGCACAGACCGCCAGCACGATGCCGAAGCGGGACGCGTTCGTTAGCATGGCCTTACCCCCGAAAGCCCTTTGGCGGCTCGGCGAGCGTGACGAGGTTGCCGTCGGGATCGCTGATCTGGGCGATCACGCCGAAATCGCCTGTGACGTCTTCGCCAAGCTCGAGGCCGTGCGATGTGGTCGCCGCGCGGGCCTCCGCCATGTTGGGCACCACGATTGTCAGCAGGCTGGACCCGGCCTTGGCCGCATCGTCGACAACCTGAATCCCGGCACCGGCAAGATCGCGCCATTGGATCAAGCTGTCCATCGGCCGATCGTCGGGACCACGACCAATCAGGCCGGTGTAGAATGCCTCCGCCGCTTTCATGTCACCGGTGGCGACAACGCCATATAGTCCTTGAATCTCCATGATGTCGCTCCTTTCAACACCGCCAAAAGGAACACTAACGCGAGATTCGGCTTCCGAGTTCCTTGGCGCGCCGGGCGCGGGCTACTTCGTCGGCAACGGCACAGTGATGCCGCAGTTGGCGAAATGCTGGATCGCGGCGCGGCGGGTTGCTTCGTTCAGCAAGCGCCTGGAGATCGGGATGGTCCTCAAGCCGCTCGGTGGTGCTGATGCGGTAGCGCAGCGCCTGGATCGCGGGATGCAACGCCAGGTAAGGTTTGTACCAGCTCGACCGGGCAAGTTCAGCCTCCGCCCGCTCGCGAACCTGCGGATCGACGTTGGCGTCGATCGCATCGTGGGTGGCGGAGAGGTCGGCTGCGAACGTGCCGGGCTCGATAGGTCCTTCGCCTTGCGCGATCTTGGCCTGCTGGCTCGACGAATCGGTGCCCAGTTCGAGCAGGTAGCGCCCATCCGGCGAAGCGTAGAATGCGGTTGCCTCGCGCGCCTGATCCGGGGTGAGGCCCTTGCGGAACAGATCGGTCAGACCGGCCCGGAATGCGTCACGCTGATGGAAATGGTTCTCGCGCATCGCCGGGCGCGCGGCGTTGGTCACCGCATCGATCAGGCCGGGGCACCGGGCCTCGCCGCGGGCCAGCGTGGGGTCGGCGCGGAACGATGCGCGCACCTGTTCGAACAGGCTGTCGAAGCTGCGTTCCCAGATGTCGTCGCGCGTTTTGATCTCGGCCAAGGCGCGGAAGGGATCGTGCGAAAGCACGAACGCCGCCGGTGCTTCGGCCGAGGCGGGGATGGCCATGAACGCGGCCAGCAGGATCAACAGTTTCCGCACGGCGCAAAGGGTAGCGGTCCTTGCACGCCAAGCCAATCGCGGAACGCACCGGTGCCCTCAAGGCGCGTCTGTTGCCCTCAAGATGACCTTGCCACTCTCGTCGCGGACGAGTTTCAATCGGTCGTCATAATAGGGCGGAACACGGTGCTCGGCGTCGATGTAGTTTTGCGCTTCGGCGGCGCGCTGGGGTGTGGCTCCGGGTTTCATCTCGAACTGGCCAGCGTGATAGGCAGCGAGGATTTTCTGGGCCGCGCGACTACCCAGGTAGAAGTAGGGTGCCTTCCCCTTGAACATCAAATTGGCGATCGGAAAAACGTCGTCGATCGCCTCCGCAAAGATGTCCCATTCCAATATTCTTCGCCGGGCGAGACCGCGGCGAATGCCGGGAAGCAGGTCGAGAAAGTTCATGATCGTGAGCATCTTGAATCCGCGCGCGCGGGTGCGATTTGGAATGCGTAAAGCCATGTCAGGCACTCCCCCTGTCGCGATGACTGGCGGCGGGAATTCTGCTACGCGTCCCGCACCATCTCATGGCAATCCGCAACCACCCCGACACTCGTGCACAGCGTCGGAGAATTACTCGAGGCTTTGCCCCACTATGCTTATCCTTCGACTGGCATTGGCTCGCGGAATAAAGTCCTGATTCCGCCCGCCCGGAGTCACGACCGCGCATGGAAATTCTCCACGCGACGTGCCGCTTCTGCGACCAGGTGATCGTAAGATTTCTGTTCCGTCTATGCCAGATATTTGTCGACGACGAGGAAGAGAAACTCGTGCAAGAACTGGCGGCGGCGGTCGTTGTCTGTTCTGCCGGCGTTGACCTGCTGATATAGGAGAATGGCTTCGCGAACGATGTCAGATGGTGATCTGCAATTGTGGGTGGCGAGCTTGTTCAATGTGTCGCGTAAGTCCGCAGACATGCGGATTGCTACACGTTCGTGATCTACCATTTTCCATCCCCTTGGCGGGGAATGGTGGGGATTGCGCAGGCTTGTTATACGGGTATGAATTCGCTTACGCAAAGCTTGTTTTTAGAGATCAGCGGCAGCCAAAAACTGCCAGATAATTGGCGGGAATGCGGGCAATTGTTCAATTGGCAGTTCTAAACTGCCATTCAGGACTTTGGAAAATGGCGAATTTCCGGGATTTTCAGAACGGTTGACCGTGTAGGGTGTGCCATTTTTCATCAATCCACCCTCCTCCGCCCTACTCGCTTTTCCAGGGGGGCCATCGGGGCATGCATTTGGCGTTCCGAAAGTGGCGCAGGACCGGTTTGGTCCGTGAACGGTAGCGTCGTGACAGTCTCGCCTTGGTGCTGCGCAACCGGAGTAAACCAGCAGGTATAGAGCGATCGAATTGGACTGATTGGTTCATCGGTCAGGACCGGAAATGGGGGGTTCGATGCTACCGGTATTTCCGCTTAGGACTGGCAAGGAAAGTCGGTCCCAGGTTCGCACCTGCGGGCATGACCAAGCCCGATGAAACGACCGACAAAGAGCTCGGAGCAGATCAAATCACGCGGCGATCTTAGACCGAAGATTGCGTCCGAGCTGGTCCATATCGGCGATGTGGAGGAGGTAGAATTCAGCAAACACAATGGCCTCGTTTATCGCGTCGCTGCGCTCGTGAATCGCGAACGCCTGGCTGGGTGTGATCTGGCGAAAATCGAGCCATCCAAGGAACGCGTTGCGGCGCTCGGCGAAACGTTTGAGCTGGGCAAAAGTGGCCTCGGCTTTGGCGACGTCTTGCTGGCGAAAAATGAGTTCGAGCTCCATCGCATCGATCCTTCGAGAACGCCTTGGGCGGCACCGCGATTTGCGGCACCGCCCGGCAGGGAAATCAGAGGAACAGGACCTCCTCGGCGACGATCTCGACCGCGTAGCGTTCGATGCCCTCACGGTCGGTCCACTTGGAGTAATGGAGGCGGCCCTGGACTTCGACGAGATCGCCTTTGGCCTTGTGCCTGGCGACGCTGGTGCCGAGCCCGTTGAACGCGGTGATGCGGTGAAACTCGGGCAGCGTTTCGGTGTAGCCCTTGTCGTTCTTGACCGTCTTGCCGTCGACGATCTTGGGGCGGTCGGTCACGAGCGTGAAGCCGGTGATGGTGGTCTCGCCGTGCTGGCGGGTTTCGGGGGCCGAGGCGATGCGGCCGATCAGGATGACAAGATTTTTCATGGGGTTTTCTCCGGTGTGAAACTCGGCGGAACTGCCCGCCGATGGACTTCACAGGCGGCGGCTCAAGGGCCGGGTTGCAAGCCCATCGGGCGCAAGGAAAAGCGAGGGGTGGTGCGGAAGCCTGCAAGGCTTCACGGCCCGCTGCTTTTCGTTTGCAAACCGGTCCTGCCGGCGCATGGTTCATCGGATCAAAGGGCAGGTCCCGGCGATTTTCCAGGCCGGAGATCATGAGCATGATTTGGCGCTGATCGCGCGCTGCCCCAAGGACCATGATCGCCAGTGGAGGCGATCCACCTCAACCGGCCTCGGCCACAGATGCCCTCTCTGACGGCTCAGGAAAACGCGCCACCCGCGCTGTCCTCAAGACCGCCGATGTCACGCCACCGGACCTGCAGCGTCTTTCTGCCAGCACGGCGGGGATCCTTGTCCCCCACTCGCGCTGCTCGCACGATGTGGTCGGTCTGTCGGGCCGACTTCGCTACTGGTGATCGTTGGGGATGCGCTTAGAGTTTAACTCATAACTCGGTTTCAGGCCGAAAGTGCTGCAATTCTGCGCGTTACGAGCTGTATTGCGGCGAGGTATAGCCAAGCTGCGGAGCTCTCGATGGATTTCTCGAAGTCCTTGGCGAGGCGGCGGTTTCGTCCGAGCCATGCAAAGGTGCGCTCGACGACCCACCGGCGTGGCAGCAGCACGAAGCCTTTCGCGGTGTCGGATCGCTTGATGATCTCGATTGTCCATTTGCCGCAAGCGGCCAGGGCTTGTTTGAGCTTGTCACCGGCATAGCCCCCATCGGCAAAGACATGGCGCAACCATGGGAATCTGAAACGGATTTTCTTGAGAACGTCAGGCGCGCCATCACGATCCTGAATGTCGGCGGTATGGATGATGGCGGTGACGAGAAAACCTTGCGTGTCGGTGAGGATATGACGCTTGCGTCCTTTGACCTTCTTGCCCGCATCATACCCCCGAGGCCCGCCGCTTTCCGTGGTTTTGACGCTCTGCGAGTTGATCACGCCAGCGCTCGGGCTGGCTTCGCGTCCCATCGCCTGGCGGACCTCCATCAGCAGTTCATGATTGATCGTCTCAAGCAATCCGGTGTCCCTCCAGGCGTAGAAATAGCGCTGCACTGTCGTCACCGGAGGAAAGCCGGGCGGCAGCATCCGCCACGGCAATCCGCCGCGCAGCACATACAGGATCGCCTCGAATATCCGCCGCATCGCCCATTTGCGCGGGCGGCCTACATGCGACGCTGGCGGAAGAAACCGCTCGATAATCGCCCACTCCACGTCATTCAAATCGCTTGGCAAAGCCAGGCCTTTGCGGGCATGCTGTTCGCGAGTGATATCGGTCCACATGTCGGCCTCCGGGTTGTTCGCAAAACCACCGGAATCAGCATGCAGTTCGCGCGTCAAGCGCAACAACCTGATATCACTCACCTTAATTTCGGGTCAGACACTTAGGGGAGATTTTGAAGGTCACGGACTGGCCCTCGAACGCGATGCTCATCCCATGAACAGCCTCGCTATTGCGGCACCTGCGCCAAGCAACGCGGCAAACGCGATGCCGGTTAGGGCAATGGTTGTCGCCGAGAGATATTGCGCTTCCTTCGCGGTTTTGATGATTTGCTGCTGAATCAATCCGAGTTCGGCCTGCGTCCCTTCGATGCGGGCAATCGTCTCGTCGAGTTCGCGCTGGGTCAGTGAAGCTCTGCTTGCCAAGATGTTGTCCTAGTCGAAGTCGTCATCGGGCATCTTAGCGGAAGCGGTATCACTCTGGCTGTCATTCCAGCGGTCGCGGGCGATCGCCATCGCTCATGGCGTTACCCTCCATGCCGCAATCGCCCAGAACGCAACGGTAAGACCCTGCAGGGCGAGCAGCGCATCAAGGCGTCGATGCAGGGACCTGGTGCAATCCGTGAACGCATTCCGGGGCGAATCCTTCCGGGTGCTTATGAACATGAGCGCTCCTGCCAACTTGGGGACTGAGATCCTGGCACCGCAGCCATTATGCCACAGCCTGATCGAACGGACCAGAACCGCGCTGCAGCCTACTGCCAGACCGGAAGCTCGCGCGCTGCAAGTGCCGCGACCCTGGGACCCCTGCCCCCGCTTGCCAGCTTGGCGAGCGCGCGCGCCATGTCGGCCACCGGGTGGACGTCTATGCCCGCAATCAGCGCATCGGCGCGCAGCATCGCCACGTGCCAGTCCTCGATGTCCGCGCGCGGTGTCTCGCGCTCGATGACATAGATCTGATCGCTGACATTAGTGACCAGCTTCATCAGGCCGATCTGCTTGGCGGGAACGTCGAAGACAATGCTGTCATAGTGGGCGCGCAGCGAAAGAATATTTGGATGCAGCCATTGGTGCGCATCGTCGTGATCCCCGGCGAGGCCATCATGCCGCATCCTGCCCTCACCGTCGTAATAGAGCCCCGGCTCGACCGGATAGGCGAACCGGCCATGGCGGGGCGGCGGGTGATGCCGCCAATGCGCGTGATTGCCGTCGCAGAACAAGGTGCGGACATCGCCGATGAAGTGATATTTGGTGTCCGCCTCGGAGTTGAGGCTGCTGGTGACCGGCGCGGCATCGATCAGCAGCACTCGCTGGCCATCGGCAACGGCTTCATCGGCGATCGAGCGCGCGAGGTAGGAAACGCCGCTGCCGCCGGCGAGGCTCTGGATGCTGATGACTTGGCACATGGTAGGATTCCTCTCGTTGGTGTGGCGGTCTGGTGAAAATGGCATTGGCGCTTCAGTTGCCGACAACGGTCAGCGCGCCGCCAACCTGGTCGAAGCGCCATCTGCCGGGAACGTCATGCGGTTTGCCGTCGGGGCCCTTGATGGTCACGGTCATCTCGCAGGTGTCGCCGGGCACGCCCTGGGCTGGAGCGCAGCGGACATCGCGCACGGCGGTGACGGTGCTCTGCGACAAATAGCGCGCCTGATCCGCCTCGGCCTTGTTGTCCTTCGAGGTGGCGAGGTGCGCCTTGGCTACTTCATCCCCGCCCGATGCGGGCCGCAAGCTGGCGGTGATCTGCGCCGATCGCGCCGCGCTTTCCGCAAATTTGCTCGCCATGTTATCAGCGAAGTCGGCGCGCTCGCGCATGACCGCCTGCTCCTTGGGCCAGTGGCGTTTGACCGCCGCAAGGTAATCGGCATCGCTCGCCCCGCATGCGCTGAGCAGCGACAGGCCCGAAAGCAGCAATATCGTTTGTGTTCGCACTGGCACCCCCACATTTCATTGGAGGCGCATTCCGGCGGTTTAGCCGGGTGTTAGGAACCCCGCGTTGCCACAGAGCGCCGCCACCTTTAGGCGGACCCTGGACATACGTGACGGCCACCCGGCCAGCAAAGCTGACCGGCGACAACATCTGAGGTTCCTACGCCTCACCCCTGTCTCCAGAGGATTTGAATGTTCAGACTATGACGGAACAAATTCCGGGAGGCAATGGGGCCGCTGGATCATGCGAACCAAACTGTTCGTGACGAAAGTACGGCCCTGACCACGGGTGGACGAAACCGATCCGATTCTGACGCTCGATTTGCCAGTTTTGGCAACGGCTGTTGCCAGAACTGGCAACGGCCGTTGCCACTTCTGGCAACAGGCCTTGCCAGTTCCGGCAAAAGCCAAGTTCATTTTCACCAGAAATGGACGCTAATGAACATCAGGACCGGATGAATTTCGCTGATAACCCGAAAATCGCTTCAAGCAGGCACGTGCTGTCGAGATTTGGTTGATTGACGTGGCAACTTTGCTGACAATTGCCATCTGAAGTTGTGAGATGGACCATGGACAATATCAGCCCGTACGAAATGCTCGATATGCGTAAAATGATGAAATTGCTAGGAATTTCGAGCAGAACGACCATGTACAAACTGATTTATGAAGGGTCGATCCCTGCACCTTGCCGGATTGGCAAGACGCGACTGGCCTGGCCTGCGCATGTCTACATCGAATGGAATCAAAGCATCAAACCGGATTACCGATACGACAAGCAAGGTCAGGGCCACCTGTTCTGAACTTCAAGCGCCTTCGTAAGACTTGTCGAGAAACGCCTTGGCTTTCTCGATATCGTCGGCTGACTGGATCGTGATTTCAAGGTCGACGGTGCTGAAATCGCCAGCGACGCAGGTCAGCCGTGGCCCAGACCAGTCGACTGCCTTGGCCGAATTCTTGCCGAGCTTCTCCAGCACCAGCCAAGAGAAATCCTTGCGGTGGGCCATCAGCCAATCAAGATGATAGAACCTTTGGTTGATCACATTCTCGTTCGACGACCGGTTGTACTCTATCACCACCGGACCGTTGCGCTGCTTTGCCTATGTTGCCTCAAAGCAGCCCATTTGGCAGACGCAGGCGTATTGCGCGTTCATCTGCCTCGTTCGGGTCCATGAAGGCGTTGCACCCATCAAGTTCGCGGCGGGTGCCTTCGAGGTCGACCCACTGGATCGCCGCCACCCACTTCTGTGCGAAGTCCAGGGTGCGCACCAGCGGCGTTGGCTGGCCATTGAGCGACAGCGCCTTGAGCGCACTCAGATAATTGCCACGGAAGACCGTGGGGATGATGATCCGCTCTTCGCCCGACTTGACCAGCTCGGCATTCATCATGATGCGCGCGATCCTGCCGTTGCCGTCCACGAACGGGTGAACCTCGGAAATCAGGAACATCATGAAGACGGCGCGCGCGAACGGCGTGTCGAGGCTCTGATAATAGCCGAACCCTTGCGCAAGCGTGCCTTCAACCAGATCGGGCGCGACGAACAGCGTCTGCCCTGCCCTGTTGGCATCCATCTTGAGGGAACCGGGGCGCTTGTCGTGGCGTGCCGACATCAGCGTTGCGTGGCGGCTTTGCAGCAGTTCGATCAGCATGGCCGGATCGCGCGGCGATCGTGCCATTTCGACCGGGTCCGAGACGATTTGCCATGTGCCGAGCACGTCGTGCGCGTCCTCGGGGCGGTCTCCCGGAATGGCATTGTTGAACACAATGTCCGCCGCTTCGCTCACCTCGAATTCGGTGCCTTCGATGAAGTTCGAGAAATAGGCTTCGAAGAAGGCGAGCGTCGCCCGGCCTTCAATCCCGCGTTCGGGTGCCGTCCGCATGATTGGCGGGGTTGCCCGCAGCTCGGTGTGAAGCAGTTCGAACAGTTTGAGGCGCTCGGGATCGTAGGGCTTCCCGCTGCCCCGTGCTTTCGCTCTGTCGGTGGTCAGGCGATCTTCGCGGGTGCCGAGCAGCGCGCCAACCATACGGTCGAGCGCCTCGAACTCCTTGTCGCGATTCAGCAACGGCGCAATTCGGCGCGCATCGTCGCGGATGGCATTGAGGGCTTCCATCCCTCCCCGCCGAACGACATCGTCGAGACGTCCTTCGAGCTCTTCGCGCGACAAGGTGCGGCTGACTTCACCGTTGCGGCGGCGCGATGCGCCCATGTTGTCCAGCCAGGCCCGCGCGGTCGATGACAGAAACAACCCACCGACGAAGGGCCGGTCGGCTTCCAGCGGACCGGCGCCCTTGCGCGAGCGGATCGTGATGCCGGGAAGTTCTATGTCGCGCTTGCGATCCGAGACTACAAAGATTGATCCATCGGCGGCAGGGCGCGATTCAATCGCCGTGCGATCGACAATGAGTGCGCCCGGCACATAGGCAGCGACCAGCGGCCAGAGGTGACGCCGGACTATCGCTTCGGGAGCGTCGGCCAGATTTGAGGTGTAGAGCTTTGGACCAATCTGGCGTAGGGAGCCTTTGGCCACTGCGCGCGACACGGCAGCCTTGATCGCGGCGTTCGAGACGAACACCTCGGGCAGATCGGCAAGCGAATTTTTGAGCATTAAGCGCGTCCTTTGCGCCCATATAGCAACAATTTGTGACTTAAGAACGAAAAAATGCAACGTTTCGGGATTTAAGGTAGGAATTCACCTGAGAGATTGAGTGCAAAAATGAGCGACATTCTTAAAATGGCCCACGACATGGCCAAAGACCTCCATTCCGTCGGTGCCCTGGATCAAGCAGCGGCAAGGATGATGGACGAACTCTATCTGCCGAAAGCCCGGAAAGAACGTGAACCCCTGGTGTCGCAAACGGCGTTGGGCAATGATTTGAGCAGCACACGATGAACGCCGCAGGCAAATCCGCGATGGCGATTGACAGCGAGGAAGCCGAAATGCTCGCTCGCAGCGCGGTCACGATACCAACATCGGAGAGGGCAAAGTTTGAAGCGTGGGTTCATGCCCGTGCCAAAGTCATGCCCGCAATCAGCAAACTCGCGAGCCACAATTCAGCATATTGAGCGCAACACATCGATTGATCATCCAAATCAAGTCGCGCGCCTACCTTGTCACGTCATTGGTATCCCACGGCGCTGGCCTGGGAAGCAACGCAACCATCTCGGGGACTGGTTGCGCCGAAAGGTCCAAAACATCGACAAAGGCCCCACTCCCACTGAGTGACATGCGATTGATGGTGTGTTCCAGGAACACCTCCTCGGCTGCTCGCACTGCCGCATTGCGGATGAATTCCGTCCGCGAACTGCCACGAAGCTTGGCCGCACGGTCGATGATGGCAATGTCCGCGTCGGGTAAATGCATCGAAAGCGGAAGATTTTTGTGCGATCTGCTTCCTGCCATAAAGCTCTCCTTCGACTCAACGGCCGCGAGAAGTGCTAATGGCGCGCTTCGCATCCTCGTGCTCGATCAACTCTGCCCATTCTCGCAACACGCGTTTGCGGGGCTCGAACAGTTCGGATTTGTTGTAAACCCGCATGATCTTCGAGGTCGTAGCGGTCGCCACGTGATTGAGGATGCGGTCGACGACCGAAATCTCCGCGCCGAGCACTTCGCAGGCCAAGGTGCTGAACGTCGTGCGCAGGTCGTGCATCGTCCAATGCACCATGGGCACAGCCTCATGGCCAGCTTCCTTCGCGGCCAGTTCCCGTTTCTCTTGGATCATCGCATCGAGCCGCCGCTTCGCCTTTGAATAACCGGACACCGAAGTGGCCCCGGTCATGCTGAACACGTAAGGACTGCGATCTGGCCGGTCCGGCGAAGACATAGCCTCGACAATGAGCCTTAGCGCCAATGGTGACAGCGGGACGCGCAAGGCGTTGGCGCGCTTGGTTCGTCCGGCAGGAAGCAGCCACACCGCATCGTCGGGGTTGCCGCCCGGTGCGAGATCGAGTTCCGACACCGGCATCGCTGCAATTTCTTCGCGCCGCATCGGCAGAACCGTGAGCAACCGGAACAGCGGTCCGAACGGATAGCCGAGATCGCCCATAGCATTCCAGATCTCAATCAGTTCATCGAGTGTGTGATAGCGGTCGCGGGTACGTTCCTTCGAGGGTTTCTTGACCGTTGCTGCCGGGCTGCTCTCGATTATGCCCTGATCGATGCACCAGTTGAAGAAGGCCTTGGCAAAAGCGAGCGAACGGTTGGCGGCTATCGGAGCTCTTTTGGCGTGGGTGCGCACCGCATCGAGCACGTCATCACGCGCGATCGAACCGATGTCCCTTTTGGAAAGGGCGCGAAGAAGACCGCTCGGGCCGTCGAGCGCGCGCCGGGTCTGACTGGCTGTGCGAAGCTGCGACAACTTGATTCGTTCGTAGTCGTCGAGAACGTCGTTTAGCTTGCGCTGAGTTTTCGCGGCCTTCGCAGCTACTTTGACGGCTTCACGCTTTTTCTCGTTCGGATCATCGCCTTGGGCAATCTCCCGCTTCTTGTCCTGGGCAAGCCTGCGCGCTTCAGCAACTCCGATGCCCGGCCAATTGCCAAGTGAAACACGCGTCCGCTTTCCGTCGCGCAGCGAAACCAGTACCGACCAGGTTGCGACGCGTTCTCCCGCCCGGATACGCAGGCCGCGCTCATGGTCATCGACCAATTCAAACTGCTTGCCCTTTTGTGCTCGAGCACGTGCGACCATCGCATCGATTGTCAGCTTGTTGAGGGTGCTCGCCATGCCTTTTCGCCCAGAACCAAGATCGCTATAGGTTCGCTATAGGTTCATTTGAAAGGGTGGTCAACGCGATGCGGCAATGTTCATAACTGGACAGATTTGAAAACCTCGTGAGTTTTATATCTAGATAATACCGCTAGTTATGCGTAATTTTGATGAACGAATATGCGCTAATTTGAACGGCTCTGAACGCCTCTGAAATGTCCAAAATTATAACTCTTAATCAGCGGGTCCTAGGTTCGAGCCCTAGTGCGTCCACCATATATTCCAATTATAACAACGATTTATGTCGGACACATGTTGTCGCAGTGGGACGGGCGTGATGCGCCAGGTAGGTCCTGAAGTAGTAGCTATCGGGCCGCTGCCTTTTCCTGATCGGAATGTCCGCCTTCGCTGACACCACCGCCGACCTCAAAAAGGGGAAAAACGTGGGGGCGCACGCGCCGATGGCCAAGGCAGTCTCAGGCAAGTTCAATCCTGTCGCAAGGCACCACGCAGGGCTGCGAACCGATTGATCAGCCAGCTTCTGAACACTGCAATCGCCGGGTCGGCGAGGTCGTCGGCGTGAAGCTTGAGGTAGTAGCCGTATCCATCCTCGATTGCCGCATCGAAGGGCATCGCCAGTTGTCCCTGAGCGATTTCGGCGGCGAACATGTCGATGTCCCCGAGCAAAACCCCGCCTGAGGTCATGGCATACCGCGCCGTGGCGACCGCGGTATCGAAGGCTGGTCCGCCGAGCGGTGCGATCGTGATCGCATTGCGTTGCAGATAATCGCTCCACAGCAGATCGCGCGGTCGGTTCTCCAGCTTGAGGTGGAGAAGATCCTCCCCCGCCAGGAATTCCCCAAGGGACTTGCCGTGTGCAGCCGCTGCGGTCGCCGGTGAACACAGAGGTGCCACGCGGACCATCCACAACAAGTCGGTCACCCAGTCATCGATATTTGGCCGGTCATAGACAATCGCCATGTCGAGTTCGGTTTGGGGCAAACCGGTGACATTGGCACTGGATACGTCGATGCGCAGTTCCGGATGATCGCGCCGGAAATCGCCGAGCATCGGCATGAACATTTGCTGGAGCAAGGACGGAGGAACATGCAACCGCAGCGCGCGCGCCGGCACGCTCTCGTCGCGAATGGCGTTCATCGTTAACTCGATCCGCTCAAGCGACTTTCCCACGACCGCGAGCAGCTCTTCACCGGCCGGCGTCAGCGATAGCCGCCCGGCTTCACGTTCGAACAGTTGTTGGCCCAGCAAGTCCTCCAGCGCGCCGACATGGCGGCTCATTGCACTTTGCGAGACTGACAGCGCCGCTGCACCGCCGGTAAAACTCAAATGCTTGCCGACGGCTTCAAATGCACGCAGCGCATTGAGCGGCAACCAGCGGCGGTTAATGGCACCTTTCTTGGCGATGGCATGGTCCTTTCGCTTCAGCTGACGATCCATAGCAGCCGGTTTCCATATTTGGCATGGGCCTATGCCAAAAGTTGATTTTTGCTAGCATCGATAATCGGCCACTCAACACATCCAAATCATCTCCGGAAATATTTTGATGCTTGATCTGGCCTGGGCAGAGAAACAATTCTCTTTACGCCATGAAGGGCATAGTCTGCCGCAGAGCCTTTATCTCGAACAGCGCGCCTATGATTTCGACATGGCTGCAATCTACGGCCAGAGCTGGCTGATGGCCGCATTCGAATGCGAATTGCCCAATCCCGGCAGCTATCTGGCCATGTCAGTCGGCAACTGGCCGGTGGTTATCACCCGCAATCGCGACGGCGAAATCAAGGCATTTCACAACAGCTGTCGCCACCGTGGCTCGGTCCTGTGCCAGCCTGGAGGCGGTTCTGCAGCACGGTTGGTCTGTCCTTATCACCGCTGGACCTACGATCTCAATGGCGCGCTGCTGGCTGCCGGCCGCATGCCCGACGACTTCAGCAGGGAAGAGCACGGGCTGAAGCAAATCGCGACGGAGTGCGTTGCCGGTGTAATCTTCATCTGCCTTGCTGAAAGCCCGCCACATTTTGGCGATTTTGCCAAGCAGTTCGCGGTCTATGCGGCGCCCCATAACTTCAAGGATGCCAAGCTTGCCGCTTCCAGCGTGCTTGTTGAATATGCCAATTGGAAGCTGGTGATGGAAAATGCGCGCGAGTGTTATCACTGCGCGACCGGCCATCCCGAGCTTTCCAGGACTTTCCCGGTCAACATGTCGCGGCATTTCGATAGCGGCGAAGATGCCCGCAACGCTGCCTTTGCCGCGCGGATGGAGGGGCTTGGCCTGGCCCAAACCGCGATTGAGGGCGATTGCTGGCAAGTGGCCCGTTTCGCGCTCAACGAGGGCTGCGTTTCAATCTCCGACGACGGTCAACATTTGTCGAAAAAGCTGATGTGCGACTTGGACGGGGGCGATCTTGGCTCGATGCGCTGGGCGATCGATCCGCATCTTTTTGCCCATTCCACGGCAGACCATGCCTTCGTGTTCAGCTGCATGCCAATCGGCCCGGCCGAAACCCACGCCGTCAACAAATGGTTCGTTCACAAGGACGCGGTCGAAGGCGTCGATTATCACCTTGATGAGTTGATGGACCTGTGGACGCGGACCAATGATCAGGACAAGTGGCTCGCCGAGAACAACCATCGCGGTGTGACCAGCCCGGCCTACACACCGGGGCCCTATTCGCAGGAAGCCGAAATGCTCGCCCGCCACTTTACCGACTGGTATTGCGACAAGGCCCGTGCATACATCGCCTCACATGACTAATAAACCGCCCCCCGGCGTCAGGCCGGAAACTCTCGCCGTGGCATTCGGCTACGATCCGCATAGCGCATTGGGATCGGTCAAGCCGCCGATCTACATGACCTCGACATTCGTCTATCCCTCGGCCCAGCATGCCAAGGACGTCCATGAAGGCTTTTTCGATGGAACCGGGCCGCTCGCCGGGCAAGCGCAGTACATCTATTCTCGCCTTGGCCATCCCGGTCTCGACATCCTCGAAGCCCGGTTGGCAGCAATCGACGGGGCCGAGGCTGCCGCGGCATTCAGCAGCGGCATGGCCGCGCATTCCTCCGTCGCCCTGGCCTTCGTCGGTCCGGGCGACAGTGTGCTGCATGGTCGGCCGATCTATGGCGGGGTCGATCTACTCTACAATCTGATCCTGTCCGAGCGCGGCGTCCATGCCGAAGCCTATCTCGACGGTACAGACGAGGAAGGTGTCCACTCGGCCATCTGCCGACCGCGCAGGGGTTCCACGATGTCGTGGTCAACGGCATTGCTGACAAGTTGGTTATGCTGTGCGGCGACAGGGAGGGGCTTGTGCTCTTCCAGTGGCACTCCGTCATGGACATAAGCCGTTGCCTCGATCAGCACGAAGGCGATGCGGCATGGTTTGTCGGTAGTGTTGCGCCACAGGTGGCTGGTGCCGCGCTGGACAACGATGCCGCCTTCGCGCACCAACTTCTTGCGGCCATCGTCGAGTTCCAGCTCGATTTCGCCGGACAGGACGATCCCGTAATCGATGGAATTTGTCCGGTGAATCGGGCTTTGCTTGCCCGGCAACATATCGACAATCCGGATGACCGAACGCTTGTCCAGCGTAAGCCCCGCATCGCGCATACGGCCATCGCTTTCGTCGTTATTGTCCGCCGGGACTGTCCCGGTCGTCCAGACCAGCCGGAAGCTGGCATCGCCAGAAGGGATCAGCATGGTCGGGGTCAGGTCTTCTGATTTGAAAATCGCCCGCCCGCCTCAGGTCGGGCCGGACTCTTGGACCCGATCAGGCCGCATTCTGCCTGCCCATCGCTATCAGGCAGAACCCTTCAGCCGGCGACGCGCTTGGCTTCGCAGGCGGCGATTATCTGCGCCGGATCGAAGTAATAGGGCTTGATCTCGCAGCATTTTCCGTCGCGGAAACGGAACAGTTCGCACAGTTCGGCTGGCGCGAGCGAAGGATCGGTGAAGCGGAACGACAGGATCGTTACCGCGAAATCGCCGCCGACGGTGGTCTGTACCCGGTCAAGCCCAGCGACGTCCATCATTCCCATCACCTGGGTGAACAGATCGCGCAGGGCGTTCTTGCCGCGATAGACGCCGGCCATTGGCAGCGGATCGGCTTCGGTGATGAAAAAATCGTCGGTCAGCATCGATGCTGTCTTGTCCCAGTCTCCCATGCCGCTCGCGGTGTAGAGATCGTCGACGAACTTTTCTATTTCTTGCGGTGACATGGCCATGACCTATTTCCTCTCAGTACCGGAATTCTCTGGCTGGTAGTGTCGGGGGTTTCGCCGAGTTGCGGAACCTAGCGATATGACTAGCCCTGCCCCGGCCGCACACGCGGTAGAACGCGCCATGCAACACACCCGACAGATCCTGCTCGCCCGCCAACCCACCGGCATCCCCGTGCCCGAAGACTTCGCGCTTGCCGAAGCCCCGATGCCCCGCCCCGGCCCCGGCGAAATTCTCGTCAGGATGCGCGTCGGCTCGGTCGATCCGGCGATCCGGGGCTTCCTCGATGACCGGCCAAGCTACCTGCCGCCGGTGGCGCTGGGTGCACCGATCAACGGCATGTCGCTGGGCGAAGTGGTGGAATCGAACAACCCGGACTATCCGGTCGGCACCCTGGTGCGCGCTTTCGCCACCTGGTCGGAATATTACGTCATCGGCGGTGATGCGCTGGGGCTTGAAGTGGTCAGGCCCAAGGAGGGAACCGACCTGCACCACTATATGGGCGCATTGGGGCCAGTCGGGCTGACCGCGTGGATCGGACTGTTCGCGGTCGGAGAGGCCAAGCCGGGCGAGACTGTCGTGGTCAGTGCCGCCGCCGGTGCCACCGGCTCCACCGTCGTGCAGATTGCCAAGGCGCGCGGCTGCACGGTGATCGGACTGGCCGGATCGCCCGAAAAGGCGGCCCTGGTGCGTGAACTCGGAGCCGATGCAGCCATCGATTATCGCGCCACGCCCGATATCGCTGCCGAAATCGCCAGGGCCGCGCCTGACGGAGTCGACGTCTATTTCGACAATGTCGGCGGCGAAACGCTCGAAGCAATCCTGCCGCTGATGCGCCTGCATGGCCGCATCGCGGTGTGCGGGATGATCGGGCAGTACAACGATGCCGACCACCCCTATGGCGTCACGACGCTGTGGCAGCTGGTGGTCAATCGCCTCAAGATGCAGGGCTTCATCACCTATGACTTCCCCGAGCTGCTGGAACAGGCCCAGCAAGAGCTCGATGGCTGGGTGGCCGAGGGCAAGCTCAAGCCGCTCGCCAATCTGCGCGACGGTTTTGAGAAGTTGCCCGAGGCCTTCATCGACCTCATGTCGGGGCGGACGATGGGCAAGACAATCGTCAGGATTTGAGGAGTAGCCCGCATGGGTGACAGGTTGCAGGGCAAGCGGTGCTTCATCACCGGCGCGGCATCGGGGCTTGGCGAGGCCATCGCCCGGCGCTTTGTTGCAGAGGGGGCCAGCGTCGTTCTGGCGGACATCGACGCGGCAGGCGGCGAGGCGCTGGCCGCCGATCTCGGGCCCGCCGCGCGCTTCGTGCAACTGAACGTGACTGTTGAGGAACAGTGGCTGGCCGCCTTTGCCACATGCGACGCCCTGGACGTGCTGGTCAACAACGCCGGCATCACCACGCTGGGCAGCATCGAGGAGGTCAGCCTGGCCCAGTTGATCCACGAATTCGAGGTTGACGTCCACGGCGTGTTCCTGGGTTGCAAGCATGTTATCCCCCTGATGCGGCCGCACGGCGGATCGGTGATCAACATGTCTTCGATGGCCGGGGTGCGTGCGCAGGGCAATCTTGTTGCCTATAACGCGGCCAAGGCGGCGGTGACGCATATGACCAAGAGCTGCGCGCTGCACTTCGCCGAGCAGGGCTATGGCATCCGCTGCAATTCGGTGCATCCCGGCGTGATCCGTACGCCTATCATCGACAAGGTGCTGGCCCAGTCGGACAATCCGGAGCCTCTGCTGGCATCGTGGGTCGCCACCCTCCCGGTCGGTCGGCTGGGAAAGCCCGAAGAGATCGCGGCGATGGCGGTCTACCTCGCCTCGGACGAATCCGCCTTTGCCACCGGTGCCGAATTTCGCATCGATGGCGGCAGCACGCTGTGACCCTCCCGGTCCGCCAGCTCGCCTATTTCTGCGCCGATGTGCGCGAAGCCGCGCTCGCTCATCACCGGCATTTCGGTTCCGGCCCCTATTTTATCGCCGACAATATTCCGCTTCGCAGTTCGGTTCACCGCGGGGTCGAGCGGCACTTCGATCACAGCTCGGCTTACGGCCAGTGGGGCGAGGTGATGATCGAATTCGTCCAGCAGAACAATCCCGGCCCCTCGGCCATGCGCGATCTCTATCCTGAAGGCTCGGGCCGCTGGGGCCTGCACCACACCGCGCTGTTCGTCGATGATGTCGATGGTGAGTGCGCGCAGCTGGCCGCAGAGGGCTTCGCCACGGCGCAACGTTCGGAGATGTCCGACGGCTTCGTGTTTGCCTTTGTCGATACCAGCGCGGCCTATGGCCACATGCTCGAACTTTACGCACCGCTGCCGACGCTGACCGGTTTCTACGCCATGGTCGCCGACGCCGCGCGCAATTTTCGCGGCGGGGATGTGCTCAACACGGTTGCGTTCTGATTGGGGCGCGCCCTCGCCCGCCCCTCCCCTCACCCCAAGGCTATCGCAAATTCCGAACTACCCTTTCTTCCCCCCTCCCGCTTGCGGGAGGGGTTGGGGGGGGGTGAGTCTGAATTTGACGCGAAACCGTCGATTTCGTCCGACTGGCCCACCCCTAACCCCTCCCGCAAGCGGGAGGGGGACTGGGATGCACAGGTACCGAAAAGAATATACGATAGTCCTTCCTCTCACACCACTCCCTCGCCCCCCCTCGCCAATGCCACAGGTTCGCGGGCGCTCCGGGACGGCTAGCTTGGCCGCAACAACCCACGGGAGAACCACGCCATGCCCTTTACCGGACCCGCCGAAGACCGCCTCGCCATTCGCGAACTGCTCGATACCTATGCCGATGCGGTGACTCAGCGCGATTCCAGTGCCTGGGGCGCGACCTGGGCCGAGGATGGGATCTGGTCGATGCCGGATTACCCCGAATTTCCCACCCAGCAGGGCCGCGACGCGATTGTCGCGATGTGGATCGAGGCGATGAAGCAGTATCCCGGCATCATGTTCGAAGCCTGGCCCGGCTCGATCGAGATCGACGGCGAAAGGGCGGTAGTGCGTTCCTATACCTCGGAAGTTTACGATCAGGACGGCATCACCATGCGCGATCGCGGCGTCTACGAAGACAGCTGCGTCAAGATCGCCGGCAAGTGGCTGTTCGCCAGCCGCAGCTTCCGCAATATCCACCGCCAGCATGCGCCCAAGGGCTGCTGACGCAAATTCGATCTGATGGCGAGAAAAGGGGCGGTGCCTTCACGGTCACCGCCCCTATTTTCTGGTCCGTCCCGAAATTATCAGAACCTTGTGCTAACCTGGACCATTACCGTACGCGGCAGATTGCCGAAGCCGAGCTGGTCAGCATGGACGCCTGCCGGGGTGCCGGTTCCGCTGCCCGTCGAAGGTCCATCAACCCCGCCCATGACATAAAGCCGGTTGGTCAGATTCTTGCCAATCACTGCAAGCTGCCAACGCTCGTCTTCCGAGCCGACGCGCAGGCCCGCATCGAGCGTCATGTAGCTGCCCTGCCGCGAATGCGGGACCCCAAATCCCTGCGCAAGGTAGGAAGAGCTGTAACGTGCATCAATATTCAATCCGCCTTTCAACCCGTCGCTCAGCGCAGTTTCATAGGTAACGCCCAGATTGCCGGTCCACTTCGGCGCGACCGAAAGGGGTTGGCCGTTGAGGTTCTGGCGAGTGTTTCCGGCCAGGTTGCATCCTGCCAGCGGCGTCTGTCCAGCATAGCAAGGTGCCAGCGGGAAGCTGGTATATTTCGCATCGGTATGATTGAACGAACCATGCAGGTTCAGGCCATCAAGCGAGCGCGGTGCATATTCAAATTCGACTTCGAATCCCTTGGTTCTCGCATCGGCAGTCAAAGTCTGGAATGCAATGAGCGCCGAGTTGAAGAAGTCGATCTGCAGATCGATATATTTGTATGAAAATACCCCGACGTTGAAGCGTAGCTGATTGTCCATCAGCGTAGTTTTGATCCCCGCTTCGAAGCCGCGCGCTTTTTCGCGATCGAACAGCAGATCGACATCCGGATCGGCACCAGGCAGCAGGCTGTCGATACCACCGTTCGAGAAGCCGCCCGATTTGTATGCGGTCTTGTAAGCTCCATAGACCAGGATGTCGGACGTCGGCTTCCATGTCAGCGAGGCCTCAGGTGACCAATCGTCAAACGTCTGGTTACCAGCGGTAACCCGCCCTTCGGCCCAGGCAGCGGCAAATGCGGCGCTGACATGAGGTTGAACGAAAGAGCTCTTCTTTGTTTCATGGGTATAGCGGGCACCACCTGCCAGTTCGAGCGATGGGACTATCTGCCAGGTAACCTGGGCAAAGCCTGCCAGCGTCTCGCCATCGGTGAAGCTGGACTTTACCGCATCGAGGAACTGATACGCACCAGCAGTTGGATCGTTGGTCAGGCCGAAGCTGATGAACTGGTCGAAATCGCGCTTGGTCTTCTGATAGAGTCCACCGACCATGAGGTTGACCGGGCCATCATAGGTGGTCAATGCGCGCAGTTCGCTTGAAAAGGCCTTCCAACTGGAATTTTCGGTGGCAAAGACCATCGGTACCGCCGGCGTCTGGAAATCGCAGGCGCATGCCCAGCGGTTGTTGTTCCAGTTATAGTTGCTGACCGAGGTGATCGTGACATCGTCAAGTTCATAGTTCAGATTGCCAGTGATGGCGAAGGATTTGTAACGGTTGTAGAGTTGACCATCCTTGCGTGCGAAGGGGAAATTGGCAGCCAGCTCGACCGGCATCTGGCCCTGATGAGTTACGAAGTCGTCATTGCTGCAAGCGAAGCCGTTCAGCTGGCTCAGGCCGCTGGGCAAGCCGCAATTGAATGCGACGTAGTTCCAGCTGCTGTTGTTCACTTCGTTCTTCGACCCGGAAACCTTCAACGTCGCGGTCAGGCGATCGCTTGGCTTGAGTTGAAGTGTTATGCGCCCGAGCAGCTCTTTTTCACCAGGGGCATGCGAGGCAGCAGGCGGCGCGGTGAATCCCAGCACCGGATTGAGCACATTGCCGCGAACATTGGTATAGTAGCCGCCCCACATCTTTGAGCCACGCAGCGCCACGCGGATGCCGGCGCTATCGCTGAGAGGGCCCGAAGCGACGAACTCCAGCTGAGCTTGCTCTGCCTTGAATTCATAACCGGCGCGGGCCTTGAATTCCCAGCTGTCGGTCGGATCGGCAGTCTTGATCGATATCACACCGGCGGTCGCATTCTTGCCGAAAAACAGCGCCTGCGGACCCTTGAGAACCTCGACACCGGCAAGGTCGAAGAAGCCTTCGTTAATGATCCGGCCTTGACCGTAATAAACGCCGTCGACCACCGTCGCGACCGACTGTTCGATGCCGATCGATGTCGATGAGGAACCGATTCCGCGCAGGGTAAGCTGAGCGCCTGAACCGTTGGAAGCGCGACCGACGTTGAGATTGGGGGTGGCAGCGGCGATCTTTTCGATGCTGGTGATATCGCGCGCCTGGATTGTTGCGGCCGAGATTGCAGTCACTGCAACCGGAACATCCTGCGCACTTTCATTACGCTTACGTGCGGTAACGACAATTTCGCTCAAGCCGCCGTCGTCTTCTGTCGCTGCCGCATCCTGAGCCAGCGCAGTGGCTGGCAGGCTAGCAATCGCAAGCGCAGACAGGCTCGCCATAGCGAATGTGCGTTTGATACGGTAGATCATAGTCCCCTCCCTAGAATGGATGCTTAAGAGTTATCGATACTAAACGATGCGCCAGATTTCGCCTCGGATAATAGTTAGGTGGAAGTGATCTGGTGCTTGGTGCAATCTGCCGCCTGAGAGGTTTCCCACATGACCACCAACCGTTTCTGGCAGCTCGATTCCCATCCCGCAGGCCATGACTTCGCCTCGGCGCTCAGCCTGCGCGAAGAGCCGCTTGCCCCACTGGCCGAGGGCGAAGTGCGGATCCGCGCGCAGTGGCTGTCGATGGATGCGGGCACGCGGATGTGGATGAGCCCGCGCACCGATGGCTATCAGCCGCCGCTGCCGCTGGGTTCGCCGATGATCGGGCTATGCCTCGGCCGGGTCAGCGAAAGCCGCGATGCGCGCTATTCCGAAGGTGCACTGGTGCGCGGCTTTGGCCAGTGGGCAAATTACTCGACGGTGCTACCCGATCTGGCCGGGCTGGAATGCGTCGATGAAAGCGTTGCCGATCCGCGCCACCATTTCGGCGCGCTGGGGATGAATGCCTGGACCGCGCTGGTCGGGGTTAGGCAAGTGGCGGCGATCAAGCCGGGCGAGTGGCTGGCGGTGTCTGCCGCAGCGGGGGCCACCGGCAGCCTCGCCTGCCAGGTCGGGCGCAATCTGGGCGCACGGGTGATCGGGATCGCAGGCGGGCCGGACAAGTGCCGCTACCTCACCGAAGAACTCGGCGTCGATGTGGCGATCGACTATCGGGGTCAGGATGTCGCTGCCGAACTGGCGAAGATTGAGGGCGGCATCCACGCCTATTTCGACAACGTCGGCGGGCCGATGCTCGATGCGGTGCTGCCCAACATGGCGCATTATGGCTGCGTCGCGGTCTGCGGCATGGTCGCCGCCTATGACCGCGACACGCCCCTCCCCGGCCCGGCCCGGTTCGATCAGGTGCTGATGCGGCGGCTGCGGATCGAGGGTTTCTTCATCCCCGATTTCCTCCACCGCGGCGCCGAATTCCTGCCGCAGCTGCGCGCCTGGCTCGACGAGGGCAAATTGACAGTCCGCTTCGACGAGACTCAGGGCCTCGAGAATGTGCTGATCGCCTACGAACGGATGCTGAGCGGCAAGAGCACCGGCAAAGTGGTGGTCCGGCTGGAAGGTTGAACTACTGCGCCGCCATGCCCCCATCGACCACCATCTCCGCGCCGGTGATATAGCGCGATTCGTCCGAGGCCAGGAACAGGTTCATGTTGGCGATGTCCAGCGGGTCGCCCATGTAGCCCATCGGGATCAGCGCCAGGGTCGCGTCGTAGTTATCGGCGTTATCCTCTTCGGCGACGGCCTGCATGTTGGTCAGGATCATGCCGGGGTGGACGGTGTTGCAGCGGATCCTGTCCTTGGCGCATTCGAGCGCGATCACCTTGGAGAACAGCCGCACCCCGCCTTTGGCGGCGGCATAGGCTCCGCAGGCCGGGACCCCGAACAGCCCGGCCACCGAGGACAGGTTGATGATCGAGCCGCCGTTTCCGGCCTTGCGCATCGCCAGCACCGCGCGCTTGGTGCCGAAGAACACCGAGTCCAGGTTGACGTTGTTCTGCAGCTTCCAGTCAGCCGTGGTGAAGTCCTCGATCAGGCGCAGCACGGCGATGCCGGCGTTGTTGACCAGCACATCGAAGCGGCCATGCGCAGCGTCGATGGCGGCCATCACCCGGTCCCAGTCCGCTTCGCTGGTGACATCGTGCGCCATGGCATGCGCCTGCCCGCCCGCATCGCGGATGCCCTGCGCGACCGCTTCGGCCCCGGCAGCGTCGCGGTCAGTGACGTAGACAGTGGCCCCCTCCTCGGCAAAGCGCCGCGCGGTGGCGCTGCCCAGCCCCGGCACCGACGCCCCGCCGGTTACCAGCGCGATTTTTCCTGAAAGCCTGCCCACACTATTTCTCCCAAACGAAAAGGGCTGCGATCAGACCAGTCTGACCGCAGCCCCGTTCAAATCAAACTGATCAAATGATCAGAATTTCACGCCGATTGTGGCGCCGAAGGTGCGTGGTTCTAGCGATGAGGCGAAAGCCCACAAGCCGGTGACACTTGACGTCGGTGTAACAGACTGAGCTACGGTGAAGGCGGCGGTGGTGGTGTGGATATTCGCCAGATTGCGGCCGTAGACACGAAGATAGGCGTCAGCACCGCCCAGAGTGAAATTCGCCGTCAGGCTGGCATCCAGCAGGTCCTGCGTCTTCGTGCGAACGCGCGGATCGTTGCCATTGACGATGATCGGCCCGGTTGTCAGATTTCCTGAGACTGGACTGGCCATAGAAATTTGCTGGTCATAGGGGCTGATATGACGCCAGCTGAACGAGGCGGCGAGATTGCCGAAACTGGTCGGAAACTTGTATTCGCCCTCAATCGATCCGCTGAATTTGGGTGCATAGATCAGGTTGTTCGCGGAAAAATCGAACGGAACAATAGCGCCGACTGGATTGAGGCCACCGACAATGAAATTGCGGAAATGCGAGTCGGTAATGGCTGCGCTTGCCGTGATCCTGAAGCCCTCGGCCGGACGCAGTGTTGCGTCAGCCTCAATACCCTTGATCAGTGCGCCACCAGGCACGTTGCCCGTGATTGTTTGATTGCCAGTTGAGCAAGTGCAAGGGATGGTCAGGTTCTGTTGCATGTTCTTGTAGTCTGCAACGAAGCCCGCAAGGTTGAGTTGCAGCTTGCGATCCAGCAGATCGAGCTTGGCGCCGATTTCATAGCTGTCGATTGTTTCGGGCTGGAACGGGGTTGTGGCGCGGACTGCGTCACCTGCGCGCGGGCTGAAGCCACCCGAACGATAACCACGCGTCCAGCTTGCATAGAGCATGACATCATTGCTGGGGCGGTAATCGATCCCAACCTTGGGCGTAAACTTCGAGAAGCTGGCTGAGGCAGGCGGGAAGGGATTGCCCTGGAAGCCATTGTTCAGGACCTTCTTGTCGTGCGTCCAGCGACCGCCGAAGCTGAGGCGGAACCCGTCGGCGAAAGCCCAGTTGAAATCGCCGAAGCCCGCATAGGATTTGGTTGCGGCATATTCAATCTGGAAACCAGGTGCGGTCACGGCCGGGTTGGTTGAGGTCAGCAGCGCGTTACCGCCACCGATTGTGGTATATTGGAGGAAATCATAGTGTGAATCGAAATAATATCCACCGACAACATAGTCAAAAGTATCACCGATTTTGCCCGAAGCCCGCAGTTCCTGACTCCACTGCGTATAGTCTTGCTGACGCAGGACGTAATAAAAGCTGGCCGTACCAAAATCCTGTGTCTGCCACTCCTCGCTGTGCCGCCAACCGGTGATCGAGGTCAGCTTGACGCCGCCAAGATCGAAATTCATGCGCAGCGTTGCCGCAGGGGCCTTGTAGGTAGCTTTGGTCGGGAGGCCGGAAACCTGATAGATGTTCTGTGGCGGCGTAGCGATGCCATAGAATGCCTCGCCTGGCTGGGTCAGGCTGACGTTGACAGGTACGAATGACTGCTCAAGGTTCTCAATTGTCAACTGCGCATCAAAAGCCGAACCCGTGGGCTTGAACAGCAGCGAAGCACCATAGCTGTCGCTTTTGCTGCCACCGGTACGGGTGTTGGAGGTGGTGTTGAAATAATAGCCGTCCGACTCGTTGTGGGAATACCAGGCCTTGATGCCAAAGCTCTCGCCATCACCGAAATTGACAATGGCCTTGCCTGCCCAGGTGTTCCACTTACCATAGGAAACCTCGAACTTGCCGCCGGTCTCCATCGTCGGCTTGCTGCGTTCGATGCTGATGACACCGCCAATGGTGTTCGCGCCGAACAGCGTACCCTGCGGTCCGCGCAAAACTTCGATCTGGGCAACGTCGAAAGCGTCCTGAAGCTGGCCGGTGTTGGTGCCGATGGTGATACCATCGATAACCACGCCGACAGTCGGGGTCTGCGACTTTTCGATATCGGCATAGGTCAGGCCGCGAATTGCAAGGTTGGCCGCCTGCGCGCCCGAGTTCTGCTGGGTGATCAGTAGGCCAGGCGCGGCACCAGTAAGATCGCCGATATTGACCGAGGCCTTGTTCTCCAGCATCGCCGCGTTGACCGCGGTGATCGCAACTGGCGTGCTCTGCAGCAATTCATCGCGGCGGCGGGCGGAGACGATGATTTCGCCTAAATCGACGGCCTCATCGGCAGCGGCGTCTTGCGCCAGTGCCGGGGTGGCCACGCCGGTGAAGGCTGAAATTGCTACGGCGGCCAGCAGCACGCCGCGAAGGTTGGATTTACGCATGGTTATACTCCCTGAAAACCGCCGGTTCGCGGTCCCTCATCAGAGTTGCCCTATGCAGCAATTGGCAAACAGCCCGAACTACCATTTGTTACAGGTGCGACTCCCCGCGCGACGCGCGACAACTCTTGGGTAAATTCAGGAGAATCCCGTGTCTGTGAACCGCCGCTATCTGCTCGTCCGCCGCCCGCATGGCACTCCGCTGCCAGAGGATTTCAGCCTGGTCGAGGCGGCAATTCCCGCTCCGCCCGCCGGCGGCTTCGTGGTGCGCAACCATTTTGCCTCGCTCGATCCGGCGCAGCGCGGCTGGATGGACGATGCGCCGAGCTACATGCCGCCAATCCCGCTGGGCGATGCAGTGCGGGCGACGACGGTGGGGGTGGTCCACGCATCTGACAATCCCGATTTCCAGCCGGGCCAGTGGGTGCTGGGGGTGAATGGGCTGGAAGATTATTCTCAGGTGCTTCCCGGCGGCTTCACCAACGCGATCGACCTGTCGGGCGTCGCATCGCCCACCTGGTTCCTCTCGGGCCTGGGTGCGGTCGGACTGACCGGCTATTTCGGGCTGCTCGATGGGCTTAAGCCGCAGGCGGGCGAAACCCTGCTGGTGTCGGGCGCGGCCGGGGCGGTCGGCTCGGTGGTCGGGCAGATCGGCCGGATCAAGGGCTGCCGCACCATCGGCATTGCGGGAGGGGCCGACAAATGCCGCCGCCTGCGCGAGGATTACGGGTACGACGTCGCCATCGACTATCGCGGCAAGTCCATGGACCAGCTCGCTGCCGAAATCGCTGCGGCAGCACCGGGCGGGGTCGATATGATCTTCGAGAATGTCGGCGGCGATGTGCTCGACGCGGGGCTGATGAACCTGGCCGACGAGGCCCGCATCCTGATCTGCGGGCTGATCAGCGAATACAACAACGATGGCGGCAAAACCGGCGCGCGCAACATCTGGCAGCTGCTGGTCCACCGCGCGACAATGTCCGGCTTCCTGATCTCGCACTATGTCGGCCGCTTCGGCGAGGGCGGCGCGCAGATGGCCGAATGGATGATCGAGGGCCGCCTGCGCATTGACGAAGACATCCAGCCAGGGCTGGAAAACGCCCACGCCGCTTTCATGCGGCTGTTTTCCGGCGCGAATACCGGCAAGCTGATCCTGAAAATCGCGTGAGAAGCGCTCAGACCCGCTTGATCTCATCGTTGGGGTGGATTTCCATGATCTCGAAAACATTGCCGAAAAAGTCGCGGCAATAGGTGGCGCTGTATCCGGTTTTCGAACCGTCGGGGTGGACTTTGATCGTGCTCAGATCGGGCGCGGCGTGGACCCTGATCCCGGCGGCCAGCAGCCGCTGGTGGCAGGCGTCGATATCGTCCACCTGCACCGCGAAATGGGTGTAGCCGAAGTTGTTGACGCCCTTGTCAGGGTCTTGCGCCGGGGAACGCGGCGCGTGGTATTCGAACACCTCGAGATGGGTGTTTCCCAGCCGGCAGATGAACTGGTTGGCGGCGCTGCCCTTCAGCCCGACGATCTCGTCGATATAGGGATTGTCCCGCCAGCTCAGCGGCGGAACTTCCTCGACCGCGCCGAGCAGATCGATGTAGAACTCGCGCGCCTTGGCGATGTCGGGCACCGAAACGCCGATGTGGTGAACGCCCTGGACGCCGATGGTCATCGCCGCCCCCCGCTCAGAACTGGACGCGTTTGGTATAGCCGCCGTCGATGACGACATTGGTGCCGGTGGTGTAGGACGAGGCCGGGCTGGCAAGGAAGACGATGGACTTTGCCACTTCGTCCGGACCGCCCCAGCGACCAAGTGCGAACTGGGCTTCGGTGGCATCGTACAGCCCCGGAGCGGCGGCCTTGATCGCTTCCCAGTTGCCGCCCGGAAAGGCGATCGGACCGGGCGAGACGGAGTTGACGCGGATGTTCTTGGGGCCGAGCGACTGGCTGAGCTGGCCGGCATAGACCAGCAGCGCACCCTTGAGCGCATTGAACGCCTGGGGGACGATGAAGGTCTCGAAGCCAGCCGTGCTCGACATGATGACGATCGAGCCTGCACCCGATTTCTCGAGGAACGGCTCCAGCGTTTCGCAGCCGATCACGGTGCCCTTGACGTCAGCGTTGAAGCAGGCGTCCCAGTCACCCGTGGCACCCGAACCCGAAGCGCTGGCGCCGGGCACGAAAATGTCGCAGCCGCCCAGCCGCTCTGCCGCCGAAGTAAGCCAGGCGGTGTAGGCGGCGTGATCCGACATATCGAGCGCCTCGCCGATGACCTTGCCGCCATGGCGCGACAGCGAGGTTACGGTTTCGGCAACCTGTTCGGCATTGCGCGAGAAGAACGCCACGTCGCAGCCCTCGGCGGCGAACACTTCCAGCGCAGCGCGCCCGATACCGCGGCTTCCGCCGGTCAGGATAACTTTCTTGCCCTTGAGACCCAGATCCATATCGCTCTCCTATGCTTGCAATTCAACGCAGTTGGCGTTTTCTCGCCCATGTGGGCTATGCAGGCCACTGCCCTTTTGATCAGGACTGCACGGCGCAGCGCCGTGTTAGCAGCTGATGCGGACATGCGATACAATAAGGGAGACTGAGATGGGCCGTCTTGAAGGCAAGAACGCGGTGATCCTGGGGGCCAGCAGTGTCGGCAACATGGGTCAGGCGATTGCCCGGCGGTTCTTGGCCGAGGGGGCGAAAGTGCTTGTCTCGGGTCGCAAGGCGGATGTGCTTGAAGTGTTCGCAGCGGAAACCGGCTGCGAATGGACGCCCTGCGACCTGACCGACGAAGCCAGCGTCAATGCGCTCGCCGATACCGCAGCGGCGAAGCTGGGCGCTATCGACATTGCCATCAATGCGACCGGCTGGGGCCTGCTCAAGCCATTCCTGGAGACCACGCGCGCCGAAATCGACGCGATGGCTGCGCTGCAATTTGCCGGTCCGATGCAGTTCTATCAGGCGATGCTGCGCAAGATGGCGCGCAGCCTTGGCGGCAGGGGCGGATCGATCATCCAGATCAGCTCTGCCACCGCCACGATCATGTTCCATGACCACGCCGCCTACATGGGCACCAAGGCGGGGGCGGACCACGTCATCCGCTGCGTCGCCAATGAATTCGGCACTGAGGGCATCCGCGCCAACTCGATCTCGCCAGGCGTCACCGAAACCCCGATGACTGCCGATGCACAGGCAGTGCCGGGGCTGATGGAGGCCTTCCTCGCCGGCTATCCGCTGGGCCGCTATGGCACGTCGGACGATATCGCGGCGGCGGCGGTGTTTCTCGCCAGCGACGAATGCTTCATGACCGGCGAGAATTTGCAGGTCAACGGCGGACTGCTGCTGCGCGGCAATCCCAGCCCCGGTCAGATAGAAGCTTCGGTCGCAAGGGCCATGGGAGGAAACTGAATCATGCTTTCACAGATATCGATGCGCGTCGTCGCGATGGTGGCCTTTGTCGTGGTGACGCAGGTGCTGGGGGCGTCGCTGCTGGTGAAGACCGAAGGTTTTCGCAACATGGCGTGGACAGCCGCCTGCCTCGCGATCTACGCGGTGTCGCTCTATGCGCTGGCGGAAACGATCAGGCAGGGCATGGCCCTGTCGCTGGTCATGCCGATCCTGGCCGCACTGGTGCCGCTGGCGACGATTGCCGTCGCCTTGATCGTGTTCAAGGAACAGGCATCATGGCTGCGGCTGGGGATGCTTTCGGGGGCCTGTTTGCTGATCGGCGTGGCTTCGACGGTTTGAGCCTGCTCAGGCCTCCAGCCAGGGCGATCGCATATGGACCATATCCACCCAATTTCGTCACCCTGAACTCGTTTCAGGGCCCATTTCACCGCGCACCCGGAGCTCTGATTTTCGAGCATTACCTCACGGTTTGTGCCCTTTCTGCTAGCACCGGTCGTACGGCCCGATGGGCCCTGAAACGAGTTCAGGGTGACGACGAATGAAAGACTGGGCCTATACTGGGCCTATATGCGATAGCCTCGGGGCCTCCAGCTTCGCCTTCACCTCCGCGCGCAGCAGATCCTTGCGGATCTTGCCCGAAGCGGTTCGCGGTAGATCTTCGACGAACTCGAAGCGCTCGGGTGTTTTCTGCCGGGCCAGCCCCGATGCCTGGACATGAGCGGCAAGCGCGGCGGCGTCCAAGGCTGCCCCGTCGTTCAGGATGATATAGGCGCAAACCCCCTCGCCCAGCCGGTCGTGCGGCATAGCGACTACACTCGCCTCGCGCACCCCAGGATGGATGTGGAGCACATCCTCGATTTCCTTGGCCGAAATGTTTTCGCCGCCGCGGATGATCAGGTCCTTCTTGCGCCCGGTGATGGTGATGGCGCCGCTGGCATCGAGCACCCCAAGATCGCCAGTGCGGAAATAGCCGTCGGCGGTGATCACCTCGGCGGTCTGCGCCTGGTCGGCGTAGCCCAGCAACATGCCCGGACCGCGCGCGAGAATTTCGCCTTCGCTGCCGCAGGGCAAATCGCAGTCGTGGTCATCGACAATCCTGACCACGTAATCGACGACCTCACCATCAGTGGTCGCGGCCAGCTGCTCGTCGTCAGTCCAGCCGAAGGTCACCAGCGGCACTTCCGAACTGCCGAACACGCGGAAGGCGCGGCAGTTCTCGAAGGCGGCATTGGCGGCGGGGATGACCTCTGCCGGCACCGCCGCGCCGCCGCAGGCGAAGAACCTGAAGCTGGGAAGCCGCCTGCCGGTCTCGCGTGCAGCCGCCGCAAGTTCGACCAGGAAGGGCGTGGCGGCGACGGTGCCGATCAGGTCGTGGTGCTCGATCAGATCGAGCGCCTGTCTCGCGTCCCAGCTTTCCATGAGCACGGTGCGCGTGCCGCAAATCAGTGGCAGCTCCAGTCCATTGGCATAGCCCGAAACATGCGTGACCGGCGAGGGCATCAGCGTGGCCTCGCCCGGGCTCACACCCCAATGCGACGCGCTCTTCGTAACGATGCGCTGCAGCGTGACATGGCTGTGCAGCACGCCCTTGGGCCTGCCGGTGGTGCCCGAGGTATAGAGCACCATCTTGACGCCCAGCGGATCGACCTGGGGCCGGTCAAACGGCCTGCCCCGCCCCTCGGCGAGCAAGGCGGCGTAATCGTCGGCTCCTTCCCCGCGCAGGGTGAAGACATGCGCCAGCCCCGGCAGTTCGGCCTGGACGCGCCTGGCCATCGCGGCAAAATCATAGTTGCGGAAGCTCGATGCGACGAAGAAGGCGCTGGCCCCGCAATCGCCGAGCATTTGCGCAACTTCGCGGTCGCGGTAGATCGGCACCACCGGGTTGACCACCAGCCCCGACATCGCCGCCGCCAGATTGATCACCGCCGCCTCCCGCCAGTTCGGCACCTGGAAGGCAATGACATCGCCCGCGCGCAGCCCGCGCCCGTGCAAGGTGGCAGATAGCGCTTCGGCATCGGCGAGCAGTTCCGCCCGGGTCACGCTTCCCGCGCCATCGACCAACGCCACGAAGTCCGGATCGGCTGCCGCCAGTTCGATGGCCTGATCGGCAATCGTCCGCTCGTCCCAAACTCCTGAGCCGGCAAAGCCGAGCTGATGTGGGGCGGGTATTTTGATCCAGGACCAGGGCGGCATAATTCTCTCCGTTACCGCGCCGGAATGCGCCGATCGCGGCTCGCGGCCAATTGGCCAAAAGGCGAGGAACCTGTCACCTGTCCCAGCTTGCCGCGGGGTCCGGGCTTTGCTCAAACAGCTGCAACAACGCAACATATTGGAGAATGCCGTGAACCGCGTGGAACGCATTGGTGATGTTGCCGAAATCATGCTCGACTATGTTGAGAACGGCAAGACGCATAATGCTGAAAAGACAATGAAAGTGCCCAGCCGCAGCTACACCGATTCCGATCAGTGGCGCGCAGAAATGGAGCTGGTGTTCAAGCGGGTGCCGCTGATGCTGGCCTTCACCGCCGAATTGCCCAATCCCGGCGACTACAAGGCAATGGACGCCGCGGGCATGCCGGTGCTGATCAACCGCGACAAGGCCGGCAAGGTCCGCGCCTTCCTCAACGTCTGCTCGCACCGCGCCGCGCCGCTGGCCAGCGAGGGTCACGGCAACTGCCCGCGCTTTACCTGCAAATACCACGGATGGACCTATGGACAGGACGGCAAGCTGATCGGCGTCGCCGAGGCATCAACCTTTGGCGAGGTCAACAAGGCGGAACTGGGACTGCGCGAACTGCCCTGCGAAGAGCGCGCGGGCATGATCTTCGTGTGCCTGACCCCCGAGGCGCCGATCGATCTCGACCACTATTTCAAGGACTTCCTCAATGATTTTGAGGCGCTGGACTTCGGCAACTGGTCCTACCTCGGCAGCCGGGTGATCGAAGGGGCGAACTGGAAGATTGCCTTCGACGGCTATCTCGAAGGCTATCACTTCGCCTCGCTGCATCCCGAAACCATCGCCCCGCGCACGCCATCGAACTGCATGCATTACGAAGGCTTCGGCCCCAACATCCGCATCGGCTTTCCGCACCGCCGCATCGCCGAGGCGCTGCGCCCGCTGCCGCGCGCGGACTGGGGCAATCAGGAGAACAACGGCTTCGATTTCGTGCGCATATTCTTCCCCAACGTCTCGGCTTTCATTGCGCCCGAAATCACCCAGATCGCCCAGCTGTTCCCCGGGCCGACGCCCGACAAGAACCGCACCGTGCTCAACTACCTGCGCCGCGAGCCGATCCGCGACGAGGAAGACCGCGCGCAGGCCGAAGCCGCGATCAATTTCTTCCGCGATGTCACCTACAACGAGGATTACCTGATCGGGCTCGATATCCAGAAGGGCCTCGAAAGCGGCGCGCATGACGAAATGGTGTTCGGCCGCAACGAACGCGGCAACCAGTATTTCCACGAATGGCTCAACTGGTACCTGCAGGACGATGCCGATCTGCCCGAGCCGGTGATGTGAGCAGCCGGGTATGAACCCGATCTCGCTGGCTTCGGGTGTGGTGCCCGAATTCGGCCCGGTCGAAACTGTCGAGGCCGCGGCGGCGGCGGGGTTTGACGCGGTGGGGCTGTGGGTCGAACCGGCGGACTGGACCGCCCAGACCACCTGCGACGTACGCAGCGCCCTGGCTGCCAGCGGCCTCCCCCTGCTCGATGTCGAGGTGATCTGGCTCAAGCCTGACAGTTCGATGGACGAGCACCGGCGGGTGATCGACATCGGTGCCGAGCTTGGCGCGGCGAATGTGCTGTGCGTCTCCTCCGATCCCGATCACGCCGCCACCGCCGCGCGGCTCGCCGAACTGTGCCGCCATGCCGAGGGTGGCGCGATGCGTGTCGCGCTGGAGTTCGGGATTTTTACTGAGGTCAGGGATCTTGGTGCCGCGAAAGCAATCCTCGGTGCCGTGAACCATCCGCTTGGTGCCTTGCTGATCGATCCGATCCATGTCGATCGTTCGGGCAGTTCGATCGAGGATATTGCCGCACTCGATCCCCTGCTGCTGCCCTATGCCCAGTTCTGCGACGCCCGGGCAGAGCGGCCCGATCCCAATGATTTCAACGCCGTAATCACCGATGCCATCGACCTGCGCGAGCAATGCGGCCTCGGCGCGCTGCCGCTGGCGGCGCTGCACCGGGCCTTGCCGGAGGGCATTCCGCTCAGCATCGAACTGCGCTCGAAGGCTCTGCGCGAGGCCTTCGATCACCCGGCGCTGCGGGCCAAGGCCGTCGCCGACGCAACCCGTCGCTGGCTGGAGGCCTATGCATGACCGTCACCCTGATCACCCTGCTCAAGCGCCGCCAGGGCATGAGCAAGCCCGAATTTATCGCCTATTATGAAGACCATCACCGCAAGATCGGCGAAAAGGTGCTGACCGGCTACGCCACCCGCTACGTGCGCCGCTACCTCCACCCGGCGGACGGAGTCGACCTCGAACATGACGCCGACGTGGTGATGGAAATCGACTTCCCCGATCAGACCACCCACGACGCCTGCTTCGCTGCCATGGCCGATCCGGCAGCCATGGCCGAGATCGTGGCGGACGAGGAGAGACTGTTCGACCGCAGCCGGATCAGGACGTTCCGGGTAGAGGAGTGGGCGTCGGAGGTTTGATCGAGAGTGTTGAGGCGGGGAACCGAAAATCACTGTCCAAACCCCGCTCATGCTGAGCTTGTCGAAGCACACGCGCCTACCGCGGACCCACACGATTCTTAACCTTTGCCGCATGCGAAACGATTGATTATTGTGGCAGCATGGAATGGGGCGAATGTCAGCGCGTGGCCTTCGACAAGCTCAGGCTGAGCGGGTTTGGGGAAAAGGATGAAACAGGGAGTCCCCCCCTCACTCCTCCAGCATGATCTGATATTCGCGCCGCGTGAACAGCCACCTGCCGTCGCGCTTTTCCAGCGTATCGTCATAGCGGCCGGTGCCGTGGATGCGTTTTCCGGTGCCGGGTTGATCATATATTTCAATGGTATAGGCCACCGCTGTGGCGCGGTTTCCGTCCACTTCGATCGAGCCGGGCTGCATGAAATAGATCATCGGCCTGGCGCAATTGTTGATGCCGTAGCTTTTCATCGATTCCACCCAGGATGCGACGATAGTTGCCTTGCCCTCGAAATCGCCGAGATCGGGATAGTCGCGCAGCGACCAGCTGGCGTCCTCCGCCCAGATCGAACCCCACAGCTCGGCATCGCGGGTCATCACCCCGTGGGCGTGGGTGTCCATCAGTTCGCGGATGGCGATGCGGTCTTCGATCGGGCCAGTAAATGCCATGAATTCAGTTCCTTACCAGGGGTGCGCTTCGCCGTTCCATTTGTAGAAATCGCCCGACTGGTCGAGCGTCCAGTTGCCGGCGAGCTTGCGGATGCTGCTGGCGCTTTCCTGAGGGGTGATGTCTGCATCGGGCCCGCTCATGTCGGTCTGGACATAGCCGGGGTGGATCAGGCCGACGATGACTCCGCGCTCCTTGAGATCGATCGCAGCCGAGCGCAGCATCCGGTTCGCCCCGGCCTTGGCCGCGCCATAGGCATAGTAGCCGCCATAGGGCCAGGTCGAAGCGGCCAGCTGGCTGGAGAAATTGATCACTTTCGATCCTGCACCTAGACGCGGTAAAAAGGCACCTAGGACGCGCAAGGGACCCTTGAGCATGATATTCATGGTGTCATCGAACACCGACCAGTTAACGCTTTCCAGCTCAGGTTCCGGGGTGCCGATCACCCCTGCGACGATGTAGAGAATATCGACCTGCGCGTCGCCCAGCGAGGCCGCGCCTGTCTTGACCGAAGCATCGCTCGCCACGTCCATGGCATGGACTGTCACCCCGCCGCCCGACCCGGCGGCGAGCGCGTTGAGTTGATCCGACTTCGCCGGATTTCGCGCCAGAGCAAAGACCCGGTCGCCTGCTTCGAGGTGCTGCCTCACCAGTTCGAAGCCGATGCCGCGTGCGGCGCCGACGATTGCAATATTCGCCATCAGGGTTTCCTTCCTTCAATCCAGTCGTTGAGCACTTCGTGAAAGAAGCGCACCCGGGTTTCCTGCGCCGTGAGATAGGCATCAGCATAGCCGCGCGAGTGCATGCCTGCCTGCATGCCTTCGGCAAGTTCCATGTCCTGGTAGACGATCTGCCCGGCCAGTTCGGGAACCCCGCGCCCGCCGTCGAAAGTGCGGTGCTCGCAGACCCGTGCCTCGCGCAGCGGCTGGGGGCCGGCCATGACCGACTCCACCATCTCCTGCCCCGCCACCGGAAAGGCCATGCACCACAGGTCGAAGTAGCACTTTTCCGGATCGTCGGGGTGCGGCTCGCTGCGGAAGAACACCAGATTGTCGGGCAGGAAGCTGATGGTGACATTGGGGAACATCACCGTGTGCGGGCTGTCGGTCAGCTGCTCGTCGTCCATGTGCTCGTAATGGACATAGCCCCGCTCGCGCCACATCCGCCGCTTGGCCGCCTTGAGGTCGAGCCAGCCCTGCATCGTCATCTCTTCGTAGCTGGCATAGCTGTCGGGATCGATGTCCCACTGCTGCAGGATCATCTTGTAGGGATGCGGCTGGCCGTCGGGCAGCCGGTCGCTGAGCGAGGGGCGCATCGGCTGGACAGTGCGGCCATGCCCGGCGGGCCACATCTCGTGCCGGGCGGTATCGACGTCCTGATCGATCCACGGCGGCACCTGCGGATGCGCGGTGCGGGTGTGGTAGCTTTCGGAGAAATTGTCGGTGACGAACTTCCAGTTGGCGTTCACCTCGATCCGGTACCAGGCGACGCGCACTGCGGTGTCCATCGGATAGTTGGCATAGACCGCCGGCATCGGCTCCAGAAATTCGAGCAGCCCCGGCCCTTCCGCGGCCATGGTATACCACACGAAGCCGCCCCACACATCGCAGCGCAGTTCCTTGAGGCGCAGCTTGCCGCAGGGATCGCCTTGCGGAAAATCGTGGCGGTCCTGCGCGAATTGCAGCACTCCGTCGAGGCCATAGCGCCAGCCATGGTAAGGGCAGCTGATAGTGTCGGCAGACGAACTGCCGCTGGCCAGCCGCATGCCGCGATGCGCGCAGCTGTTGTAGAAAGCGCGGATGGAACCGTCCTGCTGGCGAATGCAGATCACTGATTCCTTGAGGAAATTGTGGACGACATAATCACCGGGGTCGCGCATTTCTGCGGTCCGGCCGGCGACATGCCAGATCCGGGTCCACATCCCGTCCCATTCCTGTTGCGCAAATTCGCGGCTGTAATAGCGCTCGCCGCCGATCGCATCGCCGCGCAGATTGGCAGGGTCGCGGCCGTCCAGCGGCGGCATGATTATGGTCTGTTCGTTCACGGTCGTTCTCTCCCGACTCGAAACCTGTCTGCCCGCAGCCTGCAAGACCATAGTGCCTCGCGAAACTAACACTAAGAGCAGAAATCAGGCACGCCTGCCGGTTTTAAGGCGTATCATACAGCGACCGGACCGTGCGCGCGACCAGTTCGCGCACCCGTTCAAGCCGCTCGCCGCGCCCGAACGCCGGGGCATGCAACAGCAGTCCCATATGCGCCGCCATGGTGAAATCGCTGGCCAGCTTGAGCGCATCCCAATGCGTGCGCCACTGCGGGAAGGCCTCGATCATCTCGCTGGTCCAGACCTCGTCATAGCGCTGGGCGGCGGGGGCAAAGCATGCCTCCAGCTCCGGATTGGTGCGGGCTGCGACGGCCAGTTCGAGATAGGCGGCATATTCGCGGCTCTGCACCGATTGCCAGTGCTGCTCGCTGGCGATCTCGATCAGCAGCTCCTCGCCCCCAGCGCGCACCGAGGCGAAATAGCTTTCCAGGAAGCCGCGCATCCGTTGGTAGAAAACATGTTCCACCACGGCTTCGACCAGTTCCAGCCGGGTGGCGAAGTGGTGGTGCATCGTCCCGCGCGACACCTTGCAGCGTTCGGCGACGGCAGCGGTCGACAGGCCCGAATAGCCGCCCTCGACCAGGCAATCGGTCGCCCCCTCAATCAGCCGCAGCCGGGTCTGCGCGCTCTTGCGCTGCTGCCAGCGCGCGGAGGGATCGACCGCATCGCCCGGCTGGAACACTGCGAGCATGCGTTTCTGGATCAGGCTGGTGGTCATGTCCCCAGCATAGGCGTTTTGCACGCTTCGGCCAGCCCGGCGGAGCCTATCATTAATTTCAGGTGCAGCCCGTCCGATCCGGGCGCATAAAACCGGCAGGAGCGCCGGTTAAGCTGCCGGGACACTCCGGGCCATCGGGCAAATGAGGGAGGAATTCGACATGAAACGGCACAATTTCTGGTTGAGCGGACTTTCGCTCCTGGCACTTTCGGCATCGCCGGTTTTGGCGCAGGCGGCTCCTGCTGACGAAGTCGATGAGAGCGGCTTTGGCGACATCATCGTTACCGCACAGAAGCGCGAAGAGAATCTGCAGTCCGTGCCGATCTCGATCTCCGCGATTGGAGAGGATCAGCTTTCAGACATGCAGGTGACCTCGCTCCAGGCACTGCAGGGCACCGTTCCCAACGTGCTGATCGACAACTTCGCCAATACCCCCAACAACGCCGTGTTCACGATCCGCGGTATCGGCGTGATCGAGCCCGATCCTTATGCGGGCAACACCGTGTCGATTGTGGTCGATGGCGTGCCGCAGTTCTTCTCGATGGGTGCGCTGCTTGACACCTATGATGTCAATCGGGTGGAAATCCTGCGCGGTCCGCAGGGGACGCTGTTCGGGGCAAACACCACCGGCGGCGTGGTCAATGTCGTCACTTCGCAGCCAACCGGCGATTTCGGCGGATACGTCAAGGCAGCTTACGGCAACTGGAAGCGGTTCGACCTTAGCGGCTCGATCGAACTGCCGATTGCGAAGGACAAGGTCTCGCTCAAGGTCGCGGGTATCCATACCCAGCGCGACGGCTGGGTCACGAACGTCTGGGATGGCTCGGACATGGGCCGCAAGAACGTCGATGCGGTGCGCGGCCAGCTGCTCTTCACGCCGAGCGACAATGTCAAAGTTACCCTCCAGGGCGAATACGTCGCTGCGCGCAACGGCGCGCCGGTGGTGGTGAACGGCGGACTGCCCGGCGAAGGCAACTATGTTCCCGAGGGCACGTTCTGGAACGGTGCGGTGCTGCCGATGTATCGCAGCCCCTGCGCGGTTGCCGGCCAGCCCTGCGTTGCCCCGGATGACTTTTTTTCGGGCAACAACGAAGTCCCCGACCAGTCGGACATGACGACGAAATTCTTCGTCGGCACGGTCGAGGTTGATGATACTGCGCTGGGGGACATCACCTCGATCACTGGTTACAAGCGCTTCACCCTGTTCGAATATACCGATCAGGACGGCACCGCGAAAACCAATAACGCCACCCGCCGCCAAACCAAAGGTTGGCAGTTCAGCCAGGAGCTGCGCAGCGCCTTCGAGGCAGGCGATACACTCTCAGGCGTGGCCGGGGTTTTCTACATGAAGACCCATTACGATCACTACCAGATGTACCATCTGGATTTCGCAGCCCCCGGACTGGCCCAGTACAATACCCAGGATCAGAGCACAGAATCGTTTTCGGCTTTCCTGCAAACCAATGTCCAGCTGAGCGATGCGCTCAAGCTGTCAGGCGGCATCCGTTATACCCATGACAAGGTCAACGCGCGCTCGACGCTCGATTACGGCATGAATCTTCCGGCGCTGACTTCGCCCGATTTCAACGTCGCACCCGGAATTGGCAATCTTGACACTGTTCCGCACCAGATTGACGTTGGCGGAAAGAAGAGCTGGGGCAATGTCGGCTGGAAGCTCGGGCTCGATTATACTGTGGGCGATAATCAGCTGATCTATGCCAGCTGGGCGCGCGGCTTCAAGTCGGGCGGCTTTACCGGGCGTATCGGCGTTCCCGACGACGGCAACGCACCCTACAATCCCGAAAAGGTCGATACGTTCGAAATCGGTTTGAAGGCCGATTTCCTCGACCGGCACCTGCGCGCTAACATCTCGGCGTTCTACACCAATTACCGCGACATGCAGGTGGCGCAGATCTATTTCGATTCCGAAACCAATGTTCAGGGCAACCGAATTCTCAATGCTGCCAAGTCGACCATCAAGGGCTTCGAACTGGAAATGCAGGCGATTCCTGCCGAAGGGCTGACCCTGCGCGCCTCGCTTGCCTATCTCGATGCGGCTTACAAGGAATTCCTCTACTTCGATCCGGTCACGGCGGTGTTTACCGATCTTAAGGGTGCCGATCTGCAGAACGCACCGCACTGGTCATCGACACTGGGGATCAACTACTCCTATCCGATGGCCAACGATGCCAGGATCGTCGCCGACGTCAGCTGGCTCTACACCGCGCAGAAATACTACACCGCTATCCTCAACACCCCGCGCTCGACCGTGCAGCCAACCTATTATCTCGATGCGCTGCTGACCTACCATGCGCCGGACGATCGCTTCACGATCGGTCTGTGGGGCAAGAACCTGCTCGACAAGCGTTACATTTCAACCGTGTATGATTCGCCGGGCTATATGGGCCTGGTCGGCTATGCCCCGCCCCGGCAGTTCGGCGGATCGGTTACCTTCAACTTCTAAAGCTCTCCCTCCCTCGCCCCGCTGCCTTACCGGCAGCGGGGCAATTTTTCAGGAGCCCGCATGTCTGCCGATGATCTGATCGCCCGGCACGGGATCATGAATGCTCTGGCCATGCACAGCCGGGGGGTGGACCGGGCTGATGTCAATTTGCTGGCAGCCGCCTATCACGATGACGCCACCGTCGAATACGGCTTCTATGCCGGCCCGGCCGCCGCGCTTGTCGATATGCTCGGCAACGGTCAGAAGGGCACTCTGCCCACCCTGCACCGCACGTCCAATTGCGACATCCGGGTGGCGGCAAATCGCGCCACATCGGAATCCTGTGTCATCGCCTATGCCGAAGCGGCAGACATCCAGCGCATGGTGTTCGGCCGCTATCTTGACCGGCACGAATGCCGGTCGGGAGAATGGCGGCTGGCGCACCGCACCTATGTGCTCGACAGCAACACCAACCGGCCCAACACATCCGCCCGCGCCGATCCGCCGGTGCTGCACGATCACTATGTCCCCGAGGGCGGCAAAGGCGCGTCCGATCCGGGCCGCGCCCTGCTCGCCCTCCATGAAGCCGCCTCGCGCCACCTGCAGAAAGCCAGCCCGATGACCGCCGATGCCGCTGCCCTAGACGCCGCCCTCTCGCGCGATGCGATCCGCCGCCTGATCACCGGCTATTGCCGGGGCGTCGATCGCGCCGACGTGCCGCTGATCCAGTCGCTGTTCTGGGAAGATGCCAGTGTGATTTCGGGTGTAGCGAACGGCACGGCAGCGGATTTCGCCAGCAATGTCGTCGCCTATGTCACGGCCAATCTTGACGCGTGCTTCCATTCGGTGGCCAATGAATGGATCGAGGTGAAGGGCGATCACGGAGTGGGTGAGCACTATATCATCGCGCAAAACCGTGGCGGCGGGCAGGATACGCTGACCGGCGGCCGCTATATCGACAGCTACGAGCGACGCGGCGGCGAGTGGCGGATCGCCAGCCGCAGCTTCGTCTGCGACTGGACCTCGACTCATCCCACGACCTACGAGAGCGGCGGCTTTTACGAGGCACTGACCACGCGCGGCTGCTATGGTCCGGCGGACCCTGTCTATGCGCACTGGGCCAGCCAGTGACGACGCTGACCGTCCCCGTTCCGCCGCATGTCGATCCCGCGCGGGTGGTCGATGTGGACATCTATGCGCTGCCCGGTCAGCAGCAGGATTTTCACGCAGCGTGGAAGGCAATGATGAGTGCCGGACCCGATCTGGTCTGGACTCCGCACAACGAAGGCCACTGGATCGCCCTGCGCGGGGACATGCTTGCCGAGGTCCAGTCCGGTCACGAGCGATTCTCGAACAGCGTAATTGTCCTGCCCAAGTCGGTCGGCGCACAGCACAAGCTGATCCCCACCACCATCGATCCGCCCGAGCACCGGCCCTACCGCAAGCTGCTCAACGACGGCATGTCGCTGACCAAGGTGCGCGCGCTGCATGACAGTATCCGCTCCACCGCCGCCGAATTGATCGAGAGCTTCCGGGCGGAGGGGCGCTGCGACTTCACTCATGATTATGCGCAGGTGTTCCCGATCCGCATCTTCATGGCGCTGGTCGGCATTCCGATGGCCGATGCCGGCAAGATCAGCCTGTGGGCGCAGTGCATGACCCGGCCCGATCCGCCGATCCCCTTCGACGAGGCGCGGCAGGCGTTCTTCGATTACCTCGGGCCCCTCCTCGAACAGCGCCGCGCGCAGCCGGGCGACGATCTGCTCAGCCACGTGGTTTCCGCCGACATGGGCGGGCGCCAGCTTGGCACCGACGAGGCACTTTCGCTGGCGACGCAGATCCTGATCGCGGGGGTCGATACGGTGGTCAACTTCCTCGGCTTCGTCATGCTGTTCCTGGCCGAGAACCGCTGGGCGCGCGAAGAGCTGGCGGGAAAAAACGGCAACGCGGTGATGGCGGCGACGCACGAGCTGTTCCGCCGCTACGGCCTGGTCACCATCGCCCGCACCGTGCGCGGGGACATGGAATTCCACGGTGCGCAGCTCAAGGCAGGCGAGATGGTCTGCATTCCCACCCAGGTCCACGGGCTGGACGAGCGAGCCAATCCCGATCCGATGCAGGTCGATTTCACGCGCGCAGGCGCGCGGCATTCCGCCTTCGGCAGCGGCCCGCACATGTGCCCGGGGCAGGAACTCGCCCGCGCCGAAGTGGCGATCACCATCGAGGAATGGCTGCGCCGCATTCCCGATTTCCGCATTGCCGCAGATGCCGACACCCATGTCTCGGGCGGGATCGTCGGCCAGATCAACCGGCTGGTGCTGGAGTGGGATGCATGAGCGGTAAGCGGTCCGGCGGCTGCCTGTGTGGAGCGGTGCGCTACGAAGTTGAATGGCCACCACAGGCGCTGGTGGTGTGCCATTGCAGTGACTGCCAGAAGCAATCGGGCTCGGCGCTGTCAGTGGTCGGGGTCAGCGCGCGTGATGGCATCGAAGTCATTGGCTCGCTCGAAACCTTTTCGCATCCCGGATCGAGTGGCCAGACCGTCAACCGCAAGTTCTGCGGGCGCTGCGGTTCGCCGGTGCTGACCGACACCGAAGCGGCGCGCATGGACGGGATCATCTTTTTCAAGGCGGGAACGCTCGACCGCACCGACGATCTCGACCCGACCCTGCATTACTGGACGGGCAGCGCGCAGCACTGGTTTACCATCCCCGACGGGATAGAATGCCTCGAGACTCAATAAGGACACGGGTATGGGAAAGATGGACGGCAAGGTCGCGCTGATCACCGGCGGCGCATCGGGACTGGGCGCGGAAGATGCCCGCACCCTGGCGCGCGAAGGCGCCAGGGTAGTGATCACCGATGTGCAGGACGAGCTGGGCGCGAAGGTCGCCGCTGAAATTCCGGGCTGCATCTACCTCAACCACGACGTCCGCGACGAGGAACGCTGGGCCGAAGTCGTCGCCGAAGTGCTCAAGGCGCACGGCCGGCTCGATACGCTGGTCAACAACGCCGGACTGGTCCGCTTCGGCACGATCGAGGACGTCAGCTTTGCCGACTTCAAATTGCAGACCGAAGTGATGCTCAACGGCACTTTCCTCGGCTGCAAATCGGCCATCCCGCACATGAGCCGCGATGGCGGCGGCTCGATCATCAACATGGCCTCGGTCGCCGGGCTCAAGGGGATCAGCGCGATCCCCGGCTATACCGCCGCCAAGGCCGGGATCATTGGCATGACCCGCTCGATCGCGGTCCACTGCCGCGAACAGGGCTACCGCATCCGGGTCAACGCACTGGCCCCCGGCGGCATCGAAACGCCGATGACCGCGCAGGCGCTGGCCGAACTGCCCGAAGGCAACGCCGGGCTCGATCAGGCGCAGACCCACGGCATGGGCCAGCCCAGCGACATCGCCAAGATGGTGCTCTACCTCGCCTGCGAGGATGGCCGCCACATCACCGGCACCACCATCACCATCGACAACGGCGAGACCATGGAATGAGCAATGCGGTCAAGCAACACGGCCTGCCGGGAGCTTCGCGGAGCGACCCGGCCGGTGCGCGTTGCCCAGGCCCCAGCGTCCAGGACATTCTTGCCACCGATCTGTTGCCGCCACCGCCGGTCCTGTCATTCGAGGAGCCGCGCTATCTCGGCAGCGCGCCGGTTTCGGTCGACCGCTACTTCGACCAGGGCATCTTCGAGCGTGAAATCGAACGTGTCTGGAAGCGCTGCTGGCAATGGGTTTGCCGCGAGGATCACATCCCCGATCCGGGCGATTTCTACACCTATGAAATCGCGCACCTGTCCTACGTGGTGGTGCGGCAGGACGACTTCAGCGTCAAAGGTTTCGTCAACAGCTGCCTACATCGCTCGACCAAATTCAAATGGCACGAAGGCGCGGGCAGCGCCGATGAAATCCGCTGCCCGTTCCACGGCTGGACCTGGGCCAATGACGGTGCATTGAAGGCGGTGCCGTGCGCGTGGGACTTCGGCCATGTCGAACCCTCCGCGTTCAGCCTGCCCGAGGTTCGCGTCGGACATTGGGGCGGCTTTATATTCATCAACCCTTCGCCGGACGGGCCGGACCTGCTCGATTACCTCGCTCCCATGCCCGAGCATTTCGCCGCATGGCGGATCGAGGATCGCTTCGTCGAACTTCATGTCGCCAAGGAACTGCCGTGCAACTGGAAGACCGCACAGGAAGCCTTCCTCGAAAGCTATCACGTGGTCACCACGCATCCCCAGCTGCTGCACGGCACGGGCGATGCCAATGTCCAGTATGACTGCCACAGCGACCACGTCACCCGCTTCCTGGCGGCGGGCGGGATCAACTCGCCGCATCTCGCCGAGCCGATGGACGAGCAGGGGCTTGCCAACACCATGCTCGTCGGCGACCGTTCGGTTGTGGACGAGGCGCTCCGCGTCGGCGAGGGAGAGGCTGCCCGTTCGGTGATGGCCCGTTTCCTGCGGCAGACGCTGGGCGGCAAATACGGGGTGGACCTGTCGCGCTTTTCCGACAGCGAAATGATCGATACCATCGAATATCATGCCTTCCCCAACATGATCCTGTTTCCGGGGCTCTCGCTGCCGATGGTCTATCGGTTTCGGCCCCTGGGGCGCGATCCCGAGCGCACATTGTTCGAGCTGCTGTTTCTGCGGCCCAGGCCCGATGGCGGCGAAGCGCCGGAGCCCGCGCGCCCCCATCTCGTGCGCGAGGGGGAAAGCTATGCCACGGCACCGGGATTCGATGCCGCGATGGGCTTCGTATACGATCAAGACACCGACAATCTTCGCGCCCAGCAAGAGGGCTTCAGGGCCAGCGCATCCGGCACCCAGACGCTGGGCAACTATCAGGAAGCACGCATCCGCCATTTTCAGCACGTCATCGACAAATACCTCGCCAGCTAGGACTTTCGCATGCCCCGATCATTTGACCTCGAATCCGAAGTGCGCGACCTTGCCGCGCGCCGCGACATCAACGACGCTGTGCAGCGCTATATGCGCGGGCTGGACCGGCTCGATCCGGTGCTTCAGCGCAGCGCCTTCCACGATGGTGCCTGGACCGACTGCGGCCTGATGGCCGGAAGCGCGGACGAATTCGTTGCTTTCGGACAGGAACTGCTCGGTGCCATGGACGCATCGCACCACTTCCTGGGTCAGGTGCGGATCGAGCTGGACGGCGATAAGGCCAGCGGCGAATGCTACTTCCAGGCATGGCATGGCAGCCGCGACGAAGCGGGAAATCCGCGCGACCTGTTCATCTCGGGCCGCTACATCGACGAATATGCCTGTATAAATGGCGAGTGGAAGATCGCGAAGCGCAAGCTTATCACTGACTGGGTAACTGACAATCCGGCCAACCACGGCTTCTATGCCGATAATCCCACCACCAACCGTGGCGGGCGCCGCGGCCAAGATTTCAGCCAGACGCGCGATTGGCCGCGCTGATCGGCGGATGCGAGAAGGATTTTGAAATGACTGTCGAGCCGATGCTGTCGCGCTATTCGAAGGATTTCGATCTGCCGGTGCGCGGCGATCCGATCACGGCGGATCGCTATATCTCCCGCGAGTGGATGGAGCTGGAAAAGCAGCACCTGTGGCCCAAGGTCTGGCATCTGGGCGCCGTCACTGCCGAATTCGAGGAAGCGGGCGACATCGTGCGCCACAATTTCGGCAAGGAATCGGTGATCATGGTCCGCCAGGCCGATGGCGGGATCAAGGCGTTCTACAACAGCTGCCCGCATCGCGGAAACCGGCTGGTGCAAGGCGAGGTTGGCGGCGGGCCGCGCATCGTCTGCGGCTATCACGGCTGGCAATACGATCATGACGGCACCCTGGCGCAGGTGCAGGACCCGGACGATTTCCCGAACGGCAATCCCTGCGGCAAGGTCAGCCTGCTGGAACTGCGCTGCGACACCTGGGGGCCGTTCGTGTTCTGGTGCATGGACGATGATGTCGCTCCCCTGCACGAATGGCTCGCGCCGTTCCCCGAACGGCTGGCCGGTTATGGCCTCGAAAACTGGGTGCGGGCGGTCAAGCTGTCTTCCGATTGCGAGTTCAACTGGAAGCTGATCCGCGATAATTTCAACGAGAGCTACCACCTGCCCACGATCCATCCCGAACTATCGACCTTCATCAACGACGGCCTCCCCGATACGCTTTTCGAGATGTATCCCAGCGGCCACAACGCGATGTGGATGAAGGGCCATCAGGCCACCACCCGCAAGGACTTCCACAGCGGCGAGGTGCCCGCTCCGCTCGACGATATCGCTCGCGCCTGGGGCATCGATCCGGCGGATTATGCCGGCCACACCGGCGATGTCCGCCAGGCAGTGATCGAGGCCAAGCGCAAGCTGGGGGCGGAGCGCGGCTATACCAACTACGCCAGCATGTCGGACCAGCAGCTGGTCGATTATTTCCACTGCACGCTGTTCCCCAATCTGACGATCACCATGTCGCCCGAGCAATGCCAGATTCTGCGCACCGAGCCGCACCCCACCGATCCGGAAAAGTGCATCTTCCAGCACTGGCTGCTGTTCCCGCCGGTCGCGGGGATGAAGGAAGTGGAAACGCCGATCGGCATGGTGCCGCTGCGCCTCGATGCCGTGGCGCGGCACAGCACCTATGGCGACGGTGTCTCGGTCGGCTATGTTGCGGATCAGGATCTGTCCATCGGCACCAGCCAGCAGCAGGGGCTTAACTCGCGCGGCTTCCGCGGATGCATCCTGCCCAATCAGGAAAAGCGGGTGCAGCGCTTCCACGAATTGCTCAACGACATGGTTATGGGCAAGCCGGAATGATCGTCCCGGGCAAAGTCGGCCGGCATTTCATGCAGGTGGCCTTCATGGTCGATGACGTCGAGGCCGCGGCACGGCGCTGGATCGCGACCACCGGGATCGGGCCGTTCCTGATGGTGCCGCATGTCCAGCTGGCCGAATACGATTATCGCGGGACCAAGAGCTCCGGCCTCGATTTTTCGGTGGCTCTGGCGCAATCGGGCGGGGTGCAGATCGAGCTGGTGCAGCAGCATTGTGACAGCCCTTCCGCCTACCGCGACACTATCGCCAAGGGCAGCCAGGGCTTCCACCACCTCGCCATCTACACCGACCGCTACGATGAGACCTACCGCAGCTATGTCGACCAGGGCTACGTCAGCGCGGTCGATGGCGTCTTCGGCAATCTGCGCTTCAGCTACATCGATACCCATGCCGCCATCGGCTGCATGATCGAACTGGTCGAGGAAGACGCGGGCCAGACCGAATTCTTCCAGCGCGTCGCCGCCGCCGCCGATGGCTGGGACGGTGTTACCGATCCCATCCGCCCCGGTTTTCCATCCTGAAGGAACCAGCATGACCAAGTGCCCGATCGAAGACCGCCTCGCCATCGAAGACCTGATGGTATCCTATTGCACCGCAGTGGACAGTCTGGGCGACCTTCAGGCACTTTGCGACGTGTTCACTGAAGACGGAGTTCTGGACCTTTCCGGAATCGGCCTGCCGAAGAAGATTGGCCACGCAGGCATCCGCGAGTTCTTCACCGGCGTTTTCGCCGACATGAGCCACCACGCCCACTATCTCACCAACTTCGCAATGACCGCCTATGACGGCGATACCGCCTCGGCGCGCGCCTATATCATCGGCATGGGGCGATCGAAGGACGGCAACGAGGTGACCGTCAATGGCCGCTATTACTTCGATGTGCGGCGAACGCCAGCGGGCTGGAAAACAACCCGCTACACCATGGACTTCATGATGCCGCTGCCGGGATCGCTGGCAGAAATCCACAAAGAGCGCTGAAGATACTACGGGGAATTCGGGGAGAAAGCCGATTAGCAGCACCATGAATCGCCGCCAGATACTGGCAGGCAGCGGCGTCGCCGCACTGGCAGTCACTGCGGCCGCTTGCAACAAGACCAGCTCCGGCGGCGCGGGCGATGGCAAGTGGGATCATGAGGCGGATGTCGTTTGCGTCGGATCGGGCGCGGCGGGCGGTACTGCTGCTGTCATCGCCGCCGCCGAGGGCGCGAAGGTTCTGGTGCTGGAAAAAATGCCGATCCAGGGCGGCACCACCGCCAAATCGGGCGGCGTGACCTGGATTTTCAACCACTTCATCCTGAAAGAGCAAGGCATAACCGACCCCAAGGCGGATGCGCTCAAATATGCGGCGCGATACGGTTTTGCGCGCGAATACGATCCTGCCAGCGCAACGCTCGGTCTGGGCGATCTGCGCTATGGCGTGCTCGAAGCCTTCTACGACAAGGGTTCCGAAGCCATCGACAAGCTGCGCGAACTGGATGCCGTCCAGTTCAAGCAATTCCGCATGTTCGCGGTCGATCACCCCGCCCCCGACTATGCCGACCACCTGCCCGAAAACAAGGTTCCCACGGGCCGCGCCCTCGAACCTGCGGTCGGCTCTGGCTCGACCGAAGGCGGCGGCAGCCTGGCCAGCCAGCTGGCGGCATATCTCGAAAAAAAGAAGATGCCGATGATGCTGGACACCAGAGTGACCAAAATCGTCAAGAACGCCGATGGCCGTGTGATCGGGGTCGAGGCCGAGCAGAACGGCAAGCTGCTGCGCATCAAGGCCAACAAGGGCGTCGTCTTCGGCACCGGCGGCTATTCGCACAATGCCGAACTGTGCAAGATGCACCAGCCCTGGGTCTACGGCACCTGCGCCCTGCCCGGATCGACCGGCGACTTCATTCCGCTGGCACAGGAAGCCGGCGCGATGATGGGCAATATGGGCTATGCCTGGCGCAGTCAGGTCGTGCTTGGCGAGGCGCTGGCCAATCGCGGTGTCGGCTTGGGGGCCTTCGTGCTGCCAGGGGATTCGATGATCCTCGTCAACAAATACGGCAAGCGCGTGGTCAATGAAAAGCGCGACTACAATGACCGCACCCAGTCGCACTTCCACTATGACGCCGCGCATGAGGAATATACCAACCACCTGCAATTCATGCTGTTCGACGAACGCTCGCTCGATGCCTTCGGCGGGGCTTTTCCCTTCCCGGCCAAAAAGGGTGAACAGCCGCACCTGGTCGAAGGGGCCACCTGGGACGACCTGTTCGGCAAGATCGGCGCGCAGCTGGCGAAATGGTCCGGCCAGACCGGCGGCGTCAAGCTGGCACCCGATTTCGCGGCCAATGCCAAGGCAACGGTGGCCAAATTTGGGGAATACGCGATTGCCGGCGCCGATCCCGAATTCAACCGCGGCAAATTCCTCTATGACCGCGAATGGCACCTGCTGTTCTCGACGCGGCGCGAGGGCACCCGCTTCCCGGTCAATCCTCACCCCAATCCGGTAATGCATCCCTTTGCCGACAAGGGCCCCTATTACTGCATCATTCTGGGCCCGGGAGCGCTCGACACCGCAGGCGGGCCGCAGATCAATAGCGACGCACAGGTGCTTGCGGCCAATGGCAAGCCGATTGAAGGCCTGTATGCTGCGGGCAACTGCATCTCAGCGCCGACCGGCCAGGCCTATCTCGGCGCGGGCGGGACAATCGGACCGGCAGTGACCTTTGGCTATATCGCCGGCAAGCACGCGGCCAACGCCTGATGCGCCGGACTTTGTGGATACTGCCGGCACTGCTGGCGCTTCCAGCTTGTTCCGGCGAAGCGCCTGAAGCTCCCCAGCCGGAAGCCCCGGCGGGGGAGCAGTCGCTGTTCAAAGCGGAAGTAGCGCCGCTGCTGGCCGCCCGCTGCGCCACCTGCCACCTGACCGGGGCGGAGGCGGGGAATTTGTCGATGATCCCTGCCAGGACCATTGAATCGCTGGTCGGGGTCAAGGCCAAAGGCGCGTCCAAGCTCGTCCGGGTTGTTCCCGGCGATCCCGACAACAGCTACCTGATGATGAAGCTGGAAGGCACGCATGTCGAACACGGCGGCACCGGCGCGAAGATGCCCTTCGGTGCGCCGCCACTCAAGCCCGAACAGATTGACCTGATCCGCCAATGGATCGCGGAAGGAGCCAAACCATGAGCATTGACGCAAGACTGGCCGGAAAAGTCGCCATAGTAACCGGCGCGGGCATGGGCATGGGCGCGGCGACGGCGCGGGTGTTTGCCGGCTATGGCGCGAGCGTGGTGGTTTCGGACATCAACGAGGCCGCCGCCGCCGAAACTGCCGAATCCATCCGCGCGGCGGGCGGCAGCGCCGAAGTGGTGCTGTGCGATGTTGCCGAGGAAGACCAGGTCAGGGCGCTGGTGGAACGGACCGTGGCCCGCTTCGGCCGACTCGATTGCGCGGTCAACAACGCCGCCATCACCCCCGACGTGCTGCCGATCGCCGAAGCCGACATGGAAGTTTGGGACCGGGTCATCCGCATCGATCTGCGCTCGGTGATGCTGTGCATGAAGTACGAGATCCGCCAGTTCCTCGCCCAGGGCAGCAAGGGCGCCATCGTCAATGTCGGCTCGGTCAGCGCGGTGCGTCCCCAGCCCGCCAATTCGGCCTATGTCGCGGCCAAGCATGGCGTTATCGGCCTGACCAAGACCGGCAGCCTCGAATATGCCGGACAGGGCATCCGCGTGAACGCGGTGCTGCCCGGCGCGATCGACACACCGATGCTGCGCCACGCGCTGGTCCAGAACAATTTCACCGAAGAGGATTTCGCCCCCGCGCTCAGCCTGTTCAATCGCTTCGGCAAGCCCGAGGAAGTCGCCGAGGCCAGCGCCTGGCTTTGCTCCGATGCCTCAAGCTATGTCACCGGGCACAGCCTGGCGGTCGAAGGCGGCTACCTGACGCGGTGAGCGTCACGCTGCGATAATCTTCTCGATCGCCTTTGTCACATCGTCGAGATCGGCCATGCCGTTGACCCGGGCGATGATGCCGCGGGCTTCGTAGATCGGCAGGATCGGCGCGGTCTTGGCGCGGTATTCGGCCATGCGGGTGCGCACGGTGGCCTCGTTGTCATCAGGGCGGCGCTTGAATTCGGTGCTGCCGCATTTGTCGCAGACGCCCAGTTGGCGGGGCTGCTCGAAGGTGTCGTGATAGCCCTTGCCGCAATTGGCGCAGGTGTAACGGCCGGTGATGCGCTCGACCAGCGCGTCCTCATCCACTGCCAGTTCGACGACATGCGCGAGGCTGCGCCCGCGTGCGTCCAGAATGGCGTCGAGCGAATGGGCCTGCGCTTCGGTGCGAGGATAGCCGTCAAAAATCGCGCCGACATCCGGCCCCATGGCGTCGAGTTCTTCGCCGATCAGTGCCGAGACGATTGCGTCGGAAACCAGCTCGCCACGCTCCATCACGGCCTTTGCCTGGAGTCCCACGGGCGTTCCCGCCTTGACCGCGGCGCGCAGCATGTCGCCGGTCGAAAGCTGGCGCATGCCGTGCCGCTCTACCAGCCTTTGCGCCTGCGTGCCTTTGCCCGCCCCCGGCGGTCCCAGCAGAATGATATTCACGGTATCGCTCCCCTATGGCGCGCGCTTAGCGCAGGCGGCCCTTCAGTTTCGCCTTCTTGATCAGATCGCCATACTGATGCGCCAGCAGATGCGACTGGATCTGGGTGATGGTATCGACCGTGACATTGACCACGATCAGCAGGCTGGTGCCGCCCAGGAACATGGTGCTCATGCCGGTCTGGGCTATCCAGTATTCCGGAATAACGCAGACGACGGTGATATAGATCGCGCCGACCACGGTGATGCGGGTCAGCACATAATCGAGATAAGTAGCGGTGTTCTTGCCCGGGCGGATGCCGGGGATGAAGCCGCCGTTGCGCTTGAGGTTCTCGGAAGTCTCTTCCGGATTGAACACCACGGCGGTGTAGAAGAAGCAGAAGAAGATGATCCCGGCGGCATAGAGCAGCATGTAGAGCGGCTTGCCGTGCTGGAGATACTGGTTCAGCGTCACCACAAAGCTGCCCATGGTGCTGTCGGGAGAAAGAGAATTGCCGGCGAACTGGCTGATCGTCAGCGGCAGCAGCAGCAACGAGCTGGCGAAGATCGGCGGGATGACGCCGGCTGTGTTGACCTTGAGCGGCAGGTGGCTGCGATCGGCCTGCATCATGCCGCGCTGGCTGGCGCGCTTGGGATACTGGATCAAAAGCCGTCGCTGCGCCCGCTCCATGAAGCAGATCAGCAGCACCAGCACCACCAGCAGAGCGACGATGCCAACGATCACGAACAGGCTGATCGAACCGCTGCGGCCGCCTTCGAACAGATTGGCGATGAACACCGGCATCTGCGCGACGATGCCCGCCATGATGATCAGCGAGACGCCATTGCCGATACCGCGCGAGGTGATCTGTTCGCCCAGCCACAGCAGGAACATGGTGCCGCCAACCAGGCTGATCACCGCGCCGACGCGGAACATGTAGCCGGGGTTGACCACCGCCTGCAGCCCGCTCGACGCCGCATAGGCCTCAAGCCCTGAAGCAATGAACCAACCCTGCACAGCAGTCAGCAGCACCGCGCCATAGCGGGTGTACTGGTTGAGCTTCTTGCGCCCGCTCTCGCCCTCTTTCTTCAGCGCGCCCAGCCCCGGATGCAGCGACGCGGCCAGCTGCACCACGATCGAGGAGGTAATATAGGGCATGACACCCAGCGCGATGAGGCTCATCCGCTCGAGACTGCCGCCCGAAAAGGTGTTGAAAATGTCGAGAATGCCGCCGCGAGTCTGGTCGTAAAGCGATTCCAGGATCAGCGGATTGACCCCGGGCAGCGGCACGAAGCTGAGAAAACGGAACACGATCAGCGCGCCGATCGTGAACCAGATGCGGTTCTTGAGCTCGGTGGCCTTGCCGAAATTGGCGAGGCTGAGGTTGCTGGCGATATTGTCGGCGCGTGATGCCATCGGGTTTATGTGCCTTGTCCGGGTGCCGGAGCTTCCGGCTTGCGCGCTCCATATAGGGAGCCGCGCGCGATGTCGAACCCCCGCAAACCGAAATCCCCGCCACTAGGACGGGGACCACTTTATCGGCGTTACCTGGCCGCCTTGGCGGCCTTGTTGACCTCGCGGCGCGCGGTTTTCTTTTCGTGCTCGCTGGGCTGGGCTGCGGGCAGCTCGACCGAACCGCCGGCCTTTTCAACGGCCTCGAGTGCTCCCTTGGAGACACCGGCCACCGCGAACTTGACCTTGGCGGTGAAGTCACCCTTGCCGAGCAGACGCACGCCGTCCTTGCCGCCGCGAGCCAGGCCCGCCGCCTTGAGCGCGGCGTGATCGATCACGGCCTTGATGTCGAGCTTGCCGGCATCGATGAACTTCTGGACCAGGCCCAGGTTCACTTCGGCAAAATCCTTGGCGAAGATGTTGTTGAAGCCGCGCTTCGGGATCCGCATGTGCAGCGGCATCTGGCCGCCTTCGAAGCCGTTGACCGAAACACCCGAGCGCGCCTTGGCACCCTTCTGGCCGCGCCCGGCGGTCTTGCCCTTGCCCGAGCCGATACCACGGCCGACCCGCATCCGGCCCTTGCGGGCACCGGCGTTGTCACGGATGTCATTCAGTTTCATGTCGTTGCACTCGCTTTCGCTTTAATCGCGCTGGGAACATCGTATTCGATGTCCCCGGGTTAGTTACTCTACCACCGCCACCATATGCGGCAGCTTGGCAATCGCGCCGCGCACTTCGGGCGTGTCCTGCAGCTCGACGACGCGGTGCATCTTGCCGAGGCCGAGGCCGATCAGCATCTGCTTCTGCTTGGCCGGGCGGCGGATCGGCGACCCGATCTGCTTGATCTTGATGGTCTTCTTTTCAGTTTTCGCCATCGGACTCACTCCACAATCGCATCGGCGGCGGCTTCAGCCTCCACCGCGCTGGCACCGCCACGGCCGAGAAGGTCGGCGACCTTCTTGCCCCGGCGCTGCGCCACCGATTTCGGCGAGGTCTGGTTGACCAGCGCATCGAACGTGGCGCGAACCATGTTGTAGGGGTTCGAGGTTCCCACCGACTTGGTGACAACATCGGCAACGCCCAGGCTTTCGAACACGGCACGCATCGGGCCACCGGCGATGATGCCGGTACCGGCCGGAGCCGTGCGGACATTGACCTTGCCGGCACCGAAATGGCCCTTGCCATCGTGATGCAGGGTGCGGCCTTCCTTGAGCGGCACCCGGACCATCGCGCGCTTGGCAGCGGCAGTCGCCTTGGTGATCGCTTCGGGAACTTCGCGGGCCTTGCCCTTGCCGAAGCCGGCCCGGCCCTTGCCGTCGCCAACCACGACCAGCGCGGCAAAACCGAAGCGCTTGCCGCCCTTCACTGTCTTGGAGACGCGGTTGATGTGGACAAGCTTTTCGATCAGCTCTTCGCCGCCGTCATCGTCGCCGCCGCGTCCGCGTTTTTCGCGGTCGCCCCGGCCACGGCCGCGATCCCCGCCACCACGATCGTTGCCGCCGCGTCCGCGTCCACGCGCGCCACGTCCGCCATCGCGATCGCCGCCCTCGGGAGGCGCAGCTGCCGGTTCGGCGGCTGCGGCTACGACTTCGGGATTGTTTGCTTCAGTGTTTGTAGTTTCTGCCATCATCAGAACTCCAGCCCGCCTTCACGCGCGGCGTCGGCCAGCGCCTTGACGCGGCCATGGAACAGGAAACCGCCGCGATCGAACACGACAGCCGTGACACCGGCCTGCTTGGCGGCCTCGGCGATGTCCTTGCCCACCTTGGCGGCGGCCTCGACAGTCGCGCCGGGGCCCTTGCTGCCCTTGTTCAGCGTCGAAGCGGCGGCCACGGTGCGGCCGGCAGCATCGTCGATGATCTGCGCATAGATGTGACGGCCCGAGCGATGGACCGACAGGCGCGGACGACTGCCGGAGCGAGCCTTGAGCGCGGTGCGGACACGCCGGCGACGGCGGTCGAAAAGCGAAAGCTTGGCCATTATTTCTTCTTCCCTTCCTTGCGGAAGATGTACTCGCCGCGGTACTTGATGCCCTTGCCCTTGTAAGGCTCGGGCTTGCGCCAACGGCGGATTTCGGCGGCAACCTGGCCGACCTTCTGCTTGTCGATCCCAGAAATCTCGACAGTTGTATTATCCGGGGTCTTGACTTCGATGCCATCGGGAATCGCGAAATCGACATCGTGGCTGTAGCCGAGCTGCAGCTTCAGATTGCGGCCCTGGGCATTGGCGCGATAGCCGACGCCGGTGATTTCGAGCACCTTGGTGTAACCCTGGCTCACCCCGGTGACGAGATTGTCGACCATGGTGCGCTGCATGCCCCAGAAGGACCGCGCCTGCTTGCTGTCATTGGCCGGCTTGACCAGGATACGGTCGCCATCGACCGTATAGCTGATTTCCTCGCGCAGCTTCAGGGTCAGGGTGCCTTTCGGACCCTTTACCGAGAGCGTGCCATCGGCGATCTCAGCGGTGACACCGCTGGGAACCGTGACCGGAACTTTACCGATGCGGCTCATCAGAACACCTCCGCCAGCACTTCGCCGCCGACGTTCGCAGCGCGCGCTTCGGCATCCGAAAGCACGCCGCGCGGCGTCGAGACGATGGTGATGCCAAGTCCGTTGCGGATCACCGGCAGCTCCTTGCTGCCCGAATAGACCCGGCGGCCCGGCTTGGAAACGCGGGCAACATGCTTGATCGCAGGTTCGCCCTCGAAATACTTGAGCTCGATGCGCAGCTGCGGGTGAACGCCGGTGGCGTCCTCGCTGTAGCCACGGATATAGCCTTCGCGCTGCAGAACCTCGAGCACGCGGCTGCGCAGCTTCGAGGCCGGCGAGAGGACAGTGTCCTTCTTCGCGCGCTGGCCGTTGCGGATGCGGGTGAGCATATCACCCAGGGGATCGGTCAATGCCATTGCGTGGTCCTTACCAGCTCGACTTGGTCACACCGGGGATCAGGCCCTTGTTGGCCTTGTCCCGCAGTTCGATGCGGCACAGGCCGAACTTGCGATAATAGCCGCGCGGGCGGCCGGTGGTGGCGCAGCGGTTGCGCACCCGGGTGGGGTTCGCATTGCGCGGAAGCTCGGCCATCTTCAGGCGAGCCATCAGCCGCTCGGTATCGTCGAGCGACTTGTCGGCAGCCTGGGCCTTGAGCGCTGCATATTTCGCCGCGAACTTCACGACGAGCTTCTTGCGACGCTCATTCTTGTTAACGGAACTCAGTTTCGCCATGGACTTAAGCTCTCTTCTTCCAATTTCAGTTTCAGGCGGCCTGCTGCTCTTCAGCGGCTTCCTGCGGGAACGGGAAACCGAACAGACGCAACAGCTCGCGCGCTTCGTCGTCAGTGTTTGCGGTGGTGGTCACGATGATATCCATGCCCCGCACCTTTTCGATCCGGTCGTAGCTGATCTCCGGAAAGATGATCTGCTCCTTCAGGCCCATCGCGTAGTTGCCGCGCCCGTCGAAGCTCTTCGGGTTGAGGCCGCGAAAGTCACGGATGCGCGGCATGGCCACGGTCACCAGGCGATCGAGGAATTCGTACATGCGTTCGCGGCGAAGAGTGACCTTGCAACCGATCGGCATGCCTTCGCGCAGCTTGAACTGGGCGATCGACTTCTTGGCGATGGTGATAACCGGCTTCTGGCCGGCGATCAGTGCCATTTCCTCGGCAGCGATCTGGACTTTCTTCTTGTCCTGGCTCGCCTCGCCGACGCCCATGTTGATCGTGATCTTCTCGATCCTAGGCACTTCCATGCGGTTCTTATAGGCAAAACGTTCGGTCATCGCCGCGACGATCGTCTCGTCATAGCGTGAGCGCATGCGAGGGGTGTACTTATCAGCCATCGACTTTCTCCCCGGACTTGACCGCGATACGGACTTTCTTGCCATCCTTGCCGGTCTCGAAACGGACGCGGGTGGGCTTGCCATCCTTGGGATCGGCGAGGCTCACCTTGGAAATGTGCATCGGTGCCTCGCGGCGATCGATCCCGCCCTGCGGATTTTCCTGGCTGGGCTTGCGGTGGCGCACGGCGATATTTACGCCGGCGACCAGCACCTTCTCGTCCTTGGGCATGACCTGCATGACAGTGCCGGTACGGCCCTTGTCCTTGCCCGAGCGGACGACGACGCTGTCACCCTTCTTGATCTTTGCGGCAGCCATTACAGCACCTCCGGCGCAAGGCTGATGATCTTCATGAAACCGCGCGCGCGCAGCTCACGAACCACCGGACCAAAGATACGGGTGCCGATCGGCTCCTCGTTCTTGTTGACCAGCACTGCGGCGTTGCTATCAAAACGGATCACGCTGCCATCGACGCGGCGCACTTCCTTGCGGGTACGCACGATCACCGCGCGGTGAACGTCGCCCTTTTTCACTTTGGCACGCGGCTGCGCTTCCTTGACCGACACCACGATGATGTCGCCGACGCCCGCAACCCGGCGCTTCGACCCGCCCAGTACCTTGATGCACTGGACGCGCTTTGCGCCGCTGTTATCCGCGACGTCGAGATTGGATTGCATCTGGATCATCGATCCGGTTCCTTCTCAACTGGCTTTCCGGGAAAGGCCCGGTAGTTCCAAAACTCTCAACTCCCACATCCGCTCAGCCTGAGCCTGTCGAAGGCCCCGCGAGAGGCCAGCCCAGCGCCGGTGCTTCGACAAGCTCAGCACGAGCGGGTGTGGGTGCAACTCATAAAATCAAACGTCCGCATCGACCGCAACACCCTTGCTGGGCTGAACGCGCTCAATCACTTTCCACGTCTTCAGCTTGGAAAGCGGCGGGTCTCTTCGATCCGGACGGTTTCGCCGGACTTGCAGGCGTTGTCCTCGTCATGAGCGTGGTACTTCTTCGAGCGGCGAATGATCTTCCCGTACATCGGGTGCTTCACCTTGCGTTCGACGCGGACCACGACGGTCTTGTCGGTCTTGTCGGAAACCACGGTCCCGATCAGGATACGTTTGGGCATCGTGTTCTCCTTACGCCTTGACCACAGCGGCAGATTTCTCTGACGACTTGCGCTGGGTCTGAAGCGTTTTGATACGGGCGATATCGCGGCGCACTTCCTTGATGCGGGCCGGACGTTCGAGCTGGTTGGTTGCCGCCTGGAAGCGCAGGTTGAAAGCCTCGCGCTTCAGTTCGGCGAGATCGCCGGACAGCTGGTCGTCACTCTTGACGCGCATATCCTCGATCTTGTTTGAATTCTTCGCGGCCATTACACGGCTCCCAGATGCGAAGTGTCGCCCAGGCGGGCAACGACCTTGACCTTGATCGGCAGCTTCATTGCCGCACGCTGGAACGCGACGGCGGCGAGCGGGCCGGGCACGCCATCGAGTTCGAACAGGATGCGACCCGGCTTGACACGGGCTGCCCAATATTCGACCGAACCCTTGCCCTTGCCCTGACGGACTTCGGCAGGCTTCTTGGTCACCGGCACATCGGGGAAGATGCGGATCCACAACCGACCCTGACGCTTGATGTGACGTGTGATCGCACGGCGGGCCGCCTCGATCTGGCGGGCGGTGATCCGCTCGGGCTCCATCGCCTTGAGGCCATAGGACCCGAAGTTCAGATCAGTCCCACCCTTGGCATTGCCATGGATGCGGCCCTTGAACGTCTTGCGGAACTTGTGTTTTTTCGGTTGCAGCATGACTTAGTTCCTGCGGTCTTCGCGGGCCGGACGCACGCCGGAGGTCTGGGCCTCCAGCATCAGCCGGTCCTGCGCCATCGGATCGTGACCAAGGATTTCACCCTTGAAGATCCAGCACTTGATGCCGATGATCCCGTAGGCGGTGAGCGCCTCGACGTCGGCATAATCAATGTGGGCGCGCAGCGTGTGCAGCGGCACCCGGCCTTCACGGTACCATTCGACGCGCGCGATTTCCGCGCCACCGAGGCGTCCGCCGCAGGTGATCTTGATGCCTTCGGCACCAAGCCGCAGCGCCGATTGCACCGCGCGCTTCATCGCCCGGCGGAAGGCAACGCGGCGGACCAGCTGATCGGCGATGCCCTGCGCGACGAGCCTGGCATCGATCTCCGGCTTACGGATTTCGACGATGTTGAGCTTGACGTCGCTGCCCGCAGTCATCGCGGCGAGCTGCGAGCGCAGCTTTTCGATGTCCGCACCCTTCTTGCCGATGATCACGCCCGGGCGGGCGGCATAGATCGAGACGCGGCACAGCTTGGCGGGACGTTCGATGACCACCTTGGAAATCGCGGCCTGCGGCAGCGTATCCATGATGAACTTGCGCATCTTGAGGTCTTCCTCAAGCATCGACGCATAGTTGCGGCCTTCGGCGTACCAGCGGCTGTCCCAGGTGCGGTTGATCTGGAGGCGCAGGCCGATCGGATTGCTCTTGTGACCCATGGTTCAGGCCTCCCCGGAAACTTCGCGGACCACGATGCGCAGCCGGCTGAACGGCTTGAGAATGCGGGTGGACTTCCCGCGACCGCGCGTGTGGAAACGCTTCATGGTGATCGACTTGCCGACGCTGGCCTCGGCAACCACCAGGGCATCGACATCGAGATTGTGGTTGTTTTCGGCATTGGCGATCGCCGAGGCGAGCACCTTTTTCGCATCCAGGGCCATCGCCTTGGTCGAGAACGACAGGATGTTCATCGCATCCTCAGCCTTGCGGCCACGGATCAGCGCGGCGACGAGATTGAGCTTCTGCGCCGAACCACGGATGGTGGTGCCGACCGAAAGCGCTTCGTTGTCGCCCACGCGGCGCGGAGATTTTGGCTTGCCCATCAGCGCTTGCCCTTCTTGTCTGCGGCATGGCCGGGGAAAGTGCGCGTCGGCGCAAATTCGCCCAGCTTGTGGCCCACCATGTCCTCGTTGACCGAGACCGGGATGAACTTGCGGCCGTTGTAGACGTTGAACGTAAGTCCAACGAACTGCGGCAGGATTGTCGAACGGCGCGACCAGGTCTTGATCGGACCGGCGCGGGTGCCCTGGTCTTGCGCGCCTTCAGCCTTCTTGAGAAGGTGCAGGTCGACAAAGGGGCCTTTCCAGACGGAACGTGCCATGGTGGCTTACCTCTTCTTCTTCGCGTGACGCGAACGGATGATCATCTTGTCCGTCTGCTTGTTGCTGCGGGTGCGGGCACCCTTGGTCGGCTTGCCCCAGGGGGTAACCGGATGACGGCCGCCCGAGGTGCGGCCTTCGCCGCCGCCATGCGGGTGATCGACCGGGTTCTTGGCGACGCCGCGGGTCAGCGGACGACGGCCCTGCCAGCGGGTGCGGCCGGCCTTGCCGAAGTTCTGGTTCTGGTTGTCCGGGTTCGAAACCGCGCCAACCGTGCCCATGCAATCGCCGCGCAGGTAGCGCTGCTCGCCCGAGTTGAGGCGGACGATGACCATGCCGCGATCGCGGCAGACCAGCTGGACGTAAGTTCCGGCCGAACGTGCGATCTGCCCGCCCTTGCCCGGCTTCATCTCTACGTTGTGGATGATCGTGCCGACCGGCATCTGGCTGAGCAGCATGGCGTTGCCCGGCTTCACGTCGGTCTTCTCGCCGGCGACGATGGTATCGCCAACGGCCAGACGCTGCGGCGCGATGATATAGGTCTGCTCGCCATCGGCATACTTCACCAGGGCGATGAAGGCGGTGCGGTTGGGATCGTATTCCATCCGCTCGACCGTGGCGGGCATATCCCACTTGCGGCGCTTGAAGTCGATGAAACGATACTTCTGCTTGTGGCCGCCGGCGATGCCACGCGACGTGACATGGCCCTTGTTGTTGCGGCCGCCGCTCTTGTGCTTGCCTTCGGTCAGCGCCTTGACGGGCTTGCCTTTCCACAGCGACGACTTGTCGACGAGGATCAGCGCGCGGCGTGAGGGGCTGGTCGGGTTATAATTCTTGAGTGCCATGATCCGCGCCTCAGATTCCGCTGGTGACGTCGATCGACTGGCCTTCGGCCAGCGTCACAATCGCCTTCTTGACGTCCGAGCGCTTGTAGGGACGACCCTTCCAGCGCTTGGTCTTGCCCTTCTGGGTCAGCGTGTTGACGCCGACCACCTTGACGTTGAACAGCGCCTCAACCGCGGCCTTGATCTCCGGCTTGGTTGCGCTTTCAGCAACCTTGAAGACCACGGCGTTGTGTTCGCTGAGCAGCGTCGCTTTTTCGGTGATGTGGGGGGCGACGATCACGTCATAGTGACGCGTGTCGATCGCTTCGCTTGCCTTAGCCATTAGTTAGCCCCTCCCGGGAGAGCAAAACGCGCCTCCAGTTTTTCGACAGCGGCGCGCGTCAGCACCAGCGTGTCATGCTTGAGGATGTCATAGACATTGGCGCCGACGGCGGGGAGCACATTGACGCCGACGATGTTGCCGACAGCGCGGGCAAAGCCCTCGTTGACTGCTTCACCGTCGATCACCAGCACCTTGCGGCCCCAGTTCGCCTTGGCGAGCTTTTCGGCAAGGCCCTTGGTCTTGGCGTCCTTGAGGTCGAGGCTATCGACGATCACCAGGCTATCCTTGACCTTGGACGAAAGCGCCATCCGCAGGCCGAGTGCGCGAACCTTCTTGTTCAGCGAAACGTCGAACTCGCGGCGGCGTGCGCCGTGGGCCTTGCCGCCGCCGATGAACACCGGGGCTGCACGATCGCCGTGACGGGCGGTACCGCCGCCCTTCTGGTTGCCGAACTTCTTGCCGGTGCGGGCAACGTCCGAACGCTCGCGAGTGGCGCGGGCAATGCCGCGGCGGTTCTCGAGCTGCCAGGTAACGACGCGGTGGAGAATGTCTGCGCGCGGCTCCACGCCGAACACTGCATCCGAAAGTTCGATATCGCCCTTGCCGGCCGAACCATCGAGGTTGAGGAGTTTGACTTTCATGGCTTAGCCCTCCTCTTTCTCGTTGGTTGTATCGGGGGTGGCTTCCGAAGTTGCCTCGGGAGCGGCGGCTTCAGTTGCCGGGCTCTCAACAGCAGGAGCTTCCTGCTCGATGGCCACTTCGGGAGCTGCGACTTCTTCGATCGGCGCATCGGCGACATCGACGATGTCTTCGACGATCTCGTCACTGCCGGTGGCAGTGCCCTTGAGGCCGGCGGGATAGGGAGCGTCTGCGTGGCGCGGCACCTTGACCGAGTCCTTGACCATCAGCCAGCCGTTCTTCGCGCCCGGGACCGAACCCTTCACGAAAATCAGGCCGCGCTCGTCATCGGTGCGGACAACTTCGAGGTTCTGCTGGGTGCGCTGCTTGTCACCCATGTGGCCGGCCATCTTCTTGTTCTTGAAGACCTTGCCCGGATCCTGGCGCTGACCGGTCGAACCGAGCGCACGGTGGCTGATCGAAACACCGTGGGTGGCGCGCATACCGCCGAAACCCCAGCGCTTCATGCCGCCGGCAAAGCCCTTGCCCTGCGTGTGCCCGGCGACATCGACCATCTGGCCCGCAACGAAATGCGAGGCGGCAATGGTCGATCCAACTTCGAGCACGGCATCATCGGCCACACGAAATTCGCAAACGCGCATCTTGAGCGGCACATTCGCCTTGGCGAAATGCTCGCGCTGCGGCTTGGCGACGTTCTTCTGCTTGGCAGTGCCCGCACCGAGCTGGACGGCAACATAGCCATCGCGCTCCGCAGTGCGGACCGAAACTACCTGACAATCTTCCAGCGCCAGGACGGTGACCGGCACATGCCGTCCGTCCTCCTGGAACAGGCGGGTCATCCCCACCTTCTTGGCGATCACGCCGGTACGCATGATCCATACTCCATACAGAGGCCTAAAGGGACCATCCCCAGAGGCATGTTCAGCCCAAATGTGAAACGCGCCCCGTCCGGGCTGAATGCTTCTTCGAAAAGAAGCGAGACGGGGGACGCTTGCCCGGCGGTGTCCGAAGACAGCACCGGAGGTATCCCTTATGTCCGCACGGATTTCTCCGCGAACTGGCTAGGCCAGCTTGATCTCGACATTCACGCCAGCAGCCAGGTCGAGCTTCATCAGCGCGTCCACGGTGGTAGCGTTGGGCTGCACGATATCGAGCAGCCGCTTGTAGGTGCGCACTTCGAACTGCTCGCGCGACTTCTTGTCGACGTGCGGTCCGCGGTTGACGCAGAATTTTTCGATTCTCGTCGGCAGGGGAATGGGGCCACGGATCAGCGCGCCGGTGCGGCGGGCGGTCTCCGCAATCTCGCCAGTCGCCTGGTCGAGCACGCGGTGATCGAATGCCTTGAGGCGAATGCGGATATTCTGAGCTTCCATTATGTCCTGCTACCGATGAGAAAGAGCAAAGGAGCTTTTCAGCCCCCAAAAAACCGACCGCCGGGAGCCAGAACGAATCTGGCAACCCCGGCGGAGCGCGGCCTATATTACTTGGAGATCGAACTTACAACCCCAGAACCGACAGTCCGGCCACCTTCGCGAATGGCGAAGCGCAGACCCGGATCCATGGCGATCGGAGCAATCAGTTTGACACCGATTGTGACGTTGTCGCCCGGCATGACCATCTCGGTGCCCTCGGGGAGGATCACTTCGCCGGTGACGTCGGTGGTGCGGAAGTAGAACTGCGGACGATAGTTGGCGAAGAACGGCGTGTGACGGCCGCCTTCGTCCTTCGACAGCACATAGACCTCTGCGTTGAACTCGGTGTGCGGCGTAACCGAACCGGGCTTGCAGAGCACCTGGCCGCGCTCGACCTCTTCACGGGCAACGCCGCGAACCAGCGCGCCGACGTTATCGCCTGCGCGGCCCTCGTCGAGCAGCTTGCGGAACATTTCGACGCCGGTGACGACAGTCTTGCGGGTGTCCTTGAGGCCGACGATCTCGACTTCCTCGCCAACCTTGACGATGCCGGTTTCGATACGGCCGGTGACGACGGTGCCGCGGCCCGAGATCGAGAACACGTCCTCGACGGGCATCAGGAAGGGCTTGTCGGTCGGACGCGGCGGCTGCGGAATGAATTCATCGACGGCCTTCATCAGCGCGTAGATCGATTCCTTGCCGATGGCGTCATCGCGGCCTTCGAGCGCGGCGAGCGCCGAACCCGGAATGACCGGAATGGCATCGCCGTCGAAGCCGTACGAAGTCAGCAGCTCGCGGATTTCGAGCTCGACCAGTTCGAGGATCTCGGCATCGTCGACCTGATCGACCTTGTTCATGTAGACCACCAGCTGCGGCACGCCAACCTGACGGGCGAGCAGGATGTGCTCGCGGGTCTGCGGCATCGGGCCGTCAGCAGCGTTCACCACCAGGATCGCGCCATCCATCTGCGCGGCACCGGTGATCATGTTCTTCACATAGTCGGCGTGGCCCGGGCAATCGACGTGCGCATAGTGGCGATTGGCGGTTTCATATTCGACGTGCGCCGTCGAAATGGTGATGCCGCGCTCACGTTCTTCGGGTGCCTTGTCGATATTGGCGTAATCGGTGAAGACCGCACCGCCGGTTTCGGCGAGCACCTTGGTGATCGCGGCAGTCAGCGTGGTCTTGCCATGATCGACGTGACCGATGGTGCCGATGTTGCAGTGCGGCTTTGTCCGCTCGAATTTTGCCTTAGCCATTGTCCAAACCTTCTTTTCGCTTGCATTGGAATCTGCGGGAAAAAGCCGGCACCCGCTGAATCAGGCGCTGCCCCTAGCCTGATCAATCGGATCAGGCAACCCTATGTTGCGTCGTGATCTTGCGCGTTAGGCAAGCTTCTCCTTGACCTCGGCCGCGACATTTGCCGGGACTTCGTCGTAGTGGGAGAAAAACATCGAATAATTCGCCCGGCCCTGGGTGAACGAGCGCAGCTGATTCACATAGCCGAACATGTTCGCCAGCGGCACCAGCGCCTCGACCGCCTGGGCATTGCCGCGCGTGTCGGTGCCCTGGATCTGGCCGCGGCGGCTGTTCATGTCGCCGATGACGTCGCCGAGATAATCCTCGGGAGTGACGACCTCGACCTTCATGATCGGTTCGAGCAGCTTGATGCCCGACTTCTGGGCAGCTTCGCGCATGCCCGCACGTCCGGCGATTTCGAAGGCCAGCGCCGACGAGTCGACGTCATGATAGGCGCCGTCATAAAGTTCGATCTCGAAGTCGATGATCGGGAAGCCGATCAGCGAACCGCTCTCGGCAGTCTCGCGCATGCCCTTTTCGACCGAGGGGATATATTCCTTGGGAATATTGCCGCCCTTGATCGCATCGGTGAAGATGATGCCCGTACCGCGCTCGCCCGGCTTCACGCGAAACTTGATGCGGCCGAACTGGCCCGAGCCGCCCGACTGCTTCTTGTGGGTGTAATCGATATCGACCGGCTTCGCGAGATATTCGCGGTAGGCCACCTGCGGCGCACCGACATTGGCCTCGACCTTGAATTCGCGCTTCATGCGGTCGACGATGATGTCGAGGTGAAGCTCGCCCATGCCCTTGATGATGGTCTGGCCCAATTCGTGATCGGTCGAGACGCGGAAGCTGGGATCTTCGGCCGAGAGACGGTTGAGCGCTACGCCCATCTTCTCCTGGTCGGCCTTGGTCTTGGGTTCCACCGACAGTTCGATGACCGGCTCGGGGAATTCCATCCGCTCGAGCACGATCGGCTGGCGCTCGGAGCAGAGCGTGTCGCCAGTGGTGGTTTCCTTCATGCCGGCCAGCGCGATGATGTCGCCGGCGAATGCCTCGTCGACGTCCTTGCGGTCGTTGGCGTGCATTTCGAGCATGCGCCCGACCTTTTCCTTCTTGTCCTTGACCGAGTTCAGATAGGTGCCCTTGGTCAGGGTGCCGGAATAGATGCGGATGAAAGTGAGCGAGCCCACGAAGGGATCGTTCATCACCTTGAAGGCCAGCGCGCTGAACGGCGCATCGTCGGTCGGCGGACGGCTGTCTTTCTCGTCGCTGTCCATCTTGACGCCCTGGACGTCGGGAATGTCGAGCGGCGAAGGCAGATAATCGACCACGGCGTCGAGCAGGGGCTGCACGCCCTTGTTCTTGAACGCCGAGCCGCAGCACACCGGCACGAAAGACTGGTTGAGCGTGCCCTTGCGGATGCAGGCCTTCAGCGTCGCGACATCGGGTTCGTTGCCTTCGAGATAGGCTTCCATGGCATCGTCGTCCTGGTCGATGACCAGTTCGATGAGCTGGGTGCGGTAATCGGCAGCCTCGTCGGCGAGATCGGCGGGGATGTCCTCATAGTAGAACTCGGCGCCCAGCGCTTCGTCCTTCCAGATTATCGCGCGGTTGTGAACCAGATCGACCAGGCCCTTGAGGTCGGCTTCGAGGCCGATCGGAATATAGAGCACCGCCGGCTTGGCGCCGAGGCGGTCGATGATCGACTGGACGCAATATTTGAAGTTCGCGCCGGTGCGGTCGAGCTTGTTGATGAAGCACATCCGCGGCACGCCGTATTTGTCGGCCTGACGCCACACCGTTTCCGACTGCGGCTCAACCCCGGCCACACCGTCGAAACAAGCCACCGCGCCGTCGAGCACGCGCAGCGAACGTTCGACTTCGATGGTGAAGTCGACGTGGCCGGGAGTGTCGATGATGTTGATGCGGTGATCGTTCCAGAAGCAGGTCGTGGCCGCAGACGTGATCGTGATCCCGCGCTCCTGCTCCTGCTCCATCCAGTCCATGGTCGCCGCGCCGTCGTGGACTTCGCCGATCTTGTAGCTCTTGCCGGTGTAGAACAGGATGCGCTCGGTGGTCGTGGTCTTGCCGGCGTCGATATGCGCCATGATACCGATATTGCGGTACATCGAGAGCGGATGGCTGCGTGCCATGGGTATTTCCTTAGGTCGTCGGGGGGAGCCAGATTGCCCCCGCCCATTGGTTCAGTTCTGTGACCGTTGCGTGACTACCAGCGGTAGTGGCTGAACGCCCGGTTGGCATCGGCCATACGGTGAGTGTCTTCGCGCTTCTTGACCGCGTTGCCGCGGTTGTTGGCGGCGTCGAGCAGCTCGGCGGAAAGCCGCGCGGCCATCGTCGTTTCGCTGCGGTTGCGCGCGGCGGTGATCAGCCAGCGGATCGCCAGGGCCTGGGCACGCTCGGGGCGAACCTCGACCGGCACCTGATAGGTGGCACCGCCAACCCGGCGCGAGCGCACTTCGATCTGCGGCTTCACATTGTTCAGCGCATCGTGGAACAGCCCGATCGGATCGGACTTGGCGCGGGTTTCCATGGTTTCCATGGCGCCATAGACGATGCCTTCGGCAACCGACTTTTTCCCGTCGAGCATGAGGTTGTTCATGAACTTCGACAGAACCTGATCACCAAACTTGGGATCGGGCAGGATTTCCCGCTTCTCGGGACGACGACGACGTGACATTACTTGAACTCCTTCGGAGTTGTTGCGGCTCCGGCCCACTCCCCCACCCGGCCACCCAAATACTACCTCGCGGGGTAGCCGGGTGGGGGAGCGGGCCGGAGCCGCACCAAAAACCAAACCTTATTTCGGACGCTTGGCGCCGTACTTCGAGCGGCTCTGCTTGCGATCCTTGACGCCCTGGGTGTCGAGCACCCCGCGCAGCACGTGATAGCGCACGCCGGGAAGATCGCGCACACGCCCACCTCGGATCAGCACGACGCTGTGTTCCTGCAGGTTGTGGCCTTCGCCGGGGATATAGGAGATGACCTCGCGCTGGTTGGTCAGGCGGATCTTGGCGACCTTGCGCAGGGCCGAGTTCGGCTTCTTCGGGGTCGTGGTGTAAACGCGGGTGCAAACGCCGCGCTTCTGCGGGTTCTGCTCCATCGCCGGGACCTTCGACTTGGCCTTCTGCGGCACGCGTCCCTTGCGGATCAGCTGGTTGATAGTTGGCATTGGAAGACTTCACCTTGATCGTGGCGCCGAGAGCCAGGGCGAAGGCGTTCGCGGAATATCTCACGCAGCGCAGCGCCGGGGAAATCCCCTTCGCGAAAACGCACCGTGAGCCGAAAACGCTCCACCCGGGCAAAAGCGCCGGGTTACTTTGACGGGTTGCTTCGGGAATTCCACCCTGCGCGCTCCGGCAATGTTCAGCTCAAAACCGAAGTTCGATAACGTTATCGGGCTCCGGAAGAGCGGGCAGTTAGGGGGATTCGGGTGGGAGGTCAAGCATTGGCTGCCCGGAAGCAGGGCAATCGGGTGAATGACATTTCTAAAATCCTCCTTGGGCTTGTCGCGGGTAGGTGGCAGCCCGAAGGGCTGACGGAGGGGCATTTTGCAGCTTCCTCCCCTCCACCACTCCGCTTTGCGGAGCGGCCCCCTCCCCGAGACAAGCTCGGGGAGGATTTTTAGATGAAGCTGTTCAGCAAAACACTTCACCCGATTGACCTGGCCCGAAGCAGGGCAATCGCACTTGAGATATCCGAGGCGATCTGGCCTAGCTTTGGTCAAATTACGGCCATCCTCGTCTCGCTGAGGTATGAAAATGGCGTTCATCGATCACGAATTCGACCACAGCGGTCCAAATGCGATTCCCCTGTGGCCCGAAGTTCTTCGTATTGACATTGTCCATACAAATGTCCACCATGCAGCCATGACCGGCAACCGCTCCAAAGTCTCTGAAAAGCGCCAGGCATTTTCACATTCCGAACTGCCTCCCGGTCCCTCCAGGGGCAGCATCAGTCTGCGGATCGAGGCGCAGACCCGTCAGCTTATTGACGATGCCGCAGCCTCGCTAGGCAAGACCCGCACTGAGTTCATGATTGATAGCGCCCGCGCCCGAGCGATAGACACATTGCTCGACCAGCGGCTATTCACGCTCGATCCGGACAAGTTCGATAAGTTCGCCAAGGCCCTCGATAACCCCCCCGCTCCCGGCGCCAGACTGCTCGCCTTGCTTCAGCGGAAACCGGTGTGGGACGCCTGACGCCGCCAGCTCCGCTGACTGCCGAACACGACATCGCCAGCTTCGATTGCGGAGAAGCGGTATTGAACGACTGGTTGCGCCACCGCGCGCTCAGGAACGAGGGCCGATTTTCGCGCAGCTATGTCGTTTGCGCGGGCATGGCGGTTGTGGGCTACTACTGTATTTCCGCCGGTTCGGTCGAGCGCGCCGCCGTACCTGGCAAGCTGCGCCGCAACGCCCCAGACGCCATACCCGTTGCTGTGATCGGACGGCTGGCTGTGAGCCTCGATCACGCAGGCATGGGCCTGGGGTCCGATCTGCTAGGCGACGCCCTGCGCAGGATTGCGAGCGCGGCGCACCAGCTCGGCATTAGCGCGGTGCTGGTTCACGCCAAGGATGAGGCGGCCAAACGCTTCTATCTGGCCTGCGCGGAATTTTCTGAGTTTCCGGCGGCCAGCAGGATGTTATTCCTGCCGGTTGAGACTATTTTCGAAGCGACAGGTTGACAGGATTGGGCCGGAACCGGGAACCCCCTGCCCCAGCCTAATCCCCGCGAATTTCGCCAAGCCTGCGTTCCCACGCTAGAGCATGGCCGACGATAGTGTCGAGATCGGCGTGCCTGGGCACCCAGGGCAGCGCCGCCTTGATCTTGCGGTTGTCCGAGATCAGCGCATCGGGATCGCCGGCGCGGCGGGGGCCCATGTGGCGCTCGATCCGGTTGTTGGTGACGCGGTCCACCGCATCGAGCACCTCCAGCACGGAAAAGCCCCGGCCGTAGCCGCAGTTCATGGTCAGCGAGCGCGCCGGGTCTGCGATAAGCGCCTCCAGCGCCAGCACATGCGCGGCGGCGAGATCGGAGACGTGGATATAATCGCGCACCCCGGTGCCATCGGAGGTGTCATAGTCTGTGCCGAAGACATCGACGTGGCTGCGCTTGCCCAGCGCCGCTTCGACCGCAACCTTGATGAGATGCGTTGCCCCTGCAGTCGACTGACCGGTCCGCGCCTGCGGATCGGCCCCGGCAACGTTGAAATAGCGCAGCGCGCAATGGTTCAGCGCATGCGCCTTGGAAACATCGGCCAGCATCGCCTCGGTCATCAGCTTGGACATGCCATATGGGTTGATCGGCAACTGCGGGCAATCTTCGGTCACCGGCGAGACTGCGGGGATGCCATAAGTCGCTGCGGTCGAGCTGAAGATGAAATGCTTCACTCTGGCCTGCACCGCCGCCGCCAGCAGCGCGCGGCTTTTGACCGTGTTGTTATGATAATATTTGAGCGGGTTCTCGACCGATTTCAGGCACGATGATCGACCCGGCGAAATGCATCACCGCACCGATCTGCTGTTCGGCGAAAATCCGCGCCAGCAAGGCGGCATCCTCGATATCGCCCTCGTAAAAGGCGACGCCGTCGGGCACTGCCCAGCGGAAGCCTGTGGTGAGATTGTCGATCACCGTTACCGGCCAGCCGGCATCGGTGAGCGCGAGAACTGCGTGACTGCCGATATAGCCGGCACCGCCGGTGACGAGAACGGGGAGCTTTTTGGTCATTGCAGGCACCCGCTAGCATGGTTCAAAGACAGTTTGGTTAATCGGAATGTTAAGGCAGAGGCAATGCTTGCAAGCCTATAGCCTGAATGCCATTCGCAAGATTACGGGGGAATTGCTGCCATGAAGACCCTTTCGCTGACTGCCGCTGTCCTCGCGCTGGCCGCGCTTTCGGGCTGCGTCACGCCGGTCGGCCCGGTGGAGGTGACCCGGTTCCACGTCGCCGATATCGCGCAACTGGGCCGAGGCACCATTTCGATCGTGCCCGCCCCCGGCATGGACGGCAACAGCCTGGAATTCCGCTCCTATGCCGCTGCTGTCTCCCGTGAACTGGCGCTGCTGGGCTATGCCGAACCGCTTGCGGGAGCGCCGCCCAGCGTCCAGATCGCCGAGCTGCGGATCGGGCGCGAAACCTGGCGGCCTGGCCGCAATGGCAGTCCGGTTTCGGTGGGGGTAGGCGGATCGACCGGCAGCTATGGCTCCGGAGTCGGCCTTGGCATCGGCTTCGACCTCTCCGGCCCGCCGCCCGAGCAGGTGGAAACGCGGCTTGGCGTCACTATCAAGGACCGCGCCAGCGGTGCGCCGCTGTGGGAAGGCCGGGCCAGCTTCACGGTCAAGGCCAAATCGCCGCTCGCCGGAACCCAGCTGGGTGCCCCCAAGATCGCCGAGGCCCTGTTCAAGGGCTTCCCCGGACAGTCGGGTGAAACTATCCAGGTCAAATGACCGATATCCAGATCACCGCCGCATTCGATTCGGGCAACATCGAAGTCCTCTCCATTTCAGGCAGCGAGGCCCGGCTGGCGATCCGCAAGGACCGCGATTCCGACTTCTACCAGTGGTTCCATTTCCGCGTCTCGGGCGCAGCAGGCCGCGAGCTGACCCTGCGGCTGACCGGTCTGGCCGGCTCGGCTTATCCGGGCGGCTGGCCGGATTACCGCGCCTGCGTGTCCGAAGACCGCCAGTTCTGGGGCCGTACAGAGACGGCATGGGATGACAAGGCCGATGGCGGTACGCTGACCATCCGCTACACGCCAGCCAGCGACCTAGCCTGGTTCGCCTATTTCGCGCCCTATTCGATGGAGCGCCACCACGATCTGATCGCCGATGCCGCGCTGGCTGACGGGGTGGACTATCGCTGCCTTGGCAACAGCATCGAGGGCCAGCCGATCGACTGCCTCGAAATGGGCGACGGCGCCAAGCAGGTCTGGATGATCGCCCGCCAGCACCCTGGCGAAAGCATGGCCGAATGGTGGATGGAAGGTGCGCTGGAATGCCTGACGGACCCGACCGATCCGGTTCGGGCGGGTGCTGCGCAAACACTGCCGCCTGCACATCGTCCCCAACGCCAACCCCGACGGCTCGTGCCGGGGCCATCTGCGCACCAATGCTGCAGGCGTGAACCTCAACCGCGAATGGGCCGAGCCCAGCCCGGAGCGTTCGCCCGAAGTGCTGGCGATCCGCGACGCGATGGACGCCAGCGGCATCGACTTCGCCATGGACATCCACGGCGACGAGGCGATCCCGGCGGTGTTCCTGGCTGGCTTCGAAGGGATTCCCTCACTCCGGGACGACCAGCTGGCGGGCTTCAACCGCTACAAATCTATCCTCGATCGCCGCACTCCCGATTTCCAGACCGCGCGCGGCTATCCGGTCTCCCGGCCTGGCAAGGGCAATATCACCATGGCCACCGGCCAGATCGCCGAGCGTTTCGGCTGCGTGGCGATGACGCTGGAAATGCCGTTCAAGGACCACGACCCCATGCCCTGCGCAGAGCAGGGCTGGAGCCCCGAGCGTTCGAAGCTGTTGGGACGAGATTGCCTTGCGGCACTGGCGGAGTGGCTGGAGCTGCAATAATGAGCGATAGCCTATTGGCCACTCATCCCGAGGTCCGCTCATCCCGAGCGAAGTCGAGGGATGCTGCGCTACGCCTGACCGTTGCGCGACGTGTCTCGACTTCGTTCGACATGAGCGGAGGTTGGTAAGAACGCACTCACTACCGCAAAATCCCCGGCCCGAAAGCGTGCGGCAACAGTTCGGATAGCCGCATTTCCAGCACTTCCCCATCCCCGACGCACCACACCACCGGATCGGTTCCGCCCAACTGCGCCAGTTCGCTCAGTACCTGACGGCAGCGTCCGCAAGGAGTGACGGGAGCAACGCTCCATTGCACATTGCCCCCGGCATCCATGTTGCCGCCTGCTACCGCCACTGCTTCCAGCCCGCCGCGCTCCCAGCCCTGCATGGCGATACCCGCCGCCACCGTCTCGGCGCAGAGCGACAGGCCGTAGCTGGCATTCTCGACATTGGCGGCGCTGACCACGCTGCCATCGGCAAAGCCCAGTGCCGCGCCAACGTGGAAGCCAGAATAGGGGGCATAGGCTTGTGCCGCCGCCGCGCGCGCTGCCGCGATCAGCGTGTCGCGGTCCGGCGTCACCGCTGCACCACCACCCAGCGCAGGTTTTCCACTCCGGCCTCGTTGGAGAGCGCGCTGTTGGCAGTCCACAGCATCCACGGGCGCCCGCCATAATCGGGCTGGAAGCGGTCGCGCGCCAGCCACAGATTGCGGTCGATGGCGGCGGCGATGTGGTAGCGTTCCTCGAAGCCCGGCGAGAGCTTGAGCATGGCCGGCTTGCCGGTATGCGTCTCGACCTGGTTGAGGAAAGTCATCAGCTCACTCTCCACCGCAGCATCGCCGACCTTGATCGGGCAATCGTCGGCCAGCCGGTCAAGCTCCACCGCAGGTGGCAGTAGTGCGGCGTCGCGGGGGACCACGGTGACGAAATTGCCGGCCTGCTTGTCGGCCGGCTGGCAGGGATCGTAGCGGTGCACCGCCCCCACCTTGAGTTTGGCCGCGCGCGCTTCCTCAAGGTTCTGCACGAAGGCGGGATCGCGCGCGAAGGCGCTGGCGCTGGCGTCGATATAGGCAAAATCCGCGCCGATCGCCTTGACCGCGCGCCAATCGACCTCGCCATCGTCGGAGCCGATCTCGACCCCCTGTATTGGCCAGGCGCTGCGCTCCGGGCTCCAGTGGCGCAGGTGCCACCAGCCGAAGGTGCCGGCAAGCAGCGCGAGCAACAGCAACGCGCCCACCAGGCGCAGCTGCGACCGGCTGCTGCTTTTTCTTCTGGCCATGGTATACTTTGCGATCCCTCCGGGCCTAACCTCTGATATGCAGCACGCAGATCAGGGTAAATAGCCGCCGTGCGGTCGCATGGTCGGTTTCCACTTTCCCGTCGAGCCGCTCGAGCAGCATTTCCGCAGCTTCGTTGTGGACACCGCGACGGGCCATGTCGATGGTCTCGATCTCGCTGGCGGTGGCCTTGCGGATCGCCTGGTAATAGCTGTCGCAGATCGCGAAATAGTCGCGGATCGGGCGGCGGAAACGGCCGAGGCCGAGGATCAGCGTTTCGATCTGCTGGCCGTCCTCGCCCGCAACGTCCAGCGCCAGCCGCCCGTCGTGCACCGCCAGCTTGAGCCGGTAGGGGCCTTCGTATCCGGCGGCAAAGGCGCGCAGCGGCTTGAAGCTGTTCTCCTCGATCAGGTCGAAGATGGCGATGCGGCGCTCCTGCTCGATATCGGCATTGCGCCACAGGATCGTGGCTTCATCGAGTTCGATATGGGAGATGCGCGGGTCCGCCATAAGCGCGCCGCTTTCGCAAATGCAGCATGACAGGGCAAGTGTTTCCGGTTTCTACCCAATATCCACAGGGCGATTTGGCAAACGGCTACTTGTTCACTGGCCTCCAAACGCGCATTGCGTCCCCCCTATGGCCGACCAAGACCTCCTCATCCGCAGCGCCGATCCGGTTATCCGCGCGCTTCCCGCCAATATTGAGGCGGAGGCGGCGTTTCTGGGGGCGGTGCTGATCGACAACCGGGTGATCGAGGAGCTGCCGGTGCAGCTGATCCCGGCCCATTTCTTCGAGCCGGTCCACGCCCGCATCTACGAACGGCTGCTGCAGCTGCTCGACCGCAAGGCGGTGGTGACGCCGGTTACCCTGCGCCCCTATTTCGAATCGGACGAGGCGCTGAAGGAGCTGGGCGGGCTCACCTATCTCGCCCGGCTGACCGCGGACGGCCAGGGCCTGCTCGCCCCACGCGAACTGGCTGAGCAGATATACGACCTCGCCCTGCTGCGCGAACTGGTTTCGGTCGGACGCAATCTGGTCACCGGCGCAATGGACACTTCCGAATCGGTCGCCCCGCTCGAACAGATCGAAGCGGCCGAGGCAGCGCTCTATGCGGTCGCCGAAGGAGCCGGCGCGCAGAGCGAAGCGCAGAGTTTCAGCGCCGCCACCCGCACCGCGATCATGTCGATCGAAAAGGCGCTCAATTCGGGCGGGCACATTTCGGGCAAGACCACCGGGCTGACCTCGATCAACGAGAAAATCGGCGGCCTGCACGATTCCGACCTCATCATCCTCGCTGGACGCCCCGGCATGGGCAAGACCGCGCTCGCCACCAACATTGCCTTCAACGCCGCCAACCGGCTGCTGAACGACATCCAGACCGGCATCGATCCCAAAGCCTCGGTCGGTGCTGCAACCGCCTTCTTCAGCCTGGAAATGAGCGCCGACCAGCTCGCCACGCGTATCCTGGCCGAGCAGTCGGGGATCAGTTCCGAAGCGCTGCGCATGGGCAAGATCAGCCGCGAGGATTTCCAGAAGCTTAGCTTCGCAAGCCAGCGGCTTGCCGAGCTGCCGCTCTATATCGACGACACCCCCGCCCTCTCCATAGCAGCGCTGCGCGCCCGTGCCCGGCGGCTCAAGCGGCGGCATGACGTGGGGCTGATCGTGGTCGATTATCTGCAGCTGCTGCAGGGCACCGGCCGTGCCAACGATAACCGGGTCAACGAGATTTCCGAGATCAGCCGGGGCCTGAAGACGCTGGCCAAGGAACTGGGCGTGCCGGTGATCGCACTCTCGCAGCTCAGCCGCGCCGTCGAACAGCGCGAGGACAAGCGACCAATGCTGTCGGACTTGCGCGAATCAGGCTCGATCGAGCAGGACGCCGACATGGTCTGGTTCGTGTTCCGCGAGGATTACTACGTCGCCTCGCGCGAGCCCAAGCAGCCGGTCGACGGCGATGACGCCAAGACCCACGAACTGCATGACAAGTGGCGCGAGGACATGGAACGGGTCTACGGCCTGGCCGAACTGATCGTCGCCAAGCAGCGCCACGGCGCCACCGGCAAGGTCCGGCTGCGCTTCGAACCCCGGATCACCCGCTTCTCCGATCTGGCCGGCGAGGAGCTGGCGGCGGACCGCTATGACTGAAAGCCCCGTCATGCTGCCCGTCATGCTGCCCGTCATGCTGATTGCCGGGGGCAGCGGCTCGATCGGCGCGGCGGTGGCGGCAGAAGCGGCGGCGCAGGGCTGGGCCGTGGTCGTGCATGGCCGCAGCGCGGACAAGGTTGCGGCGCAGGTGGAGACGTTGCGCCAGACCGGCCCGGCCGAAGGTGTTGTCCTCGACATGTGGGACGACGATGCCGCGACACGGCTGATCGCGGAGGGCGCTGGCAAGTTCGGCCGAATCGATGCTGTGGTCGATTGCGTGTCTACCGGGCGCGGCGCTATCACCGGCCTGCTCCCCGATACCGATCCCGCCGTGTTCACCGATTTCTACGGGATTTCCGCGGCCTGGTTCCAGCGGCTCGCCCATGCCGCCTATCCGCACCTCAAACAGCGCGGCGGCACCCTGATCGCCTTCGCCTCCGACGCCGGCCGCTACGCCGCGCCGCGCCAGACGATCATCGGCGCAGCCCGCGCGGCCGTGATCGGCTTCGTGCGCAACCTCGCGGTCGAGGCCGCGCGTGACGGCATCCGGGTGCACTGCATCTCGCCCAGTTACGTCGCGGGCAGCGACAGCGCGGCGAAGATGGGCTCAAGCCGCATGGCCAAGGCCGAAGCGCGCGCCGGTCTGGGCCTGCCGACGGCGGAAGACATCGCGCCGGTTACCGTGTTCCTGTGCGGGCCGGGTGCGGCGAAGATCACCGGGCAGGTGATTTCGATCAACGGCGGGCTGAACGCCTAGGCCTGCTCACGGTGCGGATTGATTGCGCACCGTCGTAGAGTAAGACCAAGAGAGGGTTCGCGCGAAGACGCGAAGACGCAAAGGCAGGCGCGAAGAAGAATGGTTCATGCGGCGAAGCCGCTCGATATGCATTCGCTTCGGCATTCAGAAATGCCTGCGGCGCAACGTAACCCCTTCGCGTCTTAGCGGCTTCGCGCGCACCAATTTTCTACCCTCCCCAATTCCGCCCCGGCGATTTGGCGGGCGGCGCGGTTCCATGGTAGCAATCGCGCGCTGCCGAACGGGGCCGCCGGAGAGGATCGCCGCCCATGTCCTTCGAACTCAACCACAAGCTCGCCGCGCGGCGCGATCCGTTGCCCAGTTCTGTGGAGATCGATCCGGTTACTGCCGATATCATCCGCGGTGCATTCGAGACCGTCTGCTTCGAGAGCGCGACTTTTCTCGGCCGCGCCGCGAGCTCGCCGATCATCAACTCCTCGAACGAGCGCAACGCCGCCATTGTCGATGCCAATGGTCGGCTGGCGATGGGTGCTGTCGGCACGCCGCACCTGACGTTCGTCAACCAGATGGAAACCCGCTGGGGGCTGATGAACCAGGAGCGTTACGACTGGGGCCCGGGCGATATTTTCCTGGGCAACGATCCCGATCACGGCGGCGGTCACTTGCCTGACTATTGCGTTTACGGCCCGGTCTATGACGACAAGGGCGAGCTGATCTGCATCCAGACGCTGCAGGCGCACCAGGGCGATACCGGCGGCAAGGACCCGGGCGGCTTCACGCTGGAGGCCACCGACATCTTCACCGAAGGCGTAATCTATCCCTGCCTCAAGCTGGTCCACCGCGGCGAGCTGCGCACGGATGTGTTCGACTTTGTCATCCGCAACAACCGCTTCGCCACTTTCGCCGGAGACATCGCCGCGATGATCGGCGGGGTGCAGTTCGCGGTGAAGATGCTGGAAGGAACTCATCGCCAAATGGGGCGCGGAGACGATCAAGGCGGCGATCAACCAGTCGATCGAACACACCGAACGCCGCGTGCGCGAGGAAGTGGCGAAATGGCCCGACGGTTCCTATGCGGCGACGGTGCTGATCGACCACGACACCATGGGCACCAAGGACATCAAGGTCCACGTCACCTGCACCATTGCGGGCGACCAGCTCACCGTCGATCTCACCGGCACCGATGATCGGCAGGATCTGGTCGGGGTGTGGAACACCTTCGCCAACACGCGCTCCTACGTGATGTGTCAGGTCGTCGCGTCGATGGACCCGACCATCGTCAAGAACGAAGGCTATTTCAACGCGGTGGAGATCGTCATCCCCGAAGGCTGCATCGCCCATCCCCCGCCCAACAAGCCGGCCGCGCTGGGCAGCTTCCACCCGGCCTGCGAGATTACCGAAGCGGTGTGCATCGCGCTGAGCAAGGTCGCGCCCGAGCGTTCGCAGCCGCAGCTATACAAGATTGGCATGCCCAACGCAGTGATCGGCTTCCACGACAACGGCATGATGTGGATGGACCAGGGCGTCGATTGCCGCTCGATGGATACTTCCGCCGTGCAGGGCATCGACGGTTGGGGATCGTGCCCCAATGCGCTGGGCAGCCTGATCCTGTCCGAGGCGGAAGACGCCGAATGCCGCTTTCCGATCCTCAACATCAGCCGCGAGATGACCACCGACGGCGGCGGCGCGGGGCAGTGGCGCGGCACGCCGGGCAGTCTCAACGTCAAGCAGGTGCTGAGGCCGACCACGGCGATGGCGTGGATGGTATCTGCCGACCACCCGCTCAGCGGCATGTGCGGCGGCGATGACGCCATCCCCTATTCCAACCACTTCGAGGTCGGTTCACCCAATGAACGCAAAATCGAACACACCGCGCAGGCGCTGCTGCCCGAAGGCGCGGTGATTGCCTACCAGCACGGCGGCGGCGGCGGTTTCGGCTATCCGCTGTTGCGCGATCCCGAGGCGGTGAAGGAGGATGTGCTGGATGAGTATGTCAGCGAATCTGCGGCGCGGGCGAAGTATGGCGTGGTGCTGACCGGGTCTCTGGCGGAATATGATCTGGCGGTGGACCGGGCGGCAACCGAAGCGTTGCGCAAGGCGATGGGGGTTGAGGAGCTGCTGCGCGAGGCGGCGGAGTAGGTCAACTTCTCTCGTTCGTCGTCATCCTGAACTTGTTTCAGGACCCATCGTGCCGCAAGCCCAGAGCCAGCCGTAAAGGCGCAAACCGCGAGGCAAGTCGCGGGGAAGCCGAGCTCAGGGCGTGAGGCGAAATGGGCCCTGAAACAAGTTCAGGGTGACAAGTTGGATTGAGACTAGCGTGATTACAATGACCCTGGGAATGAGGCCAAGTTTCGGGATTGAGGAAACACAATGAACTATCGCGCCAACAACTTCAGGGTGGGCATCGATATCGGAGGCACCTTCACTGACTTCGCGCTCCTCAAGGGCAACGAAGTCATCCTCCACAAGAACCTGTCGACGCCGCAGGACCGCTCGATCGGGGTGATGGAAGGTCTCGCCCGGCTCGCCGAAATCGAGGGCCTCGCACTCGGCGAGTTCCTGAACCGGTGCGACGCGATCGTCCACGGCACCACCGTCGCCGACAACACCCTGATCGAGATGAACGGCGCGATCACCGGGCTGATCACCACCCAGGGCTTCCGCGACGAGATCGAGTATCGCCGCGGCTTCAAGGAAGATATCTGGGACGTCCGCCTGGCCCCGCCCGAGCAGATCACCCCGCGCCGCCGCCGCCTGACCGTGCCCGAGCGCGTGCTCCACGATGGCTCGGTCCACTTCCCGCTGGACGAGGAGGCCGTGCGCGAAGCCTGTCGCAAGTTGCGGCTTCAAAACGTTAAATCGGTAGCGATTTCCTTCCTGTTCTCGTTCGTCAATCCGGCGCATGAACAGCGCGTCAAGGAGATCGTCACCCAGGAAATGCAGCACGCGCATATTTCGGTCAGCCACGAAGTGCTGCCGCGCGCGCCCGAATATGACCGCACCAGCACGACTATCGTCAACGCCTATGTCGGCCCGCGCGTGACTTCCTATCTCGAGCGGCTGGTCACGCGCCTCAGGGAGGGCGGTTACCGCAACCAGCTGATGGTCATGCAGGCTTCGGGCGGGGTCATGACCAAGGAATATATCGACGGCGCGCCGATCCGGGTGCTGGCTTCGGGACCAGCGGGCGGCGTCATCGGTTCGGCCCACGCCGGCCGCGCCAAGGGCCACCCCGACTTGCTCTGCGTCGACATGGGCGGCACTTCCTATGACATGTCGGTGGTGATCGGCGGCGCAGCGCCTGCCGAGGCCGGCTGGAACATGCACCACCGCTATCTCGTCGGCGTGCCGATGGTGAAGGTGGAGACACTGGGCGCGGGCGGCGGATCGATCTGCCATGTCGAGAACGGCCAGCTGCGCGTCGGCCCGATGTCGGCAGGATCGGAGCCGGGACCGATGGCCTATGGCCGCGGCGGCACCCGGCCGACTGTCACAGACGCGCTGGTCATGCTCGGCATCCTGTCCACCGACGAGGGCTTTGCCGGCGGCAGCTTCCGCCTCACCCGGGCCGGTATCGACGAAGCTTTCAAGGCCATCGGCCAGGAAATGGGTGTTACTGCCGAACAGGCCGCCTTCGACTGCTGGCGGGTAGTCAACGCCAATATGAGCCAGGGCGTGCGCCGCACCACTGCGGGCAAAGGCATCGATCCCAAGGATCTGGTAATGCTCGCCTATGGCGGCAACGGCCCGGCCTTCGCCGCGATCCAGGCGGAGGATCTGGGCATTACCAAAGTGCTGGTGCCCAAGGCCTCGCCCACCTTCTCGGCACTGGGCACGCTGGTCGCCAACCCCACCATCGACGAGGAGCGCTCGCACATCGCCCCGGCCAACGCGATCGACCTCACCCGGCTCAAGGCGCTGTGGGAGGAGCTTTGCCTGCGTTCCGACAAATATTTCACCGATGCGGCGTTCAGGCTCGACGAAGTGGTCGCCAACTACCAGCTCAACATGCGCTACCCGGGGCAGAATTTTGCGCTGACCTTCAACGTCAAAGCCGATGCCAAGCTGCACGACAGCAGTTTCATCGACGCGCAATTGGGCGCACGGGCCATCGCCCAGTTCAACCAGCGCCACATGGAGGAATACAACCACATCCGCGAACACGAGATCCCTGAAGTCACCGGCGTACGCCTCGCCAGCCATGTGGTCACACCGTCGCCCTCGGCCAAATCGGGTTTCACCGCGCCGATGACCGCCGCCAGGCCTGCGAAGACCCGCCGGGCCAACCTGGGGCAGGGTTTCGCGGAAACGCCGATCTACAAGGGCGCGGAGCTGGTTCCGGGCAATGAAGTGACCGGCCCGGCAATCATCGAGGAAAGCTTCACCACCATCGTCGTCTACCCCGGCTGGAACGCGCGGGTGGACGATGCCGGAGACTATGAGCTGGTGCGGGGATAGCTGCCGCGGCGAAGCCTGTCGGGGGCCGCGTGCCTGCCCGCAATTTGCCCCCTTTCACCGCACGCTAACTTGCCATTCAGGCCTTGCGTTCTACATAGGCTGCTGAAAGGACGCACCGCGCCATGAACGAAGAGCAGCCGAACGGTAATCCCTGGGTCAAGAGCCTGCTGGTCTGGGGGGGATTTTCCTTGCCCTGCTGATGGTTGTCTCGATGTTCGGCCCGCGCAGCGATGCCGTTGCCAAGCAGATCAGCTATTCCGATTTCCGCGCCAAGGTTGCCGAAAGCACCGTCGCCGAAGTGGAAGTGAGCAAGGACCGCATCGACGGCAAGCTCAAGAACGGCGACACTTTCAGCACCATTCCGATCCCCAACGACACCTCGCTGCCGCAGCTGCTCGCCGATAACGGCGTCAAATATGCCGGCAAGGCGCCCGAGGAGATGAGCCTGCTGATGGTCATCCTGGTCCAGGCGCTGCCGTTCATGCTGATCCTGGGCGTCGCCTTTTTCGCGCTGCGTCAGGTCCAGAAGGGCGGCAGTTCGGGCGCGATGGGCTTTGGCAAAAGCAAGGCCAAGCTGTTGACCGAACGCCAGGGCCGCGTCACCTTCAACGATGTTGCGGGTATCGACGAAGCGCGCGAAGAGCTGGAGGAAATCGTCGAATTCCTCAAGGATCCGCACCGCTTTTCGAAGCTGGGCGGCCAGATCCCCAAGGGCGCGCTGCTGGTCGGCTCGCCCGGCACCGGCAAAACCCTGCTCGCCCGCGCCATCGCGGGTGAAGCCGGCGTGCCGTTCTTCACCATTTCGGGCTCGGACTTCGTCGAGATGTTCGTCGGCGTCGGCGCCAGCCGGGTGCGCGACATGTTCGAACAGGCCAAGAAGAATGCGCCCTGCATCGTCTTCATCGACGAAATCGACGCGGTCGGCCGCCATCGCGGGCACGGCCTGGGCAACAGCAACGACGAGCGCGAGCAGACGCTCAACCAGCTGCTGGTCGAGATGGACGGCTTCGAGGCCAACGAAGGCATCATCATCATCGCCGCCACCAACCGGCCCGATGTGCTGGACCCTGCCCTGCTCCGCCCCGGCCGCTTCGACCGCCAGGTGGTGGTACCGATCCCCGATATCGACGGGCGCGAGAAGATCCTTTCGGTCCATATGAAGAAAGTGCCGCTGGCCCCAGACGTCGCCCCGCGGGTGATCGCTCGCGGCACGCCGGGCTTTTCGGGCGCAGACCTCGCCAACCTCGTCAACGAGGCGGCGCTGCTCGCGGCGCGGCGCAACAAGCGCCTGGTCGCCATGCAGGAGTTCGAGGACGCCAAGGACAAGGTGATGATGGGGGCGGAACGCCGCTCAATGGTCATGACCGAGGACGAGAAGAAGATGACCGCCTATCACGAGGCCGGCCATGCCATCGTCTCGGTCAACGAGCCGGCTTCGGACCCGATCCACAAGGCCACGATCATCCCGCGCGGCCGCGCCCTGGGCATGGTCATGCGCCTGCCCGAACGCGACATGTATTCCTATCACCGCGACAAGATGCACGCCAACCTCTCGGTCAGCATGGGCGGCCGGGTGGCCGAAGAGCTGATCTTCGGGCACGACAAGGTTTCGTCGGGGGCAAGCTCGGACATCCAGTACGCCACTGGCCTTGCCCGCAACATGGTCACCAAATGGGGCATGTCGGACAAGCTGGGCCCGCTCCAGTACGAGGAGCAGGGCGAAGGCTATCTCGGCTACGGCGCCAACCAGCGGGTGATGATGTCGGACGAGACCAGCAAGCTCATCGACAGCGAAATCCGCGGCCTCGTCGATGGCGGCCACGCCCGCGCCACCGAAATCCTGGGCGCGCAGATCGACAAGCTCCACCTGCTCGCAAGTGCCCTGCTCGAATTCGAGACGCTGACCGGCGACGAGATCAAGACCCTGCTCGACGGCGGCACAATCGACCGCCCGGAGGCCCCGACAGGCCCCGTCAACCCCAACCCGGTGCGCGGTTCGGCGATACCCAAGGCGGGGAAGAAGTTCACCGGCGGGGGGACTGCGCCACAGGGGGTTTGAACGCCAGCATTGGAAGTCTGCGTGGAATGGAGTAGACTGGACCCATGAACGAATATTCGCCCATCGTCTCCGAGTTCGGCTCTGAAGAAGAAGAGCAAGCCTATCTGGTCTGGCTCAAGGCCAAGGTAGAGGCGTCGCGCGCCGATCCGAGACCGTCGGTGCCGCATGACCAGGTCATGGCAGAGATGAGGCAGATCATCGCAGACGCTGCTGCCCGCAAGAAATGAGGCTCGTCTGGAGCGAGGCGGCGCGCGACGATCTGAAGCAAATCATCGCTTACATCTCAGAACGAAACACCCCAGCGGCAAGCGAGCTCGGAGACCGCATCGAAGCTTGTGCCGAACGGCTGGCCGATCATCCTTTCATGTACCGAATCGGTCGCGCTGCAGGCACTCGCGAGGCCGTGGTGCACCCGAACTATATCCTCATTTATGAAGTCCGGATCGATGACGTGGAAATTATGAGTGTAGTCCACAGCCGCAGGCTGTTTCCACCTGGGGATTGAGGTAGGGGCTTGGCCAAGGCAGCACTGACCGTCGATTCAATGTGGAACGGTTGCGGAAATTCCGCGTTCCGCTAAGTTCCGAAGTGCATGTGTTACTTCATCACCCTCATCGCACCCACCGATGACGCGGATGCCGTACGCGCCGTAATGGATCGGCATGGGCGTGAAGCCAAGCTGATCGACAATCCCTCGATCCGCTCGGTGCTGCAAGCAATCGAGTGCCAATATCTGACGACTAAAGGGCATTGCGACTGCGGCACGGTTCTTGCGCGTCGCCATGATACGCCGGAAGCGCTTGAAGCGAAGCTTGCAAAAGAAGCTGCCCGAATGCAACGAAAGGGCTGGTCCAAAGCCAAGATTGCGCGGGCAATGGAGGATAGGCGTCGCTCCGATGCGCGTCCAGGCGGCGACGGATCGGATAGTCTTGAACTGTGGAACGCCGCGCTGCGTGATCTCCGAGAGACATTGAAGCTGCCTCATGCGGCACTGCTTGTGCGGCAATATTCGGGACTTGTCACCACCGAGGCGTTTGATGCATCGCGCCGGGAGTTACCTGGAAACATGGAATGGCTTGAAGCGCTGGCGACTTTGCAGCCTGATGAAGTTACAATTTTCCCATTCGGATGATACCACCCGTCCCCAAACAAGAAAGACCCAAGTTCACTGGACTCCTTTTTGGCGCACAAACGCGCCGCCGAAATCAGCCCTGGTAAATTCCGCTCATCTCAGTAGTCCGTACCGCCACAGCAGCCATGATCCGCAGCGCCCCGGCAGGCACTCCCCAAGCAAATCAATCGTCCGATTTCTTCCTCGCGACGCATTCCTTCTCTACGCGCTGCCACAGTCCAGCGAATGCCGCTGCGGCGGGGCTCGAACCTGCAAAGGTGCCGAGCGGTGCGCGGCGTTCGCTCATCTTTTCGACAACGCTGGCCATCGGCAGCACCGGCCAGTCGGGATGCGCATCGCGCGCGGCGCGGTGCGCGCTCCGCCTGGCATCGAACATCGACAGCACCGGCAGTATCTTTGGACTGTTTTTGTAATTGCCGGCGACATCCGCTTGGATGGTATCGAGCGCGCGGATCGAAAGGCCCGACGGTGTGAGCGGCACGACAATCAGATCGGCGGCGCGGATCACCTGGGCGCTGACTTCGTTAAGCACCGGCGGGCAATCCAGCACGATCGTTTCGTATTTTTCCTCGAGAGCTCCGACCAGCTTCGCCAGCCTGCGCCGCTTGCCGAGATCGCGGAGCAGCGAATCGAGATCGCGCAGGCTGCTGTCGGCAAGCAGCAGGTCGAGCCTGGCAATGCCGCTGGCAGTGACGAGTTCTTCGGCTTCGGCCTTCTGCGTGAACAGCCGGGCGGCGCGGATCGCGTCAGGATCGTCGGCACCCAGCAGAAAGCCGCAGCCGCCCGATGGGTCAAGATCCCACAACAATGTCCGGCGCTTGGAAGTGGATGCGGCTGACCAGGCGAGATTGGCAGCGATGGTCGATTTTCCGACTCCGCCCTTGACGCTGTAAACTGCGATCACTGCCAAGTCATGTCTCCCTGCGCTTGCGAGTGACCGAACCCGGCCGCCGGTGTATCAGCCCTCGTAATCTCCGCCCAACGAGGTATTCCGCACCGGTGCCGCAGCCGTGATCCGCAGCGCTTCGGCCGACTGGCTGAGCGAGCCGATATCATCGACATCGTCGTCGTCGTCGGGCAGCACGCGCTGGAGCGAGGTGAGCAGGGTTTCGTGCAGCACCTTGGGCCGGACCGTTTCCTCGGCGATTTCGCGCAGGGCGACGACCGGGTTCTTGTCACGATCACGGTCGATGGTGAGTTCGGCCCCGCCCGAAATCTCGCGGGCGCGCTGGGCGGCCAGCAGGACCAGGTCGAAACGGTTGGGGATCTTGTCGACGCAATCTTCGACGGTAACGCGCGCCATGGGGCACTCCGTATGTAAGAAACTGACGGGAAGCGGGCGAGCTAGGGGGCGATGGTGCAAAAGTCAAGGAAACTCGCTTGCCGGATCGTGCGGTGCCTTCGATAAGCTTCGCAAAAGCCCATGGGAGGATCGATGGCGGACTTCAGCGAATTCCGGAATCACTGGCGGCCGCTGCTGGGCAGTTTCCTGGGGATGGGCTCGGCGCTGTCGCTCAATTCCTATCTGCTCAGCATTTTCGCGCCCTATCTGATCGAGGAATTCGGCTGGAGCCCGTCGCAATGGGCGATGCTGGGGATCGTGCAGGTGCTGATCATGGTCTGCCTACCGGTGGCCGGGCGACTGACCGACAAATTCGGGGTGCGCAATGTCGCCGCCATCGGCGCGCTCAGCTTTCCGGTGTTCCTGATCGCGATCACCATGATGGACGGCAGCATCGGCAGCTATCTGGCGATCTATATTGCCCAGACCATTGTCTGCTCGACCACCACTTCGACTGTCTATTCGCGCGTCGTCGCTGCCGCTTTCAAGGCCAGGCGCGGGCTGGCGCTGGGCATTTCCGGCAGCAGCCCGCCGCTTATCGCCGCGCTCGCCAGCCCGCTGATCTCGGCCTATGTCGCGGACAACGGCTGGCGCGCTGGCTATTATCTGGTGGCGGTGTTCAGCGCGGTCTGCGCCTTGGCGATGCTCTATCTGCTGGCACCCGAGAAAGCGGCGAAGCCTGCCGCCCCGGCCCAGCCGCGGCAGGGCGGCGATTACCGGATGATCCTGTCCACGCCAGCGTTCTGGATCATGCTGGGGGCGCTGTTTCTGGTCAACCTGCCGTTCTCGCTCGCCACCTCGCAGCTCAAGCTGGTGGTGCTTGATCAGGGGCTGTCCGATGTGACTGCGGCCTGGCTGGTCTCGGTCTTCGCCATCGGATCGATTGCCGGGCGCCTGATCACCGGGGCGGCGCTCGATTATCTGAAACCCCATATCATCGCCGCAATCGGCTTCGGATTGCCGTTCATCGGCCTGCTGCTGCTGGCCTCGGACTTCAACACGATCCCGGCGGTCACATTCGCAATTCTGCTGATCGGCGTGTCCTTCGGCGGCGAGGGCGACATCGTGCCCTATCTCGTCACCCGCTATTTCGGGATAGCGGTCTACAGCACGGTGCTGGGGCTGCTGTCGGCGGCGATCGGCTCGGCGATGGCAGCGGGCAATGGTATTCTTGCGCTGACGCTGGGCGATGGCGGCGGCTTTACCACCTATCTGCTGATCGCAGCGGGCGGATCGTTTCTGGGCAGCGGCATGTTCCTGCTGCTGGGTCGGTCCGGCCTGCGGCGAGTGGTGGAGGAGTAGGCTACCCCGCCGCCACGCCCCGCGCCTTCAGGTCGGCAATCGCCCCGGCATCGTAGCCAACCTCGCCGAGCAGCTCTGCGGTATGCGCGCCCAGCACCGGGGATGATACTGGCTCGTGCGAGAACTGCTCCCCGTCGAATGCAGTCGGCCCGGCGACGATGTCGACCTTGACCTCGCCCACGTCCATCTTGCGCATCATGCCATTGGCGTGGACCTGCGGATCGTTGGCGACATCGACAATCGAGCTGATCAGTTCCCAGGGAATGTCGATCGATTCGAGCAGCGCTTGCCACTCGGCGAAATCGCGCCGGGCGAAAATGTCCTGCAGCACCTCGATCAGAGCGTCGGTGTTGGCGCTGCGGGCTTCGTCGCTGGCGAAGCGCGGGTCTGCCGCATCGAGCCCGAGAATGCCGCACAGCGCCTCCCAGCGCGCAGGCGCGTTGAGGATCATCAGCTGGATCATCTTGCCGTCGCGCGCGGCATAGCTGTAGGTCAGCGCCCGGCGCATCGATCTGGCCGGATGGGTTTCGTAATGCGGCAGCTGCACCATTGTCAGATCGCCAGACAGCACCCAGGTCGCGGTTGCCAGCAGCGAGTTTTCGACCACCGAGGGCTCGCCGGTCATCGCCCGTTTGAACAGCGCGCCGGCGATGCCCCAGGCCAGCGCCATCGAGCCGGTGTGATCGCCATAGGCCGGGCGCGGGCTGGTCGGCTGCTCGCCGGGGCGGGTGAAGGCATAGCAGGCCCCGCCGCGCGCCCAGAACGCCGATGCATCATAGCCTGGCCGGTCAGCCTCGGCACCTCGAAAGCCCGCGCCGTTGCCGCGCACATAGATCAGCTTGGGATTGCGGGCGCGTAGATCGTCTATTTCCAGCCGCAAGCCCTTGATGGCCTTGGGGCGCAGCGAGGTCAGGAACACATCGGCAGTCTCGACCAGCCTGAGCAGCGCCTCGCGCCCCTCCTCGCTCTTGAGATCAAGCGCGATGCTCTTCTTGTTGCGGTTGTTCTGTTCCATCGCGATGTTGATATTGCCGAGATTGCGGTCACCTCCGGCCTTGAGTGTGCGATAGGGATCGCCGTCGATGGTCTCGATCTTGATGACCTCCGCGCCCTGATCGGCCAGCAGCACCCCCGCCCCGGGAACATAGACATATTGCGCCAGCTCGATCACCCGCACACCCGAAAACACGCCGTCTGCGGCCATGACTTATCCTCGTCCACCATTGCCAGCCCTTACCCGAAGGCTGTTCGCGCCCGTTGTAGGCAGTGGCTGCGATTCGGCAATGCGGCGTCAGGTATGATCGCTGGCGCGCAGCCGCCGCCCACGCCAAGTTATGCCAGCTACGATTGGAAATCCGAAACTTCACCCGCTCATGTCGAGCGAAGTCGAGACACGTCGCGCCACAGTCAATCGTGGTGCGGCATCCCTCGACTTCGCTCGGGATGAGCGGGTGTTGGATTATCTTATTAAACTACAATGTTTTTTAATGCAGAAACTAGCTGAGCGCGCTACTTCCCCTGCCCCAGCAGTTCCACCGGCCCGATCAGCCCCGACCGCCGCAGCGGCGCGTCGGCTTTGTAGGTTGGGAGCGTAGTGAAGGTGATCTTCTGCGCGCCTTTCTGGGCATCGCCGATCAGGCGGTTGACCCACAGGTTCGCGACCCGCACCTGCAACCGGTTGCGACCGGGCTTGGCCACCGCGCCGATATCGACCCGATAGGGCGCGAGCCAGCTGCTGCCGGCGACTTTGCCGTTGACCGAAACCTCGGCCACTTCGCGCGCTTCCCCCAGGCTGAGCCACAGCGGCTGGCCCTTCTTCCAGCCGCGCGGGGCGGTGAAGTCCTTGGTGTAGGTGGCAATGCCGGAGAAATACTTGATCCCCGGCTCGGCATGTTCGTTGAGCGGGATCAGGCTCGGCAAGGTCGCGGACACCGGGGCGCTGCGGCCTTCCTGGAAAGCCACGGTCCACGGTCCGTCGAGCCTGGCCAGCGAGACCGGCTCCAGCTTCTTGATCGCCAGAGCATCGGCCATGGCGGGCTTGCGGAATACGACATGCACCGCCTCGTCGCCGCGCAGGGTCAGCGGCACGACGGTTTCGCCATTCTCGATGCGGTAGCTGACCGGCTCCGACGTACCGGTTTCGGCATGCCACAGCTCGGGCGCCTTGCCGGTGACGCGGAAGCGCGCCTTGATGGTCTCGGTGCGCTCCTGCTGGTTGACGAGGAAGTAGCTGTCACCGTCCGCCAGCCTGCGGTGGAGGAAGGGAATCGCCGCCCCGTCCTGCCCGCCGGTGAAGCGAAAATCGGGCGCGACGCCGATGGCAGCGAGCGCGGCGTCGATGTGCTTGATCGCCAGCACCCGGCCCTTGCCCACACGGGCCTGATCGGTGCCCGGCCACAGCTTGCTGACCAGCGCGGCATATTCCGCCGTGTCGCCCGCCAGCCCCGGATTGCCCTCAGGAGCCATGCCGACCACAGTCGCTCCACCTTCGACCAGCGCCGCCAGTTTGCGCAGCACCGGCAGGCTCATCCTGTGCGACGAGCCGCCCAGATACAGCGCCTTGTAGCGGGCCCCGCCCGGCGTCACCACCTCGTCGCCGTCGTTGACCATGGCCCCAGTCAGCGCATCGGCACTGACGAAGTCGTAGGCATTGGCCTTGGGCGCATCGGCCACGCGCTTGTCGCCATAAAGCGCGGTCAGCGGTCCTTCCTCGCCGTGGAAATAGCCGACATCGGCGAGATTGCGCCCCTGCTGCAGCATCAGCGAATTGCGCGCCATATAGTCGACCCACGGCCGCGCCAGCTCCGCCCAGGCCTCGGAGCGGTTGAAATACTGGCCGAAGATGAACAGCGACAGACCGGGCAGTTTGTCGTCGAGGGGCACGTGGACCGAGGTGTGGATCACCGGCCGGTTGACGCCGGTTACGAATTCAAGGTCGATCACCCGCTTGAGGTCCGCCGGGCCGTAGTTCCACGGGTTCATGAAGGCGGTCAGCGATTCCGCCGCGACCAGGTTCTGGCCGTAGATATGCGCCACCGACGCCGCGCCCTTGATGTCGGCGAGGTAGGTCAGCTTGGGACCGTCCTTGCGGGCATGGGTCCACATCGCCGCCATCGGAATATCGGCGTGGCGGCGCATGGTCATGTCGTCGCCCAGCGAGGGCCGGTGGTCCTCCAGCGCCTCTCCATAGACCGTGAGGCCCGCCTCGTGCGCCACCTTGGCAACCGTGCCGTAATGCTCGGAAGACAGCAGATCGGCCAAGGTGCGGCGGTAGTCGAACAGGAACCTGTCACTGTCCTCGCGGCTGCCGACCAGCACCCCGGTCAGCGCCGGCATCCACGGCACCGGGTCATACCCGCGCAATCGCTTGAACTGATCGACCATCAGCGGCGTCCAGTTGGCTGCGCCGACCTCGATCGAATCGGTGAGGATCGCCTGCACCCCGCGCTTGCCGAGCAAGCCGCCCGAGGCATCGCGGTACATGCCGATATAGTGCTCCAGATAGCGCCGCACCGCCGGTCCGTCGAACTTGTCGACCTCCAGCCCGGTCGCTTCGGGCGGTGCGGGATGGTTGGTGGTGCCGAGCAGCGAATGGCCGAGGCGAAGCACGCGCCAATTGCCCTTGGGCGGCGTCCAGTCGAGCGATCCGTCGCTCTTCATCCGCGAAGTAAGGTCGATGACGCTGCCGGGCGAAATTCCCCTAGCGCCGTCAGCAGGCCCGGTCAGCGCGAAGTAGTCCTGCGCAATCGCGAAGCCGGCCTTGGTTTCGGCACGATCGATCCGCGCATCGCCGGACAAGCGCAGGTCGGCGACGGTCAAGGGTTTGCTGGCGAAGGCCATGCCCATGTTTTCGACGATGTTCATGTCCATCGCCAGGCCTGGCGCAGGCTCGCCCATGTTGAGGCCGATGCCTTTTCTGGGGGCGAATTCGACCCGGAAATACCGCGCGCTGACTGGCGCAAAGGCAAAGGTGGCAGTGGTCTGCGCGGTCTCCAGATCGGCAACCTTGCGCCATTCGGTGCCATTGTCGCTGGCTTCAAGCCGGGGCGAATAGAGCGCGCCGACAAACATCATCGCCGCACCCGGTGCGAACAGCGAGATCGATCGCGCAGTTACCCGCCTGCTATAGTCGAGAACCAGCATCGGGTTTCGGTCCTTGTCGCCGCGTGCGATTTCGACACCCTTGGAAAGATCGCCGTCGCCGAGCCGCGCCGCGTCGAGCACCTTGCCAGCCACCGCATCGCGCGCGGAGACCGGGGTCAAGCCGGATATCGCGGGCGCCGGAAAGGCCAGCACCATGACCTCGCCAGCGTGCTGATACGACTTGGGCTTCTCGCCGCCGAGCGTTTCGTTGATGCCGCCGCCGCCCATCGGCAGCGACTGGAACGGGCCGGTGTTGGCAGGCGGCAGTGCCAGCTTGCCGGTGAAGGGCTTGCCGCCGCTCACCGTGGTCTCGCTCCACACCAGCTTCTTCATGCCGTCTTCCGGCTTCACCCACGGCCCGCCGGTTTCCGACCAGCCGGGCGATGCGGCAATCGCCAGTTCCAGCCCCAGCCGGTCGGCCTCGCTCGCGGCAAAGCGGAAGGCGTCCTTCCACTCCGGGGTCATATAGACCAGCCGCTTGTCGACGATCTGCGGTGTCATCAGCGCGGCGTCGAAATTCTGCATGCCGCCGATGCCGGCGCGCTTCATCCAGGCGAAGTCCTTGGCGATGCCATCCTTGGTGATGTTGCCGTTCATCCAGTGCCACCACACCCGCGGCCGGGCTGAATTGGGCGGATCGCGGAACTGGTCTTCGAGCGAAGGCGCAGAGGTTTGCGTCTGCGCGGGTGGTGGGGCCTCTTCGGCGCGGGCGGACAGCGAAGTCAGTGCCGTTGCGCCCATCAGGCCGGTGGCCAGCACTCTCGCATAGTGTCGCATTGTCATCGCATTCGCTCCCGGTAGCCCCGTGCGCGGTGTCGAAGCGCCAGGAATTGGTCTAACCGTCTCTCTACAAACTGATCCGGGCACCGCAAGTATCGCAATGTATCAAATCGCAATGTATCAACTCGCCTGAAGCGCATTGACTTGCTGGCCAGACCAGTGCTTTCGCTGCGACGCTGTCGGCTTGAGGCTTGCACCACGACAGACGGGAGACCCAAGCATGCTGCGCAAAATACTCCGCATCCTGATGTGGCTGGTGATCGCCCTGATCGCGATCGTGGCGATCATGGCTGCGCTCAACTGGAACACAGTCCAGCGCGTGTTCCTTGGCGGGCTCAAGGTCTATGAGACCGAAGCCCCCGCCCTGCCCGCGACCATCGCCCGCCCGGCAATCCTGGTCTTCTCCAAGACCAACGGCTTCCGCCATGAAGAGGCAATCCCCGCCGCCAATGCCCTGTTTGCGCAGATAGCCAAGGACAAAGGCTGGGGCCATTTCCAGACAGAGAACGGCGCTGCCTTCAGCCCCGCCATCCTCGCCCGCTTCGATGCTGTGGTGTTCAACAATGTCAGCGGCGATGTCTTCACCCCTGCCCAGCGCGCGGCGCTCAAGTCCTACATCGAAAGCGGCGGCGGCTTCGTCGGCGTGCACGGCAGCGGCGGCGACATGTCATACGACTGGCGCTGGTACGTCGACGATGTGATCGGCGCGCAGTTCAAGGGCCATCCGCTGAACCCGCAGTTCCAGCAGGCCACCGTCAACGTCGAAGACAACACCCATCCCGCCACCCGCGAACTGCCGCAGCCCTGGAAGCGCACCGACGAGTGGTATTCTTTCGAAAAGCCTGCCCGCAAGCCGGGTTACACCGTACTTCTTACCCTCGATGAGAACAGCTACAGCCCCAAGGCGCCATTCCAGGACCTTGCCATGGGCAGCGACCATCCGATCGCCTGGTGGCACTGTGTTGGCAAAGGCCGGGTGCTCTATTCGGCTCTGGGCCATACTGCAGCATCCTATGCCGAGCCGGAGTACCGCAAGATGCTCGCCGGGGCAGTGAACTGGGCGCTCAAGCTCGAGGGCAACGCCTGCGGGACCGCGCCGGTCGCTGCCGGAGGCTGAACTTCCCAGCCGCGCGATTATTGGCTAGGCTGGCGATATGAAGATCAACGCCGTAGCCTCGACCGCGCCCAACCGCGCCCTGCCCGCATTTGCTGCCCGGCTTGAGGAGGCCGGTTGCCACGGCCTGCACTTCGCCGAGCTTGGGCATGACCCGTTCCTGGGAGCCGCCACCGCCGCCACCGGGGTGACCCGGCTCGAGCTTGGCACGGGCATCGCCCTCGCCTTCCCGCGCGGACCGACGCCGCTGGCCTATGCCGCGCACGATCTCAACACCGCCTGCGAGGGCCGCTTCGTGCTGGGGCTGGGCACCCAGGTCAAGACCCATATCGAGCGCCGCTTCGGCATGGTGTGGAGCGAACCGGTGGCGCGCATGCGCGAGCTGATCCTCGCCGTCCGCGCGATCTGGGCATGCTGGGCCAGCGGCGGGCCGCTCGCCTTCAACGGCGAATTCTACAAACTCTCGCTGATGCCGCCCAACTTCCGGCCCGAACCGACCGCCTATGCCCCGCCGCCGATCTACCTTGCCGCGGTCGGCCCGGCGATGGCGGAAATGGCCGGCGAGGTCGCCGACGGGGTCTGCGTCCACGCCTTCGCCACCCCCGCCTATGTCCGCAATGTGCTGCTGCCGGCGGTCGAGCGCGGCCTTGCCAGATCGGGCCGCAGCCGCGCGCAGTTCCAGCTGGTCTATTCGGGATTCGTCGCCGACACTCTGGGCAAGGGCGGGCTCGAAGCCGCCCGCAACGAGGCGCGCGGCAACGTCGCCTTCTATGCCTCGACCCCGGACTACAAGGGCGTGCTCGACGAGCACGGCCTCGGCGATCTCCAGCCCAAACTGCGCCAGCTCACCCGCGACGGCGCATGGGCGAAGATGGCGGGCGAAATCTCCGACGAGGTGCTCGACCTGTTCTGCATCTCGGGCGAGGCCGACGAACTCGCCGCCGGGCTCGCCGAGCGCTGGGGCCCGCTGGTCGATCAGATCTCGCTGCGCTCCGACTTCTGGGAACGCCACCTCGGCGATCCGCTGTGGGCGGACGGGGTGGCCAAGCTGAACCAGCTGTAGCCCGCGCCGCCACACCAAAACCCCTTGCGCGCGCGCCCCTCAACTTACCCCTTGCGCGCGCGCGCCCTCAACGCTAGACGCCGCCCCCTGCCCGGGCCAAAACCCGAAGGCGCGCCGCTTTAGCTCAGCCGGTAGAGCACATCATTCGTAATGATGGGGTCAGGTGTTCGAGTCACCTAAGCGGCACCACCACTTTCCTTCATAAAATCAGAAAGATAAGCCGGAAAGCACTTCCACAAAGGAAGGCGAATTTGTGCTTCTGGAGGCACTTTCAGCTTAAAATCACCCCTGACCCGCGCTGGGCCCAGTTGAATGGCGAATAAGGCTTTGCGTTGGCTTGAAAAAGTAACGGATCGAAAGGGCGCTCGGCTAGTTGCCCTGCGCGGATAAGGCCAAAGCATGATTGATCGCCTGACTGGGTCTTAATACCAATAGCCCGATGACCTGACTCGGTTTGGGGATTCCTTTTTTGTCAGGAATATGATTCGGAGGCGGCTTCATTGGATGGAGCCGCAGATGCATGGATCGATAGTCCTCCGGGACGATTACAGCGCGGGAGATTTGCGCAAGCTGGCCCGTCGGGAGAACAATGGCCGCGTAGCTTTGCGGCTGACGGCAATCGCGGCTGTTCTGGAAGGGGCGAGCCGGAAGGACGCTGCGGCGCGCAGCGGGATGGATCGCCAGACCCTGTGCGACTGGGTTCACCGTTTCAACGAGAAAGGGCCGGACGGTTTGCGTGATGCGCCCTGCGGTCATCCCAAGAAGCGGCTGACGGCCTCGCAAGAAGCGGCGGTGAAGGCGCATGTGCTGAAAGGCCCTGACCCCGAGAAGGACGGGCTTGTGCGGTGGCGCTGTGTGGATATCCAGAGCTGGATCGAAGCGGAATACCAGGTTCGATACCATGCGCGCACGATTGGCAAGCTGCTCCATGCCCTGAACCTGAGCCATATCTCGGCGCGCCCTTGCCATCCCAAAAGCGACGTTGAGGCTCAGGCTGCTTTTAAAAAAACTTCGCAGCCAAAGTTGCGGAGATACTCCGCACATGCCGCCGGAAAGCGCCTCGAAATCTGGGTCCAGGACGAAGCCCGGGTAGGCCAGAAAGGGACGCTCACCTATGTCTGGGGCGAGAAAGGCACCCGCCCGCGCGCCGTGCGTGATCAGCGGTATGAATGCGCCTATATCTTCGGAGCCGTCTGTCCGGCACGCGGCGTAGGAGCGGCGCTGGTCATGCCCTTTGCCAACACCCAAGCCATGAACGCACACCTCATCGAAATCAGCAGCCAGGTGGAGGACGGCGCGCATGCCATCGTCATCATTGACGGAGCTGGCTGGCACACCACAAAATCCCTCAAGACCCCTGACAATATCAGCCTGCTCCGCCTGCCGCCTTACAGCCCCGAGCTGAACCCGCAGGAAAACATCTGGCAGTATCTCCGACAAAATGCCCTCGCAAACCGGGTCTATGAAACATACGAAACCATCGTCACCGCTTGCTGCAAGGCTTGGAACGACCTCATCGATCTGCCAGATACCATCAAATCCATCGCCAGCCGCGAATGGTTCCAGTGCGTCAGCTCATAGGGCCGTTGGTATAACTGGGTAAGGCTTGGGTCCTTGAAGAGGCATGTTTTCGGGTGAATGAAAGTCGTGAACGACTACCCTCGTCAGAACTGTGGACGAAAGGGTAATGGTCTTACCCTCGCCAAAGCAACTTTGGCAATTCACGACCGAAGCGATTGATACAAGAGGAGGGCATCTGAATGAGCATCGACCGGCGCACCTTGATGGCCCTACTTGGAACAAGCGCGTTGACCGCCTTGGTCCCAGCCGCCTTTGCTGCGAGCAAGCCTCGCGGTAAGCAGAACTTCATCATCGTGATGTGCGACGATCTTGGTTACGGCGATATCGAACCTACGGGTGGCAAGACGGTTCCGACACCGAATCTCAATCGCATGGCGCGCGAGGGGATGGTTCTCACCGATTACTATGCGCCCGCGAACATCTGCACGCCCTCGCGGGCCGGGCTCTTAACTGGACGTTATCCGATACGCACTGGCCTAGCCATCGGCGTGATCCTGCTGCCCGACAAGCGTATGCTGCCGCTAACGGAAACCACCATTCCGAAGGCGCTCAAGCCCGCTGGCTACGTCTCGGGCCTGTTTGGGAAATGGCACCTTGGCCACCTCGGACCGGACTGGCAGCCCACCAGACACGGCTTCGACAAGTTTTTCGGCATTCCCTACAGCCATGACATGAAGCCGCTGATGTTGATCACGGACAACAGCCCGAACCAGGAACCCACTCGCGAAGCGCCGGTCATGGAGGAGTTGCAGGAACGTTTCTATAGTGCGGCGGAGCAGTTCATTGAGGACAATGCGGATAAGCCCTTCTTTGTCGAACTGGCATTGAGCGCGCCACATCTCGCCAGTTACCCGAACGCCAAATATCGCGATGCCAAGATGCAGAGCGCCTATGGCGAGGTTGTCGAAGAAATCGACGGGATCATGGGGCGGTTGATGGCGAAGCTGAAGGCACTGGATCTTGATCGCGATACCTTGGTAATCTTCACTTCCGACAACGGCCCTTGGTACGAAGGCTCCGCCGGAGGATTGCGCGATCGCAAGGGTGGGGCGGGGTTTGATGGCGGCTATCGCGTTCCCTGCATTGCCTGGCAGCCGGGGACCGTCCCCTCGGCACGCCGCTGCAACTCAATCGCCATGGGAATCGACTTTCTTCCAACATTCTGCGCGATGGCGGGTCTGCCGCCTCCGTCTGGTGTCGAACTCGACGGCAAAGATATCACGGCCGTGCTAACGAAGGGTGCGTCGTCGCCACATGAAGCGCTGCTGCTGTTCAACGAGACAGATGTTGTGGCTGTGCGTACACAACGTTGGAAATACGTCGCCCGAGCCTACTACCATGGCTATCTCGCCCCCATCGAAGGCCCGGACTATCCCCAGCTATACGATATGAGTGCCGACATCTCCGAAAGCTACTCGGCGGCCAACGCAATCCTGAGGCCTTGGCTATGGTCAGGCAACTGATGACCGATGCGCGAAACAAATACGGGCCGATGAAAGCCGCGCAGCAACCGATGAATCTCTCCAGCATAATTGTGCCGCAGCCGGGTGCACCTAAACAGGATTGACGTTTGGCATGGTTGCTGGATGTCGCAGATTTTCTGAAATTCGTTCGCGCGCAACAGGCCTAGAGCCGCTCGTTCCGCCCGGGTATTCCGCAGCGCGCTCGCGCAATCATTGGTTGGGCGCACCCCCTGTTTCACACTGGCGCAAGCCGCCCTTTCTGCGCCATCATCGAACCATGAACCGCCAATTCGCCCTGCTCGCCCTGCCCCTGCTCATCGCGCTGACGGCTGCTGCGCCGGCGATCAAGCGGCGGGTGGTCGCGCCTGCGCCTTTGCCCGATGTGGTGCGCGTCGCTCTGGTCACCGAGCTCGGCAGGATCGAGCTTGATCTCGACGGCAAGCATGCGCCCGTCACCACCCGCAATTTCCTGCGCTATGTCGATCAGCGGCGGTTTGACGGGATTGTCTTCTACCGGGTCATGCGGCTGGCCTGGGGGCAGCCGCCCAACGGGCTGATCCAGGCCGGGACGCGCGGCGATCCCAAGCGCGCGTTGCCGCCGATCGCGCATGAACCAACCAATGTTACGGGCGTGCTCCACAAGGCCGGGGCAGTCTCGATGGCGCGGTGGGCGCCGGGGACGGCAGCGGGCGATTTCTCGATCCTGCTCTCCGATTTGACCAATCTCGACGCCAACCCCGCCAATCCCAACCCCGACAGTGCCGCCGGCTTCGCTGCCTTCGGCCATGTCTCCTCGGGGATGGAGGTGGTGCGCAAGATCTTCGACGTGCCGCTGTCGGCGACGCTGGGACAGGGGGTGATGAAAGGCCAGATGATCGAGCGCCCGGTGAAGGTGCTGACCGTGCGGCGGGTGGCCCTGCCGGTGGCAGCGCCGCAGAGTGCGCCTCCCGACACTGCCGCTCCTGCCACACCTCCGCCCACCACTAGCCAGTCAGGCCAGCGCCGCCTGCGGCAGACCCGGACCCGGCGCTTCGTGCAACGGTTGTTGGGGGGCGCAGCCAGTTAGTGGATAGCGTTAAATCTACACCAGATCCGCTCATGCTGAGCTTGTCGAGCCGAAGGCGACCGTAGGTCAACCAAAGGGGTGTTACGGTGATGTTGCCGGAGCACGATGGTCCTTCGACAGGCTCAGGATGAGCGGAATTTGAAGTCGGCTCAAATTGACCGCACGCGAAGCCCGCCAGCCGAATTCCCGCACATCACGTCAGTTATCTGTTGGCCACCGGACCTCACTGGGCCGCCTGAATAAAATCCCTGACCACCGGGTAAATCCCGCCCTGGAACTTCGAACCCGAAAACACCCCGTAGTGGCCAACACCGTCCTGGATATGACGTCCGCGCTTGGCTTCGGGGATGTTGGCGATGATATCATGCGCCGCCGAGGTCTGGCCGGGCGGGCAGAAGCCGTCCTTGCTGCCTTCGACCGTCAGCAGAGCCATGTTTTCAATCGCCGCGAAATCGACCAGTTCGCCCTGATAGGTCATCTGGCCGGTGGGGATGTGGTGTTCGAAGAAGATGCGTTGCAGCGTCTCCATATAGAAGGCCTCGGTCGAATCGAGGACCGCGAAATATTCGTCGTAGAAGGTGCGGAAATAATCGAGCGCGGCATCGTCGCCTTTGAGCGAATTCTTGATGAAGTCGAAATATTTCTCGATATGCGGGCGCGGGTTGAGCATGATGAATCCGGCGAGCTGGAAGAAGCCGGGATAGACCCGGCGGCCAGCGCCGGCATGTCCGCGCGGAAGGACGTGGATGTTGCTGGCCTTCATCATCGCCAGCGGCACGACTTCGGTGATCTTGTTGAGCAGGCCACCGCCGATGCGGGTATCGACTGGCCCCGCCATCAGGGTCAGGCTGGCGGGGACCAGTTCGGGATTGCGCTTCGCCAGCACCGCCGCCGCGACCATGGCGGGTGGTGCCGCCTGGCAGGTCGCTACCAGATGGGTGCCGGGACCAAGCTTCTCGAGGAAATGGACCAGATAGCCGATATAATCGTCGAGACCGAAATCGCCCGCTGCCAGCGGCACCTGCTTCGCGTCTTTCCAGTCAGTGATGTAGGGATCGAAATCGCGCGCGAAGCCGCGCACGGTATCTTCCAGCAGCGTGGCGTGATGGCCTGACAGCGCCGCCGCGATCAGCACTTTCGGCTTGGCAGCGGCATCGTCTACTTCGAAGCCGACGAGATCGGCGAATGGCAGGCTGTCAACCACCCGCGATTCAAGGATCGCTTCCTTGCCACCAGCAGTCCCGCGCACTTCGAAGCGCTGCTTGCCGTAGTCCTTGAGACCGCGCAGCGGCAGTTCGCATGCCGTGGCGAAAGCCCGGTTGGCGAAGGTGTTGCGCATGGGGTTAAGCTTGTGCCGGGCCATCCTGTGGCTGAATTCCAGCAATCCCGCGACTGGCCGGGTGCTTTTCCGCACAGCTTCATAAGCATGGTAGATCAATCTGTTACGCCCCCACTTCCGGCCCATATGCCTGCGTTCCGCAGGTCGCGGTGGATGAACTCCCGTGAGCAGAGTAACACAATTGCCATGAAAGGAAAGGTAAGGATTGCCGGGGATTTCGCAAGTTGTCCCCGGATGAAACTTTCATTCCTTGACATATTGGCCCGGCGCATCGGCACCCTGCGGGAATGCCTTCGATCCCAGTGACTTGGGCGCTGCCACCCGCTTGCCGCTGCGCTCAGCGCACCATTTCGCCCAGCTTTCCCACCAGCTGCCGGGGAGTTTGGTCGATGCGGCGAGCCAGGCGTCTGCATCGGGCGAAGTGGCGGGGCCGATATGGTTGAACGCCTTGGCATTGCCCGGCGGATTGACCAATGCCGCGACATGCCCGCCATTGCTGAGCGCGAATGTGGTTTCCCCGCCCAGGTGCTTCTGAGTCTGGTAGCAGGCTTTCCACGGGGTCAGGTGATCCGTCACCGCGCCGACCACGAATTTGTCGCAGGTCATGCTGGTCAGGTCGATCGGTTCACCCATCGCCGAATAGGCACCCGGCTGGACCAGGCTGTTGGCCTCGAACAGCGCGAGGAAATCCTCGTGCAGCGCCGCGGGCATGTTGGTGCTGTCCTTGTTCCAGGCCAGGATATCGAATGCCGGCGGGGTTTCCCCCATCAGATAGTTGTTGACCCAGTAGTTCCACACCAGATCGTTGGGCCGCAGCCATGAGAACAGCTTGTGGAGGTCCTCGGCAGGCAGGATGCCCTTCATCGACGAGCGCGCCTTGGCGACAGCGAGCATCGCCGGAAGCCGGAACGCTCCCAGCGAAGCGTCGGTCTTGAAATCGAGCATGGTCACGCACAGCGTCAGGCTGTTGGCGAGATCGCGCTTCTTGGCAGCCAGATAGGCAATGACGATCGAAGTCAGGATGCCGCCCGCACAGAAGCCGACGAAGTTGACCTTCGGCTGGCCGGTGATCTCCGACACCGCCTCGACCGCCTCGAGCGTCGCCTTGACGTAGTGTTCAAGCCCCCAGTCACGATTGTCGGGCGTGGGGTTGCGCCAGCTGATCGCGAAATATTGCAGCCCCTGGCTGACCGTATATTCGGCAAAGCTGCGCCCCGGGGCGAGATCGGTGAAATAGTACCGGCCGATCTGCGGCGGCACCAGCAGCACCGGGGTCTCGCAGACCGTCTCGGTGACCGGCGTGTACTGGATCAGCTCGAACAGTTCGGTCTTGAGCACGATCTTGCCGGGCGTCACTGCCATGTTGCGGCCGACTTCGAGATCGGAATCGTCAACCTGCTGAGGCATCCCGCCGTTCTCGGTCAGGTCCTTGAGCATGGCGGTAAAGCCACGTGCGAGGTTGCTGCCGCCCGATTCAATCGTTCTGGTAATCGCCGCCGGGTTGCCCAGCAGAGTGTTGGTGGGCGCGAAGCTGCTGTTGACGACAGCCACGGCCAGCTGCGCCCGCGCCTTGTTTTCGACCGAGAGATCGTCGGGGATCATCTGCTCGACTGCCTCGGTCATCGCGAGGTAAGCCTGCGACAGGCGCTTGTAGAGCGGATTGCTGGTCCAGGCCTCGTCCTGAAAGCGCGCATCGCGCTTATCGGGGGCAAGATCGGACGTGCCCACGGCGATGTCGAACATGGTCTTGTACCAGTCCATGCTCTTCTCGAACATGCCCATCGGATCGAATTTGCGCAACTGATCTGCGAAGGGACCATCCAGCCCGAACAGCGCGGCAGCGGCCTCGGCACCCGGCTCGGCCTGCGGAGCGGTTTGCGTGTCTTTTTCCTTGGTTGCCATGTCGCTCTCCTGTCGCAGGCTGGACTGTTTTCCCGGCCTGCGCGGATTGACTCCGCCGCCGCCAGAAACCGCCCGGCTCCCTTGCTGTGCCCACATGCATCGTAACACCGCGCCGGCCCGAGCGCCAAGATTTGTTTCGTCGATTTCGCTCGCGGCCTATGCAATGGAGGCCGGATATACGGGGCGGCCGACAAAAGCGGATGAGGAAAGCATATGACTGAGCTGAGATTTGACAACCGTGTAGCAGTGATCACCGGTTCGGGACGCGGGCTGGGGCGGTCCTACGCGCTGCTGCTGGCCTCGCGCGGGGCCAAGGTGGTGGTCAACGACCCTGGTGTCACCCGCTATGGCGCCGATCCCGACATCACCCCGGCGCAGGACGTGGTCGCCGAGATCAGGGCTGCTGGCGGAGAGGCAGTGGCCAACTACGATTCGGTCGCCTCCGAGGCAGGGGGCAAGGCTATCATCCAGACCGCGCTCGACAGCTTCGGCAAGGTCGACATCCTTATCGCCAATGCCGGCTTCAACCGCCCGGCACCGATGAAGGAACTGACGCTGGAGAATTTCGAGGCGATCGTGGGGGTGCATCTGTTCGGCGCCTATCACGTCGCCCGGCCCGCCTTCCCGCTGATGTGCGCGCAGGGCTTTGGCCGCATCGTGCTGACCAGCTCGATCGCCGGCATCTACAGCGAGCGCAATCTGGCGGGCTATGCGGTCAGCAAGGCCGGGCTGATCGGGCTTTCCAATGTGCTGGCGCTGGAGGGCAGCAGCGAAGGCGTGCACAGCAATGCCATCATCCCCTCGGCCGAAACCCGGCTGTCCGAAGGACGGGACACGTCGATGTTCCCCGACATGCGGCCCGAACTGGTCGCGCCGATGGTCGCCTGGCTGTGCCACGAAAACTGCCCGGTCAACGGCGAGATGCTGGTCGCGCTGGCCGGTCGCATCGCCAAGGCCTGGATCGCCGAGACTGTAGGCGTCTATCAGGGCGAATGGTCGATCGAGGACGTCGCTGCGCGCTGGGACGAGATCGGCGACAAGACCGAAGCGGTGACTTTCCCGGTCGCTCCCAGCGGCTTCAACGATCATCTGGGCTACAGTTTCGCCATGGCCCGGGCTGGCGCCGCCGACCGATCCGGAGCATAGGCGCTTCCGAGTACGGGATTCGACCGCCGCGAACAGGGCGGCGGGGTGGAGAGTGATTGATGCGCAAATTCAGGTCGATCGCGCTGGCCTTGCTGGCCCTTGCCGCCTGCAGCAAGCAGCCCTCGCCGCCGGCAAGCTTTGGTGTCACCGATGCGATGATCGCTTCGGCTCCTGCAGGCGAATGGCTGACTCACGGCCGCGATACCGGCGAGCAGCGCTTCTCACCCCTCACCCGGATCAACGCCGGAACCGCTGCCAGGCTCGGCCTTGCCTGGTTCCATGATCTGGAGACAGCGCGCGGGCAGGAAGCGACGCCGCTGATGCATGACGGCGTGCTGTATGTCTCGACCGCGTGGAGCATGGTCAAGGCATTCGATGCGAAAACCGGCGCGCTCAAATGGTCCTACGATCCCAAGGTGCCGCGCGAAACGCTGGTGCGGGTGTGCTGCGATGCGGTCAACCGCGGCGTCGCGCTGTACGGCGACAAGGTCTACGTGGCGACGCTCGACGGGCGGCTGGTCGCGCTCAATGCCAAGGACGGGGCAGTGGCCTGGTCGAAACTGGTCGTGCCCAACCAGACCGATTACACCATCACCGGCGCCCCGCGCATCGCCAACGGCCTGGTGCTGATTGGCAATGCCGGCGCGGAGTACAAGGCGCGCGGCTCCATCGCGGCCTTCGATCATGCCACCGGCGCGGAAGTCTGGCGCTTCCATACGGTCCCTGGAAATCCGGCGGACGGCTTCGAGAACGAAGCCATGGGCAGGGCCGCCAAAACCTGGGCTGGAAAATGGTGGGAGCTGGGCGGCGGCGGAACGGTGTGGGATGCGATTACCTACGATCCAGTCACCAACCTGGTCCTGTTCGGCACCGGCAACGCCGAACCTTGGAACCCCGCGCCGACCGGTCGTTCGGGCGACAGCCTCTACACCTCGTCGATCGTCGCGGTGAATGCCACCACCGGCGAATACGCCTGGCACTTCCAGGAAACCCCCGAAGACCGGTGGGACTTCGATTCCAACGCCCAGATCACCATCGCCGAACTCAACATCGGTGGCAAACCGCGCCGGGTGGCGCTGCATGCGCCGAAGAACGGCTATTTCTACATGCTCGACGTCAAGACCGGCGCGTTCATCAGCGCCGGCTCTTTCGCCCCGCAGAACTGGACGACCGGGATCGACGCCACAACCGGGCGTCCCGCGATCAATCCCGAAGCGCGCTACGAGAAGACCGGCAAGCCCTTTATCGGCTTTCCGGGCGCAGGCGGCGCGCACAGTTGGCAGTCGATGAGCTTCAGCCCGAAATCGGGGCTGGTCTATATCCCGGTCAATCTGGCGGCCTATCCTTATGCCGCGGCCAAGGGCTGGAAGCCGAGCGACATCGGCTTCCAGACCGCTCAGGATTCCGCTGCGGTGTCGATGCCCGCCGATCCGGCCGCCCGCGCCGGGGCCATGGCCGCGACCACCGGCGCGCTGGTGGCCTGGGATCCGGTTGCGCAGAAGGAAGCCTGGCGGGTCAGCTATCCCGGACCGTGGAATGGCGGCACGCTGGCAACGGCAGGCAATCTGGTGTTCCAGGGTGATGCCCTCGGCAATATCAACGCCTACAGCGCCGACAAGGGCAGTCGCCTGTGGTCGTTCGCGGCACAGACCGGGGTGATCGCCGCGCCGATGACCTACAGCATCGATGGCGAGCAATATGTGGCGGTCATGGCTGGCTGGGGCGGGGTCTGGGACGTCGCTACCGGAATTCTTGCGCACAAGAGCGGCAATGTCCGCAATATCAGCCGCCTGCTGGTGTTCAAGCTGGGCGGCACTGCCAAGCTGCCGCCCCCGCCGCCGCTGGCCAGGCTGCCGCTCGATCCGCCGCCCTTCACCGGCACGGTGGAGCAGGCCGCGCTCGGCGCAAAGCACTATGGCCGCTATTGTTCGGTGTGCCACGGCGATGCCGCTAATGCCGGCGGGATCAATCCCGACCTGCGCCGCTCGGCCGTGCTCAACGATGCCGCGGACATGAAAGCGGTGGTGATCGATGGCACGTTGTCGCAGGGCGGCGGCAATGGCATGGTCTCGTTCAAGTCGGCGCTGGGCGCGAGCGACGCCGAGGCGATTCGCCAGTTCCTGATCAAGCGCGCCAACGAGGACAAGGCGCTGGGCGAGCGCTAGCTCTCGCCTTGATTTCGCCGCCACATATTGTAAGCACCACACACAATCCTGCGCCACAAGAGAACGGCGCCTGCCCCCAAGCGAGAGGACCCTGAAATGAACGAGATGACCGCGATCAATCTTGAACAGCGCCCCTATTCGGAGGCCGCGAAGAAGTTGCTGGCGCGCAGGCCGCAGTTGTTCATCGACAACAAATGGGTCGATAGCTCGCACGGCGCAACCATTGCGGTGGAAGACCCTTCGACCGGCAAGGAAATCACCCGCATCGCTGATGCTTCTGACCGCGACGTCGATCGCGCGGTCGCGGCAGCGCGGATTGCCTTTGACGACGGGCGCTGGTCGGGCCTGCCGCCGATGGTGCGCGAGCGGACCATGCACCGACTTGCCGACTTGATGGAAGCCCATGCCGACGAGCTCTCCGAGATCGAGGCGATCGACAACGGCAAGCCCAAGAGCATGGCCGGTGCGATCGACATTCCAGGTGCAATCGCCCACATCCGTTTCATGGCCGGCTGGGCTTCGAAGGTCCCCGGCGAAACCACCTCGCCCTACGCGATGCCGGCGGGCACAGTGTTCGGCTATACAGTGCGCGAGCCGGTTGGCGTCTGCGCGCAAATCGTGCCGTGGAACTTCCCGCTGCTGATGGCCTGCGTCAAGATCGCACCGGCACTGGCCGCAGGCTGCACCCTGGTGCTCAAGCCTGCCGAGCAAACCTCGCTCAGCACGCTGCTGCTGGCCGATCTGGTGGGGCAAGCAGGGTTTCCAGACGGTGTCATCAACATCATCACTGGCAACGGCCACACCGCCGGTGACCGCATGGTCAAGCACCCCGATGTCGACAAGGTCGCCTTCACCGGATCGACCGAGATCGGCAAGCTGATCAACAAGAACGCCACCGACACCATGAAGCGGGTGACGCTGGAGCTGGGCGGCAAATCGCCGGTGGTGATCATGCCCGATGTTGATGTCGCGCAGGCAGCGCCAGGAGCGGCGGGAGCAATCTTCTTCAATTCCGGGCAGGTCTGCGTCGCCGGTTCGCGGCTGTTCGCGCATCGCTCGATCTTCGACGAGGTGCTCGAAGGCATCGCCGCCACTGCCCCGTTCTGGGCACCGCGCCCCTCGCTCGATCCCGATGCCCACATGGGCGCGCTCGTCAGCAAGGAACAGTACGACAAGGTGCTGGGCTATATCGAGGCAGGCAAGCGTGACGGTGCTTCAGTGGCGCTGGGTGGTGACTGCCCCTCGTCGGACGGCTATTTCGTCAACCCGACGATCATGGTCGACGTCAATCCGCAGATGAGCATTGTCCGCGAGGAGATTTTCGGGCCGGTGGTGGTCGCCCAGCGTTTCGACGATCTCGACGAAGTGGCCAAGGCCGCGAACGATACCTGCTATGGCCTGGGTGCGGGCATCTGGACGCGCGATGTCGCAACGATGCATAAGCTGGCATCGAAAATCAAAGCCGGCACCGTCTGGGGCAACTGCCACGCCACCGTCGATTGCGCGCTGCCCTTCGGCGGCTACAAGGAATCCGGCCTCGGCCGCGAGCAGGGCCGCAACGGCATCGAGGCCTATCTCGAGACCAAGACGGTGATCATCCAGCTCTGACGCGAATAGCCCCTCCCCTGCGCGGGAGGGGCGGAGGCCGGGAATGCCCATCGACCTGACCAGGATCGAAGCCATCGACGTGCATGTTCACGCCGAAGTTTCGTGCCACGATCCCGAAGACCCGGTGATGGGCCGGTTCTTCGACGCCGCCAGCGCCTATTTCAAGTCCCCGCGCGAACGTCCGAAGATCCCCGAGATCATCGAAATCTACCGTGAACAGCGCATCGCCTTCTGCCTGTTCACGGTCGATTGCGAGAGCGCGTTGGGGGCGAAACGGGTCTCCAACTACGAGATCGCGGAAATCGCAGCGCAGAATACCGACATCGTCATCCCTTTCGCCTCGATCGATCCGCGTAAGGGAAGGCTGGGAGCGCTGGAGGCCCGCGACCTGATCGAGAACCACGGCGTGCGCGGCTTCAAGTTCCATTCGATCATGCAGGATATCGATCCAGGCGACCGCATCGCCTACCCGATCTACGAGGTGATTGCCGGGCACAAGCTGCCCGCGATCTTCCACACCGGCCATTCGGGCATGGGCACCGGCATGCGCGGCGGCGGCGGGGTGCGACTCAAATGGGGCCAGCCGATGCTGGTCGATGACGTCGCCGTCGATTTCCCCGACATGAAGGTCATCCTCGCCCATCCCAGCTGGCCGTGGGTGGACGAGAGCCTTTCAATGGCGCTGCACAAGGAAAATGTCTTCATCGACCTGTCCGGCTGGTCGCCGAAATATTTCCAGCCGCAGATCATCCAGTACGCCAACGGCCAGCTCAAGCACAAGATGATGTTCGGCAGCGATTTTCCGCTGATCCACCCGGCAAAATGGATCGCTGCGGCCAAGGTCGCGGGCTTCAGGGAAGAGGTACTGCCCGGCATCATGAAGGACAACGCCGTCCGGGTGCTGGGGCTGGCATGAGTGCGGAATAGATGGCCAGCTTCATCCTGATTCACGGTTCCTGGCACGGCGGCTGGTGCTTCGATGCGGTCAAGGCGCTGCTCGAAGCGCAGGGCCACGAGGTTATCGCGCCCGACCTGCCCGGCATGGGCGGCGACGAAGCAGCCCTGCACGCCGTCACCCTGCCAGGCTGGGCCGATTTCGCCGCCGGACTGTGCAGGCAGGCGAAGCAGCGTCCGGTGGTGCTCGCCGGTCACAGCCGCGGCGGGCTGGTGGTGAGCCAGGCCGCCGAAACCGCACCCGACGCAATCGACGCGCTGGTCTATATCTGCGCGCTGATGCTGCCCGACGGCATGTCGCGCGCGGACTTCAAGGCGCTGGAGGTTGACAACCCGGCTTTCGATGGGCTGATCAGCCCGGTTCACGGCGGGGCCGGAACCATCGCCGATCCACTCCGCGGAGCTTCAGTTTTCGCCCAGCTCTCGCCGCCCGACATGGTGGCCAGCGCCATGTCCAGGCTGGTCGCGGAACCACACCGTCCCCGCTCCACCGCGCTGCATCTGACGGCGGAACGCTTCGGCAAGCTGCCGCGCACCTACATCGAATGCAGCCGGGATAACGCCATCCCGCTATCCAGCCAGCGGATCATGCAGGAACTGGTCCCCGGCACCACGCGGGTCACGCTCGATACCGACCACTCGCCCTTCCTGTCGCGACCCGGTGAACTGGCGGAGGTCTTGATTGCTGCGGCAGACCGCGTCAGTTCCTGAACACTACCGTTTTGCCGGCATTGAGGAATACCCGGTCCTGCAGGTGCCAGTGAACAGCCTGGGCCAGCACGCGGCGTTCGATGTCGCGGCCTTTGCGCACCAGGTCTTCGGGAGTGTCGGCGTGGCTTATCGCTTCGACATCCTGGTGGATGATTGGCCCCTCGTCGAGATCGGCGGTCACGTAATGGGCGGTGGCGCCGATCATCTTCACCCCTCGCGCGTGCGCCTGGTGATAGGGCTTTGCGCCCTTGAAGCCGGGCAGAAAACTGTGGTGAATGTTGATGCAGCGGCCTGACAGGAAGCGGGCGAGATCGTCTGAAAGTATCTGCATATAGCGCGCCAGCACCACCAGTTCGGCGCCGGTTTCGTCCACCAGCGCCTTGATTTGCGCCTCCTGCTGCGGCTTGGTGTCTTTGGTCACCGGCAGGTGATGGAACGGAATGTCGCCGATCAATGAGATGCGCAGTGTCTCGCGCGGGTGGTTGCAGGCAATGCCGACCACGTCCATCGGCAGCTCGCCGATGCGGTGGCGATAGAGCAGATCGCCCAGGCAATGATCGAATTTGGACACCATCAGCAACACCTTGCGGCGCGCCTCCACCGGACGGATCGCCCATTCCATGGTGTTCGCTGCGGCATAGGGGACGAAGGCCGCGCGCAGCGACTCCACTTTGCCTCCGTTGGGCATGCTGAACACCACGCGCATGAAAAAGCGCTGCGATTCAGGATCGCCGAATTGTTCCGAATCGAGGATGTTGCCGCCATTGTCAGCCAGCAGCCGCGCCACGCCGGCGACCAGACCCGGCTGGTCGGGGCAGGACAAGGTCAGGGTATGTGCATCAGACTGCATGGCGGCAACTCTCCCGGAATTTGTTTGTGTAACATACAAAATTGGTTATGATCTGCCTAGCAGAATCTAAGACGGGAGACGGCCCATGGCGGCGCGCAATCTTGAAGAACTTCTTGGCCAGGCCGGCAACACCGTGGAGATGCTGCGCAATTCGCAGCTGGGGGCATACGTCTATCCCGTTGTCGCGCCCGAGTTTTCCAACTGGCGTTCCGAACAATGGGCATGGCAACATAGCGCCGTGCTGTTCGATCAGTCGCACCACATGGTCAATCTCTATCTGCGCGGACCCGATGCGCACAGGCTGCTTTCGGATACGATGATCAACACCTCGAAGGGCTGGACGGTCAACAAGGCCAAGCAATATGTGCCGACCACCCCCTATGGCCATGTCATCGGCGATGGCATCATCTTCTGGCAGGCCGAACAGCAATACGTCTACGTCGGACGCGCTCCCGCGAGCAACTGGCTGCGCTATCACGCGGCCACCGGCGGCTACGATGTCGAGGTGGAGCTGGACGACCGCTCGCCGATGCGGCCGATGGGCAAGCCGGTAACCCGTTCGTGCTGGCGATTCCAGATCCAGGGGCCGAATGCCTGGGCGGTGATCGAGAAGCTCCACGGGGGGCCGCTCGAACAGCTCAGGTTCTTCAACATGAGCACGATGAATATCGCCGGCAAGACCATCCGCACCCTGCGCCACGGCATGTCCGGTGCGCCAGGGCTGGAGATCTGGGGGCCGTACGAGGAGCAGGAAGAGGTCCGCGCAACGATCCTCGAGGCCGGCAAGGAGTTCGGCCTGATCGCCTGCGGAAGCCGCGCCTATCCTTCGAACACGCTGGAAAGCGGCTGGATCCCCTCGCCGCTGCCGGCGATCTACAGCGGCGAAAAGCTCAAGGGCTTTCGCGAGTGGCTGGGTGCGGACAGCTATGAGGCAACCGGGTCGATCGGCGGGTCGTTTGTGTCTGACAAAATCGAGGACTATTACCTCAACCCGTGGGAGCTGGGCTACGGCCCCTTCGTCAAGTTCGACCACGATTTCCACGGCCGCGATGCGCTGGAAGCGCTGAACCCGGCTGAGCAGCGCCAGAAGGTCACGCTCGCCTGGAACCCCGAGGACATGGCCAAGATCATGGCCAGCCTGTTCGATCCAGATGGCGAGAACTACAAGTTCTTCGACGTACCGCTGGCGAATTATGCTTCGTCCAACTACGATCGCGTCGTCGATGCCGGCGGCAAGACCGTGGGCCTGTCGATGTTCACCGGCTTCTCGTGGAACGAAAGGCAGGCGCTCAGTCTGGCTACCATCGATCACGAAATTCCGGTCGGCAGCGAACTGCGCGTGGTCTGGGGCGAGGAGAACGGCGGCACCCGCAAGACAACGGTGGAACCGCACAAGCAGATCGAAGTGCGCGCCGTGGTCAGTCCGGTTCCCTACAGCCGCGTCGCCCGCGAAACCTACGCCGAAGGCTGGCGCACCGGGCGTTAGGCGGCGGCCGCACCCGAGGAAGAGGCAAAAGCATGTCCAAGCCGCTGATCCATCCCAACTGGGCGCGAGCACCGCACGGAATCACCGAGGGCTTCTCGCTGGAGATGACGGCGAAGGATGTAGAGTTGTTGCAGGCCGCAGCGCCGATGATCCCCGCCGACACGCCAGTCGCAGTAACCTATTTGCCGGGTGAGGAACTGGCGGCGCGGGTGGCGGCGACGGTTGCCGTGCGGCAACTGGGCTTCGAGCCGATGCCGCATTTCTCAGCCCGCCGCATCCTCTCGCCCGGCAATTTCGAGCAATATCTTCGGGCCGTGGTGCAGGAAGCCGGGGTCAGCCGCTGCTTCATCGTCGCGGGCGATCCGCCTGAACCGCAGGGGCCGTTCTTCGACACTTCGGCGCTGATCGCCACCGGTGCTTTCGAGCGCGCCGGGATCAAGGCGATCGGGATTGGCGGGCACCCGGAAGGCCATCCCAACATGAGCGCCGCCAAAGCTTGGCAGGTGCTGGAAAGCAAAGTCGCCGAGGTTGAGCGCCGCGGCATGGCGGCACTCATCGTCACCCAGTTCAGCTTCGATCCCGATGCAGTGCTCGCCTGGCTCGAGGAACTGCGAAGCCGCGGGTTCGATACGCCGGTGCGAGTCGGCATTCCCGGACCGGCCAGCATCAAGGCGCTGCTGCGCTTCGCCGCGCGCTGCGGAGTGGGCGCTTCGGCCAGCGTGATGCGCAAATACGGGGTGAGCCTCACCAACCTGATCGGCAGCGCCGGACCCGACAAGCTGGTTGATAGCTTCGCGCGGCAATTGGGGCCGCAGCACGGCCCCGTGCGGCTGCATTTCTATCCCTTCGGCGGGATGGTCAAGACCGTGGAATGGATCGCCAGTTACAACCAGCGGCACGGCATCTGAACGCCCTCAATCCCCGAAGAAATTGAGCTCCAGCAGCACGCCGTTGGGGTCCATGGTAAACACCTGCTTCAGGCCGATGGCTTCGACAATGTTGCTTTGGTAGTCCATTCCGCGCGCATCGAGACGGGCGATCATTTCGGCATGCCCCGAACAGTTCAGCGCTATGTGGTGGATCGAGCCGGTGGGGCCGGGCGAGACGTCGCGGGCGAAGGTGCGCGGGCAGTCCAGCGAATTGATGTGGACGATGGCACGCCCAGCATCGTCGAACATCCACTGTGCATTCTGCGGCGTCATCGGCGAGGGTGCATCGCGGCGTTCCAGCCCGAACAGCTCGGCAAAGAACCGCGTAGTGCCTTCGAGATCGGCGGTGATAATGTTGACGTGATCGAGCGCGTTGACTTTCATGGCTACACCTCAAATGCGATAACTACCTACCAACCCCCTGGTTGGAAACCTACGTCGCACCGCCCCCCATCTCCGTCAGCGCGCGCTCCTTGAGCAGGTGCTTCTGCACCTTGCCCGAGGCGGTGCGCGGAATGGAGTTGGTTATCACCGCCGATTTGGGAACCTTGAACCTGGCTAGTCTGGTCGCGCAATGCGCGATCACGGCGTCCGGCGCAATCGACCGGCCCGGCGCTGCAATGACATAGGCGCGCCCGACTTCGCCCCAGCGCGCATCGGTAACGCCGATCACCGCGCATTCGCCCACTTCCGGCAGTTCGGCAAGCACGGCCTCGACTTCCGCCGGATAGACATTTTCGCCGCCAGAAATGTACATGTCCTTCTTGCGATCGACGATGTAGAAATAGCCTTCGTCGTCGCGCATCGCCGCATCGCCGGTGTGGAACCAGCCATCGACGAAGGCTTTGGCGGTCAGTTCCGGCTGCTGCCAGTAGCCCCGCGCCACGCTTGGCCCGCCGACGAGCAATTCGCCCTGTTCGCCCGGGCCCAGTTCGTTGCCGTCATCGTCGATAACCCTGGTCCGCACCGTCATCAGCGGCAATCCGCAGCTGCCGGCCTTGCGTAGCATTTCCGGGAGCTCGAACGGCGGAATGGCAAAATTGCTGCCGGTTTCCGACATGCCGAAGCCTTCGGAGATGCGAATGCCCGCGCCCAGGAAGCGCTCTGACTGCGCCTTGGGGTTGGGTGCTCCGCCGATGGCCCAGGCCACGATCTTCTGCAGCCGCTGCGGATCGAATTCCGGCCGGTTCCACAGCGTCGCCGCCATCTGGGGGACGCTGAAGTAATGGGTGACGCCCAGCGCCTCGTCCATCATTCGCGCCAGGGTCTGTTCCGGATCGAAGCCCTCGGAAATCAACACCGCGCCGCCCGCCAGCAGCGGCGTGCGCGTCGCCGCCATCAGCCCGGCGACGTGGAACAGCGGCATGTCGCACAGGAAGGTGCTGCCTGGATTGACCGCATTGCCGTGGATCAGATTGGTGCAGCCCCAGAAGTTGTTGGCCTCGGAGAGCATCACCCCCTTGGGGCTGCCGCTGGTGCCCGACGTGTAGAGCAGAGTCGCACATTGATCGAAGGGTTGGCGGGCGGCGGGCGTCGGGACGTCTCCTGCACTGCCCAGCGCCAGCATTTCGGCGATGTCGAGCGTGCGCGGGGCGTTGGCGGGCGGGGTCAGCCCTTGCTGGCAAAACAGCAGCATGGGTCCGGCATCGGCAACCAGCGCTTCGAGCTCGGCCACGGCAAGTCGCCAGTTGAGCGGCATGAAGATCGTACCCGCGCGGATGCAGGCAAGCTGGAGCACCACCATCTCGGCATTGTTCTTGCTCAGCGTCGCCAGCCGCTCGCCGCTGTCCGGCCCGAATTCGCGCACGATCCACGCCGCCAGCCGGTTGGTGGCAAGGTGGAGTTCGGGGTAGGTCCAGCTCCGCCCGCTTGCCAGATCGACCACCGCACGGTGATTGGGCATCGCCCTGGCATAGGTCGCGACGGCATCGAGCAGGATTTGCATCAGATCTTCGTCTTATCGAAGCTGCCCAGCCCCGGCTTGAAGCTCTTTTCGTCGAGGAACTGGCGGGTGGCTTCATGGCGGGTTTCGACCCCGCCAAAGCTGTGCAGCGCTTCCTGCGCGCGTATCTGGTATTCGAGCGCATTGTCATAGGTCATGTCGGCCATGCGGCGCACAGCCCATTTGGTCGCGCGCAGGGCATTGCCGTCTTTCTTTTTCAGCACTTCGGCGATCTCGCGGACGCGCGCCTCCAGCCGGGCGGCGGGAACGGCCTCGGTCACCAGGCCCTGCTCCTCGGCCTGCTTGCCGGTCAGGTTCTCACCCATCATGGCGTGATACATGGCCTTGCGGAACGGCATCAGTTCCTGCGCCACCTTTGAAGCGCCGCCGCCGGGCAGGATGCCCCAGTTGATTTCGGAAAGACCGAACTGCGCATCTTCGCTGGCAATGGCGATGTCGCAACCGAACAGCGGTCCATAGCCGCCGCCAAAGCACCAGCCGTTGATCATCGCGATGGTCGGCTTTTCGTACCAGCGCAGGCGCTCGAACCAGCCATAGGATTCGCGCTGGGACTTGCGGATCGCCCCCAGGCCCTGGGCCTCGGTCTCACGGAAATACTCCTTGAGGTCCATTCCCGCCGTCCAGGCATCGCCTTCGCCGGTCAGGACCAGAACCTTCACGTCCTCGCGGAACTCCAGCTCCTCCAGCACCTGCTTCATCCGCCGGTTGAGCTTGGGCGACATGCAGTTGCGCTTTTCCGGGCGGTTGAATTTCACCCAGGCGATTCCGTCCGCGACGTTAAAGGCCACGGTATCCTGTTCGCTGCGTTCGCTCATTGCGGTGATCCTGTCATGTCTTGCGCAAATTCCTCGGTATCGATGGTGCTCTGCATCGGCGGCGGATAGCGCGGTCCGGCAACGGTGTGCTGGTTTATCAGCGCATCGAGCCGGTCCACCACCGCCTGCTCCGGCCGCCAGTCCCGCCGCGCGAAATTTTCGGCGAGGTGATCGAGGCGGGTGGTGCCGGGAATAGCATGGACGTGGTCGCCGCGCGATAGCAGCCAGCCGAGCGAAAGCTGCGCAGGGGTCACGCTAAGCCCGGCAGCCACAGCGTTGAATTCATCGACCAGCGCCAGATTGCGGGGCCAGTTTTCGGCATTGAAGCGCGGGTGCGAGTAGCGGATGTCGCCTTCGCGCAAGGCGGAAGCTTCCCGGATCCCGTTCGCCAGCACGCCGCGCGCCAGCGGCGAGAAGGCGACGAGGGCGATGTCCAGTTCGCGGCAGGTATCGAGCACGGCAATCTCGACATTGCGCGTCCACAGCGAATATTCGGTCTGCACCGCCGCGACGGGATGCACGGCATGCGCTTCGCGGATATGCGCCGAGGACCATTCCGAAACGCCGTAGGAGCGGATCTTGCCGGCCTCTATCGCCCTCACCATGGCGCCGACCGAATCGGCGATGGGCACGGTATAATCGAAGCGGTGCATGTAGAGGAGATCGAGACGATCGGTCTTCAGCCGCGCCAGGCTGGCATCCAGCGATTTGAGGATTGAATCCGGACGGCAATCGGTGCCGCGTTTTGGGCCGTCGAACAGGATGCCGGTCTTGGAGGCCAGGAAGAACTCATCGCGCCGGTGGCTGATGGCCGCACCGATCAGCTCTTCGTTCTTGCCCCTGCCATAGATGTTCGCGGTATCGAGGTGGTCATAGCCCCGATCGAGAGCACTGTTGAGGAGCCGCACCCCGTCCTCGTGAGACAGCGACGTGCCATAGCCATGGCTGAGCCCCATGCACCCCAGACCGATTGTCGCAACGTCTCGCCCTGCAAGTTTTCGCTTCACGACCAGCCGTCCTGCTCCTCGAGGCTGCGGGCGAGTTCGCCGATCACCCGGTAGCAATCGAGCACCTGCGCAACTGAGCTGTTAGGCTCACGTCCTTCGCGGATGGCGGCGACGAATTCGCGGTCCTGCAGCTCGATGCCGTTCATCGACACATCGACTTTCGACACATCGATCGGCTCCTCCTTCCCGTTCACCAGATCGTCGTAGCGGGCGATATAGGTGCCACTATCGCCGATGTAGCGGAAGAAGGTGCCGAGCGGGCCATCGTTGTTGAACGACAGCGACAGCGTGCAGATCGCGCCGCGCTCGCTCTTGAGCTGGATCGACATGTCCATCGCGATGCCCAGTTCGGGATGCCGCGGCCCCTGCACTGCGTTGGCAGTTACGATGCGGCCTGCCTGATGGGCGAACAGATCGATGGTATGGGCGGCGTGGTGCCACAGCAGATGGTCAGTCCACGAACGCGGCTGGCCCTTGGCGTTCATGTTCTTGCGGCGGAAAAAATAGGTCTGCACATCCATCTGCTGGATGGCGAATTCGCCCGCTGCAATCCGCTTGTGCACCCATTGATGCGAGGGATTGAAGCGGCGGGTGTGCCCGGCCATGCAGATGAGCCCGGTTTCCTGCTGCTTGCGCACGATGGCCTGGGCATCGGCCCAGTTATCGACCAGCGGGATTTCGACCTGGACATGCTTGCCGGCATCCATGCAGGCGATGGCCTGCTGCGCGTGCATCTGGGTGGGCGTGCACAGGATCACCGCATCGACATCGTCGCGGGCAAGGGCGTCTGCCAGTTCGGTGCCCGAATGGCGGGCGCCATATTTCGCTGCAACTTCGGCGGCCTGTTCGGCGCGGCGGCTGATCACCGAGACGATCTCCACCCCGTCGATCAGCTTCAGCCCATCGAGATGCTTTTCGCCGAATGCCCCGGCCCCGGCGAGCGCAATGCGAACGGGTGTGCTCATTCCACTGGCTCCAGAACGATATGACCGATGGCGGTGTTGCTGCAGGGCACGTGATAGTGGCGGTGGAGCAGCCGCGTTTCCCTGCCCAGCGCGCCGCGCATGATCAGCCACATCACCATCTCGATCCCCTCGCTGCCGGTTTCGCGCAGATATTCGATGTGCGGTATCTGCCGCAAAGCCTCGCTATCGCCCACCAGTCCGTCGAGGAAACGGTTGTCCCACTCGGCATTGATCAACCCGGCGCGCGGACCCTGCAGCTGGTGGCTCATCCCGCCGGTACCCCAGACCTGCACCTTGAGGTCCTGCGGATAGCTTTCCACCGCCCGCCGGATCGCCTCGCCCAGCGCCCAGCAGCGGTTGCCCGAGGGCACCGGATAGGTGACGACATTGACCGCGATCGGCACTACCTTGACCGGCCATTTGTCGGGCGCCCCGAACATCATGGTCAGCGGCACGGTGAGGCCGTGATCGACATCGATGCCGTTGACGATGGTCATGTCGAAATCATCGAGGATCAGGCTCTGCGCAATATGCCATGACAGGTCGGCGTCGCCTTCAACATCGGGAACCTGGCGCGGCCCCCAGCCTTCGTCGGCCGGCTTGTAACGCTCGGAGCAGCCGATCGCGAAAGTCGGGATAAGATTGCCGTCGAAGGCCGTAGCGTGATCGTTATAGACCAGGACGATCACATCCGGCTTTTCGTCCGCCTCCCACTTGCGGGTCCACTCATAGCCCGCAAAGATCGGGGCGAAATAGTCGTCGCCATCCTTGCCCTGGTCGGCAGCGACGCCCAGCAGTGGCACATGGCTCGACCCGACCCCGGCGGTAATGCGCGCCATTTCAAAAGGCTCCTTTGATCGAACGATTGCCTTTGGGTGACCGCCCGCCCGCATTCATCATCGCCTGGTAATCATCGACGCTCATCCCGGTCATCGTCGAGACCGCCTGGACGAAGCTCAATCCGTCGGTGGAGAACACCTTGGCGAGGTAATAGACGTTGCCGCCCAGATCGAGGCAGCGGTTGTAATCGCGCGCCAGGATTGCGGCGCGCTGCTGCGCGCTCATCGGCCATTCGTCGAGGTATTTCTCCTCGTCCGCCTTCCAGCGTTCGCGGTTTTCGGCCTTCATCAGGCTCATCGCGAACTGGTTGAGCCAGTAACCCTGCCGCGCTCGCGCAGCCGTGAACACGCGCGTGCCGGGGATGTCCTCCAGCTCGGCGAGATATTCGTGGATGTCCTGGTTCATAGCCCTCTGGCCTTCAGTTGCGCGTCGAGCCGCGGAAACACCCGGCGCGCGTTGCCTTCGAAAATCGCCTGGCGTTCGACATCTGAAATGTCGAGCGCATCGACATAGCGCTTGGTGTCGTCGAAATAGTGCCCGGTGGTGGGATCGATCCCGCGTACCGCGCCGACCATCTCGCTGCCGAACAGGATGTTCTTGTTGTCGATGACATCGGCCAGCAGGTTGATTCCCGGCTGGTGGTAGACGCAGGTGTCGAAGAACACGTTGTTCATCAGATGGCCCGAAAGGTCAGGCTTTCTGAGCATGTCGGCCAGGCCCCGGTAGCGCCCCCAGTGATAGGGCACTGCGCCGCCGCCGTGGGGGATGATAAAACGCAGGTTTGGGAAGCGGGTGAACAGATCGCCTTCGAGCAACTGCATGAAAGCGATGGTGTCCGCCGCAATGTAATAGGCACCGGTGGCGTGCATCGCCGGGTTGCAGCTGCCCGATACGTGGATCATCGCCGGCACATCGAGCTCGCACATCGCCTCGTAGATGGGGAACCAGTATGCGTCGGTCAGCGGCGGATGGCTGAACCTGCCGCCGCCCGGATCGGGGTTGAGGTTGCAGCCGATGAAGCCCAGCTCATTCACGCAGCGGCGCAGCTCGGCAATCGAGCTCGACAGGTCCGCTTCGGGCGATTGCGGCAACATGCAGACACCGGCGAAAACATCGGGATAGAGGCCGACCACGCGCGCAATCAGGTCATTGCACGCCTGCGCCCAGGGCACCGCCACAGTCTGATCCCCGACATGCGGCGCCATCGCGCTCGCCCGGGGGGAGAAAATCGTCATGTCCGCGCCGCGCTCCCTGATCAGGCGCAGCTGGTTGGCCTCGATCGTTTCGCGGATTTCTTCGTCGGATATTGCGGGATAGGGCGGTGCGGCTTCGCCTGATTTGAAGGCGGCCTTCTGCTCGTCGCGCCAGTCGTCGTGGGCCTTGGGCAGGACGGTGTAGTGGCCGTGGCAATCAATGATCATGGCAGTTTATCCAATATTTCCGCTAACTTGGCCTTGATACCTTCGGGAACCGGTGAAATACCGAGCTCCCCCATGGCCTGCTGCCAACTGGCGGTATTATCCGTCATCATGGGAGCCACGCCAAGCGCCTCAAGCGTCTTGCTGGACTCCTGCATTTCTGCAGCACGCCGCAGCCCATGCACCAGCATCCGGTCAAGCCGGTAGTCAGCCCCATTCGCCCAGTCACTACCAAACGATCCCAGCACCTCGTCGGTCACACCCGCCTTTTCGCAGGCGATCAGGCATTCGGCAGTGAGCGCCTCCATGCCCTTGTACATTACCGAGCGTAGCATCTTGATCGTCGAGGCGCGGCCAATGTCGCTGCCCACCGCGCGGACATTGCCAAAGCCCAGCGCGGTCAGCGCGGCAAGGCCCGCTTCGGCATGCGGCCCTGAAACCAGCAGCGGCACATCCCGTCGCGCCGGATACACCGGAGACATCACCGCCACGTCGAGATAGCGTCCGCCCGCCGCCTCGATCACCCGCGCCGCCGCCTGCTTGGTTGCCGGCGCGACTGAATTCATGTCGCAGAACAGCGCACCGGCAGCGAGGCAAGGCGATGCCGCCTCCGCCGCCGCCAGCGCCCCGTCCGCCGTCACCACGCACAGCACCACTTGCGCACCCGCCAGCGCCTCTGCCAGCGACTTCGCCTTGCTGCGTGCCGGCAACGCATCGAACGCCAACCAGTCGCCCTCAAGGTCGAAGGCTTGTCCTGCCTCGCCATTCCCGATTAGAGTCGCAATCGTCATGCAATCGCCTTAGGGATTGTATGCCTTGCATACAAGTTTGCGCGTCTCGACGAATGCGCATTGCGAAAGGATAGTCATGTCCGGAATTGTCGTCCAGAACATCGAACGCGCGCCTTTGGACATTGTCGATGCGCTCGGCGCGTGCGGCGTGGCTACTGTGCACGAGGCCCAGGGCCGCACCGGCCTGCTGGTGAGCGCTATGCGTCCGATCTACGCCGGTGCCCGCATCGCCGGATCGGCAGTGACGATCAGCGCGCCGCCCGGGGACAACTGGATGGTCCATGTCGCCATCGAACAACTGCGCGACGGCGACATTCTGGTGATCGCCCCGACGTCCCCTTGCGAAGATGGTTATTTTGGCGATCTGCTGGCGACATCGGCGCAGGCGCGCGGGTGCCGCGGACTGGTGATCGATGCCGGTATCCGCGATGTTCGCGATCTCACCGAGATGCAGTTCCCGGTCTGGTCCAAGGCGGTCTTCGCGCAAGGGACGATCAAGGCCTCGCTCGGTTCGGTCAATGTGCCGGTGGTCTGCGCCGGCGCGCCGATCGAAGCTGGCGATGTGATCGTTGCCGATGACGACGGCGTCTGCGTGGTTCCCCGGGCCAATGCCGCAGCCGTGCTCAAGGCCGCCCAGGCGCGCGAGGCTAACGAAGGCGACAAGCGCCGCCGCCTTGCGGCTGGCGAGCTTGGCCTTGACATGTACAAGATGCGCGAGAAGCTGGCCGAAATGGGGCTGAAATACGTATGACCGTGCGTTCTGCGCCCTGTATGTGGATGCGTGGCGGCACGTCGAAAGGCGGCTATTTCCTCAAGCATGATCTGCCCGCCGATGCGGGCGAGCGCGATGCCTTTCTGCTGCGGGTTATGGGCTCGCCCGATCCGTGCCAGATCGACGGCATGGGCGGAGCCGATCCGCTGACCAGCAAGGTGGCGGTGGTATCGCGTTCGGAGCGCGAAGGGATCGACGTCGACTATCTGTTCCTGCAGATCTTCGTCGATCAGGCGATTGTCAGCGATGCGCAAAATTGCGGCAATATTCTCGCTGGCGTCGGACCCTTCTCGCTGGAGCGCGGACTGGTTCTGGCGTCGGAGGGGGAAACCCGCATCGCCATCTACATGGAAAACACTGGCCAGGTCGCGGTGGCGACGGTGCAGACGCCCGGCGGCAATGTCAGCTACGATGGCGAGGCCGCAATCGACGGTGTACCCGGCACAGCCGCACCGGTCCCGCTTGAATTTCGCGACACTGCGGGCTCCTCCTGCGGGGCATTGCTGCCAAGCGGAAACGCCGTCGATTTGGTCAATGGCGTCGGCGTCACCCTGATCGACAACGGCATGCCCTGCGTGGTGATGAAAGCCGCCGATCTGGGCATTACCGGCTATGAGGATCGCGACTGGCTTGACGCCAATGCCGAGCTCAAGGCCCGGATCGAGGCGATCAGGCTGGCGGTGGGCGAGCGGATGAACCTGGGCGATGTTCGCGAGAAATCGGTGCCGAAGATGATGCTCGTCGCTCCACCCAAGGCTGGCGGCGCGATCTGCGTGCGCAGCTTCATCCCGCACCGCGCCCACGCCACCATCGGCGTGCTCGGCGCGGTCAGCGTCGCCTCTGCCTGCCTGATCCCGGGTTCGCCAGCGGCGGAGGTTGCGGTGGTTCCGGTGGGATCGCGCAAGGTGCTGTCGGTCGAACATCCAACCGGGGAGATGTCCTGCGTGCTCGAAGTGGACGGTGCGGGCACCGTGGCTTCGGCAGCACTGCTACGCACGGCGCGCAAGCTTATGGACGGAGTGGTGTTTGGATGACGGACCAACGCATAACCTCGTGGCACCCCAACCCATCCAAGCCACGCTTCGTCCCGCCCCCTGGCGCGGTAGACGCGCACTGCCATGTGTTCGGGCCGATGATACGGTTTCCGTTCAGCCCCAGGGCAAAATATCTGCCCGAAGATGCCGGGCCAGAGATGCTGTTCGCCCTGCGCGACCACCTTGGCTTTGCCCGCAACGTCATCGTCCAGGCCAGTTGCCACGGAACCGACAATGCCGCGACGCTGGATGCCATCGCCCGGTTGGACGGACGCGCGCGCGGCGTGGCGGCAGTCGATCCGGCGATATCCGAGGCCGAACTCGACGTCCTGCACCAGGGCGGCATGCGCGGCGTGCGCTTCAATTTCCTCAAGCGACTGGTCGACGATGCCCCCAAGGACAAGTTCCTTGCCCTCTCGCGCCGCCTGCCGCCCGGCTGGCACGTCGTGATCTATTTCGAAGCCGACATCCTCGATGAAATGCGCCCCTTCATAGCCGCGATCCCGGTGCCGGTGGTAATCGACCACATGGGCAGACCGGACGTTTCGCAGGGGCCGGACGGCGCGGACATGAAGGCCTTCCGCACCCTTCTCGATTCGCGCGAGGACATCTGGTTCAAGGCCACCTGCCCCGACCGACTGGACCCTTCGGGCGATCCCTGGGACCAGTTCGCCCGCGCCGTCGCGCCGCTGGTCGCCGATTACCCGCATCGTGCGCTGTGGGGCACAGACTGGCCGCATCCCAACATGGAAAAGTCCATCCCCGACGACGGTCACCTCGTCGACATGATCCCCCGCATCGCCCCGACGACGGAACTTCAGCACAGCCTGCTGGTCGCCAATCCGATGCGGCTTTACTGGCCCGAGGGGAGTTGAACATTCGTGGCGCGCGAAGTTGTTGGCAAGCCAGGCAACTTGCGGCAATACTGACGAATTCGCGGGCAGCTTGCTCGGGGTTGGCACCGCAACAAACGCGGGCTTGAGGAGCAGGATGTGGAAGCAGTTCTCGATAAGCAGCAGGTTGGCGATCCGGGCGCGGCCGCGGAATTCGATGTCATCGTGATCGGCGCGGGCATTTCCGGAATTGGCAGCGCCTATCACCTGCAACAACAGTGCCCGGACAAAAGCTTTGCGATACTGGAAGCGCAGGACCGGTTCGGCGGCACCTGGAACACCCACAAATATCCCGGCGTGCGCTCCGATTCCGACCTCTACACATTCGGCTACCGCTTCAAGCCCTGGGTTCGGGCCGCCGATTGCAACCTCGGCCGAAATTCAAAAATATCTCAATGATGTGATCGATGAAAATGATCTTGCTTCTAAGATCAGTTACAACACCCGCATCACCCGCTGCGCCTGGTCGAGCAGCGAGCGCAAGTGGACGGTGGAAACCGCCGGCAGCGATGGTGCGCCGGGCAAGACTTACCGCTGCACCTTCCTGTGGATGTGCCAGGGCTATTACGATCACAACAACCCGCACCTGCCTGAATGGCCCGGTCTGGGCGACTTCAAAGGCACGCTGCTCCACGCGCAGAAGTGGGACGAAAATCTCGATTACGCGGGCAAGCAGGTCGTCGTGATCGGATCTGGCGCGACTGCCGCCACCGTGATCCCGGCGATGGCGGACAAGGCCGCGCATGTGACCATGCTGCAGCGCTCGCCCACCTATTTTCTGTGCTATCCCAATCGCAGCGACCTGGCCGACCGGATGCGGCTGATCGGTGTCGATGAGGAAACCATCCACCGCTGCACGCGGCTCGACTATCTGCATAATCTCAAGGATCTCGACCACCGCTCGCGCGAGGAGCCCGAGGTGGTGGTCGAAGAACTCAGATCTGCCATGCGAGCATATGCGGGAGATGATCTGGAATTCGCGCCCCATTTCACGCCGAACTACCGCCCGTGGCAACAACGGCTGGCCTTCATCCCCGATGGCGACATGTTCGTGAAGATCAGGGAGGGCAAGGTCACCACCGTCACCGACCGCATCGACCATTTCACCGCCGACGGCATCCGGCTCGAATCCGGTGCCGAGCTCAAAGCCGATGTCGTGGTAGCGGCAACCGGCTTCAACCTGCAGGTGATGGGCGGCATCGAATTCTCCGTCGATGGCAAGGTGATCGACTGGTCACAGACCGCGACCTATCGCGGGATGATGTTTGCGGGCGTCCCCAATCTGGTGTGGGTGTTCGGCTATTTCCGCGCGGCATGGACACTGCGGGTCGATCTGCTGGGCGACTTCGTCTGCCGGTTGTTGCAGCACATGGACCGTAAAGGCAGTGCGCAGGTCGATATCGTCACCCCCGAACCGGCGAACGCCGAAACACTGCTACCGTGGATCGAGGACGACAATTTCAACCCCGGCTATCTGGTGCGCGATATGGACAAGCTGCCCAAGCGCCTTGGCGAGAGGCCCGAATGGAGGCACACGCAGGATTACTGGCGGGAGGCCGAAGACATTCCCGCAGTGGACCTCGACGGACCCGAGTTCGCATATCGTTGAGGCGGAAAGCTGCCGAAGTACCAAATTCTGGGAGGGACTGTGAAACACTACGCGCGCTGGGCGGGGCTTGCCGCCATATTCCTGATTGCCGCCGCTGCCGGATGTTCGAAGGATCCCGGAACTGCGGAGGGTGGCGGCACCGCTTGGGAAAAGCTGCTCACCGACAGCAAGGATCCCGGCGACTGGGTAACCTATGGCGGCACCTTCGACGAACAGCGCTTCAGCCAACTGACCCAGATCAACGACAAGACCGTCGGGCAGCTCGGTCTGGCATGGTCGTTCGAATTCGATACCAACCGCGCGCAGGAAACCACCCCGCTGGAACACGACGGCGTGATCTATGCGACTACCGCCTGGTCCAAGGTCCACGCCTTCGAGGCCAAAACCGGCAAGCTGCTGTGGAGCTATGACCCCGAAGTGCCCGGCGAATTCGGCGCGAAGGGGTGCTGCGACGTCGGCAACCGCGGCGCAGCGCTCTATGACGGCAAGCTCTATTTCGGCGCCTTCGACGGACGCCTGATCGCGCTGGACATCAAGACCGGCAAGCCGGTGTGGTCAGTGGTCACGGTCGACCAGGGCAAGACCTACACGATCACCGGCGCGCCGCGCGTGGTCAAAGGCAAGGTCATTATCGGCAACGGCGGCGCAGAGCTGGGCGCGCGCGGCTATGTCACTGCCTATGACGCGCAGACCGGCAAGCAGGTCTGGCGGTTCTATACCGTGCCCGGCAATCCCGCGGACGGCCCGGACAATGCCGCTTCCGACAAGGTGCTGGCCGAAAAGGCCGACAAGACCTGGTCAGGCGACTTCTGGAAAACCGGCGGCGGCGGCACCGTCTGGGACTCGATCGTCTATGATCAGGAACTCGATCAGCTCTATCTCGGCGTCGGCAATGGCAGCCCGTGGAACCACAAGATCCGCAGCGAGGGCAAGGGCGACAATCTGTTCCTGTCCTCGATCGTCGCGCTCGATCCCGACACCGGCGAATACATCTGGCACTATCAGGGCACCCCGGGCGACAGCTGGGACTACACCCACACCCAGACCATCACTCTGGCCGATCTCGAAATCGATGGAAAACCGCGCAAGGTGCTGATGCAGGCACCCAAGAACGGCTTCTTCTTCGTTCTCGACCGCGCCAACGGCAAGCTGATCTCGGCCAAGAATTTCGTCAAGGTCAACTGGGCGACCGGCTATGACCTGAAGACGGGACGTCCGATTGAAGACCCCAAGGCGCGCTATACCGATGCTCCCTATGCCGCAGTACCCGGCGCGCTGGGGGCACATAACTGGCAGCCGATGGCCTTCAGCCCGCAGACCGGGCTCGCCTATATTCCGGCCAATAATGCGATCTTCGCCTATGAAGACCCCAAGACCTTCAAGGTGCGCCCCGGCCGCTGGAACATGGGGCAGAAGATGGAAGGCACCTCGCCGCCGGATGATCCTGCTGTCTATGCCGCCACCCGCAAGTTGCTGAGCGGACGGCTGGTCGCCTGGGATCCGGTGAAGCAGCAGGAGGCCTGGGGTTTCGACTATCCGGAACCATGGAACGGCGGCATTCTGACCACCGCCGGGAACCTGGTATTCCAGGGCGACACCAAGGGCAATCTGCGCGCCTTTGCGGCGGACAGCGGCAAGGTGCTGTGGACCGTCAATCTGGGCATGCCGATCATGGCCGCACCGGTTTCGTTCGAAGTCGATGGTGAGCAATATATAGCCGTGGCCGGTGGCTATGGCGGTGCCTATCCGCTGACATCGGCCTTCAACGACGAGCCCGGCCCGCGGCCTAATGGACGTCTATACGTATTCAAGATGGGTGCGAAGAGTGCCCTGCCCGCGATTTCCAAGGCTGCAATCGTCCCCGCCAACCCTCCCGCCGACAAGTTCACGCCAGTCCAGGTCGCCCGCGGGCAGCAGCTGTTCGAAATGGACTGCTGGGCCTGCCACGGTCCGGGCGCGATTTCGAGCGGCGTGGTTCCCGACTTGCGGCGGTCGGGTATGCTCGGCGACGCGCAGGCGTGGAATTCGGTTGTCATCGGCGGCGCACTCAAGGACCGCGGAATGATCAGTTTCGCCGACACCCATTCGAACGAAGATGCCGAAGCGTTGCGGGCTTACGTCGTGCAACGCGCGCGATTGCTGCAAAAACAGGAAGCGGGAGCAAAATAATGGCCGGACCGGTGGTACTTCCCGAAACAGCCGCGGTGCTGGACTTTCTGGCAGCGCAGGAAGCCCCGCATATAGCGGACCTGCCCGTCTCCGACATGCGCGCTGTCTATGGCCTGCTCAATGCCGCCTTCGACGAGGCGCCCGATCCCTCGGTGCGCACAGTCGATTTCGAAGGCGGCGGCTGCCCGCTGCGGGCTTACTTCGCCGGGGAAGCCAGCGCTGGCCCGGTCATCGTATACATGCATGGCGGCGGCTGGGTAATCGGCGATCTGGAAAGCCATGACGGCTTCTGCCGGATGATCGCCAAGCTCACCGGGCTGCGCGTGGTCGCGGTGGATTACGCGTTAGCCCCCGAACAGCCCTTCCCGCGCGCGCACGACGACTGCCTGGCAGCGGCGACATTCATCGCCTCCAGCCCGCCGCAGCTCGAAGCGCCGGTCACCGGCATTGCGGTTGCTGGAGACAGCGCCGGCGGCAATCTGGCGCTTCATGTTTCAGCACAGCTGGGCAGCGCAAACGTGCTTGCGCAAATGCTGATCTATCCGGTGGGCGATTGCACCGGACCCGCCGGAGGCTCGTTCAAGCAATTCGAAGAAGGCTATCTGCTCGACCGCAAGCTGATGGACCGCTTCATCGCCGACTATTTTCCCGGCGGATCCGGCACCGCGCACCCCCACGCCTCGCCGCTGCTGCATCCCATTCCGGAGGACTTGCCGCCGAGCGTGATCGTCACCGCCGGGCTTGATCCGCTGCGCGATCAGGGGCGCGAGCTGGCCGGGAAATTCGTGGCGCAAGGTGTGGAGACCCACTATTTCGAAGCGGAGGGCCTGATCCACGGCATGGCCACCATGCGTAAATCATTGCCCACCGGCGACAGCATCCTGCGGCAAGCCACGGCCATATTCGCAGGGTTGATCAGCAAGCGCTGACCCGCGCGGCGACTGGGGAAGCGCTATACAATCCCCGCGCCCAGGCCGACGGCCTTGCGTTCCTGCGCCTTCCTGTCGCGCCAGCGGCTGGCGCGATAAGTGGCGAGAACATCGACGGCGCCGCCTGCCTCAAGCCGCGCCCGGGCGAGGATCGGCGCGACGTCGATATTGTATGCCCGGCGCAGCGCCTGGAAGGCCATCATCGTGTCGTTGGCGGCCTGCGCGGCATGCAGCGCCTCGCGGTCGACCAGCAGGGCACGGGCGAAGCAGCCGGTGATCGCCTCGGCCGATGACAGCATCGATTCGATCGGATCGGTGACGTTGTGCGACTGGTCGATCATGTAGCTGGGGTTGAAACCGTCCCGGGGATTGCGTTCCGCCTCGACCAGTTCGTTGAACACCAGGAACAGCTGGTGCGGGTTGATCGAGCCCGAATCGAGATCGTCGTCGCCGTATTTGCTGTCGTTGAAGTGGAAGCCGCCCAGCTTGCCGAAGCGGTGCAGCCGGGCGACGATCTGCTCGATATTCACATTGGGCGCGTGATGGCCCAGATCGACCAGGCACTTGGCCTTGGGACCCAGCTCCTGCGCGGCAAGGATCGAGCTGCCCCAGTCGGAAATCACCGTCGAATAGAACGCCGGTTCGAACATCTTGTGTTCCAGCAGCATCCGCCAGTCGTCCGGTAGCGCAGCATAGACCTGCGCGGCGGCGCCGAGATAGCGATCGAGGCTGCGGGCGAAATCCTGCTGGCCGGGGAAATTGGTGCCATCGCCGACCCACACGGTGATGTCCTTGGCGCCAAGCTGCCGGCCGATCTCAATGCATTCGATATTGTGCTCGACGGCTTGTTGGCGGGTGGCCTCGATTGTGGAGGACAGTGAACCGGTGCTGTAGCTCTGCGCTTGCCCCGGCTGGTCCTGGAAAGTGTTCGAATTGACTGCGTCGAAACCCAGACCCAGCCCGGCGGCTTCCTCGCGCAATGCGGCGTAGTCGCTGACCTTATCCCAGGGGAAATGCGGGCTGACGCGCGGGGTGACTCGGCTGAGCTGGTTGATGACCGCACAATCTTCCAGCTTCTCGTGGATATTGGTCGGCTCGCCGGCAATCGGGAACTTGGCGAAGCGCGTGCCGCCGCGGCCCGCTCCCCAAGTGGGCACCGCGACCGAAAAGGTGCCGACGCGGGTCTTGATCGCATCGATATCGATGCCGCTGCGCTCAAGCTTGCGGCCCAGCGAGGCGTAGTCGTCGTCCAGCGCGGCAAGCTCGCGGGCGTTGGCCTCGGCGATGAGGTCGTCTGAGAGGGGAAGGTTCATGTTTCAGTCCTGTACCAGTCTGGCCTGGCCTTTATCGCACAAAGGCCTGGGCATTGCCCGCATCGACATTGATCATGTTGCCGGTGGATTTTGCCGACAGATCCGAGGCCAGCCAATAGACCGCCTCGGCGATGTCCTCCGGCAGCACATCGCGGCCCAGCATCGAGCGCTTGCGGTAATGCTCCTCCAGCTCCGCGCCCGGATCGATGCCGTGCGCCCCGGCGCGTTCTTGCCGCCAGTCGCCGTCCCATATCTTCGAGCCACGGATCACCGCGTCGGGGTTGACCACGTTGACGCGGATGCCCGCTGGCGCGCCTTCGAGCGCCAGGCAGCGCGCGAGGTGGTTCGCCGCCGCCTTGGCGCTGGCATAGGCGCTGGCGTTGGTCGCCGCCGCAACGCCGTTTTTCGAGCCGATGAACACGATTGCGGCACCGCCCTGCGCCTGCATCGGCTTCATCAGCGGGAATGCGGCGCGCGCAGTGAGGAAATATCCCTCGGCCAGCACGTCGTAGTTCCTGCGCCATAGCGCCACTGTGGTTTCCTCGATCGGCGCGGACGAGGCGATCCCGGCGTTGGCGACGAGAATGTCGAGCCCGCCGAAGGTGCTTGCGCACAAATCGAATGCGGCCTGAACCTGCGCTTCATCGGTAACATCGCAGACTGCCGTGCGGACCAGATCCTTCCCGAACTGTTTCGCAAACCCGGCCTCGACCTCCTCCAGCGCCGCGCCGTCGCGGTCCGCCAGCATGACGCAGGCACCATCGGCGAGCAGCCGCGCTGCGCTCGCCGCGCCGATCCCGCCAGCCCCGCCCGTCACCAACGCGATCCGGCCGAACCAAGGGCTTGGGGGCCGGCATGCGCTGCAGCTTGGCTTCCTCGAGCAACCAGTACTCGATGTCGAAGGCTTCCTGCTCGTCGAGGCCGATGTAATCGCCGATGGCTTCCGCGCCGCGCATGACGTTGATGGCGTTGCCGTAGAACTCGCCGGCGAGGCGCGCGGTGATCCGGTCAGCGGCGAAAGTGATTCGCCCGACGCCCGGAACCAGCACCACGACCGGATTGGCGTCGCGCATCGCAGGCGAATTCGGCCTTTTGCAGCGCTGGTAATAGCCCGCGTAGACCGCGCGGTAATCTTCAAGCTGGGCTGCAAGGTAGCTGTCGTCGTCAAGCCGCTGCGGATCGAGCGTCAGCGGCGCGATCTTGGTGCGCAGGAAGTGGTCGGGGCAGGATGTGCCCACGGCGGCGAGCCGGGCGAAGTCCGCCGAACCGGTAAATTCCAGCGCCTCGGCATCGTCGGACCAATGGCCAAGCTTGCGGCGCGAACCCGTCATCAACCCGCGCAGGTGCGGCATCAGCGCGGCGGCCACGGCTGCGCGCTCGGGGTTTGGCAGAGCGATCTGCCCGCCAAACGCCGGTTGGCCCGCCAGCTTCGCATTCAGGTAATTGGCCGCATCGGCGATAAGGCCAACGGTGTGTTCGTAGCAGGCCTGCGCGCTATCGGCCCAGCAGATGATACCGTGCCCCGCCAGCATGACGCCTTCCAGCCCGGGATTGGCGGCGACGTAGTCGCGCAGCTGCACGCCCAGTGTGTAGCCGGGGCGCTTCCAGCCCAGCCAGCCGATCCGCCCGCCCCAGATTTCCCGCGTCGCCGCCTCACCGCCGGAACTTGCCGCCAGCGCGATCACCGCGTCGGGATGGACGTGGTCGATATGGGCGAAGGGCAGCAGCGCGTGCAGCGGCGTGTCGATCGAGGCAGCGCGGGCATTCAGGTTGAAAGTGCAGTGCGGCAGGAAGCCAACCATCTTGTCGTCGTCATCCGGGCCGCCGTAGTGCGTTTCCAGCCCCAGCAGCTTGTCCTGATAAAGCGTGGCGAAACCATCGAGCTTCATCGAGCCGATATCCCCGCCCGATCCCTTGACCCACAGCACGTCCACCAGTTCGCCGGTCAGTGGATCGATCTCGCGCAGTTTGGCCGAAGTGTTGCCACCGCCGAAATTGGTGACCGTCAGGTCCGATCCCAGCAGGTTGGAACGGTAAAGCAGCAGTTCGGCCGGAGCCATTCCGGCGGCTTCGGCGGGGTTCCAGCGGCGTGCGGGGACGGCGAAGGGGATTGCCGCAGCGGCGGCCCGGTCGGTTTGCGTGGTCATGCCCGCCGCCTAACATTAGCGCTTTCCACAATCAATCTGATTCGCTAGAAAACAATCATATTCGATCATGGGAGCAGAGGCTGGGTCAGGGTTTCGCCATTGTCGCCGATTTCGGCAAGACGCATAGCAAGCTGTCGTTGTGGTCGCGTGAGGGGCGGATGCTCGATCGGGTGACGCGCACCAATGCGCCGCAAACCGCCGCGCCCTATGTGCCTCTCGACACCGCAGGCAACGCAGGATGGCTGGTCGAATCGCTGGCGCGCTTTGCCGATCATCCGGTCGAAGCGATCATTCCGGTGGCGCACGGCGCGGCCATCGCTGGTATCGGCACCGGGATCCGAAAGGGCGTGCTCGCCTTCGTCCCGCCGGACTACGAGTGGCCCATCCCCGACGATTTGCTGAAGGCATACTGCGCCCAGCGCGATCCCTTTGCGCTGACCGGCTCGCCCGCCTTTCCCCAAGGCCTCAATATCGGCAGCCAGTTGCACTACCTTGAGGCCATGGCGCCGGAGGCTTTCGCCGGGGCGACGCTGCTTCCCTATGCGCAATATTGGGCCTGGCTGCTTTCGGGTGTGGCGGTGAGCGAAGTCACCAGCCTGGGCTGCCATTCGGACCTGTGGAACCCCGCGGGCGGCACATTCTCGCCTATGGCCTTGCGGCGCGGCTGGGCGGCACAGTTCGCGCCGATGGCCAGGGCAGGCGAGGTGATCGGGACGCTGCTGCCCGAACTGGCCGAGGCAACCGGACTTTCGAACCGGGTCCGCATTCACGCCGGCCTGCACGATTCGAACGCCGCGCTGAACGCCGCGCGGGGCTTTGCCGAAGTGGCGAGGCAAGAGGCGACGGTGCTTTCCACGGGCACGTGGTTCGTGGCGATGCGGTCAATGGGCGCAACGGGAGCCGCGCCGGTCGATTTCGCCGCCCTGCCCGAACAGCGCGATTGTCTGGTCAATGTCGACGCTTTCGGTCAGCCGGTGCCATCGGCGCGCTGGATGGGCGGGCGCGAGATCGAACTGCTGGGTGAGCGGATCGATTGCCCCGGCACCGCTGGCCTCGCCGAAGTGCTGGCCAGCGGCGCGATGGTGCTGCCCTCGCTGGTGCCAGACTGCGGGCCGTTTCCTGAACGCCGCCACCAATGGGTGAGCGAGCCCACCGCCCCGCTCGCCCGCACTGCTGCGGTGGCGCTCTATGCCGCATTGATGGCCGACAGCGCGCTCGATCTGATCGGTGCGCGCAATACGCTGCTGATCGAGGGGCGCTTCGCCGTCTCGGAACTGTTCACCCGCGCCTTGGCCAGCTTGCGTGGCACCGCCAAAGTCTACACCGCAGAAGGCGATGCCGACGTGTCGTTCGGTGCGCTGCGGCTGATCGATCCCGCGCTTGCCCCGCCGGTCAAGCTGCGCCGGGTGCAACCACTGGAAGCCAGCCTGGACGAATACAGAACCACATGGACCGAACTGGGAGAGAGCATATCATGACAACTGCGGCACCGGGCGCAACCGCCGAAAAGGAAAATTGGCGCGACACGATCCTGGCGGGTCTGGCGAATTATATCGATGCCGGCAGCATTGTCGCGGGCGGCGCGGCGCTAGCGCTGTGGGAAACCGACTACGCGCTGTCGAAGGACTCGGTCGGTTTCATCGGCGCGATCGGGCCCAATGCCATCGGCGCGGGGATCGGCGCGCTGGTCGGCGGCTGGCTGTGTGACCGGGTCGGCCGCAAGACGATCTACCAGTGGGACATGCTGGTCTATGCCGCAGGCATGGCGCTGCTGGTTTTCGCCGTGGCACCGTGGATGATCTTTGCGGGCTTCGCCATCGTCGGGCTCGCGGTCGGCGCGGATATCCCTGCATCATGGTCGCTGATCGCCGAACAGGCCCCTGACAGCCGCCGCGGCAAGCATTCCGGAGTGGCGCAGGTGTTGTGGTATCTCGGCCCGGTTGTGGTGCTGCTGATGAGCCTGGCGCTGACCAGCCTGGGCAGCCTCGGCCCCCGGATCGTGTTTGCCCACCTGCTGGTCATCGCACTTGGCCTCAGCTTCCTGCGCTCAAAGATGCGCGAATCGAAGCGCTGGGAAGAGGCGCAGAAGTCCGACGTCAAGCGCCCGCCGATCTCGACCCTGTTCAGGGGCAATTACCTCACCTCGATCCTCGGGCTGGTCGGCATGTACGGCTTCTGGAACCTGTGGGCGGGGACCAACGGCTTTTTCTTCCCCTACATCCTGCGCACCGTCGGCGCAGCGAGCCAGGCGCAATCGGTCGCGATCCAGGCGTTGTCCTTCGCCATCGGCATGGCCAGCATATACTTCGTGTTCATGCGGCTGGCAGACAAGGTCAACCAGCGCCACCTGTTCATTGCCTCGGCGCTGATCCAGGTGGCTGGCATGGCGCTGCTCGCCCTGTTCCCGCTGACCATCCCGGTGGCGCTGCTCTATGTCTTCCTGCTCCAGTTCGGCGGCGGCTTCGGCGCGCAGAGCTTCTTCCAGCTGTGGAGCTCGGAGATGTTCCCGACGATGCTGCGCTCGACCGCGCAAGGGCTGTGCTTTGCCATTGTCCGCATCACGCTGGGCGTGTTCAGCTTTTTCGTTCCGATGCTGACCGCCACCGGCTTCACCACCCTCGCCTGGATCCTCACCGGATTCCTCGCCATCAGCGGCCTGATCGGGGCATATTGGGCGCCGCGCAACGAAGGCAAGAGCCTCGAGCAGATCGAGGCGGAGCGGGGCTGAGCCGATGCATGCCGCCGAGCGCGAGCGACTGATCATCGAGGCGCTCGGCCCGCGCGGCTTCGTCAGCTACCGCGCGCTCGAGGCGCAGTTGCAGGCCTCCCCGGCCACCATTCGCCGCGATCTGTCGCGGCTGGAGGCGCAAGGCCGGCTGACCCGGGTCCATGGCGGGGCCAAGCTGGCGGAAGGGCCGGCACGTCTCTCTGGCACGCCGTTCGACCAGGCGATCACCCAGAACCTCGCCGCGAAGCAGGCCATCGGCCGCGCCGCGGCGGCGCTGTGCGAGGCGGGTGAAGGGGTGATGATCGACGGCGGCACCACAACCTTGCAGATGTGCCCGCACCTCGCCGGGCTCGACCTGCAGGTGCTGACCAACTCGCTACATATTGTCGATGCGCTGCTGCCGCAATCAGGCACGCGGGTGCTGGTGCCATCGGGCTCGGTGTTCCGCGAACAGAACATCATCCTCGCCCCCGCCGGCGAAGACTCCATGCCGCGTTTCCACGCTCCGAAGCTGTTCATGGGAGCGGCGGCAGTTGGCCCGCGGGGGGTGATGCAGCAGGATGTGATCCTGGTCGCTGCGGAACGCCGCCTGATCGACCGCGCCGAACAGGTGATCCTGCTGGTCGACAGCTCGAAATTTGTCTCGTCCTCCGGGGCCATCGTCTGCGGGCTGGACGAGGTCGATGTGCTGGTCACCGATCACGGGATTGGCACCGATATAGCAAAGGCCATCGAACAAGCAGGAGTTCGCCTGATTGTGGTTTGAGGGCGATGAGGCGATGCGAGTATGGAACCTTGTGCCGCCAGCCACGTTTAAGCTGCAAGGCATTCGTGGATTTTTGTCCGGACGCCTCCAGAAAGGAAGTTTATACCAATAGCCCGATGACCTGACTCGGTTTCGGGGATTCCTTTTTTGTCAGGAATATGATTCGGAGGCGGCTTCATTGGATGGAGCCGCAGATGCATGGATCGATAGTCCTCCGGGACGATTACAGCGCGGGAGATTTGCGCAAGCTGGCCCGTCGGGAGAACAATGGCCGCGTAGCTTTGCGGCTGACGGCAATCGCGGCTGTTCTGGAAGGGGCGAGCCGGAAGGACGCTGCGGCGCGCAGCGGGATGGATCGCCAGACCCTGTGCGACTGGGTTCACCGTTTCAACGAGAAAGGGCCGGACGGTTTGCGTGATGCGCCCTGCGGTCATCCCAAGAAGCGGCTGACGGCCTCGCAAGAAGCGGCGGTGAAGGCGCATGTGCTGAAAGGCCCTGACCCCGAGAAGGACGGGCTTGTGCGGTGGCGCTGTGTGGATATCCAGAGCTGGATCGAAGCGGAATACCAGGTTCGATACCATGCGCGCACGATTGGCAAGCTGCTCCATGCCCTGAACCTGAGCCATATCTCGGCGCGCCCTTGCCATCCCAAAAGCGACGTTGAGGCTCAGGCTGCTTTTAAAAAAACTTCGCAGCCAAAGTTGCGGAGATACTCCCCGCACATGCCGCCGGAAAGCGCCTCGAAATCTGGGTCCAGGACGAAGCCCGGGTAGGCCAGAAAGGGACGCTCACCTATGTCTGGGGCGAGAAAGGCACCCGCCCGCGCGCCGTGCGTGATCAGCGGTATGAATGCGCCTATATCTTCGGAGCCGTCTGTCCGGCACGCGGCGTAGGAGCGGCGCTGGTCATGCCCTTTGCCAACACCCAAGCCATGAACGCACACCTCATCGAAATCAGCAGCCAGGTGGAGGACGGCGCGCATGCCATCGTCATCATTGACGGAGCTGGCTGGCACACCACAAAATCCCTCAAGACCCCTGACAATATCAGCCTGCTCCGCCTGCCGCCTTACAGCCCCGAGCTGAACCCGCAGGAAAACATCTGGCAGTATCTCCGACAAAATGCCCTCGCAAACCGGGTCTATGAAACATACGAAACCATCGTCACCGCTTGCTGCAAGGCTTGGAACGACCTCATCGATCTGCCAGATACCATCAAATCCATCGCCAGCCGCGAATGGTTCCAGTGCGTCAGCTCATAGGGCCGTTGGTATTACATGGTCAGGAAATTTTTGCTCGTCGTTGCACTCGGCAGCTTCGCCCTCACCGCCACGGCTTGCAATACCGTCAAGGGCGCCGGCAAGTACGTCACCTCGGTCGGTCAAGCGGGTTCTGAAGTGATCAACTAGCAATTGCCGCGTAGCCAGTGCGCCGGACAGGTTCAGAGTCCGGTTTCTGGGAAACGGCGTAGCTGCATTAGCCACTCTCTTCCTGAGGTCCGAGCGCCCCCAAGGTTAGCTTTCATCGGGATCGAGAGTGGCTAACCCAGCTACGCCGTTTCCTTGTTTCGTGCCGCACCGTGTCGCCGAAACGTTTCCTACCAGACCCCTACATTCTCCATGCTCGCCCAAGGTTCCGCCTGGGGCAAGGATTCGCCGTTCTGGAGAAGTTCGATGGAAATCTGCTCGGGCGTGCGGATAAAGGCCATGCGGCCGTCACGCGGGGGGCGGTTGATAGTCACGCCCGCGTCCATCAGCTGCTGACAGGTCTCGTAGATATTATCGACGCCATAGGCGAGGTGGCCGAAATTGCGGCCGCCGGTGTAATTTTCCGGGTCCCAGTTGTGGGTGAGCTCAACCTCGGCAATGCGTTCCTGCCCGGGCGCGGCAAGGAAGACCAGGGTGAAGCGGCCCTGTTCGTTATCATAGCGACGCACTTCGTGGACGCCGATAAGCTCGAATATGCGGATGGTTGCGGCGGGATCGTTCACCCGGATCATGGTGTGGAGGTATAGGGTCACGCTCACTCCATTCGTCGTATCTATGGCACGGTTCATCGTGCAGAAAGCTTATTGGGCGCATCGCTGCCTGCACACAGGGAGTGATCCGTCATGAACGACAATAACCTCAACCACCGCGCCGCCGCCGCCCCTTTCCTCGCCGATAGCACTACCCGCCGCTGGCTGGCTAGCGCTGGCGTTCTGACGCTGGGACTGATCGCGGGCGGTTACCTGCTCGGCAACGGCCTGGTCCGCGCCAAGGAGGCTGACCGTTCGGTCACGGTGCGTGGGCTGGCCGAGCGCGATGTCACTGCCGATCTCGCCACCTGGACCATCGCCTACTCCGCCACTGCGGAGGACCTCGCCGGTGCGCAAACCGGGGTCGATGCAGACTCCAGCGCTATCCGCAGCTTCTTCAGCGAAGTCGGCTTCCCTCCTGAGGAATTGCAGCCGACCGGCGTCAACGTCTCGCAGTTCACCGACAACGGCGTCACCAAGTTCACCGTGCGCCAACGCATGACCCTGCGCTCGACCGACATCAAGCGCGCGCAGGCGGCGGTGAAGCGCCAGTTCGAACTGGTCCGGCGCGGGGTGGTGCTCGAGGAAGGCTCGGGCATGGCTTACACATTCACCAAATTGAACACCATCAAGCCGGCCATGGTCGCCGCGGCCACCCGCGACGCGCGCGCCTCGGCCGAACAGTTCGCCAAGGACAGCGGCACCTCGGTGGGCGATATCAAGGGCGCGACCCAGGGCTATTTCGAGATCAACGCCCGCGACGGCGATTCCGGCGGTGGCTGGGGCGTGTCGGATTCGCCCTACAAAAAGGTGCGGGTGGTGACGACGGTGGATTTTTATTTGCGGTAGGGAAACGAGCGATCATTCTGCGCCGCCTGCCCTCTCCCCTGGAGGGGAGAGGATACGAAGGCTTGCAAGCTTGCTTGCTAGCCGAAGTTGGTGAGGGGTGCGCCGCCATCTCGATGTCGAACCCCCTAACCCAGCTCCGCTAGCCCCAGGCGGGGCAAGCTGCGCTAACCTCTCCCCACCTGGGAGAGGGGAAGTAATTCCGAATCCCTGCCCGCCGCACTAGCAGTTCCAATCCTATCCCTTTCACGCCAGAAATTACGGCAATATATCGATCACCGTCCCGTTGGGCACCGCTTCCCACAAGACCTCGATCTCGTCGTTGGACACCGCGATGCAGCCGTCGGTCCAATCGCCGGGCATGCGACCTGCGGGGAGCGCGTTGGGCTGGCCGTGGATGAACACCAGGCCGCCCGGATCGCGGCCCTGCGCGCGGGCATAGGCAATGTCCTGCGCGTTGGGATAGGAGATGTGCAGCGAGAGGTGGAAGCTGCTGTTGGGGTTATCGTAATCGAGGGTATAGCGCCCCTCCGGCGTGCGCTCGTCGCCCTGAAATTGCTTGTGCCCCACGGGCGCATCGCCGAGCTGAATGCCCTCGATGGTGTGGACCACCCGGCCTGCTGCGATCAGGTCCATGCTGCGTTCGGCCTTGCGGACGACGAGGTGATCGATTTCGGGCAGGTTGAGCGGAGCCTGCGCCGTCGCGGTTCCGGTCGAGAGGATCAGGGTGAGCGTCAGAAGGGAACGTATGCGCGCGTGCTTCGACAGGCTCAGCATGAGCGGGAGTTGCGTTAAGTCCTTCATGCAAACCCCGCTCAGCCTGAGCTTGTCGAAGGCCGCACGCAACATTTGAACCTAGTCCACAAACGGATCGCGCACGAGAATGGTATCCTCGCGCTCCGGCGAAGTCGAAACCAGCGCCACCGGCGTTTCGATCAGTTCCTGCACCCGCTGGATATATTTGACTGCCTGTGCCGGCAGGTCAGCCCAGCTGCGCGCGCCGGCGGTGGTGCCGCTCCAGCCTTCCATTTCCTCATAGACCGGCTCGACATTGGCCTGATCAGCAGCGTGGCTGGGGAGGTAATCGATCACCTTGCCGTTCAGCCGGTAGCCCGTGCAGATCTTCACTGTCTCAAAGCCGTCGAGCACATCGACCTTGGTCAGCGCGATGCCGGTGACGCCCGAGATCGCGCAGCTTTGGCGGACCAGCACTGCGTCGAACCAGCCGCAGCGGCGCTTGCGCCCGGTGACGGTGCCGAATTCATGGCCGCGTTCGCCCAGCCGCTGACCCACTTCGCATTCGAGCTCGGTCGGGAACGGTCCTGCCCCGACGCGGGTGGTATAGGCCTTGACGATGCCCAGCACGAAGCCGGTGGCATTGGGACCCAAGCCGGAGCCCGATGCCGCTGTACCGCTCACCGTGTTCGAGCTGGTGACAAAAGGGTAGGTGCCGTGATCGACATCAAGCAGCACGCCCTGCGCGCCCTCAAACAGGATCCGCGCGCCTTCCTTGCGAACCTTGTTGAGCCGCTTCCACACCGGCTCGGCATATTGCAGCACGAAAGGCGCGATTTCGGCGAGTTCGGCGAGCAGCGCGGCGCGGTCCACCGGCGGCTGGCCGAACCCGGCGCGCAAGGCATCGTGATGGGCGCAAAGCCGGTCAAGCTGCGGCTCCAGCGAGCCGAGATGGGCGAGATCGCACACCCGGATCGCGCGGCGACCGACCTTGTCCTCATAGGCGGGACCAATCCCACGCCCGGTGGTGCCGATCTTGCCCGCGCCCGCCGCCGCTTCGCGCAATCCGTCGAGCTCGCGGTAAATCGGCAGGATCAGCGGACAATTGTCGGCGATCGCGAAATTGGCCTTGGTGATCGAGACTCCCTGCCCCTCAAGCTTGGCGATCTCCGCCTTGAGTGCCCAGGGATCGAGCACCACGCCATTGCCGATGATCGACAGCGTGCCACGCACGATGCCCGACGGCAGCAGCGAGAGCTTGTAGGTCTGCTCCCCGACCACCAGCGTATGCCCGGCGTTGTGCCCACCCTGGAAGCGCACGACGGCATCGGCGCGGCTTGCCAGCCAGTCGACAATCTTGCCCTTGCCTTCATCGCCCCACTGGGCGCCGATCACGGTGACGTTGGCCAAGGTCTTTGCACTTTCGTTACAGTTCGAGTCCGCCGCGCGCCCTAGGGTAATGGGCGGCGAAGGGCAAGCAGACAGCACCCGGTCGGGCATCTATCTTCGGGCATCGCGTGCAGCTTGTTAGCACTTGTCCGCTATGGCCGCGTTGCAAACGCGAATGGCCAGTCGGCCGACGCGCCAATCCAGGGACGTCGATGTGACCTCAGACAGTTTCGAGCTGCATTGCGACAAGCTTTCCATGGCGGTCGACAGCGCCCTGTTCGAGCGCCTGCGCTGGGACCGGACCGAAGCCCCGATGCTGGAACGGCTGGTCGCACTGGCCCATGGCGCACTGGAAAGCCGCAGCGATTTCGAACTGACCGAGGAAGGTGCGACCGTCTCGGTCAAACGCTTCATCCTGAAGGTTCACACTTTCCGCGTCATGGCCATTGTCATCTACCTCGAAGGCAGCAGGGTCCATATCACTGCCGAGACGGGCGAGCGTGGCCGGTACCGGATCGCCGAGCTGCCGCCGCTTACCGCTGACTTCGCGGCAGTCGACGAACAATGGATGGCAGCCGCGCTGCAGGAGCTGTTCGGCCGCATTCAGGCCTAGTTCGCCTGATAGCCTATTCGTCCATGTTCTGCGGCAGGGACGAGCGTTCGACCATCCCGGTCGCTTCCTCGTCGCCCCAGCGGTAGCGGGCATGCGCCTGCTGGACCTTGGGGAAGGTGAACGGCAGCACCGTGCTGCCCCGTGAGCGGGTATTGGTGAAAGTGGTGCCGTCAATGCGGATGACCTCGCCATCGTCGGTCTGCAAGGCGCAGGGCACGGCATCGCCGCCGGTGGTCAGCTTGCGCAGCCATGGCATTTCGACCGGACGGGCCGGCCTGAGCGCGCCGTCGCCGTCGAACACATAGCCTTCCACATAATTCTGCTGGCCATCGTCGCGCGGCGGATAACTGTTGTAACCGAATGCCTTGCCGCTCGGAAACAAAGCGGATTGCCAGGAGTGGCCGGTGAACCCTTCAAACTTGCGAAAGCCGGTGCGGCGGATTCGCAGGCCCTGCCCGGCGAAGTCGAACTCTTCCCCGCCAACCCGCAACTTCCCCTTTGCCCGGAACAGCTGCTCGTAGCGCGGGCTGACGAAATCGCCGTCGCCGCCTGCAAGAACCCGGCGCGCCTCTTCCGACATCGATCCCGGTTCCCACGGCGGCACTGCCATGGTCATTTCGATCTCGAATTCGACATCGCAGCTGAGGTTTTCTGGCAGCTCGGGATTGGCGATCAGTTCGGCAGCAGACGTCTCGGTGGCCTGGCCGCTGAACGAGGTGGTCCACCGTTTGAACGGTTGGGCGCAGTTGAAGCGCAGTGGGCCGGTGCCCATGATCGTCGGCTTGCCTTCGGAGTCGATGACGGGATGGCTCTCACCATCGCCGCGTCGGCTGATCAGCCGCCCGTCGGCGAAGGCTATATCCAGCCACAGCTCGTGCCGGTCCCAGGTGTCCGAAAGTGCCTCGACACCGATGCGCATACCGAACAGAGCGTTCTCCTCCTCGATCCAGACATTCACCGCATCGCGGATGCCCTGTTCCGCGGGGCGTTCGGCAAGCATGAATTCGCGCTCGACGGATATTCCGCCCGACAGATCGACAGCCATCACTCTTCTCCCGTTGCAGCGACCTCGGCACCTGAACCTAAAGCTTCGCCATCGTATTGGACTTGATCTTCCACTCGCCGCCGATGCGCAGCAGGTGTGTGCGGACATCGACTTCCAGCACCACCTGCGTACCCGCCTCCGGTGTGCTGAGCGTGCCGATGATGTAATAGCGTGCCCGCGCTTCATCGCGGCTGTCGCCATATTCGGCGCTGAAGCTGCACATGTTGTGGCGAAAGCCGCCCTTGCCGTTGGCCAGGTTCAACCGCGGAACCTGTTTGAGCGCTTCGTGGCCGCGAAAGCCGTCGGGTACCCCGGGCAGGCCCAGGAAAGCGCCATCTTCGGTGAACAGATTCGCCCAGCCCTCCTCGTCGCCATCATCGACGAGGTGCTGATACTTGCCCATCAGATTGACGATCGCGGCAAAATCTTCCGCCGATAAAGGTTTCAAGGCCATGTCCTGTCCCAATGCGCATGGTGCTATCAGAGCGCCGGGGCGACGGCAAACGTCATGCGCTTACCGCCTGCGATCGACGAATAATGCTGGCGCGCGGCCAATTCGCTCGCCATGCCACAGTGTGCTGGATTAGACTGGCAGCTCAGGGGAGTTGATGCTGGAGCCTGGTCTTGAACGGACCGGGCATCGCAACAAAAAAGGCCTATATAGTGGAAGGTTACAAGAAACTCCTCGAAGTCGCGCAAAGCGAAACGGGCCTGACGGCTTACGGTGTCGCCTGCTTCCGCGAGGGTCTGGAAATCCTCGTCAATTCGCTCAACAATCAAGCCCGGCTCAATGCCGTGGGCGAACGCGTGCTGCGCGGGCGGATTGTCGATCATCTCAAGCAGCGGCTGCAGGTGGAAGACTGGTATCGCCGCCATCCCGAGATCGACCAAGTCGATATCGCCCCGCCGTTGTTCGGAATCAGCCTGCCGCGCACCGGATCGACGGCGCTGTCGTTCCTGCTCGCCTGCGATCCTGCTATCCGGTATTTGCGGGTCTGGGAATCCGCCCAGCCCTGCCCGCCGCCATCAACCGTCGCCGGCCCCGATCCGCGCCGCGGCCAGCAGAGCGAGGCGGAGCGCGAACTGGCGGGAAAATCGCATACCCCCACTGGCATCGACGGGCCAATGGAATGCCTCGATCTGATGTCGCTGGACTTCAAGTCGCAGATGTTCATCGCCTTCGCGCAGGTTCCCGACTATGCCGACTGGCTGCTGAATGCCGATCTGACCTCAACTTATCTCTACCAGCGCCGCGTGATGAAACTGCTGCAATGGGGCGAAAAGACGCGGGTGTGGCGGCTCAAGACACCGCAGCACCTGCTCTACCTGAGCCAGCTGGACAAGGCCTTCCCCGGCGCGCGTTTTGTCATGACCCACCGCGATCCCACCGAGGTCATGCTGTCGGTCGCTACGGTGTTTTCCTCGATCGCCGAAAACTTCACCGACGATCTCGATCATGCCTACATGGGCGCGCTCAACCAGCGTCTCTGGACCACCGGCATGCAGCGCGCCATTGCCTTCCGCGAGGCTGGCAACGACCACCGTTTCTACGACATCCATTTCCGCGCCATGCACGAGGACCCGATCGGCCAGGTGCGCGGGCTCTATGACTGGCTGGGCGAGCCGGTCAGTGCGGAATTCGAGGCCAATATGGCGGCGTGGTGGAGCGAAAACACAAAGCGCGAACCTTCGGTGCACCTCGATGCGGCCAAGTTCGGACTGGACATGGACAACGTGCGCACCATGTTTGCCGACTATCTGGAACGGGTGCCAAAATGGACCGGGCGCCCCGCCTGATCCTCACTCTTTAGCGGAGAATATCTCTGCAAGCTGTTCACGCAGAAGTTTTTTCTGGACCTTGCCCATGGTGTTGCGCGGCAGCGCGGCCATCGTCACGATTTCCTTGGGGCATTTGAAACCGGCAAGCTTTTCGCGCAGGGTGCTGCGGATTCCTTCGCGGTCGAAGGGCATCATCGCAGGCTTGACCACCGCCACCACCGCCTCGCCCAGATCGGGATGCGGCACGCCGATCACGGCGACTTCGGCCACTTCGGGCATATCCTCGAGCAGCGCCTCGACCTCGGCGGGATAGACGTTGAGCCCGCCGGTGATAATCAGATCCTTCTCGCGGCCGACCAGCCTGACATAGCCATCAGAATCTATCCTCCCCATGTCGCCGGTAACGAAAAAGTCGCCAAGCCGGAACGCTTCTTTGGTCTTTTCGGCGTTGCGCCAATAGCCCTTGAACACGTTGGGGCCCTTGACCTCGATAATCCCGACCTGGCCCTGGGTCTGGATCATGCCGGTTTCGATATCGGCGATGCGAAGCGTCACTCCTGGCAGTGGCAGGCCGACGCTGCCGGGGCGGCGTTCCCCGTCGTAAGGATTGGAAGTCAGCATGCCGGTTTCGGTCATACCGTAGCGTTCGAGCACGCGGTGACCGATGCGATGCTCGAAAGCGCGGAACGTATCGGCGGAAAGCGGCGCCGATCCGGCGATGAACAGCCGCATGCCCGCCGCTGCCTCACGGGTGAGCGATGGTTCGGCGAGCAGGCGGGTGTAGAAGGTCGGCACTCCCATCAGCACGGTCGCTTTGGCCATATGGCCGATCACCGCGGCGGCATCGAATTTGGGCATGAACACAATCGTCGCACCCGAAAACAGCGCGCAGTGCAGCGCCACGAACAGCCCGTGGACATGGAAGATCGGCAGCGCGTGGATCAGCCGGTCGGCACTGGTGAAACGCCACAGATCGACCAGAACCTCGCCGTTAGAGACAAGATTGGCATGAGACAGCATCGCCCCCTTGGGCTTGCCGGTGGTGCCCGAGGTGTAGAGGATCGCGGCGGTATCGTCTGCACTGCGCGGCACAGGCGGGGCCGCGCCGATGCTGAGATCGGCGAACAGCATCTTGAACGAATAGACCCGCGGATTGCCCTTGCCCAGCCTCTGGTAAAGATCGACGTTATGTTCGGTGCAGACCGCCATCACCGGCTCGGCATCGGCGATGAAATAGGCGATTTCCGCCTCGGTATAGTCGCTATTGAGCGGCAAGTAGATCGCACCGGCGCGGATGCAGGCGAGGTAGAGGATCACCGCTTCGACCGACTTTTCGGTCTGCGCCAGCATCCGGTCACCCGGCTGCAGATCGAGTATCCCCAGCCGCGTCGCCAGCCGGGCAGCGGCCATCTCGATCTCGCCATAGGTCCAGCGCCGCAATTCTTCTTCGATGCACACCTTGTCCGCGTGTGCGGCAAAGCTGTCGGCTAACCGGCTGTAAAGATCACCTGCCATGCTTATGCTGTTCCTCAGTACGCAATCGACCCTATCATGCCCTGCAAAGAAACACAGGAACCTCAATTATTCCTTTCAAAAGCGGGCAAATGGTCCCCCGCTGCGCCTTACCGCACCGGCAGCGAGACCTCCGCCGTCGAAGTCGCCATGGTCGTGCCCAGCTGGTTGGCCATCTTCGACTTGATCTGGACGACATGGCGACCTTCATCATCAACCAGCTTGTCGATGATTTCGCCGGTCTGGATGGTGATGTCGCCGCACAATGCGGGTCCGCGGTAATTGGCGATCGAATGCACGACCATGCCGTGCTCTCCGGCCCAGCCCGCAAGATAGTCGGTCACCCAGGCACCCATCGAAGCGCCATAGCCATAGGCGCGCGGCATGCCGATGGTGCGGGCCCAGCGCGGGAACATATGGCCGCGCGATGCGCCGTAATAGGCACCGTCGGTCAGTTCCGGATTGATCCGCTCCATGATCGGATCGTTCTCATGCCCGGCCATTTCCTTGGTGAAGCCGAAGTCCTCGAGATTGATCTCGCGCCGGTCGAGCGTGCCCCACACCGAAAACAGGTAGCTGCGCCATTCGGTGGCGAAGCTGGCTACCGTGTGCGGGCCGAACACGCGCTCGGGCAGCTGATCGCCGATGTTGACGTCGTCCCAGTAGCGCTTGTTGTGGCCGAGATCGTGGAGCATCTTGATCCAATCGAACTTGCGGTCTTCAAGGGTGGCGATCTCCGCGTCGGTCCAGACGGTGTCTTCCAGACCCTCGGTCGGGGTATTGGCACCACCGGCATGGGCGTTGTAGCGGATCGACGTGGAGCGCTGCTGGGCGATCAGCTCGCCATTCTGGTTGCGGTAGAAATTGTCACCGCGCTGGAAGCAGGTCGGGCCGGCGAAGCTGGTGTTCTTGACGACATAGTCGAACGGAATGCGTTCGTTGCTGATCACGTCGCCGCCGTGGACTTTCACATCGTGATACCACCACTCGTCACCACCAAACAGCAGGTGCGAATTGGGGATCTTGCCGACGCAGGCCGGGGCCGAACCGTGGCCGTCGTCCATCACGATCGGGAAGCTTTGCGGCGCAACCAGCTTGCCCCAACGGCCTTCGGCGGCGTATTTCGGGTCATAATGCAGCAGGTTGGGATAGTGCATCGCCTGCACCCAGCGGCGGATATCGTTGTTGCCGATCGGCTCGCGGATCGGTGAGCTCTCGATGGGTTTGCCGAGATGTTGATCGATGTCGGAGCAATCGAGGGTGGTATCGGACACGGGTTTTGACCTTTCGCTATGCCTCTCGCGGGGGCGCTGATGCCTGTTTGCAACCGCCATAGTGCAGCCTTGGCGAGAGTCCAATGGCGAGCAGCGGCATCGCCGTGGCGGAGTGCTTTCGCAGTGCCGGCATAGCGGCTAGGCTGCACGAATGAGCGCGACGCTGCCCACCCTCAAGTTCAAGCTGCAGATCTATTGCGGCGCGGAAATAGCCATGGGGCCGGGCAAGGCGGCGTTGCTTGAGGCGATCGGACGCGAGGGTTCGATCTCCGCCGCCGCCCGCGTACTCGGCATGAGCTACCGCCGCGCCTGGCTGCTCGCCGACACCATGAACCGCTGCTGGCAAACGCCGCTGGTTTCGGCAACTCCGGGAGGGAAATCGCGGGGCGGAGCGAAGCTGACCGAGTTCGGCGCGGAAGTGCTGCGGCGATACCAGTCGATGCTGGAATGCGCAGCCGCGGTGCAAAGCGGGGAGGACTGGGCGGCGCTGCAATCGGGATTGCTGTCGGTGCCCAAAGAGCATCAGTAGACCCGGCAATACTACCCTATCGGCACCACCAGGTCAGCCAACCGTTCCACCTCGCTGCGATCGTGGGTGACGTAGAGGATTGGCAGCCGCAACTCGTCGCGGATGCGCTCGATCACCACCATGATTTCCTCGCGCCGCGCATTGTCGAGCGAGGAAAGCGGTTCATCCATCAGCAGGAAGCGCGGGCCGCTCAGCAGCGCCCGGCCGATGGCGACTCGCCGCGCCTCGCCGCCCGACAGCGTGCGCGGCATGCGGGTGAGCAGATTGCCCAGGCCGAGGAAATCGACTGCCTCGTCCAGCGCCATCCAGCGTCGATCCTGTGGCGCCAGTCGCCAGCCGAACAGCAGATTTTCACGCACTGTGCGGTGGGGGAACAGCTGGCCATCCTGGAAGACATAGCCGCAGGCGCGCTGTTCGGGCGGCAGCGCGACTTTGCTTTCGCCATCGAACAGCACGCTGCCCGACACTGCGATCCGCCCGCGCAGCGGCGTGAGCAGCCCGGCGACGGCATCGAGAATGCTGGTCTTGCCCGCGCCCGAAGGGCCGAACAGCACGGTCAGGCCATGGGCGGCAGCGAAGCGTGCGGCAATTCGTGCCGTGCCCCGCGCGACCAGTATATCGACGTCAAAGGACATGCGACCCCCGGCCCTGCCCGCTGCGCCGCGCCAGCAGTTCGGACGCCACCAGCGCCCCCATCGACAGCACCACCGCGATCACCGCCAGCCGCGTCACCACCCCCTCGCCGCCGGGCAGCTGCAGCGCTGAATAGATCGCCAGCGGCAGGGTGCGGGTCTCGCCGGGAATGTTGGAAACGAAAGTGATCGTCGCGCCGAATTCGCCGAAGGAACGCGCGAGCCCCAGCACCACTCCGGCCAGCACCCCGGGCAGTGACAGCGGCAGGGTGATCGCGAAGAAGGTCCGCCACGGCCCCGCCCCCAGCGTCCGCGCCGCGCCCTCCAGCCGCCGATCAACCGCTTCGAGTGACAACCGCATCGCCCGCACCATCAGCGGCAGCGCCATCACCGCCGCCGCCAGCGCCGCGCCGGTCCAGCGGAACATGAATGTCAACCCCAGCGTCTCCGACAGCCAGCGCCCGGCAGGTCCGTTGTTGCCGAATGCCAGCAGCAGCAGCCAGCCGGTCACCACCGGCGGCAACACCAGTGGCAGGTGCACCGCCGCATCGAGCAGGATCTTGCCGGGAAACCGCCCCCGCGCCAGCAGCCAGGCGAGGGCAAAGGCAATCGGCAACGCGGCAAGGATCGCCACGCTGCTGACCTTGAGCGAAAGCACGACGATCTGCCATTCTTCGGCTGAAAGCAGCGTCATCGCGTCCCGAAGCCAAAGCGGCGGAAGATGGCCTTGCCCTCGGCAGAGAGCAGGAAGCGGCGGAACAGTTCGGCGTCGCCGCGGCGCGATACGGCAAGTGTCGCGACATGATAGCGGATCGGCGCGTGGCTGGTTGAAGGGAAGCGGTCGACCACCCGCACCCCCGGCGTGGCCAGCGCATCAGTGGCGTAGACAATCCCCAGCGGTGCCTCACCCCGCCTGACCAGCGCCAGCGCGGCGCGGACATTCTCCGCAGCCGCGATCTTGCCCGAAACCGCAGGCCATGCCCCCAGCCGGGTCAGCGCCTGTTTGCCATAGCACCCCGCCGGCACGCCTCCTGGATCGGCCATGGCGAGCCGGCCCTTGCCCAATGCCGTAGCCAGCGGAAATCGCGGCGCGATGGTCAACTGCACCCGGCTGGACGCTGGAGCAATCAGCACCAGCGAATTGCCAGCCAGTATCGCGCGGGAACCCGGGCGGATCGATTTGTGCGCGACCAGATAGTCCATCCATGCGGCATCGGCGGAGATGAACAGATCGGCCTTGGCCCCCGCCTGCACCTGCCAGGCCAGCGCCGGGGTGGCGGCGAAAGACAGCACCGGGCGGGCATGGCCCTGCGCAGCCCAGGCATCGGCGGCGGCGGTGAGCACCTCCTGCATGCTCGACGCCGCCAGCACCAGCGGCCCGCGCTGCTCGGCAGATGCGGGCACGGCGGCAAGGATCAGCGCGAGCAGGGCGGCGATGAGGCGAAGCAAGTGTAGCTCCCGGATTATCTATATTTTGCTGTATATAGATTGTGGCATTGAGGAAAGCTCCATCCATTTCACCACTCTTCGTCACCCTGAACTTGTTTCAGGGCCCATCATGCCGCAAGCCCGGAGCTAACCGGAAGGGCGCAAAACGCTCGTGCAGTGCGTGCCGAACAGAGCACCGGAGGTGAGGCGAAATAGGCCCTGAAACAAGTTCAGGGTGACGGAGTTTAGTGGTGTTGAGCCGGTTGCTGCTGACCCAAGGTTCCCATATGCTCGCGCCTACAACCCGCCCCAAGGCGGCAAAGCGGGAGACTGGCGATGGGATTGCTCGAAGCGCACAAGGCCATGGCCTCGAAAACCGCAGTGGTAATAGGCGGCGCGGCCGGCCATCTCGGGCGCGGGGTGACGCTGGGGCTGGCGCGCGAGGGGGTGAAGATCATCACCTGCGACAACGACCGCAAGGGGCTGGAGACCATCGTCGGCGAGGTTGCGGCGCTCGGAGGCAGCATCACCCCGATTTACGGCGATGTCATGGACCCGGCCTCGCTCGACGCATTCTGGGATCAGGTCGAACAGCTCACCGCCAGCATCGACATATTGGTCAACGTCCCCGGCGGCGTCTCCCGCGCGTTGTTCGAAAACACCTCCCGCCAGAGCCACGCCGACAACATCCGCTACAATTACGGCTACCACATCGACAGCTGCCAGCGCGCGTTGCCGCTGTTGAAACGGAGCGGAAATGGGGGCGCCATCGTCAACTTCACCACCATCGAAGCGCACCGCGGCGCGGCGACATTCGCGGTCTATGCCGGCGCCAAGGCAGCGCTGACCAATTTCAGCCGGGCGCTGGCGGTTGAGCTCGGCCAGTACATGATCAGGGTCAACTGCCTCGCCAGCGACACCAGCCTCGCCCGCACCACCAACGCCGCGCTCGCGCCCGAGGACTTCGTGCGGCTGGAGGAAGCCGGGCCGGACGCGATGGCCGAGGCGCTGAAAATCTACGTGCCGATGAAGCGCGCGCCGACGGTGGAAGAAGTCGTCGACGGAGTGATCTTCCTGACCAGCGACCTCTCGCGCACCGTCACTGGCCAGACCCTGTTCGTCGACGGCGGCACGTACGCCGCCTTCGGCTTCCTCGACTGGCCCGGCGGCGACAGCTTCATGCCCGCACCGCTGGGGGGGACGATGAAGCTGCTGGCGGGCTAGAACCGCGATGGCAGCTTGACCGAAATTATCGTTCTTTGTATGTTCCAAATTCTCGAATCGAAGGACAGGCGATGAAACACCAAGGCGGATGCCATTGCGGCGCAGTGCGTTACACAGTCGAAGGCAAGGCAGCGCATGTTGCGCTCTGTCATTGCAGCGATTGCCGCAAAAGCGCGGGCGCGCCTATGGTCGCCTGGGCGGCCTTCGCGGAAACCGATTTTGCAGTGACGCAAGGCGAAGTGACGACTTTCAATTCCTCGGGAGCCTCGATGCGCAGCTTCTGCCCGCGCTGCGGCACGGGGCTGTGGTTCCGCAATGCAGAAGCGCTGCCGGGGCTGGTCGATATCCAGCTGGCAACCCTTGACGACCCTGATGCCTTTGCGCCGCAAGCACAGATCCAGGTCGCTGATCGGATTGGCTGGATGAAGACCGCGCATGAACTGCACGAGTTCCCCGGATTTCCGGGTCAATAGCGGGTCTACCCTGCTCGCGATAGGCGCTCACGCCCCGTTCGGGCACTCGCGGCCCAATCGCGAGTCTCCGTGCCTAGTCGACGTCATCACCGTCTGAATCATCGTCAGCATCGTCGTCCGAATCATCTTCGCCAGAGTCATTATCCGCGTCATCATCCGCGTCGTCGGCGTCATCATCCGAATCATCATCGTCGTCATCGTCCGAATCATCGTCGTCGGAATCGTCGCCGGACTGATCCTCGGCAGCCTCTGTGGCTTCATCGGCAGCCTCTGTGGCTTCATCGGCATCGACGGAATTGTGCTTTGCATCTTCCTCGGTGTCGTCGTCACCGGGCGAAGCGATCGCAGCGCTGCCCACGGGAAAAATGGCGTAAGCGACGATGCCCGTGCCAACCAGCAAGGCCTTGCGCAGCGATTTACCTGAAATCTTCATGTGGAATCTCCATTTGGGCCCGAAGGACTCAATTCACAGCCAGCCGGCTTCGTTGACCGGTCCGGCACGTCCTGCATCTCGCTCTTTCGCAGACCAATGCTTAACAATGCAATTCCGCAGCAGGTTAACTGCGTCGAATGGCTGGCAATTCGGGCCGGATGAACTTTGCGCTACCCCCGCCCCCGATACCCCGCCACCCCTTGCTCTGGCACCCACAGCCCCGCGGGCGGCGCTCCCGACTGCCAGAACACATCGATCGGAATGCCGCCGCGCGGGTACCAGTAACCGCCGATGCGCAGCCACTGCGGCTGCATTTCCGCAACAAGGCGCTGGGCGATGCCCACGGTGACGTCCTCGTGAAATCCGGCATGGTTGCGGAAAGAGCCGAGAAACAGCTTCAGGCTTTTCGATTCGACAATAGTCTTGCCGGGCGCATAATCGATCACCAGATGGGCAAAGTCCGGCTGACCGGTGACCGGGCACAGCGACGTGAATTCGGGCGCGGCGAAGCGGACCATATAGAGTGCGTCGATGCGCGGGTTGGTTACGTAATCCAGCACTGCCTGATCGGGCGAGGCGGGCAGCTTGCTGGCGCTGCCAAGGTGGAGCGGGGGCTTGGCGTCTGTGCTCATGATCGCCACATGGCCTCAACGCCTCGCTTGCACAAGTCACCGGATCGCCACAGAGAGGTTAATCGGCCATTCAGCCGCGGCGCTGGATCGGCCAGGACGGGCATTTTGATGAACGGCAGACGCTTTACCCCTCGCGCAACATTGGCGGCGATTGCCGCGCTGGCCAGTCTTGCCCCGCCCGCGCAGACCCTCGCGCAGCAGGAAGCCGGGTCGGTTTACGACTTCCGCCTGCCGCCCTCCTCGCCCAAGCCCAGCGCGCCCTTGCAGGGTCCGGTCGATACCGATGCACCGGTGATCCTGCCGCCCACCGGCACGCCGGAGCCGGTGATTACAGCATCGCCAACCGCCCGTCCGCCCGCGCCTTCTGCGGAGGCCGAAGCCCCGGTCCGTCCAGCACCGCAGTCAGCGAATCCCTCAGCGAGTGCCGTGCCGGCAGAGCCCTCTGCATTGCCCTCATTGCCGCCGCGAGACCCCGCCTCGCCGCTCGCCGGCGATGCGGACAGCCCGGCGATGGTTCCGCCTGAACCTGCTGCCGACGAGCCGGAAGCACTTGCCAGAGAACCCGGCGAAACTCCGCTATGGCCGTGGGCCGCTGGCGGTGCGGCGCTGCTGATCAGCGTGGCGCTGCTATGGCGGCGGCGCAAACCCGCGGAAACGTTGCATGAAGATGAAGCGGCGGAGGTTCCGGTCGAACGGCCTGTGCTGGCACCATCGGCTCCGCCAGCCCTGGCGAGAGCACCGGCACCCGTTCCGGCTCCATCGGCACCCATCCCCGCTCCCCGCCCAACCGCCGCCGCCACTGCCGCGATTCTGGAACTGGCGCTCGAACCCTTGCGAATGAGCGCCTCGCTGATCTTCGCCACACTTCATTACCGGCTGACTCTGACCAATCGCGGCAGCGCGGCGCTGGGGCCGTTCGCCATCGCCGCCGACATGATCTCTGCCCACGCCTCGATCAGCCAGGCCGATCAACTTTCGCCTGACATCGCCGCACTCACCGAGCTGCACCGCCTGCCTTCGCTGCAGCCGGGCGAGACCGCCGAGCTGACCGGCGACATCCGCCTGCCGCTCGCCGCCGTCACGCCCATTCACAGCGGCAACGCCCGGCTGCTGGTGCCGCTGGTCCGCCTGCGCGCACTTGGCGGCGAGGCGCAGCAGCGCATCGTTCTTGGCGGCGGAAATTTCGTGGTGGGCGAGCCATCGGAAGTGCCGGGCGGCAAGCTGCGCCCGTTCCGGCTCGATCTCGGCCCGCGCACCTTCAGCGGCGTTGCCCAGCGCAAGCTGGCACTGGCCGCCTGAAAGCCTCTCGACGGCGGCGCATCGGCCCGATAGGCTGGCGCCGGGTCGTAGCGAAGAGGAGGACGCGCGATTTATGGATAGCCTGGTTTCGAGTGAATGGCTCGCCAATGAAATGGGCGCGAGCGACCTCAGGATTGTCGATGCTTCCTATCACCTCGCTGCCGCCGGCCGCGATGCTGCGGCGGAATACGCCGGTGGGCACATCCCCGGCGCGGTGTTCATGGACCTTGCCGGGCTGGCCGACAAAGCCTCACCCATCGAAAACACCCTGCCGCAGCCCGAAAAATTCGCCAGCCGCATGCAGAGCCTTGGCCTGGGCGACGGCAGCCGCATTGTGGTCTATGACGACAGCGACGTGAAATCGGCGGCGCGGGCCTGGTTCATGCTCAAACTGTTCGGTGCGCACGATGTTGCCATTCTCGATGGCGGCCTCGCCAAATGGAAGGCTGAGAGCCGCCCGCTGAAAGTTGGCGTCGAAACGCTGCGCCACCGCCATTTCACTGCCTGGTCGGAGGACAAGCTGCTGCGCAGAAAGGCCGATGTTGCCGCCAATGTCGCCAGCCAGGCCGAGCAGCTGGTTGACGCGCGCGGCCCTGCCCGTTTCACCGGCGCCGAAGCCGATCCGCGCCCCGGCATTGCCGCCGGACACATTCCCGGCGCGCGCAATGTGCCCTATGCGACGCTGTTCAACGCAGATGGCACCTACAAGGACAAAGCCGGGCTGGAAGCAGCCTTTACCGCCGGGGGTGTGAACCTTTCGAAGCTCGTCGTCACCAGCTGCGGCAGTGGCGTGACTGCCTGTGTGCTGCTGTTTGGCATGCACCTGCTCGGCAAGGACGATACCGCACTCTACGACGGTAGCTGGAGCGAATGGGGTGCAGACCCCGACTCGCCCAAGACGCTGGGACCGGCTTAAGTTTCTCCCCTCCCGCTTGCGGGAGGGACGCTTAAGTTTCTCCAGGGGAATCGCTTCAGATTAACGCGCTTCGTTGAGTGACGAGTGTTTCGAGGTAATCGGGATCGAGATTGGCGCGTTTTCTGCGGACTTTGAGGCTGTGTTTGTCGTTTGGATTGCGGACCATGTTCATGGCGATGTGTTTGACGACGGCCATATTCTGCGGGCCATATCCGGTTCTCAGGCGTGCGAGATCGTCGTGGAAGACGACGTCGAGCACCCAGTGGAGACGGTTTTCGATGCCCCAGTGGGCGCGGACGGCGGCGGCGAAGGCTTGGGGGTCGAGTTTGACGGAAGCGAGATAATAGCGCCGTTCGGTGCTTTTGCGGCCTTCCCGCTCGACATGATTTTCGACCATTGCGATCATCGCGAGATGGGGGAAATGGGGTTCGTCGGTGTAACGGCGGTCGGAAAACAGCCATTCTGTATGGTGACAGACGCGGTGATGGCGCTCCTCGATGCGGCCATGATCGGCGTCGGTAGTGACGTGGGGCGCAAGGATCATATCGGCGGGCGGGTCGGCAAAGAAGTCCACAACATCCGCGAACAGCGCCGGACGGTTGCCTTTGAGCGCGAGCAGATAATCGCCGCCGCGCTTCACGATGGTCTCGGCAATCGCGGTCTGTGTCCCGATCGCATCGATGGTGACGAGTGCGCCGGTCAGCTCCAACCGTTCGAGCAGCAGCGGGATCGCGGTGATCTCGTTGGATTTTACGTCTACCGCTTCCTGTCCCAGAACCAGCCGCTGACGCGAGGCCCAGGCCGAGACCATGTGCAGCGGCGCGCGACCTTTGCTGCGCGCATGGCTGCGCCGCGAGGTCTTGCCATCAATCGCGATCACATCGGGCGCATCGTCGCGCAGCGCTTCCACCCAAGTGGCAAAGCAGGTTTTGAACAGCTCAGGGTCCAGCGCATTGACGACATCATTGAGTGTATCGTGCGCCGGTATCCCATGCACAAAGGGCAGAAAACGGCGCAGAAAATCGAGCCGGTGCTGACCCCACAGCCTGATCTCGACAAAATCCTCCATCCCCGAAAGCGTTGCGCACAGCACCAGCAACAATACCTCACGAAGCGGATACAAAACCCGCCACTGCTCCCGGTGATCGCGAAGCGCAGAAAAATGATCGAGAATCGAACGGGACGATGGCGATGCAGACATGAACGGCTCCCACAATATGGAGCCTCGTCTGAATCACAACGCCACAATCAACACCAGTCCCGTTCATCTGAAGCGATTGCCCTGGATTCTGCCGTTCCCCGCTTGACTCGCCAACCCCAAATGCTGTTCAGGCGTTCAGCATCGCAACACAGGCACAGGAAACCACTCGCATGGCTCGCTCGCTCAATGGAAGAACCGCAGTCGTCACCGGGGCAGGCTCGGGCATGGGCCGGGCGATTGCCGAGCGGCTGGCCGAGGACGGCGCCAAGGTGGCGATCTGGGACGTCAATGGCGAAGGTGCGGCGGAGACGGCGAAGAACATTACCGATGCCGGCGGCACTGCGCTGGCGCGGACGGTCGATTGCTCCGACCGGGCGGCGATCGAGGCAGCGGCGGCGGAAACCCGCGCCAAACTCGGCCCGATCCTGATCCTGGTCAACAACGCCGGGATCGCACCGTTCACGCCCTTCCTCGAAGTCGATGACGCGCTGCTCGACAAGGTGCTGTTCATCAATCTGCGCGGGCCGATCATCCTCACCCGCGAGATTCTGCCCGACATGCTCAACGCCGAGTGGGGCCGGATCATCAATATCACCAGCTCATCGACCCAGACCGGATCGCCCGCGCAAACCCATTACGTCGCCTCGAAGGGCGGGCTGCTGGGCTTCACCAAGGCGCTGGCGACCGAATTCGGCGGCACCGGCGTGACCGCCAACATGATCCCGCCCGGATCGATCGACACCCCGATGCTGCGCGGCGCGGCGATCATGCAGGAGCCCGGCCGGGTCGATGCCTATGGCGCGGCGCTGCCGGTGAAGCGGATCGGCACGGTCAACGATATCGCCGCCGCCGCAAGCTATCTCGCCTCGGAGGACGCCAGCTACATCACCGGCCAGACGATCAGCGTCAACGGCGGGCGTTATATGGGTTCGGCTTGAGCCGGAGGGGCTAAAACCTTTTGCAGCGGATCGGAATCTGCGCCCCTCTCCCGGAGGGGAGAGGATACGAAGGCTTGCAAGCTTGCTTGCTAGCCGAAGTTGGAGAGGGGGTTCTGCACTCGAGAGGGTCGAACCCCCTCTCCAAGCTACGCTAGCCGCTGGGAGAGGGGTTGGGAATCGTGCCAATTCCAGCCTCCCGTACTATCATTTCCCGCCCATCGCCGCCAACCGCGCGTCCAGGATGTCGCGCAGGTGGTTGACCGGGTCGCCTACCGAGACCCCGGCTTCGACTGGCAGGACAACCCCGGTCAATTGCCGCGCCCGGTCGCTGGCGAGATAGAGCGCCGCGTAAGCGACGTCGATCGGATCGCCGCGGCGCTTGATCAGCTGGTTGGAGAGGTAGACCGCGTCCACCGCCTGTTCGATGCGGGCGGCGGCATCGTCAGCCGCACCCTCTTGCTCGAACGCGCTCAGCGTGGTCCGGACGTGGCCGGGGACGATGCAGTTCACCCGGATGCCGTGCTGCGCCAGATCGATCGCCGCGGACTTGCTGAAGTGGATCAGCGCCGCCTTGGACGCGCGGTATGTCATCATCCCGAAGCCAGCGACGGTGCCGGCGATCGAGGCGTTGTTGAGGATCACCCCGCCGCCATGCGCCTGCATGTGCCGGGCCGCGTTGCGGGTGCCCAGCATCGGCCCGAGCAGGTTGACGCCCATCACTTTGCCGAAGTCTTCCAGCCTATCGTCGAGGAAGCTGGGGAAGGCGGCGCAGGAGATGCCGGCATTGTTGAACATGATGTCGAGGCCGCCAAAGTGGCTGACCGCAAGATCGACCAGCGCCTGAACCTCATCCGCGGACGAGACATCGGTGTGGCGAAAGATCGCGGCATCGCCAAGCGTTCCGGCGAGCCCCAGCCCGGCATCGTCCTGCACATCGGCAATGACGACTTTTGCGCCCTCGGCCACGAACAGCTCCGCCGTGGCGCGGCCGATCCCGTTCGCTCCGCCGGTGACGATGGCGACTTTGCCGGTGAGTTGCTGGTTCAATGGGAACTCCCTCGACACTTCAAATGCGAAACTGGTCAAATGCGAAACTGGCGGCGCACGCAATCCAGCCCCTCCCCCTTTAGGGGAGGGCTATCGCATATTCCGACCTGCCCATTCTTCCCCCCTCCCGCTTGCGGGAGGGGTTGGGGGTGGGTGAGTTTGAATTTGGCGCGAAGGTGTCGATTTCGTCCGACTGGCCCACCCCTAACCCCTCCCGCAAGCGGGAGGGGGACTGGCATGCACAGACACCGAATGGAATATGCGATAGCCCTGCCCTTGAGGGGGAGGATGGGTGGGGGTGTGCAACGCCAGCGTGGACGCGAGGCCTTGCGGCCTCGCTCCCCCTCCCCTAGCCCCTCCCCGCCGGGGAGGGGAAAATAGCGGCCCCTCAAACTCACCGCTTTTCAAACGTGATCGGCAGCGATTCGATGGTGTGCGTCGCCACGGTGGGAACGTAGCTGATTTCGCTTTCCGGGATCGCCAGCCTGATGTTCTTGAGCTGCTGCGCAATCTCGCGCGCGGCGACTTTCACTTCCATGCGTGCCAGCGCCACCCCGATACAGCGATGCGGGCCGCCGCCGAATGCGACATGGCGGCCGAGGTTGGTCCGCTCGATATCAAATGTGCGCGGTTCGGGGAACACGGTCTCGTCATCGTTGCCTGAATCATAGACCAGCAGCATGTGCGCGCCTTCGGGAATGGTGGTGCCGTTGACCACGGTCTCCTTGGTGCACATTCGCGACAGCGCCCGCACCGGCGGCTCGTTTCGCATATGCTCTTCGACGAAGCGGTTGAGCTTGCGGTCGTCGTCGACGATTTCCAGCAGCAAGTCGGCCATGCCGGGCTTGGTGGTCAGCACATAGAACAGATTGCCGATGGCGGTGGCGGTAGTATCATTGCCCGCGATCAGCGTGGCGCGGACCAGTGACACGGCTTCCTCGAAAGTCAGCTTCTCGACCGTGCCGTCGGCATTGGTGACCTGCGCATGGACCAGATCGGAGATCATGTCTTCGCGCGGGTCGCTCTCGCGCTGCTTCATCTTGCCGATAATGTAGTTCTGCAGATCGGCGATCTGCGCGGCGTTTTCCAGCATCTGCTCGCGCGATTGCATCGCCCCGATCTGAGCGGTCACCGCGACCGACCAGCGCGAAATCTTGGCTTCGATGCGCGGATCGAGCCCGAGCTGTTCGACGATGATGCGGATGGTCAGCGGCACCGCGATATCCTTCACCGCATCGCAGCTGCCCCGGTCCGCCACGCTGGCGATCAGATCGTGGACCACCTGGGTGATGCGCGGTTCCAGCTCCTTGACCCGGTGCGCGGTGAAGGCGTTCTCCATCAGCTTGCGGATGCGGGTGTGATAAGGCGGGTCCGACATGATCGCATCGGGGAAATAGCCGCCGCCATGCTCCCGCAGATAGTTGCGGAATTCGTCATGCATGCCGCGCGCCTGGATCTCGTGATAGCCCTTGTTGACCGAGAAGGTGATAGGGTCGGACTGGACCGCGAGGATATCCTCATGCCGGGTCACCAGCCACGAGTTGAGCTCGGCGTCGTGATGGATCGGATCGCCCTTGCGCATGGCCGCATAATAGGCGCGCGGGCGGGCCTGGATGGCGCGGTCCTTGAGCGTGCCTTCCTTAAGCAGCGCCTGTTCCTCAGCGGTCAGTTCGATTGCAGCACTAGCCATAAGACGATCCTCTAGCTGGAGTTCAGAAGCCCGAGGGCGGCGCGACGGTGATGGCGATGCCGTCCAGTTCGGGCTTCATCTTGATCTGGCAGCCCAGCCGGCTGTTGTCCTTCATGACATCGGCAACCATGTCGAGCATGGCGAATTCGATATCGTCGGGACCGCCGGTCTTTTCGAACCATGCCGGATCGACATAGACATGGCAGGTCGCGCAGGCGCAGCCGCCGCCGCAATCGCCATAGATGCCCTCGACGCCATTGGCCTTGGCCACTTCCATCAGGCTGATGCCCTCATCAACGTTGTCGAAGGTACGCTCGGTGCCTTTGACGTCGGTATAGGTGACTTTCAGATTTCCCATCATCCCCGATCCTGTGCGGCCCCATGGGCTCGTGTTGAGTAGACCATGCCCAAAGCGGCGAGACAATGCAAAGTGCTGCCAGCCTTCGTGTGCGGGACCATCGCGGCGGCGATGCCCAGGCGGCGGAAATCGGGATTTACCCGGGGCGGCATTGGGCTACACTGCCGCCATGCGCAGCCATGGCGCAGCCATGGCGCGAAATGCGGGATCGGAGAGAGTGCAGGTGGGCAGGACCCTTATCGCCAATGCCACGATATTCGATGCGACCGGATCTCCGCCCTATGCCGGTGACCTGCGGATCGACGGCAACCGCATCGCCGCGGTCACCCCTGCCGGACAGGCGCAGCATGATGCGGACTCCCGGATCGACGCGGCCGGGCTGTTCTGCATGCCGGGGATGACCGAGGGCCACAGCCACCTCTCTTTCGAGAACGTCACCGCCACCGAAAACCTGATCACCCCATGCCCGGAAGAGCAGGTCTTCGCCGCCGCGCGCGCGGCCAGGGCGCTGATTGATGCGGGCTTCACCAGTTCCTATGGCGCGTCGGAGGCCAAGCTGCGGCTCGGCGTTGCCGTGCGCAACGAAGTCAACGCCGGGCGCATCCCGGGCCCGCGCATCCGCGCCGGGGGGCTTGAGATCACCGTCACCGGCTCGATCGGCGACGAGAGCAAGGAACACAACCCGCGCATTGGCCCCTCGACCCTGATCAACGGACCCGATGCCATGCGCGAGGTGGTGCGCATCCACTGCCGCGAAGGTGTCGACAATATCAAGATCGATGTCTCGGGCGATCCGTTTTACCCGAGCACGCCATCCCACACCACGCCGATGACCTTCGAGGAGGTCAAGGCCGCCGCCGATACCGCCCATGCCTATGGCCGCAAGATCAATGCCCACACCCGCTCGGTCGATGGCTCCAAATACTGCATCCGCGCCGGGGTCGACGGGCTGTTCCACTGCGAGCATTCCGACGAAGAACTGCTCGACATGATGGAGGAGGCCAAGGACCGCATCTTCGTGGCGCCGACTATCGACCTGTTCGACGCCATGGCGGGCGGGCGGGCCTCGGCCTTCGGGATCACCCCCGAAGTCGCCGGTTACATGGGCATCCAGGCGCTGATCGAGGAATTGGTCAAAACCCATACGGCCCTGCGCAAGCGCGGCATCCGCCATCTTATCGGCGGCGATTATGGCTTCGCCTGGAGCCCGCACGGAACCCAGGCCGCCGACCTCGGCCATTTCATGAAATACTACGGCTACAGTGCCGCAGACGCGCTGATCTGCGCCACCCGCAATGGCGGCATGGCGATGCGTAGCGAAGGCGATCTCGGCACGCTCGAGGCGGGCAAACTCGCCGACCTAATCCTCGTCAGGGGCAATGTACTCGACGATGTTTCGATACTCACCGACCCGGACCGCATCGCCATGGTCATGAAGGACGGGGCCATCCATTCGCTTTCCCCCGCGCTCGCAGCTGCGGATACAGGAGCACGTTCATGAATGTCGAATCCGGCCAGCTGAAACCCGGTTCCGCGCGCTGCCCGGCGGAAACCACCCAGGAAATTATAGCCCGCGACAAGGTCGCCGCCCCCGCCTGGGCTGCCAGCGAAAGCTACGAATACCTTGGCAGCGAGGATATTTCCAGGGACCGCTATATCGACGCCGGGTTCGCCAAGGGCGAGTTCGAGCGGCTGTGGACCCGCACCTGGCAGTTCGCCTGCCGCGAGGAACATATCCCCGAAGTCGGCGACTATTACGTCTATGACCTCGGGCCTTACAGCTTCGTCGTCACCCGCTGTGCCGAGAACGAGATCCGTGCGCATTTCAACGCCTGTCTGCACCGGGGTACCAAGCTCAAGCCTTCGGGCAGCGAAGGTTCTGCCGCCCACATCAAGTGCCCGTTCCACGGCTGGAGCTGGAACCTCGACGGCTCGCTGAGGGACATCCCCGAGAAGTGGGACTTCGCGCACACCAGTGGCCGGAACATGTGCCTGCCCGAGGCCCGGGTGGAACGGCTCGGCGGCTTCGTGTGGATCAACATGGATCCCGATGCGCCCAGCCTTGAGGACTATCTTGGCCCGGAAGCCATGGCGCACCTCAAGGCCTGGAAGCTTGAGGACCGCTATATCTACCTGCACGTCCAGAAGAGCTATCCCGCCAACTGGAAGCTGACGATGGAGGCTTTCATGGAGGCCTATCACGTCGGCGACACCCATCCGCAGGTCGCCCCGGCCAACGGCGACGTCAATTCGCAATACGATGTCTATGGCATGCACGTCGACCGGTTCATTTCGACCCTCGGCGTGGTCAGCCCAAAGCTCTATGGCAAATACAGCGAGCAGGACATCGTCGAGAATTTCACGATGGGTGACAGTTCGGCGATGGGCGGCAGCAAACCGCAGCTCAAGGACGGCGAACGCGCCCGGCAGGTCATGGCCGACATGTTCCGGGGCATGTTCGAAAAGGCGACCAGCGCCGACCTCAGCCATGTCTCCGACACCGAACTGCTCGACACTTATTCCTACACCTTCTTTCCCAACCTGTTCCTGTTCCCCGGCATCTCGCTGCCAATGATCTACCGCTTCCGCCCCGATGCCCGCGACCATCGCCGTACGATCTACGAAGTGCTGTTCATGCGGCCGCGGCCCAAGGACGGGCCGGTGCCGGAAACGGCGAGCGTGGAAGTGCTGCAGGACCACCAGTCCTTCGCCGAAGCGAAAGGCATGGACCCGGGTTTCGGAGTGATCCTCGATCAGGATACCGACAATCTCTACGCCCAGCAGGAAGGCCTCGAAGCCAGCGCCAAGCCGGGCATTACCCTGGGCGACTACCAGGAAATCCGGGTCCGGAATTTCGAGAGGGCAGTCGATACATACATGTCGATGGAGCCGAAGCTGCCCGACTGGACCAGGTTGCAGCGGGGGTGATGCTGGCGAAAAAACAAAATTACTGGAAAATATCGACCTGAGACGAGTTTTTTGCAAGTCAATTCAAGCTTCCGATGAGCTTAAAACAGATTTTTTTGTGACTCCTCAGGCGGCAATGGCATTTCCCGTGTTTGTACAACTTGCATCCCCAGCAATTCAGCAAAGTGTTTTATGCCTTGGTCATCAGAGTAAATCTTCTCCACCTGATTTATCCGCGCAATTGCAATGATCTGCCGGTCGATTTTGACTTTTTGCCAAGGCTCGGGGGAACCTTGCTTCTTGTCACCAGCACGAAGGGCATCTCGGGTCATAGCCGCTAATTCCACAGCTGCCCTTTGATCAAAATCTGCAATTCGAAATCGTGCGGAACGATTTAAAAGGTCGATCACGGCTGGTGCTGCATCTCCGATAGACACGAGAACCTCAGCCAAAGCTGGTGTCGGGATGAGAATTGTATTGCCGGATTTTTCGATTTGACCTCTTAAGAAATTAAACCTTGCACTGGCATCACTTATTGGCAGTCCCGTCGCCGGATCATTTGGACATTTCGCATCAGTATTTACAAGCAACGAGAAAGCGGTCGCATCCAATAATACCATCAGTGAATTTCCTCACCGCCTCGGCGAAGCGACATCAATTCGTCATAAACGCCGGAATTATTATTCAGGCCGTTACCTGGAATGTCGCGAACCGAAGCCAGCACCTCAGATAAACTGGAATCATCCAAAATTTCAAACCGGTCAACGGTAAAATCTAGTAATTTCCATGCACCATCGGGATTTCTCTCCCAACGCCCACTGCCCACCAAGCGCACTTTCTGTTCGTAGAGATAGACCCTCAGTTTACGGGCCATCTCGCGAGTAAGTTTGATGTTGGAATAGGAGACTGTCCCGTCTTGGAGAATGACATGCGCAGTTGTATCTTTTCCACCGATGCTCACAATTTGACCATCGATCGAACCATCCTGCCGAAAGGAAGGAAAGTTGAGCACCTTCGGTCGGTCTCGACCTAGGAAGGGGATAATCACACCACCTTCGGGATTCGTCAGTTCACCGACAGCATTGTCATTTGCCAACATGCTATCGAGAGCAGCAAATGCCTTGTTCAGGTCTCTTGGCGCATTTGGCGTTCCCGTAAGCGCCAGTCGATGTTCAACCTTTATCGCATCGACCGGGTCAATCTTGTAGACAAGTCGGGCGCTGCCCGGTTCAAGACGCGCGAAATGAGTGCTCTGATTATGCCCTACCAGATCAGCCAGCACGGCCAAATATTCGGCCAGCCGAGCCATTGGAATCGTTTCCGGTGTAAACACGTCTATCCGGAAGGTGTATTCATAATCAGCCATAAACCCTCCTTCTCGGCATCATTCTTGTATAACAGTCTCAGCTTAACATCATCTGACCCGTAGCCTAGAATCAATGGCGCAGCCTGTCCAGAAGCGTGGACTCAAGATGACAAGCTCCGCGCCCAATTAGGCTACCAGTCAAATTAACCCCATTGCCCTGACCCCCATTTTCCTCAACAACCCAAGCAACATAAGCCAGTCAATCGGGAAAATCCTCAAATGCGCGCCACCCTAAACCGCCCGCCGCCCGAGCAGCTGGTCCTCTACGAAAAAGACCCCAGCACCAAGATCGCCACGATCACATTCAACCGCCCCGACGCGCTCAATGCGCCAACAGTGGCGGCCAGGTTGCGCTTCGCCGATCTGGTCCACCGCGCCAATATCGACGACGACGTCAAGGTGCTGGTGATCCGCGGCGAGGGCAAGCATCTGGGCTCGGGTGCCGACCTTGAGGAACAGGACGGCATGCTCAATCCCCAGCCGGACACCTCGCTGCTGCACGAATTCAGGATCGCCGAAGACGGCAGCGTCAAATATCCGCCGCCTGGCTCCTACCGGTTCCTCGGCAGCATCACCAACCTCTATGCCGATGACAGCTTCGGCTGCCGCAGCTTGCAGAACTTCAAGAAGATCTCGATCATCGAGTGCAAGGGCTATGTCTACGGCTGGCACTTCTACCTTGCCGGGGACGCCGATCTCGTGGTCTCATCGGACGACGCGCTGTTCGGCCATGCCGCCTTCCGCTATGTCGGTTGGGGCCCGCGGATGTGGACCTGGTGCGAGATGATGGGCGTGCGCAAGTTCATGGAAATGGTCTTCACCGGCAGGCCGTTCACTGCGAGCCAGATGTACGACTGCAATTTCATCAACTCCGTGGTCCCGCGCGACGCCCTCGAGGAGGAGACGATGAAATACGCCCTCGCCTGCTCGATGACCCGGCCGACCGACACGGTCGTCGCCCAGAAGACCTTCTTCGAAATCTACAAGCAGCACAAAGGCGAATACATGGGCAGCCTGATCACCGGCTTCCTCGAGGGCATGAAGCCGATGATGGCCGACGACCCTGGTGCGCCCGACATGGGGCTGGGCGACGATGTCATGGAAAAGGGCCTGGCCAATTCGGTCAAGGATAACGACCTGCGCTTCCCGCCCGACTGGCGGCTGAGCTTTGGCGGGCGGGCGAAGCCCTGAGGGTGGGTAGGTGCATGCTCACAGGCAACAATTCGCATCTAACCCCTCTCCCCTTCAGGGGAAGGGCAGTGAGACTTGGGTCCGCGAAGCGGGCCTTAATGCAGGCCACGAAAAGTCTGATGCAAAGATCCTCCCCCTCTGGGGGAGGTGGCCCGCCGCAGGCGGGTCGGAGGGGGTCAGAGGAGTGCCGCCCTGCTGGCCCCCTCCGCCTCGCTCCGCTCGGCACCTCCCCCAAAGGGGGAGGATTTGGGAGTGGTTCAGACTTTCCGGTTTTCGCACTACTCGCAGCGGGGTGGGGGCTCTCCCCACTCGCGGCGTCGCTGTTGAGGAGAGCCCCCACCCCAACCCCTCCCCTGAAGGGGAGGGGCTTTCCGGCTCTTTGAACCATGCAATACACCCTCCTCGGCACCTCCGGCCTCACCGTCTCGCGCCTCGCTTTCGGAGCCTCGACCTTCACCAGCGGCGACCAATCGCTGCCGGGGTTCTACAAGGCCGGGCCGGACACCGCTGCTGCGCTGGTGGGTCAGGCGATCGACGGCGGCGTGACCTATTTCGACACTGCCGATGTCTATGCGGGCGGCCAGTCCGAGGAACTGCTCGGCGCGGCGTTGAAACCGCATCGGCACAATATCGTGCTGTCCACCAAGGTCGGAAATATCAGCGCGAAACACGCCGAGGTGGAGCGCTGGGGGCTGTCGCGCCGCCATATCCTGTGGTCGATCGACAGGAGCCTCAAGCGCCTCGGCACCGACCATGTCGATTGCTACATCGCCCACCGCGTCGACCCCGAGGTTCCGCTCGATGAAACCCTCGCAGCACTCGACGAGGTGGTTCGCGCAGGCAAGGCGCGCAGCATCGGTTATTCCAACTGGCCGGCCTGGCTCGCCGCCACGGCAATCGCGATGCAGCGCGCCAATGGCTGGGCCGAGTTCAGCCACGGCCAGATGTATTATTCGCTGCTCGGCCGCGATGTCGAGCGCGACACTGTAGCGATGCTGCGCCACTTCGGCTCGGGGCTAAGCGTGTGGAGCCCGCTCGCCTATGGCTTCCTTGCGGGCGGCTACAGCGCCGAAGACATGGCAAAGGACGACAACCGATTTGCCAGGACCGACTGGCTGAAGTTTGACCGCGACAAGGCCTTCGCGCTGCTGCCGCTGCTGCGCGAGCTGGCGGCGGCAAGGGGGTGCTCGATGGCCCAGCTGGCCATCGCCTGGCTGCTGGCGCAAGACAGCGTCGCCACCGTCCTGCTCGGCGCGACCAAACCGCACCAGCTTGCCGACAATCTCGCCGCTGCAGCGATATCGCTCTCGGCAGGGGAATTGGCGCGATTGGATGCTGCAACCGCGATCACCCCGCACTATCCTTCGTCGAACTGGGTCGAATCGATGCTCCCGGGGAGGAAGCGGACATGAGCGGGGCGCTGCACGGCACGGTCGTAGTCGAAGTGGCCGAGCGGGTGGGGGGTGAATATACCGCCAAGCTGCTGGCCGAACTCGGTGCCGAAGTGATCAAGATCGAGTGCCCCGGCGGCGCGCCGACACGGGCGATGGGGCCTCACAAAGACGGCGTCAGCGCGGTGTTCGGCTTTTTCAACACCGGCAAGAAGTCGCTGGTGCTCGACCTTGCCGCCCCCGCCGACCGCGCCACTCTCGACCGCCTGCTGGCCCGCGCCCATGTGCTGATCGACGATCACGACGAGGTCTGGGGCAGGTTACATGGGCTGACCCCGGGTGAGGTCGCCGCTGCCCACCCGCACCTCGTCCATTGCCAGGTCACGCCGTTCGGCCAGGGCGCACCGGCGGAGTGGCAGATCGCCCGGCCGATCAACGTGATCAACGCCGGCGGCTGGGCCTATCACTCGCCGTCCGAAGCCAAAGCGGACAAGCCCCCGCTCAAAGGCGCCGGGCGCTTCCTGTCCGATTACGAGGCCGGGATCGACGCCGCCACATGCATACTCGCCTCGCTGCACAGGCAGAACCGAACCGGAAGCGGACAATTCATCGACATTTCCGAAGTCGAAGTGCAGCTCAACCGCACCGATTGCGTGCTCGACCGGATGCTGGCCGGCGATGTCGAACCCAGCCGCGAGCGCACCGCCTACGACATGGGCGGCCCGGCGGCGTGCTTTGCCTGCAAGGACGGCCACGTCTATCTGATCATGACCACCAAGGGCCATTGGCAGGCGCTGTGCGCCCTGATGGGCCAGCCCGGCTGGGCGAAGGACTTTCCGCAGGACTGGCTCGAATTCCACTGCACCCGCGACCGGGTGGACCTGTTTCGCGCGCAGTTCCGCACGTGGATCGCGCTTCAGGGCAAGCTGGCGATCACCGAGGCGGCGCAGAAGGCCGGGCTGGCTATGGTCCCGATCAATACCGCCGCCGATCTGCCGAAGAACGAACAGTTCATCCACCGCGGCTATTTCCAGGAGGTGAACGGGCTGACCTACCCCGGCCTGCCGTTCCGCATGAGCGCCACGTCGGTGCGCATTTCCGGGCCTGCCCCCGCATTGGGCTCACACCGCGCAGATGTGGGGGGCGAGTGATGGAAAGGAAGATTGGTTCGCGCGGAGGCGCGGAGACGCGGAGATGCCTCGCAATCGGCGAAGCCCCCATACATCCACAGGACAGTCCCGGACTTTCGAATCGGAATTTGAAGAGTTGTCTTCGGCGCTCTGCATCTTCTCCGCGTCTCCGCGCCTCCGCGCGAACCATATTTTTTGGCAGTCCCAGCGGGGCGACTACACCGAATCAAGGGGAGCAAGCCAATGCCCCAGCCTGATCGCGGCGGGCCGCTGGCGGGGGTCCGCGTGCTCGAGATTACCAAGGTCTGGGCCGGACCCTATGCCGGCAAGCTGCTCGCCGCCCTGGGTGCGGAAGTGATCAAGGTCGAGAGCGCCAGCAATCTCGACGAGATGCGCGCCTATGGCGGGGTCGACATCAATTCCGCGCCCTATTTCCTGTCGATCAACCAGGAGATTCTCTCGGTCCAGGTCAACATGAAGACCAATGAGGGCCTCGATCTGATCAAGCAGATGGTGGCGCAATCGGACATCGTCATCGACAATATCCGCCCCGGGGCGATGGAACGCTCCAAGCTGGACTATGACAGCCTGCGCCGGATCAAGCCCGACATCATCCAGTGTTCGATCAAGATGTGGGGCAGCCAGGGCCCGCTCGGCTATCAGACCGGCTATGCCCCCTGCTTCGCCGCGCTTTCCGGGCTGACCAATCTGGTCGGCTACGAAGGCGAGACGCCCGAAGGGATGAACATCCGCTATGGCGACGCCACCGCCGGGGCCTGGGCCGCGCTCGCCTGCCTTGCCGCGCTGCGCCACCGGGACCGCACCGGCGAGGGGCAGTTCATCGATCACTCCGCCGTCGAATCGATGACCAGCCTCGTCGGCGACAGCCTGTTTGCCTATGCGCTCACCGGCGAGGTGCCCAAGTCGGACGGCAACTTCCACCCGGAAATGTGCCCGCACGGTGCCTACCCCTGCGCGGATGGCGAGTGGATTTCGCTGGCCGTCGCCGATGAGGCGGAATGGCAGGCGCTGTGCGTCCAGCTGGTGGCCCCTGCTCTCGCCGCCGACCCCCGCTTTGCCAGCCTGCCGCCGCGGCTGGACAACCGCCACGCGCTCGATGCGGCACTGGGCGAGCTGACCGGTTCGCACAACGCGGGCGATCTCGCCGACAGCCTGCGCCATGCCGGCGTGCCTGCCTTCCGCAGCCAGAGTTCGATAGACCTGTGCTCGGACGATTATCTGTGGGGGCGGCAGGGCTATCGCATGGTCTCCGACCACCGCAACGGCACGCGCCCGATCATCGGGCCGAGCTGGCGGATGGAGCCGGACATGGCCACGGTCGAACGCGGCGCGCCTCTGCTGGGCGAGCACAACGACTACGTCTACCGCGAAATACTGGGATTGCCGCAGGAGCGGCTGGACGATCTGATCGCGCGCAAGGTGGTGGATTAGGGAGATCGTCCCCGGAACGGGAGGGTTATCGCATGTTTGAATGTTTGCGCGGCAGGCAGCGTCAGTTTGTCTCGCGCAAAGGCGCAAAGAAGCAAGGGGAGGCGCTGAGAGTTTGCCTCATCGCGGCGAAGTCGCTCAAATAGGCCGAGGCTTTGACCTTGGAGTGATTGGCCTGCGGCGGCAAATCAACTCCTTTGCGCCTCCCCTTGCTTCTTTGCGGCTTTGCGTGAACCGACTTTTCATCTTCTACTACGAGCCGCTCCGGGGAGGATTTGAAAGGGGAATCATGAAACTCGCATTCGCAATGCCGCACCAGCTGCGGCTCAAGGCGATGACCCAGCCGTGGGAAGAGAGGGTCACAGGGCCGGACCAGCTCAAGCTGCTGAAACACGCCGAGCGGCTGGGCTACGAGATGGTTTCGGTGCCCGAACACCACGTCATGCCGGCCGAGCATCTCGAGCTGTCCGGCCCGTTCCAGATGAACGCCTATGTCGGCATGGCCGCCTATGCCGGGGCGACCGAGACGATGCGCGTCAACAGCTGCATTGCGATCCTGCCGCTGCAGCATCCAATTACCACCGCCAAGCAGCTGGCGACGCTGGACTGGATTTCCGGCGGCCGCGTCACCGTGACCTGGGCGGTCGGCTGGGTGCCGGGCGAGTTTGCGCTGATGGGGGTCGATTTCCACAAGCGCGGCGAAATCGCCGAGGAATATACCCGCGCGATCATCGAACTGTGGACCAGCCCAAACCCCGAATTCGAGGGCAAATATGTCTCGTTCAAGGACCTGCTGTTCGAACCCGGCTGCATTCAGAAACCGCATCTGCCGATCTGGTTTGGCGGCGATGCCGATGCCGTGCTGCGCCGCACCGCGCGCTATGCCAGCGGTTGGTGGCCGTTCCTGACCAGGCCGGAAACGATTCCCGACAAGATCGACTTCATCAAATCGCAGAGCGACTACAACGGCAGGCTGGAGGACGTGTTCTACGGATTTTCGACCAGCCGAGTCGGCGAAGGCCATGCCGTCATCGACGATCCCAAGGCACGGCCCGGGCAGACCAGGCAGGAGATCATCGACCGGCTGTCATGGCTGAAACAGCTTGGCGTGACCTGGAGCGGGATTCCGATCCCGGCGCTGAAGGACATCGGCGAATATTACGACTACACCCAGTGGATCGCCGAGGAGATCATGCCTGCGGTGCGGTGAATATGCCGAAAAGCGCGGGCGCGATAACCACGCGCCGGGCTTGACCGCACGGCCCCGCTCCGGCCTAATCGGCACAAAGCGCGACGTGTTTCGACTTCGCTCGACATGAGCGGTGGAGAATGATTCCGACCCCTATGCCCGCTCATGTCGAGCGAAGTCGAGACACGCAATTTTCCCGGAGTACCCACGCATGAGCCCCCCCCGCCCCAAACCCAAGCTCGACGAAGACAACCGCGCCTTCTGGACCGGCGGCGCCGTGGGCAAGCTCAAGATGATGCAATGCGGCGATTGCGGCGAATTCACCCACCCGCCGCGGATGATGTGCCGCCACTGCCAGTCGGAGAACATGGCGGCGACGGCAGTGGCCGGCACCGGCTCGATTGACACGTTCACCGTCAATCACCAGCCCTGGGCGCAGGGACTGGAAGTGCCCTTCGTCATCGCCAGGGTGCGGCTGGACGGCGTGCCCGGCGTCTATCTGACTACCAACATTGTCAATTGCCCGGTCGAGGAGGTGAACTTCGATGACAAGGTCCGCGTCACTTTCGAAGAGCAGGACGGCATCTTCTATCCTCTCTTCGAGAAAGCGAACTGACATGGCAAATCGCGAAGCCTATATCAGCGGCGTCGGCCAGTCCGAGGTCGGCGTGCGCCTCACCCGTTCCCCGCTCGGGCTGACCGTCGATGCCGTCAGGATCGCGCTGGCCGAGGCGGGGCTGGAATTGTCGCAGATCGACGGGGTCTCAACCTATCCCGGCAAGTCGCACGGTTATCTTGGTTTTTCGCCGATCGGATCGGACGAGCTGATCGAAGCGCTGGGCATCAAGTCGAAGTTCCAGTTCGGCGCGATGGAACAGCCAGCGCAGCTTTCAGCAATTTCGGCGGCGGCGATGGCAGTGAAGGAGGGGCTGGCGCGTCATGTCATCTGCTTCCGCACCGTTTATGAAGCGGCGGCGATGGCGCGGCCCGATGAATTCCCCGCGCTTCAGCACCGGGAAGTCTCGGGCGGCCAGCAATGGACCGCGCCGTTCTGGGCCATTTCCGCCGCCTGCTGGACCGCGCAATATGCCAACCGCCACGTCCACCGCTATGGCATGACCCGCGAACAGCTGGCGATGATCGCGATCAACGGCTCGAAGAACGCCATGCTCAATCCCAATGCGCGCGCGATCACCAGGGAAGAGCTGACGCTGGACAAATACATGGCGGCGCGGATGATTTCGACACCGCTGTGCCTTTATGACTGCGACCGCTTCACCGATTGTTCGACGGTGGTGATCGTCTCGGCGGGCGACGCGCTCGACGAGGTCAAGTGCGAGCCGATCCGCATTGCGTCTTTTGCCGGTTCAGTCGATCGCTTCAGCTGGGACCAGGTCGAGTGGCCAGCCGCCTACGAGACCGGCGCGGACCTGTGGAAGCGCACCGACTATACGGTCAAGGACGTCGATACCGTCCAGTTCTACGACGGTTTCGCCTTCCTGCCGATCACCTGGCTCGAAGGGCTGGGCTTCTGCGAAAAGGGTGAGGGCCACAAGTTCATCGAAGGCGGCACCCGCATCGCGCGTGATGGCGAACTGCCGCTGAACACCGCCGGCGGCCAGCTTGGCGCAGGGCGGCTGCACGGCTTCGGCTTTGCGCATGAGGCCGTGACCCAGCTTCGCCGCAAGGCTGGCGAGCGGCAGATTCCCGGCGATCCGAAAGTCGCCGTGGCGAGCTCGGGCGGCGGCCCGCTGGCGGCGGCCCTGCTGCTGGCGCGGGATTGAGCGAGGGGGCCTGAAAGCTCCAAACCGGAGCCAACTCCGCTTGGTAACCGGTGCCATCGGCGGCATCCCATGCGCCATGGCCAAGCCCACGATCAACGATGTCGCCCTGCTCGCCGGGGTCTCGAAGAAAACCGTCAGCCGGGTGATCAACCGCTCGCCGCTGCTGACGCCGGGCACTCGCGCCAGGGTTGAGGCGATCATTGCCGAGCTGGGCTTCGTACCCAACCCGCAGGCGCGGGCGCTGGCTTTGGGGCGCAGCGCGCTGATCGTGCTGGTCCATGCCGGCAGCGATATCGAACTGGTCGGCGCGGCACTGCAGGGGATGCAGGCCGCGCTGGAGGGCAGCGAATTCGCGGTCGCTGTGCTCGGCGTCGATCCGGCAGGGCCGCATCGCCACGAACGCTTCCAGCAGTTCATCGAACAGCACCGCCCCCATGGCGCAGTTCTGCTGCCGCCGACCTCGGAGGATGAGCCGCTGGTCGCGCTGTGCCGCCAGCTTGGCTGCAACCATGTCCGCATCGCCGCCAATGTGCTGGACGATCCCGCACATCTGGTCCGCTCGAACGACCGGCAGGCGGCCACCGAGGCGACCCGCTATCTGGTCGAACTCGGCCACCGGCGAATCGGCTTTGTCGCCGGTCCCGAACATTGCCGCTCGGCGCGCGAACGCGAGCTGGGCTACATCGACGCGCTGGCCGATTTCGGGCTGGACCGCGGCGCTGACCTCGCCGCCGGGGGTGATGGCAATTTCGCCACCGGCCGCGCCGCCGGGCAGCTGCTGCTCGAAGTCAGCCCGCGCCCGACCGCTATCTTCGCCAGCAGCGACGCGATGGCCGCCGGCGTGATCCACGCAGCCGCTGAGCGCGGCATCGCGGTGCCGGGGCAGCTGTCGGTGATCGGCTTTGGCGATACCGCGATAGCCGCCGCGCTATGGCCGCCGCTGACCACCCTGCACCTGCCCGTGGCCGAAATGGCCGGCGCGGCGGTGCTGAAGCTCGCCAACCCCTTGAGCGACGAGCCCGCACCGTTCCGCTGCCTGCTGGTCACGCGCGGATCGGTGGCGCCGCCGCAGGCTTGTTCCGGCTAATCCCCCAGCTCACCCAGCGACATGCCGTTGCCCGGCGAGCATTGCTGGATTTCGATGACATTGCCTTCGGGGTCATAGCCATAGAGCGTCTTGACGTGGCCGACGTCGGCAAAGGTGCGCTCGTTGAAGGTCATGCCGCAGGCTTTGAGGTGCTCCATATCGTTCTCGATATCGGTGACATCGACGCAGAAATGGGTGTAGCCGCGGTCATGCGGGCGCTTGGGATCGGGCGATTGCGGCACCGGTGCGCTGTACTGGAACAGCTCGATATAGCAGGTGCCGGCCTTGAGCATGATGCCCTTCGCGGCGGTGTCCGGCACATCGACGATGTGGTCCATCAGCTCGGTGCCCTGCTCCCAGTCGAACCCTTCGTTGAACTTGCGGAAGCCGAAGGCCTCGCAATAGAAGTGCACCATGCGGTCCATGTCGCGGCAGTTGATGCCGATGTGGTGAATGCCCGTGATCATCAGCGCTCTCCCTCCTCAGTCAGCCTCGACCCATTTGGTGCTGGTCACCCGCGGCGACAGGTATTTTGTCCTGGTCCAGCCGCCATCGACGACGATCGACTGGCCGTTGATCATCAGGCTGAGGTCCGAACACAGGAAGGCGATGACGCTGGCGATGTCCTCGGGCTCGGCAAGGCGCGGATAGGGCGTGGTCTCGACATTGATGCGCTTGAACGCCTCGTCTTCAAAGCGGTGCGCGACCATTTCGGTGCGGGTGACGCCCGGCGCGACGCAGTTGGAGCGGATGCCGCGCGGTCCGTATTCGCAGGCCATGTGCTCGGTCAGCGATTTGAGCCCGCCCTTCGCCGCTGAATAGGCGCCGCCGCGCTTGCCGCCGATATGCGCGTAGGTCGAGGTGATGTTGACCACAGAGGCCCCGTCGCCCAGGTGCGGGATGACATCGCGGCACAGCCGGAACGGCGCGACCAGCATGATGTCGAGGAAATTGTCGAGCGTTGCGTCATCGGTCTCGTCGAGCGGCTTGGGGCTGCCGATGCCGGCGTTGTTGACCAGGTAGTCGATCCGCCCGAAGCGTTCGAGCGCCAGCGCGACGATCCGGCCCGGCGCGTCCTTTGCGGTAAGATCGGCCGAAAGCGTGGCGACCTTGGCCGGATCGCCGATCGCCTGCTCCAGCGCCGCCAGCTTGGCGCGGTCGCGGCCGACCCCGACAATGGCGTTGCCCGCCGCGTGCAGCAGCTTCGCTGTCGCCAGCCCGATGCCGCCGCCCGCCCCGGTAATGATCGCAACTTTCACGCGTCCGCCCCCTTCTGGTTGTTGTGTTGCTGCGAGCGGTAGACACCCAGCCAGTTGCCGTCGAGATCGAAAATCGCGCCAGCCGCGCGAGCCCGTTTCACGGTAGGAGCAGCCTGGCGCAGTCGTTGCCGAATTACGGTGGGAATTGCGGAACAAGGGTGACAAAGGCGACACTGTGTCACCCGCCCGTCACCCACGTTTTTAACAGTATATTCAAACCGTTGCGCCCTAAAAGCGACAGGTGACACATCTATCGCCGCGCGCCCTTCCGCCCGCGCGGCAGGCAGGCAGCAGCGGCGACGGAATCCCGCCGTCACGGCACCGAACCCGGCGGCCGGGCGCGCTGCATGGAATCAGAGCGGCGGGGCGTTCGAACTTTCTGCTCATGCCGGGTGTGATACAGGATGTGGCGACCTGTAGGAAAGTGTCGAGGCGAGACGCCGGAGACATCCGCTCATCCTGAGCTTGTCGAAGGATGGTGGCTGCACGAATGAGCGCGGCACCACAATTTCGGGGACACCACACTTTCGGGGACACAATACTAATTATCCTGACTGCTTGGCTTGCACACCCAGCATTTTCCGTCAAACCATGCGTATGACACGCACAACTCCCCTAATTAGATGGGGTGGACGCCCCCCGACGGCATCTTTGTGCCAAGGTGGTGTTGTTGAACATCACAAGAGGAGGCGTCCGTGGTTGAAGTTAGCACGATTGGTCTGGATATCGCAAAGAACGTTTTTCACGCGCATGGCGCTGATGCGGGTGGACGGCAGGTGTTCAGCCGGCGGCTTGCGCGGGGCAAGGTTCTGGAGTTCTTCGCTTCGCAGCCGCGCTGTGTGGTGGCGCTGGAGGCGTGCGGGGGTTCGCATCACTGGGCGCGGGAACTGGCCACCCTGGGGCATGAGGTGCGGCTGATCCCGCCTGCTTACGTCAAGCCCTTCGTCAAGCGGCACAAGAACGATGCCGCCGATGCCGAGGCGATCTGCGAGGCGGCGGTGCGTCCCAACATGCGCTTTGTCGCGGTCAAGAGCGAGCAGCAGGCTCTTGCGCTGGTATTCCGCACGCGCGACCTGCTGGTGCGCCAGCGCACGCAGACGATCAATGCATTGCGCGGTCACCTGGCCGAGTATGGCTGGGTGGCGCCGAAAGGGCCGTCGCATGTGGCCATGCTCGGCGATCTGCTCGACGACGAGCTTGGCGCGTCCCTTCCCGAGGCGGCGCGTGCGATGTTCAGGATGATGCTGGACATGATCGAGGGCTTCGACGCGAAGATCGCCGAGCTGGACAAGGAGATCGCCAGGCGCGCCCGCGAGGATGCGACCGCGCGGCGGCTGATGACCATTCCCGGCATCGGGCCGATTGGCGCGACCGCCATCGCCGCGCTGGCACCGCCGCCTGAAGGCTTTGCAAGGGGCCGCGACTTTGCCGCCTGGCTAGGGCTGACACCCTTGCAAAAGTCCACCGGCGGCAAGCAGAAGCTGGGGCGAACCTCGAAGATGGGCGAGCGCACCATCAGGCGGCTGCTGATCATCGGGGCGAGCGCGGTGGTGCGTCAGGCTGCGGCGCGCGGTGCGCCGGAGGGATCGTGGCTGGCAGGCATGCTGGCGCGCAAGCCGCGCATGCTGGTCACCGTGGCGCAGGCCAACAAGACCGCGCGGATCGTCTGGGCGGTGCTGACGAAAGAAGAGGATTATCGAAAGGATTACAGAGCTTTGGCGGCAGCGGCGTAAGCACCCGCTCTGTCAGAGGCCGTCGAGGACGGCAAGCGATCGAAGGAGAGTATGGCACAACAGTCGGCGAAACGGGGCCGGAAAACCAGGTCAATACTATGTGCCCCAGAGCACGCTAATTAGATTTGGATCCGTCCCGCGCACTCCCATACTGGCCAGCAGTCAAGTGCTGCATCAACAGGCCGGACAGAAGGCAGCATCCGATACCGTGCCCATACCCGAATTTAGCGCTTGCATCCGTGGGGGCGTCCACAGAAGTATTGTGTCCCCGGAACTTGTGGTGTCCCCGGAACTTGTGCTGACACCGCAATCATTTTGCGGCAACTATCTCGACTTCCGCACAGCCCATATCATCACGGGTATCGACATCAGCAGAAAGAGGAAGACCCGAGAGGGCCACCCCTTCGCCAAAACATAAAACAGCACCGCGGATACCACAAAAAATAATACCCACGATATCCACGGTTTCATATCTGCACTCCTTGGAGATCGTGACAATTTATTTCTTGTTACACAATTCCGGGGACACAACACAATTCCGGGGACACAACACAATTCCGGGGACACAATACACAATTCCGGCACAATTCCGGGGACACAATACTTCTGTGGACGCCCCCACGGATGCAAGCGCTAAATTCGGGTATGGGCACGGTATCGGATGCTGCCTTCTGTCCGGCCTGTTGATGCAGCACTTGACTGCTGGCCAGTATGGGAGTGCGCGGGACGGATCCAAATCTAATTAGCGTGCTCTGGGGCACATAGTATTGACCTGGTTTTCCGGCCCCGTTTCGCCGACTGTTGTGCCATACTCTCCTTCGATCGCTTGCCGTCCTCGACGGCCTCTGACAGAGCGGGTGCTTACGCCGCTGCCGCCAAAGCTCTGTAATCCTTCCGATAATCCTCTTTCTTCGTCAGCACCGCCCAGACGATCCGCGCGGTCTTGTTGGCCTGCGCCACGGTGACCAGCATGCGCGGCTTGCGCGCCAGCATGCCTGCCAGCCACGATCCCTCCGGCGCACCGCGCGCCGCAGCCTGACGCACCACCGCGCTCGCCCCGATGATCAGCAGCCGCCTGATGGTGCGCTCGCCCATCTTCGAGGTTCGCCCCAGCTTCTGCTTGCCGCCGGTGGACTTTTGCAAGGGTGTCAGCCCTAGCCAGGCGGCAAAGTCGCGGCCCCTTGCAAAGCCTTCAGGCGGCGGTGCCAGCGCGGCGATGGCGGTCGCGCCAATCGGCCCGATGCCGGGAATGGTCATCAGCCGCCGCGCGGTCGCATCCTCGCGGGCGCGCCTGGCGATCTCCTTGTCCAGCTCGGCGATCTTCGCGTCGAAGCCCTCGATCATGTCCAGCATCATCCTGAACATCGCACGCGCCGCCTCGGGAAGGGACGCGCCAAGCTCGTCGTCGAGCAGATCGCCGAGCATGGCCACATGCGACGGCCCTTTCGGCGCCACCCAGCCATACTCGGCCAGGTGACCGCGCAATGCATTGATCGTCTGCGTGCGCTGGCGCACCAGCAGGTCGCGCGTGCGGAATACCAGCGCAAGAGCCTGCTGCTGCTCGCTCTTGACCGCAACAAAGCGCATGTTGGGACGCACCGCCGCCTCGCAGATCGCCTCGGCATCGGCGGCATCGTTCTTGTGCCGCTTGACGAAGGGCTTGACGTAAGCAGGCGGGATCAGCCGCACCTCATGCCCCAGGGTGGCCAGTTCCCGCGCCCAGTGATGCGAACCCCCGCACGCCTCCAGCGCCACCACACAGCGCGGCTGCGAAGCGAAGAACTCCAGAACCTTGCCCCGCGCAAGCCGCCGGCTGAACACCTGCCGTCCACCCGCATCAGCGCCATGCGCGTGAAAAACGTTCTTTGCGATATCCAGACCAATCGTGCTAACTTCAACCACGGACGCCTCCTCTTGTGATGTTCAACAACACCACCTTGGCACAAAGATGCCGTCGGGGGGCGTCCACCCCATCTAATTAGCATGTTTTCGGCTCCCCTGCTTCACCCTAATCCATGGGTGCGGTGGCAGTTTACTTAACCGCCAAACTCATCATCATCCCGCCGCGCATCCCGGCTTGCCGCACAACTGCGCCATCGGACGGGGACACCCTCAATAGGGTGTCCCCTTGTCCCCGATCAGGGCCGCGCCGGAAGCTTCAGCAAAGTGCCAATGCCCTCGCCGCCGTGATAGCCGTCCAGCCCGTAGTCGCATCTGTGCGCTAGCTCGGGTGAGGTGAACGAGCCGAACAGGCGGTCGTTGATCGACAGCAGGTTGGCGTAATTGCTGTCGGTCTCGGCGGGGATGCGGCTGTGGTGCAGCTTGTGCATGTTGGGGGTGACGAACAGCAGCACCAGCAGGCGGTCGAGCGGCGGCCAAAGCTTGACGTCCATATGTTCGAACACCGCGTTGATCCCCGATGTCATCCGGTAGATCGCCACCGCCTCGGCCGGCAGCCCCAGCGCTATCGCGGGCACCAGGGTGAAGGTGAAGCGCCAGGCGCATTCGAGGGGGTGTTCGCGGAACGCGGTGGTCGCGTCGATCTGGGTGTCGATATGGTGGACCCGGTGGAACCGCCACAGCAGCGGCACGGTGTGCATCCAGCGGTGCGCCAGATAGGTGGAGAAATCGAGCGCGAGGATGGCGATGGCGATACAGGCCAGAAATGACAATTCCATTCCGGCGAGCAAGCCAAAGCCGGGACCGGCCCAGTCCCGCGCAGCTGAAACCAGAAAGAATGTCAGCACCGCATTGACGGTGAAGAACAGCACGGTCAGCCCGAGATTGGTCCACCAGCGATTATTGCCGCCCAGGGCCGCGCGAAACGGCAACAGCGCCTCCAGCCCCGAGACCACGAAGATCAGGGCGAGGTAAAATGCGACGTTGACCGCCAGATCGAACGCCAGCAGTTCAGCCCAATTCAAGCCCCGCCTCCTCCACCGCCGCATCGTCCGCAATCGAGAGGACGCGGCGCTTCACCACTACGCGAGACAGTGAGGCAGTTCTTGGATGAAACCGTCACCATTTCCCGCGCAGGGCAGGAATATCACCCCTGTGCGGGAATGGGACAGTGCGGCAGCGCGAGTGGTCGCGTTTTCAGGGCAGTCTGACTCCCTCCCCCCGGCTCAGGCTGCGCGGGAAGGAGGGAGAGGTCTTCAGGCCGGAACCGCGGCGAGGCAGCGCGCGGCGGCGGTGAGATCGTCCATCGACGGTACCGAGGCCGTCTCCAGCACGTTCGAGAACGGCACTGCGGCAAATTTCGCGCCCAGCCGCACCACCGGCGCACGCAGGCGCTTGTGCAGCTTTTCGTGGATGGTTGCCGCGATTTCGGCGCCGGGGCCGAACTTCCTCACCGCTTCATGCACGACAATCGCCGCGCCGGTCTTCTCGACCGAGGCCAGCACGGTTTCGACATCCCACGGCTGAACCGAGCGCAGATCGATCACTTCGGCCGAGATGCCGTCCTCGGCGAGCTTGGCGGCGTGGGCGTTGGCGTACTGGATGACGCGGCCATAGCCGATGATCGAAACGTCAGTGCCCTCACGCAACACCTTGGCCTTGCCGATCGGAACGCGGCTGCCGCGCTCCGGCGCCTGCCCCGGGGTGAACATGGCGGGAATGTTCTCGATGAAGATCACCGGGTCGGGATCGTCGATGGCGCTGCGCATCAGCCCATAGGCATCTTCCGGGCTCGACGGGACCACCACCTTGAGGCCGGCAGTATGGGCAAACCAGACTTCGAGGAAGTCGGAATGCTGACCGCCCGCACCCAGGCCCGGGCCGGTCATGGTGCGGATCACCATCGGCACCGAGGTCTGCCCGCCCGACATGAAGCGCAGCTTGGCGGCGTGGTTGACGACCATGTCCGAACAGACGGTCATGAAATTCATCAACATGATTTCGACCACGGGCTTGAAGCCCATCATCGCCGCGCCGACCGCGGCGCCGGTGAAGGCAGCTTCGGAAATCGGCGTCGCCTTGACCCGTTCGGTCCCGTATTTGGTCGAGAGGCCCTTGGTTATTCCGACCACGCCGCCGCCGGTGTGATCGGCAACGTCCTCGCCCAGCACCAGCACCTTGGCATCGTCGGCCATGGCATCGTCAAGCGCCCAGTTGATGGCCTGGACCATGTTCACTTTGCCGCTCATGCTACGAGCTCCTCTTCATAGACATCGCGATAGATTTCCTGGACATCCGGCCACGGGCTATCCAGCGCATAGACCAGCGCCGCCTCGATGGTTTCCTTGTGACCCTCGTCGATCTTCTCGAGGTCCGCCATGGTGGCATAGCCGCCATCGGTGAGGAACTTGCGGTAGTTGGGCCATGGATCGTTGGCCTTGTGCTTTTCCTTCTCGCCGGCGTCCATGTAGCTGTCATCGTCGCCGAAGACGTGGCCGTGGAAGCGGAAGGTGACGGCCTCGATCAGGCTCGGCCCTTCGCCGGCGCGGGCGCGGTCGATGGCTTCCTGGACGACGTTGTAGAGCTCGACGACATCGTTGCCGTTCACCCGGTGGCCGGGCATGTCATAGGCCGGTGCCCGCTTGGCAACCGAATCCACCGCGCTGGTTTCCTCGAACTTGGTATGCTCGCCATAGAGATTGTTCGAGCAGACGAAGATCACCGGCAGCTTCCACACCTTGGCCAGGTTCATGCTCTCATGGAACGAGCCGATGTTCGCTGCGCCGTCGCCGAAGAAGGCGAAGGTGACATCGTCGGTGCCGTTGAGCTTGTTGGCCCAGGCCAGCCCGCAGGCAATCGGCATCGACGAGCCGACGATGCCGGTAGTCACCATCATCCCGCTTTCGGGGTGGGTAATGTGCATCGGCCCGCCCTTGCCCTTGCAGGTGCCGGTCTGGCGGCCGGCCAGTTCGGCCCACAGCTTGTCGACCGGGCAGCCCTTGGCCAGCATGTCATGGGTGCCGCGATAGATCGTCGAGATGGTATCGCTGTCGCGCAGCTGCGAGCAGATCGTCGAGGGAATCGCTTCCTGCCCGCGGAAGGCATAATAGGGCATGACCAGCCGCCCGGACATGATCACCGAGCGCATTTTCTCGTCGTTGTGGTACAGCAGCGACATCCTGGTATAGATGTCCATCAGCACCTCTTTGGGTGGAATAGTGTTTGCTGGCATGGTCCTCGTCCGGTTGGGCTATTGATCGCCTGGGCGCTTGCGAGAGGCCTGTTAGGCGGTCCGCAACGATTCTGGAAGCTGGCACGATGCAGAATATCGCGCAAGCGATTGTGGGACGGGGTTAGTCGGGTAATCGGGTAAACACTCATTTCGCCATCACGCCGCCACCGCCAGCCTCACCCCCAATGCCCGCGTCACCTTGAGCAACGTATCCAGCGTCGGATTGCCGTTCTCGCCAAACGCCTTGTAGAGCGCCTCGCGGGAAATTCCGGTTTCGCGGGACAGCGCAGTCATTCCGCGCGCGCGGGCGACGGTGTTGAAGGCATGGCGGATCAGCACCGGGTCCGCCTCTTCGAAGGCGGCTTCGAGGTAGTGGCGGATGTCGCCATCGGACGAGAGGAATTCGCCAGCGTCCCAGGGTTTTGTTGCCAAGGTCATAAGTCTTACTCCAATTCGGAAACCATGCGGATTGCGGCAGCGATGTCGGCATTCTGGCTCTTCTTATCACCGCCGCAGAGCAGGACGACGATCTCGCCTGCCCGATCTGTGAAATAGACCCGGTAGCCCGGACCATAATCGATCTTCATCTCGCTCACGCCGCCAGTCAGATTACGATAGAGGCCGGGGTTACCCAAGGCGAGCCGGTCAATGCGAATGGCAATCCGCACGGCAGCGGCGCGATCCCGCAAACCTTTCAGCCAGTCGGCAAACTGATCGGTGCGGATGACCGTCTTCACTGCGACTGTGTAATATAGATCACGGATTTTGTCAACTTTGGTGCACATGTCAGCGCGCCGACTTCGACAGGCTCAGGCTGAGCGGAGTTGGGGTAGATCGGAACTGGAAACCCCGCTCATGCCGAGCTTGTTGAAGCAATCCTTGGCCCATGCCAACAGTCGGGCTACGGATCGGAAAATTTGAGGACCCACCCCATGACCAAGACCCCATCCTCGCTCGACGGCATTCGCGTGATCGATATGTCCCGCGTTTTCGCCGCGCCGATCGGGGCTCAGATCCTGGGGGATCTCGGCGCCGATGTGATCAAGATCGAGCGCCCCGGGGTGGGCGACGACGGGCGCGGTTACGGGACGGCGTGGATCAAGGGCAAGGACGGTATCGAAACCCGTCAGTCGAGCTTTTTCACCGTGTCCAACCGCAACAAGCGCTCGATCACGGTCAACCATGCCAAGCCCGAGGGGCAGGAGATCATCCGAGCGCTGGCTAAAGATGCCGATGTGCTGATCGAGAACTACAAGGTCGGCGATCTCCAGCGCTTCGGGCTCGATTACGAGAGCCTGCGGGCGATCAATCCGCGGCTGATCTATTGCTCGGTCACCGGCTATGGCCAGACCGGACCGATGGCCGCCAAGCCCGGCTATGACGGGCTGTTCCAGGCCACCGGCGGGATGATGGCGGTGACCGGCATTCCCGACGGACTGCCCGGCGCCGGGCCGCTCAAGGCGGGGCCGAGCCTGGTCGACTTCCTCACCGGCCACAACACCGCGCTGGCGATCATGGGGGCGCTGATGCACCGCCATGTCAGCGGCGAGGGGCAGTTCATCGACATCGCCCTGCTCGACACATCAGTGGCGATGGTCAGCCATATTATGCAGGATTACCTGATCAGCGGCGAGGCCCCGCCTCGCCTTGGCAACGGCGGCAATGGCGGCGGCCCTGCCGACCTGATCCATTGCAGCGACGGCATCGCCTATCTCACCGCCGGCACCGACGAGCACTACCGCCGCCTCACCGTGCTGATGGAGCAGCCCGGACTGTTCACCGACCCGCGCTTCGATTCGAACTTCAAACGCGCCCGCAGCGGGCAGGCCGAACTGATCAGGATCATCGATGACTGGAGCCGCGGGTTTACCGTCGCCCGGCTGCTCGACATGTTCGAGGAAGTCGGCATTCCGGCGGCGAAATACAATTCGTTGCCCGAAGTCTGGGAGGAAGAGCAGGTCAAGTTCCGCAAGCTGCGCGCGACCACGCCGCACCCCCATGCCGAGGCCGGATCGGTCGACCTGATCGCCAGCCCGATGGCGCAGATGTCCGCCAGCCCCGCCACCATCCGCCTGCCTCCGCCACTGCTGGGCGAACACACCGACGAGGTGCTGCGGACCTTGCCGGGCTACAGCGACGAGCGGATTGCCGGCTTGCGGGCCAGCGGGATTATCTGAGCCGGCTACGGGCCGATCGCAACATCGCCGTCACGGCAGATGCCGCCCCCACTCGAACGGCACCACGGTGTAGAAGGGAGCCGCCAGCAGGCCTTGCACTTCGCCCGAGGCCCAGCGCTGCTGCATCGCCGCGGCCAGCGCCGGGGCCATGGCGACGGGGTCTTCGTCGAGGTAGCAATAGGTGATCTGCAGGCCTTCGCACTGCGTTGGCATGTCGCCGGTGGCATTGACGCCGCTGTACCACCATACACCCGCCACGCCGGGCAGGTCGGTCAGTGCGGCGGGTGAGGCGTGGCCTTGCTCGATCATCAGCCAGACCCCCAGCGCCGGTCGCCACGGGATGACATCCGCGCCCGCCACCGCGCGCGGCGCGGCGATGCGGTCTGCCAGACCGGCGGTGATGTAGCCCAGCGAGGGCAGGCGCAGCGGCATCCGCCCACCTTCATGCAGCGCCGCCCCCAGCGCGGTAAAGCCGGGCATCGCGCCCACATCGGTGAACAGATAGTTCATGACGTGATCGACCGCGTCGTAGGCTTCGCTGCTTGCCGCCCGCGCCGCCCGGCAGGCGGGGGTCGAGACCAGCCGCAGCGAATGGCGGAGTTCCGGCAGGCGGTATTGCTCGGGCCGGTGATCGAGCGAATGCCATTCCAGATATTCGGCATCGCGCCCTTCGGGAGAGCGCGCCGACATCGACAGGAAGACGAACCCGGCGGAAGTCTCGCCGGTGGCGAGTACATCGGGGAGGCTTTCGGAGGGGGTTCCGGCAAGGTGCATGGAGCGAGTGTATTGCGCCGAGTGGTCCAACGGTCAACTGCGGAAGGCAATGTGGCGCGTGTGCTTCGACAAGCTCAGCATGAGCGGGCCTGGCTATGGAGGCTTGAGAAAGCCCGCTCATCCTGAGCCCGTCGAAGGATGCCGCGCTACATTGCCCGGTGCCGTGCTTCGATCGCGTCCCAGATCATGCCGGCGGTGTCGGTTGCGTTGAACCGGTCAATGGCGACGATCCCGGTCGGCGAGGTAACATTGATCTCGGTCAGCCACTGGCCGCCGATCACATCGATGCCGACGAACACCAGCCCGCGCGCTTTGAGGTCCGGGCCCATCGCGGCGCAGATTTCCTCCTCGCGCGCGGTCAGCTGCGTCGCTTCGGCCGAGCCGCCGACCGCGAGGTTGGAGCGGAACTCGCCCGCGCCCGGCTTGCGGTTGATCGCACCGGCGAACACCCCGTCGACCAGCACGATGCGCTTGTCGCCCAGCGCCACATCGGGGAGGAAGGGCTGGACCATGAATGGCTCGACCCAGGCGTTGTGGAACATCTCGACCAGCGCGCCGAGGTTGCTGCCGTCCGCCGGAATGCGGAACACCGCCTTGCCGCCATTGCCGTGGAGCGGCTTGACCACCAGGTCACCGGGATGCCGATGGTGGAAGTCCTTCACATCCTCGATCCGCCGCGCCACCAGCGTCGGCGGCATGAAGCGCGCGTAATCGAGCACCATCACCTTTTCGGGCGCATTGCGCACCGCCACCGGATCGTTGACCACCAGCGTCTGGCCCTGCAATCGTTCGAGCAGGTGGGTGCCGGTGATATAGCCGAGGTCGAAGGGCGGATCCTGCCGCATCAGCACGACGTCGATGTCCTTGACCAGATCGATCTTGCGGGAATCGCCCTTGGTGAAGTGATCGCCGGCGACATTCTGCACCGTCACCGGCGCGGCCCAGGCAGTCAGCCGCCCCTCGTCCAGCGCCAGGCTGCCCACGTCATAGTGCCACAGCGCAGCCCCGCGCGCCTGCGCCGACAGCATCAGATAGAAGCTGGAATCGCCAGCGATGCTGATTCTCTCGATGGGATCCATCTGGACTGCGACGCGTAGGGACATCTTGCTTCCCGGATAGTGGACAATGCTGAGACGCGCTTAATCGGGTTTGAGCCTTCTTGCGACTAGAAATCCCCTGCCCGATCCCGGGACCGCTTCAAAAGGAAAATCCATGTCCAGAAATGCCCTCTCTGCCCTTGCCTGCGCCTTTGCCGCCTTCGTATGGTCTGGCGGTGCCACTGCCAATCCCGCCGATCACCCGGTCGAACATCCCGCCCCTGAAGGCGATCACCACAAGGATGGTGAGCACAAGGATGACGGGCACAAGGACGGGGAGCACAAGGACGATACCCACAAGGAGGGTGAACAGCCCAAGGGGCATTGATCAACTCGTCTGGAATGCAGCACACGCCCTTTCCCTGCGGGGAGGGGGCCATCGCCTATTCCGAACTGCCCTTTCGTCCCCCCTCCCGCTTGCGGGAGGGGAACTGGTATCCACAGGCACCGAATGGAATATGCGATAGCCCTGCTGCGGGAAGGGGGCGTTTGTGCCTGCCCTTCACATCAACCCATCCCCGCATTCTCAATCCGCCGCGGCCAGCGGCCCGGCGTCAGCAGCAGCACGTCGATCCGCATATCGTCGCCCGCTTTGACGTAATGGTGCGCAATCGCCTCCACCGCCGAAGCGACCCGCCGCAAGCGATATGCGTCGATGGCCGTATCGAGCTCGCGTGCAGTCGCACGCCACTTCACCTCGACAAAGGCCACCATGCGCCCGCGCCGCGCCACCAGATCGACTTCGCCGCGCGGGGTCTTGACCCGGCGGGCGAGGATTCGCCAGCCGGTCAGCCGCAGATACCAGCCCGCCAGCACCTCGCCGCGGCGCCCCCGCGCCTCGCGCTCAGCCCGCGTGGTCACTTGAGCTCGAGCGCCCTGGCATAAAGCACCTTGCGGTCCAGCCCGGTCAGCTTCGCCACTTTCCCCGCCGCCTGCGAGGCCTTTTCGGTCACCAGCTCCAGCCGGAGCAGCGCGTCGACATCGAAATCCTGCTTCGCTGCCTCGCCCGGTGGCCCGACCAGCAGCACGATTTCTCCGCGCGGCGGATGCGCGGCATAATGCGCCGCCAGTTCCGCCGCCGAGCCGGTGCGGCATTCCTCGAACTTCTTGGTCAGCTCGCGCGCCACCGCCACTTCGCGGCCCGGCAGCATGTCGCCGATCGCAGCCAGCGCATCGCACAGCCTTGGCGCGGTTTCGTAGAACACCAGTGTCGCGCGCACCCCCGCCAGCTCCGCCAGCACATCGCCGCGCGCCTTGGCCTTGCTGGGCAGGAAACCGGCGAACAGGAAGCGGTCGCTGGGCAGGCCAGCCAGAGTGATCGCGACAATCGCCGCGCTCGGCCCGGGCAGGCTGGTGATCGCGATCCCCATATCCCGCGCCTCACGCACCAGCCGGTAACCGGGATCGGAAATCAGCGGCGTCCCGGCATCGCTGACCAAGGCCACCGGCGCTTCCGCCATCAGCGCCAGCAGGCGGGCACGGTCCGCCTCGCCGGCATGGTCGTCATAACGGATCATGCGCTGCTTCAGCCCGAGGTGGTGGAGCAGCTTGCCGGTCACCCGCGTATCCTCGCAGGCTATCGCCGAAACGCCCCGGAGCACCTCGACAGACCGCAAGGTGATATCGCCAAGATTGCCAATCGGCGTCGCCACTATATAGAGGCCCGGAGAAAGCGGTGTGTCCATAGGGACCTGTGTGGACTGCCAAAAAGGGACCGGCAAGCAATGATCGAGCGGACAATGAACCGGCGCAAGCTGTTGACAGTGGCGGTGATTGCCTTGCTGGCAGGCTGCAAAGTCATTCCCAAGGGCGCCCCCGATACCACGCCGAAGCCCGGGCCGAGCGATGCGCCGAGCGATACCGCCCTGCCAACCGACAGCCAGCGCCACCGCGTCGCGCTGCTGGTTCCGCTGTCCGGGTCCAACTCCAGCGTCGGCCAGGCCATCGCCAACGCCGCGACCATGGCCCTGCTCGATACCAATGCCGCCAATCTGCGCATCACCAATTACGATACCTCCACCGGTGCCGGCGCGGCCGCCGCCAAGGCGCTTGCCGATGGCAACAAGCTGATCCTCGGGCCGCTGCTCGCCAACGATATTCCGGCCGTCGCTGCGGCCGCAGGGCGCGTCAAGGTACCGGTGATCTCGTTCTCCAACGACGAGACCGCCGCCACCCGCGACACTTTCATCATGGGCAGCCTGCCAAGCCAGTCGGTTGCCCGCACGGTCGGCCATGCCAGCGCGCAGGGGGTGAAGACCTTCGCCGGGCTGGTTCCCATCGGCGAATATGGCCAGCGAGTTTCGGCGGCGCTGGTTGCGCAGGTGCGCGCGCAGGGCGGCACCGTGACCGCGATGGAAAGCTATGACCGCTCGTCCGCCTCGGTAGCGGGGGCCGTCCGCCGCCTGCGCGCCAAGGGCGGCTATCAGGCGGTGATGATCGCCGACAGCGGACGCATCGCCGCCCAGGCCGCGCCCCTGCTCAAGGCTGGCGGCGCCCCCCCGCGCATCCTCGGCACCGAGCTGTGGAGCGGTGAGACTATCGTCGGCAACACCCCGGCGCTGCGCGGTGCGTGGTATTCCGCCGTCGCCGACAATCGCTTCCGTCAGTTCTCCGAGAGCTACAAGGGCCGTTTCGGAGGCCAACCCCACCGCATCGCCACGCTGGGCTATGACAGCGTGCTGCTGACGCTCCGCGTCGCCCGCGACTGGAAGCCGGGCACCAACCTGCCCACTGCCAAGCTGTTCGACAAGGGCGGCTTCCTCGGCCTCGACGGCGCTTTCCGCTTCCGCTCCAGCGGCGCCATCGAACGCGCCCTCGAAGTCCGCGAAGTGCGCGCCGGCGGGGTCAACGTGGCAAGTCCGGCTCAGGCGCGGTTCGAGGATTGATCTGCAGCAGACCGCCGCGATCCTGCATTGCCCGCCAGACCAGCAGAGCGAACAGGAGAAACAGGATCGGCGGTGCCACCGGGATGCCCTGCGCAAAACCGAGTGGCCGGGCAATTGCAGGCACGACAAAGGCCAACATTGCGACCGACTTTTCCCACGGCCGGAATTCCTGTCCGGCCAGAAAAACCAGTGGAAACGCCAGCAGCAGCAAATCGTAGTCCAGGATGAAGGGAGATGTCAGCGTCGCTCCCGCCAGCATCGCTGCCGCCAGCGCCGGGGTGTAGGCCGCTCGCCAGCTCGCCCGCGCAAGCATCGCCAGGACAATCACGGTGAGCAGCGTCTGCAGCGCATAGGCAAGCTTCAATGGCGCGCCCAGCATCATCGCTCCGGCAAACAGGCTGGGCATCTTGGCATAACCGATCCTGCCGTTCTCCATTGCCTGTCGTGCCGGTTCCAGCCCGACAAACCAGTCGTGCCAGATCTGCGGCCCGAAGGCAGCAGTCGCCAGCAAGCCCAGACCGGCGGCACTGGCACAGGCCGCAAGGATTGTGCGCCATTGGCCCGTCAGCAACAGCACAAGCGGAATTGTCAGCCCCAGCTGCGGCTTGATCACCGCGAGGCCGATCAGCGCCCCGGCCAGCCAGGGTCTGGTCGGAATCAGCAATGCACCAAGCCCCAACATTGCAGCAACGAGGAAGGATGTCTGCCCGTGAGTTACGGTGATCAGAAACGGCGCAAAGGCGGCGATTGCCGTCCAATGCAAGCGGCCCGGCGCATGGCGTCGGAACCATTCTCGCAATGCGAACAGAAAACCTGCGCCCGTTACCGAAAGCCAGCCAATCAGTGCGGGAAAATATCCGAGAAAGCCCAACGGATAGCAAAACGGAAGAAACACCGGCGGATAGAAGAAAGCATAGAAACCCCGCGGCTTGGCCGGGTCATGCGGTTTCTTGTAGTGACCCAGCGGTACGCGGAATTTGTGCTGCACAGCGGCATGAGCTTTTACGTCATAGGGACTGTCGCCGTCGTGCAGCATCTGCCCGCTCGACCAGAAGCTGACGAAATCGGAGCCGAGCAGTTGGCCATTCCGCCCGATCCCGTTGCTCGAGGTCGACACAAGGATCAACGCCGCAGCAATGTTGAGCAGCGCCAGCAGCCACAGGGAGAGACGAATTTCCCTCACTCCAAGCCAGCTGCCCTGGCGGAAAGACTCTAAAATCATGGGGCATAATCTGGCCAGTTGCCCGGTAGCAGTCCATAGCTGCCAAGATGGAGCTGGGGAAAAGCCTCCGTCTTGACGTGATGCTTGCCAAACCCCGCTTGCACGCCGGATTCCGCGCGCTCTATAGCCGTTCCCATGGCCAGCAAACCCGCAGACGATCTGTTCGACAAACTCCCTCTCAGCAACGGTGAGGCTTATGACGGCAGCGCCATCGAAGTGCTGGAGGGGTTGGAGCCGGTGCGCCGCCGCCCCGGCATGTATGTCGGCGGCACCGACGAGCGCGCGCTGCACCACCTCGCCGCCGAAGTGCTCGACAATGCCATGGATGAGGCGGTCGCTGGCCACGCCAACCGCATCGAAGTGACGCTGGACGAAGGCAACCGTCTGACCATCAGCGATAACGGCCGCGGCATCCCGGTCGACGAGCACCCCAAATACCCCGGCAAATCGGCGCTGGAAGTGATCCTGACCACGCTGCATTCGGGCGGCAAGTTCTCGGGCAAAGCCTATGCCACCAGCGGCGGCCTCCACGGCGTCGGCGTTTCGGTGGTCAATGCGCTGTCCAGCCACACCCGGGTGGAAGTGGCGCGGAACAAGGAGCTCTACGCGCAGGAATTCAGCAGGGGCCTGGTCACCGGCCCGCTGAAGTCGCTCGGCGGCACTCCCAACCGGCGCGGCACCACCGTCAGCTTCATTCCCGACAGCGAGATATTCGGCGATGACGCCAAGTTCAAACCGGCGCGGCTGTTCAAGCTCGCCCGCTCCAAGGCCTACCTCTATGCCGGGGTCGAAATCCGCTGGAAATGCGCCGCATCGCTGGCCAGCGAAGACGTGCCCGCCGAGGCGGTGTTCCAGTTCCCCGGCGGCCTTGCCGATCACCTCACCGAACAGCTGGGCAGCCGCGAATGCGTCACCACGGCGTTCTTCTCAGGCAGCCAGGACTTCCCCGGCGAGCAGCAGGGCCGGGTCGAATGGGCGGTTGCCTGGCCGCTGTGGTCGGACGGCGCCTACAGCTATTACTGCAATACCATCCCGACGCCCGACGGCGGCACCCACGAACAGGGGCTGCGCGCCGCGCTGGTCAAGGGCATCCGCGCCTTCGCCGATCTGGTCGGCCAGAAAAAGGCCAAGGACATTGCGCCCGAGGATGTGGTCACCGGCAGCGAATCGATGCTCTCGGTGTTCATCCGCGACCCGCAGTTCCAGAGCCAGACCAAGGACCGCCTGACCAGCCCCGAAGCCGCGCGCATGGTCGAAAACGCGCTGCGCGATCACTTCGACCACTTCCTCGCCGACAATATGGAGCGCGGCAAGGCGCTGCTTGCCCATGTCATGGAGCGCATGGACGAGCGCCTCGCCCGCAAGGCCGAGCGCGAGATCAAGCGCAAGACCGCCACCAGCGCGCGCAAGCTGCGCCTGCCCGGCAAGCTCACCGACTGCACCGGCGAGGGCAAGGGCGAAACCGAGCTGTTCATCGTCGAGGGCGATTCGGCCGGCGGCTCTGCCAAGCAGGCCCGCGACCGCAAGACCCAGGCGATCTTGCCGATCCGCGGCAAGATCCTCAACGTCGCCAGCGCCACCATGGACAAGATCCGCGCCAACACCGAAATCGCCAACCTCGCCCTCGCAATGGGTTGCGGCATGCGCAAGGACTGCAACCCCGACAACCTGCGCTACGACCGCATCATCATCATGACCGACGCCGACGTCGACGGCGCCCACATCGCCACGCTGCTGATGACTTTCTTCTTCCAGGAAATGCCCGAAGTGGTCCGCCGCGGACACCTGTATCTGGCGCAACCCCCGCTCTACCGCCTGACCTGCGGCAAGGAGAGCGCCTACGCCAAGGACGAAGCCCACCGCGCGGAGCTGGAAGCGACGCAGTTCAAGGGCAAGAAGGTCGAGGTCGGGCGGTTCAAGGGCCTCGGCGAAATGAACCCGTCGCAGCTGCGCGAAACGACAATGAGCCCGGCGACGCGCGGACTTTTGAGGATTACCCTGCCGCCCGAATATGAGGGCCGCGCGGCGGTGAAGGACCTGGTCGACCGGCTGATGGGGCGCAATCCGGAGCATCGGTTCATGTTCATCCAGAACCGCGCAGGGGAGCTGGATCCGGAGATGATTGATGCTTGAGGTGGCGCAAGGCATCTTGACATCACTACGGCATTGCCGTATTTAGTCCCATGCATACGGTAGTCGAGACACCGACTTTTCTGGCATCGGCCGCCAAAGCCGGGATGACCGAGAGCGAACGCGTTGCCGCCATCAACCTGATCTCAGCTAATCCCACCGCAGGTGAGATCATGCCGGGCGGTGGCGGTGTCCGGAAGGTTCGCGTGCCGGGTCGTGGCAAGGGAAAGTCGGGCGGATATCGGGTGCTGACCTACTATATGACCGAGGCCGAACCGGTTTATCTCGTCTCGGTCATCAACAAGGACAAGATCGCCAATCTGAACGATGCTCAGTTGTCTGCGGTAAAATCTGTCGCAAAGGATATTCGTGATGAGCGATGAAGGTATGGACAAGGACGATTTCGAAGGACTGCTTGCCGGATTGCGAGATGTCGCGGCCTATCAGCGCGGCGCGCGCGAAGGCTTTGTCACGCATGTTCCCGCCACGGTCGATGTCCGCAGCATCCGCAAAAGGCGTGGCCAGACCCAGGACGTGTTTGCCCGCACCTATGGCTTCAGTGTTTCCGCAGTCAGGGATTGGGAACAGGGCCGCCGCCAGCCCGAACGCTCCGCGCGGATTCTGCTGGCGATGATCGCGCATGCGCCGGATGCGGTCGAACGGGTGATGCGGGAGATTTGAGGGGCCAACAGGAGTGTGTGCCGATGCAATGGCACCACCGCCAACAGAAGCCCGTGACGATGTCCTAAATGCGATGGAGGTGTCGAAACGTCAGACGAATGATCGCACCCAATCGCCTCACGATCGGCTCGATCGAAATTGAATTTGGATCAATGAAGATATCTTGAATGCTTGGCCAAGGCGCGGATTGCTGGGCGCTGATCTGCAATGATGGCGGACAAGATCATGGTTCGAGTTTAAGGGCAATCCTGCGGACAGGCAAGAAATGCCGGTGGGGTTGCTCGAGAACGAACCACAGCGCTGCTGAGTGCAGTTCCATCTTGCCCACGATGCCGATGATGGGTCTGCCAGCCCCCCAGCGCCTCCGCATGAGTCCAAACGAACTCACGCAAAGGCGCGGGTGGGCAGGTGCTTCCCGAACACTCAAACCAGGTGCAGTTCCGGGCGGACGACCTCGCGTTCGGGCCGTTCCTCCCGGCGTTCCACTCGGTCTTCGCGGCGGTGGATCACCAGGTCGTCGCCGATCTGCCGGCGCATCGGATGCTGCTGCTTTCGCAGATCCCGGTTTTGCTGGGCGCTGGCGACGCGCAGGCCGGAGATGCCGGCGCGGTCCATGGCGCGGCGCCAGGAGATGAATTCTTCCAGCGACAGCTCGTACCGGCGCAGCACTTCATCAACCGTGATCAGTCCGCCATCGACGGCGGCGACCACTTCTGCCTTGCGCCTTGCTACCCAGCGGGTGGTATTTCCCGGCGGCAGCGATTCCAGAGTGAGTATTTCCCCGAGCGGCCCAATGACGCTGGCGGGGCGGACATTTCGATATTCAATCATGACACTTGACCTCGATTTAGTTGCAAACCGTAGGCCCCCAAGCACCTGCATTTTCGCCGCCAATGGTTAAAACGGACTTAATTTCTCGCTCCGTTGATCGCATCCACAGAGCGCTTTGCGTCACGGCTGACGGGAGTCCGCGATCACCTCGCCAGCGGGGTTCTGGCCGCGCAGATGCGCCCGGCCCTCGGCCCCGGCGATCATCGGCGCGGTGCCGATGCTGCGCTCAATTCGCAGGTATGACAGCGCCATGGTCTTGATCCGCCAGCGCCCGTCCAGCTTGGCATAGGTTTCGAGATAATGGCCCCAGCCGTGGTTCTGGGTGCCGTCCTCCCAGATGTTGTAATCCTCGAGCGACCAGATGCCGGTGGCACTGTCCGGGCCGGTCAGTTCGATCTCGGGCATGTGGCCCTGGTGGACGCTTTGCACCAGCGGCATGGCGCGGGCATAAGCCATGAACGCCTCGCGCCCGGCGAAGCGCTCGCCGCCGGCCTTGCGCAGATCGACGACGATGTCTTCGGCGAAGACCGAGGCGTAGAGTTCCCAGTCCTTGGTATCGAGCCCGCGAAAATAGCGCGCCTTGAGCTTCTTGATTTCCTCGACATCATCCATGGCCGTGTCTCCTTGCATGAGCAGAGCCTGCGGCAGCTGACGCGCCGATGCAACTGGTCTGGCTGCGATTAGCGGTGGCGGTATCGGCCGGCTTTGCTATGGGCCGTGGCCAAGATGCATTCGCCGTTCCTTCCTTCGAGTACCCGCATGTACCAACCCACCCCGGCCGAGCGGCTGCGCTTCCTCGCCGGAATTCCGCTGACAATCCTCTACGTGCCGCTGATGCTGCTGACGCTGATCGTCTATGCACTGATGCCGCGCACCATGTTCGCGCGGATGCAGGACGGCATCCGGGCCCGCGAACTGGCGGCAAGGCTGGCGGCGATGCGGCCTTACGTGGCGCCGGGCAGCAAGGTGCTCGATTTCGGCGCGGGGCGCGGCGATTTCCTCAAAGCGGTAAGCGCGGCGCTGGGTGCCGAAGTGATCGGCATCGACATCATCGACTACAGCGACGACGAGATCGACATCGCCATGTTCGACGGCGCGACCATCCCGCTGCCCGACAACAGCGTCGATGTCGCCATGGCCGCCTTCGTGCTCCACCACACCCTCGCGCAGGAAGCAGTGATGCGCGAGCTGGCGCGGGTCAGCCGCCACCGCATCGTCATCTACGAGGACACCTTTTTCACGCCCTGGCAGTGGCTGTTCGTCAGCTGGAACGACTATTATTCGAACATCCTGATGGGCAGCCTCAAGGCCTGGAAGAGCCTGGGCAAGCTGACCATCGCGGCGATGCCGATGCCGCTGACCTTCCGCACCCCGCGCGGCTGGCAGGCCTTTTTCGGCGAGCTGGGGCTGGACATGGTCAGCACCGTAGTGCGGCACGACCGAATCAAGCCGATGAGCAAGGTGACCTTCGTTCTGGATGTGGCGGGCTAGGGCAAGCCGCGGAAAGTCTGACGCAAAGATCCTCCCCCTCTGGGGGAGGGCAATCGCATATTCCGACCTGCCCTTTCTTCCCCCCTCCCGCTTGCGGGAGGGGTTGGGGGTGGGTGCGTCTGAATTTGGCGCACACAACCGTCGATTTCGTCCGACTGGCCCACCCCTAACCCCTCCCGCAAGCGGGAGGGGAACTAGGATCCACAGGCACCTAATGGAATATGCGATAGCCCTCCCCCTCAAGGGGGAGGAGGTCACTTGCGCTTGACCATCACGGATACTCCAGGGGCTATCCCAGCCTACCCAGCCAGCCGCCCGAAGGCCCCTGCCCCGGCATAAACCGCCGCGCTGCCCAGTTCTTCCTCGATGCGGATCAGCTGGTTGTATTTGGCCAGCCGGTCCGATCGGGCGAGGCTGCCGGTCTTGATCTGGCCGCAGTTTGTGGCGACGGCGAGGTCGGCGATGGTGGCGTCCTCGGTCTCGCCCGAGCGGTGCGACATGACCGCGGTGTAACCCGCGCGCTGGGCGATCGACACCGCTTCCAGCGTCTCGGTCAGCGTGCCGATCTGGTTGACCTTGACCAATAGCGAATTGGCCAGCCCCCTGCCGATGCCCATGGTCAGCCGCTTGGGGTTGGTGACGAACAGATCGTCGCCAACCAGCTGGACCTTTTTGCCCACCTTGTCGGTCAGCGCCTTCCAGCCCTCGAAATCGTCTTCGCTCATGCCGTCCTCGATCGAGCGGATCGGATAGTCTTCGGTGAGTTTGGCGAGGTAATCGGCCATCTTGACCGGCGAAAGCGACAGCCCCTCGCCGCTGATCTCGTACTTGCCCTTGCGGAAGAATTCGGTCGCCGCGCAGTCCAGCGCCAGCACCACGTCGCTGCCCGGCCTGAACCCTGCCTTCTCGATCGAGGCCATGATGAAATCGAGCGCGTCGCGGGTGCTGGCAAGGTTGGGCGCGAAGCCGCCCTCATCGCCCACCGCCGTCGCCAGCCCCTTGTCGTGGAGGCCCTTCTTGAGGGTGTGGAAGATCTCCGCCCCCCAGCGCACCGCCTCGGTCAGGCTGGGCGCGCCAACCGGCATGACCATGAATTCCTGGAAGTCGATCGGATTGTCGGCATGCTCGCCACCGTTGATGATGTTCATCATCGGCACCGGCAGGACGTGCGCAGACACTCCGCCGATATAGGAATAGAGCGGCAGGCCCCGCGCATTCGCAGAGGCCTTTGCCACCGCCAGGCTGACCCCGAGCAGAGCGTTGGCGCCGAGCCGGGACTTGTTGGCAGTGCCGTCGAGCTGGATCATGGTCAGGTCGATGTCACGCTGGTCTTCGCCGTCGAGGCCAAGCAAGGCATCGGAGATTTCGCCGTTGACCGCAGCGACCGCCTTGAGCACACCCTTGCCGAGATAGCGCGCCTTGTCGCCGTCGCGCAGCTCGACCGCCTCATGCGCGCCGGTCGAAGCGCCCGAAGGCACGGCGGCGCGGCCGAAACTGCCATCGTCGAGCAGGACTTCGACTTCGACGGTCGGGTTGCCCCGGCTATCTAGAATCTCTCGGCCGTGGATGTCGATGATGGCGGTCATGGCGGGTTGGTCTCCAGAATGCGGGAAAATGTGCTGAACTTGCGGCGTTCCCTTAGCAGCGCAGCCTTGGCAGGCAAGTTAGACTGGCGCATAATAGGCGGTGGCGACCGAGTCCGGCACGTCATTTCGCGCATTCTCCGCCCCGCTTCGGGACACAGGAAGGGCCCTCACCATGGAACCGATCGATCAGACTACGAACGAATTCGATCCCAACCCCGCAACCGCCGCTCCGCGCAAGCAACGTACCCGCGTCATACCGCCCGTTGCGAGTGCCGCCGCCGTAGGCACCACCGTTGCCGGCACGACCACCGAACCCTCGACCGAAGGCGCCAAGGCGCAATTCGGCAAGGCGCTGGATGAAGCCCGCGCCGGCGCCCAGATCCTGAGCACGCAAGCCCAGGACAAAGTCCGCGAGAAATTCGCCGGGCCAAAAAGCGAATGGGTCGACGAGGCCAAGGTGATGGGCGACCAGGCCAAGGAAAAGGCTGCGCTGTTCGCCAACGAAGGCAAAGTCCGCGCCAGCGAGGCGATTTCCGGACTGGGCAAGATCGTTGCCGACAATGCCGGGACCATCGATGAAAAGCTCGGCGCGAAATACGGCGACTATGCCCGCAGCGCCGCCAGAACGATGCAGGACACCGCCGACAAGATCGAAGCCAAGGATCTGGGCGAGCTGGGCGACGACGCCAAGGCCTTCGTCCGCAAGAGCCCGGGGCTCGCCGTCGGCATCGCCGCAGCGGCGGGATTCGTGCTGGCGAGCTTTTTCCGCAAGGGAAACAATTGACAGGAGCGGTCGGGGGCGGCTTGTCTGCGCTGCATGAGCGACAGTCTGCCCGCCTCCGCCCCGCCTGATCAGGCCGATCCCGCCGAGCGGTCGCTCGCCGACGATCTGCGCCAGCTTGCCGACGATGCCCGCGCGCTGGCAGATGCGGAGCTTGCCTACCAGAAAACCCGCGCCGCCTTTGCCGGTAAGGGCATTCGCACGATCGCCGTGTTGGCGGCGCTGGCGGCGGCGCTGCTGTTCTTCGCGCTGATGGCGCTGACCTTCGGGCTGGTGCTGGCGCTGGCGACCGAGCTGGGTCCGTGGGGAGCGGCAGGCGCGGTGTTTGGCGGTTTCGTGGCGATCGCGCTGGTCAGCCTGATCGTGATCATGGCGCGGTGGAAGCGGCTGACGGCTTTGCTGAATGACAAGGATGCCGGCACGTGAGCGAACTGTCGCAAGCCCGCGCCGCCCGCGATGCCGCCCGGGCCGCGTTCGACGCCCGGCTGGCGCAGGTCAGGGCGGACGTCGATGCGCGCGGGGTCGGCGGACGGATCGTCGGCAAGATTGGCGCGGATGCCCGCGATACCCTGCTCGAAGCGGTCGATGTCGCCCGCGAGAGCAAAGGGGTGGTTGCCGGCACCGCTGCGGCGCTGGCGCTGTGGTTCCTGCGCCATCCGATAATCACCTGGCTTGACGGCGTGCTTGGGGAAGACGAAGCCCTGTTGGACCTGTTCAGGAAAGATTAGCAAAATGACCAACCAAATCGACGCACCCCAGGCCACTTTCGAGCCCGAAGGCCCGGCCCCGAGTGCGACAGCAGATCCGCTGCGCAAGATCAGGAATTTCGCCAGCGATCACCCGGCGGTGGTGATTGCCGGGGGGCTGGCGATCGGCGCGTTGACGCTGGCGCTTTTGCCGAAGAAAACCGGCGGCAAATTTGCCCGCCGTGCGCTGGCAGCGGCGGCAGCGGCAGGCGAGATCGGCCTCGCGGTCAGCCGGCAAGCGCGCGACAAGGCCGAGGAAGCAACCCGCGACGGCCGCGAATTGATGGTCGATGGTGCCGAAAAGGCACGGCGCGGAACGGCCCGGGCGGCAAGCAGCGCCGGCAAGGCCGGGCTGGACCTCGCTCGCGCGGCGGTAAAACTCGCCGCCTCGGCGCGCCGCTGACACTTGCGGCGCGGCGCGGGGCCGCTAAGGGGAGAGCTCTCACCTCTCCCCCGGGAATCACGCACAATGCAGAAACTACACCTCGTCATGGGCGGCCGCGTCAGCGATCCCCGGACGCTTGATTTCGTTGATCTGGAGGCGATGGACCTGGTCGGCATCTACCCCGACTACGACAGCGCCGAAGACGCCTGGCGCGGCAAGGCCCAGCGCACGGTCGATGATGCCGAGATGAAATATGTGATCGTCCACCTGCACCGGCTGCTCGATCCAGACAAGCCGGGGGAGTGATTGCGCTGAATTGATTCTGAAGCCTTAAAATCCTCCCCCCCTGGGGGAGGAGGCCCGTCGCAGGTGGGTCGGAGGGGGTCAGTGCCAATGTGGCCCCCTCCGCCTCGCTCCGCTCGGCAACTCCCCCAGCGGGGGAGGATTTAGGGCGAGAACCTCAGATAAATTCGATCTTCCGGACCAAGTACGACCGATCCCCGGCAGGCACGGTCACTTCGATCTCGTCATCGACCCGGCGGCTGATCAGCGCCTTGCCAAGCGGCGAATTATAGCTGATCCGTCCGACCTTGGCGTCCGCCTCATAGGGGCCGACAATCTGGTAGCGCACCGGCTTTTCGTCGTCGTCAAGCAAGGTGACGGTCGCCCCGAACACGATCTTGTCGCCGGAAAGTGTCGCAGGATCGATGATCTGGGCGCGGCTGACGCGGTCTTCCAGATCGCCGATCGACGCTTCGACCTGGCCCTGGCGTTCCTTGGCCGCATGGTATTCGGCATTTTCGGACAGGTCGCCATGGGCGCGCGCCTCTTCGATCGCCTCGACGATCCTGGGCCGCTCCTCACGCAGCGCTTTCAGCTCGGCAGTCAGCCTCTCGTAGCCTTCCGCCAGCATCGGCAGCTTTTCGACACTCGCCATTCTTGGTCTTTCCTGGTGGAGCCCTGCCCGGCAACGATTTATCCGGTCCGTTTCACGCGGAAGTGCGGGGAAACGGCATCGGAGCGGTCGCGATGTCGGGAAGAGCGCGTTTAATTTCCGCTATAATAGGACTGAAGCGAGCGCACATCAAGTTTTGCGCCGCGCAGGGCCTCGATTGCCTGGACGGTCGCCATCGAAGCCGCTGCCGTGGTGAAATAGGGCACCCTGGCATGCAGCGCCGAACCACGGATCGATTGCGAAATCCTTCAGGCTCTGCCAGCCCTCGGTGGTGTTGAAAATCAGCGCGACGCCGCCGTCGCTGATCCGGTCGACGATATGCGGCCGCCCTTCCGCCACCTTGTTGACCCGCGTGACCGGCACTCCGGCATCGGCGAGATAGCGCTGGGTGCCGCCGGTGGCGATGATGCTGAAGCCCAGTTCCGCCAGCCGCTTGACTGCCGGCAGGATCACCGGCTTGTCGCTTTCCTTGACCGACACGAAAGCCACCCCGCCATCGGGTAGCCGCGTGCCCGCGCCCAGTTGCGATTTGGCGAAGGCGATGGCGAAGTGCTTGTCGATGCCCATGACTTCGCCGGTCGATTTCATCTCCGGACTGAGCACCGGATCGACCCCGGGGAAGCGCGCGAAGGGGAACACGGCCTCTTTCACCGCCATGTAATCGAGCTCGCGCTTGAACGGGGGGAAGCCGGAGAGCTTTTCGCCCGCCATCACCCGTGCAGCGATCTTCGCGACCGGCTGGCCGATCGCCTTGGCGACGAAGGGCACGGTGCGGCTGGCGCGCGGATTAACTTCGATCAGGTAGACGTCGGTGCCCTTGACCGCGAACTGGATGTTCATCAGCCCTTTGACCCCCAGCGCGAAGGCCAGCAGTTCGGCCTGGCGTTCCATCTCGGCGATGATCTCGGCGGGCAGGCTGTAGGGCGGCAGGGTGCAGGCGCTGTCGCCCGAATGGATACCCGCCTCTTCGATATGCTGCATCACGCCGGCAACGACCACCTGATCGCCATCGCAAAGCGCATCGACATCGCATTCGATCGCATCGCGCAGATACTGGTCGATCAGCACCGGACTGTCGCCCGAAACCTGGACGGCGGTGGTTATGTAATCGTCGAGCTGGTTGACCGAATCGACGATCTCCATCGCCCGTCCGCCCAGCACATAGCTCGGCCGCATCAGCACCGGATAGCCGATGCGGCTGGCCACCGCGACGGCCTCGTCGCGGCTGCGGGCGATGCCGTTTTCGGGCTGCTTGAGTCCCAGCTTCTCGACCAGCGCCGCGAAGCGCTCGCGGTCTTCTGCCAGGTCGATGGCGTCGGGCGAGGTGCCCAGGATCGGAATCCCTGCATCCTCCAGCGCCTGCGCCAGCTTGAGCGGGGTCTGCCCGCCGAACTGGACGATGACCCCGTGGAGCTTGCCGTTCTGCTGTTCGACATGCAGGATCTCCAGCACGTCCTCGGCGGTCAGCGGTTCGAAATAGAGCCGGTCCGACGTGTCGTAATCGGTGCTGACCGTTTCCGGGTTGCAGTTGATCATGATCGTCTCGTAGCCGGCATCGGACAGCGCGAAGCAGGCGTGGACGCAGCAGTAATCGAACTCGATGCCCTGGCCGATGCGGTTGGGCCCGCCGCCGAGGATCACCACTTTCTTGGCGGAGGTCGGCGCGGCTTCGCATTCGGGATCGCCGAACAGCCCGGCTTCATAGGTCGAGTACATGTAGGGCGTCACCGCCTCGAATTCGGCGGCGCAGCTGTCGATACGCTTGAACACCGGGCGCACCCCCAGCTTGTGCCGCAGCGCGCGCACTTCATCCTCGCTGGTCGCCCCGGCCATGCCGCGCAGCGCATCGTGGAGCAGGCCCGAGCGCTTGGCCTGGGTCTCGCCCATGCCGCCGGCGACGCCGATCGAACGCACGGCCAGGGTCGCCAGCCGCTTGTCGGAAAAGCCCATCGCCTTGAGCCGGCGCAGGCCCTGCGCATCGCGCGGCAGACCGCTCGCGCCGATCTTCGCCTCCTCGGCGATGATTTCCTCGATCTGGCGCAGGAACCAGAGGTCATAGCGGGTGATGGCGTGGATATCCTCGACGCTCAGCCCCTCGCGCATCGCCTGCGCCGCCACCAGCAGCCGGTCGGGGGTCTGGCGCGCCAACGCGGCGGTGATCGCGTCGCGGTCCGCGCCTTCAAGCGCCACCACCCGGTTGAACCCGTCAAGCCCGGTTTCAAGACCGCGCAGCGCCTTCTGCATGCTCTCCTTGAAGTTGCGGCCGATTGCCATGACCTCGCCCACCGATTTCATTGCGGTGGACAGCAGCGGCTCGGCACCCTTGAACTTTTCAAAGGCGAACCGGGGGATCTTGGTGACGACGTAGTCGATGGAGGGCTCGAAGCTGGCAGGCGTCGCTCCGGTAATCTCGTTGGTCAGCTCGTCGAGCGTGTAGCCCACCGCCAGCTTGGCGGCGACGCGGGCAATGGGGAAACCGGTGGCCTTGGAGGCCAGCGCCGACGAACGCGACACCCGCGGATTCATCTCGATGACGATCAGCCGGCCATCCTCGGGATTGACCGCGAACTGCACGTTGGAACCGCCGGTCTCCACCCCGATCTCGCGGAGCACCGCGATCGATGCATTGCGCATGATCTGGTATTCCTTGTCGGTCAGCGTCAGCGCCGGGGCGACGGTGATCGAATCGCCGGTGTGCACCCCCATCGGATCGACATTTTCGATCGAGCAGATGATGATGCAGTTGTCGTGCCGGTCGCGCACGACTTCCATCTCGTATTCCTTCCAGCCGAGCAGCGATTCCTCGATCAGCACTTCGGTGGTCGGCGAGGCATCGAGCCCCGAGCGGACAATCGCCTCGAACTCGGCCTTGTTATAGGCGACGCCGCCGCCAGTGCCGCCCAGCGTGAAGCTGGGCCGGATGATCGAGGGCAGCCCGGTGCGCTCGAGCACCGCAAAGGCCTCGTCGACCGAATGAGCAATGCCCGATCGCGCGCTTTCGAGCCCGATCCGGTCCATGGCGTCGCGGAATTTCATCCGGTCTTCGGCCATGTCGATGGCCTCGGCGTCGGCACCGATCATGATGCAGCCGTATTTCGCCAGCGTGCCATCCTCGAACAGCGCCAGCGCGGTATTCAAAGCAGTTTGGCCGCCCATCGTCGGCAGCACCGCATCGGGGCGTTCCTTCTCGATGATGCGCGCGACGATTTCCGGCGTGATCGGCTCGATATAGGTGGCGTCGGCCATGTCCGGATCGGTCATGATCGTCGCCGGGTTGGAGTTGATCAGGACCACCCGGTAGCCCTCCTCCTTCAGCGCCTTGATCGCCTGGGTGCCCGAATAATCGAACTCGCAGGCCTGGCCGATGATGATCGGTCCGGCGCCAATGACGAGGATCGAGGATATGTCTGTGCGTTTGGGCATGGGGTGGCCGATAGTCCTTAAGTGGTCAGCGATGCAAAGGCATTTTCCCAGAATTCCGGCCCGGCATCACCCGCCGACGCCAGCACCGGATCGCCCGCCTTGAGCGCATCGAGCGCGGCACCGAAGCCCTCGCCCTCATACTGGTGCATGGTGCCGCCGAACTTCTGGTCCTTGTTGGCGAAGCCGCCCTGCGCGATCATGTGATCGAGATAGAATGTCGCCACCGCTTTTGCCGCATCCTGCGCCGCCTTGCCGAACGGGCGGACATCGACCTTGACCTTGTCGGCAAAGATCAACTCCAGCTCGCCATAGGGAAACCAGCGCCCGGACATGGCGAAATCCTTCGCGCTGTGGGCGAGGTAGAAGGCGAGGACGTGCTGCTGGAGGGGGGTGAGGTTATCCATTGACGGGCTCGCCTTCTTTGCATACATTGATTGCAATGCAATCGTTTTGGAAATTGCCGTGGCCAGCCTGACCGTCAGAAACATCCCCGAAGATGCCAAACGGCGCTTCCGCCAGATTGCGGCGGCGCATGGGCGTTCGATGGAGGAACATCTGCGCCAGCTTGTTATCAATGCCGGTTTTGAAGACGATGCATCTACCAACGGAGTCAGGGATGTGCAGCACAAATTCCGCCATGCCGAACCCGAAGAACCCTTCGTCAGCTCCGGCTCGCCGGTGATCGATGAACTGCTCCGTCTGGGGCGCGGCCTTGAATTCGAACCGCCGCCGCGCGAACCGGCTGAATTTCGCGATATCTTCGATCCCAAGGATTACCTTTGATCCTTGTCGATACCAACATCTGGAGCGCAGTAACCAAGCGCCGGGGTGAGCCGCGCGTGATCGAGTGGCTCGCCCGGCATGAAACCCAGCTTCACCTGTCGGTTCTGGTGATTGCCGAAATTCGCCGGGGCATTGAACTGCCACGCTCCCTGTCCCTACGGCCGACACTGGAACGGTGGCTTGCCGGGCTTGAGCTGCATTACGCCAGTCGAACAGTGCCGTTCGATGCGCGCGATGCCCATGTGTTCGGCAGTCTCGCTGCCCAGCGGACACTTGGCCGAACGTACCTGGATATTCAGATGGCAGCACAGGCCATTGCGCGAGACTGCGTGCTGGCGACGCGGAATGTGCAGGATTTTGCCTGGACCGGGGCGAGGCTGGTGAATCCCTGGGAGGGATGAGGCTGGAGGTTCGATGGTTCGAAAACGCCTGACCCCGAATGCACAGCGATTGCGCCGCGAACCCACCGAGGCCGAAAAGCGCCTGTGGTCGCGGCTGCGCGGAAGGCAACTGGGCGTCCAGTTCATGCGGCAATTTCCCATCGCAGGCTACATCGCCGATTTCGCCTGCCGCCGGGCCAGGCTGGTGGTCGAGGTCGATGGCGGGCAACATGCCGATAGCCTGGCCGATGAGGAGCGCACCCGCATCATCGAAGCCTTTGGCTACACCGTGATTCGCTTCTGGAACAACGATGTGCTGGGAAACACCGATGGCGTGGTGACCTTGATCGCCGAACAGCTCGCCATCGCGAGTAATCGCGCGAACTGGTTCGTGGACGATCCCGATTGAACCCTTGCGCGTCCACGCCGCCGTCGCACACCCCCACCCATCCTCCCCCTCAAGGGGGAGGGGCCGGTTGTGCTGCATTGGCGAGGAAACTCCAAAGCCCGTACCCTTCCTAAAGCCCTCCCCCTTCCTAAAGCCCTCCCCCTTGAGGGGGAGGGTTGGGTGGGGGTGAACCGCCCTATCAAGCACAGCAGCCCTCACCCCAAACGCCGCCCGGTTAGGGAGGGAGGATGAGAGGGCGTGGATTGGGGGGATGGCGGGGTTTGGCATTTAGCTAGTTCTTCTTTGCCTCAGGAATCGAAGCTTCCCAACCATCGTAATCCACACCCGAATCTCTTGTTAATTTACAAATCTTTGGAATCATTGAGCCAAGCCATGCTTCATCGATCACCGCATCAATAGTGGCAATCCGACCTGGGCTGGTACTTGTTGATCTTACTTCAAATCCGAGTGAGTGCAGACCCGCATCTAGGTTTGGCAAACTTGCTTCGCTTCCATAAAAATAGAAGACGCCCTCGCAGAGTTTTCGTCAGATCTGCCCCGTGACCCTTGATAGAATCCAAGACTTCGCGAGCATCCATTCCGTTGCAGAGAAACGCATGGTCATCCATGGCTGACTCCTCAGCCGTTGTTCCATTGCTGGACCCGCAAGCAGCCAATAAAGTGGCGAAGGTCAGGGCAAACTTTTGTGCAGTTTTCACCCCAACATCCCCACAAACCGCTCAAACAAATAGAACGAATCCTGCGGCCCCGGCGACGCCTCAGGGTGATACTGCACCCCGAACGCCCGCTTCCCCTTCACCGAAATCCCGCAGTTGCTCCCGTCGAACAGCGAGACATGCGTCTCCTCGACCCCCTCGGGCAAGGTCGCGCCGTCCACCGCAAAGCCGTGGTTCATGCTGGTAATCTCGACCACGCCATCTTCCAGTCGCTTGACCGGATGGTTCGCCCCCCGATGCCCCTGGTGCATCTTGGTGGTGCTGGCCCCCGCTGCGAGGCCCAGCATCTGGTGGCCGAGGCAGATGCCGAACACCGGCATGTCGCGCGCCAGCAGGCCCTGGATCACCGGCACCGCATAGGCACCGGTCGCCGCCGGGTCGCCGGGGCCGTTGGAGAGGAACACGCCGTCGGGCTTCAGCGCCAGCACGGCCTCCAGCGTGGCCTGTGCCGGCACCACCGTCACCCGCGCGCCGGCGCGATCGAGGTTGCGGAAGATATTGTCCTTGGCGCCGAAATCCATGGCGACGACATGCGGCCTCTTGTCGCGCGGGCTCCGCGCATAGCCCTTGCCCAGCGCCCAGACGCCGCCTTCCCAGCCCTCCTGCTGATCCCGCGACACCGCCCGGGCGAGGTCCATGCCCTCCAGCCCCGGCCAGTCAGCCGCGCGCCTGACCAGCGCCGAAATGTCGAACTTGCCCTTCGGATCATGCGCGATCACCGCGTTGGGCGCGCCAGACAGGCGGATGCGGCGGGTCAGCGCGCGGGTGTCGATCCCGGCGAGGCCGATCTTGCCCCGGGCCTTGAGCCATGCGCCCAATTCACCATCGGCGCGAAAGTTCGATGATGGCGTGACATCCTCGCGGACAACGCAGCCAACCGCGCCATCGACTTTCGATTCGACATCCTCGGCGTTGACACCGACATTGCCGATATGCGGGAAGGTGAAGGTGACAATCTGCGCGGCGTAGGAGGGATCGGTCATCACTTCCTGATAGCCGGTCATCGCGGTGTTGAAGCAAACCTCGCCCACCGCGCTGCCTTCCGCGCCGAAACCGTGGCCCCAGGCGACCGAACCATCGGCAAGCACCAGAACGCCCGTCGCGCCCTTTGGCGGGGACGCGTGCGAAGAGGCGGGGTCGGCCATGGGCGGGCGCTCCGTTAACGGTTTTCTGGCGGTAGTGCTAAGGGTTGGCCGCTAGACCTCTGCCCCCCCAGCGTCAACCTATGAAAAGGCGAAAAAGCCGGTTAGGTGGGGGGCAACAGCCTGCATATTGCAGCAATCCACAGGAATCGGAACAACATGATCCGCGACTCGATAAAGGCCGCGCAAATTGCGGCGATGAAAGCTGGCGACAAGCCGCGGCTGGGCGCGGTGCGGCTGATCCTCGCCAAGCTGAAAGACCGCGACATCGAACTGCGCACGTCTGCCAATCCTCCGGAGGACGACACGCTGGTAGTCGAAGTGCTGCAGAAAATGGCCAAGCAGCGCCGCGAATCGATCGGCATGTACGAAACCGGCGGCCGCCAGGAACTCGCCGACGCCGAAAAGGCCGAACTGGCCGTGATCGATGAATTCCTGCCCAGTCAGATGGGCGAGGCGGAGACTGTCGCGGCGATTGAGGCGATCAAGGCGGAACTGGGCGCGAGCAGCGTCAAGGACATGGGGCGCGTCATGGCGGAACTGAAGGCGCGGCATGGGTCTGAGCTGGATATGAGCAAGGCTAGTGCCTTGGTGAAAGGAGCCTTGGGGTGAGATTCGCTCTACGTGTCTCGACTTCGCTCGACATGAGCGGGTGCGGGTGTGAAACTAATCAGAAATTAAAGCCAAACCGCTCATGTCGAGCGAAGTCGAGACACGTACCCTTTCACGCAGAGCAGCAGCAAACCTAATGCCATTCTGGGCCTACATGCTGCGCTGCGCCGACGGCAAATACTACACCGGCCACACCGACAATCTGGAACAGCGTATTGCGCAGCACCAGTTTGGCGGGTTCTGCGATTTCACCTCGCGGCGCAGGCCCGTCGAGCTGGTCTGGTGCCAGGAATTCCAGACCCGGGATGATGCCTTCCAGGTTGAATTCAAGGTCAAGGGATGGTCGCGCGCCAAGAAGGAGGCGCTGATCGACAGTGACTGGAAGCGGTTGTCGTATTTCGCGCGACCGCCTAAGGAACGTGTCTCGACTTCGCTCGACATGAGCGGTTTTGAGGTTGGGCCTGAGGAATAGGGGGCCTACCAATCAGCCCAACCCCGCTCATCCCGAGCGAAGTCGAGGGATGCCGCGCCACCCCGTTACCAGAAGCGCAACCATGTCCCTCTCCCCCCAATGGCTCGACGAACTGCGCTCGAGGATCTCGCTGTCGGGCGTGATCGGTCGCACCACGCGGCTGACCAAGGCGGGGCATGAGTTCAAGGCCTGCTGCCCGTTCCACAACGAGAAGTCGCCCAGCTTTACGGTCAACGATATCAAGGGCTTCTACCATTGCTTCGGTTGCGGCGCGCATGGCGATGCGATCCGCTGGATGACCGACCAGCGCGGGCTGGGCTTCATGGATGCGGTCAAGGAGCTGGCAGCGGAGGCCGGGATGGAAGTCCCCGCCCCCGATCCGCGCGCGGCGCAAGTGGCGGAACAGCGCGATTCTCTGCATGATGTCATGGCGGCGGCGCAGGCGTGGTTTGCGGCGAACCTCGCCTCACCCGAGGGTGATAAGGCGCGGGCATATCTGGCGACGCGCGGCTTCGATGCGCATACCGTGCAGCGCTTCGGCTTCGGATATGCTCCAGAAGGGCGGCAGGCCTTGAAAGCCGCACTCGGCCAGTTTCCCGAAGCGATGCTGATCGAGGCGGGCCTGCGCATTGCCGTGGATGACAAGGAACCCTACGACCGTTTCCGCGGCCGCCTGATGCTGCCCATCGAGGATGCGCGCGGACGGGTGATCGCATTTGGTGGGCGCATCATCGAGTCGGGCAAGACCGATGCGCCCAAATATCTCAATTCCCCCGACACGCCTTTGTTCGACAAGGGCCGCACGCTTTACAATCTCCATCGCGCCGGGCCGGTATCGCGCCAGTCGGGGCGGCTGGTCGTGGTCGAAGGCTATATGGACGTGATCGCGCTGGCGGCGGCGGGGATCGGCGATGCCGTCGCCCCGCTCGGCACTGCGCTGACCGAGCGGCAGCTGGAGATGCTGTGGCGGATGGTCGAGACGCCGGTGCTGTGCTTTGACGGCGATGCGGCGGGCCAGCGCGCGGCGATGCGCGCCATCACCCGGGCGCTGCCACTGCTGCGTCCGGCGCATAGCCTGAGCATCGTGCGGCTGCCTGCGGGCATGGACCCGGACGATCTGATCAAACGCAGCGGTGCGGCGGCGATGGAGCGGATGCTGGGCGAGGCGCGCAGCCTGATCGACACGCTGTGGGAGCATGAGCGGAACCTTGTTCCGCTCGCCACGCCCGAAGACAAGGCCGGGCTCAAGGCGCGGCTGCTGGCCCATGTCGAGACCATCGGCGACGGCGATATCAAGGCGCTTTACCGGCGCGAGTTGCTTGAGCGGTTCTCGGCCTATGCCTACCCGAAGCGCGACGACAACTGGCGGGGCGGCGGCCGGCAATCCCCCGCCGGCCCGCTCCTCGCCCGAGAATACTGCCCGGCTGGTCCGCTCAGCCGGTGGCGGTGCGCGCGAGACCTTGAGCGCCGCAATCATCGCCGGGCTGATCCGCTGGCCCGGCGAAATCGCCCGCCACGCCGATGCCTTGGCCCGCGCCTCGGGCCTCGATCCGCGCTTCGATGCGCTGCTGGATTTTGCCGATAGCGGCAGCGAACTTGAAAGCAGCGCGGCAGCCACCATATTCGCAGACAGGAATCTGGCGGTTCCCTCGCCTGCAGATTATGCGCGCATGCCATTCCCGTTCCTGCGCGATGTCGCGGAGCGGGCGCAAGCCGTCGATGCGCTGGCGGCGGCTATCGCCAAACTGGTCGAGGAACCTGCGATCGACGCGGCCATTGCCGAGGCGACCGAGCGTTTCGACATGGCCGAACAGGAACGGCTGCGGCACCGCAAGCGCGATATCAACGAGCGTTTGCGGATGCTGACGGGCCAGACAAGGGACTGACAGTTTGACTGTTGGCAGGTTGCCAACATTTTTTCGGTAGAGAAAGCTGGAATTCCGCACGCTTCTAAGGCAAATGGCCGGCGCGGTCGCGGATTTCCGGGTGGCGGCATCCCCAGAATCAAGGCGTAATGATGGACATCGAACCCAACGACGACATGCAGGACGACAAGGGCGAAGGCAGCGATGCCCCGCTGATCGACCTCAACGAGGCCTCGATCAAGAAGCTGATCGCGCGCGCCAAGCGTCGCGGCGTGATCACCATGGACGAGCTCAACGCCGCCCTGCCCGAGGATCAGATGTCCACCGACCAGATCGAGGACATCATGTCCGCGATCTCGGAAATGGGCGTCAATATCGTCGAAAGCGACGAAGATGCCGCCGAGGCGGAAGACCCCGCGGTCGATGAAGTCGATGACGGCGACGGCGTAGGCGAGCGCCCTGACCTCGTCAAGAAGAAGGAAATCGTCGAGCGCACCGACGATCCGGTGCGGATGTATCTGCGCGAAATGGGCGCGGTCGAACTGCTCAGCCGCGAGGGCGAAATCGCCATCGCCAAGCGCATCGAAGCCGGCCGCGACACCATGATCCTGGGGCTGTGTGAAAGCCCGATCACCTTCCATGCCATCATCCAGTGGTCCGAGGCGCTCAACGCCGAGGAAATGCAGCTGCGCGAAATCCTCGATCTCGACGCGATGCTCTCGAAAGAGCCCGCACCCGAAGCGATGGCCGACGATGCCGAAGAGGAAGTCGACGGCGAAATCAGCGAGAAGGTGGCCGGTCCCTCCTACAAGGAGGAAGAGGACATCGAGGAAGAGCCCGCTGCCGATGCCGACGAGGAAGACGAAGACGGCATCGAACGCCGCGCCCGCCGCCCGGTGGAAGAGGAAGAGGAAGACAACACCCTCAGCCTCGCCCAGATGGAAGCCCAGCTGAAGCCCGAAGCGCTCGAAAAATTCGCGCTGATCACGCAGATGTTCAAGAAGTTCGAGAAGCTGCAGGCGACCCGGCTCGAATTCTATGGCGCTGGGCAACGATTTTCCGCAGGCCAAGGAAAAGCAGTATCAGTCGCTGCGCGAAGAGCTCACCGCTCAGGTTGAGAGCGTGCAGTTCCACGCCACCAAGATCGAATATCTGGTCGACAATCTCTATGCCTTCAACCGCCGCCTGACCGCGCTGGGCGGACAGATGCTGCGCCTGGCAGAACGCCACAAGGTCAACCGCAAGGACTTCCTCGACAGCTATATCGGCCGCGAGATCGATGACAGCTGGCTGGGCGAAATGGCCGCCGGGACAAGAAGTGGGCCGCCTTCGCCGAGGCAGAGGCCGATCCGGTCGAACGCATCCGCGCCGAGATTTCGGACATTGCCGCCGCCACCGGCATGTCGCTCCCCGAATTCCGCCGCATCGTCAACATGGTCCAGAAGGGCGAGCGCGAGGCGCGGATTGCCAAGAAGGAAATGGTCGAGGCGAACCTGCGGCTGGTGATTTCAATCGCCAAGAAATACACCAACCGCGGCCTGCAATTCCTTGACCTGATCCAGGAAGGCAACATCGGCCTGATGAAGGCGGTCGACAAGTTCGAATATCGCCGCGGCTACAAGTTCAGCACCTATGCCACCTGGTGGATCCGTCAGGCGATCACCCGCAGTATCGCCGATCAGGCCCGCACCATCCGCATTCCGGTGCACATGATCGAGACGATCAACAAGCTGGTCCGCACCAGCCGCCAGTTCCTCCACGAGCAGGGCCGCGAACCCACGCCCGAGGAAATGGCCGAGCGCCTGTCGATGCCGCTCGAAAAGGTCCGCAAGGTGATGAAGATCGCCAAGGAGCCGATCAGCCTCGAAACGCCGATTGGCGACGAGGAAGATTCGCACCTCGGCGATTTCATCGAGGACAAGAACGCGATCATCCCGGTCGATGCGGCGATCCAGGCCAACCTCAAGGAAACCGTCACCCGGGTGCTGGCCAGCCTCACCCCTCGCGAGGAACGCGTGCTGCGCATGCGCTTCGGCATCGGCATGAACACCGATCACACGCTGGAAGAAGTCGGCCAGCAGTTCTCGGTAACCCGCGAACGCATCCGCCAGATCGAAGCCAAGGCGCTGCGGAAACTCAAGCACCCGAGCCGGTCGCGGAAAATGCGGAGTTTTCTGGATCAGTAGGGTCGGGGCTGGAATTTTCCGGGCTGACCGGTTATCGTTCAGGCCATGACATCCATCGACCTGAAACTTGACCTCCCGGACAAGCTTGCATCGCAGGCGGCGGCCGCCGGTCTGCTGGCTCCACGCGAGCTGGAAAAACTGATCCGCGCCGAAATCAAGCGCCAAGCGGGCGAAAGGCTCATCACCGGGGCGAGGAAAGCAGTTGCTGCAGGAAGCAAGCCGATGTCGATGAAGGCGTTGCAGGACGTGGTCGATGAGGTTCGCGTGGACCGGCGGAATTCGCGCGGTTGACACACCGACGGCCACCGCGCGTGGTCCTTGACACCAACGTCATCGTCTCGGCCATGCTTTGGAACGGCAGGCCGGCCGAGTTGCTTCAAATGGCGATCGAAGGCTTGATTGCACTCTATGCCAGCAAGGACCTGCTAAACGAAGTCCAGTCAACACTACAGAAAAACAAACTGCGACCTGCCATCGCCAGAACTGGACGGCTTCCCGTCGATCTCGTCAGCGACTATTGCGAACTCGTGCGTGTCGTTCGTCCATCGAGCCTCGCTGGCGTATCGCGCGACCCAGACGATGATCGCATCATCGCTTGCGCGGTGGTTGCGAGGGCGCAGTACATCGTTACAGGCGACGATGACCTGCTCGTCATGAAGAACTATGGCGACGTCAGGATAGTTCGCGTCAGTAACGCACTGATTGAGTTGGCGGCCTGGCCGGGCTAACGCCAGCGCGATGAACCAGATTTAGCTGCCCGGCACCGATCTCAAGCTGTCCCGGCTGGGCTTTGGCACCGCATCGCTGCTGAGCGCGGGTGGCGCTTCGCAGCGGGCTGACCTGCTGCAGCTCGCCCGGGACCAAGGCTTCACCCATTTCGACACCGCGCCGCTTTACGGCTTCGGCCATGCCGAGCGCGACCTTGGCCGGGCGTTCGGCAACAGCCCCGATGTGACCATCGCCAGCAAGGTCGGGCTCCGGTCGCCCGGCGGAGACGATCAGAGCGCCGCTGGTGCCATTCTGCGCAAGGGGCTGGGGCGCATCATTCCGGCGCTGTCAGCGGCGCGCGCGGACTTCGCGCTGGGCTGGGCGCAGCGCAGCCTTGAGGGCAGCCTGCGCCGGTTGAAGCGCGAGACTATCGACCTCTACCTGCTGCATGAACCCCGCATCGAATGGCTCGATCACGACGGCTGGCTGCGCTGGCTGGAAGACGAGCGCACCCGCGGCCGGATCCGCCACTTCGGGCTTGCCGGAGCACCATCTCGCCTTGCCCCCTTCCTCGCCGCCCATTCGCCGCTGGGCGAGGTCTTGCAACTGGGTGACAGCATCGATGGCAGCGAGGCCGATGTCGCCGCCGCGCATCGCCGGGCGCTGCAAATCACTTACGGCTATGTGCGCGCCAGCCCCGGTGCCAGCGTGCCCGCAGTGCTGGCGGCCGCGCTTGAGCGCAACCGCACCGGCTGCGTGATCTATGGCACGCGCCAAGCCGATCGGCTGCGCGAAGCGGCAAGATCGGCCGCATGATCCGCTCGCTCGAAAGCGCCGATAGTACCAGCGGCACCATCGCCTGTGACGTCCTGATCGTCGGCGCGGGCATAGCGGGGCTGCTGGCGGGCGAACGGCTGACCCGTGCCGGCAAGCGGGTGATCGTGCTCGAAAGCGGCGCGCGCGAACAGACCGCCGACACCCATCCGCTCAACGAAGTGGTCTGCCCCGCGGCCACCTATACCGGTGCCAGCAGCGGCCGGTTCCGCTGCCTGGGCGGCACCTCGACGCGCTGGGGCGGCGCGATGATCCCGTTCCAGCCGGCGGACCTCGATCCCGCGCTGTGGCCGCTGGCGCTGGATGATCTGTTGCCATGGCTCGGCGAGGTTGAGGGCATCTTTCACCTGCCTTCGGGCTCCTACGAGCTACCCGGCCTGATCGACCCGCAGGATGGCGGCACGCCGACCCATGTCGCGCGGCTGGGCAAGTGGCCGGGCTTTGCCAACCGCAATGTCGCGCAGCTGCTGCGCAGCCGGATCGAGAGCGCCCAAGGTCCCGAAATCTGGCTCGACGCGAATGTCACCGGCTTCACCCCCGGCGAGGGTCGCCGTGTGGCCGCGCTGACCGCGCGCGCCCCATCGGGCCGCACCGCCAGTTTTGTCGCGGGCGAGGTCATCCTGTGCGCCGGGGCCATCGAAAGCACCCGGCTGCTGCTGCTGCTCGACCGGGCCTGCGACCAGCGCCTGCTGGCACCGCATGATGTTATCGGCCGCTATTTCCACGATCACCTGTCCGCCCGCACCGCCGCGATCGTCCCGCGCGACCGCAAGCGGCTGAACCGCACCGCCGGCTTCCGCTTCGAGCAAGGTGGCATGCGCAATCTGCGGTTCGAACTGTCGCGCGATCCGGCGATGCGGCTGGGGTCCGTGCCGCAATTCACCCATGTGGGCTTTGCGGCGGACGAGGACGGAGGCTTTGCCGCGCTACGCGATATGTTGCGGGGGGTGCAGCAAAGACGATTGCCTGCCCCCGCCACGATCGGTCGGCTGCTGGCCTCCGCCCCCTGGCTGGCCCGAGCTGCGTGGTGGCGCTTTGCCGAGCAGCGGGTGCTTTATCCCGCAGATGCCGGAATCGAAGCGGTGACAGTGATCGAGCAGCAGCCAGTGTCTGCGAACCGCATCACCCTTTCGCCCGGCCGCCGCGACATGCACGGGGTGCCGCTGGCGGTGATCGACTGGCGGATCGGCGAGGATGACCGCCATGCAATGATCGCGGCGGGCCGCCACTTCGCCAGGGCCTGGCAGGCCAGCAATCTGGAGGCGCTGGGCGAGATCCGCCCCGATCCGGAAAGCGCGGTGCTGGCCGCCCTGGAAGAATGCGGCGGCATCTATCACCCCGGCGGCTCCACCCGCATGGCGACCAGCGCGTCCGGCGGCGTTGTCGATCGGGACCTGCGCGTGTTCGGCCTCGACAATCTCTCGGTATTCTCGACATCGACTTTCCCGAGCGGCGGCGGCGCCAATCCGACGATGATGATGATCATGGCCGCACTGCGAGCCTGTGACCGGATCGCGCCGCTCGCCTGACCGGGAAAACCCGTAGGCATGGGTTGAAGGACACCTGCATCTTGGCTAGCCTGGCCCGGAAGTCAGCATTCAAGGGGCAGATTGCATGGAACTTGCCGGGTCAGCGGCGCTGAATCACGGTGGCGGGGAACCTGCCATCGATCCGGACGGCGGCGCGATTGCCGAGCTGGCGGCGCGCTATGCGCCGGCGCAGGAGCGCTTCCGGCCCGAGGATTCGCCCTTCACCACGCTATTCGCCGACATCACCCATCGCTGCAACATGGCTTGCCGCAACTGCTACATTCCCGTGCGCGACCTGCCCGACCTTCCGGTTGACTGGCTTTACGACATCCTCGCCCGCCTTCCGCGCCGCACCCGCATCCGCCTGGTCGGTGCCGAACCGACGATGCGCGAGGATCTGCCCGAGATCATCGCGCGGGTGCGCAAGTTGGGGCACTTGCCGGTGGTGCTGTCGAACGGACTCAAACTGGGCCGGGCCAGTTATCTGGCCAAGCTCAAGGCGGCAGGGCTGGGCACGGTTTACCTGTCGATGAATGGCGGACTGCGCGACGATCTTTATGAAGCAGTCGATGATCTCGCCTGCGCAAAGCGCAAGTTGAAGGCTCTGGACAACATCCTGGCGCAGCGCCTGCATGTCACAGTCGGTTTCATCATCGTGCCCGGAGTCAACGACGCCCATCTTGCTGAGTTCCTGCCTTGGCTGCTGGCCAGGGGAGTGCGCGACATCCACCTTCGTTCGGTCGGACAGATCGGCAGTTTCATCGAAAACGCATCGCTCTCGCTCGACCAGCTGGAGGCGACGATGCGGGCTTCCCTTCCGGATGGCAGCCCGGAACCGAAGCTGCGCCTGACCCATGGTTCCAGTCGCGATTACCGTATCGGACCGGTCGAAATTCAGCTTACCGAATGGCCCGAACTAGGCAGCAGCGATCGCGGGCGCATTGCTCCCGATGGTTATGTCGAGCCGTTTTTTGAAAGCATTGTCGCCAATGCCGGTCACTACTGAACCGGCCCCGCTGGAACCCGACTGCTTCCGCACCGCGCTGCTGGCCGCGATCGCCGGAGTTCGGGCCGAAGACACAAGGTTGCACCAGTTGCTCATCAGCGGTCGCTGCCCGCCATCGCTGCTCCGCCGCTATGCCCTGGCAACAGTTCAGTCAGCCGATCTGTTCTGCGCTTCGCTAGCGGCACTGGCCGACCGTGCACCCGACGCACACAGCCGGCTGGCGCTGCTGGAAAACCTGCTCGAAGAAGAAGGCATCTTCCTGCAACCGGCGCGCGGCCTGGTTTCGCGACCTGAGGCCAGCCACCCTGCACTCGCGCGCCGCTTTGCAGCCGCTTGCGGAGCCGATGGCGATCCGGAGCTGGCCGGGAACGCACTCGCGGAAGGATATGCCGGGCTGGGAAGCCGGGCATGGGTTGAATCGGTCGCCTATCTGCTGGTCGGCCAGGAACTCAATTTTGCCGACACCGCGCCGCGCCTGGCTGAAGCCTTGCGGAAATGCGGTCTGTCTGCCCGCGATGTCGCCTTCTTCTCGGTGCATGAAACCGCCGATCGCCAGCATGGCGAGCAGGCACTAAATCTGGTCATCCGACATGCCAGCGGCCGTGCCCAGCAGGATCGCTGCATTGCCGAAGCCCGCGCCGGTGCCACGGCCTGGATCGGGGCGCATGGCGGCCTGGTTCACTGATCCCGGCACGGCACGGTGAATTTCGCCAGTGCGCAGTTTGTCCTGCTGTTCCTGCCGCTGACGCTGATTGCGTTCCATGCCATTCGCGGAACACGCGCCGGGCATTGGCGCATGGCGCTGCTGATTGCAGCTTCGGCGGTGTTCTATGGCGCATCGGGGTGGACCAATATCGCCATCCTGGCCGGATCGGTCTGCTTCAACTACGCGCTGGGCCGCGTGCTGATTGCCTTGCACAGGCCCCGCAAGCCGCTGCGCAAGGCCGTTATGTGGGCAGGAGTGGCCGGCAATCTGGCACTGCTGCTGACCTTCAAGCTGACGATCCTCGCCGCCGAGGGCGGGCGCGGATTCAGCGCAGCGGAGGACATATTGCTGCCGCTGGCGCTGTCCTTCATCACTTTCCAGCAGATCGGCTTTATTGCATCGTGCTATCGCGGCACGATCCGGCGGGCGAGCCTGACGCGTTATCTGTTTTTCGTGCTGTTCTTCCCGCAACTGGTGCTGGGGCCGATCGTCCGCTTCGAGGATATTGACGCACAGCTTGAGAGCGGCGCGCTGGCCAGGGTCGATAGCCGCTGGATCGCGGCGGGACTGGCGGTGTTCTCGCTGGCGCTGGCCAAGAAGACGGTGCTGGCCAATCTCCTCGCCAGGCCAGTTGATGCGGCGTTTGCTGCCGCCGAGAAGGGGCAACTGGCCCTCGCCGACGCCTGGCTGGGCATCGTCACCTTCCAGCTGCAACTGTTCTTCGATTTCACCGCTTACGGCGAAATGGCGATCGGTCTGGCGATGATGTTCGGGATGAAAGTGCCGCTCAATTTCGACCGCCCGCTGTTCGCGCGCGACCGGGCTGACATGTGGCGGCGCTGGCACATCAGCTTTGCCACCTTCATTCGCGGCAACGTCTTCCTGCCGCTGGCCCGCCACTGGCGCTGGCCAATTCCGCTCGCCCTGGCGCTGACCGGCATCCTCTCGGGACTGTGGCACGGGCTGGGGCTGACTTTCGTGGTCTGGGGGCTGGCCCAGATGTCGATCCTGCTGTTCCTGCACTTCCGCAACGAACGGCGACGGCGGATGCAGCGCGCGGGCCTGCCAGTGCCGCTTGCCATTGCCGCGACCTTTCTGACCACCTGCCTGCTCGGCGCGCTGTTCCGCTCGCCCGATCTGGCCGCTGCCGGTAATATCTATGCCGCGCTTGCCGGGCAGGGAAGCGCTGGTGCGGCGCTGCTGTTCGGCTGGCCGCAGGCGGGGCTGGCGCTTCTCGCCGCGCTGCTGATCTGGGGCGGGCCCGATTTTGGCCAGATTTTCCGCAGCGAATGGCACTATACCGAACTGAGGCAAGGCACCAAGCCGCCCCCGCGCCACTGGAGCGAAGCCCGGCACGGTTTTGCACCGACGCGCGGCTGGGCGCTGTTTTCCGCCTGCATGCTGCTCATCGCGCTGCTGGCGCTGGTCGCGCAGGGTTCGGCCAGCAGGTTCATTTATGTCCAGTTCTAGGGGCTTCGTCCGTATCTTCGCGGGACTTGCGGGAACCGGTGTGCTGGCGGCGCTGGCGCTGACACTGGCTGTCGATCCCTATGGCGCGATCGCTCCTGCCTTCGGCCTGCCCAGCGCCTGTGCGCCGGGAATCAAGTCCGGGCTGGCCCGCCAGGCCAAGGTCCTGGTCCCCGCCATGGCCCAGCCACGCACTATTGTCATGGGCACGTCGCGTGTCATGCTTGGCTTCGACCAACCGGCGCTCGCACTGCTCGGGCCGCGCGGGGTCAATCTGGGCGTCGAGAACGCGCAGCCGCGCGATTTTCTGGCGCTGGCGCACGGCGCGGGCCAGTGGAGCAAGGTCGAGACGGTCTATATCGGCATCGACTATACCTCATTCTACGGGCGTGAGACCCCGCCACTCCCCGAGCCGGCGCAGCCCTCCGTCGGCCGCCGCACCGCCGTGCTCGCCGGCGGGCTGTTCTCGATCGACGCGGTGCGCGCTGCCTTGCTCGCGCTGCGCGATTGTTCGCCCAGATTCGCCGCCAATGGCGCTCCTGCCTGGCGCGAGGGACGCCCGGTCTGGCTCAGCGGCCAGGCCAACCAGACGCCAGGCATGGTCGCCATCATGGCCGGGCGCACCGATGGCATTGCTACCGGCGACGCCCTGCGGCAGCGCGAATCACAATTTCGCGCCACACTCGCGCTTTGGCGGCGGCACGGCGCACGCACCGTCGTGTTCGTTGCCCCTTATGACGAGGCGGTTCGCGAGCATCTTGAAGCGCAGGGCCAGGGGCAATTGATGGCGCGCTGGCTGTCCGTCACCGCCGCAATCGCGCAAGAGGAAGGCGCGGAGTTCGCCGATTTCACCTCGCAAGCGGCCATCGCGGCGCTTGGCATTGCCGATTGCCCGGACGGCGGTATTGGCTGCCATTTCTATGACCATATCCACTATGACAACGTCACCGGACGCGCTCTGGCGGAAAAACTCGCGGCAATCGCGGAAAACTCGCCCGGCTAGGGGTGGCATAGATTGGCCTCGGCTACTAAGGGAGTCGCCATGAAAATCGCCCCCTTAAAGATAGCGATCGCCTCCGATCACGCCGCCTTCGGTCTCAAGGGTGAGCTTGTCAGCTGGCTGGGCGAGCTTGGCCACGAGGTGACCGACCTCGGCCCGGACGGTATAGCCAGCGTCGACTACCCCGATTACGGCTATAAGCTTGCCGCGCATGTCGCCGCCGGCAAGGCGGAACGCGGCATTGCCCTGTGCGGGTCGGGGGTCGGCATTTCGATAGCCGTCAATCGCAACCCCGCGGTACGCTGCGCTCTGGTGTCCGAACCGCTTTCGGCCAAACTCGCCCGCGAGCATAATGATGCCAATGTCATCGCCATGGGCGCGCGGCTGACCGGGGCCGACATGGCCAAAGCCTGCGTCGAGGCCTTCCTCGCCACACCTTTCGCGGGGGACCGCCACGTCCGCCGCGTCGAGAAACTCTCCAACCCTGTCATTCTCCAGGAACTGCCATGACCGCCAGCGCCGATACGATTTCCGCCGTTACCCCGCAGGGCTTCTTTACCGCCGGCCTCGCCGAGACGGACCCCGCGATCGCCGGCTGGATCGGCAAGGAACTGACCCGCCAGCGCGAGAAGATCGAACTGATCGCCAGCGAGAACATCTGTTCGAAAGCGGTTCTCGAAGCCGCCGGATCGATCCTCACCAACAAATATGCCGAGGGCTATCCGGGCAAACGCTATTACGGCGGCTGCGAATATGTCGACGAGATCGAGACCTTGGCGATCGAGCGCGCCAAGGCACTGTTCGGCGCCAAATTCGCCAATGTGCAGCCCAATTCGGGCAGCCAGATGAACCAGGCGGTGTTCCTGGCGCTGCTGCAGCCGGGCGACACCTTCATGGGGCTCGACCTCAACGCCGGCGGCCACCTCACCCATGGATCGCCGGTCAACATGAGCGGCAAGTGGTTCAACCCGGTGGCCTACACCGTTCGCCCCGACGACCACCTGATCGACATGGACGAGGTTGCCCGCATCGCCCGCGAGTGCAAGCCCAAGCTGATCATCTGCGGCGCCACCGCCTATTCGCGCTTCTGGGATTTCAAGCGCTTCCGCGAGATCTCTGACGAAGTGGGCGCTTACCTCCTCGCCGACATGTCGCATTTCTCCGGCCTGGTCGCGGGCGGCGTCCACCCCAGCCCCGTGCCGCATGCCCATGTCACCACCACGACCACGCACAAGTCGCTGCGCGGGCCGCGCTCGGGGATCATCCTGTCCAACGACGAGGATATTGCCAAGAAGATCAACAGCGCGATTTTCCCCGGGCTGCAGGGCGGACCCTTGATGCACATCATCGCTGCCAAGGCCGTCGCCTTCGCCGAAGCGCTGAGGCCCGAGTTCAAGGCCTATGCCCGCGCCGTCGCCGAAAACGCCAAGGTGCTGGCGGCGAGCCTGCAGGAACAGGGGCTGGCCATCGTTTCGGGCGGCACCGACAACCATCTGATGCTGGTCGATCTCACCGCCAAGGACATCACCGGCAGGGCCACCGAACGCGGGCTCGATCGGTCCTCGATAACCTGCAACAAGAACGGCATTCCGGCCGATACACGCTCGCCCTTCGTAACTTCGGGGATCAGGCTCGGCACCCCGGCGGGCACCACCCGCGGTTTCGGCCCGGCCGAGTTCCGCACGATTGGCGCGCTGATCGCAGAAGTGGTAGAAGGCCTCAGGAAGAACGGCGACGAGGGCGATGCGCAGATCGAAGCATCGGTCCGCGCCCGGGTCGAGGAACTTTGCGCCCGCTTCCCGATTTACTGAAAGCACCTGTCTATCAAGGACTATGACCATGACCGGAACCGAACACAGGGATGATCTGCCCAAAGACGATCTGATCGAGGATGTCCGCGAGGAAATCGTCGGCATGGCCAAGGAGGGCATGGCCCATCCCTCGACCAAGCCGGTGCTGAAGGGCGCAGCCATCGGCGCGCTGGCTGGGTGGATACTTCCGGTCGTTTCCCTGCCGATCGGCCTGGTCGCCGGAGCCGGATACATGATCTACAAGCGGGTTCGACCGTAGCCGATGCGATGTCCGTTCTGTGCGCATGACGATAGTCAGGTAAAGGATTCGCGCCCCACCGAGGACAACACCTCGATCCGCCGCCGCCGCCAGTGCGAAAGCTGCGGCGCGCGGTTCACCACCTTCGAACGCGTGCAGCTGCGCGACATCACCGTGGTCAAAAGCGACGACAGCCGCGAGATTTTCGTGCGCGAGAAGATCGAGCAGTCGGTGTCGCTCGCCTGCCGCAAACGCGGCATCGCGCAGGAACGGCTCGACCAGCTGGTCTCGGGCATCCAGCGCCAGATCGAAACCATGGGCGAAAGCGAAGTGCCGTCAAAGGCCATCGGCGAAATGGTGATGGAAGGGCTGCGGCAGCTCGATTCCGTCGCCTACATCCGCTTCGCTTCGGTCTACCGCGACTTCAGCGAGGCCCGGGATTTCGAGGAATTTGCCAGCGCCGTCCAGGATATGAGCGGGCGCGACGCCGGGAAAGTTTAAGACGTTGCCGTTCCTTGCCTACATGCTGAGATGCAACGACAACTCCTATTATGTCGGGCACACTGACGATCTCGAACTCGCGCTGGCGCAGCACGCTGACGGGTCGCGCGACGACTATACGGCAAAGCGCCTGCCAGTAGAGCTGGCCTGGTCCGCGCCGTTCGCTGACCGGGATGTCGCCTTCGCCGCCGAACGCCGGCTGAAAGGGTGGTCGCGTGCCAAGCGCGAGGCGCTGATCGCAGGCGACGCGGGACTGGCGGCGCAATTGGCCAGCCAGGCACCGGTATCGCGGATGGAAGGCAAGGTCGACGCGGTAGCCGGTGCCACTGTTCCTCGGGAAAGCCAGCCGGTGATTGTCCTCGTCCGCCCTCAGCTCGGCGAGAATATCGGCAAGGCCGCGCGGGCGATGCTCAATTTCGGTCTCACCGAGATTCGCCTCGTCGCCCCGCGCGATGGCTGGCCGAATCCCTCGGCGGGGCCTGCCGCAGCGGGGGCCAATGTCGTGCTGCAACATGCGCAGGTGTTTGAAACGCTTGCCGAAGCCGTCGCCGATTGCGCGCATGTCTATGCCACCACCGTGCGCAAGCGCGGCGTCAGCAAGCCCGTCGTTACGCCCGAGCAGGCGGCACTGGCGATTCACCGCGGGCCGGGCCGCTCGGCAATCGTCTTCGGCCCCGAACGCTCCGGGCTTGATTCCGAGGACGTGGCGCTGGCCCGCGCGATCATCACGGTGCCGATCAACCCCGAATTCGCCTCGCTTAATCTTGCCCAGGCGGTGATCCTGTGCGCCTATGAATGGTCGAAACATGTCGGGCTGGCCCAGCCCCCCCTCGAGGAAATCCTTCCCCCCGCCCCGCAGGCGGAGCTTGAAGGCATGATCGCCCAGCTCAATGCGATGCTGGAGCCGCGCGGCTACTATTTTCCAAACAGCCGCGCCGATGCCACCCGCCTGACCTTGCGCAGCCTGCTGACCAAGCCGGGCTGGAACCACCTCGAAGTACGCACCATCCGCGGGGTGCTGAGTTCGCTGCAGCGCAAGCCCGATGAAGCTTGACTTTAAGGCCCCCAGCCGCCAATGGCGCGCCTTCGCAATTGACCCTGCACCCCGGTGAAGCAGTGGTCGCATTCCGTAACTGGCGGAATGGTGCGGTTCCGGGCTTGAAGCCAGGGCAAAACGCCCGAGTTTAACATCTTGTGGGCAGTCCGCCTACGGGAGCAAATTGAAGGACTGACGCGCCATGTCGAAGCGCAATGCATCGAAGTATAAACTCGATCGCCGTATGGGCGAGAACATCTGGGGTCGTCCGAAAAGCTCGGTCAACCGCCGCGCCTATGGCCCCGGTCAGCACGGCCAGCGCCGCAAGAGCAAGATTTCCGACTACGGTATCCAGCTCCGCGCCAAGCAGAAGCTCAAGGGCTATTACGGCGAAGTCACCGAAAAGCAGTTCAAGCGCACCTATCAGGAAGCCGCACAGATGAAGGGCGATACCGGCCAGAACCTGATCGGCCTGCTCGAGCAGCGGCTGGACATGGTGGTCTATCGCGCCAAGTTCGCGCCGACCATCTTCTCGGCCCGCCAGATCGTCAGCCACGGCCATATCCGTGTCAACGGCGTCAAGTGCAACATCGCCAGCCGCCGCATCTTCCCGGGCGACATCCTCACCCTCGGCAACAAGGCCAAGGAAATGGCGCTGATCCTCGAAGCACAGTCGCTGCCCGAGCGTGAAATCCCCGAATATGTCGCGCCCGACGGCACCGACAAGGCCACCTTCGTCCGCGTGCCCACGCTCGACGAAGTGCCCTATCCGGTGAAGATGGAACCGAACCTGGTCGTCGAGTTCTACTCGCGCTGATTTGAGCTTCGGGTTTTTGGAATACAAAGGGGCGGTCCGAAGGGGCCGCCTTTTTTGTTTCACGCGGAGACGCGGAGGAGCGGAGGAGTAGCGCTCGCGGCAAAGCCGCTTTCGGATTTAAACGTCGCACAGTGGTGCAAGATCCCCATCGAGGAATGACCTTCGGTCGGACGCTACTCCTCCGCGTCTCCGCGCCTCCGCGTGAACCAATCCTACCTCTTCAAATAGTCCCGCCGGAAATCCGCCGCAAAGCCGGCAAACCGCCCCACCCCGATAGCGTCCCGCATCGCCGCCATCAGCTGCTGGTAGAAGCCCAGATTATGCTCGGTCAGCAGCATCGCCCCCAATATCTCGCCGGACTTGATAAGATGGTGCAGATAGGCGCGTGAATAGCTGCCGCAGGTCGGGCACACGCAACGCACATCCAGCGGCGCGCTGTCTTCGGCATGCTTGGCGTTGCGCAGGTTCAGCGGTCCGTTCCAGGTGAAGGCCTGGCCGTTGCGCCCCGAGCGGCTGGGCAACACGCAGTCGAACATGTCGACCCCGCGGCCCACAGCACCGACGAGATCGTCGGGCTTGCCGACGCCCATCAGGTAGCGCGGGGCGTTTTCGGGCAGCTGGCCGGCGGCGAAATCGAGCGTAGCGAACATCGCCTCCTGCCCCTCCCCCACCGCCAGCCCGCCGATGGCGTAGCCGTCGAAGCCAATGGCGGTGAGCGCGTCGGCGCTGTCCCGCCGCAGCCCTTCGTCGAGCGCGCCCTGCTGGATGCCGAACAGCGCTGCGCCCTCGGCATGTTGGCCGCCCGCATCGAAAGCATCGCGCGATCGCTTCGCCCAACGCATGCTCAGTTCCATCGACCTCGCAATCGCATCGCGCGGCTGGTCGGCGCGGGGGCATTCATCGAAGGCCATGACGATGTCCGAACCAAGCAGCCGCTGGATCTCCATCGACCGCTCGGGGCTGAGCATATGGCGCGATCCGTCGAGGTGGCTGGCGAAGGTCACGCCTTCTTCGGTGATCTTGCGCAGGTCGGACAGGCTCATCACCTGATAGCCGCCTGAATCGGTCAGGATCAGGCGCGGCCAGTTCATGAACTGGTGCAGTCCTCCAAGCCTTGCCACGCGCTCTGCGCCCGGGCGCAGCATCAAATGATAGGTATTGCCCAGAATGATGTCGGCACCCGTCGCCCGCACGCTCTCGGGCTTCATCGCCTTGACTGTCGCTGCCGTGCCGACGGGCATGAACGCCGGGGTACGGATATCGCCGCGCCGCATCGCGATGGTTCCTGATCGGGCCTTGCCGTCGGTGGCGTGGATGGTGAAGGCGAAGCGCGGTGCGGTCATGGCCTGCCGCCTAGTCGTTCGACACGCCGGGCGCCAGTGGAGTTGCAATTTTGAAATAACTGGTTATAATGACCAGTTATTTAGGAGCCATATCATGGGCATCGAGATCAGTGTGACCGAATTCAAGGCCCGTTGTCTGGAACTTATGGACAAGATTTCTCGCCACGAGATCAACGAAATAAGAGTGACGAAGCGCGGCAAGCCCATAGTGGTTGTCAGTCCTTCGACCGCCCGGAAACCACGAACGCGCGAAGATGCGATGGCGGCCCACCAATACTGGTTGAAGCACAAAACGGTACACGCGATCAAGCTAGATTCGGATTTCGACATCACAGGGCCGATAGCTGCCGATGAAGAGTTTGAGCCAGAACTCGGCAATCTTCGATGAGCACTGAAGCCGTTTTGATCGACACCCACGTTGCAATGTGGCTGTTCGATGGATCGATCAAACCAGAAGCCCTGGCAATCATACTCGAAGCGGGGCTTCGGGACGCCTGCTTTGTCAGTCCGGTAACTGCATGGGAGGTGGGAATTCTGGCGCGGCTTAAACGGTACAAATTCGAGCCCGATCCGCAAGCCTGGTTCGATATGCTTTTGGCGCATTTATCATTGACTGAAACATTGCTGACCTCGAGAATTTTGCTCGAATCGAACCTGCTACCCGGTGACCTTCATGGCGATCCTGCCAACCGCATGCTCGTTGCCACAGCCCGCACGCTCGACTGCGCGCTGCTTACGCACGATGCCAAGATTCTCGCCTATGCCGCACAAGGGCACGTCAAGGCGATTGCCTGTTAGCCAGGCAGCAGCAAACTCGCATCGCCATACGAATAGAACCGGTAGCCCTCCGCAATCGCAAGGGCATAGGCCGCCTGCATCGTCTCCCTCCCCATCAGTGCGCTGACCAGCATGAACAGGGTGGACTTGGGCAGGTGAAAGTTGGTCATCAGCCCATCGATGGCTTTGAAGCGATAGCCCGGGGTGATGAAGATGGCGGTATCGCCTGCGAAAGGGCGGATCAGGCCACCCTCGCCCGCGGCGCTTTCCAGCAGGCGCAGGCTGGTGGTGCCGACGGCGATGATGCGCCCACCGGCGGCGCGGGCCTGGTTAAGGCGCTCCGCCACCTGAGCGTCGATGCTACCCCATTCTGCATGCATGACGTGGGCGTCAGTGTCTTCGGCCTTGACCGGAAGGAACGTCCCCGCCCCGACGTGGAGCGTCAGCGTTTCATGCGCGATGCCCGCCTGCGCCAACGCCGCCATCAGCTCCGGGGTAAAATGCAGCGCGGCAGTGGGCGCGGCGACGGCGCCGTCCTTCTCCGCGAACATGGTCTGGTAATCGCTGCGGTCGGCCTCGTCGGCGGCACGGCGCTGGGCAATATAGGGCGGCAGCGGCATGCGCCCGGCGCGTTCGAGCAGCACCTCGATCGGCTCCTCGCCCGCGAACTCCAGCGTCCAGCTACCATCGGCATGGCGCGCTTCGGCGATGGCGGAAACCCCGGCGGGAAATTCGACCACATCTCCTTCGTGCAAGCGCTTGCCATTGCGCACGAAGGCCTGCCAACGGCGCAGGTCGATCCGCTTGTGCAGGGTCGCGCCGATCCTTGCTTCACCGCGCCTGCCCTCAAGCTGCGCCGGGATGACGCGGGTGTCGTTGAACACCAGTACATCGCCCTTGCGGAGCAGGCCGGGCAGGTCGCGGACATGGCGGTCGGCAATGGGCGTGCTGCCTTGAACAACCAGCAAACGCGCCGCATCGCGCGGGCTTACCGGGCGCAAGGCGATGCATTCGGGAGGTAGCTCGAAATCGAACAGGTCAACGCGCATGGCGGGGCGCCAAAGTAGCGCTTGGGCTTCGACAAGCTCAGCCTGAGCGGGGTTGGTGAATTGCGGCGATAACAAAGCCTGCTCAGCCTGAGCGGGGTAGGAAACTGGGGCTACAACAACATCCGCTCATCCTGAGCTCGTCGAAGGATGTCGCGCAATCCGGGCCTAATTCGACGTCGAGCTGTTCAGCTGGCCAATCGAAATCGGCTTGTCCGCGGCAGGAGCCGCCAATACCGGCGGCGGCAGGCCCTGGCTGGCAAGGCTGGCGCGAACGATTTTGGTGGGATTTTCCGGCGGCTCGCCGCGCTCGATGCGGTCGATGGCGTCCATCCCCGAGATCACCCGGCCGAACACGGTATATTTCCGGTCGAGCGAGAAGCGCGGGTAGAACACGACGAAGAACTGGCTGTTGCCGCTGTCGGGATCGGCGGCATGGGCCATCGACACCGAGCCGCGGACATGCGGCATCGAATTGAATTCGGCCTTGAGGTCAGGCAGCTTTGATCCGCCGGTGCCGGTGCCGGTGGGATCGCCGGTCTGCGCCATGAAGCCGTCAATCACGCGGTGGAAGATGATGCCGTCATAAAAACGCTCGGCCACCAGGGACTTGATCCGTTCGGTATGGCCGGGTGCCCATTCGGGCATCAGCCGGATCATCACCCGCCCGCCGTTGGACAGATCGAGCACCACCACGTTTTCGGGCGAATTGGCAGGGTTGGGATCGACAATCGTCGGCAGGGCAACCTTGGCAGGCACCGGCGGTGCCTTGTCCTTGGCGAGGACCGGGGAGGCGGCCAGGGTGAGGCCGGCAAACATCAGGACAATACGGCGAGAAATCATTGGCTACTCTCAGCGAAGGACCAGTGCCGCAATGGCAATCGTGCGCTCCGATAGCGCCCGGTCGCTTTCGTGGCAATGAATGGAACGCGATTGTCCCGCGTCAATACTCGCCCAGCCGGCCAAGCTTGTCGACCCGCGCCATCACCTCGCTGCGCACTGCCGGGCTGACGAAGGCGGCGATGTCGCCGCCGAACAGCGCGATTTCCTTGACCAGCTTGGAAGCGATCGGCTGCAGGCTGGCGTCGGCCATGAAAAACACCGTCTCGATATCGTGGTTGAGATGCTGGTTCATCCCCGCCATCTGATACTCGTATTCGAAGTCCGCCACGGCGCGCAAGCCCCGCACGATCACGGTCGCACCCTGCTTTTCGGCGAATTTCATCAACAGCGCGTTGAAGCCGACGACCGTAACATTCGCAATGCCCATCGCCGCCACTTCGCGCGAGACCATCGCCATGCGCTCGTCAGGCGTGAACATCGGGTCTTTCGACGGATTGGTGGTAACCCCGATAATCAACCGGTCGACCAGCTTGGCCCCGCGCCGGATGATGTCAGCGTGGCCCAGGGTCATCGGATCGAATGTGCCGGGATAAACGCCGATGCGCCCGTCATCAGCCTTGGCCATCAGCGGTCCCTTTCCACGATGTAATGGGCCAGCGCCCGCAGCAGATCGGCTTCGGCCCCATGATTGGCGAGATGCGCGACCGCCTGATCGACCAGCATCCGCGCCTGTTCGCGCGCGCGCTCCGGCCCGAGCAGCGACAGGAAAGTGTGTTTTCCGGCCACCGCATCCTTGCGCAGCGCCTTGCCGGCCTTGGCCTCATCGCCGTCATGATCGAGCAAGTCGTCGGCGATCTGGAAGGCAAGCCCCAGGTCACGGGCATAGCCGCGAATATGCGAGCGGCCCTCAGGCGCGATCTTGCCCAGGATCGCCCCCATCTCGACCGATGCCGCCAGAAGTGCCCCGGTCTTGAGCTGTTGCAGCCGGGTGACGGCCTGAAGATCGAAGGCACCGCCATCGGCCGCCATGTCCATCATCTGCCCGCCCGCCATGCCCTGCGCGCCGCTGGCATTGGCGAGCGTAGTGACCAGTTCGATCCGGGTGAATGGATCGCCCGACATCGCGTGGTCTGCCAGCACCTCGAAAGCGAATGCGTGCAGCGCATCGCCGGCCAGCACCGCGGTCGCCTCGCCGAACGCCTTGTGGACGGTGGGCTTGCCGTGGCGCATGTCGTCATTGTCCATGCAGGGCAGATCGTCGTGGATCAGCGAATAGGCGTGGATCGATTCGACCGCCACCGCCGCCCGGATCGCCATGCCGCGATCGACCCCGTACATCTCCGCCGTCGCCGTCAGCAGCAGCGGGCGGATGCGCTTGCCCCCGCCGATCGCGGCATAGCGCATCGCCTCGACCAGCTTGGCGCGGGCATCCTGCGGCACCGGCAGCATCGCATCGAAAGCCGAATCCATGTCGCGGACAATGCGCGCGAGATTGTCCGCCAGCAGCAAATCCCTCGTGCCGATCTCGGTCACGCTCATCGGCCGGGATCGTCGAAGGGCTGGGTGCCGATGGGCGTCCCGTCCGGCCCGGCGACGATCTTCTCGATCCGCGCCTGCGCCGCATCGAGTCGCGCCTGGCAATGCTTGCGCAGCGCCTCGCCGCGTTCGTAAAGCGTGATCGATTCGTCGAGCGGCACTTCCCCGCTTTCCAGCTTGCGGACAACTTCTTCCAGCCCGCGCAGGGCATCTTCAAAAGTCAGTTCGGCCAGTTCCGGAGCGTCCATGCGCCAGCAATGGCGGGGCTGCGTCCACCGGTCAAGCGCATGGGTATCTAGCGCCGCGCCTCGTCCACCGCTAAGGCGCGCGGCATGCCTACTACCGCAAGCACAATCACGCCCGATGTCGTCGCCGCCCACGGGCTGTCCGAGGAAGAATTCGCCCGCGTTCTGCACGCACTGGGGCGCGAGCCGAACATGGTCGAGCTCGGCATTTTCTCGGTGATGTGGTCGGAACATTGTTCCTACAAGTCGAGCCGCATCCACCTCAAGAAGCTTCCGACTGAAGCGCCCTGGGTGATCTGCGGGCCGGGCGAGAACGCCGGCGTCATCGACATTGGTGACAACCAGGCCGCGATCTTCAAGATGGAATCGCACAACCACCCCAGCTACATCGAACCCTATCAGGGCGCGGCGACGGGCGTGGGCGGTATCCTGCGCGATGTCTTCACCATGGGCGCACGGCCCATCGCCAACATGAACGCGCTGCAATTCGGCGATCCCAGGCACCCCAAGATGAAGCATCTGGTGCAAGGCGTGGTCGCGGGGATCGGCGGCTATGGCAATTGCGTCGGCGTGCCGACGGTGGGCGGAGAGACCAATTTCCACAAGGCCTACGACGGCAATATCCTGGTCAACGCGATGACTGTGGGTGTCGCAGAGCAAGACAAGATCTTCTATTCTGCGGCCACCGGCCTGGGTAATCCCATCGTTTATGTCGGCTCCAAGACCGGGCGCGACGGCATCCACGGCGCAACCATGGCCTCGGCCGATTTCGGCGAGGATTCGGAAGCCGAAGCGGCAGACCGTGCAGGTCGGCGATCCCTTTACCGAAAAGCTGCTGATCGAGGCCTGCCTCGAACTGATGGCCACCGACGCCATCGTCGCGATCCAGGATATGGGCGCGGCGGGGCTGACCTCGTCCAGCGTCGAAATGGCCACCAATGGCAAGGCCGGCATCATTCTCGACATGGACAAGGTGCCGTGCCGCGAAGAGGGCATGACGCCCTACGAGATGATGCTGAGCGAGAGCCAGGAGCGCATGCTGATGGTGCTCAAGCCCGGCAAGGAGCCGATGGCCGAGGCGATCTTCCGCAAGTGGGAGCTGGATTTCGCGGTGATCGGCGAAGTTACCGATACCGGCCACATGGTGCTGACCTGGCAGGGCGAAGTTGTCTGCGACATTCCGCTGGGACCGCTCGCCGAAGATGCCCCGCTCTATGACCGTCCGGCGCTGAGCCTTGCGGACTACAAGGTCTGGGCGAACGTCGCGCCATTGGGCGATATTCCCGAAAGCACCGACATCGGCGCGGACCTGCTCAAGCTGATGGCCTGCCCGGACTTGGCCTCGCGCCGCTGGATCTGGGAGCAATACGACAGCCAGGTCGGCGCGGATACCTTGCAGAAAAGCGGCGGCGACGCGGCAGTGGTGCGCATCCACGGCACGCAGAAGGCGCTCGCCATGAGCACCGACTGCACCCCGCGCTATTGCTATGCCGACCCCTATGAGGGCGGCAAGCAGGCGGTGGCGGAGTGTTACCGGAACCTGAGCGCCGTGGGTGCAACGCCCTTGGCGATCACCAACTGCCTCAATTTCGCCAACCCCCAGCGGCCCGAGATCATGGCGCAGATCGTCGAGTGCCTGCGCGGCATGGGCGATGCCTGCCGCGCGCTGGATTTCCCGATCGTGAGCGGGAATGTCAGCCTGTATAATGAGAGCAAGGCGACGGGAGGCGGCAGCGCGATATTGCCGACGCCAGCGATTGGCGGGGTTGGCCTGATGGCTGACCATGAGAAGATGGCGACGATTGGCGCCCTCCACGAGGGGGATACAATCTGGCTAATCGGTGGCTGGGGCACGCAACTCGGGCAGTCGCTGTGGCTTCGTGAAATTTTGGGCCGTGAGGCTGGCGTTCCGCCTGCGGTCGACCTCGACAGCGAACGCAGCAATGGCGAATTTGTCCGCCGACTGATCACCGACGGCATCGTCACAGCAGTTCACGACGTTTCCGATGGTGGCGTGGTAGTCGCCCTGGCGGAAATGGCACTTGCCGCAAGTGCTGGGGTCGCAGCGCGAACACCAATGGGATCATCGTGGACTGCTTCGGAAGCGTTTGGCGAAGATCAAGGCCGCTACCTCGTGGCCAGCGCAAAGCGCTTCGAGGGAGCAGTTGAGATTGCGACAGTAGTTGGCGATGATGTTCTAGGCATCCCCCTCGCCGCCCTGCGCGAAGCCAGCGACAGCTTCTTCCGCGACTGGATGGAAACCTGATGGCCGACCTCTACCTCAAGGCGCTGGAGAGCGAACGCAAGAGCCTGTGGGCGACCTGCCGGCTCAAGGGTCTGGCCAAGGACACCCCCGAACGCACCCGCATCGCGGCGCTGGACGGACTGATCCGGGATCACAAGGCGAAGAAGTAATACCAATCGCCCATTGCGCCGACTCTGCCCCCCTCCCGTTCAGGGCACGGCTATCGCATATTCCATTTGGTGCCTGTGCATCCCAGTCCCCCTCCCGCTTGCGGGAGGGGGACTGGGTGGGCCAGTCGCACGAAATCGACACCTTCGCATCAAATTCAGACTCACCCACCCCCAACCCCTCCCGCAGGCGGGAGGAAAGAAAGGGCAGGTCGGAATATGCGATAGCCCTGCCCCTCCCCTGAGACGCAGTCGAGTGCAGCTCAACAGGAGGGGCTTGAGAGGGCATTTCATCGGGCAGTTGGCATAACCCCTCCGTCAGCCCTGCGGGTTGCCCCTCCCCATTGGGCTTGGCAGAATGGAGTGGGCCCCTACCCCGCCGCTTCCCCGCCTGCATCCTCGCGGATCGATCCGGCGTTATCCCGGTAGAGCGCGGCCACTTCATCCGCCGACAGGCCGGGCGCGGGCGGCGGCACAAAGCCTGCCAGCAGCAGGCCTGCGCCGAACAGCACGGCGCAGAACACCCCGCCCCAGGCGCAAATTTTCTGGCCGATCCGGCTCACCGCCTATGCCCCGCCGGAAAAGAACGCGCCCAGCATGCCGTCGAATTCGCGGTCGCTCATCGCGGTTCGCGCGCCGATCAGCTGGGAGGCATCGTCGCCGACGACATAGCGGGTTTCGGGATCGTCCGCCGCCAAAGCGCCGAGGATCACCGCCGCGACCTGTCCTGGCGTCGAGCCACCGGCAAGGCCATCATAGCCCGCCTGCGCCGCCGCGATAAAGCCCTTGTGGATCATGCCATAGCGCGCCGCCTGATCGGGGGTGAGCGCCGCATCCATCCGGGCCGCGAGCGCGATCTGGTCCTTGACCATCGGCGTGCGCACGCCGCCCGGTTCGATCATGATCACCTTGACGCCGTCCGCCGCCACTTCCTGCCGGATGATGTCGAGCACGCCCTCCAGAGCGTATTTGGACGCAGTGTAAGCGCCCAGGAACGGCATGGCCAAGCGCCCCGACATCGACGAAATGCACAGCAGCCGACCCTTGGTGGCGCGCAGCGCGGCGATAGTTGCCTGAAAAATGGCGATGTTCGAGAAGGTGTTGATTTCCATCGTCCGCCGGAACGCGGCCAGAGATGTGAGTTCGGCGACGCCGATGGTGCCGATGGCCGCACAGATCACCACCTGATCGAGCCGGTCCAGCGCCGCAACCAGCCCGCCGATCTTCTCTGCTGTGCCATCAGCATCGGACAGATCGACGATCTCCACCTGTGCCACGCCGGGCACATCGCCTTTGACCATGTCCGCCTGCGCCGCGTCCATCACCGTCGCGACTACCTTGCTGCCCGCGGCGACCAGTCCGCGCGTCACTTCGAGGCCGATACCGCCGGCCGCGCCGACTACCAGAACCGTCTTCATCGCACCGTCTCCCTCGTTCCATTGGCGGCTGATCGTTCGATCGCGGCAATCATCCGGTGCCGCTGGACGGCATCATCGAAGTCCGGGCAGGTCCGGTTGCCGTCGCGCAGATCGTTGGCGAACAGGACCAGCGCCTGCGCCACATTGAGCGGCGGCCCGGCCAGCCCGGGCGGCGTCCAGACATATTTGCCGGGCACCGGCATCGCCTCAAGCGTCTGCGCATCGCCCCGCCCGCCGGCAATCGCAACATCGAACATCTGGAGATGACCGGCCATGCCCGTCACCTGGATATCGCCTTCGCTGCCGTTGATCTCCCAAAGCATGTTGGTGCCCCGGCAGAAGCCGCCGCGATAATGCACGGCGATGGCGGCGCCGCTTTCCAGCGTGCCGGTGAAGGCGATCTGGTCCTCGCTGGTCATCGGCAGGGTTTCACCGGACTCGGCATTGAGGAAGGTCTTGCGGCCATGCGTCATGGTCGCCGAAACCTCGGCCAGTTCGCCAAGGCAATGGCACAGCCCTTCCATGGTGTGACCCACCGGGATCGTCAGCATGGTCGCGCCGTTCGCCCTGGTGTTGGTATAGGCGTTGGCGTTGTCGGTGACCGGGCCCCAGGCCATGCCCGAACCGATCAGGGTGGTGGACAGGACTTCTCCGACAAAGCCGTCGCGGATCAGATCGCGGATGTAGTTCACCGCCGGCGCTGCGCGCGCCTGCGTCCCCGCCGCGCACCGAATGCCAAGGCTGCGCGCCTTGTCCGCCATGGCCACTGCCTCATCCAGCCCGTTGCCGAGCGGCCATTCGCAATAGACCATCTTGCCGGCATCGAGCGCCGCATTGACCAGCTCGTAATGCGCCGGAACCTTGACCGTGACGACAACCAGATCGACGTCCGGGTCGTTCACCAGGTCACGGTGGTTGTCATAGCAGTTGGCGACGCCATAAGCCGCGCCCGCAGCCCGCGCCGATTCCATCCGCGTCGTGCTGAGCGCTTTCAGCGCGTAGCCGCCCAGCGCCTGGATGGCCGGAATTGTGGCAATTGCCGCCCAGCTCCGCTCAGGCTGGACGCCGATAATGCCTACGCCGATTGTTCCGCTCGCCATTGTCACGTCTTCTCCTGTCCGAAACGCCAGATATAGTCGTTCCACTGCACTTCCTGCGTCTCGCCATAGCCGGTGCCGGCAGTCCCACGACCATTCGACCAGTCCCAGCCAGACATTGGCATTGGGCCAGCCCGACCAGCAGCTCTGCGCCACGACCTCGCCCGAAATCGCATAGATCCGGCCATCGGTGTCCTCGAGCTCGATCTCGTGGGCAAGCGGGCGGCACAGCGGGAATTCGCGGCGGGTGATCTTGGAGGCGCGCTTCAGCCGCCGCTGCTCTCCTCCCACTTGCACCCAGCCGTCCTTGACGATCGACGCGGCGGGCAGGTCATAGACCCCGGCCCATTCCGGCCCGCGCGCCGGATCGTCGTGCGCGCCAAGGTTGAAGGCGAAGTCATCGCCAAACACGCCGGTTACCCAGGTGTAAGGCGGCAATGGCGCGTGATCTTCGGGGCGCGGTTCACCCCAGCTGCGGTCGCGGACGTTGTGGCAATCGACCGTGTAGGCCTGCCCGCGCAGCACCAGATCGCCGGTGACTTTCATCACCTGCTCGAAATGCTGGTTGTTGGCGCGCATCAGCGGCGGAGCGGTGGCCCGGATATCGACATTGACCGAGGTCTGCCGGCCAGGATCGTCATAGGTCAGCCGCATGTGGTGCAGCGGTTCGATCACCTCGACCCGCATCGAATTGGGGAAGCGAATAAGGCTGCCGTCGCCGACGATCGGCGCCATCTTGTTGAATGCGCGAATGTCGAACAGCTCGCAGGCCAGCGCCTGCGCTTTCATCCCCTGATAGATCATCAGCCCGCCGGTGACGACATCGAGATTGGGATGGGTCCAGCAATAGGCGAAGCAGTTGATCTTCGCTTCGGGCACATTGAAGCCCCAGTACCAGGTCTGGGTGAGCGAATCCTCGCTGTGGGTCCAGCCGGTCTGGAACAGTTCGTGACGCGGTTCGGCAAGGCCGAAGCCGCCGCCGACATTGGCGTTCCAATCGCCTTCCGTTGCCATGCCGCCTCTCCACGCTTCAGGGATTCGTGGGGCAATGGATAGCACCGCGATCCCGCCTTGCCATCCCGTTTGCCAGCAAATAGTCTGCTAGCGACCGAATTTTCCGAAAGCCGCCAAAATGCTCCTTCCTGCCGACCGCCTGCTGGCTGCGCTGGTCACCGAATTCAGTCGGTTAATGCCGCGGCTGGACGATTCCGGTACCGACGGATCGGCCGGACAGGGCATCGCCAACGCCTTGCAACTGCTCAAGAACCGCGAGAAGGGCGGGGCGGCGGGGCTCGACAATCAGTTCGATGCGCTTGCCGCACTGCTGGGCGGGATTGACCCACTGGCGCAGGCCGATCCGGCGATTGGCGTGATGCAATCGGGCATTGCCGAGGGGCTTGCCGCAGCGAGTCTGGCCGCCAAGGAAGCGCAGTGGCGCGCCTTGCTGGGTCAGGCGCAGGCCTTGGCCATGGCCATTGCCGCAAACCCGGCAGTCAGCGCTGCCGATCGCAACGCCATTTCCGCGCGCTTCGTCGCCTGGGAAGCCGCCAACCGGCAGGCGCAGGCTGCACCCGAAGAAGCGGGCAGGGGCGAGGACAGCGTGGTCATTACCGCCGAAAACCTCACCGCCTATCTGCGCGACCGCTTTGGCGAGCCGGGCATGGCCGTGACCTCGCTGGCGCCGCTGGCGGGTGGCTTCGGCAAGGAGACCATCCTGTTCGACGTTGCCGGCGCCGCGCTTTCCGGTTCCTTCGTGATGCGCCGCGATCTTGCCGGAGGGGCCTCGCTGACCAACGACTGCCACCGCAACGCCATGGAGTATCCCGTAATCAAGGCCGCCTTCGCGCGCGGATTTCCGGCCCCTGACGCGGTCTGGCTCGACACCAAACACCGCCTGCTGCCGGGCGGCGATTTCATCATCATGCGCAAGTCGCCGGGCAAGATCGGCGGCAACTTCTTCGGCGCGCAGACCGACATTCCCGACAGCCTGACCGAGAGCCTGGGCGGCATCATGGGACGGCTGCACACGCTGCCGCCGCTCACCGAGCTGGGCGATCTCAACCCGGTGATCCGCAGCGAGCTGTGGGGCAAGTCGCGGGGCGAGAGCACGGCGGACTACATCTCCGGCTGGCGCGACTATTTCCTCGCCAACAACCACATGCCCTCGCCCTCGCTGATGGCGCTGTTCGGCTGGATGCTGGATAACGTCCCCGGCCGCCAGGGCAGATCGGTGCTGCTGCACGGCGATTTCGGCTTCCACAACTTCCTGTTCGACCACGGCCAGCTCTCCGCCGTGCTCGACTGGGAGTTTGCCCATATCGGCGATCCGGCCGAGGAACTGGGCTATATCCGCGAGACCATCGGCAATGCCATCGACTGGAACCGGCTGATCGCATCCTACGAGGCTGCCGGAGGCGAACCGGTCGATGCCGCTACGCTGCGCTTTTTCCGCGTCTGGGCGCATGTCCGCAACGCCGCAGCATCGAACCTGATTGCCGCGAACTTCATCGCAGGGCTGGCCGACGATCTCAAGCTGGCTTTCCTGCCGCATGTCCATTTCCCGATGTTCATCAGCGCCGCGCAGGCGCTTATCGACGAGGTCCAGCCATGAGCGTGCCGACATTCAAGGATATCCCGCAAGACATCAACGCGCTGATCGCCGGGCACATCAAGCAGTATTTCACCGACCCCGAAGCCGCGCATATGTGGGATGCCACCCCGCTGGGCCTGCCGGGACTGGTACCGACGCTGCTGCTCAGCGTCGCGGGCCGGAAGAGCGGCACCGTGCGCCATCTGCCGCTGCTCTACGCCGCCGATGAGGGCGGCTTCCTGGTCATCGGATCGAAGGGCGGCAATGCCGATCACCCGGACTGGTTTCTCAACCTGATGGCGGCACAGGACTGCGAAATCCGCGTTGGCACACTCCATGCGCGGGCAACTGCCAGGGTGCTGGAAGGCGACGAACGCGCAGCGGCGTGGGAAAAAGTCACCGCGCAGTTTCCGGTATACGCCAAGTATCAGGCGCGCACCCCGCGCGAGATCCCGGTGGTGCGGCTGAGCGTGGCGGGGCCTGCCTAACCCAGCACCGCCTTGGCGATGATATTGCGCTGCACTTCGTTCGTGCCGCCGAAGATCGACCAGCATCGCCCGTAGAGATACTGGTGCCCCATCGTGCTGGCCGCCTGCGCCGGGGTCAGCGCGGTGTCTGCTGGCAAATGCAGGTCCGCCGGATCGTGCGCCGCGCCCAGCGGGCCTGCGATTTCAAGCGCGATTTCGGAAAGCAGTTGCAGGATCTCGGTCCCGCGAATTTTGAGCACCGAGGCCGAGGGCCCCTCCTTCGATCCGCCGCCCGCCCAGCCCTGCACATATTCGGCCTCCAGGGCGCACAGTGTCAGCAGCTGGATTTCCGCATCGGCCAGCTTCTGCACCAGCAGCAATCGAGCCGGTCCCTCCGGCATCGCCGCCAGCTTCGCCTTGATCTGGCTCAGCAGCCGAAGTTTGGCTCCGGTATCGGCAATCGCCACCCGTTCGTGCGAGAGCAGGAATTTGGCGATCGACCAGCCCTGCCCTTCCCCGCCGACAAGGTTTTCCGAGGGAACCCGGACATCGTCGAGGAACAGCTGGTTGACGTGGTGCTGACCATCGATTGTGACGATCGGCTGAATGGTGATCCCCGGCGTGGTCATGTCGATCAGCAGGAAGCTGATGCCGTGCTGCGGCTTGCCCTCCCGGCCGGTGCGGACCAGGCAGTGCATCCAGTCGGCCCAATGCGCTTCGGTGGTCCACATCTTGGTGCCGTTGACCACGTAGTGATCGCCGTCCAGCACGGCAGCGGTCTTGAGCGAGGCGAGGTCAGAGCCGGCGTTGGGCTCGGAATAGCCCTGGCACCACCAGACATCGCTGGACAGGATCCCCGGCAGATGGCGGGCCTGTTGCGCCTCGGTGCCGAAAGCCTGGATCACCGGGCCGACCATGTTGACGCCGTAGGGCACGATCATCGGCGCGTTGCCCAGCGCCGCTTCCTGCGCGAACACCAGCTGGCGCTCAAGGTCCCACCCTGCCCCGCCGGCTTCGCGCGGCCAGGCAGCGGCGAACCAGCCCTTCTGGTGCAGGATCTTCTGCCAGCAGACATAGTCGGACTTGGCGAACTTCAGCCCGCGGGCGCCTTTTGCGGCGATGTCGGCGGGCAGCGATAAGTTGACGAACTCGTGAACTTCACCCCGGAATGCCGCCATTTCCGCAGACTCGGAGAGCCTGGCCCCGCCCAGCGCAGCGAACCGGGCGCGGTGGGCATCGGCCCCGCCGAACTCCGCCCGGATCGCCGCGAGCCGGCGCAGGTAGTGGCTGATATCGAGCTCGTCGCTCACCCCCATGCCGCCATGCAGTTGCACCGCCGCATGGCCGACGCGCTTGCCGGCATCGTCGGCCAGCGCCTTGGCGGCGGCGGCGAGCGCATGGGCATTGGGCGCTGCGGCATCGAGTGCGGCGATGGCGCGATCAGTAAGCACCCGCAGTTCCTCGCCGGCAGCGAACATGTCGGCGGCGCGGTGTTGCAGGGCCTGGAAGCTGGCGAGCGGAACGCCGAACTGCTGGCGGGTGCGCAAATAGGCAAAGGTTGCGGCGTTGAGCGCGTCGACGATCCCGCATGCTTCGGCGGCCAGCCCGATGCAGGCCCGCGCGACCAGTTCGGCGCAGGCGCTGGCATCGCCGATCTTGCGGGCGGGAGTGCCCTGGAACGTCACGCTGGCCGCCGAAGATCCGTCGATCAGCCGGAACGGCACGATTTCCAGCCCATCGGCTCCCGCTTCGACAAGGTAGCAGCCGTCAGCCGCGCTCACCACCAGCGCCTGCGCCAGATCGGCATGGCGCACCACCGGCTTGTGGCCGTTCAGCCTGCCTCCCTCTGCGCTTGTCGCGGACAATGCCCAAGGATCATGGCCCTCGTCATGCGCCAGCGCCAGAACCCGGCTGCCGGCGACGATGGCCGGCACGTCACCGGTCAGCAGCCGCCCGCCGAGCGAAGTCGCCAGCACCGGTTCCACCGCCAGCGAGCGCCCCAGTTGCGCCATGACCACCGCCAGATCGCGCATGGTTCCACCAAAGCCGCCCTGCTCCTCGCCGAACGCCGCTCCCAGCACCCCCTGCTCCGCCAGATCGGGCCACAGCGCCATCCGCTCGGGCGGCTCCGTCATCAGCCGCTGGCGGCGGACATCGAAGGCATTGCGTTCATCGAGCAGCCGCGCGAGCATGTCGCCGAGCATGGTCTGGGTCTCATCAGCCGCGAAAAGCATTGCCGCGTCCCTTTGCGTCAGTTCTCCGGAAGTTATTGGTTCCATAGAAAAGTGTCATTCTCGGCACCACCCCTCTCCCCTCAAGGGGAGAGGATACGAAGGCTTGGCAACTAGTTGCCTAGCCATAGTTGGAGAGGGGTGTTCTGCCCTGTCGGCGTCGCACACCCCTCTCCAAGCTTCGCTAGCTCCTGAAGGAGCAAGCTGCGCTATCCTCTCCCCTCGAGGGGAGAGGGGAAGTGATGCCGAATTTCTGCGACTTGTACTATAGCGTATCATCCATCCCGGCAACGACGGCAAGGGCCGTTCAGATCAGTCCGCCCTCACCCTGCCAATAGCGTTCGCGCACCAGCCGCTTGACCAGCTTGCCGGCATCGCTGCGCGGCAGTTCGGTAACGAAATCGATGCTACGCGGGCATTTGTGCCGGCTCAGCCGGGCGAGGCAGAAGGCCATGATGTCTTCGGCGAGTTCCGGGCTTTCACCATAGCCCGGGTTGAGCTGGACCACGCCCTTCACCGCCTCGCCCATGTCCGCGTCGGGCACGCCGATCACCGCGACATCGGCAATCGCTGGATGTTCGCCCAGCACGTTCTCCGCCTCCTGCGGGTAGATGTTGACCCCGCCGGCGATGATCATGTGGCTCTCGCGGTCAGTCAGGTAGAGATAGCCGTCGCCATCGACATAGCCGACATCGCCCAGCGAGGCGAAGCCGCTCTCGTCATAGAGCGCGGCCGACTTTGCAGCATCGCCGTGATAGGCGACATGCATGCCGTTCTTCATCATGATCCGGCCCTGCTGACCCACCGGCACTTCCCGCCCGTCCGGCCCGGTGATCCGCAGCGTGCAGTTGGAGGCAGGCCGCCCCACCGATCCGGGGTGCTCCAGCCATTCGCGGGCGGTGATGAAGGTATGGCCGAACGCTTCGGTGCCGCCGTAGAGTTCCGAAATCACCGGCCCCCACCAGTCGATCATCGCCCGCTTGACCGGGACCGGGCACGGCGCAGCGCCGTGGATGGCGTGGCGCATGGTGCCGGTGCGGGCAGCCCGGCGTACATGCTCGGGCAGCGCCAGCATCCGCCGGAACATGGTCGGCACGAAAAAGCCGTGCGTCGCCCCGTAATGCCCGATGGCGGTCAGCGTTGCCGCCGGATCAAAGGCCTCGAAACCAATCACGGTGCCGCCAGTGCGGTGGATGGTCACCATGATGCGCTGCGGTGCGGCGTGGTAGAACGGCCCGGGATTGACGAACACAGTCTCCGCATCGAAGCCGTATTGCTCGACCAGCATGTGCAGCCGCTGCGGCGGCACTTCCGGCGGGGCGTCGGGAAATTCGGTGCGCACGCCCTTGGGCCTGCCGGTGGTGCCCGAGGAATAGAGCATCGACGGACCGCGCTTGCGGCCACTGGGCGGCACGGCAGGCTGTGCCTCCAGCAGGGCTTCATAAGGCTGGAATGGCGCGACTGCCCCGTCCATCATCAGCAGCTGCGGCGGCTCGGCAATCAGCGCTACCGCCTCGCCCGCCAGCGCCGCCTGCGCCCGCGATGTCACCAGCAACCTCGCGCCGCTGTCTCCAATAACGTAGGCGGCATCGGCAGCATTGAGGTGCGTGCTGACCGCGACATAACGGATGCCGCTGTTCTTCGCGCCCCAGATCAGTTCGGGATAGCGGACGTGGTTTTCGATCAGGATGGCGATGGTATCGCCGGCTGCGATGCCCAGTGCGGCGAACAGCGCGGCGGCCTGGTCGGCGCGGCGGACGAGTTCGCCATAGGTCACCATCTCGCCACGGTCGGCCATGATCAGCGCGGGCTTGTCCGGGGCGTGTGCGGCAATCGCGCGGGGGTGATAGACCGGTGCCATCGGGGCCTCAGGTGAAATCGGGCGAGCGCTTCTCGATAAAGGCGCGCACGCCTTCTTCGAATGCTGGCTCGCCAACACAGCGGACGATGGCATCGCGCTCGTTCACCATATGCTCGGCCAGCGGTGTCGATGCGGCAGCGCGGATCAGGCGCTTGGCCGCTTTCATCACCGTGGCCGGACCCCGCGCCAGCCGCGCCGCCAGCTTTTGCGCTTCGGTATCGAGATCGGCGGCGGGGACGATGCGGCTGACGATGCCGATCCGCTGCGCCTCTTCAGCGTCGATCCGCCCGGCATTGAACACCAGCTGCGTCGCAATCCGCTCGCCGACCACGCGCGGCAGCAGGTAGCTGACGCCGCAATCGGGAACCAGCCCGACCCGCTGATGGGCGAAAACGAAGCCCGCCGTTTCGTCGGCCAGCACATAGTCCGCCGCCAGCACATAGAGCAGTCCTCCGCCCGCGACCCCGCCCTTGCAGGCTGCGACCACCGGCAGATCCAGCGCCGCAACCGCTTCGACCAGCGCCCGCACCCGGTCGAGCCGCGCGGTGAAATCGGCGCGGCGTTCCTCCACTGGTTGCTCGAGCGACTGGGCGAAGCTCTGGACGTCTCCGCCGGCAGAGAAATGCTTGCCCTCGCCCCGGATCACCAGCGCGCGGATGGCGGGATCGCCGGCGACCGACTGGAACAGTTCGGTCAGCTGCGGCACTGCCCAGCTGGGGATGGCATTGCCGTGATCGGGCCGGTCAAAACTGAGGGTCAGGATGCCGTCCTGCCGTTCGGTGCGGAAGGCGTGTTCGGTGGCGTTCATCGCGGAATTCCGATCAGGGTCTTTTCTTCGGCACTACTGTCGTACCTTTTCAAGTAGAATCTACCACCCCCGCTCATGTCGAGCGAAGTCGAGACAGCTCGCGTGACGTGTCTCGACTTCGCTCGACATGAGCGGGCTTAGTGCGAACAGGACAATCCTACCGCTCGTCGCATGCCATCCACAGGCGCGAGGGGCCGTAGGCGATATAGCTTGTGATCCAATCGATGCCAGCCTCCCCGCGCGACAGCCGGAAGTTCCTGAACCGCTGCGTCAGGGCGGTGAACGCCAGCCGCAGTTCGCCGCGCGCCAGCTGGTTGCCGATGCACAAATGGATACCCGCGCCGAATGCCAGATGGCTATTGGCATTGTCCCGGGTGAGGTCGATATCGGCGGGGCAGGAAAACTGCTCCGGATCGCGGTTGCCGGCGCCGTATCGCACCTCGACAATCGCGCCTTCGGGGATCGTGACCCCGCCGATCTCGACCGCTTCCGCTGCCTTGCGGAACAGCGTCTGCACCGGCGCCCGGGTGCGCAGGACTTCCTCGACGAATAGCGGCACCCGCTCCGGCTCGGCATGGAGCAGGTCGGCGAGTTCGGGCTGTTCGATCAGCAGCAGCATTCCCGAGGCCAGTGTCGTCGTCGTGGTTTCGTTGCCCGCGATCAGCAGCTGGTGGAGCACCCCCAGCAGCCCGCGCATGTCGAGCAGCTGGCCATCAGTCTCGGTGTTGGCGAGATGGCTGAGCAGCGTATCTTCGGGTACCTTGCGCACCCGCTCGATCACCCTGGCCAGATAGTTCTGCATGTCGATGAGATGTTCGGCAATCTCGATCTCGCGCTCGGGTGTGATCAGCGGACTGACGCTTTCGACCGAGACATCGGACCACAGCTTGAAATCGGCCATATGCTGCTTTTCGATGCCCAGCTGTTCGGCGATGAAATACATCGGCAGGCGCACCGCGAAAGCGTCGAGAAAATCGAACTCCGGCTTGCCCGCTATCTCGCCTATCAGTTCCGCGATGATCTCCGAAATGCGCGGTTCCATCGCAGCGACCCTGGCGGTGGTGAAGACCTTGTCGACCAGCACCCGGAAGGTGCGGTGTTCGGGTAGGTCATTGCTGACCAGCGTGTCCAGCGGCAGCCAGCCGCGCGCCCCATAGCGCCGCGCGACTTCCTCCTGCACGCTGCTCTCGCGGGTGGTGTTGAGCCCGGTGCGGTTGCGCAGCGCCTTGTGATTGAGCAGCGCCCGCCGCACATCGGCATGGCGGGTGAGCACGTAGTTGCCGGTCAGCGGATCCTTGTAGACCGGCTGCTCGGCGCGCAGCGCGTCATAGGCCGGGAACGGGCATAGCTGGACGCCAGGATCGGCGAAGCTGATGGGGGTATCGGTCAATTGTCGGTCCCCGCGCCATCGACGAATATTTCGGCCCCGGTGACATAGCGCGCTTCGTCCGAAACCAGGAAGGCGACGACATCGGCCTGTTCCTCGGGCGTTGCCATGCGGCCCATCGGGATGGCGTCGATCACCGCCTTGATGCCCGGCAGGTCCGCATTCTGGCCCTCGCCCAGCAGCATCGGCGTGGCCGAGGGTCCGGGGTGAACCGAGTTGATGCGGATATTCTCGCGGGCACATTGCTGGGCGGCGACCTTGGTCAGATTAGCGACCGCAGCCTTGGTCGGGCTGTAAGCGGCGCAAAGTTCGAAAATCTTGCGCGTCGAATTGGACGAGATGTTGACAATCGCCCCGCCGCCGCGCCGCCGGATCGAACCGATGCAGGCACGCATGCCGAACACCGTCCCGAAATAGTTGATGTCCATCACCTGGCGGAACTGCTCCATGGTGGCCCCGTCAAAGGTCGCGGCCACGGTGACCCCGGCGTTGTTGACGAGGATGTCGAGCCCGCCGAAGTGCGATTCTGCCAGTGCGACGGCGGTTGCCCATTGCGCCTCGTCGGTTACATCGAGATGGGCGAAGTGGACCCGGTCGCCGTGGCTGGCGGCCATCGCCTCACCCGTATCGTCGAGCACATCACAGGCCAGCACCTTCGCCCCGTCGCGTACCAGTGCTGCGGTAATGGCCGCGCCAAGCCCCCGGGAAGCGCCGGTTACCAGTGCGATTTTGCCGTCAAGTCTTGCCATCATGCCACCTTAAAATAAGCAACGGGCCGCCACGCGATATCCGGCGACCTCTTTTAGAGGATCGTGCTTGAATTCTGAAACACACCTCCTCTCTCCCGGTGGGGTAGCGAAGCTTGCCGCTTCAGCGGCTAGCGTAGCTGGGTGAGGGGGTTCCAACCTCTCGAGGGCAGAACCCCCTCACCAACTCCGGCTAGCAAGCAAGCTTGCAAGCCTGCGTATCCTCTCCCCTCCGGGAGAGGGGAAAAAGGTTCAGATCAAACCGACGATGCTCAAGTCCAGCCCGGCTTAGTTGCCCAGTTTGAAGCTGACCTGAAGCATCACCTCACGCCCGCGCGAGACCGAGGCGAAGCGGTCGCCGAGTGTGCCGGCTGCCGTACCGGTGCCACCGCCGGTGAAAGGAACATCGGTCGAAGCAACATAGTAGAACTTGTTGGTGAGGTTGCGGCCGACTACAGCCATCTGCCAGCTATCGTCGGCTGCCCCCACCCGGATCGAACCATCGAGCAGCGTATAGGCGGGTTGACGGCCGAACGGCGAGCCGGTCGTGTCGGTCAGGTAGCTGCTGGAGTGGACAATGCCGCCGGTAAGTCCCAGTTTCATGGTATCGCCGATCGGCGTGTCGAAGTTGAACCCGGCACTCATGTTCCATTCGGGCGAGCGGGCCACTTCCTGTCCGCCGATGTTCTGGGTGGTGAACCCACCGGCACCATTGTTGGCAGTCGGGCTGTAATCCTGGTCGCAGCCATCCAAAATTTCCTGTCCATTATAGCAAGGTGCGGCAGGGAAGCTGGTGTATCGAGCACGATTGTAGGCCGCAGCGCCGTAGAGGCTCAAACCTTCCATCGGGCGAAAGTTGAAATCGACCTCGAAGCCTTCAACCTTGGTCGCAGCAGCGTTGCGGATGGTGCTGGTCGCATTGGTGAAGTTGATGACCTGCAGATCCTTGATCTTGTAGGTGTAGGCCGCCGCATTGAGCAGCAGTGCCCCGTCCGCCACCCGCGCCTTGATCCCGACCTCGAAGCCCGAGATCGTCTGCGGTTTGTAGCTCAGATCGAGATCGGCCAGCGACAGATTGACCGAGCTTGAGTTGAATCCGCCCGACAGGAAGCCGTGCTTGTACGAACCGAATACCGTCAGATCGCCGGTGGGGCGGTAAGTGATTGTCGCTTCGGGCGAGAAATCGTCCCAGCTGTCGTGATCCTTGGCCAGCGAATAGCCGTTGGCATTGAGCGTCGTGGTCAATACGGTCGATGCGTCAAGGATACCCTTGAAGATCGCCGGATTGAACACTTCGGCAATGCCACCGCCGGTGCGGACATCGGTGAGCCGCTTCTTTTCATAGGAATAACGACCGCCACCGCTGATCTCCAGCGTTTCGGTGGGCTTGAAGCTGACCGAAAGGAACGCCGAATAGGCCGAACCCTTTTGCGTCAGCAGGTAGTTGTTGACTTGAGCCGGGGTGGTCGGACCGCCGAGCCCCGGGGCCAGCAGATCGAATGCACCGCCGAACAGATATGTAAGAGATCCGGTGGTTGCCTTGGTGTCGGAGAAATAAAGTCCGCCGGTGAAGTTGATCGGACCGCCAAGATCGGTGACGAAGTTAAGTTCCTGCGAGAATTCCTTGTTGTGATAGGTGTTGCAGCTCGGCAGGATCACGGCAAAGCTGTTCTCATAGTTCTGGCATTGATCGAGATCGACCTTGTAGTAGCCGGTCGCCGAAGTGATCGTCATCTTTTCAGACGGCCGGAAATTCATCACCAGTCCCGACAGGAACTGCTTCTGCGGCGAGAAGTTCCGGCCGTCCGGACGATAGAAATTGAGCGTGGCGGGGATCTGCGAAACGACTGGCCCATAGCCGGCGTTGACCGTGTACTTGCCCGCCGTGCACTGCGAATTGTCGCCGAAGGGGAACGGTCCGATGAACGAGAACTGTCGCGCACCGAACGGGCAGTGGGTGAACTCGGTGGTCGCGGCCGGGCCGTTCTGGTTGGCCTTGCCGTAAGTGACTTTGAGCTTGGCATCGAACGCGCCGCCCGGATCGTATTTCAGAGTGCCACGGATGCCGAAATTTTCGGCTTCAGGGTTGCGCGAGTCATTGTAATAGATTGAGTTCGTCGGCGTCTGGTCGATCAGATAGCCCTGCATGGTGCTGTACTGTCCGGCGATGCGCAGGCCCAGACCTTCGCCGATCGGGGTCGAGACATAGCCCTCGCCGCGCATTTCGCGGGCTTCGAATTCATAGCCGAGCTTTGCGCCCATCTCGAAATTGTCGCCCGGATCGTTGGTGCGGATATTGACGATACCCGCCATCGAGTTCTTGCCGAAGAACAGCGCCTGCGGGCCCTTGAGCACTTCGACCTGCGCGGTATCGAAATCGGTCATGCGGCGCACCGTCGCCTTGGCGATCTGCACGCCATCGACGGTGAAGGACACGGCCTGGTCGCCGAAGGGGTTCGAATCCGGTCCGGCAATGCCGCGGATCGAGATATTGCCGCCCTGCACCGAGCCGCCCTGCGGCGCAATCAGAAGCTGCGGCACGATGCGGGCAAGGCCATCGAGATTGGTAATGCCCCGGTTCTGCAGGGTCTCACTCGAAACCGCCGTAATCACAACCGGAACCGCGATCAGCGTTTCGTCGCGGCGGCGGGCGCGGACGACGATCTCGTCGCCGGTAGCCTCCTCCACGCCCGCGTCCTGCGCCAAGGCAGGCGCGGCGAAGGTGGGGAAGCTGGCGCTTGCCAGCAGCAGGGCGACCAGGTGTTTGTTGCTCATGAAATCCTCCAGCTAGAACGTGTTTTAAATGCGCGAATGCTTATTGGGCGGTGGCAGCCACCGCCGGTTGGGAATGGTCTTGCGGGGCGAAGCGGATCGGCATCGGCTCCTGGTAGGCGGGGCTGGCCGGCATCCGCCGAATCAACCAGATGTTGAACAGCGGCCAGGTGACGAACACCGCCAATACCGCGAGATAGATCGGCGAGCGGAATGCGGGCACCGCGATCATGAATGCCGCCGAGACGCAGCTGAACAGGATCACTACCGACAGGTTCATCCACACCGACTGCCCGGCACTGCTGCGGCGGCGCAGCATGATGCCGGTGTGGAACGGCGTCGACCAGAAGGCGGTGACCGCGAAGGTGATGAAATAGAGCGGGTCGTTGAGCGATGCCTTCACGAAGAACCAGAGCACACCCACCGCCGCCACCGCAGCCAGCGTCATCGCCGTAAACTGGCCTTGCGACATCTCCGGAAAAATCTCTTTCCGGCCGTATTTGATGAACTGGTAGATCAGGAATGCTTCCAGCGCGACCGTGCCCATCAGGCCGTAAGTCCACAGCATCAGCCACCAATGGCCGCCATAGACGGTCATCCAGGTCTGATAATGCAGCGAAAAGCTCAGATCGTGCCAGAAGAACAGCGACGCCCCGAGGAAGGGTTCGACATAGACTTTCTGGCGGATGGCCATGCGGATGCCGATGATGAAATAGACGAAGCTGAAACCCAGCGCCCCGGCCAGGCACAGCAGAATCAGCGTCGCGTTCTGATCGATCGCCTGAAGCGCCATGATCGGGTCGTAAACCAACTCCGGCTCCTCCCTCTATCCGCCCGGCAGGAATTCAATTCCCGCTCTTGCCCTTGCGAAGGACTAACCCGGGACCAATTAGTTTGCAAGCCTATCATTCGCTTGTGACTGATGCTGTGGGATATCGGCAACAGCCTTATCGTTTGGCGGGAAACTGCGACTATTAGGCTACCCTGCAAGCCCAATGTCTTGCAGCGACGGTCCTGCCAATTCGATCCTCCCCCTTTGGGGGAGGTGGCCCACCGCAGGTGGGTTGGAGGGGGCATGAGATAGACCGATGCGAAAAAACTGACCCCCTCCGCCTCGCTCCACTCGGCACCTCCGCCACAAGGGGAGGATTGGCGGAGTTCCGACCTGCCCTTTCGTCACCCCTCCCGCTTGCGGGAGGGGTTGGGGGTGGGTGAGTTTGAATTTGGCGCGAAAGTGTCGATATCGTCCGACTGCCCCACCCCTAACCCCTCCCGCAAGCGGGAGAGGAACTGGGATCCACAGGCACCGAATGGAATATGCGATAGCCCTGCCCCACAGGGGGAGGATTGGCGGAGTTCCGGAATCCAGGCACTTTACACTATCCAAAACTGTCCAGTGAACCGCAATCGTCCACGGCCGTTCCGATCCGGCGGAGCATCTCCATGGTGATGTCGCGCGGCTGCATGTCGGGCAGGTCGTCGGTTGGGCGCAGGGTGATCGTCCACCAGGTCAGCGCGGTCATCAGCTGCTGGCGATAGGCCAGCCAGGCATCGTCGAACGCCACCTTGGGCCCGCCCGCGGCGTGCAGCCGGTCAAGGTAGAAGCGCAGCAGATCGCTCTCCCAGGCGCGGCGGTTCTCCACCGTCAGCGCCGAGGCAATGGCGTAGCAGACATCGCGGCTCCAGTGCCCGCGGCTGACGCACTGCCAGTCGCCCAGCCCCATTTCGCCATTGCCGGCGATGTACCAGTTCTTGAGATGGACATCGCCGTGCATCAGCGTCAGCGGCAGCTGGTTGTGCAGCTCCACCGACTGGATGGTCTTGTCCCACACTTCGGGAAAGCGCCGCCATGTTGCCGCCGGGATCACCTCTTCGGCGTCGAGGAAGCCCTGGCTGGAGCCCTCCTTCATGCCGAAATCGAGCGTTTTGGTGAAGAATTCGGGCCAGGTGCCGATGTGCTGCAAGGCGTCGCGCACCGCCGGATCGCCATACCCCTGACCATGCGCGACGGCGAGCAGGCTCATCTCGCTTTCGATGCGGGCGCGGGTCATGTCGGTATGGTGGTCGCAGAAGCTCAGCACATCGTCCGAGATGTCCTTGAGGATGCTCAGCGAGTTGATGTTCTGCGGATCGAATGCGGAGAAATAGGACACCGGCGCTTCGATATTCAGCAGCGGGCGGATGTGCTTGAAGAAAGCCACTTCGCCGTAAGCCCCGCCGCTGATGCCCAGCACCACGCGGTTGGCGAGATCATGGGTTGCCTTGCAGAACAGCCGCGTCGGCAGCCCCGCCGCTATGCCTGCTGCATTCCACGTCACCGCGATCTTGCGGCGGTTGGCGCTGCCGGAATCGACCGGGCCGAGTTCGAACCCAGTCACCTGAGCGCCGGGGTGAGCCGAGCCGAGCGCATCGCTCAACCATTCGGCGGTGAGTGCATCGTAGGACAGAGGCAGGTCGCTGGCCTTATAGACCTTGTCCAGTCGGCGGCCCTCTTCGGCCAGATAGGCGGCCTGGATTTCCTCGACGCGGCTGTTGCTCATGACTGCTCTCCCTTGCCCGCCAGCGCTTCGGCCGCGGCCCGTCGGCCTGCCTCGCGCCCGAGGATGACTGCCGGGCCGATGCTGAAACCGCCGCCCGCGTAACGCTTGCCCTGGACCACGCCGAGCACTTCGCCCGCGCCGTAGAGCCCGGGGATCGCCGCGCCGTGGGTGTCGAGCACGCGCAGTTGCCGGTTGGCGTCGAGGCCCGCCCCGGTAAGCCCGATGATCGCCGCCTTGACCTCGACCGCGTAGAACGGTCCCTGCTTCAGCGGGAAAATCTTCTTGCTCTTCTTGAGGAAGCCAAGGTCTTCGCCCACCGCGCAATCGGCGTTGTACTGCGCCGTGGTCGCGGCCAGCGCCCTGGCATCGATGCCGCATTGCGCCGCCAGATCGCCCAGCGTCGCGCCCACCTTGATGCGGCCTTCGGCAGCCTTCTTGCGCAGGGTTTCCTCTTCCCAGATCGGAGTGGTGATCCCGGCGTTGTAGGGGTCGAGGTAGGAGCTGTCGTTGCTCGCCTCGACCAGCGTCGGCTCGTCGAACAGGCACCACGCGTGGGCATTGGTCTGCTCGTTGATCAGGTAGCCGACCACGGTATAGGCCGCGCATTCGGGCACGAAGCGGCGGCCCTCGTCGTTGACCATCATTACCCATGGCGGCAGGAATGCCTCGATGAACTTGCCGAAGCCCGATGTCGGCAGCGGCAGTCCGGCATCGTGGCCGACAATCCCTGCGCCGATTTCTTCGCCCATCCGCAGCCCGTCGCCGAGAATAAAGGGCAGGCCTTCGTGCACCGCCCAGGTCCAGGGATTATGCTGGGCGGCCGAGGGGAAGTGCTTCTTGACCATCTCGGGATTGTTGCCAAAGCCGCCGGTGGTGACCACGGTGGTCGCCGCGCGCAAATCCATGCCCCCGGCGTGAACCCCGACGACGCGGCCATTTTCCACCAGCAGCCGCTCGACCCGCGTGCCAAGCGCCGTCTCTATGCCCAAAGCCCCCGCCGCATTGATCAGCCGCTCGGCAATGCCATGCCCCGCGCCCTCGCTGGGGTGGCCGCGCGGGACGATATCGACGCCCGAGCAGACCAGATATTCGGGCGGAAACTTCACCCCCAGTTCGATCAGCCATTCGATCGCCGGGCCGCTGTGGTCGCAGATAAAGCGGATGATGTCGGGTTTGAGCGCCCACTGGTTGATGGCCATGACATATTCGAACATGGCGTCCGCCGAATCGGCGATCCCGCGTGCTTTCTGGACGCTGGTATCCGCTGCATAGAACACCCCCGCCGATGCCGCCGTCGCCCCGCCGAGCTTGGTATCGGCCTCCAGCACGATGCACGAGGCCCCGGCCCTGGTCGCCTCGATCGCCGCCGAAAGACCGGCACCGCCACCACCGACGACAATCACGTCGAAATCATTGGCCACCCGAGTCTCTCCCAAAACTAGTTTGCTTGCATACCTTATTGCCGCCTTGTCCGTGCTTGGCAAGGACCTATCACGCCGGGCCGCGCAGGATGCTGCTGCCGCCATCGACGGTGAGCACTTGCCCCGTCATATGGCGGGCAGCGTCCGAGGCGAGGAAGGCGATGACATTGCCCAGATCCTCCGGTTCGGCGATGCGCCCGACCGGGGTGCGCGAGAGGATGCCGTCAAGAAATCCCGGCTGCGCGACGAGGGCCCGGATCATGTCGGTGCGGACCGTACCCGGAGCCACCGCATTGACCCGCACACCGCGCCCGCCCCATTCGACCGCAAGCTGCCGGGTCATGGATTCGAGAGCGGCTTTCGATGGTCCATAGGCACCGCTGCCCTTCATGCCGACAGCGGCATTAACCGACGATACCATCACCATCGCCCCGCCCTGTTTCGCGACATGTGGCAGGCCGTGGCGGGCGAGCCTGAGCGGGCCGCGCACGTTCATTTCCATGATCTTGGCGAAACTGTCTTCGGGCAGTTCGGTGAGCGGATCGAACGAGGGATTGATCGCGGCGTTGGCGACGAGGATGTCGATGCGCCCGAAGCGTTCGAGCGTGGCGGCGATCAGCCGTTCGACATCGTCCTCGCGGGCGGCGTGCGCGGGGACTGCCAGCGCCTGGTGCCCCGCCTCCGCCAGCTGCGCCACTACCGCCTCGCAGGCTTCGCTCTTGCGCGAGGAGATCACTACGCTGGCGCCCAGCATGGCCATGCTTTGCGCCGCCCCCAGTCCAATTCCGCGTGATGATCCGGTGATAACGGCCACCTTGCCCGCCAGCGAAAAAGGGTTGCCGGTCATGTTGCTCTCCTTTTCAAGGTCAGGCGAAATCGTCAGCTAGCATACTGTTTCAGGCCTTGCTACGATGAGGCTGCAAGCGTGAGCGCTAGAAGCGTGGGCCAAAAATAGGGGCCAAAAATAGGGGCCAAAAATGGGAAAGCCACATATGACCGATTCCTTTGCCGGACGAGCAGTGATTGTCACCGGTGCCTCCAGCGGCCTCGGCCGCGCCATAGCCGTCAAGCTTGCCGCCGCGGGTGCCGAACTCTGGCTGGTCGGGCGCAGCGAAGAGGAGCTCGCCAATACCGCGCAGATGATCGCCGATGCAGGCGGACCGCCGGCCCGGATCGCGGCAATGGACCTGCGCCAGCGCGGGCCTCTGGCGGCGCTGGTCAAACAGGTTGGCGCGAGCCACCCGCATCTGTTCGCGATGATCAACAACGCCGGTGTGATGCACCCCGAGCCCTTGCTCTCCGGGACCATCGAGCGCTGGCAGGCGATGCTCGACATCAATGTCATGGCCATGCTCGAAGGTTCGCAGGCCGCTGTCGAGGCGATGCGCGCGCACGGCAAGCCGGGGCACATCATCAACATCGGCTCGGTCCAGGGCCGCTTTGAGGAACCCGGCGTCTACGGCATCAGCAAGAAGGCCGCCGAAATGATCGGCGAGACCTTGCGCACCGAACTCGAAAACGACGACATCCGCGTTGCCACCATAGTCCCCGGCGGATTCGCCACCCAGCTGATGCGCGGCTTCCTGCCCGAGACTGTCGCCAATCTGGGCAGCAACATGGCGGCAGCGGGCATCGATCCCGAAAGCGCGGACATGGCAAGGGTGATCGGCGACCCGGTCCATGTCGCCAATGCCGTGCAGTTCATCCTCGAGACGCCGGTAGCTGTAAACATTCAGGAGATGGTGATCCGTCCGCCGGTGAGCACCAAGGCTTGAAGCCGCGCATCGCCTTCTACGGCACCGGCCAATACGGCCTTGAGGCCGTGCGCATCGCGGCGGGTTATGGTTGGCCGATTGTCGCGGCTTGGAACCGGGCGGGCGACAAGATCGGGCAGGACCTGGGCGCACTGGCCGGGTTGCCCGACGAGCTTGGCGTGCGGATCGAAGATTGCGAGATCGCCGATTTCGCCGCTTGCAAGGCCGACGCGGCGATTGTTGCGGTGTCGGACCGGCTGGCCGCCAACATGCCGATCTACGAAAGGCTGCTGAGTGCCGGGATCAACGTCATCTGTCACGGCGCGGAAGCCTATTTCCCGGCCGGGGCCGACCCGGTTCTGGCAGCGCGTATCGACGAGCTGGCCCGGGCAGGCGGAGCCAGCTTCACCGGTACCGGCATCTGGGATCATTCGCGCATCTGGGCGGGAATTCTTGCGGCGGGCCCGGCGACGCGGATCGACAGCCTGTTCCACAAGAGCATCACCGATGCGCAGGCCGCGAATCTGGCGCTGATGCGGGTCTGCGGCGTGGGCATGACGCAGGATGAATTCGCGCTGCACATGGGCGGCCAGCTCGGCCCCATCGGCGGGTTGTACAAACTGATCCCGCACCATGTGCTCCATGCCCTCGGCTACAAGGTCACCCGGGTCGAGGAACGCCGCGAGCCGGTGCTGTCCGACAAGCCGGTGTGGTGCCGCCTGCTCGATCAGGAGCTTGAACCGGGCACCGTCATCGGCACCCGGATCGTCGCCACTGTCGAAACCGCCGAGGGCGTCAGCGCCGAAACCCACATCGAACTGCGCATTCTTCCGGAAGGCGAAAGCGAACACATGGTGTGGGAGATCGACGGCATGCCCGCATCGAAAGTGCGGGTCGATCGCACCCATGCCGTCCACACATCCGCCGCCTGCATGATCAACCGCGTTCCGGATGTGATCGCCGCCGCCCCGGGCATCCGGCTGGTTTCCGAATTGGGCGTGCTCAAACCCAAGGGCCTCCTGCGGTGAATTTCCCGGTCCCGTCAGCCGATACCCTGATGGCGCAGGCCCGCGCCGGGACCGGTATCGATTACGACGACGGCGCCATTGCCGTTCCACTTGGTATGCTTGTCGAATCGCTCAACAGCGAGGGCCAGCTGCACCAGGCGGGCGCGCGGGGCATGCAGGACAAGCTCGTGCGGATTCTCTCCAACCGGCTGCGCATGCTGCGCGACTTCGCCGCCCATCCCGAGATCCACGACGAGAAGGTGCCGGCGCCGGTCTTCATCTGCGGCATGGGCCGGACCGGATCGACCAAACTGCAGAAGCTGATGGCCGCATCGGGCGATTTCAACTGGCTGCCCTATTGGCAGGTGACCTTTCCCGCGCTGATCTCTGGCGACCGCACGGAATCGCCGCAAGCCCGGATTGACGGCACCGAGGCCTTCGTCCGATGGTTCGATGAAAGTTCGCCCGAAACCAGGGCGGGCCACCCGATGGCAACGCACGAGCCCGAAGAGGAGAGCTTCATTCTGGAGCACTCGCTGATGACCCCGTGCTTCATGGGCTGGGCGCCGCTGCCTTCCTATCTTGGCTGGCTGATGGGCCAGGACATGAGCGCCCAGTTCAGGCTGCTGCGCGATGTGCTCAAGTACCTCCAGTGGCAGGGCCTGACCGAGGCAGGCAAGCCATGGTTGCTCAAGAGTCCGCTCTATTCCGGGATGGAACCGCTGCTGCTGCAGGCCTTTCCCGACACCCGGCTGGTCATGACTCATCGCAGCCCGGTGGACACCATGCCGTCCGGGCTGAAGCTGCTCGAATGCTTCTTCAAGCCGTTCACCGATGCACGACCGGAACCGGCCGGATATGTCGCCGGGCAGGCTTTCGCGATTGACCGGCACCTCGACCTGCGACCGGATCTTGCCATCTGCGATGTCCCTTTCGGCGAGGTGACAGGACCGGTCGAGCCGCTGGTAAGACGGGTCTGGGACTGGCTTGGAATGGAGCTTTCCCCGACCAGTCTCGCCCGGATGGAAAGCTGGGACGCGGCAAACCAGCCGGGCAAGTTCGGCCGCCACAGCTATGCTCTGGCTGACTATGGCCTGAGCCGCGACGGGATCGCCCAGGCTTTCGCCCGCTACATGGCATTTGTCGATCAGCTCGGAGTGCGCGGAGACCCGCAATGATCCCGCCTAATACCAATCGCCCATTGCACCAACTCTGCTCCCCTCCCCTTCAGGCGCATATTCCATTCGGTGCCTGTGGATCCCAGTTCCCCTCCCGCTTGCGGGAGGGGTTAGGGGTGGGCCAGTCGGACGAAATCGACGGTTTCGCGCCAAATGCAGACTCACCCACCCCCAACCCCTCCCGCAAGCGGGAGGGGAGAAGAAAGGGCAGTTCGGAATATGCGATAGCCCTGCCCCTCCTCTGAGACGCAGTCGAGCGCAGCTCAACAGGAGGGGCTTGAGAGGTCATTTCATCGGGCGCTTGGTATAAGACTGCAGCGCAATGGACCCTCTCCATTTTGACGCAGTCCAAATGGGGAGGAAGCAAGGGGGCGTGCGCTTCACCAATCGCGCTATCCCTCGCTACAGCCCGTGGCCGCCCACATGCCATGCCGAATAAGTGTCCATCAAATCGCCCGCGCCTTCCCTGCCGTCCATGCTCAGCTTCATCGCGTGCATGTAGGTGATCAGGTTGCCCCAATACATCTTGGGGATCATCGATCGGGTCTCGCCCCTCACCCGGTGAACCCGGCCCTCGGCATCGGTGAGTTCGATCTCGACCGCCTTGACCAGCAGGCGGCTGTCCCCGCCGGTCAGGGTGCGGAAGCGCAGTTGCGTGACCGGGACGACCCGCCCCTCGATGGCGATCCAGCCGCTGCGCAGGTTGAGACTGGGCGTCGGTCCGCCCGATTCCCACTTGTTTGCGCCGCTGGCGTCGGGGCCTTCGACAAGCGCGTTCCAGTCCGGTCCGAACTCGGCTCCGTCGAGCAGGCCCGTGTCAAGCCAGGCGATGACAAAGGCGCTGTCATCGCCGAACCACCCGGTCATCCAGCGGTAGGGCGGCGCGCGCTCGGCCTGCTCGGGGCGGTTGTAGCCCCATGAACGGTCGCGCATGTAATGCCCGTCGATGGCGAACTTTTGCCCGTCCAGTAGCAGCGAGCCTTTGGTCTTGAGCAATTGCGTGAAGTGGTGCCCGCCCGGTCGCCCCACCGGCGGCAGGGCTGCCGTGCAGGTCAGGTCCAGATCGAAGCCGCGCGGCTGGTCGGTGATGCGGATGCGCATTTCCTCGAGCGGGCGGACCATGGTGATCCCGAGCGTGGCTGAGCCCATCTGCACCGACCAGTCGGCATTGTCCGCAACCGCCGGGAGATAGTGGTGCTCGATGAAATAATCGGCGGCGAGCTGATGCGGCAGCACCCGTGCGCCCTTCAGCACCCAGCACTGCACCCACATCACCTTCAGCACCGGGTGCCACAGCGCATAGATGTTGCAGTTGATATCGGCCTCGGGGATGTTGAAGCCGTAGAGATTGGTCTCGATCAGGGTGAAGTGAGCATCGGGCGGCGCAGGGTGGAGGTAGTCGTCCTCGGGCAAGACCGGGGCGAACGGCTGCACCGCGCCGGTGACCAGGCAGTCCCGCCACTGGCCGTCTTTCAGGTCTTGCACCAGCGTGCCGACCATCAGATTTCGCACTTCATATCTCTCGGGGCACCCGGAAGTATTCCTCATAGCGGCGGAACATCGCGCGCTCCTCGTCGATCCGCGCAGTGTCGCCGTCGTCATAACGGTGCGCCGGGCGGCTATGGCGGGGATGCGCGGCAAGGTGGGCTGCGATTACCGCGCGGGCGGGCGCGCCGAGTTCAAGCCCGAAGAATTCGTAGGCCTTTGCTACCGTCTCGACCGGCTCAGCTATCAGATCCTCATACTGCAGATTGCAGAGCTGCCCGGGCGCGATCAGCCCGCTTTCGATCAGGTCAATCGGCGCGGAGAGCGAGGCTGCGGTCGCATGCGGATCGGTGATGGCATCGAACATGCCCTCGCTGACTTTCTGGTCGCTGCGCACATAGGTCAGTGTGCCGATCATGTTCACCGCGGATGCCATCGCTTTCACCGGATCGCGGTGTGCCCAGATCAGCCGAACGTCGGGATAGGCCGCCAGCAGGGTCGGGATATAGCGGATGTGATCGGGCGATTTCAGCGCCCAGCGCTTCGCCGGCTCACCCTCGCGGTGCGCCTGCCACTGCAGCAGTTTGAGCACCCGCTTGCCATAGGCGACGGCGCGTTCAAGCCCGCCGGACTGCAGCACGTGCATGGTATGGCTCGGCGCCAGCCCATAGAGGTTGAGCCAGGCCGGCTGCTGAAAGCTCATCGATTCGATCATGATCATTTCGATCGGCTCATGCGCGGCGAAATCGTGGATCGAGGCGACTTCGGGCGTCACCCGGTTCCACATCCGGATGCGGTGGTCGGCCACATCGAACCAGCCATTCGGATCGCCGTCCTTGTGCACCGGGAACAGCGCATCGCGGATGATCAGCGTGCGGTTTTCGGGATCGAGCGACAGCAGCGTCTGCAGCATGGTCGTGCCGGTGCGCCCCTGCCCCAGCACCCACAGCGGCGCATCGATCACTTCGTCCGCGATCTCGGGATGGCGGCGATAGGCATCCTCAACTCGCAGCCGGCCTTCGAGGAACATCAGCATGTCCGATCGGGTCATGATCCGGCCCATCAGATGAAGCTGCGCTTCCTCGTCGAAGCTTTTCATCAAGATGGCAAATGGCTCGCGCCAGTCATCCGAGCCGAAATCACTCAGGCCGGTGTTGCGGCAGGCCGCCGCGATCAGCGATTCCGGATCGAGCGGGACGACACTGACCAGGTCCAGCCCCGCCCCTTCCGCGTTGACCCGCGATACCCAGTCCGGACGGGCAGGCGGCACCCAGGCTTCGCGGCGGCTGGTCATGCGGTCATTCCCCGTGCAGCGCCAGATAGGCCTCATGGCGCGATTTGAGGTAGGCCGCGCGTTCCACTGCATTCACCCGCCTGGTATCCCCCGGCAAATGCGCGGCGACATCGGAAAGCTTGACCTTGATCGTCTTCGGCACCGGCTGGCCGCTGGCCTTGTAGTTGCGGAACACCACCGTGCCCTGCTGCCGCCGGCTGGTGTCGAGCCAGTTGGCGACGCCAGGGTCGCTATGCGCCACCACCACCCGGCAGGCCCCGTCGCTGTCCATTACCACCTGCGCCATGTTGAGCGAGGTCTGGCGGTACATGTAGTTGAGCGAGCGCGACCACACATCGCCCAGCTGGAACGACCAGTAGACCCCGTCGGGCAGCGGATCGAGCGAGATGATCAGCGCCTCGTCCTCCTCCAGATCGAAGCCGGCCATGGCATAGTTGGAGAACGAGCTCCCCACCTGGCTGGTGATCGTGCCGGGCAGGAAGGCCATGTTGTTCATCCCGCCGCCAACACCGACATAGGTGGTGAACAGCTTGAGGTTGAAGTCATTGATCAGGTACTTGAGGAACGCAGTCGCGGCATCAATCCGCCGCGCCATCGCAGCTTCGTCAAACTCGTCGGCATCGTAGTGATTGTCGGGCAGCGGGCTGGTGCGCTCCAGCCTCAGTGTCGCCGGGCGCGACTGTGGCCCCGCCATGAACCGGCGCATCAGCACGAAATGGCGATCGCAATCGGGATCGAGCCTGATCCAGTGGCCGTCCTGCCGCTCTGCCGAAATGACGATATCGAAGGTGCCGTCGGCGTTGACGAATTCGGCCAGATCATGGTCGGCGATGGCGCGCGAATCCTGGTGGCCGGACAAGTGGTTGATCAGCTGGAACAGGATCAGCTTGCAGTCGCCATAGTCGCCGGTGAGGCGATAGGTCTGCGCGCCGTCGAGGAAGAACAGCGCATAGTGCAGGTCCGGCCCGTTCTGGCCGAGCGTGTAATAGTCCGAAAACCAGCCGGTGTTCACCTGCACGCGCGGGTGCAGCATGCGCGGGGCGACGGCGAAGTTATAGCACATCGCCAGCGCTTCCATCATCGTGTGATAGGCCTTGGCACGGTGCTGCGGCCAGTCGTGAAAACGCTTCTCGCCGGTCATCCAGCCGAGCACTTCGGTCTGCGTGGCATGGAACCGCTGCCAGGCGGCGGCAAGGACCGGACTTGTCGGATCGGCACTCATGATTCTCTCCCGATTGACAAGACAGTATGCTTGCTTACCATGATTGGCAATATCATCCGGGAGAGCCGAAAATGGACCGCGACGCGCAAGTGCAGGATATGCTCGACCGCCAGGCGATCGACACCCGGCTCAAGCTTTACTGCCGCGCCATCGACCGGCTCGACGTCGAACTGCTGCGCGAAGTCTACTGGCCCGAAGGCACCGACGACCACGGCAGCTTCACCGGCAACGCCCACGAATTCGCCCAGTTCATCATGGGCGACCTGCGCAAGCGGGTGATCGACGGGATGCACGCGATCATGCATTCGGTGATCGAGGTGCAGGGAAACTTCGCCACCTCGGAAAGCTATTACTGGGCCTACCAGCTATGCCCCGGCGGGCTGGAGGCCGTGACCGAATTCTTCGGGGAACGCTACGCCGAAAAATACGCCGCCCAGATCGACGCCCCCCACGATTTCTTCTGCGGCGGCCGCTACATCGACCTGTTCGAAAAGCGGGGCGTTGAATGGAAGGTGCTGAAGCGCAAGATCACCAACGAATGGAACACGGTGCGGCCGAGTGACCGGATCTCGGACGAAGGCGCGATCGCGCATTACAATTTGCCGGGGATGCGGGACAGGTCGGACTGGGTTTATGGGAATGTGGTGTGAGGGGGGGGGGGGGGGTGATTTGGCCAAATTGGCAGAACTATTCCAGCTTTTTTTGCCCTGTTGCGGTTTTTAGGCGTGGCGAACTATGCGCCGGAAAGCAGACATCGTAAAGTCTTGGGTGTCGTGTCCGAGATCGTAGGCGGTCCCGAAGTTGCCGTTCGTCAAGAATTAGATTTTCAAGCTCATGGCCTTAGCTGGACAGCGTGTCGCAGATTTGCTAGAGCATCTGTTCACATAATGTTCCATAATGAGGCGGCGATGTGCGTAGCCATACATCGCCCCAAGGAGAGCGGTCGATGCTGATTTATCGCCGGACGAGCGTTCTTGAATCGCCGGCTCAGACTCTGGTGAACACAGTTAACTGCGTCGGGGTCATGGGTAAGGGGCTGGCTCATGCCTTCAAGGAGCGCGAACCGGACATGTTCCGTGCTTACAAACGGATATGCGATCAGCGTGAGCTCGAGCCTGGAAAGCTCTGGCTCTGGCGGGGAAAAGGCAGCTGGGTGCTGAACTTCCCAACAAAGGTCCATTGGCGCAATCCGTCGCAGATCGAGTGGATCGAACAGGGACTCTCGAAGTTCGTCTCGGCCTATGCTGATAAGGGTATCACCGAAATTTCGTTCCCGCAGCTGGGATGCGGCAATGGCAATCTCGACTGGTCAGATGTACGCCCTTTGATGGAGCACTATCTCTCGAAAGTTGCGATCCCGGTCTTTATACACGACTATACCGTCGATGTCGGATTGCCGGAGCACCTTGAGCCGATCGCCCGTGCCCTGAAGAATGCTGGCGTCTCGAGCGGCAGTTTCGAAGGCTTTATGGCCTCGATAGGAGCGGCGCTCACTGTAGCGCATGGCGAACTCACGACACTCGATGCCCGTTCTTCGTTCCGGGCACGCCTTTGCGACCACAAGGGGCTGACAATCGAGACCGAGACCGGCAGTTGCATGCTCGAAGAAGACGACCTGCGCGGCGTCTGGTTCGATATGCGTTCTGGGCTTGTCACGAGGGAGAACGCGGGTTGGTCGACCAAGTCTGGCGGAGAGCCATTGCTCTCGCTGCTTAGTGTCCTCCCCGACATGCGGGCAGTGCAAATCCAGCGTGCAGACAGGTCCGATCCTGAGTTCGCGGTAGAGCCTAGGCCTAGCGCGAGGGGTGCTGTCTCGACAGGTCAGTCAGGCGGGCAGCAAGAACTCGCATGGCACTGAGCGCAGCGTACGTCGATAGGCATATCACGCATTGGCAGGGGCAACTGACCAGTCCCTATTATGCCCATCGAAGGCACTGGCCCTTACACCTGTTCCACCACGCTCCACTCGAAAATGCAGTCGGAATCCTACTCGATGGATGCCTTCGCTCTCGAAACGACGCAGACAACCAGAGGCCCCGCGATGTGGCGGCCCCTGGAGTGATAGATGGCCGCGACCACGCACACGATTCCGTTCGGTTATATTTCCGCCCCAAAACGCCGACGCAGTGGCATATTGAGGGCATTCGCAAACCCGGCGAATGCCACTATGGAGATGCCGCCCACGCACCGGTATTAGTGATGTTCCTGCTCGATGCTCGTTCAGTATTGACCCTTTCTGACGTCCGCTTCTCAGACAAGAACATGCAACTTGCGGATACCGTGCCCGGAACAGACGAAGCCTATTTCGCTCAAATCCCGTTCGCGAAGGTTTTTTCGGAAGGGAATACCGGCGGCGACCGTTCGCTCATCGAAGCGCGATGCGCTGAAGTCCTCGCTCCATCTCCGCTCAGCTTAGATGGCACGTTGCGCAGTATCTGCCTGCGCTCAGAGCCTGAGAAAGAAACTCTGTTGCACATGCTGGGCGACCGACGAGCAGATTGGGAGCGCTTTTGTCACGTCTCGGACGCTCTGAAAGTATTCCAGAAGGAATACGCTTTCGTCGATGTATTGCGTCTCACCAGCGATGGGGTAATCTTCCGTCTTAACGCTCGGAAGGATGGTAAGCGGATCGAGGTCAAGATAGATGTCTGGGACAGCCGAGAGCGCCATGTCGTTAATTTCTACAATGCCGCCCACGCGCCAGTTCCGGAAGATCCCCATAGCAACTGGATTTGGCGGCACCCCATGCCGCATGACATGTACCGGGTCGAAGTTCGTCTCGAAGGACAACTCGCCTATCAAAGCTACATGGTGCTAGGCGACACCCTGTTCTAAGTCATCATCTTGAGCATCTCGGGACAAAACAGCTGCAAGGTGCGTGTGTTTTTCGGCTCTTCCGTTCCACTAGCTTGAAAGCGCACTGGCTGAACAAAGCCCAAACATTGCCGTGCTGCACCCCCCTTCACCCCACAAAAATCAGCGACTTCCCCTCATTCTCCCCCGCATACAGCCGCGCAATCGCCCCCGGCGCGGCCTCGAAGCCCACCGCGATATCCTCGTCATGGACCAGCCGCCCTTCCGCCACCATGGGGGCGAGGTGCGCCAGGGCCTCGCCGAAGTCCGCTACATGGTCGAAGATTACGAAGCCGCCCCATTGCAGGCGGCGCATCAGCACTTCGCGTTCGTTGCGCAGGCCGGTGGGGGCGGGGACCCAGTTGGCGATCGAGGCGGTGCCGCATTGGACGATGCGGCCGCCGGTGTTCATGGTGCGGATGACGGTGTCGAGGATCGGGCCGCCGACGTTGTCGAACAGCACGTCGGTGCCTTTCGGTGCCAGTCTGGCCACCACTTCCGCCAGTTCGCCCGCCTTGTAGTTTGCAGCCGCGTCATAGCCGAAGCGCCCGGTGCAGCGCGCGACCTTGGCGTCGTCGCCGGTGAGGCCGACGACCCGGCACCCCGCCGCCTTGGCCAGCTGACCGACAGCGGCACCCACTGCACCTGCCGCGGTGGTCACCAGCACGGTATCGCCGGCGCGCGGGCGGCCGATCTTGGTCAGCGCTAGGTATGCGGTCAGCCCGTTCATCCCCAGCACCCCGGCATAGGCGGAGAGCGGCGCGGCAACATGGTCGATCCGCGTCATCAGCGCTTCGGGGCCAACCACCGCATAGTCCTGCCAGCCGAACCAGCCATAGACGTGGGTTCCCTCGGGGAAATCGGCATGCCGCGATTCAGCGATCACGCCCACCGCCAGCGCGCGCATCACCCCGCCCAGCGGCACCGGATCGGCGTAATTCGTGCCCTCGTTCGCCCAGCCGCGCTGCGCCGGATCGACCGACAGATAGACATTGCGCACCCGGAACTGCCCCTCGCCCACCGGATCGAGCGCGGCCTCATCCAGGCTGAAATGGCTGGCCTGCGGGATGCCCACCGGGCGGCTGCTCAGGATGACGCGGCGGTTGCGGGCGGGAGTCGAGAATTCGGGAACAAACGGGTCTGTCATGGTGCGGCCTTGTGGGAGCGGTAGCTTTTCCATATCGGGCAATGCAGCCGCGCGCCAGATCGTATGCTAGAGAACATTCATGACCGACGAATCGCCAGCCCGTTTCCTGCACCTGCCCAGCGGCCACAACTTCCGCGACGTCGGCGGCTATCCCACCCGCGAGGGTCGCAGGGTGAAGTGGCGGCAGGTGTTCCGCTCGGGCTTCATGTCGAAGATCAAGGGCGATGACATTGCCCGGCTCCACGAGCTTGGCATCGACACCATCCTCGATCTGCGCGCCAATGACGAGCGCGCGGAACGGCCGACGGTGTGGCACCACACCACCGCCACCGAGCTATGGGCGCGCGATCACGATTTCAGCGCCGGATCGCTGGGCGAGCTGGCGCTGCGGCCCGATCTGATGCCCGAACACAGCCGCAAGGGCATGGTCGAAATCTATCGCACGCTGCCGCACGAACAGGTCGAAAGCTACCGCGAGCTGTTCACCCGCATGGCGCAGGGCCGCCTGCCGATCCTCTACAATTGCTCGGCGGGCAAGGACCGCACCGGCCTCGCCTCGGCGCTGCTGCTGTCGCTGCTGGGCGTCGATGCCGCGACCATCGAGGCGGACTACATGCTCTCGAACGAGGCTATCGAGGGGCTGATCGACTTCATGGCGGGCAGTCCCAAATATTCCGGACTGGTGCGCCAGCTCGAAAGTGCCCTGCCGATGCTGCGGGTCGAGCCGGAATATCTCGCGATCAGCATGAACGTCATCGCGCGCGACCACGGCACGGTGGAGCAGTATCTGGCGGAAGCGCTGGGCGTGGATGCGGATATGCAGGCCGCAATCAGGGATCAGTTGCTCGACTGACCCTGCATCGCCGCGAATTGCCGCAGGGCATCGCCGATGCGGTCACCCCGCCATTCGCTGATCAGCACGCGCAGCAGATGCGCCTGGGCGCGGGCGAGGAAATCTCCGGCGAGTTTCGGGTCGGTGCGGTCGGTGACGCTGGCGTAATCGGGCACCTGCTGCGCCACCAGCGACGGCGCATCGAGCATCCAGGCGACGCCCAGCACCGCCATCGACAGCCGCACCATGAAGGCCATCTCCTCTGCATCGATGGTCGGCCCGCCGCTCGCGGCATATTCCGCCACGAACAGTTCGACCAGATCGCGGCGGTGCGCGTCGAGAAAATCCGGTTCGGCGGCGCAGCTCATTCCGAAAAAGGCCTGCGCAACATTCATCTGGCCGACGCTGCCCCAATCGAGCAGGCCTGCGCTGAGTGAGCCGTCAGCCTCACGCCGGAACCAGGCGTTGTCGAGGTTCATGTTCCAGTGGCACAGCGCCACCATGTCTGGCCGGTGATTGAGCAGGCGGCGGATTCCGAGCTCCAGTTCGAGCACCATCGGTGCTTCGGCGATGAAGGTTTCGACATAGTCGGTGAGGCCATCGGGGAACAGCTGCGGCGCGGCGGCCACGAAGGCGCGCAGCTTGACCAGCTGCTGCCGCAGCGCCTCGGGCGTATAGGGAATGCGGCTGCCGGGGTCGATTGCATCGGGATCGAAGGGGAAACGCTGCGGCAGATCCTCGCCCAGCCGCCCGGCTTTGTGCGCTCCCGCCAGCCGCGCCATGTCGAGCGTCAGCGCCCGGTAATAGGGCAGCGGATCGGCAAGCTGGTAGTCCATGCATTTGTCCGGGCACGGCTCGATATCGCCCTCGCCATAGGCGATCCGCTCGGTAATCAGCAGTCCGGTGTTGGACTTCGGATCGTAGTCGGCAAAGTAGCATTGCGGCACTGCAACCGGAAAATCGGGGCGCATGGAAAGCAGCGCGAAGCGGACTTCCGGCTCCATCAGCGGGCCAAACAGATCGCGCAGGGGATCGCCGAATTCGCGGGTGAACTTGGCGAACAGCCGCGTATGGAGGCCCGCCTGCGGCTGCGCATAGGTCACCGTCAGCCACAGCTTGCGCCCCATGCCGCCGCCGACGAATTCCTGCGACGAGACCACCTCCGTCACCGCATTGTCAGCCGAAATCGCCCCGGTGGCGCGGAATGCCCGGGTGAGGAACTCTGCGCCCTGTTCAAGCAGATTGTCGAGCGAGGTTGGAAAAGCGACGCCGGTTTCCTGGCCCTTGACCGCGCGCGGCGCCCCGTCGTTCATACCCCGAACGCCTTTGCCTGGGCGAGCACACGTTCGGCCTGCTTCTGGTGCGGAATGTCGATCATCTTGCCGTCGAGCCCCACCGTGCCCGCGCCGGGATTGGCGGCGAAGGCATCGAGCACCCGCTGCGCATGCTCCACTTCGGCGGCGGAGGGCATGAAGCTGGCGTTGATCCCGGCAACCTGCGCGGGATGGATGGCGATGCGCCCGGTAAAGCCCTCCGCCCGCGCCGCCCGGCACGATGCGCGCAGGCCATCATCGTCGCGGAAATCGACATAGAGCGTTTCGATTGCCTGCACATTGCTGGCGTGTGCCGCCATCAGGCACAGCGAGCGCGCGAGCTTGTAGGTAAAGGCCCATTCGCCCATGACATCGACATTGGTGCTGGCTCCCATCGCCGATGACAGGTCTTCCGCCCCCCAGGTGAGCCCCATCAACCGGTCAAGCCCGGCCGAAGCGAAGCCTCCAAGATGGAACGGCGCAACCGGCGTTTCGGTGGCGACGGGTAGGATCTTGATCGAACCCGGGTCCACCCCGTGTTCAGCTTCCAGCGCATCGAGGTAGAACGACAGGCGGCGCACGTCTTCGGGGGTGTTGGTCTTGGGCTGCATGATCCCGTCGGGCTGTGCACGGACAATCGCGACGAGGTCTTCAAGCGTCATTGCGGTGTCGAACGGATTGACCCGCACCCACAGCTTGACCTTGCGCTGGGCGCGCGGTCGTTCGGCGAGAAAGGCCGGGACCAGCTCGCGCGCCAGCGGCTTGTTGGACGGCGCGACTGCGTCTTCCAGATCGAGGATCACCGCATCGGCACCGCATTCGTCGACCTTGCCGAGCTTCTTCTCGCTGTCCCCGGGGATGAACAGCATCGAGCGCAGCGGCAGCGCGGTCATGCTGCGGGCTGCTTGCGCTGGAGGCCGGAGCGCTTGCACTGGGCAACCACATCGCCGTGCTGGTTGAAGGCCTGGTGAAAAAAGGTGACGATCCCGGCATCGGGCCGCGACTTCGAATCGCGCAGCTCGATAACTTCGGTCACGACATTCACGGTGTCGCCATGAAACAGCGGTTTGGGAAAACGGACTTCGTCCCAGCCGAGATTGGCGACGGCAGTGCCCAGCGTGGTGTCGCCAACACTGATGCCAACCATCAGCCCCAGCGTGAACGCCGAATTGACGATACGCTGGCCGAATTCGGTGCCCTTCATGTATTCTTCGTCAAGGTGCAGCAGCGCCGGGTTGTGGGTCATCGCCGTGAACAGGACATTGTCGGTCTCGGTAACGGTGCGGCGGATCGGGTGGTCGAATTTCATGCCCACAGTCAGCTGGTCAAACCATAATCCCGGCACTTGCAGTCTCCTTGGTGTAACGCGCCTTGCGCGTGTCGATTGACATCGTAATATTGCTTACTATTGAGAAACGGGAATCGCAATCGCCCAGATTCTTGGAGAACGCCCCCGTGGATTTCACCGTCCCCAGAGACACCTATGGCGACGAGCACGAAATGTACCGCGACGCGGTGCGCCGCTTCATCCAGGCCGAAGTTACCCCCTATCACCGCCAGTGGGAAGCCGATGGCAAAGTCAGCCGCGAGGTCTGGCTCAAGGCCGGGGCTGCGGGCTTCCTCTGCTCGAACGCGCCTGAGGAATTCGGCGGCATCGGCGCGGATTTCAGGTTCAACGCGGTGTTCACTGAAGAGCTGGGCTACGCCGGTGTGACCGGCCCTGGCTTTGCCGTCCATTCCGACATGGCCGCCAACTACATCCTCAATTTCGCCAGCAACGAACTCAAGGCGCATTGGGTGCCAAAGATGGTCTCGGGCAAGGCCATTGCCGCGCTTGGGCTGTCCGAACCCGACGCCGGAAGCGACCTCAAGGCGATCAAGACCGCGGCGATCCGCGACGGCGACGACTACGTCATCAATGGCCAGAAGACCTATATCTCCAACGGCCAGCTCGCCGATTTCGTAGTGCTCGCCTGCAAGACCGATCCGGCGGCGGGGGCAAAGGGGATGAGCTTCATCATCGTCGAGACCGACCGCCCCGGCTTCACCCGCGGGCGCAATCTCGAAAAGCTTGGCCTGCTGGCGCAGGATACTTCCGAACTGTTCTTCGCCGACGTGCGGGTGCCGGTCAGCAACCGCATCGGCGAGGAGGGCCAGGGCATGGCCATTGCCGTCCACAACCTGGCCGAAGAGCGGCTGTCGATCGCGGTCCACGCCATCGGCATGTGCAAGGGCATGCTCGACCAGACCATCGCCTACACCAAGGACCGCAAGATTTTCGGCAAGCCGGTGGCGGACTTCCAGAATACCCGTTTCAAGATCGCCGAAATGGCGGCGCAGACGCAGGCGATGCAGGTCTTCGTCGATCGCTGCGTCGAACTTGCCGCCATCCGCCAGCTCGACATCGAAACCGCGGCCATGGCCAAGATGCTGGCCGGCGAGCTGCAATGGAAGATCGCCGACGAGTGTCTGCAATTCTTCGGCGGGGCCGGCTACATCATGGAATATCCGATCGCCCACGCCTTCATCGATTCGCGCATCCGCAAGATCGCCGGGGGCTCGTCCGAAGTGATGCGCGAGATTATCGGGCGCCGGATTTTCCGGTGACGATTGACTTTGTAAAGCGGTTTACTATTCAGTCGCAAGAGACAGCACGAGCGACGGAGACATGCCATGCAGATTGAACTGAGCGATGACCACAAGTCGATCCAGGATGCGGTCAAGCGAATCTGCGACGGATTTGGCGATGAATACTGGTCGAACCTCGATCAGACCGGTAACTTTCCGCATGAATTCCATGGCGCGTTGGCGCAAGCTGGCTGGCTGGGAATCACCATGCCCGAAAAGCTTGGCGGCGCCGGTCTGGGCGTGACCGAGGCGGCGGTGATGATGAACACCATCACCCAGAGCTGCGGCGGCTATTCAGCGGCTTCGACGATCCACATGAACCTGTTCGGTCCGCACGCGGTGGTGGTGTTCGGCAATCCCGAGCAGCAGGAGCGCATGCTCAAGCCGCTGATCGCCGGCACCGACAAGGCCTGCTTCGGCGTCACCGAGCCCGATGCCGGGCTCGACACCACCAGCATCAAGACCTTCGCCACCAAGGTCGATGGCGGCTACCGGATCACCGGCCGCAAGATCTGGACCTCGACCGGGCAGGTCGCCAACAAGATCGTCATCCTTGCCCGCACCACCCCCAAGGACCAGTGCAAGAAGCCGACGGACGGGATGAGTTTCTTCTACACCGACCTCGATCATTCGCAGATCGAAGTGCGGCGCATTCCCAAGATGGGCCGCAACGCCGTCGATTCGAATGCCACTTTCATCGACGACTATTTCGTGCCGGACGCCGACCTGATCGGCGAAGAGGGCATGGGCTTCAAATACATCCTGCACAGCCTCAACCCCGAGCGCATCCTCGTCGCCGCCGAAGCCATCGGCCTGGGCCAGGGCGCGCTGGCGCGGGTCACCCAGTACGCCAAGGACCGCCATGTCTTCGGCCGCCCGATCGGCATGAACCAGGGCATCCAGCACCCGCTGGCGGAAAGCTGGATGTATCTGGAATCGGCGTTCTGGATGGTGATGCGCGCGGGCTATCTCTACGATACCGGCAAGTCGTGCGGGGCAGAAGCGAATTCGGGCAAGTTCCTTGCCGCGAGGGCAGCCTTCGATGCCTGCACCCGGGCGGTGATGTTCCACGGCGGCATGGGCTATTCGCGCGAGTATCAGGTCGAGCGGCTGTTCCGCGAATCGATCCTGCTGCGGATCGCCCCGGTCACCGAACAGATGATCTGCAACTTCGTCGGCGAGAAGGTCCTCGGCCTTCCCAAGAGCTACTGAGCGGGAACATACCACCATGGAACGCGGAATTACCTCATACGGCGCCTATATCCCGCGCCTGCGCATCGATCGGGCGGCCATCGCCGCAGTGCACAGCTGGGCCTTCCCGTCGCTGCGCGGCAAAGGCGCGCGGGCGCTGGCGAACTGGGACGAGGACACTGTCACCATGGCGGTCGAGGCGTCGCGCGGGGCCAATCTGGGCGGGGTCAGCGCGATTGCCTTCGCCTCGACCACGCCGCCCTATGCCGATCTGCAGAACGCGACGCTGGTCGCCGCCGCCGCAGGGCTCGGGCCGGATGTTGCCGCCCGCGATTATGCCGGATCGCTGCGGGCGGGCAGTTCAGCCCTGCTCGACGCGCTGCTCAGCACCCGCGACGGAACTGCGCTGGTGGTCGGATCGGATGCCCGCCATGCCAAGCCCGGCAGCGCGCAGGAAATGGCTTATGGCGCGGGCGCTGCTGCCGTGACTGTGGGCAGCGAGGGCGTGATCGCCCGGCTGATCGGCCACGCCAGCCGCGCCATGCCCTTCGTCGATCACTATCGCGCCACCGGCGAGCAGTATGACTATTTCTGGGAGGACCGCTGGATCCGCGAGGAAGGCTTCGGCAAGATCCTGCCCCCGGCGATCAAGGCCGCGCTTTCGGCAACCAACCTCCAGCCCGCCGACATCGATCATTTCTGCCTGCCCTCCGCGATGGGCAAAATCGCCGATGCGATTGCCAAAAAGGCCGGCATCCGTCCCGAAGCGGTGAGCGACGACCTCTCCGCACAATGCGGCGAGACCGGCGCCGCGCATGGCCTGATGATGCTGGCTCTGGCGCTCGAAAAGGCCAAGCCTGGCGAGCGCATCATGCTCGCCACCTTCGGTGCGGGCTGCGATGTGCTGGTGTTCGAGGTGACCGACGCCATCACCGGCCACACCTCCGCCAGCCCGGTTTCGGGCCAGGTCGCGCGCGGCGTGACCGAGCCGAATTACACCAAGATCCTCTCGTTCCAGGGCAACCTCGAGCTTGACTGGGGCATGCGCGGCGAAGCTAACGAGAAGATCGCCCAGACCGAAGCCTGGCGCGCATCCGGGCAGCTGGCGACCTTCAGCGCGGGCAAGTGTTCTGAATGCGGCGCGGTCCAGTTCCCGCAGCTGGCCAAGTGCATTTCCTGCGGTTCGGTCAAGCCGCTGGCACCGGTCTCGCTGGCGAACGAGGGTGCCAGCATTGCCTCTTTCACTGCCGACTGGCTGCAGTTCACCCCGTCGCCGCCGCTCTATTTCGGTCTGGTCAATTTCGACAACGGCGCGCGGGTGCTGATGGAATATGTCGATGCCGATCCGGCGCTGCTCAAGGTCGGAACCAGGCTGCGCATGGTCTACCGGATCAAGTCGATCGACAGCGAACGCCACAATTCGCGCTATTTCTGGAAAGCGGTGCCACTGGCGCCCGCCAAAGACGAACAAGGAGCTTGAACCATGGCTACGGGCATCCGCGACAAGGTCGCCATCATCGGCATGGGCTGCAGCCAGTTCGGCGAACGCTGGGACGCCGGCACCGAGCATCTGCTGGTCGAAGCCTATAGCGAAGCGCTGGCCGATGCCGGGATCGAGCACAAGCAGATCGAGGCGGCGTGGTTCGGTTCGTGCATGGACCAGGCCAATGTCGGCAACTCGGCGATTCCCGCCGCCATGGCGCTGCGGCTGGAAGGCATACCGGTGACCCGGGTCGAAAACATGTGCGCCACCGGCACCGAGGCCTTGCGCGGCGCGGCCTATGCGGTGGCGTCGGGCGCGGTCGATATTGCGCTGGCGATCGGGGTCGAAAAGCTCAAGGACACCGGCTACGGCGGCCTGCCGGTGCCGTTCAAGGGCACGCTCAACGGCATGTGGCAGCCGCTCGGCTCTGCGCCGGCAGGCTTCGCCCAGCTCGCCTCGGCCTATCAGGCGCGCTACGGCATGCCTGCGGAAGACCTCAAGCGGGCGATGGCGCATGTTTCGTGGAAGAGCCACCGCAACGGCGCGAAAAGCCCCAAGGCCCACCTCAAGAAGGAAGTCTCGATGGAGACAATCCTGAACGCGCCAATGATCGCCGCGCCGCTGGGCCTGTTCGATTGCTGCGGCGTGTCGGACGGGGCCGCCTGCGCGATTGTCACTACTCCCGAAATCGCCCGCGCCCTCGGCAAGGCGAACCCGGTGACCATCAAGTCGATCCAGCTTTCGATCAGCGCCGGCCGCGAATCGGGCACTGACCAGTGGGACGGCTCCTATGTCCAGAACACCCGCAACGCCGCGCGCCGGGCCTATGACGAGGCCGGGGTGAAAGACCCGCGCAGCGATATTTCGGTGATGGAGGTGCATGACTGCTTTTCGATCACCGAACTGGTCACCATGGAAGACCTCGGCACCTCGCGCGATGGCGAGGCGGTGAAGGACATTCTCGACGGGCGGTACGATGCCGATGGTGCGGTGCCGTGCCAGATCGATGGCGGGCTGAAGTGCTTCGGCCACCCGATCGGCGCCTCGGGCCTGCGCATGGCCTATGAGAATTACCTGCAACTCCAGGGCCTGGCCGGCGAACGCCAGCTAGCCAACGTCAACCTGGGCCTGTGCCACAATCTGGGCGGGGTGCCCTACAACGGCATTGCCGCGATCACGATCCTGGGCCGGGAGAAGAACTGATGGACGCCGCCAAGGTTCTCGCCCGCGATTTCGGGCCGATTGAACAAGCCTATGACTACAAGGACACGATCCTCTACGCGCTGGGCATCGGGCTGGGTGCAAATCCGCTCGATCCCCGGCATTTGCGCTTCCTGTATGAGGATGGGCTTCAGGCGATGCCGTCGATGGCGAATGTGCTCGGGCATCCAGGTTTCTGGTCGCGCGATCCGCAATATGCGATGGACTGGAAGCAGCTGCTCCACGCCGAACAGCGCATGACCATTCATTCCGCCATTCCGCCCGAAGGCAAAGTCTACTCGAAGGTCGAAATCATCGGCCTGCGCGATTTGGGTCCGCGCGGCACGATGATGCACCAGCGCAAGCTGCTGACCGATGCGGTGAGCGGCGAACTGGTCGCCACCACGATCTCCAGCCTGATGCTGCGCGGCGACCTGGGTTCGGGCGATCACGGCGAGGCCCCGCCAGAGCTCGAGAAGCTGCCGGAAACTGCGCCCCAACGTTCGCTGGAAGTCGAAGCGGCGGAAATCCTGCCGCTGATTTACCGGCTTTCGGGCGATCTCAACCCGCTGCATATTGACCCTGCCGTCGCCGAAGTCGCCGGCTTTCCCCGCCCGATCCTGCACGGCCTCGCCACCAAGGGCATCGCCACTTACGCGGTCATGTCAGAGTACTGCGACCTCGATCCGGCGCGGCTCAAGGCCATGTCATTGCGCTTCAGCCGCCCGGTTCTGCCCGGCGATGTGCTGCGGTTCGACTTCTGGGACGCAGGCAGCGGCACCATCCGCTTCCGCGCCTCGGTCCCGGCGCGCGACCAGGTCGTGCTCGATCGCGGGGTTGCGGAAATCGGCTGAGCAAGCCTGATCTATCGCGCCTAGATCAACTTGCATTTAATACCAACGGCCCTATGAGCTGACGCACTGGAACCATTCGCGGCTGGCGATGGATTTGATGGTATCTGGCAGATCGATGAGGTCGTTCCAAGCCTTGCAGCAAGCGGTGACGATGGTTTCGTATGTTTCATAGACCCGGTTTGCGAGGGCATTTTGTCGGAGATACTGCCAGATGTTTTCCTGCGGGTTCAGCTCGGGGCTGTAAGGCGGCAGGCGGAGCAGGCTGATATTGTCAGGGGTCTTGAGGGATTTTGTGGTGTGCCAGCCAGCTCCGTCAATGATGACGATGGCATGCGCGCCGTCCTCCACCTGGCTGCTGATTTCGATGAGGTGTGCGTTCATGGCTTGGGTGTTGGCAAAGGGCATGACCAGCGCCGCTCCTACGCCGCGTGCCGGACAGACGGCTCCGAAGATATAGGCGCATTCATACCGCTGATCACGCACGGCGCGCGGGCGGGTGCCTTTCTCGCCCCAGACATAGGTGAGCGTCCCTTTCTGGCCTACCCGGGCTTCGTCCTGGACCCAGATTTCGAGGCGCTTTCCGGCGGCATGTGCGGGGAGTATCTCCGCAACTTTGGCTGCGAAGTTTTTTTAAAAGCAGCCTGAGCCTCAACGTCGCTTTTGGGATGGCAAGGGCGCGCCGAGATATGGCTCAGGTTCAGGGCATGGAGCAGCTTGCCAATCGTGCGCGCATGGTATCGAACCTGGTATTCCGCTTCGATCCAGCTCTGGATATCCACACAGCGCCACCGCACAAGCCCGTCCTTCTCGGGGTCAGGGCCTTTCAGCACATGCGCCTTCACCGCCGCTTCTTGCGAGGCCGTCAGCCGCTTCTTGGGATGACCGCAGGGCGCATCACGCAAACCGTCCGGCCCTTTCTCGTTGAAACGGTGAACCCAGTCGCACAGGGTCTGGCGATCCATCCCGCTGCGCGCCGCAGCGTCCTTCCGGCTCGCCCCTTCCAGAACAGCCGCGATTGCCGTCAGCCGCAAAGCTACGCGGCCATTGTTCTCCCGACGGGCCAGCTTGCGCAAATCTCCCGCGCTGTAATCGTCCCGGAGGACTATCGATCCATGCATCTGCGGCTCCATCCAATGAAGCCGCCTCCAAATCATATTCCTGACAAAAAAGGAATCCCCAAACCGAGTCAGGTCATCGGGCTATTGGTATAATCTGAATCAAACTTCAAATTTCCGCTCATCCTGAGCTTGTCGAAGGACCCTCGTGCTCCGGTGAGTTCACCGTAACAACCCTGTGCTTCGACAAGCTCAGCATGAGCGGGTCTGGTGCAGATTAAGCGCAAACCGCTCTAAAGCCCGCAGAACCGCGCCAGCCGCGTCTGGAACGCCTGGACGCGGCATTCCTGATAGGTGCCGAGATTGACGTATGGGGTATCGGGCGAGCCAGACTTGCAGCCCTGCTGCACCAGCGGGACGTTGCTCTGGTCCTGATCGAACACTTCGTCGAACAGGCCGAAGCCGACATTGTTGACCCGGTAGCCCTCATCGAAATCGAGATCGACGCGCGGCGATGCCGGCGGCTTCTGCCCGCCTGCCGGAAGCGGCAGCAGGAAGCGGATGTCCATGATGCACTCGTCCGGATTATCGCCCAGCGGCATGAACTGGTACCACAGCGGTGCGCCTTCGCCGTACCAGGGGAAGAAATTGGGGAACATGAAATACTGCGCGGCATCGAGCATGTCGGTGTCAGAGTTGGCGCTGAAATCCCGGCCGGTCATGCCGGTCATCACCTTGCGGCGCCATTCAGCGGCGAAGGCGCGGTCGAGGCTTTCCACTGAGTCCCAATCGGGCAGGTCCATCCCCGGCGGGGTTACGGACTCGATGGTCTCCCGCGCAGCCCGGCGCGGGTCGGCACCGCCGCCCAGTTCCGGGCTCGGCACCGCGCTCGGCGTGATCGAGCGGCTGATCTGGGCGTGTTCATCCTCCCAGATGTCGTACTGGGTCGAGCTGTCGCCGTTCCATGCCTGCGCCTGCGGGTGGGTTTCGCTGAGGTGCCAGCCTTCGAGGAAGGCCTCCATCGTCACCTTCCAGTTGCCCCGCACCTTCTTGCGGACGTGGACGGCGGTCCAGCGATTGGCGTAGTCATAATCCTTGAAGTGATCGACCAGCACCCCCAGCGCGTCCCCCAGCGGACCGGCAGCCGGATCGGGGTTGATGAACACATTGCCCCCCCATGTCTCCAGCCGCACTTCGGGCAGCGCCAGCTTGCTCTGCTCAAGTTCGGGAAAGTCCCACAGGCCAGGCATGTTCTTCGGACTGCCATCGACATTCCAGGTCCAGGCGTGGAACGGACATCGGATATGCTCGCCCGAACCGTGGTTGCTGCACAGCTTGGTGCCGCGGTGCAGGCAGGAATTCCACAGCGCCTTGAAGCTGTTTTCTGCGGAGCGGATGATGATGAACGACATCGTGCCGACATTGTATTCGACCCGGTCGCCGACTTCGGGAATCTCTTCCTCGCGCGCGGCAATCTGCCAGCATTTCTTCCAGACATGCTCCATTTCGAGCGCGGCGACATCGCGGTCGTAATAGCGGCTGCGCGGCACCGGGCCACCGCCGCCGGTAAATGTTCCGCGCGCCAGATAGGCCGCTTCGGGCTTGCGCGAATCGGCGGCGAGCAGTTCCTGATAGGATGGGCTGACCGGCGTGGAAGTTCCTTGCCGGATTGCGTTGACGTCCAGTTTCATGCCTTCTCTCCGCACCCCGTCCCGCACCGGATTTCCGGCCAGGAGAATATGGTAATATAACTAACGATCCAGTCAATCGGCAAGCGGTGATGTGCCAGGGCAATCGCATATGGACCCATCCTTCATTCATCGTCACCCTGAACTTGTTTCAGGGCCCATCGGGCCGCCCGACCGGTGGCAGAAGGAAGGGCGAAAACCGCAAGGTCATGCTCGAAGTTCTGAGCTCCGGGTGCGCGGTGAAATGGGCCCTGAAACAAGTTCAGGGTGACGAAATTGGGTGGAATTGGTCCATATGCGATAGCCCCGGGTGATGTCCGCCTTTGACCGGCCCGAGGCTCAGTACATCAGAAAAATCAGCGCCCCGCAGACAGCCGCGCCCCACAGCTCCAGCCCCAGCCGCAACAGCAGAGGCGCACTGCGAACTTCCATGAATTCGCGCACGACGATGCGGACCTTGGCGAAGGCTATCACCAGCACCGCGGCGCTGGCCCAGCGCCCCAGCTCGCCCGCGCCCTCCAGCGAGACCAGCGTCAGCACGACCAGCAGCAGCCACCACAGCAGCAGACGTTTTTCCGCACCGACCATCGCCATCACCGCACCACGTAGAACAGGGCGAACAGCACGATCCACAGCAGATCGACGAGATGCCAGAACAGCGCCCCGCTCTCCACCGCGACGATCCGCGACCGGGCGCTTTCCGGCGTCTTGGCGGCGCTGCGGATGAACAGCAGTACGCCCAGCCCCAGCAGCACATGGATCAGATGGATGCCGGTGAAGGCGAAGTAGTACATGAAGTAGTCGCTGGTGCCGAAGTTGATTCCGGCGCGGATTTTCTCGCCATATTCCAGAACCTTGATGCCAACGAAGCCCAGTCCGCAGGCTATGGCCCACAGAAACAGCGACGGGCTGCCGCTTCGCCCTTGGCGGGCGCGCTGCACGCCGATTGCGACGAACAGGCTGCTGGTCAGCAGCAGCAGCGTGTTGATCAGGCCGAAGTTGCGGTTGAGCAAGTCGCGGCCGCTCGCAAACACCTCCGGCTGTTCAGCGCGATAGAACGCGAAGACGAGGAAGAACGCAGTGAAGACAAACAGGTCGCCCAGCAGCAGGACCCAGATACCCTCGTCCCCCGGAACCTGGGCATCAGCCTTCGCCATTGGCTTCCTGCCGCTTGATCGCCCGTAGCAGCGACCAGCTCATCACCGAAATCCAGGTGCCGAAAATGCAGAACGGGAACCAGAACACGAACAGTCCGTTCCACGCGAACGGCCCGGTCTTGGGCAGGAAGGCAATCGCGCCCAGCTCGAACATAAAGGCCGCCCACAGCGTCAGATAGCCGATCCAGCGCGGGAAGGGCGATTCGGCTACGTCCTTCAGCCGCATCGCGAACCAGAAAATCGCGATGTTCTGGAAGATGAAATACTGGTCGGTGGTGACCAGAATCAGATTGGCGATTTCATGGATGCTGGCGGTTATTTCCGCCGGGCGGTCCGGATTGAAGGCGGCGATGCCCCAGAAGATCGGCGGTAGCACCAGGAATATCGACATCATCAGCCCGCCGCCGAATTGCAGCACCGACAGCACCGGCAGTCCCTTTTCCAGCCGCGCCATCTGCATCGCGATGACCACGGCCAGCGGAACCGGAAAGGCGCTGGTCCATGACAGGATCATCGCGCCCAGCCGGATCTGCTGGGCATTCTCGCTATAGAATGCCGCGACCTGCGCGGGCGTCCAGGTTGCAGGCGGCAGCGGCAGCATGCCGATCAGGAAGTAATAGGTCAGGCCGAACACCAGCATGAACGCCAGGCTCCACCAGACGAGTACTCTCTGCGCGCGCGCGGCCATATATTCCCCTCCGTATTTGGTGCGCATGCTAACGAAATCGCAGGCAGGCGCAAGCCCTGCCGAATGACACCTTGCCAATAGGAAGCTAGCGAACTATCACTCCTCAAGGCAGGAAACATGGCTGCGGAGATGGGCTGAGGATGGCGGCACAGCATGACATCGTCGTGGTTGGCGCGGGCAGCAATTCGCTGACGACGGCCTGCTATCTGGCCAAGGCCGGACTGTCGGTGCTGGTGCTGGAGAGCGAGGAACAGTGTGGCGGCGGCGTGGTTTCGGTCCAAACCGATCCGCGCTTCACCCACGATCCGCATGCCATGGGCTATCTGGTGCTGCTGGCCAATCCGGCGATCAAGGATGACGAGCTGGAACTGATGACCCGTTTCGGGCTCAGGTTCGCCTTTGCCCCCGCTCCCTTCGCCTCGCTCTATCCCGATGGCGAGGGGCTGATCAGCTACACCGACTTCGACCGCGCGGTGAAAGAGATCGCCCGCTATTCGGAGAAGGACGCGCGCGCCTATACCCAGCTGGTCGAGGAAGCGAACGAGATCATGCCGCTGCTGTCGCGCGGGTTCTTCATGCCGCCGATGCCGCACGACAGCTTCCTTCGACTGCTCAACGACAGCGAAAAAGGCCGCAAGATCCGCGCCGAGCTGGAAGGCAACGTGATCGACTTTCTCAATGCGCGCTTTGAAAGCCCGCACGTGAAGGTCCACCTCGCCAAATGGGCGTCCGAAGTTATGAGTGCGCCGGATTATCCCGGCACCGAACTCACCATGTACCTGATACTCGGGCTGGGCCACAAATACGAGATGGCGACCGTGGTCGGCGGCGCGAAGAGCGTCACCAATGCGCTGATCGCCTGCCTGAAGCACCACGGCGGCGAACTGCGCACCGGTGTTTCGGTCGAAAAGCTGATCGGCAGCTCGGGCAGGATCGAAGGCGTGGTCACCGATAGCGGCGAAGAAATCTACGCCAAACGCGCCGTCGTCGCCAACATCCACCCCTGGGACATCGGCGCGATGGTGCCGGGCATCGACAAGGGCGTGGCGCAGCGCGCGGCGGCTGTGAAGCTCAGCGAATATGGTGCGATCAACCAGCAGATCGCGCTGTCCGAGCGCATCGAGTGGATCGGCGGTCCGGCATACGACGAGGCGATTCTGGTCGAATGCATGTCGCCCGACTGGGACAATTTCATGAAGCCGTTCGAGGCCTATCGCCGCGGCGAGTTTCCCTATGACGTGCTGCAACCACTCGGCGGGCCGCAGAGCAATTTCGATCCCAGCCGCGCGCCCGATGGGATGACCGCGCTCTACCTCTATTGCTTCGCGCCCTATGAGACCAAGGCTGGCTGGGCGGCCGAAAAGCAGAAGGCGGGCGATGCGTTGTTCGACTGGTTCTGCAAGTTCACCAAAAACATCGATCACTCGAAAATCCTCGGCCGGCTGATCGAATGCCCGCCCGACCATGCCGCGCACAGCCGCATCATGCGCAAGGGCGATATCATGGGCATTGCCATGACCGCCAACCAGCTGATGGGAGCAAGGCCGACGCCTGAACTTGCGCAATATCAGATACCCGGCATCGAGGGCCTGTTCCTGACCGGTTGCACCACCCACCCCGGCGGCCTCGCCACTTTGGGCGGACGCGCTCCGGCGATGAAAATCTACCAGAAGCTCGGCATCGATCTCGATACCGGGTTCACGAGCTATTGAGAGGCCTGCGCCATGGAACTGCTCACCAAGGACAACGACAGCCTGATGACGGTGGAAAGGCTGACGCCCGAGGGTAACGATCTGGTCATTCACGGTCAGATCATGGGCACGCTGCCGGTGCGCGCGGTGCTCACTCCCGATCAGGCGCGGGCGGCGCTCAAGCTTCTGAATTTCAGAACCGTGCTGTTCCTGCTGACAATTCTGTTCCGCAAGGGCCGCAAGGCCTGAAACTGCCGACAATCCGCGCCCTGAAAGGTCTGTTGCCATGAGCCGCTTCTTTGGAAAATGCGAACACGACGCTTTCGTGGTTCCTGATTTCGATGCCGCGGTGCAGCGCCTGCTCGATGCGGGGATCGGCCCGGTGTTCGTGATGAAGCGCATCCGCGTCGCCGCGCGCTTTCGCGGGGAACGGCACGATCCGCTGTTCTCCGCCGCCTTCGCCTATTCGGGCAGCAGCCAGTTCGAATTCATCTGCCAGCACGATGATACGCCCTCCGCCTACAAGGAGTTCATCGACCGCAAGCCGGGCGGCGGGCTGCACCACACGGCCTATTTTGCACCGCAAGGCTTTGACGCCGTGCTGGCGAGCGCGAAGGCGAGGGGAACGGAATTCACCGTGGTGCAGGAATTCATCACCCCCGACGGCACGCCCTACGAGGTTTATGTCGAACCGACCGGCAAGCCCGATCCTTTGCAGGCGCAGCTGATGATCTCCGGTCCGATGGAGCCCTTTTTTGCCGAAATGGAGCGCATCGCCGCCAGTTGGGACGGCAGCGACCCGATCCGCGACGCGCTGAAATTGATCCCGCCCGAAATGGTCCCGCCGCAGGAGCTTTGACCATGCGCTGGAACGATGTCAGCTTTGACTTTTCCGGCGCTTCGGTGCTGGTCACCGGCGGCACCGGCGGTATCGGCCGCGCGATTGCCGAAGCTTTCCGCGATGCGGGCGCGGACGTTGCGATCACCGGCACGCGGGGATCGGCGGCCGAGTATGACACCGACCTTGCGGGCTTCCGCTACACGCCGCTCGATATCGAGGACCGGGGCGCGATCGATGCACTGGCTGGCGGGCTGGACCGGCTCGATGTGCTGGTCAACTCGGCCGGCATCGCGATGTTCGCGCTCGGGCTCGACGAATACGACCCGGACGTGTTCGAGCGCGCCGTAACCATGCATCTGACCGGGGTCCACCGCCTCGCCTCGCGCTGCGAACCGCTGCTTGCCCGCAGCGGCCTGACGGGTGGCGGCTCGATGGTCAGCATGGCCTCGGGCAGCAGCTTTTTCGGCGTCGATCCGGTGCCCGGCTATGGCGCGGCAAAGACCGGCCTGCTTGGGCTGACCCGCGTTCTGGCTGTCCACTGGGCCGCCAAGCGGATCCGTGTCAACGCGATTGCCGCGGGGTTCGTGCGCAGCGGCTTTACCGGGCCGGTGATGGACATCGCCGAGGTCAACCAGGCCATGCTCGCGCGCACACCGATGGGCCGGCATGGCGAACCGCAAGACATTGTCGGATCGGCATTGTTCCTCTCCAGCTCCGCCGCAGGGTGGATCACCGGGCAAGTTTTGGCGGTCGACGGCGGCTTCACGATCGCGGGCTGAACCCGTCCAACAGGAAAGACGCAACTCCAGTGGCCAGACACAGCATCGCCGAACTTTTCGACCTTTCGGGCCAGACCGCCATTGTCACCGGCGCGGCGCAGGGCATTGGCCAGGCGATAGCTCTGCGGCTGGCCGAAGCTGGCGCAGCCATTGTCGCCGCCGGGCATAATGCGGCCGGTCTTGCCGCAACACAGGCCGAAATCGAGGCGGCGGGCGGACGCTGCGTCATTGTGTCCGGCGACGTCTGCAACGATGCCAACCTTGATGCCATCGTCGCCGCTGCGCTGGACAGCTTCGGCGGCATCGACATTCTGGTCAACGCGGTCGGCGGCATGCATCCTTTCACCCCCGCGCTCGACCTGTCCGAAGCGGTGTTCGACGCGACCTTCCAGCGCAACGTTCGCAGCAATTTCGCTTTGTCGAAGCGCGTCGCGAGCACGATGGTCGCTGCCGGCAAGGGCGGGCGGATCATCAACATCGCCTCGATTGCCGGGCTGCGGCCCGATCCGATCCTGGCTGGCTACAATGCCTCCAAGGCCGCCGTGATCTCGCTGACCCAGTCGCTCGCCAACGAATTTGCGCCGCTGGGCATTCTCGTCAATGCAGTGGCTCCCGGGCCGATCAAGACGCCCAACATCGCCCCTGTGCTCGAAGTTCGGGAGATCGCGCAGATCATCACCTCGCGCACGCCGCTGGGCTGCGCCGGAGAGCCGGAAGACGTCGCGAACGCCGCGCTGTTCCTCGCCAGCAGGGCGTCGAGCCATATGGTCGGCGCGGTAGTCGTCGTCGATGGCGGCATGTCGCGGACATGAGCAACGACATCCACCTGACTGACCTTGCTCATCCGGTCCTGAGCGAAGTCGAAGCGCAAACCCTGGCATCCGCCCCGCCGATGGTGCTGAGCGAGGAACTCATCCTCGGTGCAGCGAGCGCCGCCACCGGCCTCACCGATTTTGGCCCGGATGATTTCCGCGAGCGGCTGGGCATCTGGCTGCAGGCGATCGACGAAGACACCGGCCAGAATGACTTTGGCCGCGCCAGCTGCGTCGATGCGATCATCCGCTTCGCCTCGAACCGGCTCAGGGTGGAGGATCTGCTGGCGCGGAAGCCCGAAATTCTGGACACCAAGATCGACCGCCCGATCATCATCGCCGGGCTGCCGCGGTCGGGCACGACGCATCTGGTGAACATATTGGGCGAACACCCGGACCTGCGCTCGATGCAATTGTGGGAAACCAATGAGCCTGTGCCGCTGCCCGGCGAGGAGAGCTGGGCGTCCGATGACAGCAATCCCCGCTTCGTCCGCTCCAATCAGGTCTGGTACTGGATGATCGACGTCCTCCAGCACTGGTCGGCGATGCATGAATGGGCGCCCGGCCATGTGCACGAGGAATGCGAGCTGCAAAGCTTCGATTTCGCGTCCTACATGCTCGACTGGCAAGCCAGGGTGCCGCGCTGGCAGCGTTACTATGCCCAGCACGATCAGACGCCGCACTACCTTTACGCCAAGAAGGTCGTGCAGATCATGACCTGGTACAAGGGGCCGAACCGCTGGGTGATGAAATCGCCGCCCAACATGGAAAACCTGCCCGCGGTGTTCAACGCCTATCCTGACGCGACAGTGGCCATCACCCACCGCGATCCACTGGCGGTGCTGCAATCGACGATCACGATGATGGCCTATCTTGACCGGTTGCGCAGGAAGGACGCCAACCTGCCCGGGCTCGCGCGCTACTGGATTGACCGGATCGAGCGGCTGCTGCGCAAATGCGTCGAGGACCGCGATCAGGTGCCAGCGGACCGCATCACCGACATCATGTTCCACGACTTCATGGCCGATCAGCGCGGCGTAGTCGACAGGCTTTGTGCCAGTGCGGACCTGCCGGTCACGGCCGAAGCGGATGCGAAATTTACCGCCTATCTGGAGGAGAACACGCGCCACCGGCACGGCCGCGTCGTCTATGATCTCTCGCAGGATTTCGACGTCGATATTGCCGCGCTGCGCCGCCGCTTCCAGTTCTATTACGACTGCTTCCCGGTCGAACGCGAAGAGGTGATCGGAGAATAGCCATGAGCGAAAAGGCTGCACAGCGCTTGCTTTCGGGCCGCGCCTGGGACGATTTCTGCGAACAGCTCAAACAGACCGGGCAGATGATAGACCAGTTCGGCGACCAGGTTACCGAGCTCGACCGCACCGAGTGGTACCGGTTCCTCAGCCGCTATGTCCGCATGGGCTTCGAGCACTATGTCGAATGCTCCGAACCCACCCGCCCGCGCTTCCACGAAATGACCTGGCGGCAGACGATCAACTTCACCTCGCCGCTGCAGGACCATTTCTTCGCCGATTTCGAGGATGGCAGCGCCGATTATGTCATCGCCGGCAACCGCGGCACCATGCCCTATTTCGTCATTGCCAGCCTCGCCTTCGATGGGCCCGCCGACTTTGCCGAGCAGGACTGGGCCGGGCGGCATGTCGCGGGCCTCAAGGAGTTCGACACTGCCCACCTCAAGACCCAGGGCGCGATTGAATCCACCGCGATCAGCTTCGATGCCGAGGGCAACTTCCGCCTGGTCGTCAGCAATGAAAAGCCGGCAGACGGTTCGGACTGGCTGCGCTCGACCCCCGCCACGACCATGCTGCTGTGCCGCGCGGTCTATGCCCGGCGCGAGGGAACGACGCCGGCAACGATGCGCATCGAGCGGCTCGACGGCAGCCCGCCCGCGCCGATCAGCCCGGCCTTCCTGTCCGGCGCGCTTGCCAAGGCGGCGCAGATGACACTCGCATACGCCGAGCTGGCCCGCTCATGGTGGCAGGACAACCTCTCCGCCCGCCCCAACACCGTGCGCTTCGACGAGGCGCTCTACATGTCCAACGGCGGCGTCAAGGACGATCGCTTCCACGGTTTCGGCGCCTGGCAAAAGGGCGCGGATGAAGTGCTGGTTGTGCGTTTCAAACCGGTCGAGTGCGATTTCTGGACCTTTCAGTTCTGCAACATCTGGCAGGAAAACTTCGACAATTACGAGGAAGGCCAGGGCTACACCTACAAAGGCGGCGCGAAAATCGAGGCGGATGGCAGCGTCACCATGCTGGTCGCCGATGCCGACCCCGGGCTGGGCGGCAGCTGGATCGATCCCTATGGCCACAGCCACGGCGGCTGGAGCTTCCGCCTGATCAAGACCCGCGGCAAACCCCCACCCCCGGTCGAAACCTGGCTGGTCAAGACCGCGGACCTGCAGCGCGATGGGCTGGCGCTGCTGGACCGGATCGAGCCGCAGGTCAGCGGCGGGGTGCTGGAATGGGGCGCCGATCCGGAAGCAGTTTGACGGGAAGCGATTCGGGGTTCCGTCAGACTTATACCAACCGCCCATTGCGCCGACTCTGTCCCCCTCCCCTTCAGGGCAGGGCTATCGCCTATCCCATTTGGTGCCTGTGCATCCCAGTCCCCCTCCCGCTTGCGGGAGGGGTTAGGGGTGGGTCAGTCGGATGAAATCGACGGTTTCGCGTCAAATTCAAACTCACCCACCCCCAACCCCTCCCGCAAGCGGGAGGGGGGAAGAAAGGGCAGTTCGGAAGATGCGATAGCCCTGCCCCTCCCCTGAGACGCAGTCGAGCGCAGCTCAACGGGAGGGGCTTGAGAGGTCATTTCATCGGGCGCTTGGTATTAAACCCGGCCTCCACCCCGACCATCCGCCGGCACCCGGGCGAAATGAACGATCCGCCGAGGTGCTGCACGCCATCAATCCGCGGCTGATCGTGGTGGACTATCTCGGCGGACTGCCGACAAAGGCCTGATGCTCGATGACCCTTGCGGCTTCGGACATGAGCTGCAGGAGCGGGGCATCCTGCAACACTGCGCGCGAGGCCAGCGCCTGCGACACCGAAATCGCCGCCAGCACCTTGCCATCGCCGTTGCGCAGCGGCACCGCCATGCAGCGCAGGCCCGGCGCGACTTCCTCATCGTCGATGGCGAATCCCTGGGCCCGCACGACATCGAGCTCCTGCCGCAGCCGGGCGGGATCGATGATCGTCCGCTCAGTCAGCGCCACAAACGGACCACCGGCCAGATAGGCCTCCTGCTCCGCCTCCGGCAGATGTGCCAGCAGCACCTTGCCGATGCCCGAGCAATAGGCCTCGAGCTGCATGCCGATCCGGGTGAACAGGGCACTCGCCCCGCGCCCGGTCTTGATGCGGTAGGTCACCATGTCATTCTCGAAGGTGCCCAGCTGCACCACGCTGCGAACACGTGCGGCCAGTTCGTGCAGAAGGGGCGCCGCGACATTGGCAATGATCTGCTTTTCATCCAGCCGGTGCAACAAGCCGAGCAGACGCGCGCCTGCTACATGTCGGCCTCTGCCCGAAGCTGTGAGGTAGCCTTCCGCGACCAGCGTGGTCACCTGCCGATGCGCCGTTGCCAGCGGCATCCCGATATTCCGGGCCAGTTCAGCCAGGTTGCTTCGCCCGTCATCGGCGATCACCGCGTCCAGCATCAGAAGCGTGCGCTTCAGCGAGCCGATCTGCGGCGTGCCCTGAATTCATCGCGAATATCTCATATAGTGAGATAGTAGCAGTTCAGCCCGCTGGCGCCAAGCGCGGTGAAGTCCTATCGAGGGACCGGACAAAGAGGACACCCGAATGACAGCCCCCAACCTTGGCCCCACCCATGACGATCTCGCACGCCGCTTGCGCGATGCCTATGCCGCCGGAGCGGTGCTGCCACTGCGAGACGGGTTGGACCCGGTGGACGCCGATGGTGCCTATGCGGTGCAGACAATCAACACCCGGTTCTGGGAAGCGCAGGGCCGCCGTATTGTCGGGCGCAAGGCCGGACTTACCGCCAAAGCGGTTCAGACGCAGCTCGGTGTCGATCAGCCCGACTTCGGCGTGCTTTTCGATGATATGGCCGTGGCCGATGGTGGCACGCTCGATCCGGCCCGCGCGCTCCAGCCCAAGGCCGAGGCGGAGATCGCTTTCGTACTCGGCAAGGACTTGCCCGATGCTAACACGACGCCGGAAATGGTCGCCGATGCCGTTGCCACTGTCCACGCCGCCATCGAGATCGTCGATAGCCGCATCGCCGACTGGAAGATCACCTTCGCGGATACCGTGGCCGACAATGGCAGTTCCGCCTACTTCGTGCTGGGGCGGGAGGGCAAGCCGCTGGGCGGGCTCGACCTGTTCACATGCGGCATGGTGATGGAGATCAACGGCGCGATCGTTTCGCTGGGCGCCGGTGCTGCGGCACTCGGTCATCCGCTCAATGCCGCCGCCTGGCTGGCGCAGACCCTGGCCCGCCGGGGCGAACCGCTTAAGGCCGGCGACGTCGTGCTGGCAGGCGCGCTCGGGCCGATGGTGGCACTCAATCCCGGCGACCATGTCCGGGCGATCGTCGGCGGGCTCGGCGAGGCCAGCTTCACATACAAGGGAGCCTGACATGGCGAAGACAAAAGTGGCGATCATCGGGTCCGGCAACATCGGCACCGATCTGATGATCAAGATCATGCGGCTTTCGGAGGTGCTCGAAATGGGAGCATTCGTCGGAATCGATGCACAGTCAGACGGACTGCAACGTGCCTCCCGCCTCGGTGTCGCGATCACGGCGGGAGGCATCGACGGACTGGTCGCCATGCCCGAATTTGCCGACATCGAGATCGTGTTCGATGCGACTTCGGCGGGAGCGCACAGGCATCATAATGCGGTGCTGCAAGCCCACGGCAAGCGCGTCATCGACCTGACCCCTGCCGCAATCGGCCCCTACACCATCCCCCCGGTCAACGGCATGGCAAACCTCGATGCCCCCAACGTCAACATGGTGACCTGCGGCGGCCAGGCGACGATCCCGATCGTCCATGCCGTAAACCGCGTCGCCAAGGTGCATTACGGTGAAATCGTCGCCTCGATCGCCAGCAAGAGCGCAGGCCCGGGCACCCGCGCCAATATCGACGAGTTTACAGAAACCACGTCGCAAGCCATCGTCGCTGTCGGCGGGGCAACGCGCGGCAAGGCGATCATCGTGCTCAACCCGGCCGAACCGCCGCTGATCATGCGCGATACGGTCTACTGCCTGTGCGAGGACGGTGACCGCGATGCCATCGCCAGGTCAGTTGAGGACATGGTCGCCGAGGTGCAGACCTATGTGCCGGGTTACCGGCTGAAGCAGGCGGTGCAGTTCGAGTCTATCGGCTCGAACCAACCTCTTCACATACCCGAAATGGGCGGGGACTTTACCGGCCTCAAAGTGACGGTGTTCCTCGAAGTCGAAGGGGCGGCGCACTACCTTCCGGCCTATGCGGGCAACCTCGACATCATGACCTCGGCGGCATTGCGCACGGCCGAACGCATTGCAGAACGGATGAACGCGGGAGTGGCGGCATGATTTTCGATCCGACTACTACCAAGCTCTACATCCAGGACGTCACGCTGCGCGATGGAATGCATGCTATCCGCCATCAATACGGCCTCGATCACGTGAAAGACATCGCCCGCGCACTCGACCGGGCCAAGGTCGATGCCATCGAAGTCGCGCATGGCGACGGGCTACAGGGCTCCAGCTTCAACTACGGCTTCGGCGCGCATACCGACTGGGAGTGGATCGGTGCGGTCGCCGAAGTGCTGGAGCATTCGGTGCTCACCACGCTGCTGTTGCCCGGCATCGGCACAGTGCATGACCTCAAACGCGCCTACGATCTCGGCGTCCGTTCGGTCCGCATCGCCACGCATTGCACCGAGGCCGATGTCAGCAAACAGCACATCGAGGCCGCGCGCAATCTTGGCATGGACGTCTCGGGCTTCCTGATGATGAGCCACATGTCCACGCCCGAACCGCTCGCCCAGCAGGCACTGCTGATGGAGAATTACGGCGCGCACTGCGTCTACGTTACCGATAGCGGCGGCGCGATGAACATGGATGAATATGCGGCGCGGCTTGCAGCCTATGACCGGGTCTTGAAGCCCGAAACCCAACGCGGGGTCCATGCCCACCACAACCTCAGCCTCGGCGTCGCCAACTCTATCGTGGCCGTGCAGAACGGCGCGATCCGCGTTGACGCAAGCCTCGCCGGCATGGGTGCAGGTGCGGGCAACGCCCCGCTCGAAGTGTTCATCGCCGCAGCCGACCGTTACGGCTGGAACCACGGCTGCGATCTCTACGCACTGATGGATGCCGCCGAGGATCTGGTCCGTCCACTGCAGGACCGCCCGGTGCGGGTCGATCGCGAAACGCTCACCCTGGGCTACGCCGGGGTCTACTCCAGCTTCCTGCGCCACGCCGAAAAGGCCGCCGGTGAGCACGGCCTCGATACTCGCGCGATCCTGGTCGAGCTCGGCAAGCGCAAGATGGTCGGCGGGCAGGAAGACATGATCGTCGATGTCGCGCTGGATCTGGTGCAGGCGCGCGAAGCGGGCGTCTATTGACGCGGCCTTGCAGACGTTAGAGACCAGTTTCCGTCCATAGCCCCGGCCATGCGCGCGCGGCATTGCGGCAAGGTGAAACCAATCCGGGAGTGGCTGGAATGCTGATCAAGTTCGACGATTATCCGGTGCATCAAACCGCCGATGCGCTGTCCTACATGTTCTCGTCAGAGCGCAACATGTATGCCCGCTACTGGTACAACGGCTATGATTTCGACGGCGAGTTCTACATCGGCGTTGCCTTCGCCGCCTATCCCAACCGCGAGGTGATGGACGGTGCGGTTTCGATCGTGCGCAAGGACGGCACGCAGGACAGCTTCCGCGCCTCGCGCCACCTCACCGGCGACCGCACCCAGCTGTTCGCCGGGCCGATGCGGCACGAAATTGTCGAGCCGATGAAGACCATGCGCATCGTCGTCGAGGCCAACGACACCGGCTTCGAATGCGACCTCTATTTCCACGCCAGCACCGTCGCCCACGAAGAGCCTGCCGATCACAACAAGCAGGGCGTGCGCACGGTGGCGCAGATGAAGCGCTTCAGCCAGTTCGGGCGCTGGGAAGGCTGGATCAGTGTCAACGGCCGACGCCAGGAGATCAGCGCCGACAAGACCTATGGCACCAAGGACCGCTCATGGGGCTGGCGCTGGACCGGCGAGAGTGAAAAGGGCGTCAGCCGCGACATGCCCAGCCAGTTCTTCTGGCTGTGGGCGCCGATCCACTGGCAGGACCGCTGCACCCATTGGGGCCAGCACGAATACGAGGATTCCAGGCGCTGGAAGCAATTCGCCCAGGTGTTCAAGACCTTCGACATGCGCAGCGATTTCGACACGCTGGACGAGAGTCAGGTTTCCGAAGCGGTGTGCGGCGATCACCGGCTCGAATTCACCAAGGGCACGCGCATGATCAGCCGGGCGGAGATCGACACCACCTATCCCGACGGGCGCAAGGAGACCTTCGTGCTCGAACCGATGCTTCGCTATCACATGTACGGCACTGGCTATAACCACCCCGAATGGGGCCACGGCTTCTACAAGGGCAAGGAAGCCTGGACGATGGAAAGCTGGAACATCAACGAGATCGATATCAACGCCCCGCAGTTCATGCATGTCCAGCACGTCGTTCGCGCCACCTGCGGCGACAAGGTGGGCGTGGGCGCGCTTGAGCAGTATATCGTCGGCCCGCATACCCGCTATGGCATGAAGGGCTTCCTCGATCCGCTGTGAGGTTAGGCCGCCCTGGTAAGAGCAGGGCTATCGCTAATACCATTTGGTGCCAGTGCATACCAGTCCCCCTCCCGCTTGCGGGAGGGGTTGGGGGTGGGGCAGTCGGACGAAATCGACGGTTTCGCGCCAAATTCAGACTCACCCAACCCCTCCCGCAAGCGGGAGGGGAGAAGAAAGGGCCGCTCGGTATATGCAATAGCCCTGCCGGCAAAAGGCCTCACGAACTTCCGCCGCATCACATGTTCTTGAGCGTATCGAGCTGGGCGCGATAGACCGGGCGTGTCGGCCCCTCGTCGCTCGCGCCGCCCCCGCGCCGTTCGAGTTCGGCCAGCACTTCGTCGTCGGCGGAGAAATCGTATTCATACTTCTCGCGCCCGCCCTCGTCGCAAAACCAGCGGTAGGAATCGGCAAGTCCCTCGGCGATGGTCATCTGCGGTTCCCAGCCGAGCTCGCGCTTGATCTTGTCAATCGAGAGCACCATCGAGCCCCGGCTCGCCTCAAGCCAATGGACGATCGGCGAGCGCATATGCGCGGGCATGTCGCTGGGCATGACGATGATTTGCGGCTCGACCCCGACCGCTCCTGCCATGAGCCTCATGTAGTTGACGATGCTGGAGAACTGCTTGCCGGCAACATTGTAGATCTGCCCCGCCGCCTGCCTTTTGCCAAGCACCGCGACCAAAGCCCGCGCCGCGTCGCGGGTGTGGATGAAATGCACCATCGCCTCGATCTTGCCCGCGATGATCAGCGGGCGGCCTTCCTCGAGCCGCTTGAAGGTACCCGGCTCGCGAGTGACGGCAGGCGACATCGGGCCGCAGCTGTGGGTGATGCGCAGCGCGGTGAAAGGCAGGCCGTTCGCCGCGAACTCGCGCTGGAGCAGTTCCTCGCAATGAACCTTGCCAGCCGCATAGGCACCATAGAGCGCCGTGGCGGCATCGCGGCCGACCGGGGACTGCTCGTCGATCGGTTGCGCCTCGGCCATTTCGTAGACCGCCATCGAGCTGGTGAAGACGAAATGCTGCACTTTGCCGCGAAACAGCTCGATCATCGGCGCGAGGTGCTCAGGCGTGTAGCTGGTATTGTCGAACACTGCGTCGAACTGGTCGGCAATCGGCCCCAGCACACGCTGCAGCAGCCCGGGTTCATGCCGGTCGCCGTGGAGGCGGGTGACGCCCCCAGGCATCAGCGGCGTTTCGTGGCTGTTGAGCACGGTAACCTCGTGCCCCTGCCCGACGAGTTCTCGCACGAGTTGCAGGCCAATGTAGCGGTTACCGCCCGTCACGAGCACTTTCATCGACAACACTCCTGCTCGCACCACGACATCGTCATATCCTTGTGGCACAGCGTGGTCGATCCCCAGACGCGGTCCTTTCCCGAACCATTTCCTAGCGGGCCTTCTTCCGCAGCGTCCAGTGCGGCGGCAGTGACGTATTTCCGAATCCATAAACTCGCGCGTTCTCTGGTCAATTTCGTCGAACAATATTGTTGTATCTCTGCGCGCAGGCGTGGCATGATCGCGGCTGCTCAACAGGAGAATTAACCCGATGGGAGCCGAAAAGCGCATTCTGATAGTCAACGACGACGGGATCGATGGCCCGGGGATCAAATTGCTCGAACAGATCGCACGTTCGATCAGCAGCGACGTCTGGGTGGTCGCGCCCGACGAGGAGCGCTCGGGCACCGGCCAGGCGATTTCGATCTCGCATCCGATCCGCTTCATCCAGCGCGGCGAGCGACATTTTGCCGTGCGCGGCACACCCACCGATTGCGCCCTGCTGGGCATCAACACCTTCCTCGAAGGCCGCAAGCCCGATATCCTGCTGTCGGGCATCAATTCCGGCCCCAATCTTGCCGAGGACGTACACTATTCGGGCACCTGTGCCGCTGCAAAGGAAGGCGCGCTGCTCGGCATTCCGTCGATCGCGCTCAGCCAGATGCGCAGCTATGGCAAGCCGGTGCACTGGGACGCCTCTGAGCACCACCTGCCCGGCGTCATCGGCCGGCTGCTGGCGATGGACTGGCGCGCGGGCGCATTCGTCAACGTCAATGTCCCCAACCTGCCGCCCGAACAGATCGCCGGCGTGCGGGTGACCCGCCAGGGCCAGCGGCTGTCCGGCGGCTTCCTGCCGGTGCGGCGCGAGGACGAACGCACGGTGCCCTATTTCTGGGTCAAGATCTGTCCCAACCAGCCTGAACTTGTCGAAGGCACCGATCTGCACGCGGTTGCGCATGGCGCGATTTCGGTGACGCCGATGCAACTCGACATGACGTGCAGCGCAACGGCCACGCGGATGGCAGGGATCTTCGGATCGGGGCCCATCGCGGACGGCGCTCCGCTGACCGATGCCGAGGCCTGCATATAGCGATGGCGGGGCAATGAGCGTTCAACGCGATGAGCGCCTCATTGCACGGGGAGCCTTTGTTATCAGCAGCGCCGCTCCGGCCATGACCGCAAGGATCGCCAACCCCGCCAAAGCGGCGGCTTTGCCGAGCGCGTGATCCACCTGCACAAATGCAAGCGGCGCTACCAGCACGCCAAAGTAGGCACACGACGTGCCGGTCGCAACGGCCTCGATCGTCTTGCCGGCAGGCGCCGCTAGCGCAATCTCGGCCAGCAGGATCCCGTTCCATCCCATCGCGGTCATGCCGAGCACGATGCTGCCGATCGTCAGCCGTATCGCCGAAGGCAGCGGCCAGAGCAGCAGTAGCCAAGCAAGGCCGGAAACGATGCCGATCACTCCAAGATGAAACGTCGCCCGGCCAAACCGCGCGGTTGTCATGCCAAAAATGATCCGCGCGGCAGCGCCTGCAATCGTTGCCATGGCCAGATAGCCAGCGGATATGCCCACAGTGAGGCCGTGAAGCCAGACCAGCCCAGGCACGAGATAGGTTGTCAGCGCCGCCTGGTTGATACCGTAGACGCCTGCTACCAGCGCAAGACGGCGGGTCGCCGGTTCGCTCAGCGCGCTGCGCAAAGCCGCAAGCAAGTTCTGCCTGTGCGGTGGGTTCGCCGCAATTGCTGCGAACTGCCGCAGCCCCGGCAAAGACAGCGCGAATATGACTGCAATTACCACCAGAACCGGCGCCAGCATCGCCTGCCAGCCATGCTGCTGCGCGACAAGCGGCGCGATCAGCGCAACCATGGCGGTTCCCACCGGCACCCCGGTTTGCCGCACCGATACGACCAGCGGCTGCATGCGCTGCGAATAGCATTCCGCCAGCGCCAGCGAACTGGAAGGCACTATCACGCCATAGGACAGGCCCATCAGCACGATTCCCACGCACGCCAGAACCACAGGAAGCGCGCCTGCCGACAATCCCGAGAACAGCGCGTAGCCAAGGCCGGTTGCCAGCAGCGCGCCCAATTGCAGGAAGCGCACGCTGAAGCGGGCCATCAGCCGTGCGGTGGTGACCGACCCGGCAATCGCCGCCGCATAGAGCAGCGAGGTGTAGTACCCGATCCAGCTTTCAGGCAGATTTTCCGCCCGCACGATCACCACGGATATCGCCAGGGGGCCCGCAATTGCAAACGATGCAGCGATCTGGATCAGCGAAGTTGCAAACAGGGTGCCGAGCCCGCGTGCGCCTTTCTGGTTGCTGGGGGGCTGGTTGCCGGATGGAGATCGGATCGCAGGTCAACCTTGACTTTGCTGAACCCGCGCGCCGCCATCCAGCATGCCGCTGATCATTTCGCCCATATAGACATGAGGTTTTGGATAAGCAGCACGGCTATGCTTCAGCCCGAGCGAGAGCGCTGCCTCGGCCAGTTTGTATGTCAGCGGCCCCGGATTGATCAAAGGCACCGGCAGGCGCTCTGCCAGCCAGGCATGGCTTTGATGCATGGTGGTCGAACCAAGGCAAATGGCCTGCGCGCCATCCTCGACGCATTGCATCGCCGCTGCCAGCAGCTTGGGAAACACATCTTCCTCCTTGCCACCAAGCAGGCTGGATACATCGGGCGGGATGTTCGGCGAACGGACCGAGACGCACTTGTCCTCAAGCCCGTATTCGCGCAGCGTCTTGGTGTAGAGCCCCTTCCACGGATCCCACTGCGTCAGCACCGAGAAATTGTTGGCGAACATCAGTGCGGTGAGGAACGAGGCGCGCCCGGGCGAGATCACCGGAATATCGAGCACCGAGCGCAGCGCGTTCATGCCCGAATCGCTCATCGTATCGATGCACACCGCGTCATAGCCGTCACTTTCAGCCGAAAGCCCGGCTTCAAAAATCGAGATATCGGCAAGCACATAGTCGTGATGGCTATCATAAAAGGCGGGCGCAGCCTTGACCGGCTTGTAGTCAAACGTGATCCCCGGCCCGAGCTCCACCGAATCAAGCTGCGCCTTGCGGTTGGCAACGCCGTCATCGTCAAGCGGGAAGGGAACGATCACCAATACGCGCTTATCAGCCATGACTTGTCCTTTCGGTGCGGGCAGCGCAGGAGCATCTGTTGCCGGGATTGCCTCGCAAACGAACTATGCTAAGAAAACACTCATTGGTCCAGACCAATAATTGTGCTGCTCACGGACTATTTGCCCATGTCGACCCTGGCCATCCCGCGTTATCAGGAAATCGCCGATCGCATTCAGGGCGAAATCGCGTCGGGCAAATGGCCGGTGGGCGAAAAGCTTGCGCCCGAGCAGGCTTTGGCCAGCCAGTACGACGTCAGCCGCTTCACCATTCGCGAGGCGATGAGCAGGCTGGAGGAAAACGGCCTGATCAGCCGCCAGCGCCGTCGCGGCACGGTTGTCACGGCCACGCATCCGGTCGAGCAGATGGTGCAGAAGCTGGGATCGATGGACGAACTGCTGCAGTATGCCCCGCAGACCCGGCTGAAGGCGCTGCGCACCAGCATTGTCGAGGCTGATGTCGCGCTGGCGCAAATGCTGCCGTGTTCGGTGGGAACCCGCTGGGCGCGAATCGAAACCATCCGGATCGAGGCCAAGCGCAGCCCGGTGTGCTGGAGCGATATCTATGTCCCGGCCGAGTTTGCTGCGGTGGCAGAGCGCATCGGCAAGGATGCCACCCCGGTTTTCCAGATCATGGAACAGACTTACGGAATGCTGGCTGCCGATATCAATGCCGAGCTGTTTGCCGGATCGCTCTCGCAGCGCAAGGCCGAAGCGCTGGAAGTCGCCACCGGCAGCGCGGCGTTGATCATTGTGCGCCGCTACCGTGATCGCAATGGCCGGCTGTTCGAAGTTTCGGTCAGCGAGCATCCCGCCGGCCGCTTTTCCTATTCGGTCGACCTGAGGCGCAAGGAAGGAAGCAAGGTATCTACATGACAGAAGAATTCATTACGAAAGCCCAGATCCAGGGCGGCCCGGCACCTTCCCCGGCGCCCATCCGCAGTTTTCTGTTTGCGCCCGGCAATCATCCGCGCAAGGTCGAAAAGGTATTCCAAAGCGGGGCGGATGCGGTCATTCTGGATCTGGAAGACGCCTGCGCAGCGTCTGAAAAGGCCGCCAGCCGGGGGGTCGCCGTGGCGGCGCTTTCGGCCCCGCGCTCGTGCCTGGGTTATGTGCGGATCAACGCCCCCGATACTGAATGGTGCCTGCGCGATCTCGATGGGGTGATAGGGCCTTGGCTGGACGGAATCGTCGCGCCCAAAATTGAACGGCCTGAAGAGATCGTGCTGATCGACTGGCTGATAGCCCAGTTTGAGCGCGAGCGCGGCTTGCCGGTTGGCGGGATCGACCTCATGCCGATCATCGAAACCGGCGCCGGCCTTCATGCGCTGGACGCGATTATTGCTGCCGGTACGCGGATAAAGCGGGTTTCCTTCGGCGCCGGAGATTTCACCCGCGACATGCGGATGAAATGGAGCGCGGACGAAGCCGAACTGGCCTTTGCGCGCGGGCGGCTGGTCCTTGCATCGCGGGTCGGCGGGTTGGAAGCGCCGATCGATACGGTTCACATCGATCTGGCGGACGAGGAGAGCTTTGCAGCGTCGGTCGTCACCGGCGTAAAATTCGGATTTCAGGGAAAGCTGCTGATCCATCCGGCACAAGTGGCGCTCACCAACCAGTCGTTCATGCCCAGCGCCAAGGAAATCGCGCGCGCGCAAAAGATCGTCGATGCGTTCTTCGCCGCCGAAAACGCCGGATCGGCTTCGATCAAGGTCGATGGTTACTTCGTCGATTATCCGATCGTTGAAAAAGCGCAGCAAGTGCTGGCGCTGGCCGCGCGGCTCTGAACCGCCGCTATTCCAGCCAATCAGCCAGAATCGCGGCGCTATCTGCACCCAGCGCCCGCCCGGCCCAGCGGATGCCACCCGGCGTCTCGCTGAGCCGGGGGCAGACATTGGGCAGCGTCAGCTCGCCCGCGCGCGCATCATTGATTCGCACCAGATTGCCGCGCGCCGCATACTGCGGATCCTCGAAAATCTCGTCGATGCCAAAAACCGGCCCGCACGGAACCTGCCCTGTTTCGCAACTATCCAGAATTTCGTCGCGAGTCATGCCGCTGGTCCAGTGGCTGACAAAGGCATCCACTTCCGCGCGCCGGGCTTCCCGCCGGGCAGCGGTTCCGTAAATGCCCTCGCCGGTCACATCCATCCGGCCCATGGTCGCAGCCAGGCGGTCGAAAATCTTGTCGTTGGTGCAGGCAATCGCCACCCATTTCCCGTCCTTGGTCGGATAATGGCTGTGCGGCACCGCGTTGACCGTCCCCGCACCCATGCGTTCGCGCACAAAACCGCTGCGGGCATAAGCGGGTGCCAGTTCATCAAGCAGCCGGAAGGTGCCCTCATACAGCCCCAGATCGATGATCTGGCCGCGCCCGGTCCGATCCCGCGCATGGAGCGCGGTAAGCACACCCAGTGCAGCATAAAGTCCGGTGACGTAGTCTGATAGTGTCGCGGTTCCGGGCGACGCAGGCGGCGCGCCCGGCTCCCCGCAAAGGTAGGATATGCCGCTGAAGGCATTGGCGATGCGGCCAAAGCCGGGGCGGTGGCTGTAAGGGCCGGTCTGCCCGTAGGCAGTGACCCGCGCGATGATCAGACGCGGATTAAGTGCCAGCAAAATCTCCGGCCCAAGCCCCCAGCGTTCAAGCGTGCCGGGCTGGAAGTTCTCGACCAGAATATCCGCCTGGCCCGCCAGCCGTTTTAGCGTTTCGGCACCCTCAGGCGTGCGCAAATCGAGTTCGATAGAGCGCTTGTTGCGCCCTTCGCTCAGCCAGACCAAGGTGTCGCCCGTATCGGTCTGCGTGCCGAACTTGCGGATCGGATCGCCGCTTCCGGTCAATTCGACCTTGACGACATCGGCACCGAATTCAGCCAGATATGTCGCGCAATAGGGACCTGCAATGAAAGTTGCCAGATCAAGAACCTTGAGACCCTCAAACGCCGCTGGGGCCAGACTTTCACCGAGCATTCCATGCACTTTCTATTGGTCCAGACCATTTTCACGCGTAAGGGAATGGCGACAAGCCTACAAGGCTGAAAGTTTCGCCAGCTCAAGGAAACGACGCCGTGCTCATGTCAGCTGAACAGTATCGCGAATCGCTGCGCAGCCTGAGTCCGCGCGTCTATGTTGGCGGCGAACTCATTGCTTCGGTGGCCGATGAGTCCCGGCTGGAGCCGGGCGTGAACGCCGTGGGCCTTACATATGATTTCGCGCTGGTCCCCGACTACGCCAAAGTGATGGTGACCACGGGCCTTTCAGGCGAACCCGTCAACCGCTTCCTCGCCATCAACCGCAGCCGCCAGGACTTGCTCGACAAGCTGGAGGCAGTGCGGCTCACCTGCCAATATGGCGGCTGCACCCAGCGCTATCTCACCCACGATGCCTTCAACGGCCTGTGGGAAGCCACCTGGCAAATCGCGCAGCGAACCGGCGGCGAAAACCACGACCGGCTGAAGGCGTATATCGCCCACGCTCAGGCTAATGACCTCGCCATCGGCATCGCGATGACCGACGGCAAAGGCGACCGATCAAAACGCCCATCCGAGCAAGCCGAGCCGCTGTCCTATGTCCACGTCAAGGAACGACGCCGGGAGGGGATCGTGATTGCCGGGGTCAAGGCGATCGTCACCGGCGGGCCATACATGCACGAATTTCTTGTCCTGCCCTGCCGCCGCATGCGCGAGGAAGACCGCAACTTCGCGGTCGCCTGCGCGGTGCCGATCGATGCCGCGGGTGTCACGGTCGTCTCGCGGCCCGCCGGCAGACCGGGCAATGCAGCCGCCAAATTCAGCGCCAAATTCGCCCAGTCCGTCGCGGTGGTGCATTTCGATGATGTCTTCGTGCCGTGGGACAAGGTGTTCATCGACGGTGAAATCGAAGAAGCCCACCTGATGACCACAAACTACGCCTCGCACCATCGGCACAGCTGCATCGGCGCGCGCGCGGGGTTTGGCGACTTGCTGATCGGCGCAGGCGCGATGATGATGGAAGCCAACGGGCTTGAGCTTGACCGGATTTCGCACCTCAAGGACAAGATGGTCGAACTGATCAAGATCACCGAGGGCTTTTACGCCTGCGGGGTCGCCGCCTCCACCTTTGGCGAGGAAGACGCGGCGGGCAACTTCCGCCCCGAGCAGATCTATTCCAATATCGGCAAGCTGCTGCTGGCCAACCAGATTTACGATATGCACCGCATCGCCCACGAGGTGTCGGGCGGACTGATCGTCGGCCTGCCCTCACCGGAAGAAGATCACAACCCCGCCACTGCGCCCATGATCGAGACATTGCTGCGCGGCCGGCCCGATGTCCCCTATGCACACCGCGCCAATGTCGCGCGCTTCATCGAGGATTTGACCGCGTCGGAAACCGGCGGCTGGTACTCGGTCATCAGCCTGCATGGCGGCGGCTCGCCAGAGGCAATGAAGATGGAAATCCTGCGCAACTATCCCATTCAGGATCGCAAGGATCTGGTGCAATCGCTGCTTGATCGCGGCGCGCTCGATCTGGGCAAAGGCCCTTCGCGTGACAGCCAGCCCGGCCGCTGCTGCACCAAAGGCTGCGCTGCCGACGATGGTTTACCCAGCCGCTAACGCCGCCGCTCGGTCGCCATAGGCAGGGTGGTAACGCGCGCCATTTCGCCAGAGGAAAACAGGCTCGGATCGGCCAGATAGGCGCGCGCCATAGGCATGGCATCAATCCCCCAGAAAAGCTCGTCGCCAATCGCCAGCGTCGGCACGCCATAGACGCCTGCTGCCACAGCCGCTTCGGTATTGCTGCGTAGCCGGTCCTTGACTGCCGGATCGCTCGCGGCATCCAGCGATACGCCAAGCGCAGCGGCCAGCGCCGCAGCGGAGGCGGCCGCCTCTGGATCGCGCCCCTCGCCCCACACCAGATGGAACGCAAAAGCAGCATCGGCCACGGTCAATTCCCGCACGCAAAGCAATCTGAGCAAGGCCAGCGGATTGAACGGATGCGCGGGCGGCGTGCGAAACGCAATGCCCCGCTCATCTGCAATCCATTGCGCGATGCGATAGGTTTGTATGCGCTTGGCCGGGATCTCCGCTGGCCCCAGATGGCCGAACGCTTTCAGCAATCCGGCAAACAGCACCGGCCGGAACGAAACCTCATGCTGCGCGCATAGCGCCTCCATTTCCGGGATGGCCAGCGCGGCAAATGGCGAGATCACATCGAAATACCAGACAATGGGCGCTGGCTTGTCCATCAGAACGGCACTGCCCGTTCAGGCTGCGGCAGGATCGTGGTCCGATACATCAGCCGCTCATGCTCTCCATCAAAATCATCGCGGCGGTGCATGGTGCAGGCGTTGTCCCACAAAATCGCATCGCCCACCCGCCAATCGTGGCGATAAACAAACTCGTCGCGAACGGTCCAGGCAAACAGCTCATCAAGAACTGACCGGCTCTCATCCTCGGGCAGACCACTGATCCTGATCGTCATGCCGGGGCATATGTAAAGCGCGCGCCGCCCGCTGTAGGGATGCGTGCGCACCAGTGGATGGGCGATTTCGGGGGTGATGTTCGTCTGCTCGGCATTGGTGGAGGTCGAATACATCTGGTTGAAAGCAGCGTATGACTGGACCGCCGTGCGCCCATCGACCACGTCTTTCAGATGCCGGGGCAGCCGCGCGTAAGCGGCTGTCATATCCGCAAAATGCGTACCGCCGCCGATGGGTGGTATCTTGACCGAAAACAGCAGCGAACCTACCGCTGGCTTGGGCAGGTAGATCTGATCAAAATGCCAGCCCACCTCGCCATCGGCCAGCGCGCCGGTTGGTTTGCCGTTCTCACGAATGTTGGTGATCTGCAAGAGCTCGGGGTGAGTCTTGTTCAGCCATTCTTCGCGCAAGTGAATCTCAAGCGGCCCGATCCGGCCACTGAAGCCGATCAGGTCTTCCTTCGCGATCTGCTGATCGCGAAACAGCAGCACTTCATAGCGCAGCCACAGCGCCTTGATCTCGTTGAAAACGTCCGCGTCAATATCGCCGGACAGCGTGACACCCAGAACCTCTGCGCCAAATGTCTCTGCCAGCGGCCTGACCTCAAGTGACCTTGCTACCATGTGTTACTCCTGAGCCGCCGAGCCGTGACTGGCCGAAAGTTCGATTTCCGCGATGATTTCGTCGGTACTGGCCACCCTGCCCCAAAGGCGCCGGAACGTATCTTCGAACGCATTTTGCATCAGGTCGCTGCAGGTACCCGAACCGTCCGATGCGAGCACGACGCCAAAGCCGCGATCGGCGGCTTCCATCCCGGTCATCCCCACACAATTGTTGGTCGAGACGCCGGTGACGACAATCTCGCGGATGCCCCCGGAAACAAGGTGTGCGCCAATGCCGGTCGATCCGAACGCGCCCATCGTCACCTTGTTGAAAACCGGCTCGCCCGGCAAAGGCTTCAGCGGATCGACAATCTCGTGTTCGCGGGTGCCCGCGTGATTATTGGTTCCTTCAAAAAACGGCCGCATATGGCGCGGCGCGTCGCTGTAATCCGCCCGCTCGCAGCCCACTGTCACATGCACGACATGCGAGCCACTGGCGCGGAAGGCCGCCAGCATCCTGCCGATGTTGGGAATGAGCAGGGCGTCGATCCGGTTAAACCGGTAAGCCGCGCTGTCCAGCTGGCCCTGGCTGTCCAGCAGCTTGCCCAGCCCATGCTCCCGGCTGCCGCTGGCATATTGCATATCGACAACCACCAGCGCGGTGGTGCGCGCGGTCAGCGTGACAGGGGCGGTAAAGCTTTCAACGTAGCCGGACATCGCGAGCAGCCTCCAAAAGGTCTGGACCTTTCCTAGCACCGGGTTGACAAGCGGCGCAATACGAAGAACCATTGGTTGAAAGGAACCTTGCCATGAAACTGTTCTATTCGCCGTTTCACACCTTCATCCACAAGGTGCTGGTAACCGCTCACGAATGCGGTCATTGGGACCAGCTTGAACGCATCGCGACCTTTCCGTTCAAGAACAACCAGGGCGAGGATTGCGGCGACAGCTATGATATAACGCCGCTCAATCCTCTGGACAAAGTGCCCACGCTTGTCACCGATGAAGGCCAGTCGGTCTTTGGCAGCCAGGCGATCTGCGAATATCTGGACGCCACCTCGCGCGCGCGCAAAATGTATCCGGAACCGGGACCAAAACGGTGGGACGCGCTGTGCCGCCTGTCGCTGTCGGATGCGATCTTCGAAAGCACCGTGCAGATGGTGATGGAACAGTGGAAGCCGCGCGAGCAGTGGAACATGAGGCTGTTCGAATGGCTCTGGCCAAAATTCATTGCCGGGCTTGATTCGCTGGAACGCGATGCGGTGCGTGGTTGGGACACGTTCGATGTCGGCCATGCCGCGATGCTCCACGCGATCAGCTATCTGGGCTTCCGCGCTGAATTTTATGAGGCCAAGGACCCCATCCACCCCGCTTTCAACTGGCGCGAGGGCCGCCCTGCCCTGTCTGCCTGGTTCGACGTAGCGGTTCGGCGGCCATCGGTGCAGTCGCACTATAACAAGCCGTTCGAGGGCGATGACAGTGCCGCGGCCTGTCAGGCAGCTGTCGCTGCCTGCCTCGCGCTGCGCGGGGGCCAAGCCGCATGATCGACCTTTATTACTGGCCAACGCCCAACGGCCACAAAGCTTCGATCGCGCTTGAGGAAATGGGTCTCGCCTATACCGTAAAGCCGGTCAACATCCTGGGCGGAGAACAGCACACGGCGGATTTTGCCGCACTCAGCCCCAACACCCGCATCCCGGCCATCGTCGATCATGATGGCCCAGGCGGAACAGCGCACAGCGTGTTCGAATCCGGCGCGATTCTGATGTACCTCGCTGAAAAGTCGGGCGCGTTCTGGCCCGCCGATGCGGCGGAGCGGTCAAACGTGGTGCAATGGCTGTTTTTCCAGTGCGCCAATATCGGCCCGATGTTTGGCCAGTGCGGCCACTTTCGCGGCTATGCGCCCGAACGGATCGAATATGGCATCGAGCGCTACTGCGGTGAGACCGTGAAGCTCTACGGCGTGATGGACAGGGTGCTGGGCCAGCGGGCCTATCTGGCAGGCGCGGATTATTCGATTGCCGATATGGCAACTTACCCTTGGTGCGCCCCCAAGATACGCGCGCTTCACACCATCGCGATCGATGATTTTCCCAATGTAAAGCGCTGGGCGACCGAGATTGAAAGCAGGCCGGCGGTGCAACGCGGGATGGCCGCGCTTGCCGAAGTCATGAAGATCGGCAATCCGGACGAGACCGCGCGCGCCGCCCTGTTTGGCAAACGGTAACATTTGCCCGGTCCCGTCCGGGGCAAGACCCTTGAAAGACTTACCAGCAAAAGGAGTGTGCAATGACCGAATGGCACGAAGCGGGAGCAGGGCAGACTGCGCTGCCCTATCCCTTCTACATAGACATCGTGACGAAGCGCTATTTCGACGGGGTCGATCACAAGAACATGGCGCAGGTGCTCGAGTGCTTCACCGAAGATGCGATCCTCACCGAAGTCACATCCAACACTGTGCACAACGGCAAGACCGCAATCAAAGGCATGTTTGCAAAGCTGTTCAATGATTTTTCTTCGATCTGGCATGGCAATTTTGTCCACACCGCCGATCCTGAAAGCAACTCGGTCTGTTCGCAATTTACTGTGCTGATCACGCCGCATGGCAGCGACGAACTGCGGTATGAAAACTGCAATCGCTTTTATCTCAAGGATGACAAGTTCCACCGCGTTTATGTCTACATGAGCGGTGACAGCTTGCTCAAGGAAGGGGATGCCTGATGCAATACGAACCACACCTTGATCGTGCTGCACTGATCGACCTTGCCACAATGCGCTATTTCGCCAGCGTTGACCGCAAGGATATGGCCGCCGCGCTGGACTGCTTCCACGATGAAGCGCTGTTCTGTGTCCAGACCGAATTCACCCGTCATGCCGGAAAGGCCGCAATCCAGCGGATGTTCGAAGGTTTCTTCGGCTCCTATGCCAGCATCGTTCACAAGGACTTTGTCTGCACCGTCGATGAGAAGAACGGCCGCATCACAGCCAGTTTCGAAGCGGTGCTGACCGCCGATGACGGCAGCGTCACGCAGCTGTTCAACACCAATTTCTGGCGCATCCGCGATGGCAAGTTTCAGGAAGTCTATGTCTATTTCAGCGGGGCGAATGTTCTGGTTTGAAGGACATCGGGAGCGGCGGTAATGAATTATACCAAGCTCCCGATGAAATGACCCGGCCAGGTCGTCTCAAGCCCCTCCCGTTGAGCTGCGCTTGACTGCGTCTCAGGGGAAGGGTTGGGGTGGGGTTTATCCGGCAAGCGCTGCGCTCTACCGATAGACCCCACCCCCACCCCCGGCCCCTCCCCTGAAGGGGAGGGGGGGCAGAGTCGGCGCAATGGGCGATTGGTATTAGAACTTGAAGCCGACTTCTACCCCGATCATGCTGCGCGCGCCCGGCGAGATGAAATCCCCGCCGAATTCGGGCGCGGGGATAACCTCGGCCAGATAGCGTCGGCTCAGCACGTTGTTGCCGAACACCGTCAGGTTCCAGTTATCGCCGGAAAGGCCAGCCCGCAGGTTGAGTGTGCCATAGGCTTCGCGCTGGGAGTTGGCCAAATTCCCTTCCAGCACGTTGTCCCCGAAGAAGAAGTTCGGAATCGTGTTGTTCTGGACGGTATGGAACCAGGTGGGGCCGGTGATGCGGTAATCGGCGCGGAAGGTAAGATCGATGCTGTCACTAAGCGGCGTGTCGATCTGACTGCCGAGGTTGACTGTCCAGGCCGCAGTGTAGGGCGACTTGTTGCCCACGGTATAGGGCCGCGCACTGTTCTCCTTGATCTTGCTTTCGGTGATGTTGAACGAGCCGAACAGATCCCAACCATCGACAACCTTGACGTTGGTCGATCCCTCAACCCCGTACAGCTCGACCTTGTCGATGTTCGAAACAACGCGCAGCAGGCCGAACGGGCCGACGAAGAATTCGAAGAACTGCATGTCCTTGACGTCGGTGTAGTAGCCGGCCAGCTCGAAATTGACGCCGGCCGTCCATTATCTTGCCCTTCAGGCCGGCCTCGAAGGCGCTGGTACGCTCCTTCCCGTACTGGTCGCCGATCGTAAGGCCGGCATTGATCGGATTGCCCGGAACGAACAGCGCGGTGCCGTTGTTGAAGAACCCATCAATGATGGCCTCGCCGCCGCTGGCATTGAAGCCGCCAGACTTGAAGCCAATGCCCCAGTTGGCAAAAACGGTCAGATCGCGCGACGGCTCCCAGGTCAGCGTCAGCTTGGGCTGAAGCTGCTTGAAGGTGGCATCGCGCGGTGCCAGGACCCCGCTGGGATTGTAGACCGGATCGAGACCGGGATTGAGGTAGTAGTTGGCTGGTGTAGTTGCCGTGCCGTTGGGGTTGCCGGTCAGCGGGTTGCCAACCCAGCGGGTACGGCGCCCGGTGGGTACGTTGTTCGTTACCTCGCGGTCTTCGACATCGTACCGCAGAGCCAATCCCGCCTTGAACGTATCGGACATCTTGTAGTCGAGCGCGCCGAACGCGGCATAGACCTTGGTTTTAAAGGTATCGTCAGCCAAGGCCTCGGTGGGATTGCGCACGTCGGTGGTGTAGCATTCTTCTACCACTCCCTGGCCGGTGTCGAGGCCAAGGTTGATGCAGACCCTGCGATCGACATGAAGGGCATAGACACCAAGTTGCCAGGAAAGCGGGCCGTCACCGTTCGAGGCCAGTCTCAGCTCGCCGCTGATGTCCTCTTGATTGCGAACCTGGTACTGGGTGCCATCGCAGGTCGAGGGGCCATAGGGCTGTGAACCACGGAACGGTCCGATAGTCTGGAACGGTTCCTGGACAATCACGCCTGCCGTGCCTGCCGCACTCGCGATACAGTTCGCCTGGGCGCCGAAAAACCCGAAAGCGCCGCTGGTGCCGTCGGCGTAGAAGTCGTTCTCGATTTTGCTGTAGGCCACATAGCCATTGAGTGAGGCAAAACCGAGATCGGTAGTGAAGCGCGCCGAAGCCTCGATCGATTTCTGGTTGTTATTCGGATCGATGTTCGGATCGAAACGGAACCGGTGTTTATTCACATCGATGTTGGAATCAACGAGTTCGTTTACCGCAAACAGGGTCGGAATCTGGAACACGGCGTTGAACGCGATCGAACCCGCTTTGACTTCGCCGTAGCGGGCCTTCAGGTCGATCTCGGTTGATTCGCCAAGTTCGGCAACCAGGCGCGCATTGATATCGAAGCGCCGGTAGTCATCGACCGAGGCGGACTTGGTCGAATTACCCGGATAGACCGTGGAGTTGGTTGCAGTGGGCAGGAAGGTATTGCGGAAATAGCCATCGGACTTGGCATATTCTCCCGAGACAACGAAGCCGAGCGATTCGCCCAGCGGTCCGCTGGCCATTGCCGACACCGAATAGGTCTGGTTTTTGCCATAAGACGCCTTGCCAGACACCTCGAGCGCGTCGCCTGGCTTCTTTGTGGTGATCACGATCGCGCCGGCCGAAGCGTTGCGACCGTAAAGCGCGCCTTGCGGCCCTTTCAGGACTTCGATCTGCTGCAACGCCCCCTGATTCTGGTTGAGCGCGGCGACATTCGTCTTGAGCACGCCGTCAACAACCAGCGCCACGTTGTTTTCCGCATCGCGCGCGCCGTTGAGCCCGCGAATGTTGATCTGAGTATCCCCCGCTTCGGCCGTACCGGTAACGATACTAACGCCAGCGGTGAGCTTGACGAAATCGGCGGCTACCTTGACCCCGCTCTGTTCAAGCATCTCGGAAGTGAACACCGTGACCGAGGCCGGCACGTCCTGCAGCACTTCGTTCTGGCGGCGCGCAGTCACGATGATGTCTTCGGAGCCCGAGGCGGACTCTTCTGCGGACTGTGCCAATGCGGCTACCGGCAGCAGCGCGGATACGGAGACTGAACTCATGATCAAAAATTTGGTAATGCTCATTTTTACCCCCTGTTTGTCGCCAACTTCTTCAATTTTTCGCCTGCGATCTTCGTGATGACCTTCAAGCGCTCCCTTTGCAAATTCCAGAATCGTTGCCAACTTCCGGGAAAGGAAAGGCTTTTTTGCTGTGTGAAAGACCGAGCTGTACCAGCAACTCAGCTTGCTTATATGCAATCAATCCTGGGTTGATGACCGGGATCGGCAGGTTCTCGGACAGCCAGCGCGCCGACTGATGCATCGTGGTCGAACCCAGTACGATCACGTCCGCGCCATCTTCGGCAATAGCGGCCTCCGCCTCAGCTTTGAGCTTCGCAAAGATCACTTCTTCCTTGCCGGCGAGCAGCTCTGCCACATCGGGCCGGGTTTTGATCGAGCGCAGCCCAGAGCAGCGCGGCCAGAAGCCGTATTCGGTGAGCGTTTTTTCGTAGAGCGGGAACCATTCGTCCCACATAGTCAGCACGCAAAACTTTTTGCCGAGCATCATCGCGGCGTGAAACGCGCACTCGCCGGGGCCAACCACCGGGATAGACAAACGCGAGCGCAGTGCGCGCAGGCCCAAATCACTGACGGTATCGATAACAACGGCGGAATAGCCTTCAGCCTCGGCAGCGATGCCGGCCTGAAACACGCTAAAATCCATGAGCAGCATATCATGATACAAATCGCCAAGCGCCGCGCCCCAAGACACCGCAGCAAATTCAGGCTTGAAGCCGGGCGCGACCACTTCAGGAGGAAGCTGGGCGGCGCGATTGGCAACTCCGGCGGCGTCCATCGGGATTGGTACGATGACCTTTATGCGGTGATCAGCCACAATTCGATGCACCCCAACCCGTTGCAGATGGGGCAACATAATGTATACAATGATCACAGGTCAAGCTTCCGGAGCAACAAGGAATGTCGCGCGCATCTGACAGAGCTTACGGGTTGATCCGCGACATGATCCTGTCGGGCGAGCTGCCATCCGGGGCGAAGATCGGCGAAGAGGTGCTGGCCGAGCAATGCGGCGTTTCGCGAACGCCGGTCCGCGAGGCTTTGGGCCGGTTGGAGGCGGAACTGCTAATCCGCCGCAACGACACGCAGCGCAGCTTCGTGGCGGACTGGTCGCTCGATGATGTCGAAGAAATGTTCGAACTGCGCGGCCTGCTCGAAAGCCGCGCCGCACGCCGCGCCGCCCGGCAAATCACCCTGTGCCAGATCGAACGAATGCGAATGCACAACAATGCATTGAGGGATGCGATATCGACGAGGGACCCGGATACGCAGGGTTTTCTCGAAAATAATCACCATTTCCATGGCATCATTCTTGAAGCCTCCGGTTCTGCGCAGCTGACCACCATGCTGGCCCGAATTGTCGAGCGGCCGATTGTGCACCGCACAGTGATGAGTTTCACGTTTGAGGATCTCCAGCGCTCGGTGCGCGAACACAACGAATTGCTGGCCGCATTCGAGCAGCATGATCCGGCGTGGGCCGAAGCCGTGATGGTTTCGCATATCCGCCGCGCGTTCCACGCCTATGCCAATGCCCATGTTGGCCAGCGGATCCCCGACACGTTGCAGGCGGCGGAGTAACGGCTCTTGATTTTGTATCCAAAAATGCGATGCTCGTAAAATGACAGTGACATCCATAGAATTTGTTGAAGTGGGACCGCGGGACGGCCTGCAGAACGAGCGTGAGGCGATTTCCACCGCCGCAAAGATCGAATTGATCGAGCGCTCGATTGCGGCTGGCGCGCGGCGGATTGAAGTGACCAGCTTCGTCAATCCCGCTCGTGTGCCGCAGATGGCTGACGCCGAAGCAGTCTGCGCGGCGCTGCCGGAGCGCGGCGATGTGACCTTTATCGGGCTGGTGATGAACGACAGGGGCGCAGAGCGCGCCATCGCAACCGGGCGCATCGATCAGCTTGGCGCAGTGGCCGTTGCCACAGACCGTTTCGCCATCGCCAATCAGGGGCAGTCCAGCGACAAATCGGTGGCTGCGGCCAAAGCCATCATCATCAAAGCCCGCGACGCCGGTCTGACGGGGCAAGCGACTATCGGTGCTTCTTTCGGCTGCCCGTTCGAAGGCGAGGTCAGTGAAGCTCGGGTGGTTGAGATGGCGCGGCAGCTGGCCGAAGCACGACCGATCGAGATCGCACTGGCCGACACGATCGGCGTTGCCGATCCGGCGAAGGTTGCCCGGCTGGTCGCGGCGGTGCGCGCCGCCATCGATCCGTTGCCGGTGCGGGTTCATTTTCACAACACCCGCGGCACCGGGCTGGCCAATGTGTGGGCGGCAATCGAAGCGGGCGCGCGGGTAGTGGATGCATCGCTGGGCGGACTTGGCGGCTGTCCGTTCGCGCCGGGGGCGGCAGGCAATGTGCCAAGCGAAGACGTGGTCTACATGCTGGAACGCGCGCGCATTGCGACGGGGATGGACCTTGATCGGCTGATCGAGGGCAGCGCATGGCTTTCAGGTGTAATTGGACGAAAATTGCCGGGGATGGTGGCGCAGGCTCCGCGATTTCCGCAGGCTGCAGCAGCGAAGGAAGCATAGATGGGTTATCGATTGGGGGTTGATGTAGGCGGCACGTTTACCGATCTGCTGTTGTTTGACGAAGCGACCGGCGCTTTCTGGCGCCACAAGACGCCTTCAACCCCACATGACAGCGCCGAGGGTGTCCTTGCCGGTGTTTCCGCGATTTGCGCGAATGCCAAGGTCGATCCCAGGGAGATCGGGTACTTCCTGCATGGCACCACTGTGGCCACCAATGCCATGCTGGAGGGCAAAGGCGCGCGCGTTGGCCTGATCACGACCGAAGGCTATCGCCATGTCCTGCAGATCGCGCGCTCGTATGTCCCCGGCGGGCTGGCGGGCTGGATCATCTGGCCGAAGCCAACCCCGCTGGCCGCGCTGGAGGACACTGTGACCGTCGGTGGGCGGATGGATGCTGCCGGCAGGGAAGTGCGCCCGCTTGACGAAGTCAGCGTGAAGGCGGCGCTGGGCAAGCTGAAGGAACAGGGTGTCGAAGCAATCACGGTGTCGCTGATCAATGCCTATGTAAACGGCGAGCACGAAAAGCGCATTGGCGCAATGGCGCGCGAGATGATGCAGGATATTCCAGTCTCACTGAGCCACGAAGTGCTGCCGGAAATGCAGGAATACGAACGCACCTTGACGACTGTCGCCAATGCGGCCGTCCGCCCGGTCGTCAGCCGCTATGTATCAAGCCTGCGCGAAAAGCTCGCCAGATCGGGCATGAACGGCAAATTGTCGCTGCTGCGCTCGGACGGCGGACTGATGTCTGCGCAGAAGGCCGAAGAGCATCCGGTCAACATCCTTATGTCCGGTCCGGCCGGCGGAGTGACCGGCGCGCTGTGGGTGGGCAAGAATTCGGGTCTGCGCAATATTCTGACGCTGGACGTTGGCGGCACCTCGACCGACGTGGCGCTGATCGAAAATCTGGAGCCGCGCCGCGTGCGCACTACTGAAGTGGGCCATTTGTCGGTCCGCGCATCTTCTCTCGATGTGAAGACCGTGGGCGCGGGCGGCGGATCGATCGCTTATGTGCCGGAATTGACCAAGGCGCTGCGCGTGGGTCCGCAATCGGCGGGCGCAGTGCCGGGCCCGGTTGCCTATGGCAAGGGCGGCGAGCTGCCAACCGTGACCGACGCAAATGTCGTGCTGGGCTATCTTCCCGAAAACCTGCTGGGCGGCAGCTTCAAGCTTGACCGTGAGGGCGCCAGGCGCGCGGTGCAGACCATTGCGGATGCGCTGAAAATCGATCTTATGGCCGCCGCGCGCGGCATCATCGATATCGTCAACGAAAACATGTTTGGCGCGCTGCGCATGATCTCGGTGCAGCAGGGCTATGACCCGCGCCACTTTGCACTGATGGGCTTTGGCGGCGCTGGCCCCTTGCATGTCAACGCTGTCGCCCGGCTGATGAGCAGCTGGCCCGCGGTATCGCCGGTTTCGCCGGGTGTTCTGTGCGCGCTGGGTGATGCGACGACGCGGATGCGGACCGAAACGGCGCGCTCGTTTTCGCGGCTGGCGACAGACACCGATGCGGCCGAGCTGATTGCGATCCTGAAGGAAATGGCCAGCCAGACCCGCGCCGAACTGCGTTCGGATGGCTTGGCCGAGAGCAGCATCGAAAGCGAGTTCGAAATCGATGTCCGCTATTCCGGGCAAGCCTTCGAAGTGCCGCTGACGATCACCGCAGAGGCGCTTGAAAGCGATGGCATCGCCGGAATTCTTGCCCGGTTCGACGCGGAGCATTTGCGCCTTTTCACCTTCAACATGGATACGCCGCACGAAATCGTGAACTTGCGCGCGGTGGCGCTCGGCCAGGCGCTTGATCTGCCCGCAGCCGAACTGCCAAAGGGCAATGGCGATCCGATCGCCGCCAAGATGCGCGACCATACCTTGTGGATGAACGGCAAAGAGCAGGCAGCAGTGATCTATGACCGTACCAAACTGCGCCAGGGGGATGTGATCCCCGGCCCTGCCATCGTCATCGAAATGGATTCAACGACCTTGATCGAGGCCGGGTGCATCGCGGCGGTCGACCGTGTCGGCAACATCCTGATCAACCCGGCTTGAAGAGGAGGCAACACCAGTGCCCGCAACCATCATCCAGTCCAATACCGAGCCGTTCAGGAAAATGGCGATTGATCCTGTCACGCTCGATATCATCGAGAACGCGTTGCGCAATGCGCGCAACGAGATGGACGCCACCTTGAAGCGCACCGCGATGTCGCCGGGCATCCGCGAGCAGGGTGATGCCTTTCCGCTGATCGCCGATCATGCCGGCCGCATGATCGTTGGCCAGTTCGGCAGCTTCATCGGCGGCTTTCTCGACATGTATGCAGGCACGCTGGAAGACGGCGACATGATCCTGCTGTCTGACCCCTATAGCTGCGCCGGCGCGGTCAGCCATTTGAACGACTGGCTGGTGCTGTTGCCGGTGTTCAAGACCGGCCGGATCATCGGCTATACCGCGATGTTCGGCCATCAGGCGGATATCGGCGGCAAAGTCGTCGGCTCGATGCCGATCAATTCGCGCTCGATCTTTGAAGAGGGCGTGCGCATTCCGCCGGTGAAAATCTGGAAAAAAGGCGAGTACAACGACGATCTGATGAAGCTGGTGATGTATCAGACGCGCAAGCCCGATTGGTGCCAGGCCGATCTCAACGCGCTGATCGCATCGTGCCGGGTGGCGGCGCGCCGGGTGATCGAAATGGCCGACCGCTTTGGCGACGATGTGTATATCTCGGCAACCGAGGAGCTGCTGGCACGCAATCACCGCGCGATGAAGCACCTGATCGCCAATGCCATCGGCGAAGCGCCGGTGACGTTCGAAGACTTTATCTGCGACGATGGCATGGGCGCCGGCCCGTTCAAGATCAAATGCACGATGTGGCGCGAGGGCGAGCGCGTAGTGCTCGATTTTGCCGGAACCAACCCGCAAAGCCAGTATTCGATCAATTTCCTGCTCAATGAAAACATGTTCCGCATGTTCTTCGGTATCTACATGATCATGGTTTTCGATCCGCAGATCCTGTTCAACGACGGGTTTTACGACCTGATCGATGTGCGCATTCCCGAAGGCTCGCTGCTCAAGCCCAAGTTCCCGGCGGCGCTTTCGGGCCGTACGCATGCACTGGGCCGCATCTTCGATGTCTTGGGCGGTCTGCTGGGCCAGAAGACGCCGGAATTCCTCAATGCAGCAGGGTTCTCGTCAAGCCCGCACCTGTTCTATTCAGGACTCGATGCCAAGGACGAGTGGTTTCAGCTGTTCCAGATCGGCTTTGGCGGCATTCCTGGCCGCCCGATGGGCGACGGGCCGGACGGACACTCGCTGTGGCCGGGCTTTACCAATGTGCCCAACGAGTTCCTCGAGCGGTATTTCCCGCTGCTGATCGAAAGCTGCGAGACGGTGCCCGATAGCGGCGGCGCAGGGCTGCACCGCGGCGGCAATGGCATTCACATGACATATCGTTTTCTGGCGGCGGGCACGATTTCCGCGCATGACGACCGATGGTTCGTGCCGCCATGGGGGGTGAACGGCGGCGAGCCGGGCAGCCGCGCGCGCAAGATCGTGGAAAAGCCCGATGGAACCCAGATCATCATCGGCAACAAGGTGGATGCATATCCGGTAGAAGCGGGCGACCTGCTCCATTTCATCACATGGGGCGGCGGCGGCTGGGGCGATCCGCTGGAACGCGCGCCGCAACTGGTCGGCAAGGAGATCGCGCAGGGACTGGTCAGCGCAGAGGGGGCAAAAGCATATGGCGTGGTTGCCAATGATGGCGGCGCGGTCGATGCGGCGGCAACCGAAGCGCTGCGCGCAACGATGCGCGCCGGGCGTCCGCCGCTGGGACTGTTCAACTACGGCCCGGACATCGAGACGCTGCGCGCGAATTGCGAGGCCGAGACGGGGCTTCCAGCTCCTGTCCAGCCGGTTTGGCAAACGCTGCAGGCGGCAGAATAAGATATGACAGGCGCAGGGGCGAATGAGGGTGCTCTGAAGGGCATCCGGGTGATCGAATTGGGGCAGTTGCTGGCTGGACCGTTCTGCGGTCAGCTGCTGGGCGATATGGGCGCGGAAGTGATCAAGGTTGAGCCGCCAGGCGCGGGCGACCCGATGCGCGACTGGGGGCATGGCGATGACAAGGTCAACTGGGAGGTTATCTCCCGCAACAAGAAATCGGTTTCAGCCAATCTGCGTGTAGCCGAGGGGCAGGATCTGGTGCGCCAGCTGGCGGCCAGCGCCGATGTGCTGATCGAAAACTTCAAGCCCGGCACTCTGGAGAAGTGGGGCCTTGGGCCAGCTGCTCTGCACGAAATAAACCCCGGGCTGATCATCGCGCGCATGTCGGGCTATGGCCAGACCGGGCCTTATTCCAACCGCGCCGGATTCGGCGGGATCGGCGAGGCGATGGGCGGCTGGCGCTATATCGTCGGCGAACCGGATCGCCCTCCCAGCCGCATGGGCATCTCCATCGGCGATACGCTGACCGCGACTTATGGCTGCATGGGCGTGCTGGCGGCACTGCATGCGCGCAGCTCGACTGGCAAGGGGCAAGTGATCGACACCGCGCTCTATGAAGCCGTGCTACAAGTGATGGAAAGCGTGATCCCCGAATACGACCACGCGGGGATCATCCGCGAACGATCCGGATCGTTCCTGCCGGGGATTGCGCCATCGAACGTTTACCGGTGCAGCGACGGCGATTTCATGATCGGCGCAAACAAGGACGCAATCTTTGCGCGGCTGGCCGACGCCATGAAGCGGCCCGAACTGGCAACCGACGCGCGCTATGCGACGCATGTGGCGCGGGGCGAGAACCAGATTGAGCTGGATGCGCTGATCAACAAATGGACCAGCCAGCATACCGTGGAGGAGGTCGATGCGCTGATGATTGCGCATTCGGTCCCCGCCGGCAAAGTGTACCGCGCGCCCGAAATGTTTGCCGATCCGCACTTTCAGGCGCGCGAGGCAATCATCGAGGTAGAGACCGAGCGCTTTGGCAAGCTGAAGATGCAGAACGTGGTGCCGCGCCTTTCCGCAACGCCCAGTAGCGTGCGCTCCCCGGCCCCCTCCATCGTCGGCCAGCACAACGCCGAAATTTATGGTGGGTTGCTTGGCATCGATGAAGCGCAGCGTAGCGCGCTTGCTTCGCGCGGGATCATCTGATGGATACCGACTTCGGCGAACTCGCGGCGAACTATACCGGCGCGTTCGATGGCCACATCCCGTTCGGTCAAAGGCCCGCGCTGGTGATCGTCGATGTGGTGATGGCCTATCTCGATCCGGCCTCGTCGCTCTATGCCGGGGTCGAGGACGCGCTGGCGAGCAACGAGCGGCTGGCCGCGGCAGCGCGGCTCGCGGGCATCCCGGTGATCTTCACCAATGTCAGTTTCGCCAAGGGCGGGGCCGATGGCGGGCTGTTCTTCCGCAAGGTTCCCGCGCTCAAGGCTTTTGAAGAGGGATCACCGCTGGGGGCCTTTCCGCCCACCCTTCAGCCACAGGACGGCGATCTGGTGATCACCAAGCGCTATGCCTCGGCGTTCTTTGCCACGCACCTTGCCTCAACCCTGACCGCGCTGCGCATCGATACCGTTCTGATAACCGGCTTTTCGACCTCAGGATGCGTGCGCGCAACCGCGCTGGATGCCATGCAGCATGGCTTTGCGCCGTTCGTGGTGCGCGAAGGCTGCGGCGACCGGCATCCCGGCCCGCATGAGGCCAACCTGTTTGACCTTCAGGCCAAATATGCTGAGGTCATCTCGGAGAATGAGGCTTTGGCGCATCTGCGGGCTATGAGCTGACGATCTTGTTCCAGGCGGCGCAGCAGGCATCGACGATAGCATCGAGAGTGTCCCTGCCGGTGAAGCTGAGATGGTTCTGGCGGAGGTACCCAGCGACAGCTTCCGCTCGACCCCATGGATGCGGTGTTTGACGCGCCAAAGCTTGCTGCCGTTCGGGTTGATCAACAGGTAGAGCCCGAGTGAGTTCAGCCATTTTCCATGGCTTGGCGGCGGGCTTGGCCTTGCGGATCGCGGTATCGGTCAGAGCATCTGGGGGCCTCGAATCTGGGGACCTGGTGGCCTCGGCCAAAAAAGCCCCAATCATACCAATAGCCCGATGACCTGACTCGGTTTGGGGATTCCTTTTTTGTCAGGAATATGATTCGGAGGCGGCTTCATTGGATGGAGCCGCAGATGCATGGATCGATAGTCCTCCGGGACGATTACAGCGCGGGAGATTTGCGCAAGCTGGCCCGTCGGGAGAACAATGGCCGCGTAGCTTTGCGGCTGACGGCAATCGCGGCTGTTCTGGAAGGGGCGAGCCGGAAGGACGCTGCGGCGCGCAGCGGGATGGATCGCCAGACCCTGTGCGACTGGGTTCACCGTTTCAACGAGAAAGGGCCGGACGGTTTGCGTGATGCGCCCTGCGGTCATCCCAAGAAGCGGCTGACGGCCTCGCAAGAAGCGGCGGTGAAGGCGCATGTGCTGAAAGGCCCTGACCCCGAGAAGGACGGGCTTGTGCGGTGGCGCTGTGTGGATATCCAGAGCTGGATCGAAGCGGAATACCAGGTTCGATACCATGCGCGCACGATTGGCAAGCTGCTCCATGCCCTGAACCTGAGCCATATCTCGGCGCGCCCTTGCCATCCCAAAAGCGACGTTGAGGCTCAGGCTGCTTTTAAAAAAACTTCGCAGCCAAAGTTGCGGAGATACTCCCCGCACATGCCGCCGGAAAGCGCCTCGAAATCTGGGTCCAGGACGAAGCCCGGGTAGGCCAGAAAGGGACGCTCACCTATGTCTGGGGCGAGAAAGGCACCCGCCCGCGCGCCGTGCGTGATCAGCGGTATGAATGCGCCTATATCTTCGGAGCCGTCTGTCCGGCACGCGGCGTAGGAGCGGCGCTGGTCATGCCCTTTGCCAACACCCAAGCCATGAACGCACACCTCATCGAAATCAGCAGCCAGGTGGAGGACGGCGCGCATGCCATCGTCATCATTGACGGAGCTGGCTGGCACACCACAAAATCCCTCAAGACCCCTGACAATATCAGCCTGCTCCGCCTGCCGCCTTACAGCCCCGAGCTGAACCCGCAGGAAAACATCTGGCAGTATCTCCGACAAAATGCCCTCGCAAACCGGGTCTATGAAACATACGAAACCATCGTCACCGCTTGCTGCAAGGCTTGGAACGACCTCATCGATCTGCCAGATACCATCAAATCCATCGCCAGCCGCGAATGGTTCCAGTGCGTCAGCTCATAGGGCCGTTGGTATCAGACCGCAATCAGAGGCAAACATGGGTAATCACCGACAACCGATGACCACCCCTAAACTAGCAGAAAACAGGGATTTTTCAAGCTTTAGCAGCCGTCCGCAATCAGGCTGTTGGTAGCGGAGGAGGGACTCGAACCCCCGACACGCGGATTATGATTCCGCTGCTCTAACCGGCTGAGCTACTCCGCCCCGAGAGGCGCGACCCTGTGGGTGCAGGGGGGGCACATAGGGGGCGGGGCGGGCTGGGTCAACCACCCTGTTTGCCGCGAAATGGCCACAGGCCAAGCCCCTCCCAATGGGTCTCGCGGTAGAGGTGCAGGCCGAGGCCGCGAAAGGCGAAGTCGCGCGGGATCAGGGTGGCGGCGAGCTGCCGCTGGAGCGCGCCGGCCGTCTGCGGGGTCACCTTGTTCTGGATGGTGATGTGCAGGCGCGGCACATGGGCGTCTTGCGCGGTCAGGGCGCCATGAAAGTGCTCGGCGATGTGCTCGCGGATGCCGAGCATGGCCGGGCTCTCGATCGCCAGGGCAGTGCCGGAGCCAAGGTCCATCAGCCCTTCGATCCTGGCTGGCGGCGCGGCGAATTCGCCCGCCATCCGCGACAATACGCCGCGCAGTTCCTCACGCAGCGACGGCGCGAAACTGTGGAACAGCGTGACATGCGCGGCGAGCTTGTTGCGCTCTGCCGGGTAATGGGCGCGGCGCAGGCCGTCCGCCCAGGCGAGCATATCGCCCGGCAGTTCGGCGGTGACAATGAAGGGCGCGGGCGGCGGCATCGGGCTGGTGTAGCGCCGCCCGCGCGGTGCGGCTAGGCCGTCAGCGCCGCCAGCAGCTTTTCCGGGGCGGTCTCTCCATAGGGGTCGCTGTCCGCGCCCGCATCGTTGATGCCGGGTTCCTCGAACCAGTGGGTGATGACATTGTCATCGACGATCATCGCATAGCGCCAGCTGCGCATGCCGAAACCGACATGGTCCTTGTCGATCAGCATGCCCATGCGGCGGGTGAAATGCCCCGAGCCGTCGGGCAGCAGTTTGACCTTTTCGAGGCCGAGGTGCTTGCCCCACTGGTACATGACGAAGGCATCGTTGACCGCCATGCAATAGACCTCGTCGACCCCGGCGGCCTTGAACGCATCGTAGAGCCGTTCGTAGTTCGGGCACTGTTCGTTGCTGCAGGTGGGGGTGAAGGCGCCTGGCAGCGAGAACACCACCACCTTCTTGCCGGCAAAGCCATCGCGCACGGCGAAATCCTGCCAGCGGAAGGGGTTGGGGCCGCCGATGCTCTCGTCGCGGACACGGGTCTTGAGGGTGACATCGGGAATGGTTCGGTTCTGCATGGCAATCTCCGTGGGTTCGATGACCGGGGACATAGCGCAGGCGGTTAATGCGGGAAATTAAGTTAAAGCGCTTAGTTAGATCGGCTGATCCGATTACATCTCGCCCTTGGCGCGGCGGATCGCGAACCACTTTTCGACATTGCGGTTGTGCTGCTCGCCGGTCGCGGCGAAGGCGTGGCCGCCGGTGCCGTCGGCGACCATGAACAGCGCGTCGGTGCGGGCCGGGTTGAGCACGGCGGCGATCGAATCTCGCCCTGGATTGGTGATCGGTCCACGGGGCAGGCCGAGCATCGAATAGGTGTTGTAGTCGTTGATAGCCGAAATTTCCGACTGGCGGATGCGGCGGCCGAGCGGCTTGCCTTTGGTGATCGGGTAGATGATCGTCGGATCGGCCTGGAGCATGATCTGCTGGCGCAGACGGTTCGAATAGAGCCCGGCGACAGTGCGGCGCTCCGAAGGCTTGCCGGTTTCCTTCTCGACGATCGAGGCCAGCACCAGCGCTTCGCCCGGCGTGGATACGGCGATACCCGGCGCGCGCTTGGCCCAGAGTTCCGCGAGGGTGCGCTGCATAGCCGCCTGCATCCGCAGCAGCACCGCCTGGCGGCTCTCCCCGCGCTCGAAATCGTAGCTATCGGGCAGCACCGAACCTTCGGGCGGCACCGCGACGTCGCCGGTGAGATAGGGCTGCGCCATCAGCCGCTCGTGCACCATGATCGAAGGCATGCCCTCGGGAATGGTGATGAAGCGGCGCAGCACTTCGTTGCCCTGCAGGATCGCGAGGATTTTGGAGGGGCTGGCGCTCTTGGGCAACATGAATTCGCCAGCCTTGATCGGGGCGCCGCCGCCGAAAATCCGCGCGCGCAGCCGGAACGACGAGGCCGAGGCAATCGCCCCTTCCTTCTCCAGCTTGGTGGCAACACTTGTGAGGCTGGAGCCGTCGGGGACGATGAAGGCGGTGTCTCTGGCCAGCGGCCCCGAGCCGAACCAGCCGCCCAGCACCAACCAGCCGCCGATCAGCAGGGCCAGTGCGGCGAGCGCGGCCAGCAGCCAGCCGCGGCGCGCCATCAGTCGGTAACGGCCCGCATCACCAGGCTGGCATTGGTGCCGCCGAAGCCGAAGCTGTTGTTGAGCACCGCGCGCACCTGGCGCTTCTTGGCAACGTGCGGCACCAGATCGACGCCCTCGCAGCTGTCGCTGGGGTTATCGAGGTTTAGCGTGGGCGGCACGATCTGGTCGCGCAGGGCCAGGATGCAGAAGATCGCTTCGACCGCGCCGGCACCGCCGAGCAGATGGCCGATCGCGCTCTTGGTCGAGCTCATCGACACGGTGGAAATGGCATCGCCGAACAGGCGGCGCACCGCGCCCAGTTCGAGCTCGTCGCCCATCGGCGTCGAGGTGCCGTGCGCGTTGATATAGTCGATATCCGAAGGCGACAGGCCTGACTTGCGCAGTGCCATTTCCATTGCACGGAATGCGCCGGAGCCTTCAGGGTGCGGCGCAGTGACGTGGTAGGCATCGCCCGACAGGCCATAGCCGATCACCTCGGCATAGATCTTCGCGCCGCGCGCCTTGGCGTGTTCGTATTCCTCGAGGCAGACCACACCCGCGCCCTCGCCCATGACGAAACCGTCGCGGTCCTTGTCATAGGGGCGGCTGGCCTTTTCGGGCTGGTCGTTGAAGGCGGTGCTGAGCGCGCGTGCCTGGGCGAAGCCGGCGATGCCAATCGGGCAGATGGTGCCCTCGGCGCCGCCTGCCAGCATGATGTCGGCATCGTCGTCCTTGATCATCCGCGCAGCATCGCCGATCGAATGTGCGCCGGTGGAGCAGGCAGTGACGACCGCGTGGTTGGGGCCCATCAGCCCGTATTTGATCGAGACCTGGCCCGAGATGAGGTTGATCAGCCGCCCATGGACAAAATGCGGCGAGACGCGGGTCGGGCCTTTTTCGGCCAGCACCAGCGATTCGCTCTCGATTCCGGGCAGACCGCCGATTCCCGAACCGATCGAGCAACCGGCGCGCAGCCGCATTGCCTCGCTCATATCGGTCAGTCCGGCGTCTTCGATGGCTTGCCCTGCGGCGTCGATGCCATAGATGATGAACGGATCGACCTGGCGCTGGACCTTGTGATCGACGCGCTTGTTGGGATCGAAGCCATAGGGATGATCGGCGGGCTTGACCTCGCAAGCGATCAGGCACTTCTGGTCCGAGGCATCGAACCTGGTGATCCTGCCCGCTCCCGATTTGCCGGCGATCAGATTTGCCCAGGCGATTTCGACGTCAGCGCCCAGCGGCGTGACGAGGCCAAGTCCGGTTATAACGACGCGACGCATGCAATTCTCCGAAAATACAACAGGCTCAACCCCTTGGAGGTTGAGCCTGCCGATTATCTGGTCCTGCCTCCCAACAAGAACCGCCCTTCGACAGTCTCAGGGCTAGTGACCCGAATCTGAAGTTCGTCACATAAGGCCGATAGCTTGGAGCGAACTTCAGATTCAAAAGGGTCACTAGCAACTATATGATTCTAGTGTGGTTCAAGGATTTGAAATTCGCTCCGAGCCTTGCCGCTCAAACGTGGCGAATTTCAAATCCACCACACTAGCGGGAAGTTCGGGCAAAATCAGCCCTTGTTGTCGTCGATATACTTGATCGCATCCGACACGGTACCGATTTTCTCGGCCGCATCGTCAGGAATCTCGACGCCGAACTCTTCCTCGAAAGCCATGACCAGCTCGACGATATCGAGGCTGTCCGCGCCCAGATCGTCGATAAAGCTGGCGTCCTCGGTCACCTTCTCGGCTTCTACGCCAAGGTGTTCGACGACGATTTTTTTGACCCGGTCGGCGGTGTCGCTCATGTGCATTAGCCCCTTCAGAAACGGAGGATGAAATCTCGAAATTCGCCCTAGTCAACGCGACTGCCGCTGGCAAGCCTTGTGAAAAAAACGCTAACAGCCCTGGTGGCGCAGTTACGGAACCGCGGGCGGGATCAGAAATCGATCTGCGCGCGCAGGCCCATGGCATCGGCGGTGTAATCACGGTCGATTCCGGCGGCGACTGCGGCGTCGTTGATCCAGATATGACCGTAGTTGAGGATGAAGCGGACATAGTCGGTCGGGATCCACAGCAGCGAAACCCCGCCGGTCTGCTGACGCCCTCCGATGATCGCGCCGCTCGACAGGTCGAGCCAATCGTAGCGGACATTCACCTGCAAGGCCCCCATGCCGCCTTTGCCCAGCGGGCTCTTCGGCCTGATCCGGTCATAGGCGCCGTTCTTGTAGGCGGAAGCGTCGTCGGTCAGCAGCAAGCCCGCTTCGGCATAGCCGCCGTTAAAGTTGGGATCGGCCAGCCCCGGGCGTTTCGCGCGCAGCCACTGGCTTTCCGCCGTGGCGTGGAAGCGGCCGTTGATATAGGCCAGCTCCGCACCGAAAACGCTCTCGCCGGTGGCGCTGAAGGCTCCGGTATCGATCAGCCGCACGTCGGTGGTGTGGACAAAGGGCCGCACCCGGTAACGCGCGGTCGCCGACAGATCGTTGAACTCCCGGAAATGCGCCGAACCGCCGATGTGCAGCTGGCCGCTGCCGATCCTGGGCATGAACACGATCCGGCCATCGACGCCGTAGCTGTTGTTGCGGTCGGAATTGAGATCGGCGGCGTTGTCGGAGAAGACCCCGCCCTGCACCAGCACGCTCTTGCCGGTATAGGTTGCGCTGGCACCAATCCGGCGTTCGAAGCCGAAGCCCGAATTGAACGCAGCGCGTTCCATGAAGCTGGTGAACAGATCGGAAGTCATGTCCTCCATGCTCTGGAACGGCTTGTGCTGGCCCAGCGTGAAGGTCAGCTTCGGGCTGGCCTTCCAGGTCAGGTAGAGGTCGGTCAGCTCGACAGAGCTGTTCGCAAAATCCGCCTCGACCCGGTAGCCGAAGCCGCCCGGAATAGTGCCCTCAACGCCCAGATAGGCCCGGCGGAACTCGGTGGCGATGCCCAGGCTTTGCTGGGTGACGGCAGGCAATCCGGAAGGCGCGTTGACCCCGGCAACATCGACCTGCAACCGCCCGCGCGGCTTGAAGCTCCAGCCGTCCTTGGTGGCGAGCTTGGGTGCGCCATCCCAGGTGATCTCGGTATTCGGCTTGGCGCTGGCTGTGGCGGCGGGAGTTGCCGGGATCGCAGCAACAGCGGCGGAAGCGGCATCGGCCCTGGCCTGGGTAGCAGCGAGCTGGCTCTCCAGCGTATTGATCCGCTCGGCCATCTGCGCCATTTGCGCGCGCATTGCCGCCAGTTCCTGCTGGATGGCAGCGTTGCCTGCCGATTGCGCCTGAGCAGGCAGCGCCCAGCCTGCGGAAATGGCGAGGGCTATCGCGGATATTCGTATGTGCCGGGTCACTGTGGGAACCTCTCCGATGCGCCTGAAATTCGACTCGCAAACAGGTTTGCGACACTCATGAGACGCTTCTTTGACAGCTGTAGCCGCACTTGTCGTTACGGCGCAGCGGGTGTTCCGGGCAGAAATTTCTTGGCCATTGAAAGCCCCGCTGCGCCGTGCCATTCGCACCACACAATCAAGCGGAGCCAAGCACATGACCATTTCCTTCAAGGACAAAGTTGCCATCGTTACCGGTGCCGGCGGCGGGCTGGGCAAGGCCTATGCGCTGGAGCTGGCAAAGCGCGGGGCCAAGGTTGTGGTCAACGATCTCGGCGCTGCGCGCGATGGCACCGGCCATTCCGACAATGCGCTCGCCGTGGTCGAGGAAATCAGATCGGCAGGCGGCGAGGCCATGTCGAACGGCGGCAATGTCGCCGACTATGCCCAGATGCAGGAAATGGCGGCCAGGGCGAAAGAAGCCTGGGGCGGCGTCCATATCCTCATCAACAACGCCGGCATCCTGCGCGACAAGACCTTCTCCAAGATGGAGCCGGAAGACTTCGAAATGGTCATCCGGGTGCACCTGCTCGGCTCGGCCTTCGCCACCAAGGCGGTGTGGGAGACGATGCGCGGGCAGAACTACGGCCGCATCCTGATGATCACATCGTCCACCGGCATCGGCGGCAATTTTGGCCAGGCGAATTACGGCGCGGCCAAGGCGGGGATCATCGGGCTGACCAAGACGCTTTACCTCGAAGGCGCGAAGTACAACATCAAGGTCAACGCGCTGGCCCCGACCGCAGGCACCCGCATGACCGAGGATATCTTCCCCGAGGAAGCCTACAAGGCGTTCAGCCCCGAGAATGTCGTGCCCGCCGCGCTGTTCCTGGTCTCGGACGATGCACCGACCAATGCGCTGGCGGGCGCGGGCGCGGGCGTTGTCCACGGTGTGTGGGTAACGATGAACCGGGGTGTGCTGTTGCCCGAAGCCGAACGCACTGTCGAAGGCGTCGCCGCCGCCTGGGACCGCATCACCGATCGCAGCGCCGACTTCCCGCTGCAAAGCGGCGTCGAACAGGCGATGACGGCGATGGATATGCTGCAGAAGGGGAAGTGAGCGGGGAGGCAGGCACCTGCCAACCGCTTGAAAATTGATTGCAAAGTCGCCCGCCAGCGATAGTCTCCAACCCTTCGGGGGCGAAGTGGGGGATGGCATGACAAATGCGGCGTTTGATCGCGGGCTGGCATCGTTGCGCACGCGGTCCAGGTGGGCGCGCGGTCTGCTGATCGCGGGTCTGGTGCTGTCCGTGCTCGGTTTCGGGACAGGGGCCGCCCTGCTGATAGTCGAACTGGGCGGCGATTCTGCGTCCTATTGGCAGAGTATTCCCGTGGTGGCGTTGATCTCGGGCATCTTGACGTTGCTCAATATCTCCCTGTTCCTTGCCACGGCAATACTCATCCTGATGTGGATACACCGCGCCCACGGCAATCTGCGGACCATCGGGCTTGAGGGCCTCAAATACTCGCCAGCCTGGGCGGTGGGCAGCTTTTTCGTTCCCCTGGTCAATCTGGTAGTGCCGTTCCGGGCGATGCGTGAATTGTGGAACCGCAGCTTTGGCGAGCCGGATTATTTTTCGGCCAGCAGCGTCCCCAACGCCAACTCGTGGTGGGCATGCTTTGTTTCGAGCAACCTGATTTCGATGTTTCTCGTCTCGATTAGCAGTGTCGGCATGGTGACAGGCGTGCATGTCGTCACCCCGCCGGGGGTAAACCTCGCGCTGGCGCTGTTCGCCAATGTGCTGGGAATGGGCGCGATTGTCTTTCTTCACCGCATCATCGGCGCGATCACGAAAGCTCAAGGTTCGAGCGCCGGGATCAGCGAGACGTTTGCTTGATCATAGAAACAGAAGATCCTCCCCCTCTGGGGGAGGTGGCATGAGTGAAACGAATGCCGGAGGGGGTCTCGTCAACCGCACCTGACCCCCACCGGCCGCCCTTGCAGGGCGGCCACCTCCCCCAGTGGGGGAGGATTGAGCGGGGCAGAATTTCAGTCCGTTTCGCTCTAAACCTCCACCAGCTTCAGCAACCGCCGCTCCAGCGGGAACAGCACGCCTGCCAGTTCGTGCCCGCGCTTGAGCACCTGGCCGGCCTCGCCGAACAGGGTCCACATGCCTTGCTTGCCGCGCAGCGCCGGGCGCTTTTCGATGCGGGCCTGGGGGCGTTCGGCGGCGCGGCGGAAGGCGGAGAAGCTGGCGGCGTCGCGATCGAAATTCATCGCATAGTCGCGCCATTCGCCGGCTGCGACCATGCGGCCGTAAAGATCGAGGATGCGCTGGAGTTCGGGACGGTCGAAGCCAGTCTGCGCAAGTCGCGAGGCGGGAGTCGGAAAGGGCGTGACGACAGCGCTCAAGCCGACTTCTTGCCTTTCCCGCGCCCGGCGCTCTGCTTCGCCGCCTCCGCGTCGCGCTCGGCCAGCAGCAGCGCCAGCCGCTTCTGCAGCGTCTCCATTTCGCACTGGAGCAGTTCGAGCTTCTGAGTCGCCGGATCGAACTTGTCCGAACATGGCGTGCCATAAGGCATGAAGTCCTGCTGCCAGGCCTCGGCAGGCATCAGCGTCGAGCGCGCCTTGATCCCGACCATGGTTGCGCCTTCGGGCACATCATCGGTGACGACGGCATTGGCACCGATCCGCGCGCGCTGACCGACAGTGATCGGGCCAAGGATCTGCGCGCCGGAACCGACGATGACGTTGCTTTCCAGCGTCGGGTGCCGCTTGCCCCCCACGCCATTGGCGGGGTTGGTTCCGCCCAGGGTAACGCACTGGTAGATCGTGACATTATCGCCGATGTCGGCGGTCTCACCGATCACCGTAAAGCCGTGGTCGATAAACAGATGCTTGCCGATCCGCGCACCCGGATGAATATCGATGCCGGTCAGGAACCGCGCCGTATGGTTGACGAAGCGGGCGAGGAAATAGAGCCGCGATTCGAAGAGCCAATGCGCCAGCCGGTGCCAGGCCACGGCCCACAGCCCCGGATAAAGCAGCACTTCCCATCGCGAACGCGGTGCGGGATCGCGGGCGACTATCGAGTCCAGATAGGCGGTCAATTTTCCAAACATGGCCCTGAATTGTCCCACTTCTCGGCGCTCAAAGCAAGCGCGGCTGACGTGCCCCGGCAATTTCCTCCAGCGCGTCGCGCCAGATTATCTGGGTAGCGGGCTGCTTGCGTTCAAGACTGAGCCGGTCGATTGCCGCCACCAGTGCCTCGATTCCGGCGAAACTGCGCTGGCAGCGCGGCACCAGATAGGCCGCCGCGCCCTCGCCCAGCGCCAGCCCGCGCGTCTCGGCATGGATCGCGATCAGCTCTGCGAGCATGGCGTCATCGGGCTCGCCGATCGCCAGATGCAGCGCCGCGCCGATGCGTGAGGCGAGATCAGGTAGCGCGATGTTCCATGCACCCTCACCCGCGTTGCTGATCAACAGCAGCGGAATTCCGCTTTCCTGCGCGCGGTTCCAGCGGTGGAACAGCTCGGTTTCGTCCATGGTTTCGGCGTGGTCGATGGCGTCGCCCGCGCCCGATTCGGCAAACCAGCGCGCCAGCAGCGATTTGCCCGAGCGCGCCGGCCCGATCAGCACCGCGGTGCGGAACGGCCATGCATCGGTGCTGGCGAAGGCCTCTATCACCGCCGCATTGGCGATGCCCGCGACTATCCGCGATGGACTCGCGCCCGGTCCTGGCCGCGAGCGGGAGGGCGATCTGGGACATGGTTGCTGCGCCTAACGCCTAACGCCTGATGCTGAGCGCGTTGCTGCCCATGGTAACCTGCCAGCCGCGCGCGCGCAACGCTGCGGCAAGCGCGCCCAGATCGCCCGCATAGGTAACCCGCATCACCGAAGTGCCGCCGATGGCGATGCTGGTCGTCGCCGCGCCCCTGACGCCCGCAGCGCCGCGCACCCCGCCCAGTGCTGCATCCACCGCCGCCGCATCGGGCGAAGCGAACTGGACAGTGAAGGTCGAGATGGTCGTGACCGGTGTCGGCGCCTCGCTCGGCGTCTCGCCAGGCGTTTCGGCAGGCTTGGCCGTCTCCGCGGCCTTGGGCGGATTGGCCGCCAGCAGCGCGGCAATCGCCGCATCGACGGCCTGCTGTTCGGCCACCAGCGTCGGATCGGGCTGGAGCAGACCCTGCGCCAGTCCATCGGCATAGATATGATCGAGTCGCACCAGCGCCCGGTTGAGCATGTCAGGCACGGCGTCCTCGTCGTTAGCGGTCAGCTCGAAACTGCCGAGGTAGGTGTTGTCCGGACCATAGCGCGCGGTGAACGTGCCGCGCACCGGCCCGCCCGGCCACTGCCGCTCCAGCCTGGCCACCGGCATGATCACGTCGGATGCGCCAAACTGGTCGAGCACATTGCGCCACCACAACCGGCTGCGCCGCCCGGTCTGCCCCGCCGTCAGCAGCAGCGATTCGCCGCCGCTGCCCGATGGCCGGACATAGTCGATCGGGCTCGCCGCTGTGCGGAATCGGGCCCAGGCATTCTGCCAGGCACCCTTGACCTCGAAGACCTGCGACGTCCCGCCAGAAGTGAGCACCGGAATCACCAGCAGCGGCGCGGAATGGCTGCGCGCGGCATCGCCGCCTGCCGCCGTGGCGAGAAATTGCCCGGCGCGCTGCCGGTCGAAGATCACGCCCAGTGTGGCGATATAGCGGCGCGGGCCGATCTGCTCGCGCTCGATCACTACGGCGGAAACCATCGATTCGATCTGGCCGTCGCTCATCGCCGGGCCGCCGAGCTTCTTCCAGCCATCGCGCTGTGCGATCTTCCAGCCTTCTGCCCGTGCTTCTTCGGCGGTCTTGCCGGTAGCCTCGACCTTGATGCCGCCGATCTGGATATCGGTGCTGCTGGCGATGGGGGCGATGCCGCGATCGCCCTCGATCTGGGCCAGCAACCGGTCCGGGCCGATCGCCGCCAGTGCCAGCGCCAGCGCCACGGCAAGCCCGATGACCAGCTGGGCCAAAGCAAGCTTGAATGGCGGGCCGGGGCGGTATGTCCGCAGGAGTGAAGGGAGGGTTGCGACTGTCATGGGGGAAAACAGGGGGCCTTTTGCCGAAAGGATCATGGAAATCCAAGCGCGAAACGACTAGGCGCTGGCCCATGCCCGAAAATAAGCCCCCCGCTTCTTACAGCTACGCGCAGGCCGGCGTCTCCATTGCCGCCGGAAACGCGCTGGTCAAGGCCATTGCGCCGCTCGCCCGGGCCACCGCCCGCCCCGGCGCCGATGCCGAGCTGGGCGGCTTCGGCGGTTTCTTCGATCCGCGCGCGGCGGGATACAAGGATCCGCTGCTGGTCGCTGCCAATGATGGGGTAGGCACCAAGGTCAAGCTGGCCATCGATCATGACCGGCACGATTCCATAGGCGAGGATCTGGTCGCAATGTGCGTCAACGATCTGATCGTGCAGGGCGCGGAACCGCTGTTCTTCCTCGATTATTTCGCCACCGGCAAGCTTGACAGCGGCATTGCCGAGCGGGTTGTCGCCAGCATTGCCAATGGCTGCAAGATCGCCGGCTGCGCGCTGATCGGCGGCGAGACTGCGGAAATGCCGGGGATGTATGCGGCGGGCGATTACGACCTCGCCGGCTTCTGCGTCGGCGCGGTCGAGCGCGGCGAGCAGCTTACCGGGGATAAGGTGGCGGCCGGCGACGTGCTGCTCGGCCTCGCCAGTTCGGGGGTGCATTCCAACGGCTATTCGCTGGTCCGCCGCCTCGCCGCCGACAAGGGCTGGAAAATGGACCGCCCCGCCCTGTTCGATCCCGACCGCCTGCTGATCGACCACCTGATCGCGCCAACGCGAATCTATGTGAAAAGCCTGCTTCCGGTGATCCGCTCCGGCCGGATCCATGCGCTGGCGCATATTACCGGCGGCGGTCTGCTGGAAAATGTGCCGCGGGTGCTGCCAGCGGGCCTGCACGCGCATATCGATGCCGACAGCTGGGAGCAGCCGCGGCTGATGGCCTTCCTGCAGGCGCAGGGCCATATCGAACCCGCCGAAATGGCGCGGACCTTCAATTGCGGCCTGGGCATGGTGCTGGCGGTTTCGCCGGACGCAGCAGACGGGGTTTCCGGCGATCTGACTGCGGCTGGCGAAACCGTGTTCCGGATCGGCGAAATTCGGGAGGGGACGCGCGGCTGCACTGTCACCGGCAGCGATGAGGCGTGGAGTGCGCGGGAGGCATGGAGTGCGACGCATTTGTCCTGATCTGGAGCAAGCCACGGAAAGACTGACGCAAATATCCTCCCCCTCTGGGGGAGGTGTCCGCTCGGCACCACCCCTACAGGGGGGAGAGCTATCGCCTATTCCATTCGGTGCCTGTGGATCCCAGTTCCCCTCCCGCTTGCGGGAGGGGTTAGGGGTGGGCCAGTCGGACGAAATCGACGGTTTCGCGCCAAATTCAGACGCGCCCACCCCCAACCCCTCCCGCAAGCGGGAGGGGGGAAGAAAGGGCAGGTCGGAATATGCGATAGCCCTGCCCACAGGGGGAGGATCTGGGAGTGGTTCAGACTTTCCGGATTTCGCCCTAAATCCTCCCCAAGCAAGCTCGGGGAGAATTTAGGTGGCCCGCGCCAAAATCGCCGTGCTGATTTCGGGCAGCGGCACCAATATGGCCGCGCTGCTCTATGCCAGCCGCGCTGATGACTGCCCCTTCGAGATCGTGCTGGTCGCCAGCAACAATCCGGAGGCAGCCGGGCTGAAGCTCGCCGGGGCGGAAGGCGTCGCCACATTCGCCCTGCCCCACAAGGGCATGGACCGCGCCGATCACGACATGGCGATGGACGCCGCGATCCGCAGCAGCAGCGCGGACTATGTCGCGCTGGCGGGCTACATGCGCATCCTCACCCCCGGCTTCGTCGCCGGGTGGGAAGGCCGGATGGTCAACATCCATCCCTCGCTGCTGCCTGCCTACAAGGGGCTGCACACCCACGAGCGCGCGCTGGAGGCCGGGGACCGCGTTGCCGGCTGCACCGTCCACCTCGTCAGCGCCGAGCTCGATAACGGACCGGTGCTTGGCCAGACCAGGGTTGCGGTGCTGCCCGGCGATACCGCAGACACGCTCGCCGCGCGCGTGCTCATCGCCGAACACCAGCTCTATGCGCGGGTGCTGGCGAGATACGTTGCCCGCGAAACCGACCCCGAATGGCTGCTCACCCAGCTGCGCGCCCGCGCCCTGGCCCAGCCCGAGGCCGACGAGGTGCTGTCGCACGGCATGCCCTGCTTCGGCATCCGCGGCGGCAAGAAATTCGCCTGGTTCAGCCAGGACCACCACGGCGACGGCGGCTATTCAATGCTGGTCAAGATTAGCGGGCCGGACGAACAGGCGATGCTGATCGAAAGCGACTCGGATCGCTACTATCGCCCGCCCTATTTTGGCGGTGACTGGATCGCAATTCGGCTCGACCTGGGCGGCGTCGACTGGGACGAAGTCGAAAGCTGGCTGGCCCGCAGCTGGCGCACGGTGGCACCGAAGAAGCTGACCCGGCTGCTGGATATTGCCGAGGAGTTCTGATCTCCGGCCCTTGCCCCGCGTTCCAGTTCCGTTCTAACGTCGCTGCGTGACCGCTCCGCTTGCCCTTCCCGCGCTCCACGCCAGCCATGGCGGCTGCTGGCTGCGCGAAAAGGCGGGCGCCACCCGCACCCTGCCCAAGGGCGAGGCGATCATGGCGGCGGCGGATACGCCGCTGCTGATGCTCAACGCACCGCTGGTGGCGACGCGGCTTGGCTATCCCAACCTGTCGGGGCTGGACCTGCTGGAGCTCTACGCCTTCATCCACCCGGCGCGGTTCATGGTGCCCACGCCCAAGGGCCTCGCCCATGCGCTGGGATTGGCGGAGCCCGCCAGCGACGATGAAGTCCCGATGCTGCTACAGACCGCGGCGGGCACGTTGCTCGGCATCTGCGAAAGCCCGGACTGGCCCGAGCGCGAAGGCGCCTGGAGCGCGCTGCAATCGCTGACCAAGTTGCGCTGGCCGTGGGCGGCGCTGCTGGCGGCCCGCATCGCGCATCCCGAGCGCGCCGAACGCTGGCTGTTTGCGCGGCTGCCCGAATGGCAGGAAGCGCCCGAACGGCCGCAACCCGCGCAGGTGGTGCTGGAGGAAGCGGACGTGCTCGCACGGCTTGCCGCGCTGACCGGCCAGGGCGCGGAGGCGCGCCCCGGCCAGCGCGCCTATGCTGTCGAGGCCGCACATCTCTTTGCACCGCGCCCGCGCAACGCCCAGCCGCATGTGCTGCTGGCGCAGGCGGGCACCGGCATCGGCAAGACCCTGGGCTATCTCGCCCCTGCGGCTGAGTGGTCGCAGGCATCAGGCGGGACGGTGTGGGTTTCCACCTTCACCAAGGCGCTGCAACGCCAGCTGCGCCGTGAGAGCCGCCGTGCCTGGGCGGGAACCCGCGAAGACGGCAGCCAGCCGGTCGTCGTGCGCAAGGGCCGCGAGAATTACCTGTGCCTGCTTAATCTGGAAGACGCGCTGCAGGGCGGCTTCTCCGGCCGGGCGGCGATCCTTGCGCAGCTGGTGGCGCGCTGGGCGGCCTATTCGCAGGACGGTGACATGATCGGCGGCGATCTGCCCGGCTGGCTCGGCACGCTGTTCCGCCAGCGCGGGGTTGCGGCGCTGACCGACCGGCGCGGCGAATGCGTCTATGCCGGCTGCCCGCACTACCGCAAATGCTTCATCGAACGCTCCGCCCGCGCCAGCGCCCAGGCCGATCTGGTCATCGCCAACCACGCGCTGGTGATGGTCAACGCCGCGCGCGGCAGGGACCACGCCGCCCGCCCAACCCGGCTGGTGTTCGACGAAGGCCACCACGTGTTCGAGGCCGCCGATTCGACCTTCTCCGCCGCGCTGACGGGGGCCGAGACCATCGAGCTGCGCCGCTGGGTGATCGGGCCCGAGAAAGGCTCCAAAGGCCGCCGCCGTGGCCTGTCCGCGCGGCTTGCCGATCTTGCCAGCTATGACGAGGCGGGTGCCAAGGCCATCGCTGCCGCGCGCCATGCCGCCGAAGCGCTGCCCGGCGACGGCTGGCTGCAACGCCTGCACGACAATGCCCCCTCCGGCCCGCTCGAGGAACTGCTCGCCGCCGTCCGCGCCACGGTCTACGCCCGCGACGAAAGCGGCGGGCAGGAGGCGGGCTACGGGCTGGAGACCGAGGCCGCGCAGCTCGATGGGCCGTTGATCGAACTGGCCGGCACCGCACAGGCGGCGCTGGCCGAACTGCGCGGGCCGCTGATGCGGCTGGGGCTTCGGCTCGAGGCCTTGCTCGAAGAGCCGCCCGACTGGCTCGACGGACCCGGTCGCGCCCGCATCGAAGGCGCACGCCATGCGCTGGGCTGGCGGGTCGATCTGATCGCGCAGTGGGAAGCCATGCTCAGCCGGATGGGCGGGCCGGCAGACCCCGAATTCGTCGACTGGCTGGCGGTCGACCGCTCCGACGCGCGCGAATTCGATGCCGGCATCCACCGCCGCTGGCTCGATCCGATGAAGCCCTTTGCGCGCACCGTGCTGGAGCCGTCGCACGGCGTAATGCTGACCTCGGCAACACTGCGCGACGGTGGTGACTGGCAGGCCGCGATCAACCGCAGCGGTGCGCCGCATATCGGCGTCTCGGTGCGTCTAGGTGCCTTTGAGAGCCCGTTCGATTACGCTAGCCAGGCCGAAGTCCTGATCGTCACCGACGTGCCCAAGGGCGATATCCCGGCGCTGGCAGGGGCCTATGGCCGGTTGATCGAGGCTTCGGGCGGCGGCGCGCTGGGGCTGTTCACCGCCATCCGGAGATTGCGCGCCGTCCACGGCCGCATCGCCGACCGGCTCGCGCGTTCGGGACTGCCGCTCTACGCGCAGCATGTCGATCCGATCGACACCGGCACGCTCGTCGACATTTTCCGCGATGATCCAAAGGCTTCGCTACTCGGCACCGATGCCCTGCGCGACGGGGTGGACGTGCCCGGCCACTCGCTGCGGCTGGTGGTGATGGAGCAGGTGCCCTGGCCCAAGCCCTCGATCCTCCACCGCGCGCGGCGGCTTCAGGGCGGCGGCAGCGCCTATGACGACCGCATCATCCGCGCCCGTCTGGCCCAGGCATTCGGCCGCCTGATCCGCAGCAGCGACGACCACGGCCATTTCGTGGTGCTGTCCTCGGCTTTCCCTTCGCGCCTGCTCAGCGCATTCCCGCCCGGCACTCCTGTCATCCGGTTGACGCTGGACGAGGCTTTACAACGCGTCTCGGCGGGTGTTTCTGGAGCATCCACCCGGCAAGAGAATGCGCATTGAAAACCCTCGGCCTGTTCCGCCACGCCAAGTCTGACTGGCACGATGCGCGCGCGCGCGATTTCGATCGCCCGCTCAATGCGCGCGGCCGCAAGGGCGCAGCGCTGATGGGGCCGCATATCCGCGATTACGGGGTCAGGTGGGATCTGATCATAGCCTCGCCCGCCGTGCGGGTCGCGGAAACGCTCGATCGCGCCGCGGAGGCGGTCGGAACAACCTATACGGTTATTTGGGACAGGCGAATTTACCTCGCCAGTTCAGCCACCCTGCTTGACCTGCTGCACGAAGTCGAAGGGAACCCCGAATCGATCCTGATGGTCGGCCATAATCCGGGCCTCGAAGACCTGATTTTCGACCTGGTGCCCGACAACGGCAGCAGCCCCCTGCGCGATCTCGTCGAAGAGAAATTTCCCACCGCTACCTTTGCGGTGATGGAGTTGGACATTGGCAGCTGGCCGCAGCTTAACGAAAATGGCGCACGGCTGGTGCACCTGATGCGCCCGCGCGATCTCGACCCGGCTTTGGGGCCGGAGCCGGTGGATTGACTGGGGCAAGCCACGAGACTGGGGCAAGCCACGAAAAGTCTGACGCAAAGGTCCTCCCCCTGTGGGGCAGGGCTATCGCATATTCCGACCTGCCCTTTCTTCCCCCCTCCCGCTTGCGGGAGGGGTTGGGGGTGGGTGAGTCTGAATTTGGCGCGAAAGTGTCGATTTCGTCCGACTGGCCCACCCCTAACCCCTCCCGCAAGCGGGAGGGGGGACTGGGATGCACTGGCTCTGAAAGGAATATGCGATAGCCCTGCCCTTGACGGGGAGATGGCCCGCCGCAGGCGGGTCGGAGGGGGCCAGAGGAGTGCCGCATGGCTGGCCCCCGCCGCCTCGCTCCGCTCGGCACCTCCCCCAAAGGGGGAGGATTGGGGAGTGGTGCAGACTCTCCGGATTTCGCACTAAGGCCTTTTCCAACTTACGCCGAATCGGCACCAGCCCGCTTGACCGGAAAGATGCTCAAGCTGCCGTAAGCGCCGCTGCCAGCCGGTTCCTGATGCTGCGCAATTGGGGGTTGATATCGCCCTGCGCGGTCATCGGAAGTGCCGCCGGGGAACTGGCCTCTCCGACAGGTTTTCCCGCCGCGATTGCCTGGCGCGCCCCGCGCAGGGTATAACCATCGCGGTGAACCATGCGGTCGATCGTGGCGATAAGCTGGATATCTTCGGGCCGGTAATAGCGCCGCCCGCCGCTGCGCTTCAGTGGCTGCAGGCGCGGAAACTGTTCTTCCCAATAGCGCAGCACATGCTGCCGAATGCCCAGAGCCTTGGCGACTTCGCCGATCGTGCGCAACGCTTCCTGCGCTTTGCCGTCATCGAAGCGAATTTCACTCACTGCCCGGCAATCCGATCACGCAGCATCTGGCTGGCGCGGAAGGTCAGTACCCGCCGGGGTGTGATCGCGACTTCGACGCCGGTCTTGGGATTGCGGCCGATCCGTTGCGACTTGTCGCGCAGCAGGAAAGTGCCGAAGCCCGAAATCTTGACGTTCTCCCCGCGCGTCAGGGCATCTGACATCTGGTCGAGAATTTCCTCGACCATGCCAAGCGATTCCGCTCGCGACAGACCAAGTTCCTTATTGATGGCGTCTGCAATGGCAGCGCGCGTTAACGTATCCATGGAGAGCTCCTGCCCCCTTCCCGATTCTCGCGACCCCCAAAGTATGGATGATAGGTGATTTCTGATCGATTGCAATGACTAGCCCGGCTAATTTTAACAATTATTAACCCCAGATTAATCACATCCGGACCAGGCTCGCCCCCCAGGTAAATCCGCCGCCCATTGCCTCCAGCATGACCAGGTCTCCCGGCTTGATCCGGCCATCGCGAACCGCAACGTCAAGCGCCAGCGGCACCGACGCCGCTGAGGTATTTGCGTGCTTGTCGACTGTAATTATGACCTTTTCCGGCGGAAGCCCGAGCTTCCGGGCAGTCGCATCGAGAATCCGGACATTGGCCTGGTGCGGCACCACCCAATCGATCTGGTCGGCACTGACCCCGGTCACCTCCAGCACTTCACGCAGGATATCGGTGAGGTTGGTTACGGCATGCCGGAAAACTTCGCGCCCGGACATGCGCAACTTTCCCACGGTTCCGGTTGTCGATGGCCCGCCATCGACATAGAGCATCTGGTTATGGGCACCGTCGGCGCGCAACTTGGTGAACAGGATGCCGCGCGGCGCAGCGCCCTCTTCCTCGCGCGCTTCGAGAACCACCGCACCTGCACCATCGCCGAACAACACGCAGGTGTTGCGGTCTTCCCAGTCGAGGATGCGGCTGAATGTTTCCGAACCGATCACCAGCGCACGATTGGCCATGCCCGAGCGCAGCATCGAATCGGCCACCCCCAGCGCGTAGAGAAAGCCAGAGCACACCGCCGCGACATCGAAGGCCATCCCGCCATTGCAGCCAAGGGCATGCTGGACGATGGTGGCGCTGGCCGGGAAGGTCTGGTCGGGCGTGGCTGTGGCCAGCACGATCAGGTCGATCGACGCCGCCTCGATTCCCGCAGCTTCGATCGCCTTGCGCGACGCTTCGATGGCCAGGCTCGAGGTAGTTTCGTCGGGCGCGGCGATGTGGCGGTTGCGGATGCCGGTGCGCTCGACGATCCATTCGTCGCTGGTATCGACCTTGGCTGCCAGCTCGGCATTGCCCATAGCGCGTCGCGGCAGCGCAGAGCCGGTTCCGGTGAGGACCGAGAGCCGGGTCACTTGGCGACCTCGGCAGCAGTGGCAGCCATCGGCCCGTTGCGACGACCGTCGGCGCCGACACGGGCGACGTCGGCGGTGATGCGTTCGGTCAGATTTTCCTCCAGCAGCCGCGCGGTGACATGCACGGCATTGGCGACGCCCAGCGCGCTGGCGCTGCCGTGGCTCTTTACGACAATGCCATTGAGCCCAAGGAACACTGCGCCATTGTGGTTGTTGGGATCAAGGTGGTGCTTCAGGATTTCGGTCGCCGGACGCGAGATCAGGAAGCCGATCTTGGAGCGCAGCGAGCTGGCAAAACTGCGCCGCAGCAGATCGGCAACGAACCTCGCGGTGCCTTCGACGGCCTTGAGCGCGATATTGCCCGAAAAGCCGTCCGACACGACGACATCGACATCGCCGCGGCACAGCTTGTCGGCTTCGGTAAAGCCATCGAACTTCATCGCCAGCGTGCCTTCGGCATCCTTGAGCTGGGCGGCGGCAATGCGCAGTGTGTCGGTGCCCTTGATATCTTCGGTGCCGATGTTGAGCAGCCTGACCCGCGGCGCTTCAAGGCCGGTGACGATCCGCGAATAGGCTGCTCCCATGATCGCGAACTGGACCAGATTACGCGCATCACACTCCGTGTTGGCGCCGAGATCGAGCATCACAACGTCGTTCTCGCCCAGCGTCGGCAGCAGCGCCGCGAGTGCCGGCCGGTCGATACCTGGCATCGTGCGCAAAGCCAGCTTGGCGATCGCCATCAGCGCGCCAGTGTTGCCCGCGCTCACCGCAGCGCCGGCGTCGCCGGTCTTGACTGCGTGGATCGCCATGCCCATCGACGTGGTCTTGGCCCGGCGCAGCGCCTGGCTGGGCTTTTCCTCGCCGGTAATTGTATCGTCGGAATGGAGGATTTCGGATGCGGCGCGCAGGTTCGGGTGATTGTCCAGCGCCGCCTTGATCCGCGGCTCGTCCCCTACCAGCAGGAACTTGAAGCGATCGTGACGGCGGCGCGCCAAAGCTGCGCCTTCGATCATCACGCGCACGCCCTCATCGCCGCCCATCGCGTCGACAGCGATACGCGGGAGGCTCATCGGCGTGTTCCTGGGCTTGCGGGCTTAGAGCCCGACCGCGATAATCTCGCGTCCGTTGTAATGCCCGCAGGACGGGCACAGGTTATGCGGGCGCTTGAGCTCGCCGCAATTGCCGCATTCGTGGAAGGCATCCACTTTCAGCGCATCGTGGCTGCGGCGCATGCCCCGGCGTGACGGGGAGGTTTTTCTTTTGGGGACAGCCATTTCGGCACCTGTTCCTGAAATTCGTTACGTTGCTTGAAACCGCCCTAGGCCAAGCTTTGACGGCACACAAGCCTGCGGGTGCAAGCCAGCGCGCCGCGACCTGACCGATGGCGGGGAACGCGCGCCTATAGCGATATTCGCGCAGCTTGCAAGCCGTGTGCGAAGCTCTATGCATGGCTGCTCCAACAGGAGGGGAAACACGATGCTATTGCTGCCAACAACACTGTGCCTTGCCGCGGCTGCGGCGCTGGTCAACTTCTGGCTCGGCATGCGCTGCGGCAAGGTGCGCAGCTCAGAGAAGATTTCCGTCGGCGACGGCGGCAGCGATCTGCTGCTCCGCCGCATGCGCGCCCAGGCCAATTTCATCGAGCAAACCCCGCTGACGGTCGTGCTGTTTGCGCTGGTCGAACTGGCCGGCAAAGGCGGCCAGTGGCTGGCCCCCACCGCTGCCGTCTTCGTGATCGGCCGCATTGCCCACGCCTATGGCATGGACGGCAATTTCAACGCCGGCCGGGGTATCGGCATGCTGACCTCAATGCTGATCCAGCTGGTGCTGGTGGTGGTCGCGGTGCTGGCTGCGACGGGCCGGATGTAACAACGAGACTCCCCTGCGGCCCTTCGGGCGAGTCGCGGGGGACTCTACCGATAGCGCGGGTCCGCCACGAAGGGATTGGTGCGCTTTTCCTGGCCGAAGGTGCTGGTCGGGCCGTGCCCGGGCACGAAAGTGATGTCATCGCCCAGCGGCCAAAGCTTGAGCGTGATCGAATCGAGCAGCTGCTGGTGATTGCCCCTGGGCAGGTCGGTCCGCCCGATCGACCCGGCAAACAACACGTCGCCGACAATCGCGAAGTTCGAGGGCTTGTGCAGCAGCACGACATGCCCCGGCGTGTGGCCGGGGCAATGGATGACATCGAGCACCAGATCGCCGACCGTCACCTGATCGCCATCGACAAGCCAGCGGTCCGGCTCGAAGCTTTCGCCCTCCAGCCCGAAGCGCATCGTGGCATCGTCGAGCCCCTCGATCCAGAAGCGGTCATCCTCATGCGGGCCTTCGATCGGCACACCCATCTGCTTCGCCAGCACCCCGGCCATGCCGCAATGGTCCATATGGCCGTGCGTGACGATAATCTTCTCGAGCGTGACCCCGGACCGTTCCAGCGCCAGCTTGAGCTTGTCGAGATCGCCGCCCGGATCGACCAGCGCCCCGTGCATGGTCCTGGTGCACCACACCAGCGAGCAGTTCTGCTCGAAGGGGGTGACGGGAACGATGGCAACGCGCATCGGCAGCTGGGCGGTTTCGGTCATGCACGGGAGATGGCGGGGGACTGCGGCAAATGCAATCCTCCTGCCTACAATCGCCCGCTCTTCCACACCACGCGGCCGATCACCTGCAGCTCGGCCGGGGGCAGTTCGATGGGGCGATAGGCCGGATTGTCGCTGATCAGCGCAATGCTGCCCGGCCGGCCGGTATCGAGCCGCTTGACCAGCAGCGCGTCCCCTGTGCGCACGACATGGATGCCGTCGCGCAGTGGGCGCGGGCTGCGGTCGACGAGGATTTCGTCGCCATCGCGCAGGGTCGGCTCCATCGAATCGCCAGCCACCGCGATCGCCGAGAGCATTGCCGGATCGAGCCCTTGCCCGCGCAGCCAATGCGACGAAAACCGGAATGCGCCGATCGCCAGCTCCTCGCCTGAGAGAGTGCCGGCGCCAGCGGAGGCCCCCAGCGCCAGTCGCGGCACATCGACCCAATCTCCACGCGGCGTTTTTCCCGTCAGAGCAGGATATTTTTCCTCCGGCGCGCCCAGCTCCGACTCGTCGACGCCGAGGAAGCCTGCCAGCCTGCGCCGGTCGGTTTCCTCCAGCTTGCGCGGGCTGCCCTTGCGGACAAACTGCTGCAAATAGCTGGAATTCCGGTCAATCAGAGCGGACAGCTGCGACAGGCTGACGCCCCGGTCGTTCGAGAGGGCCAGCAGGCGGGTGCGCGGATCGGGTGTATCCATATTTTTCCCTTACACCATGTAATTTTCCTAGACAAGTTGGATTTGCACGGGAAATACGCAGGATATTACCGACACCGAGTCGCTGCGGGGGGAAATCATGCTGATACGACAAATAGAACGCTTTCTCAGGGATACGGGAATGCCCTGGACCAAATTCGGTCGTCTTGCCGCGCAGGATCCGCGCTTTGTCGAGGATTTGCGAAATGGCCGCGTACCGCGCTCCCAAACACAAGAACGAATAGAACATTTCATGAACACATATCGGGAGAGCTGCCATGCGAATTGATTTCGAAAAAGACGAAGCGATGATCGCAGCCACCAAGGCTCGCCGCGTGCCCCGGCCCTGGGCGCAGCTGCTTTCGGCGCTGCTCGGGCTCGCCGGCGGCAAGGCCGAACTGCTCCGCCACGCCGAAACACCCTGGGCCAGCGTCACCTTCTCGGGCAGCCGTCATACCATCGCGCTGGCCTTCACCGGCGCAGAAGCGGTCGCTGCGGGCGAGGAATTCATCCTGGCGCTGCCCGAGCACGAATTCGCGATCCGCGGCCAAATCGTCGCCGATGCCGCGTTGACGGCGGTGCATCATGAACTGCTGCCCGAACCCAGGCTGACGGTAGAGGCCGAATTGCTGTTGCTGATGGAGGGGTGAAGGTTGGCGCTGGCTACAACGCCTTCGACAGCTCTTTGATGTCGATGTTCAGGATCTGGTCGTTCTCGGAATAATCGACCGGGCATTCGATCAGATGCACGCCGGGCGTATCGAGGCAGTGCGCCAGCAGTTCGCCCAGATGCGCGGCGCTTTCGACGCGGTAGCCGTTGGCGCCATAGGCTTCGGCGTATTTGACGAAATCGGGGTTGCCATAGGTCAGCCCCCAGTCCTCGAAGCCCATGTTGGCCTGCTTCCAGCGGATCATGCCATAGCTGTTGTCGTTGAGGATCAGCACGGTGAGGTTGAGGCCGAGCCGGACGGCGGTTTCCATTTCCTGGCTGTTCATCATGAAGCCGCCGTCGCCGCAAATCGCCATGACCTTGCGCCCCGGATAGACCATCGCGCTCATCATCGCCGAGGGCAGCCCCGCGCCCATGGTGGCCAGCGCATTGTCGAGCAGCACGGTATTGGGCTGGAAGGCGGTATAGCCGCGCGCGAACCAGATCTTGTAGACGCCGTTATCCAGGCAGATAATGCCGTCGTCGGGCATGCAGTCACGCACCTGCTGCACCAGATGCGGCGGGAATATCGGGAAGCGCGCATCGCCCGAGAGGCTGGCGGTATGCTCCACCTCTGCCTTGCGGTAGGCGAGCATGTGGTCGAAAGCCCATGAGCCGTTCGGGACGATGTCTTCCTTGATCTGCCAGATGGCGTTGGCGATATCGCCGATCACTTCGATCTCGGGGAAATAGACCGGATCGACTTCGGCGGTCTTGGTCGAGACATGGATCACCCTGGGCCCGCCTTCGCGCATGAAGAACGGCGGCTTTTCGATGACGTCGTGGCCGATGTTGACGATGCAGTCCGAATCCTCGATCGCCCGGTGGACGAAATCGCCCGCCGAAAGCGCCGCGCAGCCGAGGAATTTCGGGTGCCGCTCGTCGATCACGCCCTTGCCAAGCTGCGTGGTAACGAAGGGTATCCCGGTCTTCTCGATGAACTCCAGCAGCATCCGGCTGGTCATGGTGCGGTTGGCGCCTGCCCCGATCACCAGCACCGGCGAGCGGGCCTGCTCCATCGCCTGCACCGCCTGCCGCACCGATTTCACATCGGCGGTGGGGCGACGCACCTGGCTGCGCTTGAGCGGCCTCGATTCGGTGTATTCGTCGGCGATATCCTCGGGCAGCTCGATGTGGGTTGCGCCGGGCTTTTCCTCTTCGGCCAGGCGAAACGCCTCGCGGATGCGGCTGGGAAGATTGTCCGAGCTGGCCATCTGGTGCGCGTATTTGGTGATCGGCCCCATCATCGCCACGACATCGAGGATCTGGAAGCGGCCCTGCTTGGATTTCTTGATCGGCTTCTGCCCGGTGATCATCAGCATCGGCATCCCGCCCAGCGTGGCATAGGCCGCCGCCGTAACGAAATTGGTCGCCCCCGGACCCAGAGTCGCCAGGCAGACCCCGGTCTTGCCGGTATGCCGGCCATAGGTCGCCGCCATGAAGCCCGCGCCCTGTTCGTGCCGGGTCAGGATCAGTCTGATCTTCTTCGAGCGCGACAGCGAATCGAGGAAATCGAGATTTTCCTCCCCCGGCACCCCGAAAATATACTCGCAGCCCTCTTCCTCGAGGCACTGGATGAACAGATCGGAAGCCTTGGTTCCAGTGCCTTCGGACATGCGATGCTCCCTCTCAATAACCCAGTGTCAGATCGACCACCGACTCCAGCGGTTCACCGCGTGCATAGCGGTCAAGGTTTTCAAGAAACCTTTCAGCGTTGCGCGAAAACATCAGGGTCTGCGAACGTCCCGAAAGGTGCATCGAAATATGCGCGTTGTCGAGCGCCCACAGCGGATTGTCCGGCGGCAAGGGTTCGGGATCAGTGACGTCGAGGAACGCGCCGGCGATGCGCCGCTGCGTCAGAGCCGCGATCAACGCCGGCTGATCAATCACCGCACCGCGCGAGAAGTTGAGGATCGCGGCAGTGGGCTTCATCGCCGCCAGTTCCGCCGCACCGATCATCGCGGCGGTTTCGAGGGTGGAGGGCACCGCGATCAGCACCCAGTCAAACTCGCCCAGCCGCGCGCGCCACTGATCCGGCGTGAGCACGGCCAATTGACCGGGGGGCGCGGGCTTGCGGCGCACTTCGGCAACATCGACCCCGAAGGCGCGCAGCAGCTCCCCGATGCGCCCGCCGATCCCGCCCGCACCGATAATCAGCGCCTTGCTGCCATAGAGCTCGGCCTTGCCCGGCGCATCGCCCAGCCACTCATGCCGCTCCTGCGCGCGCGCCACCTCGCGCCAGCCCTTGGCCAGGGTCAGCATCCCCATCACAGCATATTCGGCGATCGGGATGGCATTGAGCCCGGCGCCGTTGGTGAAAGTCACGCCCTTTTCGCGGAGCAGGTCGAGCGGAAAGAGATCGACCCCGGCGCCCAACGTATTGAGCCATTTGAGCCTGGCGGCGCGGCGCGCGGCTTCATAGGTGGCGGGGAAATCGAAACTGTCGAACCAGCCGATCTCGGCCTCGGGAGCGAGGGCCAGCAGTTCCTCAGACGAGCTGAACCAGCGCGGCTCCACCCAATCCGGCAGGCGCGCTTCAAGCAAGGGGCGGAGCATGGCGTTGAGGACGGTGATGGTCATGGCGCTCGTTTCCTCCCCATCGACGTATGCGCCCATCGCGCCGGGATCGGTCTCGGCAGCGCCGAAGGGCTGACGGACGGGGTCGGCTTTCCGAACGCGGCTCAAGCCGATCATCGGCAGCCGCCATCGAGCGTATCGCGCGTACCGCCGCCCGCGCGGCGGATCGGCGCAGAACCTCACGCGCCGGAATGCGCAGCGTGTCGATCGCGAGCGCGGCCAACCAGGCATCGCGTTCAGCGGTCGCGACTTCGCTGGCTCATCGACCCATGTCGTGCGCTCGAAGATGCCATCGACTCCTCGATCGCTCAGCATTCGCCCTGGCGCAGAAGAAATCGAGTAATGTCAATCCCCGAGCGCGCTGTCGCTCGTTGCGAAAGCGGATAGCCCTGCGGCGACCGCGCAAATGGCGCCTACAGCACACTTCCGGCAGCGAGCATATCTCGGCGAGCTGCTTCGCGCGGCGGACTGTCTCGGCCGGTATGCGCGGGCGATTCACAGGAGCCCGCTCCGTCGCGACTTCGCGCTGCCACCTCCTGATCGCAAGTCGATGGGGAGGATCGAATACGGCCGTGCAGCGATCCTCCCCGTCGACTTGCGCGGGGAGGTGGCGCGCCGAAGGCTGTTACGGAGGGGCCCTCGATCTCAACCGAGCTTCCACTCCCAGCCGAGCGGATCGCCGTCCATGACTTCGACGCCTTGGGCGGCGAGTTCGTCGCGGAGCTTGTCGGATGTGGCAAAGTCCTTGGCGGCGCGGGCTTCCTTGCGGGCGGCGAGCTGGGCTTCGATTTCGGCCTCGGTGATGGTGGCGCTCTTGGGGCGGATGCGGAGGTCGGTGCGGTCAAGCGTAGAAGATTGAGACCAAGGACGTTCATCCATTCCTCGACGATTAGCACGTGCTTCGCATCCGGCGCTCAAGCCCCTTTGCATTCATCAGTGATCTTCGTCAAAGCACGTAAGTGCTCGAGGGGTCGTTCAAGATCATCCTGAGATCGGCCTCGTTCGAAACGCGCCAGATTCGGACTTCAGCGTATCCGAACGGATTGTCACCAGAATCCTGCTGCTCAGTTTATCTGCACCGTCGAATCCACGGCCATCACCAGCCGCTTCAACCTCACCAAAGCCGCCCCCAGCCCCTCCCACGAAAACTCCAGCTCGCTCCGATAATGCGCCTGCAGGCACATCAGCCGGTAGGCCAGCGGATGATACCCCCTGTCGATCAGCAGTTGCAGCCGCAGGAACTCCCCGCTCGACTTGCTCATCTTGCCCGAGCGTTCGACCAGGAAGTTGTTGTGCATCCACATATTCGCGCCGCTGCGTCGATCGCGAGCTGGTGCAGAACGCCTGGTTCTGGGCGATCTCGTTGGGGTGATGGATTTCGCGGTGGTCGATGCCGCCGGTGTGAATGTCGAAGGGGAAGCCGAGCAGCTTGCCGCTCATCACCGAGCATTCGAGATGCCAGCCGGGAGCGCCCCGGCCCCAGGGGGAATCCCATTCCATCTGGCGGCTCTCGCCCGGCGGAGTCTTGCGCCAGATGGCGAAATCGGCGGCGTGGCGCTTGCCCTCGACGGCCTCGATCCGGCCCTCGCCATCATCGGTGGCGGCGCGGGCCAGCCGGCCATAATCGGCCACGGTCGCAACATCGAAGTAGAGGCCGCCGTCTAGCTCGTAGCAGTGCTTCGCCGCGATGCTTTCCGCAAATTCGATCATCTGCGGCACATAATCGGTGGCGATCGACCACTGCGCCGGCTCGCGGATATTCAGCGCCTTGATGTCCGCCCAATAGGCCTCGGTATAGTGCCGCGCGATGTCCCAGATCGACTGGGCATTTTCCGCCGCCGCCTTCTCCAGCTTGTCCTCGCCGGCATCGGCATCGTCGGTCAGGTGGCCGACATCGGTGATGTTGATGACGTGGGTGAGCTTGTAGCCCTTGAAGCTCAGCACCCGCCCCAGCACATCGGCGAAGACATAGGCGCGCATGTTGCCGATGTGGGGGTAGTTATAGACCGTCGGCCCGCAGGTGTAGACGCGCGCCTCACCGGAATGGACGGGCTGGAAGGTCTCCAGCTGGCGGGTCAGGCTGTTGAACAGTTTGAGGTCGGTCATGGCGTGAGGGCCATAGGTTGGCGCGTGTGCTTCGACAAGCTCAGCATGAGCGGAGTTGTGGACTTGATCCAACTACAACCCCGCTCATGCTGAGCTTGTCGAAGCACACGCGCTACCCCGCCCCCAACTCACGCATGCGCCGCCAGCAGCAGCGCCACTCCCGCCATGACAATCCCCAGCCCGGCCAGCTCATGCCGCGCCATCGCCTTGCCGGTCAGCCGGCCCGAGGCCAGCGCCACCATCGGCAGTTCGATCAGCCCCAGAGTCCGGACATTCGCCGCCGCCGTCAGCGCGATGGCGGCGTACCAGAATGCCGAGGACACGGCTCCGACAAAGCCTGCGCCCAGGCTGCCGCGCCATTCGCGCAGCGATGCGGTGAAGCCCGGCCGGTCGCGAAAACCCAGCCACAGGCCCAGCAGCAGGCATTGGATCGCCATGCCCAGCACCAGCACCGACAGCGAGCGGATGATGAAATCGCCCTCCGGCAGAGCCTCGATAGCGCCGCGAAAGGCGATCGCGGAAAGGCCGAAAACGCCGCCCGCCGCTACGCCCGACAGGATCATGCTGCCCTCACCGGCAAGCCGGCCGAACTCTCCGGGCCTGACCGAAGCCAGCATCACCCCGGCCGTCACCACCACCACGGCCACCCAGGCGAGCAGCGGCAGATTGTCTCCCAGCAACAGCACACCCAGCAGCGCGACGATCACCGGCTCGGTCTTGATATAGGCGTAGGCGGTGCCGAAGGCGCGGCGGTGCATCACCCGCAGCATCAGCACCGTGCCCACAATCTGGCCGACAGCGCCCAGCGCCGTCCAGACCAGCGCTGTGGAATTCGAATGCAGGCACACTGGCCCCCTCGATAGCCAGCGCGCCGATCAGGAACAGCACGGCAAAGGGCAGTCCGAACAGGAAACGGACCTGGGTTGCGCCAAGCGTGCCAAGCTTGCCGACCAGATTGGCCTGGACGCTGTTGCGGACCACCTGCGTGGCCGCCGCGATCACAGTCAGCGGCACCCACAGCATGGTAAGTTCCATGCCGCTCAGAACCCTTCGAACCGCACGACATCGTCCAGCGCCGCGCGCGGTACCTCGAAAGTGTTGACCGCCGCATCGGGATCGCGGGTGCCGATCGCCATGCCGCAATAGAACACATGGTCGTCCGGGATCGCCACGCATTGCGCGCACCTGATCGGTGTAATCCGCCCATGACAGCTGCGGGCAGCTGTCCAGCCCCTCCTCGCGCAGCAGCAGCATCACCGTCTGCAGCCACATGCCCAGGTCAGCCCATTGCGGCGGCCCCATGTAGCGCGGGGTGTGCACCAGCATCAGCACCGGTGCGCCAAAGGCCTCGAAGTTGCGGGCATACTGCCGCAGCCGTGCCGGCTTGTCCTCACGGGCAATGCCCAGCGCGGCATAGAGTGCTTCGCCCACCCCGAACAACCGGCTCTTGAAGACGCCGTCGATCTCGGGCGGGTGCATGTCGAAGGGGATCGAGTGACCGGCCCGCCCAAGCGGAAATGCCTCCGCCACCGCCGCCTTGAGCCGCGCGAAAGGCTCACCGGTGACAACCACGCCATGCCACGGCTGGACATTGCTGCCCGAAGGTGCGCGCTGGGCGCGGGTCAGCACGCGGCGCAAGAGGGCGGGATCGACGGGCGTATCGAGAAAGGCGCGGACGGATCGGCGGCTGGCGACAGCTTGGGAGACGGTCATTTGTCTGTCCTAGAGCAAGGTTCGGGATATCGCGGGAGCCATGCATGCACTCGAACGATTTCGACGATCTTGCCGTTGAACCGGAAGATGATTTGATAACCGTGGTGAACGGCAGAACGCAGCTCAGGCCTCCATTCGGCGCGTAGGCGGTAACTTTCAGGTCGCTCGCGGATCGACTCCATTGCGGCCAACAGTTCTTCGACGAATGAAACCGCCCGCTCCGGATTGTCGCGAGCGATGTAGTCGGCGATGTTACGGAGATCAAACTGAGCCTCTCGAGCCAGAACAAGCTCGATCATTGACCCTCACTCTTGTAGAAAGCGACTTGTTCGCGGACGTAGTTGCGAATATCTTCAAAAACTTCTTCGGCTGGCAGAAACGGTCCTTCCAGTCCTTTATCGATTTCGGCCCGCAAGGCGGCAAGCGCCGCTTCTCGCCGATCCTGCTGATCGCTCCAGTCGCGCAAGGCATCGCGGACGATCTCGCTGGTGGTGGCATATTCGCCGGTTTCGACAGCAGCACGCAGCTTTGCAGCCATTTCTTCGGGCATGGTGACAGTGATGCGTTCGAGTTTGCTCATGGAGCATACTTTATCATACGAAGTATGATCGGGCAATTCCGGTCAGGGCAGGCGAAGACCGATACCAGGCCATGGGCGGGAGCGGGCTCAATACCCGCTCCCGATTCAGCGTAGCTTATGGTGCAGGTGCAGGTGCTTCCACCGCAACCGCTGTGGTTGCAGCCGCAGGTCCAGCCAGCGCCGCAGCAACTTCTTCAGCGCGCAGCGCGCCGGGCCCGGGGCCCATGTCCTCGGCGTCCACGAGACGGTCGGTTCCCGTCTTCAGGAAATCAGCCTCGTTGGATGGCCGCAAGTCCGGCCTGCCCGCCATGATACCCATCTTGATCTTGCACATGGCGTACTGGGTTTCGTCAGCCTCGACCTCAAGCGCCAGGACGTCCTTGGCCTCGCTCTTGACGGTATATTCGTGACGGCCCGGATCGGTTACCAGAATAAAATAGCGTCCGGCTCCCAGCGAACTGATCTTTTGACCTTTTTCGTTCACCGAACAGCCCATCGCCGCGCCCATGATGCTGCCGGTGCGATAGAACACGATCTGACCCTTGCCAGCGGGTGGCGCGGGAATGCGCACCGCAGCCTTGTCACCGGCCATAGCCGCGGTAGTCATTGCTCCCGCCAGCACGGTTGCGGCTGCAAGATTTGCGAGCCTTCTGGATATCATCGACATAAATCAACCTCCCTCTTCATTGTGCGGCGTTTTGCCGGATTTGCGCCGGAATTGTTTCAGTTTTTGCGTCCGGCACTGATCCGACCGCAATATCGACCATGAATGGCTCGGACGTCTTTGCCATTGCAACAGTACCCTTGGCGAAATCGACGTTTCGCCCGGTCAGAATGAAGCCCAGCGGCGTAGCCAGAGTGCTGACTGCAAGCGCCGCCTGCATCGCATCGCGGCCTGCCAGACCAACGCGCAACGAACGCAGTTTCAGCCGGCGATCGCCGAAATCAAGATACCGTGCCGCCAGAACCAGTTCGCCCGAAGCCCCGCTCCCGCCTGCCTTTTTGGCGTGGACGACTTCGCCCTGGCCGGTTGTCCCGGCGGGGATGACCTCGCGACCGTCGATGACGATGGCCTTGGCGAGGCGGATGGCGAAAGTCTCCCCCGTCGTGCTGATCTTGCTGCCCAGATCGGCTTCGATCACCAGTTCGACCGGTGTCAGCGCAGGAATGCAGGACTGGCAATTTCCTGTTGAGGGGACTGCGATCGTCGAGACAGGCGGCACCGGCATTGCAGCAGCGTTCGGTGCAACGACCTGTTGCGGGGCAACTGCCTGTGCATTAGCCGATGCCGACAAAACGAGCATCAGCAAGGCCGCATTGTACCAGTATTGCCGCATCAGCCCACCCCCCCCCAATCAGCACGATCAAGCAGAAAGTCAGTGCGAAAACAAGGGTTTTCGGCCGAACTGCAAACATCGGCGAACCGTCCCGAAAGCTAGCACGCAAAGTGCCGCCCTCACTCCTCCTCAAACAGCCCCGCCAGCTGTTCGATCATCGTCCCGCCCAGTTGCTCGACGTCCATGATCGTCACCGCCCGCTTGTAGTAGCGCGTCACGTCGTGGCCGATGCCGATGGCCACCAGCTGTACCGGCGAGAGGCGTTCGATCCAGTCGATGACCTTGCGCAGATGCTGTTCGAGATAGCCCGCCGAATTGACGCTCAGCGTCGAATCGTCGACCGGCGCACCGTCCGAAATGACCATCAGGATGCGGCGGTCCTCGGGGCGGGCGAGCAGGCGGCTGTGGGCCCAGAGCAGCGCCTCGCCATCGATGTTTTCCTTGAGCAGCCCCTCGCGCATCATCAGCCCCAGGTTCCTGCGCGCCCGTCGCCACGGCTCGTCGGCCTTCTTGTAAACAATGTGGCGCAAATCGTTGAGACGGCCGGGATGGCTCGGTTTGCCGCCGCCCAGCCATGCCTCACGGCTTTGCCCGCCCTTCCACGCGCGCGTGGTGAAACCGAGGATTTCGGTCTTGACCCCGCAGCGCTCGAGCGTGCGCGCCATCACATCGGCGCTGATCGCCGCGATCGAGATCGGCCGCCCGCGCATCGATCCCGAATTGTCGATCAGCAGGGTGACGATGGTGTCCTTGAACTCGATGTCGCGCTCGACCTTGTAGGAGAGCGACTGCCCCGGCGAGACCACCACCCTGGCCAGCCGCGCGGCATCGAGGAGGCCTTCCTCCTGATCGAAATCCCAGCTGCGGTTCTGCTGCGCCATCAGGCGGCGCTGGAGGCGATTGGCGAGCTTGGTGACGATGCCCTGCAACCCCTTGAGCTGCGCATCGAGATAGGCGCGCAGGCGGGTGAGTTCTTCCTCGTCGCAGAGCTCGTTGGCGGCGATGACTTCGTCGAAACTTTCGGTGAAGACCTTGTAGTCAAAGCCATCGGGCAGGTCGGTCCAGGGGCGGTTGGGGCGGACCGGCAGCATGCCTTCCTCGCTGTCATCGCCGTCCTCGGCTTCCTGCGAATCGTCGGCGCTATCGACTTCGTTGTCGTTTTCGCCCTCGTCGTCGCCTTCGGTGGCCTCACTGGCCATTTCGCTGGGTTGCTGTTCTTCGCCCGCATCCTCGCCGCTCTCGTCGTCCTCGGTCTCGTCGTCGCCGTCCTGATCGGCGGTGTCCTCGGGATCCTGTTCGATCTGGTCGCTACGGGTGAGTTCGAGATGCTGGAGCATGTCGATCGTGCGCGACTGGAAGGCCTTCTGGTCGTCGATCGACAACGCCAGCGCGTCGAAATCGCTGCCCGCCTTGTCCTCGATCCAGCCGCGCAGCATGTCGACGCCCTGCCGCGCCGCTTCGGGCACCGGCTGGCCGGTGAGGTGTTCGCGCAGCAGCAGTGCCAGCGCCGCCTGCACCGGCACGTCATCCGCGCTGGCGGCGCGGGTGATCGGATCGGCCCCCATCCGCACCATCATCGCCGCATCGAGGTTGCCGCGGATGCCTGCGTAGTTCTGCGATCCCAGCGCCTCGTAGCGGACCATTTCGACCGCATCATAACAGGCCCGCGCTGAAGGCTCGGCGGGCGCGCGGCGGGCGTGGACCGCCTCGTTATGGTGGCGCAGCTTGAGCGCGAAACTGTCGGCAAAACCGCGCGCCTCCATCGCCTGCGCGCGCGGCAGGCTGCGGCCCGGCATCGGCACGCGGAAGCTCTTGCCGGCAGCGCTGGGGGCTTCGGCGGTCCAGCTGACCTCAACCTCGGCCTCATGCGCCAGCGCCCGGCTGGCACCGGCGAGGACGCTCTTGAAGCGGTCGATGGGGGAATCGTCGGACATGGGTATTCTGAAACCTATCCTCAATCGTCATCCTGAACTTGTTTCAGGACCTATTCCTCGTCACGCCCCGCCGGTCGTTCAATCAGAACAAACTTCGCCGCCGCTCTTTATCCCGACAACCGGGTATGCGGCTTGATGGGTCCTGAAACAAGTTCAGGATGACGTGAAAAAGGAAGAGTTAGCCACCCCCTCAGATCGACTGCCCGGTCTTCGCCCAGTCGGCGAGGAAGCCTTCGATGCCCTTGTCGGTCAGCACATGCTTGAACAGGCCCTTGATGACGGCGGGGGGCGCGGTCATCACATCGGCACCGATCCGGGCGCTTTCGAGCACATGGATGCCGTGCCGCACGCTGGCGACGAGGATCTGCGTCTCAAAGGCATAGTTGTCATAGATCAGGCGGATGTCGCGGATCAGCTCCATGCCGTCAAAGCCGTTGTCATCGTGCCGCCCGACGAAGGGCGAGATGAAAGTCGCCCCCGCCTTGGCCGCGAGCAGTGCCTGGTTGGCCGAAAAGCACAGCGTGACATTGACCATGGTGCCATCACCGGTGAGCTTCTTGCAGGTCTTGAGCCCGTCGATGGTCAGCGGCACCTTGATGCAGACATTGTTCGCAATTTTGCGCAGCACTTCGGCCTCGCGCATCATGCCCTCGTGGTCGAGCGCGACCACTTCGGCGCTGACCGGGCCGTGGACCAGCCCGCAAATTTCTTTGGTCACCTCCATGAAATCCCGGCCAGCCTTGTGGATCAGCGAGGGGTTGGTGGTGACGCCGTCGAGCAGGCCGGTGGCGGCAAGCTCGGCAATGTCGGCGGTATCGGCGGTATCGACGAAGAATTTCATGCACGGCTCCTGAAGGCGATTTAGCAGCCGCTATAGGCAAGGCTTTGCCGGGGGGCTAGCCTCCCCCCGGCTAGCTCAGAGAACTTTCAACGCCGCGATCAGCACCGGATCGTTGGTAGCCTGCGGATTGGCGCGGATCGCAGCTTCCTCACGGCCGATTTCGCCCCAGATCGCCTCGTCGGTCTTGACCGAAAGCGAGCGGGCGACGCCAGGCACATCCACGCCAGTCAGCGCGGCGATGGCCTGGCCGACCAGCGGATCCCTGGCCACCCGCAGCCCGTCGCCCAGCGCCGGGACCATCGTTTCGACCAGACTGCCGGCCATGGCGCTGCGCAGAAAGCCTGTCGCTGCCGTTGGTCCGCCCTTGATCAGCGCTACCGCATTGGCGATGCCGATCGTGCGCACGGTCTCGGCCAGGATCGGCGCGGCGCGATCCGCACCGCGCTCGGCGATATAGTTGAGCTCGCGCGCCAGCCGGTCCTTGAACAGGTTCGACGACAGGATCGACTGGATCACCGTCCCGCGCCCGCCGAAAACTTCGGGCAGATCGAGCCGCGCCAGCTGGTTGTCCCAGAACCCGCCAGGGGCTGTCAGCCGCGCCAGCGCATTGCCGGTCGAGCGTTCGAGCAGCCGCCGCACCGCGTCGACCAGGCTGAATCCGCCCATCGAGGCGCAGCCCGGCAGGACCAGCAGGCCGGTTGCAGCGGCTCCGGCCAGAAAATTGCGGCGGGCAATTGTGTTGAATTCCAGTTCGAGCATGTTCGACTCCTTCCCGTGAGGTGCGGCACCTGCCATGAAGCAGCCAAGATGAACCGCGTCCGACTCCTTGTTTTCAATGCTGTACTCGGCGTGCTCGATTATCGCGTCCCAGACGGCATGGGAATCGAATTCGGTTCGGTGGTGCTCGCCCCGCTGGGTCCGCGCCAGATCGTCGGCGTGGTCTGGGAGGCTGAGCGGCTGCCCGGGACGGACGTGGCCGAAAGCAAGCTGCGCCCGCTGATCGAAGTGCTGCCGGTGCCGCCGCTGTCCGCACCGCTGCGGCGGTTGATCGAGTGGACGGCGGACTATTACTGCGCGGCGCTGCAATCGGTGGCACGGATGGCCCTGTCGAGCACGGCGGCGCTGCGCGGCGGCGGCACCATGACCGAATACAAGCTGTCGGGCGTCGAGCCTGCGCGCCTTACCCCGCAGCGCGCCGCGGCGATGGATGCCCTGCACGGCGAGCAGGCGACGATCCGCGAATTGGCCGCGCTGGCCAGCGTTTCTGAAGGGGTGCTGCGCGGCATGGCGGGGGCGGGGTTGCTGGAGGCAGTGACGGTCGACCTCGACCGGCCCTATCCGCGCGCCCGCGCAGACTTTGCCATTCCGGAGCTGAGCGCGGACCAGCAGGCGGCTGCGGATATATTCGTGGCGGCAGTCGACGATGGCGGCTTTGCCCCCTTTCTGCTCGACGGCGTCACCGGATCGGGCAAGACCGAATGCTATTTCGAGGGGATCGCGGCGGCGATCCGCGCCGGCAAACAGGTGCTGGTGCTGCTGCCCGAAATTGCTCTCACCGAAAACTTCCTGCGCCGTTTCGAGGCGCGTTTCGGTGTGCCGCCGGTGCTGTGGCATAGCTCGCTCAAATCGACCGAGCGGCGGCGGGCGTGGCGGGCGATCGTCTCAGGAGAGGCGCAGGTGGTGGTAGGCGCGCGTTCGGCGCTGTTCCTGCCCTATGCGCGGCTGGGACTGGTGGTGGTCGACGAGGCGCATGAGGTCTCGTTCAAGCAGGACGACGGGGTGCGCTACAACGCCCGCGACGTCGCGGTGATCCGCGCGCGGTTCGAGGGCGTGCCGGTGATCCTTGCCAGCGCCACCCCGGCGCTGGAATCGCTCCAGCTGGCCGAGGCCGGGGTCTATCGCAAGATCGATCTGCCAGCCCGCTTCGGCGGGGCGACACTGCCCGATATCTCCATCATCGACCTGCGCACCGAGCAGCCCGAGCGCGGGCGCTGGCTCGCCCCCCGGCTGGTTGCGGAAATGCGCGCGCGGCTGGAACGCGGCGAGCAATCGCTGCTGTTCCTCAACCGCCGCGGCTATGCCCCGCTGACACTGTGCCGCCACTGCGGCTACCGCTTCCAGTGCCCCAACTGCTCCGCCTGGCTGGTTGAACACCGGCTGTCGCACCGGCTGGCCTGCCACCACTGCGGCCACCAGGTGACACCGCCCGACGCCTGCCCCGAATGCGCCACGCCCGACTGCCTCGTCGCCTGCGGCCCCGGTGTCGAGCGCATCGCCGACGAAGTTGCCGAACTGATGCCCGGCGCGCGCGTGGCGGTGGTGACGTCGGACACGCTCAACAGCCCTGAAAAGATCGGTGCCTTCGTCGCGGCGGCCGAAGAGGGGCTGATCGACGTGATCGTCGGCACCCAGCTGGTCACCAAGGGCTATCATTTCCCCGAGCTCACTCTGGTCGGCGTGGTCGATGCCGACCTCGGCCTCGAAGGCGGCGACCTGCGCGCGGGCGAGCGCACCTATCAGCAGATCGCGCAGGTGGCGGGCCGCGCCGGCCGCGCCGCCAAAAGGGGCGAAGTCCTCATCCAGACCCGCAACCCGGCTGCCCCGGTGATCGCCGCGCTGGCCGACGGCGACCGCGACGCCTTCTACGCCGCCGAAACCGAAGCCCGGCGCGAAGCCGGTGCCCCCCCGTTTGGCCGCTGGGCCGCGATCATCGTCTCATCCGAGGACGAAGCCGAGGCGCGGGAGGCCGCAAGGGCCATCGGCGGAGTGCGGCCCGAACTGCCCGACATCGCCATCTACGGACCCGCGCCTGCGCCGCTGTCATTGCTGCGGGGGCGCTATCGGTACAGGTTGCTGCTGAATGCGCGGCGTTCGAGCGAGTTGCAGCGGATTATCAGGGAGTGGCTGGACCCGCTGCGGTTCCCGCAAGGGGTAAGGGTGGGGGTGGATATCGATCCGTATAGCTTTGTTTGAGGGGGGCTCCACGCCAATTCGCAACGCGGGAACAGCAGTGAGGTGTGTCCGGAAGCTGCCATTCGTTCGGACTGCTTGCTATGCTGGCATTTGACAGGGCAGAACGGGGGAAACCGGCGCAGGGGACAATCTAGATGGCCGAGGAAAAAGATGACCTAAGCAAACTGATGATGGCTCTCGGCTCGGTGGTGGTCATGTGGGGAATGGTCGAGGACATCACTCGCCATTTCTTGAGAGACGTTGTTCTTGGAGCCGATACAGATGATAGCGTCGAGCGCATCATCCTCTCGGAGACTCCATTCAGAACCCAGCTCAGTGTATTGAAGAAGGTGGCCCATGTCCGCAGGCCGAACAGCGAATGGTTTCAACGGTTGGCTGTCCAAATCGGCGAACTTTCTAACTCGATGCTCGCTGAGCGGAACCGACTAATCCATGACCTTTGGGAGGCGAACGAGGAAGGTCAGATTGTCAAGTTTATGAGGGGGAAGGAAGAGACGGCAGTCGTGAAGAAAGATGGCATTTGGCAGCTCAAGGTAACTGGCGAACGTGCGGTCCCGGTGGCCGAAGTTAATGCATTTTTCGAGAAAGCTGCTGACAGTTTGGAGTCCATGCTGGCGCTGAAACGCGAGTATGTCGAATGGAAATCAGCGGAGTTGGGAGAGGAAGTTTTCGCGGAAATAGCGGCCCGAAAAGCTCTCGAACCGATAACGATAGGCACTGGCAAAACTACGCTGAGCACGCAGCTTGGAAAAACCAATGAGGATGGATTGGGAGCGTAGCGCACAATCGCCTCAATTAGCAGTGCAGTGCTTCGACAAGCTCAACATGAGCGGACGTGGGTTCGTGGGTTCCCAAGGACCGAAGGCCAAATCCCAAACACCCGCTCAGCCTGAGCTTGTCGAAGGCCGCATAACAACGTTAGCCCATGGGGGTTGGTCTTCTACCTCGACATCCTTCCTGTCCCGCTCATAGCACCTGGCCGTTCGGGCAGATAGGATGCGGCGAGGTCAGCCCGTGTGCTTCGACAAGCTCAGCATGAGCGGGTTTTGGGTTTTGGGGCCATAGAAGGGTAAGTATGGGTACCGTTTTCAACCCTGCCCAGCATAAGAAGACGTGGGTTCTTGGGTTCCCAAGGACCGCCCCAACCCCGCTCAGCCTGAGCTTGTCGAAGGCCGCGCGCTGTCCTCGCCGCCAACTTTCCTTCCCGTGCGGCCACGCGCCAATTGCGAGATCAATTCCCAATCCCCGGCGATCAGCGCTTCCTTCTTCGCCCTGCTCCAGCCCTTGAGTTTCCGTTCGACGGCAAAGGCATCGTCGCGGGTCTGGAAGCTGTCCGACCACACCAGCATCACCGGCCTGCGCCGCCCGGTGTATCCTCCGAAAGCGCCGCTCTGGTGCTGGGCGAAGCGCAGTTCCAGATCGTCGGTGTGGCCGGCGTAGTAGCTGCCATCGTTGCAGCGCAGGAGGTAGGCGTAGAAGGCCATTGTATGGGTCTAGCGTTGGGGTGTGTGCTTCGACAAGCTCAGCATGAGCGGGGTTTGAGGATGGGGGCAAATAAATCCGCTCAGCCTGAGCCTGTCGAAGGCCCTACCCCTCCAGCAACGCCGCCGCTTCCAGCAACCGCCCGCCGTGTTCGGCCTCTTCCTTGCCATTCAGCCGGAACAGCCGCGCTGCTTCTTCGTTGGTGGCGTTCGAAGCCCAGCTTTCATACAGATCCTCGCCGCCGAATTCAGCCTCGGCCAGTCCGCGCAGGCCTTCGGGGGTGAGCGGGATGTGCAGCATTTCTCCGCCGAGATAGGGATTGTCAGCATCCTCGGGCGGCGGGAAGGCCTCGCCGCTGATCGCCTGGATCGCCTTGGCGACGCGGTGCGAATGGGCGAGCTCCTCGCGGCCGTTGTGCTCCAGCAGAGCCACCACTGCGGCATTGTCCGAGCCCGCAGAGATGCCGCGATAGAGTTCCAGCCCTGCCGCTTCGAGCAGCACCATGACCTTGAGATCGTCGAGCGTCGGCGCGGTGAGGCCGTTGATATATCCGAAGGCCTCACCCAGTGTCTGCGGTGCTCCGGCGGGAAGTGCTACGGCCATGGTCTTGCGCTCCTTGTTTGCAGATTCGCAGGAGAAATAGCGCATTCCACTATGGTGTGGAAGATGTCCGTTCGCGTTCATGCAACGACTGCCTGATCTCCAGCCCGCAGGCATGGGTGGCATCAATTCTGCAGACACTATCTGTTGCCGTCGGAACCATGCCTGATATCTGTGCTTTCACCAGTGCAGACGCATCGAAATCTGCGACTGGTTCTGGGTCTGCTGCGGAGAAATTCCTATCCTGCTACGCGCGCCACGCGTGGATTTAACATGCAGCAATTCAGCGAGCACTTCGAAATTCTTGCCAAGATTGCGGCGAGCGGCAGCTGTCAGCGCCCAACCATCTTCGTCATCGTCCCGCATCAGGATAGTGCCGCGGTTGGACGTGTCGAACAGGTCAATCCGCGCCGAAATGCTGCCATGATCCAGTCTGCGTGTAACCATGGCATATGCGGCGCGAAAGCGCATATCGACGGCGATTTCGTGCGTACTTTCCAGCCCCATCACAGTGTGTCCCCGCAAGGCCTGGACGCGCAACTCCCAGTCCGGGGCGAGATCAGCGACCAGACCGATATTGTCGAATTTCGTGCGCCAACCATATTCCCGGTTGGCGTCGACTGCCTGAGGATTGCCGTTGTTATCATAATGCAGAAATTCGAGATGAATCGGCGCAGGCATGTCCCAGGCAAGCTTGGCAACATAGCCAGGCCGACGCAGAAAACCATTTTCCGTATCGATTATTGGATGTGAATAGCGCGGGAGCTGGTCCGGCCAACTCGGACTGTGCGGGGGCAAGGGCTGCCTGCGAAATGCCAGCGCTACCCGGTCATGCAAGGCCCAGCCACGAAAGGCTAGCAACGCACCGGCCGTATCGTTGAAATCGAAACCCGCGAGCGTCGCGGCGAGACTGTGTTCACCCAGTCTGACCTTTCCGGTAAGTTCAATCCCGGCGACCATCACCTCTTCGCCGATCCAGCTGTTGATGGCCGACGGTGTTATGGTTTCAGTGACGCCCCAATCCGCGCCGCTGTGTTCGAGCGAAACCGGCGGGATCATCAGTCCGGCTCGGGCCGATATTTTTACCTTCCCGCCACCCAGCGGCTTGAAGCTCAAAAATGCCTCGGAGAGCCCAGCCTCGGTCATCCCCCCGCCTTGCACCCTGACGACGGCGGTTCCCGACAGCGACCAGCTGAAACGCGGCTGCCACAACAGTGTTGCCGTGCCGAGTTCGGGTTGGATATCGATGTCACGCGATGCGGTGCCGCCATTGCGCAACTTGCCGAATTCGTCATTCACCCATGACCGCTCGCCATCGGCAGCAGCTATCCTGAAATCGCCGATGATCTCGATATTTTCGCCTGAGATCAGCTCAAAGCCAGTTTCATTAGCCTGCGCCGGTTCGCCGAGGCACAGGAATCCGATCACTGCAAAGGCCAGAGCAACCATGCTGCCAGTTTGACAATTGAACCGGATCATTGGCGCTGGTGTTTAATATCATGTGGTTAATGCCAGCCTAAGCCGCGCCATACTCCGACCAAGACGTGATCGAACAGTGGTGCGCTATCGTAGTCGTTCGCGCTCGAGCAGCTTCGCCTTGATCTCCAGCCCATAGGCATAGCCGCCCAGCGTTCCATCCGATCGCACCACCCGGTGACAGGGGATCAGCACCGCGACATTGTTGGCGCCGTTGGCCGATCCCGCCGCCCGCACCGCGCCCGGCTTGCCCACTGCGGCGGCGATCTGGGCGTAGCTGCGGGTCTCGCCGGGCGGGATGCGGCGCAGTTCCTGCCAGACCATTTCCTGGAAGGCAGTGCCCCGGACATCGAGAGGAATATGCGCTGCGTTGCCCGGCGCCTCGACCGAGGCGACAACCTCGGCGAGCAGAGCCGCGAACTCGGCGCCGCCCTCAGTCAGTTCGGCATGGGGAAAGCGCACTTCCAGCGCCTCGCGGCCTTCACCGAACGAGAGGCGGCAGACACCCTTGTCCGACGCCGCGACCAGCATCGCGCCAAGGCTGGTTTCGACCACTGCCCAACGAATGGTCACGCCCTTGCCGCCGTTTGCCCATACCGATGGCGCCATGCCCAGCCTGCCCTCGCTGGCCGCATAGAACCGCGACGGTGCGGCGAAGCCCGCGTCATAGACGGCATCGGTGACCCGCCCGCCGGTCGAGAGCGCATCGGACGCGCGCTCCATACGCAGCGCTCTGGCATAGGCGGCGGGCGACAGGCCGGTCGCGCGTTTGAACAGGCGCTGGAAGTGCGCCGGTGAATAGCCGTTGTCCGCAGCCAGCCCGCCGAGTGCCAGTGGTTGTTCCGCCGCCTTGATCGCGGCGATGGCGGCAAGCACCGCGCGTTCGTCGCGGCTGACATCGTCGGGCGAGCAGCGCAGGCAGGGCCGCAGCCCTTCGGCCCGAGCCTCGGCTCCACTGGCAAAGAAGCGCACGTTCTCGCGCCGGGGATGGCGTGCCGCGCAGGACGGGCGGCAATAGATGCCAGTGGAGAGCACACCGGTGACGAAGCGCCCGTCGAAAGCGCGGTCACGGGCGAGTACGGCGGTCCAGGCTTCGTTATCGGGTGGCAGTTGGTTCATAGCGAATATTTCCATGGCACGGCTCCTTGTGGACGCAAGCCATTCCATAAAGTAGCTCAGTCCGCTTCCCGCCGCTTGCGGTCAAAGCAGACGCACCACCTGCCAACACCCCGCAACTTCGACCACCTGCCGGAATTGCCGACAGCCCATCTTGCATCGCAGCAGAATCGCCGCTATGCGCGCCCCCGTCGGCGGGCCGCTGCGCTTTTTCAGTGCGGCTTCCGGCTTGTCAGACGTCCGGCCAAACCATCCGGTATATTTGAGGGAAGCGACGCGCGTGGAGAATTCCGGCGGCATTACGGCCAGCTTGCAAGGGCGCTACGCATCCGCGCTCTATGAGCTTGCCAGCGACAACAACTCCGTCCCGGCGGTCGAAACGGATCTGGACAAGCTGGGCGAAGCCATCGCCGGCACCCCCGATCTTTCCGCGCTGATTCGCAACCCGCAGATCGGCCGCGACGCTGCTGCCAAGGCGATGGACGGCGTTGCCGCGCTGCTGGGGCTGTCACCGCTCACCCGCAAGTTTCTTGGCGTCATGGCCGGCAACCGCCGCCTCGCCGTGCTGCCCGAAACGGTCCGCGCCTTCGCTGCGATCGCCGCCGCCGCCCGCGGCGAAGTGACTGCCGAAGTGACCAGCGCCCACCCGCTCGACGCTGCCCAGATCAAGGCGCTTGCCACCCGGCTCAAGGCGCGCGAAGGCAAGGACATCAAGATCAAGGCGCATGTCGACCCGGAAGTTCTCGGCGGTCTCGTCGTCAGGATCGGCAGCCGTCAGATCGACAGCTCGATCCGCACCCGTCTCAATAGTCTCGCCCAGGCAATGAAGGGCTGAAGGCCCTTACCAAAGATTCGATGAAAGGCTGAAAATGGAAATCCGCGCCGCTGAAATCTCCAAGGTCATCAAGGACCAGATCGCCAATTTCGGCACCGAGGCCCAGGTCACCGAAGTTGGTTCGGTGCTCTCGGTGGGTGACGGCATCGCCCGCATCCACGGGCTGGACAACGTCCAGGCCGGCGAGATGGTCGAGTTCTCGAACGGGGTGAAGGGCATGGCGCTCAACCTCGAAGCAGACAATGTCGGCGTCGTGATTTTCGGCTCGGACGCTGAAATCAAGGAAGGCGACCAGGTCAAGCGCACCGGCACCATCGTCGATGTTCCCGTCGGCCGGGGCCTGCTCGGGCGCGTGGTCGATGGCCTCGGCAATCCGATCGACGGCAAGGGCCCGATCAAGTCCGACCAGCGCATGCGCGTCGAAAAGAAGGCCCCGGGCATCATCCCGCGCCAGTCGGTCAACGAGCCGGTACAGACCGGGCTCAAGGCGATCGACGCGCTCGTCCCCATCGGCCGCGGCCAGCGCGAGCTGATCATCGGCGACCGCCAGACCGGCAAGACCGCCGTCGCCATCGATACCTTCATCAACCAGAAGGGCCCGAATGCCGGCGATGACGAGAGCAAGAAGCTCTACTGCATCTACGTCGCCATCGGCCAGAAGCGCTCGACCGTCGCCCAGATCGTCCGCCAGCTCGAAGAGAACGGCGCGATGGAATATTCCATCGTCGTCGCCGCCACCGCTTCCGAGCCGGCCCCGCTGCAATACCTCGCCCCCTACACCGCTGTGACCATGGGCGAATTTTTCCGCGACAACGGCATGCACGCGCTGATCGTCTATGACGATCTTTCCAAGCAAGCCGTCGCCTATCGCCAGATGTCGCTGCTGCTGCGCCGCCCGCCGGGCCGCGAAGCCTATCCGGGCGACGTGTTCTATCTGCACTCTCGTCTGCTCGAACGCGCCGCCAAGATGAACGCCGATAACGGCTCGGGCTCGCTCACTGCGCTGCCGATCATCGAAACCCAGGCCGGCGACGTTTCGGCCTACATCCCGACCAACGTGATTTCGATCACCGACGGCCAGATCTTCCTCGAAACCGGCCTGTTCTACCAGGGCGTGCGCCCGGCGATCAACGTCGGCCTGTCGGTCAGCCGCGTCGGCTCGGCCGCGCAGACCAAGGCGATGAAGAAGGTCTCGGGCTCGATCAAGCTGGAGCTGGCGCAGTACCGCGAAATGGCGGCTTTCGCGCAGTTCGGCTCGGACCTCGACGCTTCGACCCAGAAGCTGCTCAACCGTGGCGCGCGCCTGACCGAGCTGCTCAAGCAGGCCCAGTTCTCGCCGCTGCCCTTCGAAGAGCAGACCGTGTCGATCTTCGCGGGCACCAACGGCTATCTCGACGGTATCGCGGCCAATCAGGTCACCGACTACGAAGCCAAGATGCTGAGCTGGATGCGTTCCGAACAGAAGGCGCTGCTCAAGGACATTCGTGACAGCAAGGATCTGGGCGACAAGCCCAAGGCCGCGCTGGTCGCCGCGCTGGACAAGTTCGGCAAGACTTACGCCTGATTTAGTCCTCTCCCCTTCAGGGGAGAGGGTTGGGAGAGGGGAACGCCCTCGTCCAAATGTGCAACACTCGAGGCGGCGACAGCCCCCTCTCCCCAACCCTCTCCCCTGAAGGGGAGAGGGAGCAAGAGGTCCGAATGGCAAGCCTGAAGGAACTAAAAGGGCGGATCAACTCGGTCAAATCGACCCAGAAGATCACCAAGGCCAAGCAGATGGTCGCCGCGGCCAAGCTGCGCAAGGCGCAGGCTGCGGCCGAAGCCGCGCGCCCCTATGCCAGCCGTCTGGCGGGCGTGATGGCCAGCATCGCCGGCAAGGTTGCGGGCAATGATGGCGCGCCGAAGCTGTTCAAGGGCACCGGCAAGAACGACGTCCAGCTGCTGGTCGTCGCCACCTCGGACAAGGGGCTGTGCGGCGCGTTCAATTCGAACATCGTCAAGGCGGCCAAGCTCAAGGCGGCAGCGCTGCGGGCCGAGGGCAAGACGGTGCTGTTCTACCTCATCGGCCGCAAGGGCCGCGCCCCGATCACCCGCGAATGGCCCAAGGCTGTGCTGGCGAACTTCGACACCAGCGCCGTGCGCGAGCCGGGCTATGCCGAAGCCGAAAAGATCGCCGCCGAACTGGTGGCGCTCTATGACGAGGGCAAGTTCGATGTCGCCCACCTGTTCTTCTCGACATTCAAGAACGCGCTGACCCAGGACCCGACCGAACTGCAGATCATCCCCGTCCCCGCCCCCAAGGTGGAAGTGTCGGCGACTGCCGGTGCGGCAGTGGAATACGAGCCGGAGGAAGAGGAAATCCTCGCCGAACTGCTGCCGCGCTACCTCAAGACCCAGCTGTTCGGCGCGCTTCTGGAAAACCAGGCGTCGGAGCAAGGCGCATCGATGACCGCGATGGACAACGCCACCCGCAACGCCGGCGAACTGATCCAGAAGCTGACCATCCAGTACAACCGCAGCCGCCAGGCCGCGATTACGACCGAACTGATCGAGATCATCGCCGGGGCGGAGGCGCTCTAGTGGATGCCGACAGTAATCTACATCGACGGGATCAGGATCGAGATTTACACCGACGATCACCCGCCGCCGCACTTTCACGTGTGGTTCGGTGGACGGCGGGCAAAGTTCGACATGGCAACCGGCAATATGTTAAAAGGCCGCCTGGACAAGCGCTCCGTGCGGAAGGTGCAGCGATGGATGGAATTGAACCGCGATTTGTTGATGCAGGTCTGGAACGACTCGCGCCCGAGCTAGACGATGACGAGATTGTCAGCGTCGGCGATCCGATATGGAATGTGGTCAAGGTCGAAGTGGCTGGACCGTTGACACTGTCGGTCGAGTTCGAGGACGGGGTCAAGGGCAAAGTGCGCTTTGCCGACAGCTTCTTGCGCAATGCTTGGGCGAAGCTTCGCGATTCGGCCTATTTCGCGCAAGTCGGCATTGCTCATGGCGCGGTGAGCTGGCCCAACGAAGAACCCGATATGTGCCCCAGCACAATGTACGACGAGATCGTCGGGCATAATGGCGAATGGGTGCTGCAATGAAAGGCGCGCTGATCGAGATTATCGCCGGGGCGGAGGCGCTCTAGTGGATGCCGAAAATCTGCCGATGGAGTGGGATCGTCATCGAAATGTTCGCGCCGGATCATCCGCCGCCACATTTTCACGCGCAATATGCCGAGTTCGAAGCCCGCATCGCCATCGATACACTGGATGTGCTAACATCCGATCTGCCGAATCGCGTTCTGGCCGAGGTATTGGCGTGGGCGCGCTTGCGGCAGCCCGAACTGCTTGAGAACTGGACGCTATGCCGAGACAATCTGTCGCCAAACAAGATCGCGCCGCCGGAATGAAGGTCTATCCGCCGATCGTTCCGCGCGCGCCTTATCGCGTCGCCGAAGTCGAAGCGCTTGACGGCTGGCGCCTGCGCGTTCGTCACAATGATGGCGTGGAAGGCTTCGTCGATATGTCCAAGCTTGTGAATGGACCGCGCGCCGGCATGTTCGCGGCGCTGCGTGATGAAGCGCTGTTCGCTCAGGTGTTTCTCGACTTGGGAGCTGTTGCTTGGCCGGGCGAACTCGACCTCGCGCCTGATGCGATGCACGATGAGATTGAGGCGCACGGTGAGTGGGTAGTTGGCGCGGAGGCGCCATAGGAAAATCGTTTGTTCCGAAGGATTGCCTAGGGTTCAGCTACTTTGTTGCTGATTGGCGTTCTGATTGTCGTCTGGCGATGGTCGGAATTCTGCAGCAGCATTGGTGGCCATTTGGCGGATTTCGGAGAATGCAGAGTTGAAGCCGATCCACCCGCGCTTCCAGCGCGAGATTTATAGGAAGTAAGGAACGAACAATGGCAACCGCAGCCAAGACCAAGACCGCAACCAAAGCTCCGGCCAAGCCCGCAGCCAAAGCCCCGGCAAAGCGCACGCCTGTCGCCAAGGCGGCCGCCACCGCCACCGGCAAGATCAGCCAGGTGATCGGCGCTGTCGTCGATGTCAGCTTCACCGGCGAACTGCCGGCGATTCTCTCGGCGCTTGAGACTGACAACAACGGCAACCGCCTGGTGCTCGAAGTCGCCCAGCATCTGGGTGAAAACACCGTACGCACCATCGCCATGGATTCGACCGACGGCCTGACCCGCGGCCAGCCGGTGACGGCAACCGGTTCGCAGATCACCGTGCCGGTCGGCCCGATGACGCTGGGCCGCATCGTCAACGTCATCGGCGAGCCGATCGACGAGCGCGGTCCGGTGAACGCTGCCAAGCGCAACCCGATCCACGCCGAAGCCCCGCCCTTCGTCGATCAGTCGACCGAAGCGGCGATCCTCGTTACCGGCATCAAGGTCATCGATCTGCTCGCCCCCTATGCGCGCGGCGGCAAGATCGGCCTGTTCGGCGGCGCGGGCGTGGGCAAGACCGTGCTGATCCAGGAACTGATCAACAACATCGCCAAGGGCCACGGCGGCGTTTCGGTGTTCGCAGGCGTGGGTGAACGCACCCGCGAAGGCAACGATCTCTACCACGAATTCCTCGACGCCGGGGTTATCGCCAAGGACAAGGACGGCAATCCGACCCCCGAAGGCTCCAAGGTCGCCCTCGTGTTCGGCCAGATGAACGAGCCTCCGGGTGCCCGCGCCCGCGTCGCGCTTTCGGGGCTGACCATGGCCGAATATTTCCGCGACGAGGAAGGCCAGGACGTTCTGTTCTTCGTCGACAACATCTTCCGCTTCACGCAAGCGGGTTCGGAAGTGTCGGCGCTGCTCGGCCGTATTCCTTCGGCGGTGGGCTATCAGCCGACGCTGGCGACCGACATGGGCGCGCTGCAGGAACGCATCACCTCGACCAACAAGGGCTCGATCACGTCGGTGCAGGCGATCTACGTGCCTGCGGACGATCTTACCGACCCTGCTCCGGCGACCTCGTTTGCCCACCTTGACGCCACCACCACACTCAACCGCGCGATTTCGGAGCTGGGCATTTACCCGGCGGTCGATCCGCTCGAACTCGACGTCGCGCGTGCTGACCCCGGCCGTCGTCGGCCAGGAGCATTACGACACAGCCCGCCGCGTTCAGGAAACGCTGCAGAAGTACAAGAGCCTTCAGGACATCATCGCGATCCTGGGCATGGACGAGCTTTCCGAAGAGGATAAGCTTACCGTCGCCCGCGCCCGCAAGATCCAGAAGTTCCTCAGCCAGCCGTTCCACGTCGCCGAGGTCTTCACCGGCATTTCAGGCAAGTTCGTCCAGGTCGAAGACACGGTGAAGAGCTTCAAGGCGGTGGTCGACGGCGAATACGATCACCTGCCGGAGAACGCCTTCTACATGGTCGGCGGCATCGACGAGGCGATCGCGAAGGCCAAGAAGCTGGCTGAAGAGGCTTGAGCAACGTCCCCCTCCCGCTTGCGGGAGGGGCTAGGGGTGGGCCAGTCCTCTCCTAATGTGCTTTTTCCTTAGCCGACTCACCCACCCCCAACCCCTCCCGCAAGCGGGAGGGGGGAGACAAGCAAAATGCCCCTCCACTTCGAACTCGTCACTCCCGCCCGCCTCGTCCGTTCGGAGGAGGTCCATATGGTCGTCGTACCCGGCAGCGAGGGCGATTTCGGCGTGCTGGAGGGCCATGCCCCGGTGATGTCGACGATCCGCGACGGCGCGCTGATGGTCTACAAGACCGAAGGCGCGGCGCCTGAGGAAATCCGCATCCATGGCGGTTTCGCCGAAGTCGGCGACGCGGGCCTGACGGTGCTGGCGGAACACGTCGAGGGCTGAGCGGACGTCCGCGCGATAGGCTTTGTGGTGTTCAGTTGAATCAACGAAATCCGCTCGGCATGAGCGGGTCTGGTGCGGATTAAGCGCAATTCGCTCTAATTCAACACACTGCCAGCCGCCACCTCACCCCGCTTCTGCGCGGCGCGGTTGCACAGCAGGATCGACCGAACATGTTCGCTGTCGATGCGTGGGCGGCAGGGATTTGCGATGGGTATGAGGGAGCATACCTAGTGGATTGATATTTGACATTCGCATCCCGCTCGCCGCCCGGTCATTCGCGAATGTCAGAATCGGACCCGGCGGCGGCTGCCGCACTTGGCCGGCAAGCGGAGCGATCCGGCTTAAATCTGGCACTTGCGCATGGAACAGCGGCGCCCCCCCGCACTGCCGGTCCAGCGGCTTGAGAAATCCGCCGTGCATTAGGAAGTTATCAAAGTTTCAACCTTATTGTTCAATCAAGAAGTGACGCAACCGCATGTCGTGCGGGGGCCGCCGAACAGGATTGGTTGAGACATGAGCGCATTCGGGCGACGCAACGGGAACGCGGGGATGACCCCGAATGCACGTCCAGCATTCGGCGTCGCGCGCCCGATGAAGGGCGGCGTGGACACCGGCAGCGCCCCGGTTCCAGGCGAAGTCGCCGCGGTTCCCGGCGGTGGCGACCAGTTCCCCCCGCTCCCCGGCAGCGACGCATTCGATCAGGCGCCGCAAAAATCCGATGCCATGACCCGGCTGGCCGACCGCGCCAATGGCGTGATGGAAGGCAACAGCGAGCAGAACGGCTTCGAAGCCTCGATCCACAAGATCAAGGAACAGGTGCTGCCGCGCCTGCTGGAGCGCGTCGATCCCGAAGCGGCGGCGACGCTGACCAAGGACGAGCTGTCCGAAGAATTCCGCCCGATCATCATGGAAGTGCTGGCCGAGCTCAAAGTCACCTTCAACCGCCGCGAACAGTTCGCGCTGGAGAAGGTGCTGATCGACGAGCTGCTCGGCTTCGGGCCGCTCGAGGAGCTGCTCGGCGATCCGGATATTTCGGATATCATGGTCAACGGACCGGACCAGACCTACATCGAAAAGAAGGGCCGGCTCCAGCTTTCGGGGATCCGTTTCCGTGATGAATCGCATCTGTTCCAGATCGCCCAGCGCATCGTCAACCAGGTTCGCCGCCGCGTCGACCAGACCACGCCGCTGGCCGACGCCCGCCTCAAGGACGGCAGCCGCGTCAACGTCATCGTGCCGCCGCTGTCCTTGCGCGGCACTGCCATCTCGATTCGTAAATTCTCCGAGAAGCCGATCACCATCGACATGCTCAAGGACTTCGGTTCGATGAGCGAGAAAATGGCGACCTGCCTCAAGATTGCCGGCGCCTGCCGGATGAATGTGGTCATCTCGGGCGGTACCGGTTCGGGCAAGACCACCATGCTCAACGCCCTGTCGAAGATGATCGACCCGGGCGAGCGCGTGCTGACCATCGAAGATGCCGCCGAACTCCGCCTGCAGCAGCCGCACTGGCTGCCGCTCGAAACCCGCCCGCCGAACCTTGAGGGCCAGGGCGCGATCACCATCGGCGATCTCGTCAAGAACGCGCTGCGTATGCGTCCTGACCGGATCATCCTGGGCGAAATCCGCGGCGCCGAGTGCTTCGACCTGCTCGCCGCGATGAACACCGGCCACGACGGATCGATGTGCACCCTGCACGCCAACTCCCCGCGCGAGTGCCTGGGCCGTATGGAAAACATGATCCTGATGGGCGACATCAAGATCCCCAAGGAAGCCATCAGCCGCCAGATCGCCGAATCGGTCGACATGATCGTCCAGGTCAAGCGCCTGCGCGACGGTTCGCGCCGCACCACCAACATCACCGAGGTGATCGGCATGGAAGGCGATGTCATCGTGACGCAAGAGCTGTTCAAGTTCGAATATCTCGACGAGAGCGAGGACGGCAAGATCATCGGCGAATACCGCGCCTCGGGCCTGCGCCCCTATACGCTGGAAAAGGCCCGCCAGTTCGGCTTCGACCAGGCCTATCTGGAAGCCTGCCTTTGATTTTTGCCGGATAGTGGATTTTTCCGCAGCGCCCGTGTTAAGGGCAGGTCAAGCCGCGCGGCTTTAAGCTGGCCCGCGACACATTGAAGGAATTACCCATGGTCCGCAAAACCCTTATCATCCTGACCGCCTGCGCCATCGCGATCACGGCGTCTGCCTGCAACACCGTCAAGGGCCTCGGCCGCGATGTCGAGTTGGTTGGCGCAGCCGGCGACCGCGCGATCTGATCGATAGGTGGATGTCCCTGTTACTCCGGCTGAGCAGGGTGTGATCCGCGCACAAAGCCGCGAAGACACAAAGACGCCGCGCCAGCGGCACTGAGCCGCTCCACGCCCGCATTCAAGAATTGCCGTCTCCCCGAAGCACGACATCTTCATGCCTTTGCGGCTTCGTGCGAGACAGATTTGCTTCTGGAAATGCAACAGACCCGCTCAGCCTGAGCTTGTCGAGCCGAAGGCGACCGAAGGTCAACGATTGCGTGTCCCCGTCTGACGGTGCAGACTGCCCGACTGCTGCAAGCCGGCTTGCACGCAGGAGGGGGGCTTGTGTTTGGGGGTTATACCAAATCTCGATGATACTGACTCTTCTCCCCTCCCGTTGAGCTGCGCTCGACTGCGCCTCAGGGGAGGGGCAGGGCTATCGCATCTTCCGAACTGCCCTTTCTTCTCCCCTCCCGCTTGCGGGAGGGGTTGGGGGTGGGCGCTTCTGAATTTGATGCGAAACCGTCGATTTCGTCCGACTGACCCACCCCTAACCCCTCCCGCAAGCGGGAGGGGGACTGGGATGCACAGGCACCAAATTGAATAGGCGATAGCCCTGCCCTGAGACGCAGTCGAGCGCAGCTCAACGGGAGGGGCTTTGCAGGTTTCGATCATCGAGATTTGGTATTATTGCACCTGTCAACGTAACCACCGGTCACCCTAACCCCCGGAATTGAAAGGGTGCTGGATGGTAAGTATGGTGTCCCGGGAATTGTGTCCGTGTCCCCGGAATTGTGTCCCCGGAATTACGGAATTTTTGTGAAAATCGGCCTAACGGCCAAGACAGTGTATGCGAGAAGTGCAAACACCGCGATGTCTGAAGAAAGACTTCCTCTGACCGAGAGGAAGGCACAAACTAGAACGACTGCTGCCGATGCCCATGTCAATCTATCCATAATACCCTCAATAGATTTTGACCAAATGGCAAATATGAGTAACAAGACAATTGTCCCGGCTAGGGTCAACCAATCATTAAGGAACAGGCTTAATCCTGCAAAGATTGGGAGCGGTAAGATGAAGAGCAGCGTCTTCAATGCTGGGTGGAATTTCATTCGCATGGGTTTTTGCCTGCTGTCGGCATGGCAGCTGCGGCTAACTGGGACGCTACAGCGTAAGTTGGCCGGCCGGAAAGAGCGGGAATTACGGTGCCACGTGCAACAACCCCCATATTCATCGCCGCCTCCGCCTCAATCCGACTTCCCACGCAATCTGCACCGTCGGACGGGGACGCGCAATAGCGTGTCCCCGCTCAACCATCACAACACTTGTGAGCGCACCTCGGCGCTTTCCTACATAACGCCACATCCTGTATCACACCGGCATGAGCGAAAAGTTCGAACGCCCCGCGCCCATCCCGTGCAGTTGCCCCGGCCTCAGGGCCAGGCCCCCGCGCGGCAGCCTGCCAGCCGTGCGGGCGGAAGTGCGCGCGCGGATAGATGTGTCACCTGTCACTTTTTGTCGGCAATTGGTTGAATATATTGTCAAAAACCCGAGTGACAACCGGGTGACACAGTGTCGCCTTTGTCACCCTCGCCCGGCAAAATGCCGTGCCGCGTTCTCGAAATGGCGCCGCGGATTGTCCACGAACATCGTGTCGATCTGCGCCTGCGTCACCCCCGCTTCCAGCAGCGCCGGCAGCACATCGTTGTGGATGTGCAGGTAGTTATGCTGCGGCATGGCCTCCGCGTAATGCTCCATTCCGGGGAAATAGTCCGACCATGCGCAGCAATCGTGCGACAGCGCCATCTGCCCGGCATAGCCGCGCCTGGCCATCTCGGCGATGGTGGCGACGCGCTGCTCCATGGTGATGGCGAATGCGATGCCGAAGCGGTCCATGCCGAGCAGCGAGCCCTTGTCGGCGAGCTGCATCAGATAGTCGATATCGGCAGTATCGCCGCAGTGGCCGATGACCACATCGGCAAGGTTGACGCCCTCTTCCGCCAGCACGCGCTGCGCGTCGAGGCCGGTGTGCTGCAGCGGCGCGGTGTGGACGGTGATCGGGGTGCCGGTGATGACGTTGGCGCGGGCGACGGCGCGCATCACCCGCTCGACCCCCGGTGTCAGCCCCGGCGCATCGATGGCGCATTTGAGCTGGCCCGCCTTGATCGTGGTGCCGATCAGCCCCTCGGTAATATCGCGGACGAAGTGATCGACCATCAACTCGGGTCCGTCGCAGAGCAGTCCCGGGCCGTAATAGGCGAAGGGCGCAGGCACGTCGTTGAAAGTGTAGGCCCCGGTCGAAACGACGATATTAAGATCGGTCAGCTGGCCGACTTTGGCGAGGCTGGGCACATGGCGGCCCAGCCCCAGCACGGTCAGATCGATGATCGTATCGTACCCCGCCGCCTTCAGCGCATTGAGCCGCGCCGCCGCATCGGTGACGGTCTTGTCCGCGAAGAAATCGGGGCGGTAATTGTAGGTGTATTCCATGTCCATGAGGAAGATATGCTCATGGATCAGCACCCGGCCGAGCGTGCTGCTGTCAATGGCCCCGCGCAGGGTCTGGACCTGGGACATGGCATTCGCTCCCGTCAGATATCCATGGCGATCTTGCCGATGTGCTGCCACGCTGCGAATCGAAGTAGTGCAAGTTGCAGGAATTCGGAACTACTTTGCCCTCTCCCTCGGAGGCAGGGCTATCGCAAATAGGCCCAATCTTTCATTCATCGTCACCCTGAACTTGTTTGTGCTCGCACGTCTTCGACTCCAGGGCCCATCGGGCCGCACGAACCGAGTCAGCAGAATTGGCGCAAACCGTGAGGTCATGCTCGAAAATCAGAGCTACGGGTGCGAGGTGAAATGGGCCCTGAAACAAGTTCAGGGTGACGAAATTGGGTGGAATTGGTCTATATGCGATAGCCCTGCCTCCCAGGGGAGAGGTAAAAAGGAGAATGCCGGTATGAATGCCATCACCGAAGAACTGCAGGGCTTTCTCGAACGCGAGAAGATCAAGGACTGCATCGCCCGGCTTGCCCGCGGCGAGGACCGGCGCAATCCGGAGCTGATCAAGAGCGCCTACTGGCCGGATTCGGTTACCGACTACGGCGTGTTCAAAGGCGATTTCGACGCCTATTTCGCCTGGGTCTATCCGGGTGCGGATGCGATCAAGAACACCCAGCATGTGCTGGGCCAGAGCTATATCGAGATGAAGGGCGAACGCGCGCTCGCCGAAACCCATGTGGTTTCGTACCACCGGGTCGATTATGGCACCGGAAACGATGGCGCCGACGAGCACGATACCTGCATCGGCGGACGCTATCTCGACACCATGGAAAAGCGCGGCATCGAATGGCGCATCGCCAGCCGCACGATGCTGTACGACTGGTACCAGGACTGGGGCAGCTCGATCGACTGGGCGCAAGGCGTAATGGGCCTGCCGCTGAGCCATCCGCATTTCTCCGGCAGGGCAGTCGGCGATTACAGCGAGGTGTTTTTCGGCCAGCGGCCCGCGTGACCGGCGCGCTTCAGAACCGCGCCCTCGCCCCCACATAGGCCGAGCGCCCCGGCGTGCCGTAACCGGCGGCGGTCTCATAGCGCTCGCCGGTGAGGTTTTCGATCCGGCCGTAGAGTTCGAAACGCTCGCCCAGCGGCAGGCTGGCGCGCAGGGTGACGAGGGCGTAGCTGTCGAGCCGGGTGAAGTTTCCGGCATCGTCGAAGCTGCTGCCGACTACGCGCAGGTCCGCGCCCAGCGCCAGGTCGTGCAGTGGCGTTGTCAAGTCGGCGGCAAGCGTCATTGCGTGGCGCGGGCGGCGGGCGAGCGCCTTGCCCTGGTTGGCGTGGCCGGGGGTGCGGTTGAACGCCTTCACATAGCTGTAGGCAGCGTGGAACTGGAGGCTGTCCACCGGGCGTCCGTCGACTTCCAGCTCGAAGCCCTCGGCGCGGGCGCGGCCCAGATTGTCATAGGTGCCGTAGGGCCGGTTGGCGCAGATGCCCGTAGTCACTTCGAAGCAGGATACAAAGTCGATCAGATCGCGGCTGTCGCGGCGGAACAGGCTGAGCGCGGCGTGAAAGCGGGCGTTGCGATCGCCCTTTTCGATGCCGATGTCATAGCTGCGGCTGCGCTCGGGCACGAGCGCGGAATTGCCGTAGTCGGACAACAGCTGGAACAAAGTCGGAGCCTTGAAGCCTTCGCCGTAGGAGCCGCGGATGCGCCAGTCTTCGGGCAAACGATAGGTGAAGTTCGCGCCCAGCGTGGCATCGCTGCCGAAACTGCTGTGATCGTCGATCCGCACTCCGCCTGCCAGCGACAGTCGGTCATGATCGAAGCTCAGCAGAGCATGGCCGCTGGTCAGCGACGCCTTGCCCGATGCCCCGGCGAGGAAGCTGCTCCACTCGCGGTCCGCCCCGAAATCGAGCCTGACCGCATCGCCGATGCGAAGCCGCCCCAGCAGCTCGGCGCGCTCGCTGCGACCGTCGGTGGTATAGTAGCTGAGGGGGCCGAAGCCGGGGTCAAACAGTTCGCGGTGGGTGTCGGACAGGGCAAAGCCCGCCTTGAGCTCCAGCGCATCGCCGCTGTACTCAAGCCCGACCCGGCCCGAAGCTTCGCGCGTGGTCTGGTATTCGGCGGTGTCGGCGAAGCTGTAGTCGGGCGGCGGATAACCATCGATATCGAGCCTGCCATCGGCAAAGCGCCCGCTGGCGACCAGCGCGAGGCTGCCGGTCAGCTCGACATGCGCCTTGCCGCCAAACTGCCATTGCCGGAAGCCGTCGGCTTCGGTGCCCGATGCCGCTGCCGAAATTCCCCCGCTGTCATGGAAGCTGCCATACAGGTCGAGATCGAGCGAACCGATCTTGCTGCCCAGCGCCGCTGTAGCAAAGACACTGTCCTGCGCGCCATATTCGGCCGAGGCGGTCAGCCCGTCCCACGCGCGGGTCGTCACCGCCAGCACCCCGCCGATAGCCTGGCTGCCCCAGATTACCGAATTGGAGCCGCGCAGCAGTTCGATCCGGTCGACATTGCCGGAGAGCAAGTTGCCGAAGTCGAAGCCCCCGGCCGGCGCGGCGACATCGGCCACGCGCACCCCATCGACGATCACCAGCAATTGCTCGGCATCGGCACCGCGCAGGCGCACCCCGGTAAAGCCGCCGACACCGCCATTGCGAGTGAGGGTAACCCCCGGCGAGCGTTCGAGCGCGCGGGTCAGGTCGGGGCCCTGGATGCTGCGAAGTTCACTGCCGCCGATGACACTGATCGCCTGGCCCGTCCGGTCAATGTTCAAACTGCTGCCGGTGGCGAGCACGACAATCTCATCGGGCCGACTGGCAGCCGGGTGGAAATCATGCTCCTCGGCTACTGTCTCAACCGGTTCCGGCTGCGCCAGCGCAAGACTGGACGCAGCAAGGCAACAGCCCAGCAACAACACATATTTCACACACATTACTCCCGTCATGAACACAACGCCGTTCATGGCGAGAGGCCCGCGCACCATTGCACGGTCCACGCTACATCCGGAACACCCCGCCCGGCTGCGGAACGACCGTCATCGGCAGGTCTCCTGACTCCCGGATCAATATGCTGCCCCGCCTTCCCGGTTTCCCAGTGGCATTATGGGGAGCATTCCCCGGTCACAGTTGCGGGGGCAGTGCGGACGTTCAAACCGCTTCCCTCTTAGGCCCGTTGCCAGGCACCGGTGACGCGACGCGGCCCTTACTCCGGAGCGAACCTGCCTGCAAGCTTGCGCAAATTTTAACCGGTTAGGACTATCGCTGCCGCCTGTCCCGGTTCGGAACGCGGCGGATTCGCCTGATGCATCGCCCGCGAAATGGAATTACGCGCTTGCAGCGCGAACCGGCGAAAGAGGTTGATGACCGAGAGCCAAGTCTTTTCCTGCGAGCCAAGGCCACGCGAATTCTCTGCGCGGCTGACGCATCGGCGCACTCGCAGCCTGCGCAAGGCCCGGCATGGCTCGCAACTGGGCCGCCGGGCGATGGTGCTGTTAGCGGCGATCGCGGTGCCGGCGCTTGCCGCGCCCGGTGGCTGGTCGAACTTCGAGATCGGCGATGCCGGCGAGGCCCAAGTGGTCATCGCGCCAATGCCCTTCGAACAGCCGGGCAACAGCTTCCCGGGTTCGGCCTTCTATTACCTTGCCGCTGAGGATAATCCGCAGCCGCTGGCACTGCTGGGCGAAGGCATCCATTCCGACGCCGAACCTGCGCCCGTCCACGTCGATTCCGTGGCCGGTCCCGCCGCCCGCGCCATCCGCATCGACAACAGCGGCGTCGATCGAAGCCGGGCGCTGCAGTGCCTGACCGCCGCGGTCTATTACGAAGCCGCCAGCGAGCCCGATGCCGGGCAGGCGGCGGTGGCGCAGGTAGTGCTCAACCGCGTCGCCCACCCCTCCTATCCCAACACCGTATGCGGCGTGGTCTATCAGGGATCGGAACGCCGCACCGGCTGCCAGTTCAGCTTCACCTGCGACGGATCGCTGGCCCGGGTGCCGAGCCGCATGTTCTGGCTGCGCGCCGAGAATGTCGCTCGCACCGCTCTGTCGGGATATGTCTATGCGCCGGTGGGCCTGGCGACGCATTATCACACCATCGCCGTCCATCCCTATTGGGCACCCAGCCTGTCGTTCCTCGGCACCATCGGAGCGCACCGCTTCTACAAGTTCGGTGGCCGTGCCGGGCAGCCCGCAGCCTTCCGCTTTGCCTATCTGGGGGGCGAACCGGTGGCCGCTCCGCATGCCCGCAGCGCCGCGGCGGACGCCATTCCCGAAACCGCCTTCGATCCGCTGGCGCTGCAGCGCGCCTACGAGGCTGGGCTGAAAAGCGCACAGGCGACGCAGAGTGCGGCGGTCTCGCCCACGATGAGCGGGCTTGCCCCGGTGCGCGTCGCTCCGGTGCCGGTCTATGCGAGCGAGCTCAGGCAACGTGGCGGCGAGGCGAATTTCCGGGGCGAGAAACTTCCGCAAGCCACTGGTATCAAGCCGGAATACCAGAACAGCGGCCGCTGGATCTCGCGGCCGGGACAGTGAAATCAGTCCTAACAGCCCGGAAACCATAGCCCGACACAAAGGCTTAGATGCTTGGCACTTAATGTTCCGGCTGCGCCCAGACAGCAGCCGGAGCCCAGCCCGCGATGACCTTTCGTATTGCCGCCGCCGATCATGGACCTGCCGGCTTCATTGCCAGAACCTTCACCGCATCGATTCCGCTACGCGCAGCCAATGACAATATCGACGGCATATCCTCCGACACGCTGTTGCGCGGCGCACTGCGCCATTTCGCCGAACACGGGTTGAGCGCAGCCGAACGCGCCCGCGAGAATGCCGAGACTGCCTTCTTTGCCGGCGACAGCGAACAGTACCGCTGGTGGCTGGCGATCTGCCACGCCCTCGACCGGCGCATGGCGGGTGCCGTGGCGGCGCGATCAGGCATTGCAGGATAACACCGGCTTGGCGCAGCGGTAGATTACCGCCGTGGACAAGACGCTGTTAACTCCGGTGCAAGTATTGATCATAGTGCAGTTGTTAACCATTCAGTGACTGCTTGTCTCTACAGGTTGGGGGACCAGTGGGAGCATATTGATCAATCGCTTACGCAGCCTGATGCGGGTGCTGTTTCGCACCAATGCCATTGACGACAGGGTCCGCCGGATTCTGGTCGATACGCTGTATACGCAGCCGGCCAGCCTGGCTGTCGGCGCCGCCTGCGGCAGTATCACCAGCCTGGTTGCCGCTTCCTACACCGACGTCACGCTGATCTGGCACACTGCCGTGGCGCTGACGGTGGTTGGCGCGCTGCGAGTGGTGGCAGCGGCGGTGCTTCCCCACCTAGTCCAGCACAAGACCCGCCCGCTCGAACTGCTCTATGAACTTGGCGCCTTCAGCTATTCGCTGCTGATCGGGCTGATGGCAACTTTTTGCATCGCCTATGAAATAGCTCCGGTCGCGCAATTGCTCGTCGTCACCAACAGCATTGGCTATGCCGTGGGCATTGCCGCACGCAATGCTGGCCGACCCCCTATCGCCATCGGTCAGATGCTGCTGGTGCTGGTGCCGATCTGCGCGGTGCTGTTCATGTCCGGCGATCTGGCATTGGAAGCTCTCGCAGTTTCCATAGTCCTGCTGATCCCGGGGATGACCTCGATCACGCTCAACGTGTTTCGCGTGCTGCGCAATTCGGTGGCGGCGGCGGAAACCAGCGCGCGGCTGGCCGAACGCATGCAGCTGCTGGCGCGCAGCGATGTCGTCACCGGCCTGCTCAACCGCGCCGGGCTCAACCACCATCTCGTCGAACGGCTGGCCGAGCGCATGCCCGAACAGAAAATGGCACTGTTCTGGTTGGACCTCGACAAGTTCAAGGAAGTCAACGACACGCTGGGCCACCAGGTTGGCGACCGGTTGCTGGCCGAGGTTGCCAACCGGCTGCGCAAGGTCGCCCCCGATAACGCCACCGTCGCCCGCTTCGGCGGCGACGAATTCATCATCGCCTGCGAAGCGCGCGACCGCCGCGAAGTGGAAGCGCTGGCGCAGGCGATCATGGACGAGATTGTCCGGCCGATGCGCATTGATGACGACCGGCTGGAAGTTGCCTGCTCGATGGGCATTGCCTTGCTGCCCGATGATGGCGCTGATCTTGAAGCAGTGATGCAGGGCGCAGACCTTGCGCTGTATCATGCCAAGGTCAACGGCCGGAAACAGGTGAGCTTCTTCGACCCGTCGATGACCCGCGACCTAGTCCGCCGCCGCGAGATCGAATCCGAATTGCGCCTGGCGCTGCAACGCGACGAACTGTCGATCTTCTTCCAGCCGATCGTCGATCTGGAAACCGGCCGCATTCGCACTTTCGAGGCGCTGGTGCGCTGGTTCCATCCCGAAAAGGGCGAACTGCGCCCCGACGAATTCATCCCCGTCGCCGAAGAAACCGGCGCGATCATCACCCTGGGTAACTGGATCACAGCGCAGGCCGCCAGGGCCGCGGCGCAGTGGCCCGAGGACGTTACCATCGCGGTCAACCTCTCGCCGGTGCAGATCAAGGCACCCGGCGCGGCGCTGGGTATCCTCAACGCCCTGCGTGATGCCAAGCTCGATCCCAGCCGGCTCGAGCTGGAGATCACCGAAACGGTGCTGCTCGATCACAGCCAGAACACCGACAATTTCATCAACGAACTGTCCAAGGCCGGAGTGCGCTTTGCCCTCGACGATTTCGGCACCGGCTATTCCTCGCTAGGCTATCTCAACAAATATCCCTTCGGCAAGATCAAGGTCGATCGCAGTTTCGTTTCGGGCATCAATGTCGGCAAGAAGAGCGACGCAATCATCCGCGCCGTGTCGGAAATGGGGACACGGCTAGGCATGACCATCGTCGCCGAGGGGCTCGAGACTATCGAACAGGTCGAGGCGGTGCGCGCGGCGGGCTGTACGCTGGGCCAGGGCTATTACTTCAGCCGCGCCGTGCCCGATTATCTCGCCGCCATGCTGCTCGCCAAGGAGCGCGAAGAGGATCTGCCGAAACGCCTGGCAGGGTAATTCGCGCACCGGCAAAGCGCTTATCGCAATTGCGAACCATTATCACATAATACAGCCAATTCAGCGCTTTTCGCGGTTGCAATACCCCTGTCACCCGCCTAGGGCACCTCCCGAACCAACGGCCGCGTGCGTCCTGGCGGGACGATGCGCGCATGCTCTGCCGATCCTCTGGTGCCCGCCGCAGTGAAGGACCTCTCCCATGGCCCAGGCCCCCGGACGCAAGACAATCGCTCTCATCGGCGCTGGCAATATCGGCGGCACGCTCGCCCATCTCGCGGCGCAGAAGGAACTGGGCGACATCGTCCTGTTCGACGTGGTTGAAGGCGTGCCGCAGGGCAAGGCGCTCGATCTGTCGCAGTGCGGCCCGGTGGAAGGCTTCGACGCGAAGATCACCGGCACCAACGATTACGCCGACATCAAGGGCGCCGACGTGGTCATCGTCACCGCCGGCGTGCCGCGCAAGCCCGGCATGAGCCGCGACGATCTGCTCGGCATCAATCTCAAGGTGATGAAGGCGGTCGGCGAAGGCATCAAGGCCAACTGCCCCGACGCCTTCGTGATCTGCATCACCAACCCGCTCGACGCCATGGTCTGGGCGCTGCGCGAGTTTTCAGGGCTGCCGCACAACAAGGTGGTCGGCATGGCCGGCGTGCTCGATTCAGCGCGGTTCAGCACCTTCCTCGCCGAGGAATTCGGCGTTTCGGTGCGCGATGTCACCAGCTTCGTGCTGGGCGGCCACGGCGACACCATGGTCCCGGTCGCGGCCTATTCGACGGTCAAGGGCATCCCCATCCCCGACCTGATCAAGATGGGCAAATCGACGCAGGAACGCATCGACGCCATCGTCAGCCGCACCGCCAACGGCGGCGGCGAGATCGTCGCGCTGCTCAAGACCGGCTCAGCGTTCTATGCCCCGGCCGCTTCGGCCATTGCGATGGCGGAGAGCTACCTGGGCGACCAGAAGCGCATGCTCCCCTGCGCCGCGCACCTCACCGGCCAGTACGGCGTGGACGACCTTTACGTCGGCGTGCCGGTGGTGATCGGCAAGGGCGGCGTCGAGCAGGTTATCGAGATCGCTTTGGACGAGAAGGCCAAGGCGGGGCTGCAAGTCAGCATCGATGCGGTGAAGGAACTGCTGGTGGCGTGCAAGGAAATTGATGGAAGTTTGAAGTGAGCGTCGATTTCGTCGTGTTTGACCCGACCGATGCCCCGCGCGAAGCCGCGGCGTTTAGACAATGGTATGCGGACGTCGCTGAATGGCGAGACGGTGAGAGCAACTTCGACCCGAAGCATTCATCGCCGGCACTGCAGAATTGGTATGCCGGGATGACCGGCGAGTTCCCAAACCTCAATTTAGCGGGCGAGGACGCCCACACCGACGACAGGTGGGTGGATTACAGCTTCGGAAGACACGTTATTCAGGTTGGGATGACATCGCGCCATGCAAATGAAGCATGGGCCTTGGCGAAAGCCAAAGCCGCGGATTTGGGCCTTGGCACCTACGATTGCATGTCGGACGATGGGCGAAATAATCGGACCATCGTGTTTCCCGACGGTCCACTTCAAAACGAGCCATCGTTCTTTGCGAAACTGTTCGGAAAAATGAAGGGTTAATATGTCCATCCTCGTCAACAAAAACACCAAAGTCATCACCCAGGGCATGACCGGCGCCACCGGCAGCTTCCACACCGAAGCGGCGCTGGCCTATGGCACGCAGATGGTGGCGGGGGTGACCCCCGGCAAGGGCGGGACCACGCATCTGGGCCTGCCCAATTACGATACCGTCGCCGAGGCAAAACATGCCACCGGGGCAACCGCCAGCTGCATCTATGTGCCGCCGCCATTCGCCGCGGATTCGATTCTGGAAGCCATCGACGCCGGGATCGAGCTGATCGTGGCGATTACCGAGGGCATTCCGGTGCTCGACATGGTGCGGGTCAAAAGGGCACTGAGCGGCACCAAGAGCCGCCTGATCGGGCCCAACTGCCCTGGCGTGCTGACACCGAACGAGTGCAAGATCGGGATCATGCCCGGCGCGATCTTTTCCAAGGGTTCGGTCGGGGTGGTCAGCCGCTCGGGCACGCTGACCTATGAGGCAGTCCATCAGACCACCATGGCGGGTCTGGGCCAGACCACCGCTGTCGGCATCGGCGGCGATCCGGTCAACGGCACCAACTTCATCGATATGCTCGAGCTGTTCCTGGCCGACGATGCCACCCGCTCGATCATCATGATCGGCGAGATCGGCGGCTCGGCCGAGGAAGACGCGGCGCAGTTCATCAAGGACGAAGCGAAGCGCGGGCGCTCAAAGCCGATGGCCGGGTTCATCGCCGGGCTGACCGCGCCTCCGGGCCGCCGCATGGGCCACGCCGGGGCGATCGTCTCGGGCGGCCAGGGCGGTGCGGAAGACAAGATCGCGGCGATGGAAGCAGCCGGCATCCGCGTCTCGCCCTCGCCGGCGGAACTCGGCACGACGCTGGCCGCGCTGATCAAGGAAATTGCCTGAGGCCACATCAGCCCCTCCTCTTCAGGGGAGGGGTTGGGGTGGAGGCTATCCGCCAGGCGGAGCGCCCGCAGGCACCGCCCCACCCCGCTGCGACTAGGCCCTGCTTCGCAGAACCAGGTCTCACTGCCCCTCCCCTGAAGGAGAGGGGCGCAAGAGCAAAAGGTTGACCGCCATGGGCAACGAGAAATTCGAATTCTTCCCTGAGGACCCCCAACCCGGCCCCAGCTGGCAGCGCAGCGGCTGGCCACTGGCTGGCGGCGCATTCGAGGACGATCTTACCCAGGCGCTTGATCCGCTGGCGTTCAAGGCAGCGATCAAGGCTGCCTCCGAAAAGCAGGCCGCACCGCTCGACGACAAGGCGCTGGAAAGCGCCGCCGCCGATGCGATCCGCGCGATGATGCTGATCCGCACCTACCGGGTACGCGGGCACCTGGCCGCCGATCTCGATCCGCTGGGCCTTGCCAAGCAGGATCTGCCCGCCGATCTCGCCCCCGAATACCACGGCTTCGGTGCGCAAGACCTTGACCGCAAGGTTTATATCGGCGGCAATCTGGGCATCGAATGGGGCACCATCCGCGAGATCGTGGCGATCCTGCGCGCCAACTATTGCGGCAAGGTCGGCCTCGAATACATGCATATTTCCGATGTCGAGGAACGCCGCTTCCTGCAGGCGCGGATGGAAGGCGCCGACAAGTCGATCCTGTTCACCCCCGAGGGCAAGAAGGCGATCCTGGGCGCGGTGATCCGCGGCGAGCAGTTCGAGAAATTCCTCGGGCGAAAATACGTCGGCACCAAGCGCTTCGGGCTCGATGGCGGGGAATCGATGATCCCGGCGCTGGAGGCGGTGATCAAGTACGGCGGCCAGCTGGGCATCAAGGAAATCGTCTATGGCATGGCCCACCGCGGCCGGCTCAACGTGCTCGCCAATGTCATGGCCAAGCCCTATACAGTGATCTTCCACGAGTTCTCGGGCGGCAGCGCCAACCCCGACGACATCGCCGGATCGGGCGACGTCAAATACCACCTCGGCACATCGACCAACCGCGAGTTCGACGGGATCAAGGTTCACATGAGCCTGGTGCCCAATCCCAGCCACCTCGAAACCGTCGATCCGGTGGTGCTGGGCAAGGTCCGCGCCACCCAGGCGATGCGCGACGATATCGGCCCGGGCAAGTTCCAGCAGGTGCTGCCGGTGCTGATCCACGGCGACGCTGCCTTCGCCGGCCAGGGCATCGTCTGGGAGTGTCTGGGCTTCTCCGGGGTGAAAGGTTACCACACCGGCGGGGCGATCCACTTCATCATCAACAACCAGATCGGCTTCACCACCAGCCCCAAGTTCGCGCGAAGCTCGCCCTATCCCTCGGACGTCGCCAAGGGCATCCAGGCCCCGATCATCCACGTCAACGGCGATGATCCCGAGGCCGTGACCTTCGTCTGCAAGTTCGCCATCGATTACCGCCAGAAATTCGGCCGCGACATCGTCATCGACATGTGGTGCTACCGCCGCTTCGGCCATAACGAAGGCGACGAGCCCAGCTTCACCCAGCCGCTGATGTACGCGCAGATCAAGGACCACCCGCCGGTCAGCGAAGTCTATGCGCGGCGGCTGAAGGAAGCCGGGGTAATCGACGACAGCTATGGCGAAGTCGTCGTCGCCGGCTTCAACGCCTATCTCGAAAAGCAGTTTGACGCCGCCAAAAGCTACCTGCCCAACGAGGCGGACTGGTTCACCGGCCGCTGGAGCGGGCTCAACAAACCGGCCGATCCCGAAACTGCCCGCCGCAATGTGCCCACCGGCATCGAGGCCAAACTGTTCGACAGCCTTGGCCGCACCCTGACCACGGTTCCCGCCGATCTCACCGTCCACAAGACGCTGAACCGGGTGATCGATGCCAAGCGCGCGATGTTCACCAGCGGCGATGGCTTTGACTGGGCGACCGGCGAGGCGCTGGCCTTTGGCAGCCTGGCTTCCGAAGGCTTCGGGGTGCGCCTGTCCGGCCAGGATTCGGGGCGCGGCACCTTCAGCCAGCGCCACGCAGTCTGGGTCGATCAGACCGACGAGCGCAAATATGTGCCTCTCACTACCGTCCCGCACGGCAGGTTCGAAGTGCTCGACAGTCCGCTCAGCGAATATGGCGTGCTCGGCTTCGAGTTCGGCTTTGCGCTGGCCGATCCCAAGACGCTGGTCCTGTGGGAAGCGCAGTTCGGCGATTTCGCCAATGGCGCGCAGATCGTCATCGACCAGTATATCGCCGCCAGCGAAGCCAAGTGGCTGCGCGCCAACGGCCTGGTGATGCTGTTGCCGCACGGCTACGAGGGGCAAGGTCCGGAACACAGTTCCGCGCGGCTGGAACGCTTCCTCCAGCTCTGTGCGCAGGACAATATTCAGGTGTGCAACATCACCACCCCCGCCAACTATTTCCATGTTCTGCGAAGGCAAATGCACCGGCCGTTCCGCAAGCCGCTGGTGATCATGACCCCCAAGTCGCTGCTGCGCCACCCGATGGCGAAGAGCGCCGCCAGCGACTTCATCGGCGAGGGGCACTTCATGCGCATCCTTTCCGATCCGACCCCGCCCGAAGATGGCAAGGTCAAGCGGCTGGTGCTGTGTTCGGGCAAGGTCGCCTATGACCTTATTGAGGCGCGCAATGCGGCCGGGATCACCGACACCGCCGTGGTCCGGCTGGAACAGCTCTACCCCTTCCCCGGTGAGCCGCTGGCAAAACGGCTGGCGCGCATGACTGCACTGGAAGACGTGGTATGGTGCCAGGAAGAGCCGAAAAACAACGGCGGCTGGTTCTTCGTCGAACCGCTGATCGAAGAGGTTCTCGACGCCGCGGGGTGCAAGGTGCCACGCGCCCGCTATGCCTGCCGCACCGCCAGCGCCTCGCCCGCCACCGGCCTCGCCAAGCGCCACGCCTCCGAACAGGGGGCACTGGTCGCCGATGCGTTGGGGCTATCCGTCCGTTCCGAAATCAGACGCCAGAAGAAGGCCTGAAACCGAGATTCCCTCTCCCCTTGAGCGGAGAGGATACGAAGGCTTGGCAACCTGTTGCCTAGCCGAAGTTGGAGAGGGGGTTCTGCCCTCGAGAGGTCGAACCCCCTCTCAAAGCTCTGCTAGCTCCTGACGGAGCAAGCTTCGCTATCCTCTCCCCTCAAGGGGAGAGGGCAGATAGGAAAGTGCAGTATGTCGACCGAAGTCAAAGTCCCCGCGCTCGGTGAGAGCGTTTCGGAAGCGAGCATCGGCCAGTGGCTCAAGCAGCCCGGCGAGGCAGTGGCGCTCGATGAGGCAATTGTCAGCCTCGAGACCGACAAGGTTGCCATCGACGTGACCGCGCCTGCCGCCGGGGCGATGGGCGCGCAGCTCGCCAAGGTGGGCGATACCGTGACGGTTGGCGCGGTGATCGCGATGATCGAGGCCGGAGCCGATGCGCCCGCCACAGCCCCGGCTCCGGCCGCGCCTGTAGCCGCCGCTGCACCCGCATCCGAAGCCGCCGTGCTCTCCCCCTCTGTCCGCCGCGCGGTGCTCGAACACGGCATCGACCCGGCGACCATCAAGGGCACCGGCAAGGACGGCCGCCTGACCAAGGAAGACGTGACCGCAGCGGCGCAGGCCAAGTCTGCGGCTCCAGCTCCCGCAGTTTCGGGGCCAACTCCTGCCCCAGCGCCCACTCAAACTGTAACCTCAACTCCCGCTCAGCCTGAGCACATCCTGAGCTCGTCGAAGGACGAAGGCCGCGCGCCGCCCGCAACCGCCCGCAGCGAAGAGCGCGTCAAGATGACCCGGCTGCGCCAGACCATCGCCCGGCGGCTCAAGGAAGCGCAGGAAACCGCAGCCCTGCTGACCACCTTCAACGACGTCGATATGACCGCCGTGATCGCAGCGCGCGACCGATACAAGGAACTGTTCGAAAAGAAGCACGGCGTGCGCCTGGGCTTCATGGGCTTCTTCGCCAAGGCGGCCTGCCTGGCGCTGAAAGACATTCCCGCCGTCAACGCCCGCATCGAGGGTGACGAGATCGTCTATCACGATTACGTCGACATATCGGTGGCAGTATCGGCCCCGAACGGCTTGGTAACCCCGGTGGTGCGCGATGCCGACCAGCTTTCATTTGCGGGCATAGAAAAGGCCATCGCCGAATACGGCAAGCGCGCCCGCGAAGGCAAGCTGACCATGGAAGACATGAAAGGCGGCACCTTCACCATTTCCAACGGCGGCGTCTTCGGCAGCCTGATGTCCACCCCGATCATCAACCCGCCGCAGTCGGCAGTGCTGGGCCTGCACCGCATCGAGGAACGGGCCGTAGTGCGGGATGGGCAGATCGTGGCGCGGCCGATGATGTATCTGGCGCTGAGTTACGATCACCGGCTGATTGATGGGAGGGAGGCAGTGACGGCTTTGAAGATCATCAAGGATGCGATAGAAGACCCAACCCGTTTACTGATTGATTTGTAGCTCATGGCCACGCTCGCAACGCACCTGGTGACCGCCGACGAATTCCTCGGAATGGAGTTCGATGCCGATTGCCGGTTCGAACTCGATAATGGCGTTGTCCGGATGAAGGGCGGCGGAACCGCAAGGCACGCGCGCATACAAGGTAATGTCTTGACCTCTCTCGACCAGAAGCTCCGGGGGAGCGGATGCGAACCGTTTGGTCCCGACATGGGCTTGCGCAACCATCGCTTGTCGCTGCGTTATCCTGATGTGTCGGTCTATTGCGGCCGCGGAGGCCCGGAGAACGACGAGCTCAAAGCCTTCGACGACCCCAAGCTGGTGGTTGAGGTAATGTCCCCCAGCACGCGAACCCGCGACATTGAGGTCAAGCTTCCCGAGTATCGCACGGTTCAGTCCCTGCAAGCGATCCTCTTTATCGATCCCGAAGACGAGACGGTCCATTTGGAGCTGCGCAATGATGCAGGAGAATGGGCAGTCGTGCCGAACTCCCCTGATGGCCGGGTGGAACTGCCTATGCTCAACGTAACGCTTTCGCACGACAAAATTTTCGCTCGATCATGATTATCGGGGAAGAGATCAAGAGCCCGAAGCGGTTGCTGATTGAATTGTGAGGTTACGATGGGCGTTTCAGCATCTCTCAAGGCAATTCACGATGATGATCTATTTAGAATTCTGGCCAATCCCAATCTAGTTGTTCCATTTATCTTTGGAATTTCGCCAGAAACTGAAGAGCCAGTTAAGCGCTCTCTATTCGATCGCTTCTTCAGCAGTGATGACTCGCCAACCGAGGCTAAGTTTCAAGAGACACCCAACGTCTCTCTGGCTGGCCATTGGGAAATAATGACGTTCGTGCTCAGTGGACCAAACCCGCCCGAGGACAACGTGCTTGACCTGGTCGAAGGCAATTTCGCTACCTGCACTGAGGTTGATCTTGGCTATGGTCCACCGCGTATAGTCCCGGTATCGAGAATGACCGAATTCAACAGGGCGATTGCCGTTTTGCCCGATGAACAGATCATCGGCAGGCTCAATGAGTCGGAACTGTTGGAAGCAGGCATCTACGGGATGGACCGGATTCTAGCGGACTTGGTGGAATGGAAGGCAGCAGTAGCTCTTAAAGCATCAGAGCTTCGAACGTTCGCCAAGTATTGCGACGAGAGGCAAGTAGCTGCCTTGGTCTATTTTCACTGATTGGATATGGCAATTCCTGACACCACCTACGACATCCTCATCATTGGCGCCGGACCCGGCGGCTATGTCGCGGCTATCCGCGCGGCGCAGCTGGGGCTCAAGGTCGCCTGTGCGGAATCCCGCGAGACGCTCGGCGGCACCTGTCTCAATGTCGGCTGCATTCCCTCCAAGGCACTGCTGCATGGCTCGGAGCTGTTCGACGAGGCAGCGCATGGCACGCTCGCCAAGTTCGGGGTGAAGACCGGCAAGGTTGAGCTCGATCTGGGCGTGCTGCAGGGCGAGAAGGCCGGGGCGGTCAAGGAACTGACCGGGGGGATCGAGTTTCTGTTCAAGAAGAACAAGGTGACCTGGCTGAAGGGGCATGCCGCCTTCAAGGATGCCCACACTGTCACCGTGGCGGGCAAGGATATTTCCGCCAAGAACATCGTCATCGCCACTGGCTCTTCGGTAACGACCCTCCCCGGCGTCGAGGTGGACAACGACCAGGGCGTGATCGTCGATTCCACCGGCGCTCTTGCCCTGGCGAAAGTGCCGCAGCATCTCGTGGTCATCGGCGGCGGGGTGATCGGGCTGGAGCTGGGATCGGTGTGGCGGCGGCTGGGTGCGAAAGTCACGGTCGTCGAATTTCTTGACCAGCTGCTGCCCGGCATGGACCTTGATGTCCGCAAGGAAGCTGCGAAGATTTTCAGGAAGCAGGGCATGGAGCTGCGGCTGTCAACCAAGGTTACCAGCGCCACGGTCAAGGGCAAACAAGCGAGGCTGACGCTTGAGCCCTCTTCAGGTCCTTCGACAAGCTCAGGAGGAGCGGCTGTTGAGCAGATTGACGCCGATTGCGTCCTCGTCGCCATCGGCCGCCGCCCCAATACCGAGGGCCTGAACCTCGCCGCCATCGGGCTCGAGCTCAACCAGCGCGGCCAGATCGAAACCGGTCACGACTTCCAGACCAAGGTCCCCGGCGTCTGGGCGATCGGCGATGTCATTCCCGGACCGATGCTGGCGCACAAGGCCGAGGACGAGGGCATTGCCGTTGCCGAAAACATCGCCGGGCTGACCGGGATCGTCAACCACGATGTCATCCCCGGCGTAGTCTATACCATGCCCGAAATCGCCGGCGTCGGCCTCACCGAGGAAGCCGCGCGCGAAAGGGGCGAAGTCAAGGTCGGCAAGTTCCCGATGATGGCCAACAGCCGCGCCAAGACCAACCGCGAGGGTGACGGCTTCGTCAAGGTCATCGCCGATGCCGCCAGCGACCGCGTGCTCGGCGTCTGGTGTATCGCCTCAGTCGCTGGAACGATGATCGCGCAGGCTGCGCAGGCCATGGAATTCGGCGCGACCTCCGAAGACATCGCCTATACCTGCCACGCCCATCCGACCCACTCGGAAGCGCTCAAGGAAGCGGCGATGGCGGTGCGCGGCCAGGCCATTCATTTTTAGCTACGCACCTTACGTCGGATGCAGCACGCCGCGATAGGCCGGGTCTTCCAGCGCACGTCCCGCGCCCAGCGCTACGCAGTTCAGCGGATTATCAGCGACCCGCACCGGCAAGCCGGTAGCCTCCGCCAGCACAAGGTCCATCTCGTGCAGCAGCGAGCCGCCGCCGGTCATGATGATGCCGCCATCGATAAGGTCCGCGGCAATCTCGGGTGCGGTCTGTTCCAGCGCGTTGCGCACCGCCTCGACGATCTGGCCGACCGGCTCGGCCAGCGCGCTGGCGATCTCGAGCTGGGATATGGTGATTTCCCGCGGCACCCCGCGCGCAATGTCGCGGCCCTTGATTGACGCAGTCTGGCAATTGGACTTGTCGGGAACACGCGCAATGCCGAGTTGCTTCTTCACCCGCTCGGACGTGCCTTCACCAATCAGCAGGCTGTGCTGACGCCGCACATAGGACTGGATTGCCTCGTCCATCTTGTCGCCGCCGACCCGCACCGACAGGCTCATGTTCATGCCGCCGATCGAAATCACGCCGACCTCGGTAGTGCCGCCCCCGATATCGACCACCATCGATCCGACCGGATTGGTCACCGGCAGGTCCGCCCCGATCGCCGCCGCCATCGGCTCGTCGATCAGCAGAACCCGGCGCGCGCCGGCGTTGGATGCGGCGTCACGGATCGCCCGGCGTTCGACCGGGGTCGATCCCGACGGCACGCAGATGACGATTTCAGGCCCGCGCCGCCTGAAACCGCGGTTGCCCTGCGCCTTGCGGATGAAGTGCTTGATCATCTGTTCGGCAACTTCAAGGTCCGAGATTACGCCATTGCGCAGCGGCCGGATCGCCTTGATGTAATCGGGGGTTTTGCCCATCATCAGCTTGGCTTCATTGCCCACGGCGTTGACCCGCTTGATGCCGTTGATCGTCTCGATCGCCACCACCGAAGGTTCGGCCAGCACCACGCCCCGGTCGCGCACGTAGACGACCGTATTGGCCGTCCCCAGATCGATGGCGAGGTCGGATGAAGCGAAGGAGAGCCGATTGGCAAAGAACATGCGGCGACGTCTTTCAAGGGGAGTGGTGGAGCACGAGCTGAACGTTGCCAGACGGTCCGGATTTTGACTCCCGGATGAACAGACTCGCGAAAACCTGCGAGCTGACGACACTATGCGGTGAATACCACCGGGGCGGCTCGGCGGCAACAAAATGGTCACTCGACCGGCTGCATCCGCGCTTGCCCCGGCGCGGTGAATCGCTAGAGAGGGCGCGGAATGTGCCCTCATGGGGCTTTGTCGAACAGGGATCGGACATGGCGACCTTCACTCTTCCCGCAAACAGCAAGATCAAAGGCAAGGGCCGCCATTTCCGGTCGGAAAATGCGAACCGGTTGAAGAAGTTCACCGTCTATCGCTACGATCCCGACAGCGGTGAGAACCCGCGCTACGACACCTTCGAGATCGATCTCGACAGCTGCGGGCCGATGGTGCTCGACGCGCTGATCAAGATGAAATCCGAAGCCGATCCCGGCCTGACCTTCCGCCGCTCGTGCCGCGAGGGGATCTGCGGCTCCTGCTCGATGAACATCAACGGCCGCAATGGCCTGGCCTGTACCACCGCCATCGAAGACCTCAAGGGCGACATCCGCATCACGCCCTTGCCGCACATGGAAGTGATCAAGGATCTGGTCCCCGATTTCACCCATTTCTACGCGCAATACGCCTCGATCAAGCCCTGGTTGCAGACCGTATCGACCACGCCTTCGGGCAAGGAACGGCTGCAATCGCCCGAGCAGCGCGAGAAGCTGGACGGGCTGTACGAATGCATCCTGTGCGCCTGCTGCTCCACCTCGTGCCCCAGCTACTGGTGGAATTCGGACAAGTTCCTCGGCCCCGCGATCCTGCTCCAGGCCTATCGCTGGCTGGCCGACAGCCGCGACGAGATGACTGGCGAGCGGCTTGACGAGCTGGAAGATCCCTTCCGCCTCTATCGCTGCCACACCATCATGAACTGCGCCAATGTCTGCCCCAAGGGCCTGTCCCCGGCCCGCGCCATCGCCGAAATCAAGAAGATGCAGGCGGAGCGGCACGTCTGAGCCTTCTGTGACCGAAAAGCCGCCCCGCTCTCACTTCATCTGCGAGCCCGATCCGGAAAGCCCCGGCTGGCTGCGCTGGCGAATGGCCGATCCGACGCGCTTTAACGAAGCTGTGCTGGGCAGGATGATCATCCGCGCCGAAGGGCCGGACCACTGCCGGGTGCGGATCGAGCCCGCGCATGTTCACAGCAATAACGGCGGCAGCATCCACGGCGGCGTGACGCTGGCGCTGATCGATGTATCGCTGTTCGCGGCCATGCAGCTCCTGCGCGATGTCGATGCCGGCGCGTCGAGCACGGTCGATCTCAGCACCCAGTTCATCGGGGCGGGCGATCTTTCCAAGCCGCTTGATTCGGTGGTTGAGGTGCTGCGCGAAACCCGCCGGCTGGGCTTCCTGCGCGGGCTGGTGAAGCAGGACGAGGCGATCGTTGCTTCGTTCACCGGCACCATCCGCAAGCCAACCTCGCCGCAATGACAGCGCCGAAATGACTGGGCTGCTGTCACGCTACGAAGCGCTGGTTGCCTCGGGCGAACTGCGCCCCGATCCCGAACAAAGTGCCGCTGCCGAGCGGCTTGAACTGCTGCAGCGCCAGCTCGAAGCCGGCGATGCGGGCAGCGGGCTGCTGGGCAAGCTGTTCGGCAAGAAACGCGAGGTGCCGCGCGGTGTCTATCTGTGGGGCGGGGTCGGTCGTGGCAAGTCGATGCTGATGGACCTGTTCCACGACAGCCTCAAGATCGCCGAAAAGCGCCGCGTCCACTTCCATTCATTCATGATCGAGGTTCACGCCGAACTGCGCGAGGAGCGCAAGAAAGAGGCGGGCGATCCGATCCCGCCGGTCGCGGCAAAGCTGGCGAAGAACCTCAGATGCCTCGCTTTCGACGAGATGGTGGTGAACAATTCCGCCGATGCCATGATCATGAGCAGGCTGTTCACCGCGCTGATCGTCGAGCAAGGCGTCACGGTGGTTGCCACGTCCAACCGCGCGCCGAGCCAGCTTTACAAGGACGGTCTCAACCGCGAGCACTTCCTGCCGTTCATCGCGCTGATCGAAAGCGAGCTCGATGAGCTGCCGCTCAACGGCCCGGTCGACTACCGGCTGCAGCGCCTGGCTGGCATGGAAAGCTGGCACACCCCGCTTGGCGAAGCCGCGACGGCGCAGGTGCGCGAGGCCTTCTTCCGCCTGACCGACTATTCGCCCGAGGACTACCTCCACGTCCCTTCCGCCGAGCTCGATCTGGGCGGGGGCCGCACCCTGCATGTGCCCAAGTCGCTCAAGGGCGTCGCCGTGTTCAGCTTCAAGCGATTGTGCGGCGAGGCGCGCGGTGCGGCGGACTACCTCGCGGTGGCGCACGCCTACCACACCGTCATCCTCGTCGGCATCCCGCGCATGGGCCCGGAAAACCGCAATGAGGCGGCGCGCTTCGTCACCCTTATCGACGCCCTTTACGAAGACAAGGTCAAGCTGTTCGCCACCGCCAATGCCGAGCCCGAGGACCTGTATGCGGAGGGCGCCAAGGGAAACGAGGGGGGCCGCTTCGAATTCGAACGCACAGTGAGCCGGCTGACCGAAATGCAGAGCGCTGATTACCTCGCCTTAGGACATGGCGCGTAAGGTGATTGCTGCGATGACTACACCCGCAAAGCCCTTTTCCGCGCTCTGTGCCGCGCTTGCCCTGATGCTGGCTTCCCCGGCGCATGCAGGTGCGCCCTATGCCACCGACGATCCGGCCCCGACCGATCCAGGCCACTGGGAAATATACAGCTTCGTCGATGACAGCATCGACGGCGGCGAGCACAGCGGCAAGTTCGGGCTCGACCTGAGCTATGGCGCGGCAGACGACGTCCAGATTTCGGCATTGTTGCCCTTCGAATTTGACAGTGCTTCGGGCGAGAGTTCCCGGTTCGGCGATGTCGAAGTGGGGGTTAAACTGCGGCTGGTGGACGATCAGGCCAATCATCGCTCGCTGGCCGTGTTTCCGCGCGTAATTCTCCCGACCAGCTCGGGTAGCGGCAAGGCCAGCTACCTTCTGCCAGTTTGGGTCCAGCAGGACTTCGGCAACTGGTCGGTCTATGGCGGCGGCGGCTATCTGATCCACCCCGGCACCGGCAACCGCGACGCCTGGCAGCAGGGTATTACTGTCACCAACCAGCTGTCCGACGGGCTGCAGCTCGGCGCGGAACTCTTTCACAAGGGTGCCGATGCCAATGGCGAACACGGGGCAACGGCGATCCGCGCCGGTGCAATTGTAGGCCTTGCAGGTCCGTTTTCCCTGACAATTTCCGCAGGCCCCTTGATCGAAGACGGGACAGACAGCACAAGCTTCAGCGGATTTGCCGCAATCTTGACCGAATTCTGAACATAAAGGGTCGCACCATGAACAAGACCGAAGCCGTGCTCAGCAAGGTTCCCGCCGTCACGCTGGGGTTCTGGATCATAAAAATTCTGTGCACCACGCTGGGCGAAACCGGCGGCGACAGCGTGTCTATGTCCTGGCTCGGCGAAACCACTCCGGATGCGGGCAGCGGGGGATTGAACGGCTATGTGGTCGGGACGGCGATTTTCGGGTTGCTCCTCGTGGCACTGGTCTGGGCGCAGATACGCGCCAAAGTCTATAATCCCTGGCTGTATTGGGCGACGATCATCGCCTCAACCATGGCGGGCACGACCATGGCCGATTACGCGACCCGCTCGATGGGGATCGGCTATACCGGCGGTTCGGCGCTGCTGCTGGTGCTGGTGCTGGCCAGCTTGTTCGTGTGGCATCGCAGCCAGGGCACAGTCTCGGTCAACCGGATCGCCACCGCCCCGGCCGAACGGTTTTACTGGGCGACGATCACCCTGTCGCAGACGCTGGGCACGGCGCTGGGCGACTGGGCGGCGGACGATGGCGGCTTCGGTTACCTTGGCGGTGCCTTGCTGTTCGGCGGCATGCTGGCGGCTGTTGCCGCCCTGCATTTCTGGACCAGGGCCAGCAAGGTAGTGCTGTTCTGGGCGGCCTTCATCCTCACCCGCCCGCTGGGAGCGACCGTCGGCGATTTCCTCGACAAGCCGCTCGACAAGGGCGGGCTCGATTTCAGCCGCCGGTAGCCTCGGCGGTGCTGGCAGGTGCCGTCATCCTGCTGGTCTGGATGCTACCGCAGCGTGCCGGAGAGCATCCCGGCGAGGCGTGACTTGAAAGTGGCCTGACCCCTCCCATATCCTCACCATTCCGGCGGCAACACCCCGCCGAGGTGGAACAATTCCATGATCGAAATCAGACCATTCTCCGGGCTCGGCCATGCCGAGCATGGCTGGCTCGACGCTCGCCATCATTTCAGCTTTGCAGATTACCGCGATCCCGAGCGCATGGGCTGGGGCGCGATCCGGGTGTGGAACGACGATACCATCGCCCCCCAAAGCGGCTTCCCGCCGCATCCGCACAATGACATGGAGATCGTCACATTCGTGCGCAGCGGCGCAATTTCGCACCGCGACAGTCTGGGCAATGAAGGGCGCACCCCAGCGGGCGATGTGCAGGTGATGAGCGCGGGCACCGGAATCCGTCATTCCGAGTTCAATCTTGAGGACGATCCAACCACGCTGTTCCAGATATGGATCCTGCCAGACCGCACCGGTGAGCAGCCGTCATGGGGCCAGCGCGCGTTTCCCAAGGCCGATCGCGACGGGCGCTGGACGATCCTCGCCAGCGGCACTCCCGAGGAGGACGATGCCCTGCCGATCCGCGCCGATGCCAGGGTGCTGGCGGCGCGGCTGACGTCGGGTCAGTCAGTAAGCTATGCCGCCGATCCCGCGCGCCACCTCTATCTTGTCGCGCCGACGGGCAGCATCCGGGTCAACGGGAGGCACGCAGCAGCCCGCGACGGGATCGCCATCAGTGGCGAGAGCGAGATTGTCGTCGAAGCGATGGACGATGCCGAACTGGTGCTTGTCGATGCGAAATAGCGTCTGTCAGGCAGCCTGGACCAGGCGCGACTGAGCCCCGGCGAGGCGCTGCATCAGCCGAAGGTCCGCTTCGCGCAGTTGCAGCGCCGCGTCTGCCCAATGTTCGACGATCGCGTAGAATTCGGCCAGCGCGATCGGTGACGTGACGCGGGCGGCGCGGCGGGCGCCGACCAGCCCGGCGTGGCGGCGCGCTGTCTTAGCGATAAAGCTGCGTACGGCGTCAATGCCTTCCCCCGGGGCTGCAAGCTCGTGGACCAGCCCCATCTCGAACATCTGTTCTGCGGTGTAGGTCTGGTTCGACTGAATCATCCGGTCAGCCATGGCCGCGCCCAGCTTGCGGGTGAGGATGGCGTGCGCGCCCATGCCTGGAAACAGCCCGAACATCACTTCGGGCAAGCCGAAGCTCGATCCGCGCTCCGCAATGATGAAATCGAACGACAGCAGCGCCTCGAACCCGCCGCCCAGCGCCTGGCCCTGCACCAGCCCGACGGTCAGCATCGGCAGATCGAGCGTGCGGAAGTTGCGGTCGAGAATTTCGACGCAGCGGTTGCCGTAAGCGATCAGCCCGTCGCGGTTGCCTGAGCGGATCAACTGGTGGAACAGTTCCAGATCGCCGCCGAAGCAGAACACGCCCGGCGCGCGGCTGCCGAGCACCAGATAGTGCAGCGGCACCCGGTCCGGTCCGAAGGATGCGCCGATCAGGCTTTGCCATTGCTCGAAATCGGCGAGCAGCGACGGGGTGAAGCTGGGCCTGCCGCTGGGCTTCATGAAGGTCCACAGCGCGCTGCTGTCTTCATCGTGGAACACTTCCAGCTCGTTCAGATTGAATAGCCGCTCGGGCAAAGCCAGCCGGGCCGAGGAGCGGAGCAGGTGTTCTTCTTGATTATTCAACGGGATAGCCGACGTATCGAGCAATTGCCCGCCCTCATCCTGCATCTCCAGATCGCTTACGATCCGATCCATTTTAAACCCCTGTTGCGACCTGACGGCGGGCCCTTTCCCAAGGATTTTCCGCAGCCTGTAATGTGGAATCTAATCTTAGTGAGGCTGGCATAGCAAAGGAAATTTGCACCTGCATGACGCAACTCGTCGCTAAATGAGACATGACGGAACGAAGGCGAAACTCGAATCAATGAAATCGCAGCGAAACTATCGCGCCAACATCACTACATATAGTGTGCGTGAAACTCACAGCATCAATATGCAGTGAATTCTGTGCGGGGTGCCGCTGCCTCAGGCCAGGGGCGGCTGTTGCCCAAATACATCACGCAACAATCCCCAGCCGGGTCAATGATTTGTCCAGCATAAGTAGTTGCCACAGTAATCGCGACCCATCAGACCGTCCCGAGATATGCGCTTCGGCAATTTCAGCCAGCTTGCGCGAATCGAACCAGCCGGTCCGCGCCAGCGCCGTGCTGGTCGCAATTCCGCGCGCCGCGCCCGCCAACGGTCCGCGAAACCACTGGGCGATCGGGGTGACGAAACCCTGCTTGGAGCGGAACAGAATGTCGTCCGGCAGGTAGCGGCGCATGGTCTGCTTGAGCAACCATTTGCCCTGCCCGCCGCGCACCCGCAGCTTTTCGGGCAGGGCGGCAGCGAATTCGATCAGCCGGTGGTCGAGCAGCGGCTCGCGCGCTTCCAGGCCCACCGCCATGCTGGTGCGATCGACCTTGGTGAGGATGTCGCCGGGCAGCCAGAATTTGAGATCGACATATTGCGCCCGGTCCAGCCCCGAGCGCGCCGGTGCGCCGCGCATCACAGCCAGCAAAGTCTCCTCGGCGCGGTAATCGCCGCGCAGGCGCTGGAATTCAGGGGTGTAGAGCGCATTGCGCATTGCCGGTCCGGTAACCGAAAGCGCGTCGGCATAGGCCTCCTCGCTGCTGCCGGCGAGCGCGAGCAGGGTGGTTTTGGCGCGCAGCGGGCGCGGTGCCCAGTCGGCCTTGGGATAGATCCGGCCGAGCGAGCCAAACAGGCCACGTCGCAGTCCCGACGGCAGCATTCCGCGCAGGCGGTCCTCGCCGTGCTGGAAGACATGGCGGCGGTATCCGGCAAAGGCCTCGTCAGCCCCGTCGCCCGACAAGGCCACCGTGACATTCTCGCGCGCCAGTTGGCAGACCCGCCAGGTCGGCAACGCCGAGGCATCAGCGAAGGGCTCGTCGAACATCCAGGCGAGATGGTCGATATGCTCGAAATCGTCGGGAGAAACCGTGCGGCTGCGGTGGTCGGTGGCGAACTTTTCAGCGATCTGCGCCGCGTAATTGCTCTCGTCCAGTGCGGCGACATCGAAGCCGATCGAGCAGGTTTTGACCGCATTGCCGCTGGCCTCTGCCATCAGCGCGACGACGCTGGAGCTGTCTACCCCGCCCGACAGGAATGCCCCCAGCGGCACATCGGCGACCATCCGCGAGGTGACCGCCTGCCGCAGCAGGTGCAGCAGCTCGGCCTCGAGATCGGCGGCGCTGCCCTTGCGGCGCTCGGCGAAGGACAGGTCCCACCAGTTCACCGGGGCGGGCATGGGCGCATCGCGGCGGATCAGCATGTAGTGCCCTGCCGCCAATTTGGTGACGCCCCTCAGCATCGAGCGGCTGTCCGGAACATAGCCCCAGGTCAGATAGTCCTCCACCGCCAGCGGATCGGCCTCGCGGCGCAGCAGCGGGTGGGCGGTGAGCGCCTTCAGTTCGGAGCCGAAGATCAGGCTGCCGTCGCTGAGCGGGGCCATGAACAGCGGCTTCACCCCCAGCCGGTCGCGGGCGAGGAACAGGCTTCGCTGTTCAAGGTCGTAGATGGCGAAGGCGAACATGCCGTGCAGGCGCGGCAGGCAGTCCACCCCCCAGCGCTGCCATGCGGCGAGGATAACCTCGCTGTCACCATCGGTGTGGAACTCAGCGCCGCTCGCCCGCAGTTCCTCGCGCAGTTCGCGGTAGTTGTAGATCTCGCCGTTGAACACCAGCATCGCGCGGCCATCGGTGGAGGCCATCGGCTGCGGCGATCCGGCGATGTCGATGATCGACAGTCGGCGATGCCCCAGCCCGACCCCGGGCGCGGTCCACACCCCATAGCCGTCCGGGCCGCGATGGGCGATGGCGTCGCACATCCGCTCGACCCGCGCGGGATCGACCGGCTTGGGCGTGGACAGGTGAAATATGCCAGCGAATCCGCACATTGCCGGCGGGCCTAGCGGACCAGGGCCGTGCGGTCCATCCATGCACCGGTCGGGCCGGTGGCGCTGTGGAAAGCGGCGATGGCGGCGATTGCGGGCTTGCCGGGGCGTTCCTCGGCCGAAAGGATCAGCATGGATGTAGGGCGCGGGCGCAGCAGCAGCCGGCCCTGCATGTTGGCGAGCTTGAGCCGCGCATTACTGCCAGTGGTGAGATCGCCGGTGCGGTACCAGGTCAGCGCCAGCCGCCCGTGCCGTCCCCCGGCCAGCAGCCGGTCGCTTTTCGCGCCAGCCAGCTTCGGACCCGGCGAATGCCATGACCAGGCACCGCCGGTTGGCAATGCGCCCTCGCCAAACCCGCCCGCCTCGCGCCCTTCCCTTTGCGAAGCGTAGAGGGCGAAGAACACGTCGACTTCATGCCCCTGGCCATCGGCATAGCGGCCGAGCAGCCGGTGATCGGCCCCGGCGGCGCGCGGCTGCCAGGGTGCTGCGGGCGCATAGTCGATGCGGTGCCAGCCCGGCACTTCGAGGAGCGCAATCTGGCTCGGCATAACGGCTTCGATGCTCCCGGCAGTGCGCGCCCAGGCCTGTCCGCCCAGCACGATCGCTGCCAGAAGGGCGAGCGCGGGCACTGCACCGATCGTCCTCGCTCCCAGCCTGCCAATCAGCGGCGAGGCGGCGATGGCATCGGCGTCGATCATTGCGCCCCCGGCCGCGCGGTCGAAGAAACGCCATGACATCGCCAGCACCAGTGCAATGACGAATGCGAAAAACACCCAGCCGTAAATAATGTGGTCGAAGCCCGCGGCCCGCTCGACGCCGACATATTGCGCTGCAAACACTGTGCCCCAGGCGCGGATGCCGTTGGCCAGCACCGGCACCGCCAGGCACACCGTCATGAACAGCGCCCGCCGCCTCCAGCTGACGAAACAGACATTGGCGGCAAGCGCGCCGAAGGCGATCATGGCGATGAGGAATTTGACACCGGAGCAGGCCTCGGCAACCTCGAACAGACCTGCTGGCGTATCGATGAACACACCGTCGATCTGCGCCGGCACGCCGCTGAGATGGACCAGCGCAATGGTGATCTTTGCGGTCACCATCTGCAGCGCCGGCACCAGTTCGTCGCCGAACGGCACCAGGAAGCCCATGTAAGCAAGCGGAAAAGCCAGCCCGGCGCTGGCCCTGGGGCCGAGCAGGGTCAGCGCCGCCGCGATCAGCAGCGCCACCGCCCCGGCCTGGCGGGCAATAGTCAGCCCGGCAAATGCGCCGAGCAGCCACAGCAGCGCCGCGCCAGCCGCCAGCACCAGCCCCGGCCACCACGCAGCGGGATCGAGTCGCGCCAGCTGCGGCGCGCGCTGCCACACCAGCCAGGCGAGTATCGCGGGTATCAGCAGCACGTGGTTGTAGGTCGAAATGTCCCACCACTGCCGCGCCATCGCCGTCCAGTCGGACCAGAACAGCACGATCAGCGCGCACCACGCCAGCCCCAGCCGGATCAGCGCTGCACGCCACAGCGGCGGCAGCTGCGCGATGATCCCTGCGCCAAGAGTTGGCGCGGCGGTGGCGTCAGGCAGCATCGCTGATGGCCCGGCCCGGCCAGCCCATCACTTGCGGCAGGCCGGCCAGCGCCGATTGCCAACTGGCGTTCCGGGTCACGAAGCGGCGCGCCGCCAGTCCCATGGTCTGCGCCCGGCGGTGATCGGTGAGCAATGCAACGGCGGCGGCGGCCAGTTCCTCGTCGCTGGCGGCGATCTGGAAATCCTCGCCATCCACTGCGCCGATACCGGTCGCTGCGCCAGGTGTCAGCACCACCGGCAGCGCCATCGCCATAGCTTCGAGCACCTTGTTCTGCACCCCGCGCGCGATATCGAGCGGAATCAGCGCCATGTCCGCACCCTTCAGCCAGGTCCGCATATCATTGACCCGGCCCCAGACATGACAGCCATTGCGGCCGTGCCGGGCGAGCAGGCTGTCCTTGGGGTTGCGGCAGACGACATGGAAGCTGGCTTCGGGCAGGGTGCGGCGGATCAGCGGCATGATCCGGTCCATCGCCCGGTAGACGGCATCGACGTTGGGCGCGTAGTCCATCTGCCCGGTGAAGACTATGCGCGGGCCAGGGCAATCGAGAAGTTGCGTTTCGGGTCCGATCACGCCGGGATCGTAGAAGTTGCTGTTGATGCCGTTGCCGAGCACGCGGATGTCGGGCGACCGCGGCAAATCGGCTGGCAGACGCGCGCCGAACAGCTCCGCTTCGGCGGCGGAGATCAGCAGGCTGATGTCTGCCTGCGCGGCCAGCCGCGCCTCTTCGGCCCTCAGCAACACAGCCTCGCGGGCATAGAGCCGGGAGACAAGCGGGTTCTTCTGCGCGGCATAAGCCTCGAATTTGGCCGAATCGACATCGACAAAATCGGCGATGACCCGGCGCTTGAAGTCCCTGGGTACATATTGCCCCATCTGGCCGGAAAAGACGTAGATCGCCGCAATTGGCCGGGTCGCCAGCACGCTTTCGATATAGGCAGCGAGCGTGCGGTCGTGAAAAGCGGTCAGGCTCACCGGACGGCGCGTCGCCAGTGCTTGCAGCCCCGACAGGATCAGCGGCTTTTCGCGCAGCACCAGCTTGTAGGTGCTGGCCAGCGCCGCCAGTTCGGCCTCCTCGGCCAAGTCGAAATCGTCGTCGGCGAAGGTGGCGACGTGCACCGGGGCGATCTGCGCCAGGCGCTTGAGGATATGGTGCGAACGGATCTTGTCGCCGCGATCGGGCGGGAAAGGAATCCGGTGGGAAATGAACAGGATTTCGCTCATCAACCCAGTCCTCGTGCAATGATCGGCCCCAGCCGGTTGGCCAGCGCCAGCGGCAGGTGCTGCCAGATGGCGACCTGCAATGCGTGTTTGGCGCTCGACGGATTGGCATCGCGCATTGCTGCGCCCGGGGCCGTCCACACCGCATAGTCCAGCGGTTCGGGCTCGAATCCCCAGTTGCGCTTGAAATCGTAGGCGCCGCTTCCGGTCTTGGAGCGGCCGAAGTCGAAATGGCTGCACCCGCGCCGGCGGGCGTGGAGCATCAGTTCGAAATACATCCGGTCATTGGCGCGAAGCCGCCGCGCCTCCCAGGTGCCGCCGCCCCAGTAAGGCATCACCGCGCCGCGATAATACAGGGAGAGCACGCTGGCGACGGGGCGGCCTTCGTGGCGGATCGTGAGGATGTCGGCATCATCGCCAAAGCTGTCGAGCACGCCATCGAACAAGGCGCGCGGAAACACCGGCGTGCCGAGGTTGCGGACGCTTTCGGCATAGACGGCGTAATGCGCTGCACGGTCACGCGGCGCGGTGCCGGTTTCCACTGCCAGCGGCTTGTCGAGGCCCTTGCGCACTTCGGCGCGCTGCTTGCGGGGAATGGCGAGAAGCTGCGCCTCGTCGTCCTCCGCCAGTGGGTTGACGAAGCCGCAATGCGAATCGCTGCGCAGAGTCCAGCCTGCGCGCGCCTGCGGCAGCACCCCGCCGCGCAGTTCGATCGACGGGCAGGACCGGCGCAGCGCCAGTTCTTCGGCGGCGGCGAACATGGTGTCGCAGTCCCCGCCATGATCCGCCAGCAATCCGCCGCCGACGGCAAAGCCGCTCGAGGCCAGCACCCGGCCGAAGATCGGCGAGTGGACTTCGTGGAGCGGCAGGTAGGCGGCAATCGCGCCATTGCGTTCGGCAATCAGCGCCAGCGCTGGATTGCCGGTGCCGCGCGCCACGCCATCCAGCCATCCGGGCGCATGGAAAGGCGTCGCCTGCGGATGGCGATCGAGAAAGCTTTCGATCCGCCGCCGCTCAAGCGGATCGGCAAGTTCGGCCAGGCGTAGCTGGGTATGGTTGAGAGTGAAGGGCGCGTTCATGCGGCAAGCTCGACTGCCCGCGAAGCCTCGCGCCGCGCCAGCACGTCCATCCGCCCCCACTCGAACTCGCCTACCAGCTGGCGCAGCTTGCCGGCCATGCCATCGAGGTTGGTATAGTGCCGCAGCCGCGAACGCAGCGAGGCCCCGGCGACGCGGGGCTGGCCTGGATCGATTTCCCAGGGGTGGAAATAGAACACCGCCGGCCGCTCGTCGACGCGGTTGACCTGACGGATGGCCCAGCGCGAAAAGCCGTAGGGCAGAACCCGGAAGAAGCCGCCGCCGCCCGCAGCCAGCCGCTTTCCGGCAAACATGGCAGTGGTCACCGGCAGTTCGACCAGATCGGACCAGGGCAGCGGCTTGAAGGCAAAGCGCGGGGCTTCGCGCCAGCCATAGTGATCGTGCGCCACCGGGGCGACGCTGGAGCTGTAGGTGAAGCCCTGCTCGACCAGCGCCATATAGGCCCAGGGCGTGCGCTGATCGATCGAGAAACTGGGTGCGCGGTAGCCACAGACCAGCTTGCCGCTGGCATCCTCGATGGTCTTGCGGCTGCGTTCGAGATCTGCGGTGAAACTCTGGCGGTCCATGCGGAAAACCCGCTCGTGATCCCAGCCGTGGCTGGCGATTTCGTGACCGGCATCGACGATGCGGCGCATCAGTGCCGGATAGCGATGCGCCACCCAGCCGAGCGTGAAAAAAGTCGCCTCGACATCGGCTTCGGCGAACATCTGCAGGATCGCGTCGCAGTTGGCCTCGACACGGCTGGTCAGCGAATTCCAGCTGCGGCGCTCGATCACACCTTCGAAGGCTCCGACCTGGAACCAGTCTTCGACATCGACTGACAGGCCGTTGATCGGCATTGGTGCAATCCGCATTCGAGGGTCAGGCAGCGAAGCGCTGGCTGTCGTTGCTTTCGATCCACTCGATCAGCATGGTCAAGGTATGGCGGATGGTGCGGTCCTGCTCGATCAGCTGGCTTTCGAGCGCCTCGATGCGGGCATGCAGGCCATGGACTGCCTGCGGGTCACCGCTTTCGCCGATGGCGTTTTCCGCGCTTTCGGCGGAATGGGCCAGCGCGCTCACGGCCTGCTGCAGTTCGGCGATCTGGTTGTCGCGTTCGGCCAGCGCGCTCTTGAACTGGGCCGCCGCCAGCAGATCGTTGGGCGACTGCGAGACTGCTGCCTGAGCGGGTTCGGGCGCCGGTGCGGGTGCGGGCCGGGGTGCGGCGCTGACCAGCGCAAGCGTGCCATCGTCGGTCAGCTCGTTCAGCACCTGCTGCAGCATCGCCCCGTCGATCCGGGTGCGCTGATCGACCGCGCCCAGCAACAGCAGCCGGTTGACGATCTGGTTGATGCGCCGGGGCACGCCGCCGGTCGCGGTGTAGATATCGGCGAAAACGCGCTGGTCGAAGGCGGGGTTGCCCGCCCAGCCGACGCATTTCATGCGGTGTTCGATATAGGGCTGGACTTCGGTCGCCTCCATCGCCTCAAGGTGGTGGGCGGCGATCACCCGCTGGCGCAGTTGCTCCAGCTCGGGATGTTCGAGCAGCTGTTCGCGGAATTCGGGCTGACCCAGCAGCAATGTCTGCAGCAACGGGTGCGATCCCAGCTGGAAGTTCGACAGCATGCGCAGTTCTTCGAGCGCGCCGATGGACAGGTTCTGCGATTCATCGACGATCAGCAGGCAGCGCCGCCCGGCGCGCGCTTCCTCGTGCAGGAAAGCCTCGATAGCGCCCAGCGCGGATGCCTTGTCATGCCCCTCGATCAGCAAACCGAAGGCCTGGGCGACGACATGCACCAGCTCCTCGCCGTCCAGCCTGCTGGTGACAATCTGCGCTGCGGTCAGCCGCGCCGGATCGATGGTCGACATCAGATGCGCGACCAGCGTCGATTTACCCGCGCCAACTTCGCCGGTGATGACCACGAAGCCCTCGCCCTGCGCCAGGCCGTAACCCAGATAGGACAGCGCCTTGCGGTGAGTCAGGCTCTCGAAATAGAAAGCCGGGTCGGGGGTGAGCTGGAAGGGCCTGCCGTTGAGCCCGTAAAAATCGTCGAACATCGTCATATTCTCCGTAAAGCTCAGAAACTGTAGCGCAGGCCAAGCAGCGCCGATGCGGTCCACGCATCTTCAAGCGGTGCTTCGCGGTTCACCCCTTCGACACCCACCGCTGCGATCGCGGCAAGCCGCTGGGTCAGGTTGCGGCGGTATGCTGCCGTTGCCCCGATCACCGTGGTATCGCCAGTAAAGGCCGATCCGGATTGGAACCAGTTGGCATAGACATTGGTGGTGAACAGCGAATTCTCGTCAATCCGGCCGTTGAAATAGGCGGCCATCCAATAGTTCTCGTCGATCACGCCATTGGCCACCGCCAGGATCGTGCCTGGCGCGGCGAAGAATTTGCGGCGGTCATAACCCAAGCCAACACCGGTCTGGATCCGGCCGAGGCTGACGCTGTAGCTGGCCATCGCGCCGCGTGCGCGGAAGGTGGCCGAGCGGACCGAACCCAGCGCACCGGACAGGCAATTGCCCGCCTCGAGCGAGGATACGCAGCCGCCGATGTCGCCGGTCAGCGGATCGCGGATCGCCGTGAATTCCTCTGGCAGCCCCGCCAGCACCCGGTTCAGCTGGCCGCCGAAACCGGCAATATTGTCATAAACCGACACATTGAGGCTGCTCTTGGCGTTCGGCGCATAGGCAAAGGTGCCGTAATAGGTGGTCGAGCCATAGCGGCGTCCGACATGCGCTTCGAGCGCGGTGCGGCGGCTGGGTCGCCAGATCACCCCGGCATCCCAGATCAGCCCGCTGACATCGTAGGCCAATACGCGCGGCGAGTTCGGGTCAGTGACCAGGCGGCCGTCGGGCCCGACAACCGGCAGGCCGGCGCCATCCAGCAGCGCGTCTCGGCCTGAAATCTCGACATCTTCATAGCCCAGCCCGCCGACCAGTTGGACATCGCGGGTGACCTCCAGCGTCAGATCGCCGCGGGCGTGGAAATCCTCGATGCGTTGATCGAGATTGGAGATATCCTCGCGGTAATAGCCCGCCCCGGCCCCGATTCCGACCGGCAAGGCGTCGCCCGGTTTCACTCCTGCATGGATATTGGCGCTGTGCGCCTTGCTCTCGTCAAAAACGTCGAGCGGATCCTGGCCGGGAGTAACGCTGACCGCGTCGGGCGATTCGACCTTGGTGTAGCCGAACAGATAGCTGCCTTTGATCTCGATATCGCCGGCATGGGTCGCGATCGCCGGGCCGGCATAGGCCGAATAGACCTGGGTGACGGCATCGCCGGTGCCTTGCGGACCCAGCGTCGCCGAACCATTGCCCTCGATGCGGCTGCGCGCGGCAAGGCCGCCCGCCTCCAGCTGCAGACCCGGTGTGATCGTGGTGTAGCCGCGCGCAACCCCGCTGATGGTGTCGCCATCCTCGGCCCTGCCCCAGCCGAACCGGCGCTCATAGCGCAGCGACACCGATGCGGCGTTGTTGCGTCCGGCGATCGAGGCTTCGACCCCGGCGGCGATCTGCGAATAGGTCAGCACTTCATCGCCCGGCGAAAGTTCGGCCGTGACGATCTGCGACGCCTCGATATAGGGCGTGAACACCGGCCGGCTACGCCCGCTGCCGCGCGATCCCTTGCCGCTCGATCCGCCATCGTCCGACGCGCCAGACGAACTGCTGTCGCCCGAGCCAGAGACATCGCCGTAGCCGATGCTCTGCGCCGCAGCAGCCTGCGGCAGAGCCATGGCCGCGAACAGCGCGATCGCTGAACCAGCGAGAAGGTGAGACTTCATGGTCATCCCCTGTATCCATAATATGTGCCGAAGCGGCGACCGCTCGGGCTGAAGTTGACGGCGTTGAGCAGAAGTTGAACGTTCGGGCAGCCGCTCAACAGTGAGATCGCATCTTCCAGAGCGCCCTGCCCGGTGCTGTCGGCCCGGACCACGACCAGCGCCTGTCCGACATGCTTGGCGAGTTCGGCAGCGGGAGCTGCGGCCAGCACCGGCGGCGAATCGAAGATCACCAGTCGGTGCGGCGCGTTTTCGGTCAGCCGGTCGAGCACATTGGTGGTGCGCGAGGAATTGAGATATTCGCTGTCCGAACTGGTCGCCTCGCCGGCCGGCAGCACCGACAGGCCTGGAATGTCCGTGGCGATGACGAAGCTCGCGACATCGGCATTGTCGTCCGCCAGCGCATCCATCAGCCCCGGCCCGCCCGGCAGGCCGAGCGCGCTCAGCACCGAAGGCTTGGCGAAATCGGCATCGACCAGCAGCACTTCGCTCTCGCGTTCCGCCGCGATCGACAGCGCCAGATTGACGGCGCACCAGGTCTTGCCCTCGCCCGGATGCGGCGAACAGATCAGTACCCGCTGGGCGGCGTGGCCGGCACCGCCGCGGCGCAGCTCGGCCGCCTGCAGCAGCACCTGGCGCTTGATGATGCGGAATTCCTCGAGCAGCGCAGTGACCGAACCTTCGGCAACAATCATCCCCTGATCGCGCAGATGCTGGCGATCGACCGGATGCAGCTTCTGGCTGGTTGTGGGCGGCGCGCTGCGCTTCTTGCGCGACGGGAACACCACAGCTGGCGCGGCTTCCTTGGGCTCATCAGCAACCGGAGCTGCTACCGGAGCAGGCGATGCGACCTCCACTGGCGGCTCGGCCGGCTCCGGCGCGGCGGGCGAAACCTGCTGCGGCTTGGCATCGGCGGCCCGGCGGTTGCGCAAGGCAGGCTTGATCACCGGGGGCGCCAGATTCTTGGGCACCGGCGGCGGCGAAAATTTGTTGAGGTCGAACGCCTTCACCGCACGCTCGATAAGCGTGTCGCTGCCGCTGTCGGCGGATCCGGTGTCCGGCGGAACGGGGGTGTTGCTCTGGTCGGTCATGCCAATCCCCTCAGGCCACCATGCCGCGCTGGACGAATTCTACCGCAAGCAGCAGCACGAACAGTCCGCCAAGTCCGGCCACTCCGGCGTAGAACTGTTTCTGGCGGCGCCGGCGCTGCGCGCGCATCGCATCCGTCAACGTGTGTGAAATCGCACCCAGCACTGGCAGGCCGGTGGCCCGCTCGAGCGCGGCGGTGGTCGCAAAGGTCGAATGCAGCTTGCCCATGGCGAAGGCCGCACCGGTCCCGGCACCCAGCCCCATCAGCAGCACCCCCAGCAGCAGCAGCGGCAGGTTCGGCGCAACCGGTGCGCGCGGCGTCGTCGGCGGATCGACGATCTGGTATTTCACCGCTTCGCGTTCGGTTTTGATCTCGCCGCGCAGCCGCAGCACTTCGCGGTCGCGCAGCAATTTGTCGTACTGCTCCTTTAGCACTTCGTAATCGCGGCCGATCTTCTGGGCCTCGGCAGCAACTTCGGGATTGCTGATCTGGCGCGAGGTCAGCCCGGCGATGTCGGCCTGCAGCGCAGCGCGGCGGGCCTGCAGCGATTGCACGCTGGCTTCGCGTTCGGCCCTGATCGATTGCAGCGAGCTATAGGCGGGATTGGGCATGCCGCCGCCGGGCGCTTCGTTCTGGGCAATCGCGCGCAATGACGCGATCTGGTTCTTGAGCGCGATGACATCGGGGTGGTTCTCGGTCAGCCCGCGCGCGCGCATCCCGGCGAGTTCGCCGCTGGCCTGGGCCAGCGCACCGCGCGCACCGCCGGCCGGACCGCTCACCGCCAGCGTCTGCGGGGTCCCGGCCAGCTGGCCATTGATCGCCGCCAGCGCGCTTTGCGCACCCGCCAGATCGCCATCGAGCCCGCGCAGTTCGGAACGCGCCGCTTCAAGGCGTTGCAGCCCGGCAGCACCGCCCTGGACCATGTCCGGGTGCTGCGTTTCGAAGGCCAGTCGGCGCTGTTCGGCCAATTCAAGTTCCTTCTCGCGCAGTGCAAGCTGCTGGCTCACGAATTCCAGAGTCTCGGTCATTTCGCCGCGCCCACCGGCAAGGTTTTCCTCGCGGAAGATGTCGATCAGCTTCTGGACCACTTCCTGTGCCTGTTTGGCATTTTCGGAATCGGACAGCGAACCGTCGTTGGAAACGGCAGTGATCTCGAACAGATTGTCCTGCTGGCTGACGATCGAGACATTCTTGGCCAGCTTGATGATGACCGCTTCCATGTCCTTGGGCGTAGCTACGGTCTCGCCAAGCTTGGTGCCACGCACCACTTTCTCGAGATTGACCGCCGAGGTCAGCGTCTGGCGCATGCGCTCAATGTCGCGCTTGCGGTCGGCGACGCCGATGCCAACCTGTTCGGCCAGCGCATCGTCAAGCTGGATGAACAGCCGCGCGCGCGATTCGTAGCTGTTGGGCACCAGCGCGACGCCCATCCAGCCCAGCAGGCACAGGCCCCACATCACCGCCAGCGCCAGCCAGCGGCGGTGCCAGACGCTGTGCAGCCCGGCGAGGATTTCTTCGTAGAGCGAATTCATGCGACCATGTGTCCCCTGGGTCCCGCCTTGCCTCAGAACATGCTTTCGGGGATGATGATGACATCGCCCGGCATCAGCATGACATTGGCTTTGCTTTCGCCCTTCTTGAGCAGGTCGCCGAGCCGCAGCGCGAATTCCTTCTGACCACCGCTCTCCTTGTCGAAACGGATCAGCCGGGCCTTGTTGCCTGCGGCATATTCGGACAGCCCGCCCACCGCGATCATCGCGTCGAGCAGCGTCATATTGGCGCGATAGGGGATTGAGGCCGGCTTCTCGGTCGCGCCGACAATCCGCACCTGCTGGCTGAACGTACCGGCGAACTTGTTGACGATCACCGAAACCAGAGGCTCTTCGATGAATTGCGAGAGTTGCAGCTTGATGTCTTCGGCCAGCATCGATGGCGTCTTGCCCGTGGCGGGCATGTCGGTGATCAACGGGGTGGTGATACGCCCGTCGGGCCGCACCTGCACGCTGGCACCCAGTTCGGGGTTCCTCCACACGAACACGGTCAACTCATCGAGCGGGCCGATGATATATTCTTCGCCCGGCTGCTCGGAAGCCGCGACGAAAGTCGCAGGGGGAAGCTGCGGCCCTGCCGAATTTCCGGCGCAACCGGTCAGCACAAGGCTCGCGCCGATTGCGAGACCGATGGGGGCACTACCGGCAGGCAATTTGGATAGACGGCTGGGCATTCGAAAACGTCCTCACTTGCGCCAAGGCGAGCCTGGATGGCGCAATCCGGGCCAAGTCTCGGCAAACTCACCCGCCGCTATCGGCAAAAAGGGTGAATATTGCGTTATCCTTGTCTGGAAATAGAGGCGTTTCGGGAGGTTTTTGCAGCCAGTCCCATGACGGGACAGGGTTCATGATACGGGTTAAACCAGCAATTCCCGCGCCGGACCCTGCCCGAGGAAGGCCGCCGGACTGGCGCTGGCGCCATAGGCCCCGGCGCAGAAGATCGCGGCGATGTCGCCCACCTCGGCGCGCGGGAAGCCGCCCTGATTGGCCAGCCGATCAAGCGGCGTACACAGGCAGCCGACGATCGAGGCTTCCTCCTCGACCGGCGCGTCAAAGCGGGTGGCGATGGCAGCGGGGTAATTGCGCCGCACCACCGTGCCGAAATTGCCCGAGGCGGCGAGCTGGTGGTGCAAGCCCCCGTCGGTAATCAGGAAAACCTCGCCGTGGCTGATCTTCCGGTCGACGATGCGGGTGAGATATACGCCCGCTTCGCCCACCAGATAGCGCCCCAGCTCGATACAGAACTGCGTATCCGCAAGCTCTGGAGGCAGCTGCGCGAATTGCTCCCCTAGCTTCGCCCCGATGCGAGCAATGTCGAGCGGTGCGTCGCCGGGGTAATAGGGGATGCCGAAACCGCCGCCCAGGTTGCAATGCGGCAGCGCTGCGCCGCTCTCCGCCGCCAGCCGCGCCGCCAGTTCGAGCGTCTGCATCTGGGTTTCGGCTATGGCATCGGCGCCCAATGCCTGGCTGCCCGCAAATATGTGAAAGCCACGCCACTCCGCCCCGCTGGCGATGACCCGGCGGGCCAGTGCCGGCACGCGTTCGGCGTCGATGCCGAACGGCTTGGCGCCGCCGCCCATTTTCATGCCCGAACCCTTGAGGTCGAAGTCCGGATTAACCCGGATCGCCAGTCGCGGCACCTGCCCCAGCCGCGCTGCTATCGCCAGCGCCCGGTCGGCCTCGCCTTCGGATTCGAGGTTGAGCGTAGCCCCTGCCGCAATCGCTGCTTCCAGTTCCACATCGCGCTTGCCCGGCCCGGCGAAGCTGACAATCGCGGGATCGATACCTGCCTCACGGACGATCCTCAGCTCGCCGCCTGAAGCAATGTCGAAGCCATCGACAAGTCCTGAAAAAAGCTCGATAATTTCGCGATGCGGGTTCGCCTTGATGGCATAGTGGATCGCCAGCCGCTGCGGCATCGCCGCGCGCAGTTCGGCTATCCGGTCGCGGATCATGGCGCTGGAATAGACGAACAGCGGCGTCCCCCCGGCGCGCTCGACCAGTTCGGTGATGGCCATACCGTCGATGGCCAGCACGCCATCGACCGCGCCAAAACCAGGCGGGATCGGACCCAGCGGCTTCATGCGGCAAGCTCCCGGTAAAGGGTGTTCCGGTCGATCTTGCCATTGGGTCCGACCGGCAGGGCCTCGCGCCAGTGAATCTGCCTGGGCTGCATGAAATTGGGCAAATCCTGCGCGAGCCTGCGCGGCAATTCGTCCGCCGGGTTGGCGCTTCCGGGCAGTGCCCGCACAATCAGGTGGACGGCATGGCCCAGCCGCTCATCGGGCAGCCCCAGCGCCACCGCCTCGGCCACCAGCCCGGTCGCCAGCGCGGCATCCTCGATCTCCTGCGGGCTGATGCGGTTGCCCGCGCTCTTGATCATCGCATCGCACCTTCCGACAAAATAGAGCAGCCCGTCACCATCGCGCCTGACCCGGTCGCCCGACCACACCGCCATGCCGCCATAGTGCGACGCTGCCGGCGCCGGGCGGAAGCGTTCGGCAGTGCGCGCATCGTCCTTCCAGTACCCATAACTTACCAGCGGCCCGCAATGCACCAGCTCACCTTCTTCGCCATCGGCAGTGACTGCGTCATCATCGCCAATCACCAGCACTTCGGCATGGGGAATAGCCTTGCCCATCGAAGTCGGATGGCTGTCAATCAGCGCGGGATCGAGGAAAGTCGAACGGAACGCCTCGGTCAGCCCGTACATCGCATAGAGCCGCGCCTGCGGGAACAAGCCGCGCAGTTGCCGCACCAGCCCGAGGGTCAGCGCCCCGCCGCTGTTGGTCAGCCGCCGCAGTTTCGCGGAGGTTTCCGCCGGCCAGTCGAGCTCGGCCAGCTGCACCCACAGCGGCGGCACCGCGGCGAGGGTGGTAATATGATGGCGCTCCACCGCTTTCACCACGTCGCGCGGCAGCAGATAGTCAAGCGGGACCACGCAGGCCCCGGCGTGCCAGGCCGAGAGCAGCTGGTTCTGGCCATAGTCGAACGACAACGGCAGCACCGCCATCACCCGGTCATCACTCTGCAAGTCCAGATAGGCAGCTACGCTCTCCGCCCCCAGCCACATGTTGGCGTGGCTGAGCATCACCCCCTTGGGCCGCCCGGTCGAGCCGCTGGTATAGAGGATCGCCGCCAGCTCATCGGGATCGGCTTCGGAAGGCGCAAGTTCGGCGTCGAGATCGATCGCCGCCGCCAGCGCATCGCCCTCACCCACGACTACACAGCCAGCGGGCACATCGCCATCCTCAAGCCCGGCCAGCCGTGCCTGCGTGGCGATCAGCATCGCCGCGCCGCTGTCGGCCAGGATATGCGCGACCTGTCCGCGCTTGAGCTGCGGGTTGACAGGCACATGCACCAGCCCGGCCCGCGCGGTGGCTAGCGGCATCAGGCAGGTGAGCTCGCCCTTGGCCGCCCAGATGGCCACCCGCGCGCCGTGTTCCGGCACCCGGTCCCACAGCCAGCCCGCCAGCTGGGAGACACGGGTTCTTAAATCCTTGTAGCTAAGCACCGCCCCACGCAGCGCAAGCGCAGGGGCATCGTCCGCCCCGGCGAGTGCGAGGTGGTCAAGCGGCCGGACTGGGGGTTTGGTTGCGGCTTGCACGTCTGGTAAGGGCTCCATGGGGGACGGTTAATGTGATCGCGGTCGAGTATCACGCCGATCTTAAAGAAGTGCAATCCGATGCGCGTCTTATGGCGCTGCTGGGTGAAAATTGCGCGTCGGCTCCGTTTGACCGGCTGGCGTGGTGGCAGGGGCTGGCGGAGCATTGCGAGGCCGTTCCGCTGCTTGCCGCCGCGCACAATGGCACTGGCTCGGCGGTGCTGCCGCTGCGCCGGACCGGAGGCGGGCTTGAGGCGCTGGGAAACTGGTACAGCTTCCGGGTGAAACCGGTAATCACTCCGCAGGCCAACGCAGCCGGGTTGCTGACTGCCCTTGCCCTCGACCTGGCCTCAAGCGAAGCGCGGATCAGCCTTTCGGGCATTCCCGCTGAGGAGCACTGCGCCGAAGAGCTCGCCGCAGCTTTCCGCGCCGCCGGCTGGCTGGTTTTCACCGCGCCGTGCGACATCAACCATGTGCTGCCGGTGGCCGGACGCGACTATGCGCAATTCCTTTCCGGTCGCCCCGGTAAACTGCGCACCACGCTCAAACGCAAGACCTCCAGGGTCGAAACCGAAGTGCTCACCCGCTTCGATCCCGAGGTCTGGGCCGACTATGAAGAGATCTACAGGCAGAGCTGGAAATCCGACGAAGGCTCACCCGCCTTCCTGCGCGCTTTCGCCGAGGCAGAGGGCGCGGCTGGCCGGTTGCGGCTGGGTATTGCCCGGGTCGATGGCCACAGCGTCGCCGCGCAGATGTGGACGGTGGAAGGTAATACCGCCTATATCCACAAACTTGCCCACCTGGATGACGCCCGCGAGCATTCTCCCGGCACGGTGCTCAGCGCGGCGCTGTTCAAGCATGTCATCGATCTCGACAAGGTTGGCCTGGTCGATTTCGGCACCGGCGACGATCCCTACAAGCGCGACTGGATGGAGGAAGTGCGACTGCGCTACCGGCTCGACATGTTCCGCCCCGCCCAGCCGCGTAATTGGCTGCGAATTGCACGGATCTTGCTCTCCCGCCTTGCCCGGCGCGGCAAGCATGGCTAGAGGCCGCGCGACAAGCCGCGCCCAAGGGGCCAGGGGGAAAATGCGCCATACCGCCGACCATCTGCTTCGCAAGATCCTGAGCGATGTGCTGGGCCTGAGACCCGGACAGGCTGCGGAATTTACCGCCGAGACCGGCCTGTTCGGTCATCTGCCCGAACTCGATTCGATGGCGGTGGCAGGCCTGCTGACCGAAATGGAAGACCGGCTGGACATTGTCATCGAGGACGACGAAATCGACGGCGAACTGCTCGAAAACTTCGGCGCGCTGCTCGCTTTCGTCGAGGCCAAGCGCGCGGCCGCGTGACACCTGTCACCTGGCCCTGCCCGCTGCCCGGCGGTGGCTCCGCCGAGGAAATGGCGCTGGCTTTCGACAAGACCCGCGAGTGGCGGCTGCTGATCGTCCCGGCGCTGTTCGAGGAGGCCAGCCGCATGCGCAGGCTGACCGTGGAAGTGATGCGGCGGCTCGATCAGGCCGGCATCGATTGCTTCCTGCCCGACCTGCCCGGCTGCAACGAGAGTGTCCAGCCGCTCGATCGGCAGACGCCGGAAAGCTGGCGCGCGGCGGTGGCGGAAGCGGCGGCGCTGTTCGACCCCAGCCATGTTCTGGGCATTCGCGGCGGCGCTTTGCTGTTGCCCGATGGCCTGCCCGGTTGGCGCTATGCCCCGGTCAACGGCGCGTCCATGCTGCGCCAGATGATGCGCGCGCGGATCGTGGCCTCACGCGAGGCCGGGGTTGAGGAAACGCAGGAGAGGCTGCTGGAGTCCGGGTTGGCGCAAGGACTGGAACTTGCCGGTTACCGGCTGGGCGCGGAGTTCCTGCGCCAGTTCCAGTCACTGACACCGTCCGTATCCACCCGGCTTTCAGACATCGATCAGGATATGCTGGGTGGAGGCGGGCAGGCAGGCGGGCTGTGGCTGCGCGCCGAACCCGGCGAGGACCGCGCCCAGGCCGATGCCCTCGCCGCGATCCTTGCCGTGGGGATCAAGTCGTGAGCAGGCGGCACGTCACTTTCATCTGCGAGGGCAACAAGCTCGTAGCCACGCTAGACGCCAGTTTCGATGGGGCCAGCAGCGCGACCGGCCTGTTGCTGGTCAGCGGCGGCAACGAGCTGCGCAGCGGAGCCTGGGCGGGTCAGGCTCAGCTGGCCGCGCGGCTGGCGGCACGGGGCATTCCGGTGTTGCGCTTCGACCGGCGCGGCGTCGGTGACAGCGAAGGGCCGAACGGCGAGTTTCGCACCAGCGGCCCGGACATCGCTGCCGCACTGGCCTCATTCCGTGCGCACTGCCCGCAGCTCACCCGCATCGCCGGCTTGGGAAATTGCGACGCCGCTTCAGCACTGATGCTGGCCAAGGGCGCAGGCCTCGACGCGCTGATCCTGTGCAATCCCTGGACCATCGAGCAGGCAGACGACGTCCCGCCCCCCGCCGCCATCCGCGATCACTACCGCCGCCGTCTCGCCAGCGGCGATGCGCTCAGGCGGCTGTTGACCGGGCAGGTATCGCTGGCCAAGCTGTTCAAGAGCCTGCTCGGTGCCTTGCGACCGGCACCGCCGCCCAGCGGGCTGGCGAGCGACATGGCCGCCGGCATCGCGGGCTTCACCGGACCGGTGGCGTTCCTCCTCGCCGATCGCGACCGCACCGCACAAGCCTTCCTCGCCGCCTGGAAAAAGCAGGACAACCGCATCCACCGCTGCCCCGACGCCACGCACAGCTTCGTCGAGGCCTATTCACGGGAATGGTTGGAGGGGCAGGTGCTGGAGGTTTTGCGGGGGTAGGGCGGTGGTTGGCGTTAGCTTGCGACCCTCAATGTAATACAAGTCGTCCGACGGATTGACCGCTTTTATCTCTCCCCTTCAGGGGAGAGATACGCAGGCTTGGCAGCTTGCTGCCTAGCCGGAGTAGAGAGGGGGGCTGCGGCCGCAACGCCCCCTCTCCCAACCCTCTCCCCTGAAGCGGAGAGGGCTTTCAGGACTCAATTGTTCAGATGTTCAAACGGCTGGTATAACCCTTGCCACGCCCGCACAATTACTGGAGTCATTGAAATGAGCATTGCCAGCAACTACGCCCTGCGTCTGCCTGCCTCGCTCAAACGCGAGCTGGAAAAGGTCGCGCGCAAATAAAATTATCAGAATCTGCGCCCTATAATTTCTTTAATTTAAGCAGTGCGGCACGTCGCACAAAATCAGCTAAACAAGATCGTCCACAGTCAGCCCCAGCGCCTCCGCCAGACGCCGTACCGTTTCCACCGAACCGCTCTTCCGCCCGGCCTCGATATCGGCGATCTGCACCCGGTTGACACCTGACGCGCGGGAGAGACCAGACTGGGTCAGTCCGCGATGGTCGCGCCAAACGCGCAGCGGGCTTTCTCCGGCAATGATGCGGCGGACCTCATCGGCGGGGATCAACTCGTCGCGGCCCGCAGCGATGTCTGCCATGGCGCGGTCGTAGGCCCGCAGATCAGCAAGATCCTCAACCGCGCCTTGCATCCGCTTGTATTCGTCGAGCGGGATGGTGATCATTTCGCCCATCTGTGCCTCCTTCAATCGTATATGCCACCACGCGGACCGATCTCAAGGACCGCCAGCACCACGCCATCATTCATGATAATCCGCCAGTCTCCCACCCGCAGCCTCACGCCATCGCGGCCCACCAGCGCCGTGACATTATTGGCCAGCGCCGCAGGATTGGCGGCATACTCGCTCACCTTTGCCTCGATCCGGGCAGCAACATTCGCGGGCATCCGGCGAAGAACCTTGATCGCAGCCCGAGTGTAGGTGATTTGCTTCACAGCACATCTGTAGCTCATAGCTACAGATGTGTCAATTGCGGGTAAAGTCCCGGTCGCAATATCGAGAGGCTCCTACCCCACAACCTCCGCCGTCTTCGCCGCGAACTCACGCTCCGCCAGAAACCGCTCCGCATCCAGCGCGGCCATGCAGCCTGTTCCCGCCGCGGTCACGGCCTGGCGGTAGATATGGTCCATGACATCGCCGCAGGCGAACACGCCGGGGATTTCGGTCTTGGGCGTGCCGGGTTCGACCAGCAGATAGCCGCCCGCGTCCATCGCCAGCTTGCCTTTGAACAGTTCGGTGGACGGCGCATGGCCGATGGCCACAAACGCCCCGTCGGTGGCGATCTCGCTGCTTTCGCCAGTCAGCGTGTCGGTCAGCGCCACCCCGGTCAGCCCGCCCGCCAGCGGGTCGCCGAGGAAACGGTCGACCTTCTTGTTCCACACCACGGTAATCTTCGGATTGGCAAACAGCCGGTCCTGCAGGATCTTTTCGGCGCGGAAAGAATCGCGGCGGTGGATCACCGTCACCTCGGGCGAATGGTTGGTGAGATAGAGCGCTTCTTCGACCGCGGTATTGCCGCCGCCGATCACAACCACTTTCTTGCCGCGATAGAAGAAGCCGTCGCAGGTGGCGCAGGCCGAGACACCCTTGCCGCCAAGCTGTTCCTCGCCCGGAACGCCCAGCCACTTGGCCTGCGCGCCGGTGGCGATGACCAGCGTCTCGCCTTCATATACGTCGCCGCTGTCGCCGATCGCGCGGAACGGTGGGCCGGAAAGATCGACCGAGGTGATCGTGTCCCACAGCATCCGCGTGCCGACATGTTCGGCCTGCGCCTGCATTTCCTCCATCAGCCAGGGCCCCTGGATGACGTCGCGAAAGCCGGGATAGTTCTCGACATCGGTGGTGATGGTCAGCTGGCCGCCAGGCTGGAGCCCCTGCACGACGATCGGCAGTAGCCCGGCCCGCGCGCCATATATCGCGGCGGAAAGCCCGGCCGGGCCGGATCCGATGATGAGCATGCGGGTAGTGTGAGTCGTCATGAAGTGCCTCCGCAGCGCGAGATAGCAATGCCCCCGCGCATTACCAGTGCCTTGACACTGTCTCTCCACGATTGACCTTGCCGGTCAGGCAGAGCAATCTTGCGGTCATGACACCCGCCGGACCCACTTCGCAAAGCTTCATCTCGCAGCGCCTGCGCATGCATTATGCCGACTGGGGCAACCCCGATGCGCCGGTGCTGATCCTCCAGCACGGCGGGCGCGATCATTGCCGCAGCTGGGACTGGGTGGCGCAGGAGCTGCGGCATGACTGGCATGTCATCGCCCCCGATCTGCGCGGCCACGGCGACAGCGCCTGGTCGCCCGACGGCAACTACATCATGGACGCCTTCGTCTATGACTTCGCCCAGCTGGTGCACTCGCTTGGGCAAGACCAGGTGACCATTGTCGCGCACTCGCTCGGCGGAAATATCACCACGCGCTTTGTCGGACTGTTCCCGGAAAAGGTCCGCAAATTCGTCAATATCGAAGGGCTTGGCCCCTCGCCACAGATCCGCGCCGAGATCGAGGAAAAGGGCGCCGCCGAGCGCCTGCGCGAATGGATCGCCGACAAGCGCAAGGCCGCCGGCCGGCTGCCGCGGCGCTATGCCTCGCTCGAACAGGCCTTTGCGCGGATGAAGGAAGAAAACAGTTTCCTCAGCGACGATCAGGCCCGCCACCTGACTATCCACGGCGCGATCCGCAACGAGGACGGCACCTACAGCTGGAAATTCGACAATTACCTCAACGTCTGGTCGGTCGGCGACATATCCTATGGCGAACAGGAAAAGCTGTGGGGGGCAATCACCTGCCCGATGCTGCTGCTCTACGGTGCCGACAGCTGGGCCTCGAACCCCGAACGCGACGGGCGGGCGAAGCATTTCAAGACGGCGCGGGTGGTGGAATACGAGAAGGCCGGGCACTGGCTGCACCACGACCAGTTTGAGCGGTTTGTCGCCGAATTGCGGGCTTTTCTTTAGCCCTCAACCAGTTGCGCCCGCAGCCGCTCGCGCAACGCTTCATCCACTCCGAGCACGTCGCGCAGATAGCCATCCACCGAACCGTGCTTATCGGCCATCGCCGCAAAGGCCGCCTCGAGGTATTCCGCCTCTACCCCCATGATCGCGCGCAGCACTTCCGGGTCCAACTGCCGCGACATAGCCCGGATCGTTTCCGCCCCCGCCGCGATCCGCGCTTCGCTATCGCCCGCGGTGTTGGTCAGCAGGTAATCGGCGAGCACATCGTCGCGGTGGACGCCAATGGCCAGCTGAACCACGGCAACCGCAATGCCCGTCCGGTCCTTGCCCGCCATGCAATTGACCAGGCTCGGCCCGCGCCCCTCGGCAAGCGTGCCCAGATACCGCCGGGTCAGGGCAACCAAGCCGGGCCGGAAGGCGATACCTCCATAATTGCGCCGCATGGCTTCCCGGGTCGAAGCCGCATCGCGCTGGCGGGAGGAGTCGGCTGCTGCAGCAAGGTGCGGCGCGGTGATGACCGTCGGGTCTTCGCCGATATGCACCGCTCCCGCGAACCCATCCGGGCGGCGGCAGGGATGAGTTCTCGCGTTCCCTGGATGACCGAAAATCGAAGACATCGACAAGGCCCAACGCGGCGATACACTCCAGATCGGCATCGGTTGCGCCGTGGTGCTGGCCCGAACGCCACAACAACCCGCGCCTCAGCCGCCCGCCGCCGACGAGGGCATAGCCTCCGAAATCGCGGAAGTTATGCACGCCCTCCAGTTCGAGAACCCGGTCGCGAATCATCTGTCTGGCTTCCTCATGCAGCGAACCGGTGCCCTTGCCGCAAACTAGACATATGGCGAAGCAAGTTTTGCGCTTCCTGCCCGTAGAAAATTGTCCTAGCAGTGATTCAATCTATCCAAGGGCGGGCGGAATGAGTTTGACTATTGACCGTAATACAGCCTTTGCGTCGCGGCGGCCGACACCGAAGGCCAAGCCGCGGCGCAAACAGCTGAACCAGGCCGGGCGGCCTACCGCCAGCGAACTCGAACGCCGCAAGGCCAAGGTGATGGAAGTGGCCACCGGGCTGTTCGTCACCCAGGGCTATGCCGCAACCTCGCTGGTCGATATCGCGCGCGGCGCGGGCGTCGCCACCCGCACGCTTTACCAGCATTTCGGCGACAAGGAGGCGATCTTCCGCGAAGTTATCTTCGCGCGCGACGCCGGTGCCTCGCTGGCCCAGCCGACGGTCAGAAATGGCGATACCCTGCATGACGCCCTGCTGCGCGCCGGGCATTATGCCTATCAGGTCACTTATCGCGAACAGGCGATCGGACTGATGCGGCTGATGATCGCGGAAAGCACGCGCTTCCCCGAATTCATGCAATCGGTAGCGATGTCGATCTTCGCCCGGTTCCGCCGCAATATCGAAAAGGTCTTCGAAGAGGCGCAGGCCGCGGGGCTGACCCCGGCAGGCGACCATACCCGCGCCGCGGAACTGTTCACCGATCTGGTGCTCGGCAGCCATCCGATCATGACCTACACCAACTGGGACGCCGCACCGCCGACCGAAGCGGACATTGCCGAAAGGGTGGAACTGTTCATCCTCGGCCGCTTCGGCGCTGCCGGCGCCAAGACGGCGCGGACCAAAAAGGCCAGGGTTTAAGGCCTTTCCGAATTACGTCGAGCCGGTGCCACCCGCGCCATGCGCGCGGCGATGCGCCGGGGGAAATTGGGCTGACCGGTATGCGCCGATGCCCCGCCATCCGCCGCGATAATCGCTCCGGTCACATAGGAGGCATCGTCCGAGGCGAGGAAAGCGATTACACTTGCCAATTCCGCCGGGTCCGCCGCGCGGCCGAGCGGGATGCGTTCGAACCAGAATTCGCGGTCGAGCGGATCGGCAAGCGCGGCATTGGCCATATCGGTCGCCACCAGTCCGGGGCAGACCGCGTTGACCCTGATCCCCTCCGCCGCACCATCGACCGCGAGTGAACGAGTGTAGTTCACCACCGCTCCCTTCGACGCATTGTAGGCAGCCATGCCATAGTCCCCCGCCAGCCCCGATATCGAAGCGACATTGACAATCGCGCCGCCGCCGCTCTTGCGCATTTCCGGGATCGCCGCCTTGCAGCCAAGATAGATCGCGCGGGTGTTGATGGCGAAGACCCGGTCCCAGTCCTCTTCGGCAGTGTCGACCGTGTTGGCGAGAAAGCCGACCCCGGCGTTGTTGACGAGAATGTCGAGCCTGCCCCACAGCTGCACGGTCGCCGCGACCATGTCGGAAACTTCGCCGGAGCTGGCGACATCGGTTCTGACGAAGCTTGTGTTCTCGATAGCCCGGGCGGGTTCGGTCACATCGGCGGCCATCACCCGCGCACCTTCCGCCGCCAGCCGCGCAACCGTGGCTCCGCCAATCCCGCGCGCGCCGCCGGTAACTATCGCGACTTTTCCTTCGAACCTGCCCATGACTTGTCACTCCGAATCGCCGCGTTGGCGGCGCAATCGTCAAGGCTTGGCAAATCGTCCGAATTCGTCAATGCTCCATGGCTTATTCATTTGCGGGGTATCATGAGTCTGGACCTGGAAACCGAAGTCCGCGCCGCCGAGGCAGCGCGCTGCGCGGCGATGCTGGCGGCTGACAATGCGGCGCTGGCGGCGCTGCTCGATCCTCGCCTGCATTTCAGCCACGCTACCGGCGCGGTGGACGACAAGCCGGCGCTGCTCGCCAAGATGGCGGCGGGCCGCATCGTCTATACCAGCATTGCCTGGGACGAGGAGCGGGTGATCGCGCTGGCCGATGACGCGGCGCTGCTGACCGGGCGAATGACCACCGAAGTGCTGGTGGAAGGCACGGCCAAGCGGCTCGACAACCGGGTCATCACGGTGTGGAGCCGGTCCGACGGCAGCTGGCGGCTGCTGGCCTTCCAGTCGACGCCGCTGGCCGGGTGAAATCCATGCACCCGCGCATCTCTATCAACACGCTGTGCTTCGCGCCCGGCCCGCTGGGCGACCATGTCGAACGCACCGCCCGCCTGGGGGCACGGGCGATCAGCCCGGTAATCGGCGAGGTGTTCGAATTCGGCGTGCCGCATTCCGCGCGCGCGATCCGCGATGCCGGGTTGGAGGTCGCCACGCTAACCCACCTCGCCTTCGGCTTCGCCACGCCCGAGGATACCGCCGTTGCGCGCGAGTGGCTGAACCGGACCATCGGCTTTGCTCAGGATATCGGCGCGCAGTCCATCATCATGACCACCGGCGGGCGCGGCGCACTCAGCTGGACGGAAGCAGCCGCGCGCTTTGCCGAAGCGATTGCACCCTGCGCCGAACGCGCCCGTTCCGCAGGAACCCCCATCGGCATCGAGGGAACATCGCACCTTTACGCCGACGTCTCGATCGCGCACCGGCTATCCGACACGGTGCGAATTGCGCGGACTGCCGGGATCGCGGTGATGATCGACACTTTCAGCTGCTGGTTCGATTCCGACATCGCACAGGCCATCGCCGACGCCGGTCCGCTGACGGCGCTGGTGCAGGTCAGCGACTATGTTCCGGGCGACCGCAGCCTGCCCTGCCGGGCGGTGCCGGGCGACGGTGCATGCCGGCTCGACTGGATGATCCCGACCATCGCTGAAGCGGGTTTCAGCGGCTATTTCGACCTCGAGATCATCGGCCCGCGCCTGCAGGCCGAGGGTCCGGAGGCCGGTCTGCGGCGGGCAGCGGCGTTTGTCGGCGGCCTGCTGGAAGCGACAGGCTGAAGCTCGGACCGCAGTCACGCTCGCGCTCGACGCGGGTAAATTGCGGCGAACATGAAGCCAACCATGCCCAACGGCGGCATTGAACCCACGGGCCGGCGAAAAGAATAAACATAGCCTGTTGCAATTCCTCCCGGCTTGCGCAACAGCAGCGGCAGGAGATAATGCGCCAGCAGTGGGGCATTAATTTGTGCTCAAGTCCGGCCCGGCCAATGAAAGGGGCGACATATGTATCTCGCGCCTGACGGGGATGAGGTGGCGCTTGCCGATGCGGCAGGCACTTTCCTGGCCGATGCCATGCCGATTGAGCGGCTGCATTCCCCCGGGTCTGCCGACCTAACGCCGTCGCTGCGCGCGCTGCTGGGCGATATGGGCTGGTTCGCGCTGGCACTGCCGGAAGCGGCGGGCGGCAGCGGGCTGACTGCCGTCGAACATGCACTGTTCTTCCGCGAGGCCGGAAGGCAGTGCGCGCCAGTCGATCTGCTGGCGCAGTGCCTGGCGGCGAACACGGCCCAGGACCCCGAACGCCGAAATGCCATCGTTGCCGGAAGTGAAGGCATCGCGCTGATCGTTGCCGACGGCGCTGGCCATCGCCTGTTCGGCGCTGCCGATGCCGGCTGGGGCCTGCTGGTGACGCCGGACATGGCCAGCCTCCATCCACTAGGCGGGGCAGTGGCCGAACTGCGCCCCGCGCTCGATCCCGCCAATTCGATGCGCGTCCTCGCCAATCTAGCCTCCGCGGCAGACAGCGCACCGGGACAACGCGTCTGGCAGCTCGGCCAGCTGGGTGCCGCCGCCATGCTCACCGGCATCGCCGAAGCCGCGCTCGATCAGATCGTCGAATACGCCAAGCTGCGGGAGACTTTCGGGCGCAAGATCGGCAGCTGGCAGGCGATCCGCCATCCCTGCGCCGATATGGCGGTGCGGGTCGAAGCGGCGCGTGCGCAGCTCTATTATGCCGCCGCAGCGATGAAGGAAGGCCGCGGTGATGCCGGTGTGCATCTCGCCGCTGCCAAGCACCAGGCCAACCAGGCCGCGCTCGCCAATGCTGACAGCAACATCCAGCTGCACGGCGGCATCGGCGTCAGCGATGAGCATCACGCACACCTGCTGCTCAAGCATGCGCTGCTGCTGTCACGGCTGTTCGGCTCCAAGCGCAGCCTGCTCGCCGTCCTGCTCCACGCGCGGCTGGAGGACTGACATGGACCTCCATTTCTCCGAGGAAGAACAGGACTTCCGCGCCCGCGCCCGGGTCTGGCTGGCAGGCAATGTGCCGCAGGCCAAGCGGCCCGCCAATGGCCTTGATGCGGAACGGTTTGACCGCGACTGGCAGCGCAAGCTTCACGATCACGGCTGGGCGGGCGTATCCTGGCCGAAGCAATTCGGCGGGCTGGGCCTGTCCGGGCTGCAGCAGGTGATCTGGTACGAGGAGCTGGCCCGCGCCCGCGCGCCGCATCATATCAACACCACCTACATCGGCCTGATGCACGCCGGCCCAACGGTGATCGCGCGAGGAACCGAGGCGCAGAAGGCCTTCCACCTGCCGCGCATTCTCAATGGCGAGGCGCTGTGGTGCCAGGGATTTTCCGAGCCCAATGCCGGATCGGACCTCGCCTCGCTCAAGACCCGGGGCGTGATCGATGGCGACCACATTGTCGTTACCGGCACCAAGATGTGGACCACCGACGCCGTCCATGCCGACTATCAGGAACTGCTGGTCCGCACCGATCCGGCGTCAGAGCGCCACAAGGGCCTGACCTGGATCATCTGCGACATGAAGCTACCCGGCATCGACATCAAGCCGATCCGCACCATGCTGCAGGACGAACACGTCAACATGGTGTTCTACGACGAAGTGCGGATCCCGCTCGCCAATGTCGTCGGCGAGATCGGCGGCGGCTGGTCGACCGCGATGGCGACGCTGTCGTTCGAGCGCGGACTGGGCTTCATCGGCGATCAGCTGGAACTGTACGAACGCGTGGGCCGCGCCATCGATCTGGCCGGCAGGACCCGGATCGAAGACGGCCGCCTGGCCATCGAGGACGACGGCATCGCCCAGCGCCTCGCCAGCCTCAAGTCCGACTGCCTTGCCATCCGCGCGATGACCCTGGCCGACATCGCCGAGACTGATCGCACAGGCATGCCCGGCCCCAAGGGCTCGATGATGAAGCTGCTGGTCACTGCCACCCACAAGGCGCTGAGCGAAGTGGTCGGCGACATCCTCGGCTGGGAGTTCATGGAGTTCGGCGGCGACCGTTCCGTCAACCCCTGGACCTATGAGTACCTGTGGAGCTGGGTCTTCACCATTTCGGGCGGAACCAGCGAGATCCAGCGCGAAATCACCGCCAACCGCGTGCTCGGCCTGCCGCGGTCGCGGTGATGGCGCAGGTGCCGCTCCGTCTCGGCGTAGCCGGTGCCAATGTCGAGCGCGGCTGGTTCCGCGACGCGCATTTCCCGGCACTGCAGAAGCTGCCCGGCCTGGCGATTGCAGCGGTTTCAGCGCGGACGCAGGACATCGCCGATGCGGCCGCCAAGACTTTCGGAGCGTCCCAGGCCCATGACGATTCGCTGGACCTCGCCCGCGACCCCGATGTCGATATCGTCGCCGTCACCGTCAAGGTGCCCGAACACCGCGCCATTGTGCTGGCAGCGCTGGCGGCGGGCAAGCATGTCTATTGCGAATGGCCGCTGGGCCGCGATCTGGCCGAGGCGGAGGAAATGGCGGAAGCGGCGCGCGCTGCCGGGGTCCATGTCGCAATCGGTTTGCAGGGTGCCAATGCCACCGCAGTGCGCCACGCGGCGGAGCTGGTGCAAGACGGCGCTATCGGCCAGCCGCTCAGCCTGCGGGTCGTATCCTCCACCGCCGGATGGGGTCTGGTCGCCCCGCCGCACTATGCTTACCTCCAGGACAAGCGCAACGGCGCGACTCTGGCCACCATTGCCGGAGGCCACACGCTGGCCTTGGTCGAGGCGGTAGTCGGTGCCTATGCCGAAGTCTCCGCCCGCAACAGCATCCTGCAAGGCAGCGTCCAGATCGCCGGCAGCGACGAAACCGTTGCACGCAGCTGCGCCGATCACATGATGATCCTGGGCCGGCACTCCACCGGCTGCGTCTCCAGCGTCGAGATCGTCGGCGGGCAGGCCATTGCGCTGCGTTTCGAACTGCGAGGCAGCGAAGGCACGCTCGAAATCAACGGACACCACCCCGGCGGCTTTCAGTGCAACCGCCTGACCGTGACCACTACTCCGCCGTCGCAGCCGCAGCCGCAGCCCGCGCTTGCTGTGGCGAAGCTGGAGGGCAATCCGGTCAACGTCGCTCAGTTGTGGGCACAGTTCGAGGCCGATATCCGCAGCGGCACCCGCACCGTGCCCGATTTCGTTGCCGCTGTACGCCTCACCCGGCTATTGGACGCCATCGGCCTCGCGTCCGATGAAGGCCGCACTGTCCAGCTGGAGGAGCTGCCATGACCAGCGCCGTGAAGATCGATCCAAGCGGCTGGCAGATTCGCTGGTCCGAACAGGATGCCGCGCGCTACCGGGCCGAGGGCCACTGGACCGAAACCACGCTGGTCGATGCCGCCCGCGCCGCTGTTACCGGAGACCCGGAGCGGATCATCCTGATCGAGGGCGACACCCATTTCACCCGCGCCCAGATCTGGGACCAGGCGCTGCGGCTGGCCTCTTTCTTCCTTTCGCGCGGATTGCAGCCCGGCGATGTCATTTCGTTCCAGGTGCCCAACTGGGTCGAGGCGACGGTCGTGGCCCTGGCGGCGCGGATGGTGGGAGTGGTGGTCAACCCGATCCCGCCGATCTATCGCGGCGCGGAACTCGCCTATATCGTTGCCGATTGCGGGGCAAAAATGATCTTCGTGCCGGAACTTTTCCGCAAGCACGATCACCGCGCGACCTTGGAAGACCTGCGCGCCTCGCTGCCGAAGCTTGAAGAGGTCATCGTCGTGCGCGGAAGCAGCGGCTTCTCCTGGGATCAGGCGCTGGCGCTGCCCCCGGCGGATCAGGCCGCGCTGCCCAGGGTCGATGCCTCGGCGGTGATGATGGTGATGTACACCTCGGGCACCACCGGCAAGCCCAAGGGCGTGCTCCACAACCACTACGACTATGACCACCGCGTGCGCACCATGGGCGAGGCCTGGGGTATCGGCCCCGACGATGTCGTGTTCATGCCTTCGCCGGTGTCGCATATCACCGGGGCGTTCTGGGCCTTCGACATGCCCTGGGTCAAAGGCTGCCGCAGCGTGCTGATCGATGTGCTGTCGGGCGACGACGGCGTGCGCTGCATCGAAAAGAACCGCTGTACTGTCAGCGGCGGTGCGACGCCGTTCCTCCAGCAATTGCTCGACATGGCGGGCGACCGGCCCGAGGCCATCGCCAGCCTGCGGCTGTTCTTCTGCGGCGGCACCACCGTTTCCCCCAACCTGATCCGCCAGTGCAGCGCCCGCTTTCCGAACGGGCTGTTCTTCCGCGCCTATGGCTCGACCGAGATGACCTGCACCACGCTGGGCATCCGCTCGCCCGAACAGGCTGAATATGGCGCGACCACCGATGGCGAAGTGGTGCCGCCGACCCAAGCGCGGATCGTCGATCCCGAGACCGGCGCGCCCCTGCCCGAAGGCGAGGAAGGCGAGATTGTCGCGCGCGGTCCGGGGCTGTTCGCCGGCTACCTCAACCCTGCCGACAACGAGGGCAGCTTCGATCCAGACGGCTTCTTCCGCATGGGCGATCTGGGCCGGCAGGTGGACGGCAAATACCTCGTCATCACCGGCCGCAAGAAGGACATTATCATCCGCTCGGGCGAAAATATCAGTCCCAAAGAGGTGGAGGACGCACTCTATCTCCACCCGGCGGTGGCGGATGTCGCGATTGTCGCCATGCCCAGCCCCAAGACCGGCGAGATCGGCTGCGCCTTCATCATCCCCCGCCCCGGGCAGACCATCGACCTTGCCGAAATAGGGCGATTCCTCGGTGAGGCGGGGCTGGCGAAGCAGAAGTTCCCCGAACATCTGCGGCTGGTGGACGAGCTGCCGAGAGTGCCCTCAGGCAAGATCAAGAAGGACGTGCTGCGTCTGCTGGCCAGGGTGTTTGCCGAGGCGGAAGATGGAAAGGCCGCGCCTCCCTGAATGCAGGGCAATTTGCATTCGATGAAATCTCGTCAAATCCGTCACCCTGAACTCGTTTCAGGGCCCATTTGGCAACGGACCCGCAGCTCTGATTTTCGAGCATAACCTCACGGTTTGCGCCCTTATACCAACTGCCCGATGAAATGCCCTCTCAAGCCCCTCCTGTTGAGCTGCGCTCGACAGCGTCTCATGGGAGGGGCAGGGCTATCGCATATTCCGAACTGCCCTTTCTTCTCCCCTCCCGCTTGCGGGAGGGGTTGGGGGTGGGTGAGTCTGAATTTGACGCGAAACCGTCGATTTCGTCCGACTGGCCCACCCCTAACCCCTCCCGCAAGCGGGAGGGGGACTGGGATGCACAGGCACCAAATGGAATATGCGATAGCCGTGCCCTGAACGGGAGGGGAGCAGAGTCGGCGCAATGGGCGATTGGTATTATACCAAGCGCCCGATGAAATGACCTCTCAAGCCCCTCCTGTTGAGCTGCGCTCGACTGCGTCTCAGGGGAGGGGCAGGGCTATCGCATCTTCCGAACTGCCCTTTCTTCTCCCCTCCCGCTTGCGGGAGGGGTTGGGGGTGGGCGCTTCTGAATTTGATGCGAAACCGTCGATTTCGTCCGACTGACCCACCCCTAACCCCTCCCGCAAGCGGGAGGGGGACTGGGATGCACAGGCACCAAATGGAATAGGCGATAGCCCTGCCCTGAGACGCAGTCGAGCGCAGCTCAACGGGAGGGGCTTTGCAGGTTTCGATCATCGAGATTTGGTATTACTTCTGGCTCCAGTCGTGCGGCCCGATGGGCCCTGAAACGAGTTCAGGGTGACGATGATTGAAAGATTGGGGGCCCCTATCCACGGCCCATCGTCCGCTTCATCCCCGCCGTGCCGGCACCATCGACCAGCAGGTCAGTGCCCGAAATGAAGCTCGCCGCTTCACTGCACAGGAACTGCGCGGCCAGCGCGATGTCCATGGCCGTGCCGACGCGGCCCGCCGGCGTTGCATCGAGCAGGGCCTGCGCGCCCGAGGTGTTGGCAATCTCCGACTTGCCCATCGGCGTCGCGATCATCCCCGGCGAGATGCTGGTGACGCGCACGCCCTTGGGGCCCCAGGCAATGGCGTAGCTCTGGACCATGCTATGCACCGCCCGCTTGCTCAGCGAATAGCTGATCCCGCCCATGCCGCCGGGTGAATTGCTTCCACCCATGTTGTTGATGATCCCCTCCATCATGTCGAGAAAGCCGGGCGCGAGCGGCTGGGCCAGTACCGCGTCCACTTCGGCTATGGCGGGCATCATGTGGCCCGCCGACGAGGCAATCAGCACCAGCGCCGTGCCCGGCACCAGCACCGGCTCCAGCGCGCGCATCAGCTTTTCGGTGGCGACAAGGTTGACCTGCATGATCGCCTTCCAGTCCGCCAGCGACGGCGAAAGCCCGGCGGTGTGGACCATGGCGAAGGGCTTGCCATCGGCCACGTCGCTGACCAGCGCGGCGATAACTGCGTCGTCCGACATGTCTCCGGCATGAGCGGCGACGTTGTAGCCATCGTTGCGCAGGTTGGCGGCGAAGCTTTCCAGCGCGCTTGCCGAGACATCGGTCAGCACCAGATCGTCCTGCGATCCGAACAGCCGGGCACAGGCGCGGCCCATGCCGCCGGCGGCGCCGGTGATAAACACCTTGCGGCGGGGAAGTGGTGGCATGTTCGCTCTCCTGCGGGATGATTCCAGTCTCACCTGCCTATCGCGCGCGCCAGCCAGAAAATCCACCCGCGATATCGGCCCTTGCCGCATGATCGCTGTTGCGGCATCGCTCGTGCCAGAAAAATGCAGGGGGGATGATCATGCCAGAGCAGACCGGCGAGCCTGAAGGCGGAACCTATGCCTGGTATGTCGTTGCCGTGCTGGTGCTGGCCTACGCGGTGTCTTTCATCGACCGCCAGATCCTGACCCTGATGGTCGGGCCGATCCGGGCCAGCCTGCAGATCTCCGACTTCCAGATGAGCCTGCTGCATGGCATCGCCTTTGCGCTGTTCTATTCGGTGCTGGGCATCCCGATTGGCCGCATGATAGACCGTCGCCGCCGCACCACGATCATCGCCGTCGGCATCGTCGTGTGGAGCCTGATGACGGCGCTGTGCGGGCTGGCACGAAATTTCACCCAGCTGTTCATCGCCCGCATCGGCGTCGGCGTTGGCGAAGCGGCGCTGTCGCCCGGTGCCTATTCGCTGATCGCCGACTATTTCCCGCCCCGGCAGCTGTCGCTGGCGCTGAGCTTCTATCTGGGCGCGGCCTATATCGGATCGGGCATCGCCACCATGATCGGCGGCGCGCTGATTGCGCTGATGCCGGCGATGAACCTGCCCGGCGTCGGCCAGATCGAGCCGTGGCAGGGCGTGTTCATCCTGGTCGGCCTGCCCGGCCTGCTGGTGGCGCTGCTGGTGCTGACCCTGCGCGAGCCGCCTCGCAGCGGCAAGATCGAGGCCGTCCAGCCCAGCCTTGGCGCGGTCTTTGCGCAGATGGCGCCGCCACCGCAGCGCCTATGGGCTAGTGCTGACCGGATTTGCCGTCAGCGGGCTGATGTGGAACGGCACCGCCGCCTGGTTCCCGACCTATTTCATGCGCATATACGGCTGGACCCCCGCCGAGACCGGCCTGCGCTATGGCGCGGTGATCATGGCAGGCGGCGTACTGGGAGCGCTGACCGGCGGGACGATCGCGGCGCGGCTGCGCGCAAGAGGCCTGCTGGACGCCAACATCCGCACCGGGCTGATCGCGCTGGCGATCGCCATGCCCGCCGGCATCGCCGCCGCGCTGGCGCCATCGGCGTGGCTGGCGCTGGGGCTGGTATTCGTGTTCCTGTTCGGCTGCTGCATGCCCTGGGGCGCCGCAGCCGCCGCCTTGCAGGAACTGACCCCCAACCAGATGCGCGGGCAGGTTTCGGCAGTCTACCTGCTCATGCTCAACCTGATCGGGCTGGGCATCGGCCCGGCGCTGGTGGCAGGCTTCACCGACTATCTGTTCGGCCGCGACGAGGCGGTCGGCCTGTCGCTGGCGCTGACCATCGCCCTCGCCGCACCCCTCTCGGCGCTGCTGCTGTGGCGCGGCTGCGGGGCGTACCGGCGGGCATTGGCTGCCAGTGCAGTGTGATCGATGAACTATAACCTGAAGGAGAAACCGCATGGCCAAATATGTTCTCGTCGTTCCAAGTGCCGCCCAGCCGGGCCAGGACGATGCATACAACGCTTGGTACGACACCACCCATCTCGCCGACCTGCTTGCGATACCCGGCGTAATTTCGGGCCGCCGCTTCGAACCGGCCGAATTCTCGCCCAACCCGCCCCCCGCAACCTATCTTGCCATCTACGAGATCGAAACCGACAATCCTGCCGCGATCTTCGAAGAGATGATGCGCAAGAGCCAATCAGGCGAGATGCAGGTCTCCGATGCGCTCGACCAGTCCTCGGCGCAATTGTGGCTGTACAAGCAGCGGTAGGTTACGCCGCAGCCGTCTCCGGCCCGGCATCGTCGAACTCGTAAAAGCGCTGATAGGCGCGGCGGTAGGCCAGCATTGGTCCGTCGCCCTTCACCAGCAGCGGTTGGGCGCGGTAGATCTTGTTGTTCCAGATCGGAATGTCCTGATTGACCTGCTTGACCAGATCGCGAATCCGCGCCGCCGTCACCCGCATCTTGCCCTCGCTGAGCCCGGGTGCGTGATACATCTGCCAGCGCAGATGGGTGGTCTCGGCGTCGATCGGCGAGGTCTGCTGCGAATGCACGACATGGGTGATATCGGTGAATTCGGTGATCGACTGGCCGGGGCCGGTCGCGGTGACGTCGATGATCCCGGTCATCGGCCCGCGCGGCGTGACCATTTCGGCGACGACCTTGTTGCGGCGCACCCAGCCGTCCATCTTGAATTCGCCTTCGGGCGGCCCCTGCACGCCGTGGACCGCATTGAAATGGGCGTGGTCCTGGCCGTTTTCGGTGATCTCCTGGACGTGGATATTGATGATCCAGTCATAGGTTTCGTAAAGTACCCAGTCGCCGTCGGGATGGACAGGCAGGCCGGCAACTTCCCATTTGGGCGCGGCTTTCCTGGGGTGATACCAGACGAAAATCACCCCATCGCGTTCCGAAACCGGCCAGCTGGGCTGGCAGGCGCGCTTGAGCTGGGGCGGGATGACATTGGAATAGGGGATGTCGGTGACGCCGCCGTTTCCGTTGAAACTCCAGTGGTGATAGGCGCAGCGCAGATCGTTGCCGTTGACGGTGCTGGCAACGCCAAGGTGCGCGCCCAGATGCGGGCAGTGCGGATCGACCGCGCGCAACACCCCATCTTGCCCGCGCCACATGACGAATTCGGTGCCGAAATAGCGCAGCGTGCGGATGTCGCCGCAAGCAATCTCGCCTGACATGGCGACGGCGAACCAGCCGAACGGTATCGGCAATTCGGCATAACCGCGATCTTTTGTGGCGCTCATCGGATTCTCCAGACTGTTCGGAACTCGATACACCTGTTACCGCCCCCGCGGAATGTCACGGAACGGCACATCCTTGTCCACCCGCGGTTCGCCCGGCAGGCCCAGCACCCGCTCGGCGATGATGTTTTTCATGATCTCGTCGGTGCCGCCGCCCAGCCGCAGACCCGGCGCCCACAGGAAGCGGTGCTGGAACGCGCCGGAGGCCAGCGCCGTGCCCGGATCGTCGATCAGTCCGCCGTGATCCATGATGTCGAGCGCCTGGCTGGACAGGTTCCCGCCCAGCCCCGACCACAGCAGCTTGCCGGCCGAACCCTCAGGCCCCGGCGTCTTGCCGTGCGACAGCGCGGTGAGCGTGCGGAAGCTGAGCAGCCGGATCGCCTCGGCATCGACATAGAGATCGGCGAGCCATTCGCGGAAGGCGGGATCCTGGAGCACGCTGCCGTCCCACGACGGCAGCTGTTTCGCCAGCGCCATGATATCGCGCCAGCCCAGCCCGGTACCCGAACCCAGCGCCGCCCGCTCGTTCATCAGCGTCGAGATGACGACCTTCCAGCCGCCGCCGACCTCGCCGATGCGCTGGTTGTCGGGAATGCGCACATCGGTGAGGAACACCTCATTCAGCTCGTTATCGCCGGACATCATCCTGATCGGACGGACTTCGACGCCGGGCGTCTTCATGTCGAGCCAGAAGGCGGTCAGCCCCTTGTGCTTGGGCACGGAAGGATCGGTGCGGGCGATGACCATGCCATAGTCGGCAATCTGCGCGCCGCTGTTCCAGACCTTCTGGCCGTTGATAATCCACGAATCGCCATCGCGCATCGCCGCGCTGCGGATGCCCGCCGAATCGGAGCCGCTCGAAGGTTCGGAAAACAACTGGCACCAGATCTCCTCGCCGCGCACCGCCGGGGGCACCCGGGCAAGCGATGCCGCGTCGGTGGAGAATTCCATCAGCGCCGGCAGCAGCATGTGCAGCCCGGTCATGAAATAGGTGAACTGGATGCCAGCGCGCGCCTCTTCCTGGTTGAAGATCGCTTCCTCGATCTGGGTGCCGCCGGCCCCGCCGCGCTGCTTTGGCCAGGACAGGCAGGCATAGCCCGCGTCGGCCTTGGTCGCCTGCCACCGCCGCGCGACTTCCTTGTGCGCCGGATGCCAGTTGCGGCTCTCCTCGGGGGCGAGCTGCGACATATCGGGACGATTGGCTTCGATCCAGCTGCGGACTTTCGCGCGGTAGGCGGCCTCTTCGGGGTTGTCGTCGAAGTTCATGCGCCCGCCTCCAGCTCGAGCCGCGCTTCCAGCCGGTCGGCCAGCCGCCGCTTCCAGTCACGCGCTGCGCCCAGGATCAGGCCGAGATGGCGGGCGCGGCGGTAGAAGAAATGGCAGTCCGCCTCCCAGGTGAAGCCGATGCCGCCGTGGGTCTGGATGTTTTCCTTCGCGGCGAGATGATAGGCAGCGCAGCCCGCAACCCGCGCCGCAGCGGCGGCCAACGGCAGTTCGGGCGCATCGACGCTCAGCGCCCAGGCCCCGTAATAGGCATTGGCGCGGGCGACTTCATTGCGCACGAAAACATCGGCCAGCTTGTGCTTGATCGCCTGGTACGAGCCGATCTGGCGGCCGAAGGCATAGCGCTCAAGCGCATAGTCGCGCGCCATTTCCAGCGCCCGGTCGGCCCCGCCCAGCTGCTCGAAGGCGATGAGGATCGCAGCGCGATCGTGGATGCGGGCGAGAGTTTCAAGCCCCTTCCCTTGAGGGGAGGGGTCGGGGTGGGGGATATCGGTTGGCGCAGCTTCCACCGGAGAGCCCCCACCCCCGGCCCCTCCCCTGAAGGGGAGGGGAGAAGCCGGTGCCTGATCGAAGGCAATCCGGGCCGCGCCGCGTGTGGGATCGATGGTCGAGACGAACTCCCGCGTGACACCCGGCCCGGTAAGGTCGACGAGAAACAAGCCTTCGTTTGCCAGCACCACCGCCCGGTTCGGCCGCCATGCCATCGGTCACCGGCAGCTTTACCCCGCTGAGCACGCCATTCTCGAACCGCGCGGAAATGCGGTCCGCCGTCAGCACCCCCGGCCCCTCGGACACCGCCAGAGTGCCGATCATTTCCCCGCTCGCCACCTGCGGCAGCAGCTCCAGTTTCTGCTCTTCGGTTCCCGCAATCAGCAGCGCCTCGGCAAACAGATAGACACTGGAGGCGAACGGCACCGGCGCCACCGCCCGGCCCAGTTCCTCGGCGAGCGCGCACAGCTCGACATAGCCCAGCCCCAGCCCGCCATAGGCCTCGGGAATCGCTGCCCCGCACCAGCCCTGCTCGCCGATCCGCGCCCACAGCGCCGCATCATGGCCCGCCGCCGGGTTATCCAGCACCCCGCGCGCGACCGACAGCGGCGAAACATCGGCGAGGAAACGCCGCGCCTCGTCTTTCAGCGCCTTCTGATCGTCGGTATAGTCGAAGTTCAAGGGGCACGCTCCGGGGGGAAAGTTAGGCCTCAGCGCTCTTCTTTACAATGAACACGCCGTGTTGCAATACCGTCCGGACAGCCCACGAAAAGGAAGTGCCATGCCCCGCCCCCGCGATATCGCAGTGATCGATACGCTGATCGGATTCCGCGATACGCACCAGATGGGCGTGGCCAGTACCAAGGGCGATTGGCAGCGCCATCCCGCCGAATACATGTTCAAAGACATCCCCGACGAGATCGGCGAGACCGACGATCGCCTCGCAACGATCGCGGAAACCGTGGCGCAGATGGATGCGCATAACATCGGTGTGGGCGTGATCCACATGTCGGATGACCGCACCGAGGAAGCGATGCGGCGTTACCCGGACCGATTCGTGGCGATCCGCCCGGTCGATCCCAACAAGGGCATGGACGCCGTCCGGCTGATCCAGCGCGAATTCGACGAAGGCCTGATCAAGGGCGTGTCCTTTTTCCCGTCCGGCCAGCAGCCGCCGGTGCCGATCAACAGCAAATTGGCTTATCCCATCTATGCCAAATGCATCGAACTCGACCTGCCGATCTTCATCAACGTCGGCTTTCCCGGCCCGCGCATTCCGATGCAGCCGCAATGGGTCGGGCATCTCGACGAGGTCGCTTACGATCTGCCCGAGCTCAAGGTGGTGATGCGCCACGGGGCGGAACCTGACGTAGCGCTGGCGATCAAGCTGCTGCTGAAATGGCCCAACCTCTACTATTCGACCAGCGCCTTCGCGCCCAAATACTGGCCGAAGGAAATCATCGAATTCGCCAACTCTCGCGGGTCGGACAAGGTGATCTACGGCGGCTATTTCCCGATGGGGCTGGAACTTTCGCGAATCTTCGCCGAGATGGACAAGGTGCCGTTCAGGGACGAGGTCTGGCCGAAGTTCCTGCGAGATAATGCGGCCAAGGTGCTGGGGATCGGGGTGCCCTGACAGCGCAAGGCTTGTCAGCTTTCAAGCTCCATGGTACATAGTCACGAAGTTGGTCAGGAGACTGCTCGTGGACGGAGTGAATCTTGCCGATGCCAAGGCGCACCTCAGCGAACTGGTCGATCGTGCGCAAGCTGGTGAAACAGTCGAAATATTGCGCCGGGGCAAACCTGCCGCACGTTTGTCTCCGCCTAAGGTCGCCAAGGTCAAGATAGACGGAGCAGCCCTGGCCCAGGCGGCTGCGCGACTTCCAGTCCAGCCTGCGGATGCGGCTACGACAGTGCGGACGATGCGCGATGGAGACCGGTTTTAGTGGTTTACCTCGACACTTCGGTCCTGATCGCCGCCCTGACACCTGAAGCATCGAACCAACTTATCTGCGACTGGCTGGACGGAGCCGAGGCCGGAACACTGCACATAAGCGGCTGGACGATTACTGAAATATCCAGCGCGCTTGCGATCAAATTGCGGACCGGGGCCTTATCGCTAGACCAGCGCGCAGAGGTTCTGGCGACCTTCACCCGACTGGTCGAGCAGAGCCTGACCGTTGTCAGTGTGACCGAAGCCAATTTCGAAACGGCTGCCCGATTTTGCGATGTCCCTGCGCTAAACCTGCGCGCTGGCGATGCCCTGCATCTTGCCGTCGCCTCGGCTCATGGGATGACTCTCGCGACTCTGGACAAAACCATGGCCGCAGCTGGTCCTCAACTGGGTGTCGTCACGCACTCTGTGCCCGGTCAATCGTGATCCCCGTCCCCGAAATGAAGCTGGCGCGGTCGGATGCCAGGAACACCACCAGGTCGGCGACTTCTTCCGGTTCGCCGGCGCGGCCCGATGTGGTTGCCGCGACGACCTGATCGGGCCCGCCGAGCTTGGCGAACACGTTGTAGAAATCCTGCGCCATGGCGGTTTCGATCAGTCCCGGGTGCACCGAAATCACGCGGATGTCGTGCCCGGCGCGCAGCTCGGTCAGGGCGGCACTGCGGGTGTAATGCGCGATGGCGGCCTTGCTCGCGCCGTAGCTGGCCATCACCGGCGAGCCCTTGAGCGCCGCGGCGGACGAGATGTTGAGGATCACGCCCTTGCCCGCCAGCCGCATGAAGTTCAGCGCCGTGCGCATGCCAAGCAGCGAGCCCTCGACATTGATGGCGAAGCTCTGACGGTAGATTTCGGTATCGGGATCGCCCGACCTGTCGGCCAGCATCACCCCCGCGCTGTTGACGAGAATGTCGAGGCGTTCATGGCTCTGGGCGATCCATTGCTCGACGATCTGCCATTCGGCGTCGCTGGTGACGTCGAGCTGATGGGCAGCAGCGGTGCCTCCGGCAGCGGTCACATTATCGGCAACAAGCTGCGCGCCCGCCAGATCGCGATCGAGCAGCAGCACCGTCGCGCCAACTTCGGCCAGTGCGAAGGCTGCGGCGCGACCGATTCCCGAGGCTGCGCCGGTAATCGCGGCCACCCGGCCGGTAAGGTCGATCCAGTTCTTTGCCATGGTTCAGTTCTTTCCTGTGATTCGGGCCTTCTCAAGAATCTGCACGCCTGTTCCCGCGCAGATTCTCGACGATCTCGACTGCCGCAGCCCTTAGCAAATCCGCCAGAGCAGGCAATGAATGAATAGCCCCTATTGCAATAATTCCGGATGCGGCTAGTGCCCATTCCGCAGCACCATTGGCAAGAGCTGGAGCAATGACGGCAGGCAGTAACCCGGACACCCTCGACGCCCTGCTCAGGCCGCGTTCAATCGCGATTGTCGGCGCTTCGGACAACAAGGCGCGGATCGGCGGGGTGCCGCTGGACCTGCTGCTGCGCGCGGGCTTCGCGCGCGTCTATGCGGTCAATCCGAAAAACCAGACCGTGCAGGGCCAGCTGGCCTATGCCGATATCGAGGCCGTTCCCGAGGTGGTCGATCTGGCGATTATCGCGCTCTCGGCCGAGTCTACGCTGCCCTATCTGGAGCGCTGCCATGCGCTGGGGATCAAGGCGGCGCTGGTCTATGCATCGGGCTATGCCGAAACCAACGAGGCGCAGGGCCAGGCCCGGCAGGATGAGCTGACCGAATTTACCCGCCGCACCGGCATGAAAATCGCCGGGCCCAACGCCATGGGCAACGCCAATTTCACCGACGCGATCTTCACCACCTTCGGCCAGAGCTTCCAGCCCGGCGAAGCGGCGGGGAGCACCGCGTTGCTCACCCAGAGCGGCAATATGTGCGCCACCGTTTTCCGCATGGCCAAGCGCGCCGGGGTCAGGTTCAGCCAGGTGATCAACACCGGCAATGAAGCTGCGGTCGAGTTCAGCGACTATCTCGACTGGCTGTCGGGCGATCCGGCGACGCAATCGGCGCTGTGCTATATCGAGGAACTGCGCGACGGGCCGAAGTTCCTGGCCGCCGCCGCGAAGTTCTGTGCAGCGGGCAAGCTTCTGGCCGTTTACAAGGTCGGCGCATCGGAGAAGGGCGCGGAAGCCACCCGTTCGCACACTGCCGCGCTGGCGGGAGACAGCGCCGCCTATGACGCCGCCTTTGCCCGCGCCGGGGTGGCCCGCGCGGGCGAACTTTCGGGCCTCGCCAACCTCGCCTATCTGCACTCGCTGGGCGCGAAAATCGCGGGCAGCAATTGCGCGATCCTGAGCATTTCGGGCGCGGCGGGGGCGATCCTGGCGGACGCGCTGGCGCTGGGCGGCGGCGATGTTCCGACTCTTCCCGCAGATGTGCAGCAAGGCCTCAGCGCGCAGATCCCCGGCCATTCGATGGTCTCCAACCCGATCGACATGACCGGCAACACCGTCAATTCGAACGATTTCATTTTCGAATGCATCCGGCTGGCACTGTCGCCCGACAACATCGACCTGCTGCTGCTTTATACTCCAGGGGCGTTCCTGACCGCGGCTCTCGATCAGGTGGAAAAAGCCGCGGCGGAGAGCGGCAAGGCGATCATCGTCGTCGATACCTTCGCCATGGCCGACCGCGAGCGGCTGGCCGCGCATGGCATCGGTTATTTCGACGATTTCGACCGCGCAGCACGGGCGGTGTGTGCCTATGGAGCGTGGAAAAAGAGCGGCACGGCAGCGCCTGTGCGGGCGATTGCCACCGCCTGCTGGCCCGCCTTCCCCGCAGGCCGGTCCGCCCTCTCCGAAACCGAGGCCAAGGAGGCGCTCGCGCGCTTCGGGGTGCCGGTGGTGCAGGACTCGCTGGTGCATTCCGTCGATCAGGCCCGCGCCGAGGCAGCGCGAATCGGCTTTCCGCTGGTCGCCAAGCTGGTCAGCGCCGAGGTGGCGCACAAGACCGAGCATGGGCTGATCCGGCTGGGTCTCAACTCAGGCGATGCCGTCGCCGAAGCCTTCACCGCAATGATGGCCAAGGCCGCGGCTATGGGCGTTTCCATCGAAGGCGTGACACTGGAGCCGATGCTTCAGGGCGGCGTCGAAATCCTTGCCGGGATCACCCGCGATCCGGTGTTCGGCTGGATGCTGACTGTCGGGCTCGGCGGGGTCTGGACCGAGCTGATGAAAGACGCCTGCCACGCGCTGCTGCCGGTGGATGCCGCCGGGGCAGAGGCGATGCTGCGCAGCCTCAAGGGCTTCAAGCTTCTCGACGGCTATCGCGGCGCGCCGAAGGCCGATGTGGCCGCCGCAGCACGCGCCATTGCGGCGCTAGGCGAGGCAGTGCTTGCAGGCGGCGATGCTTTGCGCGAAGTTGAGATCAATCCGTTGCTGGTGCTGCCCGAAGGCCCTTATGGTTCCGGGGGTGCGGTGGCGGTGGATGCATTGGTGCTGTTGGAGACAAGAACATGAGCGACCTGGTCGAACCCCGCAAGGTGGACGTCGTATACGAGACGGACGAGCCGGTGCGCTACGAAGTAGCCGAAGCCGTGGCCTGGATCACCATGAACCGGCCGCAGTTCAACAATGCCCAGAACGGCCAGATGACCTATGCGCTCGACGAGGCCTTCCAGCGTGCGGTGGGTGACGACGCGGTGCGCTGCATCGTGCTGGCCGGCGAAGGCAAGCACTTCTCCGCAGGGCACGATATCGGCACGCCGGGCCGCGATGTGCACAAGGAGTTCGACAAGGCGCTGCTGCTGCCCGGCCACACCAACAAGCCCGCCGCGGAACTGCTCTATACGCGCGAGAAGGAACAGTACCTCGGCATGTGCCGCCGCTGGCGCGAGGCGCCAAAGCCGACTGTCGCCATGGTCCAGGGCGCCTGCATCGCTGGCGGTCTGATGCTGGCCTGGGTGTGCGACCTCATCATCGCTTCGGACGACGCCTTCTTTCAGGACCCGGTGGTGCGCATGGGCTTCCCCGGCGTCGAATATTTCGCGCATGCCTATGAACTGCCACCGCGCATCGCCAAGGAGTTTCTGTTGCTCGGCGAGCGGATGAGCGCTGCCCGCGCCGAACAGTTCGGCATGGTCAACAAGATCGTCCCGCGCGACGAACTGCGCGAGGCCACCGCCGCCATCGCCGCCAAACTCGCCGCGCAGCCGCGCCTTGGCGTCTGGCTGACCAAACAGGCTATCAATCACGTCGAGGACCTGGGCGGCAAACGCACGGCGATGGACGCGGTCTATCACATGCACCATTTCGCCCATGCGCAAAACGACCTGACCATGGGCGATGCAATCGCCGGCTTTGACGGCAAGTCGATGGCGGCGGCCAACAAGAAACAGGCCGAAGCCGCCGCGGCCGCAGGACAAAAAGGCGGATGAACCTCGCCTACACCCCTGAACAACGCGCCTTCCGCGCCGAAGTTCGCGCGTGGATGGAAGCCAATGTCCCGGCTGCGCCGCTGCCCTCCTTCGACCTCACGGCCGAAGGCTTCGAGGCGCACCGCGACTGGGAGCGCAAGCTCAATCAGGGCCGCTTCGGCATGGTCACCTGGCCCGAGGAACTGGGCGGGCGCGGGCTCGATCTGATCCATTGGCTGATCTTCGAGGAGGAATACTACCGCGCCAATGCGCCCACCCGGGTCAATCAGAACGGCATCTGCCTGCTAGGTTCGACGATGATGGAATTCGGCACGCCGGAACAGAAAGCACGTTTCCTGCCGGCGATGGCGGCGGGGACACACATCTGGGCGCAGGCCTGGTCCGAACCCGGCGCGGGCAGCGATCTGGCGGGCGTGCGCTCCACCTGCACGCGAGATGGCGACAGCTACATCCTCAACGGCCAGAAAATCTGGTCGAGCCGCGCGGTGTTTGCTGATTGGGCATTCGGCCTGTTCCGCGAACCGGGCAGCGAGCGGCACAAGGGGATGAGCCTGATCCTGTTCCCGCTCGACGCGCCCGGCATCACCCGCCGCCCGATCGCGCGGATGGACGGCAAGCTGGTCTTCGCCGAGATATTCCTCGACAATGTCCGGGTACCCGTCGCCAACCGGCTGGGTGACGAGGGCCAGGGCTGGCAGGTCTGCATGGCCACTGCCGGTTTCGAGCGCGGGCTGATGCTGCGCAGCCCGGCGCGCTTTCAGGCAGCGGCCAGCCGGCTGGTGGCGCTTTATCGGGCCAACCAGGACCGCCTGCCAGCCTCGATTGGCGAGCGCGTTGCGCAATGCTGGATGGATGCCGATGCCTATGCATTGTCGGTCTATCAGGTTGCCTCGAAGCTCGACGCCGGCGGCAAGATCGGCCCGGAAAGCTCGACCAACAAGATCTTCTGGTCGGAGCTCGACATCGCCATCACCGCCGCCGCGCTGGATATCCTGGGCGAGCAGGCGGAACTGCCCGGTGCGCCCGAGGCAGGCACATGGCTGGAAGAATACATCTTCGCCCTGTCCGGCCCGATCTATGCCGGATCGAACGAAATCCAGCGCAACATCATCGCCGAGCGCATGCTCGGCCTGCCGAGAGGGTGAGCCGATGAATTTCGCCTTCACCGAAGACCAGCTGGCGATCACCGAAGCCGCGCGCGACATGCTGGTGGAAAGCTGCACCCCGGCCGATCTGCGCAAGCTTCTGGAGCGCGGCGAGGCACACGACGAGGGCCGCTGGCGGACAATCTGCGAAATGGGCCTGATGGGCATGCTTGCCCCCGAAGCGGCGGGCGGTATGGGGCTGGATCTGGCGGACTTCATCGGCATTGCCGAGGCGGCAGGCTATGTAGGCCTGCCCGAACCGCTGGTCGAGCTGGCCGGAATTGCCATTCCCCTGCTCGCCGGCCTCAGCGAAAATCGCGGCCTGCTGGCTTCGGCGCTGGGCGGGAACCATATCGCGCTGGGTCATCCCGCCAACCGCACGATCGCGGACGCCGACAGCGCCGTGGCGCTGCTGCTGACTGACGGTGAGGATGTGCACCTGGTCGATCGCATCGAAGCCCGGCTGGTTCGGCAGGAGAGCATCGATCCCTTCCGCCGCCTGTTCACGGCCGAATGGACCCCCGCGCCCGCAACCCTGGTTGCCAAGAGCTGGGGCGACACTGCGGAGCGCGGCGCAATCCTCGCCGCGGCGCAGATGATCGGCCTGGCCCAGCGCTGCATCGATATTTCCGTCGCCTACGCGCGTGACCGGAACCAGTTCGGCAAGCCCATCGGCAGCTATCAGGCGGTAAAACACTTGCTGGCAACAGCCCAGGTCAAGGTCGAATTCGCGCGGCCGGTGGTCCACGCCGCTGCCGCCGAACTGCCGCTTGGCACCATGGCTTCACGCGCGCGCGCCGCCCATGCCAAGATCGCCGCTGGAGACGCCGCCGAACTCGCCGCCCGCACCGCGGTGCAGGTCCACGGCGCGATGGGCATGACCTGGGAGGTCGATGTCCACTTTTTCCTCAAGCGGGCGCTGGCGCTCAAGAGCAGCTGGGGCGGTCCGGCGCTGCATGGGCGGACGGTGTTCGAGCGGATGTCGGCGCTGCCCACCGGACCGGATACGACCTTCGCGAGCGAACTCGGCTGAGGCGGGCTTAATGCCGCACCTATGTCGCGGGGCACCCGCAATGACGCGGTGCATTGCGGGCCGCTTCGAAGCGCAGTTGAGCGGTCATGTATATGGAATCGTCGGCCGCGCCTTCCAGATGCGCCTTGAGATTGAGCAGATTCTCGCCGATCGGATTACCGAACCGCAACAGCGCCGCCATCCACGCCTTGGGACGCATGACGCTCGATTCGCTTTCGACTTTGCTGCGCCCGCCTGGCAAGGCATCGATGCGGATGGTTTCTTCCTCGACGTCGAACCATTTTGAGGCATCGCCTTTCATGCCATCCATCCCTTCAGGCAGCGAGCGGGTGCGGTAGATTTCAGGCCTGCGTGCTTCCAGCACCTCCAGGCGATTGACCAGGCCGCTGCCTTCCGGATGCTTTGGCAGACCGCAACTGCCGCAGTTCTCGAACACCAGGTAATGCAGGTGATAGACCTCGCCGGGCTCGCCCAGCCTCTCTATCCGGCTGTAGATATTGCGGAAATGGGGCTCGCCTGCGCGGAATACCAATGCATCCCAGATTTCACCAGGCGAGGCTTCGATTTCGATTCCGCCTCGGATGCAGACCTTGCCTGGCCATCGTCCGGCGAACAGCCAGGCAAGCGCCGCAAGCAGGCCCAGGGTTGCTAGCAGAACCACCATGGCACGCACACCGGATGCCGTTTGCCCCGCTGCGCTCTGCGCTTTGTCATCCAGCATCAGTTCCGGCGAGGTCGGCAAGGCGATGACCAGCGCAGCAACGATCAGCACCAGCAGCCCTAACGCCAGCAAGAGCTTGCGACCCAGAGCCGTTTCGTCGCGGCTTGGCGGCACCGCCGGCATCTCGCGGCCGTCTGGATTCTCGATGCCATGCACCGTTGCCTGCGCCGAAAGGTTGTGCTGCATCTTGTAGAAGGCAAATAGCAGAACCACCACAGCAACGATGCCAAAGCCAACGAACGACAGCCAGTCCGGAACGCCGAGCCGTCCGAGGATCGGTTGAACCCCGAGTATCAGGATCAGCGGGACGATAATGAAATTGTCGCCTATCCACTTGCCGATAGAGGGAACTTTGAACAGCGGCTGTTTTTTGTGCCAGCGGACGAGAAGTCCGATCACGGAGGTTATCGCCACATATGCGAGCAGAATGATCCCAAGCTGGCGCAGATCGTCCAAATAGGTCGGGGTTAGTTGGTCCATCGCCGTCTGAGCTCCTGTGCCCCGGCTCTAGCGTAGATTTATTATGTTCTGCCTAACTTACGAGCCAATGTGATTTGAGCGAACCGGGCTAGGGTCAACCACCGCAAACGTGAATCAATGAATCCTATCCATTTACGCGATGTGCAAATGGGGAGGATCAGGCGGGTCACAATTGCTGTGTTCCCTCCAGAAACTCCAGAATGACCGGCGCCAGCTTCGGCCAGCTGATGAACAGCGAGTGCCCCTTGCCCGCCTGGGTCTGCGCCGCCTGGTAGTTCCATTCGTCGTCACGCCACGGGGGCAGCAGCAGCTGCGCGTGGGGGATCAGGCGGTGGACCCACAGGCTGGTGGTCTCGGTGTGCGAAAGGTCGCTGCGGTGGCTGCGGAAGACCAGCGCGGGCATGGTCAGCCTCGCGAAGTCGACCGGCTTCATCCCCGGCACAGGCGAAATGTCGGATGGTACATAGGCCGAGGCCCATTGCTGCATGATGGCGATAAAACGGTCGGGGTCCATCGAGCGGATGGTGGCGCGCGCGGCCGGGTTCATCGCAAAATTCTCGGCCCATGAACTGGCACTCATCACCGCTTCCATGCCGCCGCTGCTGGCCAGCGTCGCCGCCTCGCCGCAGTAATAGACCGCCAGTTGCATCAGTCCGATGGGCTCGCCGCTAATCCACCATACCGCCAGATGCGAGCAGATCTGCGGATCGCGTGCGGCGGCGAGCAGCGATACCCGCGCTCCGCCCGAGCCGCCGACAATCGCCGTCGGCCCCAGATCGAGCGCGCGGATCAGCCCGGTCAGCACCTCGGCCTGCATTTCGGATTCGCTGGCACCGGCCAGGCATACGTCGGACTTGCCGCAGTTCGGCCGGTCATAGATCAGTGCGCGGCGGCCGCCGGTGGCCAGTTCCTGAGCAAAGGCGCGGATGCCCGGCGTATCCATGTGGAAGCGCCCGCCAGGGGTCAGCGCGACCGCCCGATCACCCGCGCGCCCGTGGAGTTCGTATTCGATGCCAATCCCGTTGACCTTGATGCGCGGCATGATGCTCTCCCGTGTACGGGATACATCTTGTCACTGCGAACAGCAGGGCGGCAAGTTGTTTGTGGTTGTGAAGGCGGAGAGGCGCGTCAGCCGCGGCGCTTCTTGCGCGCGGCATAGCGCGCGGCGCGGGCAGCGCTCTTTTCCTCTTCGGTCTGGACAAGGGCTGCGGCGGCTGCCTCTTCGTCGGCGGCAGCGGCCAGCTTCTTCGCTGCCTTGTCAGCCTTTTCCTGCTCGATAGCGGCAAGCCGGGCGGCGCGTTTCGCTTCCGCAGCCTCTTCGCGAGCAAGGCGAACCGCTGCGCGTTCGGCGAGTTCTGCTTCGGTGGGGGGAGCTTTGCTCCGCAATTGCGCGAGCGCTTTTTCGCGGGCCTGCTTGGCCAGCGCCGTGCGCTCCTGAAAGCTGGGAGCGTTATATGAAGCCATAGGTGTAGAGTTTCTTTGGTTGGTTAGGTATTTGGCCGAAGATCACGGTGCGGACGGCCACCAGGGCCATCCGCACCGCTATCTATCTTCAGGCAGCCGCGAGATTGACGGCCGAAGTCTTGCCGCGCTGGTCGGTTTCCAGATCGTAGGAAACGCGCTGGTCCTTATCCAGCGTGCGCATGCCGGCACGTTCCACGGCCGAAATGTGCACGAAGGCATCGCCCCCGCCGCCTTCCGGCGCGATGAAGCCATAGCCCTTGTCGGCATTGAAGAATTTTACGGTTCCGATAGTCATATGGGTATCCTTTGTCCCATGGAGTGACGGGCATAGGCCAACAGCGGCTCATCCCGGCTTCGGCATCAATTAACGGGACAAAGAGGGGATGCCGGAGCAACCCATTATCCGTCGCAAGCGACGTCAGCCCCGGCGATATAGGCGCTATGGGGGCCAATAGCAATGAAACAGTTTGGCACGGGCGAATGGGGCCAGGATTATACCTTGCTCCCGCAACTTCCCCATGGTTAGCTTCGCCAAACGGCAAATGGATGCGGCATATGATCGGCGAGATACGGATGGTGCAGTCAGGCGATGTCCGACTGGCGGTGCGGGTGGCGGGTTCCGGGCCGCTTGCGATACTCATGCATGGCTGGCCGGAACTGGCCTATTCATACCGCCACCAGATCGGACCGCTGGCGGCGGCGGGCTATACCGTCGCGGTGCCCGATATGCGTGGCTATGGCGGATCGTCGAAGCCTGCCGACCCCGCGCTCTATTCGACCGATCACTCGGCGGACGACATGGCGGCGATTGCCCGGGCGCTGGGCTTCGAGACATGGGTTGCGGTCGGGCATGACTGGGGCTCGCCCGTCGCCTGGCGTTGTGCGCTGCGCTTTCCCGAGCAGGTCCGCGCCGTCTTCTCGCTCAGCGTGCCGCATTATCTCGGCAGCAAAGCGCCATCGCTCGCCGCGATCGACGCCGCCTTCCCGGACAGCTTCTTCTACATGCGCTATTTCCAGGAGATCGGCGTCGGCGAGGCCGAGCTTGAGCGCGATCCGCGCGATGCCCTGAAGCGCATCTACCATGCGCTGTCGGGCGATGTGCCGCAGTTCGAATGGATGAAGCCGCGCCCGCGCAATTCCACCCTGCTCGAAGGCATGGCCGAGCCGCCCCCCGGCCCGCTGTCGTTCATGAGCGACGCCGAGCTCGATGTTTATGCGCAGACCTTCGCCGACAACGGCTTCTTCGGCCCGCTCTGCTGGTACCGAACCCTCGCCGCCAATGCCGCGCAGGCATCGGCCCTTCCCAGCGAAATCATCCAGCAGCCCGCCGGATTCCTGTGCGGCGACCGGGAGATTGTCCTGGCGATGTTCGAGAATGCCCTGGAGGAAAACCGCAAGCTCTGCGCCGATCTGCGAGTGGAAATAGTGCTCCCCGGCGCCGGGCACTGGATCCAGCAGGAGCGGCCCGAAGAGGTTTCCGCCGCGCTGGTGGCGTTCATGAACGACCTCCGCGAGGGTTAGCCCCCTCCCCCCGACTCCGAATTCGCCCCCGCCATTACCAGCGAAATGACGGCCGGAGGATGTCGGCATTCAACGCGCGGTCTACTGCGTGGAAGTGTCAGTCTGCCACCTCGGCGCAGTGGTCGGCACCCGCCAAGCCTGCTTCCTCAGCAACCGCGCGCCCAAACGCTTCGCCGACGCTGCCACCAAAAGCCAGATCGATCGGCTCAAACGGCAGCAGGATTGTCACGACGATTGCAAAGTGATATCATTCGCGGATGGGCCAGATACTGATCCGCAATCTCGATGACGATTTGATCGCCGATTATCGCGAAGCGGCGGCTCGCAACAAGCGTTCGCTTGAGGCCGAGGTGCGTGAAGCGCTGACGATGCTTCGTCCGCCCAGCAAATTGAAGAAAGAGGAGCTTCTGGCAAGGCTCGCGGAAATCCGTGCGATGACACCTAAGGGAGTCAAGCAGACCCCTTCCGAGCAATTGGTACGAGAAGACCGGGATGGCTATCGCTGGTAGATGCTTGTCATAGACACCAGCGTAGCAGTCAAATGGGTAATTCCCGAAGACGGAGCCGGGATCGAACAGGGAACGGCTGACGCTTTGGCATTGCTGTCCGAAGTCCTGATTGCTCCCGATTGCATCATGGCCGAATTCGCCAATGCCTTGTTCAAGAAGGTACAGCGAGGTGAAATAACAGCAGATCAGGCGAAGGCTTCAACAGCCATTTTGCCCGATGCCGTGACATTCCTGCCGGCCCTGTCGTTCATCGATGCAGCGTTGGCTATGGCGCTCAAGCTGCCACATCCAGTGCATGACTGCATATTTTTAATAGCTGCCATCGAACTCAAAGTGCCGCTGATTACGGCAGATGCGAAGTTTCAAGCGAATTGCCAGGGGAGCGGCCTGGATTATCCGGTCCATATGCTCGGAGCGGCTTGTTGACAGAAGTTCGCACCACCTTCCATCCCGGCCAAGGCGGTGCCCGGCTTGCCGTCCATCGCCTCGGTTCCGGTCGCCCTGCCGTCCTCCTGCATGGCCTGTTCTCCAGCGCCCATGTCAACTGGATCAAATACGGCACCGCCGCGCAGCTGGCCGAAGCGGGGTTCGAGGCGATCATGCCCGATCTGCGCGCCCACGGTCAAAGCGATGCGCCGCATGATCCCACTGCCTATCCTCCCGATGTGCTGGTTCAGGATGTGCTGGCACTGGTGTCGGCGCTGAACCTCACGGATTACGATCTCGGCGGCTTCTCGCTCGGTGCGCGCACGGCGGTGCGCAGCGTGCTGGCGGGCCTCACCCCGCGCCGCCTGATCCTGGGCGGGATGGGGCTGGAAGGGCTGTCCGGCTGGGCGCGGCGCAGTGCCTTCTTCATCGATGCCATCGACCGTTATGACCGGATCGAACGCGGCGATCCGGCCTGGTTCGCCAAGCAGTTCATGAAGACCATGCAGGTCGACAGGGTGGCGGCGCGGCTGCTGCTGGGCTCGGTCGACGATACGCCTGAAGAGGCGCTGGCGCGAATCACCATGCCCGCGCTGGTGGTCTGCGGGGCTGACGATCAGGACAATGGCTCCGCCCCCTCGCTCGCAGATGCGTTGCCCCAGGGAAAATATGTCGAGGTACCCGGAACCCACATGTCCTCGGTGACGCAGCGTCAATTGGGTGCAGCGATGACCAGCTTCCTCGCGGCCTGATAATCTCTGCTTGACCAGCGGGTCCGGCTTCGTAAGCCTTGTGGAACCTGGCGTGCGGGAGACGCGTTTAACCTGTTTAATATAAAGGGGTGCGATAATGAAGCAACTCGTATCGCTGGCGGCACTGGCCGCAGCGCTCGCTCCGGTTCCGGCACTGGCCCAACAGGCTCCGTCCGATGTTGCAGCGGCAGACGCGTTCGTAGCCAAGGCTGAGAAGGACCTGCTCAAGGCGGTCAACGAAGCTGGGCAGGCAAGCTGGGTTTATGAATCCTATATCAATCAGGACACCGAAGCACTGACGGCGCGGGCCGATGCGGCGCTGACCAATATTGTCGTGCGCAATGCCAAGCAGGCGGCAAGCTTCGCCAGCCTGCCGGGCTTGTCATACGATACCAAGCGCAAGCTTGACCGCATGCGCACCGCGATCACCCTGCCCGCGCCCACCCGCGAAGGTGCGGCGGACGAGGTCGCCACGCTCAAGGCGCGGATGCAGGGCGTCTATGGCAAAGGGCAGGGCACGCTGAACGGCAAGCCGATCGGCGGATCCGACATCGAAGAGGCGATGGGCACCAACCGCAATCCCGCCGAGCTCAAGGAAATGTGGACCACATGGCACGATAATGTCGGCAAGCCGGTGGCGGCGGATTATGCGCGGCTCACCGCTCTGGCCAACGAAGGGGCGAAAGAGCTGGGCTATGATGATACCGGCGCGCTGTGGCGGTCGAACTATGACATGACACCCGCGCAGTTCACGGCGCTGACCGAGAAGCTGTGGACCGAAGTCAAGCCGCTCTACGACCAGCTGCACTGTTACACCCGTGCCAAGCTCAACGAGAAATACGGCGACGCCGTCCAGGCGAAAACCGGCCCGATCCGCGCTGATCTGCTGGGCAACATGTGGGCGCAGGAATGGGGCAACATCTATGACGTTGTCGCCCCGCCGGGCGCTGGCGATGTCGGCTATGACGTCACGCAGCTGCTCCAGGCCAAGGGATATGACCCGGTCAAGATGGTCAAGGCGGGTGAGGGCTTTTTCAGCTCGCTGGGCTTCGCACCGCTGCCCGAGACATTCTGGACGCGCTCGCAATTCGTCAAGCCCGCCGACCGCGAGGTAGTCTGCCATGCCTCGGCCTGGAACGTCGATAATGTCGACGATCTGCGCATCAAGATGTGCATCAAGATCAATGGCGATGACTTTGTCACCATTCACCACGAACTGGGCCACAATTATTACCAGCGCGCCTACAACAAGCAGCCCCCGCTTTATCTCGACGGAGCCAACGATGGCTTCCACGAGGCGATCGGCGATGCCATCGCGCTGTCAATGACGCCCGACTACCTTGTCCAGATCGGTCTGCTCGACCGTAGCAAGGTGCCCGATGCCAGCAAGGACACTGGCCTGCTGCTGCGCCAGGCGATGGACAAGGTCGCCTTCCTGCCCTTTGGCCTGCTGATCGACCGCTGGCGCTGGCAGGCGTTCTCCGGCCAGCTGCAGCCGGCGCAGTACCAGCAGGGGTGGACCGACCTGCGGCTCCAATATCAGGGAATCGTTCCACCAGCCCCGCGAGGGGCCGATGCCTTCGATCCGGGGGCGAAGTATCATATCCCTGCGGTGGTACCCTACACCCGCTACTTCCTCGCCCGGGTGCTGCAGTTCCAGTTCTACGAAGCAGCCTGCAAACAGGCGCGCTGGAAGGGTCCGCTGCACCGTTGCTCGTTCTTTGGCAACAAGCAGGTCGGCGAGCGGCTCAATGCGATGCTGGCGATGGGCGCGTCAAAACCCTGGCCCGATGCCTTGCAGGCCTTCACGGGTTCGCGCGAAATTTCTGGCAAGCCGATGATCCGCTATTTTGCGCCACTGACGCGCTGGCTAGCGGCGCAGAACAAGGGCAAAGCCTGCGGCTGGTGATGAGCGGCGCCCGCACTGCCGAATAAAGATGCCGCCCGCCCGGCGCGATGATCGTTGCAATTTGTACGGCTATGGCCTAACGATGCCGGGCTAACGTCGCTTGCGACGGGACTCCCGGCTATGGCCTTTCGTTCCTTAACACGCTGCCTTGCTCCGCGCGCATGTCGCCGCGGGTAGTCACGTTTTCCGTGAAAATGGGAGTTGCCAATGGCTTCGGAGCGCAATTTCTACCTCGGACAGGTCGATATCTGCGCCAAGGCGGCGGAAGATTCGATGCTTCCCAACCTGCGCGAAAAATTCCTGCGCTCGCAGGCTGCCTGGCAGGCACTGGCCGATCGCAAGTCGGAGCATGAAGCTACCCGTGCCATTTCCGCGGAGCTCGCCCTGCAGCGGGCTGAGGCCAGCGCGGAACTATAAGCAATCCCCCGGCCCGGATGCCCGGACGCCGGCTCGACTGAACTTAACTAGGAGTACGCGCATGACCTGGGAAAAAACCCGTCCGTTCCTGATCAAGAAGGACGATGAAGGCCACTTCCGCCTGACTGTCAGAGACACGCGCTACAATTCGCAGGGTTACCCGATTGTCACATCGGCGCTGCAGGAAGAGTGCTTCAAGACCGCAGCCGCCGCCAAGGCCTTCGCGCGCGACAATTTCAGCGCCGAGGCCGGCCAGTACGCGATGAAGTAGCGCCGACTGCTTACCGGAACGGCGGCTCATTGAACGCACGCAGCTTGCGTGAATGGAGCCGTGAGCCCTCTGCGCGTAGCAGGTCGCAGGCGGAGACGCCGATCTTGAGATGGGCGGCGATGGCTTCCTCGTAGAAACGGTTGGCCTGTCCGGGCAGCTTGATCTCGCCGTGCAGCGGCTTGTCCGAAACGCAGAGCAGGGTGCCGTAGGGCACGCGGAAGCGAAAACCCTGCGCGGCGATGGTGGCGCTCTCCATGTCGATGGCGACGGCGCGCGACAGGCTGAAGCGGCGCGCCGATGCAGTGTAGCGCAGCTCCCAGTTGCGGTCATCGGTGGTGACGACGGTGCCAGTGCGCATCCGCTTCTTGAGGTCCATCCCGCCCGCACCGCTGACCATCTCGGCCGCCCGGGCCAGCGCCAGCTGCACTTCGGCAATCGCCGGCAGCGGGATCTCCGGCGGCAGCACCGGATCGAGCACGTGATCGTCGCGCAGATAGGCGTGGGCGAGCACATAGTCGCCGATCTGCTGGGTATCGCGCAAGCCCCCGCAATGTCCGATCATCAGCCAGGCCTCGGGCCGCAGCACAGCGAGGTGATCGGTGATGGTCTTGGCGTTGGCCGGGCCGACGCCGATGTTGACCAGGCTGATGCCGTCGCGATCTGGGGCAATCAGGTGGTAGGCAGGCATCTGGTGCTTGCGCCAGGCGGTGTCGGACAGCCCGAGATGGGCGTTTTCGGTGCGCTGGTCGAGGTACAGCCCGCCCGCCCCCGCCAGCGCCTCATAGCCGTCCGCCCCCAGCTGCCGCCCCGCCCAGTCGACGAATTCATCGACATAGCGGTGGTAGTTGGTGAACAGGATGAAGCGCTGGAAGTGGTCGACTGCGGTGCCGGTGTAGTGGGTCAGCCGCGCCAGGCTGTAGTCGGTGCGCAAGGCGTCGAACAGCGCCAGCGGCATCGGTTCGCCCGGCAGCCCCAGATCGAAGCCGTCGGCCAGTTCGTCGCCGATATGGGCCAGATCGGTCACCGGGAAATGCCGCGCCAGCTGCGCGGCGCTGGTTGTACCCAGGCTGGCGATGCCCTCGAGCACATAGGGGAACGGAATCTCCTGCTGAGACTTCCTGGCAGTGACAGTCACGTCATAATCGGCGCAGAGCAGTTCGAGCTGTTCCGCAAGATAGCCGCCGAACAGCGCTGGACGGGTCACTGTGCAGCGATAGTCGCCAGTGCGCCCGAGACGTCCGAACGAACGGGTGGAATCGGAGCGCCGCTCGCCGCCCGAATAGGCGATGAGCAGTTCGGGATAGCACCAGCTGCGCTGCGAGCGGCGTTCCGGCGGGGGCGGTGTGCCGTCGGTTGCGAACAGCACGATATCGGCCTGCAACGTAGCCACCGCCTCGTCGTAAATGAGGGTCAGCTGCGCGATGATTTCTCCGGTGGTAACCATCGCCCATCGTTACCGCGCACCAGCCCGCAAAGCAAAGCCCTCATATAAAAGGGGACGCCGCAGCGCCCCCTCCCTTATTCGGTTCCGGTCCAATGCGATCAGGCCTCGGCTTCGCCTTCCTGAGCGGCTGCTGCCGCCGCATCTTCGATCACATCCGCCGGAATTTCACCCGGTTCGGCATTGGGATCGAAGGCCTCTGTAAAGCCGGCAGTGTCGCTTTCGAACATCGCCGCCATGACATCGACGCCCTGCGACTGCAGCGCGGCTTCGTCCGGCGAACGCGCGACGTTGACCTTGACGCCAACTGACACTTCCGGGTGCAGCGAAACGCGCACGTCGAACACGCCGATGGTCTTGATCGGGCGTTCCAGCACGATCATCGACTTGCCGACATTCGCGCCCTGCTCATTGAGCGCATCGACGATATCGCGCACCGAAACCGAACCATAAAGCTGGCCCGAATTCGACGAGGCGCGAATCAGCACCACGCTCATGCCGTCGACGCCCTTGCCGGCAGCCTCGGCCTCGACACGGCGGTCGGCGTTGTCGGATTCGATCCTGGCGCGGTTGGCGTCGAAGACCTTGCGGTTGGCATCATTGGCGCGCAGCGCCTTCTTGTTCGGCAGCAAATAGTTGCGCGCGTAGCCGTCCTTGACGGACACGACATCGCCGATGGTGCCGAGCTTCTCGATACGTTCGAGGAGGATGATCTGCATGGGGAGTTCCTCCTACTTCACGAGATAGGGCAGGAGACCGATCTGGCGCGCACGCTTGATCGCCTGGCCCAGCTCGCGCTGTTTCTTGGCGGATACCGCAGTAATGCGGCTGGGGACGATCTTGCCGCGTTCGGACATGAAGCCCTGCAGCAGACGCACGTCCTTGAAATCGATCTTCGGCGCACCCTTGGCGGAGAAGGGGCAGCTCTTGCGGCGGCGGAAAAATGCACGTGCCATGGCTCAGTACTCCTCGCGGTCGCGGCGGCGGGGGCGTTCGCGGTCCTGCTTGCGCATCTGCGCGGACGGGCCGGCCTCATGCTCGTCGACGCGGACGGTGAGGTAGCGGATGACGTCTTCGTTGATCTGGGTCTGGCGCTCAAGCTCGGCGATCGCGGCACCGGGAGACTCGATGTTGAGCATCACGAAATGCGCCTTGCGGTTGCGCTTGATCTTGTAGGCGAGGCCCTTGAGGCCCCAGCTCTCGGTCTTGGTGACCTTGCCCTGGTTGGCTTCGACAATCTCGGTAGCGTGAGCGGCCAGCGCATCGACCTGCGCCTGGCTCAGATCCTGGCGCGCCAGGAAAACATGCTCGTATAGCGGCATGCCATGCCTTTCTCTATTCCAACCGATCGCTGGCTGATCCGCACGATTGCGGGGCCCCTCCGGCTTTCTTGGGTTCCTTCCCAACCGCTCGTCCTGAGCCTGTCGAAGCAGGAAGGGGGCGCTTAGCGGGTTCTGGCGGGAATGCAAGGACAAGCTGGCTCGATCGAGTGCATCCGTACAAGGCCTGATTGGTTCGCGCAGCAGAGCAAGCAAAGGCCGCCGAGAAATATCCTGAGCCGAAGGCTGATGTCCTGGCCGGCACTGGAGATTTCCGCGATGCGACCGCCGGCAGAGCTGCTTCGCGACGAGCAGAACCCCTTTGCGCCCCCTGCTTCCTCTGCGCCTCTGCGCGAAACCAATTCCAGCCACCGGGGCGGCAAAATGGGTGACAAAGGCGACACTTTGTCACCCTGCCGTCACACTGAGTTTTGACAATATATTCAATTCGTTGCCGCCAAAAAGTGACAGGTGACACATCTCCGCGCGAGCGCATTCCCGGCCCACATCCCGCCATCGCAGACCCAACCCAGCGACAGGCTGCACTGCGAGGGAGGCGCGCGGTATGTCGGGACATTTCACACATGCCGCCATGATACAGGATGCGGCGCCTTGTAGGAAAGCGTCGCGGCGAAATTGGCGCCTGCGCCAGCAGACTGGAATCAATTGCTTCTGCAATCATGAGATGACGCGACAAGCGGGGACACGCTATTGCGGTCCCCGTCCGACGGTGCAGGCTTGGCGGGTAGGATTGAGGTGATGGGCGTTGTAATCCCGGCTTAGCTTCAAGGCTATAGACAAGAAATAGCTCAAGAGCTATATGAACGCCATGCCGTGGACGGTTCTCTATCACAATGCCTTTGCTCCGGAGATGGAGGCTCTGCCCGAACCGGTTCAGAATGCCTTGTTGAGCGCAGTCACGATGCTCGCTGAAATCGGCCCTCAGCTTGGTCGGCCCCATGCCGATACGCTGGGCGGTTCGAAACATGCGAACATGAAGGAACTCAGGTTCAATGCCGATGACGGTGTATGGCGCGTGGCCTATGCGTTCGATCCTGTCAGGCGGGGCATTGTGCTGGTGGCAGGCGACAAGGCGGGGGTGGCGCAGAAACGGTTCTACAAGAAGCTGATCGCCAAGGCGGACAAACGCTTCGACGATCACCTGGACGCACTGAAAGGACAGTAAGATGGCAAGCACACACCGAGACGAAAACCGGGGTCTCGCCGGACGCTCGCATGATGAAATCATGGCGGCCCTGCCGCCCGAGCGCCGCCGCAAGATCGAGGCGCACGCCGCCGAACTGATCGCCGAGGTCGAAGGCCTCAAGGCGCTGCGCAAACTTGCCGAACGCAGCCAGGTGGCGATGGCGAAGGCGTTGAAGATCAAACAGCCTTCGGTCCATAAAATCGAGCGCCAGACCAACCTCTACCTCTCCACCCTGCGCCGCTATGTCGAGGCAGCAGGCGGCACACTGGAACTGCGGGTCGAACTCCCCGGCAAAGGCGTCATGCACCTCACCGGCCTCGGCGAGTTGAGCGCAAACGCGGCGGCATAGGCCACAGATCGAACCCATGCCCCGCACCGCGCTCGCATATCTGCCAATACCGGCTTCGCACCGGCCCGCACGAGACGCCCGTAACCCCAACCCAGCAACCAATTCCGGGGACACGCACCCCACCAATTCCGGGGACACAATACTCACCAATTTCGGAATTCCGGGGACACAATACTTCTGTGGACGCCCCCACGGATGCAAGCGCTAAATTCGGGTATGGGCACGGTATCGGATGCTGCCTTCTGTCCGGCCTGTTGATGCAGCACTTGACTGCTGGCCAGTATGGGAGTGCGCGGGACGGATCCAAATCTAATTAGCGTGCTCTGGGGCACATAGTATTGACCTGGTTTTCCGGCCCCGTTTCGCCGACTGTTGTGCCATACTCTCCTTCGATCGCTTGCCGTCCTCGACGGCCTCTGACAGAGCGGGTGCTTACGCCGCTGCCGCCAAAGCTCTGTAATCCTTCCGATAATCCTCTTTCTTCGTCAGCACCGCCCAGACGATCCGCGCGGTCTTGTTGGCCTGCGCCACGGTGACCAGCATGCGCGGCTTGCGCGCCAGCATGCCTGCCAGCCACGATCCCTCCGGCGCACCGCGCGCCGCAGCCTGACGCACCACCGCGCTCGCCCCGATGATCAGCAGCCGCCTGATGGTGCGCTCGCCCATCTTCGAGGTTCGCCCCAGCTTCTGCTTGCCGCCGGTGGACTTTTGCAAGGGTGTCAGCCCTAGCCAGGCGGCAAAGTCGCGGCCCCTTGCAAAGCCTTCAGGCGGCGGTGCCAGCGCGGCGATGGCGGTCGCGCCAATCGGCCCGATGCCGGGAATGGTCATCAGCCGCCGCGCGGTCGCATCCTCGCGGGCGCGCCTGGCGATCTCCTTGTCCAGCTCGGCGATCTTCGCGTCGAAGCCCTCGATCATGTCCAGCATCATCCTGAACATCGCACGCGCCGCCTCGGGAAGGGACGCGCCAAGCTCGTCGTCGAGCAGATCGCCGAGCATGGCCACATGCGACGGCCCTTTCGGCGCCACCCAGCCATACTCGGCCAGGTGACCGCGCAATGCATTGATCGTCTGCGTGCGCTGGCGCACCAGCAGGTCGCGCGTGCGGAATACCAGCGCAAGAGCCTGCTGCTGCTCGCTCTTGACCGCAACAAAGCGCATGTTGGGACGCACCGCCGCCTCGCAGATCGCCTCGGCATCGGCGGCATCGTTCTTGTGCCGCTTGACGAAGGGCTTGACGTAAGCAGGCGGGATCAGCCGCACCTCATGCCCCAGGGTGGCCAGTTCCCGCGCCCAGTGATGCGAACCCCCGCACGCCTCCAGCGCCACCACACAGCGCGGCTGCGAAGCGAAGAACTCCAGAACCTTGCCCCGCGCAAGCCGCCGGCTGAACACCTGCCGTCCACCCGCATCCGCGCCATGCGCGTGAAAAACGTTCTTTGCGATATCCAGACCAATCGTGCTAACTTCAACCACGGACGCCTCCTCTTGTGATGTTCAACAACACCACCTTGGCACATAGATGCCGTCGGGGGGCGTCCACCCCATCTAATTAGAGTTGCCTTCGATGGCTTGAAGTGGCATTATTCGTGGCCATGAAAAGGGGTGGGAATTGCTAATTAGTATTGTGTCCCCGGAATTTGCAGCGAGTGAGTTAAGTATTGTGTCCCCGTCACCGTAACTCCGTCACCGTAACTCCGTCACCGTAACTCCGTCACCGTAACCCTAAACTGTCACCCGTAACCCTGAGTTTCATGAGTCCTGTATATCACACGGTGCAGCGTGTTGCAGCCCTTGCGGTGCAACGATTTGACAATCTCAGTGTTGTAAGCGAAACGCGTACAAGCGCAAAGGAGTGCACCATGCGAAAGAGCCTTAGCGTTTCTCCGCAAACGGTAATTGTCGCGCCAGGATATGACGTGCCACCATCAGAGGTGGAAGATTTGGTTGCCGGGCGGAAGCGTGAACGATCCGATCTCATGTACCAAGCCGTATTCAAGCGCCTTGTCCGTGGTGAAAAAGATATCGACGCTACGCCTGTCGTCCAAAATTACTTGAGGAATGGCTGTCCGCTCACTTAGGATTCCGTCTATCCTCGCTTCTTCGGCAAGCGCCATATCCAAAGTTGACCGAACCGATGAATGCGCACCATTTGCCTGCACTTGGACTGGGTGAATTTGAAAAATTGCATCCCTGCAGGCAGTGCGCTTGTTGGCAGCCGCATAGATAGTCGTGGCCACCGAGGCTACCATCCCAGAATTGTGGATTGTGCTATCAACGGGCAAACTGCGGATGTGATAATAGAGGAACACCCCATCCGATGCGTTCCCACCGGGTGACGTGAAAGTTAGATGCACTGCGTCAAATTGATCGTTAACCGCCTGATTGAAGGCACCCGCGATCTTACCCACGGCTGTGGAATCAATTATCCCGCAAAAGCCAAGATACAGCGTCTTAGGTCCGACAAGATCGGCCATCGTTTACCTCACAAAAAAGGTGACAGAATCTTAGGATTCTTATATATAGAGGGCCGTGAGGCGGAGCGTCAGCCCCGCCCACGGCACCGTCTAACAAGGCGGCTTGCCGCACAGGGATGCTCTCTTTCTAGCTTGCAGGGCCGGATTGCGGGTTGTTCCATGCCGCATGGGGTGGTGGCACATCCCATGCGGCGGGTTTCTGAGGCTCCGGCGGAATACCGCTCGGAGCCTCATTCTCGCTAAAACCGATCTTTTCTCTACCGGCGTCGGTGAATCGATAACCTTCGCCGTTGAACGTCATGTACCCAGCAGCCAGATACGGCTCGAACTGGCGCTTAATCTCAGCAGGCCGAAGTTTTCTGCCCATTGTCTTTTCGGCAATTTCGATAGCGACGTTGAGTGATGGGCCATCGCTAAGAGCAAATTCCCATTCCGCCATCTCGCGAAGGATGCCCTGCCATTTTTGTGAAATAGAGCCGGGTTGTTTGCCCCCACGCCGCTTCGGCTTCTCCTCTCGCACATGCGCATTGTCGAGAGACATGGAAAGCAGGCTGCCCGAAAGAAGTTTCGCAAGGCCATCGGCGTGGCCGTCAAGACCATCGGCAATCCGCAGATGCTCAGCAGCTCTAGCGCGGTGGTTTTGAGCCTCAGCGCGGACATGATCGAGAAGCGATTGGGTTTGTGAATCGTGTGCCATGCCAGCGGTATGGCACAACGCGTGCGGGAATGGAAGGGCTTTGCGGGAATAGCTGCCTCGATTTCCGCACAGGGTGTGGAAATGCTCCTGTTACGGTGACAGTTTGCTTTACCCCTAATTACCACGCCACACCCCTCCGCCCAATCCGCTTGCAGCTTGCAGCTTGCAGCATAACTGCACCGTCGGACGGGGGCACGCAATCCCTCGACAAGCTCGGGATGAGCGGATGTCCCCGGCGTCTCGCCTCGATGCTTTTACATGGATATGTAGATACGTATGTTGACACATTCCCGCATCATGCTATGCATGCTCCATTGGAGTCAGTCATGCGTTTACAGGTCAAAAAGTGGGGCAACAGTGCCTCGGTGCGAATTCCTGCTGCGATCATGGCGGCGGCGAAACTGCAAGTCGATCAGCTGGTCGATATTCGCGAGGACGGCGGGCGGATCGTGATCGAGCCGGTTCTGGCCCCGGTCTATGATCTTGACGCGCTGCTTGACGCAATGGCGCCGGATACATTTCCCGAGGAGGTGGATTTCGGCGGGCCGGTTGGCAACGAAATCTGGTAATGGCTGCATGGACACCCGATGCCGGTGAAATCGTCTGGCTGCAATTCGATCCGCAGGCCGGTCACGAGCAGGCCGGGTACCGCCCGGCCCTGGTGCTGACGCCGCTGCGCTATAACGCAAAACGTGGCATGATGATCTGTTGTCCGATGACCTCGCGGATAAAGGGCTATGTTTTCGAAGTTGTGGTCAGCCGCGATCCTCCGAGTGTGATACTGGCAGATCAGGTTAAAAGCATCGACTGGCGGGCAAGGCAGGCGGTTCGCAAAGGGCAGGTCAGCGAGGAAGTGCTGGCCGATGTGCAATCCAGGATCAGGAGTTTGCTGGGGCTGTAGGGTATCGGCGAAAGTCAGCCTCGCCGTTCGATCCACCCGCCCCGCCTCAATCCTTGTCTCCGCCTGCCAGCCGGTGTTAACGCGGTGCGAAGAATGCGAGAGGACCGACATCCGTGAACATTGACCAACCCGCTGCGGGCAGCCCCGAGGCGGCGACGACCTTTCCCCAGCTGATCCGCGCGACTGCGGCTGCCTATGGCGATGCGCCGGCGATCAGGCTGGACGGTGCGGCCATCCCAGATGAGCCGCTGTCCTATTCCCAGATCGAGCGGAAATCGGCGCAGCTGGCGCGCGGACTGCTGGCGCGCGGGGTGGGCAAGGGTTCGCGGGTCGGGTTTATCTATGGCAATGGCCCGTCCTTTGCGGTGACGCTCGCCGCGATTGCCCGGATCGGCGCGATTGCCATCCCGATCAGCACGATGATCCGCGCCAACGAGCTGGTGCGGGTGTTGCGCCAGTCGGATGTCGGCGGGTTGATCGTGCAGCGCCAGTTCCTGGGTTACGACTATGCCGAGCGGCTGTGCGAGGCGCTGCCGGAGCTGGCTTCGACCGGCAATACCGAACTTCGGCCAGAACTGCGCATCGCCCGGACACCGTTTCTGCGCTGGATCGTCTCGTCGGGCGAGGGGCTGCCGGCGTCGATCCGCGATATGGACTGGCTGACCGATGCTGCGGCGAGCATCGACGAGGCGCTGCTCGAACAGGTGGAGGCGGAGGTTCATTCCACCGATCAGATGATCGAAATCTACACCTCGGGCTCGATGGCGCTGCCCAAGGGGGTCAGGCACAATCACGGTCCGATGATGTTCCGCACTCACTATCTGCGCGGCATGCTGGGGGCAGAGCGCGGCAAGGAGATGGCGGCCTATCTGCCGATGTTCTGGGTTGGCGGACTGATGATGTCGCTGCTGCCGGGCTGGGCGGCCGGCGCGACGGTGGTCTGTTCGGAGCGCACGCTGAACAACAGCCAGGTGGCGATGGGCAGCGTGCTCGCCGCAGAGGACATGAAGCTGATGGCCGGCAGCAAGCCGTGGTGGGGGCTGGGCATGAGCGAGACCATCGGCCCCTACTCTTACGGCGACGAACTGCGCGCGCCGGGCCATCCGCTCTGCGCGCCGATGGACCATTTCGCCGACGGTTATGAAGTGCGCATCGCCGACGAGAACGACCAGCCGGTCGCAGACGGCGAGGTTGGCGAAATGCAGCTGCGCGGCTATCCGGTGACGCCGGGGCTGCACAAGCTGGAGAGGGCGGGCTTCTACACCGCCGATGGCTATTACCACACCGGCGACATGTGCCTGGTGCAAGGCCAGCGCGTGCTGTTCGTCGGCCGCAACGGCGACATGATCAAGACCGCCGGCTCCAACGTCTCGCCCGCCGAGGTCGAGGAGGAAATGCAGGCGCTGGACGGCGTGCACAACGCCTATGTCGTCGGCCTGCCCGATCAGGAGCGCGGCCAGCTGGTCGTCGCCGCAGTGGTGGCCCGCGAGGGAGCGGTGCTCGATTTCGAAGCGATCCAGAAGGAACTGCGCGCCAGGCTGTCAGCCTACAAGGTGCCGCGCGCCTATGTGCAGATCACCCGCGAGGAAGTGCCGATGCTGCACTCGAACAAGGTCTCGCGGCGGATGGTCGAGGCGCTGATGGCGGAGAAGCTGGGGCGTTAAGGCGGCTTACGCCGCCTCCAGCCGGGGGATCTTGTCCAGCGCATCGCCCAGTTCGCGTTCGGCGATCTTCAGATCGTAGTTGCGCTGCATGTTGATCCAGCTTTCCGCGCTGCCGCCGAACATCCTGGCCAGCCGCAGCGCCATGGCGGGCGTCACCGGCTGCTTCTCGTTGAGGATGTCATAGAGCGTCTGGCGCGAAATGCCGAGCAGGCGCGCGATCTCCGTCTTGGGGCGACCGACCGCAGGCAGGACATCCTCGCGCAGAAGTTCGCCGGGATGGACAGGGCGCAAGCCCTTGGTCAACGGGTTCAACATCAGTGGTAATCCTCAAGATCGACATCGACGGCATCCATGCCGTCCCATGCAAATGTAATCCGCCAGTTGCCCGAAGCATCGACGGCAAAGCGGCCCTTGTCGCGCCCCTTCAGCGAATGAAACCGCAAACCGGGGAGGTCCATGTCGTCGGCTGTCATGGCACCATCCAGCCGGGCCAGAATGCGTTCGATACGCAGAACATTCTGCACACTCAGCTTCGACGCATCGCCCTGTTCCATAAACCGGCGCAGGGCCTTGCTGCGATAGGAGCGAATCACGAATGTAAGCTATCGGCTGACAGGCTAAATGTCAACCACTGGCTTACATTCTCCAGCACCTGATCCCTACTTCGCCACATCCCACACCAGCGGCAGATTGCGGATCGACATCAGCCCGGGGAACACCGTCGTATCCGCGCCGGGCTTGACCCGGAACTCGGGTATCCGCGCGAACCACATATCGAGCAGCATCCGCAGCTCGCGCCGGGCGAGGTGGCCGCCGAGGCAGGAGTGGACGCCGGCGACCAGCGTGAAATGGCGGTTGCCCCGCCGGGTCGGGTCGAATTGACGCGGGTTCTTGAAGCGGGTGGCATCGAAATTGCCCGCCGGGTTGAGGCAGGAGAAGCTGTCACCGGCCTTGATCTGCATGCCGTGCCATTCGAAGTCCTTGTGCGCGCGGCGGCCCGAACTGAGGATCGGCTGGGTGCGCAGGAATTCATCGACCGCGCCGTTGGTCAGTTCGGGATGGCCGCGCAGCATCGTCTGGATTTCCGGCTCCATCGCCATGCGGCGGAACATCTGGCTGATCGTCGCGGCGACGGTATCAAGCCCTCCCAGCCACAGGAACCAGACCATGCCGATCTTCTCGTCTTCGGTGAACCTGCGGCCCTGGGTTGTGCCGTGCACGATCGAACTGGTGAGAAATTCGTCGGGATTCTTTTCCTTCTCGGCAATAAAGCCGCGCAGGAACTTCAGCACATTTGTCAGCGCCCACTGCATCTTCTCGAGGCTGTTCGAGTGGAGGATGTTCCATTCCCATTCGAGGAAATCGTCGAACATCTCCTTGGGGAAACCCATCATCCCCATGAATATCCGCACCGGGAAAACCCGGCCAAAATCCCAGGCCATATCGACCTCGCCCTTGTGCTCGATCTCGCCGATCATCTCGTCCAGCACGTCGCGGATCATCGGTTCCATCACCCGGGTGATCGTCGAGGGCCCGAGGAACTGGGTGAGGAACATGCGGTATTTGGTGTGTTCGGGCGGATCGAGGCCGAGCGGGATCGACGGGAAAGTCTCGCCAATCAGCCGCTGGAATTCGGCGGTGCCCTTGTTGGAGAAATGCTCGTTGTCGCAATAGATGCGGTCGATGTCCTCGTAATGGGTTGCGACCCAGTTGCCATTCGTCCCACCGCCGGAGATGGCCTCCATGCCCATTCCGCTCGGCTTGTTGAACAGCAGGCGCGGGATTTCCGGCCCGTTAAGCCACTGGAACGGTTCATAGGGATCGACCAAGTCATTCGGCACGCCGCCCATCGCCCAGCTGATATCGACGATCCGGTCCTTGGGCACATGCGCCGGGGCATCGGGATAATCGACGCGGATATCGTCGAGCGACTTCGGGAATGTAGTGGCAGCGGCGGCTTCGGACATGGCACTCTCCATTTGCCCGCGTCATGCCTTGAAGCGCGGCCTGGGGCAAGCGGGCGGCCTTCGCCGTGCAGGGCAATCGCTTCAGATGAACGGGACTGGTGTTGATTGTGGCGTTGTGATTCAGACGAGGCTCCATATTGTGGGAGCCGTTCATGTCTGCATCGCCATCGTCCCGTTCGATTCTCGATCATTTTTCTGCGCTTCGCGATCACCGGGAGCAGTGGCGGGTTTTGTATCCGCTTCGTGAGGTATTGTTGCTGGTGCTGTGCGCAACGCTTTCGGGGATGGAGGATTTTGTCGAGATCAGGCTGTGGGGTCAGCACCGGCTCGATTTTCTGCGCCGTTTTCTGCCCTTTGTGCATGGGATACCGGCGCACGATACACTCAATGATGTCGTCAATGCGCTGGACCCTGAGCTGTTCAAAACCTGCTTTGCCACTTGGGTGGAAGCGCTGCGCGACGATGCGCCCGATGTGATCGCGATTGATGGCAAGACCTCGCGGCGCAGCCATGCGCGCAGCAAAGGTCGCGCGCCGCTGCACATGGTCTCGGCCTGGGCCTCGCGTCAGCGGCTGGTTCTGGGACAGGAAGCGGTAGACGTAAAATCCAACGAGATCACCGCGATCCCGCTGCTGCTCGAACGGTTGGAGCTGACCGGCGCACTCGTCACCATCGATGCGATCGGGACACAGACCGCGATTGCCGAGACCATCGTGAAGCGCGGCGGCGATTATCTGCTCGCGCTCAAAGGCAACCGTCCGGCGCTGTTCGCGGATGTTGTGGACTTCTTTGCCGACCCGCCCGCCGATATGATCCTTGCGCCCCACGTCACTACCGACGCCGATCATGGCCGCATCGAGGAGCGCCATCACCGCGTCTGTCACCATACAGAATGGCTGTTTTCCGACCGCCGTTACACCGACGAACCCCATTTCCCCCATCTCGCGATGATCGCAATGGTCGAAAATCATGTCGAGCGGGAAGGCCGCAAAAGCACCGAACGGCGCTATTATCTCGCTTCCGTCAAACTCGACCCCCAAGCCTTCGCCGCCGCCGTCCGCGCCCACTGGGGCATCGAAAACCGTCTCCACTGGGTGCTCGACGTCGTCTTCCACGACGATCTCGCACGCCTGAGAACCGGATATGGCCCGCAGAATATGGCCGTCGTCAAACACATCGCCATGAACATGGTCCGCAATCCAAACGACAAACACAGCCTCAAAGTCCGCAGAAAACGCGCCAATCTCGATCCCGATTACCTCGAAACACTCGTCACTCAACGAAGCGCGTTAATCTGAAGCGATTCCCCTGCTTCGCCGTGGCGGTGTTCAATCAGGCGGCGGTAAATTCCACATGCAGATCTGCCAGGCTGCGGAAGCTGTAGGTCGGCTCGAAGCGATAGCGCCGGGCATCGGGCGGCCCGTGGTGTTCCTCGGAAATGCGGATCTGCGCCGTCCGCGCCAGGATCCGTTCCAGTGCGATGCGGGTCTCCATCCGGGCGAGCGGCGCGCCGGGGCAGGCGTGGACACCGCGGCTGAAGGCCATGTGATCGCGCACGCCGGGGCGGTCGATATCGAAGTCATGCGGGTTTTCGAAATGCGCGGGGTCCATGTTGGCCCCGGTCAGGCTGAGCGCGAGGACAGTGCCCGCAGGCACATCGACGCCGCAAACCTCGGTGCTGACCAGCGCGGTGCGGTAGCCCATTTTCACCGGCCCGTCGAAACGCAAGACCTCCTCGATGAAATTGCCGATCTGCCCGGGATCGCCGCGCAGCCGCTGCTGCAGGGCCGGGTCGTCGCCCAGGATCAGGATCGCCATGGCAATCAGCCGCGAGGTGGTGTCTTGCCCGGCCCCGAACAGGAAGCGGGCGAGGCGCGCGAGCATGTCCGGATCGGGCTCGCCGCCATCGCGGTAGCGCGAGGCAGCAAGCTCCGACATCAGGTCCGTTCCCGGGCTTTCCAGCCGCTCGGCGATATATTGTTCGAAGCGCTCCTTGAGGAAAATCAACGGGTCCGGCCCGACTTTCTCCACCGCATCGCCATCGACCTGGCTCGGCACCGCGCCGATCAGCTCGAGCAGCTCGGCGCGGTGTGCCTCGGGAATGCCCAGCAGGTCGGAGATCGCATAGGTGGTGGTGGCATGGGCATAGTCGGGGACCACATTGCAGCGCCCCTTGCCGATGAAACCATCGATCAGCCGGTCTGCCAGCCCCTTCAGATAGTCCTCGTTCTGGCGGAGCCGCTTGTAGGTGAGCAGATCGGTGAGCAGCATGCGGTTTTCGCTGTGCTTCTGGCCGTCGAAACAGACCAGGTGGTCGGACCATGGCATCTCATGGCGGTGCTCCTCGAACTGGTCGCGGATGTCGTCACCCTCCGGAGCGAACGGCAGCGGATGGATCGGCCCGACCACCGAGCCGATCGACGAATAGGTGTCGTCGCGGGTGTTGAGCACTTCCAGCACCGCATCATAGCCGGTGACCATCATCGAACCATGCCAGGGCTCTTTCATCACCGGGCATTGCGACCGCATCGCGTCGAAATAGCCGCGGGGATCGGCGATGATGTTCAGGTCAGTGTAGAAATCCGGGATCTGGTCCGCCATGGCTCTCCCCCGCACCTGCGCTGAGTCCCGGCGAGGGGAGCGGTGCCTTGCCGCCCATGGTAATAGGCTGCGCGGTGATTGTCTTCCCCAAAGCAGGTCGCCGCAGGTCAATCGCATAATGGCTGATTGGTTCGCGCAGAGGCGCAGAGAAAGCAAAGTCCGCAGAGATCTATACTGAGCCGAAGGTTTGTGTCCTTTTCAGAGATGGAAATTTTCGCGATGTGATCGGTCTGAAAGCGGTTTCGTCATAAGCACACCCCATTTCGGGGACACATTTCGGGGAATTCGGGACACATTTCGGGGACACAATACCAATTAGGCTTCCCCGTCTCTGCCTGCTACCCTGCCGCCTGGTAACAGCGGCGGTGATCGAGGCGCGCATCCGCGCCGGCCGCCCGCTCGCCACGCCGGAGTGGATCGCCGCAGCCGAGGCTGCTATCGCACGCAAGCTGGGGCCGCAACGGCGCGGGCCAAAGCCGGGGAGGCGGACGGATGGTAATTAGTATTGTGTCCCCGGAATTCTGCACGGCCGCAGTTAGAAGTGCTTATCAAAGAGAAGGTCGTAAAGGGTTCTAGTCATGAGCATTCGACTAATCGGAATTATGGCAATGCTCGGAGCCTGTGTGCCCAACACTTCAGTCTCGTCAGTTAGCCCGGAAGCCTATGCCAACTTAGAGAGCTGCTGGCAGCGGGAAGGTAGCATTCAGTCGTTTGTCGCACTGCATAAGGAGGGAGATAAGTACTATCCCTACTTCATATCGCCCTGGTGCGATGTTCAAGCCGAAGGCTATCCGGAGGGGCTGGGTTTCGCCCCGTATATCAAGGCGCTCAAGTTTGCGAGTGATAAGGGCGCACTAAGGCGCGCTGCACTTTTTGCTCATAATCTGGAAGCGACAACTCCGACACATTCCCCTCTCCCGGTCGAGACCAACCCGATATATCTTTATGTCGGATCGGTTGAACGGTTGGAGAACGAAGACTTCTTCTTCTACCGCATATCTGATCCGAGAACCTTTCAAAGGACTGACCTGACTCTCAAAGATTTGACGGAGAAAAGCCCTGAGGCCAGGTTGCAGGTGTTCAAGGATCACGCCGAGTAAGGGCAAGCCATCCTGTCATTAAACGGGCCCGGCATTATCACCGGATCACCCCTGCGCATTGTGGAACCTTCGTGCAGACCTTACGCGGCTTAAGCCGCAGTCATGGGAAAAAGCGCAGCAATTCCGGCAATTCCGGCAATTCCGGGGACACGGCAATTCCGGGACAATTCCGGGGACACAATACTTAATTGACCCCTCGCCACCCGCCGTGCTACCGCCTCACCTGGGCTGACGGCTTCTACGCCGTAAGCGTGTTCTGCGGACCGCCTTGCGCTTGTCTGGAGTTACGGTGACACGTGGAGTTACGGTGACACGTGAGTTACGGTGACACGTGCAATAACTCCTAAATTGACTCACCCTTCCGCACCGGCTATCCCGCCCGCATGGCTCGTCTCCCGCGCATAGTCCTCCCCGGTCTGCCGCATCACATCAAATCCGGGGACACAATACTTCTGTGGACGCCCCCACGGATGCAAGCGCTAAATTCGGGTATGGGCACGGTATCGGATGCTGCCTTCTGTCCGGCCTGTTGATGCAGCACTTGACTGCTGGCCAGTATGGGAGTGCGCGGGACGGATCCAAATCTAATTAGCGTGCTCTGGGGCACATAGTATTGACCTGGTTTTCCGGCCCCGTTTCGCCGACTGTTGTGCCATACTCTCCTTCGATCGCTTGCCGTCCTCGACGGCCTCTGACAGAGCGGGTGCTTACGCCGCTGCCGCCAAAGCTCTGTAATCCTTCCGATAATCCTCTTTCTTCGTCAGCACCGCCCAGACGATCCGCGCGGTCTTGTTGGCCTGCGCCACGGTGACCAGCATGCGCGGCTTGCGCGCCAGCATGCCTGCCAGCCACGATCCCTCCGGCGCACCGCGCGCCGCAGCCTGACGCACCACCGCGCTCGCCCCGATGATCAGCAGCCGCCTGATGGTGCGCTCGCCCATCTTCGAGGTTCGCCCCAGCTTCTGCTTGCCGCCGGTGGACTTTTGCAAGGGTGTCAGCCCTAGCCAGGCGGCAAAGTCGCGGCCCCTTGCAAAGCCTTCAGGCGGCGGTGCCAGCGCGGCGATGGCGGTCGCGCCAATCGGCCCGATGCCGGGAATGGTCATCAGCCGCCGCGCGGTCGCATCCTCGCGGGCGCGCCTGGCGATCTCCTTGTCCAGCTCGGCGATCTTCGCGTCGAAGCCCTCGATCATGTCCAGCATCATCCTGAACATCGCACGCGCCGCCTCGGGAAGGGACGCGCCAAGCTCGTCGTCGAGCAGATCGCCGAGCATGGCCACATGCGACGGCCCTTTCGGCGCCACCCAGCCATACTCGGCCAGGTGACCGCGCAATGCATTGATCGTCTGCGTGCGCTGGCGCACCAGCAGGTCGCGCGTGCGGAATACCAGCGCAAGAGCCTGCTGCTGCTCGCTCTTGACCGCAACAAAGCGCATGTTGGGACGCACCGCCGCCTCGCAGATCGCCTCGGCATCGGCGGCATCGTTCTTGTGCCGCTTGACGAAGGGCTTGACGTAAGCAGGCGGGATCAGCCGCACCTCATGCCCCAGGGTGGCCAGTTCCCGCGCCCAGTGATGCGAACCCCCGCACGCCTCCAGCGCCACCACACAGCGCGGCTGCGAAGCGAAGAACTCCAGAACCTTGCCCCGCGCAAGCCGCCGGCTGAACACCTGCCGTCCACCCGCATCAGCGCCATGCGCGTGAAAAACGTTCTTTGCGATATCCAGACCAATCGTGCTAACTTCAACCACGGACGCCTCCTCTTGTGATGTTCAACAACACCACCTTGGCACAAAGATGCCGTCGGGGGGCGTCCACCCCATCTAAATAGCAAGCAAAACCCATCCCGGTTGCGATCCCCTTCATTGAAGGCGGCGACTTGCGGGCCATAGCAGCCTCTACCGCAGCTATCCATCCAAGTCAGGTTGAACCGCGCGCAATAACCCGCGAAGTCCAGCCATTCTCCCAGCCCACGTCCTTATCACCATGAATTTCTGAGGATGGCCCCCTTGAAGCCAGCGGCACCCAGTCGCTAAGCAGGCGTAGTTCCCCAACGAAAGCCCCAAACTCCATGCCATCCGGACTGGTCGCACTGCTCGACGATATCTCGGTCATCGCCAAAATGGCCGCCGCATCCATCGACGATGTCGGTGTGGCGGCGGCCAAGGCGGGGTCCAAGGCGGCGGGCGTGGTCATCGACGATGCCGCGGTGACGCCCTCTTACGTCACCGAATTCAAGCCCGAGCGCGAGCTGCCGATCATCTGGTCGATCGCCAAGGGCAGCCTGCGCAACAAGCTGCTGGTGCTGCTGCCCGGCGCCCTGGCCCTGAGCGTGTTCCTGCCCGGGGCGATCACGCCGCTGCTGATGCTGGGCGGACTCTATCTGTGTTTCGAGGGCGCGGAGAAGGTCCTCGAAAAGCTGGGTGCGGCCAAGCATGGCGCGACGCTGGACGATCCGATCACCGATATGGCGGCGTTCGAGGCCGAGCGCATTTCCGGCGCGATCCGCACCGATTTCATCCTCTCGGCCGAGATCATGGCGATCGCACTGGCCGAAGTGGCGAGCGAGCCGCTGCTCAGCCGGGGGCTGATCCTGGCGCTGGTGGGGGTGGTGATCACGGTGCTGGTCTATGGAGCGGTGGCGCTGATTGTGAAGATGGACGACGTCGGGCTAGATCTGGCCAAGCGCGGCAGTGCCGCCGCGCGCGCGACCGGCCGCATGCTGCTGCATGCCATGCCCTGGCTGCTCGCGCTGCTGGCCTCGGTGGGCACGCTGGCGATGCTGTGGGTGGGCGGAGGCATCATCCTCCACGGAGCGGAGGAGCTTGGCCTCCACGCGCCTGCCCAATTCGGGCACGGTATCCAGCACGCGGTCGAGCAGGCCACCGGTCCGCTGGGCGGTGTGCTGGGCTGGTTGAGCTATGCCGTGCTGTCGGCGCTGGCCGGGCTGGTGCTGGGCGCAGCGACGGCCGTTGCGGTGCATGTCGGGCAGAAGGCGGCAGGGCGGGGCAAGCTTGCGAAGTAGGTCAACCGCCCCCCCCCTTCTGCAATGGAGGGGGCGGTTGAGCCGGCTCAGCCCTTCGTCAACTGGCCGCGGATGGCGCCCGCGGGGAATTCAGCGTTATGCACATTCACATAGTAGTTGGCGGGGGACTGCATCAGTGCCTTGGCAAGGTCCTTGTCGATCTGCACGCATTCCTCGACGCTGCCGTCAGCCTCCACCGTCAGCGGGACTGAAACTGGACCGGCCGATCCGGCCGGGGCGATATGGATATGCGCGGCAGTGGCAGTGCCGACATTTGTGTAGTTCAGCTTGTAGCACATCTGGCCCTGACCGTGATTGACCCTGGCCGAGAAACTTCCCGAGCCATCGGTATCCCCAGGGCCCGGCGCTTCGGAAGCGCCGTTGAGCATGGTGGACAGTTTCAGGCCACCATCGCCGCCCGCCGCACCGGCGGACGCTGCCATCGGGGCGGCCATGAGTACGGAGCCAGCCAAAAGCGAAATCAGTTGACGCGATTTGAGCATGTTCATTCCTTTCGTCGAGTTTGACCAAGGGCGAACGGGATTCTCCGCATGAGACATGCGGCCGGTCCCCATTGCGAAATGCGCTGCGCCACGCCGGGTTCCGCGCCCGGTGACAATTCGGCGCCGCGCGGGTTCTGGCGCCCTGCACACCCGACGAACTGCGTGTTGTCGCCGGCTGGATCAGGCCAGCCGCGCCAGCAAATCCCGCGCGAACTGGATCAGCGTATCGTCGCGCGCGCCCATGATGACGACGCGGTCGCCGGGACGGGCGATCTCGGCGATGCGGGTGGCGCAATCTTCGCGCGACGGGATGTATTCGGCGCTTCCGCCCGCCGCCGCGATCAGCGCAACGATCCGCTCGCTGCCCTGGCTGCGATCGACAGTGCCGCCGAAGTAGACGGGGTCGCACAGGATGGTGAGATCGTCCTCCCCGAGCATCTGCGCGAACACCCCGGCCAGCTCCGCGCCCATCTGGCGCAGCGGGCCGTAGCCATGCGGCTGGAAGAAGGCGATGACCCGGCCGGGATGCGCCTTCAAGGTGGCGAGGGTCGCGGCGACCTTGTCAGGGTTGTGGCCGAAATCGTCGATGACGGTGATGCCCGCAGGCGACGTGCCGGTAATGTCGAAGCGGCGGGCGAGGCCGGCGAATGAGGCCAGCGCGGCCACGCAATCTGCCACAGGCACCCCGGCGGCATTGCAGGCAGCTATCGCGGCCAGCGCATTGGCGAGGTTGTGGCGACCGGGGACCTTGAGCGCGAGCTGGTGCGAAGTGCCATCGCGCCGGTCGAGAATTGTGGCGGCTAGCGATGTCGGGCCCTCGACAATGCTGCCGGGAGCAACGCCGATCATCGCGTCAGCGTTGTCGATGCCAAAGCTGACCAGCGCCCGGGCGCGGGGGACAAGCGCGGTGCTTTCGGCATCGTCGATGTTCACCGCCGCGACTTCGGCCGCGCCAAGAAAATCGCCGAACAGTTCGCGCAATTCCTCAAGGCTTTTGTGGTCGAGGCTGACATTGCCCAGCACCGCCACTTTGGGCTGGTAGAGCGCAATCGATCCGTCGCTTTCATCGACTTCGGAGACGAATACGCTCTTGTCGCTTGGGCCAGACCCAACCCGCGCCGAAGCAAAGGGCGCATCGGGACGGGCGAAATTCTTCATCACCGCGCCGTTCATGATGGTGGGATCGCGGCCCGCCTCGCACATGATCCAGCCGGCCATGCCGGTGACGGTCGATTTGCCGCTGGTGCCGCCGATGGCGATGCTGTCCTGCGCGGTGTTGAACACGGCGGCGAGAAGTTCCGCCCGGCTCATCCGCGGGCAGCCGAGCTCGCGCGCGCGCACCATTTCGGGCACAGTATCCTCCACCGCGGCGGAGGCGACCAGCGTCTGCTCAGCCGAGGTGATGCCGCTGCCGTCCTGCGGGAAGAGCTTGAGCCCCAGCAATTCCAGCCAGGCGAATTTCTCCAGCGTGCGCCCCTGATCGCGGCTGCGGTCCGACCCTGCGACCTGCGCGCCCTTGCCATGCAGGATCAGCGCGAGCGGCAGCATGCCCGATCCGCCGATGCCGCAGAAGAACCATGGGTGAGAGGTGAGATCAGACATGTAGCAGCGGTATGCGGGCAGACATTGTATGGCAACCTGTGTCGGGATTTTTCGGTTCACGCGGAGGCGCGGAGACGCGGAGGAGTATTGATTGGGGTGAGGCCCCTCATTTTCCCCAACCCAGGGAAGCGGCCAGAGCTGATTTGTAAAAAAAGCCTTCGGCCCAGCGCGCGCCCTCCGCGCCTCCGCGTGAATCAATCGCAACTCACAGCCACATTCTGTCCTTCGCCCCTGCAACGAACTTGGCTATGGCATGCCCCATGCCCCGCATCGCCATCTGCGCCCCCTCCACACCGCTCACCCATGAAGACGCCGCGCGCGTGGTGGCGCTGGCGGAGGCGGAATTTGCCGACATCGAACTCCACTTCCATCCGCAATGCTTCCAGAGCGACGGCCATTTCGCCGGTGCGGACGAACTGCGCCTCGCCGCACTGCTCGAATGCGCGGGCGACCCGGGCTTCGATGCGGTGTGGTTCGCGCGCGGCGGCTATGGCGCAAACCGGATCGCGGAGGCCGCAGTGGCGCAGCTGGGCAAGGCGGCGCAGGACAAGACTTTCCTGGGCTATTCCGACGCAGGCTATCTGCTCGGCGCACTCTACCGGGCGAAGGTCGGCCACCCCGTCCACGGGCCCATGCCGGGCGACATCCGCCGCGATGGCGGTGACGAGGCGGTGCGCCGGAGCTTGCGCTATCTCACCGGCGATCGCAGCTGCCTCGAGCCTTCGCTGGGCCGGCGCCCCACCGTCGCCTTCAACCTGATGACGCTGGCGATGCTCTGCGGCACGCCGATGATGCCGGGGCTCGCCGGGCATGTGGTGATGGTCGAGGAAGTCAGCGAGCATCTTTATGCGGTCGACCGGCTGTTCTTCCACGTCACCGCACATCTCGGCGGGATCGCCGGGCTCAGGCTCGGCCGGGTCAGCGATGTGCCGGAGAACGACCGGCCGTTCGGGGCGGAAGCGGAGGAAATTGCGCGCTATTGGTGCCGGCGTCACGCCATTCCTTACCTCGGTGATGCCGACATAGGTCACGATGCTGCCAACAGGATTGTACCTTTCGGGCTTGTAACCACCGCAAGCCAGTCATAGGGCGCGCGCCACAAATTGAAGGGGTCCGCAATGCGAGCATTTGTATTTCCTGGGCAGGGCAGCCAGAAAGTCGGCATGGGCGTGGATCTGGCCGAAGCCAGCCCGGCGGCGCGCGAGGTGTTCGAGGAAGTCGACGACGCGCTCGGCCAGAAGCTTTCCGCGATCATGCGCGAGGGGCCGGAGGATCAGCTTACCCTCACCGAAAATGCCCAGCCGGCGATCATGGCCAATGCCATCGCGGTGCTGCGGGTGCTGGAGAAGGAAGGCGGCATCGCACTGGCCGACAAGGGCGATTTCGTCGCGGGGCACAGCCTTGGCGAATATACCGCATTGTGTGCGGCGGGGGCCTTCAGCCTCGCCGATACCGCACGGCTGCTCAAGCTGCGCGGGCAGGCGATGCAGGCGGCGGTGCCGGTGGGTATCGGCGGGATGTGCGCGCTGCTCGGCGCGGATATCGAGAAAGCGCAGGCGCTGGCCGATGCGGCGGCGCAGGGTGAAGTGTGTACCGTCGCCAATGACAACGATCCGGGCCAGGTGGTGCTTTCCGGCCACTCCGGTGCGATCGAGCGCGCGATTGCTCTGGTAAAAGAGTTCGGAATCAAGCGCGGCGTGGCGCTGCCCGTCTCCGCCCCGTTCCACTGCCCGCTAATGCAGGGTGCCGCCGACGCCATGGCCGAAGCGCTGGACCGCACCCCGCCCGGCTCGATGCGGCTGCCGCTGTTCGCCAACGTCACGGCGGCAATGGTGACCGACCCGGCGGAAGTGCAGCGGTTATTGGTGGAACAGGTGACGGGACGGGTGCGCTGGCGCGAAAGTGTCATCGCGATGAAAGAGGCCGGGGTGGAGCGCTTCGTCGAACTGGGCGGCAAGGTGCTCTGCCCGATGATTTCGCGCTCGGCCGGGGATGTCGCGGTGGTGAGTGTGGTGACGATGGCGGATATCGAGGCTTTGGCGAAAGGATTGTAGAATTGGTTCACGCAGAGGCGCAGAGGGAGCAAAGGCCGCAAAGAAGGTTTGCCAGATGACGCGGATCGATGAACTTAGCTCTGTGGTAATCGGAGAGTGCATTCGGATTCACAAGGAGCTTGGGCCAGGCCTTTTCGAGAATGTTTATGAGACGGTGCTTGCTGGCAGTCTTGAGCGACTAGGCTATCGAGTCGCTCGCCAAGTTCCAGTGGGTGTCGAATTCGAAGGCCACAAATTTGAAGTTGCCTTCAAGATCGATATCCTGATCGAGGATTGCCTGGTGCTGGAAATCAAAGCAGTTGAGCGACTTGGTAAGGCCCACGCAAAGCAATTGCTGACATATCTGCGCTTGTTTAAGCAGCCTGTTGGGCTGCTTCTGAATTTCTCCGGAGAAACAATGAGAGAGGGCATCCAGCGAATGGTCAACGACTATCGACCAGTCGTTTAGCTCTCTGCGGTCTCTGCTTCCTTTGCGCCTCTGCGCGAAATCAAAAACAGGAGAGAACATGTTCGACCTTCACGGAATGACCGCCCTGGTTACCGGCGCCAGCGGGGGCATCGGATCGTCCATCGCCAAAGCCCTCGCCAGCCAGGGTGCCCGCCTCGCCATTTCCGGCTCCAACGCCGGCAAGCTGCGTGCGTTTCGCGAGGAACTCGACGAGCATTCGCCGCAACATCACCAGGAAGTCGATCACGTCGCCATCACCTGCGATCTGTCGAACCCCGAGGAAGTTGAAAAACTGATCCCCGCCGCCGTCGATACGCTGGGCAAGATCGACATCCTCGTCAACAATGCCGGCATCACCCGCGACAATCTGGCCATGCGCATGAAGGACGATGAGTGGGACGCGGTGATCCGCATCAATCTGGAAGCCGCGTTCCGGCTGATGCGTGCGGCCTGCAAGCCGATGATGAAGGCGCGGTTCGGGCGGATTATCACCATCACTTCGGTGGTCGGCGCGACCGGCAATCCGGGCCAGGTCAACTATGCCGCCGCCAAGGGCGGGCTGACCGCGATGACCAAAAGCCTGGCGCAGGAACTGGCCAGCCGGGGCATCACCGTCAACTGCGTCGCCCCCGGCTTCATCCGCACCGCGATGACCGAAGTGCTGCCCGATGCCCAGAAGGATGCGCTCAACGCGCGCATTCCGATGGGCCGGATGGGCGAGGGCGAGGATGTGGGCGCGGCGGTGGCCTATCTGGCATCGCGCGAGGCGGGCTATATCACCGGCCAGACGCTGCATGTGAATGGCGGTATGGCGATGCTGTCGTAGAGATTCCCTTACTACCCCTCGCATTTATCCCCAGAATCACCTGCCTAAACCCACTTCCCGCTTGCCGCACCCGCCTCCCGCGCTAAGGATTATTCGACCGAATAGACGGCGCGCAGCCAATTCCTGCTCTGCGCCCTCCCGAGGGGACTGTACGCGATCATGAAGGCCACAATCGAACGCGCGACGCTGCTGCGCTGCCTGTCCCACGTCCAGTCAGTGGTCGAACGGCGCAACACCATCCCCATCCTCTCGAACGTGCTGATCGAGGCTGCTTCGGGCGGCACGGTGAAAATCATGGCCACCGATCTCGATCTGCAGGTAGTGGAAACCATGGCGGCGGTTTCGGTGGAAAGCGCGGGCGCGATCACCGTTTCGGCGCATCTGCTGTTCGACATTGCCCGCAAGCTTCCCGATGGCAGCCAGGTCAGCCTCGAAGTTTCCGAAAACCGCATGACAGTGAAGGCCGGTCGCAGCCGCTTCTCGCTGCCGACCTTGCCGCGCGACGATTTCCCGATGATCGTCGAAGGCGATCTGCCAACCAGCTTCGAGCTGCCTGCAGCAACCCTTGCCCAGCTGATCGACCGCACCCGCTTTGCCATCTCGACCGAGGAAACCCGCTATTACCTCAACGGTATCTTCATCCACGTCAGCGACGAAGAGATGAAGGCAGCCGCTACCGACGGCCACCGCCTTGCCCGCTTCACCATTCCCTGCCCCGATGGCGCGGCGGGAATGCCCGATGTGATCGTGCCGCGCAAATGCGTCGGCGAATTGCGCAAGCTGCTCGAAGAAGCGCTCGCCACCAATGTCGAGATCGACCTTTCGGCCAGCAAGGTGCGCTTTACGCTTGGCGGAGAGAATGGCGTCGTCCTCACCAGCAAGCTGATCGACGGCACATTCCCCGATTACACCCGCGTCATCCCGACCGGTAACGACAAGCTGCTGCGGCTCGATCCCAAGAGCCTCTACGAAGGCGTCGACCGCGTCGCCACCATCGCCACCGAAAAGACCCGCGCGGTCAAGATGGCGCTGGAGCCTGACCGGGTGACGCTGTCGGTAACCTCGCCCGACAACGGCACCGCCGCCGAAGAAGTCCCCGCCGACTACAAGTCCGACGGCTTCGAAATCGGCTTCAACGCCAACTATCTGAAAGACATCCTCGCCCAGATCGATGGCGATACGGTGGAACTGCACTTGGCCGACGCCGGTGCCCCGACGCTGATCCGGCAGGACGACAAATCGCCCGCACTGTATGTGCTGATGCCGATGCGGGTTTGATGATGAGTGACAACAAGCCCACACCGCCGCCGCCCCGACCAGAGCCGGCTCCGAGACCCTCAGAACCAAGGCATAGTCCCGCACCGGGGACACCTGGAACGTATAGTTGGCCAACAACACGTCCCCCTCAGCGCTAGAAGGCCCGCGATGGCTGGCACTCACGAATGGACACTACCATTCGGAGCGCGCCGCTTTTTTGGGTCTGGTTGATCGTTCAATTACATTCGGCGTATTGGTTGCAGGTGCCAGCGCTGTCGCTTCGTCAATGGACAGAAATTTTCAAACTGCCTCTACGACAGCCGTGGCGGTTTTCGCACTGTTTCAACTCGTCTTTGCAATTGGGCCGACTGCGCGCAAGCACGAGTCTCTACGCGAGAAGTATTTCTCAATTGCGGCTGATGTCGAGAACGGAAAAATATCTGCCGATGAAGCAAATGCTAAAATGCTTCTGATCGCTGGAGAGGAAGGTCCGATTTATGCAGCTGCGCATGCGTTGTCAGAGAACTGGGCAAAGCAGGCAGTCTATGGCGCATCTGCAAAAGAGTTGTGCAAGGTTGGAGGGTTCCGTGCCATTCTAAGGCACGTATTTAGACAAAGTGCGCATGATTTTCATTGTTAACCCTACCCCTTCCCCGCCGCCCCGATCATCTCCTCGACCCGCACGAACTTCTCCCGCGGCGCACCCTCGCGCGCGCGCTTGACTTCGGCCTCGTCGATCTTCTGCCAGTCGTTGAAGGTCACCGGGTTGAGTGCGCGGCGCTCCGCCAGCGCGTCGAAGCCTGCACCGCCCTGCTTGCCGCTGCCCCCAATACCGGCAGCGCCGATGTCCGCTGCGACAATGTCGATGATCGAAAAGCCGTCGGGCTTGTTGGTGCCGATGGTACCCGATGGCCCGCGCCGGGCCCAGCCGACGCAGTAGAGGCCGGGCAGGATGCGTCCGGCATCGTTGGCGAAACGGCCGGCGCTCTCCTCGAAGGGCACGCCTTCGATCGGCGAAGTCTGATAGCCGATGCAGATCACCACCACATCCGCAGGCACCACATAGGTCTCACCGGTGCCGACGGCACGACCACCTTCGAGACGGGTGCGTTCCACTTCGACGCCGGTGACCCGGCCTTCTCCCAGAAGTGCCTTGGGCGCAGCGAAGAAGTCGAATTCCATGTCGATCTTCTTGTCGGCGCGGAATTCCTCGGGGATGGCGGCGAAGCTGCGCAGATGGTTGACCGATTTGCGCTGGCCGGGTTCGAGCAGCGCGTCCTCGCCCACTTCGGGCAGGTCTTTGGGATCGACCCGCGGGCAGGCGCGGTCGAGATGGCCAAGTTCGCCCAGCTCCTTGGGCGTCATCGCGATCTGGTGCGGGCCGCGGCGACCGAGGATGGTGATCTGCTCCAGCCCTGAGCCTTCGAGCGCATCGAGCGCATGGCCAACAATATCGCTGCCGTCGAATTCCGCCCGGGTTTTGGCGAGGATGCGCGCCACATCCAGCGCAACATTGCCATTGCCGATGACCACTGCCGACTTGCCCGAGAAATCGGGGCCAAGCGCGGCGAAATCGGGGTGGCCGTTGTACCAGCCGACGAATGCGGCGCTGCCGAAGACATTGCCGAGGTCCTCGCCGGGCAGGCCAACCTTCTTGTCATGCGGCGCGCCAGTGGCCAGCACCACCGCGTCATAGAGGGTCTGCAACTCGGCGATCGAGACATCCCTGCCGACCATGACATTGCCGACAAAACGGACATTGTCCGCCAGCGAGGTTGCTTCATAGCGGCGCGAGACCGCCTTTATCGACTGGTGATCGGGCGCGACGCCGGTGCGGATCAGCCCGTAAGGCACGGGAAGCATGTCGAAAATATCGACGCGAACATCGTCGCCCCACAGCTTCTGGGCGGCTTCGGCGGTGTAATAGCCAGCCGGTCCCGACCCGATGATCGCAATATGCCTCACGCCCATTCTCTCCCGATGGCTCGCCGCGTCCTCGTCCCGGCAGCCGCGCAACTCATTACGGTTTTGGCTGATTCCGCAAGTGGAAATGCGGGCGGAAGCGCCATTTTTCCAGCCGGTTTCGCATGGGGGAAACTGCTTATGCTTAACGATTTCTCAAGCGGAACTGGGCCATGAGGAAGTCATGACCGGAGCAAGCCAGAGGCGGGAGGATCAGGCGGCGATGCCGCACGCCCTGGCTGTGCGCGCACCCGACACGCCCGATGCTGCCGACACGCCGCGTCTTCCGGGCGCTTCCAATCGCAGCAGCAGGCTTCGCACCAGGCCGTCTGCACACATCCAGACCGGCAAGTTTCACGTTTCAAGTGAATGGATAACTATCGCGCCGGTGATGGCGATGACCTATTTGCTGATGGCGATCGGCTCGCTGTCGTTGCCGCCGCTGGCATCGCTGCTGATGGCCGCCGCGGCAATCGCGATACCCATGGCAAATCGGAAGATCGTTCGCTTCGAGCGTGAGACCAAGGCTGGCGAAGGCTTGCGGCTGCTGACTATGGCCCTGGGCGTCGGCTTGCCGATGCTGCTGTTTGGTGGTTCCATTGCCGACTGGGTTTACAGCAATAGCGCTATTCCCTGGATCGATGCGACGGGGGTGCTGTTGATTACCGGCACGGTGGGTTCGGTGGCGCTTGCTGGACGCTGGATATCGAAGGTCACGGCAACGTCGGCACTCTGGGTCGGTATGGTCGTGGTTTCGGAATCGGTCTCCGCCTATTGCGCGCTGGCCATCGGTATCGGATTCGGCGCGATCGCCGTATCACGCCAAACACGGCTCGACCGCGCAGAAGCAGCCCGTCAGCGTGCCCTGGAACGGGCTCAGCTCCGCGCGGAAGAACTGCTCGCCGAGTTTGAACAAACCGGCCAGGGCTGGTTCTGGGAAACCGACCGCCGCGGCGCGCTGACATATCTGTCACCTACCATTGGCGACATCCTAGGCCGCGATGTCAAGAAGCTGCTTGGGCGACCGTTCACCAAGCTGTTCATTCTCGGCTCCGGCGACCAGGACGGCGAACGCACGCTGCTGTTTCATCTTTCGGCCCGCTCGTCGTTCCAGGACCTTGCCGTGCGCGCGGCCGTGACCGGCGAGGATGAGCGCTGGTGGTCGATATCGGGGCGGCCGATCCACGACCATCTCAACAATTTCATCGGCTTTCGCGGTTCGGGCAATGACCTCACTGAAAAGCGCCGCTCGCAGGCAGATGCCTCGCGACTGGCGCATTACGATTCGCTCACCAGCCTCGCCAACCGTTTCCAGATGGCGCAGACGCTGGAAAAAATTCTCACCGCCCAGCGGATCGAGCAGCGCGCCTGCGCGGTGTTTCTGATCGATCTCGACCGCTTCAAGCAGGTCAACGACACCATGGGCCACCCGGCGGGCGATGCACTGCTGATGCAGGTCGCCCAGCGGCTGGAGCGCACGGTTAACAAGGACGGGCGGGTCGGGCGGCTTGGCGGCGACGAGTTCAAGGTGGTTTTGCCGGGCAAGATCGACCGCAACGATCTGGCCAACCTGGCGCAGCTGATCATCGAGAACCTGTCGCAGCCCTATTCGATCGAGGGCCACCGCGTCGTCATCGGCGCTTCGATCGGTATTGCCTTGTCGCCCGACGACGGGGTCACTTCCGAGGCCCTGATCCGCAATGCCGATCTCGCGCTTTATGCGGCCAAGGACGGCGGCCGTGGGCGGCACCATTTCTACGCCGCCGATCTCCACACCGATGCCGAGGAGCGCCGCCAGCTGGAGCAGGATCTGCGCGATGCCATCACCACTGGCGGGCTCGAACTGCACTACCAGCCGGTGGTGCACACCACGACCGAGAAGATCACCGGCTTCGAAGCCTTGCTGCGCTGGACCCACCCAACCCTTGGGCCGCTCTCACCGGCGAAATTCATTCCTATTGCCGAGGATGCCGGGCTGATTGCCCCGATCGGGGAATGGGCGCTGCGCACCGCCTGCAACGCTCTCGCCACCTGGCCGGAAGACGTGCGCGTTGCCGTCAATGTTTCCCCGCTGCAATTCGCCAACCCGGCGCTGCCTGCGATCGTTACCAATGCCCTGGCCGCCGCCCAGGTCGATCCCTGCCGACTGGAGCTGGAGATCACCGAAAGCGTTTTTCTCAATGACGACGCCGACACCGACGCCATGTTCACGGCGCTGAAGCGGGTCGGCGTGCGGCTGGCGCTTGACGATTTCGGCACCGGCTATTCCTCGCTCGGCTATCTCAAGAAGGCCCCTTTCGACAAGATCAAGATCGACCAGAGCTTCGTGCGCGGGGCGACCATGCGCGGCAGCCGCAACGGTGCAATCATGTCCGCGATCGTCAGCCTGGCCGAAGCACTCGGGATGGAAACCACTGCGGAGGGCGTGGAGACCCTCGACGAGCTCGATCTCGTCCGCATGCTCGGGTGCAGCCACATTCAGGGCTATATCTACGAGAAGCCGCTGACTGCAGCCGCGGCGACGGCGCGGCTTGAGGCGGGACTGGTCGCCATTGCCCGTGGGCACCGTGCGGCGCGGCCGACGCGGATGACCATGCTGCGCAAAGTCGTGCTCGAGCATGGCGGAGCGACGTACAATGGCACGATCCGTAACATTTCGACCACCGGGGCACTGATCGAAGGGTTGTGGAATGTGCCTCAGGGCACGCAGTTTGCGGTCCAGATGTCGGCAGGCCATGTGATTAATGCGACGGCGCGGTGGTGCAAGGACGACCGTATGGGAGTAGAGTTCGATGTGGCGCTGGAAAGCGATGGTAATGGCGGGGTCCAGGTTGCGCCTCCCCGGCGTTCCCGCGAACCATCCGATGCAGTCCTCCAGAGAAAGGCAGGGTAATGCCGATGCACCGGTCAGCGCCTCTGGACGCATTCAAATTGAGCGGCCCGTTCTCCCATATTAGGGCTTCGTAAACCATAAGGCGCTAGTAGTTGCGAAAGATATTCAAGCCGTGAAGGAACGGTCCGAGACGTGTCTGTGTTGAGCGATACCGGAATGAGCCGACTGCGTGGACTGCTGGGAGCAGGCTCCGGCGGAAAGCCGCGCGTGACGATGACTCTGGGTGAGGAACAGCGCCATGCCCTGAAATTGCTGCGCGACTATGAAAAATCCGGGCTGGGCTGGTTCTGGTCGACCGATGTCGAAGGCCGGATCGATTACATTTCCGAAATCGTCGCCGAAAAGCTGGGCAAGACCCGCAACCAATTGCTTGGCGAGCCCTTCCATAGCCTGTTCATTCTCGAACGCGATCAGGACGACGGCGTCGAACGCACCTTGCCGCTGATCCTGAGCGCCCATAAGACCTTCTCCGAACTGCCGGTCCGCGCTGCTTCCGACCACGCCGAAGTGTGGTGGTCGATCTCGGGCCGGCCGCAGATGTCGTCGTCGGGCAGCTTCACCGGCTACAACGGTAATGGTACCGATATAACCGCCAGCCGCCAGACCCAGCGCGACGCATCGCGGCTCGCGATGTACAATTCGCTCACCGGCCTGTCCAACCGGCATCGCATGGAAAAGCGCCTGGTCGGAATCCTCACAGCCTACAAGGCCGCGAAGCGCAGCTGCGCGCTGATGATGATCGATCTCGACCGCTTCAAGCAGGTCAACGATACATTGGGTCATCCCGCCGGCGATGCCTTGCTCAAGCAGGTTGCCGAACGGCTGCGCAATGTCATCGACAAGAACTGCGAAATCGGCAGGCTGGGCGGTGACGAATTCCAGGTGATCCTTCCCGACATCGACGATCGCGGCAGGCTGGGTGAAATCGCCAAGACGATCATCGCGATGATCTCGCAGCCCTATTCGATCGATGGCAGCCGCTGCGTCATCGGCGCATCGATCGGCATTGCGATCGCCCCCTATGACGGCATCCAGAGCGAAGAACTGGTGCGCAGCGCCGACCTTGCGCTTTATGCTTCGAAAGGCGGCGGGCGCGGCCAGTTCCGCTTCTATTCGAGCGATCTCCATGCCGAAGCCGAACGCCGCCGCCAGATCGAGGAAGATCTGCGCGACGCGCTGGACAAGGACCAGATCTGGCTGGCCTATCAGCCGGTGGTCGAAACCGGGACCAACAAGGTGGTCGGGCTGGAGGCGCTGCTGCGGTGGAGCCACCCGGAACTGGGCGAGGTTTCGCCCGGAATCTTCATTCCGATCGCCGAAGAAACCAATCTTATCGGCGCATTGGGCGATTGGGCGCTAAGGCGCGCCTGCAACGATGCCGTGCAATGGCCGGGCAATGTCCGCGTCGCCGTCAATGTTTCGCCGGTGCAGTTCGGCAATTTGGGCTTTCCGGCAACAGTTACCCAGGCACTCGCCAATTCAGGACTGGCACCCGACCGGCTTGAGCTGGAACTCACCGAATCCGTCTTCCTCGCCGAGGACGAAAGCACCGACCAGATGTTCAATTCGCTGAAGATGCTCGGCGTCAGATTCGCGCTCGACGATTTCGGCACCGGTTATTCGGCGCTCGGCTATCTGCGCAAGGCGCCGTTCGACAAGATCAAGATCGACCAGACCTTCATCCGCGGCGTCACCGAGGCCGGCAGCCGCAATGTCGCGATCATCAAATCGATCGTCAGCCTGGCCGAAGGCCTTGGCATGGACACCACCGCCGAAGGCATCGAGGCGCATGACGAGCTGGAAATGATGGGCAAACTCGGCGTCAAGCTGATCCAGGGTTTCATCTATGCGCGGGCCGTCAGCTTCGACGAGGTCAGCGAAGCCATGGCCAGCGGCGACTGGGTGATCGAGCCCAACGGCCCCAGCAAATACCGCAACGACCGCATGACCGTGTTCCGCAGGATCGGCCTGATCCACGAAGATCACCGCTATGAAGTGATGATGCGCAACATGTCGCGCACCGGCTGCATGATCGAGGGCCTGCTCGATGTGCCTGTCGGCACCAACTTCGTCGTCGACTTCGGCGAAGGTCAGCTGGCAGTGGCGGTATGCCGCCGTTCGGCGGGATCAATGCAGGGGCTGGAGTTCGAGCTGCCGCTGGTCGACGATGGCGCTGGCGGGCTGTGCACCCGCAACCGCGTCTCGCCCTATGTGCTTGCGGCAGCGGGCATGCCGCTGGCGGCGCTGCCGTCGGGCCACTATCCACTCGGCCCGGGTGCAACGGCCGGACCGATGGCGTTCAGCATGCCGCAGTTTGCGCAGGTGAGCGAGACAGTGCGCAAGTCGATCCGCGCCGGGGGCTGAACTCCTTGTTGCGTGGCGGGGCTTTGCGTGGCGGGGCAAGCCCTGCTAACGGCGCGGCATGACTGAACTTGCCCTGATCCGAAATTTTAGCATCATCGCCCACATCGACCACGGCAAGAGCACGCTGGCGGACCGGTTGATCCAGTTCACCGGCGGGCTGACCGAGCGCGAGATGTCGGCGCAAGTTCTTGATAACATGGACATTGAACGCGAGCGCGGGATCACCATCAAGGCCCAGACGGTCCGCCTCAACTACCAGGCCCACGACGGCAAAACCTATGCGCTGAACCTCATGGACACCCCCGGCCATGTCGATTTCGCCTATGAGGTCTCCCGCAGCCTCGCCGCCTGCGAGGGCGCGCTGCTGGTCGTCGATGCCGCGCAGGGGGTCGAGGCGCAGACCCTCGCCAACGTCTACCAGTCGATCGAGCACGACCACGAAATCGTCCCCGTCATCAACAAGATCGACCTCCCCGCCGCCGAACCCGAAAAGGTCCGCGCCGAAATCGAGGAAATCATCGGCCTCGATGCCAGCCAGGCCGTCCTCACCTCGGCCAAAAGCGGCATCGGCATCGCCGAAGTCCTCGAAGCCGTCGTCACCCGCATCCCCCCGCCCAAGGGCGACCGCAATGCCCCTCTAAAGGCGATGCTGGTCGATTCATGGTACGATCCCTACCTCGGCGTGGTCATCCTCGTGCGCATCATCGACGGCGTCATCAGGAAGGGTATGCAGGTCAAATTCATGGCCGGCGGCACCGAACACCTGATCGACCGCACCGGCTGCTTCACCCCCAAGATCGAGCAGCTGCCCGAACTCGGCCCCGGCGAAATCGGCTTCATCACCGCACAGATCAAGGAAGTCGCCCAGGCCCGCGTCGGCGATACCATCACCACGGTGAAGCATGGCGCCAGCGAGGCCCTCCCCGGCTTCAAGACCGTGCAGCCGGTGGTGTTCTGCGGGCTGTTCCCGGTCGATGCCGCCGACTTTGAGAAACTGCGCGAATCCATCTCGCGGCTGCGGCTCAACGATGCCAGCTTCTCGTTCGAGATGGAAAGCAGCGCCGCGCTCGGCTTCGGCTTCCGCTGCGGCTTCCTCGGCCTGCTCCACCTCGAAATCATCCAGGAACGGCTGACCCGCGAATACGATCTCGACCTGATCACCACCGCCCCCAGCGTGGTCTACCGCATCCAGCTGCGCAAAAGCAAAACCGATGACGCGCGCGAGATCATGCTGCACAACCCCGCCGATTACCCCGATCCCAGCCGCATCGAGCAGATCGACGAGCCGTGGATCAAGGCCGTGATCTACACGCCGGACGAGTATCTCGGCTCGATCCTCAAGCTCTGCCAGGACCGCCGCGGCGTGCAGACCGGCCTGACTTACGTGGGCGGCCGCGCCCAGGTCAGCTACGAGCTGCCGCTCAACGAAGTGGTGTTCGATTTCTACGACCGCCTCAAATCGATCAGCCGCGGCTACGCCAGCTTCGATTACGAACAGATCGGCCTGCGCGAAGGCGATCTTGTGAAAATGTCGATCCTGGTCAACAACGAACCGGTCGACGCGCTCTCGATGATCGTCCACCGCGGCGTCGCCGAAGACCGCGGCCGCCACATGTGCGAACGGTTGAAGGACCTGATTCCGAGACACCTGTTCAAGATCCCGATCCAGGCTGCGATCGGCGGCAAGGTGATAGCCCGCGAGACGATTGCGGCAATGCGCAAGGATGTCACGGCGAAGTGCTATGGCGGGGACATCAGCCGGAAGAAGAAGCTGCTCGACAAGCAGAAGAAGGGCAAGGCCCGGATGCGGGAATATGGGAATGTCAGCATCCCGCAGGAGGCGTTCATCGCGGCGCTGAGGATGGGGGAAGAGTAACCCTCACCTGATCCTCTCCATCGACTTGCGATGGGGAGGTGGCAGCCCGCAGGGCTGACGGAGGGGTCTTCTACTTCCGCGCCATTACCCTTCCGGCTCGGCTTCGCCGATCCACCTCCCCATTTGCCCCTTCGACAAGCTCAGGGAAAATGGCGAGGGATAAGTGGGCCAGATTTGTAACGGACCGCCTTAGGGGATGGCCTGTTCGTCCGGCACTTCCCACACGATCAGTTTCAGTCCCGGCACGTCCCTGAAATCGTCACCATTCGCGGTGATCAGGGTCAGGTCCTCGACCAGCGCAGTCGCGGCGATCATGCGGTCGATGATCTTGCGCTTGGCAAAGCCTGTCGCCTCCAGGATGCGGCCATAGGTCTGCGCCATTTCGAAGTCGAAATCGAGAACCGGCAGTATCAGCAACAGCGCATGGACCCCGGCCCTTCGCCGTTCGGAGAGCGCAGGCTTTGCATAGACCCCGCTCTCCAGTTCCACCCGTGTGATGGCGGAAAGATAGGCCGCATCGTCCAGCTCGCGCAGGCGCGCCTTGATTGATGGCTCACCATCACGCAAGTGGATCGCAATGCTGGTGTCGAACAGATAGCCCAACGGCTAATACAGCCCGGGCCGGTCCGGGAAAATATCGGGATCGCGCTGCTCGATCTCGCCGACAGGCCCCAGCGCATCCAGCATGTCCGCCAGCCGCCGCAATTTGGCCATTTCCTTTGCCGGGTCCCGCGCCTCCCGCAACACCAGCTCCCTGCCGCGCCGTTCCATGGTCAATTCGGCACCAATGCCGAAACCATAGCCCTTGGGCAGGCGCACAGCTTCACTGTTGCCGGATTTGAAGGTCTTGGATTTGATCGGGAGATTCATGGTCGGGCGTATATACAGGATATACGGGGCTGGGGCAAGGGGATGATGCGAGGGCCATCGCCCTCGCCCTCACCAAACAGGCTGAATTGTCCGTTTCCAAACAGGTCAGTCATTGTAATTTCTGACAGCTGCGGGATCGAGCTCATTCGCTGGGACAAGGCGGTAGTGCCTTTCCTGCACCACCCTAACTTGATCGTCTTGCAGAGCAAGTTCGAAAAGGGCGATTACTCCATCGGACATAAATTGAGCCGAAATGGCGCGGCAGCGCAAACCGGGAAATTTCTTCTCGACATAAGCAATGTCCTGGCTGGTTTGCACCACACCGATTTGATCATTGCCACCTTTTGCCTGAACCGGGATCGCATGATGGCATCCATGTCGGTCGATACCGATGTAGAGTTCGTCGATTTCAATCTGCCCGATTTCCCGAACCGTTGTTCTCAGGTGATTTTGCAAGCTGTAGGTGGTCAACCCGAGGAATGTGTCGATAAGGCGGTTGTAGCGCACAATCGCTAGCAGCGCTTGTTCGTCGTCCAATGCATAGGCCCGGATAACCTCTGGTGTGGCATCTGGGATCGCTATCTTAATCAGTTCCTCGCGAGGCACGATTCGCGTTTCGGCGACCAAGCGGAATCGATAACGCGCGCGCCCTGCTCCTTCGATGATCCATTCCCGGCCTTCCGGTTGAGTATCGAGAATTCCGGGCGGGAGCGGCGAACGGTATCTCAAGCTATAGACAATATCACCCAGATTTTTGGGTAATGCGATGCCCAATTCCGCAGCCTTCTGCTCGATATCAGGTCGTGCAAATTCAAAGGAAGTCACGCCTTCTGAAAAGCAGTCAAAGAATATACCTTCGATTAAAGCATGGTATCGGTTCGATGATGTAGGTCTAGCCATTGGCCGCACGATTCAAGAATGTACGCTCTGCTTCGATATCGACCTGCTTCCGCTTCTTTGCCCCGCTCTTTCGATCACGCTTGCTTGGCGGCGCGGCGATGCCGAAATGCTGGGCAGCTTGAGATACGGTTAACCCAAGCAATTCGGTATCACCGAGTTCGACCGTTTCGTGTGGCCGCTGCGGTTTAGCTCCCAATGCCTTCATGACTTCTATTGCAACTGCTCGTGTCAGCGGGGGCGGAACCGAATTGCCAATTTGCCGAGCACCGTGCCATTTGGTTTCGTGAAGGCGGAACCAGTCTGGATAGCCATGTAGCCGCGCCATTTCGCGGACGGTGACGCAGCGATTGTAATCGTGGTGAATTGGGCGAGGGCTGGTGAATGCGCCACGTGCGCCATCGGTCCCGGCGCGCAACGTGTTCGAGAGGCCCTTCGCTGACAACTTGTAGAACCGCGAAATCGGTTCGGTCTGTCCGCCGCGTGTTTCCGAGAACCGGCGGCGCGATATGTCGGTGTGTTCGGTGCGAATGCTGCTCGTCAACAACGACGGGTCCCAGTTGCGGACATAGCCGAAGTGCCAGGCATCGTTTGTCGTGCACCGCAATTCGCTGGCGTAGGCGCTGGGGCGTCCCCACGATCTCGTGCGGACCGTATCGGAATTGCAAAGCTCTTCAAATGTGTCGGCATCGGGCAGGTCGCCGATCGCATCGGCAACGCTTGGTCCGATCTGCAAATCGGGATGTAACTTCCCTCTGCCGTCGGCGGGGCGCGATGTGGCTTCGGGGTATCGAGGCAGGTCCGCTTTGCGCTTTGCCCCATAAAGGATCAGGCGTTCGCGGTTTTGCGGTGTGCCGAAGTGCGCTGCATTCAGGACCCGCCAAGGTAAGCGGACTTCGTACCCAAGGTCCCTTGCGATGGCGACAAATTCATCCAGAAACTGGCGATGCTTTCCGACTGTCAGGCCCTTGACGTTTTCGAACACAAAGGACCTGGCGTCGAGTTCGGATACGATACGAAGAAATTCTTTCACCAGGGCATTTCTCGGATCGTCGAGCACGCGCTGTCCGATCATCGAGAATCCCTGACATGGTGCGCCACCGAACACCACGTCGACCGCGCGGTTGCCGATTCCGGCTGCAAGCCTGATTTCGCTGCCCTTAAGTCCGACGACCGAACGCGGAATTACTGCGCAATGCGGAAAATTGAATTTGTGAACGGCGCAATGGACAGGATCGATTTCCACTGCAGCAACCACGTCGAATCCGGCCTGTTCGAATCCAAGGCTCATGCCGCCAGCACCCGCGAAAAGATCGATACCGATTGGCCTCACAATTTGTTCCCTTCGACGATTCTCTTGCTGTTGTTATCAGAACATTTCGTGAATGTCGATCGATTTCTGTGGGCCGAGAAACAACTCCAAATGGCATCCAAGGCTTTGAATATGCGTTGTTTCACACTGCCAAATGACCTTGACCTCCCAACCAATCTGCTCCAATTTCGATCTATTCAGGCGATCCCTTTGCCGATTGGTCTCAATCTTCTCGCGCCAATACCCGACATTGGACTTTGGCAGCTTTCCGATCCGACAACCGTGTCCGTGCCAGAAGCAACCGTGAACGAGAATTGCCTTCTTTTTCCTCGAAAAAACGATGTCCGGCTTTCCGGGCAAGTGCTTTGCATGCAGTCGAAACCGATAGCCCAAGCGGTGGAGCAGAGTCCGCACCGCCAATTCCGGCTTGGTATGCTTCGAGCCGATGCGCGACATCAACCTGCTGCGGCTTTCGGGGGTGCGGTTATCCACCATCTACGGTCATATCGGTCTGCTTTGGTGGGCGTGCAATGGCTTTACCCAATCCTTCCCGCCTCAACATGCCGCAGCCATTCCCGCGCCGGTGTCCCTTCGGCCGGCACCATTTCGCGCGGGGGCAGGCCCATTTTGGCGCGCAGGCGGCCCGCCGGGTTGGGGGCGGGGGCGGCGAGTTGGTGATCTCCATGCATCAGGAAATCGGACAGGGTCCTCTCACTCATGGCTCGCCGTCCTCTCCATCATCCCCATCATCCCCATCATCCCCATCCTCATCAGCCCCATTACCCCCATAGTCCGGCAGATAGCCGCTCGCCTTGTCCTCCGCCTCGGCCTCCTGCCAGGCGTCGTATAGCGCCCGGGTGCGGGGGCTGAGGCTGGCCAGCCAGCGGCTGTGCATCAGGTCGAGTTTGGTGTCGATTAAATCGAGCACTGCGCTCTCTTCCTGGTGGGTTTCGGTCTGGCGCTCGGCTTCCCACTCCTTGCGCCATTGGCGTTTGAGCCGGTCGAGCTGGCCCTTGGTGGCGGCGTCGGCGTTGTGATAGCTGTCGGCGGTGAAGCGCTTGGGGGCGCGGTTGCGCAGCATGAACATCAGCAGCCGGTCGTTGTAGACGCGGCGCGTGCCGACCACTGCGCCGAAGTGGTAGACCGGCACTTCCACGCCGTAGAGCGCGCGTTCCATGGCGACGTCTTCCAGCCGCTGGACGCCGAGTGCGAGCGCGGCTTCCCAGGCGGTGCGGAACTCATCGGCTTGCGCGTGGCGGCGCAGCAGATAGGCGCCCTCCGGCGTCATGTTGACGGCGTGGGCGGCGCTCTTGACGCTGCCGGTGTCGGCCAGCGCGGCGATGAAGCGGCGCTGGCGATCAGGCGTCCAGCCGTCATGGCGCTGGTAATGGCGGGGGACGGGGGCGAATTCCGTCAGTTTGGGGTGGTAGATTTCGGCGCGGGACTGATCGATCATGCGGGCAGCTCGCCCTTCGACTGGCTCAGGATGAACGGGATGTTCAACGAGGGCGGGCGATGTGCCTCAATCGGGGGTGTGTAGGAAAATGGTTTTTGGGTTGCGTGGTGGCGAGGGAGCGGTGCTCGATTGCCGCACTCACCCCGGCACCTCCAGCCCCGCCGCCTGCCACCGGCCCGCCACGCTCTCGGTCTCGGTGCTGCGCTTGCGTGGGAGGGCAGAGGTATCGAGCCACGCCTCGTGCATGCCCTCCGCGCCGAAATGAGCGACGGGGGTGAAGGTGCCGGGATCGTCGAAGCTGCCCACGGTCAGATCCATGGTCTCGCTGTCGTTGAAGGCGAAGCCCAGCGGCGAGCCGCAGGCCGCGCAGAACGGGCGGCGCGCGATCGGCGAGCTGGCATACCAGTCCGGCTCATGGCTCCACCGCACCGCCGGCTTGGGCAGGTTGACGAATGCCGCCGCAAACCCGCCGGTGGCGCGCTGGCACATCCGGCAGTGGCACAGATAGGCCTCGCCGGACTCAAGCTCGGCCCGGTAACGAATGCGGCCGCATTGGCAACCGCCGGTGTGGGTTGTGGTCATGTCGGCAGAATAGCGGATGCTTGCGCACCCGCCAATCGCAATCAACCCTTCTTCAGATGCTTGCGCCCCAACAGTTCCGCAATCTGCACCGCGTTGAGCGCCGCGCCCTTGCGGAGGTTGTCGGAGACGCACCACAGCGCCAGGCCGTTCTCCACGGTGGGATCTTCGCGCACGCGGCTGACATAGGTCGCGCCGTCGCCGACGCATTCGACCGGGGTGACGTAACCGCCGTCCTCGCGCTTGTCGATCAGCATCACGCCGGGTGCCTCGCGCAGCACATCCTGCGCCCTTTTGGCCGAAATCTCCCGCTCGAACTCGATATGGAGTGCCTCGCTATGGCCGACGAACACCGGCACCCGCACGCAAGTGGCGATGACCTTGATCTTCGGGTCCATGATCTTCTTGGTTTCGACCACCATCTTCCATTCTTCCTTGGTCGAACCATCGTCGAGGAAGCTGTCGATGTGGGGGATGACGTTGAAGGCGATCTGCTTGGTGAACTTGACCGGCTCGCGCATTTCGCCGGTTGGCATGAACACCGCACGGGTCTGTTCGAACAGCTCGTCCATCCCGGCCTTGCCCGCGCCGCTCGTTGACTGATAGGTCGCCACGACCACGCGGGTGATCGTGGCGGCATCGTGCAGCGGCTTCAATGCCACCACCATCTGCGCGGTCGAGCAGTTGGGGTTGGCGATGATCATCTTCTTCCTGTAGCCGTCGATCGCGTCAGGGTTCACCTCGGGCACGATCAACGGCACGTCGGGGTCCATCCGCCAGTACGAGCTGTTGTCGATCACCACGCAGCCCTGCGCGGCGGCCTTGGGGCCATATTCCTTGGCCACGCCCGAGCCTGCCGAGAACAGCGCGATATCCCAGCCGGTGAAATCGAAGTGTTCGATGTTCTGGCACTTGAGCATCTTGCCGGTGTCGCCGAATTCAACCGTGGTGCCGGTGGAACGCGGGCTGGCGACCGCCGCCACCTCGTCGCAGGGAAATTCGCGCTCGGCGAGGACATTCATCATTTCGCGGCCGACATTCCCCGTCGCGCCGACAACAACTACCCGGTAACCCACATTCTTGCTCCTTCTTGCGGCCATTCGGCGCTTGGCCGGGCCATTAGTTCAATTCAATCGTCAGGCAAGCCCGACCCGGCCGGGTCAGACCCGCCAGCGAAACCGGCCAATAATCTGTCCGAACCCGCGACAGGCTCTCTTCATTCGCCCCGCCGCCGATGTTGTGAATAACCATCGCATCGCCGGCAGTTGTCAGACGATCCGATACGATGCCGGTGTGCGGCAGGTTACCGCTGACCTGCGACGTGAAAATATCGCCCGGCCGCCAGCCGTCCGGTTCGGCAGGCAACGGCAGGCGCGCGCGCTTCCTCGACCAGAAGTGCTCAAGATTTGGCACGCGACGATGGTCGATATTGCGGTCGGGACGGGTCAGCCCCCAGCGCCGGGGATAGCTGCCAAAGGCGGCTGCCATGTCCTCATGCACTTCGCGCTGTAGATCCAGCCCGAAGGCATCGCGGTAGGCGCGGATCACGACATCGGTGCAGACGCCGCGCGACTGCGCAATGTCGCCGCCCGGATAGGCGATTGCAGTATAGCCGGGATCATAGGCAAGTGTGACCCCGATCTGGCTGCGCGCAGCTTCGATCAGCGCCTTTGCCTTGGCACTCCCAGCGCGCGGTTTTGCCTGCGCAGCATCCGGGCCGCACCCGGCAAGCCAGGTCGAAGCTCCGCCGGCCAGCAACATGCGCCGATGAAATGTGACAGGCATTGATGCTCCTTTCCCGGGGTAAGGTCCGATAAAGGAAACGGCCGGTCTCCTGTTCGGGAGCCGGCAGGCTTCGGTCTGTCTGGCAGACTGATCGTTTGCTAATCAGTCCCCGCTCAACCCTGGCCAGCCTCGCTGGGTTTAATAGTCTTGCGCTCGGCAATACGTGCGCGCTTGCCGGTGCGGCAGGCGCAGGTAATAGAGCTTGGCACGGCGCACCACGCCGCGGCGGACCACGGTGATGCTTTCGATGTTCGGCGAATAGAGCGGGAAGACGCGTTCCACGCCTTCGCCGAAGCTCATCTTGCGCACGGTGAAATTGCTGCTGATGCCCTTGTTCGAGCGGGCGATGCAGACACCTTCATAGTTCTGCACGCGGGTCCGTTCGCCTTCAACCACGCGCACGCCGACGCGCAGCGTGTCACCGGCCCGGAATTCGGGGATGGTCTTGGCGGCGCGAGTAATTTCCTCGGCCTCGATCTGCTGAATCAGGTTCATTGCCCTGGTCCTTCTTTTCATGCCACGCGCCAGAGGCAGACTGGTCCCGAGCGCCGATATGACGCTCCCAAAGGTCCGGCCTGCATAACCGATTGTGATCCTCCGCCCGGCGTTTCCGTCTGGCGGCGATTTTCGCACGATCCCCCGATCGCAGCACTTCGGGGACCCTGCGCCCTTCCCTTTTACCGGGCCGGGAATGGCGGAAATCCGCGATGGAACCGTCCAGGGACAATTCCCCGCTTCCGCCGGAAGTCGCGGCCCTTACGCGGGGAGCGGGCCGGATGCAAGGGGTTTGGCCGCTCCGGCCAGGGCAATCGCTTCAGATGAACGGGACTGGTGTTGATTGTGGCGTTGTGATTCAGACGAGGCTCCATATTGTGGGAGCCGTTCATGTCTGCATCGCCATCGTCCCGTTCGATTCTCGATCATTTTTCTGCGCTTCGCGATCACCGGGAGCAGTGGCGGGTTTTGTATCCGCTTCGTGAGGTATTGTTGCTGGTGCTGTGCGCAACGCTTTCGGGGATGGAGGATTTTGTCGAGATCAGGCTGTGGGGTCAGCACCGGCTCGATTTTCTGCGCCGTTTTCTGCCCTTTGTGCATGGGATACCGGCGCACGATACACTCAATGATGTCGTCAATGCGCTGGACCCTGAGCTGTTCAAAACCTGCTTTGCCACTTGGGTGGAAGCGCTGCGCGACGATGCGCCCGATGTGATCGCGATTGATGGCAAGACCTCGCGGCGCAGCCATGCGCGCAGCAAAGGTCGCGCGCCGCTGCACATGGTCTCGGCCTGGGCCTCGCGTCAGCGGCTGGTTCTGGGACAGGAAGCGGTAGACGTAAAATCCAACGAGATCACCGCGATCCCGCTGCTGCTCGAACGGTTGGAGCTGACCGGCGCACTCGTCACCATCGATGCGATCGGGACACAGACCGCGATTGCCGAGACCATCGTGAAGCGCGGCGGCGATTATCTGCTCGCGCTCAAAGGCAACCGTCCGGCGCTGTTCGCGGATGTTGTGGACTTCTTTGCCAACCCGCCCGCCGATATGATCCTTGCGCCCCACGTCACTACCGACGCCGATCATGGCCGCATCGAGGAGCGCCATCACCGCGTCTGTCACCATACAGAATGGCTGTTTTCCGACCGCCGTTACACCGACGAACCCCATTTCCCCCATCTCGCGATGATCGCAATGGTCGAAAATCATGTCGAGCGGGAAGGCCGCAAAAGCACCGAACGGCGCTATTATCTCGCTTCCGTCAAACTCGACCCCCAAGCCTTCGCCGCCGCCGTCCGCGCCCACTGGGGCATCGAAAACCGTCTCCACTGGGTGCTCGACGTCGTCTTCCACGACGATCTCGCACGCCTGAGAACCGGATATGGCCCGCAGAATATGGCCGTCGTCAAACACATCGCCATGAACATGGTCCGCAATCCAAACGACAAACACAGCCTCAAAGTCCGCAGAAAACGCGCCAATCTCGATCCCGATTACCTCGAAACACTCGTCACTCAACGAAGCGCGTTAATCTGAAGCGATTCCCCTGGGGGGCGAGCCCAAGAGCGCGTTCAAGGCAATCGGCACCGGCAAATCATGTCCCAAAGAATAATATCGACTCTCAACAAATGGGAGTTAGTATTTGCCCGTCGGCGAAGAATGGCTTCCCGGGACCAGAGGTAAGATCATGGCCGATTTTGTGGGAGGTACTGAAAGCAATATATTCGAGGGGTCCGCAGCGAACGATGTGTTCACGCCGGGAACCGGGGGCGGGGCCGTCAATGGACTTGGCGGCTTCGATACGCTGTACCTCGACTACTCCAGCTTCGTTGCCCCATCCAATGCCACTTCCCGCTTCGTCTATTCGTACTACGAAAGCTGGCCTCGCGGATTTTATTTCGTTAACACTGGCTCCTTGTTCGAACGAACCGATATCTACGAAATGGATCGGCTGAATTTCGTCGGCGGAAGCTATGGCGAGTCCGTTGAAATCGCATATTTTGGCACACTTGACCTTGGGCTGAATCTGGACGGCGGGGCAGGAGAGGTCAACGCCTTGCGACTTGATTATCTTTACGAAGAAGCAGTCAGTTTCGTCGTCCAGGGTGGGACGATCACTTCGAATATGGGAACATTTGCCCGGTTCGGTGCATTTCAAATCCAGACCGGCAACGCCAACGATACGATATCGATCAATTCCGGGGCGATGATCATCGATACGCGAGCGGGAAATGATTCCGTTACACTGGTTTCGGGCAATGCCTCGATATTCACCGGCATAGGTGCCGATACCATCTTTGCCGGTAGCGGCAATAACGAGATATATCCCGGTGGCTACTATTCGGCAGGAACGTTCGTCGACGCGGACGCCGATTTCGTCGACGCAGGCGCTGGCGACGACACAATTGGCGCCGGTCCGAATGACACGATAATCGGCGGCAGCGGGAATGATACGCTCTGGCTCAACCTGATCGGAAGCACTGTCGGTGTGGACATTGACCTGGCCGTCCTGCTTGCTGGCGGAATGGTGACCAATGGCACCGGCACTATTTCCGGTATTGAGAAAATCAGCAGCATAGACCTCGGCAATGGTGATGACAGGATCGTCGTCGGCGATCTGATCTCCAGCGGTCAATGGGGCTATTCCGTCGTTGCAGGAAATGGCGGCAACGACACGCTGATCGGGGGCGTGGGCAAAAATGCGCTGCTCGGCCAGGACGGCAACGATACTTTGAGCGGGCTAGGCGGAGACGATCAGCTGTCTGGCGGCATTGGCGACGATCGCATCGAAGGCGGTGACGGAGCGGACCAACTCTACGGTGAGGAAGGTACCAACCTGCTGTATGGCGGGGCTGGCAACGACCTTATCGAAGCAGGCAGCGGCAATGACACGATCGAAGGTGGGATCGGCAACGATTCCATCATGGCCGAACACGGCGACGATCTGGTCGAGGGCCAGGCCGGGGACGATATTATCAGCGGTGGCTTTGGAGCCGACATCGTCAATGGTGGCGACGGTAACGACACTCTCTCGTCGGGCGACCAATTTCCCTTCAGCGACCAGGCTTCGATCGATACTGTCAATGGCGGCGCGGGCAATGACACAATTACTGTGGGCGTCGGCGACACGGCGAATGGCGGTGACGGCATCGACGAACTCATCCTCTATTTCGCCGAGGCCGCCAACGGGATTTCCGTAAACCTGCCCAACCTGTTGGCCGGACAGTCCGGGGCCAACTTCGGCGGCACCATCAGCGGCATGGAGAGCCTTTTTTCGGTGACCGGAACCAGCCATGCCGATACGATTCTGATCGGGGATCTGGTGATAGCGGGCGGTATTGGAGCCGGAGGCGGCGACGATACTGTGACTGGCGGAAGTGGCAATGATTCACTCAACGGCCAGGGCGGCAATGACACTCTGGTTGGAGGGGCAGGTGACGATTCCTTCGTTGCAACGGAAGGCAATGACCGTCTGTTTGGCGGAACCGGTAACGACAGCTATTCTGTCGATGGCCCCGACGATCTGGTTTTCGAAAATCAGGGCGAAGGCATCGATACGATTTCGACCATCGGTTCGGCTTACCTGTTTGCCAATGTCGAAAACCTGACGATCCTGGAGGCTGGCGGGTCTTCGTTTGGCGTTGGCAACGGGCTGGCGAATGTCATAACCGGCAACGTCGGCGACAATCTGCTGATCGGCGGCGCGGGCGACGACACAATCAGCGGCCAGGTCGGCGATGACCTGTTGTTTGGCGAGGACGGCGCGGACATTCTGAACGGCGATTATGGCATAGACTTTATCGTCGGCGGTACGGGTAACGATGTTATAGACGGAGGCGCGCTGGCCGATGCGCTTTATGGCCAGGATGGCGATGACATCCTTACGGGAGGAAGCGCGGATTTCAGCACCGACATCTTTGTCGGCGGCGACGGTAACGATACGCTGTATGGCGACAGCGGCTTTGGCGATTACGACTTCATGTATGGGGAGGCCGGTAACGATAGTTACTACGTCGATACTCCCGACGATCTGGTTTTCGAGCAGGCGGGTGGGGGCACGGACACAGTCTATGCGAACATTGGCGGTGCCGGTTATTACTTGTGGCCCAGCGAGGCCATCGAGAACCTGACTCTGCTTGGCACCACCCCCTTCGGAGTCGGCAACGACCTCGCCAACACCATTACCGGCAATGCCGCAGGCAACTGGCTGCTGGGCGGGGCGGGCGACGACACGCTCAACGGCAAGGGCGGCGGCGATGTGCTGTTCGGCGAAGCGGGCGCGGATACCTTTGTGTTCGAGGCCGGCACCGGCGGCGACGTCATCGGCGACTTTGCGGGCGGCAGCGACAAGATCCGGATCAACGGCATCTTTGCGGATTTCGCGGCTGCGCAGGCCAACTTCATCCAGAACGGCAATGTCGGCGCGATCAATCTGGGCAACGGGGATTTCATCGTGCTGCACAATGTCACGATGAGCCAGCTGACCGCGACGGATTTCCTGTTCGGGTAACTTTGAACAGCAAATCCGTCTCGATACGGGACACGAGAAAACAGTTGCTCACCTGAAAAATCCCGCCATCCTCGCAGGGTCGGCAGTCGCGCGCCCTGGGGATGAGGATATGGCCATAGCCAGCCCTCCATTCTGCATGAATCTGGAGTCAATCAATGGCCATCATCAACGGCACGGCCGGTAACGATCTTCCCCCCACGCTGGACGGCACGGCCGATGCCGACACCATTAACGGCCTTGGCGGCAACGACACCATCAACGGCAATGGCGGCAACGATATCATCAACGGCGGGACGGGCATCGATACCCATAACGGCGGCGATGGCGACGATCTGTTTGTCCTGGATACGCTGACCGGGGCCACCGAAACCTTCGACGGCGGGGCCGGCACCGACACGATCGAATTGCGCGCCCATCCGGGCCCGCTCGTTTCGCAGTTTGGTCCGTTGTCACTGCATCTGTTTCAATCCGCCAACTCGCTTGTCTCGGTCGAGCGCATGGTCTTTGCCTCGCAGGTCGGCCAGACTGTCCTTGGCCTGTCGCTCTACAGCAATGTCGCGGCTTCGGGACTGACCGAACTGGTCGCCGGTGCTGGACGGGATATAATTTCATTCGGCGTGACTGGTGCGGGCGCCTTCACGGTCCCGGTGCTGACCTACACCAACTGGTCGGTGGTGCCGGTCAACGCCTGGCTGGCGGATGACAGCAGCGCCGACGCGATCGGGTTAAGCGCGAGCGCGGCAGGCAACACGCTCAATGCTGCGGCCGGCCTCAATATCGTGCAGTTTCTGAGCGGAGGGGCAGGTAACGATATACTCAACGGTTCGGCCAACGGCGACGTTCTGAACGGCGGCGTGGGCAACGATCAGCTGTTCGGCAACGGCGGCAATGATTCGCTTGCCCTCTCCAATGTCGCGACCCGCATCGCGGGGACCAACAACTACAATCCGCCATCCGAACTGACCGGCGCGGGCAGCACATTCGACGGCGGCGATGGCACCGATGTGCTGACGATTGGCGGCAGTGTCAATTTCCAGGGTACGCTGAGCAATATCGAAGGCGTCAACCTGCTGCCGGCCTACTCCCCGGCATTTCCCGATCCCTACAATCAAGCCCGGCGGGATGCGGCCGTGCTCGAACTCGACAGCGCACACCGCGCCATGCTGCCGGGCAACGCCTTCTTCCGCGGCACGGGCTCGGTCATTTTCGTCATCGACGACGGGCTAAGCGCCAGCGTTCCGACCTATACCGTCGAGTCGGGATCGAGCGTGATATTCGGGATTCAGGGCGGCGTGGGCGATGGCCTGACCTTCACCGGATCGGCGGGAGACGACATCATCCGCTTTGGTTCGGGCATCCAGACCGCGACCGGCGGCGGCGGTGCCGACCGGTTTCGCATCGGGCTGGTCCAGGGCACAGTCACCGATTTCACGCTTGGCACCGACAAGATCGATTTTTCCGGCACCGACTTGTTTACCATTTCCCGCGTGCGCGACATCATGACCCAGGGCGCCAACGGCACGGTGATCGGCGGAGACACTCCGGATGGTCATTATGAGATGGTGCTGCAAGGCGTAAGCCTTGCCAGCATTCAGAACAGCGACATCCTGTTGGGCAGTGCCAACCTCGGGTCTGTCAACGAAACCGGATCGGCACTGGGCGACGTGATGTTCGCAGGCAGCGCCAACGATGTGATCCACGGCGCAGACGGCAATGATCGCATCTACGGCGGCGGCGGCATCGACCAGCTGTTTGGTGATGCCGGCGACGATGTGCTGATCCTCGATGGTGCGACTGCGGTGAACGGCATCTACGATGGCGGCGCTGGCAACGACGCCATTCTGGTCCGCACCTTCAGTGGGGCCTTATCTGTGCATACGGTCCAGAACGGTGCCCAGCAGGGCATCGTCTCGATCGAGACTCTCCGGTTCGGTTCGTTCGTAGGCGGAGATATATCGGTGGTGACCACCGCCGAGCAATTCGCCGGGAGCGGTCTGACAGGTGTGGTTGGCGGAGGTGGCAGAGACCTGCTCTATTTCGACATGACCTCGGCAGGAACCTTTACTGTCCCCGTTCTCACACTGAGCAACTGGACCAATGGAACGGATGGCCTGGTCGTCAGGGTTGCCGCTGCGGTTACCGGCGATGTCACGATCAATGCGCGCGACAATCTGGCGACGGGGCAATTTCTGAACGGCGGGGTCGGCAACGACACCATCAACGGATCGAACGCAGCCGACACGCTGATCGGCGGCAATGGAGCCGACACGCTGGTCGGCAACGCCGGCAACAACTCCTTGCGCGGAGATGCCGGTGCCGACCAGATGTTCGGCGGCACTGGCAATGATTCCTATTTCACCGATGTTCAGAATGACATCGTTTTCGAGGATACCGGCGGCGGCATCGATCTGGTCACAACCACGGCAGGGTATTATCTGTTCGCCGAAGTCGAGAACCTGACTCTGGCCAGCGGCGCAGGCGGCATTTTCGGCGTCGGCAACGAGTTGGCCAATGCCCTTTCCGGCAACGAAAGCGCCAACCTGCTGATTGCGGGCGCGGGCGATGACATTGTCCATGGCAATCTCGGCAATGACGTGATCTTCGGGCAGGACGGCGCCGATCAGCTGTTCGGCGAGGCAGGTAGCGACTATTTTGCCGGCGGGCTGGGCAACGATACCATCCGGGGCGACGGCGACGGCGACATCCTCTATGGCGAGGACGGTGCCGATCAGCTGTTCGGCGATGCTGGCGGCGATTTCCTGGCGGCAGGCACCGGCAACGACACCGCCGATGGCGGTGCCGATTCCGACGAGATCTATGGCGAAGATGGCGACGATACGCTCACCGGCGGTGCCAGCTTCGATTTCGATATACTGGTCGGCGGTGATGGCAATGATGTTCTGCGCGGCGACAGCACGCTGGGCGATTTCGACTATCTCTATGGCAATGCCGGCAACGATACGTTCTACGTCGATACGCCGTTTGACCTGGAGTTCGAACAGCCTGGCGAAGGCACCGACACGGTTTTTGCCAACATCGTTGGCGCAGGTTTCTACCTCCATGGCAATGTCGAGAATCTGACCTTGCTGGGCGACACTCCCTTCGGGGTTGGCAACGATCTCGCCAATACCCTCACCGGCAACGCTATCGGCAACTTCCTGCTTGGCGGGGCGGATAACGACACGCTCAACGGCAAGGGCGGGGGCGATGTGCTGTTCGGCGAAGCGGGCGCGGATACCTTCGTGTTTGAGGCAGGCACCGGCGGCGATGTCATCGGCGATTTCGCCGCGGGCAGCGACAAGATCCAGATCAGCGGTATCTTTGCGGATTTCGCAGCCGCGCAGGCCAACTTCATTCAGAACGGTAATGTCGGCGCAATCAATCTGGGCAACGGCGATTTCATCGTGCTGCATAATGTGACGATGAGCCAGTTGACCGCGACGGACTTCCTGTTCGGGTAACTCTGAACAGCAAGTCCGTCTCGGTTCGGGACACAAAAAAATGTTGCCCGGCTGAAAAATCCCTTCATCGTCAGTATGTCGGGAATCGCGCCCCTGCTGACGAGGACAAGGCCATAGCCGGCCCTCGAGCCTGCATGTTTATGGAGATAAGCAATGGCTGTTATTAACGGTACACCTGGGAATGACGATGTCCCCCCGCTCGACGGCACCACCGATCCCGACACGATCGACGGGCTGGCAGGCAACGATATCATCAATGGCTTTGCCGGGAATGACACCATCTTCGGCGGCGAGGGCAACGATATCATCAATGGCGACGACGGTGACGACACTCTCCATGGCGGTGCCGGCGTATTCGTCGACAAGATGTTTGGCGGCAATGGCAACGATCTGTTCATCAAGGACGGACTGACCGATAATTTTGGCGGCACGCAACTGGATGCCTTCCTTGGCGATGCGGGCACCGACACCCTCGAACTGCGCGCCGTGGCCGCCCCGGTCCTCTCTCCTTTAGGCAATCTTTCGCAGCATCAGCTTTTCGGTGGTTTCGGATCGTCGTTCTTCACCAACTTTGAATCGATCGAACGGCTGGTTTTTGCTTCGCAGGCCGGGCAGACGGTTGGGGCGCTATTGCATGAAGGCACGCTCGGGGACGCGGGCGTTGCCGAGATGGTTGGCGGTGCGGGACGCGATTTTGCCTCGTTCCTTACCAACGTCACCGGCACCTTCACCTTGCCGGTGCTGACATATACCAACTGGACACCCGTTTCGGCCAACGCCTGGACCCAGACGGGCGATTTCATTGCCTTGGTCTCGGTGGTCGGAACCGCGACGCTGAATGCGGCGGCTGGGCTCAATGTCAATCAGGCCTTGATTGGAGGCACTGGCAACGATGTCCTCAACGGCTCGGCCAATGCAGATTTGCTCAATGGCTCGGCCAGGAACCAACCAACTGTTCGGCAATGGCGGCAACGATGCATTGCTTATAGTCAACAACGCGCCACTCATCCTCCCCGGCGTGCTCGGATCGCAGACAACGCTGACCGGTGCTGGCAGCACATTTGACGGCGGCGCGGGCACCGACGTCCTGTCGGTAGGCGGATTTGTCGATTTCCAGGGAACTCTGGCGGGCATAGAAGGGATCGATCTGCTCCCAGCGTTCATGCCGACAGACCCCAGCCAGAGGGGCCAGTTCGTGGCAACGCTCGATCTCGACACGGTGCAGTACAGCGCGCTGCCGGGCAATGCCTTCTTTCGGGGGACCGGCGCGGTCATCTTCAACATCACCTCGGGCAGCATTTTTAGCGGCTCGACCTATACCTTCGAAGTCGGCTCGGCGGTGGAGGTGGCCGTGATCGGCACCGCCAATGCCGATACCATCACCGGTACATCCGCCAACGACACGCTGGATGGCAAGGGCGGCAATGACCAGCTTTTCGGCCTGCTCGGCGATGACCAGTATCAGGTCGACAGTCAGGCCGATCTGACTTTCGAAGCGATCGGTGCGGGCATAGACACAGTGGTCGCATCCTCGAACTATTACCTGTTCGCCAATGTCGAGAACCTGATCCTGCATGGCAGCGCTGGCAATATTTTCGGCGTCGGCAACGAACTGGCCAATGTCCTCACCGGCAACGAGGGCGAGAACCTGCTGATCGCTGGGGCCAGTGATGACACTGTCTTCGGCGGCGATTCGCGCGATGCGATTTTTGGCGAGGGCGGCGCTGACGTGCTCAAGGGCGAGGGCGGCATCGATTATATCGTGGCAGGCGCAGGCAATGATGCGGTCGATGGCGGACTGCAAGCCGACGAGATTTACGGCGAGGACGGCGACGATACCCTCTACGGCGGCAGCGGCCTGTTCACAGACATTATCGTCGGAGGCGCTGGCAACGACACCATCAGCGGCAGCGACAGCTTCGGTGGCAATGACGGCGATTTCGACTTTCTCTACGGCAATCTTGGCAATGATACCTTCTTCGTCAACACCCCGGCAGACCTGGTGTTCGAGAACCCTGGCGAGGGTACCGACACGGTTGTCGCCAATATCATCGGTGCGGGTTTCTACATGTACGAGAATCTGGAAAACCTGATCCTCGATGGGCAAACCCCCTTCGGGGTCGGCAATGGCCTCGCCAACGAGCTTACCGGCAACGCTATCGGCAACTTCCTGCTTGGCGGGGCGGATAACGACACGCTCAACGGCAAGGGCGGGGGCGATGTGCTGTTCGGCGAAGCGGGCGCGGATACCTTCGTGTTCGAGACTGGCACCGGCGGCGATGTCATCGGCGACTTTGCAGGCGGCAGCGACAAGATCCAGATCAACGGTATCTTTGCGGATTTCGCAGCCGCGCAGGCCAACTTCATCCAGAACGGCAATGTCGGCGCGATCAATCTGGGCAACGGAGATTTTATCGTGCTGCACAACGTGACGATGAGCCAGTTGACCGCGCCGGATTTCATCTTCGGATGATGGCGCCAGATTCCGCGCTCCGCCCTACCCGGCCAAGCCTTGACAGACTGGCCGGCAGGCACCAACAGCGCCCACACATGGCCGGGTAGTGTGGCCATTCCCAATTCAACAGTTTTCAGCGACGGCTGAAATAGGAAAACCCCCGCTTCGGCGGGGGTTTTTTGTTGGAGGGGAGGGGGATGTGCTGTCTATGCCCCTAATTCAAAAGTTATCCTTCGCCGCCCGCAATGCCGCAAAGGTCGCCACCGCATCGCCGCTGCCCCACCGCGCCTGCATCTCCGGATTGTCCGCTCGCAGGAAGGGGTTTGCCGCCAGCTCCTTGTCGAGCCGGGTCGGCACCGTCCATTCGCCGCGCGAACGCTTGTCCGTCACTTCGTCCACATAGGACTTGAGCGCTGCATTCTCGGGATCGGCGTGGAGGGCAAAGCGGGCGTTGGAGGCGGTGTATTCGTGGGCGCAATAGAGCGCGGTATCGACCGGCAGCGCTTTCAGCCGTGACAGGCTCGCCCAGAACTGCGGCGCCGTGCCCTCGAACATCCGCCCGCAGCCCAGCGCGAAGACTGAATCGCCGACGAAGGCGGTCGCGGCCTCGGGGATATGGTAGGCGATGTGGCCCAGCGTGTGCCCGCCAACGTCGATGACCTGCGCAGTGTAGTCGCCCAGCGTCACCGTATCACCCTGCGCAACGGTGCGGTCGATCGCGGCGATCTTGGACTCCTCGGCCTCGGGCGCGGTGACCTTGCAGCCCGTAGCCGCCTTGATCGCCGCGTTGCCGCCGGCGTGGTCGGGGTGCCAGTGGGTGTTCCAGATCTGGGTGATCGTCCAGCCCTTCGCGGCGGCCTCGCGCAGATAGGCATCGGCGTCGGGCGTGTCGATGCAGGCAGTCTCACCGCTGGCGGGATCGTGGATCAGATAGCCGTAGTTGTCGTCGAGGCAGGCGAACTGGTGGATTTCTAGGGGCATGGTCGGGCCTTCAGCTTCTGGCGAACTGGAAATGGGGAATGTCTTCGGGCATCGCAACCCAGTGGTGTCTGGTCTGTTCCCAGACCGAGCGCGCCGGCGCCGGATAGCCGGGATCGGCAATCGCGCCAAGCGGAATGCCGACGGCACCGGGCTTAGCCTCGGCTAGGCGCCACATCGCCTTGGGGATAATAGGCGATGGTGCCGAACGGCGAGCCGCTGCGGCGCTGGCAGGCGGTGCAATGGCAGGCGACGACCTGGTCGATGGGCCCGGGCAACTCGGCGCTGAGCTGCCCGCATAGGCATTGTGCGTGCATCGGGGGTGCTCCTTTGCGCCGACAATAAATCATCGCGCAGTAAATCGCCACGCACTCCTCTCCCCTGGAGGGGAGAGGATACGAAGGCTTGCGAACTTGTTCGCTGGCCGCAGTTGGAGAGGGGTGCTCTGCCCTCTCGGCGCCGCCCCCCTCTCCAGGCTTCGCTAGATCGGATTGCGTTTAATCTGCACCAGACCCGCTCATGCTGAGCGTGTCGAAGTACAGGGTTGTTACGGTGAGTTCGCAGTAGCACGAGGGTCCTTCGACAAGCTCAGGCTGAGCGGAAATTTGAAGTTCGATTCAGATTAATGGCACGATGCTTTAGCTCCTGAAGGAGCATTCTGCGCTATCCTCTCCCGCAAGGGGAGAGGCGATGCGCCTTCGAATTCCGGTGCCTTGATCTACCCACCCCCAACGCAAAAGCCCGCCCGGATCGCTCCGGACGGGCTTTGCTGTTTTCTGGCAGTGTACGGCGAAGGGATCAGTCCTTCTTGCCCTTCAGCGCGGCGCCCAGGATGTCGCCGAGCGAAGCGCCGGCATCGGACGAGCCGTACTGCTCGACTGCTTCCTTCTCTTCGGCCAGCTGGCGGGCCTTGACCGAGAAGTTGGGCTTCTTGGAACGGTCGAAACCGGTGACCATGGCATCGAGCTTCTGGCCAACCTGGAAGCGGTCGGGGCGTTGCTCGTCGCGGTCGCGGCCGAGATCGGTGCGCTTGACGAAGCCGGTGGCGCCATCGTCGCCGGCCTGCACTTCCAGGCCGCCGTCGCGCACTTCGAGCACAGTGACGGTGACAACCTGGCCGCGTTGCAGCGAACTGCTCGACGTGGCCGCGCCGGCAGCTGCCGGAGCACCCTTTTCAAGCTGCTTCATGCCCAGGCTGATGCGTTCCTTCTCGACATCGATGTCGAGCACCACGGCGTTGACCTGCTCACCCTTGCGGTGCAGCGCCAGCGCGTCTTCGCCCGAGATGCCCCAGGCGATATCCGACATGTGGACCATGCCATCGACATCGCCGTCGAGGCCGATGAACAGGCCGAATTCGGTGGCGTTCTTGACTTCGCCTTCGACGGTCGATCCGACCGGGTGCTTGTCGGCAAAGCTTTCCCAGGGGTTCTGGTTGGCCTGCTTGAGCCCCAGGCTGATGCGGCGCTTGTCGCTGTCGACCTCGAGTACGATGACATCGACTTCCTGGCTGGTCGAAACGATCTTGCCGGGGTGGACGTTCTTCTTGGTCCAGGACATTTCCGAAACGTGGACCAGACCTTCGATGCCGGCTTCCAGTTCCACAAAGGCGCCGTATTCGGTGATGTTGGTGACCACGCCGTGCAGCTTGGCGCCAACCGGGTATTTGGCGATGACGCCCTCCCAGGGATCGCTGTCGAGCTGCTTCATGCCCAGGCTGATGCGCTGGGTTTCCTGGTTGATGCGTACGATCTGCACCTTCACCGTGTCACCGATATTGATGACTTCGCTGGGGTGGTTGACGCGCTTGTAGCTCATGTCGGTGACATGGAGCAGGCCGTCGATGCCGCCGAGATCGACGAATGCACCGTAATCGGTGATGTTCTTGACAACGCCGTCGATGATCTGGCCTTCGGTGAGGTTCAGGATCAGGCCCGAACGCTGTTCGGCGCGGGTTTCTTCGAGAACGGCGCGGCGCGAGACGACGATATTGCCGCGGCGGCGGTCCATCTTGAGGATCTGGAACGGCTGCGGCATGTCCATCAGCGGCTGCACATCGCGCACCGGACGGATATCGACCTGGCTGCCGGGGAGGAAGGCAACAGCGCCGTCAAGGTCGACAGTGAAGCCGCCCTTGACCCGGCCGAAGATCACGCCTTCGACGCGCTTGCCTTCGCCGAATTCGCTTTCCAGCTTGTCCCAGGCGGCTTCGCGGCGGGCGCGGTCGCGGCTGAGCATGGCTTCGCCATCGCTGTTTTCGACCCGGTCGACATAGACTTCAACCTCGTCGCCAACCGAAAGCCCGTGCGGCTGGCCGGGCTGCGCGAATTCGCGCAAGCTGACGCGGCCTTCGCTCTTCAGGCCGACGTCGATGACGGCCTTGTCGTTTTCAATGGCGGTGATGGTGCCCTTGACGACGCGGCCTTCAAAGCCGCCATCGGCGCTGCCGCCGAGTGATTCGTTGAGCATCGCGGCGAAATCGTCGCGGGTGGGGAAAGCCGTAGAGGCCATGTATGTAGTTCCTACAATCGATGTTTCCGGCCAGGCGGTTTGTCCGCCGGTCTTTTCTCCGCCGCAGCACCATGCCTTGACGGGGGCTAGAGGGGCCGAATTCTCCGCCGGGCCGGATGCCGTGGCGTAGGTCCTTCCGGCCGGGTGGCCCTGGGACCGGCGGCGCTTAGGTGAAGGGGCGCGGAAAAGCAAGGATTATGGTTTGGGCTGAGATCGCGGAGAAGATCAAGGCTGGTTCGCGCGGAGACGCGGAGTCGCGGAGAGATGATGTTTGCCGAAGGCCATCGAAACAATGCCACATTGCCTTATCCCGAGCATCTTGCGTTTAATTTGCATCAAGCATCAGATTACCGCTCATCCTGAAGATTGCCGCTCATCCTGAGCTTGTCGAAGGACCCTCGCGCTCAGGCGAGTTCACCGTAACAACCGGGTGCTTCGACAAGCTCAGCATGAGCGGATATGGTGCGGATAAAGCGCAATTCGCTCTCGAACATCAGTCTGGTCGAGTGAGCTTCGCTCTTGGCACTCGATCTCCGCGTCTCCGCGCCTCCGCGTGAAACCCTAAAGCTCCGCCAGCCGCAGTTCCGCCAGCGCAATCGCACGGGCAATCGCCTCATCGCGGGTCAGCAGTGAGGTGTCGAGCACGATGGAGTCCTCTGCGGCCAGCAGCGGGGCGAGGGCGCGGGTGGCGTCGCGGTGATCGCGCGCCGCGAGATCGGCTTCGATGGCGGCCAGGCTGACTTTGCGTCCCCCCATGCGTCCTAACGCCTGCATCTCCTCGAACCGCCGCTGGGCGCGTGCCGGTATGCTGGCGGTGACGAACAGCTTCACTTCGGCCTCGGGTGCGATCACCGTGCCGATGTCGCGCCCGTCGAGCACCGCGCCGCCATTCTGGACGGCGAAGGCGCGCTGGAGTTCGTAAAGCGCGGCGCGCACCTGGGGATGGATCGACACCCGGCTGGCGAGCCCGCCGGTAGCTTCGGTCCGCAATTCGGGGTCGGCCATCATCCAGTCGGGAAAGTCGCAGGCGGCCAGCGCATCGGCCTCATTGTCGGGATTGCCGCCATCACGCAGGCATTGCAGCCCAACCGCGCGGTAAAGCAGCCCGGTATCGAGATGCGGCAGTCCGAAATGCGCGGCGAGCGCCCGGCCGATGGTGCCTTTGCCCGAGGCGGTCGGGCCGTCGACGGCGATGATCATCAATTCCCCTCCCGCTTGCGGGAGGGGTTAGGGGAGGGGCTGTTATCGGCGGTTTGGGTAACAGGCCCTCCCCTAACCCCTCCCGCAAGCGGGAGGGGTGATTAACTCACCCTATCGAGCAGCGCCTCGAACACCGGAAAGCTCGTCGCAATCGGCCTTGTGTCGTCCACTTCGACGCCGTGGTAGCTGGCGAGGCCGGCCACGGCCATGCTCATGGCGATGCGGTGGTCGAGGTGGGTGACGATAGGGCCGCCTCCCTCCAGCGGTTCGCCGCCAGTGCCGTCGATAACCAGGCCGTCCGCGCGTTCCTCCACCCGCGCGCCGATGGCGGTGAGCGCGGCGGCCATGGCCGATAGCCGGTCCGATTCCTTCACCCGCAGCTCGTCGAGGCCTGACGTCACCGTCCGCCCCCCGGCCAGCGCGGCGGCAACGAACAGCACCGGGAACTCGTCGATCATGCTGGGGGCCAGCGCCGGATCGATTTCGATGCCCTGCAGCGGCGAATGTTTGACCAGCAAATCCGCCACCGGCTCGCCGCCGACGAGGCGGGGGTTCTGCTCCTCGATGCTGCCGCCCATCGCGCGCAGCACGGCGATCAGCCCGGCACGGGTGGGGTTGAGGCCGACGTTCTCGATGGTCAGCTCGCTCCCCGGCACCAGCAGCGCGGCGACGATGAAGAAGGCGGCGGAAGAGGGATCGCCGGGAACCTCGATGGTCTGCGGCTTCAATTCCGCCTCGCCGGACAGGCGGATGATGCGCGTTCCGCCATCCTCCTCGACCGCCAGCTCCGCGCCGAAGCCCCGCAGCATCCGCTCCGAATGGTCGCGGGTCGGCACCGGTTCGATCACCGTGGTGATTCCCGGCGTGTTGAGCCCGGCGAGCAATATCGCGCTTTTCACCTGCGCCGAGGCGACGGGCAGGCGGTATTCTATCGGCACGGCGGGTGATGCGCCGCGCAGCATCAGTGGGAGCTTTCCGCCAGGCGAGGCCGTGATGTCCGCGCCCATGCGGCTGAGCGGTTCGACCACCCGGCCCATCGGGCGTTTGGACAGGCTGGCGTCGCCGATGAATGTTGCACTGATCGGATGGCTGGCGACCAGTCCCATCAGCAGCCGTGTGGAGGTGCCGCTGTTGCCCATGTCGAGCGCTTGCATGGGTTGCAGCAGGCTGCCGACGCCGACGCCGTGGACGCGCCATTCGCCGTCTCCGACGCGCTCCACCTGAGCGCCCATGGCGCGCATGGCAGCAGCAGTGGCGAGAACGTCCTCGCCTTCAAGCAAACCCGATATCCGGCTCTCGCCCACCGCCAGCGCGCCCAGCATGATCGCGCGGTGGCTGATCGATTTGTCGCCGGGAACGCGAATCCGCCCCTTGAGCGGGCCGCCGGGCAGAAACCGGCGCGGGCGCGGGGCGGTGGGATCGGCGGAATTCACGCGCGGACTTTCTAAACGCAAGGCAGGAGAGCGCGCGGCTTTTGACAGCGTGGGCGTGCTATGGCAAGGCGCGCCCTCGCTTGATTCTGGCTTATGCCATCACCATCAAAGCAAGAGTTTTACCGGCCCGTCGCACTTGCGGCAGAGCCAGAACGAGGAATAGTCATGGTCAAGGCTGAATGGGGCGCCAAGCATGGCTGCCCGAAATGCGGCACCCGCTTTTACGATCTGGGCAAGGACGATCCCGTCACTTGCGTCGAGTGTGGCTATGTCTGGCAGCCCGATCCGGTGCTGAAATCGAAGCAGCCGATCCCCTATGAAGAGATCAAGAAGGACAAGGTCGAGGAAGTCGCTGACGGCGATCTGGCCGAGGAAGATCTGGATATCGACGATGACGGCGATTCGCCCGACAACGATGTCGATCTTGGCGGCGACGAAGATCTGGGCGTTGCCATCGACGGCGAGGCGGACGAGCATTAATACCCTTGCCAAGGCAGGGGCGCGCTCTTAAAGGGCTGCGTCCCGGCTCAGGCCGGGAATCGGCAGGCCTCCCCAGGCCTGTCGGCAAGAATGGTACGGGGCCTTAGCTCAGCTGGGAGAGCGCCTGCATGGCATGCAGGAGGTCAGCGGTTCGATCCCGCTAGGCTCCACCAACCATTCGGAGTAGAGTGCGTTTTTGCGGCAAGCTGGTCGGCGAGGTTTCGCCCACCGGCTTTTTTCGCGTTTCGGAGCTTTTGAGCGATGTTCGACAGTCTCAGCGATCGTCTCGGCGGCGTGTTCGACAAGCTGCGCGGGCGTGGTGCTCTCAAGGAGCAGGATGTTCGCGATGCGATGCGCGAAGTGCGGATCGCGCTGCTCGAAGCCGATGTCGCGCTGCCGGTGGTGCGGCGCTTCATCGATTCGGTGACCGAGCAGGCGGTTGGCCAGAACGTGCTGCGTTCGGTCACCCCGGGCCAGCAGGTCGTCAAGATCGTCAACGATGCGCTGGTAGAGATGCTGGGCGGGAATGAGACCGTCGGGCTCGATCTCGCCGCGACGCCGCCGGTGGTGATCATGATGGTCGGCCTGCAGGGCTCGGGCAAGACCACCACCACTGCCAAGCTCGCCAAGCTGATCAAGGAACAGCACGGCAAGAAGGCGATGATGGCTTCGCTTGACGTCAACCGGCCGGCCGCTCAGGAACAGCTGGCGATTCTGGGCGAACAGGTCGGCGTGGCGACGCTGCCGATCATTGCCGGGCAGGCCCCGGTCGATATTGCCAGGCGCGCCTTGCAGTCGGCCAAGCTGCAGGCAGTCGATGTGCTGCTGCTCGATACCGCCGGGCGTCTTCATGTCGATCAGCAATTGATGGACGAGATGAAGGCGGTCGAGGCGATTTCGGCCCCCCGCGAAACCCTGCTTGTCGTCGATGCGCTGACTGGCCAGGACGCCGTCAATGTCGCGCAGAGCTTTGCCGGGCAGGTCGAGCTTTCGGGCGTGATCCTCACCCGCATGGACGGCGATGCCCGCGGCGGCGCGGCGCTTTCGATGCGCGCGGTTACGGGCAAGCCGATCAAATATGCCGGTACCGGCGAAAAGATCGACGCCATCGAGCCGTTCCACCCCAGCCGCGTTGCCGGACGCATCCTCGGCATGGGCGATGTCGTCTCCATCGTCGAGAAGGCGGCTGCGTCGATCGATGCGGAAGACGCGGATCGCATGGCCGAGCGCATGGCCAAGGGGCAGTTCGACATGAACGACCTGCGCGGCCAGCTGCGCCAGATGACCAAGATGGGCGGACTCGGCGCGCTCGCGGGGATGATGCCGGGCATGAAGAAGGCCAAGGCGGCGATGGCGCAGAGCGGCATGGACGACCGGGTGTTGCTGCGCATGGACGCGATCATCGGCTCGATGACCCCCAAAGAGCGAACCCGCCCCGAACTGCTCAATGCCAAGCGCAAGATCCGCATCGCCAAGGGTTCGGGCGTGCAGGTTCAGGACGTCAACAAACTGCTCAAGATGCACCAGGAAATGGAGCGCGCGATGAAGCAGATCAGGAAGATGGGCGGGCTCAAGGGCCTTGCCAGCATGTTCGGCAAGGGCGGGCTTTCCGCAGCCCTGCCGGGATTGGGCGGCGGCAATACACCCACGCTGCCGGGGCTTGGCGGCGGCGGCGGGCCGCCCGATCTCTCGAATTTTCTCAAGAAGTAGGTTTTTTCAGTTTTAGCAATTTCAAGGAAAGGTAATCCGAATGTCAGTTGCAATCCGTTTGTCGCGCGGCGGCTCCAAGAAGCGCCCCTATTACAAGGTCGTCGTCTCCAACAGCCGCGCCCCCCGCGACGGCAAGTATCTGGAACAGCTGGGCACCTACAACCCGCTGCTCGCCAAGGACGACGAGAACCGGGTGCGCCTGGTCGAAGACCGCGTGCGCTACTGGCTGGGCGTTGGCGCGCAGCCGACCGACCGCGTCGCGCGCATGCTCGACAAGGCCGGCATCAAGGAACGCGCCGCCACCAGCAATCCCAACAAGGGCGAGCCCGGCAAGAAGGCCAAGGAACGCGTCGAAGACCGCGCCAAGAAGGCTGAAGAAGCCGCCGAGGCCGCTGCTGCTGCCGCTGCCGCTCCGGTGGTTGAGGAAGTGATTGAGGAAGTGGTCGCCGAAGAAGCCGCTCCGGTTGAGGAAGCCGCTGCTGTTGAGGAGGCTGCCCCCGCCGAGGAAGCTCCCGCCGCTGAGGAAGCCGCTCCCGAAGCTCAGGCTGAGGAAGCGCCCGTAGCCGAGGCCGCCGCCGAGGAGGCCCCTGCCGCCGAAGCCCCGGCTGAAGAAACCGCCGCCGAGCAGGTCCCTGCCGCCGAAGTTGCCGAGGAAGTCCAGGCCGAAGCCGTAGCGGACGAAGCCTCGGCCGAGGAAGCTCCCGCCGAGGAAGCCGTGACTGAAGACCAGCCAGAGGCCTAAGCCTTGGCCGAAGACCGCCCCGTCACGCTGGCCGCCATCACTGGCGCGCATGGCGTGACGGGCGAGGTTCGCCTCAAGCTGTTCGGCGAGGGTGTCGCCTCGCTCAAGCGCTACCGCGCCTTCAATGGCGGCGCGCTGACGCTTGAAAAGCTCAAGGACGACAGCAAGGGCGGCGCCATCGCCCGCTTCGCCGAAGTGCCCGACCGCACCGCCGCCGAGGCTTTGCGCGGCACCGCGCTCACCGTCCCCCGCTCCTCGCTGCCGCCGCTGGGCGATGGCGAATATTACCACGCCAACCTGCTGGGCCTCCCCGCCGTCTCGACCACCGGCGAGGCGCTGGGCACCTGCGTTGCGATCGATAACTTCGGCGCGGGCGATTTGCTGGAAATTCAGCGACCCGACGGCAAGCGCTTCATGGTGCCGATGCGGGCGGAAGCTGTTCCGGAATGGATGAATTCCCGGATTGTGATTGACGAGGTTTGGGTGGAGTAGTATATACATGGCGTATATACGGAGGCCGTCATGAAAAACACATCGCGAGATCGGGTCAAGGAAGCGCGCGCAACATTCAATCTGGATGGGGCATCGGCTATGGCTTCCTCGCTGCGCAATGAAGAAGCCAAGTCCTATCGCGCCAAAGTGTTCAAATCGGGCAATTCGCTGGCGTTGCGGCTGCCGGCGGCGCTGGGTCTGGAGGCGGGGATGGAAATGGAACTGACGGTGGAGCCGGGGGGTGGTTATGCGCTTACCAGGATCGAACCTCCCAGGGCCAAGATCGATGTCAGCGGATTCTGGGGCAAGGCACCAGGAATCAAGCTGGCCCCGCGTGAAGACTTCGAGGAACGTCCCAGCACCATTGCGGCGCGCGAAGCTGCGCGCAAGGAATCGGAATCGCAGTGATTCGCTATCTGTTCGACGCCAACATTGCTGTCTACGCAATGGATGGCAGCTACCCGGTATTGCGAGAGAGGATTGAGGCTTGCGTGCCGGGTACGCTGGCAATTTCTGCGATCAGTTATGCAGAAGTTGCCTATGGAACCTACGCCGGCAAGCCTCCGGTGCCCGAGGTGCTGGAGGCTTTCATCCGGGCGATCCCGCTGCTTGCCTTCGATGAAGCCGCCGCGCGTGAATACGCGAGATTACCTTTCAAGCGGGCGCGATTCGATCGGCTGCTGGCGGCCCATGCGCTGAGCATCGGGGCGGTGGTGGTGACGAATAACGAGGCTGACTTTGCCGATGTGCCGGGGTTAATGGTTGAGAATTGGACGGTTTGATCGGTTGGGGGACCAGTATGTTACTTTATGCAGTTAGCGTTGTGGTTGCATCGGGATTCCTCGCGTCAGCCCTCAAGATTTATTTTAAAAGTGGCGGCAACTGGTTGCCAACCACCATCACCGCGATACTGCCGCCGTTGATTTTCGTACCCTATGGCGTGTTTCGATTGTTTCGCGACATTGGGGCAACGGAGGAAGCGACTGGCCGCGCTCCAGCAAATATGATCGACAATTTTGCGACCAGTCTTGAAGATTTGCTGGTTGGAGGAGCAATCTGGCTACTGATCGCACTGCCTGTTTCGATCTTGGTCGTCCGTTTGATTCAGCGAAGGTCCAAGCAATGACCTTCGCCGCCACCATCCTCACCCTTTACCCGGAGATGTTTCCCGGACCGCTGGGCGTCTCCCTCGCCGGGCGGGCGCTGGCGGAGGGGAAGTGGTCACTCGATACTGTCCAGATCCGCGATTTCGCGATCGACAAGCACCGGACCGTCGATGACACGCCAGCAGGCGGCGGCGCGGGGATGGTGCTGCGTGCCGATGTGCTGGCGGCGGCGGTGGATTTTGCGCGCGCCTCGCACCCGGACGCCCCCATCCTCGCAATGACCCCGCGCGGCACACCGCTCACCCAGGCCCGGGTGCGCGAGCTATCGCAAGGTCCCGGTGTCATCGTGCTGTGCGGGCGTTTCGAGGGCTTCGACGAACGCATCTTCGCCGCACGCGGGATCGAGGAAGTCTCGGTGGGTGACATCGTGCTCTCCGGCGGCGAACCGGCCGCGCTGATGCTGCTTGACGCCTGCATTCGCCTGCTCCCCGGGGTCATGGGCGCGGCTTCGAGCGGGACGGAGGAATCGTTCGAGAACGGCCTGCTCGAATATCCGCACTACACCCGCCCCGCCGAATGGGAGGGCCGCGCCATTCCCGAGGTCCTGCGCTCCGGCGATCATGCGAAGATTGCCGCCTGGCGCAGGGAACAGGCTGAAGACGATACCCGACAACGCCGCCCCGACCTTTGGGAGCGTTACAGCAAGGGTTTGCCCGGCACCGATTGAGCGACTGTGCCGTCGGCCAGTTGAGCAGCCCGGCCTGCGACGAGGCGGAGCTGAACGGCGCGTCCGCAGGCGCCCGCCGGGCGCAGGAACCCATCGTGTCCTGCCGGGTTTTGAACAGGATCGCGAGCGTAATGGCCATAAGTACTCATGCCCCGCGCCTTTGCCCGGGCATGGTTGACAAAATACTCGCCCCGCCGGAGCGGCAGGGGAATCGCTTCAGATTAACGCGCTTCGTTGAGTGACGAGTGTTTCGAGGTAGTCGGGATCGAGATTGGCGCGTTTTCTGCGGACTTTGAGGCTGTGTTTGTCGTTTGGATTGCGGACCATGTTCATGGCGATGTGTTTGACGACGGCCATATTCTGCGGGCCATATCCGGTTCTCAGGCGTGCGAGATCGTCGTGGAAGACGACGTCGAGCACCCAGTGGAGACGGTTTTCGATGCCCCAGTGGGCGCGGACGGCGGCGGCGAAGGCTTGGGGGTCGAGTTTGACGGAAGCGAGATAATAGCGCCGTTCGGTGCTTTTGCGGCCTTCCCGCTCGACATGATTTTCGACCATTGCGATCATCGCGAGATGGGGGAAATGGGGTTCGTCGGTGTAACGGCGGTCGGAAAACAGCCATTCTGTATGGTGACAGACGCGGTGATGGCGCTCCTCGATGCGGCCATGATCGGCGTCGGTAGTGACGTGGGGCGCAAGGATCATATCGGCGGGCGGGTTGGCAAAGAAGTCCACAACATCCGCGAACAGCGCCGGACGGTTGCCTTTGAGCGCGAGCAGATAATCGCCGCCGCGCTTCACGATGGTCTCGGCAATCGCGGTCTGTGTCCCGATCGCATCGATGGTGACGAGTGCGCCGGTCAGCTCCAACCGTTCGAGCAGCAGCGGGATCGCGGTGATCTCGTTGGATTTTACGTCTACCGCTTCCTGTCCCAGAACCAGCCGCTGACGCGAGGCCCAGGCCGAGACCATGTGCAGCGGCGCGCGACCTTTGCTGCGCGCATGGCTGCGCCGCGAGGTCTTGCCATCAATCGCGATCACATCGGGCGCATCGTCGCGCAGCGCTTCCACCCAAGTGGCAAAGCAGGTTTTGAACAGCTCAGGGTCCAGCGCATTGACGACATCATTGAGTGTATCGTGCGCCGGTATCCCATGCACAAAGGGCAGAAAACGGCGCAGAAAATCGAGCCGGTGCTGACCCCACAGCCTGATCTCGACAAAATCCTCCATCCCCGAAAGCGTTGCGCACAGCACCAGCAACAATACCTCACGAAGCGGATACAAAACCCGCCACTGCTCCCGGTGATCGCGAAGCGCAGAAAAATGATCGAGAATCGAACGGGACGATGGCGATGCAGACATGAACGGCTCCCACAATATGGAGCCTCGTCTGAATCACAACGCCACAATCAACACCAGTCCCGTTCATCTGAAGCGATTGCCCTGGCTCGCCCCCACCACCCCCTTGCCCGAATCGAACAAATCTGGAACAGCTCACCCCATGTCCCAGTCCCACATCACCCAGCATAGGTGTTCCGTATGCTGACCCACATCACCGTTCGCGGCGCGCGCGAGCATAATCTCAAGGGGTTCGATGTCGCCTTGCCGCGCGAGCAGCTGATCGTCATCACCGGGCTTTCGGGCTCGGGCAAGAGCAGCCTGGCGTTCGATACGATCTATGCCGAGGGCCAGCGGCGCTATGTGGAGTCGCTCAGCGCCTATGCGCGGCAGTTTCTGGAGATGATGCAGAAGCCCGATGTCGAGCATATCGACGGGCTTTCCCCCGCGATCTCGATCGAGCAGAAGACCACCAGCCGCAATCCGCGCTCGACTGTCGCTACGGTGACCGAGATCTATGACTACATGCGGCTGCTGTGGGCGCGGGTGGGCATTCCCTATAGCCCCGCCACCGGCCTGCCGATCACCGCGCAGACGGTGAGCATGATGGTCGACCGGGTGATGGCGCTGCCCGAAGGCACCCGCGCCTATCTGCTCGCCCCGGTGGTGCGCGGGCGCAAGGGCGAATACCGCAGGGAACTGGCCGAGTGGCAGAAGGCCGGCTACACCCGCGTGCGTATCGACGGCGAGATGCATGCGATCGAGGACGCCCCCGTGCTCGACAAGAAACTCAAGCATGACATCGAAGTGGTGGTTGACCGGATTGCGGTGCGCGAAGGGATACAGACGCGGCTGGCGGATTCGTTTGAGCAGGCGCTGAAGCTGGCCGAGGGGCTGGCTTATGTCGATCTGGCGGATGGGACTGTGGCGGAGGTTCTGGGTGCCAATGGATCAGGTGAGCGTGGCGCGAGTGCTTCGACAGGCTCAGCACGAGCGGACGTTGGTTTTGAATCCAATGGAACAAACACAAACCCCGCTCAGGCTGAGCTTGTCGAAGCCCGCGCGCTGACCGGGGGAATGAAAAACACCGGCCTCCCGCCCAACCGCATCGTCTTTTCCGAGAAATTCGCCTGCCCGGTCTCCGGCTTCACCATCGAGTCCATCGAACCGCGCCTGTTCAGCTTCAACGCTCCGCAAGGTGCCTGCCCGGCCTGCGACGGGCTGGGGGAGAAGCTGCTGTTCGATCCGCAGATGGTGGTGCCCAACGAGGCGCTGACGCTGAAGCAGGGGGCGATCGTGCCCTGGGCGAAGTCGAATCCGCCCTCGCCCTATTACATGCAGGTGCTCAACAGCCTGGCCAAGGAATTCGGTTTTTCACTGAATACGCCGTGGCAGGAACTGCCCGGCGAAGTGCGGCTGATCATCCTGCACGGAACCGGCGGCAAACCGGTGCCGCTGACTTTCACCGACGGGCGCAAGAGCTATACCGTCAACAAGGCCTTCGAAGGCGTGATCGGCAATCTGGGTCGCCGCCTGCTGCAAACCGAAAGCACCTGGATGCGCGAAGAGCTGGGCAAGTACCAGACCGCGCAGCCCTGCGAGACCTGTGCCGGCAAGCGGCTCAAGCCCGAGGCGCTGAGCGTCAAGGTGGCGGGCGAGGACATCTCCAGCTGCACCATGCTGGCGGTGTCGGATGCGCTCGAATGGTTCTCGACGCTGGCCGCCAAGCTGACCAGCCAGCAACAGCAGATCGCCAAGGCCATTCTCAAGGAGATCAATGAGAGGCTGGGTTTTCTCAACAATGTCGGGCTCGATTACCTAAACCTCAACCGAACTTCAGGTACGCTGTCCGGAGGCGAAAGTCAGCGCATCCGGCTGGCTTCGCAGATCGGCAGCGGGCTTTCGGGCGTGCTCTACGTGCTCGACGAGCCGAGCATCGGCCTGCACCAGCGCGACAACGACCGGCTGCTCGAAACGCTGAAACGGCTGCGCGATCTGGGCAATACGGTGATCGTCGTCGAGCATGACGAGGACGCGATCCGCCACGCCGATCATATCCTCGACCTCGGCCCCGGCGCAGGCGTGCATGGCGGCGAGATTGTGGCGCAAGGGACGCTCCAGGACATCCTCGATTGCCCCGAAAGCCTGACCGGGCAATACCTCACCGGCGTGCGCCGGATCGAGGTTCCGCAGGTCCGCCGCAAGGGCAACGGCCATGCCATCACCGTTCACGGCGCGCGGGCTAACAACCTCCGCAATGTCACCGCGCGCATTCCGCTCGGCACGTTCTGCTGCATCACCGGCGTGTCCGGATCGGGCAAGTCGAGCCTGACCGTGGACACCCTGCACGCCGGCGCGGCGCGGGCGCTCAACGGTGCGCGGGTGATCGCCGGGGCGCATGACAAAATCACCGGGCTGGAATTGTGCGACAAGGTGATCGAGATCGACCAGTCGCCGATCGGCCGCACCCCGCGAAGCAACCCCGCCACCTATACCGGTGCCTTTACCCAGATCCGCGACTGGTTTGCCGGGCTGCCCGAAAGCGGCGCGCGCGGCTACAAGCCGGGGCGGTTCAGCTTCAACGTCAAGGGCGGTCGCTGTGAGGCGTGCCAGGGCGACGGGCTGATCAAGATCGAGATGCACTTCCTGCCCGACGTCTATGTCACTTGCGAGGAGTGCAACGGCAAGCGCTACAACCGCGAAACGCTGGAAGTGAAGTTCAAGGGCCACTCGATCGCCGATGTCCTCGACATGACCATCGAGGACGCCGAAGAGTTCTTCAAGGCGGTGCCGCCGATCCGCGACAAGATGCATATGCTCAATGAAGTCGGGCTCGGCTACGTCAAGGTCGGCCAGCAGGCGACGACGCTTTCGGGCGGCGAGGCGCAGCGCGTCAAACTGGCCAAGGAGCTCAGCCGCCGTTCGACCGGGCAGACGCTCTACATCCTCGATGAACCCACCACCGGGTTGCATTTCGAGGATGTCCGCAAGCTGCTCGAAGTGCTGCAACGACTTGTCGGCCAGGGGAATTCGGTGGTGGTGATCGAGCACAACCTCGACGTCATCAAGACCGCCGACTGGGTGATCGACCTTGGCCCCGAAGGCGGTGTGCGCGGCGGCGAGATTGTCGCCGAGGGCACGCCGGAAGCGGTGGCGGCGAACCCGCGCAGTTTCACCGGCCAGCACCTCGCGCCGATGCTGGAACGGGCGCGGGAGCTGGCCGGGGAACAGTCACGCGTGGCGGCGGAATAGTCAGCCAACCGTCACAAAACTGATCGCAAACCCCGCTATCGCTCATGGTTTGCGAGGGGTGCGGAGCGGCGAATGAGCGAAGACAGCTATATCGTACCAGGCCGGGAATGCGGCAGCTGCATCGCCTGTTGCCGGGATCTGGCGATTGTCGAGGAAGGCTTCAACAAGCTTCCCGGCAAGGTCTGCGATCATTGCACCGGGTCGGGCTGCGCGATCTACGAAAGCCGCCCGCAACTCTGCCGCACCTACCACTGCGGTTGGCGAACCCTGCCCAACATGGACGAAAGCTGGCGGCCGGACCGCAGCGGCATCCTGATCACTCTCGACCTAAGGGCGGAAAGCGGCGAGATCGGAGGAGATGCCAATCTGATCGTCGTCGGCGATGCCTCGGTGGTGGAGGGCGACCGCTTTGCCGGCATGGCGGCCGGTTTCATCGAAAGCGGCACGAAAACCTTCCTGGTTCTGCCCGGCGCCGAGGGGATGATGGCCTATCACGCCTACCTCAACGACCTGCTTGGCCCGCCGATCAAGGCGCGCAATCTGGAGCGGGTCAAGGCCATGCTCAAGGATTGCATCGCGGTGCTGAGCGAGCAGGCGCCAATCCCGATTCCGCCCGAATTGATGGGCTATGCCCCCGCCCAGGCGACGGGGGTGACGGGCTGAGACCGCGCTTGGAGCAGCGTTCAGGCGCTCGCCGGCGGGGACAGAGCGCCGCTTATCTCCCGTGCAAGCCAGTGCTCGCGCCAGGCGATGACTATGCCCGCGGCGACAATCAGCGGTGCGCCCAGCCAGGTCGCGGTGGTCGGCAGATAGCCCCAGACCAGCCAGCCGTAGGCCGTCGCCCAGATCAGTGACGTATAATCCATGACCACGACGCTGGCGATCGCGCCCAGCCGCAGTGCGCTGGTCACGCAGAGCTGGCCAAGCATGCCGCAGACGCCAATTCCGCCGAGCAGCAGCCATTGCCGGCTGTCATGTGCGCTCATGTAGAACGGCAGGAACGGCGCGACCATGGCGGTTCCGAACAGCGAGAAATAGAACACGATCCGGATCGGCTCCTCGGTGCTGGCCATGCCGCGGATCAGGAAGCTGACGATCGCCGTCGCCAAGGCCCAGGCAAGTGCAGCCGAAGCGCCCAGCAGCGGGATCGGTGCGCCGCCGGGCTGGGCGATGATGATCACCCCGGCAAAGCCCATCGCCACTGCCGACCAGCGCCACACTCCGACATGCTCGCGCAGCACCAGCGCCGCGATGATCACGACAAACAAGGGGGCGGTGAAGCCAAGCGTAGTCGAATTCGGCCAGCGGCAGCAGCAGCACCGCCGTGAAATTGCAGACCATGCCGAGCATGCCGATGGTCGATCGCGCGGCGTGCTTGCCGAGATGGCGGGTCTTGAGCCGCGCCAGCCCGCCCGTCAGCGCCAGATAGGCGAGCACCATCGGCACGGTGAGAAACTGGCGCCAGAACATGATCTCCGGCAGCGCCACGCCGCTTTTCCCCGACAGGATGATCAGCAGCGCCATCGTCGAAAATGAAACCGCGCCGGCTACTCTGAGAAGCAAGGCGTAGACGGGGCGCTGGCGATGTTCCACCGGGGCGGCTTTATCGCGCGGCAAGGGCAAGGCAAGGGGGTTGCGTGAGCGAGAGCAGTTTGACCCCCGGGTCAGGGCGATATTCCCCCGCCAATCAAGCCGCCAGCTGAACCTCGGCGGTAACCTTATCGGCCGTCACGCGCACAACCCCTTCCGCCCGCGCCACCAGCCCGACGCCTTCCAGCGCGACAACATCGGCGTGGACCCGGCGGTATTGACGGCCCAGTGCACGCGCAAGTGCTGAAACCGAAGGCTCGGGATGGGCGTGAAGGTGGCGCAGCAGGCGGAGGCGTTCGCCGGTCATGATGCTTGACAGCGCTTCCCAGCTCTCGAACGCCAGCACATGATCCGCTACCGCCACGCCGCGTTCGGCCCTGTGCCACGCATCGACAAAGGCAGCGGCATCTTCCGCAAGACTGCCGCCGACAATCACTTTGACGTCGCTCATGTCCCGTTCCTTTCGACCATCCGCCGCGCTTGCTCAGTCGCCACGTCGGCCAGGAAGTCGGCGATCAACTGCTCCGGCGAGCTGAAAGTATAAACCTCCTCGCCCCCAGCAAAATGCCGGTGATCGCCTTTGCCCGGCTCATTGTCATAACCAATCCAGCGCTTAACGGCGGTTCCATAAAACAGGCTGTATCTGAATGCATGCGCCGATCGCCGCACCGGAGATGGCACCAGCCACAGCTTGATTTCCGAAATTGAACCATCATCGAAAATACGTTTGCGATGAAGGATCAGACTTGCTTTCGGCATATGTCTTCTGATGACATAGATCAGCTATGACGTCAAGTGTCATAGCCCACCCCCGCAGGTCAATCGCATAAGGGCTGTTTGGTTCACGCAGAGGCGCAGAGTAAGCAAAGACCGCAGAGATGTATCCTGAGCCGAAGGCTTGTGTCCTGTTCTGAGCCGGAGATTTCTGTGATTCGAACGACCCGAGAGTGACTTCACGATAGGAAAAACCCCTTTGCGCTCTCTGCTTCCTTTGCGCCTCTGCGCGAAACCATCTCCGAAAACCCATATGCGATTGCCCGCCCACCCCCGTCAGTGGACCACGCCGCTGGTCAGCGCGAAGACATGCGAGCCGATGCCTTCGAACCGGCGGAGGCGGAATTTCCAGCCGTCCGGAGTCCGCGCCAGCGTATCGACATAGAGCCCGAGATATTCGAAGCCCTCGTTGCTGTCCGCCGATATGCCGCATTCGCGGATCGCCGAGCTGGCGATCGCGCTATCGCCGGTGACTTCGATCAGTGCCGGGCCGTTGATCTGGACGACATAGGCCATGGCGTCCTTGAACCCGCGCAGCGCGGCGGCGACTTGCTCCTTGCCGTCGAACTTCAGGCCAAGATGCGGAATTTCCCAGACGGCTTCGGGCAGGTACAGCGTCATGACCGTGTCCCAATCGCCCCGGCTGGCGTACTGGCTGTAGGTAGTGATGACCCGCTGGATATCGCTCTCGTCGGACATGGCGCGCTCCCTTGATCGTATGCCGCAACTTTACAAGCGTCCACCTGCCCTGCATCCTTGCCCATGACAAGCCGGAGATCGAACGCACCATGGCCGCAGTGACAGACCGCCGCAGTGTCCTGGCGCTGATCGGAGCCGCCGGGGCGGCCCTGCCCTTCCCGGTCCTTGCTCGCAGCGCCCCGCAGGGCGCGCCGGTGCCGTGGCTGGCCTCGCCCGAACAGTTGCTCTGCGAGCGGATGCTGCTCCAGCTGATCGAGGACCCGCAGGTCAAGGCGATCCAGGCGCAGCTCAGGGCCGAACTCGCCGCCAGCCCTCGCGCGCAATTGCCCGACGCCGCCGCCAATCTCGACCGCGCCATCGCGCAGTGGACCAATTCGCTGATCTTCGCCGAACTGATCGACCGCCCCGCGCAACCGATGTTCCTGTGGGGCACCGACGACACCCCGCGCCAATGGCTCGGCCACAGCCTGGGCGGGGTCGGCACGTCGGGCGACAATCCCGACGCGATCTATCGCGTGGCCGGTATCGAGGGAGGCGGCCGCTACGAAATCCTCGGCCAGTATCACCCGGAAGGCCCGCCCACACAGTTGCTGATCGAAGTCGACAAGGGCAACAAGGCCAAGCCCGCCAATGTCATGCCGACAGCGGGCGGCAGCCATGCCGACATCCACAGCAGTTCGATGATCTCCGACCGCGAAATCAAAGTGGAACCCGATGGCAGCTTCCGCATCACGCTGGGCGGAAAGCCGGGAACGGCCAACCACCTCAGCCTGCCCCCCGATGGCTATTGCATGGTCGGTGCGCGCGACATCCTGGCGGACTGGGCCCAGCGACCGGCGCGGCTTACCATCCGTCGGCTGGACAAGCCCGCCCGCCCGGCCCCGGTGTGGAGCCTGGGCTCGGTACGCCAGAAGGTGCACGCCGATCTTGCCGGATATATCCGCTTCTGGGCGAATTTCCCGAACATCTGGTTTGGCGGGATCAAGCCCAACCAGCATTCCGCGCCGATGGCCCGTCCAGGCGGCTGGGGCTATGTCGCCGGGCTCAACTTCAGCCTTGTGGCCGACGAGGCGCTGCTGGTGACGACCACCCATGGCGGCGCGCGCTACACCGGCTTCCAGATCAACGACCCCTGGATGATCGCGCCCGACGCCAGATCGCGGCAGGTCTGCCTCAACATCAGCCAGACCACTCCGAGCGCAGATGGCCCCCACTCTGACGGCAGCGCCAGCTATGTGATCTCGGCGGAGGACACCGGCATTGCCAACTGGCTCGACACCTGCGGCATGCGCGACGGCATCGGCATCATGCGCTGGCAACAGATCCCGCCGGACCTGAAAGCCGACGGGCTGATCCGCGATTTCCGCGTGGTCAAACTGGCCGAACTGGCGGCGATGGATTTGCCGCGAGTAACCGAAGCACAGCGCCGCGAGCGGGTGGTGGCGCGGCGCGCAGCCTATGAGACGCGGGTCAGATAGTTGCCCCCCGCGCGGTCTGTCGCATTGTTACTATATTCCGGCGCCGCGAACGTGGTAACACCCCGCGCAACAGGTGGCAAAAACAGGGAGTAGCAGCGATGACCTTCGCCAGGGGAGCATCGTTTTTGGGCATGTTCGCAGCGATATCGCTAGCGGCATTGCCAGCACAGGCGCGCGAAGTTTCGCCTTCTGCGGCGGAAATGTTCGCGATCGGCACTTCGGGCACCGTCTGCGAAGCGCAGGGCGTCGCCATGGGCGCGGCGCGCCGCTCGATCTTCGAGCGCAAGTGGGCGATCCTGTGCAGCGACGTCGCCCGCCCCGTTGGCAGCGCCTTAGCCCTTCGCGGGGACGGCGATCTCATGGCCCGGGCAGCGGCCTTGCGCGGTGAAGCACTCGATTGCGGCGCGGCGTCGGATGTGACTATCGAAGGCATAGGCACGGTGCGGGCAGCGAGTTGCCGCAGCGGCTCAACCGGGCTGGAATGGAAGCTCTACAGCCGCCAGTCGGGCGCGACGCACTATGCCGTCGAAGGCCTCGCGGGCTATGACAGCGCGCTGCGGCTGGCGCTGGCCAACCTTGTCGCCGACCGCATCGTGCCCGGCGAAGTCCAGGCCGCCAATCTCGGCTCCGGCGACGCAGGAGGCATTGCCAAGGCGCGGGCGGCGGTCGGCGGAATTGATATGCTGATCGGCCAGGGCTACCGCAGCAACAGCGCCGGCGCCTATACCGAGGCGGCCGAGCTTTTCGCCGCCGCGCCATCCCTGCTCGACAGCGACGGAGGCAGCGCCACCCAGGACCGCGAAAGCCGGCTCCACGAACTCAAGGTCAACCGCGCGCTGCAATTGTCCAACCTCGGCGATTTCGACCAGGCGGCGCGACTGTTCGGCGAGGCGGATGCGCTGGGTACGCGCGACGGGGTGCAGGCGCGGCTGGCGCGCAATTTCGAGGCGATCGATACGATCAACCGCGGCGAACTGGGCAGCGTCGCGGCGATCCTCGACAGGCCGGTGCCGCCGGTATCGGCGCCCGCAATCGAGGGCGGCGATGCCGTCACCATCGACCGCGCCACCTCTGCGGGCCTCAATGCGTCGAGCGGGCAAGCGCAGGCCGGCATCCTCGGTCAGGAAACGCGGCTATCGCCGTCCGAGCGCGCCAAGATCCTCGATGCCCAGGCATTGCAGCTGCGCGGCACGGTGCAACGTCGCGAAGGCCAGTCATCGGCGGCACGGGCGACGCTGGCGCGGGCTTACAGCGATGCCATGCAGGTGCGCGAGGGGCGGGTGATCTCGATCATCCGGCTGCGCGCGCAGATTCTCACGGAAATGGCGCTGTCGCATGAGGCCGAGGGCCAGATCGGCGCGGCCGAAGCGCTGCTGGTGCAGGCGCGACAACTGGTCGAGGGCCAGTATCCCGAGAGCGCCTCGGTCAATGCGGCGCAGGCGCGGCTGGCCGGTTTCTGGGCCCGGAATGGGCGCAAGGGGGAAGCGCTGACGCTGTATCGCGGTATAGTCTCGCGGGTGGCGGGCAACCGCGATGCGCTGGTCGGCATGGCCAATCTGATGCGCCCCTATTTCGACCTGCTGACCGCAAGCGGCACGGCATCGCCGCAGGATGTCAGCGATCTGTTTCTGGCGAGCCAGCTGGTCGAGCGGCCCGGCGCGGCGGACAGCCTGGCGCAGCTTACGCGCCAGCTTGAAGGCGGCAACAACCAGGCAGCTGCGCAGTTCCGCGAATCGCTGGTGCTGAGCCGCGAGATGGAACGCAATCGCATCCGCATCGCCCAGCAGACCGCGCAGATCGAGGCGGGCGGCAGCGCCGAAGGGCTTGGCGAGCTCCAGGCGCGGCAGCAGCGGTTGCTGGACGAGCAGCTCAAGCTGATGACCTCGCTGGGCGCGTTCCCGCAGTATCGCGCCGTCGCCAAACGCTCGGCAACGCTGGATGACATGCGCGCATTGCTCGCGCCGGGCGAGGCCTATCTCAAGCTCGTCCAGCTGTCGGACTCGATCTACGGCGTGTTCGTCTCGCCAACCAGCGCCAAAGGCTGGCGCGTTGCGAAGAGCGCGGGCGATGTTTCGACGAGCGTCGCGGCGCTGCGGGACAGCATTTCGGCAACGGTCAACGGCGTGAGGATGACCTACCCGTTCGACCTGGATACCGCGGCAGACCTTCACGATGCGCTGTTCGCGCCGGTCGCAGGCGAGCTGGCCAGTGTAAAGCACCTGGTGTTCGAACCCGACGGCGCGATGTTGCAGCTGCCGCTCAATCTGCTCACCGGCGACCGCGCCGGTATCGCCGCCTATCATGCACGTGTAGCCGCAGGCGGCGACGAGTATGATTTCACCGGCATCGACTGGCTGGGCCGAAACACCGCCGTCAGCACGGCATTGTCGGCGGCAAGTTTCCGCGATGCCCGTGCCGCGCCCGGATCGAAGGCCAGCCGCAGCTATCTTGGCCTCGGCCAGAACCTGCCGCTGGGGCAAGTGTCGATGCTGCCGGGCGGGATTCGCAGTGCAGCGGGCATGGCGGTGGACGAAGGCTGTGAATGGCCAGTCGCCGCGTGGAACCGCCCGATCTCCGATGCCGAGCTGCGCGTGGCTTCCGGCGTGTTCGGCGCGGGCAGCAGCGATCTGATGACCGGCAGCAGCTTTACCGACACCGCGATCATCGGGCGTGGCGACCTGTCATCCTACCGCATGGTCCATTTCGCCACCCACGGGCTGGTGACAGCACCCAGGGACGGCTGCCCGGCGCGGCAGGCGCTGCTGACCTCGTTCGGCAGCGGCAGCTCCGACGGGCTGCTGGGCTTTGCCGAAATCTTCGACCTGCAGCTTGATGCCGAACTGGTGATTCTTTCGGCCTGCGACACCGCCAGCCAGGCCAGCCTTGAGGCGACGCGCGAGGCGGGTATCACCACTGGCGGCGGACAGGCGCTCGACGGGTTGGTCCGCGCTTTCATCGCAGCAGGCGGCCGTCAGGTTATCGCCAGCCACTGGCCTGCTCCCGACGACTACGGCGCAACCCGGCGGCTGTTCTCGGGCTTCTTCGCCGACCGGGGCGATTCGATCGGTAACGCCCTGCTGCAATCGCAGCGCCAGCTGATGGACGACCGCGAAACCTCGCACCCATTCTACTGGTCGGGCTTCGCCGTGATCGGCGATGGCGCGCGGAAGATCGCCGGGCGGTAATCCGGAACCATGGCGACAACCCAAACCGGCACCAGCGGCCGCTGGCGCAATTTGTTTCGCAAGGGGCTGCGCAATGTCCGCGCGGCCGGCTGGCGGCGGCTGGTGGTCACGGCCGCGCTGCTCGTGGTGGCGCTGCTTCTGACGCGGTTCAGCTGGAACCTGCCGGTGATCGGCGATGCCGAGCGTGCGCTATACGATCTGCGCAGCTTTATTTCCGCGCCGCAGGTCAATCAGGACCAGCGCATCCAGATCGTCTCCTATACCGATCAGACCCTGATCGCGCTGCGCAAACGCTCGCCGCTGGACCGGGGGCTGCTGGCTAAAGCGCTCAGGAACATCGACGGCATGGGTGCCAAAGCCATCGGCATCGATATGCTGTTCGACCAGCCGCAGGACGAAGACGAGGATCTCATCGCCACGCTGCGCGCGATGAAAACCCCGGTGTTCGTCGGTTATGCCGATCTTGCCGGCAACGAGGGCAATATCACCTTCGAACAGCAGCAATATCTGGATGGCTTCGTCAAACGGCTCGAGGGATCGAACGCGCGGCCCGGCAGCGTCAGGCTGGTCGATGATTTCGGGGTGCAGCGCAACTGGCCGGGCCAGCTGGCCCATCTGCCGCCGCTGCTCGGGCGGGGAATGATGGCGGCGGCAGACCCTGCCAGGGCGGGGCGCTTCACCGGATATGAAGGCGCGATCGCATTCCGCAAGTCCGCTGATGAATCTCAGCCGGTGTTCTCCTCGCTTCAGATCGACTTGTTCGGCCAACCTGAAATGGCGCAGGCCATGGCGGACCAGATCCGCGACCGCTACGTCCTGATCGGCGGAGATCTCGTCGATTTCGACCGGGTCGAAACGCCCTTTACCTCGGTAATCGGCGAGGATGTTCCGGGAATTCAGATCCACGCAAACATGATCGCGCAGATGCTTGACGGAGCCAGCCTCAAGTCACCCGCACCTTGGAAACGCTGGACCATCGCCGGGCTGTTCATTCTGGCGGCGGTGCTGACCAGCCTGCTTGAGGGCAGCATGTGGCGGCTGCTGCCATTCCTTGCGGCGCAGATCGTGCTGATTGGCGGGCTGCCCTTCTATCTCCAGCACGACGGCACCGACACACTGGGCACTCCGGCAGTCGGCTGGGGGCTGGGCTGGGTGCTGGCGTTCATGGCAGTATCGTCGGCGGCGCGGGCATCGGGGGCGGTCGAGCGCAATTTCGCGCAGTCGGCGCTGGGCAAGTACCTGCCCAAAGACATCGCCCAGGAAATCATCGACAATCCCGAAAAGCTGGCGCTGAGCGGCAGCAAGCAGAACCTCTATATCATGTTCAGCGATCTGGAGGGCTTCACCCAGCTTTCGCACCAGCTCGAGCCGGAAATGGTAGCCAAGCTGCTCAACGAATACCTCGACAAGCTCAGCGGCGTGGTGCTCGAACATGGCGGGGTGATCGACAAGTATGTCGGCGACGCGGTTGTCGCATTTTGGGGCGCTCCGATCGCCCGGCCCGACGACGCCATGCGCGCTGCCAAGGCAGGCTATGCTGTCTGGCAAGCGGGCGAGGAATTTCGCCGCAGCGTCGATCCCGCGCTCCCCGCCATCGGCAAGACCCGAGTCGGCATGCACTACGGCGAGGCGATTGTCGGCAATTTCGGCGGTGAGCGGCGCATCCAGTACACCGCGCTGGGCGATGCCATGAACACCGCGGCGCGGCTGGAATCGGCCAACAAGCCGCTCAAATCCAGCGTCATGGCCAGCAAGGAGTTCGCCGAGCGTTCGGGGCTCGACTGGTGGCGTCCAATGGGCCGGGTGGTGCTGCGCGGGAGGGCCAAGCCGGTCGATCTGTTCGAACCTGCCCCCGATTTCCCGGTGGACGACCGCGCGCGGCTGGTCCAGGCCATGTCGCTTATCGACAATCAACCCGGACAGGCCCGCGCTATTGTGGACTCACTTTCGGTTAAGCACCCGTCTGACAAAGCCTTGCAAAATCTGCTAATGCGGATTCGCAATCTCGGAGAAGGTAAAGCCTATGTCCTCGACTGAAAAACTCAAGGCACTGGGGGCAGCGCTGCTGATAGGCGCGGCGGCCATGGCTGCACCAGGCATCGCCCAAGCCGCGATAGTTGTCGCCGCGAGCGGCCCCTCGGCCAAGGATTTCCCGGTCGGCAAGAAGCTTGACGACACCAAGACCATCGCCCTGCGCACGGGCGACAGCGTCACCGTGCTCGACCAGCGCGGCACCAGAATATTGCGCGGCAATGGTCAGGTCGCGGTGGGACGCAGGAACGTTCCTGCCCGCAACGCCACTTTCGCCATCCTCACTCGCCAGGGTGGAGCGCAGCGGGTTCGCACCGGTGCCGTTCGCAATGACGGCGGCAGCGGCAAGGTGATGAGCCCCAACCTGTGGTATGTCGATATCTCGCGCCCCGGCACCAAATGCCTGGTCGATCCGGCCAGCGTCCAGCTGTGGCGCGCCGATAGCGGCAAGTCAGCACGCTATACGATTGCCGCTGCTGGCAGCCCCAGCGGCGAGGCGGCATTTGCCTCCGGCGCGATGCTGGCACCTTGGGACATGGCCAAGGCGCCGATAGCTGATGGCAAGAGCTACACGCTGAACGGCGGCGGCCAGCCGGCGCAGCTGACCTTTGCGGTGCTGCCCTCGCAGCCCGCCAATCCCGAGGCTCTGGCCGAAGCGCTGATCGCCAAAGGCTGCATGGCCCAGTTCGAATTGCTGGCGGCCTCGCTGAAGCCGGGACGGGGATAGGCAACTTCCGGTCGACGCAGGCCAAAGAATGCGCGATAAGGACTGTAAAGCACGCCGACAGTCACCAAGAAGACTGCGGCAAGCTGGATAAAAACAAACGGCCGCACGAAGAAGTTTCGCAATACCAATGTGCGCAGGGGAGCACGGGATGAAACGAGTGCGAATGAGGGAAACGCAGCCGGGCCGGCTTGGAGCGGGAGCCACCGCCCTGTTCGCCGTTGCCATACCCGCCACGCTCCATGCCCAGGCGGTCAATCCGCCGACGCGCGAGGAGCTGGAAATCGGGCGCGACGCCAGCCAGAATGCCGTCAGTGCCAGCCGCCTCGCGGTCGAGGGCGGTATCGAACGTGCCCCCTGCCCGCTCGCCGATCCCGCCTATGCCAAGATCAACGTCACCTTCCCCAAGGTCGAATTCGGCGGGCTGACCGCCGTCGATCCCCAGGCGCTGGCCCCCGCCTGGCAGGACATGGCTGGCCGCGAAGTGCCAATCGCGGCGCTGTGCGAAGTTCGCGACCGCGCCGCCACCATGCTGCGCGACATGGGCTACCTCGCCGCCGTGCAGGTGCCGCCGCAGCGCATCGAAAAGGGCAGTGCGGTGCATATGGATGTGCTGGTGGCCAAGCTGGTGGAAGTGCAGGTGCGCGGCGAAGCAGGGCATAGCGAAAAACTGATCGCCGGGCACCTTGGCAAACTGACTGCGCGGCCGTGGTTCAACATCAACGAGGCCGAACGCCATTTGCTGCTGCTGGGCGGACTGCCCGGATACGACGTGCGGCTGACGCTGCGGTCGGCGGGCAAGGCACCGGGCGAGGTGATCGGCGATGTGCTGGTCAATCGCCAGCCGATCGAGCTGGTCGTCGGCACACAGAATCTGGGCACCAGGGCCTCGGGCCGCGAAGGTGTGTTCGCGCAGCTGACCCTCAACGATGTCACCGGCATGGGTGACCGCACCAGTGTCAGCATCTACAACACGGTCAAGCTCAAGGAGCAGACGGTAGCCCAGATCAGCCACGATTTCGCGCTGAGCTCCGACGGGCTGCGGCTGGGCGGCAGCCTGGTCTACGGCCGGGGCGAGCCTTCGATCGCAGGCGGGAGCTTCAAGACCAAAACCCTGATCGGCAAGCTTGAGCTGAGCTATCCGCTAGTCCTGCGACAGTCGCAGGCGCTGCGCGCCGCGGGGGGCGTCGAACTGGCCAACCAGTCGGTCGATTTCGGCGCGGTCCGCCTGAGCAAGGACAAGCTGCGTATCGCCTTCGCCCGGCTTGACTATGACATGGTCTCGGCGTCCAGCCTGATCGGCAAGGGCGGCTATTCGGCAAGCGAACCCAAGTGGCGCTTCGCTGCATCACTGGAAGCGCGGCAGGGCATATCCGGGCTTGGTGCCAGCAGCGGCGGCATCGGCACCAGCAACATCCTCGCCAAGCCGAACGCCTTCGTGGTGCGGCTGGAATCGGCGATGGAGTTCCGCCCTGTCCCCTCAGTCACGCTGGCCGTAACGCCGCGCTTCCAGTATTCGCCCAGCCAGCTGCTGAGCTTCGAGCAGTTCAGCCTGGGCAACTACACAATTGGCCGCGGCTACGATCCGGGGATCGTGCTGGGCGACAAGGGCGCGGGTGCTTCGTTCGAGCTGCGCGTCGGGAAGATCCGGCCGAAAACGCCCAAGTCGGTGTCGCTCCAGCCCTATGGATTTTACGATGCCGCCTGGGCCTGGAGCAACGGCACGCCCATCGCCGCCAACCGCCAGAGAGTCTTTTCGATCGGCGGCGGCCTGCGCGCGCGCTGGGGTGACCGGATGGACGCCAACCTGGTGGTCGCCGCGCCGCTGCGCATTGCCGGTTCCCAGACCGCCCGCGGCGATGTTCGCATGCTCTTCACCCTGACTGCGAGGCTGATGCCATGGAAGCAATCATGAACCGCTCGTCAAGCCGGCGGGCAACCCTGCGCGGCAGCTGCGGCATGGCGGTGGCGCTGGCCGGGACAGTGTTCTCGGGCATCGCCCATGGCCAGGCCTTCCAGGGACCCGGCAACGTCACCAGCGGCGCGGCAGGCATCACCACCGGCGCGGGCACGACCAATATTTCGGTCGGCACCCCCGAAGTCGTGATCGACTGGACGCCCGTCGATTTTGGCGGCACCGGTGCCATCGACTTCCTGCCCACCGGCACGACCGCAACCTATAACACCGCCGTCGGCGCCAATTTCCCCGACTACACAGTTCTCAACCGCATCCTGCCCCTCGACGTCAACGGCGCTCCGGTGACCAGCACCGTCGCCTTCAACGGCCTCGTCCAGAGCTTCGCGCAAGGCGAGGACGGCGGCAACATCTGGTTCTACTCGCCAACCGGGATCATCGCCGGTGGCGGCAGCGTGTTCAATGTCGGCAGCCTGGTGCTGACAACCAACGATATCGACACCACCGGCGGTCTCTATGGCGCAGTCGGCGAAATCCGCTTTCGCGGGTCCGCCGGTTCAACAGGCTTCATCAACGTCGCCAGCAGCGTCAATGGCGGTGCGCAGCTCAACGCCCTTGACCCGAGCGGCGGCTACGTCGCGCTGGTCGCGCCGCGCGTGGTGCAAGGCGGCACCATCAATTCCAGCGGCCAGATCGCACTGGTCGCGGCAGAGCAGGCCGATATCGTCATCAACGCCGGGCTGCTCGACATTTTCGTCACGCAGGGCACGACTGACCCCAACGGCATTGTCCACACCGGCACATCGACTGGCCCTGCATCGGTCAGCCTTGCGGACACCCAGGTCATCCAGATGATCGCCATGCCCAAGAACACGGCGCTGACCATGCTGCTGTCGGGCAGCATCGGCTATGCGCCTGCAGCGGTGGTGACCGACGACGGCAGCGCGATCGTGCTTTCGGCAGGTTTCGGTCCCGGTGTGCCAACCCCGGTGCTGGCGCAGGGTCTGGGCAATATGACGGTGGGCAATACGGTCTTCAGCAACAAGTTGTTCGCCGTTGCCACCAATACGGTCGATATCCAGCCCACCCTCGGCGGAACCGTCCGTTTCCAGTCAGACGCGGATCTTTTGGCCGGCAGGGTGGTGAACGCCATTGCGGAGCGGAGCGAAACGATCCAGGCCGACGCCAACCTGTACCTCACAGCGGGGCTGTTCGAAAACGGTGGCACCGCCAATGTGGTTGCAACCTCAACCACACCGGCCGGACTGCCGCCGGCCATTCCGGCGGGTCGCATCATTGTCGCTGACACCTTTATCGTCGATGCCTCTGCCCAGCAGGAATTTACCAACAGCCCGCCGGCGAACGGGGTCAACGCGCTGGGCGGCGACGTGTTCGTTACGGCGTCAGGCGGCACGATTTCCGCAACCAGCCTCAATGTTGCCGCCAGCGGCTTTGGCGGCGATGGACTTGCCAATGGCGGCAATGGCACCGGCGGCAATATCCGCGTTGCCACCAGTCTCAACGGCAGCATCACTTCGGGCACGCTGAACATCAACGCAGAAGGTGGCGGAGGTTTTGGCCCGGCACTGGGTGGTAACGGCACCGGTGGTTCGGCTCAGCTGCTCGATCTGGGCGGAACCCTGGCTTTTTCAGACGTTGGCGTGAGCGTCCGGGGCTTTGGCAGGGAATCTGACGGGATTGCCGGCAATGCTACCGGCGGTTCGGTACTGATCGACATCACCTCGCGGCCGCAAAACTGGTCGAGCCTCGATGTCGATGCCTCGGCAATCGGCGGGACAACACTTTCGGCCGGCAGCGCAAGCGGAAGCGCGACCGGAGGAGCCGGCGGCATCACGCTTCATGTAATCAACCCGGCCGCATTGAATATCAGCGGCAGCGTCAGTCTCCACGCCGACGCAACTGTCGGCATAAATGGCCCTGTCGGCTATTCAGCGACCGGTGGGTCGGTGGCCGTCGATGTGTCGGGCGGAATTCTGGACATCGGCAACGGGCTGGAGGTCAGTGCAACTGCCGGATTCAATGTGGAAGCATTTTCTCCCAGTCCCAATTCAACCGCGGCCATGCAGGGCGGCAGCGTCAATGTTTTCGTGGTTGGCGGGACAATTTCGGCAATGCAGCTGCTCGCTACCAGTGCAGCCGAAGGGGCCGGGGCGATTACGCGCGCTGGCACGGTAACTGGCGGCACGGCACGGGTCGCGGCGCAGGGCGGTGGCGTTCTGTCGGTCACGAATCCCGATGGCGGCGCACCGGTCAATATCGATGCCAACGCCTATGGCGGCAATGGCCCGGCCCCCGCCCATGCATTTGGCGGCACCGCCCAGCTTTTTGTCAGCGACGCCGCTCTGGATTTCACCGATACCGTGCGGGTGTCGGCCACGGCGCGCGATGGCCAGTACACCACTTCCACGACGGGAGCCGGTTATAACGCCACCGGCGGTACTGCCACGATCGAACTGGCCGCTGGTGAAGTGGGCTCGGCCAGGCTGGACGCCTTCGGACTGTTCATCGAAGCCAATGGCTCCGCCCAATCCGGCCAGGCGGCTGCAGGAAACGGCGGCACCGGCACCGGCGGCACGGCGCAGTTGCTGGTAGCCGCAGGCACGCTTATCTCGCAAAGCACGCTTATCGAAGCGAACGGTACCGGCGGGATTTCGGCAGCTTCCAATACCGGAACCGCCCTCATCTCCGGTCATGGGCTGGGCGGAACTGCCCTTGCGGACATTTCCGGCGGCACGGTCGATCCGGGGGCGCTCGGTATCTATGCACTGGGATCTGGCGGGAGGTTTGTCGAAGAGACCGCGGGCGATGGCGAGGTCACGGCGATTTCCGGTAATGGCACGGGCGGCGCGGCAACCCTGTCGATGTCTGGGGGAACCCTGACCACGATAGATATAGAAATCGATGCGGCAGGTATTGGCGCGGACGGGATGCTGGTCGATTCCTCCACGTCTGGCGAACCCGGCGGCACCGGCGGCACCGGTACCGGTGGGACCGCACGGATTGCCATGCCGGGCGGCAGCACCGCAGTGCTGAATGCCTCGGCAATCCTGCTCAGCGCCAACGGCATTGGCGGCAACAGCGGCGGCTCGTTCAGCGGCCCTCAGGGCATTGGCGGCGCGGCGCTGGGCGGCACGGCACGTTTCAGCCTGGCCGATGGAAGTTTCGACCTGGGACCGACGTTCATCGAAGCCATTGGCGATGGTGGTTCGGGTGACACCGGCAACCCGGTCAGCGGCGGCACTGCCGATTTCCTGCTGGATGACAGCGGCACCGGCGCGGTGACGCCGCGGCAGGTCGCAGGGCTTACCTTCAACGCCAATGGGGTGCCTGGCCTGAACTCGGTGGAAGTACCGAACTCGCTGCCAGTGGCAGGACTGGCCAGGCTGTCTGTGGAGACGGGCGCAGCAAGCTCGGCCATGACGATCGCGGGCGATCTCGTCATGAACGCAAACGGCGACGTTGCATCGCCCGGCACCGGCGTGCAGGTGACGGTCTCCGGAGCACCTGTGACGGTGACCGGCAATGCCACACTGGCGACCAGCCGCAATATCGCGATATCCGCTGCTGCGACAACGCCGTTCGACATCGCCGGAACGCTCCAGGCCGATGCGCTCGGTTCGCTGACGGCCACCGGACCCATTGTTACCGGCGGGCTGACGCGGATCGACGCTGCCGGCGGCATCTCGATGACCCATCTCGATTCCGGCGGCACAACCGCCCTGCGCGCGATCACCGGACCGGTCGGCGTTTCGACCAACCTGCTCTCGACAGGGCTGGTGACGGTGAGCGGCACCTCGGTCAATCTGATCTCGCTGGGCGCGCTGTCGTTTGCCGATGCCGACGCCACGGCGGGCAATCTCTCTGTCCAGACGGCAGGCAACCTCGATGTAATAACGGTTGATGCCACCGGCGCGGTAACCCTGACCAGCACCGGTGCAACCATCCGCAATACCAATACAATCGAAGCCGCCAGCATTGCCGTTAACGCTGGCAGCGATTTCGTCATGAATAGAAATCTGTTTTCTTCAGGTGACATAGACATCCGGGCCGGCGGTACATTCTTCGCCAACTCATTCGCAAACGGTGCCAATATCACAGCGAGTTCGCGCGACATTGCCTTCGACCTTGCTGCAGGTGGCCAGCTGTTTGCCAATCAGACGCTGACCCTCACCAACAACACCCCCGCCAATCGCACCTTCATCGGCGGGGCGGCGCAGACCGGTGGCTACAGCCTCGACAATGCCGAAGTGAGCCGGCTCGCTGTCGGCCAGCGGCTGACCTTCACCGTCGCTCCGGGGGCCACGACCGCCGATTTCATCGTCGGCAATCTCAACCTGTCCTACGGAAGCGAAGACAATCTCGCCCAGGGCGGCGAGCTGAAGATCGACACCCCGGGACGCGTTGAAATCAACGGCGCGGTGCGGCTCCAGACCAGTTCCGCCACCAACCGCTTCTCGATCGATCCCACCCGCATCGACGTTATCGCCGATACCGGCAGCATCGTCATGGCCGACCCCGATGGCTTTCTGCTTGGCCAGCTCGATCTTGTCGCGGGGACAATTGCCGTTGCAGATTCCTCGACCCTTACCGCGCTTGGCAGTGCCAGCGGCGCGACTGCGATCAATACATTGCTCGACACGCCCACCGCCACCGCAGTCGATGGCGGCTTCCTGCAGGCTGGCACCATCACCGTCCAGGCTACCGATGCCTTCTATATCCAGAACAGCGGCACCACCGCCGACGGTCCGGACCGCCGGGGCTTTTCGGCAGACAGCCTGGCGATCACCACCGCCGGTCCGGCAACGCTGATATCGATCAACGGGCTGGTCTATGACGCCAATGGCCTCGCGCTGACCGGCACGGATACGGCGCAAGGCATTACTATCAACCGCAGCCCGGCCTCCGCGCCCGGCCTGTTCGATCGCTTCTCGACGATCAACGGCTGCTTCATCGGTCGCAGTTGCAAGGGTCCCGACACCGGAATAACCGACCCGCATGACGATATCGACGGCAAGCTCAACGACGGCTTCGGGATCAAGACCGAATTCCTGCCGCTGGTCCAAGTCGACGAAATTCCGGCGGATTCGCTGATGCCGCTGGTCGACGAGCCAGTGACCGGCGTTGGCAACGACGACCTCTGGCAAGGTGGATGCCATGCCGAGACCGGGCAATGTGAGGAAGGCGGGGGCGAGGAAGGCGGGGGCGAGGAAGGCGGGGGCGAGGAAGGCGGGGGCGAGTAGCGTTTCCGCCGCGCGGCGATACCGCGCTGACGATTGACACGGCGATTGCGACCGGCAGCGGGAAGGAATAGCAAGACTCCTCCGGGAGAACTGCCATGCCATTCGTTTTCAGCGCCGACGGCCATATCGTCGAGCCCGACAATCTGCTGACCGAAGGCCTGCCGCCCTCGCTGCGCAAGTTCGGCGTCCATGCCGAAGTCCGCGACGGCTCTCTCTACCGGTTTTCAGGCGACAAGCTGACCAGCAAGATGGCGCTCAACCGGCCCAAGCTGAAGGGCTGGGACGGCGAGGACTTCGGCCGCCCCAACCGCACCGGATCGCGCGAAGTGGCGGGCCGGCTGGAAGACATGGCGCTGGACGGCATCGATGCAGAGATCGTCTTCCCCAGCCTGGCGCTGACTGCTTTCCTGATCCAGGACGCCGAGGCCGAACTGGCCACCGCGCAGGTCTATAACGACTGGCATCACGGCATGTTCAAGGACCATACCGGCAAGTTCGTGCGCTGCGGCATCCTGCCGGTGCGCAGTTTCGACTACTCCGTGCAGGAGATCAAGCGGCTGGCGGCGCTGGGCTTCACCAGCGCCATGCTGCCCAGCCGGATCGAACGCGATTGCGGACTGCCGGCCTACAACATGGCAGACTGGGACCGGGTGTTCGAGGCCGGGCAGGACTATGGCATCGTCTTCGTCATGCACACCGGCACCGGGCGCGAGGATGTGCGCAGTTTTCGCGGGCCGGGCGGCGCGGTGATCAACTATGCCATCCAGTCCTGCGACGGCATGGAAACGATCATGCAGCTGGTCGCCGGTGGGGTGCTCGACCGCTTCCCCGGCGCCAGGGTCTGCTGCATCGAATCGGGCGCCAGCTGGCTCGCCGCCGTCGCCGAGCGGATGGACGAGGTCTATGAGGCGCACCACGATTTCGTGCAGCCCAAGCTTTCGATCAAACCCAGCGAGATCATCGCCCGCCAGGTCGCCTGCTCGTTCCAGTACGACCGCGCCTGCGTGATGGCCCGCAGCGTCACCGGCACCAGGGCGATCATGTGGGGCGCAGATTATCCGCACCACGAGGGCACCTTCCCGCGATCCAGGGACGTGCTTGCACATCTGTTCGACGGCATCGACATCAGCGAGAGCGAAAAGGCCGATATCGTCGGCCTCAACGCCGCCCGCCTGTTCCGCCTGCCGCATCCCGCCGTGCTCGCGGCATCGGCGGTGTGAGCGCGGAATTGGCGCCCTCGGTATTCGGCCTGGGCGCGCACCAGCTGGAGGATGTCCATGCCGAGCTGGCGCGGCTGCGCTCGCACACCATCTGGCAGGCGCTCAGCGCTGCGGCCGCTGCGGACCCCGGCAAGCAGGCGCTGATCGCGGCCAATGATGCGGGCGAGATCGCCCGCATCACCTATGCCGAACTGCTCGCCCGCATCCGCGATTTCTCCGCCGGGCTTGCCAGCATCGGGGTGCGGCGCGGCGACCGGCTGGTGGTGTGGATGACCAACACAGCTGAGTGGATCATCGCCAGTTTCGCGGCCATGCGCATCGGCGCGGCGGTGGTGCCGGTGAATACTTTCCTCAAGCCCGCCGAGATCAGATATTTCATAGAGCAATCGGGCGCGCGGCACCTGGTGATGATCGACAGCTTCCGCAAGCTGGCGATGCCCGATCTGCTCGCCGAAATCTGCCCTTCGGTGAGGTCCGCGAGTGCACCCGGACAAATCTTCAGCCCTGAACTGCCGGACCTGCGCAATGTGGTGCTGTTCGCCCGCAGCGGCGGCAAACTCGCCGGTGCCCATGATTTTGCGGCACTATGCAGGCCGGACGCGGAAGCCCTCGCCCTGGCCGACCGTATGGAGAGCGAGGTTCTCGGCAGCGACCTTGGCATGGTCAAATATACCTCGGGCAGCACTGCTTTCCCCAAGGGGGTGATGCTCGAACAGGGCGGAATCCTGGCCAATGGCGTGCTGCATGGGCGTGCGATGGGGGTCAGGTCGTCGGACATCTATTTCAGCATGATGCCCTTCTTCCATGCCGGCGGCAGCATCTATGGCCAGATGACCATGCTGATGATCGGCGGCACGCTGGTGTTCACCGAGGCCTTCGACGCGCACCTCGCCGCCGAACTCATCGCCGCCGAGCGCGCGACCATCCAGGTCACCATGCTGTCGGGCGAGCTGATGCAGGCGGCGGCGGACAAGGGGCTGGTGTTCGATTCGATCCGGATCGCCGGGATAACGGGCGAGCTCTCACGCCGGATCATGCCCAACGTCCGCGCCTCCTTCTCCGTCTTCGGACTGACCGAAACCTATGCGCCGATCGCCTTGTCGAGCTACCATCCGGATGAGGCGGCCCCGCCCGGCGCGTGTCTTCTGCCCGGCAACGAGTGCCGTATCGTCGATCCCAATACCGGCCTCGACCAGCCCCCCGGCGTCCCCGGCGAAGCGCTGCTTCGCGGCAATGTCGCCCGCGGATACTGGAACAAGCCGGTCGAGACCGCCAAGGCCTTCGCCGCCGATGGCTGGTTCCACAGCGAAGACCTGTGCACGCTGGACGAGCAGGGCCGGATCACATGGGTCGGCAGGCTCAAGCTGATGCTGAAAGTGGGCGGCGAGAATGTTTCGCTGGAGGAAGTCGAACGGGTGGTCGCCGGCCACGAAGCGGTAAACGCCTGCGCAGCCACCGGCATCGCCGACCCGCGCAAGGGCGAGGCGATCTGCCTTTATGTCCAGTGCATCGAAGGCCGCGGGCCTAGCGAACAGGAGCTGCGCGACTGGCTGAAGCCCCGCCTCGCCAATTTCAAACAGCCGCGCGAGATCGTGTTCCTGGACGCCATGCCGCAGCTCGGCAGCGGCAAGATCGACCGGGTGACGCTGGGCAAATGGGCGCAGGGGGCCTTTACCGGGTAATTGCACTCCCGATTATTCCGAGTCGATCTGGCCGACGCCATTGCCCCGGGTTCGCAATTGTGATTGAGAGTTCGCGAATGCAACGCGCGGACAGCAATCATCCATGGCCGAAATTTCCGTATCGAAAATGCCGCCGCCCGCCCCGGAGCTAAGCGGAAAGGCGGCTATCGTCGGCGTGGGCGAAAGCGATTATCACGCCGATTACTCGGCGGCACGGTCGAAGGAACCGGGCTATCAGCCAGCCTCGGTCGAAACTCTCGCCAGCCTCGCCTTCGAGCGCGCACTGGCTGACAGCGGACTCACCCGCGCGGATATCGACGGCATTTCCGTGTCGTTCACCTATGGCGGCCCCAGTGCACGTGATATGGCCGAGATGCTCGGCATCAAACCGCGCCATGCCATCGAGAACGGCAATATCATGGCCGGCCCGCTGCCGGTAGTCTGCGCGGATATCGCCGCGGGCAAGGCCGACACGGTGGTGATGATCTACGCCGTGGCTTCGCACTCCGCTGCGCGCCAGTTCGGCGGCAGCACCTATGGCCGGGCACCGGGCGGCGTCAGCGATGGCACGCCCTATTCCTATTACTACTTCCACCCCTGGGGCTGGAGTTCGCAGGCGGCGCATTGGGCAATGATGTTCCGCTATTATCAGTCGGTCTATGGCGTGCGTGAAGAGGATCTTGGCGAGGTCGCGGTACAAGTCCGCAGCCACGCCGCGCAGAACCCCAACGCGGTGATGCAGGCGCCGATCACCATCGCGGACTACATGGCCTCGCGCTATATCGTTCGGCCGCTGCATCTGTTCGACCTGTGCCTGGTCAACGACGGCGCGGTCTGCCTGATCGTGCGCCGCGCCGATATGGCGAAGGATACCGCCAGGGTGCCGGTATCGGTCGCCGGCTGGGGCGAAGCGAAGATCGCGAACAACAAGATGCATGTCATGGTCCGCGAGCGGCTGCGCCCGCAATTGCAGGAGGCCGGCGCGCAGGCTTTCGCCATGGCCGGGCTGTCGCTGGGCGATGTCCAGCACTTCGAGGGCTATGACGCCTCCACCTTCCACCTCGTCGACCAGATCGAAGGCTTCGGCTTTGCCCCCGAGGGCGAGGGGCTGGCATTCTGCAAGGACGGCCAGATGGGCCTTGGCGGCCGTATCCCGACCAATATGAGCGGCGGCAATCTGTCGGGTTCCTACATGCATGGCTGGAGCCAGGTGGTCGAAGCGGTGCGCCAGCTGCGCGGCGAATCCGGGGTCCGGCAAATCGCCGGGGCCGAGGTTTCGCTGTCCTGCCTGACGCAAACCGATCAGGCCCACCCGATCCTCTACCGGCGGGGAGTGTGACCATGGCTGAGACCAGACCCGACCGCACACTCGGCCCCGGCCATGACCAGTTCTGGGAATGGTGCGGCAAGGGCGAACTGCGGCTGCAGCGCTGCACCTCTTGCGGCAAGCTGAGCTGGCCGGCGGTGGAGGCCTGCGAATATTGCGGTTCGGGCCAGCTCGGCTGGGAGCGCATGTCCGGCAGGGCAAAGCTCGTCAGCTGGTGCACGTTCGAACGGGACTATTACGCCGGGGTTTTGCCACTGCCGTGGGAGACGATCCTGGTCGAGCTGGAGGAAGGCGTGCTGTTCCTCAGCAATCCCGTCGGGCTGACCTGGCACGACATGGAACCGGACATGCCGATGCATCTGACCTTCGCAGAGTGCGAGGATTCAGCCGGGCTGTTCCAGCTGCCGGTGTTTGCGCGGGGGTGAGCAGCGACCTCAGAAATTCTTGACCATCTCCACCCGCAGCCGCGTCAGCTGCGAGGTCCTGAGCCGCCAGCCGAGATCCAGCTTCACATAGGTTTCGCGGTAATGCCCCCAGCCGTGGAGGTAGGTGCTGCCATCATAAAGCGGGAACTCTTTCGTGCGGTAAAGCCGGTCCTCCATCGCCCAGATCACCCTGGCTTCGGTATCCGACGCAAATTCGATGATCGGCATATGGCCGTGGTGCACCGAAACCTGATCGCCGACGCTTTCCGAGACATAGGCGATCACCTCGTCCCAGCCGCGATAAGGTTCGGAGCGGAATTCGGGGACATGCAACTCGCCGTCGGGCGCCCAGACCTCGCGCTTCCACAGCTCCCAGTCCTTGTGATCCAGCCCGTAGAAATAGACTGCCTTGACCTGCTTGATCGCCTCGATCGCCAGCAGCCGTTCGACGTCGTTCATGCGAATTTTCCCTTCTAGAGCAGCGTGCTTCAAATGAGAATCGTCCTCCCCTCTCCCCGGCGGGGAGAGGATACGCAGGCTTGGCAGCTTGCTGCCTAGCCGGAGTTGGTGAGGGGGTTCTGCGCTCTCGATGTCGAGCCCCCTCACCCAGCTCCGCTAGCCCCAAGCGGGGCAAGCTGCGCTACCTCTCCCCGCCGGGGAGAGGGGAACGGAATGCTGCAGATTTCACGCACGATCGTTTAATCGCAGCAATCCCCGCCGGCCTTGCCCATCTCGGTGCGATCACGCCACAGCAGGTCGCACCAGGCGAGCGGGCGGCCATCCTGCGCGCGGATCTGGATCGGCGCGATCGGCAATATGTCCTGTTTGTCCACCAGCACCGGATTCGAGGCTACCCCCAGCCCGTATTTCTCGCCCCACTGGCGCAGCGCGAGCAGTGCCGGCAGCAGGTCGATACCCTTGTCGGTCAGCCGGTATTCGAACTTGCGGCGATCATCCGCGCAGCAATCGCGCTTCATGATCCCGTCCTCCACCAGCTGCCCCAGCCGGTTGGAGAGGATATTGCGGGCGATGCCCAGCACGGTGAGGAAGTCCTCGAAGTGGCAGACGCCGTTGAAGGCAGCGCGCAGGATCATGAACGACCAGCGATCGCCCATCACTTCCAGCGCGCTGGGCAGGCCACATTCGCGCAGATCGTCGTGGAGTTTTTCCATGTGCGTCCCTTGGTTTCCGCTAGCCTAACGCATCTTGCGATGGATGGTGCCGGAAAATTACATTTTTAGTTGCAACTGAAAACTTATCAAGATAGGTAGTGATTCGCAACGTAAATCGGGCAGTCCTCCGCGAAGGTCCGCGTGTTGCCTGAAACAGACCGGAGAGATACCATGACTACCGCACGTTCGCGGCTGCTGCCGCGCGCCCTGCTTGCTGCTGTCCTCGCCCTGACCAGCACGATCGTCAGTTTTGCCGTAACCACTTCCCCAGCCGAGGCCGCGCCCCGCGCGGGTGCCTATGCCGCCGCGCTGGTAACGCCGCTGGCCGCTCCGCGCCGCGAGATTCTCAACGGTGCCGTGTGGCGCTGTGCGGGAGATAAATGTTCCGCTCCTGCCGACGGCTCGCGCGCGGTCACCGTATGCGGCCACGTCGCGCGCAAATTCGGCCCGGTGGCGCGCTTCACCACCCCTCTGGGAGATCTGGGCGCCGAGGAGCTGGCACGCTGCAACGGCGCTGGCTAGATCAGCCCTCGCTCGCGCAGGTCCGCTGCCAGTGCATCGGCATCGCTGAAATGATGCCCCTGCCAGCCGCATTCCCGCGCCGCGGCGATGTTGGCGGCGTTATCGTCGATGAACAGCATATGCCCCGGCGCATGACCAAACCGCTCCGCCGCCAGCGCGTAGATCGCCGGATCGGGCTTGGCGATTTTCTCGACGCCCGAGACGACGATATCGCGGAAGCGGCCGAACACCGACTGGGTATCGCGAAAGCGCGGCCAGAGATCAGCGCCGAAATTGGTGATGGCGTAAAGCGGCACGCCGCGCGTGTGCAGCGCCTCGACCAGTTCGAGGCTGCCCGGCACCGGCCCGGGAACGCTCTCGTTGAAGCGCGCGGCATAGGCGCGGATGTGGGTCTCGTAATGCGGGAACTGCGTGATGCGCTCGGGTAGCATTTCGGATAGCGGGCGTCCGGCATCGTGCTGATAATGCCACGCTTCTGTGACAACATTGCCGACGAACCATTCAAGCTCGACGGGATCGTCGATCAGCCGCGCGAACAGGTGCCGCAGGTCCCACTGGAACAGGACCCGGCCAATATCAAATACGACTGCTGTAACGTGACCCGGCAAATGGGTCAGCTCAGGCGCGGGAATCAGCCCTGGCGCGCCTTGAAGCGGCGGTTGGTCTTGTTGATCACATAGGTCCGTCCACGGCGGCGGATGACCCGGTTGTCCCGGTGGCGACCTTTGAGTGACTTGAGGCTGTTGCGAATCTTCATGGGGCTCTCATCTGCGGAGAATCCCCCGCGTAAAATCGAAGTCGGGCCGTTAGGGTGGCTGCCTTGCGAAGTCAAGCTTCCGTGCGCTGGCCCCGGTGCTTGCCACAACAAATACACGGTGCGATACGCCTGCCCACCTCCCCGCTAGCTGCGAACCGGATGCATGAGTGATAATCGCAAACATTTCCTCAACCCCGATCTGCAAGCCCCCAACGTGCGCGAAGTCGATGCCGATCCCGCGGTGATCGCAGGCCTGGCCGAGGTCGCGGCCAAGCTGACGAACCTCAACCGCATGGAAGGCTATGTCGATATCGGTGGCGGGGTGAAGCTGTATGCCACCTATCCGGAGAAATGGACCAGCGACATCATGTGGATCTCGCAGGCCGACCGCGCGGGTTACGACTGGTTCGAGGACATCTTCACCCGCCTGAACATCGCCGCCAATGTTGCCGACTGCATCGATTTTGACCAGCGGATCGTGATGTATTCGGGCTTCTTCGTTACCCGCAAGATCTGCTCGGGGGTAAACTGGCACCATGACTGGGTCGATGCGAACAACGACGCCTTCACATTTCTGGGTCCGGTCTCCGAAAACTGCGAGGACTTTGGGCTGGCCTACCAAAATTTTCGTGGGCAGGACTGTCGCTATGATTACCGGGCGGGCAAGGGGCTGGTGTTCGGCGACCACTTCCTCCACTCGACCCATCCCGGCCGCACGCCCGAAACTACAGTGCTGCTCAGCTTCACCTTCGGCACCGACCTCATGGAAAACTGGGACAAGATTTCGCAGACTGCAGCGAGCCAGGGCATGTTCTACTGCCAGCCAGACGGCACCTTCGTCACCCGCGAAGCACCGGCAGCGGCGCCTTACTGACTACCGGCATCAGCGCTTGCCGCCACCGACCGGCAGGGCAAACGCGACATAGGCCGACCCCTGCGGACCCTTGGGATCCCTGCCGCCGCTGGTGGCAATGGCGATATATTGGCGGCCGCCAATCATGTAGGTGACCGGCGTGGCGTTGCCTGCAAACGGCAGATCGGCGCGCCACAGCAGCTTGCCGTTGCGGCGGTCGAAGGCGCGGATCTGGTGGTCGAAATTGGTCGCGCCGATGATAAGCAGTCCGCCAGCTGTGACGATCGGACCGCCATAGTTTTCCGACCCGGTATCATGCATGCCCTTGGCGGCAAGTTCGGGATATTCGCCAAACGGCACCGTCCACAGGTACCGCCCGCTGTTGAGGTCGATCGCGTTGAGGGTGCCCCACGGCGGCTTGATCGCAGGATAGCCTTCGTGGTCCAGGAACTTGCGGTAGCCGGTGAAGCGGTAAGGCGGCGCGGCGGCTGGTGCCGAGGGGCTGTTCATTTCCTGCCGGTCCCCTGCGGCGGAAGTATTGCCCAGCAGGAAGTCGATCAGCGGTTTGCGGTATTCGTCTGGCAGATTAGTCGCTGGCATCCGGCCCCGGCCCGCTTCCAGCAGGTTGGCAATGTCCTTCTCAGTCATCCTGCTACCAATACCCAGCAGCGACGGGAATGCCGGTGGAGCACCCTTGCGGTCCAGTCCGTGGCATGATGCGCAAACTGCGTCATAGATATGCTGCCCCGTTGAAGCCGGTCGCGCCGAGGTGCTGCGTGTCAGCGATCCGGTCCAGGCCATTTCGTTGGAATTGACATAAAGCACGCCGCCGGGATCGACCGCCGCCCCGCCCCATTCCGCGCCGCCATCGAAGCCGGGGAACACCACGGTAGGCTTGTCCAGTTCGAGCGGCGTGAACGGCCCGCCGCTGGCCATCTGGGCAAAGGCCGCGGCGGCAAATTCATGCGCCTCGGGAGTCCGGTTGGTCAGCATGTCGGCAGTCAAGCGCTGCCGTGCGAAGGGCGCGGGTGCAACCGGCACGGGCTGGGTGGGGGAAGCCGCCTCTTCCGGGATAGCACTGGCACCGAAAGGACGCTCCTCGATCCGGAACAGCGGCTTTCCCGATACCCGCTCGAACAGGAAGACATATCCCTGCTTGCTGGTCAGGGCCACCGCATCGACCTTGCGGCCGCGATGCCTGACCGTCAGCAGCTCCGGCGGCGCGGGAAAATCGCGGTCGAGGATGTCGTGATGCACGCCCTGGAAATGCCACAGCAGCCTGCCGGTCGCGGCATCGAGCGCGAGCAAACTGTTGGCGTAGAGGTTGTCGCCCTTGCGATCACCGCCCCACATATCGTCCACCGCCGAACCCGTTGGCGCGAAGATGATGCCGCGCTGCATGTCGACGACCATCCCGCCCCAGTTGTTGGCCCCTCCGGCCGTTTTCCAGGCGTCCTGAGGCCAAGTCTCATGGCCCTGTTCGCCCGGACGCGGGATCGTGTGGAATATCCAGCGCAGCTTGCCGCTGCGGACATCGTAGGCACGAATTGCACCGGGCGCGGCGGGCTTGCTTTCGCCAGTGCGGAAACCGGTGATGATAAGGTCGCGGTAGATGACCCCGGGCGAGGTGAGAAAGACGGCCTGATCGCTGCCATCGATGCTGAGCCCCTTGCGCAGATCGATCTTGCCGCCATCGCCGAAGCCGGCAATCGGCCGTCCGCTATCGGGATCGAGAGCATAGAGCGCATCTTTCACCCCGGCGAACAGCCGCCGCTCGCGTCCATCGGTCCACCAGGTCAGGCCGCGCGCCGGTTGACCGGTGGGGGTTCCGGCATCGAAGGTCCAGCGCAGCTTGCCGGTCGCCGCATCCAGAGCGACGACTTGCTGGTTGGTTCGGTAGGCGTAGAGCGTCCCTTCGATGACCAGCGGTGTTGCCTGCAGGCCACCCTTCCCGGCGTCAAACCGCCACACCGGCGTAAGCTGTGCGACGTTGCGGGTATTGATCTGGTCAAGCAGCGAATAATGCGAGCCGCCCGGATCGGCATGGTAATAGGCCCAGTCAGCATTCCCGGCCGAGGTCGCGGCACTGACCGCTGCAAATCCCGCGGCGGCAAAACCGACCAGTGCCAGTGCGACGCCAACCCGGCGAGGATGTATGATAGCCACTGCGGCAAACTCCAGCTGAAAAGACCCTGAAACTCTTAGGGCATGGCCGGGCAGATGCCTGCTTCGCCAGCGCCTGATCCATATGCGCAGCGTCGCCAACTGCAAACGAAACTGTTAGGAGCGAGTTGAGAGAGGAACCCGACGATGGCAACCGATGCAAAATCCATTTCGCTGACCAAAGCCAGCGAGGACGACGCCAAGTTCTACTGGCTCGACGAGGGCCGCTCTGCCGGCGGCTTCGTTCGCGAGATCGACCACTCAACCTACCACAAGGGCACACATCCGCTGTTCAACGGCATCAAGATCGTCGACTGCGACACCCATTTCACCGAGCCGCCGGACCTGTTCTCGAAGAACGCCCCCGCCAGCATGAAGGACAAGCTGCCGCGCGTAGTGCGGGTCAACGGCGCCGACAAATGGTTCATCGGCGACAAGGATTTCGGATCGCTGGGCGGCAATGTCATCGCCAGGAACCGCAACAAGCTGCTCGGTAAGCTGGCTTACCAGACCTACGACGAGATTCACCCCGGCTCCTACATGGTCAAGCCGCGGCTCGAAGAAATGGACGAGATGGGGATCTGGGCGCAGATATGCTTCCAGAACGGCGGACTGACCCAGGCCGGATCGCTTCTGGCGCTCAAGGACGACGATCTCGCGATGACGGTGATCCGCGGCTATAACGATGCCTGCGCCGAACGCATGGCCGAATCGAACAACCGCATCTTCTGCATGGCCACCCTGCCCTATTGGGACAAGGCGCTGATGCTGGCCGAAACCCGCCGCATCATCGACATGGGGATCAAGGGCATTGTCCTGCCTGACCGCCCCGAACGGCTGGTCGCCGGCTATCTGGGCGAGGACCACAAGGTCAATCCGTTCTGGGAGGAGTTCTTCGACACCTGCAACGCCGTGGGCATGCCGCTGAACTTCCACATCAACGCCTCGCTCGATACCGGCTCGGCGATCTGGGACAATCTGCGCTTCAACCAGAAGCTGCCGATCACCGCGATGCTGCACACATTGGGGGTTGCGGCCACCATGAGCAATTTCATGGTTTCGGGCATCCTCGACAAATACGAGGATCTCAAGATCGGCCTGATCGAAAGCGGCATCGGCTGGGTGCCCTTCGTGCTCGAAATGCTCGAGCACCAGTTCGACGAATTCCGCACCGTCGAGGACAACGGCCTGAAGAAGCGCCCCAAGGAGTATTTCGCCAAGAACTTCTGGGTGTCGTTCTGGTTCGAGAATTATGCGCCGCAGCACATGCTTGAGGAAATCGGCATCGACCGGGTGATGTTCGAAACCGACTTCCCGCACCCGACCTCGCTATACCCCGGCGTGCAGGAAAAGCTGGTCGAGCAGCTGAGTGGATACGATTACGAGACCCGCAAACTCATTCTGCAGGGCAATGCCTCCAGACTGTTCAATCTGGACCTGTGAAGTCTGTCAGTTAACCGCGCGCACGTGCTTGACCGTGGATGCGGTCGGGCGGTGCTCCGCCATCGCGATGTAGTCCCGGGTCAGCGGCACCGCATCGCGCCGGTGTGCGAGCTGGATCTGGAACACCATCAGCGGCCGGTTGCGGAAGCCGATCTCGGCGCCGGCGATGTAGAATTCCCACATCCGGCAGAACTCCTCGCCATACATCGCCGCAGCGCTGGCGCGATGCTCGGTGAAGCGGGCGAACCAGTGCCGCAGGGTTTCGGCATAGTGCAGCCGCAGGATCTCGATGTCGGTGACCAGCAGCCCGCTGCGCTCGATCGCGGGTATGACCTCGGACAGGGCCGGAACGTGGCTGCCGGGGAAGATGTAGCGCTCGGTCCAGGGGTCCGGGCCGGTCGAGCCGTCCCAGCGGCCGATCGAGTGGATCAGCGCGACACCGCTGTTATCGAGAAGGTCTGCGACCCTGGCGAAATAGGTGTCGAGGTGCGCCCTACCGACATGCTCCAGCATCCCGACCGAGACGATCCGGTCGAACGTGCCGGCAACATCGCGGTAATCCTCCAGCGCGAATTCGGCGCGGCCCGCCAGATCCCCGGCCTGGCGCGCCCGTTCGCGAGCCTTCTCCAGCTGCTGCCCCGACAGGGTAATGCCCTTGACTATGACCTGCGCCTCGGCGGCCATGGCCAAGGCCAGGCTGCCCCACCCCGATCCGATGTCGAGCACGCGCTGGCCGCGGCCGAGGCACAGCTTGGCCATGATGTGGCGAACCTTGGCGGTCTGTGCCTGTTCAATCGTCTCCTTGCCGGTGGGAAAGTAGGCGCAGGAATAATGCAGGTCACGGTCGAGAAACAGCGCGTAGAATTCCGGCGGGAGATCGTAATGGCGCTCGACATTACGCCGCGCCCGCTTCCGGCGATTGCCTCCAAACGCGGCGGCGGTGCGGATTGCGAGCCGGCCCAGCGTGCGCAGATAGGCCGTCTTGTCGAGCAGGTGCATATTCGTGGTTGCCACCGCCAGGAAGCTGCGCAAGTCGCCCTGCTCGATCGTCAGCCGGCCGTGCATGTAGGCCTCACCCGCCGCGAGCGAAGGGTTGAGCGCGATCCTGAGCGGCAGCCAGCGATCGTGAAAGCGAATGGTCGCGCTGGGTTCCTCGCCGGGATTGCCGAACTGAGTCGAGCCGCCGCGCGAATCGATCACGGTCAGGCACCCTTGCTTGACCGTGTTGCGAATAACCCGCCCGAATACCGGCAGAAATGCTTGCTTGTTCTGAGCCTGAATCATCGCCCGCCCTCCTGGCGCCGGCGGCATAGACCGTCATCCCCAGAGTAGAACAAATGGCGGCGCAAAGGCGATAAGGAACTTTACGGAAGCGATTTCCCGGGGAACTCGTGGTTGCGCCGGGAGGATAAAGATCAGACCGGCAGCCCGACATAGTTTTCCGCGATCGACATCTGCGCTGCCCGGCTTGAGGCAATATAGTCGAGCTCGGCCACCTGCATGGCGCGCTCGAAGGGTCCGTCGTCGGGAAAGCGGTGCATCAGCCGGGTCAGCGACCAGCTGAAGCGCTCTGCATTCCACACCCTGGCCAGCGCCCTGGCGGAATAGGCGGCGATGCCGGCCGGGTCATTGCGCCGGAAAAAGCCGGTCAAGGCTTCAGCAGCATAGTGCACATCGGACGCAGCGAGGTTGAGCCCCTTGGCTCCGGTCGGCGGCACGATATGCGCGGCATCGCCGCACAGCAGCAGGCTGCCGAGGCGCATCAGCTCGAAGACATAGGACCGCAGCGGCGCGATCGACTTTTCGAGCGATGGCCCCCGGGTGATACCCGCCGCCGCTTCAGGACCAAGCCGGATCGCCAGCTCGTCCCACAGGCGCTCATCCGGCCAATCCTCCAGCTTGGCGGTCAGCGGCACGTCGATATAATAGCGGCTGCGGGTCTGGCTGCGCATCGATGCCAGCGCAAAACCGCGTTGGTGGTTGGCGTAAATCAGCTCGTGGTTGCACGGCGGGACATCGGCGAGAATTCCGAGCCAGCCGAACGGATATTCGCGCTCAAATTCGCGCGCGGCACTGGCCGGGATCGCCCGGCGTGACGGCCCGTGGAAGCCGTCACAACCAGCGATGAATCGCGCGTCAATACGATAGTCGCGCCCGCCCTTGCGGTAAGTTACAAAGGGAGCGTCGCCCTCGACATCGTGGAGCGCGACGTCATCGGCCCCGTAGATCACCTCGAGTCCGCGTTCGGGCGCAGCCGCCATCAGATCGCGGGTAATCTCGGTCTGGCCGTAGACGGTGACCTGCTTGCCAGTGAGTTCGGCCACATCGATCCGGATCAGCCGCTCGCCGTCGGCGAGGTTGAAGCCGTCGTGCGGCAGTCCCTCGGCCTTCAGGCGCGCGTCGAGGCCGAGCCGCTCCATCAGCGAAACGGTGATCTCTTCAAGCACCCCGGCGCGGATGCGACCGATCACATAGTCCGGCGTCTGGCGTTCGAGCACCACGCATTCGACGCCTTCGGCGCACAGCAGGTGGCCAAGCATAAGTCCGGCGGGACCAGCGCCGATGATGGCGACCTGCGTTTTCATCGCGCTCGCTTAGATCCGTCCCGCTTTCAGCAATTTCGCGGCATGGTCCGCCGCCGCGCGGTAAACGACATATAATACCAACGGCCCTATGAGCTGACGCACTGGAACCATTCGCGGCTGGCGATGGATTTGATGGTATCTGGCAGATCGATGAGGTCGTTCCAAGCCTTGCAGCAAGCGGTGACGATGGTTTCGTATGTTTCATAGACCCGGTTTGCGAGGGCATTTTGTCGGAGATACTGCCAGATGTTTTCCTGCGGGTTCAGCTCGGGGCTGTAAGGCGGCAGGCGGAGCAGGCTGATATTGTCAGGGGTCTTGAGGGATTTTGTGGTGTGCCAGCCAGCTCCGTCAATGATGACGATGGCATGCGCGCCGTCCTCCACCTGGCTGCTGATTTCGATGAGGTGTGCGTTCATGGCTTGGGTGTTGGCAAAGGGCATGACCAGCGCCGCTCCTACGCCGCGTGCCGGACAGACGGCTCCGAAGATATAGGCGCATTCATACCGCTGATCACGCACGGCGCGCGGGCGGGTGCCTTTCTCGCCCCAGACATAGGTGAGCGTCCCTTTCTGGCCTACCCGGGCTTCGTCCTGGACCCAGATTTCGAGGCGCTTTCCGGCGGCATGTGCGGGGAGTATCTCCGCAACTTTGGCTGCGAAGTTTTTTTAAAAGCAGCCTGAGCCTCAACGTCGCTTTTGGGATGGCAAGGGCGCGCCGAGATATGGCTCAGGTTCAGGGCATGGAGCAGCTTGCCAATCGTGCGCGCATGGTATCGAACCTGGTATTCCGCTTCGATCCAGCTCTGGATATCCACACAGCGCCACCGCACAAGCCCGTCCTTCTCGGGGTCAGGGCCTTTCAGCACATGCGCCTTCACCGCCGCTTCTTGCGAGGCCGTCAGCCGCTTCTTGGGATGACCGCAGGGCGCATCACGCAAACCGTCCGGCCCTTTCTCGTTGAAACGGTGAACCCAGTCGCACAGGGTCTGGCGATCCATCCCGCTGCGCGCCGCAGCGTCCTTCCGGCTCGCCCCTTCCAGAACAGCCGCGATTGCCGTCAGCCGCAAAGCTACGCGGCCATTGTTCTCCCGACGGGCCAGCTTGCGCAAATCTCCCGCGCTGTAATCGTCCCGGAGGACTATCGATCCATGCATCTGCGGCTCCATCCAATGAAGCCGCCTCCGAATCATATTCCTGACAAAAAAGGAATCCCCAAACCGAGTCAGGTCATCGGGCTATTGGTATAAGTCGGCGAAAAATTCTGGCAACCAGATGAGGCCCTCGCCGCGCCATCGGCGCAGAACAAGTTGGGGGCGCATGTCCATGTTCGGAAGTTCAGACTTTCCGGCAAACCTGTTTATTTCAACCTCGATTCGGGCCGATCTGCCCGATCCATCTCTCAGAACCGGAAAACCAGCTTTACCTTGCCGAAGTAGGCGTCCTTGCGCGCCGGCGCATCGAACGCGTCGCCGGGATTGAACCAGCCGACCTTGGCTTCAAGACCGACACCCTGGACGAGCCTGATCGCGAAAATCGCGTCCAGTTCGGTGCCGATATCGCGGCTGTCGCCGTTGAGCACTGCCGCAATCGGCGATCCGCGGATGTCGTCGTCATCGAGCACCACCTGGCGATACTTGTGGCCGATAATTTCGAACGAACTTGATTCGGTGGGGCGGATGCCGGCACCGATGGTCAGGACTTCGAGGTTGCTGAGATCGGGATCGAGCACTTCGCCGTAATATTTGACATTGCCGCGACCGGTGATGCGGTCTTCGTTGTCCTGCAGGCCGGACTGGCGGAATTCGCGGTTGGTCACGGCATCGCCCCCGCCGCTGCCGCGCGCATAGCCGGCGAACAGCGCCGGGCGGGCCGGTCCCGGGAAGGTATAGGTCAGCCCGGCATCGACCGCGCTGGCGCGCAGCTTGCGGGTACCGATAGAGCCGCGCTGGAGCGAGAAATCGAACCAGTGGCCAAAGCCCGCGCCCAGCTTGCCTTCGGACTGCACGCCGAAATGTGTCGGACTGACATTGCCGGGCCGTCGGTCATCCTGCTTCATCACATAGGCCGAAATGTCCCAGTCCCTGGTGAGCTCGTATTCGGCGTGGAAGATGAAATTGTCGACCCGAGCGCGGCCGGGATCCTTGCGGAAGATGTCCTTGGGCACCAGCGCCTCGCGCGCCCAGGCCACCTGCACCCGCCACTTGCGGTGATCATAGGCCACCCGCACGCCATCGAGCTGTTCGTCGAACAGGAATTCGCGGTTGTCCTCGAAATCCTGGCGACCGATCTGGAACTGGAAGTCCTTGATCAGCGCATCGTCGAACAGCAGATAAGCCTCGCGCAATTCGGTGCCTTCGCTGGTTGTCCAGGTGCCGTTGCGGCGTTCGTGATCAAGCCCTGCCTCAAAGGAGACAAAGGCTTCGAAATCGTCGTCGGGCTGCCAGGTCAGATCGACCCGCGCATCGGCGCTGAGCGTGCCGCGCGCAAAGCCCGGGTCGGGCAGAAGCTCCTCATTGTCGAGGAACTCGCCGCCCAGCGTGACGCGACCGTCGATGCGGAAGCTGTCTTCCTCATCGCTCTTGTCCCGATTGTCGCCAAACAGGCTGTCATCGCTCGGACCGGTGCGGACAGGCGGGGTGGAAGCTTGCGGCTGGTCCTGACCGAAAACAGGTGCGGAGAACATTGCCGCCATGATCATGCCAAGTGACGGAAGGTAATTGCGGGATTTAAGCATAAGTTAGTTTCGCCACCTGTGCCAGTGCGATATCCATTCGCGTTTCGCAATGATCGAACAATGCTTCGGCCGTTGTTATGCGTTCTTCCATTCGCTCACTGATTTCAACCAGACGAGCGATTGAAAGCAATTCATATATCCTGATGTTGTGCGGATCAACCCATGGTGACAGGCGGCAATAGTGTTCGGCGAAACTGTCCTGCCAGTCGCCAAAGCGGCAGGGATCTCCGGTTTTACGCAGCGCCAGTTCGGTCAGATGCGCGTTGAAGTTGCCGATATCGAGCGCGGGATCGCCGATTGCCAGCAGGTCCAGATCGATCAGCCAGGTCTCTTCGGCATTGCCGAGCAGGTGATCCTGATAAAAGTCGCGGTGAATCGGGAGCTGCCAGCGCCGGTGATGCCATCGCTGCAAGCCGATGCGCACCCGCCTTGAGCCTGCCGATCCGCTCCGCCCATGGCTCGCGCCGCGCCGCCAGCGCGTCCAGCCTTTCGCCGAGGATGTGCAGCTCCGCTTCGATCGGATGCAACTTGCGCGAAACAATCGCTGCGGCATGGAGCTTGGCTATCGCCTGGGCGGCGCGTGCGGGCGGCAGGGTGCCCGTATCGAACAGTGCCGCATCGACGCGCCGTTGCAGCCACATGCCAAGCCGGGGGATTTGCGCGATGGGCTGGGGAATCCGGATCCCATCCGCCGCGCTGTCATCGAAGTCGGCCTGCCAAAGCTCGTACTGCAGCGAAAAGGACCCCGTATCGACGCCCTTGGAACTTATCTTGCCAAGCAGCACTTCGTCCGAACCCGAAAATTGATAGGCGATCATGCAGCGTCGGCCAGGCTTGTGCCGCACCACCCGTGCCGTTGCGATCCGGGCTTCCTCGGGGATCGCGCCCGCCCTTGCCAGATAGCGCCCCGCGCCTTCCGGATCGAGCGCGGCTTCGATCATCGGCATCGCCGGATCGACTGGCGGATGACGAACCGTGGTGCGGGCCGGCTTGAGCATCGACTCGGCGAGCGCAATTTTCGCGGCGATCTCGTCCGGCCAGTCCGGATTGCGCTCGCGGAACGGATTGGCGGCTAGCCGCATCAGCGATATCCCGGTCTGGACGCGGACTTCGGCTTGGCTCAGCTGCCCGCCGCCTTCGTTGTATCCGCTCAGCATGGCCTCGCCGAATTCGCCGGTTCCCGAGCTGCCGCCATACATCAGATGCCCCAGGATGTTGCCCGCATCCCAGCCGGCCGGACCCATCGCGGCCTCGTCGAAATCGACCATGCCGATGCCTCCGTCCGTATCGATCAGCTGGGCGAGGTAAAAATCGCCATGCACCGATACCGGCGGTTTGCCTGAATCCTGTCCCGAATCCTGCAAAGCAGCTGCAAACCGCCCGACCGCCTGCTGCGCATCGCGGCCGAGCTGCGGCGAGATATCCGCGACAGCATCCGCGATAGCGCAGATTGACTGCAATTGATCGTCATGCGTCAACCGGGCAAGGCCTTCGGGTTGCTGCCGGTGCAAGCGGGCGAGCGCCTCACCGATACGCCCGGCCTGGCCCGGACCCGGCATGAGCGCAGGCCCGGCGAGCCAACGCGTCGCCACCGCCGAGTGTCGTCTCGACTGCCCGATCAGAGCGGGCACTCGTATTATTTCATCGTCCGAGAAGGCCGCTGCGTTGATGCAGGACCGGGCGAAATCTCCCTTGCGGTAGAGCTTGAGCAGCGCGACCGGTTCGCCGAGGCGCAGGATCTGGCCGACGAACCTTCGCTCGGGCCTGTGGCGGACTGGCACGATCATGCAGTCTTCAGGCAAGCCCAGTGCCGCGAGAAGCTTGCGCTGCTTGTTGCGATCTTCAAAATGCCTGAGAAACTGCAAGCGACGATCGTTCGGCCAGATTGCCAGTGCGACAGATTGAACAGGAAGCAAATCCCGGCCCGGGCCAAGCCGGCTGGCTTCCTCGTGCCTAGTCCATGCCTTGTCCAGCTTGTCGGCGGCATCGCGGCGGCGGGCATTGGCCGAGAAGGTCAGCGGCAATCCGTCGAGCATGATCCGGTAGCCGGCAAGGCAACTGGTACCCGGCTTGTAGCGAAGATATGTGATCGAAGGCGCAGCGAAATGGCGACCGGGCCAGCGCTCCTGAAGGGCAGCCAGCATCGCCAGCGGATCAAGGACGGTCGCCAGACCCGGCAGCTGCGGATCGCGGCGGACGAGTTCGAGGTCAGCTGGTGACAGCATGCCGCACTCCGCTGCCACCGTCCCGAGCAGCCAGCAGCCGGGCAAAGGCGCCGCCGCGCGCCGCCATCTCGGCCGGCTCGCCGCTCTCGGCAATCCGGCCATCGTCGATCAGGACGATGCGATCAGCCCTGGCGGCGAATTCGAGGTCGTGCGTGACCAGCAGCGTCGAGCGGCCCCGCGCCGTGCGCAGCAAGGCATCGATCACCAGCCCTTCGTTCTCGCGGTCGAGGCTCGCCGTCGGCTCGTCGAGCACCAGAATCGGCGACTGGCGCAGCGCCGCGCGGGCGATCGCGATGCGCTGGCGCTGGCCCATCGAAAGCGATGCGCCGCGCTCGCTGAGCACTGTGTCGTAGCCATCGGGCAGGCGCATGATGAATTCGTGGGCATTGGCGAGGCGCGCCGCCGCTTCGATTTCGGCATCGCTGGCCTCCGGACAGGACAGGGCGATATTCTCGCGGATGGTCTCGGAGAACAGCAGCGGCTCCTGCAGGATCGTGCTGATCTGGCCGCGCAGCGATGGCAGTGTGAAGCTGCGGATGTCGCGCCCGTCGATCAGGATGCGGCCCCACAGCGGATCGTAGAGCCGCATCAGCAGGCTGGCCGCGGTCGATTTGCCGGCACCCGAATGGCCGACCAGCGCCACCAGTTCGCCCGGGGCAATCGACAGGTTGAACCCGTTCATCACCTCGCCGCCGCCGGGATAGGCAAAGCCGACCGCATCGAAGCAGATACGGCCGCGGAACGGCGGCGCGGTTACGGCATCGGGCGCGTCGCAAATATCCGGCTCCTCTTCGAGCAGATCGACGACCCGTTCGCCCGCCGCGGTCGCCTTGGCGATGCGGCTGGTATTCTTGGCAAAATCGCGGATCGGGCGGAAAGTGCTCTTGAGATAGGTCAGGAACACGATCAGATCGCCGGGGGTGATGGTGCGGCGGATCACCAGCAGAGCGCCGAAGCCCAGCACCATCGCCGTCGAAACGCCGGCGATGATGTCGGTGGCGCGTTCGAGGCTGGCGGAGAGACGCTTGGCCCTGACCCCGTCGGTCAGCGAGCCCGCGTTGTGGCTGGCGAAAGTCCTGGTCATGCGGCCTTCCAGCGACAGCGCCTGGACCACCCGCATCCCGGCCATCGATTCCGACGTCGCTGCCGCGATCCCGCCCTCGCGCTTGCGCTGCTCGCGGCTGACCGTCTGTATGCGTTTGCCCAGCTTGACCGTCGCCAGGGCCAGCAGCGGCACCGGCGCCAGCGCGATCAGCGCCAGTTGCCAGTTGAGCCACAGCATTACCCCGGCCATGCCGGTGACGATCAGCACATTGGTGGCGAGCGGCAGTAGCGCGGTGACCGCCGCCTCGCGCATCATCCCGACATCGCCGACCATCCGCATCGTCAGATCGCCGGTACGCGCACGGTCGTGGAAGCTGAGCGAAAGACTTTGCAGGTGGCAGTAGAGATCGTGGCGCAATTGCCCCATGATCCGCGATCCGGCGAGTGCGAAGCCGACGGTGCTGACATAGCCGAACAGCGCGCGCAGACCGATTGCCGTCACCACCATCGCCGAGCAGAAAACCAGCAGCTGCATCGGCGGCAGGCTGTCGATCCAGGCGATGCCGCTCGACGCCTGCTGCGCGCCGACCACCACCACCCGATCGATCACCAGCTTGACCGGCAAGGGCTCGAGCAGCCGCATCAGCGTCGCGCCGATCAGTGCAAGCGCCGAGCCGATCGCCAGCCCGCGATGCTGCGCCATATAGGGCGAGACATGTTGATAGATGCGCCGCATGCCCGATGCAGTCTCGCGCAGCTTGGTAGGACGGGACCGCCATTTCAGCATGGCGCAGGCTCCCGGGCCAGAGCGAGGATGCGTGCGACGACGCTGTCCCAGCCAAGTTCGGCTAGCGCCTTGGCCCGCGCATTCTCGCCCAGCTTATCGCGGAGCGCCGGATCGCGGTGCAGCTGCACCAGCGCATCGGCAATCGCCGATGCCTGTCCGGGGTGGCACAACATGCCGTTCTCGCCGTGGACGATCAGCCCGTCGATGTCGCCGATCCGGCTGGCGACAGTGGCGCGGCCCGCCGCCATGTATTCCATTATCTTGAGCGGCGAAAAGTAGAAGTCCGGCAGGTCCGGATAAGGCGCGACGGCAACATCCATGCGCGCGATCAGGCCGGGAATTTCGCCGGGCGATACTGCGCCGGTCAGCTCGGTCACATCGGCCAGGCCGCTAGACCGGAGCTGCGCTTCCAGCTCGCCGCGCTCGGGCCCGTCGCCGACCACCAGCAGCCGCAGCGGCACTTCCCGCCCGCGCGCGATCCGCGCCGCCTCGACCAGGATAGCCAGCCCGTGCCATGGCTTGAGCGTGCCGACAAATCCCACCACCAGCGCATCGCCGCGCGGGCGCGGTGCTGGATCGAAGCGGTGGGTGGCGACTCCGTTCGGCACGACATGGACCTTGCCCAGCGCTACCCCGGAGCGGGTCAGATAGGCTGCGACGCCCGATGATACCGCGATGATATTGCGCGCTCCGGCAAAGGCGCAGGCTCCGATGCGCTGCGCCGCCGCGTGGTCGTGCAGTTCACGGTGTTCGGCCTGTTCCTCGATCAGCGGCGCGTTGACCTCGAGAAGCGCCGGGATACCCCTGCCGCGCGCCCAGCCCATCGCCGCATGGCTCCACAGCGAATAGCGCTCATAGACCATGCCGAAAGGCCCGTGCCGGTCGAGCAAATCGGGCAGCTGTTCAGCCGCGGCGATCTGCGCCTGTTCGCGCGCGGCACCTTCCCTGATCTCGACCTGGGGCAGCGCCACGCATTCGGTGCCCTCCAGCCCTTCGGGTATCTCGCCGCCAAAGCGGCTGGCGAACAGAGACACCCCGGCACCGCTGCGCAGCATTGCGCGGATCACTTCCTGGACATGGACCGACGAGCCCTTGCAGCCGAACACCGGCACGCCGGGATCGGCGCAGATGTAGGCAATGCGCGTCATCCCACCACCCTCAACCCCGCTTCGACATTGGCGCCCCGCCAGCTGAACAGCTCGCGCAGCGCCCCTGCATTGCGATCAACATCGAATTCGGCCTCGATCAGCGCGCGCGCGGCTTCGGCCAGGCGCTGTCCGAGCACCTCGTCGCCGAGCAGGCGCTCTATCGCATCGGCCAGCGCCACCGGATCGCGCTGCGCCACGCAAAGTCCGGTTTCACCATCGCGGACGATCTCGGGAATGCCGGTGACATCGGTGGCGATGCAGGGCGTGCCCAGCGCCATGGCTTCGATCAGCACGGTCGGCAGGCCATCGCGGTCGCCATCCTCGGCAATGACGCAGGGCATGACGCTGACAGCCGCCCGGTGCAACGCCGCAACCACCTCGGGCCGCGGCAGCGCGCCGGGCAACGTGACACAATCGTCGAGATCGAGCCACGACACCAGCGCACGCAGAGTTTCGCTCAGCTGTCCGCCGCCGATGATCTCGCATTCGAAAGTCACCCCGCGCGCCTTGAGCAGCGCGCAGGCCTCTATCAGCACGTCGAAGCCCTTCTTCTCGACCAGACGCCCCACCGCGACAATCAAGCGCTGGCGGCCGAGCGGCGCACGATAGGGAAATTCGGCTATTTCCAGACCGTTGTAGATGCGCGTGACTTTCGCTGCCGCAGCTGCGAATCGCTCGCCGAGCCAGGCCATGTTGAAGTCGGAGACGGTGACCGCGGCGCTGGCATCGGCCAGCTTGCGGCGCAGTATATCGGCATCGACAGCCTCGTGGAAGATATCCTTGGCATGGGCGGTGAAGCTGTAACCGATGCCGGAAAACCGCGCGGCAAGGCGCGCCACCACCGTCGCGACGGTGGCGAAATGGGCGTGGAGATGCGTGACCCCGGCTTCACGCGCGGCGATGGCGAGTCGGATCGCCTGCAGCACATCGGCCATGTCCTCGCCCTGCACGGCTTCGAACGAGGCCCAGAAATCCGGCAAGGCCCGGGCACCGTCCTTGAGCGCCAGCCACACACTGTCAGCCTTGGGGGTGCTGTCGGAAATGTAGGTGACCGGCGATCGCACCTGCCCCAGGATAGACTGGAAATAGGGCTCGTTGACACGGCGCACGGCAAAGATGCTGACCGGAACTCCCGCCCGCTCATGCGCGAGGATTTCGTTGACGATGAAGGTCTCCGAGAAGCGCGGATAGCGCTTTACGACATAGCCGATGTGGATGGCTTGGGCATCAGGCGACACAGGCGATCCCCTCTGGCTTGTGGCTGGCAAGGGGCATGGACAAAGTGGGTTCGCCGACCAGCGCCGCCACCATCGCGACGATCGTTTCGCGCCCGGAGAAGTCGATGCTGGCCCGCGCGCTGACGATTGCCGGCGGTTTTGCCAGCCAGCAGGAGATCGCCTCGGGCGTCGCGGCGTCGTGGGACAGACAGGTGACGAGCCCGAGCTTGGCAAGCCGCTCGGCGCGGATCAGCTGCTCGGTGCGCGGGATTGTGCGCGGCACCAGCAGCGCCCGCTTGCCCAGCGACAGCATCTCGTTGACGGTGTTGTAACCGGCCATGCCGATCACGCAGTCCGCACGGCACAGCAGCGGGATCGGATCGTAGATCGCCTCGACAATCTCGAGATCGGTCCGCGCCGCCGCCAGCCGGTGCAATGCGTCGCGCTTGTCCTGCGGCATGAAGGGGCCGGTAACGATCATCCCCGATTTGCCTGAGGGCAGTGTCGCGCAGGTGAAATTGCGGGCCAGCTCGAAACCGTCCTGGCCGCCGCCGGCGGAACACAGGATCAGCCTGCCCTCGCCCGACAGCTCGTCGTGGCATTCCTCCGGCGGACAGGGATCGAGATATCCCGTATAATCGGACATGGCCCGGATATCGGCGGGGAAGGCATATTCGCTGGTGGTCTCATAGACCACCGGATCGCCATAAATCCACACCGCGTCGTAAAAGGCGCGGATCGATGCGAAGTTGCCGCGCGCCGCCCATTCGCGGCGGATCGTCTCGGGATCGTCAAGGATATCGCGCAGGCCCAGCACGCAGCGGGCGATCCCCTCCTCGCGCATCCGCCCCAGTGCCGGCACCAGTTCGTCGAGCGCGCCGCGCGGGACGTTGTCGGCGATGAACAGGTCCGGCTCGAAGCGCTGCAGCGCCATGTCGATCAGGTCGGCCCGCAGCCGCACCAGCTGCTCAACCTCGATATCCAGCGAACGGGCGCGGTAGGATCCGTCAGTGCACTTGCGATAGGCTGGCAGGCTCATCGAATCGATGCCGTGCGGCACCGGAAAGGCCCCGCCCTCACGCACGCCGGTGATCAGCAGCACGATGGCATTGAGCGGCGGCGCGGCCAGCGCCTTGGCGATCAGCTGATTGCGGCGGATGTGACCCAAGCCCATGGTATCATGCGAATAAAGCGCAATCCGGGGCCTCTCCCGTCCGGCTTGAAACCGGATCATGCCGCGTTCACCGCGATTTCAATCCGTTGGAATGCCTGTCGACGAGAAAGTGCCATCTGCCGGTCCATTTCCTTATCGACCAGCTCACCGGCTGGCTCGCGCAAAACAGAATGTTTCAAGGCTATAACGATAGCGTGACAGGATTATTCCCCGTTTCTTCCCAACCAAAATCGCTGCTTGTCGCCGAGAAAAACCGGCTGAACCTGAATTCATTGAGGGCACCGCAGCCATCCGCCAGCGCTCGATCCGTTCCCACAGCAAGCCGGATACAATCGCGATACCAAGCCCCGACAACGCACAAACCTCGGTTCGGTTCCCGGCGCACGTAACTTTCGCGGACCCGGTCAAGGTGCTGGCAGCACATCGAAACTCCGGCTATGGTGTTTGCTCCCGGCAAGGCATGGAGCAGCAATGGTCCTCGCAGGCAGTGTAATTGTGAAGCCGATCGCAGCGAATGCGCCGCGCTGGCCTGGCATGCTCGAACCGGATTCGATGAGCTGCACATGACCCTGGTGCTGCAATCGATCGACCCGGCGACCGGGGCGCTGGTCTGGGAAGGGCCGGAAGCGGATGCGGCGGAGGTTGCGCAGGCAGTGGCTGCGGCGCGCGATGCCTTTCCGGGCTGGGCTGAAACGCCGCTAGAAATGCGCATCGCCCATGTCCGCAAGTTCAAGGCCGAGCTCGAAGCCCGCGCTCCGGCCATCGCCGAAACCATCGCCCGCGAAACCGGCAAGCCGCTGTGGGAAGCCCGCGCCGAGCTGGCCTCGATGACTGGCAAGGTCGAAATTTCGATCACTGCCCAGGCCGAGCGCGCCGGCGAGCGGCATGCGGACATGGCGTTCGGCGCGGGCAGTGCTGCGGCACCGCCCGCACGGCGTCATGGCGGTGCTGGGGCCGTTCAACTTTCCCGGGCATCTGCCAAACGGCCACATCGTCCCGGCGCTGCTCGCGGGCAACGCCGTGGTGTTCAAGCCCTCGGAACTGACCCCGGCGACCGGTGCGGCGATGGCGGAGGCCTGGGCCGCGGCGGGGCTGCCGAGGGGCGTGTTCACGCTGCTGCAGGGCGGGCGCGATACCGGGGCGGCGCTGGTGGGGCAGGATATCGACGGGCTGCTGTTCACCGGCTCGGCCGGCGCGGGCGCGCATTTCCAGCGCATTTTCGCCGAGCGTCCCAAAGTCATCCTGGCGCTGGAGCTGGGCGGCAACAATCCGCTGATCGTCTGGGACGGCGACCTGGCCGAGGCGGCGTCGATCGTCGTCCAGTCGGGCTATATCACCAGCGGCCAGCGCTGTTCCTGCGCAAGGCGGCTGATCGTGCCCGACAACGCCTTCGGCACCGCGCTGGTCGAGGCGGTAGACGCGCTCGCCGGACGCTTGCGGATCGGCGCGTGGGACGAGGATCCGGAGCCTTTCATGGGGCCGCTGGCGTCGGCGCAGGGTGCTGCCCGGGCGCGCGAGCAGTTTGCCCGTCTGGAAGTGCTGGGCGCGCGCGTGATCCGGCCACTGGGACGGATGGACGGGCGCAGCGAGGCCTTCGTAACCCCGGCCCTGCTCGATGTCACCGGGATCGAAGTGCCTGACGAGGAGATCTTCGCGCCGGTGCTGCAGGTCACCCGCGTCGCCAGCTTCGACGCCGCGATTGCCGCCGCCAACGCCACGCGCTTCGGTCTCTCCGCGGGGCTGGTGACAGGCGACGACGCGCTGTGGCAGCGCTTTCTGCATGGCGCGCGCGCCGGGGTGGTCAACCGCAACCGGCCGACGACCGGCGCGCTGGGATCGATGCCGTTCGGCGGGCTGGGCGAGAGCGGCAATCACCGGCCGAGCGCCTATTACGCCGCCGATTATTGCGCCTATCCCGTCGCCAGCCTTGAGGCCGCGTCACCGGGGGGCAACACCGCGACAATCGCGAAGTTGCTGGGTCCATGAGCGCACTGACGCCGACCGAACGGCACATCGTCGAACCCATCGCACAGCAGCCGATGCTGGAGCGCACGCTCGAATGGGCGGCGATCAACAGCGGCACGGGCAATCTGGCAGGGCTGGCGGAAGTGGCGACGCTGCTGGCCCATGCCTTCGCGGCGTTGCCCGGCGAGGTCGAGCTGGTCGAGCCCGATCCGGTCGAACGAGTTGCTGCGGATGGCGCACTGGTGCAGATCGCCCACGGTCGCCACCTGGTCCTGCGGGTCCGCCCCGAGGCCCAGCGGCGGGTGCTGCTGACCGGACATATGGACACTGTCTACGCTGCCGATCACCCGTTCCAGCACTGCGAGTGGCTTGACGAGCGTACCCTGCGCGGTCCCGGCACGGCCGACATGAAGGGCGGGATCGCGCTGATGATCGCCGCGCTGACCGCTTTTGAAACTGCGAGCCCCGCGCTCGGCTATGACGTGCTGATCGACAGCGACGAGGAAACCGGGTCGCGCTCCTCGGCAAGGCTGATCGCCGCACTGGCGCAAGGCAAGCTGGCGGCGCTGACCTATGAACCGGCACTGCCCGGCGGCGGGCTGGCGCGCGCGCGGCCGGGCTCGGGCAACTTCGCCGCGACGATCACCGGGCGCTCCGCCCATGCCGGACGCAATCCCGAGGACGGGCGCAATGCACTGGTCGCCGCCGCCGACTTCGCACTGCGCCTCGCCGCCGCGCGCCATGCCGGTCTGGGCATCAATCCGGCGAAGATCGACGGCGGCGGGCCAGACAACATGGTGCCAGCGCTTGCCATATTGCGCTTCAACATCCGCCCGCGCAGTCCTGCCGAACAGGCCGAGGCCGAGGCGCTGATCGCACGCCTGACCGATGAGGTCAGCCGCGAGCACGACATCGAGATTCACATCCACGGCAGCTTCGGTCGTCCGCCCAAGCCCATCGATCCTCCCAGCGAGGCGCTGTTCGGCCTGGTCAGGCAGGCCGCCGCCGATCTTGGCGAAACGATCGGCTGGCAAGACTCCGGCGGCGTCTGCGACGGCAACAACATCGCCGCTTGCGGAGTGCCGGTGATCGACACCATGGGTGTCTGCGGCGGCGCGATCCATTCGCCCGACGAGTTCATGCTCACCGACTCGCTGGTGCCGCGCGCGCGTCTGTCCGCGCTGGTGCTGCACCGCCTCGAAACGAAAGGTCTGACCCCATGAGCTTCGTGCTGCGCGCCGCCCGGCGCGACGATCTCGACGCGCTCTACCGCATCGCCAAGAGCACCGGCGGCGGCTTCACCAATATCCCGCCAGACCGGCCGACGCTCAAGGCCAAGCTGGAAGTGTCCGCCAAGTCGTTTGCCCGCGACGAGGACGGCCTTGAGGATGACCGGTTCATCTTCATGCTGGAAGATACTGCCAGCGGCAGGGTGCGCGGAACCTGCCAGATCTTTGCCAAAGTCGGCTCGACCTGGCCATTCTACAGCTACCGCCTGTCGGCAATCACCCAATATAGCAAGGAGCTGGACCGCACCTTCAAGGCCGAAATGCTGACGCTGTCCACCGATCTCGACGGGTCGAGCGAGGTTGGCGGGCTGTGGCTCAACCCGCAGGAGCGCGCATCGGGCCTTGGCGCACTGCTCGCGCGTAGCCGCTATCTGTTCATCGGCATGCACCGCGCGCGCTTTGCCGAGCGGACCATCGCCGAACTGCGCGGCGCACATGACGACGCCGGCGGATCGGCGTTCTGGGACGGGCTGGCCGGGCGTTTCTTTGGCATGAGTTTCCGCGAGGCCGACGATTTCAACGCCACCCACGGCAACCAGTTCATCGCCGATCTGATGCCCAAGCATCCCATCTACACCGCGATGCTGCCCGAAAGCGCGCTGGCGGTAATCGGGGTGCCGCACAAGTCCGGGCGGGCGGCAATGCGGATGCTGGAGAACGAGGGCTTCGTCTATGCCGACTACATCGACATTTTCGATGGCGGCCCAACGATGTGCGCGGCGACTGACCAGATCGCCACCATCCGCGAGGCCCGCGCGGCCCCGCTGACGGCCATCGGTGAGGGCGACATGGGCGTACCCAGCATTGTCGCGCATGGAAAGCTGACACAATTCCGCAGCTGCCACGGGGTCGTCTCGCTTGCCGGAGAGGGCGTCACCCTTGATGCCGATACCGCTGGCGTGCTGGGCGCGGCGGTGGGCGGAACCGTCACCCACGTGCCGCGTTGACCGCCATGCTGCGCGAAATAAACTTCGACGGCATTGTCGGACCCAGCCACAATTTCGCCGGGCTGAGCCTGGGCAACCTTGCCGCGATGCGCAATGCCGGGGCCACGTCGCACCCGCGCGAGGCCGCGCTGCAAGGCCTCGCCAAGATGCGCGCCAATCTCGATCTGGGCCTCGTGCAGGGTATCCTGCTGCCGCATGACCGGCCCAACGCGGCCTGGCTGGAGGTGCTGGGAACATCGGTTGAGGCCGCCGACGATGGGCTGCGGGCCAACGCCTTGTCCGCCTCGGCGATGTGGGCGGCCAATGCGGCGACGGTGTCGCCCGCGCCCGATTGCAGTGACGGCCGCTGCCATCTGACCGTCGCCAACCTCGTCACCATGCCGCATCGCAGCCATGAATGGTCGGGCACGCTGGCGCAGCTGCGCCTTGCCTTTGCCGATGCCGGGCATTTCGCGGTGCACCAGCCAGTGCCACCGCCGTTCGGCGACGAGGGCGCGGCCAATCACATGCGGCTGTGCGCAGGCCACGGCGCGGCGGGGATCGAGGTCTTCGTCTACGGGGAAAGCGGCGGTCCCTTCCCCGCGCGCCAGCATCGGCAGGCGAGCGAGGCGGTGGCAAGGCTGCACGGACTTGACCCGGAGGCCACGATCTTTGCCCGGCAGTCGAGCGAAGCCATCGCCGCCGGTGCCTTTCACAACGACGTGGTGGCAGTGGCCAACGAACATGTGCTGTTCGCCCACGAACAGGCCTTCGCCGATCCCGCCGGGCTATACGAGGCGCTGCGCCGCGTCCTGCCCGAGGTCGAGATCGTCGAAGTCCCGGCCAGCGAAGTTAGCCTCGATGACGCCATTTCGTCCTATCTGTTCAACGCCCAACTGGTCAGCCTGCCAGAAGGCGGCATGGCGCTGATCCTGCCCAGCGAGGCGCGGGACAATGTCCGGGTCTGGCGCTGGCTGGAAGCGCTGATCGCGCGCAACGGCCCAATCCGGCGGCTGGTCCCGGTCGAGGTCCGCCAGTCGATGGCCAACGGCGGCGGCCCCGCCTGCCTGCGGCTGCGTGTGGTGGCGAACCCGGCGGCAGTCGATCCGCGGTTCATGGTCGACCTGGCGAGGCTGGAACTGATCGAGGCGGTGGTGCGGCAGCACTGGCCAGAGAGCATCGCGCCTGCCGAACTCGGCGATCCCGGATTGTGGGGGCGGGTTCACGCTGCACGCTCGGCGCTGCTGAAAGCGCTGGGGCTAGAGTGTCTGGTGTGAAGTTATAATACCAACCGCCCATTGCACCGACTCTGCCCCCCCTCCCGCTCAGGGCAGGGCTATCGCATATTCCGACCTGCCCTTTCTTCCCCCCTCCCGCTTGCGGGAGTGGTTGGGGGTGGGTGCGTCTGAATTTGGCGCGAAGGTGTCGATTTCGTCCGACTGGCCCACCCCTAACCCCTCCCGCAAGCGGGAGGGGGACCGGGATGCACAGGCACCAAATGGAATATGCGATAGTCCTGCCCTCTGGTGGAGGATCGATTTGAGTTAACCCTATCGCGGTGGAAACCGGGTTATACCTACATTGACTGCCCGTCATCCAGATCAAGGATAGCCCCGGTGGTCTGAAGCGCCGCATCGGAGCAGAGGTAGATCACCGGCTCGTCAAGCGAGGCGATGGTCTGCAGGCGGCGGCGCGGGAAGGCGGCGATCTGGGCCTTGCCGCCTTCGCTCGCAAACCAGCCGCCCGCCAGCTCGGTGTCGATGAAGCCGGGCTGGAGGACGTTGACATTGATCCCCTGCCGCACCCATTCGGCGGCGAAGCTGCGGCCCAGGCTCGCCACTGCGGCCTTGCTGGCGCAATAGGCAGTGCCGCCGGGAAACGGTGCCGATGCACCCATCGAGCCGATCAGCAGTATCCGCCCGCGCCCGCTCTCACGGCTGCCCCCGGCGATCAGCCGCCGGGCCCCTTCGCGCGCGGTCAGGTAAACGCCGAGCAGATTGGTATCGAACACCGATTGCAGCGCCGCGGCGGGAATTTCGATCGCGCGACCGGTTTCGGAGACACCGGCATTGGCGATCACCGTATCGACCAGCCCGAAGGCCCGCTCGGCGGCGTCATAGGCCGCGATGACCGAGGCCTCGTCCGTCACATCCATGGCCACGGCCAACGCCTCGCCGCCTGCCTTGCCGATGTCCGCGACCAGCGCTTCGACCCGCTCGGTGCGTCGCGCACCCAGCACCACCCTCGCGCCCTCTGCGGCGACCAGCCGCGCGAAATGTGCACCGAAACCCGATGATGCGCCGGTGATCAGGCAGATGCGACCTGCAAGTCTGGTCATGGCCCGGTCAGTCCAGGTCAGTCATCAGTGCGCTGCGACGGCTGGGGTCATCTATCCGGCCAACTTCGTCGGCGGCAATCGTCGCCATCGCCTCAGCATCCGAAATACTGTTCAGAAAGGCCTGACGGTCGGCCCAGGTCAGATTGTCATAGGCATCGTAGTGGCTGTAAGCCACACCGAACGCTTCCGCCGCAATCTTCGCGGCGTCCATCTTCACATGCACCTGATCATAGGCCAGCAGGCCCTCGCCCAAAACCGGGATCGCGATCGGTGCGTGCTGCTTGTTCCACCAGGCGCGGAATTCCTGGTTGGTCGTTCCCGGAAACCGCCGGAAGGCGAGCGACAGGAAAGTGCCGCCGGTCCGCACCGGCACCATGTGATACATCGGTCCCGCCATCACCTCGACGCTGGCCAGATCGGTCAGCCCCGCGATCACCGGCCGCAGCGCCCGGCAGACATCGGGAACTTCCCCCGCGCGGTCTTTGGGGAAAGTCACCTCCACCGCGCCATCAACTGTGCGCTGGCCTGCTTCGGCGACACCGGCAAGATCGGGATGCCGGTCGGCCACGCCGATGCGCACGGGATGTCCGCCAGCCGCCGCGCGAATGGCGTCTTTCGCCTGCCGTAGCGCCGCTTCAAGCGCCGCCAGATCGCCGCCGGGGGCATCGAACATCACGGCCAGTCGCCAGTGGGTCTGCATCAAAATACTCCTGCAAAGTGCGTTGATCGATGCACCTTGCCTATTCGCCAAGGCAACCAAATGCAACGCGGCACTGGCTTTGCCGGGCCACTTGCCGCTGCATGATTGCCGACTCGCCCGAGCCGGGCTAGCACAAGCTTAATTCAACACTGGCGATTCATTCTGTCCTTGCATCGCGGGCAGGTGGACAATCAAGGTGAGAGAGCATGGGAAAGAGTCCTGTCATGGCACTTGCAGTCACCTTCCAACTGATCCCCGGCTTCTAGAGTGGCGACCGCATCCGCGCCCGCCCGCAGTGAATGGGCTGCCAACTGGCCGCTGCTGCTTACCGCCATCGTCGGCATTCCGGTGCCGGTGGTGATGTCCGCGATGCTGGGCCAGTTCATGGCGCCGCTGGAACAGGAATTCGGCTGGACCCGGGCTGAAGCCTCGGTCGGCTATTCGGTGTCGCTGCTGCTCGGCTTTCTCGCCGGGCCGTTCATCGGCCGGCTGGTGGACAAGACCAACGCCCGGCTGCTGGTGTTGCCGGGTATAGCGCTGACCGGGCTCGCGATTGCGGCATTCTCGCTCGCCACGCCTAGCATAGCGGTGTGGATCGCGCTGTGGTGCACGGTTTCGCTGGTCGGCGCTCTGGTCGGGCCGACGGTGTGGATCTCGATAGTCTCCGCCGCATTCGAGAAGAACCGCAGCCTGGCGATCTCGATATCACTCAGCGGGATGGGGCTGGCGACCATGCTCGGCCCCTTGTCGGCACGGCTGGTGATTGACGCCTGGGGCTGGCGCACGGCCTGGATAGTGCTGGGCACTGTCTGGACGGTGCCGGCGCTGATCCTGGCGCTGCTGTTCTTCTTTGATCGCCGACCGGCATCGCGGCCCCGGACAGAGCATGCCAAGTCAGCGGGGGCCAAACTGCCACTGCGCCAGATATTCCTTTCGGGCACGTTCGTCCGGCTCGCCATTGCCATTGTCATCGTCGGCCTGATAGCGTCCGCCTTTGCAATTCATCTCGCGCCCGCACTGATGGACAAGGGCATGAATGGCACCACCGCCGCAGCCGTCGCCGGCATTCTGGGGCTGGCGGGGATCGGCGGCAGGATCACACTCGGCTCGATTTTCGACAGGGCAGGACAGGATCTGGTCATCTGTTGCATCCTGGCGCTCTACGCGCTCGCAGCGGCTGTCCTCGCGCAGGACAGCGCTAGTGTGCCGTTGGCGATTGCCGGCTGTGTCATGCTGGGTCTGGCCCAGGGAGCCAAGGAAGCGCTGGTTGCCTGCCTGACGACGCGGCTGTTCGACAGCACCATATTCGGCGTGGTCTATGGCACGCTGATCAGCCTTTCGGTGTTCTCCGCCGCGATCGGGCCGCTGCTGGTCAGCCGCATCCACGATGTCACCGGAACCTACGCCCCCGCCTTCTGGGCCGGTGTGGTAATTTCTGCGATAGCGGCGTTGCTGCTTGTGAAGCTGACTCCGGTCTTGCTGGACAAGCACGCCGCCCAGCTCTTCGAATAGGAGACTCCGCTTGCATCCCCGGCTTCATGCCCTGACCCAACCCGAAAAGCCCGCCCTGATCATGGCGGAAAGCGGCGAGGCTGTGACCTATGCCGAACTCGAAGCCCGCGCCAATCGCGGCGCCCATGCCCTGCGCGCACTGGGGCTTGGCATCGGCGACACCCTGGCCATGGCCTGTGACAACCGGCCGGAGTTCTTCGACCTGTTCTGGGCCACCCAGCGCGCCGGGCTGACGCTGGTGCCGATGTCGACCCGCCTCAAAGCCGACGAGATTGCCTTTATCGCGCGTGACAGCGGCGCGAAGCTGCTGCTGATTTCGGAGCATCTGGGAGACACAGCGCTGGAACTGGCGAAGAGTTTCGATCGCATCCTCGCGATCGGCTCTATCGATGGCCTGCCCAGCTGGAACGAGCTCTGCGCCTCCCAGCCCGCCACCCCGATCGCCGACGAGGCCAATGGCACGCGCATGGCCTATTCCTCGGGCACCACCGGACGGCCCAAGGGCATCCGCAACATGATCCCTGTACGGGGTAGCGATCCGATCCAGCCGTTTGGTGCGGCGCTGATCTTCGGCAAGCTCTATCCGTTCGGCAACGACACCGTCTATCTCTCCCCGGCCCCGCTTTACCATGCTGCACCGATGGGTTTCACCACCACCACCCAGGCGCTCGGCGGCACAGTGGTGGTAATGGAGAAGTTCGATCCCGAGGCCTATCTCGCGCTGATCGAACGCTTCAAGGTGACACTCACCCAGGTTGTCCCGTCAATGTTCGTGCGGCTGCTAAAGTTGCCCGAGGAAGTGCGCCGCTCGTTCGATCTGACCTCGCTTAAGGCCATGATCCACGCCGCAGCCCCCTGCCCCATTCCGGTCAAGCAGGCGATGATCGACTGGCTGGGGCCGGTGATCGAGGAATATTATTCGGGCACCGAAGGCAGCGGCTTCGTTACCGTCAGCAGCGCGGAATGGCTGGAGCGGCAGGGCACGGTCGGGCGGGCGATCAGCGGCAAAATTCACATCTGCGACGACGATGGCCGCGAACTGCCGGTGGGCGAAACCGGCACGGTCTATTTCAGCGGCGGCCAGTCTTTCACTTACCACAATGCCCCCGAACCAGACCGCCTCGTCGCGCAACGCGCTGCACCCGGACTGGAGCACGATGGGCGATGTCGGACGGGTGGACGAGGAGGGCTTTTTGTTCCTCTCCGACCGCAAGCATTTCATGATCATATCGGGCGGCGTGAACATCTATCCGCAGGAGGTCGAGAACCTGCTCGTCACCCACCTGCGCGTCGCCGACGCTGCCGTGTTCGGCGTGCCCCACCCCGACTTCGGCGAGGAAGTTAAGGCAGTGATCCAGCCGGTCGATTGGGCCGACGCCACCCCGGAATTCGCGGCAGACCTTATCGCCTGGTGCCGCCAGCAACTCGCCGACGTCAAATGCCCGCGCAGCATCGACTTCGAAAGGCAGCTCCCGCGCGGCGACAACGGCAAGCTTTACAAGAAGGAGCTCAAGGCGCGCTACTGGCCGGAGCGGTGAGGAAGGGGCAATCAAGTTCAGCCCCAGAAGCCTCGTCGCCCGTATAAATTGCATTCATCCGCGCCGCATTCACGATAGGGTAAAGGCGTTTCACCCGTGGGAACGTTGATCCCGTAATTCAGCTTGATCGGTCCGCCCGCACCATCGCCGCCTTCAGCCGTTCCAGAACCTCTGCCGTAGCGACACCTTCATCGAAGGATGGTGCGATCTGGCGGCGATGGGCGATTGCCACCTCTAGTTCGCCGATCCACGCCTGGAGCGAGGGCCACGCCGGACTGTCCTTGCCGGGCGAGCAATCGAAAAGTTCGGGTCCGGCACCCGGGCGCAGCAGCGTCAGCACCTTTTCGTCGATCAGTTCCATCGCGCCTTCGCTGCCCTGGAAATACATGCACTGGGGGCGCACCGTCGCTGCGGCTGAGGCAGCGTCGATACTGGCGGTGCCGCCGTTCGCCATGGTCAGCCAGACAGTGAAGGCATCCTCCGCCGTGCCCTGCACCTGCCCGCCGCTGCCGTCCGGCCGCAAGGGCACATCGAGCCGGCCTGTCCCGCCGCTGCCGGTCACTTCGCTGCCGAAATGCCAGCGAGTGATGTCGATGATGTGCGAACCCAGCGCGCCCAGCCAGCCGCCGCCCAGGCTGGCATCGTTCAGCCAGCCATGGTCGCGCACCCGCAGGAAGCCGGCATAGCTTGAATAGGCGAGGTGCTGGAGCGTGCCGATGGCACCTGCCTGCAACAACTCCCGCGCCTTCTGCCGCGCCGCGCCGAAGCGGAATTCGAAGTTGACGAAATGCAGGACCCCCGCCGTGCTGGCCGCATCGCGCATTTCGTGCGCCTCTGCGGCGTTCAGGCCGAAGGGCTTGTCGCAAAGCACGTCCTTGCCGGCAGCCACAGCCTGCAGCACATGGTCGCGGTGCTGGAACGGCGGCGAGTGGATCGAGATCAGGTCGAAGGGCCCGGCGCAGGCGCTTGCCACCGCCGCCGCATCACGCGAGGGTACGAGCTCCACCTCCCAGCCACGCGCCTCGAAAGCCGGCTTCATCGCATAGGCACCGAAGCCCCGGCCGATCACGGCAACCTTCATGACATACCCTTCCCGGCGGTTTCAGCCCTCAAAACTCCCTGCCGCCGTAATAGGGCCGCGCACCTGCTGCAAGAACTTGCCGCGATCGACCTTGCCCGAGGCCGTACGCGGCAGTGCTTCGGCGATGAATGAAACCTCGCGCGGGACTTTGTAGATCGCCAGATGCGCCCGGCAGTGCGCCTTCACCGCGGCCTCGTCCAGGCCCGCGTCGGGCGCGGTCACTAGCGTTGCCGCCAGCCGCTCGCCCAGCCGCGCGTCGAACAGGCCATAGGCGATCGCCTCTCGCACGCCGGGGCAGCTGGCCAGCACCCGTTCGACTTCGGCGCAATAGATGTTCTCGCCGCCGGAAATGACCATGTTCTTCTTGCGGTCGACGATTGTGTAGATGCCCAGCGCGTTGACTGTGGCCACGTCGCCCGAGGCCAGCCACCCGTCCTGCAGAACTTCCGCCGTCGCTTCGGGATCATTGACATATTCGTTCATCAGCAGCGCGCTGGAGACCCACAGTTCGCCCGGCTCGCCAATGCCTGCCTCGCTGCCGTCGTCGCGGCGCAATTGCACCTGCACCGTGGGAGCGGGCCAGCCGCAAGACGCAGGATGATCGAGGTAGATGTTACCGCTGATGTTGCTGGTCCAGGCGGTTCCCTCGGTCTGGCCATAGCCGTTGGCGAGCTGGCAATTGGGCATGCGCCGCTTGATTTCTTCGACCAGCGTCATGTCGAGCGGGGCCGCGCCGTTGACCATGTAGCGCACTTTCGCCAGCAATTCTGGCGTGGCGCGAGGGCTGCGGAAGATGTCGAACAGCATCGCCGAGACAAAGCTGAGCCGGGTCATGCCGACGGTCTCGATCATGTCCATCGCGACATCGGCGTTCCATTTGCCCATGATGTGGATGGTGGTGCCAACCGAGATTGCCCGCAGGATCGGCATGATCCCGGAAAGGTGAAACATCGGCCCCAGGATCACGGCCGGCGTCGCCATCGCGCGCTGGTGATCGGGCAGGGTCTCGCCGCTCTCCTCCTCGTAGCGGATGTCCTGCAGCGCGCCCATGAAGCAGGCGACGGACACCGATGCCGCCAGCGCCCCGTGGCTGAGCAACGCGCCCTTGGGAAAGCCGGTGGTGCCCGAAGTGAACAGGATGATCGCACCGTGGGCGGGGTCCATGTCTTTGGGCTGGAATTCGACACCGGAAACTGACGCTGAAAGCACTGCAAAATCCGCATCTTTGCCCACGCGCAAGGACGCTTGTGGCTGGCCGATGACCACGCGCGGCCAATTCGGGTCAGGCATCGCGGCAGTGATAATATCGTCGCAGCCGGCATCGAGGATAGCGAGGGTGCAGCCGACCTTGTCGATCGCCCGCAGCATTTCTTCGGCCACCCCCCGGCTGTTGACCAGCGCGGCAATGCCGCCGATCGCGGTGATGGCCAGCATGGCGATTATCCATTCGGGTCGGTTCGCCGTGACCACGGCAATAGTGCTGCCCGGCCCGGCGCTGTAGCCTTCGCGCAAGGCTTTCGCGAGGGCGGCGGCGCGGGCGAATGCCTCGGCATAGCTCAGCGACATTCCGTCATGCACCACCATCACCCGATCACCGAACGCCATCGCCTGCCAGTATAGCCCCGCCAAATTGCGCGGCGCACCTTTGAACACCTCGCGCGGATAGCCGCCGACATCGACCGTTTCGATTTCCGCCAGCCGGCCCGGACCGATCAGCCGGTCGACCATCGGATCGCGGATATTTGCGCGGAAGGCTGGGGTGCTGGCCGTGGTCACTGCGATCTGCTCTCCTTTGGGCATGACAAGCCGTTCGCCAGCCAATATGCAACGCGTGAAGATCATTTTGATAGATGGGGGACGCTTTGTCGGCAAGGCTTGAAGGAAGTGCCCGCGACGAATGGCGGATGCACTGGACGGTCGTCATGGCGGCAGGCGCCGGCATGGGCATGGCGGCGGTGGTCAGCTACGCCTCCGGCCTGTTCATCGCGCCGCTGGAGAATGAGTTCGGCTGGAGCCGGACCGAGATATCATCTGCACATCTGATTTCCGCCGTGGCCATAATTCTGCTGGCACCTTTCGTCGGCTTCCTGGTCGACAAGTTCGGGCCGCGCCGCATCGGAATTGTCGCGGTGGTCGCGATCTGCGCGGCGCTTGCGCTGTTCAGCCTGACCGGGCCGAGCATCTGGTCATGGCGCGCGTTGTGGATTGTCATGGCGGCGGCAACCGTGATCATCCAGCCGATGGTGTGGACTTCCGCCGTCACCGGCCTGTTTTCCGCCGGGCGTGGGCTGGCACTGGCGGTGACGCTCTGCGGCTCCAGCCTGTGTTCGATCGTGACGCCGCCGCTGACCTACTGGCTGATCGAGAGCTATGGCTGGCGGCTGGCATGGGTGGGCGTCGCCGTGTGCTGGGGCGTGGTGGTTCTGCCGCTGGTCCTGCTGTTCTTCACCAGCGCCCAGGACAAGGTCCGCCGCGACACGCCGCTGGTGCCACTGTCTGCGCGGCCCTCGTTCCTGACCAGTTTTCGCGGCGCGGTTCTCAAGTGGCAATTCCTGCAACTGGCCCTGGCAGGCTTCGCCATCGCCATCGCCGTAGTATCGGTGTCGGTAACGATTGTCCCGATCCTGTCGTCGAACGGCCTGTCGCGCGGAGAGGCCGCAGGGATCGCTTCGCTGGTGGGCTTCGCCGCCATCACGGGCAGGCTGACCGTCGGCTTCCTGCTCGACCAATTCGAGGGACGTTTCATCGCCGCAGCGGCAGTCTGCATGCCGGTAATCGGCAGTCTGATCCTGATCGGCATACCAGGCTCCGTGCCAGCCGCGGCGGCCGCTTCGCTGATCTTCGGTCTCTCGCTCGGTGCCGAACTCGACATCATGGCCTACCTCACCTCGCGCTACTTCAAGTCCGAGAGTTTCGGGCTGATGTTCGGCACAATCGGCGGCTTCGTGGCGCTGGCGGGCGCCATCGGGCCGGTGATCCTCAACCGGGTCTATGATCTGACGCAAAGCTATGTCCCGGCATTGTGGGGCATATTGCCGGTATGCCTGCTTTCGGCGACACTGTTCCTGCTGATGGGGCCGTATCCGAAGGTGAAGCAAGCCGCGGTAGGCTGAGTAATCAGACCGTCCCCACCCCCGTCACCGGCGAACCCACCGCGCGCGGCAGGCGCAGCGGCGGGGCGGTGAACAGGAACCGCGAACGGCCATGCGCCCGCAGCCAGTCGGCCAGGTCGCTCAACAGGAACAGCTCGCCCAGCGGAATGCCCAGCTTGAACAGGCACAGGTTGTGCAGCGGCACCCGCACGCCATGGGCATTTTCGCGCTGGAAATCGGGCGTTAATTCCACCGCCTCGTTATCCGAAACCAGCGCGCAAGCGCCGCAATCGTCGATCCATTGCAGCAGCCGTTCATCGAACCCGTCGAGACCGGAGCAGCGGTGCGGATCGAGCGGCACCGCCGGGTCGGCATGGTTGGCGAGCAGCGCCCGGTCGAAGCCAGTGCGAAAACACAGCGCGTCGCCCGGTTCGACCTCGACCTTGTCCGCCTCCAATATGCGCATCAGCGCCTCATAGCCGACCGCGACCGCCTCAAGCCCGACATGGGCGTGCAGATCGATCATCACCCCGCGGGTCTGCATTCCGGTTTCGGCAATCTTTTCGATGCCGAGGGCAAAGGCGCCGAACGGCCCGTCCTGCGCCGCGCGATCACGCCGGTAATCGACCGGCCCGCAGACATGCTCATGCGCGCGATAGCCGTTGTAATAGACGATCTCCTCGCCCGCCCCGTCGGCGTCGAACAGATAGCCCATGTGGCATAGCGCATCCCACTGGGTGGAATATTGCAGGCTGAGCGTGGCGCGGTCATCGTTGACCACTTCCTTCATGCCGGGAAACACGAGATCGTAGGGATAGTTCGCCGCCGGATCCTGCCCGCGCATCGAAAAGGCCAGTTCAGGCGGGAAGCGGCGCGGGTTGAGCTGGACGCCGGGGCAATCGAGCGGCAGCGACAGGCAGAACGCCAGCCCTTCGCGCACTTCGCGGGCCGCAGCGATGCGCCGCTCCGGCGTGATCAGGTTGAGCCTGCCGATCTGGTCGTCCGGCCCGAAGTCTCCCCAGTTGGAGCCATCGGGCCGCCGCGACCAACGGGGCGGTTTTTCTGCCATGAACCTTCGCTGCCCGGCCCGCGTCGACTCAGGCGTCCTCGGGCTCTTCGTGCTTCTGGAACATGTACATTATGTCGCCAGAGGTGACGATGCGCGGCTTTTCGCCAGGCGCCAGCGGGGCTGCGCCGCCCTGCGACTTGATCGACACATCGACCCCCTTGGCCCTGGCCTGCGCCCGCAGCGCGGCCACGGTCAGTTCCGACTTGGGCTGGTGCTGGAACGGATCGAAGTTGAACCACTTCATCGCGTTGAGGTGCGTGATCTTGTCGATCTGGCTGTCGGTCAGCAGTGAGGCCGATTTCCACAGCACTTCGGGTGCATTGGGCCAGGGGGTGTCGGAGTGGGGATAGTCCACTTCGTACATCACGCTGTCCTCGCCGATCAGGTCGATGTTGCGCAGGCCGTAGGCATCGTCGATGAAGCAGCTGGAGAAGTGGCGCTTGAACACTTCGCTGGGCTTCATTCCGTCCAGATAGGTGTCCGAATGGGTCCAGGCGTGGTGCTGTTCGTTGGCATAGTCGGCCCTCTCGAGCAGGTAGGGAATCCAGCCGATGCCGCTTTCCGACAGCGCGATCTTCATCGTCGGATAACGGTGCAACGCCGCCAGATTGAGCCAGTCCGCCGCACCGAAGGCGACGGCCATCGGCATGGTCGAAATATTGACTTCGATCGGCAATTCCATCGAGGGATGCGGGGAAACATTGCCGCAGCCGATGTGCAGGCAGACCGTGGTGTCGCAATCGGTGAGCGCCTTCCAGAACGGCACCCAATGGTCCGAATGCACCGAAGGCAGCCCGCGCTTGGTCGGGTTGTCGTTGAACACCACGGCGTGGCAGCCCTTGTTCGCCAAGCGGCGCACCTCGTCGGCCATCAGGTTCGGGTCCCACAGCGGCAGGATGCCCAGCGGGATGAAACGCGCGGGGTATGCGCCGCACCATTCATCGAGGTGCCAGTCATTATAGGCGCGCAGATGGGTGAGCGAGAGCGCCTTGTCGGGCGCGTTTAGATAGACGCCGCCGTCCATCTGCGCGAGGCTGGAAAAGTTCATCGAGCTGGCGACGCCGTTGACGTTCATGTCATCGACGCGGGCATGGACATCGAAGCAGCCCTTGCGCAGTTGTTCGAGCGCAGTCGGCTCGAACCCGTATTCCTCGCGCGGGCGGCCGACCACGGCGTTGAGCGCGACCGATCCCATTTGCATGCCCTGGTACTCCCAGTAGTTCGCGCCGCTTTCGCGTGACCTGAGCTTGGGCGCCGTCGCCAGGGCTTCGCCCGAAAGCTGGTTGTCGAACACTTCCGCGGGTTCGGTGATGTGATCATCGACGCTGATCAGGACCATGTCTTCCATTTTCATCGCGAATTCCTCTTGTAGTGTTTCCGGCGTTGCTGGCCGGAGAATCGATTAGCCATGCGACGGCATTACTGCCCCTGTACCCAGTCCTGAATGCAGGCGGTAGCAACCTGTCGATTAATCGCCCGAGCGAAGGCAAAAGCCCGCGCTGGAAGGGAGACTCGTGCGCTATCATATGCAATAGGGCCGTAGCAATAAGTCCAGTCCATTCCGGGAACCCGACATGACCGATGCCCCCCACATGCTCGTTCGCGAAGACGACGGTATTCTGATCGCCACCTTCAACCGCCCGGACAAGCTCAATGCGATGAGCGCCGAACTGGTCAACATCCTTGAGGAGGCTGTGCACCGCTTCCGCGATACCCCGGGCCTTCGGGTGATGCTGATTAATTCGACGGGCCGTTACTTCTCCGCCGGTGCCGATCTGAGGCAAGGTGGCGGCGGCGGCACGCTGCCGACACGCGGCTCGGAAGTGCGCGAATCGCACCGCCGCCTGCCAATGCGGCGGATCTGGGACGAGATGGAGGGCATCGAAAAACCATTCGTTGTCGCCCACCACGCCCGATGCGTTGGCGGTAGCCTCGAAATGTCGCTGTCTTGCGATTTCCGGCTCGCCGCAGCCAGCGCCAGCTACGCCTTCCCCGAGGCCAAATTCGGCGTCCTGCCGGCGACCAACGGCGTCAGCCGGCTGGTGCGGATCATCGGGCCGCACTGGGCGCGCTACATGATCATGGCGAACATCCCGCTCGAAGCGCACGAAGCGCTCAACGCCGGACTGGTCCACAAGGTCTTTCCCGACGAGACATTCGAGGCTGACGTCCTGGCGTTCTGCCGCCACCTCGCCAGCCAGGACGGCGAGCTGGTCGGCGCGGCAAAGGTGGCGATCGAACTGGCCACCGATCTGCCCGCGCACCAGGCCGCATCGGTCGAACGGCTGGTCAACAGCTCTATCATGACAACGCAGCACTATCAGGAGCTGATGACTGCGCATCTCGGCAATATCGGCAAGGGCAAGGGATACTGACATGGCAGAGGCCCAGGACGACGCGCCCAGGTTCCAGATCTTCCGCGCCAAGGATGCCCCCGGGCTGATGGAAGCCGCCTGCATGACTATCGAGCCCTTCACCCCCGCCCAGCGCGCGGGGATGGACAAAGTGCTGGCCGGCGGCTTTCTCGATGGCGAGCGGATCCAGGTGCTTACCCAGCTGCCCGGTTTCAGCCTGACCCATGTTTGGTTCAAGAAGGACTATCCGCTGCCGCTACACAGCCACGATGCCGACTGCATGTATTACGTCATATCCGGCAGCCTGCGCCTCGGCACCGAAGAGCTGGGGCCGCGCGACAGCTTTTTCATCCCCGCCGATGTGCCCTATACTTACCGGCCCGGCCCCGACGGCGTCGAAGTGCTGGAAATCCGCAGTGCTCCCAGCTTCAACTTCGTCAACCATGCCCGCGGCGAGGCCTTCTGGGACAAGGCCGCCGAAACCGCCGCCGCCAACCGCGAAGGCTGGAAGACGGCGAAGCGGCCCGTGCTCAACGCCTGAACGAAAGCACTATCATGACCGAAACCCTCATCCGCTACGAAAACCCCGCTGAGGGCGTCGCCCGCATCGTCCTTGACCGCGCGGACAAGCATAATGCCATCAACCCGGCGATGATCTTCGCAGTCAACGCGGCCTTCGACCGGGCGCTGCACGATGACAGCATCAAGGTTATCATCCTTGCCGCGGACGGCCGCAATTTCTCGGCCGGGCACGATATCGCCGATACCGTCGAAAACTATCAGGCGGATATGCAGGAGCGCAGCCCCGGCATATCCGGCTGGAGCGGCTTTCAGGAACCAGCCACCCACGGCTGGTATGCCGCCGAAAAGGAAGGCTATCTCGAAAGCGCGCGGCGCTGGCGCAATATTTCCAAGCCGACGATCTGCGCGGTCCAGGGCAAATGCATCGCCGGCGCGCTGATCTTCGCCTGGGTCTGTGACATCATCATCGCCGCGAAGAACGCGCAGTTTTCCGATCCGGTGGTCACTTTCGGCATGTCGGCCGTCGAATGGCTCGGCCACCCGTGGGAACTGGGTCCGCGCAAGGCCAAGGAATTCCTGTTCACATCCGACGTCTGGAGCGCCGATGAGGCGCACCGGCTGGGTATGGTCAACCATGTCGTCGAGCCAGACGAGCTGCAGGATTTCGCCCTCGCCATGGCCGTAAAGATCGCCGCCAAGCCTGCCTTCGCGCTCAAGCTGGCCAAGGAAGCGGTCAACAAGACGCTCGACATCCAGGGGCAGATGAACGCCATCGACCAGGCCTTCTCGCTGCACCACCTGTGCCACACCCAGAACTTTCGCCTGTTCAACTATGGCATGGACACCAGCAACCTGCCCTCACTGGCGAGCGCGCCGAAGAAAGCGGAAGGATAGAGGGTCAGGTCTTCCGCCACGGCCAGCGCATCACCAGCAGCGCCGTCCCGGCAAGACCCAGCAACAGCGCGCCCAGCGCCGCTGCCAGCAGCCACCAGGTGTTGAAATCCTCGTGGTTCTTCCAGTCCATGATGTGGAGGCCCCAAACGAAGTCATACAGCCGCCAGGTGCCGGTGCGCACCGCGGTGACCTCACCGGTGGTAGCCGAAACGAACACACTGGTGTGGTCGGGATCGGCAAAGGCGACCCGCCAGGCCGGCAGGCTGCCGCGATATTCAGTGCTGGCACCGGTGACGCGGAAGACGCGGGCCGCAGGTTTGACCGGCGCTTTCCAGGCCGACCGGGCGATCACCTGGGCTGCGGCCGCATCGATTCCGCCAAGCCGCTCGGCGCTGACCGCATCGAACAGCTGGGCTCCCTGCCCGCCCGTCACCACCGCGACGGACCGTCCGGCCGCCATCCGCCATTCGATCGAGCGGATCGGCGCCCCGGCCTGTGATGCAATCCGCGCCGGATCGGCATAGACCAGACCGGCCGGCAGCGGCACGGCATAGTCGCTGTCGACCAGATGCTCGCCGCGCACATCGCCGATCGGCAGAAAACTCATCAGCGCCCCGCTGGCAAACCAGATCAGCACCTGCGCGCCGACGATCAGCGCCAGCCAGCGATGCGCCCGGCTGGCGAAATGATGAAAGCGGCGCCCGCGCGTCTTCAAAACCAGCCCCATGATCTGCCAGCCGCGCACCCCGCGCCGCGCCGCCGCGCTATGACAAACTGCTATCGCCCGCAACTCCATGTTTGGCGGGCAAGGCGGATTGACGACCTGCCTGCCTGCCCGGAAGTGCAACGATGGGGATAATCCTTATTGCCATCGCATAACGGCTTTTCCAGACGCCTGCAGTCTGCGACATTGCGCGGCGCAAGGGAGCACGAAGGATGAAGCTTTTCTCCGGCGCTGCGGGCTGGGCGAAGAAGGAAGCGCTGGCGGGAGACCGGCTGCCCTATCTGGCGCTGCTCGATGAGAATGTAGTGCTGCTACGCGATGGTTCGGCGATGATATCGCTGGCTGTGCCGGGCCTCGCCTTCGAAACGGCGGACAGTGACGAGCTGAATGCCCATGCCGCCACTCGCGAAGTGCTGCTGCGCAGTTCGCTCGACGCGCGTTTCGTCATGTATCACCACGTCATCCGGCGGCGCGTGCATGTCGAGCTGGAGGGGCACTACGACGATCCGATGGCGGCGCATATCGATGCCCGCTGGAAGGACAGGCTTGGCGCGGGCGCGCTCTATGTGAACGACCAGTTCGTCACCCTGCTGCGCCGCCCGGCGCGCGGCAAGGCGGGCTGGGCGGACCGGATTGCACGGCTGCTGAAGCGGCGCGCCAGCGAAAGGGCGGAACCCGATCCGTCCGAACTGCGCGCGCTGCGGGCGGCGGCGGGCGCTATGGCCGCCACGCTCGGCCAGTATGGCGCGCGGCTGCTCGGCCAATACGAGGGCGCGGGCGGAACCTGCTCGGAAGTGCTCGAGCTGCTCTCGGCGCTCTACAACGGCGAGATGCGGCCGGTGCGCCAGCCCGGCGGCGATGCCGATATCGGCCGGATGCTGCCCTACAAGCGGGTCAGCTTCGAACTCGACGCCATGGAAATCAAGGGCGCAGGCGAAAGCAGCTTCGCCGCGCTGCTCAGCCTCAAGGACTATCCCGACAGCACTTCGCCCGGCCTCACTGACGCGCTGCTGCGCCTGCCCTGCGAAATGGTGCTGACCGAAAGCTATGCCCCCTGCGACCGCCAGCTGGCGCGCGAACGCATCGACCTGGCGATCCGCCGCCTCAGGTCCGCCGACGAAGAGGCCATGGCCGAATGCCGCGAGATGCTGGCCGCGCGCGATGCGCTGGGGGTGGGCGCGGTAGGCTTCGGCGATCACCATCTGTCGGTGCTGGTGCGCAGCGAGCGGCTCGAGGCGCTTGACGGCATTGCCTCGGCCTGCGCGGCGGCACTGGCCGATGCCGGGGCTATCGCAGTCCGCGAGGACGTCAATCTCGAACCCGGCTTCTGGGGGCAGTTCCCCGGCAACGAGGCCTATCTGGTGCGCCGTGCGCTGATCTCCAGCGCCAACATGGCCTGCTTCGGCAGCTTGCACGGCTTTGCCCTGGGCCAGCCATCGGGCAACCACTGGGGCGAGGCAGTGACCCTGCTTCAGACCACCAGCGCGACGCCGTTCTTCTTCAACTTCCACGCTACCGGTGGCGGAGGAGGAGACTTGGGCAATTTCACCGTGATCGGCCCGTCGGGTTCGGGCAAGACCGTAGCGATGAACTTCCTGGCCGCGCAGGCGCAGAAGTTCGAGCCGCGCACGGTGCTGTTCGACAAGGATCGCGGCGGCGAGGTGTTCGTGCGGGCGATCGGCGGCACCTACAGCCGCATTTCCGCGGGGCAACCGACCGGGTTCAACCCGCTGGCCATGGCCGACACTGCCGTCAACAGGGCGTTCCTGCGCGACTGGCTTGGCGTACTGCTCGCGGCGTCCGGCCCGGAGGAGCTGGCGATCATTGCCGGCGCGGTCGATGCCGCCTTTGCCAATGACCCAGCGCTGCGCCGACTGTCGCATTTCCGCGAACTGCTCGCAGGCAGTCGCCGCCCGCAGCCGGGCGATCTCGCCAGCCGCCTCGACGCCTGGACCGGAGCTGGCGAGTACGGCTGGCTGTTCGACAATCCCGCGATGGGGGCCGAGGATAGCCTCGACCTTTCCGCCCGTGTCATCGGCTTCGACATGACCGCGCTGCTCGAAACCCCGCGGCTGCGCACGCCGACGATGATGTATCTGTTCCACCGCATCGAGGAACGGCTCGACGGCACCCCGGCGATGATCCTGATCGATGAGGGCTGGAAGGCGCTCGACGACGAGGTCTTTGCCGCGCGTATCCGCGACTGGCTCAAGACCCTTCGCAAGCGCAACGCGCTGGTCGGCTTCGCCACCCAGTCGGCGCGCGATGCACTCGACAGCCGGATAGCGACGGCGCTGGTCGAACAGACCGCGACGATGCTGTTCATGCCCAACGCCAAGGCCCGTGCCGAGGATTACTGCGACGGCTTCGGCCTGACGCAGCACGAGCTCGAACTGATTCGCACCCTGCCCGCGCACAGCCGCTGCTTCCTGATCCGCCAGGCAGACGCATCGGTAGTGGTACGGCTTGACCTGTCGGGCATGCCCGAAGTGCTGACGGTGCTGTCCGGCCGCGAAAGCGTTGTGCGGCGGCTCGATGCATTGCGCGCCGAATATGGCGATGCCCCGCAAGCCTGGTATCCAGCGCTGACCGGGGCGATGTGGCCTGGCGATACTGAAACCGAGAACGGCGCGATGTGGATCGAGGCCGCCGAATGAGCGCCTGCGAATCCCTTGCCGCCGAAGCCTCGCTGGGCGCGGCCCCGGCGCTGCGCGCGGTCGACTGCCTGGCCAACGAGGCGGCGGCGAATGCCTTCGGGCGGCTGTTCGGAAGCGGCGGGGCGCTACTACCCGCGCTCACGCTGCTACTGACGTTGTACATCGCTTTCTTCGCAATCTCGCTACTGACCGGACGCAGCCGCATCGGCATATCGGCGCTGACTCCGCGGATGTTGCTGCTGGGCATGGTGCTGACCGTGGCCACCAGCTGGGCAGCCTATAGCCAATTGGTCTGGAACCTTGCCAGCGGCGCGCCCGACCAGATCGCCGGAGTGCTGACCGGCGTGCAGGGATCGGCGGTGCAGCTGTTCGCCGACCGCAGCGACATGATCTTCGCCGCCATCGCCGAAGTGGGCGAGGCGACCAGCGGACAGGGCAACCCACAGGCCGCAAATACCAGTGCTTTCTCGCCCGGCGGGCTGATGTGGCTGGGTGCGGTAATCCTGCTGCTGAGCACGGTCGGCGTGCTGGTGACGGCGCGGATCGCCCTGGCGGTGCTGCTGGCGCTGGGGCCAGTGTTCGTGGTCTTCGCGCTGTTCCCCGGCACCCGCGGGCTGACCGCCGGCTGGCTGCGCGGCGTGGTGATGACGGCAGTGACGCCGCTGTTCGTGGTGCTCGGCGGCTCGCTGATGCTTGAGCTGCTGGTGCCAGTGGTCTCGGCGCTGCGCGGCTTTGAAGGCAGTGACGGCGCAGGCGGGATCGACGCGCGCGCGGCGATGGCGCTGTTCCTGATCGCCGCCGTCCATGCCGCGCTGATGGCGATGGTGATGAAAGTGACCGGCACCATTGTATCGGGCTGGAATGTGTTCGGACTGGGCGGCGACAAGGGCGACGGTGCCGACCGCCCAGCCAGCGAACCTCAGCCCGTGCCTGCCATTCCGCTTGCAATCCCGGCACTGCTGCCATCCGCCACAACCGGCGCGCGGCGCGGCGGCGGCTTCGCTGGCCTGCCCTCCGTTTTCGTAGAAGCGCCTTCCGGACCCGGCAGCACCAGCGCCTTGCAGACCCAGTCCGGCCGCACCCATATTACCCATGTCGGCGGACCCGCCCCCGGCCTGCCACTGCTGCCCGCCCAGCGCGGCCGCGGCATCGGCAGCCGCTTTCGCAACCGCCCGAATCACGCTAAGGCGATGTTCAAATGAGCCTCAACCGCAAATTCCCGCAAAGCTTCGATGCCGCCAGCAATCGCGATCCGCGCGACGATGAGGGCGCGCAGATCATCGATCTCGCCACGCGCAGTGTGCTGCCCTCGGTAACCCAGCGCAAACCGCGCTCGGACGGACTTGGCCTCGCCGCCGGGGTGGGGATCGTTGCCCTGCTCGGCGCGGTGACGCTGTGGTCGATGGATTCGGCGCGGCAGGAGCAAAAAGCGGTCAGACCGGCTGGACCGGAGGTGCCGATCATGGCGCAGCCGCTGGTGTTCCCGCCTGCCCGGCCGCAAGCAGCGCCGCTTTCGCCCGCCATGCCGCTATCTGCCCCGCCGCAGCAGGCGATCCTCGCCGCGCCGCCGCAATCGATGATCGCCGCGGCCCCTGCCCCCAACCGCCACGCCTCGCCGACGCTGGTGTTCGACGCGGGGGGCATGCAGTCGCCGCTCTCGGGACCGGCTGTTACCGTGCCCGGCGTCGCGTCCTCCACCGGCGGCAACAGCAACGAGGATTTCGCCGGACGCATCGGCGGAGTCGGCGGCGGCAAGGCGACCGCGACGGCGGGGATGAACCCCAAGACCACCGTCACCCAGGGCACGCTGATCCCGGCGGTGCTCGAAACTGCGATCGACACCGATGTGCCCGGCTTTGTCCGCGCCATTGTCAGCGTCGATGTCCGCTCTTTCGACGGAACCAGAGTGCTGGTGCCGCGCTCCTCGCGGCTGATCGGCCAATACAAGAGCGGGCTGCAGGCCGGGCAGAAGCGCGCCTATGTCATCTGGACGCGGCTGATCCGGCCCGACGGCGTTTCGGTCAATATCGCCTCCCCCGCCATTGCCTTTGGCGGCGAGACCGGACTGGCCGGCAAGGTAGACAGCCATTTCTTCGAGCGGTTCGGTTCGGCATTGCTGCTCTCGGTGGTCGGCGGGCTATCGGCGCTGGGCGGGAACTCCGGGGTGATCATTGCCGGCGGCGGCCAGTCGGCAGCGGCGGCGGCGGTGGGCCAGACCGCGCAGATCGGCCCGACCATCCGCGTCCGCCAGGGCGAACCGATCCGCGTGTTCACCGCACGCGACCTCGACTTCTCCAAGGTTCCCACCGAGTGACACCCCGGTGAGCGGGGAGATTCACCAGTTGCCGATGGCATCGCCCGGCGAGCCGCCTGCCCTGCCCCGCAGCGTCTATCTCGATGCCTACCTTGAACCGTTCCGCCCGTGGCTGGAACGAGAGGGCGTCACCGAAGTGCTCGTCAACCGTCCTGGCGAGCTGTGGATCGAGGATGCGTTCCTGCCGGGCATGCAACGCATCGATCTGCCCGAACTCGACGACCAACTGCTCCAGCGGCTTGCCGAGCAGGTCGCGCGGATCAGCCACCAGGGGATCAACCGCGAGCACCCGCTGCTCGCGGCCACCCTGCCCGACGGCGCGCGCATCCAGCTGGCCGGGCCGCCGGCGACGCGCGGCCACTGGGCCATGGCGATCCGCCGCCACCGCCTGCTCGAATTGCCGCTCGATGCCTATGACCACGGCCCGATTGCCACCCCCGCCGACACGCAAATGCCCGACGCGCAGGGCCAGCCCATCGCCTATCTGCGCGAGGCCATCCGCCGCCGCCGCACCGTGCTGATCGCAGGCGGCACCTCCACCGGCAAGACCACTTTCCTGGGCGCCATGCTGCGGGAAATTCCCTCCGGGGAGCGGGTTGTGCTGGTCGAGGATACTGCCGAGCTCAAGTTGCCCGGCCAGAACGGCGTCGGCCTGATCGCGGTCAAGGGCCAGTTGGGCGAAGCGCGGGTTAGCGCCGACGATCTGCTGCAAGCGGCGCTGCGCCTGCGCCCCGACCGCATCGTGCTGGGCGAGCTGCGCGGGCTGGAGACAGTCAGCTTCCTGCGCGCAATCAACACCGGCCACCCCGGCTCCTTCTCCACCGTCCACGCCAACTCCCCGCGCGGCGCACTCGAACAGATCGCGCTGATGGCGATGCAGACCGGCATCGGCCTCACCCGCCGCGAGACCATCGACTATGCCGCATCGGTAATCGATGTCGTTGTGCAACTGGAGCGAAGCGGCGGCCAAAGACGCATCGCCGCCATCGCCGAGACGCGCGAACTTGTCGGGTAGATGCGGCACCCGGTTCTTGCCGGGATAGAAACTCGCGGTTACTGGTCAGACCGAATTACCCGGACCCATGGACCGGGTGCTTGGGGAGGAAAACATGAGCGCAACACCGGCCAGAGACGGCTATAACCGCAAGGCCATCTTCTGGATCAGCGTATTGGCGCTGTTCACCTCGGCGCTCGCCAACGCGATCCGCGGCGGTGCGTCCGAGGCGATGAAGGCGGAATTGTTCGATCCGACCGCCTCTGCGCGCTCGGGCGAGCTGATCGGTTCTGCGCTGGGCAATGCCTTTCTTGGATTCGCGTTAAGCCTGCTCGTCATCAGCCCACTGCTCGACAAAATCGGGGCCAAGCGGATCATATTGTTCGCCGCCGCCAGTTTCATTGTTGGCCCCATTCTGATCCTGCTTGCACCGTCGGCGGGCAGCTTCGATGCGGTCTATGGCGTCCTGACCGCCGGCATGATTTTCACCGGCTTTGGCTGGGGCGCGACCGAAGGTTCGATCAACGCGCTGACCACGACGATCTACCCCGATGACAAGACCGGCAAGCTGAACATTCTCCACGCCTGGTGGCCGGGTGGCATGATCGTCGGCGGGTTGCTCAGCGCCCTGCTGCTTGGACCAGTCCTCGGCTGGCGCGGTCTGATCGCGCTGCTCATGATCCCGGGCGTGATCCTCGGCATCTGGGTGATGCGCCACGAATTTCCGCAGACCGAAAGCACAACCCAAGGCGTTTCTTTCAAGGAGATGATGGCCGAGCCGTTCAAGCATCCGGGCTTCTGGGTCTTCCCGGCGATCATGTTCCTGACCGCATCGGCGGAGCTTGCGCCGGGGGCCTGGGTGCAGGTCGCGCTGACCCAGACCGTGGGGATGCAGGGCATACTTCTGATGGTCTATGTTTCGGCGATCATGTTCGCGATGCGGCATTTCGCCGGGCCGCTCGAACACCGGTTCTCGGACATGGGGCTGCTCTGCATCAGCACGATCCCGGCAGCGGCCGGGCTGTTCCTGCTCGCCACCGCCAACTCGCCCATCACGGCGCTGTTCGCGGCAACACTCTGGGCGCTCGGAGTCTGCTTCATGTGGCCGACAATGCTGGCGGCTGTCGCGCGGCGCTATCCGCGCAGCGGGTCTTGGGGTATCGGCCTCGTCAACTTTGCCGGGGCACTGGCGATCTACCTTGTACTGCCAGAGATCGGCAAGATTTACGACAAGGCAAAGCTCGCCAAGGCAGGCGGCGAGGAGGCCTTCAAGGCGCTCCAGGCCGGAAGTGCAGGGATGCATGAGGCGCTGGCCCACGCCGCCGAAGTTTCGTTCAAGACGATTTCCATCATCCCGGTGGTCTTGTTCTTCGTCTTCGGGCTGGTGTGGTTCTTTGAAAGAGGCAAAAACACAAAATGAAAATCGGCATGAACATGCTGCTGTGGACAGGCCATGTCACGGCAGACCACTTCACCACGATCCAGGCGATCAAGGATACCGGCTTTGACGGGGTGGAGATTCCGATCTTCGATACCGCCAATCCGGGCCATTACCGCGATCTCGCCCGTCGGCTCGACGACATGGGGCTGGAACGCACCGCCGTCGCGCTGATTCCGGACGAGGCGCACAGCCCGGTCTCACCGGAGCCTGCGCATCGCAGCGCCGGGCTCGACCATCTCAAACGAGTGATCGAATGCGGCCAGCTGCTCGGCATTTCCGCGCTGGTCGGTCCCTACTACCAGCCGCTGGGGGTGTTCACCGGCGAATTCCCAAGTGAGCAGGAGCTGGAGCACTGCGCCGAAGTCCACCGCCAGATCGCGCCGCTGGCGCAGGCTGCGGGCATGGTCTGCGCGCTGGAGCCGCTCAACCGCTTCGAGGCCTATCTGCTCAACACCTGCGAGCAGAGCATCGCCTATTGCAGCCGGGTGGCGCATGCCAATTTCGGGATCCTCTATGATACTTTCCACGCCAACATCGAGGAGAAAGACCCGCTGGCGGCGCTGAAGCAGCTGCACGGCGCGGGCAATCTGGCGCATGTCCATATCTCGGAAAACGACCGCGGCACGCCCGGGCGCGGCCATGCTCCGATACGCGAAACCATCCGCGAGTTGAAGGCGCTGGGCTTTGACGGCTGGCTGACCATCGAGGCCTTCGGCCGCGCGGTTCCCGAACTGGCGGCGGCGACCCGGGTGTGGCGCGATTTCTTCCCCAATCCGGAACAGGTCTACACTGAGGGCTTCGCACTGATCGAGGAAACCTGGCAGGGCGCGTGAGAAAATAGGGACAGTCCCTATTTTTCCAGATCCTCCCCCCTTGGGGGAGGTGGCGTGAGTGAAACGAATGCCAGAGGGGGTCAATCTGGCTGGCGCACTCCGTGACTGACCCCCTCCGACCGCCCTTTCAGGGCGGCCACCTCCCCCAGAGGGGGAGGATCGTTCAATACGAACCTGCGCCCACCGGCCCAGTCAAATCCCCATCAGCCTGCGATTGGCCGCCTGATCGCTGCCACCCTGGGCGAAATCGTCGAATGCGTGCTCAGTCACACGGATGATGTGGCGGGCGATGAATGGTGCGCCCTCGGCCGCGCCCTGCTCGGGGTGCTTGAGCGCGCATTCCCATTCGAGAACCGCCCAGCCGGGGAATTCGTACTGCGCCATTTTCGAGAAGATTCCCGCGAAATCGACTTGCCCGTCGCCGAGTGAACGGAACCGGCCCGGCCGGTCGACCCAGCCCTGGTAGCCGCCATAAACGCCGCTGCGGCCCGAGGGACGGAACTCGGCGTCCTTGACGTGGAAGCAGCGGATGCGCTCGTGATAGATGTCGATGAAGGCGAGGTAATCGAGCTGCTGCAGCACGAAATGGCTGGGATCGTAGAGGATGTTGGCGCGCGGGTGGTTGCCGACACGTTCGAGGAACATCTCGAAGGTGACGCCGTCGTGGAGGTCTTCGCCGGGATGGATTTCGAAGCCGATATCGACCCCGTTCTCGTCAAATGTGTTCAGGATCGGCTTCCAGCGGCGAGCGAGTTCGTCGAAGGCGTCCTCGATCAGTCCGGCGGGACGCTGCGGCCAGGGATAGATATAGGGCCAGGCCAGCGCGCCCGAAAAGCTGGCGTGCGCGGTCAGGCCCAGGCGGCGGCTGGCCTTGGCGGCAAAGCCCATCTGCTCCACCGCCCACGCCTGCCGCGCCTTGGGGTTGCCGCGGACATGCTCGGCGGCGAAACCGTCGAACATCAAGTCATAGGCGGGATGCGCCGCGACCAGCTGGCCCTGCAAGTGCGTCGAAAGCTCGGTGATGGCGAGGCCCTTGGCGGCCAGCATCCCGGCAATCTCGTCGCAGTAGGTCTGGCTTTCCGCCGCCGTGGCGAGGTCGAACAGCCGGGCGTCCCAGCTGGGGATCTGCACGCCCTTGTAGCCGAGGCCCGCAACCCAGTCGGCGATGCTTTCAAGGCTGTTGTACGGAGCATCGTCACCCGCGAACTGGGCGAGGAAAATGGCGGGGCCTTTGATCGTTTTCATTTTAATTCCTCAGTCCTTCAATTCAACCCAGCCCAGCCCGTCGCGGCTGGCGCGCACGGCGGTTTCGATCAAGGCCATGCCGCGCACGCCGGCGTCGATGCCGGGCAGAAGCACAGCCGGATCGCTGCCGCGCAGCCGGGCAGCGAATTCGCGGTAGAGATTGGCGAAAGCCTCGAAATAGCCCTCGGGATGGCCGGAGGGAATGCGGGTCAGCGATGCGCCGGCGGGCCCGACCGGGGCAGTGCCGCTGCGGATGATTTCGCTGCTGCCGTCGAGCTTGTGCCAGGTCAGCGTGTTGGGTTCTTCCTGCCGCCAGTCGAGGCTGCCAGTCTCGCCGTGGACGCGCAGGCGCAGGGCGTTGAGGTCGCCGATGGCGATCTGCGAGGCGATCAGCACCCCGCGTGCGCCGCCTTCAAAGCGCAACAGCACCGCGCAATCATCGTCGAGCGCGCGGCCGGGTACCACCGCGGCAAGATCGGCCATGATCGACTTGGTGCGAAGGCCCGTGACGAATTCGGCGAGGTGAAAGGCATGGACGCCAATATCGGCAATCGCCCCGCCCGCACCGGACTGCCCCGGATCGCCGCGCCAGCTGGCCTGCTTGTTGTCGCCGGCCTGCTCGAGCGGCTCGGCCAGCCAGCCTTGCGAATATTCGGCAACGACCTTGCGCACCGCGCCGATCGCGCCGGTCGCCACCATCTCGCGCGCATGGCGGATCAGCGGATAGCCCGAATAGGTATAGGTCAGCGCGAACTGCCCGCCTGCCTTCGCCACCACTTCCCGCAGCTGCAGCGCCTCGGCCAGCGTCGCGGTGACAGGCTTGTCCGACATAACGTGGAAGCCTGCTTCCAGCGCTGCCACCGCCACCGGCATATGCATGTGGTTGGGGGTGACGATGGCGACAAATTCTGCGCCGTCCGGCCGCTTCGCTTCCTCGGCCAGCATCATCCGCCAATCGCCATAAGCGCGCGCCGGGTCGATGCCGAACGAGCGGCCGCCCTCGCGCGAGCGTTCGGCATTGCTGCTGAAAGCACCGGCGACCAGCCGGATGTGACCGTCAAGTTCGGCGGCGATACGGTGGACCGGGCCGATAAAGGCTCCCGGCCCGCCGCCGACCATTGCCATGCGCACCGGGTTGCTGCGGTCTGGGAATGTCATGCGGATATTCGCCTCTTCACCATTGCGATTCCCGGTTAGAGCAAATCGGACCGGGCTGGCAATTTCAAATACACCTGGCAAGCTGCATTTCGGCAAAAGCTGGCTGGCGGCTGTCCGCCTTGGCCGCTAAGGCGCGGTACATGTTTCTAGGAATCGACATCGGCACATCGGGCGTCAAAGCCGTGGTCCTGGCCGAGGATGGCGCGCTGGCGGGCCAGGGCACCGCGCCGCTCAGCGTTTCGCGCCCGCACGGGCTGTGGTCCGAACAGGACCCGGCGGACTGGTGGACCGCGACCACTGCCGCCGTGCTGGCAATCGATCCGGCGCTACGCCGAAAGGTGCGCGGCATTGGCATTGCCGGGCAGATGCACGGCGCGACGCTGCTCGATGCCCAAGACCGGGTGCTGCGCCCCGCGATCCTGTGGAACGACGGCCGCAGCTTCGCCGAATGCGCCGAGCTGGAAGCGCAGCTCCCCGATCTCCATGCCATAACCGGCAATCTCGCCATGCCCGGCTTCACCGCGCCCAAGCTGCTGTGGGTGAAGCGGCACGAACCGGAGGTGTTCGCGCAGGTCGCCAGAGTGCTGCTGCCCAAGGACCATGTCCGGCTGCTGATGACCGGAACCGCCGCATCGGACATGTCGGACAGCGCGGGCACGCTGTGGCTCGATGTCGGCCTGCGCCGGTGGAGCGAAGAAGTGCTCGCCGCCTGCGGGCTTGACCTCAACCATATGCCCGAATTGTTCGAGGGCAGCGAAGTCACCGGGACGTTGCGCGCCGAAGTGGCTGCGCTCTGGGGCATGGAGCAAGTGCCTGTAGCAGGCGGCGGCGGCGACAATGCCGCGGGCGCAGCCGGCGTTGGCGTCGTGCGCGATGGCGACGCGCTGCTCTCGCTCGGCACCTCGGGGGTGATTTTTGCCGCCACGAAGGATTTCCGCCCCAATCCGGCGGGTGCGGTGCATGCCTTCTGCCATTGCCTGCCGGGCATGTGGCACCAGATGGCGGTGCATCTTTCCGCCGCCTCCTGCATCGACTGGGCGGCGCGGATCACCGGTGCGACAAGCCCGGCCGAAGTCTTTGACCGCGCCGAGGCGGCTGGAGTTGCCGACGGGCCAGAACTGTTCCTGCCCTACCTTTCGGGCGAGCGCACCCCCCACAACGATCCCCATCTGCGCGGCACATTCCTGCGGCTCGATAATGAGACCGACGCCGGCAAACTCTCCGCCGCTGTGCTCGAAGGCGTGGCCTTCGCGCTGGCCGATGGCATGGCTGCCTTGCGCGATGCCGGGACGCGGATCGAGCGGATGTCGGTGATCGGCGGCGGCGCACGTTCGCGCCACTGGGGCCGGATCATCGCTGCCGCGCTGGATGTCACGCTGGTCTATCTTGAGGGCGGCGAAGTCGGCCCGGCGCTGGGCGCGGCGCGGCTGGCGCAGCTTGCGGTCGACGGCGGCGATCCTGCCGCTATCTGCATCGCACCGCCGGTCAGCCACATCATCGAGCCAGACGCCGCACTGGCCGAACGCCTCGCTCCCAAACTCGCCCAATTCCGCGCAGCGTTGCCTGCCGCCCGCCGTCTCTGAAAGCCCGCCTTCTCTGAAAGCCCGCCGTCTCTGAAAGGAAGCCCGATGTCCGACTATTTCGCCCCCTTCGAGACCGTCCGCTACGAAGGTCCGGACTCCACCTCCAACCTCGCCTATCGCTGGTACGACAAGGACCGCATGGTCATGGGCAAGCGCATGGAAGACCAGCTGCGCTTCGCGGTGTGCTTTTGGCACAGCTTCTGCTGGCCGGGCAGCGACGTGTTCGGCGCGGGCACTTTCAGCCGCCCCTGGCACGCCGGACCCAACGATGCGGTCAACGCCAGGGCCAAGCGTGCGGCAGCGCTGAGCTTCATCGAGAAGCTCGACGTGCCGTTCTACTGCTTCCACGATGTCGATGTCATGGCCGATGCCGGCGACGTGCCGGGCTTCCGATCGAGCTTTGCCGAGGCTGTCGATCACCTCGAGGAGCTACAGGCCACCCACGGCCGCAAGCTGCTGTGGGGCACTGCCAACCTGTTCAGCCATCCGCGCTACATGGCTGGCGCGGCCACCAACCCGGACCCCGAAGTCTATGCCTGGGCGGCGATGCAGGTGCGCGATTGCCTCGATGCCACCCACCGGCTGGGCGGGGCCAACTATGTGCTGTGGGGCGGGCGCGAGGGCTATGACACCTTGCTCAACACCGAGATCGGCATCGAGCAGGAGAACTTCGGGCGGTTCCTTTCACTCGTGGTCGATCACAAGCACCGGATCGGCTTCAAGGGCACGATCCTGATCGAGCCCAAGCCGCACGAGCCGACCAAGCACCAGTATGATTTTGACACCCAGACCGTCTTCGCCTTCCTCAAGCGCTTCGGGCTGGAGGGTGAGGTCAAGGTCAACATCGAGGCCAATCACGCCACCCTTTCAGGCCACACCTTCGAGCACGAGATCGCCATGGCCCGCGCGCTCGGCATTTTCGGCTCGATCGACGCCAACCGCGGCGATCCGCAGAATGGCTGGGACACCGACCAGTTTCCCAACTCGGTCGAGGAAACGACGCTGGCGATGGTCGAGATCATCCGGGCGGGAGGTTTCACCACCGGCGGCTTCAATTTCGACGCCAAGGTGCGCCGCCAGTCCATCGACGCGGCCGATCTGTTCCACGGCCATATCGGCGGGATCGACACCATCGCCCGCGCCCTGCTGCGCGCGGATGCGATCATCGCCGACGGCCGGCTCGATGCTTTCCGAGCCGAGCGTTACGCCGGCTGGCAGGACGAACTGGGCCGCGCGATCCATGCGCCCGAAGCAACGCTGGCATCCGTCGCCGACATCGCCGTCACCCGCAACCACGCACCACAGCCGCGCTCGGGACGGCAGGAATGGTGCGAGAACCTGGTGAACCGGTTCTGACTGGCAGGCCTATTTCTTCTTTTTCACAGCCGCCCGGCGCGCCTTCAAGGTCACCGGATCGGGGATGATCGGCGAAAGCGAGGCAATCACGTCCTCGACGTCGATCGAAAGCGCCGCCGGCATGGTAGCCTCGCCGGGATTGCCCTTGCGGATGAACACCGAGCCGCTGTCGTTCTTGAACGGCATGAACAAGAGGCGCGTCTTGCCTTCCTTGCGCGCCATCAAGGCGCTGTGCAGCAGGAAGGCGTCGTAACGGACATCCGGCGAAGTAGCATAGAGGAAGGCAATCTGATCGTTGTGAACTTTGGTGTTCGGGTCGATCAAGATTTTCGACTTGTCGGTCTTCCAGACCTTGCCCGAAAGCCCTTCGAACGGTCCGGCCTTGGCATAGCTTGTGTGCAGCTCGAACAGCGTCTTGTTGTCGCTGTCCTTGGCCAGCAGTTCGGCGAGCTCGGAATTGCGGTGGTCTTCCCACGTCTGGTCGGCAGTCTTGGCAAGCGGGCCAATCAAGTCTTCGGGCTTGGCACCGGTGCGCAGCCGCCTGTTGGCTTCCAGCACCGCACCCAGCGGTACTTCAAGCCAGGCAGAGCGACCGGTGAACATCCGCCGCGAGCCCGCCAGATTGCCGTCTTTGGCAAGCTTCAGCACTTCGTAGAGGTCGAGGAATTCGGCTGCTTTGGCGCGGCTTTCCTCGGGGTTGCCATCGGCGACGCGCTTGCGGTCATTGGTGCGCGATTCTTCCGCACGCCTGGCCGCCAGGTCCCAATTCCCCGCCAACCCGTGTGCCAGAGCCGCCACCGCCAGCCGCCACGAGGACTGGTGCCATTCCTTGACCTCGCTGAAACTCAGATCGTACTGGACGAAGTCCTCCATCGACCGGGCGGCTTCGGCAGGGAGTCCCGAATTGATTTGCCGCGCCGCCAGAGTGGGCAACCACGAAGGATAGAGTTTGGCGAGATGCACACTCCGCGCCATGCTGTCGGGCTGAATGTCATGCGTCAGGCCTGAGTAGTCGCTCATCGACAGCAGGTTTAGCAGCGAATATCTGGCAGGCTCGAATGATGCCACGGCCATCGCATCCGCCTCGGCAAAGCGCTTCATCCGGACCAGCGCTGCGGCCTCGATTTGATCGAACGAGATTGCCCGCGAGCGACGGAAATAGGGGTTGTCCATCAGCCCCGCCGCCTGCGCTTCGCTGCGCGCCATGGCGACGTCAGCGATAGCCGCAGAATAATCCTTGGCTTCGATCCTATGAATAGCGCGGCCGAGAATCAGGTTAAGCCGCCGGTTGACATTGTCTTCGGGCTTCTCGCCGGTCAGCACCTGGTCGCAGGCCGCGACACCTTCCGCGCCGAACTTGCGCTTGGATGCATCAGCACCTTCGGGCGGCGGAGCGAGCAGGCCGACCACGGCAGTGATCGCCAGCAACCGCAAGGCAGTTTCGCCGTCGGATTGGTTATCGGGCAGCCCATCGCATTTGACATGCCAGGAGGGTTCTTTCGGCACCGGCACGAGCTTTTCGGCCGCCAGCGCCTGCCCCGCCAAGCCCAGCACCACAAGTGCCGCCGCAGTTACTCGCAACCCTGCCGACAAGTGCATCGATTAGCCCCCCGTTTTCCGACTTGCTTTCGTTCGCCATGGCAAGTGCCGGACATCGGGCGGAAATTCAAGTGTTGCCTGCCGTACTTCAAGCCGTCCCGAACTTGGTTTCAACATTGATACCGATGTCGCGGAGGAACTGGGTGGGCAGCAACCCGCCGGCGCAGACGATGACATCGTCATTTGCGATGGGCCGAAGTTCGCCGCCCTGATCGAGCACCACCGTGGCGCTGTTGATCATGGTGACGTGGCTTCCGAGCATCTGGGTGATACGCCCTTCGCTGACCATATCGTGGAGACGGCTGCGGTTTTTGGCGCGCGCGCGGGAGAAGGCGTCGCCGCGGTAGGACAGAGTGACGACGGTGCCCGGCTGCTCGGCCACGCTGCATGCGGCTTCGAGCGCGCTGTCGCCGCCGCCGACCACCAGCACCTTGCGACCGGCATATTGTTCGGGGTCGATCAGCCGGTAGACCACTTTCTCCAGCTCCTCGCCCGGAACATCCAGCGGGCGCGGCGTGCCGCGGCGACCGATCGCCAGCAGCACGGTTTTGGTGCGATAGGAGCCTTTAGTCGTCGTCACATCGAACAGGTCGCCGACCCGGCTGATTGCCGTCACCTGCTCTTCGAATTGCGGTTGCAAGCCGGTCTTCGCAAGTACGTCCTGCCAGAAGCCGAGGAGCTTTTCCTTGCTGACTTCGCCAAATTTAACCTCGCCGATCATCGGCAGATTGGCGGGGGCGGTCATCACCACCTTGCCGCGCGGGAAATGGGCGACTGTCCCACCCATCGACGCCTGATCGATGGTGCGGAACTTCAGCTTGCGCTCCATCGCGCCAAGGCTCGCCGAAATTCCAGCCGGACCGCAGCCGACAATCAGCACGTCGAGAATATCCGCGCCACCGGCCGCTTTTCTCGCGCGGACGGCAGCACTTTCAATGGCCTGGCGACCCTGCTCGATGGCGTTCTTGATCAGCCCCATCCCGCCCAGCTCGCCGGCGATGAAAATGCCGGGAACGGTTGTCTCAAATTCGGGCGAGAGCATAGGGATATCGACGCCGCGGGTCTCGGTGCCGAACACCAGCGAGATGGCATTGGTCGGGCACGAGTTCTGGCAGGCGCCATGGCCGATGCACAGGGTCGGCTCGATCATCCTGGCCTTGCCGTCGATCAGGCCCAGCACGGTTTTTTCCGGACATGCGCGAACGCACGAGCCGCAGCCCAGACACAGTGCCGGATCGATCACCGGGTGCAGCGATTGCGGCTCCAGCAATCCGGCCTGGCGATTGTCCTCGAGCACGGCGTGGTCGCGGCGATGCCTGCGCCGGGCGTAGTAGGCCCAGCCCAGCCACATCAGCAGCAGTGGCAGTGCATAAATCAGCAATAGCGGATCGAAAGTCATCGCGCGCCCGGAACCCCGAATTCGGCCGCAGCAGCGTTAAGCGTCTTGAGCCCGGGATCGCCCTTGAGGGCGGTCCGGGCGATGGCCAGCTCGCGCCCGGCCTGTTCGCCCTGGTTGAGCACCATGCGCGAGCGCAGCAGCCGCACCCAGCCATCGACGTCCTTGGGATTGGCCTTGAGCTTGGCCGCAAGCCCTTCGACCATACCGTCGATCATCTGCTGACGATCGGCTGGCGGCAGCTGGCTGGCGGCCTGCATTGCTGCGGGGTCGATCGGCGGCGGTGCGCCAAGATCGCCCGCCGGGGCGGCTGGCGGCATGCCTGCGGCCGCGACGGGGGCAGGCGCGGGGTTTTTCAGCCGCGAGGATACATCGACACCCAGCTTGCCGGAGGTTTCCTTGATCTGGCGGTGGAGATCGGCCTGCCACGGCGCTTCGGGGGGACCATCGTTGGCGAGCACGATCCACTTCTCCAGTGCTTCCTTTTCCTGCCCGTTCTGCGCCTGCCACAGCGCCATGAAATAGCGCGCGCGGGGTTCGGTGGGATCGAGCGCGATCGCTTTTTCGAAGGTGGCCCTGGCCTCGGGGGTCACCCTGGTCTTGGCGATGCCGACCATGGCCTCGCCCAGCCCGGCGTGGACCGCGGCATTGCCCGGCATCAGTGTCAGTGCGCGCTGGTAGGGCTCGATCGCCTTTTCGGGACGTCCGGTCATCACATAGGACCAGCCGAGCATGCGGAAGCCTTCGCCGTCGTTCGGGTTCTTCGCCAGCCGGTCGGCCAGCTTGGCGATCATCGTGTCGACATCGCTGAGCTCGCCGGCGGCGGGGGTGCCTTGCCCGCCAGCCACGGTCATGCCGCCTGCTGCCGGATTGGGTGCGTCGGCGGGTGAACGCAGCGCGAAGACCGCAACTGCTGCGACCAGCAATGCTCCGGCGGCGGCGAGGATGCGGTTGGTGACCAGCCACTGCTTCACTGCGTGCGCACCGCCAGCAGAAGCGACGGGAACCTCTTCCCGCGACACCGGAGCCTCACCCGCATCGACTGGCTGCGTCGAAGGCGGCGCTTCACGCGCCTGCCACACCCGCATTGCTACAATGCCCAGTGCAACACCCGCTAAAGCGGTCAAAACATACTCGAACATGTGCTGATCTATCCCTCTGGATGTGCCCTTGCATGCAACCTAGCCCATTTACCAAGCAAGCGACAATCCACATCTTGAAACTGACGCCTGACTGACCCCGAACGGAACCAGCGATGGATTGCCCGGCAATTCGGGCAAACCGATTGAATTTTTTCGCAATGCCGTGAAGCAATCGCTAAGCAAGTTCTGGCAAAGGGGCTAACGTCGCTAATCGCAACTCCGTGAAAGAATGTATGGCTACCAAAGCAGATAGATTGCGAATTCCAGCCGAACGAACACGGTTAACGGCCGGATCGAAGGAGCAGATCGCCTCGGCGCTGATTCTGTTCGGCGTGGCGGGAGCGGTGGTGTTCGGCTATCTGCACCGCCATGACGCCTGGCTCGATCCCGAGTCCGGCTTTGGTTACTACCTTGGCATTATCGGCGGCTCGATGATGCTGCTGCTACTGGCCTATCCGCTGCGCAAGCGCTCCAAGACAAGGTCACGCGCGGTAGGGTCGGTGGGCTTCTGGTTTCGCTTCCACATGCTGCTGGGCCTGATGGGACCGCTGGCGATCCTATATCATTCAAGGTTCAGCTGGGGCGCGCTCAACAGCGCGGTGGCGCTGGGGTCGATGATCATCGTGGCGTGCAGCGGGCTGGTCTGCCGCTTCTTCTATTCGCACGTTCACCGTGGTTATTCCGGGCGCAAGCTGGAACTGCGGTCCCTTAAAGAGGACATGGACAATCTTCTAAACCTTCTCGAAGCCAATGGCTTTTCTCACGAGCAGGTGCTTGAGCGTCTGCAGCCGTTCGAGGATCGTGCCATTGCCGCGGGCGGCGCATTCTGGACCAGCGCGCGCTCGGTCGTCACCTTGGGCCTGCAAACGCGCATTGCCGAGCGACACCTGCACAAGACCTTGCCGCGGCTGGCGAACCGGCGCAGCATCACCCTGCGCTTCACGCTGTCCAGCTTCTTCCTGGCGGTGCGACGCGCCGCAGAATTCGCCTTTTACGACCGGCTGCTGCGGCTGTGGCATCTGTTGCACTTGCCGCTGTTCGTGCTGCTGTTCGCCGCGGCCATCCTTCATGTTGTTGCGGTGCATCAATATTGATGTAGACAGGCGCCCATGCACAAGCTTGGGCGCCTTGTCTGGATATTCCTGTTGTTGCTGGCGGCGCCGGCTTTCGGGCAGTCAATCATGGAACGGCTGGTCACCCCGGGACCGCTGGCAACCGCGCATGTCCGGCTTGAGAGCCGCTGCGACAGTTGTCATTCTTCATTCCGCAAGGAAGCGCAGAACGCCAAATGTACCGACTGCCACAAGGGTATCGGCAGCGATATCGCCACCGGCACGCGCTATCACGGCAAGTTCGCCCAGGCGCGGACCGGCACCTGCAAGTCCTGTCATAGCGAGCACAAGGGTCGCGCCACCAATCTGATCCGGCTTGACCGGGCATCGTTCAACCACAACCTGACCGATTATCCGCTGACCGGCGGCCACGCCAAGCCGGCGGCGACCTGCACCGCCTGCCATGGCCCCGGCACCAATTATCGGGGAATTTCCACTGCCTGCGCAAGCTGCCATGCCCGCAAGGAACCGCATCGCGGCTTACTTGGCCGCAATTGCCAGACCTGTCACACGGTTGCAGCCTGGAAACAGCTCAAGCCGTTCGATCACGCCGCGACCGGCTTCGCGCTGACCGGGGCGCACCGCCAGCAGGCCTGCATGACCTGTCATGCCGGCCAGCGCTGGAAGGGGCTGGGCACGACCTGCATCGCATGCCACGCCAAGGACGACGCCCACAAGGGCAGTCGCGGCACCAACTGCGCGAGCTGCCATACAACCGCGAGCTGGGGGGCGGCCACCTTCGATCACGACAGCACCGGCTTCCCGCTGGTGGGCGGCCATGCCGTCACCGCCTGTGCGGGTTGTCACGGCCCCGGCAACGTCAACAAGCACCCGCCGCGCACCTGCATCGGCTGTCATGCCAAGGACGATTCGCACAAGGGCAGCAATGGCACCGACTGCGCAACCTGCCACAACGCCCGTTCGTGGAAGCAGACCAGTTTCGACCATGACCGGCTGACCCGCTTCCCGCTGAAAGGAAAGCATCGCACCACCGCCTGCGCCGGCTGCCACAAGCAGCCCGCAAAACTCGTCAAGCCGCCGGTTACCTGCTTCGGCTGCCATGCCAAGGACGATTTACACAAGGGCAACAACGGCCAGGATTGCGAACGCTGCCACAACGCCTCCTCGTGGAAGATCGTCGACTTCAACCACAACACCATGACCAAGTTTCCGCTGGCCGGAAAACACGCCAAGGCAAAATGCGAAGCCTGCCACACCAAGCCTCACAAAGAGCTCGAACTCTCGGTCGAGTGCGGATCATGCCACAACAAGGTCGATGTCCATCTCGGCAGGCTGGGCGGAGACTGCAAGCAATGCCATGACAACAATGACTGGAAAACCAAGGTCAGCTTCGACCATGCGCTGACCCGCTTTCCGCTGCTCGGCAAGCACGTCCAGGTGAAGTGCATCGATTGCCACAAGGACAAGACCTATTCCGCCAAGGGCATTACCTGTGCTTCGTGCCATGAGGACAAGAAGCACAAGGGCACGTTTGGCACTCCGGCAAATTGCCGCAGTTGCCATAATTCGACTGACTGGAAGGTCTGGTCGTTCAATCACGAAGTCGCGACAGACTTTCCGCTTACCGGCAAGCACAAGGGCCTGGTCTGTTCGGCTTGCCACTCCCGGGCGGGAGACCCGGCCAAGACCGGAACCCAGTGTGTCGATTGCCACCGCCGCGACGATATCCACCGCGGCGGGTTCGGCGAAGATTGCGAGCGTTGCCACGTTACCGGCAGCTTCGCCGAGATCGTCATGCCGGAAAAGAAATGACCCGATCGGGCCCGCTTGGGCGTGAAACCTGAATTTAACCTTGCAGTGGCGCGGTTTATCGGGCGAAATGCCTCTGTCATGCGGCAGTTCGAGCCGGAAGTTATACCCTCTTTGTTGCGGGATAGCTTAGGACTTCTGAGAGAAGATCGCATATTCAAAAACTGGCCGGCGCGAGTTGGCTGGTGATTGTCGAACTAGGAAGGGGGTTCGCTTTTGTCGTTCGGGAAGCGTCTTTGGACGATCCTGGTATTTTTAGCGGCATTGCTTATCGCGGTGCCGGGAGCATACGCGCGCGATGCGCAGCCCGGCCCCAATTTCGATCATGAAACCACCGGCTTTTCGCTCACCGGCGCGCATGTCGCCGTTACCTGCGAATCGTGCCACACCGGCGGGAACTTTGCGGGGACGCCCAAAGTCTGCGGCGATTGCCACAATTCGATCCGCGCCGAGGGCAAGTCTGCCAGGCACGTGCGGACCCAGGCCGCATGCGATACTTGCCATTCGACCAAGCAGTGGCAGATCGCCAAATTCAACCACAGCGGCGTAACCGCCCGCTGCTCGACCTGCCACGACGGTGCCCAGGCCGTGGGCAAGACCGCAACCCATCTGCCCACCAACCAGGAATGCTCCGCCTGCCACTCCACCAACAATTGGGATTCCGCGAAATTCGACCACACCGGGATCACCGGTAGTTGTGCGAGTTGCCATAACGGCACCAAGGCCACTGGAAAGGGCGCGACCCATATCGCGACCAACCAGGATTGCGCCGCTTGTCACAAGACCTCGACCTGGGCCGGAGCGCGTTTCGACCATGCCGGAATCACCGGCAATTGCTCCAGCTGCCACAATGGCACCTCCGCCAGGGGCAAAAGCGCAACCCATCTGACCACCAGCAACGTCTGCGAGGACTGCCACAAGCCCGCCGCCTGGGTGCCCGCGACGTTCAGTCACACCGGCATTACGACGAACTGCTCCTCCTGCCACAACGGCACCAAGGCGACCGGCAAGGACGCCAACCACATTGCCAGCAACAATGTCTGCGAAACATGCCACAAACCGGCAGGCTGGACCCCGGCGACGTTCAGCCATACCGGTATTACGACGAACTGTGTCTCCTGCCACGACGGTGCCAAGGCCACTGGCAAGGGCGCGACCCATCTTGCGACGAACAATGTCTGCGAAAACTGCCACAAGCCCGCCGCATGGGTACCCGCCACCTTCAGTCATACCGGAATCACCAGCAACTGCGTTTCCTGCCACGATGGTACCAAGGCCACCGGTAAGGACGCCAATCACATCGCCAGCAACAACGTCTGCGAAACATGCCACAAACCGGCGGGCTGGACCCCGGCGACGTTCAGCCACACCGGCATCACCACCAACTGCGTGTCCTGCCACAACGGCACCAATGCCACCGGCAAGGGCGCGACGCACCTTGCCACCAACAACGTCTGCGAGAACTGCCACAAGCCCGCCGCCTGGGTACCCGCAACGTTCAGCCACACCGGCATTACCACCAATTGCTCTTCCTGCCACAATGGCACCAAGGCTACCGGCAAGGACGCCAACCACATTGCCTCGAACAATGTCTGCGAGACGTGCCACAAGCCGGCGGGCTGGACCCCGGCGACGTTCAGCCACACCGGCATCACCACCAACTGCGTGTCCTGCCACAACGGCACCAATGCCACCGGCAAGGGCGCTACCCATCTCGCCACGAACAACGTCTGCGAAAACTGCCACAAGCCCGCGGCGTGGATGCCGGCGACATTCAGCCATACCGGCATTACGACCAACTGCTTCTCCTGCCACAACGGCACCAAGGCGACCGGCAAAGACGCCAACCATATAGCCACGAACAATGTCTGCGAGACCTGCCACCGGACCACGGCATGGACGCCAGCGACTTTCAGTCACACCGGCATCACGACGAATTGCGTGTCCTGCCACAACGGCACCAATGCCACCGGCAAGAGCGCAACCCACCTCGCCACCAACAATGTCTGCGAAAATTGCCACAAGCCGGCAGCGTGGGTTCCTGCGACCTTCATTCACACCGGCATAACCACCAACTGCGTATCCTGCCACAATGGCACCGCCGCCACCGGCAAGGACGCCAACCACATCGCCACGAATAATGTCTGCGAAACCTGCCACCGGACCACGGCATGGGTGCCCGCAACCTTCAGCCATACGGGCATCACCACCAATTGTTCCTCGTGCCACAACGGCACCAATGCCACCGGCAAGAGCGCGACCCACCTTGCCACCAACAATGTCTGCGAAAACTGCCATCGCCCTGCTGCATGGGTCCCGGCGACGTTCAGTCACACCGGCATCACCACTAACTGCGTGTCCTGCCACAACGGCACCGCCGCCACCGGCAAGACCGCGAACCATGTCGCCTCGAACAATGTCTGCGAGAGCTGCCACCGGACCACGGGCTGGACGCCCGCGACCTTCAGCCACACCGGCATCACCACCAACTGCGTCTCCTGTCACAACGGCACCAATGCCACCGGCAAAAGCGCGACCCACCTCGCCACCAACAATGTCTGCGAAAATTGCCATCGGCCCGGGGCCTGGGTGCCCGCGACATTCAACCACACCGGCATCACCACAAACTGCGCCTCATGCCACAATGGCACCGCAGCGCCGGGCAAGGATGCCAACCACATTGCCTCGAACAATGTCTGCGAGACCTGCCACCGGACCACGGCATGGGTCCCTGCAACGTTCAGTCACACCGGGATCACCACCAACTGCGTGTCCTGCCACAATGGCACTAATGCCACCGGCAAGAGCGCAACCCACCTCGCCACCAACAACGTTTGCGAAAACTGCCATCGCCCCGCTGCCTGGGTGCCCGCGACATTCAACCACACCGGCATCACCACAAACTGCGTGTCCTGCCACAACGGCACCGCCGCGCCGGGCAAGTCGGCAACGCATATTGCCACCAACAATGTCTGCGAGACCTGCCACCGCACCACGGCATGGGTGCCCGCAACGTTCAGTCACACCGGCATCACCACCAATTGTGTGTCCTGCCACAACGGCACTTCCGCCACCGGCAAGAATGCAACGCATCTGGCGACCAACAACGTCTGCGAGAATTGCCATCGCCCGACCGCATGGGTGCCGGCGACGTTCAGCCATACCGGCATTACTACCAACTGCTTCTCGTGCCACAACGGCACTTCCGCCACCGGCAAGAACGCGACCCACGTCGCGGCCAACAATGTCTGCGAAACTTGCCACCGCACCACCGGCTGGGTGCCCGCAACGTTCAGTCACACCGGGATCACCACCAACTGCGTGTCCTGCCACAACGGCACCAATGCCACCGGCAAGAATGCAACGCATCTGGCGACCAACAACGTCTGCGAAAACTGCCATCGTCCAACCGCGTGGGTGCCGGCGACGTTCAGCCACACCGGCATCACCACCAATTGCGTGTCATGCCACAACGGCACCGCCGCCACCGGCAAGAACGCAACCCACGTCGCCACCAACAATGTCTGCGAGACCTGCCACCGGACCACGGCATGGGTCCCGGCAACGTTCAGTCACACCGGCATCACCACCAACTGCGTGTCCTGTCACAATGGCACCACTGCCACCGGCAAGAATGCGACCCACCTTGCAACCAACAACGTTTGCGAAAACTGCCATCGCCCCGCTGCCTGGGTGCCCGCGACATTCAACCACACCGGCATCACCACCAACTGCGTGTCCTGCCACAATGGTACCGCTGCCACCGGCAAGCACGCTACGCATATTGCGACCAACAATGTCTGCGAAACCTGCCACCGCACCACCGCCTGGGTCCCGGCAACCTTCAGTCACGCCGGCATCACCACCAACTGCGTGTCCTGCCACAATGGCACCACTGCCACCGGCAAGCACGCGACCCATATAGCCACCAACAATGTTTGCGAAACCTGCCACCGAACCACTGCCTGGGTGCCCGCGACCTTCAGTCACACCGGCATCACCGGCAACTGCGTCTCTTGCCACAACGGCACGACGGCAACCGGCAAGACTGCGACCCATCTGACGACGACCAATGTCTGCGAGGATTGCCACCGGCCGAACCGCCTGGGTGCCTGCGACCTTCAATCACGCCAGCGCCATCGGCACCTGTGCGTCATGTCACAATGGCACACGGGCCACCGGCAAGTCGGCAGCGCACATTCGTTCTACCGAACAGTGCGATTTCTGCCACGTCAACACCGCCTGGACCACGGTGCGCGTCGATCACACCCAGGTTCTGGGCACCTGCGCCAGTTGCCACAACAATTCCATCGCGACAGGAAAGCCTGCGACCCACATCGTCACCACCGCCGAATGCAGCAATTGCCACCGCACCACTGCCTGGCTGCCCGCGACCTTCAGCCACACTGGCATCACCACCAATTGCGTCTCCTGCCACAACGGCACCACTGCCACCGGCAAGAATGTCACCCATGGCGGATCGACCAACGTCTGCGAAGCCTGCCACCGGACTACGACCACCTTCGCGACCGTGACCATGGATCACAACCAGAGAGCCGGCCGCTGCGACTCCTGCCACAACGGGGTCATCGCTACAGGCAAGAACAGCGGGCACCCCCGAACAACCGAAGATTGCGGCGCGTGTCACAACACCAGAGGCTGGTAGCCCGGTTGTGACACCGATCGCCCTGACCATTTGAGAGAACACAATTTGCCACGAATTGCCTACAGGACTTCAGTATCGCTGACCGCGGTTGCAACCGCAGGCGGCATGTTGGCCCTCCCCACAGCCAGCTTTGGACAGGACGTTGCCGACCGCACGCTTTCGGATGTGAAAGTGGTCCGGACCGGCGACTGCACCACGCTGACCGTCAACTTCAACATTCGCATCCAGATGCTGAGCTATTTTCCGCAGAGCGGTCGCGAACTGCACGTCCGGGTCCGTCCGCTCGACGCGGCAACGCCGGGCGTCGAGCGGGAATCGTTGCGTTCTCCGGCCAGCGTGCCCGAACTGCGTTCGATCGAATTCGAGGGGGACAATCCTTCGGGCCCGGTGCTGTCGCTGTTCTTCACCGAGGACATGCGCTACGAGATCGAGGCGGGCAGCCAGCCGCAGTCGCTGGTGATCCGGATCGCCAAGCCGGGCACCGGGCCGATCTGCACGACGGCAAGCAAGACCGCGAAACCTGCCAGGGTCGAGCCCGCCAAACCCGAACCAGCTCTGCCTCCCGGCGTCGTCATTCCGCCTGGGCTCTATGTCGTCAACATCGACTCGCAGCAGGGTGCTTCCGGCGATCTGACTGCCGCGCAAAAAGAGGCGGTCGCCGGCCAGATCGTCTATCACACGCAATTCGAACGCGATGCCCAGCAATGGCACCGCACCCGCATCGGATTTTATGAAACACGCGAGGCGGCGGAAGCGGCCAAGGCGGCGCTGGCGGCGCAGTTCCCCGATGCCTTCGTGATCAAGGTTTCCGCCGAGGAGCGGACTTCGGGCGTCGTCGGCCGGATCGACACCGGCGCACCGCTCAAGCCGATTCCGGCTCTGCCGACCCCGGCCTTCGGAGCGACCGAAGCCGATGCCGCCGATACCGCGAAGCTGATCGACGATGCCGAGCAGGCGATCCGCGAAACCAACAACGATCGCGCCATCGCACTGCTCACCAATGCGCTGGGCAAGCCCGAAAACGTCAACACTCCGCGCGCGCTGGAATTGCTAGGCCTGACCCGCGAGCGCAAGGGTCAGACCGCGCATGCCCAGGCCGAATATGAGGAATATCTGCGCCGCTATCCCGCCGGCGAGGCATCGGAACGCGTCCGCGAGCGGCTCGCCGCGCTGGGCGCATCTTCCACAGGTGCTGGTCCCGGCCAGGAATTGCGCGCGACATCGGGCGAAGTCAAATCCGCCTCCGCCTGGGAATGGGGCGTGCGCGGCAGTTTCTCTCAGTTCTATTTCCGCGACCAGAACAAGACCCGGACAATCGATGCTTCAAAGCCCGATATCGACCCCGAGATCGACAACCGGGTCAATCTAAACCAGCTTTTGACCAGCGGCGACATCACCATTTCGGGCGGCAATGACCGTCGGCAAATGCAAATGCGCGCGGCTGGTTCCTATTCGCGCGATTTCCGCCCGCCGAGCAAAAGCGTGGGCATCGACCCGCTTACCGGCTTGCCGAGAGTCGATCCGGTCACTGGCGATCCGATCTTGAAGCGCAATCATCTGAAATCGCTGACCGCGCTCTATCTCGATTACACCGACAGCACACTCGACCTGTCGACACGGATAGGCCGCCAAACGCGCAATTCGGCGGGTGTTCTGGGCCGGTTTGACGGCATGCTGCTAAGCTGGCAGCCGCAACCAAAGCTCCGCCTCAACGTCGTGGGCGGCTTCCCTGTTTCCACCTCGCGCCAGACCTATGTCGCCAAGAACCGTTATTTCTACGGTGCAAGCGTCGATGTCGGGGCCAAGCGCGACGCCTTCCAGACCACGCTTTACTGGTTCGACCAGCGCGCCCGCGGCGGCTTTATCGACCGGCAATCGGTGGGCGTGGAAGCCCGCATATTGAAAAAGCGTTTCAATGCCTTCGGGCTCGTCGACTACGATGTGAAGTACAAGAAGCTGAATCTTGCCCTGTTTTCGATGAATTACAACTTCCCCGACACCTCCAGCTTCAGCCTCACCGCCGATTACCGGCGGCAACCGCTGCTGACCACGCATAATATCCTGCAGGGGCTGAGCTATACCAACCCGGCGCTTGCCGTAATTCGACCGGATCTGCCTGGCTTGCGCCCGTTTTTCTCCGATGAGCAAATCTACCAGGGGGCGCTAGACAATACATCGATTACCAAATCGACGACGGTGTCCTACTCGCGTCCGATTTCCAAGAAGCTGCAGGCGAACTTTGACTTTACCATGTCCAATACCGGCGGCACACGCGGCATTGCCGCGACTGCCGGCACCAATGCTGTCGATGCCCAGCCGCGCGTCGGCCGGGAATATTTCTATGGCGCGCAGCTGGTCGGTACCGGGCTGTTCTGGGAGAGCGATATCTTCATCGTTTCGGGCCGCTATTCAGACACGCAGAAGGCCCGTGCCCATTCGGTGGACTTCAACGCTCGCGTGCCCATCACCTCGAACTTTCGTCTCAGCCCGCGGGTGCGCTATGGCAAGATCGCCAACAAGTTCGACGAAGGCTACAACCGCCAGGTCCAACCGACGGTACGCTTCAACCTTTATCCGATGCGCAATTCCGAGGTCGAGGTCGAAGTGGGCGCAAATTTTGTCCGCGAGCGCTCGATAACTGCCGGATTGGCCTCCGACCGGAGAGAAACCGGCCTTGTCATCAGCGCTGGATATCGTATCGACTTCTGAATGAGCTTCGCCGCAGCAAAACCCCCAGCCGCAATGTCAGAAACAGGAACACAATCCCGGTGATCGCCGAAGCAGGACTCGCCGCACTCTGGCTCGCTTTCGCCATGGCGCTTTACCAATTCGCGCTGGGCGCACTCGCCGTGGGTCGCGGGCAGACCGCGCTGGCTCCGGCAATCGTACCGGTGGCGGTGATCCAGGCAGTGGCGGTGGCGGTGTCTTTCGCATGCCTGATCGCGGTGTTCATGCGCTCCGACATGTCGGTGCTGCTGGTCGCGTCCAACAGCCATTCTCTCAAGCCGATGATCTACAAGGTCGCCGGAACCTGGGGCAACCACGAAGGCTCGATGCTGCTGTGGGTGACCATCCTGGGCGCTGCGGGCGCGACCATCGCGCTGTTCGAACGCCGACTGCGCACCGATACCAAGGTGGCGACGCTGGCAGCGCAGGGCCTGATCGCGCTGGGCTTCTACGCCTTCCTGCTGTTCTCGTCGAACCCCTTCGCCCGTATCGCCAATGTCATCGAGGGGCAGGGCCTCAACCCGCTGCTGCAGGACCCGGGCCTCGCCTTTCACCCGCCGACGCTTTACGCTGGCTATGTCGGCATGTCGGCGGCTTTTTCCTTCGCGGTCGGCGCATTGATCACCCGCGATGTCGGTCCGGCCTTCGCCAGAGCCATGCGGCCGTGGATCCTGGGCGCGTGGATTTTCCTGACCGTGGGCATCACCGCCGGCAGTTACTGGGCCTATTACACGCTCGGCTGGGGTGGCTGGTGGTTCTGGGACCCGGTCGAGAACGCCAGCCTGATGCCCTGGCTCGCCGCGACTGCGCTGATCCATTCGGTGACGGTTCTGGCTACCCGCGACGGCTTGCGCGCCTGGACGATCATGCTGGCGGTGCTGGCCTTCTCGATGTCGATGGTCGGCACTTTCCTGGTGCGCTCGGGCATCCTCACCAGCGTGCACAGCTTCGCCGTCGATCCCGAACGCGGCGTGTTCATCCTGATGCTGCTGGCGCTGTACATCGGCGGCGCGCTGGCACTGTTCGCCGCGCGCATCGGCACGGTGACCGAGGGCAGCCGCTTCGAACTGTTCAGCCGCGAGGCGGCGCTGGTGGTCAACAACCTGCTGCTGACGGTGATCCTGGTGGTGGTGCTGGCGGGCACGCTCTATCCACTGGCGCTCGACGCCTTCTCGGACAGCAAGATTTCGGTCGGCGCGCCCTATTTCAACGCCACCGCCGGACCGCTGGCGCTGATCCTGCTGCTGGTGGGCGCGGCCGGACCGCTGCTGCGCTGGCGCAGCGACAAGCCGCGGCAACTGCTTGACCGCGTCTCGGTGGCGCTGCTGGCCGGAGCGCTGGCGCTGCTGCTGGTAGCCGGGTTCGGCGGCAGCATCGGCATCCTGCCGCTGCTCGGGCTGGTGGTCGCCGCAGTCGTCGCCGTCGCCAGCGTCGCGCCGCTGTGGAAGCGCAATCTCTCCCGCGCGCCGCTGTTCACCTATGGCATGGTCATCGCCCATCTCGGCTGCGCGGTCAGCATCGCCGGCATGGCCAGCGACAGCGCCTTCATCAAGGAGAACATGGTCGCGATGGCACCGGGCGAAACCCGCCCGATCGGCCCGTTCAAGGTAACCCTGAATGGCGTGCGCGAAAAGCCTGGCCCCAATTACGCTGCGCTAGAGGCGGTGCTCTCGGTTCAGAAGGGTGACGGCGCACCGTTCGAGATGCTGCCCGAGCTGCGCCAGTTCACCACTCCGCCGATGCAGACCAACCAGGCGGCGATCAGCACCTTCTGGAACGGCCAGCTTTATCTCGTCGTCGGCGAACAGTCCGACGGCACTCGCTGGCTGATCCGGATGTGGTGGAAGCCCTTCGTCACGCTGATCTGGATCGGCGGCATCATGATCGCGCTGGGCGGTTTCCTGTCGCTGCTCGGCCGGGTGCAGCGCGATCTCACCGAGGGTCGCCGCCGCTTCTGGTTGTGGGGCAGGAAGGCCCCGGCATGAAGCGCCACTCACTCTTGCTGTGGCTGCCGTTCACGCTGATCATGCTGCTGCTCGGCGTGTTCTATGTCGGCCTCAAGAACCCCGACGACCATATTGTCGCATCCCAGATGGTCGGCCAGCAGCTTCCCGAATTCGATGCCATTGCCGCGATCGGCGACCAGCCCGGTGCCGCCACCCGCGACTTCCGCGACGGCAAGCCGCGCCTGCTCAATGTCTTCGCCAGCTGGTGCCTTCCCTGCGTCGAGGAAATCCCGATCCTGATGCGGCTGGAAGGCCAGGGCGTCGAAATCGCCGGAATTGCTATCCACGATACCGTCCCCGACCTCGAAGCCTTCCTCGCCAAAAACGGCAACCCCTACAGCCGCATCGGGCTTGACCAGGACAGCCGCGCCCAGATCGCCTTCGGTTCAGCCGGAGTGCCGGAGACTTTCGTCGTCGATGGGCGAGGCAAGGTCATTCACCAGCACATCGGCGTGGTCACCGCCGACGACATGCCCAGATTGGTCGCCATGCTGGAGGCCGCGAAATGAGACTTATTTCCATCGTTCTGGCCGCCCTGCTCGCTGCCCTGCCGCTGGCACTGTCCACCCCCGCCTTGGCGCAGGACTATGCCGAACTGTCGCTGCCCGATCCGGAGCAGGAATCGCAGGCGCTGGCGCTGATGGACACGATCCGTTGCGTCGTCTGCCAGGGTCAGCCGATCTCGGGCAGCAATGCCACTATTGCCGGCGACATGCGGCGCATCATCCGCGAACGCATCGGCGCCGGCGAAACGCCCGAGTCGGTGCGCGCATTCCTGATCAGCAAATATGGCGACTGGGTCAGCTTCAAGCCGCAGTTCAAATCGACCACCGCGCCGCTGTGGCTGGTGCCGCTGCTGGCACTGCTCGGCGGCATCTGGCTGGTTTCGCGGCGGATCGGGCGAAGGAAGGTTAAGTAATGGGCTGGCTGTTTGCATTCATTTTCGCAGGGCTGGCGTTCCTGGGGCTCTACCTCAGCAAGCGCTGCAACCGCATGGCGCTGGAGATCGGCGGGGCCATCATCCTCGTCGCGCTGGCCGGTTATGGCTGGCAGGGCAGCCCCGGCATGCCGGGCAATCCGGTATCCGGCAGGCTCCCTGAGCTTCGCCCGACGCGCAGAAAACCGTTTATTCCTGCGGCTTCCCGGCGTTGCGGGCGCAATCCGGCTGGCGGTAATGCGGCCAGGGCGGGTAGAAAGCGGAGCATGACCCAATTCACCGCCCAGAAACTCCTACTCTTCGGCGCGACGGGCGACCTTGCCCAGCGGATGCTGCTGCCCTCGCTGTGTGCGCTTGCGGCGGACGGTCTGGTGCCGCCGGCCTTGCGGCTGATCGGAACCGCGCGCTCGGCGCATGACGATGACAGCTACCGGGAATTTGCGCGTACGGCGCTGGAGAAATTTCTGCCCGAGGACCGCAAGGGGGCGATTGGCGCCTTCCTGCCTCGGCTGAGTTACCAACCGCTCGACGCCTCGCAGATCCAGAGCTTCGGCGCGCTGGCCGACAAGGTTGGGCCTACCAGCGACGGCCTCGCGATCTTCCTGTCGACCGCGCCCAGCCTGTTTGAGCCGACCATCGCCGGACTCGCCGCCAGTGGTCTCGCCAGTGCCAGCTGCCGGATCGGGCTGGAAAAGCCGCTCGGCACCGATCTCGAATCGAGCCGCCACATCAACGACGCCGTCGCCCATGCCTTCCCCGAAGAGCGGATTTTCCGGATCGACCATTATCTCGGCAAGGAAACGGTGCAGAACCTGCTGGCGCTGCGCTTTGCCAATATCCTGTTCGAACCGCTGTGGAACGCAGGCCATATCGACCATGTCCAGATCACTGTCGCCGAGACGGTCGGGCTTGAAGGCCGCGCCGGTTTCTACGACGGCGCTGGCGCGCTGCGCGACATGGTGCAGAACCACATGCTGCAGCTGCTGGCGCTGGTGGCGATGGAGCCGCCATCCAGCTTCGATGCCGCCGCCGTGCGCGACGAGAAGGTCAAGGTGCTGCGCGCGCTGCGGCTGCCCGAGCAGGGTGAAAGCGTCACCGGCCAATACCGCGCCGGGGCGATCGGGGGGGCGGCGGTCCCCGGCTACGACGAGGAACTGGGCAAGGCGTCGGACACCGAAACTTTCGTCGCCATCAAGGCCCATGTCGACAACTGGCGGTGGAAGGGCGTGCCCTTCTACCTGCGCACCGGCAAGCGCCTGCCCGAACGCAAGACCGAGATCGTCATCCAGTTCAAGCGGGTGCCTCACTCGATCTTCGCCGGGAAGGGCGCGGCGAGCCAGCCCAACCGGCTGATCATCGGCATCCAGCCGCGCGAGAATATCGGGCTGACGGTGATGGCCAAGATCCCCGGGCTTGATCGCGGCGGCATCCGCCTGCGCGAAGTGCCGCTCGACATCTCGATGCCCGATGCCTTCGCCGGACCAAAAAAGCGCATCGCCTATGAGCGGCTGCTGCTCGACCTGATCGAGGGCGACCAGACCCTGTTCGTGCGCCGCGACGAGGTGGAGGCGCAGTGGGACTGGATCGACGCCATCCGCGCCGGCTGGGCGGTGCACGGGTTGACCCCGAAGACCTATACCGCCGGCAGCTGGGGGCCCTCGGCAGCAATTGCGCTCGCAGAACGCGACGGGGTGAGCTGGCATGAGTAGTTTGCAGAGAAGTGAAGGTCACGCGGAGGCGCGGAGACGCGGAGGAATAGCGCTGCGCCGCAGGCCGATCTCGATACACCGACGGCCCGGCGGGTCCATGGGGCATGAATGTTGCGCGGCTTCGCCGCAATCGAAACTTCTCCGCGTCTCCGCGTCTCCGCGTGAATCCAAATCCAGTATCCGGAACGACGCATGAGCACTCTCCACCCCACCATCGCCAGCGTCACCGCGCGCATCATCGAACGCTCGAAAGACAGCCGCCGCCGCTACCTCGAGCTGATGGAGCGCGAGGGCGCGCGCCATGGCAGCCGCAGCTTCCTGTCCTGCTCCAACCTTGCGCACGGCTTTGCCGCTGCCGAAGCCGACAAGCCGAGCATCGCCGGAACCCGCGCGGCCAATCTGGCCATCGTCACCGCCTATAACGACATGCTCTCGGCGCATCAGCCCTATGGCCGCTATCCCGAGCAGATGAAGCTTTATGCCCGCGAGGTTGGCGCCACCGCGCAGGTCGCGGGCGGGGTTCCGGCGATGTGTGACGGGGTGACCCAGGGCCAGGACGGCATGGAGCTGTCGCTGTTCAGCCGCGACGCCATTGCGCTTGGCACTGCCGTGGCGATGAGCCACGCGATGTTCGACGGCATGGCGCTGCTCGGCATCTGCGACAAGATCGTGCCGGGGCTGGTCATCGGTGCACTGCGCTTTGGCCACCTGCCGGCAGTGTTCGTTCCATCGGGGCCGATGCCCTCAGGGCTGGCCAACAAGGACAAGCAGAAGATCCGCCAGCTTTATGCCGAGGGCAAGGCCAGCCGGCAGCAGCTGCTCGAAAGCGAGAGCGCCAGCTACCATTCGCCCGGCACCTGCACCTTCTATGGCACCGCCAACTCCAACCAGATGATGATGGAGCTGATGGGGCTGCATATGCCGGGCGCGGCCTTTGTGCCACCGGGCACGCCGCTCAGGCAGGCGCTGACCCGTGCCGCCGTCCACCGCCTCACCGTCATAGGCAAGGACGGGGCGGACCCGCGCCCGATGTGCCGGGTGGTCGACGAGAAGGCGTTGGTCAACGCCTGCGTCGGCCTGCTCGCCACCGGCGGCTCGACCAACCACGCGCTGCACCTGCCGGCGATGGCCCGCGCCGCGGGCGTGCAGATCGACTGGCAGGACCTTGACGAGCTGTCCGCTGCGGTGCCGCTGATCGCGCGGGTCTATCCCAATGGCGCGGGCGATGTGAACCACTTCCACGCTGCGGGCGGCATGGGCTATGTCGTCGCCGAACTGCTCGGCGGCGGGCTGATCCACGGCGATGTGCTGACCGTGGCGGCGGGCGGCATGGCGGACTATGCGAAGGAGCCGTATTTGAGCGACGCGGGGACAGAGTCGGCTCAGCTCATGCTGCGCCCCGCCCCCGCCACCAGCGGCGACGACACCATGCTGCGCCCGGTTACCGCGCCGTTCCTGGCCGATGGCGGCATGCGACTGGTCGAGGGCAACCTCGGCCGCGCCACCTTCAAGACCAGCGCTGTCGATGCGTCACGCTGGACCATCGAGGCCCCGGCCCGTGTCTTCGCCACGCAGGAGGCGGTGCAGATAGCATTCCAGGCCGGCGAGCTTGACCGCGACGTGGTCGTCGTCGTCCGCTTCCAGGGCCCGCGCGCCAATGGCATGCCCGAACTGCACAAGCTGACCCCGCCCTTGGGCGTGCTGCAGGACCGCGGGTTCAAGGTGGCGCTGGTCACCGACGGACGCATGTCGGGCGCATCGGGCAAGGTTCCCGCCGCGATCCACGTCACTCCCGAGGCGCTGGGGGGAGGCCCGCTGGCGCTGGTCGAGGACGGCGACATCATCCGCCTGTGCGGCCACGACGGCAGCCTTGAAGTGCTCGCTGACCTCACCGCCCGCACCCCCGCCGCGCCGCCGCCTGCCGGCGAAGGAATGGGCCGCGAACTGTTTGCGATGATGCGCCACCACGCCGATGGAGCCGAGCGCGGCGGTTCGGCGATGCTGGCGCTCGCCGGGCTGTAGTGCAGATGGCGGGAATGCAGATCGTCGCCATCGACATCGGCGGCACCCACGCGCGCTTCGCCCTTGCCGAAGTGGCCGGGGGGCGCGTCATCTCGCTCGGCGATCCGGTCACGCTCAAAACCGCCGAGCATGCCAGCTTCCAGACCGCCTGGGAGGAGTTCGCGCGGGCCTGCGGTTTTCCCCTGCCCCGTGCCGCCGCCATCGCCATCGCCGCGCCTGTCAGCGGCCCGAATGCCGAAAATCGGGTGATCCGCTTCACCAACAACCCCTGGATCATCGACCCGGCCCTCATCGGCGAGAAGCTGGGCATCGACGCACATGTACTAGTCAACGATTTCGAAGCCGTCGGCCATGCCGCGGCGCAGGCGGGCGACGAGCACTTCGCGCCGCTGTGCGGACCGGACACGCCCTTGCCTGTCAGCGGCACGATCAGCGTAGTCGGGCCCGGCACCGGGCTTGGCGTCGCCCATATCTGGCGCGGAGAGGGTCGCTACCACGTTCAGGCGACCGAAGGCGGGCATATCGACTTCGCCCCGCTCGACAGCATCGAGGACGCCATCCTGGCCCGGTTGCGCCAGCGCTATCGCCGGGTATCGGTCGAGCGGGTCGTCTCCGGACCGGGACTGGTCGATATCTACGAGACACTGGCCGCCATCGAGGGCCGCAACATCGCACCGCTGGACGACAAGGTGCTGTGGAGGCTGGGTACGTCGGGCCCGGATTCTGGAGGGGACAGCCTTGCCGCCGCCGCGGTCGACCGCTTCTGCCTGTCGCTGGGCAGCGTCGCGGGGGACATCGCGCTGGCGCAGGGCGGCAGCGGCGTGGTCGTGGCCGGCGGACTCGGTCTGCGCATCAGGGACACGCTACTAACCTCCGGCTTTGCCCAGCGTTTCGCCGCCAAGGGCCGGTTCGAGGCACTGATGGCGTCGATCCCGGTCAAGCTCATCACTCATCCGCAGCCGGGCCTGTTCGGCGCTGCTGCTGCCTTTGCAAGGGAATACACCACGTGACCGATATCGACGCACTCATGCAGCTGGCCCCGGTTATTCCGGTGCTGGTGATCGACGATTTGGCCCACGCCGTGCCGATTGCGCAGGCGCTGGTCGAAGGCGGACTGCCGGTTCTGGAAGTGACCCTGCGCACGGCCTGCGCGCTCAATGTGATCCGGGCGATGCGCCAAGTGCCCGGCGCGATTGTCGGCGCGGGAACGGTGCTGGGCCCCGCCGATCTTGACGCGGCGCTGGCAGCGGGAGCAGAGTTCATCGTCTCGCCCGGCCTGACCCCGGCGCTGGGCAAGGCCGCGATCGCCAGCGGCGTGCCGTTCCTGCCCGGCACTGCTAATGCATCCGACATCATGGCCGGGCTCGAACTCGGCCTCACCCGCTTCAAATTCTTCCCCGCCCAGGCCTCGGGCGGCATCGCCGCGCTCAAAGCCATCGCCGGACCGTTCGGCATGGCCCGGTTCTGCCCGACGGGCGGGATCACGCAAACGAACGCACCCGACTGGCTCGCGCTCGACGCTGTGCTCTGCGTCGGCGGCAGCTGGCTGTTGCCAAAAGGCGCGCCCGATCCCACCGCGATCGCAGCTGCAGCCCGTTCGGCGGCGGCGCTCAAGCCGTAAAGCGGCGCGGGGGCGGTTCGGATTGGTTGCGGCAGGATACATGTTTCAAAGAAGTGGCAGCCCCGGAACGGCTCAGATCCGATCCGGGGCTGCGGTGCGTCCACCAGGGCAAGTGGCACGCAACCTCGTCAAACTCAGTCTTCTTTCTGGACCCGGCGGTCTCGCAGCCACGCTGCATCAGCAAGGCGAAAACCGAACGAACGCTGGCTCCTCTTCCATGCCGTCACCGGAGTTTGCAACTTTAACCAAAATAACTTCGCTCGCAAGAAAGTTCTAGATTAACCAAGGATATAATCTGCACCGGCTGTCCCAATGATGGACATGATGAGAACGAATCCTTGCGAAAATTATTCCCCATCGGACGGAATATTTTTGAAGCGGGCAGAATCGATTCTGTGCGGCGGCGTAGCCATCGCAACAGGTGGCAGCCCCGGAACGGCTCAGAACCGATCCGGGGCTGCGGTGCGTCCACCAGGGCAAGTGGCCCGCAACCTCGTCATCTCTGATTTCAGTCAGTATCGAGCGGATTTGCAACGTCTTGCTGCAAGAGAGTGAGACGAAAAACCGCGCAAATGCTGGTATCTCTCCAAAGCCATTATGGGCACTTTTTAATTTAATCTAAGTTAAGAATACTGCAAGCTTTTCCTGACGGTCGAAACCTGCGCCTGCTCATTATTTGTTCCAATTCAAGGCAAACGCCGTTGTTTTTGCGATGAACCGAATGTTCCAGATGGACCCGAACATCCCGGGTTGCTCCCCGACTCAGCCCGGCTTCACTGCCTTGATGGTCTTGACCACGTCGAGGAAGACATTGGCGACCTCGGTGATCTCGAACCCTGCCGCGCGCACATTGGCCACCGTATCGCGGTTAAACGCCGGACCGATCTTCTCGGTCAGCAGCGACATCAGGTCCATCATCTGGCGGAACGGATAGTGCCTGCTGCCGGTATGTTCGAACATGAACAGCCCGCCGCCCGGCTTCAGCACCCGGCGCAGCGCCCGCAGGCCGCCCACCGGATCGGGCACCGAACAGAAGGTGCAGGACGTGAACACCTGGTCGAAACTGCCCTCTGCAAAGGGCAGATCGTGGACATCCATGACCTCGGCACTGAGCTTGCCTTCATAGGCGGCGATGCGCGGCTGCGCCAGCGCCAGCATCCCCGGGCTGATATCGATGGCGGTAATATCCTGCCCCGGCGGGAAGAAGGGTATGTCCAGCCCGGTGCCCAGCGCCAGGAACAGAACCTTGCCTTGCATCTGGCCGAACAGCTTCTGCTTGAACGGCTTCCAGCGCCGCTCCGCGCCCTGGCTGGCCATGCCATCGAAACTCGGGGCGAGTTTGTCCCACTTGGCCCGTGCGATCTCCGCCTGAGTGGCAGGAGTCCTTGTTGCGGCTTCGACCATTTCAGGGAGCCTTGTTTTCGCGGACAACGCCGCGCAGCAAGGTGTTGGCGATCCAGATGAAGACAATCTCGGCCACGCCGCAGGCCGCTCCCATTTCCAGCGCGTGGCGCAGCGGCAGGTCCATCATCGCGTCCATCATGCCCACGACCATCCCCGCCCACATGCCGGTGTACATCGCCGGGATCATCGCCTCATGCGCGCCCAGCACCATCGAGATCGGAAAGAACAGCACCAGCCCGACGACCATCCCCACAGCCATCATCGCCGCCATCGCCGCCCACATGTTCCAGCCGGGCCCGACCAAGGCCCAGGCAACAAAGCCCGCCGCCATGCCGATGATCAGACTGGCAATGAAATCGCCCAGGGCAAAAGATAACCGACGATCCAAACGCTCTCTCCCACTACCCGATTATGGTGCAGTGGTGCAGGTTATTCCGCCGGGTGTCCAGTCGGAGGGGGATGACGGGAAACGGGTTTTGCGGAATCGCAAGCTAATAGGGCCGGCGCATAGCGCGCCCGGCCCGTCAGGTTCTAGTCGGCGCGGCGATGGGCGGTGGCCTGGCCGGCGCGGCCCGGGAAACCCAGCACTGGGCCGATTGCGCGGCGGATGTTCCTTATGATTTCACGGCGGAGTGCGAGGCGGTGCGCGGCTGCGCGAAGGATGTGTTTTTCGGGACTTAGGCCGCTTTGCGATCGATGCGATGCCAGAACCGCGCTCGCGACTCGGTCGGCAGCATTTCACGACTCGTGCGCGGCCCACCGTGGCGTGAAGGGGGTATTTTCACCCCGTTTAACCTGTCTGCAGCACCGTATTTTCGGTTCGCCGCACTATGCGCCCCACCTGACCGCAAGACCTCCGGCCACGTCTTGCCGTTCATCTACCAGAAAGGTTAACCATATCAGGCGCGAGCAACCGGGGGGCGGATGAAGGAGTATTCCAATGCGTGTCGTTTCCCAGAAGCCAGCTCTTCTTTGCGTGCTTGCCATGCTTACAATGCCAGTGTCGGGCAGCCTGGCTGCCCAGCAGCAGGACGTTCAAGACCCCAATATTGTCGTAACCGGTGAAGTCTTGCCCGATATGACTGCGATGACCCAAGGGCCTGAAATCAAGGGCACCATCACCGCGCGCAGCGGGGACAAGATGAAGGTCACCAGCGCCGATGGTACCAGCACGGTCGTCTTCATCAACGATACCACCAAGATCAAAGCCGGCGGCGGCCTGTTTGGCGGCGGTCGCAAGGATCTGGGCGCGGCGTCGCTGCTCAACGGCCTGCCGGTCGCGGTAAAGACGATGCAGGCAGGCGCAGTTCTGCTGGCGAGCGAGATCAAGTTCAAGAACAACGACTTCAAGACCGCGACAATGATCCGCAATGGCACCGCACAGGGCTTTGCAGAGCAGACCGCGGCAACCCAGGCCCTGCGCGGGCGCATGGGTGATATCGACAAGTATAATATCAAGGGCACGACGAACGTCTATTTCGATACCGGCAAGGCGGTGCTGTCCGAACAGGCCAAGGCAGAACTCTGCTCCACTGCAAACTCGGCCGAAACGACGGACAACGCGCTGATGCTGGTTGTAGGTTACACCGATGCAGTGGGCAGCGAAGAATACAACCAGGACCTCAGCGAAAGACGCGCCGCGCGCGTGATCAATCACCTTCAGCAGGCTTGCCGCTGGAAGCCCTATCGCATGCTTACCCCCACCGGGATGGCCGAATCGGACCCGTTGGCGAGCAACGACACTGCCGAAGGCAAGGCGCAGAACCGCCGCGTTTCGGTGAACATTCTGGTCAGCAAGGGCCTCGACGGACTATGATACGCGCGGGGGTGGGCATTGCCCGCCCCCGCAGCTTTCCAAGGCTCGCCGTCATCCCATCGCGAAGCGAGTACCTGCATAGGTCCGGATGATCCGTTGGGGCATGTCGTGGTCCTGCTTACTCCCGATAGCCGATTACCTTGGTCTCGAGATATTCCTCGATCCCGGGGACGCCCCAGGCGCGGCCGATGCCGGAATGCTTGTAGCCGCCGAAGGGCAGATCGCCGCTGATCGGCGCGCCGCCGTTGACGCCGATGGTGCCGGTGCGGATGCGGCGGGCGACCTTCATCGCGCGGTCGAGACTGCCCGACCACACCCCGCCCGACAGGCCATAGATGCTGTCATTGGCGATGCGGATGGCGTCTTCCTCGTCCTCGAAGGGGATCACCACCAGCACTGGCCCGAAAATCTCCTCCTGGGCGATGCGCATGTCGTTGCGGACATCGACGAAACAGGTCGGCTCGATGAACCAGCCGCTGCCCTTGTCGGGCCGCAGATTGCCGCCGGTGAGCAGAGTCGCGCCTTCCGCAACGCCCAGATCGACATAGGCCTTGACCCGGTCGAGCTGCTTCTTTGAAACCACCGGCCCCATCATGCAGGCCGGCGCATCGAAATCGCCCCACTGGGTTGAATAGGCATCATAGGCCGCCTTGAGCACCGCCTTGGCTTCCTCCTCGCGCGACTTGGGCACCAGAAGCCGGCTTTGCACCGCGCAGCCCTGCCCGGCGTGGAACACCAGGATGGTGGAGGCGACGACCTGGGCGAAGTTGGGCTCGTCCTCCAGCACGATGTTGACCGATTTGCCGCCAAGCTCGAGGAACACGCGGGTCAGCGTTTCCGCGCCCTGCTTCATGATGTGGCGGCCGATCGCGGTCGATCCGGTAAAGGTAATCAGATCGACGCGCGGGTCGGTTACCAGCATCTCGCCGGCCATGGCCGGATCGGATGCGGTGATGACATTGAGCACGCCCGGCGGGATCCCCGCCTCCAGCGCCAGCTCGCCGAAGATGGTGCCAGCCAGCGGCGTATCGGGCGCGGGCTTGAGGATCACCGTGCAGCCCGCCAGCAGCGCCGAGACGACCTTCTCGGCATTGACGAACAGCGGGAAGTTCCACGGCGTGATCGCGCCGACCACACCGATCGCTTCCTGCACCACCACACGCTTGGTGATGGAGCCATAGGCCTCCCTGGAACCGGCGTCCTTCTCCCATTCGAGCTGGGGATAGACCGACATCAGATCCTCCCACGCACCGATGCACATCGCAACCTGCGCGCCATGCACCGCGCCCATCGGCGCGCCGACTTCGTGGCGGGCGATGGCGACCAGCCGGTCGTTGTTGGCCACGAACAGCGCGTGCAGCTTCTTGACCAGGGCAAAGCGTTTCTCGTGGTTGGTCGACCAGTCGGTGGTGTCGAAAGCCTTGCGCGCCGCAGCAATCGCCGCCTCGACATCCGCCGCGGAAGCATCGGCGGCCTTGCCGACCACCTCGCCGGTCCACGGTCCGATGTTGTCATAAGTCCGCCCGCCCTCGGCGCTGCGGATCTCGCCGTCGATGATGAGCTTACCTTCGGGAAGGATGGTCATGGCGTTGGTAACTCCCAATGTTTGCACGCGGCGCTCGACTCGTCGGCAAGCCCTCTGGCACTTTGAATGTGCCTGAGCGCATGGACGAATCACGGACGTTCGGGAAGGGGGTTCAGGAGTTAGATCGCCACGGCGGGGCTATCGGGAAGCAGTAGCAAATTCTGGCAGGAGTCCGATCAGCCCCTCACGCAGGCTCAAGTGGCCGTTCGCTGGCCTTGCCGTGGAGCGAGGATTCGATTGCCGCAATAAACTGATCAGTCGCCTTTGCCCACGAGAAGCGCGCGGCGAAGATTGCGGCGGCCTTCCGGTCGACCCGCAGGGCCTTGGCGATGGCAATGGTGAGGTCGGCGTCGAGCGCGGCGATGGTGGCAGGCATTTCATTTTCGGGGCCGCGTCCTTCGCGCCCGAGTATGTCGAGCGGTCCGGCCACCGGATAGGCTGCGACCGGCAGACCGCAGGCCAGCGCTTCGATGATGACGAGGCCGAAGGTGTCGGTGCGGCTGGGGAAGACGAAGCAATCGGCGCCGCGATAGGCGCTGGCCAGTTCTTCGCCCGCCATCGCTCCCATGAAATGCACATCGGGATAGCGGCGGCGCATGTCGTCCAGCCCCGGGCCGTCTCCGATCACCACCTTGCTGCCGGCGGTCTCGCATTCGAGGAAGGCTTCGAGGTTCTTCTCCACTGCGACGCGGCCGACATTGAGCAGGATCGGGCGAGGCAGATCGGCGAAGGCGGGGTGGCTTTCGCCATCGGGACGGAACAGCCAGTGATCGATGCCCCGGCTCCAGCGGCGGGTGCGGGTAATGGCACGGGCATTGAGGTTGGTTTCGAGGCTGGGCGTGGCGACCATCACCGCGCGGCTGGGGGCGTGGAAGCGGCGCATGATCGGCCAGAAACGCTCCGCGCTGATGCCGGTGCGTTCGGCGGCGTAATCGGGGAAACGGGTGTGGAAGGCCGTGGTGAAGGGCACGCCGTGCGCCAGGCACCAGCCGCGCGCGCTCCAGCCAATCGGGCCTTCGGTCGAAATATGGACGATGTCGGGCTGAAAGGCCGCCAGCATCTTGCGGACACTGAACCGCGGCGCCATGGCCAGACGGATTGAACTGTAGCCCGGCATCGGCAGTGTCACGAACCGGTTGGGTGTGATCAGTTCGACTTCGTAACCGCGCCGGTCAAGCTCGGCGACAGTTGCCGCCAGGGTGCGGACGACGCCGTTGACCTGCGGGTACCAGGCGTCGGTGGCGATGGCGATTCTCATGATACTAGCTCCCTGGCAAAGTCCTTGCGCGTTTCGCTGGCCGCTTCGGCCGCCCAGTCGACGATGGTGATCGCGCCATCGCGATCCTCGACCAGCGCTGTGCAACTTTCGACCCAGTCGCCGTCATTGTAATAGGTGATGTCGCCAATCTGGCGGATTTCGGCGCAATGGATATGGCCGCAGACGATGCCGTCGAAGCCGCGGCTCAGCGCCTCGTGGGCGACCGCTTCTTCAAAGCTGCAGACGTACTGGACGGCGTTCTTGACCTTGCGCTTGACCAGCGAGGACAGCGACCAATAGGGCATTTTCAGCCGCCGTCGCACCGCGTTAAAGGCGATGTTGGCCTGCAGCAGAATGCCGTAGGCCTGATCGCCGAGGAAGGCGAGCCAGCGCGCGTAGAGCACGACCCCGTCGAAACTGTCGCCATGGGTAATCAGCAGGCGGCGGCCGTCGGCAGTGACATGTTCCGCTTCCAGCACCAGCTCGATGCCGCCGAAGCTCATCCCGGCATAGTCGCGCAGCATCTCGTCATGGTTGCCGGCGACGAACACCACTCTGGTGCCGTGATGTGCCATCTTGAGGATGCGGCGGACGACTTCATTATGCGCATCGGGCCAGTACCAGCCTTTGCGGAGCCGCCAGCCATCGACGATATCGCCGACCAGAAACAGGGTCTCGCATTCGATGGCGTGGAGGAAATCGACGAGCAGCGCGGCATTGCAGCCGCGCGTGCCGAGGTGGATATCGGATATCCAGACGGTGCGGTATTTGCGCTTGGGCCGGTAGCCACGCGGGTCCGGGAGGTTGAGCCAATCGGGGATATTGCCTGACGGGGCCAAGGCAGGGGCAATTCGTTCGAGCAGTCCGGTTTCGGCACGCGCCATGGGCGGGCTTCCTTTGCTGTTGCCATTTCCGGATAGCGCAAGGAAATTGCGCGGGTGTGACGGCTTCGCGTCAGTTTGGTTACAAACGTTAACCGGCATTAACCCGTGAGCCGATGCAAGAATCGTCGCCGAACCGTCACACATGCGTCACATCGGCGCGGCACAACACTTCCGGACCTGAAAGCGATTTGATGCGGCACGTTGACATACTTTTGACCAGCGAACCGGGCGGGGGCATGGAGCCTTTCGTCTACGGCGATCTTCGCGTGGAGTTCCACCGCTGGAACGCCGCCAACGGTTTGCCGTCGGTCGAAGGCGCGCTGTGGGCCTATGTCGACTGGGTGCTGCCGGAAATGTCGGGGCTCGAGATCTGCCGCAGGCTGCGCTGCGATCCACTCACCGCACAGGCGCGGGTCACCATGGTGCTGGAAGAAGACGATGGCGAAGACCGCCGCCGCGCGTTGCGTGCCGGGGCGGACGACTATCTGATAGGACCGGTCAACCGCTCGTCACTGCTCGACCGGGTGCTGGCAGTGCCACAGGGCGATGTGGCTGCGGGGGCGGTGGGCAGCATCGGCCTCGGCGATCTCACGATCGATCTTGCCGCCTTCCAGGCGCGGTGGCGCGGAAGGCCAATCCCGCTGATGCCCAATGAATTCCGCCTGCTGCGCTATTTCGTCGAGCATCCCGGCCGGGTATTCACCCGCTCGCAGCTGATCGCGGCGCTGGGCAAGCAGGAACCACCGGTAGACGAGCGCACGGTCGATGTCTGGATCGGCCGCCTGCGCCGCGCGTTGCGCACCGCCGGTGCGGGCGATCTGCTCCGCACCGTGCGATCACTGGGTTACGTGCTCGACCAGCCCTAAGTGCTTGCATTGTGAAAGCTGTTTGCCTGAATGTGTGTCAACCCCACGGGCGCGGACCACAAAATGGGCGCGCCGTTCTAACGGTCCAGCAGCGCGCTGACACGGTGGTAGAATGGGTGGTGCGGCGTGTCGCCCCGGGAGATCGAGTGGAACAGGCCCAGGCTGAGCGAGGGCAGCATGTTCTCGATGATGGTCACATCCTCGCGCTTGCGAACATCGATATGGACGTGCAGCCTTCCATCGAAATCGAAGCTTATCAATGCATTGGCCGGGCAAGCCTCGCGCAGAATCGCCAGGATGCGGTTCAATTCGTCGGTCACGACGGTGGATTGCGAAGCGGCCGGCAGCCGTTCGACACTCCCCATCGATGAAACTGGTCCTTCCGCCATACCGAATCAATGCCTCAAGTTTGTCCGATTAGACCAGATGTCCGGCACGCCGAAAAGTCCAATTGCACCGGATTTACGGCCAACCGACGGCGAGTTCAAGTTGGCAACGGGACGAACTGCATATTTCACCCGCCGTAACCATTTTGTGACAACTGGCAATGCAGGGTAAGGTGAGCCATGCGACACATCCCAATCATCTGCGCCGCCCTTGCGGCTGTTCCCGCCGCCGCGCAGGAAAATCCTGTCATAACCCCCGAACCCAGCGTCTTCGCGGGCGACTTCCTGATCGTCGGCGTCGGGGTCGCCGGTATTCCGAGCTACGAGGGTTCGGATGACCATATCGCTATCCCCGCTGCCGCCGTCGCCGGCAAGCTTGGCGGGATCGGCATCAACGCCCGCTCGGCCGGGGTGGCGCTGGACCTGGTGCCCGAGCCCAGCGGCAGCCGTCAGGGCTTCAGCCTGGGGCCGGTGCTGCGCTACCGCACCAACCGCAGCGGCAAGATCGGCGATCCGGTGGTCGCGCTGCTCGGCAAGCTCAAGCCAGTGCTCGAAGCCGGCGTAGTGGCCGGTGCCGATTTCAAGGGCGTGCTAAACCCGCACGATTCGCTGAGCTTCAGCGTCGATGTGCGCTGGGACATTTCGGGACGCGGCAGTGGGCGGATCGTCGCTCCTGGCATCAGCTACCTGACCCCGCTCAGCCGCGCGCAGGTTGCCGGCCTCGCGGCATCGGCGAACTTCATCGACGACAGGTACGCAGCCTATAATTTCTCGATCTCGCCTGCCGGCAGCCTGGCGAGCGGACTGCCGGTCTACGATGCAAGCGGCGGCTTCAAGGACTGGAGCCTGGGCGCCTTCACCGCGCGCGATCTCAATGGCAATTTCCTCGACGGCGGCCTCGCCATCGGCCTGGGCGCGATGCGCTCGCAACTCTATGGCAGCGCGGCGGAGAGCCCGATCACCAGTCTGCGCGGCAGGCGCAGCCAGTGGCTGTTCGCGGGCGGGCTGGCCTATGTTTTCTGAGTAACTTCGAGTTTCAACAGAAACGAGCGCCGCCGACATTGCCAGCGATTGCCGTCCGGGCCTAGGCACCCGCGATGCAATTGACCTTGCTTGCCCAGGCCCTGCTTTCGGCAGGATCGGCCGACACCGCAGGCCCGATCATACTCGCCAGCGATACCACCGGGTTCGATCCGGACCAGGTCACCGCCAGCGGTAACGAGCTGGCCAATCGCGAGATCCCCAAACCCTGGAAAAGTGTGTTCGAGGGCGATTATGCCGTCGTTGGCGCAGGCGTTGTCGCCATGCCGCGCCACGAGGGTGCAAGCGGCACGCACCCGATGCCTGCCGCCGGTGCGATGGGCTATGTCAAAGGCGTTGGCTTCACCGTCGCCGGACCGGCGCTGACGCTCGATTTCGTCAAGGGCAAGCCGGGCGCAAAAGTCAGCGTCCAGCTTGGACCGACGTTCCGCTACAGCGGCAACCGTACCAAGACCGCCAATGACCCGGTGATTGCACAGTTGCCGAAGCTCAAGAGCGTGATCGAAGGCGGGGTCAACGCCGGGATCACGATCAGGAAAGTCATCAGCAAATACGATACGCTGGCGCTGGGCGGGCAAGTGCGCTGGGACATCTCCGGCAAGGGCGCGGGCAAGACCGCTGCCGCATCGGCCAGCTACATGACCCCGCTGAGCAAGGGCAAGGCCGTGGGGGCGCAAGTCGCCGCCGAATTCGCCGACAGCAAGAACGCCAACTACAATTTCGCGATCTCCGCCGCCGCCAGCGCCGCCAGCGGCCTGCCCGAATACCGGGCCAGGGGCGGCTTCAAGGCGCTAAAGCTGGGCGCCTTCGCCGCGCAGGACCTCAACAACAATTTCCTCGACGGCGGCTTCTCGGTCGGCGTCGGCATGCAATATTCGCGGCTCCATGGCAGCGCCGCCAAAAGCCCGATCACCGCGCTGCGCGGCAGCCGCAACCAGTGGATGTTCGGCGGCGGGCTGGCCTATATTCTCTAGGCAGGAGCGAGAGCGGCGCGAATTTTCTCCCGAAGCACCGGCAGCACGTCCGCCTCGAACCAGGGATGCTTTGCCATCCACAGGCGACTGCGCCAGGCCGGGTGCGGCAGCGGGAACTGACCGCCGGGCATGGCAGCATATCCGCGTACCGCCTCGGTCATGCTGGGGCGCTGATGCCTGGGCAGATAGCGCGCCTGCGCATATTGACCGACCAGCAATGTCAGCCGCACCTCGGACAGGGCCGCCAGCAGCCGCACGTGCCATAGCGGCGCGCATTCGCGGCGCGGCGGCAGATCACCGCCCGCTCCCTTTCCCGGATAGCAAAATCCCATCGGCATTAGCGCGACCTGCTCGGGGTCATAGAATGCATCCCGGCTAAGCCCGGTCCAGTCGCGCAACCGGTCGCCGCTGTCATCGTCCCAAGGGACGCCTGAGGCATGGACCTTGCTCCCCGGCGCCTGCCCGATGATCAGGATGCGCGCGCCGCTTCCGCCCTGAATGACTGGGCGCGGCTCATGCGGCAGCTGCGCCGCGCAGTGACGGCAGGCGCGGATTTGGGCAAGAAGCGGTTCAATCGGGATCACCGCCCCGCTTGTCCGCCATTCCCGCGCTGCGCACAAGCATCAGCGACGAGGAATAAGGCGCGATCAGCGCGCTCGCGCGGTCCCAGCCGCCCTGCAGCCACAGCCGATGTGCGGCGGGATCGGCAGGCAGGATCGCCGGCATGACCTCGCGCCCTTCGTGACGCAGCGCGGCATTGGCCTCGCAGGTGAGCAGGGCAAAGCTGGGCACTTCGCTGTCCATCCAGATTGCGGCGAAAGCGAAGACCGGCTGGTCCTCCAGCGCGAACCAGCACTGACGGCGCTTGCCCGTTGCCGGATCAACCCGGCCCCACTCCATGAAGCTGGTCGCCGGGACCAGGCAGCGGAACTCGCTGTTGCGAAGATTGCCGATCCAGAACGGGCTTTCGAGATTGCGGACCGACAGGATGCTTCGGCCGGTCTCACCGGCGGAGGGCGGTGGCGGCACCCCCCACTGCCGCGGAATCATCCGCCGGATGGACTCGCCCGGTGGCCGCGGCCCGGCGACAAATTCGCGGCCAGAGGTGATGACGGGGGCGAATGCGCCAGGCGCGATGTGGCCACCAGCCCAGGGATCGCCGCCGGACTGCGCGGCAAAGGTCTGCGCGATGTCGGCGGCAGTGGCGTCGAGGCGGTAGAGCATGGTCATGGGCTGGACCTTTCGCGAGCCAGCCCCTAAAGTCCAGCCATCCCCGGGGAGTCGTAAGCCGTAGCGAAGTTTCGCGAAGGCAGACCAAAACGACTGAGAGGGGCTGGTAACGCAGCCCGACCCGTCGAACCTGAACCCGTTAGCACGGGCGGAGGGAGGGTTGCTCCCGGTCTTCTGGCCATGCGCTCCCGCCTTTCCGTCCAGATAGGAAGCGCTCAAGCCATGGCCGACATCAACAGCAAATTCGAAATCGGTGTGACCACCGGTCCGATCCGGGGATCGAGGAAGGTCCATGTGCCCGCGCCCGGCAATCCCGACGTGCTTGTCGCCATGCGCGAAATCAGCCTTGAACCTTCCAGCGGCGAGGCACCGGTGCGCGTCTATGATCCCTCAGGCCCCTATACCGACAGCGATGTGCTGATCGACATCTCAGCCGGCCTTGCCGAACTGCGCCGCCCCTGGCAGCTGGCGCGCGGCGATGTCGAGGAAGTGACGCAGCGCGAAGTGCAGCCCGAGGATAACGGCCAGCTTGGCCCTGACCGCTCCGGCGGCGTCCCGGCTTTCCCGCGCGTCCGCAAGCAGGTACTGCGCGCCAAGCCCGGCGCGAACCTTAGCCAGATGCATTATGCCCGCCGCGGCATCATCACCCCCGAGATGGAATATGTCGCCGTCCGCGAGAACCTGGGCCGCGAAATGCTCGCTGAATATATCCGTGATGGCGAGGATTTCGGCGCGGAAATCCCGGACTATGTCACCCCTGAATTCGTCCGCAGCGAAGTGGCGCGGGGCCGCGCGATCATCCCCTCAAACGTCAACCACCCCGAATGCGAGCCGATGGCGATCGGGCGCAATTTCCTCGTCAAGATCAACGCCAACATCGGCAACAGCGCGGTGGCTTCGGACGTCGCCTCCGAAGTCGACAAGATGGTCTGGTCGATCCGCTGGGGCGCGGACACGGTCATGGACCTTTCGACCGGGCGCAACATCCACGACACCCGCGAATGGATCATCCGCAATAGCCCCGTGCCGATCGGCACCGTGCCGATCTATCAGGCGCTGGAAAAGGTCGGCGGCGTTGCCGAAGATCTCACCTGGGAAATCTTCCGCGACACGCTGATCGAGCAGGCCGAACAGGGGGTCGATTATTTCACCATCCACGCCGGTGTGCGCCTGCCCTACATCCCGATGACCGCCAAGCGCGTCACCGGCATCGTCAGCCGCGGCGGCAGCATCATGGCCAAATGGTGCCTCAGCCACCACAAGGAGAGCTTCCTCTACGAACATTTCGATGACATCACCGAGATCTGCAAAGCCTATGACATCGCCTATTCGCTGGGCGACGGCCTGCGCCCCGGCTCCATCGCCGATGCCAACGACGAAGCCCAGTTCGCCGAGCTCTACACGCTGGGCGAACTGACCAAGCGCGCCTGGGAACAGGACGTGCAGGTAATGATCGAAGGGCCGGGCCACGTGCCGATGCACAAAATCAAGGCCAACATGGACAAGCAGCTCGCGGCCTGCGGCGAGGCCCCTTTCTACACACTCGGGCCGCTCGTCACCGACATCGCGCCGGGTTATGACCACATCACCAGCGGCATCGGCGCGGCGATGATCGGCTGGTTCGGCACGGCGATGCTGTGCTACGTGACGCCGAAGGAACACCTCGGCCTGCCGGATCGCGACGACGTGAAGGTTGGCGTGGTGACCTACAAGCTGGCCGCCCATGCCGCGGACCTCGCCAAGGGCCACCCGGCGGCGAAAGTGCGCGACGATGCGCTGAGCCGCGCGCGGTTTGAGTTTAGGTGGCGGGATCAGTTCAACCTGTCGCTCGACCCGGATACGGCGGAACAATACCATGACCAGACGCTGCCGGCGGAAGGCGCGAAGACGGCGCATTTCTGCAGCATGTGCGGGCCGAAGTTCTGCTCGATGAAGATTACGCAAGAGGTGCGGGACTTTGCGGCGAAGCAGAATGCGGGGGTGGACAGCTTTATTGCCGCAACCACCAACCCCGCTCATCCTGAGCTCATCCTGAGCTCGTCGAAGGACGAAGGCGGGGTTCTGGATGCCGAAGCCGGGATGGCGGAGATGAGCGAGGTGTTCAAGGAAAAGGGCGGCGAGATTTACCTGCCGGCTGCGGAGTAATGCTCACCGGCGACGCTCTGTTCGAAGCGCTCAGCCAGATGGTCGATGCCCATCCGGCAGGTGAGGACTCTCCTACCATGGGCATGATCGACGGCATGATGGCGGCGCTGGCGGTTTCGCCCGAGCCGGTCCCGCCAGATGAGTGGCTGCCCAGGATCGGCCTTGGCCCTGACGATTTGTTCGTCGATCCCGGCTATGCCTCGCGTTTCCGCGAGGCGCTGCTCGCTCGCCAGACAGACATTGTTGCCTCGCTGTTGCAGGGCGGCCTCGTTTTCGCGCCCTACTACGATGTGGACGAAAACGACGAGACTCTCTGGCAGTTCTGGCTGGTGGGATTCATCCAGACGATGGCGCTTCGCCAGAAGGCGTGGGACAAGCTGTTCAGGACCAGAGACGAGGATCTGGCTACCGCGCTTTCCGGACTCGTGGCGCTGGCGGCAACTTTCCCCGGCTTGAGCGATGCGGCACCCGAAATCGACAAGTCTGAAATCGCCGAGATGGCCGAACAGGCCCCGGACCTCATCCCATACTTCGTCGAAGTAATCTATCGCCGCCGTCACGGCCTGCCAAGGGTGGTGCTGACAGATGAATGGGGCTTTGATGAGGCCGGAGGCGAAGGTTGGGATAGTCCGTCGCTGGCCGTCAAAGTTGGTCGCAACGAGCCATGCCCCTGTGGTTCGGGGAAGAAATTCAAGAAGTGCTGCGGCGGTTGAGCCACCCGGCGGTCGCGCAACGGCGCAAGGTGCCGCCCGCACCGCGCCTGTCACGCCCAAACTATGTTAAAATAATCCACTTTCTTTAACGCGTCATCCTGATATGTTAGCGAAATCGCTAATCCCGCTCAGGCAACACTCCATGCTGAAATCGACATACCGGATTCCGGACCTGCCCCCGCCGGGTGAACTTGAGAGCAAGGCGGTGCTCAAGGTCGCCGCTTTGGCGCACCGCTATCTCGCAGAGCTGAAGGGTCGCGCGGCAACTATACCCAATCAGGGCATCCTGATCGACACGCTCTCGCTGCAAGAGGCGAAGGCAAGTTCCGAAATCGAGAACATTGTGACAACCCAGGACGAACTGTTTCAGGCCACCCTGTTTCCCGAAAACCCTTCATCGCCCGCTGCAAAGGAAGTGGCGCTCTATCGCGATGCGCTGCATCGCGGGCTTGACGATGCCCGCCAAAAGCAAGGCATCATTTCGAACAATTCGATCATTGCGATGTTCCAGATTCTGAAACGGACTGACGGCGAATTTCGCAACACGCCCGGAATGGCGCTGATGAACGACCAGTCAGGCGAGATCGTCTATGTGCCGCCGCAGAGTGGTGACGAAATCATCGCCCATATGACGGCGCTCGAAAAGTTCATCAACGACGACAGCTGCCAGCATATCAACTCGCTGGTGCGCATGGCGATCATCCACCACCAGTTCGAGAGCATTCACCCCTTCCCGGATGGCAACGGCCGCCTGGGGCGCATCCTGAATGTGCTCTATCTGACCCAGCAACGCTTGCTCGACATTCCAATTCTGTACCTCAGCCGCTACATCACCCGGAACAAGGGCGAATATTATCGCTTGTTGCAATCAGTCAGGGAAACCGGCGAGTGGGAACCTTGGCTGATCTACATGCTCAACGCGGTTGCTGAAACTTCGGCGGAAACGATCGATCTGATCACCGGCATTCGCACCCTCATGGCCGAATACAAACAGAGAATCCGCTCGGAGCATGGCAAGATCTACTCGCAAGATTTGCTGAACAACCTGTTTCGCCATCCCTATACGCGGATCGACTATGTCGTAGACGAAATCGGCGTGTCCAGGCAGACGGCGGCGAAATATCTGGACCAGCTGGCAGAGGCGGGCTTGTTGGTGAAGCACCAGACGGGACGGAACGTCTATTTTATCAATGCACCTCTCGTCGGACTGCTCCAAAAGGGAGAGGGTTAAGGCTTGTGGAATTCCGGGGACACGAATTTCCCCGGAATTCCCCCGGAATTTCAAGTGCATCCCCTCAGAAGCCTCCTCCCCTGGATGTCACTGGATCCGCAATCGCCCCCCTCTTCAGCCCGTTGCATTTTCCCAAATGCCGTGCAATCTCTCACTGGTTAAATCGACGTGTGAGGGGGCAGGATGATCAAGGCGCTGGCGGTTGCATTGTCGGTTGCGGGCCTGGTGCAGGCTTCACCTGCCGTGGCGCAGTATATGCCTCACCTTGATCCGAATCTCTATATATTCGCCGTCATGGGCTACGGCGGCGGCGCTGATCCGTGCATGGCTGGAACCGCCATGTCAGAGCCAAAGATAGCCGAGGCCCGCACCCCCGCACCTTCCATCATGCAGGCCTATTTCAGCGCCGCGCAGGGTGGCGGCGCCAAAAGCGCGGCCTTCCACATCGACAAGAACACCCGGTGGCAGGGCCTTGGCGCCACCGCAGGCGCGCTTGACCTCGATCGCCAGAGCGACCCGCTGGCCGTACCGGGCCATGTGCTCGAGGTGGAGCCGCTGCGCTTCTACCGCGGCGGCACCGGGGCGACCGCGCTTGGCCAGTGGGCCGTGGCTGACGCCCGGGGGCAGGTTGCCGGCGTCTATACCGCCCTCTTCGCCCGGACCAAGAAAGTCTGGAAACTCCGCGAGTTGGCCCTCTTCCGGGCAGGCGACACGGTTGAGCCCGTTGCGCAGTACTGCCGCAAGCCCGGCGACGTGATGGAGCAACGCCTGTCCTCGACCAAGACCTGGCGTGAAAACGCCCAGAAGAGCGTCGATGAAGCCAGGGCCAAGCTCGACGCAGCGACGGCCACCGAGGCTCAGGCCAATCTCGCCGCTCTCGCAAAGCCTCGCGACGATCGCCTCGCGCTCGCCGCCCGTGCCGCCAAGCGCCGGCAAACCTCCTGGACCAAGCAACTTGATCAACGCACCAAAAACCTGACCGAGGCGACCAAGAAATCCGCCGAAGCCCAGAAGGATGCTGATGAGATCAAGCGCCTGACCGGCGAGGCCCGGCACGCGCAGATGTTCCGGGTGACGGTTGCGGACAAGGCGGCAGCCAAGTGATCGCTTAGCTTGGTTTCGCAGGCAGCCTCACCAACTCCCAATCCTCAACCCTTAGACTCCCACGCCAACTTGTCGTATATAACAGACAATGTTTCAGATCGAACGCACTGTCGAGTTCGAGTCCTGGCTCGATGGCTTGCGCGACCGGATGGCGCAAAAGCGGATCGTCATGCGGATCAGACGGGTCGAGACCGGGCTGCTTGGCGATTCGAAATCGCTTGGCGATGGGGTGAGCGAGTTGCGGGTCGATTATGGGCCGGGATAGCGGCTCTATTATACAATGCGCGAACAGTTGATCGTCATCCTTTTGTGCGGAAGCGACAAGAGCGATCAGGATCGGGCAATAAGGCTGGCAAAGGAACTGGCCAAAACGGTTTGAACTTCAAGGGCAATGCCCGCCGGACCACGGAGAAATGGAATGACAAGACTGGTCAAGACGCCCTTCGATGCGGCGAAATATATCCGGGAACCCGAGGATGTGATCGACTTCCTCAACGACGCATTTGAAAGCCGGCACGCACCATACATTGCGGCCGTTCTGGGAGACGTCGCGCGCAGCCAAGGCATGACCAGCCTTGCCGCCAAGACCGGAGTCAACCGGCAGGCGCTCTACACCGCGCTTAGCGAGAACGGCAATCCAACGCTTGCAACCCTGCTAAAGGTGATGTCCGCACTCGGCATCCGGCTGAAGTGCGAGGTCGATGAAGCGAAGGCGGCGTGAAGCGGAACTTTCAACAAAATCCTCATTGCGTAAAAAGTGGCACAGCCATGCCCGGCTCCGCACTCTCGCTGGACAGGCCCCATCCCCTCCCGCATAGCCAAACGCAACAAGATCAGGGGAACCACGCCATGGACTATATCCGCGTAGCCAGCGTCAGCGATGTGGCGATGGGGCAGATCATGCCGGTTGAGGCGAAGGGGGTGAAGCTGCTGCTGACCCAGGTCGGCGGCACATTCTTTGCGGCGCAGCGCAAATGCCCGCATATGGGCTTCAACCTGTGCCGGGGCAGTCTGGACGGAGCCGCGGTGGTTTGCCCGCTGCACAAGGCCAAGTTCGATCTGGTGACGGGCGCGATCGAGCGCGATCCCAAGCTGCTGTTCATCACCATGAAGGCCAAGAGCGGCTTGACGGTCTATCCGGTGAAGGTTGAGGGCGGGGAAATATTCATCGGCCTGTGATAATCCTCAGGTGTGCAACGACAGGGGTTGAAAATTTGAAGGACAAGAGCTGGAGCGAGATCGGGGCTGAGGCCTTTGAGCTTGGCGCCGAGGGCTGGCAGGTACTGTGGCTGCGCTCGGCACGGCTGATGCAGGGCGGCGAGACGGCGCGGCGCGAGGCGCAGTTGATGGTCAGCGAAAAGATCGAAGCCCACGGCGAATTGGGCCGCGCCATTCTCAGCGGCGAGCTGGGCAGCGGCGCACGCGAAATCCTTGGCGGTTCGGTGGGTTTCTACCTCAATTGGGTGCGCGGCAACCGCAAGCGACTTTCGCGCGGGCGATAGTCTGCCGATGACTGTCAGCGACATTCCCACCCGAATTGACCATTTCACCGGCGACGCCACTGGCCTGGCGATCCCGGCGCATGCAGCAGCACTGCGAGCGGACGGCGCGGATTTCCTGACCCGGGCCTTCCGTGCCTTCGGCTCGCTGGGGCCGGACAATTCCGTGGCGCGGATCGCGGCAATCGAGCTTTGCCCCGGCGGCAGTACCGGCGCCAAGCTGTTCCTCCGCGTCGAATATGCGAAAGATGAGCCAGGCGTCCCCCGTGAGCTCTTCGTCAAATTCAGCCGCGATTTCACCGATGCCCGCCGCGACGATCGAGGGCGCTGGGAAATGCGGCCGGAAGTACCCTTTGCCGCTCTGTCGCGCATGCCCAGGTTTCCGATCGCGGTCCCGTCGGCCTGTTTTGCAGACTACCACCGCGAGAGTGGCAGTGGGCTGATCATCACCGAGCGCATCAACTTTGGCCAGGGCGCTATCGAGCCGCACCGCGGCAAGTGCCTCGATCACCATACCCTGCCCGATCCGCTTCCCTACTACAGCGCCATCGTCACCGCGCTGGCGCGGCTGGCGGCGGCGCATAAGGCAGGCAGGTTAGACAGCGACATCGCGGCGCGCTTTCCCTTCGACCCAACCCACGGCTCCGCCGATCCGATCCTGTACAGCGAAACGCAATTGCGCGCCGAGTTGGCCCGCTGCTTTGACTTCGCCCGCCGCTGTCCCAATTTGCTGCCCGCCGAGGTGCGGACTGAGGCCTTCTTCGCGCAGATGGAGCGCGACGCCCTGCGCATCCGCGAACATGAAGGCGCGATCCAGCGCTATCTCACCGGCAACCCAAATCTTATCGCACTATGTCACTGGAACGCGCATATCGACAATTGCTGGTTCTGGACCGGCGAAGACGACGCGCTTCACTGCGGACTGATCGACTGGGGCCGGGCCGGCCAGATAACATTGGGCAGTGCTCTGTGGGGCGGGCTCAGCGCGGCGCATCACGATATCTGGGACAGCCATCTCGACAGGCTGCTGCAACTGTTCGTCGACGAGTACCGCGCCCATGGCGGACCAAAGATCACCCGCGACGAGCTGGAATTCCACCTGACACTGCATATGGCAGCAATGGGTATCGCCCGGGTGTTGGCTTTTCCCGAGATCATCATGTTCCGCCTGCCGGAATGCGTCGATGCATCAGACCCCCAGGATCCGATGTTCGAGGCCGTTGAGCCAGCGCGCTGTTGTGCTCATGTCTACCGGAACTTCCTGAAATTCTGGCAGAAGCACGATTTCGGCGAGGCGCTGGACCAACTGCTCGAACGGGCGGGATAGGAGGCGCGCAGAAGTTTACCAAAGCGTAACCAGGCAGGACTTAACCTTCCGCCGGAGCACTGGCCGTCCCGTCTGCCGCACTGCCGCAACGGATTGACGCAGGCGACTGCCGGCCCGCTTGCACCGCAACGCGAGATGGATAACCGCCAACTCAGGGATTTTACGGAGGCGGAGGGACATGAGGGTATTTTCAAACACGGCAATCGCCGGATTCGGTCTGGCGGCAGCGGCGCTGCTGCTGTCGGCCTGTTCTTCGCAGCAGGCATCGCGCCCGGTTTCGCGCGCGCCGGCAAGCCGGCCGGCAGCGGTGCCCTCGCCCCGTCCGCTACCGGCACCGGTTTATGCGGCCGCACCGGGCCGATCGAGCGAGCAGGTGTGGAAACTGCGCGCCGGGCTCAATGTTGCGGCACTTTCGTGCCGGGGACGCGGCAAGGCCTCGGTCACGGGCGCCTATGGCCGCTTGCTGAGCCACCACCGCGCCCTGCTCGCCTCTGCCTACCAGACCGAACAGCGCCGCCTCGGCCAGGCCGCCTTCGACCGCCAGCAGACCCGCATCTACAACCGCTTCGCCAACCAGCGTTCCCCGGTCGAATTCTGCGCCACCGCCGCCAGCATTGCCAGCCGTGCCAGCAGCATGGACTCGGCCAGCCTGCCCCCCGCCGCACCGCGCATGGTTTCCGAACTGGAATCGCGGCTGCGTTAGGGTCTTTCCGGTTCACGCCGGACCGGCACCAGCCCGCTCCCCCGCCCGGCCACCCAGTCATGGTACCCTATGGATGGCCGGGCGGGGGAGCGGGCTGGTGCCGACTTCACCGAAAAGACCCTAACCCATTTTTTCGGCCAGGATCGCCGCCCATGCCACCAGGGTGGCGACCCCGCCAACCAGCGACCAAAGCGCCGCACGCTGGAGGAAAAGCGCCTGTGCGTCGATGGATCTGATGAAGGCGGCGAACAGCCGCTGGCGCAGCGCATCGTCCGCTTCCATGCCCTCGCTGTCGAACTCCTCGCCGAGCATCATCGCCCTGAGCGCAAAGAAGCACGAGGCGACCAGTGGGGCGAGCCCGGCAAGGCTGGCCAGCGTCAGCGCGGGCTGGCTTGCCGCATCGAGGCTGAGCGGCGCGCCGGGACTTGCAGAGATCGGATGGGTGCCGATGGTGATCAGCAGCGCATTGAACGCCAGCATCGCTCCCAGCCGGATCGACAGATCGAGATCGCGGTTTTCAAGGAATTCAAGATCAGCGACGAAGCCCGGATCGGGCGGATTGCCGCGCATGGTCTGGAAGGCGCGCAGCCGGGAGCGGAATGAGGGATAGGCCATGCAGGGTTGCTAGCGCGGTGCACAAGCCGCGTCAAAGTGCCCATGACTGGATCTCCAATACCGTGTCATCAGCATTTCCTCGACAGCGATGCCTGCGGCAACCTAAACTCGGCACCCGAGAATCGATTTGGAAAGGAATGGAATGTCCGATGCGGCAGGCACCCCCTTCGCGGGGGCCAATGCGCTGATCTTTGGCGGGGCCAAGGGGATCGGGCGGGCGGTGGCGATGGAATGGGCAAGGCGCGGGGCGCGGCTGGCCATTGCCGATATCGCCGAAGATGCGGCGCAGGCCACCGCAGCCGAAATCGTCGCGGCGGGCGGGACAGCGGTGGCTCTGTCCGCCAATGTGCTGTCGGAGGAATCGATCGCCACCACTGCCGCTGCCGCCGAGGCGGCGCTGGGCGAAATCGACATCGTCATGAACAATGTCGGCGGCATGCTCAACGGCCACCCGGAGGACATTCCCTTCGCCGAATGGCACCGGATCATGGACATCAACTATTTCGCCGCCGTGCGCGGGGTGCAGCATTTCCTGCCCAAATTCCTGGCGCGCGGGAAAGGCCACATCGTCAACACCGCCAGCTTTGCGGGGCTTTATCCCTATGCCGCCAGCCGGGTGCCCTATGGCGCGGCCAAGGCGGCGGTGATCTCGATGACCCAGAACCTCGCAGTCTACCTCGAGCCCAAGGGCATCCGCGTGTCCTGCCTGATGCCCGGCCCGGTGCTGACCCAGGTGATGGATTCAATGACCAGCTGGACGCAGGACTGCCCGATGCGCGGGCCCGGCGCGGAAACCTCGCTGTTGCTGCCTGAGGAACTGGCGGTGGTGCTGGCGGACGGCATGGCCTCGGGCAGGATCATGATCCCGTCCGATCCCGTCGCCTTCGATATCGTCAAGCGCTGGGCGGATAATCCCGACGCCTTCATCCGCGCCAAGATCGCCGAATTTGCGAGCGGCGATCCGGGGCGTCCGGGGATTCCGGCGGCGTTGAAGCAGAGGATGGCGGCTGAGCGATGACCCTGCCCACCGGACGTCTGGGCCTCGAAATGCTCACCCTGCTCGGCATGCCGCCGGTGGACTATGTCGGGCTCGCCGCCGAGCTGGGCTGCGTCGAGGTCTCGACCGGGCTTTCCGGCCTGCCGCTGACAATGTTTGGCATAACCGACTTTGCGCCTTACCCGATGTGGTCGCTGCGGGACGATGCAGCGCTGCGCCGCGAGATGCTGGCGGCGATGCGCGACAGTGGCGTGGCAATCGGGCTGGGCGAAGGCTTCAGTGTCGCTTCCGGCCTCGATCCGCGCGATTCCGCCGCAGACCTCGACATCATGGCTGAGCTGGGGGCCAGGCGGATCAATGCCATCTGCATGGAAGAAGGCCTGATCGCCGGTTCGACCGAGGGGGCGGACAAGCTGGCGGTGCTATCCGAAATGGCGATGGCACGGAGCATGCTGTTCACCATCGAATTCTTCCCGCCGACGGGCATCACCAGCATCGAACGCGCGCTGGACGTCTGCGCCCACATCGGCAGGGGCAAGGCACGAGTGCTGCTCGACACCACCCATCTGTTCCGCACCGGCGGTACCGTCGCCCAGATCGCCGCGCTCGATCCCAACCTGATCGGTTATTGCCAACTTTCCGACGGCCGCAACGCCCCCTGGGACGAAGACTACATGATGACCGCAATGTTCGCCCGCACCGTCCCCGGCGAAGGCGAATTCCCCCTGCGCGAACTGATCGCTGTGCTGCCAAAGGACCTGACGATCAGCCTGGAGGTGCCGAGGCTGGAAGATCTGCGCGGCGGGATGAGCCCGCAGGACCATGCCCGGCGCTGCGTAGAAGCGGCGCGGGCGCTGGGGGTTTAGGTCGGCAGCGGAACTAGCCCGCTACCGCTTCTCGAAGCGCTTCAAGCCCGCACCCAGAGTGTTCGACCCCAGGGCCAGACGGTCTCCCAACCAGTCGGCAACGAAGGTGCTCTCGCGGCTCACGCCTGGCGCGAAGCGGGCGTCGTTGCCTTCGATCGACAGCCCGTTCGAGCTGTTGACCCGGCCCTCTGCCGCCACCGCGATGAAGGCGGAGTAGTTCTCCTTGTCGCGGCCCTGGACGAACCAGTTGCCCGCGATGCGCCCGCTCGCACCGGCGGACAGGTCGATCATGTAATTGGTGATGCGCCCGCGCAAATCGTCGAAGCTGGAATCGAGCACAGCGATGCGCGCCGCCCGGCTCTTGACGTAATGGCCGCCGCGTCCCGCCTCGAAGCGGCTGCGGGTGACAGTCAGTGCGCCGTAGTCGCCGATGTAGATCGAGTGCGCGCAGCCGCCATAGCCCTCGCAGGTGCCCAGCCGGGTGAAGGTCGATTTGTCGATGGTGACGGTGGCGGCGTTGTCATTGGCGGTGAGGATGCCCTGCTCGCTGTCGCGGAACCAGCTTTGCGAGACGGCGAGATTGCCCTTTTCCAGCCTGATGCCGGCACCGTTCTTGTCCGCGACCCGGATGTCGGCGAAGACCAGCCCCTCCACCCGGGCGCTGCGCCCGCGCAGCACCAACGCCGCCTTGCCCTCGCAGGCAACGCCCTCAAGGCTGGCCTCACCGGGCACCGCTGCGACATAGGCGATGTCGCCGCCGTTCTGCACCGCGCAATCGGCGGAGCGCTGCGCCGCGAAGCGGATGGTGCCGCTGCCGTCGCCAATAGCGTTGACGGCGTCCTGCAACCGCTCATAGCCGCGTCCGGTCTCGACGACTGTATATGCGGCGGTCTGGGCCGAGCCCTGGATGGCGGGCGCCACCACCAGCACCATGGCAGCGGCGGCGAGGAAGGAGCGAGCAGCATTTGTCATCGTCTTGCTGTACCGCAACATCCCTTAAATTTTCATTTGGCATCCTCGAAGTCGTGGAGGCCGAGATGGTAAGTTTTGCGGGCCCCGGCATCGCAGTATCCGTCAAAGCAATGCGCGCCGTTCGAACCAGCCTGAATTGCGCCCCCTCGCGCGAAGGGAGCGACAGAACGGAATTTGCGAATACGGAATGGCCAGATCGACTGGCCTCCACGACGAACGCTGCGATTGATGTCGCGATCGATGGAGTCATGTTCCCGCGCCTGCCATTGCCTATTGGCGCGGAAAATCTAAGAGTGCCGCGCGATGTCGCAGATTGCAGCTCTGGCCCTGGGCGGCGTGATTGGTGCGACGGCCGGGAGCTTTCTTGCGACGATACTGATCCGCTGGCCGCAGGGCCTGGCAGTCAGCCAGGGACGCTCGCGCTGCGATGGCTGCGCCGCGCCGCTGGGCGCTGCGTCGCTGGTGCCGATCATTTCGTTCCTTGTCCGGAAAGGACGCTGCTGCAACTGCGGTGCGGCCATTCCCCGCGACCACCTGACCATAGAACTGCTGGCGGCCGCGATCGGCGGCATTTCCGCAGGTCTGTTCGCGGCTATGCCGCTGCTCGCCCTGGCCACGGCTTTGTTCGGCTGGATGCTGCTGCTACTCGCAGCGCTCGACTGGCGGCATTTCTGGCTTCCCGACCTGCTGACCCTGCCACTCGGCGCGCTGGGACTGGCGGTCAGCGTGTCGGGGATCGGGCCCGAGCCGATGGCGGCGCTGATCGGGGTGGCCAGCGGCTATGCCGGGCTGACGCTGATCGGCTGGACCTATCGCGCGATGCGCGGTCGCGACGGGCTGGGCGGCGGCGATCCCAAGCTGTTGGGGGCCATCGGTGCCTGGCTTGGTTGGCAGGCGCTGCCCTGGGTGCTGACTGCCGCCGCCGGCATCGGGCTTGTCCTGGCGCTGGCAGCCAGCGTCAGCGGCCGAACGCCGGGCCTTGCGACAAAGTTGCCACTAGGGGCTCTGCTGGCGCTTGCCGCCTGGCCGCTATGGGTTGCGCTTCGGCAAACATGAAGCCGCCACCGCCGTTCATCCGCGACAGGCACATTTCCCAGCGATAGGCGTCGCGGATGATTTCCTCGAGGTTGTCATGGCGCGGTCGCCAGTCGATCGTCGCGAGAATGGCCTGATTGTCAGCAATCAGCGAGGCCGGATCGCCCGTTCGGCGCAGGGCGATGCGGCGTTCGATGCGGACATTGGTGATCTGCTCGACCATGGCAAGCACCTCGAACGCCGAATAGCCCCTGCCGTAACCGCAATTGAGTTGCATCGAGCGACGCGGCGCCGCCATCAGGGCATCGAGCGCCGCAATGTGCGCAGCGGCCAGATCGCTGACATGGACATAGTCCCGCACGCCGGTGCCGTCGGGCGTGTCGTAATCGGCGCCCAGCACATCGACATGACTGCGCTTGCCGATCACAGCCTCGACAGCGACTTTGACAAGGCTGGTCGCGCTGCGGACCGATTGGCCAGTGCGACCGGCGGGATCGGCACCGGCGACACCGAAATAGCGCAGTGCACAGAAATTGATGGCATGCACGGCGGCGGTATCGATGAGCATGGTCTCGGTCATCAGCTTCGACCTGCCGAAGGCATTGACCGGCGACAGCGCCGCGCTTTCAGGCACGGGCCCTTGCCCCGGCACGCCGTAAATCGCCGCGGATGACGAAAAAATGAAATGGGGGACGCCGCAAGTCACCGCGCTTTCGATCAATGACCGGCTCGCGGCAGTATTGTTGCGATAATATTTGAGTGGATCGGTGAGCGATTCGCGCCCGTTGTTCGAACCGGCAAAATGCATCACGGCGCGGACATTGTGCATTTCCATAAGGCCGCGAACCAGCGATTCGTTCATCACGCTGCCTTCGATGAAGGCTGCACGGCGATCGACGGCCCAGCGAAAACCCGTTGAAAGATCGTCGATTACAACAACTTTGCAGCCTGCATCGAGCAGCGCCAGCACTGCATGACTGCCGATGTAGCCCGCCCCCCCGGTAACCAGTATCGACGTCCCGCCGCGCTCCATTGTTTGTACCGACCCCCAAGTTAAGCCCTTGGCGCTAGATTCGTCAGGTTATACCAACGGCCCTATGAGCTGACGCACTGGAACCATTCGCGGCTGGCGATGGATTTGATGGTATCTGGCAGATCGATGAGGTCGTTCCAAGCCTTGCAGCAAGCGGTGACGATGGTTTCGTATGTTTCATAGACCCGGTTTGCGAGGGCATTTTGTCGGAGATACTGCCAGATGTTTTCCTGCGGGTTCAGCTCGGGGCTGTAAGGCGGCAGGCGGAGCAGGCTGATATTGTCAGGGGTCTTGAGGGATTTTGTGGTGTGCCAGCCAGCTCCGTCAATGATGACGATGGCATGCGCGCCGTCCTCCACCTGGCTGCTGATTTCGATGAGGTGTGCGTTCATGGCTTGGGTGTTGGCAAAGGGCATGACCAGCGCCGCTCCTACGCCGCGTGCCGGACAGACGGCTCCGAAGATATAGGCGCATTCATACCGCTGATCACGCACGGCGCGCGGGCGGGTGCCTTTCTCGCCCCAGACATAGGTGAGCGTCCCTTTCTGGCCTACCCGGGCTTCGTCCTGGACCCAGATTTCGAGGCGCTTTCCGGCGGCATGTGCGGGGAGTATCTCCGCAACTTTGGCTGCGAAGTTTTTTTAAAAGCAGCCTGAGCCTCAACGTCGCTTTTGGGATGGCAAGGGCGCGCCGAGATATGGCTCAGGTTCAGGGCATGGAGCAGCTTGCCAATCGTGCGCGCATGGTATCGAACCTGGTATTCCGCTTCGATCCAGCTCTGGATATCCACACAGCGCCACCGCACAAGCCCGTCCTTCTCGGGGTCAGGGCCTTTCAGCACATGCGCCTTCACCGCCGCTTCTTGCGAGGCCGTCAGCCGCTTCTTGGGATGACCGCAGGGCGCATCACGCAAACCGTCCGGCCCTTTCTCGTTGAAACGGTGAACCCAGTCGCACAGGGTCTGGCGATCCATCCCGCTGCGCGCCGCAGCGTCCTTCCGGCTCGCCCCTTCCAGAACAGCCGCGATTGCCGTCAGCCGCAAAGCTACGCGGCCATTGTTCTCCCGACGGGCCAGCTTGCGCAAATCTCCCGCGCTGTAATCGTCCCGGAGGACTATCGATCCATGCATCTGCGGCTCCATCCAATGAAGCCGCCTCCAAATCATATTCCTGACAAAAAAGGAATCCCAAACCGAGTCAGGTCATCGGGCTATTGGTATTACAGTTTGAAACCAGTTCTGCGACGCGGATGTGACGATGCGCGCTCAACCGGGGCTGGGATAGATTGCGCGCAGGGCGCTGGCGGTGGTCCGGATCAAAGGTCGCTCTCCTGCCCTGACCTTGCTCCAGTTGGTCTGGCGCGACGATATCTCGATCGCACCGCGGGTGAACCGATCGGGATTGCCATTGAGCGAATGATAGTCCGGCCCCTCGGCGACCGTGCAGGCATCGATCCAGTCCGGCGTCATTGCGGCGTCGAGATTGAGCCCTGCGATGACCGAGCCAAGAATGCGTTGCGGATCGGCGCAGAAGGCCCGGTAATCAATGCGGCTGACCGTATGCTGCTGCCCGATCCGGCGCGCCAGCTGTTCCACCTTCCACCAGTCGAATGCCGCCGCCGAGACCGGCATCTGCTTCATCGCCTTGCCCATGCCCGGATCGAACTTGACCGAGCGCCACGATGCGATGACATCGGCCGGGTCACGGTAGACATGCAGGATGCGCACCCGGGGATCGCAGGCGAGCAGCCATGCCCGGGGGCCGGCCTTCGAGCTGTCGACCAGCACCGCACTGCCGCTGACTTTGGCGACAGCCTCGAAAAGGCGGAACTGCAAAGCGAGGAAGCGCTGCACATCGACGTCGGCAGCCAGCGCGGCGAGCGAGAAGCGGTGCCGGGCGATAAATCCGGTCCGGCAGACCCGCTGCTCCAGACTGTGCAACTCGGCGATCGCCGATGTATCGAAACCGGCATCGGCCAGTATCGCCCGCCAGAACGCATCGTCCCGGAAAGTCGATCCGCAGCTGCAGGTGATCTCCGCTTCGGGAAGGCGCCACAAGCAATGCAGTTCACCTAGCGCGGATACACCGGGCGAGGAATGCAAGATGCGCTCCAGCAAAGTAGAACCACTTCGCCGGAGCCGGAAATGTAGATGATGTTTTGTAATAGTTTCATGCGCAAACTTGCATATATTCTCAAATTTCTGGAACGACTACACTCTATGTGCAAAACAACATCGATCTAATGGTATTACACTTTTATTACAGTACAGAGTGATATGGACATGGCAATTGCATGTGATACAGGCGATTCGAAATGTCCAGAACAAGCAACACTCGAACTCGAATTTATCGAAAGCTTGCGCCTGCTGGCCGCACTGCTTGTGTTCTTCCAGCATCTCATTGAACGCTACCGCGAAATTCCCTTGTTCGACAGTCTCACCCGGCTCGGGCCTGGGCTGGCAGGGGTGGTCATTTTCTTCGTGGTCAGCGGCTATGTCGTGCCGATGTCGGTGAAGAAAGGGTTCGATCCCTTCACCTTCATGGTCAAGCGGGTGTTCCGGGTCTATCCGCTGTTGCTGTTTGCCTTTGTGCTGCTGCTGGCTGCCGGACTGACCGGCTTGCTGACACACTGGAGCTTCATGGCTTCGGCGCCGGCATCGCAGTGGGCTGCAAACCTGATGCTCATTCAGGACTATACCGGCACCAGGCCGTTTCTCGGGGTCTCGTGGACACTGGCGATCGAATTTGTCTGGTATTCGCTCTTTGCCGTCTCGCTCTGGCGCTTTGGCGAGCGTGCCGGCTTGATAGTCAACCTGGCGATGCCGTTGGGGATGCTGTTGCTGGTAGCGGCCTCCGTCGCGCTGGAGCTGCGCTTTCCGCTGGGCCGGGTTGCCATGATTTATGCCTGCATCCTTGGCTATCAGGCCTATCTCTATGACACCGGGAAAATCACCGGTCGCTATCTGGGCGCGAGCATCGCTGCCTTCCTGCTGGTCTGCCTGATTTCGAATTATGTCGCGTTTGGCCATTTTCATCACCCCCGTATTTCGCTGGTCCAGGCATTGTGGCCGTGGACGCTGGGGCCGCTGGCATTCTTTGCGGTTGTCCTGATACCGGGTCTACGCGGATCGAACCTGCTCAATCGCGGATTGTTGCCGAAATGGGGTGCGGCCAGCTATTCGATCTATCTGTTCCACCCGATCGGCATGGCCGCGGCAGAGCAATATGCCTCGAATGTTTGGGGCGAGATTGCCGTGGCCGTGCTGGTCACCGCAGCTTTGTCAGCGATCGGCTATCGCTTCGTCGAGTTGTCCGGCGTGGCACTGGGGCAGAAGTTCCTGCGCGTCGTGAGCCGCCGCAGCGCCGCAACCGCGCCACCAGCGACCCGCTAGTCGCGTGAAGCAAGGACTGCGCATTTCTGATGGCGAGCTCCAGGCTACACCCGCCCGCCCGAGCGACCACCCGAGCGCCCGCATCGCCTGGCTCGACACCGCCCGGGGGCTGGGCATTGTGCTTGTCGTCATCGGGCATGCGCTGGGCGGGTTGATCAATTCGCCGCTGGGGCAAGGGCAGGATGGTTTTCGCCGCGCCTTTTTCGCGATCTACACCTTCCATATGCCGTTGTTCTTCCTGCTCTCCGGCCTGCTCATCACCCGGCGGCTGGAGAAGGGGGCGGGGACATTCGTGCGGGGGCTGCTGCCGACGGTGGTCTGGCCTTATTTTCTGTGGTCGGCGCTGCAATTTACGGTGATCTTTGCGCTTGGCTCATTGGTCAACAGCCCGGCCCATTCCTACTGGCCGGTGATCCTGTCATTGCCGTGGAACACGGTTTCGCAGTTTTGGTTTCTCTACGCGCTGTTCTGGATGCACATGCTGGCGGTGTTGCTGCTGCCTCGGGTGGGACGCGAAGGACTTGTCCTGTTCGCGCTGGCGCTCAAGGCGCTGGTGCTGATCTTGCCGATGCCGGTCCCGGTGAAGCTGGTGTGCAGCCACGCCTTTTTCTACGCCATCGGTGTCTGGCTGACTCCCGCCGGTATCGACGCAATCCTGTTGCGCCACCGGGCGGCGATCAGGGCGCTGCTGGTGCCGCTGCTGGCAATCGGCATCATCGCGGCCACGCTGGCAGCCGCTCCCGACTATGGCCGTGATCTGCCCCTGCTGACGGCGTCGTCTCCGCAGATATCGAACCTTGCCTGGCGCTTTCCGGCGATGACGGCGGCGATTTTCGGGGTGGCGGGGTTGCTGGGGATCGCCAGCCTGCCGCGCCTCGCTGCGATGCACTGGCTTGCGGTGCTGGGGCGTATGACCATGCCCATCTTCGTGCTCCACGTCATGTTTATCGCCGGAACCCGGATTGTCCTGACCCGCTTTGGCCTCATCGATGATCCGCAGTTGCTGCTCGCGATCATCGTCGTCGCAGGTCTGGCCGGGCCCTTGATTGCCGAGCGGATCACCCGTGCGCTCGGCCTCAACCGGTATCTGGGCTTCTAGATGCCAAGCCGTCGCATCACACTCAACGGCAAGTTCCTCTCCGCCGCGCCTACCGGGGTGCACCGGGTTGCGGCGGAACTTGGCAATGCCCTTGCCGATCTGGTTGCCGAGGGGCACGAGGAGGCGCGCGGGCTTGATCTGCAGGTGCTGGCACCGCGCGATGGCATGGGGCAGGCCGGCTCGATGCGCATGGCTGTAAAGCTCCTGCCGCCACTCACCGGCATTCCCTGGGAACAGCTGGTGCTGCCGATCCGCAAGGGCGATGGGCTGCTGCTTAACCTGTGCAACATCGGGCCGATGTTGACCCGCGATGCGGTGACGATGATCCACGATGTCCAGGTGCTGCTCTCGCCCGCCTCGTATAGCCCTGGATTTCGCGCCTGGTACCGGCTGGTCCAGCCAATCATCGCCCGCCGCCACCGCCATCTGCTGACCGTGTCCGAATATTCGCGCGGCGAAATCGTCAAGGCCGGGCTGTGTCCGGCAGAAAGCCTCGGTCGTCCACAACGGCGTCGATCACATATTGCGCATCGCCGCCGACAATTCGTCAACCCGCCAGCTAGGCCTTGAGCGGCACGGCTACGTCATCGCCCTGGCAAGCCTGCAGGCGCACAAGAATATTGCCGTACTGCTGAAAGCTTTTGCCCGCCCCGAACTTGCCGGCCTGAAGCTGGTTCTGTTCGGCGGCGCGGGGCGAGCCGATTTTGTCGCGGCTGGCCATGAGGTGCCGGCCAATGTGGTTTTCGCCGGGCGGGTCAGCGACGGCGAGCTGCGCGGCCTGATCGAGCAGGCGCTGTGCCTTGCCTTTCCATCGACCACCGAAGGCTTCGGACTGCCTCCGCTCGAGGCGATGCTGCTGGGCTGCCCCGCCGTTGTCGCGCCTTGCGGAGCCATGCCCGAGGTTTGCGGCGCCGCCGCGAGCTACGCCCAGCCCGATGATGTGCTCGATTGGACCTGGCAGATCGCCAACCTGACCGACAATCCGGGACGCCGCCAGCTGCAGTCCGACAAGGGGCGGCAGCACGCCGCAGAGTTCACCTGGCGACAGGCAGCAATCACTCTGGCCCGGCGGCTGTCACAGATCTGAAATAACTGCCGGACGCAGTGTAACAATTGTGCAAGCAAAGAGTCGCCTAGCTTTCATTAAGGGCGGGCAGACGCAGCGCAGATCATGACTGCTGCATGATTCCCGCAGGACGCGTTGCAACACAATGAAATTGAATTCGACTCTGGCTGATTGGACAGTCGGGCTGGCGGCGAGCCTTGCCGCCGGTCTTGCGCCGTCCGCAGCACATGCGCAAATCAAGCCCCTGCGCCGCAATATGTCGCGCCGCCCGAGACTTTCACCATCCAGGCAATCGACGTCACCGGCGTCACCAAACTCACTGCAGGCGAAATCGAACGCATCGTCTATCCTTTCATGGGACCCGGCAAACGGCCATCCGATGTCGAGGCGGCGCGCAAGGCCGTGCAGGATGCCTATGCGCGCGCCGGTTACGAGGCGACCATCGTCGAGGTGCCGCCGCAGCCGCAGGAGGATTTCGCGCAGGGGCTGGTGCGGATCGCGGTCGGCGAGGCGCCGGTGGGCGCAGTCAAGGTTTCCGATGCAAAGCACCATTCGGCCGCGGGCGTGCTGCGCCAGCTGCCATCGGTGCGCGCGGGCGAGCCGCTCAACTTCAAGAAACTGCAGCAGGAACTGGCCGACGCCAACCGTTTCCCTGATCGCGAGATCGTGCCTGCTTTCGATGCCGGCGCGCAGCCCGGGACCATCGACGTCGACCTCAAGGTGACTGACAGTCGGCCGATCCACGCTACCCTTGAAGTCAATAACGACAACAGCCCCGGCACCACAGACCTTCGCGTCAGCGGATCGGTTCGCCACACCAATCTGTGGGGCGTGGGTCACACGCTGACACTCGGCGCGGCGATTGCACCCAGACGGCTGTCGGACAGCGAGGCTTACTTCGGGTCCTATTCCGCACCGCTGCTGGGATCGCCGTGGACGCTGCTGGTCAGCGGCTACAAGTCGAACAGCAACATCGCCGCGCTGGGCGGCACCAACGTGCTGGGCAACGGCTATCAGGTGGGCATCCAGGCAATCTACCGCCTCGATACCGAGCGAGATTATCACGCGTTCCGCGCCGGGCTCGACTTTAAGGACTTCAAGCAGGACATCGGCCTGCGCGGCACGATCACCAACCAGCCGATCCGCTATGTTCCGCTGACGCTGGGCTATAATTTCTCCATGTCGCGCGAGAAATCGTCGCTCGATATCGGGCTGACCTCAACTCTGGGGCTGCGCGTGATCAAGCGGATCGACTGCTTCGATCCCACTGCCACCGTCTGCCAACCCGAGGATCAGTTCACCAACCGCGAACTCGATGCCACCGAGAACTTCGCTCACATCAATCTCGACGCCACCTACACCCGGATACTCGGCGGCGACTGGGTGACCGAAATGCGCTTTTCGGGGCAGTACGCCGACAGCCATCTCGTTTCCAACGAGCAATTCGCCATCGGCGGTCTTTCCACGGTGCGCGGCTATTTCCAGTCCGAGGTGGTCGGCGACCGCGGCTATGTCACCTCGATCGAGCTCAGGGCGCCGTCGCTGGCGACGCGACTTGGCAAATTCGTCGATGAGGCGCGCTTTTTTGCTTTCGCCGAGGCCGGCGTGGTTTCGATTATCGATCCGGGGCTTGAGGTTACATCCCTATTCCGTGTCGCCAGCGTCGGCGGCGGACTGCGGATCAAGCTGTTCGGCCGTTTGTCGGGCGAAGTCGTCGGCAGCGTCCCGCTGCGCTCGACGACCGACGCCGAACAGGGCGATCCGCGCGTCACCTTCTCCGTAAAGGGTGAATTCTAATGCTTAACCTGCACACCAAAGGAAAAGCCATGCTCAGGCTCCTGCTCGCATTGTTCCTCTCGTTGACGATTACCGCTCAGGCGCATGCCGAAGGCTGGTGGAACAAGGAGTGGTCCTATCGCAAGCCGGTGACGGTCGATACCACCGCCAGCGGCGTCAACGTCAGCGGTGCGATCGGGCGCACGGTGGTGCTGGTGCGCCTGCACAGCGGCAATTTCACCTTCACCGAAGCGCTTGAAAACGGCGCTGACCTGCGCGTCGTCGATGCCGACGGCAAGACCCCGCTGCCCTATCACCTCGAAAGCTACAATTCGAAGGACGGACTGGCGACGCTGTGGGTTTCGGTTCCGGCACTGAACGGCGGTGAGAAGAAGCAGCTGTGGATCTATTTCGGCAACAAGAACGCGAAGATCGGCGAGGATGTCGCCGGCACTTTCGATGCCGATTACAGCGCCGTCTATCACTTCAACGACAACACCGGCCAGCCCGCCACCGACAAGACCGCCAACGCCAACAGCGCCATCGGCGCGGTTCCGGGCGTTAACGAAAGCGGCATCATCGGACGCAGCGCGCGGTTCCCGGGGCAAGGCCGATCACCATCAACCCCTCGCCCTCGCTGGCCATCGCCGCAGCTTCGCCGTTCACATTCTCCGCCTGGGTCAAGCCCGACCAGATCGTCGGCAATGCCGCGATCTTCGCGCGCGGTTCGATGACCATCGGCATCAACGGTGGCGCACCCTATGTCAGCATCGGCGGAGCGACCGCGCAGGCTGCGACCACGATCAAGCAGAAGGAATGGTCGCATGTCGCGGTGGCTGCCGATGGCGCAACGATCAAGCTTTACGTCAACGGCATCGAGGCCGGCTCGGCGTCCGCGGCGCTTCCGGCGATCGACGGCCCGATCTCTCTGGGCGGTTCCGCCACCATGCCGTTCACCGGCGAACTCGACGAAGTCCGCCTTTCGAAGATTGCCCGCCCCGCCGCGATGATCCTGGCCATGGCCAGTGCCGAAGGCGCATCGAGCAAGCTCGTCTCTGTTTCGGAAAGCGCCGAAAAGCAGGGCGGCGGCGGCGGTGTGCTGTTCTTTATCTTCAGCAAGATCCACGCGCTCGACGCATTCATCATCGGCCTGTGCATGTTGCTGCTGGGCGCGGCGATTGCACTGATGATCGCCAAGGTGCGGTATCTCAACAAGGTCGAGCGAGGCAATGCGGTGTTCAAGAAGCGCTTTGCCGACATGCATGAAGAACTGGTGCCGATCGATACCATCCCGGGAATCGATTCCGCCGAAGTCACCTACATCCATCAGGCGCCGCTCGGAAATCTCTACAAGACCGGGCTCGAGGAACTGGCGGTGCGCCAGCGCCGTGGCCGTGCTTCACTGACCGGCGAAGCGGTCGAGGCGATCCGAGCCGCAGTCGATGCGCAAGTGGTCGATGAAAACCAGAAGTTCGACAAGTGGATGGTGATCCTGACCATCGCTATTTCCGGCGGCCCGTTCATCGGCCTGCTCGGCACGGTCATCGGGGTGATGAGCACCTTCGGCGGTGTAGCCATGGCCGGTGACGTCAACGTCAATGCGATTGCGCCGGGTATCGCCGCCGCGCTGCTGGCGACGATCGCGGGCCTGGCCTGCGCGATCCCATCGCTGTTCGGCTACAACTACCTCAACAGCCGGATATCCGCGATCGCCGACGAGATGCGCGTGTTCGTCGACCGGTTGGTGACCCGCCTTGCCGAAGTCGCCGCCAACCAGGTCAACGACAACGCGACCGCCCTGGCCGCCGAATAGCCGCCGCGAACGAAGGAGAAGCGACATGCAAGCAGGTGGCGGCCGCAAGGCCTATGACGACATCAACATCACCCCGATGCTCGACCTGGCCTATGTGCTGCTCGTCATCTTCATCCTGATGGCGACGGCATCGGTCCAGGGCATCAAGGTCGATCTGCCCAAGGCGAGCGCGGCCAAGAGCCTGGTCCAGCCCAAGACCATCGCGCTGACCGTCAACAGCGAGGGCCAGGTGTTCATGGATGCCTTCCCGGTGACGCTGCCCGATCTCGAAACCCGCCTACGCAACGCCAAGGCATCCAACCCCGATGTGCCGATCGTGCTCAAGGGCGATACCACCGCGCAATATGGCAAGATCATGGAAGTGCTCGACCTGTGCCGCCGGCTCGATCTCAACAAGGTTGGCCTGGTTACCGGCAAGGCCAAGGGAGCCTGATGGATTGCTTGCGCCATGGCCAGTAAACCCGCCTTCCAGCCACCAACCGGCAGCAGCCAGGTAAAATGGGCATTGATCGCGCTTGGCGTGGTCGTGGCGATATCGCTCGTGTGGTTCGTCTATGGACTGATCACCGGCATCAATGGCGTCAAGGTCGATCAGGAACAGGCAACCATAGTCGACATGCTGCCACCCCCTCCCCCGCCCCCACCGCCGCCCGAGGAAAAGCCGCCGGAGCCTGAGGACAAACCGCTCGATACCCCTGATCCGGTGCCCCAGCCTGACAAGCCAGCCCCTGCGCCGATGCAGATCGACGGTCCCGCCCAGGCGGGCAGCGACGCCTATGGCATGCAGTCAGGCACCGGCGGCGGCATGGGTGCGCCTGTGGCCACCGCACCGTGCCAGGGGCTCAATTGCGGCCCCAAGGCACCGGCAGGCCTCGACCGCTTTTGGGGCCGCAACCTCGCCAATGCGCTGGAGGCGCATATCAAGAACAGCGGCAGGGTGAATGTCGATGCCTTTGTCAGCGAATACGACATCTGGGTGACCTCTTCGGGCGCGATGGCGCAGGCGAGACTGGTCAAGACCAGCGGCAATTCCCAGCTCGATCAGGCCGTGCTCGCGCTGCTGCAATCCGCGTCCAATCTCAAACCGCCACCTGAATCGATCCGCATGCCGCAGCGGGTCAAAGTCGGGCGCAAGCGGTTCTGAACCCGCCCATCCAATTAAATGAAACCGTATCTTAGAAGGATTTTCGCAATGGCTACCTCTGGCTGGAAGCAGCAACTACTCAAGGGAGCGCTGCTCGCCACGACCCTGCTGGCGCCTGCCGCCGCTTGGGCTCAATCGGCAGAAGGCGATGCCGCAGCGGCAGCCGAATTCAGCAGCACAGCCGCCGTCCGACAGCGCCATGGTCAATCTCGTGCGCGCGCTTGTCCAGCAACGCGCGCTCAAGCCCGAGGTCGGCGCGCAGCTGATCCGCCAGGCCGAGGCCGAAGCGGCCCAGGCCCGCGCCGCCGGTCAGCGCACTGCCTCTGCCGAACTGCCACCGCCGGCTTCGGGCGCGATCCGCGTGCCTTATATCCCTAAATCAGTTCGCACCCAGATCAAGGAAGAGCTGCGCGCCGAAGTGATGCAGGAAGCCCGCAGCGGCGGTTGGGCCGCGCCTGAACTGGCCGCGCCCGACTGGACCCGCCGCATCGCCATCCACGGTGATATCCGGGTGCGCTCTCAGTCCGAACTCTATTCGAAGGTCAATTCCAACGAAATCGTCGACTTTGCGACGATCAATGCCAACAGCCCTTATGGCATCGACGATCCGCGGCTGTTGTTGCCAATCCTCAATTCGCGCAACGATCAATGGAACCGCGCCCGCCTGCGCGCGCGGCTGGGCGTGGATATCAACGTCACTCAGGGCGTCACCGCCGGGATCACCATCGCAACCGGCGACAACGAAGGCCCGATCTCGACCAATGCCACACTGGGCGGCGGCTTCTTCAAGCGCGATCTCTGGCTCGACAAGGCCTGGCTGAAAATCGAGCCGGCCAGCTTCATCAGCGCCACTCTGGGCCGATTCGAAAATCCGTTCCAGTCCAGTGACTTGCTGTATGACCCAGACGTTAATTTTGATGGTGTCGCGCTTGAAACCAACAGTGGCGACATGCTGGGCGAAGGCTTCAAGCTGGCACTTCGCGGCGGCGCCTTCCCTCTCGATTTCGGATCGCCCAATTCACCCACATTTGCCTTCGACAAGCCCAAGGCACCGAAAAAATACCTGTTCGCCGCAGAAGTCGAAGCCAGCGCCGAGGTTTCGGACATCGCCCTGTCGGCCAGTGCCGGCTATCATGTCTTCCACAATTTCCAGGGCGACCTTTCGACCCCCTGCCAGGTTGAAACGGACAGCTTCTGCTCGACCGACCACCTCCAGCCGCTGTTCCTGACCAAGGGCAATACGCTTTCGCCGCTGCGGCGGATCGTCACGATCAGCCCGAATGCCGATCTGCCGCAATTGCTTGGCTATACCTTCGCTTACCGGATCCTCGATCTGAACGCGGCTGTAACCTTCCCGCTCGGCGACGCCATGACGGTCAGGCTGGCTGGTAGCTTCGTGAAAAACCTGGGCTTTGACGAAGCGGACATTTGCCGCAACGGACTCGAAGGCCGCCCCTACAACAACAACGGTCCCGGCGGCGGCACCTTCTGCGCCGCGACCGATCCGGCGGAGTTCGTCGGCGGCGACAAGGGCTATCGCTTCGAGGCCCGCCTCGGCCAGGCCAGTCCGCGCAAAAAGGGGGAATGGAACCTCTTTGCCGGCTATCGCTACCTCGAGAGCGACGCGGTTCTCGATGCGCTGACCGACAGCGACTTCCACCTCGGCGGGACCAATTCGAAGGGCTATTTCGTCGGCGGCAACTATGCGCCGCTCGACAGCCTGACTTTTGGCCTGCGCTGGATGAGCGCCAACGAGATCTCCGGCCCGCCGCTGGCGATCAACGTGCTGCAAGCCGATCTGCAGGTCAAGTTCTAGTGTGGTGGATTTGAAATTCGCCACATTAATCGGCCAGGCACTGAGCGAATTTCAAATCCTTGAACCACACTAGAATCATATAGTTGCTAGTGACCCTCTTGAATTTGAAGTTCGCTCTGCCCCATCCGAATAATGTGGCGAATTTCAGTTCGGGTCACTAGACCTGCGGATGCGGCCAGGACCGGCACTGCAACAAATCTGTAAGCGGGGCGAAACACGCGCCGCCTACCTGAAAATCTTTACCGATTCGCAACCTCTTGCGGACCGGCGATCGCGACGGGATTCAGGATCATGACAATGCGGAAAATGCACATGGGACTTGGCGGCATCGCTGCGCGCTCGTTGCTTTTGCGTTCGGCAAGCGCAGTCGCGGTGGCTGCCAGCATCATCGTCGTCGCCAGTCCGGCGCATGCCCAGCTGGTGGCACGGCGCGGACCGACGGTGGCCGCACCGCCGATCGCGCCGCGCGGCGTGCCAGGGCAGATACGCAGCCAGGCCGCCATCGATGGGCTCGCTCGCCAGAACGATGCACGCAGCCGCGCCGACCAGATCCGCACCTACGCGACCCAGGCCCGTACCGCTGTGGCGCGGTCAATACCCGACGGCACGAGCGGGCTGGTGGTGGCGACCGGCGTCGATGCCGCCAGCCTCGCGGCAGGCGCATTGCAGGCCGCCCTCAACTCCAACGCCGCGCCACGTGGCAGGGTGCCGCGCTTCCGGTTGAAACCACCGAGGGCGCGAACAAATTCGTCCTCATCACCCAGACGGAATCGCGCGCGATCCTGTCGTGGAACCGGTTCGATGTCGGCGCGAACACCACGCTGACTTTCGACCAGAAGCTCGCCGGGGTTGCGCAGAAGGACTGGGTAGCCGTCAACCGCGTGGTCGATCCGCTGGCCGCGCCGTCGCACATCCTGGGCAAGATCAAGGCTGACGGCACCGTCGTCATCATCAACCGCAACGGGGTGATCTTCAACAACGGCGCGCAGGTCAGCGCCAATTCGCTGCTCGCCAGCAGTCTCGACATCGGCAATTTCCTCAAGCCCGGCGCGCGACCGGTGCCAGGCAGTACCAGTGTCGAAAACGGATACCTCGCCACGACGCTGCAAGAGCGGAACAACGCCTTCCTGCAGAACGGTCTGCTGCAAGTCGGTATCGATAGCACGCTGGGCGGCCAGCTGACCTCCACACTGCTTGAAGGGTTTTACAAGCCCGGTCTTCCCGAGCTGGCGGCGGCGCTGGCAGCCGACACCTCGGGCGCTGTCACCGTAGAGCGCGGCGCGAGCATCGATGCGGGCAAGGGCGGCTTTGTCATCCTGACCGGGCCGCAGGTAACCAACGACGGCAAACTGACGGCAACCGAAGGGCAAGTGAGCTTGCAGGCCGGCCTCGCTATTACCCACACGGTTTCGACCGGAGCCGCAAACAGCGCCGATCCCAACGTTCGGGGCATTATCCTGCGCACGCCGTTTAGCGGCAACGGGGCACACGCTGAAAACAGCGGCCTTATCGAAACGCAGCGCGGCTATGCCTCGCTTGGGACGGGGCTGGCCGGAAGCGTCAAGAATTCCGGACTAATCGCGGCCACCACCAGCGTATCACGCAACGGCAATATCTCGCTTACGGCGGGCACGGTAACCCTGGCCGGATCGGCTGACGCGACCAGGGCCAGCGGCCTGGTAATACTGCCCGACCAGACCAAGTTCGCCGATCCTACCGATGGCATCGAACGCGAAGAGACAATTCCCCAGGGCACGCCAAGCGACCCGGCAAAGTTCAAACAGTCGCAAATTCAGATCGGCGCTGTTTACCTCAATCCGATAGATGGGATCCTATCGCCGCTGGGAGAGGTTGGACCGGCAGCGGTCATGATCGGTCAAAACGCGCTTCTGCTTGCCCCCAATGCAAATGTGCAAATCGGCGGCAAAGCTGGAACGCAATTCATAGCCGATCGCTTCGCGGGCAACATCCCCGGTGCTGAGGTTGCACTGGCGGCAAGTCACATCGATATAGCCGCAGGTGCACTGATCGACGTTTCGGGCGTCAAGGACGTGGAACTCGATGCCTCGCGGCACAGCCTGCTGATCGACCCGGTAAAGCGCAACGAGCTGCGCGATACGCCGAACTACCGCGAAACCAATACCAACGGCCAATTTACGCTGAACGGCGCTGCGGTATATGTCGATCCGCGCATAACCGGGGTTCGCGACGACGGCGTTGCCTATGTCGGATCGCCATTGATCGAAGCTGGCAGCGCCGCCAGCCAGATCGGCGTCACAGCCTCCGAATTGATGACCAGGGGCGGATCGCTCAGCCTCAACGTTGCAACGATGGTGGCACCCACACCGCTGACAACCGCACCGAAAATCACGATCGCGCGCGATGCGACGATCGATTTTTCGGGTGGATGGGTACGGTATCTGGATGGCATCGTTCGCACCAGCCGCCTGCTGACGGCTGACGGCCGGGCAATCGACATCGGGCTGGCGGACCCCAACGATCGCGATGTCGCAATCGGCGATGGCTTCAGCGAAGTGCAGGCCAAATTCGGCATATCGCGAACCTATTCCAGCTCGATCCTGCAAGGCGAGCGCTTTGAATATGGCTATGACGAAGGCCGCGATGCCGGTTCGCTGATTGTAAGCGCCCCCTATATATCGCTGGACGCCACGCTGCATGGCGATGCCTTTGCCGGTTCGCGTCAATTGGCCGGTTCGCATCGTCCCAGCGTGGAATCGCTCATCACCGGCTATCCGCGGCTGTTGCAGTCCAGCCCCGCGCAATTGCCCGCCGGCGGCTATCTTCACGTCGGCGCATTCCGGTTCGGAGCCAGCGCCGGACTGACCGGTGACATACTGCTCGATCATGGCGGAACTGCGGTGCCCGAGGGCACGATCCACCTCGACGATACCAGATTGTCGGCCGCTGGGCTCTCCGCCCTGTCGCTTCGGACCACAGGCGGCGTGAACTTCAATTCAGGCAGTGCGCTCAAGCTTGCGAACGGTGCTTCGCTGCTGATCGAGGCAGGACGAACCATTAACCTTGACGGGACCGTATCGGCACCATCAGGCAGGATCAACGTGCGGACGGTCGATTACAACAATCTTCCGGGAAGAAGCGATGGCAACGCCGGATCACCATTCCGCACCGACGACGACATCAGAGAATTTTCCGCGGGGTTGGCAGACCTCAACCCGTTCGACATCAATGTCAGCGGCACGCTCTCGACCGCAGGCCTGTGGGTCAACGATTTTAGCGGCGACGGCAATTTTGTTGGCAGTGCCTGGGACAATGGCGGATCGATCAGCCTGACGGTTGCGCCCAATGCCTTCATCGCTATCGCCGGGTCGCATTCGCTGCCCACCGGCGCAACCGATCTTTCGGGCAGCATACACATCGCCGCGTCGGGACTTCTCGACGTTTCCTCTGGCGGATATGTCGGGCCGGATGGCGAACTCGATCTGTCGGGCAGGGGCGGCAATGTATCGTTGATCAACGAAACGCGATATGCCTCGGTGAGCCTTACGGATCCATCGGGTGAAAACACCAGCGCTGCCCAAAGCCCGCTTGGCGGGATTAACCAGAGCGTTGGTTTCACGCCTTACACCCTTGGTCAGGCCCTTATCACGCCCGCGCTGGTTCCCAGTCAGGCCAGTGCGGAAGTGAGTTTTGATGCAAGCTCGATCAAGGGCTTCGGATTTACCGGCGGCGGTACCTTCAGGCTGGTGGCTCCCGATATTGCCATGGGATCGCAGCCGGGTGCCCGTGGGCCACGCATCGGCCTCGACTTTTTCGCGAAGACGGGATTTCGGCACGCTTGATTTGTCTGCATTCAAATCGCGGATTGTCTCGGGTCTGTTCAGCAATGGCAACACGGGCGATCCGCCTTTCTGGATACGGAGCGCTTCGTAGTCGGCAGCGACGAAGACTCCGGACCTGACCCAGACTGTTCTGCCTTCGATCCTCGATGCCGCGACCCTCAACCAGCTCACCAGCCTGGCAACCGGAGCAGACATCCTGTCCGTACTGACTCCGCTGATCCCCACCGAGGTCTGGGATCGCAAGGCCGCCAATCTCAAGCTGGGCGGACTGACAGAGCTGGAGGTCTCGCAAGGCGGGGCGATTACCGGCGCTGCTGGAGCATCGATCACGATCCCTCGCCTCTACAACGCAGGCACGATCCGCATCGCAGGCGGCAGCATCGTCCAGAACGACACGCTGAGAAACTTGCGGTTGGATCGCCGCGTGCTTGGCATACGCGACGCGGCGTTTGGCGGCAACGGCCTGTCCGATGTCCTGGGCGGCGGCACAGCCGGACAGACCAGCGGATCGACGAAAATGCAACCGTCCTTGTCAATGTCACGCGGCGAGGCGAGAGACTTACAAACGGCCAGCTATTCAGCCTTGTCGAGCCAGGCATCAACTTCGATGTAAACCTTGTTTTCACCGGAAGGGTGGCGCTTAACGAAGGAATCCACCTTGCCGCAGGCAGTGTCACCGATCTGTCGGGCGCCGCGCTCTACGATCCGCGAGCGCCGTTCCTGGCCAATGGCCAGCAGCAACGCATCGGCCTGATGATCGGCGGCGGTACGATTTCGACCGCCAGTTTCGGTTCGCCGCTGGTGGCCACCGGTTACGACAGTCCGATCGATCCGAGCAGCAAGCTGGTCGCGGAAGCGGGCGCCAGGATAAACTTGAACGGTGCGAGCGGCAGCTTCGACGAACGCGTATCGCAGTCGAGTTTCGCACGGGTTGCCCAGTGGAGCGATGCCGGGCGGCTAGTTATCGGTAACGGTGCCCTTATGACAGGCGCGCATCTTACCGCGCTGGGCGGTGACGACGGCGATGCCGACACCGGCCACACCCGCGCCAGCGGCGGCATCCTGGATTGGGTTGCCCCAACCATCCGCCAGCAAGACGATGGCACCGCCAATGCCGGTGAAGCCCTGTTTGCTTCGCAGATCATGGAGGCCGGCTTTGACAGCGTAATCGCGAGAGGTAGCCTCACTACTGTCGGCGAAGTCAGGCTCGAACTTGGCAAAATCCTTCATTGCGACGACGGACAGTTCGGATGCCGCGCGAACTCCAGGCCAACTGACCATCACCGCCGCCGCCGGTTCGAACGCGCAGATAGAAGCCGCCTATGTCCGGCTTTCGAGCAGCAGCAAGGACTTGACGGGCCAAACTATTGCCGATGGGGCGGGTGACATCAAGTTTACCGGCAAAGCGATCGACATCGCCGGCGCGGTCCATTTCAACGTCGCCGCGCGGAATGCAGCGACGGACCACACCGCGACGCTGGAAGCAACCGGTGAAATCAGGTTGATCGGCACTGCCGGCATCGCCGACACGTCAACAGGCCAATTTCAGCCCGGCCTGTCCGGGATCCTGCAGTCGAACGGCGATCTGGTGCTCAAGGCTGACCAGATCTATGCCACGACCGGCACCGGAGATCTGCAGCAATTGCTCGAAGATCGCCGCGCGGGCAGAGCAGGAACGCCAGACCCCTTTGTTATCGCCTCGAACAACGTCGACGGGTTGGTCAGCTTCGAACGCACCAGCACAGCCAATCCGGCGACACCGTTGTCCGCCGGTAGCCTACCTTCGGGTCGCTTGGCGCCAACATCCAGCAGAACGGCGTGTTGCGCGCTCCGCTGGGGTTTACTCGAAATTGGCTCGAACGCACCTATATTTCTTGGCGGCGTAAACGTTCCGGCGACCAGAATCGCTCCGGTTTCGGCGTTGACAGTCTAACCTCGGTGTCGGCGCGAACCGGTGCAACCGGAACTGCCGCACTGAACATTCCCTACGGCACCACCACCGACCTCATCGAATACTTCTTTGCCCCCGGCACCAGCAACGTACTCAGCACAATGCCTGTAGGTGAATTGCGTCTGGCCGGTGCCGAGATAGACATCGCCAGCGACAATGGCAGCGAAATTCGCGTCGATGCGCGCGGCGGCGGGGATCTCTTCGCTTACGAATTCATCCCCGGCACCGGCGGTTCGCGCGACGTCCTCGATCGGTTCAATGCCGACAGCTTCAGCAGCAATGCCGGACTGCAATTTGCCGATGGCCGCCAGGTCTATGCAATCCTGCCGGTGAACAGTGCGGCGGCAGCGCTGTTCGATCCGGTCTATTCGGCTGACTATTCGGGCGGCGGGGGCATCGACCTTTACGGGCGCGACGCGGGCCTGAGCGTCACGCTCGACGCCGCGCCCGGTATCGCGGCCGGCGGGCTCGACCAGTTCGAGCGAGGCCGCGGGATGATAGCGGTCGGGCAGGCCCTCGACCTGATCGGCGTTGAACACCGGGTAGGCCTTCAACACCCGGCGGGCCTCGTCGGACTATTCTCGCCGGTGTCGGGCGCTTCGACCTCCCTGGTGTAGCTCTTGTAGAAAATCGCGATCGTCGACTTCTCGCCTTTGCGGACCTGGGCGCCGAGGCTCTTCGCCTGGTTGTAGGTCATCCAATAGGGCGAGGCGTAACCGCACATGTCGGCGACCATCCACAGCCAGAACACGTTCATGCCGCGATAGGGAATGCCGCAGGCGCGCAAGGGCCGCGAGACCGGGAGGGCCGCGCCAGGGCTGCGGTCGAGACCAGTTGCACCACCACGGCATTGCCTTCGGCGAGCGCGGTCTCGATCGCGGGGAGCAGGCTCGGCAGTTTCATCGAGAGCAGGAGCTGGGCGAAGAACCTCTGCTTGGTGCCCTCGAAGATCGACTGAGCGCCGCGGCTTTGGCGCCTCGAGTTCAGCGTGTCGCCGCTGTCCTGTGTCGACGATCCGGGTCTGCTTCGAGCGCCTCGTCGCAATTGGCGTGGATGATCGCCCAGGCCTTGCGCATAGGCATCGTAGACCGCGATCTGGTCTGGCGCTCAGGCAATGCTCGAGGATATCGTATTCGACCCCCGCGAACGACAGCGCCCGCGGCGGGGTATAGAGCCCGAGCGCCTTCAAATCGCGCGCCACCAGTTCCATCGCCGCGATCCCGCCATCGCGGATCTCGGCGGGCGAAGGGCTTCGCGGTTGGCGAAAGCGGTTTCCGGACCCCACAGGCCAAGCCGGGTCGCATAGGCGAGGTTGTTGATGTCCGAGGCGCCGGTTGCCGAGGCGTAGAGCACGCGCCTCCTTCAGCGAAACAGCCGGATAAGAGCCCAATATTAGACGGCGCTCCTTCCCGGCGAAGCGGTATTTCAAACGCCAGCTCCGATGGCCGGACTTCGCGACGAATAGGTAAAGACCTTCCGCGTCCGAAAGCTTGTAGTCCCGGTCCTTAGGCTTGGCATGTCGTACCGCAATTTCGCTGAGCATCAGTGCCCCCAATTTTGAAGTTCGATGCCCCCACGAGTGCCCCCAGAACTTGATGGACGCACATGGAAGAATGCAAACAAAGCAGGAACGCATATTGCCTAAAAATGGCAGAAAATCAAGGAATAATGAAGAATTATGGAGCTTCGCGAATGCGACTCTGGCGGAGAGGGTGGGATTCGAACCCACGTTACGGTTGCCCGTAAACCGCATTTCGAGTGCGGCGCATTCGACCTCTCTGCCACCTCTCCGCGAAGTGCTTTGGCGGGGTTTGCGGCCCTGCCCGGTCGGCGAAGCGCGGCGGTTAGCTGAAGGCGTGCCGCTTGCCAAGCCCCTGTTGCGGGCAATTCCGGGGACGGGCCGGCGCATCCGCTTGTTAAGATGCAGTGCCAAGCCTATATTGCGGATATGGAACGTGCCTCCTTCTATTCACCGCAAGCCGGCCGCCAGGTCGATGCGCCCCGCCAGACGCGGGCGCGCTTTGCCATCGGCGATATCGTGCGCCACCGGATCTACGACTTTCGCGGCGTCATTTTCGATATCGATCCGGTCTTCGCCAACAGCGAGGAATGGTACGAATCGATCCCGCCCGAAGTGCGGCCAAATCGCGAACAGCCCTATTACCACCTGCTCGCCGAAAACGGTGAATCCAGCTATGTCGCGTATGTCAGCCAGCAGAACCTGCTCGCCGACGGCGAAAGCGGCCCGGTCGATCACCCCTCGCTGTCACAGCTGTTCGAGGATTTCGAAGGCGACCGCTACCAGCTGCGCCACGGGCTGAAGCATTAGGCGCGCTTGACGGGAACACCGGGAATGCTCCTCCCCTTCGGCCCCCGCTTCTGCGCCGTCAGCACCTTGCCGCTGCGCTCCTCCATCTCCGCCAGCCACTGCGCCGAGCCCGCCGGCCGCCCCACGCTCTCCGCCTTGCGCAGCGCCGCATAAGTCAGCGCCTCGTCGAACTCCTCGGAAAGGAACGCGGCAAAGTCCCCAACCCGCGCCAGCGCCGGGGCGACGTTCACGACATGATCGTCCGCCCCCGCAATCAGCGCCCGCGTGCTCGACCACGCCCAGTCCTGTGCCCGCGCCACCAGCCGCGCCCGCACCGGGTTGAGCGCGACATCATTTCGGGGACACAATACCAATTAGGCTTCCCCTACTTTGCCTGCTACCCTGCCGCCTGGTAACAGCGGCGGTGATCGAGGCGCGCATCCGCGCCTGCCGCCCGCTCGCCACGCCGGAGTGGATCGCCGCAGCCGAGGCTGCTATCGCACGCAAGCTGGGACCGCAACGGCGCGGGCCAATGCCGGGGAGGCGGACGGATGGTAATTAGATGGGGTGGACGCCCCCCGACGGCATCTTTGTGCCAAGGTGGTGTTGTTGAACATCACAAGAGGAGGCGTCCGTGGTTGAAGTTAGCACGATTGGTCTGGATATCGCAAAGAACGTTTTTCACGCGCATGGCGCTGATGCGGGTGGACGGCAGGTGTTCAGCCGGCGGCTTGCGCGGGGCAAGGTTCTGGAGTTCTTCGCTTCGCAGCCGCGCTGTGTGGTGGCGCTGGAGGCGTGCGGGGGTTCGCATCACTGGGCGCGGGAACTGGCCACCCTGGGGCATGAGGTGCGGCTGATCCCGCCTGCTTACGTCAAGCCCTTCGTCAAGCGGCACAAGAACGATGCCGCCGATGCCGAGGCGATCTGCGAGGCGGCGGTGCGTCCCAACATGCGCTTTGTCGCGGTCAAGAGCGAGCAGCAGGCTCTTGCGCTGGTATTCCGCACGCGCGACCTGCTGGTGCGCCAGCGCACGCAGACGATCAATGCATTGCGCGGTCACCTGGCCGAGTATGGCTGGGTGGCGCCGAAAGGGCCGTCGCATGTGGCCATGCTCGGCGATCTGCTCGACGACGAGCTTGGCGCGTCCCTTCCCGAGGCGGCGCGTGCGATGTTCAGGATGATGCTGGACATGATCGAGGGCTTCGACGCGAAGATCGCCGAGCTGGACAAGGAGATCGCCAGGCGCGCCCGCGAGGATGCGACCGCGCGGCGGCTGATGACCATTCCCGGCATCGGGCCGATTGGCGCGACCGCCATCGCCGCGCTGGCACCGCCGCCTGAAGGCTTTGCAAGGGGCCGCGACTTTGCCGCCTGGCTAGGGCTGACACCCTTGCAAAAGTCCACCGGCGGCAAGCAGAAGCTGGGGCGAACCTCGAAGATGGGCGAGCGCACCATCAGGCGGCTGCTGATCATCGGGGCGAGCGCGGTGGTGCGTCAGGCTGCGGCGCGCGGTGCGCCGGAGGGATCGTGGCTGGCAGGCATGCTGGCGCGCAAGCCGCGCATGCTGGTTACCGTGGCGCAGGCCAACAAGACCGCGCGGATCGTCTGGGCGGTGCTGACGAAAGAAGAGGATTATCGAAAGGATTACAGAGCTTTGGCGGCAGCGGCGTAAGCACCCGCTCTGTCAGAGGCCGTCGAGGACGGCAAGCGATCGAAGGAGAGTATGGCACAACAGTCGGCGAAACGGGGCCGGAAAACCAGGTCAATACTATGTGCCCCAGAGCACGCTAATTAGATTTGGATCCGTCCCGCGCACTCCCATACTGGCCAGCAGTCAAGTGCTGCATCAACAGGCCGGACAGAAGGCAGCATCCGATACCGTGCCCATACCCGAATTTAGCGCTTGCATCCGTGGGGGCGTCCACAGAAGTATTGTGTCCCCGAAATTGCGGTGTCCCCGGAATTGCCGTGGCCTGGCTGAACCCGGATTTGGCCGCCGCCAGCGGCACCGGATCGTTCTGTCGATGTTTCATGAAAAGCCTCATCTGATGATCGTTGACATGGCGACCGGGCACGCAAGGCATCTCCCTCAACACTGGAAATGCACATGAATATCCGGTCGGCCACGACCATCAGCGACCCATTTGAAAAGGGCCATCGGCTGTCGGGGTGTCGGCTACAAGCTGCGGGCTACGCCCTCCGCTCTTCGCCGACACCCCGACAGCCGATTCTCACCTTGATTGTCGCTGACCTCTCATCCTGTTTGTCGCGCGGCACATCATGGCTTCGCAGATTGCCATGGCATCGGCAGCATCCGTCTTCTGCCGCTTGACGAAAGGCTTCACATAGATCGGCGGGATCAGCATGACCTCATGCCCCATCGCCTCGAACTGGCGCGCCCAGTGATGCGCGGAGCTGAAGGCCTCCATGCCAATCATGCACGGCGGCAAGGCGGCGAAATAGTCGAGCAGCTTGCCCCGCCGGATCGCGCGCTTGTCAATCTCGCAGCCTGCTGCATCGATGGCGTGGACCTGAAACACATGCTTGGCCAGATCGAGGCCAAGGCGCGTGACAGACGATAAATCGGTTGCTAGTTTGGTCATCGGACGGTGCTCCTGTGGTGGATCATTGACGATCACACCGTGGAGAATCGCTACATGCGAATCAAACCCTCAACAGAGCGCCGTCCACACCATCACCGTAAACCCCGTAAACCCAACGAAGTCTTTTCAAGACTGGTGGCGGAGGCTCAGGCTACTGCTCAGCAGTGTTGCTGCTTAAGCTTGACACCGCCATTCGTCAAATACTTTAGTTTATCAAACACCACATTAATGTCCTCATTTATTCGGTACGAACTAACCAAACGCCGCGCGTTAATTGAGTTGACGGAAATCCTCTTAAATCCAAATAAAGTTTCATCAAGATCCACGTCAATGATATCCGAAAGTTTTAATATAGTGTAACCTATAATATATAGATATTTATCATCGCATGATATAAATCTATTTCTGCGTATGTATATTAAGCTATAAATCCCTACCAAAAAAATAAGGGCTGCGTATGCTAAATATCCTGTAAATACTCCAAGAACGTGATAGTACATAGTATCTGAAAAACTTCTATCAGAGGTTAGGCTGAGTATTATAAGTGATAATGGCATGACAATTTGCAGGATGACATATTTCGTATTTGCAGTAGCAATAATCATTTATCGCACCCTAGTAAATCGTTAAGCGTGTTATGTATTTAAGTAAACAAGTTAGTATTTTAATATTGAGCATAACTTATTAAAATTCAGTATCTTTATGGAGTATTTGCTTTAGAAACCTGACACTTGTGCCGCTTGGGACCGGCACATTTCATTCTCAAAGCACGACCCCATGCTAACTGCCGCCCTAGAATACGCAGCTTCGTAAGCCGCTCCTATCTTATCGCCGGCAATTTTATCAACAGCCGCCACCCCGATAGCCAGAACGATTGAGCCGCCCAAGGTCTCCGGTGCAAAAAATGCACCGACTGCCATGTAGGTTGCCGCTCTGCCACCAGAGTTCACGATTGCTAAATCCGCAGGCCTTCCCTTTCTGACCTGAGCTTGCGCATCTAGCGCCGCACTGGCTACAGTGAGCCCTCCCCCAATGGTCTTTAGCGGGACCAGGTCACGGCCTTTGACACCCTGTTGATTGCCTGCTGCGGTTGTAATTGCTTCATGAGCAGCGCTCACACCTCCGACTACATCGGAGCCACTTACAGAAGGTTGATCTTTCCCTTTTGCATTTTTAGACTTGTCCGACTTAGTCTGCTGGGCGCTTTGCCTCCCAGTAATCCCGTCATCACCACAACCTCCACCATGCTCATTGCCAAGTGGCGTTTGAATGCAAATTGTCCCACTCGGATCCACCCCATTAACCGGATCATTCCCGACATAAGCATACAAATTCACCTGATCGTCATACCCGATCGGATCGGTCTGCATAAACCTCCCCAGCGTCGGAGAATATACCCGCGCCTTGTAGTAGTACATCCCCAGGTCCGCAATCCATGCCTGCCCGGTATAGAGGAACCGCGCGCCATTGGCCGGGGTCAGCGCCGCGCCGTCGCCCGATTGGGCGATGCCGTATTCGTCAAACATGAAGATGCGGGTGGGATTGCCGATCATGTCGGCGACATCGACAATCGAGCCGTGGCGATTGGCATAATTCTGGGGACACTAATTCTGGGGACACTAATTCTGGGGACACTAATTCTGGGGACACTATACTAATTACCTTCCAGCACCCTTTCAATTCCGGGGGTTACGGTGACCGGTGGTTACGTTGACAGGTGCAATAATACCAAATCTCGATGATCGAAACCTACAAAGCCCCTCCCGTTGAGCTGCGCTCGACTGCGTCTCAGGGCAGGGCTATCGCATATTCCATTTGGTGCCTGTGCATCCCAGTCCCCCTCCCGCTTGCGGGAGGGGTTAGGGGTGGGTCAGTCGGACGAAATCGACGGTTTCGCATCAAATTCAGACTCACCCACCCCCAACCCCTCCCGCAAGCGGGAGGGGAGAAGAAAGAGCAGTTCGGAATATGCGATAGCCCTGCCCCTCCCCTGAGACGCAGTCGAGCGCAGCTCAACAGGAGGGGAGAAGAGTCAGTATCATCGAGATTTGGTATAACCCCCAAACACAAGCCCCCCCCTCCTGCGTGCAAACCGGCTTGCAGCAGTCTGGCAGTCTGCACCGTCGGACGGGGACACGCAATCGTTGACCTACGGTCGCCTTCGACTCGACAAGCTCAGCATGAGCGGATGTCCCCGGTGGTTCTCACTTGACATTTGTAACCATATCGGTTATAAGCCCCACCGTCAGTGCAAACTGGCACAGCGACGGGTGCGGGGGCGAGTGTGCACTTCGTCTGCTCAACCCCGCTCGCGGCCGGCGCACTCCCCAGCGGAGGCGTCCGCGCAATCACAGATGCGAGGAGTGGCCGGCGATCTCCGGCTGCAAAATCCCGGGGTATGCCCCGGTGGCCAGCGGCAGGGCAGCGAGTCCGACCCGCTCCGCCTCGTGCGAAGGACCAAGCTACCGAGAACAGGCGCGCTGCTCGTCAGCCGTTCGCATAAAGAGCGCGCCAGCCATGCCTGTACGGTTCAGGCACCCCCGCGCCTGCCGCACCCGTCCGCTCGCGATTCACCCTTGGCGTTATCCCGCGTTCGCCGGCGGGGGATGGGTTGTGTCCGGCGGTGAGGCCGACAAACAGAACAGAAAATTTGGTTCGCACGAAGCCACAAAGACACGAAGGTGTTGTTCTTCGCGGAGATATCAATTTCCGGACGCGTGCGTGGCAGGGATCAGTGCCGCTGACGCGGTCTCTTTGTGGCTTCGTGGCTTTGTGCGAGATTCACTCTTCTTCGCCGGAAAAATAGGGAGTGCCCCCCGAAACACCCTCACCCCCTGGTCATCACCCCTTGGCCATCGCCGCCTCAAGCCCGTCGACGATCGCCTCGAAGAAGCCTTCGGTGGTCAGCCACGGCTGGTCCGGGCCGATCAGGATGGCGAGGTCCTTGGTCATCTTGCCGCTTTCGACGGTTTCGATGCAGACGCGCTCGAGCGTCTTGGCGAATTCCACCACTTCGGGGGTCTCGTCGAACTTGCCGCGGTACATCAGGCCGCGGGTCCAGGCGAAGATCGAGGCGACCGGGTTGGTCGAGGTCGCCTTGCCCTGCTGGTGCTGGCGGTAGTGGCGGGTGACGGTGCCGTGGGCGGCTTCGGCCTCAACCGTTTTGCCATCGGGCGAGAGCAGCACCGAGGTCATCAGGCCGAGCGAGCCGAAGCCCTGCGCGACAGTGTCGGACTGGACGTCGCCGTCGTAATTCTTGCAGGCCCAGACATATTTGCCGCTCCACTTGAGCGAGGCGGCGACCATGTCGTCGATCAGGCGGTGCTCGTAATGGATGCCCTTGGCTTCGAACTGGGTCTTGAATTCGGCGTCGAACACTTCCTGGAACAGATCCTTGAAGCGGCCGTCATAGGCCTTGAGGATGGTGTTCTTGGTCGACAGATAGACCGGCCAGCCAAGGTTGAGCCCGTAATTCATCGAGGCGCGGGCGAAATCGCGGATCGAAATCGTCGAGGTTGTACATCGCCATGGCGACACCGGCGCTGGGGAAATCGAACACATCGAGGTCGAGGTTCTGGCCGTCGGCGCCTTCGAACACCAGCCGCAGCTTGCCGGGGCCGGGGATCAGCGTGTCGGTGGCGCGGTACTGATCGCCGAAAGCGTGGCGGCCGACGACGATGGGGTCGGTCCAGCCGGGCACCAGCCGCGGCACGTTCTGGATGACGATCGGCTCACGGAAGACGACGCCGCCCAGGATGTTGCGGATGGTGCCGTTGGGCGACTTCCACATCTTCTTGAGCTTGAATTCCTCGACCCGCGCCTCGTCGGGGGTGATCGTCGCGCATTTGACGGCGACGCCATAGAGCTTGGTGGCATTGGCGCTGTCGATCGTGATCTGGTCATTGGTCTCGTCGCGCTTCTCGACGGAGAGGTCGTAATATTTCAGGTCAATGTCGAGATAGGGCAGGATCAGCCTTTCGCGGATCCACTGCCAGATGATGCGCGTCATCTCGTCGCCGTCCATTTCGACGACGGGGTTTTTGACCTTGATCTTTGCCATGATGCCTTGAGCCTCTCGCGAATGGAGTTGGGGGGCCTCTTAGCAGAGCAAACCGGGCAGGCAAGGCACCTCGCGCGGCTTTCTTGCTGGACAGGGCGCGGCGTGAAATGCACTGGCTTGATCACCGATTCACGGGAGACACGGCCATGAGCGAAGAAGTCCTGATCCACATCGCCGACGGCATCCTCGAAGTCACCATCAACCGCCCCGAAGCGCGCAACGCCATGACCAAGGCCGCCGCCGAGGGGATTGCCGCAGCGATGGACCAGCTCGACGCCGATCCCGCGCTGGCTTGCGCGATCCTGACCGGGGCGGGCGGCACATTCTGTGCGGGGATGGACCTCAAGGCCTTCCTCAGGGGTGAATTCCCGGTGGCCGGAGATCGCGGCTTCGGCGGGCTGACCAGCTGGACACCGAACAAGCCGGTGATCGCCGCCGTCGATGGCTATGCGCTGGCAGGCGGGCTGGAACTGGCGCTGGGCTGCGACATGATCGTCGCCAATGTCGATGCGAAGTTCGGCATTCCCGAAGCCAAGCGCGGGCTGGTCGCGGCGGGCGGCGGCGTGGTGCAGCTGCCGCGCCTGCTGCCGCGCCAGCTGGCGATGGAACTGGCGCTGACCGGCGATCCGATCCCGGCCCGGCGCGCCTTCGAGCTTGGCCTGGTCAACCGCCTCACCGAAGGCCCGGCCATCGAAGCCGCGCGCGATCTCGCCCGGACCATCGCCGAAAATGGGCCGCTGGCGGTCGCCGCCTCGAAAGCGATCATCCGCAATTCGTGGCTGTGGAGCGACGAGGAGATCACCTCGAAACAAAGCGCCTACATCGCCCATGTCTTCGCCTCCGAAGACGCACGCGAGGGCGCGACCGCCTTTGCCCAGAAGCGCAAGCCTGAATGGAAGGGGCGTTAAGAAGTAGCGCGGGGGGCAGAGGGGGATGAAGCTTGCCAATCCGGGTGAGGCGCTGCGGTTTGCCCTGCCGGCGCTGCTGGCCTTCGCCTTCACCGCGCTGACACCCAAAGTGCTCGGCGACGGCGACAGCTGGTGGCATGTGCGCGCGGGCGAATGGATGCTCGATCATCGCGCCGTGCCGATGACCGATCCCTTCTCGTTCACATTCGCCGGCATGCCGTGGCACGCGCATGAATGGCTGTCGGAAGTGTTCTTCGCGCTGGCTTACCGGCTGGCGGGCTGGTCTGGGGTGATGCTGCTGGCGGGGCTTGCTGTCGGCATTGCCATCGGCCTGCTATACCAATGGCTGGCGCGGCATGTTTCGACCAAGGCGGCCATTGTCGCGGTGTTCCTGGTCTTTGCCTGCCTCGCGCCAGGCCTGCTGGCGCTGGCGGCACCTGCTGGCGATCCCGCTGCTGGTCGCCTGGACCCGGGCGCTGCTGGATGCGCGGAGCGAGGGCGGGGCGCCGTCGCTATGGTGGCTGCTGCTGATCGTGCTGTGGGCGAACATGCACGGCAGCGTGCTGTTCGCAGTGGCGCTGATCGGACCCTTCGCGCTCGAGGCCCTGATCGATAAGCCGGGCGACTGGAAAACGACCGTGCGCGATTGGGGGCTGTTCGGCACCGGCGCGCTGCTGGCGACATTCCTGACTCCGCGCGGCCCTGAGGGGGTGCTGTTCCTGGTCGAGCTGACCCGGATGGAAAGCCTTGCGCATATCACCGAATGGCGACCGCCTGATTTCGCCAGGCCCTCGGGGCTGGAACTGCTGATCGTCGCGGGGCTGTTCGTGCTGCTGTGGCAGGGGGTGAAGATAGCGCCGATCAGGCTGGCGTCGCTGCTGCTGCTGCTGCACATGACGCTGCAGCACCAGCGCCACCAGACGCTGCTGGCGATTGTCGGCGCGATGATCTGCTGCGAAGCAATCGGCCGGATGAAGCGGCTCGATCCGCAGGCGCAAGCGGCTGAGCCGGGCGAAACGCGGGCCTGGCCCTGGCAGTTTGGGGCGACTGCCGCGGCTTTCCTTGGCGTGATCGCGCTGCGACTGGTGATGCCGGCCGGCGTGATGGAAAGTGCCACCAGTCCCGCCACGGCCTTTGCCCATGTCCCGGCAGAATTGCATTCGCGCCCGGTACTCAACGGCTACGATTCGGGCGGCTTCCTGATCGGGCAGGGGGTGAGGCCGTTCATCGATGGTCGCACCAACCTCTACGGCGACGCCTTCTTCGCCCGCTACGACGCCGTGGTCAACGACCGGCCCGGTGCACTCGAACGCGCGCTCGGCCAATATGACATTGGCTGGACGTTCCTTCCGACCGGCAGCCCGGCAGCGGCGCGGCTGGACAGTCTACCCGGCTGGCGGCGTCACTATTTGGACGAGTTGGTTACTGTCCACATCCGCGAGACAGGTTAGCGCGGCGTGCGCCAGATCTGCGCCAACTTACCCTCCGGGAGGGGAGCTGGGCTATCGCAAGTTCCGAACTGCCCCTTCTTCCCCCCTCCCGCTTGCGGGAGGGGCTGGGGGTGGGTGTCTGAATTTGGCGCGGAACCGTCGATTTCGTCCGACTGGCCCACCCCTAACCCCTCCCGCAAGCGGGAGGGGGACCGATGCACCGGCACGATATGGAATATGCGATAGCACTGCCCTCCGGGAGAGGGGGCGATCCGGATTCTCGCATGACTGTACTGGCCAGGAAGCAAAAAACCCGCCGGGGTTCCGGCGGGTTTTGCTGCGAATGGTGGGCGTAGCAAGGATTGAACTTGCGACCCCTACGATGTCAACATAGTGCTCTACCACTGAGCTATACGCCCGGGCCATTCGTACGGCCCGGCGGGGATGCCGCCGGACAGGAAAGCGCCTTTAGCTGCGGCTTGATTGCGATGCAAGCGGTCTCATCGCGGCTGGATCAGATAGAGGCCTGCGAGGGCTGGCCGAACATCCGGTCCACTTCCATCACCAGGTCGCGCAGGTGAAAGGGCTTGGACAGCACCTTGGCCTGCGGCGCTTCGCGGCTGGCCTTGAGGCTGACGGCGGCAAAGCCGGTGATGAACATCACCTTGGTCAGCGGGCTGATTTCGGCGCAGCGCTGGGCCAGCTCGATGCCGTCCATCTCGGGCATGACGATGTCCGACAGCAGCAGATCAAAGTGATATTCCTGCAGATAGGGCAGCGCCGCAGTGCCACGATCGACCGCGACCACCTCGTAGCCGGCATTTTCGAGTGCACGCGCCAGATAAGAGCGCATGGCCTCCTCGTCTTCGGCCAGCAGGATACGGTACATGACAATCGTCCATCTGCAGAATCGGGCGACTCATGCCCCCTCGAATTCGCGTTTACGCCCAAACCCCTAAGAAATCTTGTCCGCTTTTGGCGCTGACCGACTTTGACACAGCAGCGCATACAGTTCAGCTAATATGCATGAATGGCATTGAAACCGGCCCGGCCGATTCGCAGCGGACAACGGGGGGCGAAATTCCTGGCTCGCACGGGCTGCCGGCATTCTCGATGTCCGGGCCCTTGCCGTCGGTCATCCCGGTCCTGATCGCGGTTCCGCACGCCGGGCGCGCCTATACCGGTTCGCTGCTGGAGCGGATGCGCAATCCCGGCTTTGCCTCGCTCCGGCTTGAAGACCGCTATGTCGATCTGCTGGCGCAAAGCGTTGCCAAGGCGACCGGGGCGACCTTGCTGTTAGCCCATGCGCCACGCGCGATGCTCGATCTCAATCGCTCGGCTGACGATGTCGACTGGGAAATGTTCGGCCGTGGCGCTCCCGGCGACGTCGGCAGCTACACCCCGGGGCGGCGCGCGCGCAGCGGGCTTGGCCTGATCCCGCGCCGTCTGCCGGGCATCGGCGAGCTGTGGAAGCGCCGCCACGACGAGACCGAATTGTCGGCGCGCATCGCCGGGATTCACGAGCCCTACCACGCCAGCCTGGCCGAAGCGCTGGCGCAATTGCGCGATCGCTGGGGCGCGGCGCTGCTGCTCGATCTGCATTCGATGCCGCAATTGTCATTCCGGGGCGGCCATCCTCCGCCCGAATTCGTGCTGGGCGATCGCTTTGGGGCGAGTTGCCATGGCAGCCTGGTGGGATCGACCTTCACCTATTTTTCCGAGATGCGGCGCGGCGCGGCGCATAACCGCCCCTATGCCGGCGGCTATGTTCTGGAACGGCACGCTGCGCCTGCCAGGGGCCTGCATGCGCTGCAGCTGGAGATCGACCGCAGCAGCTACCTCGATTCGCGACTCGCGGAACCGGGCAAGGGCTTTGCGGCGATGGCGCAGCTTTTGGCGGGTCTGGTCCGCCGACTGGCCGCGGAAGTTGCGACACTTGGCCGGCTCGGCGGCAACTCGCGCTGGGCGGAAGCCGCCGAATAAGCGCGGAATCCATAAAAAACCACCTCGTGCAATGCACGAGGTGGCCAAGGTTCAGGGAGGAGGTGCACGAAGTGCACCAAATTCCATCAGGCCATGAGGGTAGCGCTGATGGAACACCCGTAATATATGCCTTGCAACGGCTTGTTGCAAGTGTGGAATTTACGACCGCCCCTGCCCCGCCAACGGGCGAGAGCAAGCTGCGGCAAGGAAGCCTGGAATCAGGCCTGCGGTGCGGGCGCAGGTGCGGGCACCGGGCCCTTGCCCTGCTGGACCTGGCGGCCAAACACTTCGCGCATCAGTTCCAGCGAGAACAGATGGGCGTAGACCAGCGGCAACAGGCCGTTCTGGTTCCATGTGCGCAAAACGTCGCCGCGCACGTCGCGCAGCTTGTTCTCGTCGACCATGCGGAAGCCGCCATAGACGAAGGGCTTTTCCATGCCGTCGAGCTGGATGTTGACTTCGCCGTCCATCAGCAGCTCGTGCTTCTGCAGCTCGGCGGTGAAGTTGGCGGTCTTCTTGCCGGCGATTTCGAACTGCTCGCAGAAGTTCAGCGTTGCCTTGCAGGATTCGGTCGGCTCGGTGCCTTCGAACAGCGGCTGGCCTTCCTCGAACTCGCCGATCAGGTCGGTGGTGGGATCGAAGCAGAGCGACAGCTCTTCGGATTCGGGCTGAAGCTTGGCCAGCATGAAGGGATAGCGCCGCGCATAGGCGGGCACATAGACCGGATTGATCAGCGCGCCTTCGGCATCGACATAGACATTCACGCCATCGTTCATGCCCATCAGCGCCAGCGGCACCGGATCGGTGCCCGAAGAAAACACGATGGGAAAATGGCGCTGCGCCAGCGGAAATTCTTCCACCGTCAGCGGCACGGCGTGCTGGTTGATCAGCCACTTGGCCTTGTCGGTGGGGCGGCTGCGCCAGGCACCATGCTGCTGGCTGTTGAGCGGCACCAGATCCTGGTAGAACAGCGGCAAATTGCTGGCTTGCGGCGCACTGGCCATTAAACTTCTCCGAGAGCTGAGGTTCGTTGGATTGCCGCCTTTAGGTGCTGGCCCCGTGGCGCGCAAGCTTCACTAGCTTGCCGGGATTAAACAATCCTTGCGGATCGAGCGCCTGCTTGATTTGCCGCATCAGCGCAAGTGCCACCGGATCGCCCAGCCGCTCCAGCTCGTCGCGCTTGAGCTGGCCGATGCCGTGTTCGGCCGAGATCGATCCGCCCCACTGCGTCACCAGATCGTGGACATGGCGGCTGATCGGCTTTCCCGCGCCTTCCTCCCAGCCCGCCGGATCGGTTCCGGACGGGGCGATGACGTGGAAATGGACGTTGCCGTCGCCCAGATGCCCGAAAGCTACCGCCTGGGTGCCGGGCCACGCCGCCTCGATCAGCGGAACCGCTGCCTCGACGAATTCGGGCATGCGCTCGACCGGGACCGAAAGGTCGTGCTGCACCGCCGGACCGCGTGCGCGCTCGGCCGGGGCAATTGATTCGCGAAGCTGCCAGAAGGCCTCGGCCTGAGTCTCGTTAGCAGCGATCACCGCATCTTCGAGCAGGCCAAGCTCGAAGACGGCGGCCATCATCTCCTCGCAGCGCTCGCGCAGGCCATCGGCACCGGACTGGTCCGCGACCACTTCGATCAGCGCATACCATTCGTGCCGGCCGGTCAGCGGCGCGCGCGCATCGGGGAGGTGGACGAGCACTGCCTCCAGGCAGTTGTGCGGCAGCACTTCGAAGCCTTCCAGCGCAGTTCCGGCGGCATGCTGGCAGTGCAGCAGCAGCGCGCGGGCCTGGCCGATCGAGGGCACGCCCGCCCAGATCACGACGCGCTCGGCCACCGCCGGCACCAGCCGCAGCGTCGCCGCGGTGACCACGCCCAGGGTGCCTTCGCTGCCGATCAGCAGCTGCTTGAGATCGAAGCCGCGGTTGTCCTTCTTGAGCGGGGTCAGCGCCGTATAGACGCTGCCGTCGGCCAGCACCGCTTCCAGTCCCAGCACCAGCGCCTGCATCGAACCGTGGCGCAGCACCTGGCAGCCGCCGGCATTGGTCGAGATCAGCCCGCCGACCGTCGCCGAACCCTTGCCGCCCAGCGTCAGCGGAAAGCGCAGCCGCTGCGCTTCCGCCGCTTCGTGCAGGGTCTGCAGCACCACGCCTGCCTCGCAGGTGACCTTGCGGCCCTCGACATCGATGGCGCGGATCGCATTCATCCGCCGCAGCGACAGCAGCAGCGCCGTGCCGCTGGCATCGGGCGTCGCCCCGCCCGACATGCCGCTGTTGCCACCCTGCGGCACGATCGGCACGCCGTGATCCGCGCACAGCCTGACCAGCGCCGCCAGCTCCGCGGTATTGGCGGGCGAGGCCATGGCGCAGGCCTTGCCGGTGTAACGCCCGCGCCAGTCGGTCAGCCACGGCGTGGTCAGATCGGCATCGCGGGTCAGCCCGCGCGGGCCCAGCAGGGCGGCGGCTTCGCTCAGAAAAGGATCGCTTGCAGTCATGGCGGCAGTCTATGGCATATAAAGCACCCACTTGCATCAGCGCAGCGAGGGGTTAAGCGGATGTTCAAGCTGATGGCGTAAGGGGGAATGGCGGTTTCGCGACCACCGTTCGGGACGCAGATGTTGAACCACAGGGACTCATGAGCGCAACTACTGCCATCCTGGCGCCGCTGGCGCTGCTGCTGCCAGTCGCCGGAGCGGTGGAGCCGGCGCGTCCGGCGGCGGAGGCAAGGGCTGCGGGCGCATTGCAGGACCAGGCCACGCCGGTTCAGCTGACCCTCCCCGAAGCGCCCGAACCGCGCGGCTTCGAGCCGCAGGGCGCGTTCCGGATCATCTCCGAAAGTTTCCGCATCGAGACGCAGGATCAGGTCCGCATCGAGCAGCGCGTCACCATCCGCGTCGCGCCGCGTGCCGCACCGGTGCGGCCCAACATGCTGATGGACATGCCGGACCACGATCTCGCCCCGCGGCTGGTCGAGCGCGGCATGGGCAAGTGCCTGCCGGTATCGGGCATCGCCGGGGTGCAGGTCAGCGATGGCAACCGCCTGCTGCTGTTCATGCGCGATCACCGCATGGTCAGCGCCGCGCTCGAACGCGCCTGCCGCGCCCGAGACTTCTATTCGGGCTTCTATCTGGAACGGAACGGCGACGGTCAGCTCTGTGTCGATCGCGACACCTTGCTCTCGCGCAACGGCACCAACTGCAAGCTCACCCGCTTTCGCCAGCTGGTGGAAGACGACGACTAGGGTTTCGGGCCCCTATCTTGAACGGGCGAACGCCAGTGTCTGTTGCAATTCGGTATTCCAAGGCATTGATTATAAAATATTTCGGCATTCCCGCGAAAGCGGGAAGCCATCTCCGACGGTGGCCTCATCATGCAAAGTCGATTGGTGCGGACGGCTTGGGAGATGGGTTCCCGCTTTCGCGGGAATGATGAAGCCGGGTTTTGAGTCCATCCGGTCAATCAGATATCGACAGTCACTTGAACCCCTAGCATTTCCTTGACTTTGCCGGTGCTTTGCGCTTAGGGCGCGCCAGCCCTGGCGGCCCTTTCGGGATCGCGGGACCGGGCAGGCCGGCAACGGCCCGCCGCATTACCCTTCCGGAAACACAGCCAAGCCTATGAAATTTGCCGATCTCGGCCTGTCCGACGAATTGTTGCAATCGGTCCTATCGGCCGGTTACGATACCCCGACGCCCATCCAGGCGCAGGCCATCCCCAGCGTGCTGATGATGAAGGACATCATCGGCATCGCCCAGACGGGCACCGGCAAGACCGCCAGCTTCGTGCTGCCGATGATCGACATCCTCGCCCACGGCCGCCGCCGCGCGCTGATGCCGCGCAGCCTGATCCTCGAGCCGACGCGCGAACTTGCCGCGCAGGTGGCGGAGAATTTCGAGAAGTACGGCAAGAACCACGATCTCAAGATGGCGCTGCTGATCGGCGGCGTGCAGATGGGCGATCAGGTCAAGGCGCTGAAGGACGGCGTCGATGTGCTGATCGCCACCCCAGGCCGCCTGATGGACCTGTTCGAGCGCGGCAAGATCCTGCTCACCGGCTGCGATCTCCTGGTCATCGACGAGGCCGACCGCATGCTCGATATGGGCTTTATCCCCGATATCGAAACGATCTGCGCCAAACTGCCCGCCAACCGCCAGACGCTGCTGTTTTCGGCGACCATGCCGCCGCCGATCAAGAAGCTGGCCGACAAGTTCCTGTCGAACCCCAAATATATCGAGGTCTCGCGGCCCGCTAGCTCCAACCTCAATATCGTCCAGCACAAGGTCGCGGTGACCAGCCGGGGCAAGAAGGATGCGCTGCGCCAGCTGCTGCGCACCGATAATGTCACCACCGCCATCGTCTTCTGCAACCGCAAGACCACCGTGCGCGAATTGGCCAAGAGCCTGCAGCAGAGCGGTTTTTCGGCCGGTGAAATCCACGGCGACATGGACCAGTCCTCGCGCATCGCCGAGCTTGACCGGTTCAAGGCAGGGACGATCAACATATTGTGCGCCTCTGACGTGGCCGCGCGCGGCCTCGACATCAAAGGCGTCAGCCACGTCTTCAACTTCGACACGCCGTGGCACCCGGATGACTATGTCCACCGCATCGGCCGCACCGGCCGCGCCGGCGCGACCGGCCGCGCCTTCACTTTCGTGACGCCTGAGGATGCCGAAGCCATCGACAATGTCGAAAAGCTCACCGGCGGCAAGATTCCGGTCTATGCACTTGGCGGCGAGGTCAGCGAGGTTCCCCCGGTGCGCGAGGAAAAACCCCGCCGCGAACGCGAAGCCCGACCCCCGCGTGAAGAGCGCGCACCGCGTGAGCCCCGCGCTCCCCGCGAGCAACGCGCTCCCCGCGAGGAACGGGCTCCCCGCGAGGAACGCGCTCCCCGCGAGGAACGCGCCGCCGCACCCAAGCGCGAACGCCGCCCCGCGCCTGAGCCTGCCGACGACGGCGAATGGAACGGCCCGGTCCCCGGCTTCCTCGGAGTGTCCACGGGATTTTGAGGCAGCCACCGGGGTTATTCCATCCCGTGCACCTGGCCCGCGTTTCGGCGTAGCTCCAAAAACACTTCGGGCCGCTTTCCCGGTGGGGAAAGCGGCCCTTGTGCTGCCCTGCGAGGGGAGGAGGGTGCAGGGCTATGCCGGATCAGAAATCGACCTGCGCACGCAGAGCGAAGGCGTCGGTCGAATATTTGCGCTGGTTGATAGGATTGGCGACAAGATCGGTCAAAGCCGGATTGACGGCGGCCGCGAAGGGTCCGCCCTTGACGCTGGTGTGGATATAGTTCGCCAGGAAGCGGACATAATCGGTTGGGATCCAGGTCAGCCCCAGCAGATAACCTATCTGCTTGCCGCCGCGGGCCTGGCGAGAGGCGAGGCTGGCGAGCGAATTGACGCCGGTTGCGAAAGTATTCGTCGTGGCATTGATCAGCTTGCTGTCGTCGAGATCGAGATAGTCGAAGCGGCCGATGATCTGGAAGGCACCCATGCCGCCCTTGCCGACGGGGTTGAGCACCTTGGTGCGGTCCCACAGCCCGTTCTTGTAGCCGCGGGTTTCGCCGGTCAGGAAATAGCCCACCTCGAAGTGCCCGCCCCAGAAGGTTGGATTGCTGGCCGGGGTAACGCCGGTGCCGCCAGCGAAGGCGTCCAGACCGGTGGCGATGTCGCCCGGCCGATAGGTATGCACCTTGGTCATCTGCGCTTCGCCGCCGATGTGCAGCGATTTGAACACGCCATAGACTTCGGCACCGAAGATGTCGTCGCTGCTGGCGGCGATATTGCCGGTGTCAACGAAACGCACGTCGGTGGTCTGCAGGAACGGACGGGCGCGATAGCGGGCGAACTGGTTGGTCGAAGGCGAGCCGGTCGAGACGCTGGCGACGGCATTGTTGTTCGACTGGAAATCGCGGTGCTGGAAGTTCAGGCCCAGATGGACGAAGCCCGGCCCGACGTAGGGCGTGTAGGTCATCCGCGCCGCGCCGATCCAGCCGTCATTATCGACCGAAGCATCGATGGTATGTGCAGCGAACAGGCCGGCATCGAGCCGGAACAGATTGTCGGCGCTCTTGTAACCGGCCGACAGACCCAGACGGCGGGTGTTGCCGAAGGCATCGTTGACCTGGGCACGCTCGATGAAGCTCGACCAGCGCGAGCTGGATTGCTGCTCCATGCCGTTGAGCGATTTATGGTTGCCGATGGTCACCATCAGCGGCGCATTGTTGGGCGAATATGTCAGGATGACATCGCCGAAACCGACTACGCTGTTGGCATAATCGACTTCCGCCTTGTAGCCAAAGCCGCCCGGGATCGTGCCTTCAACGCCGATGCGGGCGCGGCGGACGCGGGCGTTGAAGCCGAGGTTCCGGTTGGCGACATAGTTGGGCGGCGCGCCGGCATGGGCGGCATCCACCATCAGCCGTCCGCGCATCTTGAAGGTCCAGCCTTCATCGGCATCGACATGCTGCGGGGCACCCTTCCAGGAGGGCGAGGCCTTGGCAACCTGCGCCTTGAGCGCATCGAGCTGGGCCTGCATCGCGGCAATCTGCGCTTCGAGGACAGCGGTTTTGGAATCGCTGGCCGAACGGTTGGCTTCGTCGGGCGCAACCTTGAGCAACGATTCATCGTCGGGCGAAGGCGCGTCGGCCGGCGGTTCGGCTTCCTTGTCCTGGGCAAAGGCCTGCGACGAAACGGTGAGGGCGCTGGCGCAAAGCAGAATGCTCAGCAGCCGGGCGCGGCGTGAAGTGAAACGATTGGTCATGGATATGTACCCCCCTAGGGTGCGTATTTATTTAATTTCCGACTACTTGAGACCGGCTGCGGTCATCGGCGTCATGCTGGTGGCGAAGCGCTGGCTGCGCAGGCGTTGGGCGTCCGAAAGTGCGATCAGCCCATGGTCCTTGAGGTAGCCGCGCGGTCCGAACGTGCCTTCGCGGACGAACTCGGCCGCATAGGCCCGGATGCCGGGGATCGCGTTGAGATGCGCGTTCTTGACATAGATGAACATCGCGCGGGCGCCGGGATAGGAGAAGTTGGCAATCGACTGGTAGGTTGGCGCGACGCCGTTGACCGATATACCCTTCAGCTTGCTGGTGTTTTCCTCGAGATAGGAATAGCCGAACAGTCCGACGGTGCCGGGGTTGGCCTCAAGCCGCTGGACGAGAAGATTGTCGTTCTCGCCGCCTTCGATATAGGCGCCGTCTTCGCGAACGCCCTTGCAGATGGCGTTATAGCGGGCTTCATTGGTCTTCTTCATCGCGACCATCGCCGGGCTGGTGGCGCATCCCGGCTCCATCAGCAGGTCCTCGACCGACGAGCGGGTGCCCGAGGTGGACGGCGGGCCATAGATGCGGATCGGGGTCGCCGGAAACCTGCCGTTGACGTCCTTCCAGGTCTTGGTCGTATTGACCTTGCCGAACGGCGTCTTGGCGAGTGCGTAGTAAAGTTCCTGCGTGGTCAGGTTGCTCAGGCCGGTCGCGCGTGCGGTCGCCACGGCAAGGCCATCGAGGCCGATCTGGATCTCGGTGATCTGCGAGACACCGTTGGCGGAGCAAGTGCGGAACTCGCTGGCCTTGATCCGGCGCGAGGCATTGGCGATATCGGGGTGCTGGCCGCCGACACCGGCGCAGAACAGCTTCAGGCCGGCGCCGGTTCCGGTCGATTCGGCGACTGGCGCGGGCACATCGGGATTGGCCCTGACAAAGCGCTCCACCACAGCCTTGGAGAACGGATAAACCGTCGAGGAACCGACGATGCGGATGTTGCGGCGCATCTGGGCGGCGGCCGGAACCGCGATGATCGCAGTGACGATCGCCGCACCCAGCAGTTTCGTGGAGGTTTTCATGGTGATCCCTTGTTCGCTTATGGGTCCGGCACCCTCGGGCCGGCTCGCGAGCAGGAACTACGTCGTTTCTGTTACAATCTGGCGGCGTTTCAATGACAATTATATGACAATCGCCGGACGTCTCGTGCCTCGCATCCTGACTAGGCCTTTTCCTCCCCAAACACAGGGGCCGGACCCAGCGCATAGAACAGCGCGGCGGCGATCAGGAAGCCGGGGATCGCGGCCCAGAGGACCGGTTCATAGGATTTCGTCACATCGTAGATGGCGTTGGCGATCAGCGGGGCCACGCCCATGGCGACCGAGGTGGTGATGCTGATGGTGCCATAGAAAGTGCCAAAGCTGCGCGCGCCCAGGTGGGTGCTGGTGAGGTAGACGATAGCGTTCATCTTCATGCCGCCGGTCAGCCCATAGCCGATCACCCCCGCCGCTGCCGCCCAGATCACGCCGGGCAGCGCCAGCAGGCTGATCGGGAACAGCACCGAAATCACCGCCGCGATGATCGCCATTTTGCGCACGTCGAAGCGGTCCATCAGCAGCCCGCCGACGATCCGCCCGATGATCGAGGCCGCGCCCATCGAACTTGCCACCCATACCGCATCGAGCCGCTCAAGTCCGGTGAAGATCAGCACCGGCACCAGATTGAGGATGATTGCGACGCCGGTGAACGCGCTCATGAACGATGCCATGAACAGAATGTAGAAAGCCGGTTTGCGGAAACCCTGGCTGGGGGTGAGGCCGGTAAGCGGGGAGCTTTCGGGCTCCTGCGTTTTGGCCGAGGGCAGCGGAGCGCCCGCCAGCTTCGGGACAAAGGCCAACACCAGCGGCAGTGTCACCACCAGCCAGATCGCGCCGAGCGCGACGAAACCGGTGCGCCATCCATAGTTCTGCACGAAATATTCGCAGATGCCCGGGACCAGCATCGAGGAAATCCCGGTACCGCTGATGGTGACAGCAATCGCCATGCCGCGCCCGGCGGTGAATACCGTTGACGGCGGCGTCAGCCAGACGGTGGAGGTCGCGGTCGCGGCAATGCCGAAGAAGGCCCAGATTGCCCACCAGTGCCACAGGCTGTTGGTCAATGTGCCGAGCAGCGCGCTGGCAGCGCACATGATCAGCACCACCACGATCCCCACCTTGCGCGCGCCCAGCCGGTCTATCGCATAGCCGGCAAAGGTGGCGAACAGGATGCCCATGATCGAGACAATCATCGGCCCGGTCGAAATCTGAGCGCGGGTCCACCCGAACTCCTCCTCGATCGGGCCGAGCATCACCCCGAACGACGAGGTCAGCATCGATGCCAGCGACATGCCCATCGTCGTCGCGGCGATCAGCGGCCAGTGCCTGCGCCATTCAGCGCCTGCGGTGAGGGGTGGGAACTGTATACCTAGCATGGTTCGTGCTGCACCTTGTCCCCATTCAGCGTCATGCCCAATCCTCAAGATCGATAGAAAGTAGCCCGGCTTTCAGGTCTGTAAAGCGATGGTCAATCGCTTTCACGGCCTTGCGAAATGGCTTGCGAAGATAGGGTTTCAATGCCTTTTCGGCTTGGCGGTCATCTTCGCCAAAGCGACGGATGAACAGGGCTGAGAGCGTAACAAGAGCAAGCTCCGACAGATACCCCGCGGTCTGCATTCGCCAGCCAAAGCGGTCATGATCTGTGAATTGCTGGAACTGCTTGGCGCTGTTTGCCAAAAATATGCCGTAGCCCAGATAGGCGGCGAGGCAATCGGTGGCGTGTTCTGACAATTCCTCACCGCCCGGTGGATCGCCGATGTCATGCATGAGGTAGTGTGACAACTCATGGGCGAAAACCGCGACAAGTTTGGCGGGATCGTCGGCAAGCTCAGGGTCGTAGCAGATTACGGCGCCAGCCTCTTCCAAGGCAAAGGTGCCGAGCGCCGACCGGCTGTCTTGTTTGCCGCCAAAGCCAAGTTCATAACTGCGATCCTGCCGCTTCTCGCCCGCCAACAGCTGACACGGCCATTCCTGCATGCCGCACATGGCTTTGACCAAGAGGAACAACTCTTCAGCCAGCAATTCTCCTCGTGCATCAGTGGGGGGAAAGAACTCGGAACTGGGCAAGATGAGCCGGACTAAATCATCGTCCCCAGGGTGTCCAAGCGTCCGGTCCAGCCAGGCAAAGACGGCCAGGAGCCAGGCGAACTCCTCCTCATCAATCGGCGGACGGGGTGTGAAGAAGCCCATCAATGGGGTGTGCCAATCGAGCAGGATTTCCTAATCGACGCGGAACCAAGCAGATTACCGGCCATCCTGCTCACCCCGCTCCCTCCTTGTTATCAACATCCGGATATTGCACCAGCGACCAGCGCCTGCCGCTTGGTCCCAAGCGCGGGGCTGTGTGTCAATGGCGAGTGGGGGGAGGCTCACAGATTTGCAATTCCGCGTCTTCTTCGACCATTGACCGCGCGAGAGCACGCCTCGGGCAAGCTGCTGTTCGCCGCGCGCATCATTCCCTACCGCGGCAGCTGGCTCGACTTCGAGTTCGACGCCAAGGACATCGTCTACGTCCGCATAGATCGCCGCCGGAAGCTGCCGGTGACGACGATGCTCTACGCCCTCGGCCTCGACGACGAGCAGATCCTAACGACCTTCTAAATGCGATCACGTCAAGGAATCAGAAGGGCTGGCGCATCCCGTATGCGGCCGACAAGGTGCGCGGCACGACGCCTGACGCCGACCTCATCGACGCCAAGTCGGGTGAAGTCGTGGCCAAGCCAGCAAGAAGATCGAATGCCGGGCGCGCGCCGCGAGATCGCGGAGAAGGCATCAAGGAGATGCCTGATCTCGTCGGAGGAATTCTATCGGCCGCTACCTCGCCGAAGACATCGTCGACGTGGCGACAGGCCAGGTCTACGCGGAGGCTGGCGACGAGATCGACGCCAAGGTCCTCGCCGTGCTGCACGAGGCCGGCGTCGAGGACCTGCCGCTGCTCGACATCGACCACGTGCAGGTCGGCGCCTTCATCCGCAACACGCTCATTCGTCGACAAGAACGCCAACAACCAGGAAGCGCTCAATGGACATCTACCCGGTCATGTCGCCCGGGTCAGCCGCCGACCATCAACGCGGTAACGACGATGTTCAATTCGCTGTTCTTCGATTCCGAGCGCTCGGCCTCTCGGCCGTCGTCGCATAAAATGAACATGCGGCTCGGCGATCTCAAGGACTTCGCGCCGGCCGAAGACACGGTGCGCGTCCTGCGCCAGGAGGACGTGCTCGCCGTCGT
>CAWBTL010000003.1:0-708288 GCA_963791765.1 uncultured Alphaproteobacteria bacterium
AAGGGCCTCAGCGGCCTCCCGCTGGCGTTCCTCAAGGGGATCAATCCCGGACTTCACCTTCAAGCGCAGCGCGTCGCGGGCGTCGCGGGCATCGGCAAGGGAAATGCCGTCCGGGCCAGCCGTGCCAAGGCCAATGTCCCGCGACTTGCCGTTGAGCATGAAGCGGTAGACCCATGACCGGGCACCGCTTTCCTTGACCAGCAAATGCAGCCCGCCGCCATCCGCATGGCGACCGGGCTTTGCATTCTTCACCGCCAAGGGCGTGAGCACGTTGCTGAGCTTCTTGGGCATTATGGCTCCCTGTCCGGGAACCGAACCTGCCTAAGTGGAGCCACCATGGCACCAAGAGCAGAGCGTTCCCATAACCGCTCCCCTATAATAGCGCGGTTTTATGGGAACGCAACGGGACGCATTCGGACGAAAAAGGGCCGGGACTTCGCTAAATCCGCCTATTTTAGCCGTTATGGTGGCAGCATACGGATGCGGCTGGACGCTAGTTAGGCGGACTCCCGCTCCGCCACATATCCCTATTTTGACTCTTCAAAAACCCCAGAAAACGGCTATATTCCTGGTGTTTACGGCACTTTCTCCGTCCGCCGCCGTCCACGCTCATCCACCTTTTCCCACCAGTGTTGGTGGGAAAAATGGTGGGCAAAACGACAAGGAATTCCAAGATGGGCCAACTCACCGCTACCGAGATCAAGAACCTCACTACTCCAGGTCGATACGTCGATGGCGATGGTTTGATCCTCAATGTCGCGGCGGGCGGATCGAAGAGTTGGATTCTCCGGGTCCGGGTCGAGGGCGGCCGTCGTGATATTGGTCTCGGCTCTACCAAGGTTCTCACTCTTACCGAAGCGCGCACGAAGGCCCGTGAGTATCGCCGCCTGATCGCCCAAGGCATCGACCCGGTCGCGGAGAAGAAGAAGGACAAGATCGTCATCCCGACCTTCCGCGCCGCCGCAGAGCAGGTCCACGCCGAGCACAAGGCCAGCTGGAAAAACGGCAAACATCAGGTCCAGTGGATCACAACGCTGGAAACCTACGCCAATCCCTTCATCGGCGACCGCCTCGTCAATGACATCGAAGGCCCGCAAATCCGCAAGGCGCTGCTGCCGATCTGGCTGAGCAAGCCCGAAACGGCCCGACGCGTGCGCCAGCGGATCGGCGCGGTGCTCGACTGGGCCTACGTCAACGGCTTCCGCGACAGCGAAGCCCCGATGCGATCACTGTCCAAAGGCTTGCCCCGCCAGCCCAAGGACGACGGCCACTTCGCCGCCTTGCCCTACACCGAAATCCCCGCCTTTATCGCCAAGCTGCGCCAACGCTCATCGGTCGGCCGTGTCGCAATGGAAGTCCTGATCCTCACCGCCGCCCGCTCCGGCGAAATCCGCGGCGCAACCTGGAGCGAGTTCGATATGGACAAGGCCATGTGGTCGATCCCCGCCACCCGCATGAAAATGGGCCGCCCCCACTTCGTCCCCCTCGCCCCGCAAGTCCTAGAAGCTCTCAAACGCGCCAAAGCCTTCAGGGCGCCCTGCACCGACCTGGTCTTCCCCGGCATGAAGCTGAAGACCCCCATGTCCGACATGACCCTCCTCAAGATCCTGCGCGACATGGAAGCCGGCGTAACCGTCCACGGCTTCCGCTCAGCCTTCCGCGATTGGGTGGCGGACAAGACGGACTATCCGGGAGAGGTGGCCGAGGCCGCGCTGGCGCATGCTAACACCAACAAGGTTGAGGCAGCCTACCGGCGGACAGATTTCTTGGAGAAGCGGAAGGCGCTGATGACGGATTGGGCGGCATACTGCGGTGGCGGGTGACGCCGAAACTCCCGTCGATCCCCATGCCGTTTGGTCCCGTGGGAACTTGTCCTACATTCCTCCGCTGCTGGCTTAGCCTAGCCGACAGGAGACTGGACGTTCTTGCCAGCTGCCGGTTTGATGGAAACCGGGGTTAGGCGTTCTAACGATCTGGAGGAACAGCATGGAACGCAGATTGACTTGGGCTTCCAATCGCTTGGTAGCCATTCACGGCCTCACTAGAAGTGAAAGCCGAAGCCGAACAGCATCGGCTGGACCGCGAAGAAGCTTGATCCGCCCAATGCGACGCTGAGCAGGATCAGCGTGAACGGGGCAAAGCCGGTCCGCCGCAGCCAGCCATTGGACCAGCTGCCGCGGCCGAGCAGGGGGTGCAGGATGAAGCCGATCGCCAGACCGAAGAACGCAATCTGAAAGGTAACCACCGATACCGCCAGGAACAGCAGCCCTGCGGTGATCTCGAAAGAGCGCACTCCACGCGAATCCGGCAGGGTTTCGCAGAAGAATTTGTACAGCCCGCGGCCAGGGGTTTTGGCGACCTGCTCGACGTCGGATTTGTCGCCGGTGACCAAGAAGCGGGCCTTTCCGGTCAGCATGTAGCCCAGCACGCACAGCGCGGTGAGCGGGTTGAGCGCGGCGTAAAGCGCGGTGCTGTGCGCCAGAAACCGGAACAGCTTTACCGGGGTACGCCAGTGTTCGATGATGAAGCACAGGATCGGCGCGAACAGCGTCAGCACCGTGATCGCGAAGAAATCCCAGGTATAGAGGATGTTCATTTCCAGGGGCATCGCCAGCGTCGGAAACACCACGGGCTGGCCGCCCAGTTCCAGGGTCAGTGCGCGCCACTCGCCAATCTGCAATGGCAGCGCGATTCCGCCCAGAAGCATGAAGATGAAGAAGAAGAAAGTCAGCGGCAGGTTGGCGGTCGGGAACAGGATGTCGAGCTTCTCGATCCATGGGATGCGTTTGGAGCGCAACAGCTTCAGCGCCCAGTGCGAAAGGAATTCACAGGTCCCGCGTGTCCATTTGACATGGCGGACGCGAAACGCACGCACCGTATCCGGGAAGGCTTCGGTGCAGGTCACATTCTCGGCAAAGACGCCGTAATAGCCAAGCTCCCGGATCGAAATCGCATAGGCCAGATCTTCGCTCACGATCTCCTGAAACCCGCCGACCTTGTCCCAGCACGAACGTCGCAGCAGGGCACCGTGCCCGAGGAACATGACGAACCCGAACTTGTTGCGCAGCGACTGGTACCACTTCCAGTGGACATCGATGCCAATGCGCATGTCTTCCTGCAACCGGGTCTCGCTAATGTCGGCACAGCGGTGATTGGCCTGGACGAACCCGCAATCGGGATCGAGATTGAGATAGGGCACGAGCTTGCTCAGGAAATCGGCCGGCACGATCTCGTCGGCATCAATCACGGCGAAATAGGGCTCGCCGCCGTGGTGGCGCAGTGCGTTGTTGAGGTTGCCGGCCTTGAAGCCCGCCCGATCGGCGCGGCGGATCACGCGGACCATTGCGCTGTTGCGCGCGGCAAAGGCATCGACCTGCGCCTTGATCGCGGGATCGCTGCTATCGTCGAGGATATAGAGCTTGTAGCTCGGATAGGCGATGTTCAGGCAGGAAGCGATGCTGGCTTCGACGAAATCGTTGCAGCAGGTGTAAAGCACGGCCACCGGCGGGGTTCTGGTGTTCTGCGGACCGACCGGGTTGGAAAGCCAGCGGCGATAGTAGAAGGAAAAGCCGACCACGCCGACGTTGTACAGGCCGTAGAGCCAGGCAATCGTCGAAAAGACCGCGAAATAGGCGAGCATCACGCGGGTCGCCAGGCCGTCGAACGACATCACCAGTTCGGCCAGCCGCGGCCCGAACCAGACCAGGCTCAGCAGCCAGGTGCCAAAGATTGCCACGAACATGTGCGGCTGGCGCTCGCTAGCTGACCAGCGCGCTTCGCTTTTCTCAACCGGGGCTTCGATATAGGCCGGCGATTGATCGGCGCCGGCATCCGCGCCGACAAAACCGTGCAGCATCTCGTAGGCGATCGGCGGCTTGGCTTCGACAGAATGGTCTAGCATGGTCAGCTCCGGAAACATGGGGAGAGGGAATTGGTCAGTTGCGGCCAAGCCGCAGGGTCACGCCGACCAGCGCGCGGTTTAAGCTGCCGGCGGGGAACTTCTCGTGGGTGAGGTTGACGTGCAGCCGGTGCCATCCCGCGACCCGGACCGAGCCTTGGCCAAACACCGTGGTGACCGAGCCGCTGGCGAGCGGGTTGCTGCTGGAAATGTGCCCGCCGCCGCCGCCCAGGCCGAGCGACCAGTTGTCGGCGCGGTATTCACTGTAGCCGACCAGCCGCCATTCCTTGTCCTTGGCGCCGCCGCTGGTAGAATAGTAGAAGGTCGGCTCGATTGAGAGCCGCTTGGTCGCTCTGAAATTGTGCCCGCCATAGAACAGTCGGTCGGTGTAGCCGAGCGAATGAGGGCTAACCTGGCCCCCGATCTTGGTCGCGCCGAGGCCGGAGATGTAGATCGCTTCGGCCTTGTAGGCCTTCTGATTCTGCCCGGCCGGCAGATCGAGAAAGCCGATCTGGCCGGAGAGAAGCAAGTTCCGGGTGACCTGCTGCAATGCGCCGAACTGATAGGTTTTGGCCGATTCGCCGGTGCGGGCCAGTGTCGGGTTGTCGAGGCTGAGGCCGTTGTCATAGCGCGCCCAGACCTGGGTGCGCGGGGTCACCCAGCTGGTCAGGCCGACCTGGCGAAGACCGGTCTTGCCGCCATTGGACGTTGTGCCGCCCCAGATGGTGAGCTCGGCCAGCGCCGGCGCATCATAGGCCGCAATCAGGCTGTCTTGCGCGTCCTTGCGGCCGGGAAAGCGCGCGAGTGTCGCCTGGTGAGTCCGGACCGCGGTGCGGACATTGCCGCGATTGGCCTGGGCCTGGCCGACGAACACCTGCGGTTCGGGATCGTCGGGAAATTCATAGGCCAGCTTCTCGAAGCGCTCGATCGCCAGATCGTGCCGTCCGCCCCACAGCGCCGAAAGCGCCAGCCCCTTGCGCACGCCCAGATTGCCCGGCGCGATGGCCTGCGCCCGAGCGAACACCGTTTCCGCGTTGCGGGTATCGCCGGACCAGGCATAGGCGTATCCCAGGCTGGTCAGGACTTCGAGATTGTCGGGTGACAGGTCGCGTGCGCGAGTCAGATCGGCAATCGCCTCGGCCCACTTCTTCTGCCAGGCGCGCGCGGTGCCGCGGCCAGTCAGAGCGGTTACGTTGTCGGGCGAATCGCGCAGCACCGCGTCGAACGCCGCTTCCGCCGCCGCGCCATCGCCGCGCCCCATGGCCGCAGATCCGGCGTCGAGCTGCGCGAGCGCGGGAGTCGGGTTGGTCAGAACCAGCGACGCCGAGGCAAACATCAGCAGTCCGGCTGAGCGGATCAGTTTCGTGGAAGCATAAGGCATCGTTCAATCGTCCCTTCCCGTGCTGGAAGGACAACGCCTTGAGTTTGCGATTATTCCCTGCGCCCGGCCGGTTTTTTGCGCGCGTCGGGGAGAGGCGTGAAGATGCGCCGGATCGAGCTCCCATCGGTGGCGGCAGAGTTGTCTTGTAGCGCGATTGGCGAGGCTCAGTCGCGGCCGACGATGCCCCAGCCATAAACCGGATCGTAGCCTGGCACGCCGGCGTCTCGCGCAGCATGGCGCAGGCGAGTGCGGCAGAGCGCGACGCTGGCGGCCGTGCCGGTCAGGCAGCGCGCCATCCAGGCGGCGATACGCGGCGTGGCGATCGAGGTGCCCGAATAGAGCGCGACGCCGCCGCCCGATGCGGCCGCGGGTTCGTCTACCCCGCGCGCCGCAACAGCGATGTAGTGACCCTGGTTGGCATAGCGATAGACTCGCGATTGGCCATCGACCGCAGTCACCGCGACCACCGATGCCAGCGCGGCGGGGTAGGCGGGAGGCGCTGCCGGGCCGCCATTACCGGCCGCCGCGACGATCACCATGCCGCGGGCAATGGCGCGTTCGATCAGCCGGTCAAGGATCGCGTTGCGTGGGCCGGCCAGGCTGATATTGACCACTGTAATCCCGCTTGCGGACATCCATTCAAGCGATTGAGCAATCGCGTCCGCCGAGGTGAAGGGCGAGCGCGCGCTGCCGCGGAAGACGTCTGCGACCAGCAAGCGGCGGGTACCCTCGCTGGCCAGGATTGAGGCGATCGCAGTGCCGTGTCCGGTTTGCAGAGTCTTGTCCCCAGCGCTGCCGAAGCGCCGCTGGGTCACCGCGGTACTGGACAGCGCCGGGTGCGGCGCCACACCGGTATCGATCATGCCGATAGTCAGCTGACCGGCACGGCGCCGCAGCTTGCCGCTGCCTTGGCGGGCCGTGGCCTGCGGCACCAGCTGCAAGCCGTAGTAGTGCGTGTAGTCAAAGGTCGCGCGCGGTTCGATGGCACGCAGCTTGGCCAGCGCCGCTTCGGGGGCGATGCCGATCGGGGTTTCGAGCCGGGTTATCGATCCGGTCAGCGTCTCCAGCCGATCGCGGGCGATGATCCGGAAGCCTTCGGAGCTGGCCCGGGCCAGGCCCGCCTCGCCGAAATCGAGCGCCACCACTTCGCCGCGCCTGACCGGGAAGCCGCGAGGATCGAACTCCGGGCTTTCCTCGCGCGCCACATCGCGCATCGGCGTGCTGCCGTCATCGCTATCGTCGCTGTCCGATCCGCTGCCGGAATTGTCGGAATCGTCAGACCCGCTGCCCGAAGAATCGCTGCCCGAGCCGCTGTTGGAGCCATCCTCGGCCAGGTCTTCGAGTTCGCGCAGGCGGTCTTCCTCGGCATCGGCCAGGTCTTCGGCGGCCTTGTCGGGATCGCTGGCGGCATCCGCTGCCGCCTTAGCCTGGTCCTCGATGTAGCGCTGTTCGATTTCCGCGGTGCGTTCCGCGGTGTCGGTTGCATCCCGGGCGGCGCGTTCCTGGGCATCGGCGACGTCGCGGGCGGCGCGCTCGATCGCCCGATCGACATCTTCCGCGGCGCGGTCGATTGCATCGTCTGGGCCGCCGGCGTGGCGGCTTGCGGCCAGGGTCATCGCCGATGAGCAGCACAGCAGCGCGATAAGCGCGGCCCGGACCGCAGTTGTCATGCGTTTGTTCAATCGGTCCGGCACGGCGAAGGCCCTTTGGATAGCGTGCAGCTTTGGATCAAACGCAGCAGCGGGCGGCTTATTCCCTGCTTGCGCAAGTCCATGATGCGCAAACAAGACTTGGCAGTCTTGATGCAGTGTGCAAAATCCAATCGCGGCAATGGAATATTTGTTGCGATAGCCCGTTTTGCTGTGGAGATGAACTGAAGTGCGATCGGCCGATGAGGATCTTCGCACGCAGCTCGTCGCACTGCTGCCGCGCCTGCGCCGCTTTTGCATGGCGCTGACACGCAACGGCGATGCCGGCGACGATCTGTGTCAGGCGACGATCGAGCGGGCCCTGTCGCGCAGCGATCAGTTCGAACCAGGGACGAGGCTCGATAGCTGGATGTACAGGATTGCGCGAAATTTGCAGATCGATGCGGCCCGCCGCCGCCAGACCCGTGGCGTCGAAGTCGATATCGATCAGGCCTACGCGGTCGCCGGGGATGATGGCACTGCGATTGTCGAGAACCGTTCCGATCTGGCGCGGGCCGAAGCGGCGCTTGCTGGGCTGTCCGAAGACCAGCGCGCGCTGGTCGCACTGGTGGTGATTGACGGCCAAAGCTACAAGGACGCGGCGGCCATTCTCGACATTCCGGTTGGCACCGTGATGAGCCGAATCGCGCGGGCGCGCCGATCGATTGACCTTGCGGTAAGGGGGGCGGCGTGATGACGGACGACGAACAGATCGCCGGCTGGATCGATGGCGCACTGCCGCCGGAAGCGGCCGCGCGCTTTGAAGCCAGACTGGCAAGCGATCCGGAGCTGGCCCGGCAAGTCGCCGCCTGGCAGCGCAACGACGATCTGCTGCGCGGCGCTTTCGACGCGCCCATGGCCCAGGAAGTGGACAATGCCCTGCTGGCGCGGATGGGGCTGGCTGCCGCGGCCCCGGCCCCGGCGGCTCAGTCGGCAAGCGTGATCGATCTGCCGAACCGGCAGGCCAAAGCTGCCGCCGCCAACGACAATCCGGCACGCTGGCGCTGGGCCTTGCCGCTTGGTGGAGCGTTGGCGGCCGGTCTGGCCTTGGCGGTGATCCTGACCGGCCCTCCCCCTTTGTTGGGCACCGGCGGCAACGCCGATACGATGTTCGCTGAGGCGATGGAGCGGCTGCCCTCGCGCGGCGAGCAGGCGCTGCCCGATGGCAGCCGGGTGTCGCCAGTGCTCAGCTTTGCCGCGGCCGATGGCCGCTTCTGCCGCGAGTTCTCGATTATCGGCGGTGCAAAGCTGGGCGGCGGTATTGCCTGCAAGGGCAGTTCGGGCTGGAAGGTCGAGGCGCGCTCGGCCGCAGCAGCGGCCACGGTCGATCCGGAGCAGATCACCATGGCAGCGGGACCGGACGGGTCCGCGCTCGATGCCGCCTATGCGCGACTCGGCGCATCCGATCCGTTGTCCATCGATGCCGAACGCCAGCTTATCGCAAGCGGGTGGAAATCGCGGCCTTGACGCAGGTAGCTGTAGGCATTGTATTTTCTGGCCGTCTATAGAGGTTCGGTCTTCATCGGGGGGTATAGATGATCATGAATCGTGCCATCGCAAGGCGGGCTCGCCCTTGCGCACTTGCGCTGGCCGCCGCAGTCTCCGCACTGCCTGCCGCCGCCATGGCCGAAACGGAGGCCGCGCTCGAACCAGCCTCCGCGCCGCCAGCCGCCCCTTCTCCCGCGTCGGCCAGCAATAGAGGCGCATGGAGCCTCTCAAGCGGGATCAGCTTTTCGCGCGGCGACTATGGCGAAGTCGTCGATACCGAGGTTGTTTCCGTCCCGGTCAGCCTCAGGTACCGGCGCGGAAACTGGCGGTTCAAGGTGACTTTGCCGTGGGTGCATATCAGCGGCCCCGGCTCGCTGATCCAGACCCCCGAAGGACGCGACAGCGGCAGCGGCGGTGACGACTTCGGTGGCAGTCAGACGAGCAGCAACAGCGGGTCGGGCAGTTCGGGTTCGGGCACGAGTGGATCGGGCAGTTCCGGGTCCGGCAGTTCGGGTTCCGGCTCCAGTGGTTCGGGCAGTTCAGGCTCCGGTTCCAGCGGCTCGGGCAGCTCCGGCTCCAGCGGTTCGGGAAGTTCCGGTTCGGGTAGTTCGGGCACCAGTGGCGGTGTCATCACCCCGATAACCGGCCTTTCCGACAATCGCCGCAGCGGGATCGGCGATGTCAGTGTCTCGCTGAGCTACAGCCTCGGCCTGGACGAGGGGTTCTTCCTGGATGTGACCGGCAAGGTCAAAGTGCCCACCGCCTCGCGCGCCAAGCGCCTGGGCACTGGCCAGGTCGATTTCATCGCCTCGGCTGACCTGATCAAGGACGTGGGTCCGGCCAGCTTTTACCTCACAGGCCGCCGCCGGTTTGCCGGCAAGCCTGCGGGCTCGACCATCCGTTCGGTCTGGGGCGCGGGCGGCGGCGCCAGCCTGCGCGCCGGTCCTGGAGTGACCCTGGGCGCGGACTACAACTGGCAGCAATCCTCCTTTGCTAGCAGACCAGGCAGCAGCGAGGTTACCGGCTGGTCATATTTGCGGCTCAGCCGGAACCTTGGGCTTACCGTCTATGCCGGCACAGGCCTCAACACCGCCAGCGCCGACTTCCTCGGCGGCGCGACGCTGACAATGAGGTTCTGACCAAATTTGCTTCTCGCATGCGGTGCGATGCAAGACCAAGCTCTCGCTCAACCAGTCAATTCGAGCGTAAAATCGCGCAGCCTGGACTGGCGGACTGCTCAATCCGCTAACGCGCACCCAACCCGCGGCCCCGGCCAACGAGGGTGAGAATCAGCGCGGGGATTTGAAGACCGAGAGTCTGGTACCGCCAAGTTCGAGACATTGATGGAGAGATTCCCAATCAACTGCGGTTGTTGAGATCCGGCGCGTCGCGCGTCTGCCTGGGAGCATGGCTGCCTAGCGCATTCGCTGCACCAATAGAAGACTCGCCGGTCTGTCCAACTTACGCGCGATTCACGCGGCTTCCTGCAGAACGTGCTCTACACAAAAGTTCGCGCAGGCTTTCCATCGGCACAAGCGTGCAGCGCCCTATCTTCACTGTTTCAATGTCTCCTGCGGCGATCAGCTCATACAGCTTTGATCTACCTATACCGGTCATACGAACGGCGTCCGGAATGCGCACAGCCAATGGCTCGGCGCCGTTGGAGCTTTGGGCCTTTGATGTGGAAGCAAATGGTAGGTCGAGTTGCTGGTTCTTTGCCGTTTTCTGGTGGACCCGCTCGCTCATTTGCTTTGCTCCGAACGGATCGGTTCGAGCCGGGTGCGGAAGGCGCCGTCTACGCGCTGACGCAGTTCTGGATTGGGATGCACCTGGAGTAGTTCGTCGATAGCACAAACGAGATAGACTAGCTCACGCTGAATTTCGGCGGTGACGGCACGCGACTCTTCGCGCAGGTCTTGACCTTGGAATAGGTCTGAGAGGACCGCGCAAATCCAATGGCTGCGGCTTACCTTGGCCTTGCGAGCTTCGGCCTCCAACCACGCCGCCAAATGCGGGGGGAAGTAGGCTTGCACGGGTACATTCTTGTTCATACCAGGTTCCTGTAAAGGGCCTGGTTCACACTGCGAAAGTAGCATTGTTCTATATTTGTTTCGGTCTGCCGTCAATGCGTAAAGTTTCTGTTATATTTCAGTTGCTTAGATCAGTTTGCATTGCCCGCGCATGGCCAGAATCGCGCGCATTGTAGGCGCATGGGAAACGACATGCCTCCGAAATCGTCGAGTTCATTCATATTTTCAGATAGATAAGACCGGCAATTTGCCGGGTAGGGTGTGCTGTCAAGTTCCGATAATCCCGATGCCATGGCCCTGCGATTTCGGCACCTTACCTTCAGGGATAAAGTCGGCATTTCCTGCGGGTTTAAGCGGGAAAGCGGCAATCGAGCGGTCCAATCCCGGCCGGCCGTCAGACCACCTGCGTTCCTGAGAAGTTCCGGATTGGGGACCAATTAGCCATCATCGGTTTCACTTCACATTTGGGCACCGACGGCCTTGGCCGTTGTCCGCTCAATGAGCTTGGTCTTGGTTGTCTCATGCCATCGAACAGTCCCGGCGGGGACATGTCCCAGCAAGCCGCCGATCGTTGCCAGCGGCACTTTCTCCCGGATTGCAATCGAGGCGAAGCTGTGGCGCAGATCATGGATGCGCACATCTGGCAAGGCGCAGCGCCGCCGGAACGACCGCCACCAATTCTCGACAATGACCGGACGCTTGCCCTGCTGGTTCGGGAACACGAACTTGCAACCCGGTCGCTGCTCGATCCCTTCGAGAATCCTCACGGCCTGGCTATTGAGCCAGATCGTCTTGGGGCCGGTCTTGCTGTCGGGCAGCATCAAACGCGGCAGCTTGACCCAGTCCCATTGAAGATCACGGATTTCACTAACGCGCGCGCCGGTGAAGATCAGCAGTCGAATGATCGCAACATGCGCCGGGTGACTCCCCTCCTCCGTCTCCAGTTCCCGCGCAATGCGGCGGAATTCCTGCGGGCTGAGGAAGCGCTCCTTCAGTTCGGTCTTGAAGCGCGGCATGCCGCGGCAAGGATTGGAGCTTCGCCGAGTGTAACCAAGCTGTTCGGCATATTTGAACATCGCCGCCATCAACCTCGGCGAGCCGTTTGCGCGCCTCCCCGCGCGCAGTGAGCGCATCGACTTCTTCGACCCTGCCAAGCGACACCCGGCAATGCCGTCCACGTCGGCGCAGGCGAACAAACCAGTAGCGATTGCCGGACGGTCGAACCCGCATCCCGAAGCCCGCAAGCTCCGTATCCCAGATGACATACTCACTGGGTTCAGGCGGCATTTTCCGGCGAGCCAGATTGCCGTCAAGGAATGCCCGGTTCCCGGGCAAAAGCCGCTTGGGGACCATATGGCCATCAGAAATACCGGAACTGCCCGACAAAGTCTCGGAATTATTGCCAATTCTGGGGACCAGGTAGCCTTCGGCAGCAATCAAGCTGTCGAAAGCCTCAAGAGTTGCCTTTATTGATTTAGCTGCACTTTTTCCCATTTCTGCGGCTTAAGCCGCGTAGGGTGTGCTGTACACTTCTCCCAACTGCGAGGAGTTGAATCGATGACAATCCAGCTTCCTACAGAGACATTTAGCGTGTTCCGGCCGGAGCGAAATGAAGCCCGTTGCGGCGCTTGAGACAGCTCGATTTAGTGTTTGAAGCAGTGCTCGCGGTGCCAGGCCAGATAGCCTGGATGGGGACGTTCCAGCGCCCGAATTGGCGGGATTGCGAAGCCACTACGGTTGATCATGCCGCGTATTCCGTCGGGGTCGTTGGCCTGCCTGCTGATCAGTATTTCGAGGCCGTCGCCTAGTCCAATCAAGCCTCGGTCGAACATCCAATGGACGGTGCCTGAGAGGGCAATTCCATTGGTGATGATATCCGGGCCTCCCCGTTCTACGGGGCGAATATGCGCCGCTTCGACTTCGGCTCTGCCGCCTCCGTTGATGAGCTTTAGACCAGTAATCGAGCAGCGTGCGTCATACGCCTGGACCACACGTCGGCGGAAAAGCTGTCCCGAACCTTGCTCGGCTCGTAGTAGATGATCCAGTCGCCGATACAGGGGCTGACGCGGCTGAGGTATTGGCGGGGGAACTGGTAGCGCTCCGCCGGGCTGTCGTCGTAGGTTGAGTCCGTGCGGTGGACGAAGATGCCCTTAGCCATTGCCGTTTGGTTCCCTGTCGCTTGAGTAGGCGCTCGGTCCGACAGCCGGAGCTTCATCCTCCATCGAGGCAATTTCGGGAACGCCTTCTTGCCCGGCATGCGTTCTGACTTCGGTCGCTCGCTCTTCGATCTCCTTGGCGAAGATCTCCAGCATCGCCGAGCCAGCAGGCATCGCTGCCACCTCCTCAACCGCTGCGGGTAATTCGCGCAGCAGCCGCGTAGTCACCTGTTCTACCCGCTTGATCGTCCCCCGCGCTGCCAGTCCTGCGGCTTCGGCCATGCGGCGCCAGTGGCGACCGTAGATATGGCGGCCTCGGCGCTGGCCGCCGATGGCCTGGGCGTGGTTCTGGGTGATGTTCGCCCAGGCGAGACCGGACATGAGATCGTAGAGTGGGGCCAGTTGCGGGGCACCGGGGCCGAGCAGGATCGAGTAATTCTTGGCGTGCGAGTCCACGTTGCCGATCGCGATGTTGAAGATCACCGCGTCGAGCAGGCGGGTGATGTCGCGGGCGGTCATATGCTGGCGGATGAGCGTCGTTGCCCGGGCGTCGGCGCTGATTGTAGCGACCTGCCGGTTTCCGAAGTGGACGGGTAGTTCCACAGTCAGCCCTGCGCAGTGCCGGTTGCGGTCAAGTGGAGGCCAACGGCACGGGCGGCGGCAAGCGCCTTGCCGAGTTGCGCGGTCGGCTTACCCGCTTCGAGATCGACGATGAAACGCTCGCCGCTATTGATCGCAAGGGCCAGTTCCCGCTGCGTTAGGCCCAAAGCCTTGCGGGCGGAGGCGACTGCAACGCCGAACTGGAGTGCGTTTTCAATCATGTATTTCTTACCGAGCGGGAAGAAAGCACATCGTCAGCAGGAACTCAAGTCCATTTCTTACCGAGCGGGAAGAAACTATGTGCGGCGGCGCTCAATAATCTGAATTCTTACCGAGCAGGAAGATTGGCTGTCGACCCTTGAAACGATAACTGGCCGGCCCGCCAGCGAGCTACTTGTCGCAATCGCCCAATTGCGTTATCCAAACTCCCACTCCCCGATGGATCGAAACGGACCGCGCTGGACGGTCGCGCACTGGGCTTTGCCCGGTGGGATAAATTGTGGGCAAAGCTCTATCTCCCGCCCAAGTTCACTTTTAAGATCATGTTTTTACATGACTTTTTCGGCTACCTCCCGTTCCGCCACCGACCCCCAGCACTAGTCTCTGATCAGAGAGAGTAGCGGCAAGACCGCACGCTGGGCTGCCTTCAGCCCACCAATCCGTAACAGGCCCAACCAGAACGGCGCGTCTTAGCGTGTGTTTGGCACGCGCCGCGCGGCCAGTTTCTGCGCGAATCGACATCGGTGCGGTTTCGCTGTTCCTGGGGCAACACTGAAGCACCACCTTCGGACCAGTTCAGGCCGGAGAAGGTTCGAACGCGAGCTCTGGAAAGCCTGCATCCGCCGAGCGGTCCAGTGCGTCGTAATAGGCGTTGGCTCCGCCGAAATAGATCAGTACGCGCGACGGCTTGTCGTCGCGGTTGGCGCCCATCATCCAGGAATGAACCTTGTCTCCCTGCGCCATCAGCGTTTGCCGGTGAATGTCTGCCGTGTGCGCGGTCCACTCGCGTTCCGCTTCGGGGCGCTGCAGTGCCACGGCAATCCCTTCGCGCTCCATCTTGCCGATGCAGCGGGATATCCAAATGGCGTTCTGTTCGATCGATGTGGGCAGATTGGCAAACGGTGCCTGCGGGCCAGTGACCACGAACATGTTGGGGAAATCGGCTACGCATACCCCCATGATGCATTCGGACGACGCCTTCCATTTTTCGCTCAGCGTTTGCCCGGTAACTCCGCGGATCGGAAAGGCTTCCAGCGCGCCGGTATAGGCCTTGAAACCGGTTGCCAGCACAATGATGTCGAATTCGTAGTGGTTTGCGGTCGTCCGCACGCCGGTTTCGGTAATCTCGACCAGCGGTTCGCGGTCCTTGATGTCGACAAGGTGCACGTTGTCGCGGTTGTACGCCTCAAGATAGCCGTGATCGAGCGGGGGGCGTTTGGCAAACAGCGGATAGTCGCTGGTGCTGGGTGCCAGAAGATCGGCGATTGCTGGATCGTTGATCCGCTCTTTCATCTTGGCGATAATGAATTCCGATGCCATGCGGTTTGCATCGGGGTTTACCAGCAGATCGTCGAAGGTTTCGAACACCCAGCGGAAACTGCCTTTCCAGTTCTCCTCGAAAATGCGCTGCCGTTCCTCTGCCGGGGTGTCGACGGCGTTGCGCCCGACCGGGCTGTCGAATGCCATGCCGAAAGCGTGGTTGCGGCACTTGGTCACGATGGCATTGTAATTGTCCTTGATCTCCTTTTCCCATTCGGGCGTCATCGGCTGCTGCATGGCGGGAAGGATGAAATTCGGCGTCCGATGGAATACGGTGACGCTGGCGGCTGTCTGGGCGACGACCGGAAGCATCTGCACCGTGGTGGCGCCCGCACCGATGATACCGACGCGCTTGCCGGCATAGTCCAGCCCTTCCTGCGGCCAGCGCGAGGAATGGAAAATCGGCCCCTTGAAGCGGTCCATACCGTCAATCCTGGGGATCATCGGTTCGGAGATCATGCCCATGCTGCTGATGAAGTACTTGGCGGTAAACACGTCACCAGTGGCGGCTTCGACCTGCCATAAGCCCCGGTCATCGAGGTAGCGCGCATCGACAATTTCGGTATCCAACTGGATGTGCGGCCACATGTCGCACTTGTCGGCAACGAAGTGCATGTAGCGGTGGGTTTCTTCCCAGCCCGGATAGCGCCTTGACCAGGACCATTCCTGCAGCAGTTCATTCGAAAAAGTCAGGCAATAATAGTAGCTTTCGCTGTCCGTCGCTGCACCGGGATAGCGGTTCCACGTCCACGTACCGCCAATGTCGACCGCGCGGTCAAACACGCGGATCGAAAGCCCCAGTTCGCGGATATAGTGGATCAGCGCCAGCCCGCCAAAGCCGGCACCGACCGCAATCACATCGAAGTCGGCCCCGTCGTGGCCCGAAGCTGCGGCCAATTTGCCAGCGTTGCCATTTGTTTCAGTCATCCATCCTGCTCCTGCAAAACCGTTCGGTCCCTTGTGTAGCTGTGCGTTGCCGGAAATCCGAGTGCGTCGAAATTCATCCTGAGCGGTACCTTTCCCGTCAGTTTCCGTCGGGATCGGCGAAACCGATCTCTTTCAGGATAGCGGCGCGATCGGAATCGGGCTGCCACATGACCGGGGTGACGGTGGAGGTATCGCTGAAGCGCGGCGCCGAATGCGGCTGGGCGAAACCGCCTGCCTCGACATAGCTGCCTCGGGCGCGAAAATGATCGTGGGCCAGAACCTCGTCCATGGTCAGCACTTCGTTGTAACAGCAGTCACGGTGCTGCAACAGCGACGTCCAGTGCGCGCGCGGTAGCCGGGAAAAAACCTCTACCAAACGGGCCTTCATCGCCGGCCATTTCTCAGCATCGTACTGGTCGACGAACAACGGGTCACCCGCCAGACCAAGCGCCGTCAGCAGGTTGCCGAAGAACTTGCCTTCGATCGAACCGATGGCGATGAAGCCGCCGTCGGCGCAGGTGTAAGTGCCATAGAATGGCGCGCCGCCATCGAGCAGGTTGTGGCCGCGCGGTGCCGCTCCCATGCCGTTATGCTTTAGCGACCACATACCGGCCATCATCACGCCGGCCCCTTCGGCCATGCTGCAATCCATGATCCGTCCCTGGCCGGTCTGCCGTGCCGCCAGCACCGCCGAGACAAGACCGAAAGCCAGCATCATTCCGCCCCCGCCATAGTCGCCGATCAGGTTCAGCGGCGGCACCGGCGCCTGATCTTCGGGCCCGATCGCGGCAAGGCAGCCGCTTAGCGCAATGTAGTTGATGTCGTGGCCTGCCTTGTCGGACAGTGGCCCGTCCTGGCCCCAGCCCGTCATCCGCGCATAGATTAGCGCGGGATTGCGCCGCATCATTATTTCTGGACCAAGCCCGAGGCGCTCCGCAACTCCCGGCCGGAAGCCTTCGATCATGGCGTCCGCACTCTCGACGAGCCTTGCGACGATCTCGACCGATTCAGGTTTCTTCAGATCGAGCGTGATTGAACGTCGCGAGCGCAGCAGGACATCGCGTCGCTGGTCCTGCGCAAGGGGGTCGCTGCCGCCGGGTCGGTCGATACGGATCACCTCGGCCCCGTGGTCGGCCAGCATCATGCCGCAAAACGGTGCAGGACCGATACCGGCAAGTTCGATGATGCGCACGCCATGGAGCGGCGGGTGCATGAGACCAGCGCCGGCTGTCCCGGTGCCGTTCATGCGGCAGCCAGACCGGAAAGCGCGCTCAGTCCTGTCCGCCGGCCTTCGACCATCTTGCACCCTTGGAAAACAAGGCAGACGGCCAGCAGCCGCTTGCCCCATCCTGAACACTTGAGCTAACTTATTTGCTTATGACTAGCAACTAAATTTATCGCCCGATTGGATGGGTTCGGGCGGTGATGTTGCGGATGGTCGCCATACGGAGTGCAGGCTTGCAGTCAATCATCTCGCGGCCAGCGTCTCTATCGCATTGCGGCGATAATGCTGGAATACTGCATGGACATCGACCTGCTCGGGTTCGACCAGCCACTGGTAGATCAAGCCGAAGATCATAGACGCGAATTCCACCGCAAAGCATGCCGGGTCGATCGTATCGCGGATGGTGCCATCGCGAATCCCCTCACGCAACCAGCGCTCCGCATCGCGGCGGTAGGCCGTGTGGTTTCGGGCAAGGCGCTTGCGGACCTCTTCGTGGCTGGAAATCGATTCGAACCACAGGATGTAAAGAGCCTTCAGTTCGTTCGAACGGTTGAGGAGAAAGAACTCGACAGCATCAAGCGCGGCGCTGAACGCTGGCAGGCCGGTGCTATCGCCCACGGACTTGCGCACTTCCTGCGCCCAGCGATGATTGAAACCCTTTACCAGCTGGCTGAACAAGCCCTCCTTTGAACCGAAACGGTTGCTTGCCAGACCCCGGCTGAAGCCTGCTCGCTCACCCACTTCGCGCAAGGTGGTGTTGTGGGTGCCATGTTCGAGGATCAGCGCTGTCGCGGCTTCGAGCATGCGCGAATCGGAATTGGCAGTGCGCTCGGCCTGGGTTCTGCGCTGCCGGATGGCGGGTTCGATCTTCATTGCGCGCATTGGGCCCCTGATTTCAAGAGTTCGAGGAAAAGCCGCGTTCCTGCACAATGTCAACCAGCCCGCCGGCCACCTGTTCGCGCAAGGCCCGCTTGTCGATCTTGCCGACACTGGTCCTGGGAAGTGCTGGCATGAGCGACCAGCTTTCCGGGACCATGAACTTGGCCATCTGCGCCAGCAGGGCACTGCGCAGTGCGGCAAAATCGGGGCTGCCCTCCCCCGCCCAGCTGATGATGGCCAGTGGGCGCTCCTCCCAGCGTGGATCGGGAATACCGACCACGGCGACTTCCCGGATGCCGGGAAGCGCGCAAATAACGTTTTCGAGATCCACCGAAGATATCCATTCACCGCCGGACTTGATCAGGTCCTTTAACCGGTCGGTAATGCGCACGTATCCGAGCGTGTCGATCACGCCCATGTCGCCGGAGTCGAACCAGCCGTCGGCAGTCGTCTGTGCGGGAGCGAGGTGATAGCCGGCCGTCACCCAGGGCCCGCGGATCTGCAGCCGCCCCACAGTTTCGCCGTCTTCTGCCAGCGGCGTACCGGATTCGTCGACGATCCGCACTTCCATACCGGCCACCGGCTTCCCGCTTTTTGCCCGCCACGCCGCCTCTTCCTGCGCCACGGTGCCGCGGGGCGGGTGCGAAAGCACGCACATCGGGCTGGTTTCGGTCATGCCCCAACCCTGCACCAGATCGATGCCCCATTGCGCCTTTGCCTCGTCGACAAGATGCCGTGAAACCGCCGAGCCTCCGGCAATGATGCAGCGAAACGAGGCCAGGTCCAGCGGCTCCTCGCGGTGACGCCGAAGTAGATCGTTGAGGATCGTCGGCACGGTCATGGTCAACGTTGGGCGAGTCTGCGCAATCATCGCCATCATCGCCTCGGGCTGAAGGTGGCGTGAGGGCATGATCATGTCCGCCCCGGCGAACCAGCAGGAGAATGGCAGGCCCCACGCGTTGGCGTGGAACATGGGCGGCATCATCAGCACCCGGTCGGCGTTGCAGATGCCAAAGGCGTCGCGGCCCATCGAGGCGAGGCTGTGTAGGAAAATGGAGCGGTGGCTATAAGTCACGCCCTTGGGGTTGCCGGTCGTGCCAGAGGTGTAACACATCGCTGCCGCGGCGCGCTCTTCGAGCAGCGGCCAGTCTTCCATCGGTGGCGCATCCGCCAGAAGATTGGTCAGCGCATGCACCGTAAACGGGAGGCCGTGCAGCGCGTCACCGCCGTCCCCGTCGGTGACGATAACATGCTTCAACCCTTTCACCTGACCGGCGAATGAGGCCAGCAGGCCCAGCAGGTCACTGTCGACGATGATTGCGCGGTCGTCGGCGTGGCTGGCGATCCAGGCGATCTGATCGGGAAACAACCGCAGGTTCAGGGTGTGCAGGACGCGGCCCGCCGCCGGCACCGCCAGATAGGCCTCAAGGTGGGCATGGCTGTTCCAGCACAGCGTTCCGACCCGCTCGCCGGCTTGGATGCCCAGCCGATCAAACGCGGTTGCGAGCCGGGCGGCGCGTTCGGCGACTTCGGCGAAGCTGCGCGCGTGGAGGCGTTCGCCGTCAAAGGTGGCGACGCTGCTCTGCCCGAAAAGACGTTCCCCGCGGCGCAGGACCATCTGCGTCGTCAGCGGGAAGTCCATCATCGTAGCATCGATCATTACGCTGCCTGCTCCACCAGCGCTACGACTTCGCGCAGCAGGTTGGGGACATCGAATTCCAGCCGCCTGCTATATTCGCTCGCAACCTTGCCCTCGACATGGAGCTGCCAGGCCCCTTCGACAATGGCAGCAAGCCGCCAGCTTGCGAAGACCATGTACCAGTCAAGGCCTGAATGGTCACGCCCGCTAGCCTGGGACCAGGCATCGGCAAGCTCGCTCCGGTCTGGCGCGTCGGGATGATTCGATATGGCCTGAACGAAGCTGAATCCCAGCGCGGCTTTCGGATCGCGCTTCCAGAAAAACAGGCACAGACCCAAGTCGATGAGCGGATTGCCGAGCGTTGCCATTTCCCAGTCAATCACCGCGCGCACTTCGGGGCGATCGGTGGCGCTCAGGCAATTGTCGAGGTGAAAGTCGCAGTGGATGATCGCGGGGGCGCCGTCTTCAGGCAGATTGCCCAGCAGCCAAGCGCCAACTTCCTGCAGCAGCGGCAGGTCGCGCACCGCCTGGCTGTTGCGCAGATCAAGCCAGCGCCGCAATTGCCGCTCGGCGAAGCCGGCCAGGCCAAAGCCCTGTGCCAGCAGCGGCGCAGGATCGGCGCGGTGGATTGCCCCCAGCGTCGCCATCAGCGACAGTCCCAGTTGCCTTACCGCGCCCGGTCCGTAGGAACCGGGCAATTTATCGGTGATGCTGACGCCATCGATAAACCCGGTGAGCGAGAACGGCTGGCCAATGATTCCGGCGTCGTTGCAAAATGCTACCGGACGGGCCACCGGCGCTAGTCCGGACAACGCGGAAATTGCCGCAAATTCGCGCGAAATGCCCGCCGCTGCGTTGTCCGACACCGTATCCGCAGGCGAGTGCCGCAAAACAAAGCGGCCTTCGCGCGCCGTGACCAGCCGCGTGACGTTGGCGTTGCCACCGGCAAGCCTGCCGCCCACCTCGACATCATGCAGTCCGGCATTGTCCGAAATCCAGGCCGCCAGTCTGCCGTCCGCCCCGGGATCTAGAGGCTGCACATGAGCCCCCCGTCGGTGAATATGGTCGAGCCGGTCATGTAGGTCGACCCGGCAACCCAGAAGCAGACATTGGCAATTTCTTCCGCCTCGCCGATGCGCTTCAGCGGAATTTTCGCGACTATAGCGTCGCGCGCCTTCTCGCTGACGCCGCTGGTCATCTCGGTCATCACGAAACCCGGCACCACAAGGTTCACCCGGATGCTTCGCCTGCCGAGTTCAACCGCCAGAACATTGGTCAGCCCCGCCAGCCCGGCCTTCGATGCGCCGTAGCAGCTATCGCCGGGAAATCCGCGAAAGCCGACAACGGCCCCGACGTTCACGATCGCGCCTCCCGCCCCCATGTGTGGCAATGCAGACCGGATGACATTGAGCGGCCCGGTCAGGTTTGTCGCCAGCGAAGCGTCCCAGTCATCGGACGAAAGCACATCGATCCTGCCGCCCCGATGAAGCCCGGCGCAGTTCACCACCACGTCGATGCCGCCCCATTCGTGTGCCATTTCGGCGCAGCATCGTTCTATTGCATCCCGGTCGGCAATATCGGCGGCGATGCCCATGGCGCGCTCGCCCAGCAAAGCTGCCTGTGCGGCAATGGTCTCTGACCGGGCAAGCAGGCAAACCTGGTCGCCTGCGGCCAGAGCACGTTCGGCGATAGTCCGTCCAATCCCGCGCGAGGCACCGGTCACCAGCCACCTGCGCCCCGGTGGCTGGTCATCCGCCATGGTCATCGCACTTTCCTAGAACGTCTGGGTTAGCGCGACACCGTAAGTGCGCCGGGGACGCGGGGACCCATAGCTCCAGACACCCTGCACGTCATAACCGATCGTCAGACCCTGCTCGTTGTTCAGGTTTTTGCCGAAAAGGCTGACGGTCGTATTGTTGAGCTTCACGTTGATCGAGGCATCGATAAGATACTGGCCATCGTTGCGCAGATTGGGGTTGTTGAGGAAACTGACCTCGTGCGCGCCGATGTAATGGACGTCGCCGGCGAACCATGCCGATGCGTTGTCTCCCACTTTCGCTTCGTAAAACGCGCCGACTGTCCAGGTCCATTTGGGACTCCGGCGCAGACGAAGGAACGTGGCATCGACCGGCGTGCCCGTACTGTAGATGTCGCCCACGAAGTTCTTGTACTTGGAATCGAGGTAGCCGATATTTCCATGAAGCCGGAGATTTTCGGTAAGCTGGGCCGTCAGGTCCAGTTCGAAGCCCTTGAGTTCGGCGGACGATGCGTTGAGCGTTCGCGATTCCCGGCCAGTCGAAGTGCCGGGCGCAGGCACATCGAGATCCTGCTGCATATCATTGTATTTCATGAGAAAAGTTGCGCCATTGAGCCGTACACGGCCGTTTGCGAACTCCGTCTTGAAGCCCAGCTCATAGTTATCCAGCGTTTCGGGATTATAGGGCGTGGTTGCCGAGCCGATCGACGCCGGCCTGCCGTTGAAACCGCCGCCGCGATAGCCGCGCGACCACAACGCATAAGCCATCACATCAGGCGTGAAGTTGTAGCCTAGCGATACCCTTGGCGTGAACTTCGACCAGCTTGCCTTGACCGGCGAGGCCATAACGATCTGGCCGCCAGCCAGGCTCGGCTGGATTGTGGCAATCGGATTGGCCTCGACCAGTGACCCATAGATGAAGATCGGCTTGTCGTTGACGACGCTCGTTTTCGTGTCGTGCGTATAACGCGCGCCGAGCGTTAGGGTGAGCTTGTCGGTCAGCTCGTAGTCGGCCTCACCGTAGATCGCCCACGACTTGTTGGTCTGCGACACGTCCTGCGCACTGGTGAGTAGTGGCGGGCCGGCGAAGCCGATGTAATTCTTGAGGTTGATCGTATAGCGCGAATCCCAAAGATACGCGCCAAGCACGAACGTCAGCGGGCCGGTGCCGCCCTTGGTCAGGCGCAACTCGTTGGTGGTCTGGCGCCAGCGTGCCGGACGGTCGGTATGATAGAGGGTGAAGGGAGTTGAATCCCAGTCCTGGGTGACAGTCTCGCTGGTCTTTAGCCAGCCGAAGATATAATCTAACTGCGTATCCGCGCCGATGTCGTACGTTGCCTTGGCAATCGCCATATCGAACTTGAACGAGGCATCCTTGTTCAAAGGGGCGTTGCCGATGCTGACGTAGCGACCGCCCGTGGTCGGCTCCCCCGGTGCGGGCGAGCACTGGTTGTAGACCACGCAGAAGAGGTCGGTATCCTTGTTGAACGCGATGACGAGCGATGGATCCTGCCGGGTCTTCTGGTGGTCGTAGCTCACCTGGATGTCCAGTTTGTCGGTCGGCTCGAACAGAACTGTGCCCGACAGTGCATAGAAATCAGACCGAAGACCGGGCTTGTTCTGAAATTTGTTGTAGAAGAACCCGTCGGTCTTTTCCCACGCGCCGCTCAACTTCACGGCGACTGTATCCGAAAGTCCCGTGCTCACTACGCCTTCCAGCTTCATGGTGTCGAACCTGCCGTAGGTGGCGCGCACCTTGCCGGTCAGATCGTATGTCGGGCGCGACCGCGCGATGTTGATGACGCCCCCGGTCGCATTGCGGCCGAACAGCGTGCCTTGCGGCCCGCGCAGGATTTCGACGCGGTCGATATCAATCGCCTTGAGCAGGCTGCCCGAACTTTGTCCGATGTAGATATCGTCGAAGGTCACCCCGACGGCGGGATCGATCGACTTTTCAACATCGGCCACGCCGATGCCGCGAATGAATACCCCGGCCACGCCGCCGGGGCCCTGTTGCGTGTCCTCGATCGTAACGTTTGGTGAGGAATCGGCAAAGTCGCGCACGTCGGAGTCGAAACGCCGGGCCAGTTCGCCGGCTGACAGGGCGCTGATCGCCGCAGGCACGTCCTGCATCGGTTCTACACGCCTTCGCGCCGTGACGGTAATTTCCTCAAGCCCGTAGCTCGTCTCGCCGCGCTCGGCAGGTTGGCTCTGGGCGTAAGCGGGCGTTACCAGCGACGCAATGCAACCTGCGGATGCCGTCACCAATAGTGCGCTCAGGAATTTACGGTTCATATCGATCATCCTCCCCCTGCCGTGCAGTTGCGCGGCGATAGTTACAGTCCGGTCAGGCGGACTCGATCCGCTCGCTCATGACCGCCCGGCTGCCTGCTATGTCCGGTTCGCAGAATCTCCGCGCGGCCACTACTGAAAAGACTGCTAGCTTTATTGCTTGCGGCAAACAAGCCGAATCTTTATGCCATCCTCGGCGGCACGAGCGACAGGCGATTCTCTTGAACGGCTGGGATGGGTGGCTTTTCCGGTCAAAATGCCTCGAATTGTCGATTTACGTGGCGAGGTTGGCGCATGGAGAGCAATAGTGTTTAAGGTATTGATCCTGATAAAGCGCAAGGAAGGCCTTAGCTTTGAGGAGTTCCGCAAGTATTACGAGGAGAACCACGCTCCGCTGGCGATCCAATTGGTCCCCAATCTGAAAAAGTACGTGCGCCATTATGCTACAGCCTACCCGGACGCAGCTTCCATGGGTGGCGACATTCCCTGTGACGTCATCACCGAATTCGGATTCGACGACCGGCAAGACTTCGAACGGGGCATGGCTTATATTTCAGTGCCGGACCGATCCGCGATCCTCGTGGCGGATGAGCTGAAATTTATCGACAGGTCTTCTGTGCGGTTTTTTCTTATCGACGATTGCGAGAGCATACTGGGATAGCCAGATCAGCCCTGCACGAACGCGTGACTATCGAACCACTTCTGGTCCGAAGCAATCGCCTTCAGGGTCCGGCGCCTGTGGCCAGGTGATACGGGAAATTCGGCAGGCATCGAGCATGACCTAAAAATTTGTTTTCGCCAAGCAAGTGACTAACATGTCAATCCTCAAACTTGGGAGAGTTCGTTGTGGCAAACCGCCTGGTCGGCAAGATTGCCCTTATTTCTGGAGGCGCGAGCGGGCTCGGCGCTGCCCAGGCCACTTTGTATGCGCGCGAAGGTGCGAAGGTGGTAATCGGCGACCTGCAGGAAGAGCATGGCGAACAAACCGTCGCCACCATCGCACGCGAAGGCGGCGAGGCCTGCTTCATCCGCCTTGACGTTACCAGCAGCGACAGCTGGCATGCGGCTATCGCCCATGCCGTGGCCGCGTTCGGCGGGCTGACCACGCTCGTCAATAACGCCGGGATTTTCCACCCTGGCGGGGTCGAGGCCGAAACCGAAGAAGGCTGGGCGAAGATGGTTGCCGTCAACCAGACCGGCGTGTTCCTTGGCATGAAGACTGCTGCACCCGCACTGCTCCAGTCCGGTAATGCATCGATCGTCAACATATCCTCGCTCTACGGCTTGATCGGCAGTCCGGATGCTGTGAGTTACCACGCATCGAAGGCCGCCGTTCGCGTGATGAGCAAAGGCACCGCGCTGGAATTCGCAAAGCGCGGCATTCGAGTGAACACGATCTTCCCGGGGCAAATTCGCACCCCGATCCTCGGCGATATCACGCCCGAACAGGACGCTGCGATCAAGTCGACGATCCCGATGGGAGAGGTCGGCGATCCGATGGATGTCGCTTATGGCTCGCTCTACTTAGCTTCGGACGAAGCGAAGTACGTATCGGGTGCCGAATTGTGGATCGACGGCGGCTGGTACGCAGCATGCTGATCGCTCATACGGGAACGGAGCGGACATGAGCTGGGACTTTTCAACCGACCCCGAATTCCAGCAGCAACTCGATTGGATGCTCGACTTTGTGCGCGACGAGGTCGAGCCGCTCGACCTTGTGTTCCGCGGCCCGGCCGATCCTTTCGACCCGCATGGCCCCGCCCGCCCGATCATCAAGCCTTTGCAGCAGGTGGTCAAGGAACGCGGCCTGTGGGCCTGCCATCTTGGCCCGGAACTGGGCGGCAAAGGCTTCGGTCAGGTCAAGCTGGGGCTAATGAACGAAATCCTCGGGCGCAGCCGCTTTGCCTCGGTGGTGTTCGGGACGCAGGCACCCGACACCGGAAATGCCGAAATCCTTGCCCGGTTCGGCACCGATGAGCAGAAAGCGCGCTACCTTCAGCCGCTGCTCGATGGCGATATAGTCAGCTGTTATTCGATGACCGAGCCGCAGGCGGGTGCCGATCCGGGCGAGTTTACCTGCATGGCTCGCCGCGAAGGCGACGAATGGGTGATCAACGGCGAAAAGTGGTTTGCCAGCCACGCCTGCATTGCCGAATTCCTGATCGTCATGGCAATCACCGATCCTTCTGTCGCGGTGCACCAGGGCTCGACTATGCTCATCGTTCCAAACCCAACCCCGGGAATGGACATCCTGCGCAACACAGCCGTGGGGCCGAAGGATGAAATCGGCTCGGGCGTGCATGGCTATATCCGGTTTACCGATTGCCGGGTTCCGGCGCACAGCACGCTCGGCCCGGTGGGCGAAGGTTTCAAGGTTGCCCAGTCACGCCTTGGCGGCGGCCGCATCCACCATGCCATGCGGACTGTGGGCATGCTCAACAAGGCGCTCGACATGATGTGCGAACGCGCCGTCAGCCGCCGCACCAAGGGAGAACGGCTGGCCGACAAGCAGATGGTGCAGGAAAAGATCGCCGACAGCTATACCCAGATCCTCCAGTTCCGGCTGCACGTGCTTTACGCCGCGTGGCTGCTGGACCGGGACCAGGGTTATTCGCAGGCGGTTCGCCGGGAGATATCGGCAGTAAAGGCGGCGATGCCGGGCGTGCTCAAGGACGTGGTCTACCGCGCGCTGCACCTGCATGGCTCGCTCGGCATGTCGAACGAAACGCCGCTGATGGACATGTGGCAGTATGTTCCCGAGATGGGAATTGTCGATGGCCCGACCGAGGTGCACAAGGTTTCGGTCGCCCGCGATCTGCTCCGCCATATCCAGCCATGGCCGGGAACCTTCCCGAGCTATCATGTGCCAGCGGCGCGCGAGGCCGCCTTGCGCAAGTTTGCCATCGGTTCCGATACCGGGGAGGACTCATGACCCAGGCCCTGCTGCAGCGCATCGACCGGCTGGAAAGCCGCTTCGCGATGCTCGATCTTGTCAGCGACTATTGCCATGGTTTCGACAAGCGGGACTTTGGCCGCTTCCTTGGCATCTGGTGGGAAGATTGTGTCTGGGACATCGGCCCACCCTTCGGCCGCTTCGACGGGCACGACGGGATCAACCGCGCGGTAAAGGACATCCTCTGGCCGGCATGGCTGCAATCGACCCATTGCACCACCAACCTGCGCGTCGTCTACGCCAGTGACGATCACGCCAGTGGCATCTCGGATGTCGATTGCATCGGCACGACCAGCGACGGGCAGGCACAGACAGTCGCTGCCACCTACCGCGACAGTTTCGAGCGTCGCGGCGGCGTCTGGAAGATTGCCTGGCGCGATGTGACGATGCACCATTTCAGTCCGCTGGTTGGAATCACGCTGGCGCCGCCGGGCTGACGCACGAAAAACGGAAAGGATCGCCGCCATGGCTTATCTCGCGGCCGACGAGGGCCAGATTTACTACGAGCATCATGCGGGCACGAAGCTCCCCGTCCTGCTGATCCACGCCTGGGCCATGAGCACGCGCGTCTGGGATACGACGCTGGCCGCGCTGCTCGATGCCGGGCATGAAGTCATCGCGTTCGATCAACGCGGCTGCGGCCGCTCTGACAAGGACTTCAGCGATTTCTCGATCGGCGCGATGGCCGGCGATGCCGTAGCTTTGCTCGAACACCTCGGGCTGCAACAGGTCTTGGTAAACGGCTGGTCGCTGGGCGGCGCGGTGGCTGCCGAGACGGCGCACCGGCTGGGGTCGAAGTGCAAGGGCCTGATCCTGACCTGCGGCGCGAGTCCGCGGTACACCCAGGTCGAGGGTTTCCCCCACGGCGGCACGGCCGAAGATGTCCGCGCGACTGTTGCCGCCATCCGGCCCGACCGCGCCGGCTTTTTTCGCGGCATTGCCGGCGTGGTCTGCGCCAGACCGGTCAGCGAGGCAGTGCTGGACTGGATGTGGTCGATCTTCATGCAGGCGGCGCCCGGCGCTGATCGCAGCCTTGCCGAACTGGCAACCATAGATCAGCGCGACATCCTCTCCGGCCTCGCCGTGCCGGTCCTGTCGATTGCAGGCAGCGCGGACGTGTTCACGCCGCCGGGGATCGGTGAATTTGCCGCTGCCTGCGCCCGGCAGGGCCGGCTGGTCAGGTTCGAGGGCTGTGGCCACGGGCCGATGTTCGAGGAATATGACCGGTACTGCGCCGAGGTTCTTGGTTTTCTGGCTGAAGTGGAGTCGGCAGGATGAGCGTTACCTTCGGCCTGTGGTACGATTTCCGCAATCCAGTGCAGTGGCGCCGCCCTTTCGGGCAGATGTACCGTGAATATCTGGACCAGATCGCACGGGCAGAAAGCCTGGGTTTCGGATCGGTCTGGCTGACTGAACATCATTTCTGCGAGGACGGCTACACGCCATCGCCGCTGGTCATTGCCGCCGCCATCGGCGAGCGCACATCGGCCATGCGGATAGGCACCAATTTGATCGTGCTGCCGCTGCATGATCCGGTCCGCATTGCCGAGGATGCCGCCACCCTCTCGCTGCTCACCGGGGGCCGCTTCGATCTTGGGGTCGGCATCGGCTATCGCCAGGACGAATTCGAAGCCTTCGGGCGCGAACTGAAGTTCCGCCCCAGCATGATTGAGGATGCCTGCGAGATCATCCGGCGCGGCTGGAGCGGCGCGCCGGTGAATTACGCGGGCAAGCGCTTTTCGCTGGGCGATCTTGCGATAACGCCGGCTCCCGAATCCGTGCCGGCGCTGCTGATCGGAGGAATGGCCGAACCGGCAATCGAACGGGTGGCGAGGATCGGCGACGGCTTCCTGTGCACCGGCGGGATCGGCATCGATACATACCTGCAGGCGCTGGAGCGGCAAGGCAAGGACCCGGCCACGGGGCGTATTGTGCTCGGCTGCTGGGCGCTCGTCGCCGACGACTTCGGCGGCGAAGCTGCGCGTGCCGGGCCGCATGCGCTGTATCAGGCGAACGAGTACATCAAGTGGGGTGCATTCGGCCCGCCCGGAGAAGTGCCGCAATTCCCCGACGCGGCCGCCGCGCTCGAACATGGCCTGTACGAAGTCTGGAGCCCGAACGAGGCAGTCGATCACCTTTCCGCGCTGATCGAAAAGTACCCTCAGATCGTCGATATCCACTTCTGGGCGCAGCTGCCCGGCGAGCCTGTTTCAGCGGGCGACCGGCGGATCGATGTGCTGTCCGCCAAGGTATTGCCCCAGCTCACAATCTGAACTTGCCTGCTGCCAGCCCGTTCCGCTTCTACCGGCTGCGCTTGCCGCCCGTTGCATCAGGCAGTGCGGGCGCCAACATGTCCTCCATGCAGACGGTGTCCAGTTCCAGCACATGGGTAACTCTGCCCATCGCCATCCAGGCGCTGATGCAGAGCGTCAAATCAACGATTTCGTCGTCACTGAATTCGGCTCGCAACTTTTTCCAGTAGGCCTCGTCTTCGGCGAAGCCATGCGGGTCTTGGGCAAACCGTTCGGCATGTTCGATGGCCAGCCGCTCGCGCGCGGAAAAAAGCGCGCTGTCGCGCCAGCCCTCTACGGCTTCGTAGAATGGCTCGTCCGGCATGGGACCGCCGCGCGCGACGATTGAGGACGCTGCATCGCCGCCGCTGCCTGTCAGCATCGGGTCAACATGCTTGGCCGCACGCATTCCCTGGCAGACCATGCAGCCATTGATCTGCGCCGTGCGATAGCGCGCTGCTTCGAGAACCCGGAGTGGCAAGCAGGATGACTGATAGACCGCGTTGGCAAAAGCGCCTCCAGCAGCCCCGATTTTTTTGGCGTAATTCTGGAGGACATAACCATAGGGGTTTGCTTCTGCGGTGCTCGGCACAAAAACTCTTGCCAATGTTGTTTTCCCTCTCAAGTTGATCGAAATTTGAGCATTGCGCCAAAAGGCGGGAACCGGTTTTTGGCGCGACGCATCAATCAGCAGGTGGCTTGAGCGCCCGGATTTGCAGTTCCAGATTACTCAGCAATGGCTCGACCATCGCTTCATCCAGTCCATGCACCAGACGGTTGATGGCCATGCCTTCGATCGTCTGTTGCGACAATGCGAGCGCCAGATCGAAGTTGGCGCGGTTCTTTTGCCATTCGGGAAAGGCTTCGATCGACAAGGCATAGCGCCGCTCGCGAAATTCGGCTTGCGACGGTTCGAGTATCCGCGCCAGCCCCTTGTCAGTCCGGGCGGCAATGGACAGTTCATGAAACGCGGTGAAAATCGGGCTGGAAAGCTGATCCCAATAGGTGCGCACGATGGCGTGGACATCGTGGCCGACAATGTCACCGGTGCGCCTGATCGCGCGCAATCGTTTTTCATGCAGTTCGGCGATCACTGCACGCATCAGCGCGTCGCCAGTTTCGAAATGATGCAGCATGGCACCGCGTGACAGGCCGGATTCTGCCGCGACCCGCGGCGTGGTTGTCTTGGAATAGCCGAATTTGACGATGCAGCGAATTGCGCCCTCGATCAGGCGCTTTTTGGTTTCCGCACTTTTGAGCGATTGATGCGACGGCGGCGCACTGGCGGCGATCTGTGTTGGCTCGTCAACGGGCTCGACCGCTGTCAATTTCGGCTTGCTGCCCATTTCAAGCACTCCTCAGATCGCTTCGTGAAAGCTCAGCCCCATGTCTTGGGACAAGCAATCGAGGATCAGGGGAACCAGCCGGTCGTGGAATTCGATGCCCATATGATGATCGAATGCCGCTTCGGATTTGAACGTCGCGATGCAGAAATAGGTATGGGGTTCGTCGGCTGACTTGAACAGTTCGTAGACCTCGCAATCGGGCTCATGGGCGTGAACAAGGCCGCGCAGTTCGATCTGCAGCGCTTCAAGATCGGCGGCCCTTTCCGGCTTGGCCACGAGTTTGGCGATGAATGATTTTCGCATACGGTCAGGCTTTCACAAGTTCGGCGACAAGCATGTCGCGAAGACGAAATTTCTGGATTTTGGACGCAGACATCGGCCATTCGTTCACAAAACGCACATGACGCGGCAATTTGAAACTGGCGAGTTTTCCCGTGCAGTGCGCGATCAACTCCGCCTCGCTGGCGCCGGCACCGTCGTTCAATTGGACAAAGGCTGCCGGCACTTCGACATAGCGCGGGTGCGGAATGCCGGTGACTTGCGCCAGTTTCACCGCGGGATGGGCCTGCAATACCGCCTCGATTTCGGCAGCGGCAACATTTTCCCCGCCAACTTTCATCATGTCCTTCGTCCGGCCGTGGAACATGATCTGGCCGTTTTCATCAAACGATCCGATATCGCCGGTGTGGAACCAGCCGTCCGCGTCGATCACTTCGGCTGTCTTTTCGGGGGCATTGTAATATCCCGCGAGCATGTTGGGTCCGCGCGCCACAATTTCTCCATGCTCGTCGATCTTGCATTCCGCGCCGGTTTCGACGTTCAGGATCCGTACTTCCCATTCATCGAGCGGAACCCCCAATCGCCAGCCGCGCGCTTCCCACGGGTCGGTGATGCGGCTGGTGCAGATCGTGCCCGATCCTTCGGTCAGGCCATAAGTGCCGACCATGACCGTATGCGGCATGGCCTTGGTCATCGCATCCCTGATCCAGTCAGGCTGGACGCCGAAATTGGCATTCATCAGCCGCACGCTGGAAAGGTCAGTCTGGGCGAACCTTGGGTGCGACAGCAGGTCCTGCATGATGGTGACAAAGCAGGGGTAAGCATGCGTGGCCTTTTCCGATTCAAGCATCGAAAGCGCGACGCCGGCATCAAAACTGGGGATCGTCAGATAGGCGCCGCCGACATCCAGAACCGCGATCAACGGCAGAATCCCGGCAATATGGAAAATCGGCAACGGCGACCAGAAGCGATCACCCCGCACCATTTCATAGCGTTTCGCCAGATTGCGGGCATTGCCGACAATGCCGCGATGGCGGATAAGGCAGCCTTTGGGATTGGCGGTTGTTCCCGAGGTATAGAGGATCATCGCCGTGGATTGCGGATCAACGGCATCAATGCGGGCATCGACCTGCGTTGATGTTGAGCCAAGCGCCGATGCCGCCGAAACCAGCCCTGCAGGGCTGGGTTCGTCAACGCAGATTATCGAACTCAGCCTGGGCGCTTCGGGCAGCGACAGCGCCTGCGAATCGGCTGACGCGGCAAGTGACGGCAGCGCAGCGTACAGTCGCGTGCTGAAATCAAGCGAGTCGGCGACCTTGCCGGTCGTAATCAGGCAAACCAGATCGGCGTCCTTGACCAGGAACGCCAGTTCGCCGGGCTGATAGCGGGCGTTGATGGGCACGGCGACGGCTCCGGCCATCGCGATCCCGAACAGGATTTCGACAAATTCTGGCCGCGTCGTCAACAAAATGCCAACATGATCGCCGCTTTGAACGCCGCGCGCGATCAGCGCCGCCGCCCAGCGCCGCGCCCCGCTGTTCAGACCAGCATAGCTTGCGCGGTTGCCCGGAAACACCAGCGCCGACTCTAACGGGTATTGTGCCGCCCGTTCGCGCAATAGTCCGCCAAGGGTATAAATCGAACTCATGCTGCTACTGGCCGCAGATATTCCCTGGTGTACGTGCCATCGATACATTCGATCATTCTGGCGATGATCTCGGTGTTGGCCGGGTTGGCCTGATGCGCCTGATCTGCCGCTTCTTCGACGAAACTTTCGAACACGGCAAAGGCCAGTGGCGCATCAAGGCGATAAAATTTGTAGGCTAGGGTGCCAGGTTCAAGTGCGGCATTGGCCTCCATCTGCGGGATCAATGTCATGAATTCAGCCTCACGGGCCACCTTGACGTTAAAGCGCGAAAGAAAGGTCCAGGTCATTCTCATCCACCTCCTTCGACGTAGCGGTCAAGTTCGGCATGAAAGTGCCGAAGCCTACCCTCTTGTTCGCTCCACAGCGGACCGCGGAAGCCGCGCGACCGGGAGCCCCTCTGGACAATTGGCAAGAGCTCGGAATCCTGATCCAGTACCATTCCCAGATTGGGCGGTTCGCCAAGCGGCACGCGCTCGATCGCAGGGCGGGTCATACCTGTGATGTCGGTGCCTTCGGCCAGCCCCATCCAATCGGGCGGGCCATAGCCGGGCGCATCGACATGCGCAAACATGATGCAGGTATCATAGGTGAAGCGGTTTGGATCATCCGGATGCGGCAGGAAGCGGTGGATGAAGACCGCTTCGGGATGGCAGCCGATCTGGACATTGGGGAAAATGCCATAGATCGTTGAATCGCTCAGTTGGGTGTCGCTGAACTTGTCGTAGTCCAGCCCGAAAGTCTTGGCGCGAACGCGCTTGGCAGCCTGAATCGCGGCGCGGCTTTCCTGGGCCGTGCCTGTAAAGCCTGCAGGATCGATCCCGGCATCGCGCAGCATCATCTTGATGCCTTCGTTCACCGTGACCTGGTCTGGAAACCGGGGTGATGGCTGGGCGAAAGGCACGAATTGCCGGCTCATGCCATTTGGGTAAAGGTCAATCTGGGTGCGATCATCCATCACACCTTGCGTTTCGGGGTGGACCGCGTGGAGGTGGTAGATCTCGTAGAAGGCATCCACACCGCCCTTCCAGTTCGCCGCCCATTCAGATTGCTTGTGCTGAATGACGTTCATCGCGGCAATATCATAGAGCGCCAGTTGATCCGTTATTGGTCCGAGCCATTCGCGCAGGGGCGGCACGTCGTCGGACATGGCAATAAAGACAAGACCCGCCACTTCCTCGCAGCGAACGGATGTCAGGCTTAGGTCATGGCTAAGCGTCTCCGGGCGGAAAGTGAACTCATCCGTCACCTTGGAATTGGTGCCATCCAGATCGAATTTCCAGCTGTGGAACGGGCAGGTGAAGCTGCCGACCGCGCCAAAATCAGCGAGCACCAACTGGCTGCCACGATGGGGGCAGACATTATAGTGGGCCTTCAGGTTGCCATCCCCCAGCCGGACCACGATGAAACTTTCGGTGGCAATGTCGAAGCGGATGAAGTCGCCATCGTCGCGCAGGTCACTGGACGGGCCGGCCAGCAGCCAAGTCTGCGTCCACATCCGCGACCATTCCGCGTCCTTGTAACGAGGGTCGTGGTAGCGTGCCGGGCTTGGCCGCGAGGTGCCATTGTCGATTTGAGGGGCTTGTTCGTTGAACGGGTGGGGCGCCCCGATGTGAATGTCCCAGCCCCGAAACACAGAGTTCATTGCACTTGCTTCCCTCGGTTTTATCGGGGCCATGATACATGACAAATTAAAAAACAAACATGATTGATTGTTATTTGAACCTGTGGCACACCTCCGGGTCGGAGCACGAGCATTGAAAAGTTCGGCATTGCGGGAAATTTGGGGGGATGTTCCAGTGAATTTAAGGTCTTCGCTTTACGGTGTCAGCTCAGTCCTGGTGCTCGCGATAGCAGCGCCAGCTGTGGCGCAGCAAACAAGCGGCGCAGAAGCCGATGCCGGCCTTTCCGAAATCATCGTTACGGCGACCAGGCGCGATTCAAACCTGCAACAAACGCCGATCGCTGTTACCGCGATTGATCAGGCGATAATCCAGCAGGCCAGCCCTGACAATATCGGCGATCTCGCCTCATTCGTTCCTAATTTCTCGGCGGCCCGGATCACCGGGTTTAATGCTGCATCTTTCGCGATGCGCGGCGTCGGCCAGAACAATATCATTGTCTATTTCGAACCTTCGGTACTGGTGACTGTGGACGACTTTGTGGTGCCCAGCGTACAGACACAATTGCTTGACACGTTTGACGTTCAGCAAGTCGAAGTGCTGCGCGGGCCGCAAGGCACCTTGTTCGGCAAGAACGCAATCGGCGGCGCTGTGACCGTCAAGACTCGGCGACCGGACCTTGCGGAATTTAGCGGGGATTTTCGCCTGACCGCTGGCAGTTTCAAATCCATAAGCGGCAATGCCGCAGTCAACATTCCGATCATCAAAGACCAGCTCGCACTGCGTCTGGTTGGTGGGTATGAATATTCGGATGGCTACATGCGCAACGGCGCGTGCTACGGCCCGGTCGGCACATTTTTGACCACACCGCCTGCATTGCCGGCGTCGACGGCCAAGTTCGTTGGGCGCTCTGGCTGCGGCGATGGCCGCCGCGTCGGAGGCACCAAAGTCTTCAATATGCGCGCCAAACTGCTGTGGGAACCGAGCAGCGATTTTGATGCTTTGCTGCAATATGAATTGATCCGCGACAAATCAGAAACGCCAGCTCCGGTCAACGAGACGCCGGTAAATGGCAATGGGCGATTCTTCCTGTTCGACGCTCTGAACGTCGGGTCCCGCGCGAATGTGAGCAGCGACCCGATCAATAATGCCGGCGTTACTGATCGGCAAGATTCACTGATGAGGATGCAGGACGGCCACGTCGTCAATGTCGATGGCATTTACCTCAACATGAACCTCAATCTCGGCATGGGCACGCTGACGTCGATTACGGGTTGGCGCAGCCAGCGCTCGCGTCTGCCCAGCACCTATACCGGCCAGGCACCGGTTGCGGCGGATGGAGAAGTGCTGTCGCTGTTCGACGCCACACGCGATGATAATCGCAAGACCTGGCAACAGGAATTGCGTTTTGCTTCGGATTTTGGCGAAGCGTTCGACTTTGTGGCAGGTGGCTTCCATCAGGAAGACCGGACCGACTTTTGCGTAAACCAGTTGCTGGGCTTCCTGGATCTTACCGGTGGGCCTCTGCCATTTGGCGCCTGGAACAAGACACCCTATCTGTTGTGCAATGCGCAGGTTGCCAAATCGACTGCAGTATTCGCTGAAGGCACTTTCAAGGCGACTGACAGGCTGACATTGACCGTCGGCGGACGTTACACGTGGGAGCGCAAGACGTGGCGTGGTCGCCAGCAGGTGTTCATTCCGCAACTCGGCGGCGGATTTGATACCGGCATCACGCTCAACCGTCCGCTAGACGCCAGCGTTTACAAATACTCGGCCGGCGTCGTGGCAGTGCAGGCCAAAGTTAACGAGCCAACCTACCGCGTGTCGGCATCGTATAAGGCGGGCGAGAACACGTTTGTTTATGCGACCTTCTCGCATGGCTTCAAGGGCGGCGGTTTCAACGATCAGATCGGCGGCTTTGGCCCCTTCGGCACCGATCTTGCTGCCTTCGCAGCTGCAGCCACGGCGACCAAGCCGGAAACCGCCAACAGCTATGAAGTCGGCATCAAAAGCCAGTTTCTGGACAATCGTGCCCGGTTCAACCTGACAGGATTCTGGGTTGATTACAGCGATCTGCAGAAGCAGATTGTCGTTCCGATCCAGGTAAACGGCCAACCAAACCAGGTTACGCGATTCTTCAACGCCGCCAGCGCGCGAGTAAAGGGAATTGAAGCAGAAGCAACGCTGATCCCGGTCGATGGTCTGACGCTGCGCGGCGTTCTTGGTTATCAGGATGCCAAGTATCGCGAATACGTAACGCCTATCCCTGCCGGCTATGACCTGTCGACTGCGCCGCTGGACCGCGCGCCCAAATGGCAATGGTCGCTTGATGGCACCTATACGACGCCCGTAACCAGCTCGCTGAAAGTGACTATAAACAGCAATGTCAGCTATGTTGGCAAAAACCTGTTCACGCAGTCAATTGCCGACGTCCGTGACAACACCTTCCTGCGTGCCCGCACGTTGTTGAATGCGTCGATCACGCTCGCCGATATGGATGACAATTACTCCCTCCGCCTCGTCGGCAAGAACCTCACGGACAAACGCTATGAAACGGCGAGCCAGGTCGTGGGTGGCCTTTGGACGTTTACGCTTTATGGCCCGCCGCGTTATTTTGGCGTCGAAGCCGGGGCGAAGTTCTAAAGCGGCAACTGGCTGGAACGTTCGGGCAATGCGGCGCTGATGGATGGTACTGCCATTCGTTACGTCGCTTGCCGGGACGAGCTGCGGCAAGCCAATTCTGCCCGTTTGGTTTATCGGCGTTTGTAGCTTAAACTGCGGCGTAGCGCGGGTGAAGCGGACAGGCGTTCATGTCCTTTGCACCCAGTTTTCCAGCACCCGTTCCACCCGCATTTCAGCGGGCACGCAATTCACTCCGATCCGGCGATCGAGTTCCTCGTGCCAGTGGTAGATCCGGCGTTCCTGATAGTTCAACGGGATTCCCGTAAATCCTGGACTTTCAACAAATTCCTGTAACTGCGGTGCGAATTTCAGGTCTTCGAACAAGATCCTTTCAAAATTCCTGATCCGTTCCGCCCAAAGCGGACTGAGGTCCTGCACCGGTATTTTCGGCGAAAACCAGTGGCAGTCAATTCGCATGCTGTTGGCCGAGCGCGGCCAGAAGACCAGCATGGGAATGCCTGTAGCCGAAGGCGGCATGACGAGGTTGGGGAAGATATTGTAGCTTACGTTGTTGCAGTGCGGGATTTCGGTGACGCTGGAAATCTCGGGCATCCCTCTGGTGCCGGGATCGATCCAGTCGGGCCTGCGATTGGGAGTTGTCATCCGTGAATGGCCATGCGGCCAAAGCGTAATGGAGGTGCCCCGATGATCGAGAAACCGATCGGCCGTATCCTGGTGGATCGATTTGAGGTGATAGACCTCCAGAAACACATCGAGCAGCAATTTGACGTTGCAGGCAACATCATAGCCACGCAAATCGACCAGCATGAGATTGTCGAGCTCGAACTGCTGGAGTTCGTCCGCAAGCGGCCCCAGACTTTCGATAAGGCCCGCCGCCTCTGCGTCCTCGTTGATGAAAATCCATCCGCCCAGAACCTCGCAGCGCACAGAAATGAGCGCCCGGCACGCAAAGTCGAGGTCAACGAAATCGCGCTTGTCACGCACCGATTTTAGCTTGCCATCAAGCGCATAGCTCCAGCCGTGATAGCCACAAACAAAGCCCCGGCCTTGTCCGGCCTCCTGCCTGACAATCGGTCCGCCGCGATGGCGGCAGGTGTTGTAAAAGGCGCGTACTTCGCCCTCAAGATCGCGCACAACAAGAATGGGCGAACCCGTATTGCGAGTCAGGAACCAACTGCCCGGCTCGGAAATCTGGCTGTCGTGTCCGGCATAAAGCCAGCTTCGCTTCCACAGGCTCTGATTTTCCAGTTCTAGAAATTGCGGATCAACGTATCGGGCAGCCGGAATATCGGGAAGCCTTGGAAATCCGACCGGCGGCGCAGTGCGCCCCGTTTCAAAGACGATGCTGTCCTTGATGCTCTGAGTCGTGGTTGCATCCATCGCCGATCGCCCTCTCAAAGCGCCGGTAATCAGCCTAAAGCTTGTCTACAAAAAAACAATCATGTTTGCTTTTTTGCAGCGAGTTCGTGCAACTTTTAAATCCCTAAGCGGAGTTTCCGAACGGATGCGCATGAACGTTCACCGGCAAGAACTGCAACGCAAGCAATCCGGGCCTTCGAAGACCCGTGGGCTGAAAAACTGGCTTTGCATCGCGCCAGGTGTGCAACAGCAGGGCCCTGCGGGCACAGGATTTTGCCATCACTATGATCAAGGGCGATAGCCCAATGAAGGTTGCGATCGGCCCCATCAGCGAGCTTCCTGAAAATGGCACGCGGGTTTTTGCGCTCAATGGCAGATCAGTGCTCGTTGCCCGCACGGCGGCGGGCGTGTTCGCATTGGAGAACAAATGCAGCCACGCCCTGCAGGTCCTGGAAGGCGGGAAGTTGAAGGGGTTTCATATCTTTTGCCCCGCACACGGGATGCGCTTTGACATGCGCGATGGTTCACCCACGGGAACGTTGACGAAAATGCCTGCAACCGTCTGGAAAACCGAGTCGATTGACGGAATCGTCTATATCGACATGGATGCCACATGAAGCGGCTGCTTCACATCAACGCAAGTCCGCGCGGCGCAAGATCGCGATCCGGCATGGTCGCGGACCATTTTCTGGATTGTATCCAGGCAAGATATCCGTCCATGGAAGTTGAACGGCTTGACCTGTTCGATGCCAACCTGCCGGCATTCGATCGGGATGCCGTCGAAGGCCGTTATCATCTGCTGGTCGGAAACCCGGTCGAACCCGCTCAGGCTGCGGCTTGGCAAGGGCTGAAAAAATGGACTGACCACTTCCTGTCGTTCGGCGGCTGGTTGATAGCGGCGCCGATGTGGAATTTTGGCATACCCTATCGGCTCAAGCAGTATATCGACATTCTGACCCATCCCGGGCTGACCTTTCGCAACGACAGCGACGGCACTGTCGAGGGGCTGGCACAGGGCAGAAAGGCCATAATCGTTGCCGCCTGTGCCATGCCGTTTGGCAGCGCGCCCGAGCTTGCCGGGCTGGATTTCCAGCTGGCCTACCTGAAAGCCTGGCTCGGCTTCATCGGCGTAACAGACATCAACTCCGTGCGCGTCGCCGGCACATTCGGACCTGATGATGTGGTTGCCGCTGCCATGGCCCGCGCCATGTTCGACGCGGAAAGCCTTGCTGGCCGGCTCTGACGACGCTGCGATGATAAACAGACCTGCCGGCCCTAGATGGGCCGGAACTTCGGCATGGTGATTTCTTCTGACCAATCCTCGAAAGTCACCATCACGGCCATACCGGATTTCACCTCGCCCGCGTCACAGCCGATCACGTTGCTCATCATTCTTGGGCCCTCTTCAAGATCAATCAGGGCGATGACGTAAGGGGCATCGGCGGCGTAAGCCGGCGATACTGCGCGGGTGACGACGGTATAGGTCGCCACTGTGCCGCGCCCGCTGGCCTTGGTCCATTCGAGTTGATCGGACATGCAGTTGGCACAGATGATGCGCGGGTAGAACTGATGCTTGCCGCACGCCGAACAGCGCTGGAGCAAGAATTCGTGATCGTGGCAGCCCTGCCAGAAACGCGCCGTTTCCGCAGTTGGACTGGGAAAGAATTTCTCTGCGTGGTTCATCATCGATCCCGCCCCAGAATGACAGTGGTATGGCTTGACATGATGCCGCCCTGCCCGTGCACAAGCGCCACTTCAGCACCTTCGACCTGCCGCTCGCCCGCCGTGCCGCGCAGCTGAGTCACGGTTTCCGTGAAGGCGAACATCGATCCCGGGTTGCCGGGATGGCAGTGGGACAGCAGGCCGCCGTGGGTGTTGACGGGCAGCATTCCGCCAAGCTCGATATTACCATTTTCAACGAAAGCCCCGCCTTCGCCCTTTTGGCAAAAGCCAAGGTCTTCGAGCTCAACAAGCACTGTCGGCGTGAAGCAGTCATACAGCTGCGCAAAGTCCATGTCGCTCGGGCCAAGGCCGGCCATGGCGTAGGCCCGCTGACCCAATTCAACGGCGCAGGAAGTCGTCAAATTCTGGGCCTGGCTGATATGTTCGTGGCCATGCCCTTCCCCGACACCAAGAAGATAAACAGGATGATGCGGGAAATCCGCGGCGCGTTCGGCCGATGTCATGATAATCGCCGAACCGCCGTCCGAGACCAGCGAACAATCGAGCAAGTGCAGAGGGTCAGCAATTATCCGCGAATTGATAACGTCTTCTATCGTGATGGGAGTACGCATTTCCGCTGTCGGATTGAGGCACGCATGCTTGCGGCAGGCCACGGCAATGGCAGCAAACTGCTCTGCCGTTGTTCCATACTTGTCCATGTGGGCACGGGCGATCAGGGCGTAAAAGGCCGGGACCGTGGGTCCGAAGGGCGTTTCAAACTGGGCATGGCCGGCCGAAGACTGCATCTTCATAGCCTGATCCCGTGTCAGCCCGCTGCGCAAACTGTCGGCCATCGTGATCAGGACTGTATCGCACATGCCGGTGACAATCGCCGCAGCGGCGTGATGCAGGATGGAGAAGGTGGTGCTGCCGCCGGAGCTTACGCCCATGCAATAGCGCGGAAATATCTGCAGATATTCGGCCATCGCCTCGGCGTGGTACATATAGGGCTCGGCCATGGAATTGCAGGTGATCAGCCCGTCGATCTTGTCCTTGGCGATATTGGCATCGGCCATCGCGCGGCGCGCCGCATCGATACACAAGCCGGTCGCGCTGAACTGGGGCAATTTCCCCACTGGAGTATCGGCCGCCCCGACAATGGCTACTTTTCCGCGCAAGCTGACCATGATGGTTTCCAATCAGCTCTGGTTGAACTGAACCACGGCCAGGCCGGGGGTGATAACGTCCCCGGCCTCATTCTTGATGAATATTTCAAGTCTGGCGGTGGCGGCGTTGTGATCCACCGAAAGCACGCTGCCGCCCGATGTGACCGTTTCGCCAATGTAAGCGGCCTTACGGTTTGAATATTCGAGATGCATGATTCGGCCCCTGCCATCCAGCCATTCGACGACGCACTGGGTCAGCCAATCGCCTAGCATCGGGCCAGATATTACAATTCCAGGATAGCCTTCAACCCCGGTCGCGTAGGGGAAATCGAAATGGATTCGGTGGGCGTTCCAGATCGCCGCGCTGTACATGAAATTCTGCACGTTGTCGGGCCTGTACCCGCGACCGGGCAATTCATCACCGGGTTTGAGGTTTTCCATGCTGATCACCGCAGAAGCCGCGTTGTTTTTTCAGTGAGAACCGGTTCACCTGCGTCAGTTTCCACTTTCATCACAACTTCATAGAAAATGATCGGCCCTTGAGATCCGGATTTTTCATAAATATTGGTTAGCGTGCGTGTGGCAACCAGCACATCGCCCGCTTTGATGGGTCTGAAGTAATCAATGCTGAGCCCGCCGGCCATTGCCTTTTCAAGTGGAAACCTTGGCAACAGCGTGTCGATCGAAACGCCATCAGGGGTCAGATGCTCAAGCTCCACCATGTCCCAGAACAGGGCAACGTGAAACAAGGGCGGCGCTTCATCGCCGTCAAGATAAGCCTTATTCGTCCATCCAGTTGCGATTGAATATTTGCGGATCTCGCGACGCGAGGCAATTTCAATTCGCGGCATCGACGAGCGACCAATACAAGAAAGCAACTCATCGCTCAAAAGTCCGCTGCCATCCGCGGAATTTTTCTCATCTGTTGTCGTTGTAGCATATTTTTTAAGCACTCTGTCCATTGATGAATACTTTTCAGAAGAAGCGTGCCCAGCACTTTTCAAACTCTGGGTTAGCCCAAATTCAAAATCAAACCAAGCCTACATGGACGCTGCAGACAGACCAAGTTCTGCCGTTTCGTGATCAATGCGACTCCCGATGCCGCGCTACCACCTCATGTTGCACTTCGGGTCTCGCCGTTTCAACACCGGGCCGCGCCCAAGGGTCTCAGTCCCTGCCTCAGTGCGTGCTCTTGCCCTTGGGACCATAGACCAGTAGCACGTTACCGGCGATATGGCTGTATAGCCCGTAGCCGGAATTGACAAACACCCGCCCTTTCCACACGGCCGCACCCGCACCGCTCATGCTGCCCCCGTTGGCGGTAGTCCCGTCAATGGTCTTCACCGGTTTTGTCGTGTCCGTCTCCCACAAGACGCCGCCCGCTGCGCCATCATATGCGCGGAACATGCCATCGAGATGCCCGGCAAAGACCACGCCCGGGATTGCTGTTACGGCTGCAGAAATGCCTGGATCGCAAAACTGCTTGCCGGTGCAATTGTTATCTGGATTTGCGTACCAGAATTGATTGCCGGTGGCGGCGTCGATCGCATGCAGGCCGCTGCCGCGCAGCTTGGCATCGTAGACGCGCGCATCATATGTGTCGGCCATGTCGTTGATCGGCACGAACACCCGCTGGCCTTCGGCGGCCATGCCGAAATGGACGCCGCCTTGCGTGCCGCCATGTCCCAACCGCTTGGTCCATCGGACCTTGCCAGTGTCAGGGTCTATCCCCCATGCCTCGCCCGACTTCTGGCCGACGACCAGGATACGCGTATCACCGCCGAGCGGGACGAGCAGGACCGATGCGGCAACATCGAAGTCGGGCCCATTTTCCTTGGGGCAGGAAGCATTGCCCACCATGCAACCAACATTCCACGCATCGCCAAACGTCAATTGGGTGCTCCAGATGCGGGTCCCGGTTTTGGCGTCGACGGCGAAAACCGCGTCGGAGTTTTCATCCGCCGGGGTGGAAAAATTTTCACCCGAACCCAAAATACACGCGTCCGCTACGTTCGTCATAAGTGGGGCTGTTCCACACCGGAGCGCCCGATGGCCCCAGAATCCGCGTGCCTTCGCTTGTCTTGCCCTGTTCGGTTGGCAGCCCGGCGGTATAGGCGCGCCAAACCTCCTTACCCGTCGCCGGATCAAGCGCGAGCACCGATCCCCGAAATGTGCAGCAAGCAAAATTGGTGTCGGCAGCCTCGACGACTTCGAGCGAGGAAACGGGCACGTAAAGCAGCCCGCCACCAAGGGTAGGCGTGCCGGTGATTGTGACGGATGCGTGGTCGCTGACCTTGGTTGCCCACAATTCCTCGCCCGACATAGCATCGAGAGCGCGGGCGCGGCCGAGCAGATCACCGAAATAAAGGCGCTTTGTTGCGGCATCGATGACGATTGCGGTGCGCACTTCGGCTGCAAGACGCTTTGTCCAGCGCGTGCAGCCGGTTTCCGGATCAAATGCGTAGACCGTGCCGTCCTGGCTGCCGACGTACAAGGTGCCCCAGCCAATCGCCGGCTGCGAACGCGCACGATTGGCGGCGGGATAGGCGAAGGCCCACTTCAAGGTCAATTGCGGCACCTCGGCCTTGGTCAGGCCCGCAACCTGCGCATTAACAAAGCGGCGGTTGTCGTGGCCCCAGCCGATGGGCTGCGGCACGTCATCCATATCAAACCGCGCGGCAGCGCCTGCGCATTTGGCTGGCGGCGCGGCAGGCTTGTAGGAGGCGTAGGGTATCCGGGTAAGATATTCGGCGACTTCGATCTTCTGTTGCTCGGTCAGCGAGGCCGCCTGGGTGCGCATCACACCGTCGGTTAGTGCGCCGACAATCGCATCCGGCGCCATCATCCCCATGAAATTGGGCGAAGGTGCCTTTGGCACGCCGCCAAGATGGCACATCGCGCAATGCTGCTGGAAAATGGCGTTGCCCGGTGCGGTTGCAGGATCGATCCGCGACGCATCATGTGCCTGAGTTTCGTCTAATGACACGATACGTTTTGGCTCTGCCGTCGCGGACACAGCCGCAGCTTGGTCCTGCGCCGGTGCCCGCGCCTGCACATAGGCAGCTGACGCAATCAGCGCCGCCATGAACAGGGTCATTATGGTCTTTTGCTTTGTAAAGGTTGGCATAACCGAAACTGTCCCCGCTCTGTTACTCTTTTTCTGGCTGAAATGCCCCACGCCCGCCGCTTGCCCGCCGAGACCGGCGAGCACTATAATTCCCTTAGCATAGCCCGATCATGTAGTCCTTGGAATAGGGACGCGGTCTACTTAGCCTGGCCGCTGTGGACCGGCGCCAGCCAGTTTGGATCGGCCAGAGCACGCGGCCGATGGCGACAAGATCGCCGACCTCAGTTGAGCTTTGGTGCGACTTCCCGCATCATCGGCCCAGACTCGCTGAATACCGGGCTAACGGCGCTCGCGCCAGTGGTAGCCCCGGCATCCGTCGTCAATATGTGACCAGTGGTATAGCCCGCTTCATCGCTTGCCAGCCACAGCGCGGCATTGGCCACATCTTCAGCTAACCCAGGACGCCCACGGAGCGGCGATGTTTCGGCGAGGATGCGCTTGGCCTCTTCGATATTGCCCGGATCGCCGGTGAGCACATTGGCCACCATAGGCGTGGCCATACTCGCCGCCGCGATAGCGTTGACGCGAATGCCTGCATGACAGAGTTCCGCGGCGACGTTCTTGGTCATCCCCACCACGGCATGCTTGGCTGCCGCATAGGCGTGTGGCCCAAGCCCGCCCATCAAGCCCGCTGTGCTGGCCATGCTGATGATGCTGCCGCGCTGCGCGGGCTTCATGACGCGCGCTGCATGTTTCATGCCGAAAAACACGCCGTTTATCAGCACGGCGAGCGTCGCGTTCCATTCATCGGCAGGCGTCTTGTCGATCGGCCCGACAGTGCCAACGATCCCGGCGTTATTGAACATGATATCGAGCTTGCCGAACTGGCTGCAGGCAAGATCTACCAACCCCGCGACCTGATCTTCGCGCGTTACATCACAAACCATGAACGCGGCTCTGTCGCCGAATTGTGCTGTGAAGGCTTTGCCATAATCGCCCTGGATATCGCCTATGACTACTTGGCATCCTTCAGCAACAAACCGTTTAGCCGTCACTGCGCCGATGCCCATCGCACCGCCAGTGATCACCGCCACCTTGTCTTTCAAGCGCATTGTCAAAATTCCCATTTTCAGTTGCAGGCATATGTGCCCGGAGTTGAAGAATGCATTTCCATCTCAAATCGGTTGAACGGTTTTTGTCCATTTTGAGATGACGCGCCCTCCTGCGTGTTACCATTCAGAAGCGGCACCCTTCGATTGTTTGGCTGATGGTTGATACGATGACAAGCAATGGCGGAACATACCATGCCTCAGCTTGTTTTGCGATCTCGGCGGGGGCACCCACCCAGTTTGGCGTAAGGCCGAGCGGCGATGCAATCGTCCCGCCATTCCGCCAGCACCGCGCGGACCTCAGGCGCAAACTTGTTCCTTGTCGTCATCGTAGCTCCTTCTCACAGATAGCAGCCTCCGGAAAACCCGCGACGCTTCAACCAGTCTGGTCGTAGCCATTCACGACAAAGCGGTTGCAAACAATTTATCGCAACTCCACATCATGCCCAACACGGTTTCGGATAGAGTTTGCGCATGGAATCTGGAATGGCAAAGGAGAGGATCCAAGGGGCACAATCCCGTCACAGGGCCGGTCACAGGGCCGTGCGCATCGGAGACGGCAGCGCTGCGTGGATCGAAGGGTGCCGATGCGGCGATTGCGGTGCCACAATGCTCGATGCGGCGATGGCCTGCCGCAGCTGTGGCAGTCGCGGCCCGCTCGAAACGTTTCATGCCGCGCAGACTGGAAAGGTCTATAGCTGGACGGTGGTTCATCGCAGCTACCCGGGCATTGCGGTCCCATTCGTTTCGGCGATCGTCGATCTCGACGGCGGGCTCACTCTGAAAGGTACCTTGCGTGAGGTGGAGCCTGACGCCGTCAGTGCCGGTTTTCCGGTGCGGCTGGTGTTCGACGACGCTGGCGGCGCTTGCGACGACCAGGGCGCGGCCTATGTCGGCTTTCACTTTGTTCCGCAGAGACTTTCGCAATGAGCGATGCGTTCATTCTGGGCGCCGACATGATCAGGTTCGGCCGCCATCCGGATCGGACTCCGTTCCAGCTGGCGGCAGAGGCGGCCCTGCTGGCGCTGGATGATGCCGGTCTTGCGATCCGCGATGTCGAGGCCGTCTACGCCGGTTCGACCTTCAATTCGGCGTCGATGGTTGCCCAGCGGATGTTGCAACTGATCGGCCAGACCGGTGCGGAATGCGTCAACGTGGCGAATGCCTGTGCGGCCGGGGCGACTGCAGTGCGGCAGGCGATCATGGCGGTGAAGAGCGGCGAATATGACGTGGTTCTGGCGGTTGGGTTGGAAAAGAACCCGCGCGGACTGATGGGCGGACCGCTGACCGAGGGCCCGCCGCCCGAAGGCCTGTTCGGCTCCGTCGCCCCGCCGTCGATCTTCGCCGAAGCCGGCATGGTCCATGCCAGCCGCCATGGCACGACGATCGAGCAGTTCGCCAGGGTGGCGGTCAAGAACCATCATCATTCGACGATGAACCCCAAAGCCGCCTACCAGCACGAGACCCCGCTGGAAGAGGTGCTGGCGAGCGAGATGATAGCCTGGCCGCTGACCAAGCTGATGTGCTCTCCCAATGTCGATGGCGCGGCCGCCATCATCGTCGTTTCGGAGAAGAAGGCCCGGGAGCTGGGCATGGCGCGCGCGGTCCGCATCCGGGGATCGGCGCTGGTCTCCGATCCCTACGAGGCGCGCAGCCCGGAAATGTTTGACCCCAATTCGGTCACCCGTCTCGCCGTATCCAAAGCCTATGCGATGGCCGGTGTGGGCCCCGAGGACCTCGACTTGGTCGAGCTGCACGACTGCTTCGCAACAGCAGAACTGCTCCACTACGAAAACCTCGGGCTGTGCGGTGAAGGCGAGGCTGGGCGCCTGATCGACAGCGGCGAGACCGCGCTGGGCGGGCGGCTTCCGGTCAACGTTTCGGGCGGGCTCCTCGCCAAGGGCCATCCGATCGCAGCGACCGGCGTCGCCAATCTGGTCGAGATCGTCCAGCATCTGCGCGGTGAGGCCGGTGCTCGGCAGGTTACGGGAGCAAAGATTGGCCTCGCCCACGTTCTGGGATTCGCCGCCGTTTCGGCATCCGCCGTCCATATTCTCGAAAAGGCCTGATTCCGCTTACCGACGGATACCTTGCAGCAGGAACAGGAAAGCCGTCATCGCCTCCTTGCTGGCCTGCTTGGAATTTTGCGCGTGGGCAATCGACATTGCAGCATCGTTTAGCGCGGCCTGAATGAGATAGGCGAGAGGTTCAGCTGGCTGGTGCGCGACGAGTCCCTGATCCATGAGTAATTGCAAAGCTTCGGTCGTTCCCTTGGCAACGAACTCGCTCTGCAGATCGCGCCAGCGCCCCCAACCCAGCACGGCCGGGCCGTCGACAAGCAGGATGCGCTGGTATTCCTCGTTTGACGCCACCAGCTCAAGGTACTGGCTGAAGGCAGCGACGATCTTCGACCACGTATCTCCCGACCCCGCAGCGGCAGAGTTGCTCCTGCTTACCAGTTCCGCGACAATCGTTCGGAAGACCGCTTCGAACAGGTCCTCCTTGTCGGCAAAGTGGTGGTATAGCGCGCCGCGTGTCACGGCTGCCCGCGACACGATTTCGGTGGTGCCGGTAGCGTGATAACCTGCATCGGCAAACAGCTCCCGAGCAGCGATCAGGAGGCTGGCCCGCGTTGCCACGGCGCGTTCGCGCAGCGCCTCAAGGCTGCCGCCCCGGTTCGATTTCGCTTTGCTGGCAGTCATCCGGGTCATGGCGGCGGTCAGACGATGCGCACGCCGGGATAGTCACCCAGGATAATGCTTTCCATGTCGCCATAGCCCGAATTCTCGCCCTCGCGGATGCGGATCGGGCGGTCGCGGATCTGCCAGCGATAGGATTCGGCGAGCTTTTCCGGATTGTTGACGTCGTCGATGCATTCGCCGTCGAGGAAGTTCTCGCCTTTGAAACTGCCATGGAGCTGGCCTTTCCACTCGCCATACATGCCCGGCAGCAGGCGAAAGCCCATTTCGGGATTGATCACTTCGATCTCGAATTTACGCTCGACGATCTGCTTGCCCTTGCCTGCAAGGAAGGCCGTGACAGTGCCGCGCATCGCGCCCCGATCAGACGCGCGATAATCAATTTCGGGATAGAGTTGCAGGATTGGAATCTGCCGCCCGTCGCTCTCGTTGATATGGCCAGTGAAGAATTGTGGCGGTCCATCACCGCCGAAGTCGCGGAAGTAGTAAGCCAGGTCGTAGCTGGTGCCATCGGGGCGGTCGATCTTCGAGACGAGCCAGTTGAAGTGATAGGCCGCGCCCGTCTTGTTGCCGCCGGTGCTGCAGCTCTTGGTGCCAAGCGTTGCGGGGACGAGATCGGCCGGATCGAGTCCGACATGTTCGCGCACACCCCAACTGCGGTCACGAAAGCCGAACCAGTCATCGGGATTCACATCGTGGCGGACGCCGTCGATCTCGATCCAGCCCGAAATCGTGCCCGCCTGATGGAACCGGACCACGTCGGAAGCGGTGCGGCCTTCGTGCACCACGACATCGCGGTTTTCGAAGAAGGCCGGCATTGTAGCGTGGAAGGTCAGCTCGAAACGCAGGGGTTGGGCGTCATTCTTGGCCAGGGTCAGGCGGATGGCCTGGTAGGGTTCGAGCACCTCATAGCCGAGCGGCCCGACATTGACGCTGTCGAGATCGGCAGCCAGCACCCGGCTGGCGCGGACGGTGCGCTGCTGGATGCCCTGCTGGATGCCGGCAAAGCCATCGACCAGATTACGATTGGCATACTTGCCGATGCCGAAATTGACCTGCAGCTGCCCGTCCTTGCGCATCAGCGTGAACCAGGCCTTCTCGGTCCAGGCCCGGTCCGGCGTGCCGACCGCGGCGTGCGTGTTGACGATCTGGTGATTGAAGTGCTCGTCGGCAGCGGTGAGCGGGGCAATCGAGGGGATCATCTCTGTCCTTTCAAAGCCCGGCGCTGTCGAGCATCGCTGCCATGGCGCCGAGGTAATAGCCGATGTTCTGCTTGAACACTTCGAGCCGGGGATCATCGCTGCGTCCGGTGTTCGCCATGTTGACGCCTTCGGCGATGATCGCGGCGGTTTTGCCGGTCTGGGCGATCTCGTGCCAGGCAATGCCCTGGGCCGGGCGGCCCGAGACCTGTTCCCAAAGTCCGATGACTTCGTCGCGGGTCAGCATGCCGGGGAGTTTCTGCGCGCGGGAAGCGACGTGATGTTCGCTGGCGAAGAAGAACAGCATATAACCCAGGTTTGCCAGCGGCTCGCCGTTCAGCGCCATCTCCCAATCGAGCATCGCCGCGATGCGCCGGTCCTTCCACATCAGGTTGGACAGTTTGGGATCGCCATGAACGACCGCCGGCGGTCCGCTGAGCGGGGCAGGCATGGCCAGCAGCCGGTCGAACAGGGCCACCAGCGCCGGGCAATCGGCAGCCTGGGCAAATTTGCGCCACATGCGGGCGTCGTCCTCGGGCGAGACGATCGGGCCGAGCACGGCAAGCGGTTCCAGCTTTGACAGGTCAGCAATGGCCGAGATCCAGTCGCTGCAAATCCGCCTGCGAAAGGCATCGCTGCCATCGACGAACCACGGCGTCATGACCATATCGTCGATCGATTCGCCGGCAACGCGCTCCATCACAAAGAACGGCACGCCGATGATGGCCGGATCGGCGCAGATCGCGATGACTCGAGGCACCGGCGGGGCTCCCGGAGCCTTTGCCAGTTCCTGATAGATGCGGCCCTGGCCGACAACATCGTGACCCTCCAGCATGGCCCCCGCAGCGGGCGGAAGGCGCAGGATGAGGTCGAGTCCTTCGATCAGGTAGGTTTCGTTGGAAAAGCCGGTGGTCAGCGGGCGGATCGCAGTGATGCCCGGCCCGCCGGGCAGATATTGCCGCAATGCCTCGGTCAGCTGGTCAATATCCCGCATCAGCACCGTACCCGGTTTGCCGCAAGTTCAATTCGTGCCATGATTCTTCCTCCCGGAACGGATCGGCGATTCCGCCGGCAAGCTACATGCAGCTTGTATCTTGCTTTCGAGCCCGATAATCAAGCTGTCATTCAACAATCGGTCGGAAAGTGCAGTGCCATGGCCCCGGGAGCGACGGTGACAGATGACAAATCGTGACTCCGACCTGCGCGTGACGCTCTCCGCCTCGCGGACGCAGGACGCTGCAAACAGCTTTGCCCGCAGCGGAATCATCAGGATTTCCGATCTGTTTGCAGGCGATGTGGCCGAGACGATTCACCACCACCTCGACACGCAGATCGAATGGGGGCGGGTGGTCAGTCAGGGCGACAAGGCCTGGGATCTGACGCCCGAAGCCATTGCGGCGATAGGAAGCGATACCGAAAATGCACTCCTGGCCAGGGTCCACGAGACGGCGCGCGAAGGCTTTCAGTTCCTGTTCGATTCGCTGATCGTTTCGGACGATGCAAAGCAGCGTAAAGCCCGGGGCCTGCTGCTCGACCGGGTGATCGAGGCGATGAACCATCCTGACTCGCTCGATACGTTCCGTGCGATAACCGGAGAGCCAGCCATTCGCCTCGTCAACGGCCAGGCCACGCGTTATCTGCCCGGGCACTTCCTGACCAGCCATGACGACGGCATCGACGGCGAGGACCGGGTCGCAGCCTATGTCATCAATCTGACCAGGGACTGGCGGCCGGACTGGGGAGGCATGCTGCAATTCCACAGTGCGGGAGGCGACATTCCCCTTGCACTGAAGCCCGGCTTCAACACCTTGCATCTGTTTCGCGTGCCGCAAGTGCACAGCGTATCCTATGTCGCCCCCTTCGCCGCTGTTCCCCGCTATGCCATCACCGGATGGCTGCGCCGCTGAGGCTGATCGCAAGGGGTAGCCTTCCTGCCGAGGACGACCTCCGATTGCAGATCGCATCTTTAGTGGGTTCGAGGTCGATCCTGGGCCATTTCAGCCCGCCTCAGCCGTTGACTGACCGCGCCTACATACAGATTGTATTTTGATAGCGCTTATCGTAGTCGGGGCTCCAGCGAGGGGTGGGGATGATTCTCTTGCTCCACCACGAAACAAGGAACCGGACCCGGCTTTATGACCGACATCGCGAACGATCCGCTGCTGCAAACCTTCCAGACCCGCAACCTGACTTTCCGTAACCGCATGGTCCATGCGCCGACGACGATGAACATGTCGGACGACCGCGGCTATGCCACGCAGAAGACGGTGGGCGTGTACGAGGCGCTGGCGGCGGGCGGATTCGGGGCGGTGTGCGTCGGGGCGACCTGCGTGCGCTGGGACGGGCTGATCAACGAGCGGATGCTCGGTATCTACGATGACACCTACATCATCAGCCACCGCGAATTGGTCGAGGTGATCCAGCACAACGGCTCGCTGGCTGGCCTTCAGCTATTCTACGGCGGTCTTATCCCCGGGGTCGGTGCGACCTTTCCGATAGAGCCGGGCAAGGGCTGGATTCCGGGCACGGTTTCCTGGGGTCCGAGTGGCAAGTATCCTATCGGCAACCAGCAGCCGGGCGTTCTCACCACCGAAGATTACAAACAGCTGGTCGAAGAGTTCGCACAGGCCGGTCGCCGTGCGAAGGAAGCGGGCTACGATTACCTGTCGTATCACTTCTGCCACGGCTCGCTGCCGCACGTGACGTTGTCGCTGCTCGAAAATCAGGGCCGCAACGATGAATATGCCGACCGCTTCCTGTTCTGCGAACAGATCATCCAGCGCACCCAGGAGCTGTGCGGCAAGGACTTCCCGATCATCCCGCGCATGGTCTGCGACGAGAACTTCGTGGGCGGCTACGATCTCGACTACTTCATCGAGCACTATGCCACGCGGCTGCATGCGCTGGGTATCGACGCGATGGACTGCACATTCGGCTCGATGCTGCCCGCCAAAAGCCGCGATCCGGATATCAGCTCGGGCGAAGTGATCGGCGGCGGTTTCTATGTGCCCAACCTGGTGGCGCTTCCCTACATCAAGCGAATGCGCGAAGGCTTGAAGGCGCGCGGCATCGACATGCCGCTGATGGGATCGTGCAACATCAACACCCCCGAACAGGCGCGGGCGATGATCGGCGAAGGCGCAGCTGATTTCATCGCCTCATGCCGCCAGTCGCTCGACGATCCGGACTTCCCGCGCAAGATCGCGGAAGGGCGCGAGGACGAGATTCGCAAGAGCACCCGGACCGGTGCCTCGCTGATGACCGGCAACATCTTCGCCAAGGGCGTCGCCGGATCAGCGCAGAACGCTTGCTTCAGCCGTGACCGCGAATACCGTATCATCCCGACGCTGCGCCCGCGCAAAGTGCTGGTGGTCGGCGGTGGATCAGGCGGCATGGAATATGCGCTCACCGCGCAGGAAGCGGGGCACAATGTCACGCTCTACGAGAAGAGCGATGTGCTTGGCGGGGTGTTGAACTGGGCTGGGGGCTACAAGACCCTGCCCAACATGGAACAGATCGCCTACCAGCCGCAATATCACCGGCGGATGATCGAGAAGCTGGGCGTCAGGGTGCGCCTGGGCACTGAGGTGACGCGCGAGCTGGTGCTGGCGGAAAATCCCGATGTGGTGGTGATCGCCACGGGTGCGCGGCCTGCGTTGCCCGATATCGAAGGACTGGGCGCGGCGCTCGAAAGCGGCTTCGCCATGACCATCGACAAGGTGCTGCAAGGCGCGGCGCTTCCGGAGGGCGAAGTGCTTGTCTGGGGCGCGGGCGAAGGCATCGAGCTGGCGCTCGATCTGGCGCAGCAGGGGCGAAAGGTGCGGCTGCTCGATCCGCACGAGAAGCTGGTGCCCGCCGCCTATATCGGCTCGCGCATGGGAGCATTGACGCGCTGGTCGGCGAAGCTGGGTCTGGCGAGCGAGCAGGGCGTGGAACTGGTTAAGGTTGCTCCCGGCACGGTCGAGATCCGCAAGGAAGGCAAGGCCGAGACAGTGGCCTGCTCCGCGCTGGTGATCGCGCCCGGGCGCCTGCCGCACGATCCCCTTTCGCAGGTTCTGCTGGGAACCGGCATCCGGGTCCAGGTCATCGGCGACGCGCGCAAGGTGCGCGGTTATGGAAATGCGATCCACGAGGCGGCCTATCTGGCGCGGCACATCTGAACGGGGAGAGATGAAATGGACTGGCTGACTGACGACCAGCGCGCGCTGCGCGACATGGCGGCGACATTTGCGCGGCGGGAAGTGGAACCGATCGCCAACCAGATCGATCTCGACGAGCACACTCCCGACGAATTGGTGGCCAAGGCCGCGGCGCTGGGGCTTTACGGGCTCTACACCTCGCCCGAATATGGCGGCTCGGGTGCGGACATGGTCTCGGTCTGCCTGGTCAGCGAGGAACTGGCCAAGGCCAGTCCGGCTTTCGCCGGCATGCTCACCGTGCAGACGGTGCTGTGCCCCAAGACAGTCGAATTGCTCGGCACGGAAGAGCAGAAGCTGCGCATCCTGACCAGAAACAGCTCCGGCGAACGGCTGATGGCCTATTCGCAGAGCGAGCCCGCCGGGGCAGCCAATATTGGCCACCACCTGACCAAAGTGGTGCCCGACGGAGAGGGTTATCGGATCGACGGGGCCAAGCTGTTCTGCACGCAAGGCACGGCGGGCACATGGCTGGTCATGGCCAAATCGACCGACCGTCAAGGCAGCCAGGGCTACGGCTGCTTCGTGGTCGAGCGCGAGGATGAGGGCTTCGAGATCGCGCCGTACGAGGACAAGCTCGGCTGGCGCGGCACCAACACCGGGCCGATCAGCTTCAACAACGTGCGGCTGGAAGATGATGACGTGCTGGGCGACATTCTGACCGGCGGCTTCTCGCACCGCGCCGCCAACCAGGCCAACCTGCTCGCTCATGTCGCGACGTCGATCGGTTGCGCACAGGGGCTGTTCGACAAGACCATCGACTACGTCAAGCAGCGCCGCCTCTATGAGCGCGACATGTCCGATCTCCAGCCGATCGGCTACTGGCTGGCCGAGTGCCACGCCAGGATCGTCGCATGCCGCGACCTGCTCTACACCACCGTCCGCGAATTCGAGGCGGGGACGATGGCGCCCGAAAAGCACAACATCTGCAAGGCCTTCATCGGCGAAACCTGCTTCGACGTCTGCGTCAAGCTGGTGCAGATGTGGGGCGGCAGCGGCATCATGAATTCGACCGGGGTCAACCGCTACATGCGCGATGCGCGTGCCAAATGCGTGGCGGAAGGCGCGACCGAAATGCATTATGCGATCATTGCCAACCAGCTGCTGCATGGCCAGCCGACGCTGGTGCCCAAAAACATCGTCAAGGCCGCTGCCACATGACCAGTGCCCTGCTCCACCAGCCGATCACAACGCTCGACATGATCGCGCAGGCCCTGTCACGCGATACCGACCGGCTCGTCGTGCTGGGTGCCCATGGTGAGAACGTGACGGCAGCCGGTCTTGCCGCCGAGATCAGCCGCTACCAGCAGCTCCTCGAAAGCCTGAGCCCGCGCCCGACGCGCGCCGCCGTGCTGTCGCGCAACCGGATCGAGGTGCTCTATGCCTCGAACGCGCTGAATTTTGCCGGCATCGTCAACACTGCGCTGCACCCGATGGGGGCGATCGATGACTATCTCTACGTCATCGAAGACGCCGGCATCGATACCCTGGTCTACGACGCCGACCATTTCGAGGACATGGCCGCCGCGTTGAAAGACCGCGCGCCAGGCCTGCGCCATATGCTGGCAATGGGACCAAGCACGGTGGGACTGGATATCGCCGCTGCGGCTGCGGCATTCGCACCCATGCCGCTGGTCGCCCCGGACGTCGATCCCGAGGCGCTGTTCCGCATCGCCTATTCGGGCGGCACCACCGGCAAGCCCAAGGGCATCATGACGTCATACCGGATCGCGACCGTTTCGGCCATGATCCAGCTGATGAGCTGGGAATGGCCTGTCGAAATCCGGCATCTGGTCTGCGCGCCGCTCAGCCATGCCGGGGCCTCGGTGCTCACCTCGATCCTGGTGCGCGGCGGCTCGATGGTGGTGCTGCCCGGCTTCGATCCGGTCGGCGTCATGCAGGCAATCGAACAGCACCGCATAACCTCGGTGCTGATGGTGCCGACGATGGTCATCGCCATGATCGACCACCCCCGCTTTGGCGAGTTCGACCTGTCCAGTCTGGAGGTGATCTTCTACGGCGCTTCCGCGTTCCCGACATCGCGGTTGAAGGAGGCGATCGGCAAGCTCGGGCCGATCTTCTTCCAGTTCTACGGCCAGTCCGAGGCCCCGATGTCGGTCACCGTGATGCGCCGCGACGAGCATGACGTGAACGACATGCAGCGGCTGGCCAGCTGTGGCCGGCCGACGCCGATGGTGCGGGTGGCGTTGCTGGACGACCAATTCAACGAGGTGCCAGTTGGCGAGCCCGGCGAGATTTGCGTGCGCGGTCCGCTGGTTATGAGCGGCTACCTCAATAAGCCCGAGGAAACTGCGGAGGTTCTGGCGGGCGACTGGCTGCACACCGGCGATGTCGCGGTGCGCTCACCCGATGGTTTCCTGCGCATTGTTGACCGCAAGAAGGACATGATCGTCACCGGCGGCTTCAACGTCTTCGCGCGCGAGGTCGAGGATGTCCTGGTCGAGCACCCGGCAGTGCGGCAGGCTGCGGTGATCGGTGTTCCCGATCCCAAATGGGGCGAGGCGGTCAAGGCCGTGGTCGTGATTGAGCCAGGAAAGGACGTCACGGCCGATGAATTGATTGCCCTGGTGCGGGATCGCAAAGGGTCAGTCCAGGCACCCAAGACAGTCGAATTCGCCGATGCCATTCCGCTATCGGCAGTCGGCAAGCCGGACAAGAAGGCGCTGCGGCAACGATACGGGGTGTGATCCTGGAGTTGAGCGGCTGTGTCGCCGAGTGGTCAAGGGGAGCGAATGAATGTCTGCAGTGACCTGTGTTCTGGAGGCTGGAAACCATCTCGGCGAGACGCCGATCTGGTCCGTTGCCGAGCAAGCGCTTTACTGGGTCAACTGCGAGCAGCCTGCCGAAATTCATCGCTGGTCTCCGACGAGTGACAAGCACGATATCTGGGCGATGCCTAAACGCACCGGCGGCTTTGTCCCGAAGGCTGGAGGCGGATTGCTCGTCGCGCTGGCCGATGGCCTGTACGACTTTGACCCCGCCAATGGCGCAGTCGAACCTCGCGTTGCCGCATTGCTACCCGATCACATCGCGCTGCATGAATGCCATTGCGATCGCCAGGGCCGTTTCTGGGTGGGCAGCTACGATCACCATTACCCGGCCGACCGCAGCACCGCAGACGGCTTCTGGTTCCGGCTCGACGGAGATGTTCTGACCCCGGTTGTGGACAATATTACCATAGCCAATGGCCTGGCGTTCAGCCCCGATGGCAGGACGATGTACGGCGTCGATACCCGCGCCAATGCGGTCGAAGCCTTCGATCTCGATCCGGCAAACGGCGCATTGTCGAACCGGCGGACTTTCCTAGAGCTATCGCGGGAAGTGGGGTTCTGTGATGGCGCAACTGTCGATTCCGAAGGCGGGTATTGGTTGGCTGCTGTCGGCTCGGGCACATTGCGGCGTTATCTGCCGGACGGCTCGCTGGATCGGATCATCGACTTGCCGTTCTCCAACCCCACAAAGCCGGCATTTGGCGGTCCTGGCCTGGAGACTCTGTATATTACCTCAACCCGCATGGCGATCCGCCCCGATTCTCCAGGCAATGCCAATAATGGCGGACTGTTCGCATTCAAGCCGGGCGAGCGGGGAATTGCGGAGACCGACTTCATCGGCTGAGGTGGTCCGAGGCGGGCGCGAACACGGTCAGAAACGAAAGTCCACGCTGACGCCATAGGTCGTTACCCAATCGCGCGTGGGTAGGGTGAGGTAGCCCGGCAGCGATCGCGGCGTGCGCAGTCGAACTGCCATTCCTGTTGCGGTGTAACACAATTCGCCTTACCCCATGTCGGCAATTTCGGGATCGCAGGCGACATGACCCCGGCGCGGCCATGGGTTGGAACATATGAGACTCTCGATATCCGCCCGGCTCGATTACGACTTTGCGATGCCAACCGATGTCCTCCTCCAGCTCGAAGCCGCCGCGATCCCTGAGCAGCTGATCGAACATGCGCACATCCAGGTTTCGGACTGCCAGCATTTTGCCCGGGTGCCCGCGCAGGATATGATCGGCGACCGGATATGGATCCGCGTGGACGGGCGAATGACGGTGGACTATCACTCGACCGTCATGGTCAATCGCATCCTCGATGACTGCCTGAGCCTCGAAAAGGTGCCCCCGCACAAGCTGCCGGGAGAGACCGTCCAATATCTGATGGGCTCACGCTATTGCCCGTCCGATCAGTTCGTCCAGTTCGCGGCAGGCGAGTTTGGCGGCCTTGAAGGCGGCGCATTGGTTATCGCGATGCGCGACTGGATCCAGCATCATTTCAGCTATGTGCCGGGCGTTAGCACCTCCGAAACCACGGCGCTCGAGAGCTTCGTTCGCCGCCAGGGCATCTGCCGCGATTATGCGCATGTCCTGATTACCCTGGTGCGGGCAGTCGGCATCCCCGCGCGGTTCGCCAGCGTCTATGCGCTGGGCGTCGAGCCGCAGGACTTTCATGCCGTGGCGGAAGTGTTTCTCGGCGGGGAATGGCACCTTGTCGATGCGACAGGCATGGCCCAGGAAGCCGCGATGGCCAAGATCGGCATTGGCCGCGACGCCGCAGACGTTGCTTTTCTGACGGCATATGGCCCGGCGTTTCTGAATGCCCAGTCAGTCTCGGTTGCGCCGGGTTGACGCCAAGCGAATCGGCATTTGGCCTCCTGAACTTCCGACAGCCTGGCCCTGGTCGCCGGGATACGGTGAGGATTGACAAATGCTCTAGCTCAGTTGCATTCCGGCGCAGCGGCGGGTGTTCCGCGTTCCGTCATTGAAGCCGCGCCAGAATCGATCTGAGGGAGACCTTTTTTGAAACTGCCTGCCTGCATTATGGCGATTGCCATCCTCTTCGTCGCTACCAGCGCGGTAGCGCAGCCGGGCTCTGAACCTGCGCAACCGGCGAACGCAGATTGCGCCGCAGTTGACGCCAGCGCCGCGAAGGATTTCGCGCCCTTTACCGAGGCGATGCTCACGCCCGGCAAGGTCCTGAACGTGGCCGAGGTGATCAAGGCCTTGCCGCCCGAGATGCTGGCCAGGCTGGCGGCGATCCAGAAGCAGGCGGCTGAGCGGCGGGCGAAGGATTTCGCCAACCTGTGCCGCTATGCCGGCGAGAATGCAGCGGCGCTGGACAGCGGCGTGCGCCCGCGGGCTGTTTTCCTGGGCGATTCGATCACCGAGAACTGGAAACTTGGCGATCCATCGCTGTTCGGTCCCGCTGTGCTCGATCGCGGAATCAGCGGACAGACGACCCCGCAGATTCTGCTGCGCTTCTATCAGGATGTCGTGCAGCTGCGCCCGCGCGTGGTCCATATCATGGCGGGCACCAACGACATATCGGGTAACACCGGGCCGACTACCGATCGGGCGATCGTCGATAACATCCGGGCGATGATCGACATCGCTAAAGCCAACGGCATCCGCGTGGTGCTTGCCAGCATAACGCCTTCGAAGGGCTTCTCGATGCGGTCGGACTTCGATCCTTCATCGCGGATTGCTGCGGTCAACCGCGAACTGGCGCGGCTCGCGGCGCAGCGGCGTGTCACCTATGTCGATTACGTCCCTGCGCTGGCCGACAGCCAGGGCGGCTTCAACCCGGCATTGGCCAATGACGGTCTGCATCCCAACCGCGACGGTTATGCGGTGATGCGTCCGCTGACCGACAAGGCAATCGCACGCGCGGTGAAATAGGACGCGGGCATGCGACTTTTTCTGCGAAACCTGAAATGGGTGATGCCGCTGCCTCGCCAAGGGCCGGGGGCTTATTTCAGGGCTTCAACCCGTGTTTTTCGAGAAATTGCAACATCACCTGCCGCACCATCTGGTTGCCGACGCTGCCGCTTCTGAGATCGAAGGCATGTTCGGCATAGGGCATCCGGATCAGCCGGGTTTCGATGCCTGCGGCCCGCGCCTTGTCTTCAAAAGCGTAGGCGGCATGCGGATCGACCAGATGATCGGCTTCGGGCACGATCAGCAGGGTCGGCGGCGCCTTGGCGCTGATGTGGGTTTCGGAGGCAATCGCCTTGTAGCGACCCGGAAACTGTTCGGGCGATCCTCCGGTGTAATTGTCCCCCATCGACCGCCCGAAAACGCCGAGCATCGGATCGACCGGTCGGTATATGCGCGCCGGATCGACGACCGGGTAGAGTGCCACGGTGGCTCTGACGGGCGGTAAAGCGTCGGCACAGCCCGGTTTCAGCGTTCCTCCGTTGGCCCGGTAGGATAGGTTGAGCACCAGATTGCCGCCCGCAGACTCGCCCCACAGCGCCAGCCGCGAGGCATCCCCGCCAAAGCGCGCGGCGTTGGCGCCGATCCACGCCAGCGCGCAGCCCAACTGGGGCTCGACCACATTCCAGGTGTGGCGCTTGTCGGTAGACAGGCTGTATTCGAGCGAGATCGCAAGATAGCCGCGCTCGGCAAACCAGCGGTAGTCTGCCTCGCGCTGTTTCAGTGTCTGCGACCCCCAACCGCCGCCGTGAATATAGACGAATATCGGCGCGAGGCCGGTTTGGGCATTGCCGGTGGGGCGATAGATGTCGAGCGGCAGCTGCTGACCGTCAAATTCGCTGTAGATGACCGTCTCGGGAGGTGGATTGGCATCCGCCTGCGAATGGGCGAGCAGCATCTGCACCGGATCGATGCTGGCTCCATTGTCGCGGGCGACGCCCACCTGCCGGGCCAGGATGATCGCCGAACCGATTGTCGCAAAGGTAGCCAGTCGTGCCAGGACCAGCGTGCTCGTCCGGCGGGCCCTGCGCCAGCGCAGGAAAACCCACACCGCGCCGAACAGCGACAGGATGGTGAACCAGGGGCCGATGACACTGGTGAGAACGGGTCCGATCTCTCCCAGCACAGGGATCGCCGGAAAGAAGCTGCCGAGCGTGCCGAGCGCAAACAGCACGATGATCGCCTGACCCAGGATGCGTACGATCCTGAGCAGCACTCCGGATCTCATGCCTCTGCGCCCACCGCATGCTTGGCCGCGACATAGCCCCAGACGAACGACGGGCCGACGCTGGCCCCGGCCCCGGCATAGGCGCGGCCCATGACCGACGCGGTCGAGATGCCGGTGGCATAGAGCCCCGCGATCACCGAACCGTCGTCGCGCAGCACGCGGGCCTTCTCGTCGGTGACGACGCCGCCATAGGTGCCGACATCGCCCGGGACCACCTCGACCGCATAGAACGGCCCCTCGCTGATCGCGCCGAGCGAGGCGTTTTCCTTGTGATAGATATCGCCCAGCCAGCGATCGTAAGCGCGCTCGCCGCGGTGGAAATCTTCGTCCACGTTCCTTGCGACAAAGCCGTTGAACCGGTCCACCGTGCCGCGCAGAACTGCAGGATCGATCTTGAGCAGGCCAGCCAGTTCCTCGATGCTGTCAGCCTTCTTGAGGAAGCCGCTGTCATACCATGATTGCGGCTTCCTGCCGCCCGGCATCGGCGTGATCAGCGAGTAGTTCTTCATGAACTGGCTATCCATGATCGCCCAGCTCGGCACCGCCGGAACCGTCTTGTTGCGCGCCAGCATGCCCTGGCAATAGGTCATGTAGGAGCCGCTCTCGTTCATGTAGCGCAGCCCCGTCTGATCGACCAGGATCGCGTGCGGCGCGGCGGTGACGCCCTGGACCACCGGCTTGACCGGATCATCCGCCATCTCCGGCGGGATCGACATCTGGTTGCCGACCATTTCCTCCATCTGCGCGATCGCGGCGCCATTGCGCATCATCTCAAGGATCATCTCGCCGGTGTCGCCCTCGGTGACATTCGTCCATTTGGTGCTGGTTCCGGGGATGTATTTATCGCGCATTTCCTGATTGTGGGCAAAGCCACCGGCATTGACCAGCACGCCTAGCCGGGTACCGACGCGGCGCGGCTGGCCGTCCACCATAGCCACCACGCCCGTGACCGCGCCATTTTCGACCACCAGTTCCTTGACAGCGGCCTCGGTGCGGAACTCGACCCCGGCCTTCAGCGCTGCCTGGAACATCCGCCCCTGCAAGGCCGCGCCTGCGGTGACAAAGTGCTTGCCGGTCAGCTTGGCCAAGATCGTGCGAAGTGCGAAACGGACCGCGATCCGTTTTGATTCCCAGCTCTTCTTGATGAAGCGCAGCTTGAGCATCTCGTCGAGCGTGCTCATCAGCGGAATGAAATTGGGACGCAATTTGTCCTTCATCGGCCCGAGTTCGTTCACATTGAACAGCTCGGCGACGACCGTCCGCCCCTTCTCGGAGCCGCCCGGAAGCTCGTCGTTATAGTCCGGCCAATAGGACACCCGGTTGAGCCTGATACCCTGATCGACCAGGAAATCGACCATCCGGGTCCCTTCGGCGACATAAGTCTGCCGCCGCGCGCGGCTGGCACCGGGCGTGTCGTTATGATCGCCGACCACGGCGTCCATATAGCGATTGCCCTGCTCCTGGCTGTCAGGCACGCCGTCGCGCTTCATGAAGCGGTTGTCGGGGATCCACATCACCCCGCCCGATCGCGCCGTGGTGCCGCCGATCAGTCCGGTTTTCTCGAGGATCAGCACCGACTTGCCGGCTTGCCGCAGCACCAATGCGGAGCACATCGAGCCGCCGCCACTGCCGATGACTACCCAGTCGAAAATCTCGTCGAATGTGCTCATCAGCTGTTCCTCGAAAAACCGGCTTCGGGCTTGTTGCGAACATGGGTGCGCTTGAGCTGGCGGCTGGTGAACAGCCACTTGCCGCTGCGCTTCTCGTAAGTTTCGTGATAGAAGCCGAAGCCGTGGATCAGCAACTCCTCGGTTTCGGAATCGAAGATATAGTCTTCCATCCCCCAGATACCCATGGCCTTGGTGGGCGATTCGAGGGTGATGTCGGGGGTGTGCGAGTGGTGTACAGTGGTTCGGCCGGTACCCAGCAGCGCCTTGACGTTTGCGATCATCACATCGGCGCTTTCCCAGCGCTCGAAGCCGTCGTTGTGCGAGACGTGATCGTCGGCATGTAAGGCGCGGTAGAGGTCCCAGTCCTTGGTGTCGCAGGCCCGATCGCGCCGCGCTTTCAGCAGCTTGATTTCCTCGATGGCGAGGAGGTGCTCGATATCGCTCATGCCTGTCATCAATCCGCTCCGTTGGTTCGGTCGATTTTCGGGGGCCACTCGGCCCCCTGCGATCGCCGCGTGTGGTAGTATTTGAGTGCGCGGCAGGTATAGACCCAGCGCCCATCGCGCTTTTCGCAAGTCTCATGATAATGCCCGAAGGCCTGGAACCAGTGTTCCACCCCATCCTGCTTCCAGAATGACATGCCCTCCATAGCCCAGACGCAGCGCGCGATTACGGCCGTTTCGAACTCGATCTCGGGTGTGTGCGAATGGTGCAGCGTGACCAGCTTTTCCATGCTCTGCCGCACATTGGCGATCATCTCGGCCGCCGAGGTCCAGCGGCCGTAGTCGCCGTTTTCGGATACGTGATCCGGCGCGTGCAGCGATTCATACAGCGCCCAGTCCTTGGTGTCCGCCGCCCGGTCGCGCCGCGCTTTCAGCAGCTTGATTTCCTCAAGCGCCTTGAGCTTTTCGATGCCCGAAAGTGCATCCATATCAGCCGCGCAAATTGGCGATAACTTCCTCGCCGAACCATTGGACATTTTCGAGATAGTTTGCGCGGCTCTGGTGCGGTGGCTCCACCATGGCCCAGGTCACGCCGACTTCGGCGAGCTCGCGCACAGCTTCAAGATAGTCATCCGCGCCGCCCGCTTGCAGATAGCGCAGCTTCGCCCGCGGGCCGATGGCGATGTCGAAGGCGCCGCTCTTGCCCGCCTTGGCACGCAGGTCTTGCAACATGGCAATCTTTTCGCCCAGTTGCTCGACCGTGTGGATGCCGGTGTCGCGGTTGAGCGCCGACATGGTCGGGGCGGCGAAGAACGGGCACCAGCCGTCGCCCCAGCGCGCCGCACGGCTTACCGCCTTGTCGCTGCCGCCGCCAATCCAGATCGGCGGAGCGGGATCGGGCACCGGGCGCGGTTCGTTGCCATGAGCCTCGAAATGCATGCCCTTGAACACAACCGGCCCGCCCGCCCAGGCCATGCGGATGACTTCCAGCGACTCGTCGAAAATCTTGCCGCGCTTGTGGAAATCGACGCCCAGCGCTTCGAACTCTGCTTTCTGGTAGCCCGCGCCAACACCCAGGATCAGCCGCCCGCCCGAAAGAACTTGCAGGGTTGCAGCCGACTTCGCGGTCAGGAACGGGTTGCGATAGGCCATGACGACGATGTTGGTGTGCATCCGCAGCCGCGTCGTCGCCGCTGCGACAAAGGCAAATGCGGAAAACGGGTCGAGCGCGTCATGCCCCATGCCTTGTTGCAACCATGCAGCATCAGGCGCCGGGTGATCCGTGACATAGCAGGCGTCGATGCCCGCATTCTCCAGCGCCAGCGACATTTCGCGCACCGCTTGCGGCGTCTGGAATTCGCCGGGCGTGATATCGCCGAGCGGAATGGCCATGGTGAATTTCATGCCGAGGCTGCTCCTTCATTGAGCCGCGCCAGCAGCGCGGGGCCTTCGGGCTTGCCGTCGAGCATGTAGTTCTGGCGGTGGACGATCCGCCACACGCCGTCACCCTCGCGGACCAGCTCGATCCGCGAGGCGCTGAGCCGGCCGATGAAGAAGCCGTTCTGTCCGTGCATCGGCACCATGGTGTGGCAGGTGGCGACGGCACGATCGCCCTCGATCACCACGAAGGGCAGGCTCGACATATGCGCGCAGCCTGCATCCACCAGCTTGAGATGCCCCGCATCCCGGGTGATCGCCGCGATGGCATCGCGCCCTATCCAGCTGGGCATGTCGCCGACTGCATAGACGCCGTCCTCGACATAGCGATCGCCAACCGAATCCGCGTTGCAGCCATCGACCGAATAGCCATAGCCGCAGACCACCTGATAAATCGCCTGGCGATCCTCCAGCGCGAGAAGCCGTTCTTCAACCGTTGCCATGAACCTGTCTCCCTCAGCCGACCATGTAACCGCCGGCGTCGCAATTGATCGACTGGCCGGTGATGGTGCGGCTTTCGTCGCTGGCGAGGAACAGCGCGAGATTGGCAATGTCGAGCGGCTGCGAGATGGTGCGCAGCGGCACAGTCTCCAGCGCTTTTTCCTTCCACTGCTCGTAAGTGATGCCCTGCTCCTTTGCCATGCGGTGGCCGTAGTTGACCCACAGCTCGGTCTCGATGGAGCCCGGCACCAGGCAGTTGCAGCGAATGCCGTGCGGGCCGACTTCGAGGGCAATGGTCTTGGTCAGCGCCCTGAGCGCCGCCTTGGCCGAAGTGTAATGCGTCTTGCGCACCATCCCGGTCCAGCCGGCGGTGGAGGAGAAGTTGACGATCGAGCCGGTCTTGCGTTCCAGCATCGAGCGGTTGAGCACTTCGCGGGTGCAGAGCATCGCGGCGGTGAGATCGATCGCCAGGGTTGCGTTGAAGTTCTCGACCGTCTGCTCCCACACCCATTTGTCCTGCCCCGGCGCGGCGGCGTTGTTGAGCATCACATCGACCTGGCCAAACTCCTGCATGGCGCGATCGACCATGGCGGCGACGTCCGCCTCATTGGTCACATCGGCGCGGATGGCGATAGCGCCTTTGCCGATGTCGTTCGCCGCTTCCTGCACCAGTTCCTCACGCCGCGCCGCCAACAGCACTTTCGCGCCCTGCTCGACAAACAGCCGGGCCATGACCGGACCGCAGCCGGTGCTGGCGCCGGTTATAATCGCTACCTTTCCGGCGAGACGTCCACTAGTGCCTTCCATTCCCGTATACCCTCTTGCATGAGTCACGAATTCCATTAGCCTAATGCATAGGGCCTTTGGCAATCTATTTTTCCAGGCAGGAACCCATGACCGAAAACACCGCAGCCAGGCTGAGCGCCGTACCCCTTCGGATTACCAATCCCGAGCTGATCCCGGCCGAGCGCTATTATGACCCCGAATTCTTCGAACTGGAGAAGCAACACCTTTGGCCACACGTCTGGCAGATGGCCTGCCGACTGGAAGAAATCCCGGAAGTCGGGGATTATACGCTGTACAACATCCTCGAACACTCAGTGATCCTGATCCGTACCAAGGACGGGGTGAAGGCATTCAAGAACGCCTGCCGCCACCGCGGTGTCCGTCTGGCGAACGGCCCCGGCCACTGCGGCGAACAGGGCTTTATCTGCCCTTTCCATGGCTGGCGCTTCAACGCCGAGGGCGAGAACACTTTCGTCTTCGGGCGGCATTTTTTCGATGAGGCAGTGCTCGATCGCGCCGAGATCGATCTGGTGCCGGTGCAAATCGATTTCTGGGCGGGCTCCGCGTTCATCAACTTTGACGACGATGCGCCGGGCCTTCGCGAAAGCCTGGGACCGGTTGCCGAGCGGATGGATGCCCGCCACGCCAACCGCCTGAAGATGGACTGGTGGTTCGGCACCGTGCTGCCAACCAACTGGAAACTTGCCATGGAGGCCTTCCAGGAAGGCTTCCACACTCCCACCACTCATCCCCAGCTGCATGCGGTTTCGGTCAAGGCCAACGACGGATTTGGTGCCGATGCCGAAGGCGTGCCAGTGAACGAAGGACTCGATTCACGCGGCACGGTCAATATGCATGTCGACTTCCTGGCCAAGCTCAGCGAGGGCATGGACGGTATGGTCCACAAGACCGAAGTCGCCGTGCTCGAAACATTGCGCGACATGGACGTGCCCGAAGACCCGGACATGGCCGGAATGGTGTTCTACGGCAAAGCCTACGAAGAGGTAGAGAAAGATGCCCGGGCCCGCGGCGCGGACATCTTCGAATTCGGCAAGGTCATGGCCGAGCACCCGTTCCATGCAGTCGAATTCATGTTTCCGCATTACTTCCTGCTGCCGATGATGGGGGCGATGTCCAGCTACCGCATCCGCCCGCTGACGCCGGAAACGTGCTTCTTCGAAATCTGGTCGCTTGTGATCCGTCCCGACGCGGAGAGCTATGAAACCCCGCACGAACCGACAGTCCTGCCATACAATTCGCAGGATTTCCCGGAAATCCCCCGGCAGGACTATTCCAACCTGCCGATCCAGCAACTTGGCCTGCATGACCTTGAACACATGCGGCTCGCCGGCAAGCACGAAGGCATGATCAGCAACTACCAGCGGCTGGTCGATGGCTATCTGGCCAGACTCGATCCCGAAATGCTCGCCAAGGCATCGCAGGTGGTCAACAGCGGCTTTGCTGCGCCGATCCTCGATATCGGCTTCTGAGCATGGCCCCGGGCAATTCCACGCTCGGGCGGATCGGTATCTGGTCGGCGGAACTGCGCCATGGCGATCCCGGCGAAGCGGCAGAGGCGGCTGCCGAACTCGACGAGCTCGGTTTCGGCGCGCTGTGGATTCCGGGCGAAATGGGCGGCGATCTGCTCGATCATGCCGGTCGGCTACTGGCTGCAACACGCAGAACGACTATCGCGACGGGCATCCTCAATATCTGGTTGCACGATGCAACAGATGTTGCCGCCTGGTGGCGCGCCTTGCCCGCCGACCAGTCGGCGCGGTTCCTGCTCGGCCTTGGCGTGAGCCATGGCGCCACGGTCGGGGCGGCCTATGCCAGGCCGCTCTCGGCAATGAAGGAATATCTGGTGCTGCTATCCGGCGAAGGCGTTCCCGCGGACAGGATGATACTCGCCGCGCTCGGGCCGAAAATGCTTGAACTGGCGCGCGATCGTACCGCCGGTGCGCACCCTTATCTGATCACGCCCGAACACACCGCCATCGCCCGCGAAATTCTGGGCCCCGGCCCTCTGCTCGCGCCCGAACAATTCGTCGTGCTGGAACCGGACCCGGCCCGCGCACGCGACCTCGCGAGACCCTTTGTCAAGGGCTACGGCCAGCTCGCCAACTACGCCAACAGCTGGCGGCGGCTGGGCTTTACCGACGACGATATCGCCCAAGGCAGCGACCGATTGATCGACGCGCTGTTCGCCTGGGGCGATACCGGCAGGATCGCCGAGCGTATCGAGGCTCATTTCGCCGCCGGCGCGTGCCATGTCTGCTTGCAGGTTGTGAGCCCTGCCCGCAACGATATCAGCGCCACCCGGCCGATCTGGCGGGCCCTTGCGGAAGCACTGATGCCGCGCCAGTGACCGACCGTCTGGAATATGCCGGCAAGCGCTGTGTCGTCACCGGGTGCCATTCCGGCATCGGCCGGGCGACGGCAGGGCTGCTGATCGAGGCCGGCGCCAGCGTTCACGGGCTGGACTGGCGTGAATGCGATCTGCCGCTGGCGCAATTCACTCAGGTCGATCTCCGTGACACACGCTCGATTGACCATGCCGTGACGGGCATCGCAGCTCCGGTCGATGCCCTGTTCAATTGCGCGGGCCTGGCCCCGATGCACGCGCCGCTTGATGTGGTGAAGGTCAATTTCATCGGCATGCGCCAGCTGACATGCGCCCTGCTTGAGCATATGCCGGAGGGCAGCGCCGTGGTCACGGTCGGATCGAATGGCGGTGCGGGTTGGCGCCAGCGGCTGCCCGAACTGCTGGATCTTGCCGCGACCGCCACATTCGAGGCAGCGGCGGATTGGTGCGAGCGCCATCCGGAATTGCTGGCCAATGCCTATGGCTTGTCCAAGGAAGCCATCGCCGTCTGGACGATGCACCACTCCGCCACGACCATCGCGCGCGGCGTGCGGCTGAACTGCACCAGCCCCGGTTCGGTGCAGACCCCGATGCTGGAGGAGATCGAGAAAGTCACGCCGCGTGAACGGATCGATGTCGTCTCGCAGCCGATCGGTCGCCGCTCGGACCCGGAAGAACAAGCCTGGGTGCTGCTCATGCTCAACAGCCCGCGCGCATCCTATATCAACGGAGTGGACCTGCCCGTTGATGGCGGATTCATTGCGTCGCGGCTGACCGGATGAGCCTGCCGGGCCTTGCCCCGGTTTCGGCATCGTTGCGGCGCGTCACCACGCCGCCAACCATGGTCGCCAGATAGCCGCTTGATCCTTGCAGCAGGCGCGGGCTGCCCTTGGGCAGATCGTGGGCCATGTGCGGCATGTGCAGGGCCAGTCGTTCGAAATCGATGACATTGATGTCTGCGCGCATGCCGGGTGCGATCTGGCCGCGGTCGCTCAGTCCATAGAGCTCGGCATTCTTAAGGCTCAGCTTTCTGACCAGGTACTCAAGCGGCAGCGTCGGCCCGCGGGTGCGGTCGCGTCCCCAGAACGAGAGCATGAAGGTGGGCATTGACGCATCGCAGATCATCTTCATATGCGCGCCGCCATCGGCGAGGCCGCTGGCGGTGATCTCGCGGCTGAGCATCTCGTACGGCCCGTCGAGTCCGCCGCCGATGAAGTTCAGCACATGGCTCGCGCAGACATTGGTCCCATCGCCTGCCGTGTAGTGATCGTAAAGAAAGGCTTCCATCGGCACGCCGGCGGTCGCAGCCAGAGCTTCGAGCCGGTCCTCGGGCGCAGGCTCATAATCGAGCGGCAACATCATGGGGAAAATGCCAGCGATACGCCCCTTAAGCGTTTCAACGAATGCGCCCAGTTGCGGATCGGCGGCAATCAGTGCCGGATCGCTCTGCTCGCTCAGGATCGCGGCCCGCCGCGCCGGATCGCGCAGCGCAACAACCCGCTCGTCCAGCGGCAGGTGCGCCACTTCATGATACGAACGCCGCAGCATGAAGATGTGATAGCCATCAAGCATTGTCAGTGCGCCGACGCTGCGCGCGCCAACTTGCGGCGTGATCGGCAGACCCGCAGTTGCCGCCTGTTCGGAGAGCTCGATCATCATCCGCCAGTCTTCCCCATCCGAGTTGAACTGGATGAGAGAATAGGTGAGCGGGCGGCCCGAAACTTCGGCAATCCTGACGATCCGGTCATGCTCTGCACGCCGCGCATCGCGGCCCGCATCGTCAAGCATGCTCGCGCCGATGGCCCCGAGGGGAATGATTTGGAATGTGCCGTGGCCGGAGTCGCCCATCGCCTTGGCCAGGCTGAGCAGCTCGTCGTCAGCGGCGAAAGTGCCCGGAACTTGCGCGCCTTTGCTGGAATAGTGTTCGAGCAGCCTTGCACCTGAAAAGCCGACAGCCCCGGCATCCATCGCCTCGCGCACCAGAGCGGCCATCTGCGCGACATCCTCGGAAGTCGCCGCCTCATGCCGCAAAGCGCGCTCGCCCATGACGAAAACACGCAGCGGGGCGTGAGTGATGTGAGCGGCAATATCCATCGTGTACTCACGCGCCGCCAGCCGGTCGAGATAGTCGGGGAAGCTCTTCCATTCCCAGTCGAGTCCTTCGTCGAGGACGATGCCGGGAATTTCCTCGACGCCCTCCATCAGCTCGATCAGGGCCTGCCTGTGCTCGGGCCGGACCGGGGCAAAGCCGACGCCGCAATTGCCGCCGATCGCGGTGGTGACGCCGTGCGAGAAGCTGGGGTCGAGCCTGTCGTCCCACAGGAACTGGCCGTCATAATGGGTGTGGACGTCGATGAAGCCGGGAGTGACGATCGCGCCCCTGGCATCGATCGTCTCGCGCGCCGCTTCCGATACCGTGCCGACCGCGACGATCTTGCCGTCCTGAACGGCGACGTCAGCGCCATAGCCGGCCGCGCCCGTGCCATCGATGACGGTGCCGCCGCGAATTACCAGATCGAGCATCCCGAATTCCTTTCTTACGCCGCCGCCATCAGTCCGGGCTTCGCGCCCTCGCCGTAGGTAAACCGCATATCCTCGCCCCGGTCATAGCGTGCGCTCCATTCATGGAAATATTCCGGCAGCGGCTGATGTTCGGGGTTATGCCAGGGCATCTGCGACATGGTGATGCCATACATCGAGCGCAGCCAACCGATAAGCGGCATCTTGTAGTTCGAATAGCCGGTCAGCCATTCCTCGGGGAGATCGGGGAACGCCTTCTGGAATTCCTCGGTAATCGCGGCGATCACCTTGCCGACGTGCTTCATGAATTGCTTGAAACGGCTGACCCGGTAGAAATATTCGCCATAGACGTGGTCATAGACCATCAGGCCCGAACTTCGGTGTTCCATCTCCTCGGCGAAATGCCAGAGGAACAGCGACGCCACGCGGGTGTCGCCCCCCGAAAACAGCGGCTCGCGATTGTCGAACATCAGCCGGAACGAGGGCGTGAAGATGCTTTCCAGTCCGCCGACATAGGCGAGATGATATTTGAGGTCATGGGCTGCATAGAGCTCGTCATAAAGTTCGATCGAGCGGTCGATGGCCGCCTGCAAGGCCGGGGTCTGCGCGACGAGTGCCTTGGCATGCTTGCGGTGCGCCATCGAGTGGATGCTTTCCTGCGAGCGGAAATCCTTGCATTCCTGCAGGATGCGCGGATCGGTGATCAGGGCTTCCGCATCGTTCATCGCCTGGCAGATGTATTTTTCGAAGCCGATGGCAAAGAACGAGACCTTGTTCATGGTTATCGCGAAAGCAGGATTCTGTTTGTTCCAGACAAAATCTACGCCTTCGAAATCGAAGGGTATCCGCCTGACCTTCAGATCGATCATCGTCCGCTCCCAGAATGCGTGCCTGAGCCTCACCTGACACAAATCGGACAGTGTGTCCAGTCTAGACATGCTGTCCATTTCAAATTAAGCTGGCACGATGAACGCCAATGCCTCGCTTCCTGCCAAAGTCGTGCCGCTCCCTAACCCGCGCCGCACGGCAACCCGCGCCCGGATTTGCGAGGCGGCAGGCCGGCTGTTTTTCGAAGCCGGCTTCGGCGCGGTAACCATGGAGCACATCGCCCTGGCGTCGGGCATCCAGCGTTCGACGCTTTACCTGCACTTCCGCGAGAAAGACGAAATCCTGGCCGCCATTGCCGAGGATTACACCGCCAAACTCCGCGAGGTCATCGCCATGCTGCCCGGCCCGGTGCCGACCCGCGCCGAAATTGCCGAATGGGTCGATCACTTTGCCGCATTCGTGACCGAAGAGCGCGCGGCGACGGAACTGCTGGTGTCGCTCAGCCACCTTCCCAAAGCGCCCGCTGCGGCAGTGGCGTTCGGCCAGGCGCTCAAGGCGATGATGGCGCAGCAGGTGGCGGCATTCCGCAGCGCCCAACAGCCGGGGCAGACCCTGGCTGAAGCGCAGGCAATCAGCGTCATGGACTCGCTTGGCTGGGCACTGTGCCACCACGCCCGCACCGGCGGCTGCGACCTGTCGCGCGCCCGCCTCGATGTCGCGGTGGCTGGCCTGCACCGGTTTGTGCGCGGGGAGATGTGACATGAACGATGAGGTACTTCCCTTCCGCATCGCCATCCCCCAGGCCGATCTCGACGATCTGCACGAACGCCTGCGCCGCACCCGCTGGCCGCAGGAAATCGGCAACAATGCGCAGTGGCAGGCCGGGACGAATCTCGGCTACATGCGCGAACTCGTCGATTACTGGCTGAACCGGTACGACTGGCGGACGCAGGAGGCGGCGATGAACGCCCTGCCCCAGTTCCGCACCACGATCGACGAGGTGCCGGTTCACTTCGTGCATGTGAAGGGGAAAGGGCCAAACCCGATGCCGCTGGTGATCAACCATGGCTGGCCCTGGACTTTCTGGGACATGCGCAAGATCATCGGACCGCTGACCGATCCGGCAGCCTATGGCGGCGATCCGGCGGATGGCTTCGAGGTGATCGCGCCCTCGCTCCCGGGCTTTGCCTTTTCCAGCCCGCTGACGACCGAAGGCATGTTCTTCAACCCCGCCGCCGACCTGTGGGTCAAGCTGATGGCACGGCTGGGGCATGACCGTTTCGCCGCGCAGGGCGGCGACATCGGCGCCTATCTCGCGGCGCGGCTGGGCCACAAATATGCCGAGCGGATCATCGCCGTTCACCTGCACCTGGCTGGCCCGGCGATGCCGCCTTACCCCGTGCCCGAAGACTATGCTCCCGAAGAGCAGGCCTGGGGCGCGAAGTTCGCTCAATTCATGGCGCAGGGATCAGGCTACATGCAGATCCAGCGCACCCGGCCGCAGACTATCGGTTTTGCCATGCATGATTCGCCCGTCGGCCTCGCCGCCTGGCTGATCGAAAAGCGTCGCGCCTGGAGCGATTGCGGCGGCGATGTCGAGGCTGTTTTCAGCAAGGACGACCTGATCGACACAGCCATGCTCTATTGGCTGACCGATACCTATGTCAGTTCGGCCCGGCACTATTACGAAGCCCGGCCCGAACGGCTCGCCCCCTGCCATGACCGGCAACCCGCGATCGAAGCGCCAACCGCGCTGCTCCAGTTCGAGGGCGATGTCTGGCTGCAGCCGCGCAAATGGGCGGAGCGCTATTACAACCTCAAGCGCTGGAATGTGGCGGAGAAAGGCGGCCACTTCGCCCCGATGGAAGCGCCGGGCTTGCTGGTCGATGACATCCGCGCCTTCTTCAGGGACTTGCGGGGATAGGCTCAGCGCCAGGAAAATCCGCCGTCAACCGGGAATTCCGTGCCGGTGGTAAACCCGGAATCCTCGGTCGAAAAGAACAGCGCGGCCTTGGCGACGTCGTCGCTGATGCCGAGCCGTTTCAGCGCCACCCGATCAACGGCGCGCGCGGCGTGTTCGGGGTTTTCCCAGAGGTAGCGGGTCATTTCGGTCTTGATGACGCCCGGGCAGATCGTGTTGGCCCGGATCGCCGGGCCAAGGTCGAAGGCCAGGCACTTGGTGAACATGGCAAGCCCCGCCTTGCTCGCCGAATAGCCCGCCGTCCCCGCCATCGGCATCAGCGCGCTGACCGAGGCGATATTGACAATCGTGGCGCTGGGTGCCGCGCGCAGCAGCGGCAAAGCGGCGTGGACGATGTTGTACGGCCCGGTGAGATTGACCGCGATCATCCGGTCCCAGCTCTCGCCATCGAGTTCATCAAACTGCCTGGTGACGAGGATCCCGGCAGCGTTGATCACGCCGTCGATCCCGCCCAGCACCTTGCCAGCATTGGCCACCACCTGGTTGACCGCTGCCCTGTCTGCCACATCGCAGGCGAAGCCCGAGGCGCGCAGTTCGCTTGCCAATGCCAGCACGCCAGCCTCGTTGCGATCAAGCAAGGCCAATGCGGCACCCTGTTCTGCGAACAGTCGGGCGATGGCCATGCCCATGCCGCTGGCCGCGCCCGTCACCACAATGCGGCGGCCATCCAGTTTGCCCGGAATCATGCCTGCTCCTGCTCTGCTTCAAGCCGGATCAGCTCATAGTCTTCAAGCCGGGGTGCCGCCATCACTTCCCGGAAATAGTCGTAGGACCACGGCCAGACCTGCGGCACGCCTGCGGAATCGAGATACCAGCTGCGGCAGCCCGAGGCGAAGACGGTGCGCTTGGCCGCTTCGGTGCGGCGCGCCTCGTAATCCTCTAGCGCAGCCATGCTGGGGGCCACGGCGTCGCAGGTCCGGTTGCGGAGCAGGTCGGTCAGCTGATCGACGTAGGCCCACTGGGCCTCGGCGATATCGATCAGGGTGAAATTTCCAACCGGACCGGTCGGCCCGTTGAGCAGGTAGAAGTTGGGGAAGTGCGGCACCGTCACCGCATAGTAGGCGCGCGGGTGCTGGTCCCAGAGATCGTCGAGTTTGCGGCTATCGAGACCTTCGACGACCATCGGCCGCACGAATTGATCGACCTTGAAGCCGGTCGCCAGCACCAGCACGTCGAGTTCGTGGAAACTGCCGTCCGCCAACCGAACGCCGCCCGCCTCGATGCGCTCGATCGCGCCAACCGCAACCTCGACATTGGGCCGCTGCACGGCGTCATAATAATGCGCGGAGAAGACCATGCGCTTGCAGGCGGCGCGGTAATCGGGGCGAAGCTTCTCGCGCAATTGCGGATCGCGAATGCTCTCCTCCAGATTGCGTTCGACGATGTCCTGGATTTCGGCGAGCTCGGGCGAATCCATGTCGATGATCGCGGCAGTGAAGCGAGCGCGGCGGGCAGCCGCATCGGGGCCGTTGCGCACTGCCTCGATCATGGCCGGATCTTCGCGGAAGGCCTGCCTGTCCGCCCCGCTGTACTGTGTATCCGGGCAAGGCATGATCCATTGCGGCGAGCGCTGGAAGTGGACCAGTTTGCCCGCCACTTTCGACACCGCGCTGACGATCTGCACCCCCGTTGAGCCATTTCCGATAACGCCCACGCGCTTGCCTTCGAGCGGCACTGAATGATCCCAGCGCGCGGAGTGGAAGCAGCGCCCTTCAAAATCGCCCAAGCCTGGAATGTCGGGCATGTTGGGGTGATGCAGCACGCCGGTTGCCGCCACGACGACATCGGCGACATCTTCGCGCCCGTCCCTGGTCCCGATCCGCCAGCGTCCATCGACGAAACGGCAGGACACTATCTCGCTGTCGAACGCGATCTGTTTCCTCAGGTCATACCGGTCCGCAATCTGCTCGAAATAGGCGCGGATTTCCGGGCCGGGCGCGTAGAAGGCGCTCCACTCCGGATTGGTGGCGAAGCTGTAGGTATAGCTGTGCGCCGGGGTGTCGCAGGCAAGGCCGGGATAGTGGTTCTCGCGCCACGTCCCGCCAACCCCATCGCCCTTCTCGTAGATGGTGAAATCGGTGTCGCCGCGCTCTTTCAGCCGGATGCCCGCGAGCATCCCGGCCATGCCCGCGCCGATGATGACGAAGCGCAATTTTTTCTCGCTGTTCTGCATCATGCCTCTCGGGTCACAAAGGCGTGGAAGCGTTCGGCCAGGATCCGGATAACCAGCGGATCGGTGGCAACCCCGGATTCCCGCGCGGCATGGTTGCCCTGGTCGAGGATTTCATAGATCAGCAGCCAGGCCTCCAGCCACCTGCGACGCTGCTGCGGCAATTGACTGTCGAGTGCGAACGCAGGGACCGCTTTGCCCAGCCCACCGATAATATCCGCAATGAAGCTATGCCCGGTTGCGGTGAAGTCCGCTTCATCGGCATTGGCCTGGATGAACACGCGCAACAGCCGCTGGCTGGCGCGATCGGCGGCGAACAGACCATCGATCCACTGTTCAGCGACGGCCACATCGCGAAAGTTGCGATCTCCAATGGCGAGAATGCGCGGCAGCGCATCGGCTGCATTCAATCTGAACAGTTCGCCGGCGATGGCCGACTTGCTGCTGAAGTGCCGGTAGAAGGTCATCCGGCTGACCCCCGCCGCCGAGGCTACATCCTCGACCGAGACAGCAAAGTAGCCGGCAGAGCAGAATGCCGCGGTCGCAGCCGTCAGCAACCGGTCACGGCTACCCTGCTTGCGGCGGCGCTGAAATTCCGCCAGCCCGGTAACTCTGGGCGGTGCGAGACCGGGGATTGCGGCGAGCATGCCTCTTACTCGGCAGCCTCGGCCAGCATGCCGTCGCCAGCCCGCTCCGGACCGACGAACTGGCCCGGATAGCGCCCGGTGAACTCGCCGCGGTCGAATGTCGGCTCGCCGCCCACCAGCGTCAGGCGCATCGGCGCCGGATCGCGCGTGTAACGGAAGGTGCGGCCCCCGGTGCCGTCCCAGACGTCCCAGGTCTTCTTTTCCGGACGCATCTCGATCTCGTTCAGGTCGAATACGGTGATGTCGGCAGCCAGCCCGACTTCGATCTTGCCGCGATCATGCAGGCCGAAGAATGACGCCAGCCGCCAGGTCAGCATGTGGACGGCCTGTTCTATCGAAATGATCTTGCGGTCGCGGACATAGTCAGTGAGCAGGAAGGCGGTATAGCCCGCGCCGCAGAATAACTTGCCGTGCGCGCCGGCATCGGTGACATTGGCAAGGCTGTGGCTATCGGCCAGCAGCTTCTCCATCACCGCCTCGTTCTTCGGCCATGATCGCTTGAGCACGTCCGATTCCTGACCGTTATCGAGCACCCATTGGGCCATGGCGTCCGATGCATGGGCAATGCCGCTTTGCTCCATATAGTCCGCCAGCGTCACGCCAACCGGGCCAAACCCGCTCTCGCTTTCGCGCAGCAACATCGCCTCCGGATCGTGCAGGAAGCTATGGTCGAACTGATTATCCCAGCTCGCGCGCGCTTTGTCGCGCCAGGCTGGATCGGCGAGCATGGCCGCCTTGGCGAGCCAGCCGGGCTGATTGACCAGGTCCTGCCACACCGGATTGCCATTCTGTCCAAACACCAGCGTGCGGCCGAAATTTATGGCCGATGTGGGCGAAACCACATTGAAGGCCGTGAAGAATGGCAGCCCTTCGGCCTTGAACTGCTCGTGCAGTTCTTCGGCCCGGGCCAGCTGCGGTTTCATGAATTCGAGGCCAGGCATGCCTGCCCACTGCATCGCCACGCCCGCTTGCCGGGCAAGTCGGCCCATCCGCTCAAGCTGCTCGTTGCCAACCTTGCGCATGAAATAGTCGAGGATCACCTGGAAGGTCGCGCCGGGATATCGGGCCAGCACGCCCAGCAATGCCGCGAGCTCGGCATCGTCGGCCAGCTGCGAGGGCAGCGGGCGTTCATACTTGTCATAGTCCAGATAGTTCGACGACAGCCCCATCGCGCCCGCCGCCAGAGCGTCGTCGAGCAAGGCGCACATCTGCGCAATCTCGTCCGCCGTCGCCGCGCGCTTCCATGCATCCTGCCCCATCACCGACAGGCGCATCGGAATGTGGCCGCAAAACGCGCAGAAATTGAGCGGCAGGCGGACCTTGGCCTGCATCGAAGCCTTGTATTCGCTCCACTTGCTCCAGTCCCAGGGTACGACCTGGCGCATCGGTTCCTCGGGGATATCTTCAAAGTAGTTGAAGATATCGATGACGTTCTGCCGGTCCTCCGCGCCTGGAGGTGCCGGGGCGAGGCTGAAGCCGCAATTGCCGTTGATCGAAGTGGTCGCGCCATAGGCGGGCAGCGGTTCCATATTGGGAGACCACCAGACACCGCCGTCCCAGTGATTGTGCGTTTCGATGAAGCCGGGGGCGACATAGCAGCCCTTGGCATCCACCACCCGCTCACCGTACCCGGCAGCCAGGTCCGTGCCGATTTCGACGATTCGGCCATGCGCGACCCGCACGTCGGCCGAATAGGCAGGCGCGCCCGTGCCATCGACCACGGTTCCGCCCTTGATCAGAATGCGAATTTCCATTGCCCGTACTCCCGGCCAAAACCCGAATCAGTCACCGCTGAGGTGTCGCTCCGCAGTTTGTGTGACGGGCTGTAACATATGTAAAGCCCCCCCACGGGCAGAGTGGAGAGCAGTTCGCAACAGGGCGAGGCGGTTGATGCCGGTTAAGTTGCATTTTAATCGCAGGATGCTGTAGCAGCCGCTTTGCGGCGCAGGCTCCACAAGGTGAACAGCCCGACCGCGCACCACACGATGTTCAGCGCGGTCGAGGGAATGGCGCCATGCCAGCCGCTGTTGACGATGAAGCCCAGCGCGCCGCCGACATTCATCCACTGGAACACCGCAGACTGGCCCGACAGCCGGTTCGACGAAACCAGGATGTAGGAAATGAGGATCAGCAGCGCGGCGAGCCAGCCCACCACTTCGATCAGCACGTCCATTCCTGCGCCTCCACCTGCCAGAAACTACGGACCCCGCCCGGCACAATGCGGGGCGGGGTCCAGGATGGGGAATTTGACCCCAAAGGCCCGATCGGGCCGCGAGCTTCCCCGGTGCGAGCCGGGGATGCCGCTGAGCGAGTGTTACAGCGCTTTGCAGGTGGAGTCGATGCATTTGCGGCGGGATTATGCGCCGACCGTCAGGCTTTGACTGCGAGGCTGAGACCGAGCGACTTGAGCACGCCAAGAAGTGTTGAAAGCGTGGGATTACCATCCTCGCCAAGCGATCTGTAGAGCGCCTGCCGGGCGATCCCCGCATCCTTGGCGATCTGGGTCATTCCCCGCGCGCGGGCGACGGTGTTGAGGGCGTGTACGATATGTTCACGCTCACCGGACTCCATCACATCTGCCAGATAGGCGGCAATTGTCTCATCGTTGTCTAGATACTCGGCGGCATCCCATTTGGCGATTGCAGAGGTCATGCTGTAATCTTGCGCGATGGCTGGATCAAAATCTCTGCGAAAATGCCAAGCCGGTTATGCAAGCGGCGGATCATGCCAATCGACAGGCTGCGCTTGCGGCCCAACACTTCGGCGATGCGGGTGCGGGTGCCAATGATGTCCTCAAGGTCTTTGCGGGTCAGGCCCTGCTGCTCCATGCGAAACAGAATCGCCTCGATGGGGCCGGGCGGGTCCATCGCGTGGTGCTTGGCCTCATAGACGTCGATCAGCGTTGCCAGCACATCGAGCCGGTCGCCCCTGGGCGTGCCCGCCGCCGCACCCCACAACCCCGCCACTTCTTCCAGCGCCGCTTCATAATCCGCCTCGCTGCGGATCGGTTTCATTTCAGCTGCCATGTTTGACCTCCTTCACGTCGATGCGGTCATAGTCCTTGTGGGTGCCGATCCACTTGACCCCGACGATGGCTATTTCGAAATCGACCGCCACCACCAGCCGGTAATCATTGCCCTTGATGTTGAAGACAATCCGGTCGGCACTGACAATGCTTGCGGTGGCATAAAGCCGCTTCACATCCGCCGTGCTGGTCCAGTCGACCCTGCTCACTTCCGCGAACCATGCGTGGAGGGCCGCTTTCAGCGCGGGCTGATCCTTAAAGCCCGCCCGCTTGGCGATAAATTCGCGAAAGGATTCCGCTCCAATCACCCTGTATCAAACGCCCGATGAAACACCACGTCACCTTCCGGGACTGTTCCGCCGAAAAGCAACCTTTGCAAGGCTGGGTTGGTCCGCCCGTAAAAAGTAAGGTTTGTATCCTGCACGAATCCGAAGCGCGCGTAGTAGTGTGGCCAGCCGAGTAACACGCAGCCCTCGGCGCCCAAGGCTTTGAGCCTCGCCAGACCCTCCCGGATCAACGCCGATCCCAGCCCGTTCCCTTGCTGATCGGGTCGGACCGAAACCGGGCCGAGCTGACACCAGCCATGTGCGAACTCGCCGATGGTCACGGCCGAAAAGGCAATATGCGCCACGACTTCGCCATTTGCCTCGCCAACCAGAGACAGAAGCAAGGCGCGGTCGTTGCGCAAGCAAACAATGACTTCGGACTCGCTAAGGCCTCCCGCCGCGTCGGCAAGCATTTGATCGGATATTCCGGCTGCGCGTTGCATCTCGGCAATCTTGGCCAAAGTTGCTTCGTCATGGACGCGCGGAGCAAAGGCGGCATCGGTTATGGCAGTAATGAACGTAGCGTCCTCGGGACGCTCGTCGCGAATATGCATTTTTGAAAATCCTTCAGGAACAGGGCAAACGCGCTCATCCCAGCGCATGCCGGTTGAGCTAGCATTTCAAGCTAAGGGCAGTGCCGCTCAGCAGATTCCTGCAAGGATCATCATACTACGATCTCCGCAATGACGAATGACGTATGATGTTGGCACGGTTCGGCTAATTTCGCAAGCTTAGCTATGCTTAGTCAAGCCGCCAGCTTCCTCAGCACGTAATGCAGAATCCCGCCGCTCATGAAGTATTCGACCTCATTGGCCGTATCTATCCGGCATACGCCATAAACGTACTGACCGATATCAATTCAAGCAGCCCTTGCAGTCAGTTCAAGGCCAAATGCTTTCAGAGTGCGGATAACCCCAACAATATCGGAATCGAACGTCAGCGCGGGATCATTCGCGATGCCCTTTGCGCGCGCTACGTCGTTGAGCGCGGCGGCGATAAGGGTTGCGTCGCCATCTTCGAACACGGCCTCAAGATAGGCGAGGATAGCCTCTTTGCTGCCCAGATGGTCAACAACGTCCCATTTTGTGGTGAGGACAGTCATGAATCGGCCTTCCACTTCTCAGCAATCGTCAGGGCGGCAGCAATATCGCTCTGCTGGCTCGATTTGTCACCGCCGGACAGCAATAGCACAATTGTCTGGCCCTGCTTACAGAAATAAATGCGATAGCCAGGGCCATAGTCAATCCGCAGCTCACTCACTCCACTGCCAACAGGTTTGGCATCGCCAGCATTGCCGAGTTCCAGACGCCGGATGCGCGCGTCAATTCGCGCTTTCGCTCGCTGATCACGTAACGCCGCGAACCAGCGGGCATATTTGTCGGTCTGGCGGATAGTAAGCGGTTGGCTCAAGCCGCCAGCTTCCTCAGCACGTAGTGCAGAATCCCGCCGTTCATGAAGTACTCCACCTCATTGGCGGTATCGATGCGGCATAGCGCCTTGAAGGTGAAGCTGGAGCCATCCGGGCGGGTTACCTTCACTTCGACATCCTGCCGCGGCTGGAGGCTGGCGACGCCTTCGATGGTGAAGCTGTCATCGCCGGTCAGGCCTAGGCTGGCGCGGGTGTCGCTGCCCTTGAACTGCAGCGGCAGCACGCCCATCCCGACCAGGTTCGAGCGGTGAATGCGTTCGAAGCTCTCGACGATCACCGCGCGCACACCCAGCAGGTTGGTGCCCTTGGCCGCCCAGTCGCGGCTGGAGCCGGTGCCGTATTCCTTGCCGGCGACGATCACCAGCGGGGTGCCGTCCTGCTTGTGCTTCATCGCCGCGTCGTAGATCGCCATGGTCTCGCCCTGGTAGCACGACATGCCGCCTTCGACGCCAGGGACCATCTCGTTCTTGATGCGGATATTGGCGAAGGTGCCGCGCATCATCACTTCATGATGGCCGCGGCGCGCGCCGTAGGAGTTGAAGTCCGCCTTGGCGACCTGGTGGTCCATCAGATATTTGCCGGCCGGGCTGTCTGCCTTGATCGATCCGGCCGGGCTGATGTGGTCGGTGGTGATCGAATCGCCAAGGATGGCGAGCGGCCTGGCATCGACGATGTCCTGCACCGGCACCGGGGTCATGCTCAGCCCATCGAAATAGGGCGGGTTGGCGATATAGGTCGAACCGGCGCGCCAGCTGTAGGTGTCGCTGCCGGTAACGTCGATTGCCTGCCAGTGGGCATCGCCCTTGTAGACATCGGCGTAGCGCGTGCGGAACATGCTGCGGTCCATGCAACTGGCCATGGTTTCGGCGACTTCGAGGTTGCTGGGCCAGATATCGCGCAGATAGACGTCCGTGCCATCGCTGCCCACGCCGATCGGGGTGGTGGTGAAGTCCTCGGTCACCGTGCCCTTGAGCGCATAGGCGACGACCAGCGGCGGGCTGGCGAGGAAGTTGGCCCGCACGTCGGGTGAAACGCGGCCCTCGAAGTTGCGGTTGCCCGAGATCACCGAGGCGGCGACGATGTTGTTGCCGTTGATCGCAGCGCTGATCGGTTCGGCAAGCGGGCCAGAATTGCCGATGCAGGTGGTGCAGCCATAACCGACGAGGTTGAAGCCGACCGCGTCGAGGTGCTCGGTCAGCCCGGCCTTGACGAAATAGTCGGTAACCACTTGGCTGCCGGGTGCCAGCGAGGTCTTGACCCAGGGCTTGGGCCGCAGCCCGCGCTCATTGGCCTTCTTGGCGACCAGACCGGCGGCGACCATCACGCCGGGATTGGAAGTGTTGGTGCAGCTGGTGATCGCGGCGATCACCACGTCGCCGTCGCCAATGTCGAAGTCCTTGCCCTCGACCGCGACGCGCGAATTCACCTTGTTGTAGGTGTTGGCGAGATCGGCGTTGAAGACATCGTCGACTTCGGTGAGCGCAACCTTGTCCTGCGGGCGCTTGGGCCCGGCAAGGCTGGGAACGACACTGGCCATGTCGAGTTCCAGCGTATCTGTAAAGATCGGGTTGGCAGCGGCCGGATCGATCCACAGCCCCTGCTCTTTCGCATAGGCTTCGACAAGCGCGATCTGATCTTCCTCGCGGCCGGTGAGGCGCAGGTATTCCAGCGTCTTGTCGTCGATGCCGAAGAAACCGCAGGTCGCGCCATATTCGGGGGCCATATTGGCAAGCGTCGCGCGGTCGGCGAGGGACAGCGCGGCGAGGCCGGGTCCGTAATATTCAACGAAGCGTCCGACCACGCCCTTGGCTCGCAGCATCTGGGTGGCGGTCAGCACCAGATCGGTGGCCGTGACGCCTTCCATCAGCGTTCCGGTCAGCTTGAAGCCGACGACCTCGGGGATCAGCATCGACACCGGCTGGCCGAGCATCGCTGCCTCGGCCTCGATCCCGCCGACGCCCCAGCCGAGCACGCCGAGGCCGTTGATCATGGTGGTGTGGCTGTCAGTGCCGACGCAAGTGTCAGGATAGGCCACAATGGTGCCACTGGGGTCGGCGGATGTCCACACGGCCTGCGCGATATTCTCGAGGTTGACCTGATGGCAAATGCCAGTGCCCGGGGGCACCGCCTTGAAATTGTCGAGGCTCTTCGATCCCCATTTGAGGAAGTCATAGCGCTCCATATTGCGCTGGTACTCGATCTCGACATTCTGCTCGAAGGCCTTGGGGTGGCCGAATTCGTCAACCATCACCGAATGGTCGATGACCAGATGCACCGGCACCAGCGGATTGATCTTGGAAGTATCGCCGCCCAGCTTGGCAATGGCGTCGCGCATCGCGGCAAGATCGACTACGCAGGGTACGCCGGTGAAATCCTGCAGCAGCACCCGGCCCGGCCGGTACTGGATCTCGTTCTGCGATTCGCGCGGGTTCTTCTGCCAATCGGCGAGCGCCTGGATGTCGGCGGTGGAGACGGTGAAGCCGCCGTCTTCGAAACGCAGCAGGTTTTCCAGCAGCACTTTCATCGAAAACGGCAGCCGACTGACATCGCCAAGCTTTGCGCCGGCCTTCTTCAGCGAATAATAGGCGACTTCCCGCCCGCCCACCGTCATCGTGCTGCGGGTGCCGAGCGTGTCCTGTCCGACCTGGGTCATGCGGATTTTCCCTTACTGGTTTGGGCTCCCGCGAGGCTGGTATTTGCTGCACTGCGGGAATGGATTCGTCGCGCCGCCGATGCGCGTTCAGGGCCTTCAGGTCAAGGGTTAGAGCGCGGTCATTTCAGTGGGTGCGCGCGCCGCGATCCAGCAGCCGATGACGATCAGCACCACCCCCGCCACCGTCGTCCAGGTCACCGCCTCGCCGAACAGCAACCAGCCGAACAGCGCCGCCCAGATGAAGCCGGTATATTCGATCGGCAACAGCACCTGCGCTTCGGCCCGGGCATAGCCCCAGCTCAGCAGCATCAGCGATACCACGGCGAGCAGGGCGGCGATGCCGATGGTGCCAAGCGCGGGCGTCGAGGGCCACTCTGCCAGCCACGGCGCGGCCGTGAGGAAGATCATCGACACGAACAGGTTCTGGAACAGCGCCACTTCGACGGGGTTGGAAAGCTGCGCCTGCTGGCGTTGCAGCACCAGGTTCCAGGCGTAGAACACCGCCGAGGCGAGGACTGCGGCGATCCCCAGCGCAGCGTCGCGGGTCATCGCCCCCTCGCCAAATCGCCCCGCGCCGATCACCAGCACGCCGGCCAGCCCGAGCAGCGAGGCGAGGATCGCACGGGGCTGGATCTGCTCTCCCAGCAGCACGGCGGCGAGGTACAGCGCGATCAGCGGCGCGATGAAAGACAGTGCGATGGCCTCGGCAATCGGCATGCGCACCAGACCCCAGAAGAACAGCGGCGCCATGACCGCCACCACCGCCGAGCGCAGTGCATGAACCCTCAGCACCGCACCTCTGGGCACTGCTCCCCCGCCCAGCAGCCACACTGGCAGCATCAGCACGATTGCGGCCAGGCAGCGCAGCAGCAAGGCGTTGTAGACACCCGCCTGGATCGAGGCGCTTTTCATCACCGCATCCATCATGCTGAAGGTGCAGATGCCGGCGGTAACCGTCAGGATCGGCAGAATGGTCTGTGCGCGCGCCATTCTCCACGGCTTAGGATGCTTGCCCGCTTGCGTCACCTGTCATGTCGATTCATGAACGGGAAAGCTGATATGGTTGATTATGCGTGTCCAAATGGGCAGAATCACTCAACAGGGCGGCGGCATGTCTGCTGCGGAAACGAAACGGCTGGGCAATGACACAAGCGAATAAACCAATGTTGCGGGCGTGGATTCAGTCATCGGCATTGGTGCTGGCGCTCGCCGCATGGCCCGCAGGAGCGCAGGCGCCAACCCAGCCGGAAAGTAGCGTGCCGGCACCGGCTCCCAGCGCAACGCCCTCTCCCGCGGCCACGCCGACGCCCACGCCAACCCCGAAGCCTGTCGTTGTGGAAGTGGTGCCCATGCCCATTCCCGTCATGCAATGGAACGTCGCCGATGCCCGCGTGCTGCTCGCGGTCATCGCCGCGATCGAGAGCGAGGGGCTGATCCCCACCGACTACCAGCCCGCCGAACTGCGCTCGGCAATCGGCACCGGACCCGGCCCTGTACTCGATGCCCAGGCAAGCAAGAGCTTCGCCTGGCTGGCAGAGGATCTCCGCGATGGCCGCACGCCGGTGCCGGCGCGGGTGCAGTGGTTCGCGCTAGATCCCGATGTCGATGGCAACCCCACCGAAGCCCTGATGGAGCGGGCGCTGGCGACGCACGATGTCGTCGGCGTGCTGAACAGCCTCGCGCCGACCCATCCCGATTACAAGGCGCTGAAGGCCGCGCTGGCATCCGCGCCGCGCGCCGACAAGAAGGCCCGCGACCTGATCCGCACCAACATCGACCGCTGGCGCTGGCTGCGGCAGGATCTGGGCGTGCTCTATCTGATGACCAATGTCCCCGAGTTCCAGCTGCGGCTGACCACCCACAGCCGGATCGTGCGCACCTATCGCACGGTTGTCGGCAAGCCGGGCAAGACCGCGACGCCGCAGCTGGCGGAAACCGTCAAAGCGGTGGTGTTCAACCCGACCTGGACAGTGCCGCAGTCGATCGTCGTGGGCGAGGGCCTGGGAGCCCGGCTTCTCGGCAATCCCCGCGCCGCCAAGCGCGAAAACTATGTCGTGACCAAGGCCGCCGACGGCTTCGTTACCGTCGTCCAGCAGCCCGGACCTGGCAATGCTTTGGGTGCGATGAAGATTCACATGCCCAACAAGCATGCGATCTATCTGCATGATACGCCGTCCAAGGCGCTGTTCAACACCCCGGTGCGCGCCTACAGCCACGGCTGCATCCGCACCGAGCGCGCGGTCGAACTGGGCATGACCATGGCCATCCTCGGCGCCGACATGACCCCTGAAGAGGGCGTCGCCCATGCCACTTCGGGCATTTATACCAAGGTGGAAATGACCAAGACCTTCCCGGTCTACATCACCTATTTCACCATGGCGCAGGACATCACCGGCAAGATGTCGACATTCAGCGACATCTATGGCCGCGACAAGCCGGTGATCGACAGCTTCAACGCACCGCGCCAGGTCAAGACCACCCAGCGCGTCACCACCGAGCCGGTGATCCAGCTGGATAATCCGCTGTAGGTCTGGGTCGCCGCAAGGCCGGACTGGGAATGGCCGGGCTTGTCTGATACCTCCGTGCATGAGTTTCCCGCACGCCGGGTGGACGCACGGGAGAATTGCCATGGCCGAAGCCGACATCGACGTTAACCGCAAGTTCGAGGCGGAACCGCGTGTTGCCGATTATGTCGTCGATGCCGATGTCCATGTCACCCCGCCGCCGACGTTCTGGGCCGAATATCTCTCGCCGCAGTTCCGGGAGCTTGCGCCAAGGGTTGAGAGCGAGGGTGAGTTCGATTTCATCGTCTTCGAAGGCGCGCGGCGTCCGGTCAATCTGATGCAGTCGCAGGCTGGCCGCAGCTTCGACAAATACAAGAACGCCGGCAAGCTTTCCGACATGCGCACCGGCGGCTGGATGGTTGGCGCCAGGCTTGAAGACATGGACCGCGACGGCATCGACAAGGCCGTCTGCTTCGGAGGCGGGCCGCTGGGCAGTGGCAATCTCGAGCTCTATCTTGACAGCTTCGACGCCTTCAACCGCTGGCAGTCGGACTTCTGCAAGGATTCGGGCGGCCGCATGTACGCCTGCGCCTATCTTACCACCGTCGATGTCGATCTCACCATCAAGGGCATGAAGGCAGCCAAGGCGCGCGGCGATGTCGCGGTCAACATTCCCGCCTTCCCGCAAAGCGCACACCAGTTCACCAAGGAAGGCGCGGTGTGGCAGGCGATGACCGGCGATGCCAATGGCAGCCGTCAATACCGGGATGCCGAATTCGATCCGATGTGGGCGGCGGCAGTCGAGCTCGACATTCCGATCACGTTCCACCTCGGCGCGCGCACCTCGCGGTTCAAGGACAAGACCAACTTCCTGCCCGACATCCCGATGGGCAAGACCGCGATGCTCGAACCGATCAACATCATGCTCTATTCGGGCGTGTTCGACCGCTTCCCCCAATTGCGCATCGGGCTGATCGAGGCGGGCTGCGGCTGGATCCCGTGGGCCTGCGAATATATGGACCGCACCTGGGAAATGCAGCGCCACTGGACCGAATGCGCGATTCTGCATCCGCCCAGCTTCTACTTCGACCAGAACGTCTACGCCTCGTTCATCAGCGACCCGGTCGGCGTCGAATTGCGCCACAAGCCGGGCTGCCGCAACATCATGTGGTCATCCGACTATCCGCATTCGGAAACGACATTCCCGCATTCGCATCAGGTGATCGCGAAAAACTTCGCCGGCGTGCCCAAGGCCGAGCGCGACTGGATTATCGCCGGGTGTGCGGAGAAGTTCTTCGGGCTGAAGTAGGGGCAGCCAGCTGGCTCATACCAACTGCCCGATGAAATGCCCTCTCAAGCCCCTCCCGTTGAGCTGCGCTCGACTGCGTCTCATGGGAGGGGCAGGGCTATCGCATCTTCCGAACTGCCCTTTCTTCCCCCCTCCCGCTTGCGGGAGGGGTTGGGGGTGGGCGCTTCTGAATTTGACGCGAAACCGTCGATTTCGTGCGACTGGCCCACCCCTAACCCCTCCCGCAAGCGGGAGGGGGACTGGGATGCACAGGCACCAAATGGAGTAGGCGATTCCCCTCCCCTTCAGGGGAGGGGAGAAGAGCCGGTATCATCGAGACTTCGTATCAACCCCCGTGCCCCGTCCCCGCAATGTCCCTTCCCTCGATCACGCCGAGCAGTTTGGACGGCGTCAGCGGCAGGTTTACCGGCACTTCGCCGAAGGGTGAAAGCGCATCGGCGATGGCGTTGACCAGCGTCGGCGGGCCGATGATCGCGCCGCCCTCACCCACCCCGCGCATGCCACCGACCGACTTGGACGGGGTATTGCAATGGAGGAATTCGAACACCGGCACGTCCGAAATCGCCGGCAGCAGATAGTCCTTGTAGGTCGCCGCGATGGGATTGCCGCGCGCGTCGTAGCCCGCCTCCTCCAGCAGCACCATGCCGATCGCCTGGGCCAAGCCGCCGGTGACCTGGCCTTCGACGATCGCCGGATTGATCACCGTGCCGCAGTCTTCCGACGTGATCCAGCGCAGGATGGTGACAAAACCGGTCTCCGCACTGACCTCGACAATGCAGGCATGGGCGGCACTGGTCATGGTCATGCCCGGTGGCTGATAGCGGTACTGCGCCTCCAGACCGGCTTCGAAGCCCGGCGGCAACCGGTGCGGCTCGCCATAGGCGATGTCAGCGATCTCGCGCAGCGAGCGCGACATTTCCGGCGCTCCCGCAATATGAACCATGCCCCCGGCGATGGTCACACTTTCCGGGCTGGCGTTGAACAGATGCGCGGCGAGCTGCCTGACCTTGGCGTTCAGCATCTCCGCCGCGGTCAGCGCCGCACCGCCGCCGATCACTGCCTGGCGGCTTCCCGCCGCGCCGGGGCCGAAGCCGCCGTGCATGTTGTCGCCCTCGAACACGGTGACGTCCTCGTAGGGAACTCCCAGCCGGTCGGCGATGATCTGCGCCATGGTGGTAGCGGTGCCGTGGCCTTGCGAATGGGTGCTCATCGCTGCCGTCACCTTGCCGGTCGGCTCGATGCGGACCTGGGCGAGTTCGCCGGTCATGAAATTGATGCTGCCGGCCGACCCGGTCGGCTCGACATAGGCGGCAATGCCGAGGCCGAGATAACGGCGCTCCTTTCGCGCCTGCGTCTGCTCCTTGCGAAAAGCAGCGACATCGAAATTCTCGAGCAGCTTATCAAGGCAGGTGGCAGTAGTGATATCGTCCACCGGAATGCCGAGCGAGGTGGTGGAAGGCTGGTCCGCCAGCTGCAACATGTTGCGGCGGCGGATCTCGACCGGGTCGATGCCGATCAGCCTCGCGGCGACATCGAGCGCGGTTTCGCGCACCAGCGATTCGATCGCCCAAGGCCCGCGATAGGCGGCCTGCCCGGCGGTGTTGGAATACCAGGCGCGGGTGATGAAGCCGTAGGCGGGCATCTTGTAGGCCGTCCACAGGAACATATGCGCCGCGATATTATTGTCCGCACCCTGCGGAAACGCGCCGTTGTTGGCGCTGAAGTCGCCGTGCGAGGCGATGAAGCGGCCATCCTTGTCAAAGCCGATGGTCAGCGTGAATTCCTGCTCGCGGCACTGGCAGCACGCGGTCATGTGTTCATAGCGGTCCTCGATCCATTTGAGCGGGCGACCGAATTTCATCGCGGCGAGCATGACCGCCACCTCTTCGCGCCACGGCTGGTTCTTGAGCCCGAAACTGCCGCCAACATCCTTGGCGATGACGTGGATCGCCGTCTGCGGGAAGCCCAGCGCCTGGCTGACCCAGCGCGCGATCATGTGCGGGCTCTGGCAGGTGATGTAGAGCCGCAGCTCCTCCGCGCCGTTCGCCTGCGCGACAATGCCGCGCGTCTCCATCGGCGATTGCGAGATGCGCTGATGGACAACTTTCTGGGTGACGACATGCGCCGCGCCGTCGAGCAGCGCGGCTAGCCCCGGGTCGATGGTCGGGTTGCCCATTTCGGAGGCGATATTATTGGCGGTTCCGGGATGGACCGGCGGGCCGCTGCGCGCGTTGGCGAGAGTCACGACCGGCTCCTGCTCGTCGTACTCGATCTCGACCAGCGCTGCGGCGTCTTCGGCCAGGGCGCGGCTGTCGGCAATGACCAGCGCGATCGGCTCGCCGACGTGGCAGACGATGTCGCTCGCCAATAGCGGCGTCGGCACTTCGGTGGGCAGCAGATACATGCTGAGCATCTCGAAGCCGGGCCGGTCGATATCGGCGGCGAGCAGGACGGCATGGACGCCGGGCAGGTCCTTCGCGGCCGCGGTGTCGATCGACAGCAGCTTGCCGCGCGCAATCTGGCTGCGTGCAAAGGCGACGTGGAGCATGCCGGGCAGCGCGATATCGTCGACGAACTGGCCGCGTCCGGTCAGCAGGCGAGGGTCTTCCTTGCGCAGCACGCGCTCGCCGATGTAGCGGGCAGCGACGATGCCTGGAGCTACGGGGGCGTTCATGCGCTGTCTCCGCCAACAACTTCACCGACAGCGAGCCGCTTCACCGCGCGGCGGATGCCCTGATAGCCGGTGCAGCGGCAGATATGGCCGGAAAGCGCCGCGATCATCTCGTCCTCGCTGGGTCTGGCACCGCCACTGGTCAGCGCCGCCAGCGTCATCACCACCCCCGGCGTGCAGAAGCCGCATTGCAGCGCATGCTCGTCGCGCAGTGCCGCCTGCACCGGGTGGAACGTGCCGTCGGGCTCGGCCACGCCTTCGACCGTAGTCACCTCGCAGCCGTCGGCCTGCACCGCCAGCATCAGGCAGCTGCGCACCGCCTTGCCACCGACGATCACCGTGCAGGCCCCGCAGACCCCGTGCTCGCAGCCGAGATGGACGCCGGTATAGCCGGCATCCTCGCGCAGGAAATCGCCGAGCGACTTGCGCGCCTCGATCCGGCCGGCCTGGCGGCAGCCGTTGATAGTCATTTCGATGCGAAATTCGCTGGCAGGCTCGCTCATGCGGCTTCCCTTATGTTGAGGGCATCGACCAGCGTGCGCTCGAAGATGCGGCGGCCGACGGTGCGGCGGTATTCGGCGCTGGCGTGGTGATCGTCGAACGGCGCGGTTCCGGCGAGGGCTAGTTCGGCAATGCCGCGCGGATCGACGCTGACCAGGGTCTGCCCGAGCAGCGCCGCTTCGGCAGCCCGCGCCCTTATCGGCGTCGGCCCCATGCCCAGCCAGGCGAGCCCGGCGCGGACGATCTTGCCCCCTTCCACCGCCAGCGCGCCGACCATGCCGGTCAGGGCAAAGTCACCGGGCCGCTGCGCGACTTCGCGGAACAGGGTAATGTGCCCGGCAGGCCAGTCGGGATAGACAATTGCGGTAACCAGCTCGTCGGGTTCGAGCACGGTCATATAGGGTCCGAGGTAGAATTCATCGGCCGGGATCGAACGCGCGCCGCGTGCGGAGCGCACCTCGATCATGGCACCGAGCGCCACCGCCGTGGCGGGCATTTCCGCTGCCGGTTCGCCCAGCGAAACCGAGCCGCCGATGGTGCCGCGGTTGCGGGTCTGGTGATGCCCGACATGGCTCAGCGCTTCGACCAGCACCGGCAGGTCGCGCGCCAGTTCCGCATTGGCCAGCGCCTCGCACTGCCGCACCATCGATCCGATCCGCGTGCCGTCACCGCTGCGGGTGATTGCCTGGAGTTCTGTCACCTTGTTGAGGTCGACCAGAATGAAAGGCTGGCTCATCCTGAGATTGAGCAGCGGCATAAGCGTCTGTCCGCCCGCCAGCAGCGTCGCGCCGCCGCCCGCTTCGGCGAGCAGCTGGCACGCTTCCTCGATGGTCCTCGGGGCGACATAGTCGAACGGTGCCGGCTTCATGACGCACCGCCGCTGCGCCGTCCGGCATCGTATCCCGCGCCTGCCGCCACCAGCGCGAGGATCGCGACGGCCACCACCCACCCGTCCGCCATGGCGCTGCGCCCGAGCAGGAAGCCGGCGAGGATCGCCAGCACCAGCGCCGCCCCCCAGGCCCAGGGAAAGCCGCCCACCGGTGCCCGCTCCGGGGCAGCGATCGCAGCCGCCACGGCAACAGGCGCTGCCGCAGGCTCAGCCAGCTCAGCTGCAGCCACCACTTCCTCGCCGCCAACAATTTCGCCGAATTTGGCGAAGAACCTGCCTGCCAGCTGCTTCGCCGTGGCATCGATCAGCGGTCCGCCCAGCTGCGCCATGCGCCCGCCGACCTCGGCATCGACATCGTAGGAAACCAGCGTGCCGCCGCCGAGATCGCTCAGCCGCACCCGGGCGCTGCCCTTGGCATTGCCGGCGATGCCGCCATTGCCCTTGCCGGCGATGGTATAGCCGTTGCCGGGATCGAGATCGCTGAGCTGGACATCGCCCTTGAAGCGCGCGCCGATCGGGCCAATCTTGACTTCGGCCACCGCGCTGAACCGGTCCTCAGATTCCTTCTCAAGGCTCTGGCAGCCGGGGATGCTGGCGCGCAGAATCTCGGGATCGTTGAGCGCCTCCCAGACGCGCTGGCGTGGGGCAGCGATGCGCTGCTCGCCTGACATGTGCATATGCGGGTTACCTCTCCGACGCGGGAATCAATCGCTTGCCCGACATTGGCGGCGAGCGCGCGTTTGGGCAAGGAGGCTGTTGGCGAAACCGCCCACGCGCTTGACCGAATGTGAAGCTTACTTTCGGTTCACCGCAAAGCGCAACGCTTCGCCGCAATGCGCAATTCCCCGCAAGAAAAAATTAACTGCCCGGGCATAGCTTCGGACCATTGAATTTGGGCAGATGACAACGGGGGGTTCCGGACTTGTCGATCTTGGTGATCCGCGCGCACAAGCGCTTCGCAGTATGCAGAACCGCCAGCATCTGTGCCGGTCGCCGAAAGCCGCTCGACGCCCTGCTGATCGAGGTTTCACTGGAGGGCTGCCGGCTCAGCAACCTTGGCAACAGAACCTACAAAATCGACGAGCTGGTGACAATTCGCATCGACGGTTTCGTGGATATGGACGCGCAGGTGCGCTGGCTGAAGGACGGCTTCGTTGGGCTGAGACTGGTCCGTGCCCTCCACAATGCCGAGCTTGACCGGCTGATCCGCCTGTGCCGCGGCGAATTCGACGCTCCTCTGGAGCAGCGCGCCTACGGCACCTGAGCCAATGACGATGCCGCCAATCCCTTCCGAATGGCCAATCCCTTCCGAATGGATAGCCGTGCTGCTGGCCGGTGCCGCGATGATGGCGATGCAGGCCTGGCTGGCTCGACGAGAGGCCCGAGACCTCACAAGGCCGCCACAAGATTGAAGCCACCAAGCCGGTACACGCAGGCGACACACGGCCGGGTGATACGGCCGGTCCTCGCTCGCCATTAAATCTTCCCGTTTTGATGCGCGGCCAATTCGGGCTATGCTGTCCCGAGCAATCGCATGAGCCGGGAGACTGCGCATGACCGAAAGTGAACGCCCCGTCGAACTGGGCAAGCCGGAAGCCTCGGTGCCGGCGGGCAGTTTTGACTTCAACCACCCCACAATCGTCAGCCTGCTGTATTTCTCATCATTCCTGCTCGGCGTGACAGCGATCATCGGCGTTGTGCTCGCTTATGTCTGGAAGGGCGAGGCGCATGCTGCTTGGGAGACTTCGCACTACGACTATCTCATCCGCACCTTCTGGATCGGTCTGATCGGTTCGGTGGTCAGCGTCATGCTGATGATCGTGCTGATCGGCTTCCTGCTGCTGCCCGCCGTGGCGGTGCTGGTGGTGGTGCGTTGCGTGCTGTCGCTGATCAACGCGCAGAAACAGGCGCCGATGCCCAATCCGCAGACCTGGCTGGCGTAGGTTCAGTCGCGCGGAGACAGTTGCGGTACCGGATCGACCGGGCGGTCGCTCTTGCGCAGTTCGAAATGCAGCTCGCTGCCGCGCGCCATGCCGGTGTGCCCAACCAGCCCGACGCGCTCGCCGGCGCGGACATCGTCGCCCTCCTTCACCGTGATCCGGCTGAGGAAGGCATAGGCCGAGCGCCAGCCGTCGCCGTGATCGACGACGACCAGCTTGCCGAACTGGCGCGGCTCGTTGCCGGCGAATAGCACCTTGCCCGCCGCGCTGGCCCGCACTGCGGTGCCTTCGGCCGCGGGAATGTCGAGCCCGTCGTGGTAATTGGCCTTGCCGCGCGCGGTATAGCCGCGCCGCACCGAGCCCGACAGCGGCCAGGCAAAGCGAGCGCGCTCGGCCGGCGCTGGCGAAGCCGATGGTGCGGCCGCAATTTCGGCAGGCGGAGCGATCACGGTCGGGATCAGAAGCTTCTGCCCGGGCTTGAGCGCAGCTCCGGCTTCAAGCCCGTTCGCCACTGCAATCGCCTGCCACGGCACGGCGTAGAGATAGGCGATGGTGAAGCGCGTATCGCCCTTGGCAACCGTGTGATGCCGGGTACGCGGGATCTTGAGCTTCTGCCCGGCGCGCAGGACAAAGGGCGGTGTCAACCGGTTGGCCTCGATGATCAGCACGCGCGGCACATCCTCGCGGTTGGCGATGCCGCCCAGGGTCTCGCCGGGCTGGACGATATGGACATCCTCCTCGCCCGGCGGCGGCGTTTCACCGGCGGCGATCAGCGCCAGCGCCAGCAGCGGGAGCAGCAGCAGCCTCATGACGCGTATCGCCCGGCCAGCGAGGCCAGCGACGCCTCATGGGTGAAATCGAGCTGCAGCGGCGTCACCGCGACGTAGCCATCGGCAATCGCCTCAAGGTCGGTGGCGTGGCCCGGCGTATGTTCGATGCCGTGCAGGCCGAACCAGTAATAGCGGAAGCCGCGCGGGTCGGTGCTTTCGACCACCGAGCCGCGGGAGTAATCGTGAAACCCCTGACGCACCACGCGAATTCCCTTCACTTCGTCTGCGGCCAGCGGCGGGAAGTTTACATTCACCAGGGTGCGTTCGGCAAATGGTGCATCCAATAATGGTCGTAAAACTTGCTCGCCCCACCGCTCGGCGGCATCGAACGACACGGCGTCGCCCTGGGTTTCGGACACATAGACCTGGCTCAGTGCGATCGAACGAATGCCCGCCAGCGCACCTTCGAAGGCAGCGGACACAGTGCCCGAATAGGTGACGTCGTCGCCCAGGTTGGCACCGCGATTGACGCCCGAAAGGATCAAATCGGGCGGCGCGGGCATGACCTTGCGCAGTGCGATGGTGACGGCATCGGTGGGCGTGCCGGTGACAGAAAAGCGCCGCGCATCATGCTCGCGCAGTCGCACCGGGCGGTTAAGGCTGAGCGAATGGCCCGCGCCCGATTGCTCCTCGGACGGAGCGCAGACCCAGATATCGTCCGAAAAATGCGCCGCGATCCGTTCCAGCACCGCCAGCCCGGGGGCGTTGATGCCGTCGTCGTTGGTGAGCAGGATGCGCATCAGGGCGGCGTCAGCCGGGTGATCCCGCCCATGTAGGGGTGCAAGACGGCGGGAAGATCGACCGAGCCATCCGCCTGCTGGCCATTCTCCAGAACCGCCACCAGGGTGCGGCCCACCGCCAGCCCCGAGCCGTTGAGGGTATGGACGAATTCTGTGCCCTTGCCGCCTTCCGGCCGGAACCGCGCATTCATCCGCCGCGCCTGGAAGGAGCCGCAGTTGGAGATCGAGGAAATCTCGCGATAGGCGTTCTGGCCGGGCAGCCAGACTTCGAGATCGTAGGTCTTCCGCGCAGTGAAGCCCATGTCGCCGGCGCAGAGCAGCATCTTGCGATAGGGCAGATCCAGCGCCTGCAGGATCGATTCCGCCGCCGCAGTCATGCGCTCGTGTTCGGAGGGCGAATCCTGCGGGCGGCACACCGTCACCAGCTCGACCTTTTCGAACTGGTGCTGGCGGATATAGCCGCGCGTATCCTTGCCCGCCGCCCCCGCCTCCGAGCGGAAGCAGGGGGTAAGCGCGGTGAGGCGGATGGGGAGCTGCGCCTCGGCAAGGATCTGCTCGCGGACGGAGTTGGTCAGGCTGACTTCGGCGGTGGGGATCAGCCAGCGGCCGTCGGTGGTGTGGAACAGGTCATCGGCGAACTTGGGCAGCTGGCCGGTGCCGAACACGGCCTCGTCCCTCACCATCAGCGGCGGGGCGCATTCGGTGTAGCCGTTCGCGCTCGTCTGATGATCGAGCATGAACTGGCCCAGCGCGCGCTGGAGGCGAGCCATTGCCCCGCGCAGAAAGGTAAACCGCGCGCCCGAAATCAGCGCCCCGGTCTCGAAATCGAGCCCGAGCGCCGGACCGAGATCGGCATGTTCCTTCGGCGCGAAATCGAAACTGCGCGGGCTTCCCCAGCGCGACACCTCGACATTGCCTGCCTCGTCAGCGCCATCGGGAACGGCATCCTCGGGCAGATTGGGCAGGGTGCCAAGGGCGTCCTGCAACGCGGCAGTCAGCTCGCGCTCTTCCTGCTCCAACGCGGGGAGAGTGTCCTTGAGACCGGCGACTTCGGCCTTGAGCCGTTCAGCCTCATCCTTGTCGCCGCGCCCCATCGCCGCGCCGATTGCCTTGGAAGCCTCGTTGCGGCGGTTCTGCGCCTCCTGCATCCGGGTCGCGACGGCCCGCCGCGCCGCATCCAGCGCCAGGATCGCGGCGGACGCTGCCGTCACCCCGCGCCGGGCAAGAGCAGTGTCGAAGCTTTCCGGATTGTCGCGGATCAGGCGGATGTCATGCATGGGCCAGCGCTATGCCGACTCACCCGGCATGGCGCAAGACTGGGTGCAATGACCGCCTGACAGGTAAGGCTCAGGCAGTCCCGAACTTGCGTTCCACCGCGATCCCCGATTGCTTGAGGAAAGTGTCGGGCAGTTCGCCGCCGGCGCAGATGATGACAATGTCATTGGCGCTCGATTCGAGGACGCCGTGCCGCTCCATCAAGGCCGAGGTCGCCCCGATGTTGACGAGTTCTGTCGCCAGCCGCAGCGTGATCCGGCCAGTTCCCGCCAAAGCCAGCAGGCGATCGCGGTTGGGTTTGCGGGCGCGGGCGAATGCCTCGCCGCGATAGGCCAGCGTCACCTCGGTAAACGGCTCGCCCGCTAGGGCGATCGCCGCTTCAAGGGCGCTGTCACCGCCGCCGACCACCAGCACCTTCTTGCCGCGATACTGTTCCGGATCGCACAGGCGGTAGACGACCTTGCTGCGCTCTTCGCCCAGCACGCCCAGCTTGCGCGGCGTACCGCGGCGTCCGATTGCCAGAACAATCCGCCTGGCGCGGTAGCTGCCAGCACCGGTTGCCACGGCGAAACCGCCAGCCTCCTGGTCGATGCTAACGACGCGTTCGCCGAAGGAAATCTTCAGTCCGGTCTCGGCGATCACTTCTTCCCACAGCTCGATCAGTTTCTCTTTGGAGATTTCCCGGAATTTCATGGTGCCATAAAGCGGCAGCTCGACCGGGGCGGTCATGGCGATCTTGCCGCGCGGATAGTGCGCGACAGTGCCGCCAAGACTGTCCTGTTCGAGTGTGGCGAAGCGCAATCCGGCCTCTTTTGCCGCCAGGCTGGCGGATATCCCGGCTGGTCCCGCGCCGACGATAATCACGTCGAGCATGTCCTGCGGAGCCGGATCGGACCGGTGCGCCGCGATAACCGAGACCATTGCCTGCCGCCCCTGCTCGATGGCATTGCGGATCAGCCCCATCCCGCCAAGCTCGCCGGCGATGAACATCCCCGTTACATTGGTTTCGAAATCTGGCGATACAGTTGGTATGTCCACGCCGCGGGTTTCGGTTCCGAATACCAGGCTGATCGCGCCGGCCAGGGCACGAATCCTGACAGGCGCCATGGCCGATGCAGCTGGTCGGGTCGATCAGCTCGGCCTTGCCGTTGATCAGGCCGAGCACTTCGCCCTCGGGGCAGGCGCGCGTACAGGCACCGCAGCCGATGCACAGCGCGGGATCGATAACCGGGTGGAGCGAGGTAGGCTCGGTCAAGCCGGCCTCCTGCGCTTCTTCCCGAATGTCACGGTGGCGCGCATGCCGGCGCATTCGTCCGATCGTGTAAGTCGCCCAGATCGGGATGGCGGGAACGGCGTACGCCAGCGCAAGCGCTGCATTATCCATGGCGCGGATTACTCCTAGTTCGTATTTCTTGCGCCATTTCGGCGACCCGTTTTGTTGGTATCGATGCCTAGCCTATCAATCTGAACGCCGCACAACGAGAACGGGAAAAAGCGGTCAAACCGTGCCTCTGGTAAGATGGACTCGGGTGGAGCTATCACTACCAATTGTCTAGAGTTTGTTAACTCGGCTACTCCCGCGCTTTCTTATCAAGCATCTGTTTTTTAGTAATTAAATTACCCGTCATGCGGCAAGCTGATTGATTCACGCGATGAAGAGCCATCGGCATGCCGGTGAGCCGTTCTATACGAGAGCCGAATTGATTCCGCCGGTTGACTGCAACCCTACAGCCCAGTATTAACCGTCTCTCCGATCCCCAATCCCGAAACTGCAAGTTTGCTTATGCATGGCAGAACGATCCCCGATCGCCAGTCTATGGCGACCGGTGGTGAGCCAATCCCCAATCGGCGCATCCCGCGCACGAAGCTGGCTGCAGCGGCAATCGCCCTGGTTGCATTTGCCGGATCCCTGACGCGCGATTCACTCCCGTTCCAGCCGGATGACGGTTTCGGCTATTGGCTGGGGGTGGCGGGTGCTACGATGATGGTCGTGTTGCTGGTCTACCCGCTCAGCAAGAGGCGCGGCTTCCTGCTGCCAGGTTCGACCGGGTTCTGGTTCCGCTTCCACATGGTGATGGGAATAGCCGGGCCGCTGGCCATCCTGTTTCACGCCCGCTTCACCTGGCGTGCGATCAACAGCGGGGTTGCGCTTGCGGCGATGCTAACGGTGTTCACCAGCGGGCTGATCGGGCGCTATCTCCAGCTGCACGTCTATCGCGGCTATTCCCTTCGGCACGTCGCGGCGAGCGAACTGTTCGATGAGGCCGCAGCGGCACTGCTCTCGCTCGACGCCGATGGCGATACCGGCGAGGAAGTCCATGCCGAGCTCGCGGGTTTGCTTGACCGGGTGCGCGAAACCCGAGTCGGGTTCCTGCGCTCGATCGATTTCGCCGTCCGTTTTTCGGTCGAAACGATGCTCCGCCGCCAACCGCTGCTGCGCAAGATCAATGACCAGTTCGAACGCAATGCCGTCAGCCAGGGCTGGTCGCAAAGCGAACTGGCAATGCACAGGCGCGATGCCCGGCGCCATCTCGGCGACTATCTGCAAGCCATTCGCAATTCGGCAACCTATGCCGTCTTCGACCGGCTGTTCGCGATGTGGCACCATCTGCACATGCCGCTTTACATGTTCCTGGTGGTGGCGTCCGTGGCCCATATCGTCGCCGTCCACCTCTACTGATGCGGCTGCGCACCTTTCTGTTGATTGTAATCGGCATTGCAGCGGCCTTCACGCTCAATCTGATCAGCCGTCAGGTTCTGGAAGCGATGGTCAGCCCCGGTCCGCTCAGCCAGGTTCATGCCGAGCTTGAGAGCGATTGCATGTCCTGCCACCTGCCTTTCGCAAAGAAGTACCAGAACCGCGCCTGTTCCGATTGCCACGAGGCAGTTGGCAAGGACGTGGCCGCGGGGACCGGTTTTCACGGCCGTGACAATGCCGCCCGCACCGGCAATTGCGCCGCATGCCATATCGACCACATGGGCCGGAAGGCCAAGCTGGTGAAATTCGATCCGCGCCGTTTCGATCACCGGATCAGCGACTTTCCGCTCAACGGCGCGCATAGGACCCTAGCCTGCAACGCCTGCCATCTGCCGGCAAAGCGCTATGCGGCCGCGCCTTTTGCATGCATCGCCTGCCATGCCAAGGACGATGTCCACCGCGGCCGGTTCGGGAAGTCCTGCGGCGCCTGCCACGGCGAGGCGGACTGGAAACAGCTTCGCGCATTCGACCATGCGCTGACCGGTTATCCGTTGATCGGCGGGCACATCAAGGCAACTTGCGTCCAATGCCATGTCGGCGAACGCTATGCCGGGACATCCCGGCAATGTCTCGCCTGCCACCGGCAAGACGACGTTCACAAAGGTAGCCGCGGCACCGATTGCGCGGCGTGCCACTCACCGGTGGGCTGGAAGCTCGCTTCGTTCAACCACGACCGCGACACGCGCTTTGCGCTGCAGGGCGGGCACCGCGGGGTGACCTGCCAGAAGTGCCACGGCCAGGCGATGGAGCGCACCAGGCCTTCGGTGTCATGCTCCGCCTGCCATGGTGCCAAAGACCCCCATCGCGGCCGGTTCGGTACCGATTGCGCAAAGTGCCACAACATCCAGAACTGGAAAACCCGAACCTTCGATCACGACCGGCTGACCCGTTTTGCGCTGCGCGGCGCCCACCGGAAGCTGAACTGCAACGCCTGCCACAAGGGTTCGGTGATCGGCCCCCGGCCGCCGCGCGCCTGTTATGACTGCCACCGGGCCAAGGATGTCCACCGCGGCCGGCTGGGCCGCAATTGCGCGGCCTGCCACAGTTCGAACAGCTGGAAGAGCAACATCCGCTTCGACCATGCGCTCACCCGCTTTCCGCTGGTCGGCAAGCATCGGTCCGTGGCCTGCAAATCCTGCCACGCCGATCGCAACTTCACCGCGAAAGGCGTTACCTGCGCGGCCTGCCACGCGGACAACTTCCACAAGGGCACTCTGGGCAAAAGTCCCGACTGCGCCCGATGCCACCGCGAGGACGGCTGGTCGCGCTGGCGGTTCGATCATGACCGGCAGACCTCGTTCCGGCTCGATGGCGCACACGCCTCGCTGGCCTGCAAGGCGTGTCATTCCAAACCCGTGCAAAATCCCGCAATTTCTGCTAGCTGCATCTCGTGCCATCGCGGCGACGACAAGCACAAAGGCGCTTTCGGACCGAAATGCGGCGATTGTCATACGACAGGCACCTTCAAGGGGGCAAAGGTCGACAGTCGCATCGGGTTTGGGCCAAACCCCGCAAGCGAGGAGTTAAGATGAAAAGTTTTGCCACGGTCCTGGTGGCGGCGCTGGCGATCTTGCTGACGTCGATTGCGGCAAACGGCAGCCAGCGGCCGCATGGCATCACCGACAGGTTCGATCACGATATCAGCGGCTTTGTCCTGGAAGGCGGGCATGAGGCGGTGCCTTGCGAAGGCTGCCACCGCAACCGGGTGTTCGCGGGCACTCCGCGCAGCTGCGCCAATTGCCACAATTCCATCCTGGCCGAAGGCAAGGGTCCCCGCCACATCCCGACCGCGCTGGGCTGCGAGACCTGCCACAGTGTCGAAGAGTGGCGGCTGTCGCGCTTCGATCATACCGACATTCTGGCCGGCTGCGTGCGCTGCCACAACAATTTCACCGCCCCGGGAAAAACTGCCAACCATCCGGCAACCAGCAACGTCTGCGAGGACTGCCACAGCTCGGTCCATTGGAATTTGCTGATTCCTGGCATTGCGCCTCAGGCGTCGCGGCTAAGCGCGCCGGGGAGGCCGAGCGGGGTGCGCGTGCGATGACGGAACTGGCGCAGCCTCTGCCGCCGCCGCAGGAAACCCCTGCCGAAGTGCGCGATAACGGCGGCAACATTGCCGATGTAGCGCCCACTTTCGCGCAGCCGGACACGACCGCCAGTGACCGGACGGCCAAGCTCGAGGAGCAGGCGGAGGCCGCCATTCGCGACGGTAATCTCACCGCCGCACAGGCATTTGTGACGCAGCTGCTGGCCAAGCCTGCCGGGCGACACGCCCCGCGTGCCCGCGAATTGCAAGGCCTCGTCTACGAACGGCAAGGCAATGTCGAACAGGCCCGCGCAACCTACCAGGATTATCTTACGCGCTATCCGGCCGACGAAGGCGCACCGCGCATCAAGCGGCGGCTGGCTGCGCTGGGCTCGTCTTCTGCCGGGGAGGCAGCGGCACCGGGCGCTCCGGCTGCGCCAGTGACGGCCCAAGCCGCCCGCCCGGTTTTTGCACTGCATGGTGCCGTGTCGCAGACCTATCTGCATGACCGCAGCCGCAGTATCTTCCTTGAGGCGCAGCCGGTCACCCCGGCGACCGGGATCGATCGCCGCACCAATGTCGACGAGCTGTTCAGCACTATCGACATCACTGCCAGCGCGCGGTTCGGTTCAACACGGATCGAAGCGCAGGCCGATGTCGCGCATGTCTCCGAATATCGCCCGGTAAGCCTGGTTGGCAGCGCTCGCGGCGCTGGCTCCTACAGCATGATCGATACACTCAAGCTGGAGATCGCCGACGACAAGCTGGGCCTTGCCACCACGATCGGTCGGCAGAAAATCTATGGCAGCGGGCCTTTCGGCAGGTTCGACGGCATCGCCGCATCGGCACGGGTCGCCCCGCAATTCAAGCTGACTGCCGCCTGGGGCTATCCCGTATGGTCGGCGCGGCAGACCTCGGTAGACGAAGCGCGCAATTTCTACATGGTGGGCGGCGAGTTCAGCAATCCCGATGAGACGGTCAAGCTGGGCTTGTCGTGGTTCGATCAGCGCGCTTCCGGCCTGATCGACCGCCAGGCCGTCGGCCTGCAGTTTTCACTGATGAGGCCCCGTACCAGCATCCGGCTGTATGCCGACTACGATATCCACTTCGGCGTACTCAACGCGGCCGCGCTCGATGTCGTTCACAGGCTCAGCGAAGCCCAGACGATTTCGTTCCTGGCGCAGCAAGTTCACTATCCACAGCTGGCGACGTGGAATGCAGTGCTCGGCCAGCCAGAGCCGACGCTGGACGCGGTACGGCTGACGCTCACCCCGGCGCAGATCAAGCAGGCCGCGCGCGACCGGACGATGGTCTCGCGCTCGGCCACGCTGACCTACAGCCGCGATCTGGGTTCGAAATGGCGGGCGATCGTCGATGCCACCGTAGCGCATACCTCGGGCTCGCCGGCGTCGTTCGATGTCCCCGAATTTCCTGAGGCAGGAACCGAAACCTACGTCGGAGCGCAGCTTGCCGGCACCGGCATTCTGCGCGGCGGCGACAGCCTGGTGCTGGGACTGCGTTATGCCAGCCTGCAGCGCTCGCATCTGTATCAGGCCGATGCGACGCTGCGAATGCCGTTGTCAGCGCGTTTCAGTCTGGCACCGCGGTTGCGCTTCGCCTACCGCGACCAGCGGCTGGGAACCGGCAGCCAGACCGTGATCGCACCCTCGCTCCGCGCGGTGCTGCGTGTCGGCAGCCGCGGCGAGCTGGAAGCCGAGGCCGGCGGCAATTTCATCCGCCAGACCTATAGCACCCCCGCACTCACCGGCAGGCGCGAAGAACGCGCCTTCATCGGGCGGATCGGTTACCGGATACGGTTCTAGACCCGAAACCGACCAGGTCTGCACACCGTGATTGCCGCTGGAAGCTTCTCGGCAAGGAGTTTTGCGCAGTGCGGGTCGCGGGAACCCGTGCCAGCGACGCGACGCTGTCCAAGGGGCTTCCAGCGGCAACCCGAAGGGCGGGCCGCTTTTGGCCCAGCGCGGCGTTGCTCGTCAGTCCCTATGCTAAGGCATGGCTCCTTGCTCGCGTCTTGCGCTGAGCCAAAATCGGCTCCGTCACGGTGTGCAGACCTGATCGGTTTCGGGTCTAGCCATCGATTTTCTGGGTGAATGAGTGCGTTGGCAGTCGGCAGAAAGGTTAATCCCCGGCTCTGAGTCTAGCCTCATTGCTGCGGACTTCACTGGCAGGCTTACCCGCGATCGACCAGTGTGCCGGGTCTATGGGGATCACTTGGCCGCGTATCGCGCTGCGATCACAGCGAAGATGTTTCTCGACCAGATCGGTGAAGCCCGCCATCAGCGTCTGCAGTTGCTCGACCGGTCTTCCAGTCAGCGCCAGACAGGTAAAATAAGGCGCGCCGGAAGCGCCGCCCGATACGAGCCGTCCGCCGGTTGCCCAATGCTGCGGCTTAACAAAGGTTGCGAAGGCGCGGACTCGTTCAATCGGACGCGGGTTCACGTCGGTGTAAAGCGTGTCGCAATAGAATTGGCTCGATTCAACCAGCAGCTTCCCAATGGCATCGTCGGTGTATGATCCTTCGACCAGGTAGAAATTCACTATGGGCATAACGCGTTCCTAGGGTAGCCCGCGCCGCCGTCCGGCATCGAGCATGAGCGCCGATCCGGCCATCGCATCGGCCCGCGGATCAAGGAGCATCGCGATGGCCCATCCGACCTGTTCCGGCTCGACAAAGGCATTGATCGCCGATTCTGCGGCCATCTCCGCAAGGATTTCCTCGACCGGCTTTCCGGCCTGCGCTGCGCGTGTCCTGGCAACGTTGTGCAACCGTTCGGTATCGGCCGGCCCCGGCGCAACGAGGTGAGCCGTGACACCAAGCTCTCCGTAAGCCCAACTGCACTGCCGAACCACGTTTGCAAGGGCAGCATTGGCGACCCCGGCGGTTGCCGCATAGGCGGTGGGCTCGAACCCGTAATGCCCGCCGATCGCGACGAGCCGCGATTTGGGCCGCAAGCGGCTTTCGACGGCGCGGACCAGACGGATGAAGCCCCCGACCTTGATGTTACATGCTTCGACCAGGTCAGACGTGGGCGCGGAGCGGATTCCTCCCGCTACCGGCACCCCGGGGGCGTGGACCACCATCGCGACCGGCCGGGAAAGCGCCGCGGAAATTCGCCCGATGGCGTCGTCGGTCGCCAGATCGGCATCGAGGGCGTGGAAGCTGTCGCCGTACTCCGCGGCCTGGCTGCGCAGGGAATCCTGCGACCGGGCTATGCCGATCACATGCTGCCCGGCCTCGTGCAGCGAACGCACGATGGCCGAGCCCAGCGCTCCGCTCGCCCCGACGACGACCGTATGTTCGGAAAAATCGCTCAGGTGACGACTTCGAGGAAGCTTGGGACAACCAGATTGCCCTGTGCAAACAAGGCGTTACCGAACTTCGAGGTGTCCCAAATGAGCGTCGGGTTGTCGGGATAGTAGATGTACCCTCCAGAGAAGACTTCGTTGCGGTTGCCCGAGCGGTCGAAGAAATAGACGGTCGCGCCGCGAGTGATGCCATGGCGGTTCGGGCCAACGTCGATCGGGATGTCGTATTTCCCCATCAGATCGGCGGCGTGATAGAGGTCGTTGACGGAATCGAGCAGGAACGAGATGTGGTGAAGCTTTTCATTCTCGGGCTGAATCACGAAGGCAATGTCATGCGGCTTGTTGCCACAGCTGACAAAGGAGGCCAGCGGCGCGCGGGTTTCGTGATCCTGCAACTCTTCGGTCAGATAAAAGCCAAAGACTTTAAGGAAAAGATCACGTGACTCGCCAACCTGCGGTCCGCCAAGCAGGCAGTGATCAAGCCGCGTGATCCGCATTCCGCGCACATAGCCCTCATCGGGCAAAGTGCCGGGGTTCTCGGCGGACATGCCGTTTCCGACCTGCTCCTTATAGGCGTAGAGGTGGCAGCTCTGCCCCGTTGGCAATGTGAATTTAATCCGGCGGCCACTGCGAGGGTAGGCCTCGGCTGCGACGTGCTTGGTCGCCACGCCATAGTCTTTGAGTTTGGCGTCAAGTTCATCCAGCGTCGCATCGTCGATCACCTTGAACGCAACATGTTCGATGCCCGCACTGTCGCTCGCCTGAATGACCACAGAGTGGCAATCATGCTCATCCCAGCCCTTGTAATAGGTGCGATCATCGCCGTCGCGCCCGGTTTCAATGAGGCCCATGTGATCGCCATAATGCATCCGCGCTTCGGCCATATCGAGCACGCGGACGCAGACTTCGCCCAATCTCAGAACACCATGTAAAGACATCTCACTCTCCTCAATTTTGTTATGAATTCAAGCTGCTGATTGGCTGTTGTGACCGATCAGCCCGCGTTCCTTCGCCATGGTCAGCGCGGTGTCCTCGATCATGTCTTCCTGCCCGCCGATCATTTTCAGACGACCGAGTTCCATGAGAAGATCGCGCGCGGGCAAGCCGTAGCGCTTCTCGCAATCCTTCGCATTGTAGAGGAACGTCGAATAGACCCCTGCATAACCCAGCGTCAGCGAATCCCGGTTGGCGCGCGGAGGCTTGGGCATCATCGGCAAGACGCGGTCTTCGGCAACGTCCATCAGTTTGAAAACGTCTATTCCGGTTTCCATGCCCATGCGTTCTCCGACGGCAGCGAACAGTTCCAGCGGCGTGTTGCCTGCCCCAGCGCCGAGCCCAGCTGCCGATCCGTCAATCCGGTTGGCTCCGGCAGCAACCGCCGCGACCGAATTGGCTACGCCCATGCCAAGGTTGTGATGGCCGTGAAAGCCGATCTCGGTCTCCGGCTGAAGCGCCGCACGCAGACCGCCAATTCGCGCGGTCACTTCATCGGGCAGCATGAAGCCCGCGCTGTCCACGCAATAGACAGTCTGCGCGCCATAGCTCTCCATGAGCAACGCCTGTTCGACAAACGCCTCGACTGGAGTCATGTGCGCCATCATCAAAAAGCCAACCGTATCCATGCCTAGCTGACGGCCAAGGCCGATATGTTGTTCGGTAACGTCCGCTTCGGTGCAATGTGAGGCGACATGGACGCAGCCCGCGCCGCAGTCCGCCGCCATGCGCAGTTCGTCGAGTGTGCCAATGCCGGGAACATGCAGAACCGAAACCACGGCATTCTTCATGCGTGAGGCAACTGCGGTGATATATTCCTTGTCACTGTGCAGACCGTGCCCGTAGTTGAGCGATGAACCGCCCAAGCCGTCGCCATGCGTTACCTGGAGCAGCGGCACGCCCGCTTCATCGAGGCCGGTGGCGATATCGATCATCTGATCGAGCGTGATCTGATGGCGCATCGAATGCATGCCATCGCGCAGGCACATGTCGTGCAGTTTGACCTTTCGGCCGCGAACCTTTGCGTCGTCCGACATTATGCGGCCTCCGTCATGGGAATGGCTACGGGCACGAACGAACCGTCGATGATCTTGCGCGCGAACATTTCCGCAGTGCGCGCGGCGGCGGCGGTCATGATGTCGAGATTGCCGGCATATTTGGGCAGGAAATCGCCAAGTCCCTCGACTTCTAGGAAGATGCTGACCTGGCGGCCATTGAACGTCGGCCCGTTTTTCAGCCGATAACCGGGCACATATTTCTGCACCTCGGCAATCATCTCGTGCACTGACCGCGTGATCGCATCGACTTGCGGCGCATCGGCGGTTTCGCAGTAGATCGTGTCGCGCATCATCAGCGGTGGTTCGGCAGGGTTGACGACGACGATCGCCTTGCCCTGGGCCGCTCCGCCCACGCGCGCCACCGCGCCCGATGTCGTGCGGGTGAACTCGTCAATGTTCTTGCGCGTGCCGGGACCGATCGACTTGGAGGCGACGGTCGCGATGATCTCGGCATATTCGACCGCCTGCACGCGGCTGACCGCGGCAACCATCGGGATCGTCGCCTGGCCCGCGCAAGTGACCATATTGACATTCATCACCCCGCTGTCGGCAAGCGTAGCAAGATTGACCGGCGGCACGCAGAACGGACCGATCGCTGCCGGGGTCAGATCGACCATGAACACACCGAGCGCATTGAGCTTGCGGCTGTTTTCGGCATGGACATAGGCCGAGGTCGCGTCGAACGCGATCTGCACGCCGTCTTCCAGAACATGCGGAAGCATGCCGTCAACGCCCTGATCGGTCGCCTTGAGGCCAAGTTCGCGGGCACGCGCAAGGCCTTCGGAAGTCGGATCGACCCCGACCATCCACACTGGCTCCAGCACCTCGGAACGCATGAGCTTGTAGAGCAGGTTGGTGCCGATATTGCCCGGCCCGATGATCGCACATTTGATCTTGGTCATTTGCTTCCTCCGGCCTGCTCGGCCTTCTCTCCAAAGGTGACGCCCGCGACGGCGTAGTGATCGAGCGCGGTTTCATTGAGGATGACACGCACCGTTTCGGGCTGGCATTCGAACGCTTCGACCGCCGCGTCGGTAAGCGCGCGGATCAGCTTTCGCTTCTTTTCGACGCTGCGCCCTTCGGCGATCACGACGGAGATAATCGGCATCAGTTCACCCTCACGTTGATGGTGCCCATGTCCTGGAAACGGGCGCAGACATTGTCACCGGGCTGGATCGGGAAGGCCTCGGTCACCGCCCCGGCCAGCACGACGGTTCCGGCCTTGAGCAATTCACCGCGGCTGTGGAGCAAAGCTACCAGCAGCTGGATAACATTTGCGGGATGGCCCAGCACCGCGCCCGACGCGGCAAATGCCATGGGTTCGCCGTTGATTTCCAGCACCACCCCCAGCGTTGCCAGGTCGAGCTCTTCCGGGCGGCGGGGGCGGCCACCAAGCACCACCCGGGCCGAAGAACAGTTGTCTGCCACCACGCTTTCGAGATCGAACTTGAACTTCTCGAACCGGCTGTCAATGATTTCGATCGCGGGCTGGACATAGTCGGTCGCGGCATAGACTTCTGCGATGCTGACATCCGGCCCGGCCAGATCGGCCTTCATCACGAAGGCGATTTCGGCCTCGACGCGGGGATGGATCAGGCCCGCGGTGGGCACCGTCCCGCCATCGGGATCGCAGGTGTCTCGCATCATCAGGCCGAACGCCGGGACATCGACATTCATCTGGACCATCTTGGCGCGCGAGGTAAGCCCGGCCTTGTAGCCGTAAAACTCCCGCCCCCGCGCCTCCCAACGCCGCAGCAGTTCGGCCTGCACCGCATAGCCATCGTCAATGGTCATTTCGGGATAGGCTTCGGTGATCTTTGGCATGGTATGCGCATTTGTTTGCGCTGCATCCACGACATCGGAGATGGCATTGATCTGGGCAGCATCAAGCATCGGCCATCTCCTTTGCAAATGAAATGGAACAGGACCCGATGCCGCCAATCCGCATGGTGAGCGTGTCTCCCGGTTCGAACAGATACATGGGTGCGAGTGCGCCTGAGAGGATGGTTTCCCCGGCCAGCAGGGGCATGCCCAACCGCCCCAGTGTGTTGGCGAGCCAGGCAACGGCGTTGGCAGGGGAACCCTGCACAGCTGCGCCCGCGCCCGTCACCGCAATTTCGCCGTTGCGTTCGGCGACCATGCCGGCCAGCGCCAGATCGACGTCGCGTGGATCGACCTTGTCCTTGCCAACCACATAAACACCGCACGAAGCGTTGTCCGCTACCGTATCCTGAATGCGGATATCCCAATCCTTGATGCGGCTATCAACGATTTCAAAGCAGGCGCTGACATAGTCGGTTGCAGAGAGCACTTCGGCAGCGGTAATTCCCGGACCGATCAGATCGCGCTTTAGAACAAATGCAATCTCACCCTCTGCCTTGGGCTGGATCAGCGTTCCCGCTGGAATCGTTGCGCCGTCCTCGTAGACCATGGCAGAAGTGAGAATGCCAAAGTCCGGCTCGAACACGCCAATTGCTGATTGCACAGCTTTTGAAGTTACGCCGATCTTTTTGCCGACCACCGTCTCACCGGCCGCAAGCCGCCGTTCGATCATCCGCGCCTGCACCTGATAGGCATCGACGATGGTCATGCCGTCGGCCCGCTCGCGCAGGTTGGGGATCGTCTGGCCTGCAACCAGCGCTTCGTAGAGTTCATCGCCGAACCGGTGGATCAGGGATTGTTCGAGTGCCATGGTTTTAGAGCTTCACACAGATGTTGCGGAGTTCGGTGTAGAATTCGAGGCTGTGCACCCCGCCTTCGCGGCCGATGCCGGATTGCTTGGAGCCGCCGAACGGCGTGCGCAGATCGCGCAGGAACCAGCTGTTGACCCAGGTGATGCCGACATCGACCTGCGCCGCGACGCGGTGCGCTCGTGCCAGATTGGTGGTGAAGATTGAGGTCGACAAGCCATATTCGGTGTTGTTTGCGATGCCGATCGCTTCCTCCTCTGTATCAAAGGGGCGAACATGGCAGCAGGGGCCGAAAATCTCTTCGGTGACAGCAGCTGCGTCATCGGCAAGGCCCGTCCAGACGGTGGGTTGCACCCAGTTCCCCCCCGCCAAATCCTCAGACATGTCAGGCACGCCGCCGCCAGTCACCAAGGTCGCGCCTTCGGCAACGGCCTTCGCATAATAGGACAGCACTTTTTCGCGATGCTCTTGCGAGATCAGCGGCCCGAAGTTGGTAGCCTTGTCATTGGGCGCGCCGGGCTTCAGCGATTCCGCCTTGGCCTTGAGCGCGGCAACGAAAGACTCAAACAGCGGGCGTTCAACCAGGATGCGCTCGGTGCCAAGGCAGACCTGCCCGCAGTTCATGAAGGCAGAGCGACCAATCGCTTCCATCGTCACATCCATATCAGCGTCGGCAAAAACGATGGCGCTGTTCTTCCCGCCCAGTTCGAACGACACATCGCGCAGGCCCTTTGCGGCAGATTGCATGATCGCGGTGCCGGTGCGGGTTTCGCCGGTGAAGGTGATGGCATCGACCCCGGGATGCTCGGTCAGGAAGGCTCCCGCCGAGTCCGGGCCGAAACCGTGGACGACGTTATAGACGCCCTTGGGCACGCCGACCTCATTCATCACCTCGCCGAGCAGCGTCGCGGTGCCCGGGGTTTCCTCCGAAGGCTTGACGATCACCGCATTGCCGCAGGCCAGCGCCGGGGCGACTTTCCAGGTCATCAGCAACAGCGGCGCGTTCCACGGGCAGATCACGCCGATCACCCCTTTGGGCCGCCGGATCGCATAGTTGAGCGCGCCTTTGCCGTCGGGCGTCTGCATTTCGAAACTCTCGGTCGAGACGTTCTTGATGATGTCGGCGAAGGCCTTGAAATTGGCGGCTCCGCGCGGAATGAAGGCATGCTCCATGGTGCCGCGCGGCTGGCCGGTATCGGCCATCTCGGCTTCGACAAAATCGCTGAAGCGGCGGGTGATGCCATCGGCGATGGCGCGCATCATATCCGCCCGGTCATCAACGCTCATCCGCGCCCATGGGCCAAGCATCGCGGCGCGGGCGGCCTTTACTGCCGTGTCGATTTCAGCCGCACCGCCTTCGACAATATGGCCGACCAGCGAGCCATCGTGCGACCGCCGCTTCTCAAAACGCTTGCCAGTTGATCCGGCGGTGAAGGCGCCATCGATGAAATGCAGGAAATCGGTCACTCAGCTCTCCGTCAGGGCATGCAGCCCGCACATGGCAATTTCTTCGTCCTGAGCTGCACTTGCGCCCGATACGCCGATCCCGCCCGCCAACTGCCCGTCTCGCCGGACGGGGTGTCCGCCGGGTATCGCGGTGATCCGCGGGCGCCGCAGCAGGCCGTCCCGCACCGCAGGCTCTTCGCCAGCCAGCATCTGCGAGAACGCGGCAGTGGACAAGCCAAAGCTGTTCGCAGTCCAGGCTTTGTCGATGGCGATATCGATCGATGCCTGAAACGCACCCGGCATGCGCAGGAATGCCGCGAGATTGCCGCCGCTGTCGACAACCGCAACGTTGACCGCAACGCCCATGCCTGTCGCCTTTGCCGACGCCGCAGCGAGTGCCGTTTGCAGGCGTGTCGCGGACGGGCTCACGCTGCGGCTCCGCGCAGGACAATCGGCAGCGGTTCCACAACCAGATCGGTTTCCGGCACAATCCGGCAGGCCAGCACGATACCCGCCGCTTCATCGGCCTCCGAGATACGCGAACGGGTCATTTTCTGGCTGGCGTAGCGGCCCCCGGTCACACGTACCCGGCAAACCCCGCAGCCGCCGCTGCGACAGCCGACTGTGATGGCGGATTGGCGGGCCGCAATCATGGCCTTGAGAAGCGTCTGGCCGGTAGGACAAGTAAAGGTGGCCGTGGCTCCGGCAACCTCGATCATCCATTTGCCTGAAGCCGCCTCTACCATCGCAATTCGCCAGCCTGTCCTCGATCGTCCGACATGTTGCCTTCAATCTAGGCAAGCCGTTGGTTACCTGCAAATACCATTTCTAGGCCAGAGAGATACCTAATGGGTATAGCGCATCGGTCTTCACAGCGCCCTGAACAAGGGTGAACGCACCTGCTGCGCATCGGCGGCGGATAGGAACTTCTCGGTGTAGATGTCACGCTCGAACAACCGGCCCTGCATCAGCGCGGCAATGCAGGCCTCGATCATCAGCGGCGGGCCGCAGAGATAGGCTTTGTGGCCGCGGAAGTCGTTGCCGAAGGCCTCGACCGCGGCCTCATGGGCAAAGCCCCGCGCGCCCTGCCAGCCGCTGTCCTCCGGTTCGTCCGAAAGCACAGGGATATAGCGGAATTGCTCGTGCTCACGCGCAAGCGCTTCAAACGCACCATGATTATACAGTTCGGACTGGCTGCGCTGACCGTTGACCAGCGTGATTGGCAGGGTGAAGCCCTCGGCCAGCAGGTCGAGGATCATCGAATGCGGGCTCGACAAGCCTGAGCCGCCCGCGAAGAATATGACAGGCAAATTGGCCGATTTGCGTACGAAGAAGCGGCCATAGGGTCCGGTCAGGCCGATCGCATCATCAATGCCAAGACGCTCATGGATATAGGCGGTGCCCGCCCCGCCCGGCACGCGCCGGATATTCAGCTCGATCAGGTTGCCTTCTGCCGGAACGCTGGCGATGGAAAACGCCCGGCTGCCGATCCCTTCCGGCAGCGCCAGATTGACATATTGCCCGGCCTGGAAATGGATCCCCTCAGCGGCGTCCAGTTCGATCCAGACGCCCTTGATGGTCGGCGTCAGATCCTCGATCCGCGCCACCCTGCCGGAAAAATCGCGGATCGGGATGTTCTGCGCATCCGGATCCTCCTCGATCTCGGCCTCGATGACGAGGTCGGATTCGGTGGTCGCGCAGCAGGCGAGCGTCCGCCCTTCGCCGCGCTCGAAATCCATCAGCGCGAAACTGGAGGCCTCGCCGTGTTCGACCTCGCCGTCGAGCACGGTCACCTTGCAGGTTGCGCACAGCCCGTGGCAGCAGGCGTGGGGCAGATAGATCCCGGCGCGCAGGGCCGCATCGAGGATGGTCTGCCCCTCCTCGATCTCCAGCTCGACGCCGAGCGGCTCGATCGTCAGCGTGTGCGACACGTTCAGCTGTCCGGCATCAGCGAATTGAGCCCGGGCGTGGACATGATGATCTTGTCCTTGTGGCCGACGCCATTGGCGCTGAGGCTGGCGCTGAAATCCGGGGTGAAGCCGGCCGGCCCGATGGACCATTCCGCCTTCGCCCAGTCCAATTCCCCAGCATCCGGATCGGGCGCCAGCATCGGCTTGATCCGTTCCTCCAGAAATTCGCCGAGCGCCATGTCGCCCGGAACGAACAGGATGAACGGCGCGGCAAACAGCAGATGCCGGTCCCAGCAGAAATAGACGATCTGCTGGTCGCCATAGACGCCCGCATGGTCACGCGGCGCGAAGTTGTATTCCCCGATGGCTTTGACGGCCATGACAGTGTCCTTTCCCGATAATGTCAGATGGCCGAGGCCTGATGCTTCCACGCCTCGAAACTCGCCTTGTCTCGCGAATCCTGGTAGTCGCCGTTGTCTTGTCCGGGGACCAGTCCGAACCCAGTCCATCCACTTGCCGACATCGCCGAAATTGGGCTCGTTGAAGAGCTGCGGCATCGGCAGCCACGACTGGACATATTTCTCCGGCTCATCGACAAAGATGTCGCGGCAACCGTCCGAGCAGAAGTGATAGGTCTCGCCCTCATGCTCGGTCTGGCGGTGGCTGTGGCAGGTCGGATCGCCGGGCTCGGTAAACACCGCTGGCAACTGGCAGACGTTGCACAGCTGGGCCAGGCCGACGTTGGCATAGGGCGTTCCAGCTTCCGCCAGCTTGCGGATATGGTCCCAGCGCGGACGATAATAGCGATCGAACGTGTCGGGATACTTGGCCGAGAGCCAGTCCATATCCTCGTCCGAGGGGATCCAGGCGTGGAAGCTGGTGCCGAACGACCACTGGTAGAGCCCGAGCATCAGCTGGTGCGAGGCATGGTCCGCCGATTCGGTGGCGATGTCCCAGCCCTTGGGCACGGTGATGCCATAGCGAGCGAGATCGCGGAACAATGCGCCGCCGTTCTCGACCCCGTAGATCTGCCAGGCTTCCTTCCACGACATCACCCGCTTGGGCAGCATGTAGTCCATCATCGCGCCGACCAGGGTGAGCAGGCGCATTCCGCGCCAGAACCACTTGTCGAGCCACTTCTGAACGATCGGCAGGTTGTCCGGGTCCTGCTCGAGCATGAACTTGATGCATTCGAGGCCCAGCGTCATATGCCGGGCTTCGTCCGACTGGGCGGAGAAGCCGAAGGTCACCGTTGCCATGTCGCCATTATAGGCGGCACCCGACATGAACGGCACGAACAGCAGGTTGGTCAGGACATATTCGAAAGCGAATCCGATTGCGGTGATGAACTCGAATGGCCCGCCCGACATCGCGTCGTCGAAGAACGAGCGCGGCACCGAGGTGTACCAGATGCGGTCGCGCTGCTGGGCGAAGGCGTGGAAGCCGTCATAGTATTTGTTGTAGTTCGAGATGGCGTGAATCTGGGTCTGGGCATGGCGGATTTCGTCAAGCGACTGCATCTGGCAGGCGACCTGGGTGCCGACGCCTTCGAATTCCCGCCCGATCCGGGCAAAGCCCTTGTGCGCGGCGTATTCGCCCGGGCTGATCGCCTGGAGGAACAGCTTGAGCGCGGTCAGATAGCGACCGTCGGTGATGTTCAGGTGGCCGTTGTTCTGGGCATGGGCATCGATGATCGCATAGAACTTGCGCTCTTTTTCCGCCTGGTATTTCCAGTACGCATCCATCGTCAGGCGGAACGGGTCTTCCCACTTGTCCCAATCGTGGATCTTGATCCCTTCATAGCGGGTATAGGGATAGATCTTGTCCTTGGGCTGGTAGCTCGGCTCCCAGCCGAGATCGCGCGTGAGCAGCGCATAACGTTCCTTGATACCCAGCTTGGGCTGTTTGACCTGCATGTCCATGGCGATGCGCTCCTGTTCAGCTGTTCCAGCTAAGGGTGAAGAACTCATCGTCTTCATCGACATGACCCGACAAAGTGATGAGGTTGATGTGCATTTCCTGCAGATCGAAATCGCGGCCGATCAGGTCTTCGATCGTGGCCTTGTTGATCGTCAGGCGGTCGGGTGCTGAAACCGTCACCATCGCGGGCTCGTCTCGGACCTGGGCGCCGGGATTGTCAGCGAGGATTGCCTCGATGATCGGACGGGTGTCTTCGTTGGCCTGAAAGGCGATGAATACGGTCGACATGGGCCTCCTCCGATCAAAGCGCGACGCCGGCTTTGGCAAGCCGCGCGGTGAGAGTGTCGAGGGTCTGGCCGAGCAAGGCGTCGGCATCGCTGCCGATCGCCCGTTCGATCGGCGGAAGCAGCGCGGCCATCGCCCGCCCGCTCCATTCGGAGACCCATTCGGCGATGATTGCGGCATTGGCCGCGCTTTCGCCCGCGGCGATCTTGATCACCGAGTCCGACCACTTGCGCGCCTCCGCGCTCCAGTCGGTGATGAACTGCGCCAGCATCGAAACCGGGGCCGCGCCATTGAGCGCGAAGCGGCCATCGATTATCGCATCGAACACTGCCGGATAGAGCAGGCCATCGATCACGATATTCTGCGCGACGAACAGCTCGAACGGATCGCGCACCACCAGCGTGTCTTCCACCAGCCGACGCAGCGGTTGCCAGCTTTCGCCGTCCATCCACTGGCGCTTGCCCTCGGCCAGCGCTTCCGTCCCGCCCAAGAGCATGCCGATCCGCGAAAGGTATTGCGCCACCGCCAGGCAATCCATGCCCTGATAGAGGCACGGCTGGGTGAACGGAGTGCCGACGCCATAGCCGGAAATCAGCACGTTATTCTGGTTGGCACCCCAGGCGGCATGGCGCAGCGGCACCAGCAGATCGAGAATGGTCTGGCGCAGGTCCGCCGCGATGGTCTGGTGCAGCGCGCGGGTTTCGACGAGCGTGAACGCCGCCTCGGCGGCCTCCTGCTGGCGCGCGCGGGCGAGGACATAGGTGTTGTAGTAATACTGCCGGGGATCCTTGAACGCATGCCAATCGGCCATGACGATCCGCGAGATGTTCGGATCGTAGAGTTCCTGATCGGGCGCCCAGGTCGGGCGGTAGTGCAGGTTCTCCATCGCCTGGATGTCGTAGGAGCCTTCCTGATAGCGCGAGGCCGGCTTGTCCCCGAAGCGGGCGACCAGATGGTCGAACGCCTTGCGCTTGGGTTCGATGCTTACGGTCTTGAGGTCGATTTGCATGGCAGGTGCATCCTGGCTTGGGGATTGGATTTCAGAACTGGCGCTGGACGTCCGAGGGCCGCCACGCCATCGCCCTCGCCGCTTCGTCGAGAATTTCGTCGGACGCGGCGGAGAGGACTTCGACCGCATTGGTCCGGCAGAATTCGTCGAATGCGGCAGGTGGCAGCATGAGCTCGAGGGCGAGCGACAAGTCGCCGATGCCGTATTCGAATTCGATGAGCCCGTTGCGCTCGCCCATGACGCGGACGACTTTGCGGGTGTTTTTGGGAACTACCATCGCGCATTCTCTCCGACAGGTCGCGGATTGAGCCCGGGACTTCCGTCAGAATTTATAAAGCAAGGTGCGTGCCAGTTTTTGTATGTGGGAAATTGCGAAAATACGCTGTATCCGAGGCCAGTTTTACTGGGCGTCTTGACAAATCTGTCGCTTCAAACTCGGCGTTCGACAATTTTGTTAATCCGGGTCTTCGACGTTCAACTTTTGCATGCGGTAGGCTAGCTGACGGCGGGTCAGGTTGAGCAGCTTGGCAGCTGCCGACACGTTGCCGCCTGCTTTCGCGATGACAAGTTCGACGAGCATCGCTTCCTGTTCATCCAGATCGACACCTAGGTCGAGCAGTTCCTGCGCGATCTCCAGCTTGCGTGACCGGGCTTCGGGGGTTCGCCTGGCAACCTGATTTGCCGAAATTTCCTGAAGTACGGCGGGCAGGTGCTCGATGCCGATCTCTGTTCCATCCAGCACGAGGAGCACCGCCCGCTCGATGAAATTTTCCAGTTCGCGGACATTGCCTGGCCACGCATAGGTTTCAAGCGCGTGACGCGCGCGTTCGGTTAGGCCCGGCACATTCTTGCCATAGAGCGGCGCGTAGCGCAGCAGCATCGCCTGAATCAACAGGCCGACATCCCCTGGACGGTCGCGCAGCGGGGGGATGGTGATCGGATAGGTTGCCAGGCGGTAATACAGGTCGGAACGAAACCGGCCATCGCGCATCGCCGCCGAGAGATCGACATTGGTGGCGGAAATCAGCCGGACGCTGACCTTGAGCGGTTTGTCGTCGCCCAGTCGCTCGACTTCGCCCGTCTGGAGGACGCGCAGCAGCTTGGCCTGCACGGCGAGCGGCAATTCGCCGACTTCATCGAGAAACAATGTACCGCCATCGGCCCGCTCAAACCGGCCCTGCCGCGTTTCCACTGCCCCGGTATAGGCACCGCGCCGCACTCCGAACAGTTCCGCCTCGACCAGTTCCGCCGGTATCGCAGAGCAGTTGACCGCCACGAACGGCCCCGCAGCTTGCCTTGACTGTTCGTGCAGCCAGTTAGCAAAAACCTCTTTGCCGACACCGGTTTCTCCCAGCAGCAGCACATTGATGCTGCCGCTCGCCGCCTTGCCGAGCAAATGGAAGGCTTCGACGAAAGCTGCGGACGAGCCCACGATATTGTCGGGTTTGGTGAAGGCAGGAGCCGGTTCCGGCGTGTTGCTGTCCTTGCGCAGCCGACGCAGTTCCTCCTCTATCTCGAATTGGCCGTTTTCGTCAGGTGTGCTCCACAAGGCTTCCACAAATGCGCGATCTTCCCAATCTTCTGCTGGCTTGCCGACGGCGATACAGTGCGCGTGCCCGCTGCACGCACATTGCGTTTCCTGAAAGATCACCAGCCGTTTGAAAAATTCCGTGACATAGCCCGAGGCATAGCCCGTCGCCGCCCAGCAGGCGCCAGGATAGGTTTCATCGACGGTCAAGCCTTCGTCGATATGGGCTTGCGCTTCCCAGCTGGAAATCCAATGGACGAAGCCGTCGAAACTGCCCTTTTCCCAATCGATATCGGCTTCGACGATGTGCGCCTGCGTCACGCCTTCGAGGGCGTGGAGCGCAGGACCGATGCAGAAGACGTCATAGTCGTCGGCATGCCCGATATGCTTTGCGGCAAGCTTTGCATCCTGCCGCCCGCATTCGAAACCCATCCGCCAGAACATGCTGCGCGCCCGGTTCAGCCCCAATTGCTCAACCATTTCGCGGCGAAGTTTGGCCAGTCCCTTGACATGGAACAGGACCATGCGCGACTGATCGATCCAGATCTGACCCTTTGCGGACGCGAACTGAAGCCGTCCCTGCAGGTCGAACTGCGCAATCAGGCTGTGCTCATCCACCGCGATCCCCTATCATTATCGATTCAGGCCTAGCGGAAATGGAAAGGGGTTGCACGGCTTTCGCAATGCAACCCCCCTGCTCTGCCCGATCAAGGCAAGCTCAGAACTTGAAACCGACCCGGGCATACCATTCGCGCGGGCGGCTGTAGACGCCGGCGATCACCCCGGAAGCCGGGATCGAACTGCCGCCGACGATCTGGCGATCGTTGGTCAGGTTGGTCCCGCCCAGAGTGACCGAGTAACGGTCATCCCGCGCGTTGTAGGTCATGCTCGCCGACACGTTGTCGTTCTGCGGCCGGAACAGGACCAGGGTCCGCTCGACGTTGTTCCATTGGCTGCTGGTGTGGGTCCAGTCCCCCAACAGGACCACATTGCCGTCACCAACCGGCAATTCGATCCGGGGGCTGATGTTGATCTTCCATTTCGGCGATTTGGGAAGAACCCCGCCAACCAGCGCGCCGGCCTGAAAAGCAGTCGGCCCGCTTGTCAAAGCCACAGCCGGATCGAGCCGCGTGTAATGGGCATCGAGATAGCCCACCGACGCGTTCAGCGTGAACCCGCGAACCGGCGCCGCGACCACTTCCAGCTCGAAACCTTTGATCCGCGCGTCGCCGACGTTGGCGATCGTCGGCGAGGTTCCGACCTGATAGTTCAGCTGGATATCGGTGTATCTGGTGCTGAAGGCCGCCGCGTTTATTTGCAGCCTGCGACCGAGCAGGGTCGATTTGACGCCGACTTCGAACGTCGTTGCCTTTTCGGGATCGTAATTGGCAACGGTCGTCTGCGGCGTGGTGTAGCGCGTGGTCCAGCCGCCGGTCTTGTAGCCCTTCGACCACGAGCCGTAGAACATCACGTCGTCCGCCGGGTGCAACTGCACCCCCAGCTTGGGTGAGAAGTTGCTGAACTTCGCCTTGTTAATACCGACCGGGTAGACCCGCAGCGGGTTGGCGTCGGTGGGATAGCCAAGGGCGACCCGGCAGGTCGGGCTGCCCGGTCCGGCAATCGGCGCGAACGGGGTGATGTTGCCATTGACGTCGGAGCAGCCGGCCAACTTGTAGAACAGGCCGTTCATTTCCTGCTGGCCACCTTCGAACGACTTGCTCTCATGAGTGTAGCGGCCACCAACTGTTATGCCGATCAGGTCGATCGGGCGCCAGTCAAGCTGACCGAACGCGGCGTAGTTTTCGGTTTCCAGCCAGTTCGGGCCGTCGATCTGGTTCATCCCTTCGGCAAAGGTTACCAGATCGAGCAGGGTGCCCTTTTCCTTGAAGTAGTAGGCGCCCAGAACATAGTTAAGCTTCTTGTCCATCGCCGAGCCGGTCAGCTGGAATTCCTGGCTCATCTGCCACTGATCCTGATCGAAGCTGGCGTGCAGCATGTTGATCGGTGATCCGTCGAGATCCGAACCGCTCAGCCAATGGCCTTCGCGGTAGGAGCTGATCGACTTGAGCGCGATAGTGTCGGATATGTCGAAATCGGCGGTGGCGGTCAGGCCCCAGTTGGTCAGCTCGGAGAAATTGTTGCCGCTGGCATAGCTGAGATCGGGATCGCCGGTGATGAACTGGTTGCCCCAGAGCAGGCGGTCGTTGTTCGGATTGGCATCGGCATTGACGCCGCCCAGCCCGTACACGCGGTTGATGGGCGTGGTTAGACCGCGGCGGACCGAGGGATATTGCGTACCGAACGACCCGCACAGATTGTTGAGGTTCAGGCCAATCGCGCCAGAAATGCCGGTAAGTGTGGCGCTGTCGCTGGAAATGCACAGGTTGTAGAGATCGCCGAAGTTCGGATTGGTGCCAGAGATCGTGCCGACAAGGGTGTTCGGCGCGGAAGACTTGTTACGCTGATAGTCACCAGCCAGCGTGATACGAAACGCGCCGCCATTGTCGTATTTCAGCTTGGCGCGGAAGGTTCGATTGTCCTCGTCTCCTTCGCGGCGCGGCGCATCGTAGCCGGTGGCGGGAAATGCGGTGAAGGGGGTGGAGTTGGCAGTTTGCGCACCGGGAAACTGCAAGCGGGTTCCATAGCCGTCGCGCGACTTGATCACGAACGAGACCGAGGAAAACAGGCTGTCGGACAGCGGCACGTTGATCGAGGCGCGGGCTTGCAGCAGGTTGAAGCGTCCGAGCGTGAAATCGCCCTGGCCAGAGAATTCCTTGGCCGGGTCCTTGGTCACGACCGAGACCGCGCCGCCGATGGTATTGCGCCCGAACAGCGTACCCTGCGGACCTTTCAGGATTTCGATCCGCTCGATGTCGAGCAGGTCCTGGTTGGCGCCAACCGAGCGGGCGAGATAGACCCCGTCGATGTAGATACCGACGCCCGGATCGATGTTGAACGCGAAGTCGTTGGAACCGATGCCGCGGATCGAGGCGGCCAGGACTGCCGTCGAACCCGAGAACGGCACGTTTGAATCAAGCGAGACGTTGGGCGCGATTGACGCCAGCTGGCTGACATTGCCCACCGCCCGTTCCTGCATGGCCTCCGCACTGAACGCAGAAATGGCGATCGGAACCGACTGGACGTTTTCCACGCGCTTCTGTGCGGTCACGATAATCTCTTCGATGCCGCCCGCATCGTCTTCCGCCGAAGCCGCATCCTGAGCGAACGCAGGCGAAACCGTCGCCAAAGCCGTCGATGCAAACAGTATCGCCGCGAAGTTCTTGAAATCGGCCATTCCACCCTCCCTTTTCTGGGCCCCTCGGCACGCGCAGCTTGATGCTGCGGGCTGACGAACAAGATCGATGGAGCAGCGGATAGTCGAACCCTTTGGATACTTTCCAATACCAATTTGAGCGGATGGTGATACGCTTTGGGTAATTCGATTCGATCGGGAGGGCACCATGCAGGGCTATGCAAGCAGGATCGACCTGCGCCATTTGCGCTATTTCGTCGCGATAGTGCGCAATGGCAGCTTTCGCGCGGCGGCGAACGAACTCAACATCTCGCAGCCTCCATTGACCCGCCAGATCCAGCAGCTGGAAGAGGTTGTCGGAGCCCCGCTGCTGCAGCGCCGGTCAAACGGCGTTCAGCAGACCGAGGCCGGCCAGGCCTTCTACACCGAAGCGCAGAACATCCTTTCTTTGGTCGAGCGCGCCTGCACCAACACCAGGTTGATCGGAACCGGACAACTGGGCCAGCTCGACGTAGGTGTGTTCGGCTCGGCCGTGCTCGATATCGTACCGCGTGTCGTGCTGCATTTCCGCAACCGGTTTCCCGATATGGAGGTGGTGCTCCACAACATGGACCGCGAGACACAGGTCAAGGCTTTGCAGGAACGACGCATCCAGATCGGCTTCAACCGCTTTTTTCAGGATTACCCGGACCTCGTCTGGGAAACCGTGGTTCATGAAAGAATGCTGGTCGCAGCACCCAGCGATCATCCCTTGACCAGGAAGAAGATGGTGAGCCTGCGCGATCTGGCGGGAGAGCCTTTGATTTTCTACCCGCGGACCAATCAGCCGGGTGGATTCAGCAACTATCTGCTTAGAATTTTCTATAATCTCAACATTGATCCCAACATCGTGCAAAATGTCGATGATGTGGTCACCGCGGTCGCCTTTGTTTCTAGTGGATTGGGCCTGACTCTCTGTGTCGAATCCGTAAGGAACCTTCGCCTGCCCGGCGTGACGTACCTGCCGCTTGTCGAAGGCGACGCCACGGCATTCGATCTCAGCGTCATCTACCGCGCGGCGGAGGAGTCCCAGCTGCTAGATGCGTTTCTGGAATCGGTCCGCACCGCCACTTCGGTGCCCGCAACGGTATGAACCCGTCGCATTGCGAAGGTAGCAAGTGCGCTTGACGCCAGGGAACCAGTTGCTGAAAAAATATCGCGAAGCAGTGGCCTCAGCCGATGAGCTGATATTAAGCGGCGACCTTGAATTGTTGCAAGCGCCGGTATTCGATGGCTTGTAGTGTGATCGTTGTCGTCGGGGCATGGCGGCTGTCGTGAGCGAATGTAGGATCCCCTCAATTCCGCGCTGATAGCGGACTGCCGGCACCGTCGAAGGGTTTCGGGTACAGGCAGGCGCACTAAATTGGTCGGGACGAGAGGATTCGAACCTCCGACCCCCACACCCCCAGTGTGATGCGCTACCAGGCTGCGCTACGTCCCGACCGAGGCCGCGCCTATAGGCAGGCGTGGCGGCGATGGCAAGCGAGTCCCGCGCATGCGCTGCGTTGCCATGCCAGGGCTTTGCTGCTAGTCGCGCGCCTGTCCGGTCTTGCCGGGCCCAAAGCGTCGCAATGAAAGCCGATTCCTCCCATGAACAGCCCGGTCCTCAACATCCTGTCCGCAGCCGCAGCCTCGGATGCGCCGCCGGCGTGGCTGCAGTTCATGCCGCTGGTCGCGATGGGGTTCATTTTCTGGTTCCTGATCCTGCGCCCGCAGATGCGCCGCCAGAAGGAGCAGGCGAACAAGATCGCCGCGATCAAGAAGGGCGATCAGGTGCTCACCGGCGGCGGTCTGGTCGGCAAGGTGATCAAGGTCGACGAGCTTTACGCCGAGATCGAGCTGGCCCCCAACATCAAGGTCAAGGCGGTCAAATCGACCATTGCCGATGTGCTGACCCCGGGCGGCACCAAGCCGGCCAATGATTGAACTGATCCCCGCCAGAACCCGCGAACAAAGCTGACCGACCATGCTCGATTTTCCCCGCTGGAAGCAGCTCTGGTTCTGGTTCATCACCCTGGCCTGCGCCGCCGCCGCCCTGCCCTCGCTGTTTTCGCTCGCCAATGCGCCCTGGCCCTCGGCGCTGCCCGGTCCGGTGATCAACCTCGGGCTCGATCTGGCGGGCGGAAGCCATATCCTGCTGGAGGCCAACCCCGACCAGGTCAGGCGCCAGCGGCTGGAGAACATGGAGGAAAGCGTGCGCGCGGTGTTGCGCCGGGCCGAGCCGCGCATCCGCATCGGCGACATTTCCAGCAAGGACGGAACGCTCAGCTTCCTGCTCGAGGATGCGGCGCAGGTCGATGCTGCGCGCGACGAGATCCTGCCGCTGACCACTGGCGCGGGCCTCACCGGACAGCGCGACTGGGACATCCGGGTCGACGATGGCGCGCGCTTCGTGCTGACCCCGTCGAAGGCCGGACTCGACGAAGCCGTCACCCAGGCGATGGACACCGCGACGGAAGTCATCCGCAAGCGCATCGACGCCATGGGCACGCGCGAGCCGACCATCATCCGCCAGGGCGACGACCGCATTGTCGTGCAGGTGCCGGGGCTCAAAGACCCGCAGGCGCTCAAGGACCAGCTCGGCCAGACCGCCAAGCTTGAATTCAAGCTGGTCGATTCGCTGGCTTCGCCCAGCGACGTCGCGCAGGGCATCGCTCCGCCGGGCAGCCAGATCGTGCCCTATGCCGATCCGGCGGGTGAAGGCGGGATCACCGCGATCGCGGTCAAGCGGCTGGGCGGGATCAAGGGCGACCAGCTCACCGACGCCAGGCAGAGCTTCGACCAGCAGACCAACGAGGCGGTGGTCTCGATCACTTTCGATACGCAGGGCGGCGCGAAATTCGCCAAGCTGACCACCGAGAATGTCAACCGTCCCTTCGCCATCATACTTGACGGCAAGGTGCTGTCCGCGCCCAATATCAACGAGCCGATTCTGGGCGGCAGTGCGCAGATTTCGGGCAGCTTTACGGTCGATACGGCCAACCAGCTGGCGATTTCACTGCGCTCCGGCGCGCTGCCGGTGGACCTCAAGGTCGTCGAGGAACGCTCGGTCGGACCTGACCTTGGAGCCGATTCGATCCGCAAGGGCATGATCGCCATGCTGATCGGCACCATCGCGCTAATGACTTTCATCACGATCACCTATGGCCGCTTCGGCATCTATGCCTGCGCCGCGCTGGTGCTCAACGTGCTGATGATCCTGGGCGTCATGGCCGGTTTCGGCACCACCCTGACCCTGCCGGGCATCGCCGGTTTTGTGCTGACCATCGGCGCGGCGGTGGACGCCAATGTGCTGATCAACGAGCGCATCCGCGAGGAACGTGCGCGCGGGCGGCGAGTTGTCCAGGCGCTGGAGATGGGCTACAAGGAAGCCAGCCGCGCGATCTTCGACGCCAACATCACCAATGTCATCGCTGCCGTGCTGATGTTCCTGTTCGGCTCGGGCCCGATCCGCGGCTTTGCCGTGGTGCTGATGATCGGCATCGTCACTTCGGTGTTCACCGCTGTCACGCTCACCCGCATGTGGGTGGCGGGCTGGCTGCGCAAGGCGCGGCCGAGCGACATCCATATCTGAGGACCGGCCGATGAAACTGCTCAAGCTCGTCCCCGACAACACCAACATCCGCTTCCTGCGCTGGCGGGTGCCGTTCTATGTGATCAGCCTGGTGCTGATGGCGGCGTCGATCACGCTGGTCTTCACCAAGGGGCTCAACCTGGGCGTCGATTTCATCGGCGGCCAGATGGTGCGGGTGACCTTCGTCCAGTCCAAGACCGCGCCGGTGGCGGAGCTGCGCGAAAATGTCGGCGCGCTGGGCTTTGGCGAGCCGATCATCCAGCAGTTCGGTGCGGACAATCAGGTTTCGATCCGGATGAAGCTGCCCGAAGGTTCCGAGAAGGATCCCGGCCTGTCCGACGCCATGGCCCGCAAGATCACCGCGACGGTCAAGGCCCAGCACGCGGATGCACGGATCGACGGGGTCGATTCGGTTTCGGGCAAGGTTTCGAACGAACTCTACAAGACCGGGATGACCGCGCTGCTGGCGGCAATGGTGGCGATCTCGATCTATATCTGGGTGCGCTTCGAATGGCAGTTCGGCGTCGGCGCGCTGTTTGCGCTGGTCCATGACGTGACGCTGACGCTTGGCCTGTTCGCGCTGACCCAGCTGGAGTTCGACCTCAACATCGTTGCCGCCATCCTGACGATCATCGGCTATTCGCTCAACGACACCATCGTCGTCTATGACCGGATCCGCGAGAACCTGAAGAAATACCGGCGCATGCCGATGCCCGAGCTGCTCGACCTTTCGGTCAACGAGACGCTGTCGCGCACCATCGTCACCTCGCTGTCGGTGCTGATCACGCTGATGGCGCTGCTGTTTCTGGGTCCGAATGTCATCTTCGGCTTCACCGCCGCGATCACGCTGGGCATTTTCGTCGGCACCTACAGCTCGATCTACATGGCCGCACCGATCCTGATCTGGCTGAAGGTCACCGCCAGCAGCTTCGTGCCGGTCGAAACCAGGCTCGATCAGCAGGAACGCCGGGCGCGCGAACTGGGGTAGGGATCGCTGCAATAGGCTGCTATGCTGCCTGCGGAGATTGCCATGCCGAAAGTCTCGATAGGAACGCCGTACAAGGCGCGGTCCGTTGCCGGGGTGGAGGGCTTTGCAGGAGCCGCTGCCACACGAGCCTACTTCGACGGCGCAAGGGATCCGCTCCACCTCCACCTGCATGACCTCGCGCCCTGTCACAAGCTCACCATCGGCCCGATGGCAGCCGACTGCGCCGCCTATGTATGGAGCGGCGGCATTGCGGCCGGCGGGCGCGAACTCGCCGCCGGATCGAGCCTGATTGTCGAGCGCGGCGCAGCGATCGAAGTCACTTGCTGCGCGGCGCCCACGCAACTGCTGACCTTCGCCGCCGCCCACGCCCCGGCCAGCCCCCGCGCCGGCGGTCACGTCCATCTGCTTCCTGCCGAACGCGTGCCCCGGCTCGACAAATTGGGCGGCCCCGGCCCCGCCGGCGGCGGCATCCACGCCGATTCCGCCTGTCCCACCTGCGAAGTCTGGCTCCACGAGAACTACTTCCCCGGCGGCGGACCGCTCTCGCCCGAGGATGCCGCCATTGCCATCCACTCGCATTCGGAGGAAGAAATCATCTTCGTCACCGCGGGCGCGATCCGGCTGGGCAACCGGCTGTGCGGTCCCGGCACTGCCATCGCCATCGCGGCCGACACGCTATACAGCTTCGCCCCCGGCCCCGACGGGCTCAGCTTCGTCAATTTCCGCGCCGCAATGCCCAGTGACATTGTCTTCGCAAATGGCTCGCGAATCAGCGAGACCGGCTATTGGCGCGACAGACTGCCGAGGCCCGAATATCTGGAACCGCGTCAGCTGGCTTGAGAACCGCGCGCTATTTACCGGCCAACCGGTGCCAAAACTCTGAAATCTGCGCGGCGTTGCTGTCCCAGTTGAAGCGCGCGGCATTTCTCGCAACCTCTGCCTGAGCCGGCGGATCGGCGAGCAGTGCACTCACCCCGCCGGCAATCGCCTCAGCCGTAGCCGCGACCACCCGCCCGGCGCTGGCGCTGCGCACCACTTCGCGCGCGCCGCCGACGTCGGTAATCACCAGCGGCGCTCCGCAGGCCAGCGCCTCGACCCAGGCATTGGCCAGGCCCTCCCGCTCCGAGGCCAGCACCATGACGTCAGCCGCACCCAGCAGCATGGCCAGTTCGGCGGGCTTGACGCTGCCCGGCATATGCACCCGGTCGGCCACGCCCAAGCGCTCCGCCAGCGCCCGCAGCGACGCCTGCTCCGGCCCGGTCCCGGCCAGCACTAGGCGCGCGCCGGGCAGCTTCGCCAGCGCCTCGATCGCCAGATGCTGGCCCTTGTGCCTGACCAGATAGCCGACACTGACCAGCAGCGCGCCATCGCCGGGTACCATCCCCGCCAAGTCCCGCCGCGCCTGCGCCCTCGGGCGGACCCGGAACAGCGCGTGATCGAGCCCGGTGTAGTGCACCGCGATCTTGTCCGCCGCCATGCCCAGCGCCATCATGTCGCGCTTCAACGCCTCCGAAACCGCCAGCATTCCGCCCGCCTGACGCGCCGCCACCTGCATTTGCGCCAGCGCCGCGCCGCGCGTGCTCCACATGACGATGTCGCTGCCCCGCGCCTTGATCGAAAGCGGCAGGCCCAGCGCGCAGGCGATGCGCGCCGCTGCCGGGCCATCGGGATAGAAGAACTGCGCATCGACCACATCGAACGGCCGTTCCGCATGCAGGCGCCGCGCCAATGGCAGCACCGCGCGGGCGATCAGCGCCGGGTTCCATCGCCAGCCGATACGCGGGACATAGGCGAAGTGCGGATAGTGGACCTCCACCCCCCAATCCCGCGCTTGTGCCGGCAGTGCCAGCTCCGCCGGACAGTGCAGAAGGCGGCGAAACGGCCAGGGCGCCAGTGCCAGCGGGTTCACCGTCACCAGCTCGACATCGCCGCGCCGCGCCACCGCCTCGGCCTGCCGCGCGACGAACAGGCCGAAGCCCGGCCGCGCCGCGTTGGGAAACAGCGTGCTGATCGACAGCACGCGCAGCCCCTTGTTCACAGCTGGCGCACCAACATTTCCGCTACCGCCAGCCATGCCGGGTTCTCGATCACCACCTGCCGCTGGCCGGGACCGGGTGGCAGCAGTGCGATGCGATTGTCATTGCGGTCGATCATCCTCCCGAAGGCGAAGCGCCCGCCGGGCCGCGGAGCGAGGACATCGCGGTTGAGCTGACGGGCGAACTCTTCGGGCTGAACCTGACGCAGCCACAGCTGGTCGCCGGCGCGATATTCGCCGGCGCTGGCCTCCACCGCCATAGCGACGATCGGGCCCTCCCCTCCCAGTGCCGTTGGCAAAATCGCATCCCGCTCGGCGGAGAGCGCCTCTGCTCCGGTCTCGACAAGGCGCGCGATCAGCCGCGGCTGCGGCGCATCCTCGCCGCGCAGCAGCAGTTCGGGCTCGACCTCCAGCGCGGCGGCGATGCGGTTCATCCACACCAGCGAGAGATTACGCATGCCGGTTTCGAGCCGGCCGATGGTTTGCGCGGTAGTCGGCGGCGAGCAGCGTTCGGCGACATCGGCAAGCGTCAGGCGCTTCTGGCGGCGGATATCGCGGATACGGTTGATCATGACAGCGATCCTCTAACCAAATCGGTTTTAGCGCTTTCCTACAACCATACGCTTTTGGCAAGCGGTGATTCGCCACAACCAAGGGAGAAGCCGATGCAACGCCAGCTTGTCGAACGCGAACTGACCAGCGAGGGACCCGGTGCCGGACCGGCGCGGCGCGGTGGCCGCAGTGTCAGCGTCAACCTCGCCGAATCGCCGCTGACATGGCTCTATTCGCGCGGCCATCTCTCCCCCCGCCAGTTCGAGGCCGGCGAACGGCTGCGCGGCGACTGGGAGCGGGCGCAGCTCTCCCCGGGGGTGACGATGCGCTGGGACGCGGTGCGGATCAGGGGCAGCGGCGACTGCGGGCTCAACCCCAGCGAACGCCAGATCGCCGCCAAGGCGCGCTTCGATGGCGCGGTGGACAGCGCCGGACCCGGTCTAGCCGACATCCTGTGGCGCGTGGTCTGCGCTGGCGACACCCTGCCCGACGCCGAACGCGCGCTGGCCTGGCCGGTGCGCAGCGGCAAGCTGGTGCTCAGCCTGGCGCTGGACCGGGTGGCGGAGTTTTACCGGATCGAGTGACGCTGCCGGTTTGCAACTCGCCGGAATTCCTGCCATCCGCAACTGCGTGAAAATAATTTTCGTTCCCCCCTTGTTCTATGAGAACATATGAAATACGAATTGCGCAAGGCGATCTTCCGGGTCGGCGGTTTAGGCAAGGGGAAATGACATGGCTGCGCAGCTCAAGCTGATTCAGGAAGGCAAGGAATCCATGGACCGTCAGAAGGCGCTCGAAGCAGCGCTGGCGCAGATCGATCGCGCATTTGGCAAGGGATCGGCGATGAAGCTGGGCTCCAAGGAGACCATGCAGGTTGAATCGATTTCAACCGGCTCGCTCGGCCTCGACATCGCGCTGGGCGTCGGCGGGCTGCCACGCGGGCGGGTGATCGAAATCTACGGGCCGGAAAGCTCGGGCAAGACCACACTGGCCTTGCATGTAATTGCCGAAGCCCAGAAGAATGGCGGCACCGCGGCCTTCGTCGATGCCGAACATGCGCTCGATCCGGTCTATGCCAAGAAGCTCGGCGTCGATATCAACGAACTGATCGTCTCGCAGCCCGATACCGGCGAACAGGCGCTGGAAATCGTCGATACGCTGGTCCGTTCCAACGCCATTGACGTGCTGGTGATCGATTCGGTCGCCGCGCTGGTCCCCCGCGCGGAGATCGAAGGCGAAATGGGTGATACCCATGTCGGCCTGCAGGCGCGGCTCATGTCACAGAGCCTGCGCAAGCTCACCGGTTCGATCAGCCGCTCGCGCTGCATGGTGATCTTCATCAACCAGCTGCGCATGAAGATCGGGGTGATGTACGGCAATCCCGAAACCACCACCGGCGGCAATGCGCTGAAGTTCTACGCCTCGGTCCGGCTCGACATCCGCCGCACCGGCCAGATCAAGGATCGCGAAGATATCGTCGGCAACACCACCAAGGTGAAGGTCGTCAAGAACAAGGTCGCCCCGCCGTTCAAGCAGGTCGAATTCGACATTATGTACGGCGAAGGCATTTCCAAGATCGGCGAAATCCTCGACCTCGGCGTCAAGGCCGGAATGGTCGAAAAGTCGGGCGCGTGGTTCAGCTACGATTCGATCCGGATTGGCCAGGGCCGCGAGAACGCCAAGAGCTACCTCAAGGGAAACCCCGAAGTTTGCGACCGGCTGGAGGCTGCCATCCGCAGCCAGACCGACCGCGTTGCCGAAGAGATGATGTCAGGTCCGGACGCAGACGACGACATCTGATCTTCAAGGGACGCCGCCACCCTGCGGTGTTCGTAAAAACAGGCCCGGCGCGGGAGGCTTCGGCCCCCGCGCCGGTCTTTTTTTGGGCAACTCGTTTGGGGCGCGGGAGGATCGGATCGCACGTGAAACTTCAGGAACATTCAGCCATAAATCTGAAACGAGCTTCAAATTACCGCTCATCCTGAGCCAGACGAAGGACCACCGTGCTCCGGCGAGTTCACCGTAACAACCCTGTGCTTCGACATGCTCAGCATGAGCGGGTCTGGATATGCCTAAGTTCAACCCACTCCAGCCAGTAAATCCCCCGCTACGACGCCAAAGCCACCTGCGCCTTGACCACATCGTCCGCCTGCTTCCCGCTCAATTCGGCGAGGTGATCGAAGCCAGCGGAATAACTCGCCAGACCCTGGCTGAGCGAGCGCAGTTCGGCATCGAGTCCGTGCAGCCCCGATTCGGGCAGCAGCGCCTCGACCTGCTCCCACCGCGCCCAGTCGGGATGCGGCGTCATCGACAGGATCTGGCCGCGCCGGCTCGACAGCACCGAACCGGCCTTCGATCCCGTGCCCGCCGGCGTTTCCACCGTCACCTTGCAGATCGGTTCGAGCAGGTAGGGAGCCGCAGCCGCCAGCGCATCGCTCATCGCCATGCGCCCGGCGATGCGGAACGCCAATTCCGAGCTGTCCACCGAATGATACGACCCATCAGTCAGGGTCACCGCAACGTCGACCACCGGAAAGCCCAGCGGGCCCCTCAGTAGTGCATCCCGCACGCCGATCTCAACCGCCGGAATCCACTGTTTGGGCACGACCCCGCCGCTGATCCTGTCTTCGAAGACAAAACCTGCGCCGCGCTCCAGCGGCCTGATCTCAATGATGACATCGCCGTACTGGCCATGACCTCCGGACTGCTTCTTGTGCCGTCCGCGCTGGGTCGCCGGTTTGCGGATCGATTCGCGGTAGGCGATCCGCGGCGGCCGCGTGTCCACGGCCACCCCATATCGCCGCTGCAACCGCCCGAGCACCACCTGCAGATGCTCGTCATTGATGCCGTGAAGCAGCGTTTCATGCGTGCCTTCGTCCTGGGTCCATTGCAGCGCGGGATCCTCCTCGCACAGCCGGTGCAGCGCGGTGGACAGCTTGACGTCGTCCTTGCGGTCGCGGGTGGTGATGGCGATCGCAGCATTGCGCGCCGGATAGTCCACTTCCAGCTCTATGCCGCTCGCGCCCTTGCGGCCCAGCACCAGTCCGCTCCTGGCCCCATCGACTTTGGCCACCGCGACAATATCGCCCGGCGCCGCCACGCCCTGTTTGGCGGTTTTTTCGCCCTGGACGAAGAAGATAGACCCGGCCCGGGCAGGCTCGCCGCCTACCACCAGCTCGTCGCCCTCGCCCAACGGTGCGCCCAGCACCCGGCCCAGCGCCAGCCGCCCCATCGCGCCGCCATTGGCGACCTTGAACACATGCAGCGCACCGCTGCCATTGACCCCTAGACGTTCGGCTGCCGCACCCGGTGCCGGCGCCTCATGGCGCAGCAGCTTGAGCAGCCGATGGACCCCGCCGCCGGTCAGCGCCGAACCGAGGATCACCGGCACCAGCTTGTTCTGCGCGGTGTCGAGCGCAAGATCGCCCATCACCAGATCGCGGTCCGGCTCCTCGTCCATCAGCAGCGCTTCCATCAGCGCATCGTCGAAATCGGCCAGCGTTTCGAGCAGGCGCGTGCGGCTTTCCTTCTCGCGCATGGTCAGCTCGACGGGAATTTCTATCACTTCGGATTCCGCACCCGGCCGATAGCGATAGGCACGTTCCAGCGCGAGATCGATGTAGCCATTGACGACTTCACCCTCCCGGATCGGAATTTGCCGCAGCGCCAGCGGCTCGCGGCTCATCGGCTGCAACATGCCGATCAGATCGCGCACTGCTCCCGCACGCGCCGATTCGATCTTGTTGACGAAAATCGCATGCGGCACGCCAAGATCGTCAAGCCGCCGCAGCATCGGTTCGGCCAGCTGCGCCCGCGCCGGATCGGGATCGATCACCACCAGCGCCATATCCGCCGATTGCAGCGCGGCAAGCCCGTCGGCGGCAAAGCCGGTACCGCCAGGCATGTCGACCAGCGCGAAATGATCGCCGAGATAGTCGAAATTCATCAGGTTGATTTCGGTGGAACCGCGCCGCGCCCGTGCTTCAGGGCTGGCATCGCCGACCGAGGTCCCGGCCTCGACGCTGCCCAGCCGGTTTATGGCGCCGCTGGCAAACAGCAGTGCCTCGGCGAGGCTGGTCTTGCCCGTGCCGGCCGGCCCCACCAGAGCGACCGCACGGGTAGCCTTGTTGCCGGTAACAATTCCTTTGGGATCTACGCTGCCCATCGCCGCCTCCTCTTGTGGTGAAGGCGCGCCGGGCGCTTGTCTCTCGCACGACGCGCAAGGACTTGATGCGATGCTGTGCCACTCGCAGGTGAGTCGCAAGCGGAATCTTCGCTTGTAGCTTGCCGTCCCCCTGCCTAGCCTGAGGGAATGACCAGCGAAGAGGAATGGCAGGAGGCAGTCGGGCGCAGCTGGGCGGCGATGTACCGGCAGACGGATCGCTCCTTCGCGGGCCTGACGACACAGCTTCTGGAGCAGATTGCACCGCTCCCTGGCCGGCACATCGTCGATCTGGGCTGCGGTGCGGGCGAGCTTTCGCTGGCGCTGGCCGCAGCCCGTCCCGACGTGCGAATTGCCGGAATCGACATATCGCCCGAACTCATCGAGGTGGCGCAGCGCCGCGCCGCAGCACTTCCCAATGTCGAGTTCCTTGTCGCCAACGCCGCCAGCTGGCATCGCGAGGACTTCGCGCCGGACCTTCTTGTATCGCGCCACGGCGTGATGTTCTTCGACGATCCCAGCGCCGCATTTGCCCATTTGCGGGCGATCGCGGCGACTGGTGCCCGGCTGGTATTCACCTGCTTTCGCGCGTCGACCGAGAACCCATGGGCCACGGAACTTGCCCGCCTGCTGCCTGCGGAAAGCGGAGCCCCGAAGCTGGATTCGCCAGCGCCCGGACCCTTCGCTTTCGCCCGGCCCAAACGGGTCCGCGACATTCTTGAGGCGGCTGGCTGGCGCGACATCGCCTTCGAGCCCTGCGACTACACCTACATCGCCGGGGAAGGAGACGATCCGGTGGGCGATGCCGAGGCCTTTTTCTCCCGCATCGGCCCCGCCGCCGCGGCCATGCGCCGTCTGCCCGTGGGCGAGCGCGCCGAGTTGCAGGCGAAACTCCACAGCTGGCTTGAAACCCATCGCAGCGACAATCGCGTCACTTTTCCTGCGGCAGCATGGATTGTCAGCGCCCGAAACGGCTGAAATCACGGATACCCGGCTTGTCGGCTGCGCCCACCTGCCCTATCGGCGCGATGATGAGCTCGACCAACGACATCCGCCGGTCCTTTCTCGACTATTTCGCGGTCAACGGCCACGAGGCGGTGCCGTCTGCGCCGCTGGTGCCCTATAACGATCCGACGCTGATGTTCGTCAATGCTGGCATGGTTCCGTTCAAGAACGTCTTCACCGGGCTGGAAAGCCGCGCCACGCCGCGCGCCGCATCCTCGCAGAAGTGTGTGCGGGCAGGCGGCAAGCACAACGATCTCGACAATGTCGGCTACACCGCGCGGCATCACACCTTCTTCGAGATGCTGGGGAACTTCTCGTTCGGCGACTATTTCAAGGAGCAGGCGATCGAGCATGCCTGGACCCTGCTGACCAGGGAATGGGGGCTGCCGGCCGACAAGCTCACCGCCACCGTCTATCACACCGACGACGAGGCCTTTGCGCTGTGGCGCAAGATCGCCGGGCTGCCCGAACACCGCATCATCCGCATTGCGACCTCGGACAATTTCTGGTCGATGGGCGATACCGGACCGTGCGGGCCGTGCTCCGAAATCTTCTACGACCATGGCGACCACATCCCCGGCGGGCCTCCGGGCAGTCCGGACGAGGACGGCGACCGCTTCATCGAGATCTGGAACCTGGTGTTCATGCAGTTCGAACAGACCGCCGACGGCAGCCGCAGCGAGCTGCCCAAGCCCTCGATCGACACCGGCATGGGGCTGGAACGCATTGCCGCGGTGCTTCAGGGCGAGCATGACAATTACCAGACCGACACCTTCAAGGCGCTGATCGCCGCATCCGAAAGCCTGACCGGGGTTGCCGCCGAGGGCGAGAACCGCGCCAGCCACCGGGTCATCGCCGATCATCTGCGCTCGACCAGTTTCCTGCTGGCGGACGGGGTGCTGCCATCCAACGAGGGCCGCGGCTATGTGCTGCGCCGGATCATGCGCCGCGCCATGCGCCACGCGCATCTGCTGGGCGCGAAGGATCCGCTGATGCACCGGCTGGTCGGCGCGCTGGTGACCGAGATGGGCCAGGCCTATCCAGAACTCACCCGCGCCCAACCGCTGATCGAAGAGACCTTGCAGCGCGAGGAAGTGCAGTTCCGGCGGACGCTGCACAACGGGCTCAAGCTGCTGGACGAGGCGACTGCCGGCATGGCCGAAGGCGGCGAGCTGCCGGGCGAAACCGCCTTTCGCCTCTACGACACCTTCGGCTTCCCCTACGATCTGACCGAAGACGCCCTGCGCGCGCGCGGCATCCATGTCGATCGGGCCGGGTTCGACGCAGCCATGGCGCGACAGAAGGCAGCGGCGCGAGCGGCGTGGAAGGGTTCCGGACAGGCCGCCGACGGCGAAGTGTGGTTCGACATCGCCGAGCGCGAGGGTGCCAGCGAGTTCACCGGCTATTCCACCACCAGCGGCGAAGGCCGGGTGGTCACGCTGGTCAGGGACGGGGCCGAAGTGCAGTCCGCCGGGGCGGGCGACGAAGTCCTGGTCCTCGCCAACCAGACACCCTTTTACGGCGAAAGCGGCGGGCAGAGCGGCGATATGGGCTCGATTACCGGGACCGATGGGCTGAAGCTGACCGTCACCGACACCGGCAAGCCGCTCGGGCGACTGCATGCGCATCACGCCCGGGTGGAAAGCGGCATGATCGCGGTCGGCGATACCGTCCACCTTGAAGTGGACATAGTGCGCCGCGACGCGATCCGCGCCAACCACTCCGCCACCCATCTGCTGCACGCCGCGCTGCGCCACCGGCTGGGAGCGCATGTCACCCAGAAGGGCTCGCTGGTCGCCGCCGACCGGCTGCGCTTCGATTTCTCCCACCCCGCCGCGCTTTCGAGCGAAGACATCGCGGCGATCGAGGCCGAAGTGAACGCCGAGATCCGTGCCAACGAGACCGTCGTCACCCGGCTGATGAGCCCGGACGATGCTATCGAGGCCGGAGCCATGGCGCTGTTCGGCGAGAAATATGCCGACGAGGTGCGGGTGCTCTCGATGGGCCGGGTGACCGACAAATCGTACTCGGTCGAACTGTGCGGCGGCACCCACGTCCGCGCGCTGGGCGATATCGGGCTGCTGCGGATCATCTCGGAAAGCGCGGTCAGCTCGGGCGTGCGGCGCATCGAGGCTCTGACTGGTGAAGGCGCAAGGCAGTGGCTGGTCGCCCGCGAGGACGCACTGAAAGGCGCCGCCAGCCTGCTGCGCACCGCTCCCGAAGAGGTGGAGGCCAGGGTTGCGGCGCTGCTCGACGAGCGCAAGAAGCTGGAGCGCGAACTGGCCGAGACGAAGAAGGCGCTGGCGCTGGGGGAAGCGCTGGCGGCAGCAAGCCCGACGCGGCCGACGAGGATATCGGCGGCGTGACATTCTCGGGCCAGGTCATCGAGGGGCTCGACGCCAAGGAGCTGCGCGGACTTCTGGATCAGGCTAAAGCGCGGATCGGATCGGGCGTAGCGGCAATTTGCGCGATCAACGAAGGCCGCGCGGCCTTTGCGGTGGCGGTGACCGACGACCTCACCGGCAAGTTCAGCGCCGTCGATCTCGTCCGCGTCGGCGTCGAAGCGCTTGGCGGCAAGGGCGGGGGCGGGCGGCCTGACATGGCGCAGGGCGGCGGGCCGGATGGGTCCAAAGCTGCGGACGCGATCGCGGCGGTAAGAGCTGCGCTGGGGGGATAGCGTGGCGCGCGTCGGCCTGGGCTTCGACAAGCTCAGCCTGAGCGGATGTTGTTAAGGTGGTTCACAATATGCCCGCGCGCTGCCGCAGTCCCAAGCCCTACGCCCCCCGCTCCCGCAGCGTCGTGCTCTTCAATTTCGGCATTTCGTCCAGCTCGCCCTCTTCCATGATCTGCGCGCGGTATTCGTCGCGCTTTTCGTGGATCGAGGCGATCACCGGGCCCATCGCCACGCCCAGATCGACCAGCACCGCTTCGGACAGTTGCAGCGAGGCCTCCAGCGTTTCAGGCACGGCATGGCTGGCCCCGGCGCGGTAGAGCGCGGCGGCGTGGCCGGGATCGCGGGCGCGGGCGATGATCGGCAGGTCGGGATATTGCCCGCGCAGCTTCCGGACCAGCCGCTGCGCCGCAACCGGCTCGTCCATGGTCAGGATCACGGCAGTGGCCTGCCCGACCCCCAGCCGCGCCAGCGCATCGGCGTGCGCGGCATTGCCGAACACCGCTTTATACCCATCGCGCGCGCCCTCGCCGATCAGGTCGGCGTCGGAATCGATGGCGATATAGGGCCGGTCATGTGTGATCAGCATGTCGGCGACCAGCCGCCCGACGCGGCCGAAGCCGACGATGATGGCACGGGCCTGTTCCTCGTCTCCCGGTGACGGCTGCGGTGCGGCATCGACCCGGCGGGCGAGACGGCGACCGACCAGCGCCAGCAGCGGCGTCACTGTCAGTCCCAGCGCGGTCACCACCTGCCAGAAGCGCGCGGTCTCGGCATCGAGCAGCTGCGCGCTGGTCGCAGCGGCGAGCACGATCAGCGTGGTTTCGGATGGGCTGGCCATGAGGATACCGGTCTCGGCGGCAGTGCCGGTGCGTGCGCCCATCATCCGCAGCAGCAAGGCCGTGACCAGCGCCTTGAGCACCAGCACCGCGGCAGTGGCGCCGAGGATCGCGCCGAGATTGGCCGAAACCTCCCACAGATCGATGCTCATGCCGACGGTGATCAGAAATATGCCCAGCGCCAGCCCCTTGAACGGCGCGGTGATGACCTCGACTTCGCTGTGATATTCGGTCTCGGCGATCAGCAGCCCGGCGATCAGCGCGCCGACAATGGGCGAGAGCCCGACGGCAGACGTCGCCAGCGCCGCGACGATCACCACCAGCAGGCTGGCGGCAAGGAACAGTTCGGGGCTCTTGGTTCGCGCGGCCTGGGCAAACAGCTGCGGCAGCAGGAACCGCCCGAAGGCCAGCAACGCCAGGATCACCAGCGCCCCCATCCACAATGTGCGCAGCATATCGCCGGCTCCGCCGCTCGCGGCAAAAGGGGCCATCGCGCCGAGCAGAAAGATGATCGGCACCAGCGCGATATCCTCGAACAGCAGCATGGCGAGCGCTGCCTTGCCGACCGCGGTTTTCGTGCCGGCAATCGGCAGCACCAGCGCGGTCGATGATAGCGCCAGCGCCAGACCCAGCGCCAGCGCGCCGCCTCCGCTCTCGCCGAACAGCATCAATCCCGCGCCCAGCAGCGCCGAGGACACCAGCAGTTCCAGCGCGCCCAGCCCGAACACCCGCCGCCGCATCGCCCACAGCCGGTTGAACGACAGCTCCAGCCCGACCGAAAACAGCAGCATGATAATGCCGAAGTCCGCAAAGGGCTGAAGCCTTGCGAAATTGGTGAAACTGAGATGGAACAGCCACGGCCAGGTCGATACCAGCCGTCCCAGCCCGTATGGTCCGAGCAGCACTCCGACGAGGATGAAACCGATGATCGGGGTGATGCGGAACCGCGCGAAAACCGGGATCACCAGCCCCGCCGCGCCGAGAATGACGAGCGCGTCGGAGAGGGCGGGGGAAGACGATAATTCGCTGGCCATTACTTGTCTCTAGGGCAGGACAGGCGTAAATGTCACGCTATGGGCGAGAAGCGCGAAGCGGATATCGTGATTGTCGGCGGCGGGCCGGCGGGCATGATGGCGGGCCTGCTGTTCGCCCGCGCCGGCATTGATGTGCTGGTGCTGGAAAAACATGCTGACTTCTTCCGCGATTTCCGGGGGGACACGGTGCATCCATCGACCATGGAAATTCTCTCTGAGCTTGGCATGCTCGAAAGATTTCTCGAGCGTCCGCATACGCGGCTGCGAGAAGCGAGGGGGACCATCGTCGGACAAGAAGTGGTGCTTGGTGATTTTCGCCATTTGCGCACACCGGCACCGTTCATTGCGATCATGCCGCAATGGGACTTCCTCGATTTCCTGCGCGACGAGGCGGCAGCCTTTCCTTCTTTCAGGCTGGAAATGAACGCAGGCGTTGATCGCCTGTCTGAAGAAAATGGGCAAATTTGCGCGGTAGAGTTGGCAGATGGAAGGGCTATCCGCGCCCGGCGTCTGGTGATTGCCGCTGATGGGCGGAGTTCGATAGTCCGAAGAACCGATCTCTTGCAGGTCCAGTCGCTCGCGGCTCCGATCGATGTTTTCTGGTTCAAGGTGCCCAAGCCGAACGATGGAGCCGATGCGCTGCGCGGCATCGTCGCGCCTGGCGTATTGTTCGTCCTGATCAATCGCGGCGACTACTGGCAGTGCGCCTATGTCTTTCGCAAGGGCATGGGCGAGAAGCTCAAGGCTGAAGGTATTGTGACGTTGCGCCAGCGGATTGAACAAGCCGCGCCGATTCTTGGCCCGCTTGACGAGGTGTTGACGGACGTAGACCAGATGCATTTGCTGACGGTCGCGCTCGACAGGCTTGAGTACTGGCATCGTCCCGGATTGCTGGCGATCGGAGATGCCGCACATGCCATGTCGCCAGTGGGAGGTATTGGCATCAACCTGGCTATCCAGGACGCCGTTGCTGCTGCAAATGTCCTCGCTGCGCCGCTGGCGAAGGGGTTGCCCGTTGATGACTTGCTTAAAGAAGTTGAGAAGCGGCGGGGCCTGCCCACGCGGATCTTCCAGCGCGGCCAGCAATTGGTGCAAGACAGGGTGATCGACGCGGTGCTGGGCGCCGATTCCAGGTTTACCCGCCCGCCGTTGCCGGTGCGTTTGCTCAATCGCTTTGCGTTGCTACGCCGCATTCCCGGGCGGATCATCGGCCTTGGTATCCGCCGCGAGCATGTCCGCTCGCCGCAGGCGTGAGGCCTATTCCGGCTCACGCCCGATCGGCACCAGCGCCGATGGCTCGCCCGGCTTCACCCCCGCCAGCACGATGCGCTGCATCACCCGCGCGCTGGTATAATCGGGAACGGCATAGTGCTGGACGCAGCGGTTGTCCCAGAAGGCGATGTCGTTGGCTCGCCAGTGCCAGCGCATGGTAAATTGCGGGCGTTCGATATGACGGAACAGCATGGCCAGCACCGCGGCGCTTTCGGTGTCCGCCAGCTCGACGATCTTCGATGTGAAGGACTCGTTGATATACAGACCCTTGCGCCCGCTCTCCGGATGCGTGAGCACCACCGGATGCACCTGCTCGCGGGCGTGGCGCGGCAGGTAATTGGCTTCGAAGCCCGCCGCATAATCGCCCATCCGGTCGAAAGTGAGCTGGATGGTGTGGACCGCGGTCAGCCCGTCGAGCAGGCGCTGCATCGGGCCGGATAGCGCCTCCCACGACGCATACATGCTCGACCAGCAGGTATCGCCGCCCAAGGCCGGGAGCGATACCGCGCGCAGGGCGGTGGCCAGCGGCGGCTGGGCCAGCGAGGTGGTATCGGCATGCCAGACCGCAGTGGCATGGCGCGAGGGCGACATGTCGGCGGTCCGGACATCGTCCGGCTGGTCGTGATCGGTGCCGGCGGACTCTTCCTTCATCGGCAGGCCGAAGTTCTGCATGAACGCCCAGAACTGGGGCAAGCCGATGTCCTGGTCGCGCAGGAAGATCACCCCGTGGTCGAGCAGGGCCCGGCGCACGAAATCCGTCTGTTCGCCGGTCAGCGGCACGCGCAGATCGACACCTTCGACCACCGCCCCCACCGCGGAGGTGATCGGCCGCACTGCAAGTGTGTTCGAAACCGCCATTGCCACTCTCCTCGACCCGATTGACTCCAGTCTTGCACAGCCGAGCCGGGGATCAAAGCAGCCCCCAAAACAATAACGGCCGGGGCTGTTCGCCCCGGCCGCTAAAGTGCCGGCATTATCCGTGAAGGCTACTGCTGGCCGAACCTTGCGGGCCTCCGCAACCCGCGAGGGTTACGGAGGCCCGGCCTGGATCAGAACATGTAGTTGATGTGGAGCGCATCGAGGTTCGGCGCATAGACCGTCTCATGCGACACCGCTTCGTTCGAGAGCGGTGCATGGACGGTGCCGCCACCGTTGAGCACGTGAGCCCAGCGAGCGATACCGCGCAGCGCCACTTCGGGAGCATGGTCGGGAACCGCAACTACTTCCGGGGTCGATACCACCGGCACCACCTCGGGAGTGACGACCGGGAGGGTCGGCGTGGTGGTTGGCGCAGGTGCAGTCGTTGCCGAGGCATTGACTTCCCCGATGGCGGCGAAATCGAACACGTCCTGCGGACGGGCTTCACCGATCAGGGCATCGCCGCCGCCACCGCCATTGAACACCACGCGGTGTGCGGAAGTCAGGCCGGTAATGTCGACCGTATCCGCAGCATCCGAACCATTGACGGTGATGGTGCTGTAATCGAGGCTTGTCTGGGTGAAGTCACCGAAGACATTGATGGTATCACCGCCGTTCAGGCCACTCTCAAGCGTTCCATTGCCGTTGTTGACCGTGGTGTTGAGCGTGTTGACGACGATTTCCTCGATATCGTTGAGTTCGGCGATGACGGAGGCATTGTCGGAACCATTCAAGGTGACGACTATTTCCGTATTGGCGTTGAGCATGCTTGCATTGTTGGCGCCCAGACCAAGCCAGACATCGCGGGTGTAGATATTGAAGGTCTCGGCACCGGCCAGTCCGTTGAGCTGGAAGGTATCGGTAGAACCGCCGCCGTCGATGATATCGCGCCCTTCATTGCTGGCGAGAACGATCGTGTCGTTGCCACCACCGCCTTGGACAATGTCGTTTCCGCCACCGCCGAAGATGATGTCGTTACCGCCACCGCCGCTGATCGGTGAAGCACTGGCATCGCCGACAATGATGTCGTCGCCGCCGCCGCCCGAAAGCTGGGCCTGGCGGGTGTAGGCGATGTTCACATTGTCGATCTGGATTGTGTCGGTATCCAGATCCATCGCCGAAGCCGTGAACCGAAGCGTCGCGTTGGCGCTGTAGGTTCCGCCCAGGTTGAAGGTCCTGTTCCCCGTACCCGAGCTGTTGTTGATGGTTTCAAGTGTGACATAGGTCCCGTCACCTTCGGCATCGAACTCCACGGTCACCGTCTCGAGGTCAGAGGCGATGGCTTCCACGAAGTTGTAAGTGAGCACGGCGTTGGTCCCACCGGTGAGGTTCACCGACCGCTGGATCGACGCGCCATTGCTGGTTGCAAGCGTACTTGCGGCATCGAAGACAAGCGTGCCACCATTGATCCGGATCTGGCCGGCAGCATTGTTACTGCTGCCGTCGTCGCCGGTTTCCGTCCAGTTTCCGGCCCAGGTAACACCTGATGTTCCGTTGTTGTTGCCATAATTCACGTTGGTGAAATTGTCGCGGACAGCAACGGTTTCGGTCGGATTGGAGTGGGTCACCACATCGAGCGCCGTAGCGGTGCCATTTGCGGTGTAGGTGAGCGAGTTGTTGCTACCATCCGTATCGTTGATCGACACGCCCGCATTCGCCGCGAGAAGAGTTGCGGTGAAGTTGTCGGAGCTTTCAGTCACAGCCGTAACATCAAGCGGGCTGTCCAGATCGACATCGTTGGCCAGCAGCGCCCATTCGGGGATGATGTAGGTCTGCCCCAGAGCGACGTTGGTGACGATGCCTTCGCTGTTTGCCACCGTCGGATCGTCCACTGCAACCACAGTGACCGAAGCCGTTGCGATCGGGCTGCTCTTCTCGCCGTCGGAGACAGTCACCTGGATGGTGCGGACGCCTGCGCCCGGGCTGTCCGAGCTGTTCGAGAAGCGAACCTGCGCGAGCGCAGCTTCGAACTGGGCCTGGGTGGCAGGTCCGGACAGATACATGGTGAGCTGACCGGCAACCGGCGGGCCGAAGCTGGAGGTGATGCCGCCTGGCAGCACCCCGGCAATCGACAACACATCGGCAGCATTGGCATTGGTCACCGTGATCGTCGCACCCATCATCTGCGGGCTGTCGACATCGGCAACATCCGGCAGGCTGACAATCGTCACCCCCACACCGTTTTCGGTGTAGCTGGTGGTGTAATTGTTGCCCGCGGGTCCCGGTACGATCGCACCGGGAACAGTCGCCGTGAACCTGACGCCGTCGATGTTGACCCACGAGGTCAGCAGGCCATCCAGGAGATCGGCCTGAGTAGTGTTGATTTCAAACTTGATCTTTGCAGTGGCAGAGAACGGCCCCACCACATTCGCATCGAAGGTTTGATTGAAGTTTTGCGCAACGACACCCAGCGCAGGCGTGGCGGAGATCGTCTGGATGGTGGTGTAGTTCACACCATCCGCGGCAAAGCTGACGGTAACCGTTTCACTGCCGGCAAGCCTGAACTCATTGGCAAAATACGACAGATTGACAGTGCTTGCGCCGGACAGATCGACTGTCCGCTCAATTGACGCACCATCGGCGGCGCTGTCCGCCCGGAGCTGAAGCACGCTTGCCGAGGTTCCGCCGGCATTGGCGCGGATTTGCCCCGTAGTTCTCGAAGCATCGTCGCCAGTCTCGACCCACGACGTGGTCCAAGGTGTCGTTCCAGTCGAACCAGCATAGTCGGTGGCGCTGAAAGTATCCTGGTACTGCCGTGTGACCGAGGCGAACGAACCAGCATGCAGATCGAGGGTCGGCGCAACATCGGCAATTTCGCCGGTTACGTCGTTGAGCAGCACCGTGAACTGCCGCACCGCGACCAGCACGCCGCCGTTGGCAGGCGCGTCGGAATAGGTGTTGATGACAATCTGGTACTGGTTGTCCTGGAACTGGTAGGACTGGTTGCCCGGCGTATGCACCGGAGCCTCGTAGTTCAGCAGCACCGGTCCGCCGTGATCGACAACGATCGCGTATTGCGGGTAGCCGGCAAAGTCGAGGCCGTTGGCAACAACCGTGAAGCGCCCGCCCGAGCTGTTGGCCGGATCGATCTCGTGATACAGCGTGGCAAGATCGACATCGATCGGCGGATTGCCGTTGATCGATTGCGAGTCATAGTCCGGGCTGAAGGCAATGCGGTTCGCAACCATCGTGCCGTCGGGGCTGTTTTCAAGCACGCTGAATGCAGCCGTCGGATTGTCGGTTGGTACAGACGTGACGCGTTCAGTGTTGCCGGCCGCATCGTTAAAGACGGCGACCGCCCGCAGGATGTGACCAGGATCGACCGAGCGCACCGTATAGTTGTCACCAGTGGTAATCAGCGACCAGCCCGAATTGCCGCCAACCTCGGTTGTCTGCCATTCGTAGTACATGCCCACCGGACGGCCATTGCTGTCGAGGTTCAGGCCATCTGCGTCGGTAAGGTTGCTCATCGAAGCCGTGAGCACCTGCCCGACATAGGGCGTAACAAAGCCGTCGAAGGGGGTCGGATCGCTGATCGTGACCGTGCCTTCGGCCAAGTTGTTGGCGCCTGCCACAACGATCGTACGATCGGCGAACTGGAAGATTTCAACATTCTTCAGCAGATCGTGATCGTCCGTCAACAAGCCGCGGCTGCTGAGCTGGACGCCATCGACAAGCGCACCGACCAGCCCAGTATCGCGGTCACGGACCGAGATGAAGCCATCACCGTTGGTGTCGCGGATCTTGGTGTTGAATTCACCCGCATCGTTGGTGTCGCCGTCGAAGTTGAGGTCGCGCAGCACACCCAGCTCGTTGGTATCGTTGTAGTCGCCATCGTTGTTGAGATCGACCTGGCCTTCGATTTGATACTCAGCCCAGGTGCCCTGGAAGTGCGCGGTATCGGAGTCGGTTTCATCCGCTCCAACCGTGCCGTCCAGGATTTCGCGGACGATGCTCATCTGGCCGGGGTTGATGGTCCGGTCGAGCAGCAGCGATTGCAGCGAACGCCCGCCGAAGGCCACGGAGTTGAAGTCCGGATGGCCATTTGCATCGGTGTTGAACACCAGGCCGGCATGCGGGCCTGCCGCAGTCTGGTCGGTATTCAGCGATTCCGCCGAATAGGTGATGCCACCAACCACGATCTTGATGCGAACGTTGAGGTAGGCATCGCCATCGATCAGGTCGAAGCCGCCGCGACCGCGCATGCTGTCGTTGCCGTCGCCGCCCATGATGATGTTGCCATCGCGCCAGGTGGAGATCGGCGTTGAGCCGGGAACAGCGGTGGTCCCGCCGAACAGGGTGTAGCGTGCGTCGGTCAGGTCGGTAGTGCCGTTGTAGCCGCCGAACCATTCCTGGAACCCGTCGATCCGGTCGATGCCTGCCTGGGTCAGCAGGTGATCGGCGAACAGTTCGACCGGGATCGAGTTCAGGCGCCGAGGAACCGCCGCCCTTGTGGCCGCGATCGTCGCCGTTCAGCGTATCGTCGAATTCATTGCCCGAGAAGGCTTCGACCTGGTCGAAACGGTCCTTGAGAATGTCGTTCGGGATGGTCGTGAAGATCGGGATCGCCGCATCGAAGTAGACACCGGCGCGGTAATCGCCCTTGGCGATCGCCCAGTCGAAGCCGAACATGCCTTCGTAGCGGAACACGCTGGGGCCGGAGCCCATGATGTCGTCACCAGATTCGGCGTCGTAGTCGCCTTCGTCGCCCTGGTTGAACAGCACGTCATGGCCCTGGATCGGGCTGTTGAAGAACAGCTCCGAGTTGTCGCCGGCGATGGTGTCGAAACCCGCGCCGCCTTCAATCCAGTCACTGCCTTCGTTGCCGAGCAGGAAGTCCTTGCCCGCGCTGCCGAGAACGAAGTCGTCGCCTTCGCCAGCGAACACTTCGGTGGCATCCTGGCCGCCGAAGACCGCGTCATTGCCTTCGTCGCCGAACAGCAGGTCGACGCCGCGAGCGTTGGAGATGACGTCGTTGCCCTGATTGCCGCGAAGCACGTCGTCACCGAACGGATCTTCGATGACGTCGTCGCCTTCGCCGCCGAAGACATCGTCCGATTCCATGCCGCCGTTGAGGTAGTCGTCACCGCCATCGCCCCACAGGGTGTCGATGCCCTTGTCGCCAAGCAGCGTATCGTCGCCCTCGGTGCCGCCGAGCACGTAATGCTCGCCGCCCTGGACCTGCAGGAAGCCGCCTTCGTCGTGACCGTTGGCATTGACATCGCCGTTGCCGGTGTAGTCGCGGACGACCTTGTCACCCAGCAGGATCGCGTTGATATCGCCATCCTCCCAGGTGGGGTCGATACCTGCAGTCAAAGGATCATAGTCCGCCTGGGCAATGCCGCGGTCGAGCTCGATGATGTGATCGGGGGTGACGAACAGCGCACCATTGAGGTGGGTTGAGTAAATGTCGCCCAGGTTCGAGTTGCGCATCACCAGATCGGTGAAGCTGTTCGGCTCAAGGTTGTTGAGGATGTTGGTGCCCTGGGTACGCGTCAGGTAATAGAGACGGTCACCGAACTGCAGGCTCTCCATCTGGTATTCGAAGATGAAGTTGAAGGTTTCGCCGAGCATGCCGCCGAACTCGTTCTTCTGTTCGGCCAGACCGCCGAGCCACAGATCAACATTGTCGAGACCGCCGCGATCGTTGGCAGCGCCATAGGCACCGCGCCCGTTGAGGAAGTCGAGGCGATCGGCGTTGGTGTAGGTAATGCCGCGGATGGTGACGCCATCGGCATTGCTGCCATCGCCGAACACCAGCAGCGTCGCCGCATCGCGCATTTCCGCCATGTCAGCCGCAGAGGTGAGGCTGGCGTGGTTGCCATAGGCCGCAATGAAGTTGATGATCGACATCGGGTTCTTGATGCTCTGGGCAAAATCGGCCCAGCCGGTGTAGGGCTTGAGGTCAACCGCGCCATCATTGTAGAGCTGCGCGCGGGTCTCGTTGAGCGAGGGAATGCCGGTTTCGCGGCCACGCGCAATGTTGAGCGCGCCGAGATCGAGCGGCAGGCCCAGCAGATTGCTGCGCACATCCTGGACGATGAACTCATCGATTTCGTTGCCGACATCGAGCGTCAGACCGCGGATCAGGTTGCCCTGGATTTCCGATAGGTTGGCGCCGCCAGCCAGATATTCCTGCGGGTTGAGGAACACCGACAGCAAGGAGTGCTGATCGAGTTCGCCATTTACCGTGGTCAGGTCGTTCTCGACCCGGTCAACAGTGCCGGTCAGCATCGAATGGCCGAAGCGGTAGACGGTATGCGCGAATTCCGCGACGATCGACGGATTGATTTCCGGAACGCTGTTGAAGATGAACGGATCGACGTTCGGCTGGATCCGGCGGGCAAATTCCTCGAACACCAGATGCTGGTACTGCATTTCGGTGGCGAAGCGCGCGGCCTGGAACAGACGTTCGCCGTCCCATGCCAGATTGGCAACTTCTGCCGGTTCGTCGATCTGAGCGAGGCTGGTGATATCGACCCGCAGCCATTCGTTGATGAAGGCCAGGTTGCCGCTTTCGAGGATCGTGACCTTGTTGGCTTCGACCAGGCGGTTATGCTCCGAGTGGAACACCGAGTGAACCGAAGTCAGCGCGATATTCTCGTTGCCGCGGCCGTCACCGGTGATGAAGTGCAATTCGAGCATTTCATCGTCGTAGGTGCTGGCGATGCCATCATCGGTCGTGCCGGGATCAAGATCGGCGGTCTGGAACGCATCAGCAGCGGTTACGCGGCCGTCTCCGTTGGAATCCCAACGTCCCGGAGCAGCATGGTGTGCGATGTCGTTCAGGAATGCGTGACCGGTGGTCACCGCGCCGGCGGTCGTTACCGAACCGTCGGGGTTGCCTTCCTTGAAAAACGTACCGTCAGGTTGCACGACCTGCATGACCAGTTGAGCATAGCCGTTCGCGCCGGGGATAAACCGGCCATACTGGTCGGTCTTGAGCATCGGCCCATTATTGACGTCAAAATCCGACAGATTGATGCCGAGCAGCGCCAAGGCCTGCGCCTTTACTTCGCCCCAGTTGCCGATCGCGCCGTCAACCGAGCCGCCCGCAGTGGTGCCATCGATCAGACGTCCGGTGGAGACGGTTAACCTACCGCCCGGCAGAGCACCGTTGGTGTCAACCTCCATATATTCGCGCAGGAACACCTGGTGCGAGGAGTGCGACGTATAGGTCTGGTTCTGATCGATCCACGAAGTCGTGGTGTTTTCATGCTGGGCAACGCCGTTTGCATCGATGGTCCGCGTGGCGCGGGTCAGCGCCATGAAGCGCAGTTCCGGCGCGAGATCGTCGGCAGTGCCGAACAGATGGTCGGCACCGGCGATCAGCGGATCGTCGGCGGCGAGCGGGACATAGATGGTGCCATTGCCGCCCTTGGTGACCAGATCGAGACCATGATCGAAGAACTGGCCGAAGAAGGTCATCCAGCTGTTGAAGCCGGGCGACAGGCCGATATCGGGCGAAAGGTTCGGAATCACCAGGCTGCCGAGCGGATCGTGCTCGATGCCGTAGCCATCGAGAACCGCATTGAGCGCATCGGTGGCAACGCCAACCGCAGCGGTCGCGGCGGCAGTGGCCGAAGCCGGCGTGCCGCCGCCGGCAATATCGGCGTCGTAGGCGGCTAGGGCGGAAGTGGTCACCGCAGCATTGGCAGCAGCAATCGCGGCGCGCGCTGCGGTTGCGGCGGCTCCGGTGATGCCATGATAGGTCAGCGCGGCAGTAACCGCGGCAGGATTGCCGGCGGTCATATCGACGATCAGGTTGGTGATCGTGCGCGGATCCTCGTCGGCGACGCTGTTGAAGCCCGAGGCCGGATTGTAATTGGTGTTGGTGATGGTCGTGGGACCGAAGGTGATGGAATCGCCATCCAGCTCGTTGCTGTAAACCGGGTCGGTCAGGCGCGGGAACAGCGTATCGGCAGCGCCGAATTCCTCGTTGCCGACAATCAGGTTGTTGTATGTGCCATCGACCGTGCGCAGGCCAGCCGGCAGCTGCGCTGCGTTGGCCGCAGTTACGCCATAGGCGGCCATGATCGCATTGACCAGCGGCGTGCCGCTGGCGTGGACTTCGGCGATCTTGATCTGCTTGAGGATGTACTCGAGATCGGCTTGGTTGACGTTGAAGCTGCTGGCCATGATAATTCCCCTAGTTAAATTGTTATGAGCGCTAAGCTCGAAGGTTAAATTCAAGCATTCCGAAGAAAAAACCTGAAAACCAGGCCGTTCGTCGGGATCGGTTTCACAACAAGCACAGTTCTCCGGCCGCACAACCGAGGTTGCGCGTGACGAACCAGCAATCGACAACGCCATAAGGCGCGGCTGCCGACCGGCTTGCAGTTCAACAAATCTTTTTGGCGCCCCTTAACTGCCGAGGATGTATCTGAGCCCCCGCCAGCTGCACTTTGCGTTTACAAAGCTGCTGACTGGAAACTTACACCCGATGGATTCCCGTCTCAACAGAAATTTTACGGCTCATTTACCTTCGCAAACGCCGGATATGTCTCAATTCGCGACACCAGCCCCGCAAAAATCGGGGCAAAAGTTAATTTTTGGCGGGATTGGCCTGAATGCGGATGCCGACTCGCGGCGACATGGCGGCTGGCGGGCAAGCGGGGCCGGGATGCAGCGCCAGGGCAAGCCAGGCGGACGCAAAACCATGTCCGCCCGCTATTCCTCTGAAGCGCGCGGCGCCGCTACTATTCTGCGCAATTTATGCAAACGCTCACTCGTCGAGGGTGAAGCCAACCTTCAGGGTGACCTGATACTGCACCGTGCCGTCCTGCTCGATGAACCCGCGCGAGGCGATGACTTCCCACCAGCGGACATTGCGGATCGACGATCTGGCGCGGGTCAGCGCCGCCTCGATCGCGGCGTCGTTGCCCTTGTGCGAAGTGCCGACGATTTCGGTGAGCTTGTAGACGTGGTCTTGCATGGCAGCCTCCATCTTGAGGTCTGGATGCTACTCCTGTTCGCGCGGGAATCGCAGCGATTTCTATCATCGCAAAGAAAACCCGGCGGTCCCTGGGGGGACCGCCGGGCCAGCCTGGAAGGGTCAGGCTTGGGGAACGTCTGCGATCAGCGCAGCAGCGACAGCACGTTCTGCTGGCTCTGGTTGGCCTGGGCGATCATCGCCGTCGAGGCCTGGCTGAGGATCTGGGCCTTGGCCAGCGCGGTGGTTTCGGACGAATAGTCGGTGTCCTCGATCCGCGAGCGGGCATCGGCCAGGTTAGTCGAATTGTTGGTCAGGTTGTTGACCACGCTCTCGAGCCGGTTCTGGCCGGCGCCGAGGGTGGCGCGGGTGGCGTTCACGCCCTTGATGGTATCGTCGATGTTGGTGATCGTGGTTGCCGCGACAGTAACATCGACAACGCTCAGCGCGGCCGCCGTCAGCTTGGTGCCATCGATGCCCTGGCTGGTCAGCGTCACCGCGTCGGTGGCCGAACCGCCGGTGGCGATATCGACAGTGACATTGGTGCCGGTGACCTTGCTGAACAGGTTGACGCCGTTGAACTTGGTGTTGGTCAGCACATCGTCGATCTGCAGCTGCAGTTCGGTGACTTCCGCCTGCATGTAGGTGCGGTCATCGACCGAATAGGTGCCGCTTTTCGATTGCACCGCCAGCTCGCGAACGCGCTGCATCATGTTGGTGACTTCCTGAAGCGCGCCTTCCGCTGTCTGGGCAAGGCTGATGCCGTCGTTGGCATTGCGCATGCCCTGCGCCATGGCGCGGACTTCCGATGTCATCTTGGTGGCGATGGCGAGGCCCGCGGCATCGTCCTTGGCGCCGTTGATGCGCTTGCCGGTCGACAGGCGCTCCATCGCCTGACCGAGCATCCGGCTGGCCGAGTTCGAAGCATTCGAGGCGCGCAGTGCGCCGATATTGGTGTTGATAACCGCCATGAGTAACTCCCGTAAGATAGTCCCGAAGATGGGGGGGCCGTCCGGACCATCCGAAGCGGCTGCCACAGCAAAGACCGGACGGCGGGCGGCAAAATTAAGGGCGGATTTTTGCCGGGAGATTGCCAGTCAAGCCGGCACCAACCCGCTCCCCCGCCCGGCCACCCAGTCATGGTATCCTATGGGTGGCCGGGCGGGGGAGCGGGCTGGTGCCGATCCGACGTCAGTCGGAAAAAAGCCGGGGATGACGGGAAAGCGTGGGAACTACGCATTTGCCCGAGGCCTTAAATTACCGGAGCCTTTGACGTTTACGCGCAAAACAGCCTCACGAAGTTTGGTTAACCGGGGGGCTCGAAACATGAACGGACTGGATATGGGCGCGGCAGTGCAAAAGGCGCATGCGCCGCTGGTGCAGCGCGCGGCGGCGATTGCAGCCAATCTGGGGCTCGATCAGCCGGTGCTGCTGCGCGACACTGCCGACCGTTCGCCGCTGCCGCCGCGCGCCCAGGTGGTGAGCCTGGAGCGCTGCGCCCGGCCTTCGATCCGACGCACGGCAGGTTCCGGCCTCGCTCTCGCCTATTGCGATGCCGCCAGCGATGCCGCGCTCGCTGCGCTGCTCGCCTGCACCGCCCGCCCCGGCATGCCGATCGCCGCCGACCCGGAGAGCCTCTCGATCCTCGCGCTGGCCGAGCGGCTGGCCGACAGCGACATCCCGGTGCTGATCAACGGCCCGACCGGCACCGGCAAGGAAGTGCTCAGCCGCTTCATCCACGCCCGCAGCCCGCGACGCAACGGGCCTTTCGTGGCGGTCAACTGCGCCGCCATGCCCGAAACCATGCTCGAGGCGCTGCTGTTCGGCCACCAGAAGGGCGCCTTCACCGGCGCCAGCCAGTCCAGCGAGGGCTTCTTCCGCGCGGCCGACGGCGGCACCTTGCTGCTCGACGAAATCGCCGAGATGCCGGTCAGCCTGCAGGCCAAGTTGCTGCGCACCTTGCAGGAAGGCGAGGTGGTGCCGATCGGCTCGACCAAAGCAATCAAGATCGACGTCCGCATCATCGCCTGCGCCAACCGCGACCTGCCCACCGAAGTGGCCGAGGGCCGGTTCCGCGCCGATCTGTTCTACCGGCTCAACGTATTCCCCCTGGCGCTGCGGCCCTTGCGCGAACGGACAGAGGATATCGCCCCGCTCGCCTTCGCGCTGGCGCTGCGCCACACCCCGCAAGCCCGTGACGTGCCGTGGATTTCGGACGGCGCGCTGGCGCTGCTCAGCCAGCACGGCTGGCCGGGCAATGTCCGCGAGCTGGAAAATGTCATCCGCCGCGCGCTGCTGCTGGCGGGCGGCAAAGTGCTCATCGAAGCCGAACATATCGTTTTCGACCAGCCCGCGCGGCTGGTGGTGAGCGAAGCCCCCATCATCGAACCCGCAGCCCAGGGCAGTCTATCAAACATCGTCCAGATTTCCGAGGCCCGCGCCATAATGGAAACGCTCGACGCCTGCGGCGGCAGCCGCGTCGCCGCTGCCCGCCAGCTCGGCATATCCGAGCGCACCTTGCGCTATCGCCTAGCCTCGTTCCGTGAGGCCGGCATGGCCGTCGCCGGAGGCCGGCGATGAACCCGATAGGAGGCGCGACGGGCGCGGCGGGGATCCAGCAGATCATTGCGCTGCGCCAGCAGATCATCGACCGATCGCAGCTGCTCCAGCAGGTCCGCGAGGCCAAGCCCTCTGCCGAAACGCCCGAGGCCAACGGCCCGGCAGGCGGCTTTGCAGGCGCGCTCAAATCCGCGCTCGACGGGGTCAGCGACGCCCAAAACCGGTCGGAGGACATCACCAATGCCTATCAGCGCGGCGAAGTGACCGATGTCGCCAAGGTGATGCTGGCACGGCAGGAAGCGGGCGTCGCCTTCGAGGCCACGCTGCAGGTCCGCAACCGGCTGCTGTCCGCCTACCAGGACATCATGCGGATGGGAGTGTGATAGATGAGTGACCTCGTCCCTGCCGCGCCGCAAGGCTCCTTGCTCGCGCCGCTCACCGATCCCGCCGGGGGCAGCGCACTCAACCGCCTGGGCAACTTCGCCGGGCAGGGCGCGGTGCGCCGGTTGCTGCCATTGTTCGTCGGCCTGTCTGCGCTGGGCGCAGTGGCGCTGACCTATGCCACGATCGCCCCGGCACCGCAGCGAACGCTCTATTCGCAGCTTGATGATAGCGAGCGCGCCAGCGTCGCCGATGCGCTCGACAAGGCCTCAATCGCCTACAGCATCGACAACCAGACCGGCGCGCTGAGCGTGGGCGAGGACGATTTCTACCGCGCCCGCATGCTGGTCGCCTCCGACGGCGCGCTGGCGAGCCCCGAGAGCGGCGCGGCGATGCTCGACAGCCTGCCGATGGGCGCCAGCCGCACCATGGAAGGCGAGCGGCTGCGCAGCGCACGCGAGCACGATCTGATGCTCACCATCCAGGAAATCGACGGCGTCGAATCCGTCCGCGTCCATCTTGCCGAGGGCGAAAAATCGGTGTTCGTGCGCGACAATCTGCCGCCCTCGGCCTCGGTGATGCTGCGCCTTTCGCGCGGGCGGCAACTTTCCGACAGCCAGGTTTCGGCAATCGTCAATCTGGTCGCGGGATCGGTGCCGGGGCTGACCCCGGATGCCGTGCGCGTCGCCGATCAGCACGGCCGCCTGCTCTCCGACAAGGCCGGCATCGACGGCGACCGGCTGGAACTGCAGGCGCGCATGGAAGAGAAGCTGCGCGGCCAGGTTGATCAGTTGCTGACGCCGATGCTGGGCGCGGGGAATTTCACCAGCGAGATCCAGGTTGAACTCGACATGGACCAGGTGACATCGGCGCGCGAAAGCTATGACAAGGACGGCGTCGTCCGTTCAGAATCGCAGCAGCAATCCTCTTCGGCGACGCCGGGCACCGCCAGCGGCGTGCCGGGTGTGCTCTCGAACACGCCGCCGCCGCCCGCCAAGGCCAAGGAAGGCCCGCCGCAGGGCTCGGACCCGGCAACTCAGCAGGGCGGCCAGCCGGGGCCAGTCAGCGGCAATTCCAGCACCAGCCGCACCTACGAACTCGGCCGCGAAGTGGCCGTCGCCAATTCGACGCCGGGCAAGCTCAAGCGGCTGTCGGTCGCGGTTGCGATCAGCGGCACGGCGATGAAGAACACCAAGGCTGAAATCGACCAGGTCAAGCAGCTGGTCAGCGCCGCCGTGGGCGCAGACCCCAGCCGCGGCGATCAGGTGGCGGTGCTCTCGCGCAAGTTTGAAGTGGTCGAGGACGAAGCCGCACCGGTCTATGAAGCGCCTTGGTTCGCCGCCGTATTGCGCAATGCGGTGGCGCTGATCGCGGTGCTGCTGGTGCTGCTGCTGGGCGTGCGCCCGCTGATCAAGGCACTGCGTCGCGAGCCCGCGGGGGATGCCTCGCCGGGCGCGGCAAGTCCGGCGCAGCTCACCGATGGCACCGCCAGAGCCGCCACGCCGATCGACCCGGCCGTGCTCAGCCAGCAAGTTGGCCTTGCCCAGCAGCTGGTCGCGCAGCAGCCCGAGAATGCCGTCGCGGCGCTTCGGCTGATGCTGGGTCAGCCTGACGAAGGAGCCGCGGCATGAACCTGCAACTTCCCATGGGCGAAGCCGACCGCGCCGCAGTGATGGTGATGCTGCTCGAAGACGATCAGGCCGCGCGGATCCTGTCCGAACTCGAACCCGGCGAGCTGCGACTGCTGGGCGAGAAGATGTGCGCACTGGGCGAAATCGGGCCCGAGGTTATCGCCCATGCCATCGCCGGCTTCGTCGACCGGACCTCGAAGCTGGGCCTCGTCGCGCATGACCGCGTCGGCCAGGTCCGCTCGCTGATGACGCGCGCGGTCGGGGAAATGAAGGCCGGCAATCTGATGCAGCGCATCGCGCCAAACCAGCCCCAGGCCTCGCCGCTCGAACTGGCGCGCTGGCTGACTCCGCAGGCCATCGCGCCGCTGCTCAAGGGCGAGCATCCGCAGGCGATTGCCGTGCTGCTGGTCCAGCTCGACCCAGAAGTCGCCGCCGAAGTTCTGCATTCCCTGCCGCCCGGCTCGCAAAGCGAAATCGTCCACCGCATCGCCACGCTGGGCCCGGTTTCGCCCGATGCCATCGCGATGCTCGAGGAATTGCTCACCCGCCGGATCGGCGAAAACCACGGCCAGGGCATGCTGACCATGGGCGGGGTGCGCGAGGCCGCCGACATCATCAACAATTCAGGCAAGGCCATGGAAAAGCGGGTGATGCCCGAGATCGCCCGCATCGACAAGGCGCTGGCCAAGCAGATCGAGGGCGAGATGTTCAAGTTCGAGCACCTGTTCGTGCTCGACGCGCAATCGATGGGCAACCTGCTGCGCGAAGTGGACAACGATGCGCTGATCGACGCGCTCAAGGGCATCGCCGAGGAAGAGCGCGAAGTGTTCTTCCGCGCCATGTCGAGCCGCGCCGCCGACGGGGTGCGCGACGAGATTGCCGCGCGCGGCCGGGTCAAGCTGGCCGAGGTGGTCGATGCGCAGAAGCAGATCGTCGCCTCCGCCCGCCGCCTTGCCGCCGAGGGGGTGATTGCCTTCGGCTCGTCGGGCGATGAAGACTATGTCTGAGGTGTTGCGCAAGCAAAGCCCCTCCCCTGAAGGGGAGGGGAGGCCTGCTCCGCCTTTCAAGGGCTTTGCACCCAGTACCGGCTTTCGCACCGACCTGCGCTTTGCCGCCGCGCCCGCGCCGCTGACCAACTCTGTGCCGGATGATCCCGAGGCCATTGCCTATGCCGAGGGCTATGCTGCAGGCTCTGCCGAAACCGCCGAAGCTGCCGCCCAGCTGGCCAGCGAGGAAGCGCAGGCGCGCGAGGCGCTGGCGCTGTCCTTCGCGCGGCTCGACAACGATATGGCCGAGCTTTTGCGCCAGCGGCTGCGCGATACGGTTGCGGCCCTGTGCGAAAGCGCCCTCGCCCCGCTGGCGCTGGACGAAGCGGCACTGTTGACCCGCATCGAAGCCGCCGCCGCAATGTTCGCCCGCGCCGACGACGAGCGGGTGATCCGCCTCAATCCCTCCGATCTGGCGCTGGTCTCGTCGCAGCTGACCCTTGACTGGTCAGTCCAGCCCGACCCGACACTGCCGCGCGGGAGCCTGCGCGTCGAAACCGCCAGCGGCGGGGTCGAGGACGGCCCCGACCAGTGGCGCCGCGCCATTGCCGAGGCGCTGGCGCAATGTTGAAGCGGGACTGTGAGCCAGCTGATGACATTCGGCCAGTTGCGTCCAATATTGTGGCCGCAAGCCCTCCCCTCCCGCTTGCGGGAGGGGCTGGGGGTGGGCCAGTCAGAATTTGGTGCCCGGAGCAGAGTGACCCACCCCTAACCCCTCCCGCAAGCGGGAGGGGGAATGGCTTGCTCAACTCCATCCTCGCCGATTTCGCCTCGGCCCCGCTGGCGCTTGCGCCGCAGCGTTACGGGCTGGTCGCGGCCTGCGACGGCGGCCTGCTCGAGATCAGCGGACTGTCGGTGCCGGTAGGTGCGCTGTGCCGCGTCTCACACGGGCGCAATGTCACACTTTCCGCCGAAGTCATCGGGTTCCGCAATGGCCGCACCCTGGCAATGCTGCTGGGCAATTCGGTCATGCTGCGCCCCGGCGCGCGGGTGCGGCCCGAGGGACGTCCCGGGCTGCTGCCGGTGGGCGAGGCATTTCTTGGCCGCGCGGTCGATGGCGAGGGCCTGCCGATCGACGGACTCGGCCCGGTCCACGCCCGCCACGAATGGCCATCGGGCGGCATCCGCACCGGCGCGCTCGATCGCAGCCCGGTGCATGAGGTGTTCGACACCGGGGTGCGTGCGCTCAATGCGCTCACTACTTGTGGCATTGGCCAGCGCATCGGCATCATGGCCGGATCGGGGGTCGGCAAATCGGTGCTGCTCGACATGATCGCGCACGGGGCCGAGGCGGATGTCGTCGTCGTTGGCCTGATCGGCGAGCGCGCCCGCGAGGTTTCGGGTTTTGTTGAAAAGCACATGGACAGGGCGAACCGGGGCCGCATCGCGGTGGTTGCGGTGCCGGCCGAACCATGCGCCCAATTTGCGGCTGCGCGGGGCGATGCTGGCGACCTGCCTTGCCGAACACTTCCGCGCCGAGGGCCGCCGTGTGCTGCTGATCATGGACAGCCTGACCCGCGTCGCCCATGCCGCGCGCGAGATCGGCCTGCTGCTGGGCGAGCCCGGCGCGGCGCGCGGCTATCCGCCTTCGGCCTTGGCAACGATCACCAAGCTGGTCGAGCGCGCGGGCAATTCGGCAGCGAGCGGCGGCTCGATCACCGGCGTTTATACCGTGCTCGCCGATGGCGACAGCCAGGACGACCCGGTGGTCGATACCGCGCGCTCGATCCTCGACGGGCATATCGTGCTGTCGCGCGAACTGGCCCAGCGCGGACAGTATCCGGCCATCGACATCCCCGCATCGCTGAGCCGGGTGATGAACGACATTGTCGCGCCCGATCTGCAGCACCTCGCCGTCAGCTTCCGCGCGCTCACCGCCAGTTTTGAGGCCAACCGCGACCTCGTGCTGATGGGCGCCTACCGCGCCGGGGCCGATGCCCAGCTCGACCGCGCCATCGCCATGCACGAGCCGATGGCGCGCTTCCTGCGCCAGCCGGCGAGCGAGAGTATCGGCATTGAGCAAAGCTTCATCGAACTTGCCGCGCTGATCGGCGATGACGGCTGAACGCGCGCGCCTGCTGCGCCTGCAACGGCTGGAACGCGTTCGCGCCATCGCCAAACAGGCCGCCGCGCGTGATTCCGCCGAGGCCGAGAGCACACTGGCGCAGCTCGAAACCATCGCTGCGCGCACCCGCCGCCTGGCCGCCGACTATGCCGCGCGCGGCGAATCGCTGGACGGCGGGGCGCTGCAGCAGCTCGCCCGCTTCGCCGGGGCGCTGCAGGGCATCTCCGCAAGCACCAGCGGCGACGCCGCCCGCGCCCGGCTGATCGCCGACGCCAAGCTCGGCACCCTCGCCGCCGCCGAACGCAGCCGCGCTGCCGTCGGAACCCGCGCGGACAGACAGGCGCGGGTGGTCGCCGCGAGCGTAATTTTGCCCGTGCTGGGTGGCCGAAAGGCACTTGGCACGGGTCTTGAATAGACAGGAATACCTTCGATGCGAGTTCCTGCCAGATGATCCAGCCTGTCGCCCCTTCCGCCATCACCAAGCTGCTGGCCCTCGCCGGGCCGGGTCCCGCGCAGGCGGAAACGCAGGGCTTTTCCGCAGGGTTCGAGGCGCTATTGGCGCAAGGACTGACGGAAGGGCTGGCAGCGAGCGGCAATGCGCGCGCTCAGGAGAAAGCCCTCCCCATGCCAGTGGACGGCAAGCCGGGCGGCAAGATTTTGCCGTTTGCCCTGCCGCTTGCATCACCGGTTGGCGCGAAGCCCGTAGCCAGCGCGATAGCCCAAACCGACGCGCCTGCTGCGCCCGACGATGAGGCTCCGGAGGAGAAGGAAACACCCCAGTCGATCGCCATTGCCGGACCGCTTGCGATTGCCGTTCCGCTGGAAATTGCAGCACCAAAACCCGCAACCGGCAAGCCGGATCGTGTCACCCCGGCGCAGCAACCCGTGGCCGCGCCCGTCGGCCAGAGGCAGCCGGAGGAAGCGGTGCCGGTGGTCGCCGATACCCCGGTTCTGGCACAGAAAATTACGAGCTCAAGTAAGCTTGAGGTTCCTGTATTTGTCGTCCAATTGACACCGCTGGACAGCAGCCTGGTCGCAACTCGCCCGCCGGTCAAGGAAGCAGCGCGACTGACCGGTTCGCAGCTGGCTCCAGCGGCAATGCCGCGCCCGGCGTCACTTCAGCTAACGATCCCAACCGATGGCCCGGTGCTGTCGATTGCCCCCGCAGCAGCCCAGCAGCCCGAGAGACTACCGGCTCGCAAAACTGCCAACGTCACTCATTCCGCAACGCTCGTCGCAACGGCACTGCCAGACCAGCTTGCCGAAGTCATTGGTGAAATGCCGGTCGCCGCCAGCCAGCCGCCAGCCCTTCCGGTGCAGGCTTCTGGAGCGGCATTCCTGCCCGCTGCAGCGCCGCGCCAGGTCCTTGTCGCTGCCACGGAAGCCAGCGATAGCAGACCCCGCCCGCGCACCGCTTCCGCTCTGGCTGACCTCACCGCCACCAGCGACGCGGCTCGCCTGGCCGAACCCGCAATGCCGCCGCTGCTCGCCATGCGCGAGGCGGCGACATTTGGCCCGCCTGCCGCTGCTCCCGCCGCCGCCCCGGTGCTGCCCGCGCATGATTTTGCAGCGCTTGTCGACCGGCTGGTCGAGGCGCGCGAGGCGGGCTTGCCGGTGCAGGGGCCGCTGGCTGTCGCGGCAGCGCTCTCGCATGGCGAATTCGGTAAGGTCACGCTGCGCTTCGAGCAGGATGGCGGAAACCTCTCGGTGGCCATGGCCAGCGCAGACCCCGATTTCCTCCCCGCAGTGCAGGCCGCGGCCGCATCTGCCCAATCTTCGGCGGGCCAGACTGCACCCTCTTCATCTGAAAATGCCGCCTCCGCCCCGCGCCAGGACAGTGCCGGCCAGCAGGCCGCAGCTTCGAACCCCGGCCAGTCCGAAGCGCAGGCCCGCTCACAACCGCGCGGTGCAGTGCGCGATGCGCCCACCGCCAATCCCGCACGCTCCGCCCCGACGGCTCCCAGTGATGAGCCCGGCGATCGGCGCGGCGGCATCTACGCCTGAACCGAACCAATCCAGCATCCGAAGGACCAATGATGAGCAGCGATACTCCTGACAAGGAAGCCAAGCCCAAAAAGAAGGGCAAGGGCCTGATGGTGAAACTTCTGATCGGCCTGACGCTGATCGGCGCGGGCGGCGGCGGGGTTTTCGCCATGGTCCAGGCCGGAATTGTCGGCGGCGGCGGGCACGAAGTGAAGGAAGACAAGAACCCCAAGCTCGTGCTCAAGGGCGAGGAGGACCCCTACGCCGTCAAGGCCGAGGGCGAGAAGGAAGGCGGCGGCCTGCCCGAAGTCGATGGCGAGGGCGGCAGCAAATACCGCACCAGCTATTACAGCTTTGCCGAGGATTTCACCTCCAACCTGCACCAGTCCGAAGCACTGGTGCAGATCAGCCTCGCCGCCTCGACCCGCCGCGACGGGCGGGTGCTGATGTGGATGAAGAAGCACGAGCTGGCGATCCGTTCGGCGATGCTGGCGGTGATCGCCGAGACGCCCGAAGAGGACGTCTATTCGGTGGCTGGCAAGGCGCAGCTGCAAAAGCGCCTGACCGCCGCGATCAACACGGTGCTCACCGAGACCGAGGGTTTCGGCGGCGTCGATGCGGTCTACTTCAAGGCGTTCATCATCCAGTGAAGCCGGAACGCGCCCTGATTGCCGAGCGGATGCTCGCGCAGCATTGCCCCGAGCTGCTGCGCGCCGGCCCCGCGCCTGCCGAGCTGCTGCCGCACTTCGCGAGGCTGGGCGAGCGGCTGGCGCGCGGGCTGGCCTCCGCCCTTGCCCCGCTGACGGGCGGCGAACCGCCGCTGGTGACATCGGAAGCCCCCCGCGAATGCAGCCTGGTCGAACTGTCCGGGGATTTTGTCCAGCTGGCGGCGAACAGCCTGCTGGCATTGGGCGCGCAGGCCACGCCGCTGCTGGCATCGCTGGAGGCGCAGGCCGTGTTGCGACTGGTCGACCGGGCGTTCGGCGGGCGGGGGGATGCCCCATCGCCGCTGCCCGAAGCATTCCCGCTTTCGGCGCAACTGATGATCGAACGGCTGGAGGCGCTGACCGTTTCCGCGATTGCCGAAGCCTTTGGCGGCGCGGCAAACCCGCTGCGCCGCTCCGCCAGCCTCTATGAACTGGCCCCCTTTGCCGGCAACCCGCAGCTGGCCGTGCTCGCCATCAATGTCGAGGAAGAGGACCGCACGCCGTGGCGGCTGACGCTGGCGCTGCCGCTCGATGGGCTTGCCATGTTGTTCGGTCACGGTGACGGCACCCGCGCGCCCGCACCGAGCGGCGAGTCCGATCCATCGGGCGAAACCTTTGGCGGAGTGCCGCTGACGCTCAGCGCGGTGCTTGTCGATATGCCGTTCGCGGTGTCGGCGCTGTCGCTGCTCGAACCCGGCCAGATCATCCCCGTCGCCGTCGCCCGCAGTGTGCCCCTGCGCATCGGCGGGCGGACCATCGCCCACGGCACCGCCGGCGCCACCGACGAGCGCGTTGCCATCCAGATTACCCAAGCCTTCTGATCAACAGGAAAACCCGATATGACATTTCAGCCACGCGGTTTCGATTTCCTCAAGGATGTCGACGTGCGCCTTTCGGTCGAACTCGGCCGTGCCGACATGACGCTCAAGCAGGTGCTCGCGCTCAACGAGGAAAGCGTGGTCGTCCTCGACCGGCTGACCGACGAACTGCTCGATGTCATGGTCAACGGCACACCCATCGCCAAAGGCGAGATCGTCGCCCAGGGCGGCCGCTTTGGCCTCAGGATCGTCGAACTGCTCGGGAGCACGCCGCTCGCCGCCGAGGGCGATGTGCGATGATCTGGTACATTCTCAAACTGCTGGTGCTGCTGCCGCTGATCGGCCTCCTCGCCTGGGGCTGCCTCAAGCTGGCGAAGAAACTGCAGGAGCGCGCCGGTGCCGAAGCGGGCACAAAATCGGTGCGGATCGTCGAGACGACCATGCTCTCACCGACACTCAAGCTGGCGGTAATCGAATTCCACGGGCGCGAGATCCTGGTTTCGGTGTCGCGCAGCGGGCTGGCCCGGCTGGCCGAAGCACCCGCGCGGGAGGTGGTGCTGTGATTGAAGTTAAATTGACTCGCGCGGAGACGCGGAGACGCGGAGAAGAGGCGCCTGCGGCAAGGTCGCATTGCCATTCCAGAACAAATTCAAGCTGCCTCGGATCGGTAAAGAGCCTGCGGCGCCACACCATTTCTCCGCGCCTCCGCGCCTCCGCGCGAAACCCGTTTGCCCTCGCCACCCTCCCCGCACTCCTGCTCCCTTCCATCGCCCACGCCCAGGTTGCGGTTCCCGGCGCGCTCGACCGGGCGTTCGGGGCGATGACCGGCGGGCAGGGTTCGGGGATGAGCATGTCGCTGCAGCTGCTGCTGATCATGGGGCTGCTGACGATCCTGCCCAGCCTGATCCTGATGATGACCAGCTTCACCCGCATCCTCATCGTGCTGTCGATCCTGCGGCAGGCGATCGGGCTGCAGCAGTCGCCGCCCAACCAGGTGCTGGTCGGCCTCTCGCTCTTCCTGTCGCTGTTCGTGATGGCGCCGACATTGGAAAAAGTGAACGCTTCGGCGATCGCGCCCTATTCCGCGGGCACCATGGACGCCGCCAGTGCCATCCAGGCGGGTGGCCGCGAGTTTCACGCCTTCATGCTGACCCAGACCCGCCAGCGCGACCTTGCCATGTTTGCCGAGATGGCCAAGGCCCCCAAATTCGCCCGGGCGGCAGACGTGCCCTTCTCGATCCTGCTGCCGGCCTTCGTCACCAGCGAGCTCAAGACCGCCTTCCAGATCGGTTTCATGCTGTTCCTGCCGTTCCTGGTGATCGATCTGGTGGTCTCGTCGGTGCTGATGAGCCTGGGCATGATGATGATGTCACCAACGATCGTCTCGCTGCCGTTCAAGCTGCTGCTGTTCGTGCTGGTCGATGGCTGGGCCCTGCTGATGGGCTCGCTGGCGGCGAGTTTCGGGTGATGGGGGGTGTCCTGAAGGTGCCCCAATTCCTTCCCCCCTCCCGCTTGCGGGAGGGGCCGGGGGTGGGTCACCTTGCCTTGGTTCAACACCCTGCCTCAACTCAACCACCCCTGACCTCACCCGCAAGCGGGAGGGGAACATCATGAACGAAACCCTCTCGCTCCTCGCCCTTACCGACCGCATGCTGTGGGTGACCGCGCTGGTCGCCGCGCCGGTGCTGCTGGCGAGCCTGGCGATCGGCCTGGTCGTCGGTATCGTCCAGGCGGCGACCTCGGTGAACGAGCAGACGCTGACATTCGTGCCCAAGCTGGCCGTGACTGCACTGGTGCTGGTGGTGTTCGGCGCATCGATGATGGGACTGGTCAGCGATTTCACCCAGGATATCTTCGCCCAGATCGCCAATACCAGCTTGGGCACCGGAATGGGCACCGCCGCGTGAACACACTCGACTTCGGCTTCGGCGCGCTGGAGGGCGAATTCTGGCGACTGCTGTTCGCGATGGTGCGGATCGGCGCAGCGATGCTGGCCGCACCTTTCTTCGGGTCAGGCAGCGTGCCGGCGCAGGCGCGGGTGGTGGTCACCGGCGCACTGGCCGTGCTGGTCTGCAGCTGGACACCGCTGGAGCCGCCACCCGCGATTTTCTCCGCGGAGGGCGTGCTGATCACTGCCGGCGAAGTGCTGATCGGGCTTGCGCTTGGCTTCGTGCTGCAATTGTCGTTCGCCGCGCCGGTCATTGCCGCCGAGGTGATCGGCGGCGCGATGGGCATGAGCATGGCCAGCACCGTAGATCCCAACAGCGGCAGCCACTCGCCGGCGCTGGGTCAGTATTTCGGCGTGGTTCTGACACTGGTGTTCCTGGCACTGGGCGGACACCTCCACTGGATCGCGCTGCTGATAGACAGCTACCAGGTGTTTCCGCCGGGCGAGAGCTGGGTGATGGCAGGCAAGAGCGCCGAGCTGGCGGGCTTCGCCAGCGCCATGTTCGCCACCGGAGTCGCCATCGCCCTGCCGGTGACGCTGGTGCTGCTGGTGGTGCAGGTCGTCACCGGCGTGCTGAGCCGTTCGGCCCCGGCGCTGAACCTGTTTGCCCTCGGACTGCCTGCGGGCATCCTTGCCGGACTGGCGGCGCTGATCGTTGCCGCGCCACTGGTCACCGAACAGATGACTGACCTTTCCGCCGATGCCATCGCCCATGCCCGGAGCCTGGCCAGCAGATGAGCGACAGCGGCGAAAAGACCTTTGCGCCAACCGCCAAGCGCCAACAGGATGCCGCCGGCAAGGGCGATGTGCTGCGCTCGCGCGAGCTGGCGACGGCGGCGGTGATGCTTACCGGTGCGGTCTGGCTGAAGTTCGCAGGGCCGTGGATGCTCGGCATGTTCGGCGAGGCCCTGCGCGCCGGATTCGTCTGGGACCGCAATGCCATCGAGGCCTTCGATCCGGCGCGGATCATGCTGTTCCTGCTGGCGCTGGCCATGCCGCCGGTGCTGGTGCTGGGCGGCTGCGTGCTCGCCGTCTCGCTGGTCTCGCAGCTCGGTTTCGGCAAGGGCCGCTGGGTGGCGGGAAACCTCATGCCCAAGGCATCGCGTGTCAATCCGCTGGCGGGGCTCAAGCGGATGTTCGGCCCAACCGGCTGGATCGAGATCGCCAAGGGCCTCGCCAAGGTGATTCTGCTGGGCGTCATCGCCTGGCTCTGGGCGCGCGGGCGGATTGGCGATCTGCTCGGGCTGGGCCGCGGCGAACTGGCCAGCCAGCTTGCCTATGGGTGGGATGCCATCGTGTCGCTGCTGTTCGCGCTGGCGGGCGGACTGACGATCATCGCGCTGCTCGACTTCCCGATCCAGTGGCTGCGGCGGATGATGCGGCTGAAAATGAGCCATCAGGAGATGCGCGACGAAGGCAAGGAGGCCGAAGGCTCGCCCGAGCGCAAGGCAGCGATCCGCCAGCGCCAGCGCCAGATCGCCATGGGCGGCGTCGCCGGCGCGATGCGGGCCGCGCAGTTCGTGGTCACCAACCCCAGCCATTTCGCCGTGGCCATGGCCTATGATCCGCTCAAGGCCGCCGCCCCGGTGGTGCTGGCCAAGGGGCGCGGTGAAAAGGCGCTGGCGATGCGCGAACTGGCCGCCGAGCTGGCCCTGCCCTGCCTCGAATACCCCGCGCTCGCCCGCTCGCTTTATTACACCACGCGCGAACGGCAGGTGATCCGCGAGGAACTCTACGCCGCCGTCGCCAGCGTGCTGGCCTTCGTGTTCTCGCTCAAACGCGGCGAGCAGGCGGTGCGGCCGGTGGTGGACGTACCCGTGACGCTGCGCTTCGATGCCGAAGGGCGGCTCGATCCGGGGGCTGGATAGGGTTCACGCGGAGGCGCGGAGACGCGGGGGAGGTGGATGTTGCCGCAGGCACCCAACACCATTGCAATCTTGAATTTTGCGAATGCATCTGCATTTTCATGGGCATCGCCACCGGCGCAACTTCTCCGCGCCTCCGCGTAAATCAAGATCGCCTTAAACCCTCCCCAATGCTGCCGTCCTACCCAGCATGGAAACCACCAGCGCGACATCTTCGGTCACCAGAACCATCGTCGCCGCGCTAGGCGGGGGGAGCGGGATCGACATGATCGGGCTGGCCAACAGCCTTGCCGAAGCCCAGTTCGCCGGGCGCACCAACCGGCTGACGACCCGTGCTGAAACCATCGACCGCCAGATTTCCGCCGCCTCTGACATCAAGGGCATGCTGCTGAGCCTGGCCACGTCGCTGGGCGAGCGGGTGCGCGAGGGCGATCTTTCGCCGCAGCCGCAGATCGCCAATGCCGCCGTCGCCAAGGCTTCGCTATCGGGCTCGCGCCAGCCTGTCGGCAGTTATACACTCGAAGTCACCCAGATTGCCGCCAGCCAGACCCTGGCCGCCCCGCCCTATGCCGCCGCCACCGATCCGACCGGCTCGGGCACGCTGACACTGCGCTTCGGAACCATCGCGGGGACTGGTTTCACCGAGGATCTTGCCCACGCCGCTGTGCCGATCACCATCGCCAGCGGCGCGACACTGAACGATGTCGCCGCCGCGATCAACGGCGCGCGCGCGGGCGTTTCCGCCTATGTCTCGATGACCACCGCGGGTGCCCGGCTGGTGCTCAAGGGCCAGGAAGGCGCCGCCAATGCCTTTATCCTCGAGGCCGCCGAAACCCTCGGCGAGGAAGGCCTCGCCAATCTCGCCTGGACGCCTGCCGCCGCCCCTGCTCAGCGGCTGACCAGCGCCGCCGACGCCGCCTTCAGGGTTGACGGGCTGGCGATGACTGCACCCGGCAACACAGTTTCCGATGCGATCCCCGGCGTCACCCTGGCGCTGACCACAACCAACAGCGGCGCGCCAACCAAAGTTACCTTCGCCAATCCCGCGACCGCGATCACTTCGGCGATGCAGGATCTGACTGCGGCGCTCAACGAAGTCGGCGCGGCGGTCAATGCCGCCACCGATCCCAAAAGCGGCGACCTTGCCCGCGACAGCGGCGCGCAGGCGCTGCGCCGCTCGCTGGCCGGGCTGGCGGGTACCGTGATCATGCCCCTGTCGCCCGAAAGCGCCCCGCGCACGCTGGCCGACCTGGGCCTGTCCACCCAGCGCGACGGCAGCTTCCTGCTCGACACAAAGCGGCTGGCGGCAACCCTCGCCGCCGATCCGAATGGTGCGGCGGCGATGTTCACCACCGGCCTCAACGGGGTCTATGCGACGATCGATGCCACCGTGCGCCGCGCCAATGTCGCGGGCGATCCGGGTTCGCTCGCCGGGTCGATCGCGCGCTACGCCGGGCAGAAGACAAGAATTACTGCTGATCAGACCAAACTGACCGAACAGATGGAAGCGCTGCGCACGCGGATGGTGCAGCGCTTTGCGGTGACCGACAGCCGCGTCGGTGCCTCGAAATCGACACTGTCCTTCCTGCAGGGCCAGATCGCCGCGTGGAACGCGAAGGCGGGCTGAGATGATGGCGCAGCATTCCCCCCGCGAGGCCTATCGCCGCGTCGAATTCGACGCCCGGGTCGAAGGCGCAGACCAGCAGGGGCTGGTGACGCTGTGCTACGAGCAGCTGGTCACTGCGCTGGGCGGGGCCCTGATCGCGCAGGAGCGCGGCGACAATGCCCGCAAAAGCTCTTCGCTGACCCGAGCCCTGTCCGCGGTCACCGCGTTGCAGCTGGGCGTAGCCGGCGACAGGGGCATCGCGGCGGCGCTGCACCAGTTCTACGCAGCGGCGCGGCGGACGCTGCTGGACAGCGTGATCCGCTTCGATGGTGCCGCCATCGAGGCGCTGCGCCAGGACTTTGCCGAGATTGCCGGGGCGATGCAGCACCAGTCTGGTCAGTAATGGTGATTCGCCAGCCGGGCATTTCTGCCGGAGAGGTCGGGAATTGCAGGCAAACTAGCTCGATTTCGGAGCAATCCAGCCGCGCCGCAACCACCGCATCGGCATAACTCCCTAGGCGAAACCAACTAGGGGGAAATCCGATGGAGCTTCGCAAAAATCTGAAACTGATCGACAGCAGCGTCCGCCGCCGCGCTTCGATCAGCCATGCGCTGGCGGGCAGCGCCATTCATGTCGAACCGTTCGAGGATATCAGCGAAATCCGCATGCGCTGGCCATCGTCGGGCGTGATCCTGGTCGAGGACGAGGACGACAATATCGCCGCGCTGCTCGATCATATGACCGAATGCGGCAACTGGCTTCCGGTGGTGGGCTTCTCCCAATTGCCGACGACCAGCCGCATCGTCCGGGCCATTCTGGATGGCGCCGTCGACTATCTCGACTGGCCGTTCGGCGCGGAAGAAATCGGCGAGGCTATGGTCGAGGCCGAAAAGAGCGTCGCCTCGCTGGGTAACCGCAAGCTGCGCGAGGCCATGGCCCGCAGCCGCATCGAGCGCCTGACCAGGCGCGAGCGCGAAGTGCTGGCCGGTGTCGCCGAGGGCCTGTCCAACCGCCGCATCGGCGAGCAGCTGGCGATCAGCCCGCGCACCGTCGAAATCCACCGCGCCAATATGCTCACCAAGATGGGTGCCAACCACACCTCCGAGGCGATCCGCATCGCCATCGAGGCTGCGCTGGTCGGGTGACCCCCCGCCCCGGCCACCGGACCGCCCCTTCCCGACTGCGACCCCGGGGAGGGGCGGGCTCCCGCATATTCCACTCAGTGCCTGGGCATGCCAGTCCCCCTCCCGCTTGCGGGAGGGGGACGGGCTCTGAATGGAATATCTGATAGACTTCCGGGGAGGGGCGGGCTCCGGCAGGATCAGAGCCTGGCGATATCCATCAGCCGGTCAGCCACCCATTGCGGCTCGGTCAGCATCAGATCGTGGCCGGTGTCGATATCCCAGACCCGCCCCTGCGACCGCTGCCTGAGCAGCTCCATGTCGCGGCCCGGGATGGTCGGGGTGCAGATCAGATGGCTTTCGGGAATGGCGCGCATCGCCGCTTCGTTGCGCAGGTGCAGCTTCTGGGCGAAGCAGGCCCAGGGCTGCGGGGTGAGCCGATCGGTGGTCCATAGCGCCAGCTCGGGATCGTGGATGCCGAAAAAACCCGCATAGGCCGGATCGGGCTTCATCACCAGTTCGACCCCGTTCTCGGTCCACGCGCCCGCACGCAACGGATCGATGCTGGCAAATGCGTGCTCGTGCAGCGATTCGCCGTCGCGCGGGTAAGCGGCGTCGAGATAGACGCGGTGCCCGGTGCGGTCCGCCGCCCGGTCCGCCGCGCCGGTGATCACCATCCCGCCATAGGAATGTCCGACCAGGATCGCATCGCGCAAGTCCTCCCAGCGCAGCAGCGCCGCCACCGCATCGCAATGCGCTTCAAGATCGATGCCGGGGCGCAGCTCGCCGGTGTGCTCGCCCATCCCGGGCAGCGACGGTGCATAGACGATGTGGCCCTGCGCCCGCAGCAGCCGCGCCACTTTCTGATAACACCAGCCGCCATGTCCGCCGCCGTGCACGAGTACGAATGTCGCCATTGCCGTCGCTCCCCCTCCAATTTTATGTGTCGCCGGCATAAGCCACTTGCCAGCCGCCGCCAATCCGGGAAAACGGGCGGCGAAAAACCCATCGGGAGAGAATGCCATGGCCACCAGATCCACCCGCCACCTCGTCGCGCCGGAACTCGATGCGATGATCGACGTGTTTCCGGCCATCGATTTCAGCCTGGACCCGGAAGTGTTCCGCAGCGGCTTTGTTGCCCTGCGCGAAGTTCCGCCGCTGCCGCCCGAGCTGGAGGCGATAGGCTGTGTGGAGCGCTTCATACCGGGGCACCCCGGCGATCCCGATGTTCGCGTTTTGCACTATACCCCGCCGGGCAAGGCCGACGGACTGCGCCCCGGCCTGCTCTATATCCACGGCGGCGGCTATGTGCTGGGCACCGCCGAAATGAACGACATGCAGCTCCGCGCCACCGCCTCGCAACTGGGCTGCGTGGTGGTTTCAGTCGATTACCGGCTTGCCCCCGAAACCCGGTGGCCCGGCTCGCTGCATGACAATTACGCGGCACTGCGCTGGCTGTCGGGCAAGTCGGAAGAGCTGGGCGTGGACCCGGCGCGGATAGCCGTGCTTGGCGAAAGCGCCGGTGGCGGCCATGCCGCGGCGCTAGCGATACATGCGCGCAACGAGGCGCGGGCGGGACGCAAGGCCCCGGCGATCTGCTTCCAGCTGATCGACTATCCGATGCTGGACGACCGCACCTGCACCACCAGCGATCCGCATCCCTGTGCCGGTGAATTCGTCTGGTCGCCGGACAAGAACCACTACGGCTGGAAAGCGCTGCTGGGGGTGGAACCAGGCAGCGAGGGCGTCGATGAGACCGCCGCCCCGGCGCGCGCGGAAGACCTCTCCAACCTGCCTCCTGCCTATATCTCGATCGGCGCGCTCGACCTGTTTCTGGAAGAGAGCCTCGAATATATCCGCCGTCTGACCCGGGCAGGGGTTCCGGCTGAGCTGCACGTCATCCCTGGGGCATTCCACGGTTCCGGCCTGGCGGTGAAGGCACCGCAATCACAGCAGGCCGCCGCGCTGCGCATGCAGGCGCTGGCGCGGGCGCTGGGGGTGACGCTGGCATAGCCAAAGCCGGAGAACACACATGGCCCTGCAACTTGACGACTATCGCCTGCTCGGCCGCTCGGGCTTGCGCGTATCGCCGCTGACGCTGGGCGCGATGACCTTCGGGGTCGGGGCGGGCAGCTGGGGCAGCACGCCCGAGGATGCCAGGGCGATGGTCGATCACTATGTCGAGAAGGGCGGCAATTTCATCGATACCGCCAATTTCTATGGCCAGATGGGCGGGTCGGAGGAATGGCTGGCACCGATGATCGCAGAGCGCCGCAACCATCTGGTGATCTCGACCAAATTTGCGCTGACCACCAAGCCCGGCAATCCCAACGCGGCGGGCAATCACCGCAAGAACATGGTGCAATCGGTGGAGGACAGCCTGCGCCGGATGAAGACCGACTTCATCGACCTCTACTACCTCCACATGTGGGACTTCCGCACTCCGGTGGACGAAATCCTGCGCGCCTTCGACGATCTCGTGCGCGCCGGCAAGGTGCTCTACATCGGCCTCAGCGATACCCCCGCCTGGCAGGCCAGCCGCATGCAGGCCATTGCCGAGCTGCGCGGCTGGAGCCAGTTCTGCGCGCTGCAGATCAGCTACAGCCTGATCGAGCGCACCGTCGAGCGCGAGCTGATCCCGATGGCGAAGGAAATGGGCATGGGCGTCTGCCCGTGGTCACCGCTGGGCGGCGGAGTGCTGTCGGGCAAATACGCGCGCGCCAACCTGACCGCCGAAATCGACTATGGCTCGCGCAAGGGCCAGAATGTGCTGAGCGGCAAACTGTCCGAACGCTCGCTGAGCGTGGCCGAAGTGGTTGCCGATGTCGCCGGGGAACTCGGCTGCACCTCCGCGCAGGTAGCCATCGCCTGGACCCTGCTCAACCCCGCCGTCACCTCGCCGGTGCTGGGCGCGCGCACTCTGGCGCAGCTTGAGGACAATCTCGGCGGGCTGGAGGTAGCACTGGACACAGGCCACATCGCCCGGCTCGACGAGGCCAGCAAGGTCGAGCCGGTGTTCCCGATGACCGTGCTGAAATCGCATGCCGAAAGCTTGATGATGGGCGGGGTGAAAGTGGCGGAACGGGGCCAAGCCGGTTGACCGCGCAGCGCCCCGTGCCAGGCTTTGACAGCCGCCCCAACCTGCCGGTTGCGCTGGTCGTGGGCGCGGGCGGCATGAGCATGGTCATTGCCCAGCAACTCGGCCAGAGCCACCGCGTGGTGCTGGCCAGCCTTGGCGAAGACGAGCTCGCCGGGGGCCAAACGAAGTTGCACGAGATGGGCGCGATCTGCATGACTTTCGCCTGCGACATTACGCAGGAGAGTTCGGTCGCGGCGCTGGCCAATGCACTGGCAGCATCGGGACCGGTGCAGGCAGTCGCCAATGTCGCGGGCATGTCTGTGTCGAATGGCAGTGGCACGGCAATCGCTGCGGTCAACCTGGCTGGCGCAGCGCGGATCGAGCGGGCGCTGCTGCCGCTGATGGCAGCGGGCGGTGCGGCAGTGTTCATTTCCTCGATGGCTGCGCATCTGATCCCGCCGCCCGCAGCGCCGGTGCTCGCAGCGGTTGACGATCCGCTTGCCCCGGAACTGGCGGAGCGGCTGGAGCAAGCGCTGAACGGCGAATTGACACCGGGCTCGGCCTATTCGCTGGCCAAGCTCGGCGTGAACCGGATGGTGCGGCGCCGGGCCCGTGCCTGGGGGGAACGGCGCGCGCGCATCGTCTCGCTCTCGCCCGGCCTGATCGATTCGCCGATGGGTCTGGCCGAGAGCGGCAGCGGCAATCGCAGCCAGATGCAAAGATCGCTGCCGCTTGGCCGCCAGGGCACCATGGCCGAAATCGCCGACGCCGTGGACTTTCTCGTCTCGCCTCGCGCCAGCTACATTTCCGGCACTGACATCCTTGTCGATGGCGGGATGTCGGCGGCGATGCAGAGCGAAGCGGCATTGGGTGCGTGACCAGACCAGACGCCCCCCACCCGACGGGAACCTGTCACTTCATAGCATTGCCGCAACCGGCCGGTTGCTTCTAAGGCGAGGGCTCAAGCGCCGCGGACAGACGATTCGCCTGCGTCCAGTTTAGGAGTTGTCCAGTGAGTGGTGCCGGTCCGGAAGAAACTGCCAGGATTGCCGCGCGTGTCGAGGCCTTCGTGCGCGATGTCGTCGTGCCCTATGAAAAGGATCCGCGCCGCGATCACCACGATGCGCCGACCGACGAGATGGTCATGGAAATGCGCGAACTGGCGCGGGCGGCGGGGGTGCTGACCCCGCATATCCTGCCAGGCGGTGGCCACATGACCCAGCGCGAGACGGCGGTGGTGCTCGAAAAATCGGGGCTGTCGCCGCTTGGCCCGCTGGCGGTCAACACCAATGCCCCCGACGAGGGCAACATCTATCTGCTCGGCAAGGTCGGCAGTCCCGATATGAAGGAGCGTTTCCTCAAGCCGATGGTCGAGGGGCGCGCGCGATCGGCCTTCTTCATGACCGAGCCCGCCGATTGGGGCGGCGCCGGTTCTGATCCGTCGATGATGAAAACCACCTGCCGCCAGGACGGCAATCACTGGGTGATCGACGGGCAGAAGACCTTCATCACCGGGGCGGACGGGGCGAAAGTCGGTATTGTCATGGCCAAGGCCGAGGCCGGGGCCTGCATGTTCCTGGTCGATCTGCCCGATCCGGCGATCCGCATCGTCGATGTGCCCAACACCATCGACAGCTCGATGCCCGGCGGCCACGCCACGGTGGTCATCGACAATCTGCGCGTCCCCGCCAACCAGATGCTGGGCGAGGCTGGCGAGGGCTTCAACTATGCGCAGATCCGCCTCTCCCCGGCGCGGCTTTCGCATTGCATGCGCTGGCTGGGGGCCTGCATCCGCGCGCAGGAGATCGCCACCGACTATGCCAACCGCCGTCAGGCCTTCGGCAAGGTGCTGATCGACCATGAGGGCGTCGGCTTCATGCTGGCGGACAATCTGATCGACCTCAAGCAGAGCGAACTGATTATCGACTGGTGCGCTTCGGTGCTCGACAGCGGCTCGCTGGGCACGGCCGAAAGCTCGATGGCCAAGGTCGCGGTGTCCGAGGCGCTGATGCGGGTGGCGGACCGCTGCGTGCAGGTGATGGGCGGCACCGGGGTCACCGGCAAGACCATTGTCGAGCAGGTGTTCCGCGAAATCCGCGCCTTCCGCATCTATGACGGGCCGACCGAAGTGCACAAATGGTCGCTCGCCAAGAAGATCAAGCGTGACTGGGTGAAGAATCAATGAGCGAAACCGGGCAGGAGGCCAATGCCGGCACCACCGCGGTGCGCGAGGGCTTCAGCTTCGACGAGGCAGCGCTGGCCCGCTGGATGGAGGCCAATGTCGCAGGCTTTGCCGGGCCGCTGAACGTCGAACAGTTCAAGGGCGGACAGTCCAATCCCACCTACCGGCTGGTGACCCCGGGCCGCAGCTACGTGCTGCGCCGCAAGCCACCGGGCCAGGTGCTGGCAGGCGCGCACGCCGTCGACCGCGAGGCGCGCATCCTCACCGCGCTGGGGCAGGCAAATTTCCCGGTGGCGCATGTCTATGGGCTGTGCACCGATGAGAGTGTCCTGGGCAGCTGGTTCTACGTCATGGAAATGGTCGAGGGCCGCATCTTCTGGGACGCAACCTTCCCCGGCGTTTCCAATGATCACCGCGCCGCCTGCTTCGATGCGATGAACGAAACTATCGCCCGGCTGCACACCGTCGATTACGCCGCCATTGGACTGGGCGATTACGGCAAGCCGGGAAATTACTTCGCCCGTCAGATCGGCCGCTGGTCCAAACAGTATCTCGAAGATGACCTCGCCGGGCGCGACCCCAATATGGACGCGCTGGTCGAATGGCTGCCCGCGCATATTCCCGCTGGCGACGAGACCACCATCGTCCACGGCGATTTCCGCTGCGACAACATGATTTTCCACCCCACCGAACCGCGCATTCTGGCAGTACTCGACTGGGAGCTTTCGACGCTGGGCCATCCGCTGGCGGATTTCTGCTATCACGCGATGATGTACCGGATGCCGCCCGAGATCGTCGCCGGGCTGGGCGGCATGCCCGATATCGCGGCGCTGGGCATCCCCGCTGAGCAGGAATACGCCGCCGCCTATGCCCGCCGCACCGGCCGTTCCAGCTTCGAAAGCTATGACTACTGCGTCGCCTTCAACTTCTTCCGCCTCGCCGCGATCTTCCACGGTATCAAGGGCCGGGTGCTGCGCGGCACGGCCGCTTCCGCCCACGCCAGGACCAGGGCAGACCAGTTCCCGGCGCTGGCCAGGCTGGCGCGCGAGGCGATGGAAGCCTGCGGATAGCTGGCCTCTCCCTTTGGCCCCCGGGCCAATGCCTTGCCAAGCCAGGCCTCACCCGGTAAGGGCACCTCCGCCCGCAGGAGTGTAGCTCAGTTGGTAGAGCATCGGTCTCCAAAACCGAGGGCCGTGGGTTCGAGTCCCTCCACTCCTGCCAGCCTTTCCGCGCTGTCTTGCCCAGCGGCGGACAGTCTTGCCAAGTGAAGGACGGGCGGCTAAGGCGCAATGCAACTTCCGACATCGGAAAATTACAGCCCCTCCCGGATCGCCTGATCGCCAGGCAGCCGGGGCGGCGCTGATCCCGTGGCGGAAGGCAGAAGGAAGTTCGAGATGGAAGATCGCCCTGTAAAACAACGCACCAGCCCCGGCGAGTTTTTCCGCCAGGTTCGCACGGAGGCGTCGAAAATCCACTGGCCAACCCGCCACGAGACCACCACCACCGCAATTTTCGTCGGCATCATGATGGTGATCCTGGCGATCTTTTTCCTCGGCGTCGATTCGCTGTTCGGCGCGGTAGTGCGCTGGCTGCTGACCCTGGCCTGACCCACCCCTTCCGCCAACCCCTGCGTTTACCCCATTCGAGAGAGCAACATGGCCCGCTGGTATATCATTCACGCCTATTCCGGTTTCGAGAACAAGGTCCGCGACGCGATCCTTACCGAGGCTGAGCGCAAGGGGCTTTCGCAGCTGGTCGAAGCGGTCGAAGTGCCAACCGAGACGGTTACCGAAGTCAAGCGCGGCAAGAAGGTTCAGGTCGAACGCAAGTTCATGCCCGGCTACGTTCTCGCCAAGCTGGGGATGACCGACGACGTCTATCACCTCATCAAGAATACGCCCAAGGTCACCGGCTTCCTCGGCCTCAATGGCAAGCCGCAGCCGATTTCCGAGCGCGAGGCCGCCCGCTATTTCGGCGCCCGCGAACAGGCCGCCGCCGAACCCAAGCGTCATATTTCGGTCGATTACGAGATCGGCGATTCGGTCAAGGTGCTCGACGGCCCCTTCGCCAGCTTCAACGGCGAGGTCGAAGAGCTCGATTTCGACAAGAACCGGGTCAAGGTCTCGGTCTCGATCTTCGGCCGGGCAACCCCGGTGGAGCTGGACTTCGAACAGGTTGAACTGTCGAAGTGAGGGTGCCTGGCAATAGGCGCGAGCAGTTGCGCGAACGCTATGCCAACACCCCCAGCCCATGCTTCGCGACCACGCTTAACAGCTTGAGCGTTGCGCCTCCCGGCTTCTTGGTGCCCGATTCCCATTTCGCCACAGTGCTTTCACTGGTGTTGAGATAGCGGGCAAAGACGGGCTGGCTGACTTTGTTGACCTCGCGCAGGCGCTTGATCTCTGCAGGGCCGAGGGCAAGCGGCTTGGTAAGGCATGTCTCGTCAAATTCCCGCATGGTCGCCTTGTCGATCGCGCCCACCTTGTACATGGCAGAAGCCGAAGAGTGGATCGCCTCGAAGGCGTCGCTTTTGAATTTAATCTTGGCCGTCATGGCAAATCTCGATCCAGTCCTCATCAGTGATCAATCGCACAACCTGATCACCACTTAGCGCCGCATAAGTGGAAGCAAGTTTGCGAAAAAAGTTCAATTCCATATCTTCAATGTTGGCGCGGTCTTTCTTCGCGAACAAAAGCTCGTAAACCCAGAAACGCCCTCCCTTCGCCAGAATGATGCTTCGCTGCCGGTTCTTGTCGAGCCGCTTCTTGAACACGCCGCCGCCAAGATCGTCGGCCTTGCCTGAGCGGACTTCGGCAATCGCCTTGCACAGCTCGGCATCACCGATCAGCGCCTTGCGCGCCGCTTTCGCAAACCATCTGGTCTTGAAGGTGCGCGATTCAGTTGCAGTCATCGCGAACCTCCATAGCACTAAGTCCCACCCCTTGCAATGCTTGCATTCAACCACTGCCTCGCCTATGGCGCGCCCTCTTCCGGCCAAGCCGGGGGAAACCACGCGGGAGGAAGTCTTCTTACTTCTGTCTGACCGCTCACTCTGAGGGGACTTGATCCCCAACAGGAAGAAAGGAGGCCCTTCGTGGCCAAGAAGATTGACAGCTATATCAAGCTGCAGGTGCCTGCTGGCTCTGCCACTCCCTCACCGCCGATCGGCCCTGCGCTGGGTCAGCGCGGTGTCAACATCATGGAATTCTGCAAGCAGTTCAACGCCGCCACGCAGGAACTCGAAAAGTCCATGCCGATCCCGACGATCATCACCGTCTTTGCCGACAAGAGCTTTACTTTTGTTACCAAGACGCCGCCGGCATCGTACCTGATCAAGAAGGCCGCGGGCCTCAAGTCGGGTTCGAAGGAGCCGGGCAAGATCTCCGGCGGAAACATCAGCCGCTCGCAGCTCGCCGAAATCGCCCAGACCAAGATGGCCGATCTCAACGCCAACACGATCGAACAGGCGACCAAGATCATCGAAGGTTCCGCCCGTTCGATGGGCCTGCAAGTTGTGGAGGGCTGATATCATGGCAAAACTGAGCAAGAACCGCAAAGCCCTCGAGGCCAAGCTGGGTGACAACATGAAGCTCTACGGCGTCGATGAGGCGCTGCAGCTGCTGCGCGACCTCAAGACCACCAAGTTCGACGAGACGGTTGAAGTCGCGCTGAACCTGGGCGTCGATCCGCGCCACGCCGACCAGATGGTGCGCGGCATGGTATCGCTGCCTTCGGGAACCGGCAAGGACGTCAAGGTCGCGGTGTTCGCGCGCGGCGACAAGGCCGAAGCGGCGCTGGCCGCAGGGGCCGACAAGGTTGGTGCCGAAGACCTGCTTGAAGACATGCAGGCCGGCAACCTCGATTATGGCCGCGTCATCGCCACGCCCGACATGATGGGCATCGTCGGCCGTCTCGGCAAGGTGCTCGGCCCCAAGGGGCTGATGCCGAACCCGAAGCTTGGTACGGTCACTCCCAATGTCGCCGAAGCGGTCAAGGCTGCCAAGGGCGGCCAGATCGAATTCCGCGTCGAAAAGGCCGGTATCATTCACGCCGGCATCGGCAAGATGAGCTTCTCCGACCAGGCCATCCGCGCCAATTTCGACGCCTTCCTTGATGCCATCATCAAGGCCAAGCCGTCGGGCTCCAAGGGCAAGTACCTGCGCAAGGCAGCGATGTCCTCGTCGATGGGCCCGGGTCTCAAGCTCGATGTGGCACAGTTGCACGGCGCGTAAAGCATACGTCGCATTGCAAGTCTGACAGAACGCAACGCAAACGGGCCGGGAGGGGAAACCTTCCCGGCCTTTTCGTTTCGTGCGATAGGACGGAGCAAAGGAGCCACTCGCCATGCGCCACCATCTTGCGCTGATCACCGCACTGACCCTGACCGCCGCAGCTCCGCCCCTACCGCCGCCGCTGCCGGAAACCCATTTCGACGTCCCTCAGGATCACGGCCCGCAGCATGTCGCGGTGCTGCGGCGGACCTTTCCGGTGGGCGGCTCTTCGGGCTGGCATACCCATCCGGGGATCGAGACTGCCTATCTGATTGCGGGCGAAATGGAGCTGCATATGGCAGGCCAGCCGGTGCGCCGCTTGCTTCCTGGCGACTATTTCATGGCCCAGCGCGGCGTGGTGCATAACGGTGTCAACGTGGGCAACGAACCGGCGGTTCTGATGATCACCTATGTGACCGACCAGGGCATGCAGGTGAAGGTCCCAGCGGAAGCGCCTTGAGCGGGCCGGTCCTCCGGGTCTAGATTCCGCCTGCCACCGCGGGCTTGCCCAGCGCCTCCAGCGCACTAGCCAGGGCGCGCGAGCAGGCGGCGAGGTCTGCGGCATCGACCGAGCGGATGACGAAGTTCGCGCCCGGCCTGCCATCGCGCCAGAAGGGATAGCTGCCGATCTGGCAGCTGGCGTGGTCGCGCTCGGTGGCGTGCAGCAGTTCGGCGACTTCGCTTTCCTGGATCCAGCAGCCGACGCTTTCGGACAGCAGCACTGCCCCGCCCTCGAGCTGGCCGGTCAACGCATCGAGCATGCCGGCGGTTATCTGGGGCACGCCCGCCATCAGGAAGATGTTGGCGATGCGGATGCCCGGCGCGCCGGTGTAGCGGTTGGGGATCAGCTCCGCCCCCTCGGGCACCCGCGCCATGCGCAGCCGCGCCTCGTTAAGCCCGCCGCGCGTCTCGTAATAGCCTTCGAGGATCGCGCGCGCCTCAGGATGGACAGTTACGCCCACGCCAAGCGCCTCGGCGATGGCATCGACAGTGATGTCGTCATGGGTCGGGCCGATGCCGCCGGTGGTGAACAGATAGTCGTTGCGCGCGCGCAGGGTGTTGACCGCCTCGACAATCGCGGCGGTGACATCGGGCACCACCCGCACTTCGGTGAGCCGGATGCCCTGCACTCCCAGCCAGCTCGCCACCTGGGCAATGTTCTTGTCATGCGTCCGGCCCGACAGAATCTCGTCGCCAATAACAATCAGCGCGGCGGTGTAGATGCGGGAATCGGCTATCATCGACACGGGTTAGGACAATCTTCGCGCCGCGCAAAGGGGCTGCGGTTACAGGTGGTTTTCCACGGGGGAGATGTCAGGGGGGGTGGAAGCTCATGAGGATGACTAGAGCTGAATGGGTATGCGGGCCCCAGCGTAATTCCGGATTGGGCCTCAATGCATAGTCCTTAATTCTGCCCCAAGGACCTCTCGCGTGACACGATGCACTGCTTCTGACTCGTCGCCTAAAAACGTTGGGGTTGCTTCAAGGCGGTTTGAGGCTTTGCGCAGCACTTCGCGGGTAAGCACCCGATCACTTTCAAGCAGTGCAATCACTGCTATGTCCTCTTGCGCCTCATAAAGCGCTTGCATTTGCAGTAAGATGGCCTCGTAAACGCGTTGCTGAGACGTGCCAAAAAATAACGCTACGGGGCGACGACCTTCAGCTCTGATCAACATATCGGGGACGTTGTCAGTCAGTGCGGCGCTCACAGCTTGCCCTTCATTTATACTGGCGCGGTCACCGATGCGTTCACGGATCATGCGAGTTGCGTCGTCCTTAAATGTGCTCGCTACTTTGTCTCGTGTCAGCAACAAGAAGTCGTTCACACGCAGCATGAACGCAACAAATCGCATCGCTGCTGCGGGTAGATCAGCCTCGCCCATCAAGCGTGTATGCAAAAGCATTTCGCCATCATCAAATTCAATTTCATGTGAAGCGAGAAGGGCGGCGAACGCCGCGCCGCGCGCCTCAGTCGAGAACTCGACTCCAGCCCCCTCAAGAAAGGGAATGGTCGTGCCATCATCCTCAAGCCGATAGCGATCAGCATAGCGGCTATCGCGCACAATGTAAAAACCGACCGAATCGCCATCATCGCGCAGAAATGTAGTGCTGACCGCATAGCCGGCTGGCACGTCGGTCAACGTTAAATCGCCACAGAATGCGCGGCAAAGCGCGTCTTTCACACTAACGGACCCTTCTCTTCGACGCGGAAGAATCGCACGGTTTCACGCCAAAGCCAAGCCTCGACTGATCCTGGGGCAACTGGATTGAAAAATTGACCACGTCTGTGGCGTGATCGCACTAACGGAATACGCTTAACCCAAGGGCCGTGCACCAACGTGCCCCTAGGGGCATTTTCGATCTCGCCGCAAATGGCGTGCAAGTGCCAGCCTGTGTTGAGATCGGGATGGAACTCATAAGAAGCAAGCACAGCGCAATCTGAACCTATCCGTCGCGCAAGATGCGCATGGGCCTTTAACTTCGATTCACATACTATCAGCCGAACCACAAAATCCGATCCAAGCGCGGAAAACGTGGCGAAGCGCCAGCGCCAGCTATTCCCTAGTACGTGGGCGCGTCGACCAGCCCTGGATAAAGGCATCGGACCCTTGGGCATTTTGCCCGTCCCCCATGTGCCCACATCGATTTCCGACTTTTCGGCACGAAGAATGTCTTCAATCTGCATTCGAGAAGGCTAGCGGAATGAGCCAACGGGTCAATCCGCTTTGAATTCCAAGAAAATCGACCCCATCCCCCTACCCCGCCGGCTGGTCAGGCACCATCCCGTCGAGCGGCGTCTTCCTGCCCGGGCCGCCGTGCACCGCCACGGTCATTGCGCCCAGGGCGTCCATCTCGACCACCATGACATCGCCGGGGACCACCGGGCCGACTTGCGCGGGCGGGGTGCCCGAGAAAATGACGTCGCCGGGTTGCAGGGTCATGATCGAGGCGGCGTGTTCGACGAGGTCCTTGATGCCCAGCACCAGCCGGTTGGTATTATCGACGGTCTTGTCGATGCCGTTGACAGTCAGCCGGAAGGCGAGGTTGTCGGGATCGGCCACTTCGTCGCGGGTGGTCAGCCACGGGCCCATCACCCCGTAGCTGTCGAAGCTTTTGCCGAAGCTGGGGAATTCCGGCCCCTGCTGGGTCATGTCGAGGCCGATGCAATAGCCCGCGACATAGTCCAGCGCGTCCTTAGCCGCAATTTCGGTGCCGGTCTTGCCGATGACGATGGCAATCTCCGCTTCGTGGAAAGTCACCCGCTCGGGCCAGCGCAGGGTGACGCCGTCCGCCGGCCCGGCCGCCGCGCTGGTCATCTTGAACAGCAGGCCCAGGCGGCGCGGATGGCCGCCCGCAGCCAGTACTTCGGTGAAGTTGCCGACCCCGCAGATGAATTTTCCGGGATTGGCGACCGGGCACTTGAGCAGCACATCGGCCAGCGGAACCGGCACCGCCTTGTCCGCCAGCGCTTCCAGCTGCGGGCGCAGACTTTCCAGGTGAGCAATCAGCAAATCGCCGGGAGGATAGGGCCAGCGCACCGAGGGCAGGCTCTCCGCCGCCGCCGAGACGTCATGCACCCACTCGCCGCGCACCAGCCCCAGCCTGACCGGGCCATGGGCGCTTTCCTGAAAGCGGCAGATTTTCACGGCATTCCTCCGGGTGCGAATATCGCTCCCGCCTGCATTGCGCGCGCGCGCCGCTACGGCAAGAGCTAACACGCGGGGGGCGGGTGCTGGCGCGGTGGAACTATCCGAACTCGCCGGAACTTTCTGGATGATTGTTCGTTCAGCTTGGCAGGGGAACCGCCGATGGCGGAGCGGCAGATGCCGACCTCGCCCGCCCGGCCTCTCGATAAGGAGAAGCACATCATGAAACACTCTGTCCTGCTGCTGATTGGCGCCGCCGCACTTCCGCTCGGCGCCTGCAATTCGATGAATGACGATCGCACCGTGGCTTCGGCCGGTACGGGCGCTTTGGTGGGCGCGGCTGCGGGCACTGGCATCGCCGCCATTGCCGATGGCGATCTGCTGACCGGCGCGCTTATCGGTGCAGCGGTCGGCGGGGTTGCCGGTGCCGTCTGGGCCGACCGCGACAATGACGGAAGGGCCGATGGCTATTACCGCGACGGCCAGTATTATGCGGGTGCCCCGCCGGCTACCAGCAGGCGTCCACACGCAGTTGCCCGTCGGTTGGCGGTTCGGCGCTGACCGGTGCCGGGATTGGTGCCGCGACAGGCGCCGGCGTCGGTGCCGTGGCGAGCGGTGTCGGCATTTTCGAAGGTGCGCTGGTCGGTGCGGCGGTTGGCGGTCTGGCCGGAGCGGTCTGGGCCGATTCGAACAACGACGGCTGCGTCGATGGCTACACCCGCGAAGGCCGGTATTATTCGGGCGCGCCGGTAGTCCAGCCGATGGCCTACAATTCAGGCGAACGCGGCTGACCATGACGGGAAGCATCGCCGCGCCACGGCTGTCGCAATATGTGCGGCACTGGAGCGGGGCGATGCTGCTCGCCTGTTGCACGCTGGCCGTGCCCGCTGCGGCAGCGCCGGCCGCAGCGGGATATCATGCCGCCGTTCCTGCCAGCGAGCTGCGCGAGGAGATTACCCGCCAGGCCAGTTCCGATCTCAAGCCTTTCTACGCTACTCGCGGCTATCGCCCGCTGTGGATCGATAGTCGCGGCCGGTTGCTGCCGGCGGCACTGCTGCTGCTGGAGCAGATCGAGACGGCCAGGCTTGACGGGTTAAAGTCCGGCAAGTTCAAGCCGGGCAAGCTGGAAAAGGCGCTGCGCCGCGCCGAAAGCGGCGAGATCGACGAATTGGCGAAGGCCGAGCTGGCGCTGTCGAAAAGCTTCGCCGCCTATGTGAAAGCGATGCGCGGCACGCCCCGCGCGGCAATGAGCTATGAGAGCCAGGCGCTGGCGCCGGTTGTGCCGACCACGGGTGCGGCGCTGACTTCTGCCGCTGCTGCCGGCTCGCTCGACAGCCATGTCGCGGCGATGGGCTGGATGCATCCGTTCTACGCGCCGCTGCGCCGGGCGCTGACCCAGCGCAATTATGGAGAGGCCCAGCGCCGCACGATCTGGCTCAACCTCGATCGGGTCCGCGCCCTGCCCGCCTTTGCTGGCGGGCGTTATGTGCTTATCGATGCGGCATCGGCCAGGCTATGGATGTACGAAAGCGGCCGCGAGGCAGGTTCGATGAAAGTGGTGGTCGGCAAGCGCGAGACCCAGACCCCGATGATGGCGGGCTTCATGCGCTATGCGGTGGTCAATCCCTATTGGAACCTGCCCGATGACATGATGCCCAGCCGGGTCACTCACCATGTGCTGCGCGAGGGGCCGGGCTTCCTCGCCGCCAAGGGCTTTCAGATCCTGCCCGATTGGGATGAGGGATCGGCGGCGCTCGATCCGCGCAAGGTCGATTGGCAGGCGGTGGCGCGGGGCACGCAGACTGTCCGCGCGCGCCAGTTGCCGGGGCCGGAAAATTTCATGGGTAAAGTGAAGTTCATGTTCCCCAACCCGCAGGGCATTTACCTCCATGACACCCCCAACCGGGATCTGCTGGCCAAGGAGGCCCGCCAGTTCAGCAACGGCTGCGTGCGGCTGGAAGATGCCCAGCGGCTGGGGCGCTGGCTGACCGGCAAGCCACTGCCGCGCAAGCTGCGCGCGCCTGAACAGCGCATCGATTTGCCCGAAGTCGTGCCGGTCTACATCACCTACCTGACGGCATTGCCGCAAAACGGCGCAATCGTCTTCCGCCCGGATGTCTATGGTCGCGACGGCCCGGTGACCACCGTCGCCTATTCGCGGTAAGCTGGCTGCTGCCTCAAATGCGCTTCTTCAGATCCCCATGCAGAGGTACTTCAGCTCCATGAAATCATCGAGCCCGTGCCGCGATCCCTCACGCCCGAGGCCGGACTGCTTGACCCCGCCGAAGGGCGCAACCTCGGTGGAGATCAGCCCGGTGTTGATGCCGACAATGCCCGCCTCCAGCGCTTCCGCTACGCGCCACACCCGCGACAGGTCGCGCGCGTAGAAATAGCTGGCGAGGCCGAATTCGCTGTCATTGGCGAGCCGGATTGCTTCCGCCTCATCCTTGAAGCGGATCACGCCCGCCAGCGGCCCGAAGGTTTCCTCGCGCGCGATTTTCATCGCCGATGTGACATTGGCGAGCACTGTCGGCTGGAAATAGGTGCCGCCCAGTTCGCTGCGCGCGCCGCCCGCGAGCACAGTGGCACCGCCCGCCAGCGCATCGGCAAGATGTTCCTCGACCTTGGCGACGGCCCCCTCGTCGATCAGTGGTCCCGCCATCGAGCCCGCGTCCATGCCATAACCGACCTTGATCGCCTTTGCCCGGTCAGCAAGCTTGGCGGTGAATTCGTCGTACACGCCGTCCTGCACATAAAAGCGGTTGGTGCAGACGCAGGTCTGGCCGTTGTTGCGGAACTTGGAGATGAGCGCGCCTTCGACCGCCGCATCGACATCGGCGTCGTCGAACACCAGGAAGGGCGCGTTGCCGCCCAGCTCCATGCTGACTTTCTTCATGGTTCCCGCGCATTGCCGGGTCAGCTCGATGCCGATCTCGGTCGATCCGGTGAAAGTCAGCTTTTGCACAGCGGGATTGCCGGTCAGCTCGCCGCCGATCGCCCGGGCGCTGCCGGTGACGACATTGAATACGCCGGGCGGAACGCCTGCCTGTTCCGCCAGCACCGCCAGCGCCAGTGCCGAATAGGGCGTCGCCGAAGCGGGCTTGAGCACGGTGGTGCAGCCCGCCGCCATCGCCGGGCCGAGCTTGCGGGTGACCATTGCCGAGGGGAAGTTCCACGGGGTGATCGCCGCGACCACGCCGATGCCCTGCTTGAGCACGATGATGCGGCGGTCGGCGGCGTGGCTGGGAACGACATCGCCGTAAGCGCGCTTGCCCTCTTCGGCGAACCATTCGATGAAGCTGGCGGCATAAGCGATCTCGCCCTTGGCCTCTTCGAAGGGCTTGCCCTGTTCGCGGCTGAGCAGTTCGCCAAGCGCAGCCTGGTTTTCGATCATCAGGTCAAACAGACGGCGCATGATCTTCGCCCGCTCGCCGGCCGTTTTCGCCCGCCAGGCTGGCAACGCCGCCTCTGCCGCGGCGATGGCCCGCGCCGTCTCCGCCTGGCCCATCATCGGCACGCTGCCGAGCTGATGGCCGGTGCCGGGATCGTTGACTGCCAGCACCTTACCGCTGTCGGCATCGCACCATTTGCCGTCGATGTAGCACTGCTGCCTGAGGAGGTTGGTGTAGCTCATGGCGGGGGCTTTCCTGTCTGACCTGAGTCCATGGCATAGGCAGCACCCCGACCGGTTGCAACCGGCGATCCTTGCGCCCGGCCCGCGGAATCGCTTGCCCTTGTCGCCGCGCACTGCAACGCTGATTGACGTGCCGGAAGCTCTTGGCTAATAATGCAATGCGCGAACAATAATTCGCAATAGTGAATTCTGGAGAGGTCTGTGCTGGAATATTCGGGCTTTATCGACGGCGCCTTCATCAAGGGCGAGGGCAGCAGTTTCATCGTCGAGAACCCCTCAGACGAAAGCGTGGTTGACGAAGTCGCCAGTGTCTCGCTGGCGCAGGCCGACCAAGCCATCGGCGCGGCCCGGCGCAGCTTCGACGACGGGCGCTGGAGCGGCCAGACCATGAAGCAGCGCAGCGAAGTCATGCGCCGCTATGCCGAGGCGCTGCGGAAGCGCGCCGACAAGCTGAAGGAGCTGGCGATCAACGAAGCGGGCTGCCCGGTCTCGTCCACGGTGATGGGCGCGCAGGTCCATGCGCCGCTGCGCATGACCGATGAAATCATCGACATGTTCCTGACCCTTCCCGAGATCGAGGAAAACCCGCTGCCGCTGCACGAACGGGTCAATCCTTATTTCACCGTGCAAAGCCTCAAGCGCTGGACGCCGCTGGGGGTAGTTTCGGCGATTTCGGCCTATAACGTGCCGTTCTACACCGCCTTCTGGAAGGTCATCCCGGCGCTGATGGCGGGCGATTCGGTGATCCTGCGGCCCAACCCGCTCACGCCAATTTCAGCGCTGATCTTTGCCGAGGCCGCCGCCGAGGCGGGGATCCCCGACGGCGTACTCAATGTTCTGATCGAGCAGGGACTCGATGGCGGCCAGCTGATGACCACCGACGAGCGGGTCGATCTGGTCTCCTTCACCGGTTCCTGCACCGTCGGCGTCAAGGTCGCGCAGCAGGCCGCGCCGACGCTCAAGCGGCTGGTGCTGGAACTGGGCGGCAAGTCGGCGCAGATCTATCTGCCCGATGCGGTCGACCGGGCGGCGGGCGGCGCCTATCAGGTCTGCACCTCGCACGCCGGGCAGGGCTGTGTGCTGGGCACCCGGGTGTTCGTGCCCGAGGCTGACAAGCCCAAGGTGCTCGAAGCCATGGCGGCGATGCTGGCGGGGGTAAAGATCGGCGTTGCCAGCGATCCCGCCACCCAGCTCGGCCCGGTGATCAGCTCCGGTCAGCGCGACCGCTGCGAGCATTTCACCCGCGCCGCAGTCGAGGCCGGCGGCCGGGTAGTGACCGGCGGCAAGCGTCCTTCCGAATTCAACAAGGGCTTCTTCTTCGAGCCGACCGTGCTCGACCTGCCCGACAATTCCAACCCGGCAGCGCAGGAGGAAATCTTCGGGCCAGTGGTCGGCGTGATCGGCTACCGCGACCTCGACCATGCGGTCGAGATGGCCAATGACAGCAAGTTCGGCCTGTCGGGCTGGGTGCACGGCGTCGACAAGGTCGCGTCGCTCGAAGTCGGCAAGCGCATTCGCAGCGGCGCGGTCAACATCAACGGCGCGGTGATGAGCAGCCACGCTTCGGGCGGCGGCATCAAAATGAGCGGCCTCGGCCGCGAACGCGGCACCGAGGGACTGCGCGAGTTCCAGATGCTGACGACGTTTAACGTGGGGGGATAGGACGTGCTCTCTCCTCCCCCCTCGCGGGGGAGGATATGAAGGCTTGGCCGTGCAACGGCCTAGCCGTAGTTGGAGAGGGGGAGGAGCAGTGCTGCGCCCGCCCCCTCTCCAAGCTTCGCTAGCTGCTTAAGCAGCAAGCTACGCTTTCCTCCCCCGCGAGGGGGGAGGAGCAGAAAAGGGATTGCGGAATGCAGGGTATGCTTGAAGGAAAAGTCGCGGTCATTACCGGGGCGGGATCGGGGGTTGGCCGCGCGGCGGTGAAGCTGTGGACCGAGCACGGCGCCAAGGTGATTGCCGCCGATATCGATCTGGCCTCTGCCGAGGAATCGGTCAGGCTGGCCGGTGCGCCGCAGGGTCAGGCGCGGGCCGTGGCCTGCAATGTCGCCGACCCGGCGCAGGTCGAAGCGGCGGTGCAGGCCGCCGTCGAAACCTTCGGGCGGCTCGACGTGATCTACAACAACGCCGGGATCACCGTTTCATCGCGGCCAGAAGGCGGCTTGCGCCCGCTGACTGAACTGCCCCCCGAGGAGATGCAGCGGGTTGAGCAGGTCAACATGAATGGGGTGATCTATGGCTGCCAGTCCGCCATCCGCCAGTTCGAAAAGCAAGGCAGCCCCGGCTCCGTGGTCAACACCGCCTCGATCGCCGGGGTGATCGGCTATGGCGGCGTGCTCTATGGCATGACCAAGGCGGCGGTGGTCGGCATGACCCGGACGCTGGCGATCGAAGTGGCCAACAAGGATATCCGGATCAATTCGGTGTGCCCGGCGGGGATGCTGACCAACTACGGCGATCTCGACCCCAACAGCCCGCACCGGGACATGATTCTCGAGCGGATGGGACAGATGCACCCGCTGGGCCGCTCGATCGATCCGGCGGATACGGCGGCGGCGGCGATGTTCCTCGCTTCCGACCTCGCCAGCAATATAACCGGCGTCAATCTGCCGGTCGATGGCGGGCTTTCCGCCGGCCGCAAAGTTGGAGGATAAGGCCATGGCCACATGCCCGGTTGCCCACGGCAAGAGCGATGCACTGACCTACCTGATGTCGGACAATCCGCGCTATGCCGAAATGTTCGACGTCAACACCCAGTCCGCCAACGACGGAACCGACCGCGATCGCGACTATACCGAGGACATGAACCGGCTGCGGGACAAGGCGGCAGTCCAGCCCGGATCGCTGCGTTCGCTGCTCGGCGCGCAGGAGCAGGAATTCTCGCCGATCAAGCGCGAGAAATACACCTTCTTCTCATACCGTGCCTGCGAGATCGGCTTTCGCGAGAACCTGATATTCTCCTCCGAAGGCTACAAGGAAAGCCCCGGCGTTGCCTCTATCGGGCCGACGATCCTCGCCATGGTCGGCAAGGAGCACAAGCGGCTGCGCAGCGCCGCCCAGCCGCTGTTCAAGCGTCCCAAGGTGCTCAGCTGGTGGAACAAGCGCTGGGTGCAGGAAACAGCCGATGCGCTGCTCGACCGGCTGCTGGATGAAGACGCGGTCGATCTGAACTTCGAACTGTGCGCGCGCATGCCGATGGCGACGATCACCCGCGCCGTCGGGCTTGAGGGCGAGGATGTGCTCGAATTCCGCTACCAGCTCGATCGCGGCACATTCGGCGCACACAAGCTCAAGCCCGAAGAAAGCGCCGAAGCGCGCGCCTGGGTCGATATGACTCTGCGCAATCTCATCGCCGAAAACACCCGCAACCCCGGCGACAATCTGATCGCGGGGCTGATCAACTGCGAGATCACCCACGAAGACGGCACCAAGCGGCCGCTCACCGAGGATGAGATCTTCGGCTATGCCAAGCTGACGATCTTTGCCGGCGGCGGCACCACCTGGCGGCAGATGGGCATCACCATCGATGCGCTGATGAACAATTACCACTTCTGGGAAGACTGCGTGAAGGACCGCTCGCTGCTCGATCAGGCGGTCGAGGAAGGGCTGCGCTGGCGGGCGACCGATCCGGTGTTCCCGCGGCTGTGCACGCAGGATACCGAGGTCGAAGGCGTCATGGTGCCTGCCGGGGTGCGGGTCGATATGTGCCTGGGCGCTGCCAACCACGACCCGGAAAAGTTCAAGAACCCCGAAAAATACGACATTTACCGCGACAAGAGCCACCAGATGGGCTTCGGCTTCGGCCCGCACCGGTGCCTTGGCATGGACGTGGCGCGGCAGGAGATGATCGTCGCCATTTCGGGACTGATGGACCGGTTCCCGAAGATGCGGCTTGATCCGGACAAGCCCAGGCCCGAATATCGCGGGCTCGATCATCGCGGCATGTCCGCCGTCACCGTTCGTCTGAAATAGAGGATCCCCTGCCATGGCTGAACAGCTCAAGCCCGTCTCAACAACGCCCGGCACCGACATTACCCTGATGGGTGACGAACATGTCCGGGTCTACCGCGAAACCAATGGCGAAACCGGCTATATCTGGAACGGGGTTACCGCCCTGCTGCTGACCTTTACCGGGCGCAAGAGCGGCCAGCAGCGCACCATCCCGATCATCTGCACCAAAGTGGGTGACAGCTACGTCATCATCGCCTCAAAGGGCGGATCGGCCGAGCACCCGCTGTGGTACCTCAGCGTCAGCGAGAATCCGCATGTCGATGTCCAGGTCAAGGCTGACAAGTTCAAGGCAGTGGCCCGCACCGCCGAAGGTGCCGAACGCGAGGCGCTGTGGGCGGAGGCGGTCAAAAACTGGCCGAATTTCGATGTCTATCAGTCGCGTACCACCCGCGTGATCCCGGTGGTGGTGCTCGATCCGGTGCGCGGCTGAGGCGGGTTTCGCACTGGCAGGTTGACAAGGCAGGCCGGCGCGACACACTGGCGCATCATGGCAACCGCAACCGTTCCCCCGCCCCCGCGCCAGACGGCCAACCCGGCTCCGGCACGCACCGTCAATTCGGTGCGCCGCACCTGCAGCATCGACGTCTCCTGGCCCGAAGGAGCGCTGGGCGACCGGCTGTTCGTCGGCCGTTGCCGCGATTACCGCACCCCTGCCGAAGGCGGGCCCGGATCGGTGCTGGATGAGGCGGAATTCCGTGCGATGCTGGCGCAGGACAAGACCATAACCTCGATAGAGGCGACACCGGCTCCTGCGAAACTGCACCAGCTTGTCGGGGTGCGCGGCGGCAATCACCTGCGGCTGTTCATCAAGGAAACCATGCCGGAACTGATCGCGGATGGATCGCCGATCTATCTGCCGCTGGACGATATTTCCGGCACGGCGCTGGTCTCCGCCGTCGCCTGGTCGCAGCATCAGGAAAACTGGGCGGAAAAGCTGCGCGAAACCATGGCGCCGGGTGAGTTTGAAAAGCTGCTGGCGCAGCGGGTCAATGTCTGCTGGGGCCTGAAGGAGGGCAACAGCGGGGTTTCGGGCCAGATCCATCGCAATGTCGCCGAGGCCGAGGCCGGCGATGTCCGCAATCCCCAAGACCCGCAGGGCTGGCACGAACTGCCCGAAGCCGAAGGCCCGGGCTTTCGCCGCGCCCGCCGCATCGATGTCACCCGCGACGATGCTGCCGGGCTGATCCGCATCGAAGCCGCCTTCCAGGACAGCGCCAAGCGCCGGACCGAAGGCCGGGTGGCGATCCACGAATACACCATCTCCGCCACTGCCGACCTCGCATCGGGCGAACTGCTGACGCTGGAGCCCGAGGCGCGCATCCTGCCCTTCGGCGAATGCCCCGGCGCGATCCACAACGCCAGGCGGCTGATCGGCACAGCAATCCCCGACATGCGCGAGGCCGTGCTGAACCACCTGCGCGGGACCCAGGGCTGCACCCACCTCAACGACGCATTGCGCGCCTTCGCCGATGTGCCCCGGCTGGCAGCGTTTCTGGCGGATTGATTAGAGAGAATTGCGCTCAATCTGCACCAGAACCGCTCATGCTGAGCTTGTCGAAGCACCAGGTTGTTACGGTGAACTTGCCGGAGGACGAAGGTCCTTCGACAAGCTCAGGATGAGCGGAAATCTGAAGCTCGGTTCAGATTAAGCGCACGATGCTCTACGCCGCGCTCGCCGCCCCCGCAACCGCCACCGGCGCCAGCGACACGACGTTGCTTTCATGCTGCAGCAGCCGGTTCCAGGCGTTGAGCGCGGCGACCTTGTAGGCTTCGGCCAGGGTCGGATAGTTGAAGCTGTTGTCGACGAAATAATCGACCCCGCCGCCCAGGTTGATCACCGCCTGACCGATATGGATCAGTTCGGTCGCACCCTCGCCGATGATGTGGACGCCCAGCACTTTCTGCGTGGCGATATCGACGATCAGCTTGAGCATGCCCGAGGAGATGCCCATGATCTGCCCGCGCGAGGTTTCGCTGAAGCGGGCGATGCCGCATTCATAGGCGATGCCCTTGGCGCGAACGTCCTCCTCGGTCATGCCGACCGATGACATTTCGGGCACCGCATAGATGCCGAGCGGATAGCATTGGTCGGGCGTCGGCGGGGTTGCGCCGAAGGCATGGCAGGCGGCGGTGCGGCCTTGTTCGAGCGAGGTCGAGGCCAGGCTGGGAAAGCCGATGACGTCGCCGGCGGCGTAGATGTGCGGCACCGCGGTTTGGTAGGTGACCGGATCGGCCGTGAGCCTTCCCCGCGAATCGGCCTCTAGCCCGCAGGCGGCAAGGTTGAGCGCGGCGGTCGCCCCGGTCCGACCGGCGGTGAACAGCACCACTTCGGAGGCCACCTGCCGCCCGTCCTTGAGCATGCACACCGGCGAGCCATCGGGTGCGAACCGCACCTGTGCGATCTCGCTCGACAGCCGCAATTGCATGCCGCGATCGCGCATCAGATGGACCAGGTGGTCGATGATCTCGTCGTCCATGAATTCGAGCAATTTGTCGCGCGGCTCGATCAGCGTCACCGGCACATCGAGCGCGGAGAAGATCGTCGCATATTCCAGCCCGATCACGCCTGCGCCGACCACTGTCAGGCTGCGCGGCACCCGCGGGTTCTGGATAAAATCGTCGCTGTCGAGCACATTGGTGCCGTTGAACGGGATGTTGGACGGCCGATAGGGCAAGGTGCCGACCGCGATCAGCACCTTGTCGGCCGCGACCTCTTCCTCGATCTCGCGCTCGCCGACGCGGTGGAGCACGGCGATGCGGTGCGGATCGACGAAGCGCGCGGTGCCGACCATGGTCTTGACGCCGTTGCGCGCGAACTGGTGCTCGAGCACGGCGATCTCATGCTCCAGCGTCTTGCCGAGCCGGGCGGTAAGGTCGGCGGCGCAGACGTCCTGCTTGACCCGGTAGGACTGGCCGTAAAAGCCGCGCTCGCGCCAGCCGGAAAGGTTGAGCACGGTTTCGCGCAGGGTCTTGGACGGGATCGTGCCGGTATGCACCGACACTCCGCCAACCCGCGCGCGATCGTCCACCACCAGCACGCTCTTGCCCAGCTTGGCCGCCTGCACCGCCGCCCGCCGGCCCGCCGGACCGCTTCCCAAAACCACCAGATCATAGCGCGCCATCGGCGTATCTCCCCTTGCTGCCGGGTCTGAGAACGTCATGGCAAACTCCAGGTTAATGGGCGGGGGTGAGATAGAGCCGCGATTCTGTGCCTTTACGACGAATTGTGATTGTTGCACCAGCGGTGTCCGTGCATCATTCCCGCGTCACAAGGATACCCCCCAATGTCCGACACCCAGCTTTCCCGCCTTGCCGACGAACTGGCGATCCGCGCGGTGCTCGACGAGTATTGCCTGCGGCTGGAAATCAGCGACTTCGCCGAGTGGCTGGAGCTGTTCACCGAGGATAGCGTCTACGAAGTCTACAAGCTGGTGCTGAACGGGCGGGCGGAAATGGCCGATCTGCTGTCCAAGGCGCCGCACGGGGTGCACCTGCCCGGCGCGGCGCGGATTACCATCGATGGCGACCGGGCGGAAACGATCCAGAACTACCTGTTCATCGCCACCAGCACCGACGAGTGGAACGCCGGCTGGTACCGGCGCGAGCTGGTGCGGACTGCGGCGGGCTGGAAGATTGCGCGTACCCAGGTCAAATTCGCGCGCAAGGAGGAGCTTCCCGGCAACGATCGGGCGCGTCAGCTGGCCTTCCCGATCGGCTTTGGCTGAAACTCAGCCCGCTTCCGCAATCAGATGCCCTGCGACCTGGATCATGCCGGCCTTGGTGTAGCTGTCGGTCGCGGGCATTGCGGCGGTGCCGGAGGCGGCCTTGATGCGGTCGATCAGCGGGCCCGGCTCGTCCGCGTCGAGTTCGTAGATGGTCATCACCGTCCACTGCGGCGCGTCGAGATCGTAGACCCGGTGGAAGTCGAGCTTGAACAGCTTGCCGCTGATCACGCCAGGGATCTTCAGGACATCGTGGAGATGCCGCGAAGTGTACCAGGCGATGAACTCGTCTTCGCGACCGGGCAGGGCGGTGTTGAGGATCGTGTAGGTGAAGCGGGCCATGGTCAGGCTGATCCTTGTGCACCGGCGGCAGCACCGGCCGTGGCGGCACCGGCGGCTTTGGCGATGACATAGTCGTCCGGATTGAACTGCGCCGTCAAATTGCGGTACTCGCACAGCCGCCACGGCGAGTTGGTGACCACCCGGCCCGACTTGTTGCGGTACCAGTTGTTGACCCCGGGGTGCGTCCAGACCAGCTGGGCGTGTTCGGCATCGACTCGGCGGTTGTAGTCCTCGAACGGCTCTTCGCGCACCTCCACCACATCGGCCTCGCGCTCGATCATCTCGCGCAGCGCCTGCATCGTATAGCGCACCTGGCATTCGGAATTGAACACCGCGCTGCCGCCGTGGCCGCCATTGGTATTGGGGCCATAGAGGATGAACAGGTTGGGGAAATGCGGCACGGTGATGCCCAGATGCGCGCGGGGATTATCATCGCCCCAGGCCTCGCGGATGCTGCCGCGGGTGCCGACGATATGCATCGGATGCAGCGGCATCTGCGCCTTGAAGCCCGTCGCCAGGACGATAACGTCGGCGGGGTGTTCGATACCGTCCTTGTCGATCACGCCCGTTTCGGTGATTTCCATCACCGTACCGGTGACCAGCTCGACATTGTCGCGGGTCAGCGTCGGGAACCAGTTGCTGTCGCGCAGCATGCGCTTGCCATAGGGCGGAAACGAGGGAATGACCTTGGCGAGCAGTTCCGGATCGTGGTTCACCTGCTTGCTGATGTGGGCGATCAGCTGCTCGCGGATTTCGGCATTGGCCTGGTTGAGCGAGCGCTGCGGTTCGGGCCAGTCCGGATCCTGACGCAGGGTTGGCAGCACCCCGTCGGAGGTGGCCCACAGCAGCAGGAAGCGATACCATTTGGTGTAATAGGGGACATTCTCCAGCCCCCATTTCTTGGCATCGCTGACCTCTGAAAACAGCAGCGGGTTATAGCGCGCCCAGTGCGGCGAGCGCTGGAAGATGGTGAGCTTCCTGACCAGCGGCGCGATCTGCGGGCCGATCTGCATGCCGCTGGCCCCGGTGCCGATCTGCACCACGTTCTTGCCTTCAAGGCTGACCGAATGATCCCAGCGCGCCGAATGGAACATCGGCCCTTTGAAGCGCTCCGTCCCGGGAATCGCGGGTATCGAGGGCCGGTTGAGCAGGCCGGTGCCGCTGATCACGGCATTGGCGGCAAGTTCGTATTCCGAGCCGTCGCCGCAGCGCACGGTGATGTTCCAGCGCGCGGCCTGCCCGTCCCAGATCGCCGAGACCACTTCCTGATTGAAGCGCATGTGTTCGGCGATGTTCATTTCGTGGTAGCAGGTGCGGATGTAATCGATGATCTCCGGCCCGCGCGAGAAATAGTGGTCCCAGTCGGACTTCACCCGGAACGAGTAAGAATAGAAGTGGTTGGGCGTGTCGACCGCAACGCCCGGATAGGTGTTTTCGAACCAGGTCCCGCCGACATCGGCGTTCTTTTCGATGACTACGAAGGGGATGCCCGCTTCCTTGAGCTTGGCGGCCATGGCCAGCCCCGAATAGCCGGCACCGATGACCACGGCCATGAAGCTGTCGAGCCGGGCGCGCGAGGGCTGCTTGCGCCAGCGAACCGTCTTGGCGTCGGTGCCGTCGAAATTGAGCTCTTCCAGCACCATTGGCATGTATTCGGCCGGGACCTTGCCGCCGGCAGCGGCATCGCACATGCGCTGGAGCAGGGCGGGCGGCGGGGCCGGTGGCAGCGGGCGGCCGGCGGCGGCATAGTCTTCAAAGGTGGCAATCAGCGCTCTGACCAGCCGCTGCTTCAGCTCCGGCGCCTCTTCCACCTCGAACGACCAGGCGCCCTTGATGTGCGGGGCATAGGCCTGGAACAGCAATTCGTCGCCGGTCAGATGGGTGTAGACCAGCAACAGCGGCACATCGTCGAGCGCCATGAGATGCGCTTCAAGCTGGCCGCCATCGGCGAGCAGGCTTGCAAATACACCTTCGCGGAGTTCCGGCGCGACGGGCGCGGGTGCCACGGTGCTTGCGGCTTCGGTCATGATTTACATCCTTGATTCGGCTATGCGCAAGCCGGAGAATCGCCATCGCGGCGGCATCCGGCCTGATCCCGATACAATGCATCGCTAATGAAGCATTGTTTTTAGTCAAGGTCCGAGACTGACGAGTAGGCCGGCGGCGCAATCAATCGTCGCGGTCGAGCTGGCGCAGCACTTCGGCGATGACTGCCGGGTCGGCGGGAAAGCCGAGGTGGTTACAGCGCAGGGCCACGGCGCGGTCGCGTTCGTGGGGCCAGCCGCAGGCAGAGCGGGGCGAAACGACGCCGTCGCGCGGGCTCCACAGGGCGATGGTCGGCACCGGCGGCTTGGCGGCGAAATCGCACTCGATCGGCGGCGCGGCCACCGGATGGCCGGTGATCAGCTGATAGGCGCGCCAGGCGTTGTTGGCATGCGGATCGCCCGAAAAGGGCGTGCCCATGGTGATGACACAGGCAACCGTATCGGGCTGGCGGCGGGCGATCTCGCGCGCGTAAAGCCCGCCCAGGCTCCAGCCGATCAGCGCCACCGGCTGATCGTGCTGGCGGGCCAGCCGAGTGACGCGGGCGAGCTGAAAGGCGAAATTCTGCGGAGTCGGCCCCAGGTTGAAGCCCAGCCCCCAATCATGCGGGCTATGCCCCGCGGCTGCGAGCGCGCGCAGCATTCGGCGCATCCGCACCGGATGGGCGCCGAAGCCGGGCAGCAGCATCACCGGACGGGGTTTTTGCGCCGTAAACGCGACCGGCTGGCCGCGACCGATCGGGCTGAATGCGCCAAGTTCGCCGATCAGCCGCCGCACTGACGGACCGTTTATCCCGGCGGGGCGCGGCTCGCGGGCAAGCTCCGCGCGACGCCCGGCCTCGCGCCACAGCGCCATGCCTGCGCCCAGCGCTGCACTGCGGATCGAATCGATTCTGGCCATTTGCCCGTTTCTAAAGTCGCCTAGCCTTACCGAATCTGAACAAACGACATCGGCTAGTGATCCAATTCTGACATTTGCATCCACTATCGGCAAGGTTATCAGCAAATGTCTGATTCAAGAGGGCCACTAGCAACTATATGTTTTTAGTGGATTTCAATATTTTGGCATTCGCAAACTGTGATTTCGGCTAACGGGATGCGAATGTCAAAATCAATCCACTAGTGCCCTGGCAAGGCCAATCATGCAGCAAAACGGCGCACTTAACAATCGGTGCACAAGGGTGTGCCAATTGTCGACAAGGGCAAGGGAACTCTTGGCCTGTTCGCACGTTCATGCAATATGGCGGCAACAGGGCGCGCTGCATTTTGGCAGCGAGAATCCTACGGGGTGGTCGCTTGAAGCAACTTCAGGAGGCAACCATGGCGTCAATGCGCTTTCATACCAGCAATCCCGATCCCTGGACCATGCCCCGCCAGCGCAGCGATGCATCGGAGCGTTTCAGGGTTCATGGTCCGATCCAGCCGATGGAAACAGAGCGCGGCTTTTTCAAGCGGCTGTTTTCGTCGCGTCTGCACTGATTGTGCTGCGCTGATTCGGTTTCCATCAGGCCGCGAGCTTGAGGCCTGACACCGTCGCCAGCGACGGTTCGGGCAGGAACTGCGCAAATTCGCGGTGCAGATGCTCGACTACCGGCCCATAGAGCGGCGTGGCGAATGCGATTCCGGCCTTGTGACCCTTGACCCAGGCGATTCTGCCGCAAAGCCCCTCAAGCACCTGCGGCTGGATGACCACGAGATCGCCCTCGCGCATGGTCAGGGCAAAGCTTTCGATCCGGCAGCCGCCGCGCGAAATGTCGGTAACCATGACCCGATCGACAAATCCTGACCGCGAACGGCAGCGTGCCGGCATGGCCAGTTTCATCCGCACCGATCGGCGCAACAGTCTGGCATCTCCGCTCATGGCATACTCCTCGCTTGGTTCCTTGCCGACTTGAAACCGGCCGCATCTTCACGGCGGGAATAACGGCAGGGGCCACCGGTTTATTAAGCGGCGCGGCCTGTCTGCCGCCAAGGCTGTTGGCCAAAGTGCAACTTCACTTGGCGTTCATCGCCGGGCTGGTTATAGGCCGGAGCATGATCAAGACCTCGCCGCTCAAATTCGCTGTCCTTGCCATAGCCGCCACGGCCATGCTGCTCACTGCCGGCTGCGGCGGGCGCGGGGGCAAGAACCGCGATACCGCCTATGTCGCGCGCGATGTCGATACGCTTTATACGGCGGCCAAGAACCGGCTCGATCGCGGCGATACCCGCCAGGCGGCGGCGCTGTTCGACGAGGTGGAGCGCCAGCACCCCTATTCGCCCTGGGCCCGCCGCGCCCAGCTGATGAGCGCGTTCAGCTATTACGCCGCGCGCGATTACACCAAGGCGACGCAATCCGCGCAGCGCTTCCTGTCGATCCACCCCGGCAACCGCGATGCGCCCTACGCCTATTACCTGATCGCGCTGTGCTATTACGAGCAGATCAGCGACGTCACCCGCGACCAGAAGATCACCACCCAGGCCAAGACCGCGCTGACCGATGTCGTGCGCCGCTATCCCGGCAGCCGCTATGCAGCCGATGCCCGGCTCAAGCTCGATCTGGTCAACGATCACCTCGCCGGCAAGGAAATGACCATCGGCCGCTCCTATCAGCGTGGCGGCAAGTGGCTGGCGGCGGCGCTGCGGTTCCGCAATGTCGTCGACAATTACGACACCACCAGCCACACGCCCGAGGCGCTGTACCGGCTGGTCGAAAGCTACCTGTCGATCGGCATTCCCGAAGAGGCGCAGAAGGCGGCGTCCGTGCTCGGCACCAACTATCCGCAGACTGAATGGTACGAGAAGGCCTACGAGCTGATGAACAAGCACGCACCGGGCACCACCGCGAGCTGATTTTTCGCTCCACAACGGCGTTTCTTTCTACCTCCCCGGTTGACATTCCCGCCCAACCGGCGCTGACTGTGCGCCCATGCTTTCGCAGAAGACCCGCTATACCATCCGTGCCCTGCAGCACCTCGCGGACTGCTGGCGGCAGGGTCCGGTGCGGCTCGACGCGATTGCCGAAACGCAGAACATTCCGCGCAAATTCCTCACCGTCATCCTCAGCGAAATGGTGCGCGAGGGGCTGGTGATCTCGCACCGCGGCCGCGACGGCGGCTATGAGCTGGCGCTGCCGCCGGTCGACATCCGCTATGGCGACATCATCCGGCTGACCCGCGGCAGCCTGGCACTGGTGCCCTGCGCCAGCCGCAATGCCTACGAGAGCTGCAAGCACTGTCTGCCCGAAACCGAATGCCGCCTGCGCGGTCTGATGCTGGTTCTGCGCGACGAAATGGCAGAAATGCTGGACCGCATGACCCTGGCCGATCCGATCCGCATGGAACCTCCCTTCGAAGATGCCGAGGTCGCCGAAGCCGGGTGACGTCGGGCATTCTCCGCGCTAGAACGCTTCACGAACATGCTGACCCGACTTTCCATCCGCAATATCGTGCTGATCGAGGCGCTGGACCTGGATTTCTCCGGCGGCCTCGGCGTGCTCACTGGCGAGACCGGGGCGGGCAAGTCGATCCTGCTCGATGCGCTGGGGCTGGTGCTGGGCAACCGCGCCGACAGCGGCCTGGTGCGCGCCGGTGAGGATCGGGCCGGGGTGACCGCCAGCTTCGAATTCGCCGCGCTGCCCGGCGGGGTACGGGCGGTGCTCGACGATGCCGGGGTCGAGGTTGAGAGCGGCGAGGCGCTGATCCTCAAGCGGCAGATCAAGGCCGACGGCGGCAGCAAGGCCTTCGTCAACGACCAGCCCGTCGGCATGGCGCTGCTGCGCGAGCTTTCCGCGCATCTGGTCGAACTGCACGGCCAGCATGATGATCGCGGGCTGGTCAATCCACGCGGGCACCGCTCACTGCTTGATCGCTTTGCCGCCCAGAAGGACAAGGGCGCCGATGCCGCCGGGGTCGACACGGCGTGGCGCAGCTGGCGCGCGGCGGAAGCGGCGCTGGACCAGGCACGGGCGCAGGTGGCGCAAGCCTCGGCCGATCAGGATCTGCTGCTGGCGCATCTCGCCGAGCTGAACACCCTCGCGCCGGTCGCGGGCGAGGAGGAGGAACTCGCCAGCGCCCGCGCCACCATGCAGAAGGGCGAGCGGCTGTCGGGCGACCTTGCCGAATTGCAGCACCTGTGGGCCGGTTCCGATTCGGCGCTGGCGGGTTTGCGCAGCGCGGCGCGGCGGCTGGACCGGATCGCGAACGAACACCCGCTGCTCGCCGAAGCGCTGGCCGCGCTTGACCGGGCAGTGATCGAAGCCACCGAGGCCGAAGACCGCCTCGCCCGCGCCGCCGAGGCGCTGAGCCACGACCCCGCCTCGCTCGACAGCATCGAGACCCGGCTGTTCGATCTGCGCGCGGCTGCCCGCAAGCACAGTTGCACCGTCGATCAGCTTCCCGCCCGCATGCAGGAAATGCGCGCCGCGCTCGACGCCATCGAAAGCGGCGAGGCCGGGATCGCCGGACTGGCGGCGGCGGCGGCGGCCTCAGGGGACGTGTACCGCGCCAGGGCCACTGCCCTTTCGGAAGCGCGGACCCGGGCGGCGCTGCGGCTCGACAAGGCCGTTGCGGGCGAACTCGCCCCGCTCAAACTCGAAACCGCGCGTTTCCGCACCTCGGTGTTGCGCCTGCCTGAAGAGCGCTGGGGGCCGCAGGGCATCGACGCCATCGAATTTCTGATCAGCACCAACCCCGGCGCCGACTTCGCCCCACTCGGCAAGATCGCCAGCGGCGGCGAACTCTCGCGCTTCATCCTCGCGCTGAAAGTGGCGCTGGCGGAAGAAGGCGGTGCAGCGACAGTGATCTTCGACGAAATCGACCGCGGCGTCGGCGGCGCGGTGGCCAGCGCGATTGGGGAGCGACTGGCGAGGCTGGCCGGCGGCGGTCAACTGCTGGCCGTGACGCATTCGCCGCAGGTGGCGGCGCGCGGCGGGCAGCACTATGTCATCGCCAAGACCAGCAAGGGCACGGTTACGCGGACATCGGTGGCGCTGCTGGACAGCGCCGGGCGTCAGGAAGAGATCGCGCGAATGCTCTCGGGGGCTGAGATTACAGCCGAGGCGCGGGCGCAGGCGGACCGCTTGCTGGAGGGGGTGTGATGCTGCGATTGACTGCCGTCTTGGGTGTCCTGGCGCTTCTGGCGGGCTGTTCGGAAGGACACAGTTTTGTTGTTGCAGCTGACCGTCAAATTGCCTCGGCAACCTTGTCTCTCAACGGATCGGCTGCACCCATGATTGTATCTGGCAGCGTCGCGCGAGGATCCCGAAATGTCGCCGATGCATCCGGCAACATTACCGTCAGCTTTAGCGATGGCAGCTCCGCAGTATGCAGCATTGGCTATATAACCAATGGCGAAATGGAGCCTCACCTTTTCCAGTTCGGGGATGGGCAATGCAAGTCAATGAATTGAGGAAGCCATATGTCTGAAACCGGAAGCTGGGGCCTGCTCGGCCGGATGATCGCCAAGCCGGGGAAGCGCGACGAACTCGTCGCCGCTTTGAAGGAAAGCTCGCGCGATGTGCCGGGCAAGCTGGTCTATCTCATCCAGCTCGAACTGGACGATCCCGATGCTTTCTGGATCAACGAAATCTGGGAGAGCAAGGCGGCCTACGAGGCCTGCCTGACGCTGGCGCAGGTGCGGGGCGGGATGGAACGGACGCGCGGTCTGATCGCTGGCATCGAGCATCGCACCGAGACCAAGCCGCACAGGAGTGCGACTTGACGGTCGATCTCTCCGAAGCCGAAGCCGCCAATGAACTGATGCGGCTCGCGCGGCAGATCGCGCGGCATGACAAGCTGTATCATGCCGAGGACTCGCCCGAAATTTCCGACGCCGATTACGATGCGCTGGTGCGGCGCAACGCCGAGCTGGAGGCGGCCTATCCGCAGCTGGTGCGGGCGGACAGCCCCAGCCGCAAGGTTGGGCACCAGATCGCCGCCTCGCCGCTGAGCAAGGTCGCGCACGAAGTTCGGATGATGAGCCTCGACAATGCTTTTTCGGACGAGGAACTGACAGAATTTGTCGCGCGGGTGCGGCGGTTTCTCAATCTGCCCGCGGATGCCCCCGTGGCGCTGACGGCGGAGGACAAGATCGACGGGCTTTCGTGCTCGCTGCGCTATGAGCAGGGCCGTCTGGTGCGCGCGGCAACGCGCGGCGATGGGCAGGTGGGCGAGGATGTGACCGCGAATGTGGCGCATATCGCCGATATCCCGCAGGTTCTGGGTGGTGGCCCCATCCCCGACATCTTCGAAATCCGCGGCGAGGTCTATATGGCCAAGGCGGATTTCCTCGCGCTCAACGCGGCGCAGGCGGAGCGGGATGACAAGATCTTCGCCAACCCGCGCAATGCCGCCGCCGGATCGCTGCGGCAGAAGGACGCGCAGGTCACCGCCAGTCGCCCGTTACGCTTTTTCGCGCATGGCTGGGGCGCGGCGAGTGCGGTTCCCGCCGCCAGCCAGCACGAGATGATGCAGCTGATCGCCAGCTGGGGGGTGCCGGTTTCGCCGCTGCTGATCGAGAGCAGCAATGCCGGGGAATTGCTCGAACATTACCGCTCGATCGGCAAGGTCCGCGCCGACCTGCCCTATGACATCGACGGCGTGGTCTACAAGGTCGACCGGCTCGACTGGCAGGAGCGGCTGGGCTTTGTCGCCAAGGCACCGCGCTGGGCGATTGCCTATAAATTCCCCGCCGAAAAGGCCGAAACCACGCTGGAGGCCATCGACATCCAGGTCGGCCGCACCGGCAAGCTGACGCCGGTGGGAAGGCTCAAGCCGGTACTGGTCGGCGGTGTCACCGTCACCAATGTCACACTGCACAACCGCGACGAGATCGCCCGACTGGGGCTGCGGGTGGGTGACCGAATCGTCCTCCAGCGCGCCGGCGACGTTATCCCGCAGGTCGTCGAAAACCTCACCCGCGACGAACCGCGCGAGGCCTTTGCTTTCCCCGATCACTGTCCCGAATGCCATAGCGAGGCAGTCGCCGAGGAGGGCGAAGTCGACGTCCGCTGCACCGGCGGACTGATCTGCCCGGCGCAGCGGACCGAGCGTCTGCGCCATTTTGTCAGCCGGGGGGCGCTGGATATCGAGGGGCTGGGCGAGAAAACCATCGCCGAGTTTTTCGGGCTGGGCTGGCTGGAAAGCCCGGCGGACATTTTCCGCCTGCACCAGCGCCGCGCCGACATTCTGGGGCGCGAGGGCTGGAAGGACAAGTCGGTCGACAATCTGCTCGCGGCGATAGAGGCGAAGCGCCAGCCCGACGCGGCGCGACTGCTGTTCGGACTGGGAATCCGGCATGTCGGCGTGGTAACGGCGCGCGATCTGCTGAAGCGGTTCGCGACTTTGCCGTGGCTGCGGGAAGTGGCTGAGCGGGCACATAGCGATGGCGAGGACGCCAATGCCGAACTCCTCGCCATCGACGGCATCGGCCCCGCCGTGGTCGAAGCACTGGGCGATTTCTTCCATGAACCGCACAACCGCGAAGTTTGGGAGGACATCCTCTCCGAAGTCACCCCGCCGCCCTACATCGTCGAGACCCGCGACAGCCCGGTGGCCGGCAAGACCGTGGTGTTCACCGGCAAGCTCGAAACCATGAGCCGCGACGAGGCCAAGGCCCAGGCCGAGGCACTGGGCGCGCGCTCGGCGGGGTCGGTCAGCGCCAAGACTGACCTTGTGGTGGCCGGGCCGGGCGCGGGATCGAAGCTCAAGCAGGCGGAGAAGCTGGGCATCGAAGTTATCGACGAGGCGGCATGGGCGGAAATTGTGCGGGCGGCGGGTTAGTTCAGCTGCCGATCCCGGCTGACCAGTCGCGGACACCGCTCTCTTGGCAAATCCGCCGGTATGCCTTGGGATGCTGGAGGATCCACAGGAAGCCCTTCATGTCTTCTTGCGCCAGCTTCTTGTCGAACCGCAACCCGCATTCGCCGTTCCGGCACCAGATCACCGAGCAGCAGAGACGCAATTCGTGAAATTGGAGCATGACGATGCGGCCCCTGACAAGCGGCTCTTCGACGCGGATACGGGCACCGGTTGACGAGATATCGTCGAGCAGACATCGGCGCGTGCGGTGAGTCATCACCAGACCGGCAGGCACGCCGAGCCGCAGGCGGTTGCCATAGCGGTTGCCTTGAGGGCGATTGAGGGCGGCATTGCTCGACATCCCGCCCATCCTAGCGAGACGTGGTTAAAGTTTGCTCAATTCCCGGCCCGGGATAGAAGGATGCGTCCTGATCGGATAGACTGAATGCCCCCATCAGAAAGTGCCAAGCCATGAGCGTCGCATTTCGCCGCGAAGGCGATGAAGAGCATCTGGAACCCAAGTTCGAAATTCCCATCCCGCCGGGTCCCAACCTTGTCACGGCGCGCGGGGCTTCCCTGATCCGCCAGCGCGTGGCGGAGTTCGAGGCGCTGCTGGGCACGCTCACCGGGGAGAGCGAGATCAAGGCGGCCAAGCGTGATCTGCGCTATTGGCAGACCCGCGAAATCACCGCGCAGCTGGTGCCGGTGCCGACGGGAGACAAGGTCGAGATCGGCACAAGCGTTACGTTCCGGCTGGGCGGCAAAGCCCGCACTCTGGCCATTGTCGGCGATGACGAAGCCGATCCGGCCAAGGGGCTGATCGGCTTTAACGCCCCGCTGAGCCGCGCGCTGCTGGGCGCGGAGGTGGGCGAGGTGCTGGAATTTGGCGGCAATGACGATGCCATCGAGGTGATATCGATTGCGGTTATGGACTGACCTCGGCGGGTCTCGCCCCCGGCCTCGCAAAACGCTTGCCCTTGGTGCGACTGGTCAGATGGAACTGGCGGCAGCGGTCGCAGCGATAGGGCCTGAGCGGCAGGCCGCTCTGCCGGGCGAATTCGGCCGCATCCTGCTGCGAAGTGAATCGCGCCTTGCGGGTGCAAATGCTCAGCCGGGTGCGCATCGGCTCAGCGGCCCCGCGTCCGATCCGCCCGCTTCCGCAGCCACAGGATCGACCAGTCCCCCTTGACCAGCCGCGCCGCCAATCGCAGCCCGGCCCTGCGGCAGGCCATGCGCACCGCCGCCTCCTGCGTTTCGAGCAGCCCGGCCAGCAGCAGGCTGCCTCCCGGCACCAGCGCCCGGGCGAAGTCCGGAGCCAGCGCGATCAGCGGCCCGGCGAGGATATTGGCGATGATGAGGTCGTAGGGTCCGCGCACGGCAAGCAGCGGGTGGTCCATACCGTCCGCCACCACCATCGCCAGCTCGCCCGCCCGCGCGCCCAGTGCCACACCGTTGAGCGCGGAATTCTCTTCGACCACGCCAAGGCAAACCGCATCGATATCGCTCGCCGTAGCCAGTGCGCGCGGCCACAGCTCCAGCGCGGCGAAGGCGAGCAGGCCGGTGCCGGTGCCGACATCGGCGCAGTTGCGCACCACCACACCCCGCCGCTTCATCTCGCTGAGCATGGCGAGGCAGCCCGCCGTGGTGGCGTGCTGGCCGGTTCCGAAGGCGCGGCTGGCGGGGATGGTGAAATCGCGAGTGCCCGGCTCGCCCAGCGGCGGATGCTCCGGGGTGTGGACATGGAAACGCCCGGCGCGGATCGGCTCCAGCCCCTGCTGGCTTTGCGTCACCCAGTCGGTTTCGGGCAGCTGTTCGATAGTGAACTCAGGCGGGTGACCTGCGAACAGCGCCGCCACCGCCGACTTGTCGGCCCGCGAAGGCTTCCGGGGCAACCAGGCCTCAAGCCGCCATTCCTCCGGCCGGTCGTCGGCGAGTTCGCTGCCCGAGATAACGATGTCCGGGTCCCAGTCCCACACATCCTCATGCGCGACCAGCGCCGCCTCGATAACGGCGCGCGGGGCGAAGGCGGTGAGTTTCCAGCTTTGGGTCATGGCGGCGATCTAGCGCCACACTGCAATTGCGCCAAGCTGCAGCTTGCACCACCCGATCATTTGGCTAAGGGGATGGGCGCGCGGACAGTGTCTGCGCAGCAATTTCAAGGGGAACCCAACGCATGGCCCAAGCCAGCAACCGGCCGCTTTCACCGCATCTGCAAATCTGGCGCTGGAGCTGGGCGATGTTCGTCTCGATCATGCACCGGGTCTCGGGCACCGGCCTGGCGCTGGGCGGCCTCGCCGTGCTGCTGTGGTGGCTGGGCGCACTGGCGGGCGGAGCGGAGAGCTATGCGAGCTTCCAGAGCTGGATGTGGGCCGATCTTTCAGCGCTGGAGTGGGGCGGCTTTGGCGCGGTTGTCGCGTCGCTGGTCAAGGTGCTGCTCAAGCTGGTGCTGATCGGCATCAGCTGGGCTTTCTTCAACCACATGGCCTCGGGGCTGCGCCACTTCGTGCTCGATGTGGGTGGCGGTTTCGAACTGGGCCGCAACGCCATCTGGTCGGTGCTGACATTCGCCGCCGGAATACTTCTCACCGCTGCCTTCTGGGCAGTGCTGCTTCGTTAAAGGGCTGAACCATGGGCGACGGAACTTCGATCGGAAAAGTGCGCGGGCTCGGCTCGGCGCACAGCGGATCGCACCACTGGCTGGTGCAGCGCTTCACTGCCGTCGGCAATCTGCTGCTAGTGCTGTGGCTGGTGGCCTCGCTGCTGATGCTGCCGGACTTAGGCTACATTGCGGTGAAGGAGTGGATCTCCGGCCCCCTGCCCGCCAGCGCCATGGCATTGCTCATCGTCACCACCTTCTGGCACGCGCGGCTGGGCATGCAGGTGATGCTTGAGGACTATGTCCATGACAGCGCCAGCAAGTTCGCCCTCTTCGCCCTGCTCAATCTGGCCGCTTTCGGCGGGGCCGCCTTCGGGCTGATCTGCGTCATCCGCCTTGCGCTGGGAGGCGCCTGACATGCCGACTTCTTCCACTCAGCCTGCCTACAAGATCATCGACCACACCTATGACACCGTCGTCGTCGGCGCGGGCGGTTCGGGCCTGCGCGCCACCATGGGCAGCGCCGAAGCCGGCCTCAAGACCGCCTGCATCACCAAGGTGTTCCCCACCCGCAGCCACACCGTCGCGGCGCAGGGCGGCATCGCCGCTTCGCTCCAGAACAACAGTCCCGACCACTGGACCTGGCACATGTTCGACACCGTCAAGGGTTCGGACTGGCTGGGCGATCAGGACGCCATCGAATATATGGTGCGCGAGGCTCCTGCCGCCGTTTACGAGCTTGAGCACGCCGGCGTGCCGTTCAGCCGCAACGCCGATGGCACCATCTACCAGCGCCCGTTCGGCGGCCACATGCAGAACATGGGCGAAGGCCCGCCGGTCCAGCGCACCTGCGCTGCGGCGGACCGCACCGGCCACGCCATGCTCCACGCGCTCTACCAGCAGAGCCTGAAGTATGCCGCCGACTTCTTCATCGAATATTTCGCCATCGATCTGATCATGGATGGCGGAAAGTGCGTCGGCGTGATCGCGCTGTGCATGGATGACGGCACCCTGCACCGATTCCGCGCCAAGGCCGTGGTGCTGGCGACCGGCGGCTATGGCCGCGCCTATTTCACCGCCACCAGCGCCCACACCTGCACCGGCGACGGCGGCGGCATGGTGCTGCGCGCCGGACTGCCGCTGCAGGACATGGAATTCGTCCAGTTCCACCCCACCGGCATCTACGGCGCAGGCGTGCTGATCACCGAAGGCGCGCGCGGCGAGGGCGGCTATCTCACCAATTCCGAGGGCGAGCGCTTCATGGAGCGCTATGCACCCTCCGCCAAGGACCTCGCCAGCCGCGACGTCGTCTCCCGCTCGATGGCGCTGGAAATGCGCGAGGGGCGCGGCGTCGGGCCGAACAAGGACTACATCTACCTCCACCTCGATCACATCGATGCCAAGGTGCTGGGCGAACGCCTGCCCGGCATCACCGAGAGCGGCAAGATCTTCGCCGGCGTCGATTTGACGCGGCAGCCGCTGCCGGTCTGCCCGACGGTGCACTACAACATGGGCGGTGTGCCAACCAACTACCACGGCGAGGTGATGACCATCGGCGCGGACGGCGATCCGGAGACTGTGGTCCCCGGCCTGTTTGCGGTGGGTGAGGCGGCCTGCGTTTCGGTGCACGGGGCGAACCGGCTTGGTTCGAACTCACTGATCGATCTCGTCGTGTTTGGCCGCGCCGCAGGGCACCGGCTCAAGGAACTGATCAAGCCCGGCACCGCCTTCGAGGAACTGCCCAAAGACAGCGCCGACCTGTCGCTGACCCGGCTCGACCACTTCCGCCATGCCAAGGGCGGCTCCCCCACCGCCGAAGTCCGCCTGGAAATGCAGCGCACCATGACCAAGGGCTGCGCCGTGTTCCGCGACGAAGCGCTGATGTCCGAAGGCAAGGCAGCGCTGGCCAAGACCTATGAGCGCATGCAGGACCTCCACGTCACCGATCGCGGGCTGATCTGGAACTCCGATCTGGTCGAGACCATGGAACTCGACAACTTGATTTCGCAGGCGACAGTGACGATCCACGGCGCCCACAACCGCAAGGAAAGCCGCGGCGCCCACGCCCACGAGGATTTCCCCGAGCGCGATGACGCCGGGTGGATGAAGCACACCGCCGCCTGGTTTGAAGGCTGGGGCGGCAAGGGCGGCGATGTGAAGATCGATTACCGCCCGGTGCATGAGTATACGCTGACGGACGATGTGGAGTATATCAAGCCGAAGAAGCGGGTTTATTGATGGGCTGGGATAACAGTCTGTGGCGGCTTGGTAGCTGGCCAGCTAGATGGCTAGGAAGCGTTCAGATGGGGATGGTGCCCAATTCGTCAAATATTTTGGGCCACTTCTGGATGCGCTAAGGGATCTGGGCGGGTCGAGTGCGCCTCAGGAAGCGGTAGAGCGTGTTGCGTTCAACCTTAATATTCCAGACGAGATTCTAAATGAGACGTTGCCATCGGGCGAGTTGCGGTTTCGCAATCAAGTCCATTGGGCCCGGTTTTACTCTTGGGTGAAGAGTTCTCGGCGCTTCAAAGCGCGGTGTCTGGGCACGAAGTGAGGCGGGAAAAGACACCAAGCTGAGCCCTGAAGAATCTCGACGAATCTTTCTCAAGTGGGTGAAAATCGATCAAGAGACGCGACGTGATCAAAGTTCTAGTATCGGATACTTCAAATAGTGATGTGTTATACCAATAGCCCGATGACCTGACTCGGTTTGGGGATTCCTTTTTTGTCAGGAATATGATTCGGAGGCGGCTTCATTGGATGGAGCCGCAGATGCATGGATCGATAGTCCTCCGGGACGATTACAGCGCGGGAGATTTGCGCAAGCTGGCCCGTCGGGAGAACAATGGCCGCGTAGCTTTGCGGCTGACGGCAATCGCGGCTGTTCTGGAAGGGGCGAGCCGGAAGGACGCTGCGGCGCGCAGCGGGATGGATCGCCAGACCCTGTGCGACTGGGTTCACCGTTTCAACGAGAAAGGGCCGGACGGTTTGCGTGATGCGCCCTGCGGTCATCCCAAGAAGCGGCTGACGGCCTCGCAAGAAGCGGCGGTGAAGGCGCATGTGCTGAAAGGCCCTGACCCCGAGAAGGACGGGCTTGTGCGGTGGCGCTGTGTGGATATCCAGAGCTGGATCGAAGCGGAATCACCAGGTTCAAGATACCATGAGCGCACGATTGGCTCGCTGCTCGATGGCATGAAGCAAAGCGATATCTCGGCGCGCCCTTGTCGTCAGCAAAAGGACGTTGCGGCTCAGGTTACTTATTAAAAAAACTTCGCACCCAGAGTTGCGGAGATACGACCTGCAGCTTGCCGCCGGAAAGCGCATGGAAATCCGGGTCCAGGACGAAGCCTGGTTAACGTTCCAGAAAGGCACGCTCACCTATGTCTGGGGCGAGAAAGGCACCCGCCCGCGCGCCGTGCGTGATCAGCGGTATGAATGCGCCTATATCTTCGGAGCCGTCTGTCCGGCACGCGGCGTAGGAGCGGCGCTGGTCATGCCCTTTGCCAACACCCAAGCCATGAACGCACACCTCATCGAAATCAGCAGCCAGGTGGAGGACGGCGCGCATGCCATCGTCATCATTGACGGAGCTGGCTGGCACACCACAAAATCCCTCAAGACCCCTGACAATATCAGCCTGCTCCGCCTGCCGCCTTACAGCCCCGAGCTGAACCCGCAGGAAAACATCTGGCAGTATCTCCGACAAAATGCCCTCGCAAACCGGGTCTATGAAACATACGAAACCATCGTCACCGCTTGCTGCAAGGCTTGGAACGACCTCATCGATCTGCCAGATACCATCAAATCCATCGCCAGCCGCGAATGGTTCCAGTGCGTCAGCTCATAGGGCCGTTGGTATTAGACCCTGTTGAGCTTGTTGAGGAGCAATCTGAATCTGACATTCTAGGAATCCTATCCAGCTTATAGCCGGATGGTATGAGCATTTTGTCAGCAACAAGTGCGATAATTGACTTCAAGAAAGTGGATGTTACTGGTCGAAGAGGGGATGGCGGTATCGATGGTCATGGCACGCTTGAAATAGGTCCGCTCGTCACGTTTAAAGTTCTCTTCCAATGTAAGAAATATCGAGGCTCGGTTGGTTCTCCACATGTCCGCGATTTTCGAGGAGCGATGCTTGGGCGAGCAGACAAGGGTCTTATTCTTACGACAGGTACATTCACAGCTGATGCTGTCCGCGAGGCGGAACGAGATGGGGCTCCTCCAATCGAATTGATCGATGGCCAGAGGCTTGTGTCATTGATGGAATCGCTGGAATTGGGACTCAACCCAAGGGTCGTTTATGAAGTGGATCGAAAGTTTTTCGACCAATTTATGTAATTTTGAATGTCCGACGACAGGCGCAACAATCCCCAAACACCTTTGTGCCTTTGCGCCTTGGCGTGATTCAAACCCGTTGCCGTTCCCCGCAATCTCGTCATAAGAATTTCTCACGCCAAGGCGCAAAGGCGCCAAGATGCGGCGGAACAGGCTCATCCATTTTCGACCTATCTCCACCATTTCCCCTTGCATCCGGCCTCCAAACCGGCAACCCTCCCACCCATGCCCAAGGTCTTCAGCTGGAACGGTTTTCGCTTTCACTTCTACTCGGACGAGGGCCATCCGCGCGAGCCGAAGCGCATTCATGTCGAGCGGGGCGAGGCGGACTGCAAGTTCTGGCAATATCCCGAAATCAGGCTCGCCTGTAATCACGGTTTCAACGCCCGCGAGCTCAAGCAATTGACCGAGGTCGTTGAAGCGCGCCGGACCGATATCGAGAGGGCATGGAATGAGCACTTCACCTAGGGCCACCGCCGTCCGCTTCGATGAGGACAGTTTCTGGGTGGACCTCGAAGACGGTCGCACCCTCGGCATCCCGCTCGCCTGGTTTCCCCGGTTGCTCCACGGCTCCCCCGAGCTGCGCGCCAAGGTCAGCATCAGCCCCAGTGGCCTCCACTGGGACGAACTCGACGAAGATATCTCCGTTGCCGGGCTGATCGCTGGCCGGGGCGACCAGACGCGGGTGCGCAAGGTCGCTGCCTGATAGCAGGCCGGTTCCAGCACGCTTGACATTTATAACCATATAGGTTATATGCTCCGCCGTCAGCGCAAGCTGGCACAGCGACGGGTGCGGGGGCGGATGTGCACTTCGCTCGACCACTCCCGCACAACGGCCGGCGCACCCCAGACGGGCCTTCGACAAGCTCAGGCTGAGCAGAAGCGTCCGCAAACACAGATGCGAGGAGCGGCCGGCGATCTCTGGCTGCGGAAAACCGGGGTATGCCCCGAATGTCAGCGGCAGGGGAGCGAGCCCGAACCCGCTACAGCCTCGCACACAGGGCCGAACGGGTCAGACAACAGCGTGCCGCTGACCCGTCGTTCGCAAGAAGACGCACGCAAACCAAGCCTGTCGTGTCAGGCAACCCCGCGCCTGCCGTGCCCGTCCGCGACTTTCTCTTCCCCGGCGTTATCCCGCATTCGCCAGCGGGGGCGGAGCTGTGTCCGGTTTGGCGGCAGTGCTTTGGGTGTGGCCTATTGGTTTCGCGCAAAGGCGCTGAGCGAGCAGTGGGCGCAGAGATGTTGCTCTTGCGGCAGGGCCGCCCTTCATAGCGATGTTGCACCGGGTCGAAGGTCGGCGAATTGGAATGCCTGTAGCGCTCGCTGAATCTCTGCGGCCTCTCCTCGCTCAGCGCCTCTGCGCGAAACAGCAAAACTTCACGTCAGAACGGCAGCACCTGACCCGCAAGGATCAGCGCCAGAGCACATCCGCACACTATCAGCGTGCGCAGTGCCTCGATCGGGGCATCGCGCAAGGGGGCGGCGGCGAGGGCGAGGGCTTTGGCCATGGCGCGATTATGCGCCTTCTGGGGTTGCCGAAAGGTTAAAGCATCGTGCCATTAATCTGAATCGAGATTCAAATTTCCGCTCATCCTGAGCTTGTCGAAGGACCCTCGTGCTAACTGCGAACTCACCGTAACAACCCTGTACTTCGACAAGCTCAGCATGAGCGGATCTGGTGTAGATTAAACGCAATCCGTTCTAAGAAAGCGAAGGCATCTGCTGGCTGGCGCAGTGGAATCCGCCGCCGCCGGCCAGCACCGCGTCCGCAGGCAGGCCGATGCAATCGCGGGTCGGAAACAGCGCCGCCAAGGCCGCGACTCCGTCGGCGTCGTGGGGGCTGCCGAAGGTCGGCACCACCACCAGTTTCGAGGTGATCGCGAAATTCATGTAGCTGGCGGGTTCGGCCAGTCCATCCGTCTCGATCCGGCCCGGCGAGGGCACCTCGCGCACCTCCAGCCCGAAGTCCAAGGCCCGCGCCCGCGCATCGGCATAGACCCCGGCGTTGGGATCGTCCGGGCCGGTAGCGCGCGGCAGCGCCAGCACGCCGGGCGCGACGAAGCGGGCGAGATTATCGACATGGCCGTCGGTGTGATCGTGGAGCAGCCCCTCGCCCAGCCACAGCACGCGGGTCAGGCCGAGATCGCGCGCCAGCCGCGCTTCGATATCGCGCTGCGACAGTTCGGGGTTACGGTTGGGACCCAGCAGGCATTGCTCGGTGGTCACGGCAAGACCGGTGCCGTCACCGTCCAGCGCGCCGCCTTCGAGGATCCAGTCGCTGGTGGTGACATGCAGCGCTGCGTCGTGCGCCAGTTCGGCCCCGATGGTCTGGTCGCCCTCCATGACGTATTTGTCGCCCCAGCCGTTGAAGCCGAAACGCCGCGCCATGCGCTTGCCGCCCTTGTTCGAGACCACCAGCGGCCCGGTATCGCGCAGCCAGATGTCACCATAGACGCGCCGCTCCAGCGTGACACCGGCGCTGACTAGCTGCCGGGCGCGCGCTTCGTTGGCTTCATCGCGGACCAGCAGCCGCACCTCCTGCCCGCTCTCCGCGACCGCATTGGCGAAGGCCGCGATCTGTTCCTGCGCGGGCTCGAGGAAACCCGGCCATTCCTCTGCGTCATGCGGGAAGCCGATCCACAGCCAGTCCTGCCGATGCCATTCCGGCGGCAGTGTGAAGCTCACTTGAGCTGGGCCCGGCTCTCATCGCGCACCCGGCGGAATTCGTCGCCCGGCAGCCAGTTCGGCCAGGCGTCGGTATCCGCGATCATCCGTCCGAGCCGGTAGAGCACGCGAAGGTCTGCCAGCGCGCCCGACCAGTCCCATGAGGGATCATATTCATCATCGGGGCCGTGATAGCGGTTGTCGATATAGTCCTTCGCCGCTGCCGCACCCGCCGCGCTGCCGCCGTTCACCAGATCCTCGCCGGGATCGATATAGGCCATCGGCACCCCGCGCTTGGCGAAGCTGAAGTGATCGGAGCGGTAGTAGAAGCCCTTTTCGGGATGGGGATCGGGGGTGGCACTGCGACCCTCAACCGCCAGCACCTGCGCGACGTAGCCATCGAGCTCCGATTTGCCGCCGCCGACAATGGTGACGTCGCGCGCCGCTCCGGTCATCGCCAGGCTGTCCATGTTGACCCCGCCCGCGGTCCTGGCCAGCGGGAACACCGGGTTGGCACCGTAGTATTCCGAGCCGAGCAGCCCTGATTCCTCCGCCGCCAGAGCCAGGAACACAATGCTGCGCTTCGGCGCACCGGCCTGGCGGAAAGCATCTGCCAGCGCGACCAGCGCGGCAGTGCCGGTGGCGTTATCGACCGCGCCGTTGCAGATATCGTCGCCGGCGGCATTGGCCTTGCATCGGCCGAGATGGTCCCAATGCGCCGAATAGAGCACGTATTCGTCCGGACGCTCGCTGCCGGGGAGCAGGCCGACGACATTCTTCGAGGCGAAGCGCTTGACCGTGTTGTCGAACGACAGGCTGGCCCTGAGCCCCAGCGGCACGGCGCGGAAGCCCGGCTGCTTGGCTGCCGCCGAAAGCGCCGTGAGATCCTTGCCCGCCGCACCGAACATTGCCTTGGCCGTGTCCAGCTGCACCCAGCCGTTGACCAAAGTCTGGTCGGCACCGTCGTCCTTGGTCTGGGCGCGGGCCTGCGCACCGGTCCAGCTCGATTCGACGACGTTCCAGCCATAGGCCGCGGGGAAAGTGTCGTGGACGATCAACGCCGCCGCCGCGCCCTGGCGGGCAGCTTCGGCGTATTTGTAATCCCAGCGCCCGTAATAGGTCATGGCGCGGCCGTTGAACGGACCGGTCAGGCCCGCCGTCTCATAGTCCGGATCGTTGACAAGGATCACCGCGGTCTTGCCGCGCATGTCCAGCCCGGCATAGTCGTTCCAGCCCTTTTCCGGCGCGTTGATGCCGTAGCCGACGAACACCAGCTCGCTGTCCTTAAGGTCAGTGCGCGGCGTCACCCGGAAAGAAACGCCGATGAAATCCTTGCCAAAGGCGAAGGACAATGGCGTCTTGCCGCCGGTCACTTTCAGGGGGGAGTAGTTTTCCGCGGTGATCTCGACCAGCGGGACGTCCTGGAACCAACTGCCCTTGTTGCCCGGCCGGAGCCCTGCGGCGCGGAATTTCTCGACCAGGTAGGACAGCACCTTCTCCTCGGCCGGCCCGCCCGGGGCGCGGCCTTCCATCTCGTCGGTGGAGAGATGGCGGGTGACCTCCTTCATCGTCTCGACCGATATGGCAGGGACTGCCGGAGCAGAGGCGGTTGTCGGCGGCGGAATGACCGTGCAAGCGGCCAGTGAAAGAGCGGCGAATGAAAGGACGGCGGCATTGAAGATCGGGTGTTTCATAAAGCATTCTCGCGATGGAGTTATGCTGCGAAACTAACCGATCGGAGCATGCTGCACCAGAGCCAACGCTTCACGCCAAAAGGCACCTTGCCCTCCCCCCGGCGCAAGGGCAGTCTGGTGCGATGAGTGCAGACTGGACCGGAGCGATCGAGCGGGCGCGGGCGGAGGCGCCGTTCCTTGCCCATGCGCTGGAACGGCTGCCCGACCTCGCCGCGCTGCTGGCTGCCGGTGAGGGCGAGGCGGCGCTGGCCTGGGCCAGAGGGGCGGGCGATGGCGCGGAGGACGTTGGCGTGGCGCTGCGCCGCGAACGCACCGCACTGGCGCTGGCCCTGGCAGTCGGCGACCTTGCCGGGGCGTTCCCCCTGCTCAAGGTGACCGGCGAGCTTTCGGAGCTGGCCGACCGCGCCATGGACAAGGCCATCGCCGATGCCATCCGCCGCCGCGTGCCCGATGCCGAGCCGGCCGGTTTCATCGCGCTGGCGCTGGGCAAACATGGCGCTGGCGAGCTCAACTACAGCTCGGACATCGATCCGATCCTGCTCTACGATCCCGAGCTGCTGCCCCGGCGCAGCCGCGACGAGCCGGGCGAAGCCGCGCAGCGCGTCGCCCGCACCCTGGTGGAAACGCTCGGCAGCATTACCGGCGAGGGCTATGTGTTCCGCGTCGATCTGCGGCTGCGTCCGGCCTCCGAAGTCAGCCCGCTGGCAATACCCATCGATGCGGCGCTGACCCACTACGAAAGCTCGGCGCTGGCCTGGGAGCGCGCCGCCTTCATCCGCGCCCGCGCCTGCGCCGGGGATATCGCGGCGGGGGAAGCGTTTCTCGCGGCTATCCGGCCTTTCATCTGGCGAAAGAGCCTGGACTTCGGAGCGATCGCCGAGATCGGCCGGCTGACTGCGCAAATCCGCTCGAACACCAAGGGCAAAGGCCATCCCGGCCCCGGCTTCAACATCAAGCGCGGGCGCGGCGGCATCCGCGAGGTTGAATTCTACGCCCAGACCCATCAACTGATCCACGGCGGCCGCAACCCCTCGCTGCGGCTGCGCGGCACCCGCGCGACGCTGGATGCGCTGGCGGCGGCGGGCATCATCGGCGGCGAAGATGCCACGCTGCTCGGTGAAAGCTATGACCGGCTGCGCATGATCGAGCACCGCTTGCAGATGGTGGCGGACCAGCAGACGCACAGCCTGCCGCTCGATCCCAAGGCGCTCGACTCTGTCGCCCGGCTCGACGGGCTGGCCGATGGCGCGGCGCTGGTGGCCGAGCTGACCGCGATCACCGATGCCGTCGGCGAGCGCTACGATGCATTGCTGGCAGCAAGCCCCGGGATCGCGGCGGGTTCCGGCAATTCCCCGGCACCGCCACCCGCCACCAGCGGCAGCGCGCTGGCCGGTGAGCTGGCGGGACTGGGTTTCGCCGACCCCGCAGCACTCGCAGACCGTATCGAGGGCTGGAAGACCGGGCGGCTGCGTGCGCTGCGCAGCGATGCCGCGCGCGCTGCCTATGACGCGATCCAGCCGCAGCTGCTGTCCGCCTTCGCCGCCGCGCCCGAGCCGGAACAGGCCCTGCTGCGCTGGGAGCAATTGCTCGTCAACCTGCCCAGCGCGGTCAATCTGTTCCGCCTGCTCGAGGCGCGCCCGGCTCTGCTGCAGCTGCTCGCCCGGGTGCTGTCGCTGGCGCCGCCGCTGGCCGACGAGCTCGCCCGCCGCGCCGATCTGCTCGACCCGCTGATCGACGCGGGTGCTTTCGATCTGCCCGGCGATGTCGCGCAATTGGAGGCCGGATTTGCCGCCACCGAATCCGATGACGACTACCAGCGCATCCTCGACAGGGTGCGGCGCGGGGTGGGCGAACTGCGCTTTGCGCTGGGCGTGCAGCTGATCGAAGGGACCACCGATCCGCTCGCCATTTCCGCCGCACTAGCCCGCATTGCCGAGGCGGCGGTGCGGGTGCTGGCCGATGCCGCCGTGTCCGAATTCCAACGCGCGCACGGCAGCATCGCGGGTAGCGAGCTGGTCATTCTCGGGCTCGGGCGGATGGGCGGCGGCGCGCTGACCCATGCCTCAGACCTCGACCTCGTCTATCTGTTTACCGGCGGACATGAAGGCGAATCCGACGGGACCCTGCCGCTGGGGGCAACGCTCTATTACAATCGCCTCAGCCAGCGGGTCAGCGCCGCGCTGAGTGTTCCGACGGCGGAAGGCGCGCTCTACGAAGTCGATACGCGGCTGCGGCCATCGGGCGAGCAAGGGCCGCTGGCAGTCAGCTTTGACAGCTTCGAACGCTACCAGCTGGAGAGCGCCTGGACATGGGAGCACATGGCGCTGACCCGGGCGCGGGTACTTTTTGGCTCGAACAAAGCCCGCGCCTCGCTCGGGCGGATCATTGCCGAAGTGCTCATCGCGCCGCGCGATCCGGTCAAGCTGCGCGGCGATGTCCTCGAAATGCGCGCCAACATGGCGGAACACAAACCCGCCAAGGGCCCGCTCGATGCCAAACTGGCGCGCGGCGGGCTGGTCGATCTCGAATTCCTCGTCCATTTCCTGCAACTGCGCGAGGGCGAGGGGCTGGTGCCGCACCTTGGCGAAGCCGTGCGCCAACTGATCGCCGCCAACCTGTTGCCCGAAGCGCTGATCGCCGCGCATGACACCATGTCGCGGCTGCTGGTTTCCGCCCGCCTCGTCGCCCCCGATTGCCAGACCCCGCCGCCCGCCGCGCGCGCGGTGCTTGCCAAGGCTTGCGGCCTCGGCGATTGGGCAGAGCTACTGCCGAATCTGATGCAGGCGCGCGCCAACGTCGCGGCGGCCTGGCTGGGGGTGTTCGGCGAAACACTGGAGTTGAAGCGATGAGCAATTTTCCCGGCGTCGGCGATACCCTGCCCGATATCGCGCTCGAAACCCCCGATGGCGGCAGCGTCCGCCCGGCGGAATTCCTGGGGAAGAAGCTGGTGCTGTTTTTCTATCCCAAGGACGACACCCCCGGCTGCACTATCGAGAACAAGGATTTCTCCGCGCTCGCGCCGGAATTTGCCAAGGCGGGAGTGGCGCTGCTTGGCATCAGCAAGGATCCGCCGAAGAAGCACGCCAGGTTCATCGAAAAGCACGGCCTCAGCGCCCCGCTCGCCAGCGATGCCGAGACCGGCGGGCTGTCCGACGCGCTCGGCATCTGGGCCGAGAAGCAGAACTACGGGCGCAGCTATATGGGGATGGTCCGCACTACCTATCTGGTCGGCGCCGATGGCCGGATTGCGCAGGTGTGGCCCAAGGTCAAGGTCAAGGGCCACGCCGGGGACGTGCTGGCGGCGGCAAAAGCGCTTTGACGTCACGGTCCGTCGCAGCGTCGATCCGCGCCGCCCTGCTCACCGCCGAACCGCGCGCCAAGGTCATGGCTGCTCGCGCCGCCGCGCGCGACTGGCGGCTGGGCAGGCTGGACTTCGCTTTCGACCTCGCCATGCCCGAGTGCCCGGCGCGGCCCGCCCGGCCCGAACTGCTCGCCCCCCGGCACATGCCCCGGCGCGGCAAGGCGCAATCGCCGCGCGGTCGCATCGCGCTGTACCACGCGCTCGCGCATATCGAATTCACCGCCATCGACCTCGCGCTCGATATCGTAGGGCGCTTCGGTGGGGAGCTTGGCCGCGAGTTCACCGGCGACTTCCTGTCCGTCGCCGCCGACGAGGCGATGCACTTCGCCCTGCTCGAACGCCGCCTGCGCGCGCTGGGCAGCCACTACGGCGCGCTGCCCGCGCATGACGGGCTGTGGAGCGCCGCCCATGCCACCAGCCACGACGCCGCCGCCAGGCTCGCGATTGTGCCGATGGTGCTGGAGGCGCGCGGGCTTGACGTCACCCCGGCGATGATCGGCCAGCTTGGCGAGGCCGGCGACGAAATCGGCGTGCGGCTTCTCAAACGAATCCTTGACGATGAAATCCGGCATGTCCGTTTCGGCACAAAGCATTTCGTCGCACTGTGTGAGCGGCAGGGTGAATCCCCCGAATCATGCTGGAAAATGCAGGTAGAACGCCACTTTCGCGGAGGGCTGAGGCCTCCATTCAACGACTCAGCCCGCGCGTCAGCCGGTTTGTCGCTCAGTTTCTACGCTGCTGTTGCCTTGTAAAGAATTGCCCGGTTACCCCAGCATCGAAGAGACGGCGGGCGTTCCGACTATCTCAAACCCGTGAGACAGTCTGCCTCGGCTTACTGAATAATCACAGGGTCGCAGGGTCAGCCTGGCAACAGGCCGTTCCGTCAGTACAAGGGTTTTTGAGTGGTTGTATCGAATTTCTTTGCCCGGCTCCGCACGATTGCATGCCATGCTGTCGCCGCCGCCGCTGCCGCCATGCTGGGTGCCAATCCTGCATTCGCCAACAGCAGCGCCACGGCCGATATCGCCGCACCGCTGCGGGCAGCGCAGGAATCGCGGCAGACTTCGCTGAACGAAGGCGACGCGCAGTTCCGCAAGCTGTTCACCACCTGGCGCTCGCTTGAAAAGACCGGCACACCGGCGCTGGCCATCGCTTCTCGCGCCGCCGCTCCGATTGCCAGCGGAATTACCGCGATCTCGATCCCGTCACGCATGCCGGTTTCAGGCGTATCAACCTCCAGCGGCTTCGGCATGCGCACCCATCCGGTGCTCGGCGGCCGTCGCGGTCACAAGGGCATTGATCTGGCCGGACCCACCGGCACCCCCATCCACGCCACCGCTGACGGCATGGTTGGCAAGGCCGAATGGTTCGGCGGCTATGGCCTCTACGTCCAGCTTGAACATGGCGGCGATATCCAGACCCGTTACGGCCACATGTCGCGCCTCAATGTCGCGCCGGGCCAGCAAGTCCGCAAGGGCGATGTCATCGGCTTCATCGGCTCTACCGGCCGCTCCACCGGCCCGCACCTTCACTACGAAGTGCGCATCGCTGGCAATGCCGTCAACCCGGTCCCCTACATGCAGGGTGACCGTCAGCCAGCAACGCTGGTCGCCGTAAATGGCGGACAGGGCGGCGGCGAGTAAGCCTTCATTAGAGAACCGTCTCGGCACGGAAAAGTTCCCGATAAATTCAGTTGCCGACCGTCGGCCGGCGTGAGGGTGTCGCAAGGTGCTCAGGCGCTGGAATAGAGTACCACCACGCCCCCGACGATCGCCGGAACACCATGCGAGACCCGCCCAGCCCCTGCAATTCGGTGTGCCGGATCGACGAACAGACCGGCTGGTGCCAGGGCTGCAAACGCACCCTGACCGAGATTGCCGACTGGGCGATGCTTTCGGCACGGGAAAAGCGGGACGTGCTGGATCAAGTCAAGCAGCGCCTGCCTTAACGTCTTTCCGGTTAAGACGACACCGGCCCGCTCCGACGCATGTCTGAAAAACTCTATCGCACCAGATCGCGCCCGTAGATATCCGGCCGCAGCGCCACGCCGGTGCCGGCGGCATCGGTTTCGGCAGTGAAATAGGTGACATAGACCGGCACCGGCGCGGTCAGTGCGATCGCCTGTTCGGGCAGGCGCGAGCGGGCCGGAACCGGCTTGCCGAGCAGCCAGCGGCCGAGCCGGGCAGCATCCTCGAGCCGGATGCAGCCATTGCTGTAATGACGATCGGACCTGGCGAACAGGTCCTTTTCCGGCGTGTCGTGCATGTAGATCCCCTCGCTGTTGGGGAACAGGTATTTGACCTTGCCCATCGAATTGAACGGCCCGGGCAACTGGCGCAGGCGCACTTCCTGCGTGCCGGCGGCAACTGCCCTCCAGTCGATGGTCCGGGCATCGATCTTGCGCGGATTGGCGCTCCAGTCAGACAGCGCCTCCATCTTGAGCGATTCCAGCGAGCGTCCGGCCAGCACCTTGGGCGCGGTGTTCTGCCGGACCAGGAAATCGGGGATATTCCAGTAGGGATTGACGATGGCGTACTGGATCATCCCCGCCATCATCGGGGTCGCCGTCGCCGGCTTGCCGACGATGACTTTCATGGTCCCGGCCTCCTGACCCGCCTGATAATACCACAGCCGGCCCACCCCGGCATCGACGACGACATGGCTCGCCCAGGCCCCGGGCAGCAGCCGCGCGCGCTCGACATTGAGCCGCAGCCGCGCTTCGGCCTGCTCGGTCGCACCTTGCTGCAACCCGCGCGCCAGCAGGCCGCGCATGCGCACGTAATGCGGGCTCATCCAGCCCATGGTGAAGATATAGTGGCGGAACGGCTGCGGCAGCCCGGCGGCGCGCAGCACGTCGTCCTCGTGCAGCTTCCTGGGCAACAGCCTGGCGTCGGCATAGAGCATCTCCACGCGCGACCGGCGGCGCAGGTCGATGGCGTAGCGGGCGAATGACTTGGAAAGCTTGAGTTCCGCCTTGGCCACATCCTTGGGATTCCCGGACTGCGCCTGGGCGATCGCCTTGCGCAGTTCCTTGACCTTGTAGGACGAGGGCTTGAGCCCATCGAGGCTGGCGGTTTCGAAAAAGCCGATCAGCGCTTCGGCCTCCTCGCCGATGCTGCCCGTTGCCGACCACAGCGGGCGAAAGCCGCGGGCCTCATAAAATTTCTCGATACGGCCGCCCGCCTGCTCGCGGATTTCGGCGGAGATCGCCTGAATTCGAGCCACCTGCGCTGCGGAAAGCCGCGGCGCGGGCGACGGGGCCGCGGCACGCGCGGAGACGCGCTGAGCCGACGCGCGCGGAATCCACGCGACGCCGGCCAGCATTGTTACAATCAGAATTGTGCAAAGAACCCGATAAAATCGCATTCCAGCCCTTATGGCGATTAGCCGCGCTCTCCGCGACGCGAAGCCAGCGGCGGCGGCGGCGGTGCGACCGGGGTGTTGGGATGATAGATGCCGTCAGCCGTGTAATAGCCATCGACCAGACCATCGCCATCGCGGTCGGCAGCGGTGCTGCCGGCAACGGCGCCCGGGGGGGGCGGCGGCGGAAGCGGTTCGGCGACCGGAGCCGGGGCCGGCTCGGCGGCGGCGACTTTTTCGGATGTCTGGGCGCAGGCCGCGAGCACGATCGCTGCACCAGCTGTCATGAGAGTGGATCGAATGTTCATGGTATCTCCTCTTGCCCCCGCAAAGCCTGCCTGTTTCAAGCAGGATAGATCCCCGTTGCCACTGCCGGTCCCGGCTATCGTGGATAGTGTAAAGGGGGAATGACTCTATGCGCAGCCTGTCGGCCAACGGTGCGGATTCCGGGTCAGCACGAGCATTTTGGACGATAAAATGCCGAGTCTGGGGCTTTGGCGCCGCGTTTTAACGAGGAATGCTATCCGCCCCAGGCTCCGCAGGACGGATCGCCGACCGTTACCAGCCGGCGCAGCGCCGCCTTGGCCAGCCGCTCCACCTCCACCTTGCGCCGCGCTGCTGCCAGCGGCAGGCTGGGTGCGGGTCGCAGGATTTCGCCGTCATAGCCGTCGGCGACGATGATCCCGCACTTGTCGGGAAGAAACGCCCCGGTTTCCAGCGGCGCGCGGTCGAGTCCGGGTGGCAGGCCCCAGTAGAAGCGGTCGCAATAGTCGAGATAATCGGTCCACTTGCCGTCACCCAGCAGATCGGCGCGGCTGACCTTGATCTCGACGATGACGATCCGCCCCTTGGCGTCGATCCCCATCAGATCGGCGCGGCGGCCGCAGCGCAGCGGCATTTCCGCCAGGCACCACACATCGTTGCGCGCAAACAGCCGCCCGATCCCGCGCGCGACAGCCAGCGCAGCGCGTTCAACCGCCAGTGCGGCGGGCTCGATGGGCGGGGGAATGAATTGCGAATCGGCGAAGTCCATGCCCCCTTATCAGGAACATAGAGGGAACTTGCAAGCGCTCAGGTGATGCGCCGCGCCGTCGATACTTCGGGCGGCGGCGTCAGCGACATCAGCGCATCGCGCGCAGCCAGGAATTCCTGCCACAAGGCCAGCGCCGCAGCATAGGCGCTGACGCCGCGCGCGCAGGCAGCAAGTAAGGCCGCCAGCCCCGGCTCCATCACCGCCGAGAGATCCTCGATACCCTGTTCGGCCAGTTCGCGCCGCCAGCCACCGCAATCGCGTATGGCAACCGGGAAGTTGCGGATTTCGGCAGACATCGGCTCCACCGCGGCTCCGGCCAGCGTGGCGACGACTGCGGAAGCGTCGTGCAGCGCCGACCATTTCATGCTCATCGCGCTTGCCGAACCCTGGCCGAACACCGCGCGCCCCGCCCCGGGCAGCGCGCTGCCGACGGTTGCGGCCATTGCAGAGTTGCGGTTCAGCATTTCCATATTTGCAGGCGATAGCACCGCGGCCGTTGCCAAATTGCTAACCACAAGGGCCGCGCGCAATATTTGCGCATGCGCCCCGTCTGCAACCGCCCCCCTCCCCCCCGCGCCGTGCGCCGACCGCAATTATACCACTGGCAAGCCCCGCCCCGCTCTGCTAACCGCACGCCCGCACCGCGCACCCGTAGCTCAGCTGGATAGAGCGCTGCCCTCCGAAGGCAGAGGTCACAGGTTCGAATCCTGTCGGGTGCGCCAGATCTTCAAGAAATTATGGCGTCGCCGGTCTGGCGTTCCGCTTGTGAGGAATCAGCCTGCCTCGGCCACGAGCGCCGCGTGGTCGAGCACGGTGACTTCCCGGCGCGAGGGCAGGTCGATCACGCCTTCGCTCTTGAGCCGGGTGAACTGGCGGCTGACGGTTTCGATGGTCAGGCCCAGCACATCGGCGATCTGCTGGCGCGAGAAGGGCAGCATCAGTCGGCGGTTGGGCAGGCCGAAGTCGACCTTGCAGCCGGGCTCGACCAGCCGCTCGGTCATCTCGAGCAGAAAGCTGGCGATCTTTTCGGCAGCCGACTTGCGCCCCAGCAGCAGCATCCAGCGTCGCGTCCGGTCAAGCTCGCCCAGCGTGCGCTCCAGCAGCTTGTGCTCGAGCGCCGGATGTTCGCGGGCGAAGGCGTCGAAGTCGCGGCGGTTGAAAACGCAGACCCGCGCATCGGTGATCGCCGTCACCCCGTGCCCGTTGGTCGAGCCGAACGGCCTGCCGATGAAATCGGAGGGATAGACCACGCCGACGATCTGTTCGCGCCCGTCCGCGGTTCCGGTCGACAACTTGAGCACGCCTTCGATGACATTGGCGACGAGGACCGAATCCTCACCTTCCCAGATCAGCGATTCGCCGGCGACAAGATTGCGGCGGCGGCCAATGAGGTTGAGCGCTTCAAGCTCCTCCGGTTCGAGCGCCGCACAAATCGCGCGATTGCGCACGACACAAAGATCGCAACTGGCCATCACCCCCGATAGTCGCGGCGAGTTTGCGAAGCAATGTCGGGTAGTCCGCCCGGTGCCAATTCGCCCCGGCTATTAACCGAGCGCGCAATTTTCTGGTGATTATATACCTTGCAAACATGGTTGCCGTGGATAACTGAACGCAAGGACTCGACTTTCGTCTTCTGATCCCAGATTATTTGAATGGGCCAATCTCCTGACCTGCTCGCGCTCTTGACGCCTTGGGGCGCAAGCGGTGCCTCAGGGCGGGCGGCCCATCCGCCCTGCGCATGGGAGAAATCCAATGAGCAAGGGTACTCGTGGGCGGGACGCTGGCAATGGCCAGTTTGTCACCGTCAAGGAAGCCCAGCGCCGTCCCAAAACGACGGTTGTTGAGACTTTCGACAAGGGCAAGGACGGTAAGCCGAAAAACTAGGCCGTCCTGACCTGAGGGGTCGCTGGGGTTCTTATGAATCCCAGCGGCTTTCCCGTCAAAGCGGCTTGACTCAGGAAATGCACGGTTTGACTCGGATTGGGCGATCAGTCCCAATCGAATGGCTTCTCCCGTTGATTGCGTATCTCATTGAGAATGTCGAATATGCGATTCAATCGCTTCTCATTCTCACTTGCTGCGATGACGTTGATGTAGCCCAGAGCAATGCCCACGCCGATGATTGCCCAAACCTCGTTGCTCACTCTGGCTTCTCCGGTGCATGCTTGGCCTTGGCGATCTTCTTAAGCCGGTTATCCCAGCGCTTTTCGTCTTCGTCCGCTTCGTGTTCGCGGGCAGCTTGCTTGAATTTATCGAGTTGACTCTTAGTCGCCGCCCCAGTCTCTGTTTTTTCCATGTGGTTCGCCTATATTGATGAGTCGAAGGACAACAACGGGTTCTTCATTTACTCCGCCCTCGTCACTAACGGAAAGCGTTGGCCTGCGACCTTTGAGAAGGTCAAAGCGTTTCGCCGCCAGCTACGTGCCGAACATGGGGTATACATAGCACACGAGCTACACGCTTGGAAATTTGCTGCGGGCAAAGGGCAGATCGCGGATCATCCTATTCTAAAGCCCGAGAGGGCCGAGATATTCCGGAAAGTAATGAAATTTATCGCTGAAAGCCGATGCTTCGCGGTTGTGAGCAGTTGCAACTCCAACGAGCAATATGCCTTTGAGCGCCTGATAAATCGCATCAACCGAACCGCCGAGGCCAAGGGACAGAACTATCTGCTTTTTTTCGATCAAGGTGCCGAGGTAGAGATAACTCGGCGCATCCGCCGCATGCGCGTCCATAACCCCATTCCAAGCCGGTTTGGTGCGTGGCTGGATAGCGGGCAGGCAACCAAGAGCATCCCGCTTTCACGCTGCATGGAAGACCCTATTTTCAAGGATTCTAAGGCGTCGTATTTCATCCAACTTGCCGATTTTTGCGCCTATTCTTTGCTGCGCATGGAGCGGCCAATACCCAGCAGGACGGTGCTGGGCTATGATACGATGTATGAAGAATTGACGCCCATCAGCCGCCGCTTCACGAACCAGGCGGACCCCAAGCGCATGGGCATAATCAGATAAAAAAGGTGCCAGACCTACCCCGGCCTTCGCCGGATCAGACTGGCTCCTCTATCATAGGGAATTCTTGATGATCGTCAAGATTCTATCAATAGAATCAGTTCTTTAAATTATTCAGTTGTTAGAGTCATTTAGCGCCAGCGGCCTCGGTTTCTGGGTTTGAAGCCAGGTAGCCAGAGCGCTTAACGGTGCCCTTCTTGACGCCGATGTAGGTTTCATCGACCTCGACAATGCCGTTGTCGCCGCCCATCGGGCCAAGGTCGCCAGTGCGCATGGCTTCACGGATGCGATGGGCCAGGAACCACGCGGACTTGTAGGTGATCTCAAGAATGCGGTGCAGCTGATGCGCGCTGATACCCTTCTTGCTGCTGGTCATTAGGTAGACCGCCTGCATCGCCTTGTGCAGCGGCAGGCGGATATGCTCGAACACCGTGCCCACGGTGACGCGGAACTGCTTCTTGCAGGCGCCGCAACGCCACAGGCCGACACGGATGCGCTTTTCAGCGTTCGCCTTGACCTTGGTCAGCCGTTCAAGCGAGCCGCAGTGTGGGCATACCGACTCGCCTGCCCACACGATCTTTTCGAGGTGTGCAAACGCAGCATCTTCACTGTGGAACTCGGGGCGGGACAGGGCAGACATGGCATTGAACTCCTTACCGGATTCTATGCCACAACCTTGTCGTGTTTGCAAGGTATATAATCGCCAATTTTCTTGCTTTATGTTGCAATGCACACTAGAGGCACCCCAGCAATCGGCGCGCGGGCCTGGTCCCGCCGTAGTCCCGGCAGCGTGAGGTTTCTCGTTTCGACGCTCAAAGTCGAAGCAAAAAAGCCCGCCCGGACGAACGGTCGCCGATATCGCCTGAAGCTTCCTTCTTCACGCAGGGTCGCATCCAACGAACCCTTGCCATGCGCCGGCACCCTGCCGCGCGTCCGCATTCCATATTGAAAGTATTTCATGTCCTATTTTTCCGACCTTGGCCTTGCCGAGCCTCTCATCCGTGCGCTCGAGACCAAGGGCTATTCCGATCCCACCCCGATCCAGAAGCAGGCCATCCCGGCGCTGCTCGAGGGCCGCGACCTGCTGGGCATCGCCCAGACCGGCACCGGCAAGACCGCAGCCTTTGCGCTGCCTTCGCTGCACCGGCTCGCCGCCAATTCCAAGCCGCGCCAGAACGCGGCGTGTCGGATGCTGGTGCTGTCGCCGACCCGCGAACTCGCTGCGCAGATCGCCGACAACATGCGCGGCTATGCCAAATATCTGGCGCTCAACGTGCAATGCATCTTTGGCGGCGTCCCCGTTGGCAAGCAGGCGCGGGCGCTGGTGGGGGGCTGCGACGTGCTCGTCGCCACCCCCGGCCGCCTGCTCGACCTGATCGATCAGCGCGCGCTGACCTTGCGCCATGTCGAGATCTTCGTACTCGACGAGGCCGACCAGATGATGGACCTCGGCTTCATTGTCCCGCTCAAGCGCGTCGCCAACATGCTGCCCAAGGAACGCCAGAGCCTGTTCTTCTCGGCGACCATGCCCAAGGCCATCGCCGACCTCGGACGCCAGTTTATCAACAACCCGGTGCGCGTCGAAGTGGCCCCGCAGGCGACCACCGCCGAGCGGGTCGACCAGTTCGTCACCCACGTCAACCAGGCCGAAAAGCAGGCGCTGCTGACGCTGAGCCTGAAGGCGGGCCTTGCCGACGGCAAGGTTGAGCGCGCGCTGGTGTTCACCCGCACCAAGCACGGTGCCGACCGCGTCGTCCGCCATCTCAACTCTGCCGGCGTCAATGCCGCCGCGATCCACGGCAACAAGAGCCAGGCGCAGCGCACCGCCGCGCTGGGCGCTTTCCGCCAGGGATCGACCCCGGTGCTGGTCGCCACCGACATCGCCGCGCGCGGCATCGACGTTTCGGGGGTGAGCCATGTGTTCAACTTCGAAATGCCGAATGTTTCCGAGCAATATGTCCACCGCATCGGCCGCACCGCGCGCGCCGGGGCCGATGGCATCTCGGTCAGCTTCGTCGCACCCGACGAAAAGCCCTATCTCAAGGATATCGAGAAGCTGACCGGCGTCAAGCTGATGCCGATGGCGCTGCCCGAGAACTTCCAGAAGGAAGCGTCGCGTCTGCCCGCCCCTTCGCGCAAACCCGCCGAGGCCGAACAGGATGCCCGCCGCGAGGCCCGCGATGCGCGCGGCCGGGGCGGTGCAGGGGCTGGACGAGGTGGACCCGGGCATGGCCAAAGCCGCGGCAACAACAATGTCAGCCGAGGTGGTCAGGGACGTGACGGTCAGTCACGCGATGCCCACGCCCGCGGCGCCCATTCTTCGCACAATGAGCGCAGCCAGGCCCCGCGCGGACCGGTGTTCAACCCGCTTGGCAACGAAGCACGCGGCGCTACCGAAAGCCGCCCGGCACCCCATGGTGATCGCCGCCCGCCTCGCCCTGCCGGCGATCATCGTCCGGCACGTCCGGCTGGCGAACATCGCCCTTCGCGCCCTGAGGGTGATCGCCGTCCGGCCAGGCCAGAAGGCGAAGGCGGACAGAAGCGGCATTTCGGCGGTCGCGGCGGGCCCGGTGCGTTCCGCGGCAAGGGGCCTCGCGCAAGCTGACCGCCGGAGGGCTTGCTCACGCGCCAGCTGCGCCCTAACCGCAGCGGTGTGGCCGATCAGGAACCTCCAAGCCAGGCGCAAGCCTCCCGGCGTTACCCGCCGGGGGGCAGCCTGACGCCGTTCCAGTACCCGGCGTTCAAGGCGATCTGGATCGCCAACCTTGCCTCCAACCTGGGCTCGTCGATGCAATCGGTCGGCGCGGCCTGGCTGATGACCGGCCTCACCGATTCGCATGTGCTGATCGCCATGGTCCAGGCATCGGTTACCCTGCCGATCATGCTGCTGGGCATGTTCGCGGGCGCAATCGCCGACAATTACGACCGCCGCCGGGTGATGCTCGCCGCGCAAGTGGGCATGCTGGTGGTCTCTGCCGTGCTGGCCCTGCTCAGCTGGCAAGGGGTGATCACGCCCTGGCTGCTGCTGGCGATCACCGTGACGCTGGGCATCGGCACCGCGCTGAATTCGCCCGCGTGGCAGGCGTCGGTACGCCAGCAGGTGGGGATGACCGACCTGCCGCAGGCGATCATGCTCAACACCATCTCCTTCAACCTCGCCCGCAGCGTCGGCCCGGCGCTGGGCGGGCTGCTGATTTCGCTGTGGAGCGTCAGCCTGGCCTTCACCATCAATGCCGTCAGCTATACCGCGATGATCGTGGTGCTGCTGCGCTGGCGGCCGGAAGCCCCGGCGCGGGTCCGCAATCCGATGCTGCCCACCATCGCCGCCGGCATCCGCTTTTGCGCAGAGTCTTCGCCGATCCGTCGGGTGCTGATGCGCGGGCTGGTGCTGGGTTTCGGCGTGGCCGGTTACCAGGCGCTGATCCCGGCGGTGGTGCGCGACCAGCTGCATGGCAGCGAGATCGACCTTGGCCTGATGCTCGGCATGTTCGGGATCGGTTCGATCCTGACCGCGCTGTTCGTCGGCAAGGCGCGGCGGCGCTGGGGTACCGAGGCGGTGCTGACCGTGGCGACGCTGGCTTATGTCGTCGCGCAATTCGTGCTGGCCGAAGCCGCAACCCTGGCACAGGCCTTGCCCGCGACGCTGATCGCCGGGGCCGGATGGGTGGCGGCGCTGACCAGCATCAATGTCGCCATGCAGATGCGCTCGCCCGACGAGATTCTCGGTCGCTGCCTGTCGATCTACCAGACCGTCACGTTCGGCGGCATGACCCTGGGTTCGTGGGCCTGGGGGGCAATCGCCGACTGGCGAGACTTGCCCTTCGCGCTGCATGCCTCCGCCGCATTCCTGTTTGTGACCCTGGTCCTGCTGCGCCTGTTCGTGCCCATGCCCAAGCCGGGCGAAGGCCGGGTCGCTGGCTGACCCACCCGATTATTCCGCCGGGCAAAGTTGCGGTTCGAGTTAACCGTAAATTTACCACGTCGCGCCAAAAGGCTCATGACGATGCCTGCAATCGGGGGGCGAGTGGGGTAGCCACATGGATAATATGCGCGGAAATTTCTCGGAACAGGGGCTGAGCGACAGCGAGGCCCTTGATTTCGACCTCGGCGAAGACGAGACTGCCCACGAGCCGCCGCCACTGGCCATCGGACAGGACGAACGCCGCATGCAGGTGCGAGCCTACAATTTCTGGTCAAGTCTGCTCGACAACCGCAATTTCCCCGCGGTCGAAGATCTTGACCCCGAAGACTTGCCCGATTTCGGTCCGCACAGTGTCTTGCTCGATTTCACCAGCGGTATCGAGAACCCCGCAATCCCCTTCCTCGGCAAGGAACTGGCCAAGGAATGCGGCACCGATGGCGAGATCCATCAGCTGTCCGACGTGCCCAGCCGTTCGCTGCTGTCGCGCATCACCGATCACTACATGCAGATCCTCGCCAACCAGGCGCCAATCGGCTTCGAGGCCGAATTCGTCAACCAGCGCGGTTCGACGATCCTCTATCGCGGCATTCTGCTGCCCTTTTCCAGCGACGACGACACCATCGACTTCATCTACGGCGTTATCAACTGGAAGGAACTCGCCGACCAGCAGACCACCGATGCGCTGATGCTCGAAATCGACCAGGCCATCGAAGCCGTGCCCGAACTGGGCCGCGACGACGGCCCGCTGACCGAATGGGCTGATGGCCCCGAAGAGCATGACGACCTGCTGGAGCCGGTCTCGTCGCTCGCCCAGATCGACGCGCTTGAGCTTGGCGATGAAGTTTTCGAGCTTGATGAAGCCGCAATGATCGCCAGTGACAACACGTTCGAGCTCGCTGGCGAGATGATCGTCGGCGATGATACACTCGAGCTCGACGAAGCTGAGATAGTTTTCGGCGAGGAAGGCTTCGAGATGCCTGCTGACGATCAGCCGGTTCTTGAATTCGATGCTCCCCAGATCGAGGCCATCGCAGCGGAGCCAGTTGCGGTTGTGATCGATTCCGAAGTTGCGCCGGCGCCTGAAGCCGGGACCGAGGCAGACAGTCCGCAAGATTTGGCCGACGCCGCTTTCGAAGTTGGACCAGCCGAAGAAATTGCTTCCGAGACCGGTTTCGCCGGGATCCTTGACCCTGTTAAAAACCAAAGCGACAGCCCGGCCGAAATGGAGCTGGCCGACTGGCTGGCATCGGCACGCGAACTCGCCCTGGCTGCCCAGTCGAGCGACGATCGTTCGCGTCAGGCGCTTTATGCCGCAATCGGCCGCGCCTACGATTTCTCCATCGCCGCCGCCGCCGCGCCCGAGGATTTTGCCGAACTGGCGGCCGACGCCGGCCTGACTGTCCAGGATCGCGCGCCGATGACTCCGGTGGTCAAGCTGGTGTTCGGTTCGGTCTATGACAAGACGCGGCTGGCCGAATACGCCTCGGCGCTCAGCCATGGCCAGCGCCTGGGCGTGGCGCGCGGCGCACTCGCAGATTACCTGGCAGGCGCGCCTGGCGGCCTCAAGGGTGTCGTAACGGCAGAACGCCAGCTGCGCCGCGAGGAAACCGGCAAGCTGGTCGCCCCCCGCGACACCCCGCGCGCGGCGCTGTCGCGCAAGCTGCGCAAGCTGGACCATACGGCGCTGAACGAAATCGCCGCCGAAGGCCCCGAATTCACCTTGCTGGTCGCGCGCCGCCTGCCCGATGGCCAGATTGTGCTGCTGGGCGAAGTGAGCGACGATATTGCCCTGCTCGAGCGTGCCGCCAAACGGCTGCTTGGCTGAGCGCTTTTACGAACAGCCCTTAATTGCAATATTTTCCTCGCCGTGACAGTTGGTGTGCGAGGAGCTTTGCGATGTCCGGACGCCATTTTCAATTCGGCCATCTGATCCTGGAACCCCATCGCCAGCTGCTGCATGACGGGGCGCCCGTCGAACTGGGGCGCAAAGCACTCGAACTGCTCACCCTGCTGGCCAAGGCCGAAGGCGATCTGGTCACCAAGGACGAATTGATGGCTGCGGTGTGGCCCGATGTGACAATCGAGGAAAACGCCGTGCAGGTGCATATCTCTGCCTTGCGCAAGGCGCTGGGCGGTGAGGCAGACCGGCTCAGGACCGTTCACGGCTTGGGCTATCGCCTGATCCAGGATAACGGCACGCGCCGGCACGAAGCCGCTGCACCTGCATCCGTGGCGGTGCTGCCCTTCGCCAATCTTACCGGCAACTCTGTCTTCGATGTCCTGGCCGATGGTATCGCCGAAGAGCTGATCAACCTGCTGTCGCATGGTGCCGGGCTGCAGGTCGCCTCCAGAACATCCAGTTTCGCCTACAGGGGCCACGACGGCGATATCCGCCAGATCGCGCGGGAACTGAATGTCAGCGCGATTGTCGAGGGCAGCGTGCGCGAGGCTGGCGAGATGGTCCGCATCACCGCGCAACTGGTCGATGGCGAGACCGGATTCCATCGCTGGTCGGAGAACTACGATCGCAAGACCGGCGATGCGCTGGCGATCGAGGACGAACTCGGCGAAATCGTGGCGCGGATTGTCGAGCGCTTGCTTGCACGGAATCCCGGGACCGCCTCCGCGCGCAGGGACCCGATTATCTAGAGATTGTTTGGCTGGGCACCTGGAACCGAAGCAGTACCCAGACACGCCCGGCTCGGGAGGGGATAGAACCGGGCGCGTCTGGGCTGGTGCCGGACTGGCAGCCTAGCGGGTTCGCGCCGGTCCGGAAACCACGATGTTCGCGGCGTACTGCTGCCCCGCCTTGGCGCGCGCAATCGCCATCCTGATCTGCGGGCGCGTGTCCTCGTAGGTTGTCTGGGTGCAACTGGGGGCACCATAAAGGCCGCCAAGGTTGGCTTCGAGCGGCCCTTCTGCTGCGATGCAGACTCTCTCCGACGCCTTGTGGACGCGCCGCTTCAGCGCCTGCTGATGCGACCAGCTGCGCAGGTCGAGATCGGCGTGGCTCACCCTTTCCTGATAGACCGGCTGATGCTCGCCGGTGACCAGCATTTCCTCTTCGGCCGCCAGTGGCGCGGCGGCAAGTGCCGCCGCCAGCACTAACAGCGGGCGGATTGGGTTCGATGTCTTTGTCATGTTCGAATTCCCTTTTAACTGGAGTGGACTATCGCGTCCCCGCTTTGCTTTTGTGGGCCGACGTTAAGCCTGCCGACGAAGCCAAGCTTTGTCCGCATCATGAAAGTTTCCTGAAGTTTATCTGTCATTTACCAAGCCTGCTTAACATGCACATGGTACATGCTTGCAGTTCGCCAAACGCTCGCCTAGCTTCATCCCACGTTCAGGCCCCGGAAGGCTAGAAACCAGCCATGCCGCGCACGTTCCGATTTGCCGCAATCCTCGCCGCCGCGCTTGCCGCAGCCGGACTTGCCGTTCAGCCCGCCGCCGCGCAATCGATCCTGCGCGATGCTGAAACCGAAGCGCTGCTCAAGGATATGTCGGCACCATTGGTTGCTGCCGCCGGGCTCGATCCCAAGACCTTCGATGTTGTCCTGGTCAACGATCCTTCGGTCAACGCCTTCGTCATCGGCGGGCAGGCGGTCTATATCAACAGCGGGCTGATCAACACCGCCAGTTCGGCGAACGAGGTCCAGGGGGTGATCGCCCACGAGCTTGGCCACGTCACCGGCGGCCACGCGATCAGCGACGGCGGCGGCAAGGCAGCCACCGGCATCAGCCTGCTCTCGCTGCTGCTGGGCGCAGCGGCCGCCGTTGCCGGGGCGGGCGACGCCGCGATGGGCGTGATCATGGCCGGGCAGCAGGCGGCGATGGGCAAGTATCTTGCCTTCAGCCGCGCCCAGGAATCGAGCGCGGATGCCGCCGGCATGCAGTATCTGTCCAAGGCCGGCATCACCGGACGCGGCTCGATCGAGTTTTTCAAGAAGCTCCAGAACATGGAGTTCCGCTATGGCTACCGCCCGCGCGAGGGCGACGAATTCTACAGCACCCACCCGATGACGGGTGATCGCATCGCGACGCTGCAGGACAGCTACGAGCGCGATCCCGCCTGGGACCGCAGGCCCGATGCGACTATCGAAGCCCGCTTCCTGCGCGCCAAGGCCAAGCTGGCCGGCTATCTGTCCGAACCGCGCGACACCTTCGTCGCCTATCCCCAGACCATGACCGGCGTGCCCGCGCGCTATGCCCGGGCCTATGCCTGGCACAAGGATTCGCAGCTCGACCGCGCCATGGTCGAAGCCGATGCGCTGCTGGCCGGGGCGCCGAACGATCCCTATTTTCTCGAGCTCAAGGGCCAGATCCTGCTCGAAGCCGGCAAGCCCCGCGATGCCTTGCCATTCCTGCGCCGCGCCACCGATCTGACCGCCAACCAGCCGCTGATTGCCACCACTTTCGGCCACGCGCTGATCGCCACCGAGAATCCGGTCAATTTCGCCGAGGCCGAGCGCGTGCTCAAGTCCGCCGTATCGCGCGACCGCGAGAATCCGTTCGCCTGGTATCAGCTCGGCGTGGTCTATGCCGCCAATGGCGACATGCCCCGCGCCCGGCTGGCCAGCGCCGAACAGCAAGTGATGAGCATGCGCATGGCCGAGGCGCTGTCGAGCGCCGAAGCCGCCGAAGCCGCGCTGCCCAAAGGCTCACCCGACTGGCTGCGCGCACAGGATATCGCCATGCAGGCCCGCGCTGCGATTGAACGCCAGCGCAAACGCAAGTAGGCCTGCCGCATGACCTTGGAAAACGCATCGCCCGTCAGCCGCAAGACGGTCGCTACCATCGGCCTGCTGGCGGCACTGCTGGGCGGCGGTATGGTCCTGCTTGGCCAGGCGCTCGGCATAGCCAGCGCCGACAAGGCCGCGACCGAACGGGTGGTGCGCGACTACATCCTGAACAATCCCGAAATTCTGCCCGAAGCCATGCAGAACCTGAAGAAAAAGGAAAACGCCAAGCAGCTCGCCGGCATCAGTGGCAAGGTTGAGCAGGCGTTTCCCGGTGCGGTGCTCGGCAATCCGGCGGGCAAGCTGGTTCTGGTCGAATTCACCGATTACGCCTGCGGTTATTGCCGCCAGAGCGTCGCCGATGTCGAAGCGCTGATCGCCGCCAATCCCGACCTCAAGGTGGTGGTGCGTGAGATGCCGATTCTATTGCCTGCCAGCGCCGATGCCGCGCGCATGGCCCTTGCCGCTGCCGAGCAGGGCAAATACGCCGCATTCCACCACGCCATGTTCGCCGCCGGTCGCCCCGACGCTGCGACCATCACCGCCGCCGCCCGCGCCGCCGGGCTCGATCTGGCGCGCGCGCAGCGGGTAATGGCCGAGCCGCGCATCGAGGCGGAACTCGCCCGCAACATCGATCTCGCGCGCGAGCTCGGCTTCGACGGCACCCCCAGCTGGGTCGCCGGAAGCGAAATGTTTTCGGGAGCGGTCGGCAGGGAACGGCTGCAAGAGGCCCTCAAGACGACGCGGGGATAAGCCCCCCCGCCCCGCTATGCCCCCCACGCAAAGTTTTCGCGCTTCGCCCGATTTTAGGCTAAGAGCCGGGCATGGCCGTGCTGCCCTTCCGTCCGACGCCCTTTTTCGCCAACAAGAACCGTGCCTTCTGGCGGCTGCAAGCCGTGGGCTGGAGCGGCGCGATGATGCTGCGCGCAATGTCGAGCATCGCCAACGATCAGCCGCTGAGTTTCCTGGTGCTGGTGCTGATCGCCACGATCAGCGGCTTTTCGATCTCGCTGCTGCTGGCGGTGATCTATCGCCAGCTGATCACCCGCCGGCCGCTGATCACATGGGGGGTAACCGCGCTGGTGCTGCCCTTCGCCGTTGGCCTAAACGCCTTTGTCGACAGCTGGGTGATCGGCCTCTACCGGCCGGAGAGCGAAGTCAGCTTCGCGCAGCTGTTCATCGGAGTATTCTATCTCGACGCAACGCTGCTGGTGTCGTGGTCGGCGCTCTATTACGCGATCAACTTCTTCCTGCAGGTCGAGGAGCAGAACGACCAGTTGATCCAGCTGGAAAGCCAGGCCACCAGCGCCCAGCTGGCGATGCTGCGCTACCAGCTCAATCCGCATTTCCTGTTCAACACGCTCAATTCGATCTCGACGCTGGTGCTGCTCAAGCAGACCGAGCCGGCCAACGCCATGCTCAGCCGGCTGTCCTCATTCCTGCGCTACACACTGATCAACGAGCCGGCCGGGCGAGTGACGGTGGCGCAGGAAGTGGAGACGCTGAAGCTCTATCTCGACATCGAACGAATGCGCTTCGAAGAGCGGCTGCGCACCACATTCAACATCGAACCCGCCAGCGAAGTGGCGATGCTGCCCTCGCTGCTGCTGCAGCCGCTGGTCGAAAACGCCATCAAATATGCGGTGAGCCCGCAGGAAGCGGGCGCGGAAATCACCATAACCACACAGCTCGTCGGGCCAAACCTTCGGATCACCGTCTCCGACACTGGTCCGGGATTGCAAAGCGGCTCGCCGGACAACAGGCTGTGGGGCATGAGCTTCGACGGTGGGGAACAGGTTTCAACGGGCGTGGGCCTTGCGAATATTCGCGACCGCCTGGCACAGGCCTATGGCGAGGATCACCGCTTCGACACCATCGACCCGCCCGAGGGCGGCTTTACCGTGCTGATCGAACTTCCCTTCGAACGCAGCGAAAGCGCTGCGCCCGTCATCGAACAACCGCAATACGCCGCCGCAAGTTGATCTCTTTCCTCAAGGCGCCAGGTCGAGCGCCCAACTCGGGTAAATCGCATGAGCATTCGCACCATACTGGTCGATGACGAGAAGCTGGCCATCCAGGGCCTGCAGCTGCGCCTCGAGAAGTTTCCCGACGTCGAGATCATCGACACCTGCTCGAACGGCCGCGAGGCGATCCGCAAGATCAAGACCGAAAAGCCCGATCTGGTGTTCCTCGACATCCAGATGCCCGGCTTTGACGGCTTTTCCGTGGTCAAGGGGGTGATGGAAATCGAACCGCCGCTGTTCGTCTTCGTCACCGCCTATCAGGAACACGCTGTCCGCGCCTTCGAGGCCAATGCCGTCAACTACCTGATGAAGCCTGTCGACGAGGACAAGCTGGCCGACACGCTTGACCGGGTGCGCACCCGCATCGCCGAAAAGCGCTCGTCCGAAGAGGCGGAGAAGCTCAAGAACGTGCTCGCCGAAGTCGCCCCAGATGCGATGGACGCCATCCCCGAAGAGGCCGATGCTGCCGTCAATCGCTTCGAAAAGCTCATCAACATCAAGGACCGCGGCCAGATCTTCCGCATCGATGTCGACAGCATCGAGCATATCGAGGCGGCGGGCGATTACATGTGCATCCGCACCGCCGACAATTCGCTGATCCTGCGCGAGACCATGAAAGACCTCGAACGCCGCCTCGACCCCCGCGTGTTCCAGCGCGTCCACCGCTCAACCATCGTCAATCTCAACCTCGTCCGCCAGGTCAAGCCGCACACCAACGGCGAATGCTTCCTGGTGCTCGATTCGGGCGCACAGGTGAAGGTTTCGCGCAGCTACCGCGATGTGGTGGCGCGCTTCGTGCATTGATACGATTCCCCTGAGACTGCCGCAACATCGCTCGACACAAGCAGTCTGGTTTGCGATGTGCATGCCATGATCCAGTTCAACCTCCCCGGCTTCGACCTTCGCGCCTTCATCTCCGCCACGCTCGCCGAAGACCTCGGCACCGGCCTGCCCGGCGGCGGGCGCGATGTGACTTCCGAAAGCGTGATCCCGGCAGTGGCGCGTTTTGCCGGGGTGATGGACAGCCGCGACGCCATCACCGTCGCCGGCCTGCCAATTGCCGCAGCCTTCTTCCTCGCGCTCGATCCCAGGATGGAAATCGAAATTCTCGCCGCGGAAGGCCAACAGGTGCCTGCCGGGAGCGATCTGATGCGGCTGGCCGGCAATGCCCGCGCCATGCTCACCGCCGAACGCAGCGCGCTCAACACCGTCCAGCACCTCTCGGGGATAGCCACCATGACCCGGGCCTATGTCGAGGCCATGGGCAAGGTGCGGGCGCGGCTGCTCGATACCCGCAAGACCATCCCCGGCCTGCGCCATCTCGAGAAATACGCGACCCGCATGGGCGGCGCGCAGAACCACCGCCTGGGGCTGTGGGACGCGGCAATGATCAAGGACAACCACGTCGCTGTCGCCGGCGACGTCGGCGAGGCGGTGCGGCGCGCGAAGGCGGCAGGCGTGCGGCGGATCATCTGCGAAGTGGACAGCATCGCCCAGATCGAACCCGCCCTCGCCGCCGGAGCCAGCCACCTGCTGCTCGACAACATGAGCGCCGAGACTTTGCGCGAGGCGGTGGCGCTGGTCGCGGGCCGCGTGCCCTGCGAGGCTTCGGGCGGCGTGCGGATCGACACCATCGGCGAGGTCGCCGCGACCGGGGTGGACTATGTTTCGGTAGGGAGACTGACCCAGAGCGCGCCTGCCGCCGATATCGGGCTGGACTTTACACCGCTGTGAGACTGGCTGCCCTCGCCCTGTTCGCAATGATACTTCCTGCGTCTGCATTCGCCCAGGCCTACCAATGCACAATCCCGCAGCGCCTCGAACCGCCGCGCGCCGCTGTGCCCGATGGCCCGGCCCGCCGCGTGCCGGTCGGCCGCTATACGCTCGCCGCCAGCTGGTCGCCGGAATATTGCCGCAAGGGTGATGCCTCGATGCAGTGTTCGGGCGCGAACGGGCGCTTCGGCTTCATCCTGCACGGGCTGTGGCCAGAGGCCCGGAACGGCCCGCCGCCGCAGTGGTGCGCAGTGAAGCCCCGGCCCTCGCCCGATCTGATCCGCCGCAACCTGTGCATGACCCCGGCTCCGGCGCTGCTCGAGCATGAATGGGCCAAGCACGGCAGCTGCATGACCCGAACGCCAGAGGCCTATTTCCGCGCCAGTGCGATCCTGTGGCGCAGCCTGCGCTGGCCCGATGCCGACCGGCTCTCACGCCAGGAGGGCCTGACCGTGGGCGAACTGCGCCGCGAATTCGTCCGCGCCAATCCGGATTGGCGGGTCGAGCAGGTCGGCGTGGTCCTGTCCCGCAACGGCTGGCTCAAGGAACTGCGCCTGTGCTACTCGCACCGCTTCATGCCTGCCGCCTGCCCGCGTGGAGCACTCGGTCCGCGCGATTCGGTTCCGCTGAAAATCTGGCGGGGGCTTTAACGCCGCTCCCTGAAAAATCCCCGCAGCAGCTCACCCGCCTCCGCCTCGCCGATGCCCGGATAGACCTCCGGCCGGTGCAGGCACTGCGCCTGTTCGAACACCCGGCTCCCGTGTTCCACCGCGCCGCCCTTTGGGTCCGCAGCACCGTAATAGAGCCGGGCGATGCGAGCATGGGCAATTGCGCCCGCGCACATTGCGCAGGGCTCCAGCGTCACCCAGAGCTCGCAATCCTCCAGCCGTTCATTGCCGAGTACTGCCGCTGCGCTGCGAATCGCCAACATCTCGGCGTGGGCGGTGGGATCGGAGAGGGTGCGCGGCGCATTATGGGCGGCGGCGATGACCTGTCCGCCGCGCACCACCACCGCGCCGACCGGCACCTCGCCAGCCGCCGCAGCCTTGCGCGCCTCGGCCAGAGCGGCGATCATCGGGTCGGGAAGCGGCCAGCGGGACATGGCGCATCGCTAGCCCGCGGCTGGCGCCCTTGCAACGCGCGGTTTCGCGTTGACCTTTGGGGGGAGCTTCGCTATGCGCGCCCCTTCCCCGGAAACGGTAACGAAATTCGAGCGAGTAGAACCATGTCCCGCATTTGCGAACTGACCGGCAAGGGCCGCCAGACCGGCAACAATGTCAGCCACGCCAACAACAAGACCAAGCGCGTGTTCCTGCCCAATCTGCAGAACGTCACGCTGATGTCGGAAGGGCTGGATCGCAGCTTCAAGTTCCGGGTTTCGACCAATGGCCTGCGCTCGGTCGAGCATGTCGGCGGGCTGGATAACTGGCTGCTCAAGACGGCGGACGGCAAGCTTTCGACGAATGCGCTGAAAGTGAAGCGCGAACTGGCCAAGAAGCAGGCCGCTTAAAGCCTCTTTGGATCGACAGACAACTTCCACAGCAGCGTGCGCTGCAGTGCCGCGCCGTTATCGTCCGAGATCATCCAAAGGTTGATCCGGCCATCCCGCTGAGGCTCGATCGCCAGACCTTCGAAATTATCGACCGGCAGCGGTGAGCCCAGCACCGCCACTTCGCGCGCGCGCCAGACGCCGCCGGCCGTGATCTTGCGCGGATCGGCAATTGCGATTCGTCCGGAAAACCGCGCCGGAAACGGCCACACCAGCCTGCGCATCAGGATCAGCACCCGCCCATCCGGCAGCGGCGCAACTTCGGTGGGGCTGAAGCCGGCCGGACCGGCAAAAGTGAATACCACCGGGGTGCTGCCCTCGACCGGGTCGGAGGGGAACAGCAGTCCGCGGTGGCGCTCGCGTTCGAACGTGCCGTCGAATCCCTCGCGCAGCAGCAGGAAGCGCCCGCCGGCCAGCCGCGCCATGGCTTCGGCACCGCTGTTGCCCCCCCAGCCGCGCATCGCCGGCAGCAGGGCGATGGTGAAGCGCTCGAAATCGATATCATCGTGACGGGTGATGATGTTGCGCCCCTCCAGCGCCACCCAGATGTGCCCGCTGGCCGGATCGTAGGCCGCAGCCTCAAGGTCGCGCAGTTCCTTGCTGTCGTCACGCCCGGCAAACACCGTCCCGATTTCGGTTGGTGAGGGCGGCGCGCCCGGCGGGGAAAAGCGCAAGGTCCGCCCCAGGTCGCTGATCGCCAGCAGAGGCCCGTCCCCCAGCGCCACCATGGCCGAATAGCTGCCGAAGTCGGTATGCGGACTGTCGAGATGCCATGCGCCCTCGAGGGTGAAGGCGCCAAGATCGCGCTTGAGTATGGATCTGGAGGGGAGCGCGACACGGGCCGCAGACAAGACCTGCGAGACATTGCGCGGCGGCGCTTCGGTTTGCTGGCAAGTTCCCAGGGCGAGGAGGGTAAGGAGCAGCAGGAACAGGGCGCGGGGCACGGCCAAGTTCATAGAGCAGCAGCCCGTCTCTGCAAGGTGGACCTGCATTAATTCAACAAGCTTTCCGTAGCGGGAGGTTTCGACATCTCATTATAAACATTATCAAATGTTGTTGTGCCAAAGTGTTACCGTTTTGACACAGGTTCCTAAAATTTTGCCGCCTGAACAGTCTTTTGGTTGCGGCGGCGGGTGTTAGGCCTAGTTTGCCGCCCAGTAGCTCAAGTATCAGCTTGACGCCGACTATCCCGCGTATTCCGGATTTCAAGGGGACAACTCATGAACAACCAACTCCGCCACCGTCTGTTGGCTTCCACACTCATTGTCAGCGCCAGCCTGTTTTCGGCCCCGGCATTGGCGCAGGATGCGCCTGCAGATGCCGCCGAAGAGGAAAGCGGCCCGATCATCGTCACCGGCTCGCGCATCCCGCAGCCCAACCTTGACAGCGTTGCGCCGATCACCGCGATCACGCCCGAGGACATCAAGCTGCAGGGCACGACCAAGGTCGAAGACCTGCTCAATTCGCTGCCGTCGGTCTTCGCCAGCCAGGCCTCGACACTGTCGAACGGGGCGGACGGCACTGCTGCGATCGATTTGCGCGGCCTCGGCACCAACCGCACGCTGACGCTGGTCAATGGCCGCCGTCTGCTGCCCGGCGATCCCAGCCCGACCAGCGGTGCTTCCGCCGACATCAACATGATCCCGGCCGCGATTCTCAAGCGCGTCGAAGTTCTTACCGGCGGCGCCTCGTCGACTTACGGTGCGGATGCGGTCGCCGGTGTCGTCAACTTCATCATGGACACCGATTTCGAAGGCATCCGCCTCGACAGCCAGTACAGCTTCTACCAGCACAACAACCGCAACAAGGTGATCCCGCCGCTGCTCGAAGCCCGGATTGCCCAGGGCCTTTCTGGCTACGATTATCCCAAGGGCAGCGTTTCGGATGGCGGCACATTCGATGCCACCCTGTCGTTCGGTGTCGGGCTGGACGATGGCCGCGGCCATATTACTGCCTATGCCGGTTACCGAAAGGCCAATCCGATCGCCCAGAACCGGCGCGATTTCAGCGCCTGCGTGCTGCAGAACACCGGCGGCGGCGTGCCGCGGTGCGGTGGCTCGGCGACTTCGGACAACGGCAACGTGCTGCTGTTCGACACCGCCGTCACTTCGGGAACCTCGACGATCTATACGTTCGCGCCCAATGGCGGGTTCCTCAATACGGCAACGCTCTACAATTTCGCCCCGACCAACTATTACCAGCGTCCGGACGAGCGTTACACCGCAGGCCTGTTCGCGAATTACGAGATCAACGATTCGATCAAACCCTATCTCGAATTCATGTTCATGGATGACCGCACCGTTGCCCAGATTGCTCCTTCGGGCGACTTCGGCAACACGTTGACGATCAACTGCGACAACCCGCTGATGTCGGCGGCACAGCGGGCTGTCATCTGCGATGCGGACAACCTTATCAACGGCTTCATCGGCAATTTCCCGACCGCTCAGTCCGCAGGCTACAACCAGAACCCCGCCGCGCCGGCAATTCTCTTCCCCAATACCGTTCCGGGTGGAGCGGCGTACAACAAGGCGTTCTTCCAGCTGCTGCGCCGCAACGTCGAAGGCGGCCCACGCCGCAGCGACCTGCATCATACCAACTTCCGCACGGTCATCGGCACCAAGGGCGACCTCGGCAAGGCCTGGACCTATGACGCCTACTACCAGTACGGACGCTCCAACTACACGCAGGTCTATTCAAACGAATTCTCGGTCGCCCGCCTCAACCGCGCACTTGATGTTGTGGCCGGACCGGGCGGCGTGCCAACCTGCCGCTCGGTAATTGACGGCACAGACCCGACTTGCGTTCCCTACAATGTCTTCGGTGGCGCGGGCGCTGCCAGCCAGGCTGCGGTAGCCTATCTCTCGGCTACCGGCTTCCAGAAGGGCGTCACTTCCGAACAGGTGGCCAACGTGTCATTCACCGGCCAGCTCGGCGAATATGGCATGAAGCTGCCATGGGCCAATGACGGCATAGGCGTGAACATCGGCGCCGAATATCGCAAGGAGTCGGTTGATCTTCAGACCGATAACGCCTTCTCGACCGGCGATCTGACCGGCCAGGGCGGCATCACGGCACCCTATTCGGGCAATTTCAAGGTCTGGGAAATGTTCGCGGAAGCGAATATTCCGATTGCGCAGGACAGCTTCGTCCACGACATGTCGCTGGTTCTCGGCTATCGCAAGTCATGGTATGAGACAAGCTCGCCGATCCCGAACAGCAGCCGCAAATACGATACCGATACCTACCGGATCGGACTCGATATTGCGCCAATCAAGGATATCCGACTGCGCGCCGCTTTCAATCGTGCGGTACGAGCGCCGAACATCCAGGAACTGTTCGTGGCACCGTTCGTCAGCCTCAACGGCTCCAACGATCCTTGCGCCGGACACCAGATCACGGCAACCGAATTTGGCTGTATAGCGCAGGGTCTGGCTGCAGGAACCGGCACAACCGCCAATCCTGCCGGACAGTACAATGGCCTGATTGGCGGCAATCTCAACCTGAGGCCTGAGAAGGCAACGACAAAAACCTTCGGTGTCGTGTTCCAGCCCGACTTCCTGCCGCGCTTCTCGATGTCTATCGACTATTTCGACATCAAGGTCGATAATGCCATTCGTGCATTCGGACAGGACGCGGTTCTTGCTGATTGCGTCGCCAACGCAACCGCAACCTTTACCCCGGCGTCATGCGGACTTGTCAACCGCGATGCTGCTGGTTCGATCTGGCTGACTCCGGGCGGTTATGTCGAGGATCTGCCCAACAATGTCGGCAAGATCCAGACCAAGGGCATCGAGTTCAACGGCAACTATTCGGTCCCGGTCGGCAGCTTCGGTACGCTCTCATTCAGCCTGATCGGCACCTATCTTGACAGCTACAAGGTGTTCAACGGTCTGACACCGGCCTACGATTGCGCGGGACTCTATGGCCCGACCTGCAGCAAGGGCGGCACTACCGATGCCGGTGCGCCGCTGCCCAAGTGGCGGCACAAGTTCCGGACCAGCCTGAAAACCCCGATGGGCCTGGGCGTATCGCTGCAGTGGCGCTACATCGGCAGTGTCGATGCGGAAACGACGGTCAACAATCCGTCGATCGGCAGCCCCACGACGTTCAATCCTGGCTTGAACATCGGAGCTCAGAGCTATTTCGATCTGACTGCAAACTACAAGGCGTTCGATCGCGTCGAATTCCGCTTCGGCGTCAACAACATCCTCGACAAGGAACCGCCGCTGGTCACTTCGGGTAATGCCAACGTCAATGGCACCAACCTTTGCCCAACTGGTCCGTGCAACGGCAACACTTATCCCGCCACCTGGGATGCGCTGGGCCGTTACGTGTTCCTCGGCGCTACCATCGAGTTCTGATCCAGGGCAATCGGAACCGATGACGAGGGGCGGTTGGTCGCAGGACCGGCCGCCCCTTTTCGTTGCGCCGGACAGCTCGAATGGTGCAAGGAGCGTAGGTGAGTGATGCAGCCATGATCGATCCGGCGACTGCCGAAGTCCTCAGAAACGCGGTCGATGCCGCGCGGCGAGGCATGCTCGACCAGGCAGTGCTGCTGGCCGAAGATGCGCTTGCCAAGGACGGCGATGTGGTGGCGCTCAACGCCTTCCTCGGCATGATGCGGGCCCGCGCGGGCGACCTCACGGCGGCGATCGGGCATTTGCGGGCTGCGCATGACGGCAGGCCAGGCGATGCCACCATCGCCTGCAATCTCATCGCCACACTGATCGAGGCAGAGGATCATGCCGCCGCGCTGGAAGTGGCCTCGCGCGAACTGGCTCTGGCCGACACCAGCCTGCGCGTCGCCCGCTACCGCGGCTTCCTTGCCCAGTCGCTCGAACGCTTCGGCGAAGCAGTCGAGGCCTATGAGCATGTCCTCGTCCGCGCGCCGGACGATTTCGACAGCTGGAACAACCTCGGCAATGCCCGGCACGGCACCGGAGACCTGGCCGGCAGCGTCACCGCGCTGGAACGCGCCGTCGCGCTCGATCCGGGTGCCCTCCCCGCCCGGCTGAACCTCGCCGTCGCATTGCAGGCAGCGGATCGCGATGGCGACGCCGAAGTGTTGCTGCGCGCTGTGGCCAGCGATTTCCCGGCCGCGGCCGAGCCTCTGCACAACCTTTATGTGCAATTCAAACGCCAGGCACGTCAGGAGGAGGCGCTTGAGGCAATCGAGGGGGCAATCGCCCGCGATGGCGAAAGTGCCGCAATGTGGCTAAAGGCTGCGGTAGAGTACGGCCTCGTCCACCGGATAAAGGACGCGGAGGACGCCTTCCGCCGCTGCCTCGAACTCAATCCGCTTGAGACCGACGCCTATCTGGGCCTTGCGGTGCAGTACGAGCACACCAACCGCGAAGAGCAATTCGCGCCGCTGATCGCGCTCGCCGAGGCCAATGGGCTTGACGAGGGTCCAGCCGGCTTCCTGCGGGCGCTTGAACACCGCCGCGCCGGACGGTTCGAAGAAGGTCTCGCTTGCCTGGCGCAGGTGCCCGAAGGGGTCGAGCCGCCGCGCGTTGCCCACACCCGCGCCACTCTGCTCGACCGGCTTGGTCGCAGCGACGAAGCCTTTGCCGCTTTCGCGCAGACCTCGCTGCTGCACCAGGCCAGTCCGACCGAACCGCTGCGCCGTGCCGCCGAATTGCGCGACAAAATGCGCGGCGAAATCGCCATGTTGTCGCCTGAATGGGCGGCGAGCTGGAAACCGGCCAATCCAACCGCCGAACAGCCCGATCCGGTGTTCCTGGTCGGCTTCCCGCGCTCGGGAACGACGCTGCTCGACACCATACTGATGGGCCATCCGGACACTGTGGTGATGGAAGAGCAGCCACCGCTCAATCTGGTCGACAAGGCGTTGGGCGGCCTGGAGGCAATTGCAGCGCCGGACGATGCCGGCATCCGTGCGGCCCGCGCACATTATTACGCCGAGGTTGCCAAGGTCGCCGATCTGCCGCCCGGCAAGATGCTGATCGACAAGTCACCGCTGTTCCTGAGCATGGTCCCGCAGATCCATCGGCTGTTTCCGGACGCTCGCTTCATACTGGCGCTGCGCCACCCTTGCGACGTGCTGCTGAGCTGTTTCATGAGCAATTTCCGGCTCAATTCCGCCATGGCCAATTTCCTGCGACTGGAAGATGCCGCCGAGTTCTATGACCTGACCTTCAGCCACTGGGAACGCTCGCGCGAACTGTTTCCACTCAAGGTCCACACTATCGTCTACGAGGAACTGATCGAGGATGTCGGTGCGGCGGTGCGGCCGCTGTTCGGTTTTCTCGGGCTTGGCTGGCACGAAGCCGCGCTCGATCATCAGGCCACCGCCAAGGGCCGCGGTCTGGTTACGACCGCAAGCTATTCGCAGATCACCGAGCCGATCTACAAGCGCGCGGCGGGCCGCTGGGAGCGCTATCGGCAGCACCTGGAGCCCATCTTGCCCAAGCTCGCGCCGTGGGTGGACAAGTTCGGCTACACCCTGTGAGCCAGGATGCGACCGCGCTGCTGGCAGAGGCCGACCGGGCGCTGGCGGTGCAGGATTTCGCGCGGGCCCAGCAATTGCTCGGAGAAGCGGCGGCGGCCCGGCCTGAAGATGCCTCGATACCGATGAAGCTGGCCGGCGTGGCCCGCGCCCGCGGCAAGTTCGGCGTGGCGCTAGACGCGATCCATCGCGCGCTGGCGCTGGCTCCGCTCGATTTCACGTCCTTGATGATGCGCGCCAGCCTGCTCGACCGGCTTGACGATGCCGACGCTGGCGAGGCCTGGGGCCATGCCATTGCCCAGCGGCCCGAAGGCGCCCTGCCGCCGCAGCTGGCCGCTGTCCTGGCCGAGGGCGAGGCACGTCACGCCGCCTGGCTTGACGCACGCGAGGCCCGGATGGTGACAGCGATGCGCGAGGCAGAAGCCTTGGCTGACGAGGAGGAGCGCGCCCGCATCGCCCGCTTCCGCAGCAACGCCCTGCGCCGGACCCGTCATTTCCACAGCGAGCCGACCGCTTTCCACTACCCCGAGCTCACCGAGCGCGAGTTCCATCCGCGCCGCCTGTTTCCCTGGCTGGAGCAACTGGAGGCGGCAACTGACACCATCGCCAGTGAATTCTCGGCGATCCTGACCGCCGAGCTCGCGGAATCCGTGCCCTATATCCAGTACCCCGATCACCTGCCGTTGCAGCAATGGCGCGCGCTCAATCGCAACCCCGACTGGTCGGCAATCCACCTGTTGCAGAACGGCAAGCGGGTTGAAGCCAATGCGCAGCATTGTCCGCTGACGCTGGCGCTGCTGGAAGCCGCGCCACAACCTGCCATTCCCGGAGCGGGGCCCAATGCTATGTTCTCACTGCTTGCGCCGCAAACCGCGATTCCTCCGCATACGGGAATCAGCAATGCGCGGCTGGTCTGCCATCTGCCGCTGATCATACCCGATGGCTGCTGGTTTAGGGTGGGCGGGGAAACGCGGACGTGGCGGCGCGGCGAGGCCTTCATCTTCGACGACACCATCGAGCACGAGGCCATGAATTCGAGCGACGAGCTGCGGGTAGTGTTCATTTTCGATGTCTGGCACCCCGATCTTACTGCCGCCGAACGCGGCGCTGTCACGGCGTTGATTGGCGCGACTGGCAGCAGCGAATCGGGCGAACTGTGACCATGATCCAGCCAAGGAGAGACCCTGCATGCGCCTGATTCTTGCCGCTGCCATGGCCACATCGATGCTGGCATCTTCGGCCGTTGCCGAAGACAAGGCCGCTCCTCCGCCGCCCCCGGAAGCCTATCGCGCGTTGATCGACTGCCGCGGCCTAACCGATCCGGCAGAACGGCTCGCCTGCTATGACCGGCAGGTCGCCCGGATTGAACAGGCTCAGGTTGCGGGCGATCTGGTCGTCACCGACCGTGCGTCGATCCGCGAAGCCAAACGCGGCCTGTTTGGGTTCAAGCTTCCGGGCCTCAATATATTCAAAAATGCCGATGGCGATGACGAAGAGATCGAATCGACGATTACCGGCGTGGGCAGCTTGCAATACGGGGCCTGGCGACTGACGCTGGCCGATGGCGCGGTGTGGGAACAGACCGACAGCTCGCAACTCGCACTCGAACCCAAACGCGGCAGCAAGATCCGCATCCGCAAGGGTGCATTAGGCAGTTTCCGTGCCAATATCGACCGACAGCCGGCGATCCGCGTGCGCCGCGTACAATAGTCGCTCACCTCACCGCATCGGCCCAGTGAACAGGATCGGATCAAGCCGGGCACCCCGCCACTTCATGCTCCAGTGGAGATGCGGGCCGGTGGCGCGGCCGGTCATGCCGATGCGGCCGATGACCTGGCCCTGCCGCACCCGCTCGCCCACGCGCACCAGGATCTGCGAGCTGTGCAGGAAGGCGCTGTTGAGGCCCATGCCGTGGTCGATCATCAAGAGGTTGCCCTCCAGCGTGAACGGGCTTTGCGCGGCGAGGATGACGACGCCATCGGCCGGGGCGACATAGGGCGTGCCGCTGGCGCCGGTGGCGATGTCGAGCCCCGAATGATAGCTGCCCGGGGTGCCGCGATAGATGCGCTGCGATCCGAATAGCCCCGAAAGGCGACCTCGGGCGGGCCAGATGAAGCGCTGCCGCCAGCCGTCGCTTTCGGCATTGATCGCGCGGGCGGCATTGATCTGCGCGAGTTCGATGGCGCGGCGCCGGGCGTATTCGGCGCTTGGCGCGGCGCCGGGGCGAGGGCCGACTGCGACATGCTCGATCTTCCACGCCCGCTTGGCGATGGCGAGCGGCCTGGTGACGATCCGGCCGCCTTCAACTCTTGCGGCAAGGGTAGCTGCGGCCCCGGCATCGCGATCGAACGCGGCGATGAAGCTGCCGTCGGGCGCGAGCAGCAATGGAGTGCCGTCGAGCGTGACTGCTTCGGCACCGGCGGGGGCAGTGCCCTTGATCCAGCCGCCCTGGGTAAGTTCGCCGGTGACGATGAAATCCGCGGGGCGGGCCGGGAAATCCGCGGGGCGGGCCGGGAAGTCCGCCGGATGCGCCGGTCTGGGTATGACGGGGACAGGCACAGGCGGCGTTTTGGACGCAGGAGCATTGGGCACGGGAGTCTTTGGCACGCCCGCCGGAACCTGCGAGACGGCAGCCATACTCGCCAGCAAGGCTGAGGCCACCGCTGCCAGCATTGCCGCGGGCCTTAGCTTCATGCCTGGCCAAGCAGGCGGCGCGTCGCCGCATCGGCGCTGGCATAGGCCTCCTGCCGCTCAACGCTCCAATAGCGCAGCGCCTCAAGCTGGATGCGCTCGCGAGTGACCGCGCAGAGCACAAAATTGCCCGCGCTCAGCACGCGGAAGCCATTGGGCTGGTATTGCAGCATGGCCGGGCGGTCGTTCGATGACATCAACATGGCGGCGATAGTAGCGAAGCGCCGGACCTAAAGCAATTTCCCCTGCGCTGGTGGATCAGAACGCGGCGCGGGCGAAGGGCGGCGCGGCGACGTCGGAGGGGCGGCCGCGCCGCCATGTCCCAACCGCACGCGCCCGTCATGAAACTCAAGCTCAAGCGAGCTTTCACCCGCCGCCGCTGCCGCGCTCATCACCGGCTTGCCGGCATCGCCGCGGACAATCGCGTAACCGCGCGCCAGCACCCTGGCGGGGCTGAGCTGCTCGGCCATCCGCCACAGCACACTCGCCCGCTCGCGCCCCTCGGCGATGCGGCGTTCGACCAGCGCCGTGACCAGCCGCTGCGCCGACAGCCGCTCGCGCGCACGCCCCAGCCGCGACAGCAGCAGTGGCGCGGAAAGCTTCGCGGCGTCGCTCTGCAGCGCCGTGCGGGAAGCGGCGATCCGGTCGAGCAGTCCGCGCCGCAGCCGCTCGCCCTGCTCGTCGAGCCGCTGCACCTGCGGGGCAAGCAGCGCTTGCGGTGCGGGCAGGCGCTGGGCCCGCGCTGCCAGCCGCTCGCGCCCCAGCATGACCGGACGCATCACCGTGCGGCGCTTGCGCAAGGCCAGCTCGCCCAGCTGGGCAAGCAATTCCTCGCGCACCGGCACCGCAAGCTCGGCGGCGGCGGTGGGGGTCGGCGCGCGCAGGTCGGCGGCGAAATCGGCGAGCGTGGTGTCGGTCTCATGGCCGACGGCGGAGATCACCGGGATGGTGCACTCGGCGATGGCGCGGACGACAATCTCTTCGTTGAAGGCCCACAGATCCTCGATCGAACCCCCGCCGCGCGCGACGATCACCAGATCGGGGCGCGGCAAAGCTCCACCCGGCTTGAGCTCGGAGAACCCGCGCAGTGCTGCCGCAACCTGCGCGGCTGCGCCCTGACCCTGCACCAGTACGGGCCAGACCAGCACATGGCTGGGGAAGCGGTCGGCGAGGCGGTGGAGGATATCGCGGATCACCGCACCGGTCGGCGATGTCACCACGCCGATCACGCGCGGCAGGAAAGGCAGCGTGCGCTTCCTGTCGCGGTCGAACAGCCCTTCCGCCTCCAGCCGCGCCCGGGTCTTCGCCAGCAGCGCCAGCAAAGCGCCTTCGCCGGCGATCTCCATGCGTTCGATGACGATCTGGTAGGTCGAGCGCCCCGGATAGGTGGTGAGTTTGCCGGTGGCGATAACTTCAATGCCGTCCTCGGGCTGGAAGCCGAGCCGCGCCGCCTGGCCCTTCCACATCACCCCGTCGATCCGCGCGCCCTCGTCCTTGAGGCTGCAATAGAGATGCCCCGATGCCGCGCGCTTGACCCCGGACAGTTCGCCGCGCAGCCGCACGAAGTCGAAGCGTTCCTCGACCGTGCGCTTGAGGATCGCGGAAATCTCGCTGACCGACAGCGGCGCGGCGTTGTCGCCGGCCACATCCTTCGCTACCAGCCCGGCGGATGGATCATCATCGGGAAAAGGCGAAGACGGGCTCATGAACATCCTGCTGCTGGGATCGGGCGGGCGCGAACATGCGCTGGCATGGAAGCTGGCGCAATCCCGGCTGATCACGGAATCGGGGTCGAAACTGTTCGCATCCCCGGGAAATCCGGGCATCGCGGAATTTGCCGCGCTGGTTTCGCTCGATGCGACTGACCACGCCGCAGTCGTCGCCTTCTGCGAGACACACCGCATTGGCCTCGTCGTGATCGGTCCAGAGGCGCCGCTGGTCGATGGTCTGGCCGACAGCCTGCGCGCCGCCGCCTTCGCGGTGTTCGGCCCCTCGAAAGCCGCCGCGCAGCTGGAAGGCAGCAAGGGCTTCACCAAGGACCTGTGCGCCCGCGCCCATATCCCGACCGGGGCCTATGTCCGTGTCGGCAGCGAGGCGGAAGGGCTGGCGGCGCTGGGCGGGTTTGGCATTCCCGTGGTGATCAAGGCCGATGGTCTGGCGGCGGGCAAGGGCGTGACCGTCGCCATGACCAGCGCCGAAGCCGAAGCAGCGATCCGCGACATCTTCGCGGGGCGTTTCGGGGAAGCCGGAGCCGAGGCGGTGATCGAGACCTTCCTCGACGGCGAAGAGGCGAGCTTCTTTGCCCTGACCGACGGAGCCAGCATCGTCCCCTTCGGCTCGGCGCAGGACCACAAGCGCGTCGGCGACGGCGATACCGGCCCCAATACCGGCGGCATGGGCGCCTACAGCCCGGCCCCGGTGCTGACCCCGGCGCATGAAGGCGAGGCCATGACCCGGATCATCGCGCCGACGGTGCAGGCGATGGCGGCAGAGGGCATGCCCTATTCGGGCGTGCTGTTTGCCGGGTTGATGCTGACCCGCGACGGGCCGCAGCTGATCGAATACAACTGCCGTTTCGGAGATCCGGAATGCCAGGTGCTGCTATCGCGGCTGGAGAGCGATCTGGGCGAACTGCTGCTGGCCTGCGCCGAGAACCGGCTGGGCTCGATTGAACCGCCGCGCTTCTCTGCCGATACCGCGCTGACCGTGGTCATGGCCGCACAGGGCTATCCCGGCACGCCGAAGCAGGGCGGACGTATCGACGGCATCCCTGCCACCGAAGAAGTCACTGGCGCGCGGGTATTCCACGCCGGCACTGCGCTGGGTATCGAAGGCGTGCTGACGGCAAGAGGCGGTCGCGTGCTCAACATCACTGCGATGGGCAGCTCAGTGCGCGAGGCGCAGGCCAAGGCCTATGCGGCGGTCGATATGATCGACTTTGCCGACGGCTTCTGCCGCAGGGACATCGGCCAGCGGGAAATTGCGCGCGAAGAAGCGCGGGAGCAGGCCGAATAGCCTGCCCCCGCAGCTGCAATCGTCAGTCTTTGTTATCGGCAATCAGCGCTCGGTAGACCCAGCCGCCCAAAGCGCCGCCTACCAGAGGGGCAAGCCAGAATACCCAGAGCTGCTGCAGGGCGATGCCGCCTTCGACCAGCGCCGGTCCAGTGCTGCGCGCCGGATTGACCGAGGTGTTGGTTACCGGGATCGAGATCAGGTGGATCAACGTCAGGGCCAGGCCGATAGCGATCGGGGCGAAGCCGGCAGGCGCCCGGCCATGGGTAGCCCCCATGATGATGAACAGGAAAAAGCCGGTCAGCAGCACTTCGATCAGAAAGCCCGCCTCCAGGCTATAGCCCCCCGGTGAATGCGATCCGACGCCGTTGCTGGCAAGCCCGCTGGCATCAAGGCTCCAGCCCGCCTTGCCGCTGGCGATGACATAGAGCGTGAAGGCAGCGATAATACCGCCCGCGACCTGCGCGATGATATAGGGGAGCACATCGCGCGCCGGGAAGCGCCCGCCTGCCCACAACCCAACTGTCACCGCCGGATTGAAATGTCCGCCTGAGACGTGGCCGACTGCATAGGCCATGGTCAGCACGGTCAGCCCGAACGCCAGGCTTACGCCGGTAAATCCAATGCCCAGCTCTGGAAATGCTGCCGCCAACACTGCGCTGCCGCATCCGCCGAAAACAAGCCAGAACGTCCCGAAGGCCTCTGCAACGAGGCTGTTTATGCTTTTCATACTACCCTCCTGCGCCGTATTTTTACGACGCGGGGAAGCTGATGCAGATTGAATTCATTGTAAAGTCTTTAGTAACCATGCCGCAATCGGCGTTCTAGCCGAGCTTTTGTTTGACCAGCGCCTGCAAGTCCGCCTCTGGCCGCGCGCCATAGTGAGAGATGATTTCGGCGGCGCAGATCGCGCCGAGTTTGAGGCTTTCGGCCAGACTTTTGCCCCGGACATGGCCAAACAGGAACCCGGCGGCGAAAAGATCGCCTGCGCCCGTGGTATCGACCACCCTGGCGACCGGTTCGGCGGCGACTTCGGCCCGCTCGCCGCCTGCTAGCGCGACCGCGCCCTTTTCGCTGCGGGTGACCACCAGCACCGGCACCCGGGGGGCCAGCGCCGCGATCCCGGCATCGAAATCCTCGAATCCCGTCAGCGCTGCCAGTTCGTGTTCGTTGGCGAACAGGATGTCGATCTCTTCGGCTGCGATCAGCGCGCGGAAATCGTCGCCGTGGCGGGCGATGACGAAGCTGTCAGACAGGGTGAAGGCGACCTTGCGGCCTGCCCCGCGCGCAGCCGCAATCGCCTTGCGCATCGCCGCGCGCGGCTCTTCGGGGTCCCACAGATAGCCTTCAAGATAGAGCACGGCCGCATCCGCTATCGCCGCTTCGTCAAGCGCGGCGGCAGGAAGGTACTGCGAGGCACCAAGATAGGTATTCATGGTGCGCTGGCCGTCAGGCGTTACGAAAATCAGGCAGCGCGCTGTCGGCGGGTCTTCGCCGCGCGGCGGGGTGGCGAATGCGATGCCGCCGGCGCGGATGTCATGCGCGAAAACCTCGCCCAGCTGATCGTCCGCGACCTGGCCGATGAAAGCGCATTTCGCCCCCAACGCCGCAAGCCCTGCCAGCGTATTCGCCGCCGATCCGCCCGACACTTCGCGCGCCGGTCCCATCGCTTCATACAAAGCATGCGCGCGCGGTGTGTCGATCAGATCCATGCCGCCGCGGATCATGCCAAGCTGCTCGATCAGCGCTTCCTCGCAGGGGGCCATGACGTCAACGATGGCATTGCCGATGGCGAGAACGTCGAGCGAGGGGGCGGGCATAAGGGAAATTCCTTGATGGATGCAGGTCAAGCGCGCGCAGGTAGCTTGCGTCCAGCGGCGCGGCAAGAGCGGTTGGCGTTGACACGAAGCCCCGGCCCGGCGATTCCCCCACACAATGGTCCACGCCTTCACACTCGCCCTCAGCCAGCTCGCCGATCCGCGGGTGCTGCGCGTGCTCGCCAAGAGCTTGGCATTGACCTTGCTGTTGTTCGCCATACTCGGCACGGCGAGCTGGTTCGCGATCAACTGGCTGCTGGCGGAAGCCGGACTCGACGAGACGCGGATGGCCGCGCCCGAAGGCCTGCGCGGGATGATCGCGCTTATCGTCATCTTGCTCGGCGGCTGGCTGCTATGGCGCATCCTGGCGCTGCTGGTGCTGCAATTCTTCGCCGACGAGGTGGTCGAAGCGGTCGAGGCAAGGCACTATCCCGCCGCGCTGGCCATGGCGCGGCGGCCCGGCTGGCGCGAGGAGCTGGCGGCAGGACTGAGAGGCGCGGGCCGGGCGCTGGGCTACAATCTGCTCGCCCTGCCTCTGGCGCTGGTGCTGCTGGTCACCGGGATCGGCGCGGCGCTGGTGTTCTGGCTGGTCAACGCGCTGCTGCTGGGGCGCGAACTGATGGACATTGTCTGGCTGCGCCACCGCCATTCGCCCGATGCGCCGCACCCGCTGACCGGGGTGGAGCGGTTCATGCTCGGAGGTGTCGTTGCCGGACTGCTGCTGGTGCCCTTCATAAACCTGCTCGCCCCGGTTATCGGCGCGGCCATGGCGGCGCATCTGGTGCACCGCAAGGGAGTTGCTGTCCATGTCGCGTGAATGGCTGGCCGCGCTGGCGCTGATCCCGCTGCTGGCGGCGTGCGCCAGCAAGCCCGCCGGCGGCAAGGTGGAGAGCGCCGGCACCCAGGTAACCAAGCCGATCCCGCGCTCGTCGCTGCGCCGTCCGGTCCGCCGCCCGCCGCCGCCCGCGCAGGTGCTGGCGCTGCCCGGGCTCGAAGGCGTGATCGGATCGACCGCCGCCCAGCTTGCCCAGCAATTCGGCACGGCGCGGCTTGATGTCTGGGAAGGCGATGCCCGCAAGCTGCAATTCACAAACGCCGCCTGCGTGCTCGACATCTACCTTTACCCCAGCGCCGCTGGACGCGAGCCGCAGGCGACCTACATCGACGCGCGCCGCAGCGATGGCCGCGAAGTCGATCGACTGGCCTGCGTTTCCGCGATGCGCCGGCGATAATCGCCCGGGTAATACCAACGGCCCTATGAGCTGACGCACTGGAACCATTCGCGGCTGGCGATGGATTTGATGGTATCTGGCAGATCGATGAGGTCGTTCCAAGCCTTGCAGCAAGCGGTGACGATGGTTTCGTATGTTTCATAGACCCGGTTTGCGAGGGCATTTTGTCGGAGATACTGCCAGATGTTTTCCTGCGGGTTCAGCTCGGGGCTGTAAGGCGGCAGGCGGAGCAGGCTGATATTGTCAGGGGTCTTGAGGGATTTTGTGGTGTGCCAGCCAGCTCCGTCAATGATGACGATGGCATGCGCGCCGTCCTCCACCTGGCTGCTGATTTCGATGAGGTGTGCGTTCATGGCTTGGGTGTTGGCAAAGGGCATGACCAGCGCCGCTCCTACGCCGCGTGCCGGACAGACGGCTCCGAAGATATAGGCGCATTCATACCGCTGATCACGCACGGCGCGCGGGCGGGTGCCTTTCTCGCCCCAGACATAGGTGAGCGTCCCTTTCTGGCCTACCCGGGCTTCGTCCTGGACCCAGATTTCGAGGCGCTTTCCGGCGGCATGTGCGGGGAGTATCTCCGCAACTTTGGCTGCGAAGTTTTTTTAAAAGCAGCCTGAGCCTCAACGTCGCTTTTGGGATGGCAAGGGCGCGCCGAGATATGGCTCAGGTTCAGGGCATGGAGCAGCTTGCCAATCGTGCGCGCATGGTATCGAACCTGGTATTCCGCTTCGATCCAGCTCTGGATATCCACACAGCGCCACCGCACAAGCCCGTCCTTCTCGGGGTCAGGGCCTTTCAGCACATGCGCCTTCACCGCCGCTTCTTGCGAGGCCGTCAGCCGCTTCTTGGGATGACCGCAGGGCGCATCACGCAAACCGTCCGGCCCTTTCTCGTTGAAACGGTGAACCCAGTCGCACAGGGTCTGGCGATCCATCCCGCTGCGCGCCGCAGCGTCCTTCCGGCTCGCCCCTTCCAGAACAGCCGCGATTGCCGTCAGCCGCAAAGCTACGCGGCCATTGTTCTCCCGACGGGCCAGCTTGCGCAAATCTCCCGCGCTGTAATCGTCCCGGAGGACTATCGATCCATGCATCTGCGGCTCCATCCAATGAAGCCGCCTCCGAATCATATTCCTGACAAAAAAGGAATCCCCAAACCGAGTCAGGTCATCGGGCTATTGGTATAACCTGGATTTAAGGATATTCCGCGATAGAGGGCGCTCCATATCGGGGGTCCCGAAACTATGAGCATGCATTTCCGCGCGCTGGCCGAACAGGCGATGGCCGATGGTGCAATTTCCGCAGAGGAGCTGCTTTCGCTTCGCCAGGATGGCTGGGCCGATGGCCGCTTCGATCCGGAAGAGGCCGAAGCGATCTTCGTCATCAACGATCATCTCGCCTGCGGCAGCGCCGAATGGACCACATTCTTCGTCGAGGCGGTCAGCGAATTCCTGGTCAATGGCTCCGCGCCCAAGGGCTATGTCGACGCGGCTCAGGCCGCGTGGCTGATCGACCGCATCGACCATGACGGCAAGCTTGACAGCCTGAACGAGCTGGAACTTCTCGCGCGGATTCTCGAAAAGGCGGTCAGCGTCCCCGACAGCCTCAAAACCTATGCGCTGACCCAAATCGAAGCCGCCGTGCTCACCGGTGCCGGCCCGACCCGCGATGGCGGCGCGCTTGATGCCGGCTGCATCAACGCCGTGGAAGCCCGCCTGCTGCGCCGCTTCATCTTCGCCGCCGGCGGCGATCGCCCGGCGGCAGTATCGCGCAACGAAGCCGAATTTCTGTTCCGCATCAAGGATGCAGCGCTGGGCAGCCCCAACGCCGCCGAGTGGAAGCAGCTGTTCGTGCAGGGTGTCGGCAATTATCTGCAAGGCTTCGGTGGCAAGGACCCACTGGCCCAGGAACGCGCCGCCGAGCTGGAAAGCTTCATGAACAATTCCGCCTCCAGCATCGGCGGCTTCATCGGTCGCATGATGCGCTCCGACGTCAACGAAGCCGTCGCCAGCACGCTACGCGGAAAGTCGGCTGCCCGCGATCTCGATGCCGATGTGGCAGCGGCGCACAGCGTCACTGACAGCGAAAACCTTTGGCTGCAGGCCCGGCTCGATGCCGATAACCAGCTCGACGAGTTCGAACAGGCACTGCTGGCATTCCTCGCTGAGGAATGATCAGACAGTAAAGCTCTCGCCGCAGCCGCAGGCACCCTTGGCGTTGGGGTTTTCGAAAGTGAAACCGGCGGCGAAGTCGTCTTCCTGCCAGTCCATGGTGCTGCCGATCAGGTAGAGCACCGATGCGCCGTCGATGAAAAACAGCCCGCCGGGAGTTTCGATGCGCTCGTCGAACCTGTCGGCCTCGGTGACATAGTCGACCGAATAGGCCAGCCCGGAGCAGCCCCGGCGGGGCGTGGAGAGCTTGACCCCGATTGCTCCCTCGGGCGCACGCGCCATCAACGCGGCGACGCGCGCCTCGGCAGCGGGAGTCAGGATCACGGCGGCGGGGCGGGCGCGGGTTCTGGTATCGCTCATTTTCAGTCCTTCTCCCCTCGCTTGCGGGAGGGGTCGGGGGTGGGCCTGTCAATTCCGGAGGTGCGTCAGGCCCTTGCCCACCCCTAGCCCCTCCCGTAAGCGGGAGGGGAACTTGCTAAAGCATCCCCAGCTCAAGCTTGGCTTCGTCCGACATCTTGGCCATGTCCCACGGCGGATCCCAGACCAGATTGACCTCGGCATCGCGCACGCCGGGTACTGCGGCAACGCGCAGCTCGACTTCGCCCGGCATCGATTCGGCGACCGGGCAATGCGGCGTGGTCAGGGTCATCGTCACGGTAACGCTGCCCTCATCCGACACATCGACCCCATAGATAAGACCGAGCTCGTAAATATTCACCGGAATCTCGGGATCGAAGATTTCCTTGAGCGCGGTAATCACGCCTTCGTAGAGATCGCCGCCCGGCTCGCCCGCCGCGATACCGGCGGGCTTTTCGGCGAGGAAGCCTTCGAGGTAATCCTTCTTGCGGCTGAGTTTTTCGCCGGCACTCTCGATGTCATCCGGATCGACCCGCGCGCGCGGCGGCGAGGCGACGCTGGTCACCTCTTCGACCTCAAATTTGCGCTCCTGCTCACTCATCCGAAAATCCTCTTGGTCCGCTCGATACCGCGCAGCAGCGCGGTTAAATCGCTTTCATCGCTATACAACCCGAAACTTGCCCGGGCGGTGGCGGGCACGCCAAGGTGGTCCATCAGCGGCTGGGCGCAATGGTGCCCGGCGCGGATCGCCACTCCCTCCTCATCCAATATGGTGCCGAGGTCGTGCGGATGCACCCCCTCAAGCGCAAAGCTGACGATACCGGCGCTGTCCTCGGGTCCAAACAAGGTGACGTCATTCATCCGCCTCAGTTCGTCGCGCAGCGCCGTGACCAGCGCCATTTCATGGGCATGGATTGCAGAAACGCCGATCGCCTCGACATAATCCACCGCTGCGCCAAACCCTATCGCCTCGACGATTGCCGGGGTTCCCGCCTCAAAGCGCTGCGGCGGCGGGGCATAGGTGGTGCGCGCGAAGGTCACCCGGTCGATCATCGCACCGCCACCGTGCCACGGCGGCATGGCTTCGAGAATCGCCGCCTTCGCCCACAGCGCGCCGATCCCGGTCGGGCCATAAAGCTTATGCGCCGAGAACACGTAGAAATCGCAGTCCAGCGCAGCCATATCGACGGCGAGGCGCGGCACCGCCTGGCAGCCATCGAGCAGCAGCATCGCCCCGACACCATGCGCCAGATCGGCAGCACGGCGCGCATCGAGCGTCGAGCCGAGCACGTTGGAGACATGCGCAAAAGCCACAAGCTTGTGCGCAGGGGTCAGCAGGTGCTCCGCCGCGTCCAGATCGATGCGCCCGTCGGCGGTGAGCGGGCAGACGTCGATCTCGACGCCCATGCGATCACGCAGCAGCTGCCAGGGGACGATGTTCGAGTGATGCTCCAGCACCGACAGCAGGATGCGGTCGCCCGGTTTGAGCTGCGAGCCGCCCCACGCATGCGCGACCAGATTGATCGCCTCGGTCGCACCGCGGGTAAAGACCAGCTCGTCCTCACGCCCGCCAATGAACTGCGCAACCTTGCGCCGCGCCGCTTCGAACGCCAGCGTCATTTCCGCCGAGCGCGCATAGACGCCCCGATGCACGGTGGCGTAATCGCGGCCCAGCGCGGCAACAGTGGCGTCGATCACCGCCGAGGGTTTCTGCGCGGTGGCGGCCGTGTCGAGGTAATGCCAATTGCCCGCGAGACCGGGGAAATCTGCACGAAAACTGCCACGACCGCTCATGTCGAGCCCTTCGGCAGGCTCAGGATGAACTGCCGACCTTTGGTCGCCAGTCGAGACACCTGCGCGGCGTGTCTCGACTTCGCTCGACATGAGCGGGTTCTGGTTGAAGCCGCTCACACCAGTTCCCCCAGCTTGGCCAAAGCCAGAGCCAGCAGGTGCTCCTCATCCGCCGCGCCCGAAAACGCCTCGGCAACAAAGGCCTGCAGCATCAGCTTCTTGGCATCTTCCGGCGTCAGTCCGCGCGATTCGAGGTAGAACAGCCCCTGCGCGTCCAGTTCTCCCACCGCGCAGCCGTGGGCGCATTTGACATCGTCGGCGAAGATTTCCAGCTCGGGCTTGGCATTGGCCGTGGCCGTACGGCTGAGCAGCATGGCGCGGACCGATTGCGCGGCGTCGGTGCCATCGGCCCCGCGCGCGACGGCTACCTTGCCCAGATAGGTGCCGGTGGCATGCCCCGAGAGCACCGAGCGCACCGTCTGGCGGCTGACGGCATCGGGGGCCTCGTGGGTAACCTCGGTGACGATTTCCAGCGTCTGGCGGCCAGAGCCAAGCTGCGCAGCGCCCAGCGTGAAGCTGGCGCCTCTGCCCAGCCGCGCATCCACCGCGATCCGGCCAAAAGCGGCGCCGATGTTGAGGATACGCAGATCGAATGTCGCGCCCGCTTCCAGCTCGATCAGCAGATGGCGGGCGACCGTACCGTCGCTATCTTCGACGATGCTCAGCGAGGTGCTTTGCCCGGAAGGCACCAGAATATGCTCACGCGCGACCGGCCAGACGCCCGCCAAAGCTTCGAGGTCCGCGTAGCGGAACGCCTCATCCTTGCGGGTCGGGAGGACGGCGACAGTCATGGCCGCACGCCTTCTCCGCACCTCCGCGCCTCCGCGTGAACCAATTCATTCTCACGCGGAGACACGGAGACGCGGAGGATAATGAGGGAGCCTGCGGCGCTCATGCTACCGCCTCATAGCCATGCTCTTCGAGCTGAATCGCCAGCTCCGCCCCGCCGCTCTTCACGATCCGCCCGCCGGCCAGCACATGGACAAAGTCCGGCTTCACATAGTCGAGCAGCCGCTGGTAATGAGTGATCAGCAGCACGCCCTTGTCGGGGCGCCGCATGATCGCATTGATCCCCTCGCCGACGATCCGCAGCGCATCGATATCGAGGCCGCTGTCGGTCTCATCCAGCACCGCAAAGCTGGGATCGAGCACGCCCATCTGCACCATCTCGGCGCGCTTCTTCTCGCCGCCGGAGAAGCCGACGTTCACCGGGCGCTTGAGCATGTCCATGTCCATCCGCAGCAGCGCCGCCTTCTCGCGAGCCAGCTTGAGGAACTCGCCCCCCGACAGCGGCGCTTCCCCACGCGCCTTGCGCTGGGAATTGGCCGCCTCGCGCAGGAACTGGACGAAGGACACGCCGGGGATTTCAACCGGATACTGGAAGCCGAGGAACAGCCCGGCGGCAGCGCGTTTGTGCGGGGGAAGGGCCAATAAATCCACAGCCCCATTCTCAACACCCGCTCGTGCTGAGCCTGTCGAAGCACCCTGCGCAGCGCCAGACCCTTCGACAAGCTCAGGGTGAGCGGAGTTGGGCGTGAAACTAACACTCCCCCCCGTCACCTCATAGCCGGGCCGCCCGCCAAGCACATAGGCCAGCGTCGACTTCCCCGCCCCATTGGGCCCCATGATCGCATGAATCTCACCCGCATTGATACTGAGCGAGAGGCCCTTGAGGATCGGCTTGTCGGCGACCGTGGCGGAGAGGTTATTGATTTGGAGCATTATTCTTCATCTTCTCTTTCGGACGCAGTGAAATACCAGCATGCTGGCACTGACCTTGGAAAATCTTCCCCAAAGATTAAATCACAATCGACATCGTAGTTGTCATATCCGAAATCTTCTTTCAAGAAATACTCGACACTTGCGAGATCGGATTCATTCCAAATCTTGTCATCATCACTGACAACACGGACCAGCAAATAGAATTCAAAATCCTTAAGTGGATTAAAGACGATAAATTGGTCAAATAAATCTACATTCTCGTCCGATGTCCGAAAGATGACGCGCCTATTCTGTCCAAGACCGACTATCTCGATCTCGGCGCAATCTTTCAGTTTGAGCGCATCTCGACCGTCAGTCACCCCACGCTCCCCTCAAGCGAAATCCCCAGCAGCTTCTGCGCTTCCACTTCCTTGAGCCCCTCCCGCTGAGCTCCGCTAGCCTGCGTCTCAGGGAAGGTAGATTGGGTCGTGCTTCCTGCTCCCCTCCCGCTTGCGGGAGGGGTTGGGGGTGGGCACCTCTCCGCCAAAGCCGAAGCAATGGCCATCACGACACCGTCCGGATTTCCCAAAACTTCGGCATTGGTGAAGCGCAGCATGGCATAGCCCTGTTCGGCAAGGTAGCGATCGCGCCGCTGATCGTGGTCCTGCCGCATCTCGTGCGAAAAGCCGTCAAGCTCGACAATCAGGCGTAGTTCGCGACACAGAAAATCGGGGTAGTAGCTGCCAACCTGTAACTGGCGGCAGAATTTGAACCCATTCAGCTTTCGATTGCTGAGCTTGGTCCACAGCAGCCGTTCAGCCGGGCTGGCATTGTTGCGCAGCTCCTTGGCGCGGGCGGTGTTACGGGGTTTGAACTGGCCGCGTTTGGGATTGTCGAGTGGCCCACCCCCAACCCCTCCCGCAAGCGGGAGGGGAGTTTTGGCGTCACTTTCTCCCCTCCCGCTTGCGGGAGGGGCTGGGGGTGGGTCCGTCAAAATCATCCAACCAACCCTTCCAAACTAATCCCCAGCAGCTTCTGCGCTTCCACCGCAAATTCCATCGGCAGCTGCTGCAGCACTTCCTTGGCGAAGCCATTGACAATCAGCGCCACCGCCTCTTCCTGACCCAGCCCGCGCTGCATGGCGTAGAACAGCTGATCATCCGAAATCTTCGAAGTGGTCGCCTCATGCTCGATCTGCGCGCTGGGATTGCGCACTTCGATATAGGGCACAGTATGCGCGCCGCAGTCCGCGCCGAGCAGCAGCGAATCGCATTGGGTGAAATTGCGCACGTTCTCCGCAGCAGCACCCACCCTCACCAGCCCGCGATAGGTGTTGTTGCTCTTGCCTGCCGAAATGCCCTTGGAGATGATCGTCGAGCGGCTGCCCTTGCCGTTGTGGATCATCTTGGTGCCGGTATCGGCCTGCTGGTAATTGTTGGTGACCGCGACCGAGTAGAACTCGCCAACCGAATCCTCGCCGTTGAGCACACAGCTCGGATACTTCCAGGTGATCGCGGAGCCGGTCTCCACTTGCGTCCACGAAACCTTGCTCCGCTTGCCCTGGCACAACGCGCGTTTGGTGACGAAGTTGTAGATGCCGCCCAGCCCTTCGGCGTTGCCCGGATACCAGTTCTGCACGGTCGAATATTTGATCTCGGCATCGTCGAGCGCGACCAGTTCCACGACCGCCGCGTGGAGCTGGTTCTCGTCGCGCATCGGCGCGGTGCAGCCTTCGAGGTAGCTGACGTAAGCGCCCTTGTCGGCGACGATCAGTGTGCGCTCGAACTGGCCGGTATTCTCGGCATTGATGCGGAAATAGGTGGAGAGTTCCATCGGGCAGCGCGTGCCTTCGGGCACATAGACGAAGGTGCCGTCAGAGAAGACCGCGCAGTTGAGCGCGCTGAAATAGTTGTCATGCATCGGCACGACCTTGCCCAGCCACTTCCTGACCATCTCGGGGTATTCGCGGATCGCCTCCGAGATCGAGCGGAAGATCACCCCCGCCGCTTCCAGTTCGGCGCGGAAGGTGGTGGCGACCGAAACCGAATCGAACACCGCATCCACCGCCACCCGCCGCGCGCCTTCGACGCCTGCAAGAACCTTCTGTTCTTCCAGCGGAATGCCGAGCTTCTCGTAAACCCGCAGGATTTCGGGATCGACCTCGTCCAGACTGCCAAGCTTTGGCTTCGCGCGCGGCGCGGCGTAGTAATATGCGTCCTGATAATCGATCGCGGGCACATTGAGCTTGGCCCAGTCGGGCGGAGTCATTGTCAGCCAGTGGCGATAGGCCTTGAGCCGCCATTCGAGCATCCATTCGGGCTCGTTCTTCTTGGCGGAGATGAAGCGGACGGTGTCTTCGGAGAGGCCCTTGGGCGCGAAATCGGTTTCGATGTCCGATGACCAGCCGTGCTCGTAATCGGCAACGCTTGCGGCGGCATCGCGCGCGGCTTGATCCCTCAGGGTGACGTCTTCGCTCATTTGGCGGTGCCTTGAGCTGACCATCTGATTGGTTCACGCGGAGGCGCGGAGGGGCGGAGGGGCGTATCTGCGCCGCAGGCATCCTGAAACGTCCGGACCTTACGACCAAAACGAACCTTGGAGATATCGAAACGGCTTCGCCGCAAGCGCGCCTCCTCCGCGCCTCCGCGCCTCCGCGTGAACCAATTTGAACCTGTCATAGCGCCCCCCCCGCCAGTTGCGTCAGCGGCACGCTCGCCAGTGCCCCGCGCAGCGCGGCGTTGACCACCGGCCAATGCGGCTTGAGCTGGCAGGCGCTCTCCAGCGTGCAATCGTGCTTGCCGTGCTCGGTGCAGGCCGCCAGCGCGATCGGGCCTTCGACCGCCTCGACAATATCGGCGAGCGTGATCGCCGCCGCCGGGCGCGCCAGCTTGAGCCCGCCGCCGACCCCGCGAGACGAGCGCAGCAGCCCCGCCGAGGTCAGCCGGCTGACCAGCTTCTGCACTGTCGGCGCGGGCAGGCCGGTTTCTTCGGCCAGCTGCGAGGCATTGATGCGCGCGCGCTTCTTGCCGTCCGCTCCGACAAGCTGCGCGGAGCCACAATGCCGCGCGGCGGCGGCCATGGTGACAACGGCGTAATCGGCCATGCTCGAAAGGCGCATTGCGGGCGTCCTGGCTAAATCAGAGTGATTCGTTCCGGTTTACCTAGGCGCACGCGGCGCGGATTTCAACTGGCTGGATGCGCAAAAAAAGGCGGTCCGCCGGAGAACCGGAGAACCGCCATAAAGTCGAGAACTCGTCGCAGAAATGCTACGAGCCCTTCGGGTCGCAGTTCGTGTCTAGAGCAGAAGTGTTTCAGCTAATTGTAAGGAATCGACATAAATCAGCCTGGCAAACGATTCCTTTCAAAATAGCTTTAAGTGTTGCTCAAATGCAACGACCATGCGCGCATCGACAGGAGTCCGCCGATTTGCAATAGGCTGAGGCGATGATCTATCCGCTGATCCGCCCCGCCATGTTCCGCCTCGACGCCGAGCGCGCCCATGGCCTGGCGCTTACGGCGCTCAAACTGATGCCCCATGGCCGCCGCAACTCGGCGGAGGGCATGCTCGCGACGCGAGTTTCTGGAATTGCTTTTCCCAATCCGCTGGGCATGGCGGCAGGCTTCGACAAGGACGGGGAAGTTCCCGACGCGCTGCTCGGTCTGGGCTTCGGCTTTGCCGAGGTCGGATCGATCACACCGCTGCCGCAAGCGGGCAATCCCAAGCCCCGGCTGTTCCGGCTGGTCGAAGACTGTGCGGTGATCAACCGGATGGGTTTCAACAACGGCGGCAGCGCGGCGGCGCTGGAGCGGCTGGCGGCGCGCAGGCAGCGCGGCGGCCCTTCGACTTCGCTCAGGACAGGCGTAGTCGGCATCAATATCGGCGCCAACAAGGATTCGCCCGACCGCATTGCCGATTATGCCAGCCTGGCGCGGATCATGGCGCCGCTGGCAAGCTATCTGGCGGTCAATGTCAGCAGTCCCAACACGCCAGGGCTGCGGGCATTGCAGGACGAAGGCGCACTTTCGGCGTTACTCGACGCTGTGCTGGCGGCGCGGGGCATCGACGGCCCGCCGGTATTCCTCAAAGTCGCACCCGATCTCGAGCCGGCCGATATCGATGCCATCAGCCGCATCGCCATCGACAAGCGGCTGGGCGCGCTGATCGTTTCGAACACCACCATTTCGCGGCCGCCGCTGCGCTCCCGTCATGCGGGCGAGGCGGGCGGGCTTTCCGGAGCGCCTTTGCGAGACCTGGCGCAGCAGCGGCTTCGGGACTTCCGCAAGGCAACCGGCGGCGCGGTGCCGCTGGTCGGGGTCGGCGGCATCGCCAGCGCTGACGACGCCTGGGCCCGCATCCGCGCCGGGGCGAGCCTGGTCCAGCTTTACAGCGCCATGGTTTATGAAGGTCCGGGGATCGCGCGGACAATCACGCGGGGGCTGGCAGAGCTGATGCAGCGTGATGGCTTTGCTTGCATTGCCGAAGCGGTGGGAAGCGAATAGCCTGTGCCGATGCTCAATCGCCTTGTCACGATCCTCGCCCTCTCCCTGGCACTTTCGGCCTGCGCCACCACCCGCGATGCCGCCAGCCCGGCGCCATACGAACGCGGCGTGGTCAGCGCCGCGGATCCGCGCGCTGCCGAGGCGGGCGCGGAGATGTTGCGCGCAGGCGGCAGCGCCACCGACGCGGCGCTCGCGGTGCTGGTCGCGCTGACGGTGGTCGAACCACAAAGCTCGGGAATCGGCGGCGGCGGCTTTCTGGTCATGGACGACGGCAATGGCCGTGTCGAAACCCTCGACGGGCGCGAAACTGCTCCCAAAGCCGCGCATCCCCGCTGGTTCGAGATGAACGGCCAGTTCCTCGCGGTGCCGCAGGCGATCCCCGGCGGGCTCAGCGTCGGCGTTCCGGGCAACGTGGCGCTGATGGCCGAGGCGCATCGGCGGCACGGCAAGCTGCCATGGAAGCGCCTGTTCGAACCCGCGATCCGGTTGGCGCGCGACGGCTTCGAAGTGACCCCGCGGCTGCAGCAGTTCCTGGAGCGCTCGCAGCCCAAGGGCGCGAACCTGCCGCCCGAATTGCGCGCCATGGCTGCGCTTGGCAACACCGGGGCGGCGCTGTCGCCGCAGTCGCGCGCGCTGTTCTACACGAGCGAGGGCAGCCCGCATCCCGCAGGCACGCTGATCCGCAACCCGGCGCTGGCCGATTTCCTCGAAGCGCTTGCCGCCAGGGGGCCGGACGCATTCTACAAGGGCGCGAATGCAGAGGCCATCGCCAGCACGGTTGCAAATGCTCCGCGCCATCCCTCGCCGATGACCGTAGCCAACCTCGTTGCCTACAAGGTCCGCAAGCGCGAGCCGGTCTGTACCACCTATCGCAGCTGGCGGCTGTGCGGCATGGGCCCGCCGTCCTCGGGCGCAACCACGGTTTTCGGCGTACTGGGCATGCTTGAACGCTTCGACATGACCGCGCTGGGCAAGGATTCGCCGACCGCCTGGCACCTGATCGCCGAGGCCCAGCGCCTCGCCTATGCCGACCGCGAACGTTACCTCGCCGATCCCGATTTCACGGAGGTGCCCACCGCAGGTCTGCTCGCGCCCGAATATCTCACCGCGCGCTCGCAGCTGATCGCGCCCGACCGCTCGATGGCCAGCGCCGAACCGGGGACCCCGCCGGGCGTCACTTTGGCGCAGGCCGACGGTGTGACTGCGGACGTGCCATCGACCTCGCATTTCGCGGTGATCGACAAGCGCGGTCAGGCGGTGACGCTGACGTCGACCATCGAAAGCAGCTTCGGCTCGGGGCTGATGGTCAACGGCTATTTCCTCAACAACGAACTCACCGATTTCTCGATGGTCCCCGATCGCGACGGCAAGCCGGTGGCCAACCGGATCGAGGCTGGCAAGCGCCCGCGCAGCTCGATGAGCCCGACGCTGGTCTATGCCCCCGGCGGCAAGCTGCGCATGGCGATCGGCGCGGCCGGCGGGTCGACGATCCCGGCGCAGGTGGTCAGGGCGATCATCGGCGTGATCGACTGGAAGCTGAGCGCGCAGGATGCCATTGCCCTCCCGGTGATCTTCGCGCCCGGAACCTCCGCCATTTCCATCGAACAGGGCAGCGCGCTGGAGGCGATGGTGCCGGCGCTCAAGGCGCTGGGCCATGCCGAGATTTCGGCCCGGGCGCTGCCGCTCAAGGCCAATGCCGTCGAGGCGGTGGACGGTCAGCTGAGAGGTGCCGCCGATCCGCGCAGCGAAGGTGCCGCAGCCAGCGAATAGGTGTGGCTTGCCCCGTGGCTTGCCGATCCCGCCAAGCGGCTCTAAACCGGAAACAATAACCTTGGGTCGAGAGGAACCAGCCCGGTGCAGCTTTCCGATTTCGACGCCAGCAGCAATCTTCTCTCCCTGTTCTTCGCCCGCGCCGGTGAGAAGGGCGACAAACCCTTCCTCTGGGCCAAACTCGACGGGGCATGGCATCCGATCAGCTGGGCCGAGGCGGCGCGGCGGGTCTGCCTGCTTGCCGAGGGGCTGCGTGCTCTGGGCCTGAACGACGGCGACCGGGTGATGCTGGTCTCGGAAAACCGCCCCGAATGGTGCCTGGCAGACCTGGGCATCGTGGCGGCAGGCTGCATTACCGTCCCCGCCTATACCACCAATACCGAGCGCGATCACTTGCATGTGCTTGAGAATTCCGGCGCACGGGCAGTGATCGTTTCGGATGCCAAGCTGGCCAAACCGCTGCTTCCGGCGGTGTTGCGCTCCGATGTTGCCGAGCATGTCATCGCCATCGAGCCGCTCAAGCACCCGCAATCCGGAACCACTGCGTTCCACAGCTGGGATCGCCTGCTCAAGGGTGATGCCGTCGCCGCGCGCGCCGCAGTCGATGCCCGGATTGCCGGGATCGGGCGCGGGGATACCGCCTGCATCATCTACACCAGCGGCACCGGCGGCGCACCGCGCGGGGTGATGCAGCACCACGGCATGATTCTGCGCAATGTCGATGGTGCCGCGCGCATTCTGGTCGAGGATTTCGGCTGGGGCGACGAAGTGTTCCTGTCGTTCCTGCCTCTCAGCCACGCTTATGAACACACCGGCGGCCAGTATCTGCCGATCGGCATGGGCGGGCAGATCTATTATGCCGAAGGCTTGGAAAAGCTCGCCAGCAACATCGAGGAAGTGCGCCCGACAATCATGGTCGTGGTCCCGCGCCTGTTCGAAGTGCTGCGTGCGCGCATCATCAAGCAGATCGAAAAGCAGGGCAAGCTGGCCAGCTACATGATGGAACGCGCCATCGCCATCGGCGAACACAAGACGCGCGGCAAGCGTCGCGGCAGGGGGCGGCTGCGCGACAAGCCGATGGACCTGCTGCTCGAGCGCGCGCTGCGACCGAAGATTCGCGACAAGTTCGGCGGGCGGATGAAGGCGATGGTATCGGGCGGGGCCCCGCTCAACCCCGACATCGGCGTGTTCTTCGACGCCATGGGGCTGACCATGCTGCAGGGCTATGGCCAGACCGAATCCGGACCGGTGATCAGTTGCAACCGCCCGAGCGCGGGAATCAGGATGGAATCAGTCGGCCCGCCGATGCGCGAGGTCGAAGTGCGGATCGCTGATGACGGCGAGATTCTGGTCCGCGGCGAACTGGTGATGAAGGGCTATTGGCGCAATGATGCCGAGACCGCGCGGGTTTTGCAGAACGGCTGGCTGCACACCGGCGACGTCGGCCATCTCGACGAGAAGGGCCGCATCGTCATCACCGACCGCAAGAAGGACATGATCGTCAACGACAAGGGCGACAATGTCTCGCCGCAGAAAATCGAAGGCATGCTCACACTCCAGCCCGAGATCGCCCAGGCCATGGTCACCGGCGACAAACGGCCCTATCTGGTCGGGCTGATCGTTCCCGACGCCGAATGGGCGCTGGAATGGGCGCGCAGGCAGGACGAGAAGTTCGACATGGCGGCCTTGCAAGACCTCCCCGCCTTCCGCAGCGCCATTCGCGCCGCGATCGACCGGGTCAACGGCGATCTCTCGGTTGTCGAAAAAGTCCGCCAGTTCGCCTTCGCCGACGAGGCCTTCACCATCGACAACGAGGAAATGACGCCCAGCCTGAAGATCAGGCGCCACAAGCTGAAAGAGCGCTACGGGGCGCGGCTGGACGGGTTGTACAAGGGGTAAGCTTATTCCAACTGCCCGGTGAAATGACCTCTCAAGCCCCTCCCCTTCAGGGGAGGGCTATCGCATATACCGACCTGCCCTTTCTTCCCCCCTCCCGCTTGCGGGAGGGGTTGGGGGTGGGTGAGTCTGAATTTGACGCGAAACCGTCGATTTCGTCCGACTGGCCCACCCCTAACCCCTCCCGCAAGCGGGAGGGGGACTGGGATGCACAGGCACCAAATGGAATATGCGATAGCCGTGCCCTGAAGGGGAGGGGAGCAGAGTCGGTGCAATGGGCGATTGGTATTATTCCAGTTCCTTCAGGTCCGGCTCGATAATTCGTCTGAATGTCTCGCTAACGGTGGCAAGATCGAGAATATCGACCTTCCATGGCAACAGCGATTCATCGAACGCTTCTCGAAGCAGGCCCGTCTGATCCAGCGACATTGGCCCGGCACCCTGAACCGCGAGGTCAAGGTCTGACCATGGCTTGAGCCGGATGCCCGTCGCGCGGCTTCCGAAAGCAAAGACCCGGCTATCGGGCGGCAGACATGCCGCGAGAATGTCGCGCACGATCCGCAACTCCTCTGCGGTCACGTGCAATCCGCCATTCATGCCGCAAGCCTTGCGCCCAATTTGTCGGCGAGGAGCTTGGCCTCGACAAGAAAGGCAGGAACTTTGGCGGCAACCTCGATGGCCTTGTTCACGTCATAGGTGTGCGACGTCAGGTTGCGCATGTTGCGGAAGTCATGCCAGACCGGCCACCCTCCCGCGACCAGACCCTGTTCCCAGCCAGTCCTAATGAGGCCCGGGAAGGTCATCAATTCTGCCTGTTCAGCGTCTGCCGACGTTGCTTCGAGCACGCGACGAAGCAACTTGTGGGAAAGATCGTAAGTGAATTCGAAGCGATGGATGACGCTATCGCGCACTTCTTCATCTGCGGGCTCGCGCAGATGGCGGGCAAGGGCGAACTCCAGCCGGGCTATCGCATTGTTAAGCGGTGCAAGATCGATCGACATGTCGGCACTATCGCCGAACAGGTGCCCTGCGACAAGCGTTCACCAAAATCACGCCGCTTCCTTCTCCACCCACTCCGGGAAGAAGCAGGGAGCACGGTCGGACCAGCCCGGCGCGGTGGCGGCGGCTTCGCTGATCGACTGGAGCAGGCCCTTGCGGCGGTCCGGGCGGATCTGCGGCAACGCGGCGGCCGAGCAGAAGGCAGCAGGCAGCCAGGGCCGCACTTCGGCACCGAGCAGGCGCTCGTAAAGGAAGCGGAAGGAGGAGAAGCCATCGAGGCGTTCCTGCGCCAGATCGAAGGCGGCAATGCGGATCAGCTTGCCCATGAACCCCTCCAGGCCCTCGAAGCTGGTTTCCTCCGGGCTGGAGCCGCGCAGCATCTTGAGCTCCTGATAGACGACATACTGGCTGCGGATCGAAGCCACTTCGGCGGCATCGCGCGCCCACAGCTTGAATGCGTCCTGCCGACCGAGGCCGACATCTAGGCTGCGCTTGATGTAACGCTGTTCGCTAGGGCTGAAGCCGGCGAACTCGCGCAACTCGGCAATGGTCAGCGAGGCTGTGCCGGTCGTGTCCATAATTCTCTTACCCCCTGTTGGCAGGCCCGGGGACCCGTCACGCAGAGTTCAACAGAATTTGGTTATCAAGCCGTTAAGTGAGGCATTCGATTCGTCGCTTTGTGCAGTTTCAGATCAGTCCGGCGAGCGGGCTCGAAGGATCGGCATATTTGCGCGTCGCCATCCGACCGGACAAATAGGCATGACGCCCGGCTTCGACCGCGAGCTTCATCGCCCGGGCCATGCGGATCGGGTTTTTGGCCTCGGCGATGGCGGTGTTCATCAGCACGCCGTCGCAACCAAGTTCCATCGCCACTGCCGCATCGGAAGCAGTGCCCACCCCGGCATCGACCAGCACCGGCACGCTGGCGCCCTCGACGATCAGGCGGATCGTCACCCGGTTCTGGATGCCCAACCCCGAACCGATCGGCGCGCCCAGCGGCATCACCGCGACCGCGCCGGCTTCCTCCAGCTGCTTCGCCGCGATCGGATCGTCGACGCAATAGACCATGGGCAGGAAGCCCTCTTTCGCCAGCACTTCGGTCGCCTTCAGCGTTTCGCGCATGTCGGGGTAGAGTGTGCGTGCCTCGCCCAGCACCTCAAGCTTGACCAGATCCCAGCCCCCCGCTTCGCGCGCCAGCCGCAAGGTGCGGATGGCATCGTCGGCGGTGAAGCAACCGGCGGTGTTGGGCAGGTAGGTGATCTTTTTAGGGTCGATGAAATCGGTGAGCATCGGCGCCTTGGGGTCCGAGACATTGACCCGGCGCACCGCCACGGTAACGATCTCGGCACCCGCGGCTTCGACCGCGGCGGCGTTCTGGGCGAAGTCCTTGTACTTGCCAGTGCCAACGATCAGCCGCGAATTGAAGGTCCGGCCCGCGACGGTCCAGCTATCCTCTCCACTGCCCCCTCCCACGAAATGCACGATCTCCAGCACATCGCCATCGCTAAGCTCAACCTCGCCGAGCGTCGAGCGCGGCACGATCAACCCGTTGCGCTCGACCGCGACCTTTTTCGGATCGAGTTCAAGGCCGAGAACCATGTCGGCGATGCGGCTGCCGGCAGCGATGCGGCGCGGCTCGCCATTGACGGTGAGGGTAAGTTCTGGAGACATGCCACGCAGATAGCGCTCAGGCGGCGTGACGCAAGTTCCGTATGTGCGCGGTGGCGACCAGGGCCACCCCGGCGATGGTCAGCACCGCTTCGGAAAGCCCATGCCCCGCAGCCAGCGCGCCGGCCATCAGCGCAAGGCCGCAAGCGCCGATCGCCAGTGCACCATACTGGCCATGGCGCAGCACGCCGAGCCCTATCGTCAGCGTTCCGACCAGCAGCGCCAGCGCCAGTCCGACACGGTGGATCGCCGGAGAGAGCAGCGCTTCGCCGCCCAGTCCCAGCACCGAAACCAGCACAATGCCCAGAATGCAGTGAAGCGCGCACAGCCCCGACAGGACGATTCCCGCTCGGTCGAACCGGTCACGAATCGAATTGAGGGCGCGGCGCATGGTCAGGGGATATGTGATATTGTTACATTGCGCAACCATGCGCTGACACTCTTGCGATTTCGCCCGGCGGCGCGCAGGGGGCTGGCATGCATGGATCCCAACCCGACCGGGCTGACGAGATCGCCCGCAACTGCCTGGCGCTGGCGCGCTGGCTATTTGCCGTGGCGGCGATGGTGGTGGTGATTGTCGTGGTCGGCGGCATTACCCGGCTGACCGAATCGGGACTGTCGATCACCTCATGGAAACCTCTGACCGGTGCGCTGCCGCCGCTTTCCGATGCGCAGTGGCAGGCGGAATTCGCCGCCTACCAGCGCATCCCCCAATATACCGAGGTCAACGGCCCGGCGGGAATGACGCTGGCCGATTACAAGTTCATTTACTTCTGGGAGTGGTTTCACCGGCTCATCGCGCGGACCATCGGCATGGTCTTCGCCCTGCCGCTGGCCTGGTTCTGGATGAAGCGGCGGATTCCGGAAGGCTACAAGCTGCGACTGCTGGCGCTGCTTGCGCTGGGCGGGCTGCAGGGCGTGCTCGGCTGGTGGATGGTGACCTCGGGGCTGTCGGGTGACGTCAAGGTTAGTCATTTCCGCCTGGCCGCGCATCTGCTCGTGGCGCTGCTGACCCTGGGAGCGCTGATCTGGACCGCGCTCGACCTGCGGGCGCTCGCGCAAGGCGAGCCTCGGTCACGGCTGACCCGGTTCACCGGGCTGGTGCTGGCGATGTTGGCGCTTCAGGTGCTGTTAGGTGCTTTTGTGGCCGGGTTGCGCGCAGGCTATATCGCAGGCGCGGGCTGGTTCAATTGGCAGGCCTGGCCAGCAATGCAGGGCAGCCTGATTCCCGAGGGCATCGACTGGGCTGGCGGCGCGATCCACGCGGCTATCAATGATCCCTACCTCACCCATTTCAGCCACCGCTGGTGGGCCTGGGCAGTGGTCGCGGTCTTGATCGTCATGGCCCGCAAGCTGCGCAAGGCCGGGAACCGCAAGGCCTCCATCGCCATCCACTCGGCGTTCGGCACCCAGCTGTTGCTGGGCATCGCCACGGTCTGGTCGGGCATGGCGCTGTGGCTGGCGGCCGCGCATCAGCTGACCGGAGCGCTGCTGGTCGCCGCGACGGTTTGGGGGGCGCATGCGCTCGGGCGTGGAGCCAAAACGTTATAAGGTATTATTTTACCTCTCGTGAAAGCCGCGGAATAGCTTGACTTCGAGCCGCAATTGCTCGAATGGCCCGCCTTCCCGCTCGCCGGACGGTTTTGTAACCGCTGCCGGCGCGGCGTCTACCAGCGTCTACCAGCATAAGGGATTTGACCTGCCATGAAGGCACTCAGCAAGGTCACCCGGTCGATCAAACCGGCCGAGGTGGAAAAGAACTGGCATCTTATCGATGCCGACGGGCTGGTGGTCGGGCGTCTCGCCGTGATCATCGCCAACCGGCTTCGCGGCAAGCACAAGCCAAGCTTCACCCCGCATGTCGATTGCGGCGACCATGTGGTCGTCATCAACGCCGGCAAGGTGCGGCTGACCGGCAACAAGCGCGAGCAGAAGACCTATTACAAGCACACCGGTTATGCCGGTGGCATCAAGGAAATAACCGCGGCCAAAGTGCTCGACGGCCGCTTTCCCGAGCGTGTGCTCGAAAAGGCAGTCGAACGCATGATCCCGCGCGGTCCGCTGGGCCGTGCGCAGATGCGCGCGCTTCACCTTTACGCCGGCAGCGAGCATCCGCATGGCGGCACCCAGCCCCAGCCGCTCGACGTCGCTTCACTCAACCGCAAGAACAAGGTGGGTGCATAATGTCCGATAACACTGTCACCGATCTCGCCGATCTCGCCGATCTCGGCGCTCTCGCCGGCGGCGCTGCTCCCGATGCCGCTGCCGTTGCCGCCGACGCTCCGGCAGCTCCTCCTGCCCGCACCGGCCCGCCTGCGCCGATCCGCGATCGCGAAGTCGACGCCCAGGGCCGTTCTTATGCCACCGGCCGCCGCAAGGATGCTGTTGCGCGGGTCTGGCTCAAGCCCGGCTCGGGCAAGATCACCGTCAACGGCCGCGATCAGGACGTCTATTTCGCCCGGCCGACGCTGCGCCTGGTGATCAACCAGCCGTTCCAGATTTCCGAACGCCTCGGCCAGTACGACATCGTCTGCACCGTCAAGGGCGGCGGGTTGTCCGGCCAAGCCGGTGCGGTCAAGCACGGCATCGCCCAGGCGCTCAGCAAGTTCGAGCCTCTGCTGCGCAGCACGGTCAAGGCCGCCGGCTTCCTCACCCGCGATCCGCGCGTGGTCGAACGCAAGAAGTACGGCAAGGCCAAGGCGCGCAAGAGCTTCCAGTTCTCGAAGCGCTGATCCTGCCCGACTGATTCGCCCAAGTGCGAATCATTCAGCGAAGCTGAAGAGGTCAAATACGAAAATCGAAGGGGTCGCGGGCCAACCGCGGCCCCTTCTTTCATGCCCGGTTTCTGCGCGATTCCAGGCATATGATCACGCATCGCAAGCTACCTTCCACCGCACGCAACCTTTTTTTACATGCTACCTTGCACTACACACTACCTTGTGTTAGACAATGGTCATCCGAAGGGGTTCCGATTCGCACCAGTGGCCGATCGCACCCCGGGTTGAACAGACACCCGCCAAACCGGCGCCAAGATGACAAGCTCAGCACGTCAAGGAGAAGCACCATGTTCAAGCAATCACTCGCCCCCGCCCTCGCCCTGATCGCGACTCTTGGCACTTTCGCCATACCGGATGTGATCTTCGCCGCCCCGGCAGGCAGTCCGGCCATCGCCGGCCACACCGATGGTGATCTGGCCTCCCCCGCCGGTCACAAGGTCTACACACTTGCCGCCTCACTAAACGAAAGTCGCCAGGTCGGCTGACCGGAATCCGGACCGGCCGCGTAGAGTCGCAGCCGGTCCGCCGCCGGTTCTTGCCAAGGAGTTAGCCCGTGCCCGAGGCCATCGAAATCCAGTTGAAGAAGGGAGTGCTGGGACTCTGCGTCCTGGCGCTGCTTTCGCATGGCGACAGCTATGCCTATGAAATTGCCAGCAAGCTCGCCCATGCCGTGGATATGGGCGAGGGCACCATCTATCCGCTGATGCGGCGCATGCAGGCCGACGGGCTGGTCGCAACTTATCTTGAGGAATCGCCCTCGGGTCCCTCGCGCAAATACTACCGGATGACCGATGCCGGCCGCGCCAGCCTGAACCAGCAGCTCGCCGAATGGCGAAGCTTCACCGCTGCCGTCGAAGGTCTGATCGGCAACCTTGGCACAACGCCCTCCGGCAAAGCGGAGATTCAACATGACGCGTGACGAATTCATCAAGCGGCTGAACCGCGGCCTGTCCGGCATGCCCGAAGCGGAGATTGCCGATATCGCGGGCGATTATGAAGCCCATTTCGATGCCGCCCGCGCCGATGGCAGGTCCGATGCGGAAGTGGCGGCAGCGCTGGGCGATCCCGGCCGCCTCGCCCGCGAACTCAAACTCGAAGCCGGCATCAAGCGCTGGCAGGAAGTGCGCTCACCCTCGTCCGCATGGTCGGCGGTGATCGCTTTCCTCGGCCTCGGCGCGATCGACGTGCTGGTGCTGCTGCCAGTGCTGCTGCCGATGATCGGCGTGGTCTTCGGACTTTATGTGGCCATGGTCGGCGTGTTCATTGCCGGCGGCGCTATCACCATTGTCGGTCCGTTCGGCGGCTTTCCCGGCGGTCCGGGCGCGGCAATCCTGTGCGGCCTGGGGATGATGGCCGCCGCCGTCGCCTTCACCGCCCTGCTGACCATCGCCACCATCTGGCTGGTCAACGCACTGCTGTGGTTCGGGCGCCTGCACTACCGCATCCTTGAACCCGCCATCAAATCCGAAGCCTGAAGGAGGCCGCAGCCATGATCAAGAAACTGCTCATCGTATTCGCCAGCGGCCTGATATTCGCAGTGGTCGCGCTGAGCGCGGCCTGGGTGATCGGCGGCGACGCCATGATCAAGCGGATCCACGAAGAAGGCGGCTTTGCCATCGATTTCGACGACGATGACGACAAGCCAAGGTCCACCCGCAACTTCGCCTTCGATGCCAGCCAGACGCTGACCCTGGACACGCCGGTCAGCCTGCGCTTCGTGCGGGGCGACAAGGCCGAGATGACGGTCAGCGGCCCGGCGGAATTCGTCAATGCGCTGCAATTCGAAGGCGGGCATCTGGCGCTGGCCAAGGGATCGGCGCATCGCAACAAGGGCCTGAGAATCACCATCACCGCCCCCGGCATCGCCGGACTGGTGCTCAACGCTCCCGGCGAAATCGAGCTCGCCAATCTCGATCAGCCGTCGCTATCCGTCGATGCCCACGGCGCGATCGACCTCGACGCCAGCGGCAAGGTCGAAAAGCTGGTGGTCAAGACCAGCGGCGCTGGCAACCTCGATCTGCAGGATGTCGAAGCGAAGGATGCGACGGTTCAGATCGACGGGGTCGGCAATATCGACCTCGCCGCCACCGGCACGGTCGATGCAGCGATTTCGGGCGCGGGCAACATATCGCTGCACCGCAAGCCCGAAGTCCTGACCTCGCGGATCTCCGGGATCGGCTCGATCGACCACGATTATTGATCGTAACTTTAACCGAGTGACTGAACCGCCACCGCAAGGCCGGCATCCTGCGACCATTCCAGCCGGTTATAGCTGGGCATGGTCGCCCGTCGCCGTTCGGACAGCGTACCCGCGCCGATCAGCCGGATCGGCCCTCCGGTCGTCTCGATGTCCATATCGAATGCATCGTGGACATGCCCCGACAATACGGCATGCGCCCCCGCCTGCGCCAGCGCCGCGAGAGCCTGCTTGCCGCCACTGGTCGATCCGGTCGAGCGGGTGTTGGCGTCGATCAACGGATGATGGCAAGCGACCAGGCGCAGCCCGGCTGACTGTGCGCCGGCCAGGCCCTCCAGCGCCAGCGTCAGCGCCGCCGGGTTCACTTTCCCCTTGGACAGGTTGAACCGCCACTGCGCCGAGGCAATCGTCTGCAGCGACACCAGCACCGCTCCTTCCACAGCCAGGTCACGGTGTACGGCTTCGCGCAGGACATTGTAGCGATCGAAAGTCCGCCGCAGCCGGGAGATCGGGTCCCAGTAATAGGGGATGTCATGATTGCCGATCTCGACACTGACCGGCACGCCCAGACCGCCGAGCCATTCGGCCGCCGCCGCAAATTCGCGTTGCCGCGCGCGCATGGTGAGATCGCCGGTGCAGATCACGGCGTCGGGCCGCTGTTCGGCCACCTCTCGAGCGAACCAGTCGAGCGCGTAACGGTCTTCTGCGCCGAAGTGCAGGTCGCTGACGTGGAAGAGGCGGATCGGCGCGGCCATGTGCCTGCGGGCAAATAGAACTGAGGGCTTAAGCGCAAGTTAAAAAGCGGATTGCCGCTACGGCAACCGGCGTTCGCCGATGGCTGTATACCTTTCGTCGAGGCCGGGATTGGTCTGTCGAACCCCCTGCCTGTTTGGTCGATGCCAGCGCGCGGAAGTTATACCGCGCGCGTAAAAGTATCGGGCGGTGGCGTTAACCAGCCCCCTCCCCAAGTGCCACCGCGCAGGTCCGATTTTTACGCAAGAAGGAAGCCGATCATGTCCAAGCTCATCATCTCTTTCGCAGCGCTGGCTACCCTTGCGCTGCCCGCCATCGCACCCGTTACCGCTGCCTATGCCGACACCGCGCAGCTGCGGATCAACGATCTCGACCTGTCAACCGCAGCCGGCAAGGCCGAGCTCGACCGGCGGATCGAAAAGGTCGCTGCCAAGGCCTGCCCGGCCCAAACCACTACCGGTTCGCGCATCCCCGACCGCGAAGGTCAGAAGCTGTGCATGGCCGATGTCCGCAAGCAGATCGAAGCCCGGCTTGCCAATCGCGAAGGCCGTGGCTCCTACGGCCGCTGAGGTCACTCTCTGCCGAGAAACCCCGCTGGCGGCGATCCGCTGGCGGGGTTTGCTATATGCGTCCCGACAGCAGCAGCCAGACCGACAACCCGTTGACCAGGCTGTAAAGCCCGTAACCCCAGACCCAGGCCACCGAACCGGCGTCGATCATCAGCATCGCTCCCAGCAGCATGCCGAACTCGATCAGCAAGCTGAAGCGACCGCCGAGCAACTGGAAAAACCAGGGTATCTGCGCAAGCAGCGGGTGACGGCTTTCCAGCACCGCCTTGTGCAGGGCGATGTTGGCAATGCCGAGAAAGAAAGCGAACAGGATGGGCATGAGCTTGCCGCTGTTATGCCTTGCTGGCCGGCAAAGTCATCCATGCATTTGGTCGGAGCAGATTAGCGCTTGGTCGAACGGCAGCGCCCGCCGGTCGATTGGCGCTGGGGTAAAAAGCACCTGCCGCTAATGTCGGGTTAGCGCGGCCCGGTCTCCCACGGACCGGTACTGGCGCCGGATTGCGACTCCATCGGTTCAGACCCGGAGCGTTCCGGGCCCGGTTCGGAAATGTCCCCCGGACCGGGCCTTCTTCTTGAACGAGGCAGGCTCATTTGCCAGCCATGGTCTTGGCTTTGGCGAGGTAAGTCCGCCCGATCCTGACCACGCTACCGTCCTCCAGCTGCGCCGACCACACCCCCAGACCATCGTGCCGCAACCCGGCGATCCGGTCACGGCGCAGGATCGTGGAGCGGTGGAGGCGAATGAACTGTTCGGGATCAAGCCGCGCTTCGAGGCTCGTCACTGTCTGCAGCAGCAAATAGCTGCGACCACCGCCTGCTTTCTGGCAGACATGTAGCCGCACATAATCGCGCTCGGCATCGATTCGCTCGACATCGGCGGCGGCGATGCGCAGCAATTCGGAGCGATGGGGCACCCAGAACTCGCTCAACCACGGGCTCGGCCGGCGCTCACTGGTCCCACGCCGCGCCAGGGCCCGCTCGATCGCTCGTTCGAGCCGTTCGGGCGCGACGGGCTTGAGCACATAGTCGACCGCATCGAGATCGAATGCCTCGACGGCGAAATTGTCATGCGCGGTGATGAATATCAGCGCCGGAGGAGCGGCCTGGCTGCCCAGCACACGCGCCACCGCTAGCCCGTCCATCTCGGGCATGGTCAGGTCGAGCAGCACCAGATCGGGGTTCAGCGCTTCGACCAGCCGCAGCGCCGCCGCCCCGTCGCTGGCAGTGCCGATCACCGTCAGCCCCGGCATGGCCGCGCAAATGATCTGCAATCGCTCCACCGCCAGTGGCTCATCATCGACGATCAGCGTGCGCAGCGCCTCAACCATGGCTGCGCACCAGCGGCAGGCGGATGACTGTGATATAGCCGCCGGACAAGCCGCGCGCCTCAAGGCTTGCCTGCGCGCCGAACCGCCCCTCCAGCCGGTCGCGGACATTGGCTAGGCCGATCCCGAAGCCCGGAGCATCGCCGTTACTGCCACTGTCAGGGACGTTGCCGGGGCCGTCGTCGCTGACCGTCAACACCAGCTGTCCATTGGCCTCGCTCGCAGCCACGGTAATCGTGACCGCCTGCTTGCTGGCGGCGACGGCATATTTGACCGAATTCTCGATCAGCGGTTGCAGTATCAGCCCCGGAACCAGGGCATCGGCGAGATTCGCGGGGATATCGAAGACACTGCGGAGCCGGTCGGGAAAGCGCACTGCCTCAATTTCGAGGTAGAGCTTCTGCAGTTCGATTTCCTCGGCCAGCGAATGTTCCGCCGTGGGGTCGTCGGCGAGGCTGCGGCGGTAGAAGGTCGACATGGTCTGGATCATCCGCTCGGCACTTTGCGTGCGGCCGGTCATGACCAGCGCCGACAGCGAATTGAGTGTGTTGAACAGGAAATGCGGATTGACCTGATAGCGCAGCGACTGCAGCTCGGCAGCCTTGGCGGCGCGCCTGAATTCACCCTCTCGCCGTTCCGCAGCGCGCGCCTGCTGGGCATTGGCCAGCGCCAGGTACAGCGCCGCCCAGGCCAGCAGCAGGAAATAGCGGCCCAGCGCCAGATCGGTAACCTGACGCCAGCGATTGTCGTCGTGGGTGCCGGCATCGATCACCACCGTGGTGCCTTTGGTAACCTGCACGCTTTCTCCCGCCGTATCTTCGTCGCGGGGTGCCTCCGGAATGTCGACCAGTACGTTACCGGCCTCGTCGCGGCGGATGTTGATGCCCTTGCTCGCGCCGATCTTGGCCACAACCTCGCTTTCGATATCGGAAAAGACCCACTGGTTGATCCCGGCCAGCAGCAGCGACCCCGGCAGCGCCGCCGCCGCCACCGCCAAGGCCTGAAGCCACAGCGCACGCCTCCGCAGCATCCACAAGAGCGGCCACAGCGCCGCCGTCACCGCCATCGAGGCGAAAGTTACGGCGATCCGGCGCGACAGCATCTGCCAGTCGAGATCGAAGCCGACCACCCAGCCGCGCAATGTCGCCAGTCCGAAATAGCACAGCCACAGGCCGACAATCGATGCGATCACCAGACGCGCCGGAACGCGGGGAATAGAGGTCTGCTGCCCGTTCATCGCCCACCTCGATAGCGCGTAATTGCGGCTGTGCGCCAGACTGTTGATCGACGCGCAAAGGACGTTGATAGAATGCCGGTTGCCGCCGCTGACTCCTATTTTGCCAGCAGGCCTTCCCGCGCGATCTTCTCTTTCCACACCAGCGGGGCGAGCTGATGGACGTTGTTGCCCTCGGCATCGACGGCCACCGTCACCGGCATGTCCTCGACAGTGAATTCATAGATCGCTTCCATGCCTAGGTCTTCGAAACCGACGACTTTCGCCTCGCGGATCGCCCGCGCCACCAGATAGGCGGCGCCGCCCACTGCCATCAGATAAGCGACTTTGTGCCTGGCGATCTCCTGCACCGCGCCCTGCCCGCGTTCGGCCTTGCCGATCATCACCAGCAAGCCCAGCTCGAGCATCATGTCGGTGAACTTGTCCATCCGGGTCGCCGTGGTCGGCCCTGCCGGACCCATGACCTCGCCCATCACCGGGTCGACCGGACCTACGTAATAGATTGCCCTGCCCCGGAAATCGACCGGCAGTTCCTCGTTCCTGGCCAGCATGTCCTGGATGCGTTTGTGCGCCGCATCGCGGCCGGTCAGCATCTTGCCGTTCAGCAGCAGCCGGTCACCGTGCTTCCAGCTGCACACTTCGGCCTGGGTCAGCGTATCGAGATTGACCTTCTTCGCCGCCTTGTCGGGCTTCCAGTCGACCTTGGGCCAATCATCGAGCTTCGGCGTTTCGAGGAAGCTCGGCCCCGAACCGTCGAGCGTAAAGTGGGCGTGGCGGGTGGCTGCGCAATTGGGGATCATCGCCACGGGCTTGCCGGCAGCATGGCACGGCCAGTCGAGAATCTTGACGTCGAGGATCGTCGACAGCCCGCCCAGACCCTGCGCGCCGATGCCCAGCGCATTGACCCGGTCGAAAATCTCGATGCGCATCGCTTCCAGATCGCTTTGCGGCCCGCGCGCCTTGAGCTGGCCCATGTCGATCGGCTCCATCAGGCTTTTTTTGGCGAGCTGCATGCAATATTCCGCAGTGCCGCCGATGCCGATGCCCAGCATCCCCGGCGGGCACCAGCCGGCCCCCATCTGGGGTAGCATCTCGACCACCCATTCGACGATATTATCGCTGGGATTCATCATCTTGAACTTTGACTTGTTCTCGCTGCCACCGCCCTTGGCAGCTACGTCGATCGAAATCGTACGACCGGGTACCATATCCACCGTGAGCACGCAGGGGGTATTGTCGCGGGTGTTGCGGCGGGTGAAAGCGGGATCGGCAAGGATCGATGCACGCAATTTGTTTTCGGGATTGAGGTAACCGCGCCGCACCCCTTCATCGACCACCTCCTGCAGTGACAGTGCCGATTCGAGCCGGCAATCCTGCCCCCAGGCGATGAACACGTTGACGATGCCGGTGTCCTGGCAGATCGGCCGGTGGCCTTCGGCGCACATCCGGCTGTTGGTGAGGATCTGCGCGATGGCGTCCTTCGCCGCCGGGCCCTGTTCCGCATCATAGGCGTCACCCAGCGCGCGGATGTAGTCCATCGGGTGATAGTAGCTGATAAATTGCAGCGCATCGGCGATGCTTTCGATCAGGTCCGCCTCGCGGATTGTCACCATATCGGCCATTACCTGCGTCCTCGGGTTAGGGGAATGTGCCAGCTTCAATAGTCCGGCAAATGCCCAAAGGTCAAAACCCGTTTCAAAGCGCTTGGCGCGGCCTGGTCCATCGCCTAGAAGCGCGCCGATTGCGCCGGTGGGTGATTTGGGAAATTCCCCGGTGCTGTGAGGAATAGGGCTTGATGACAAAGACCGATGAACGGCCTGCCGCCGGCAGTTTCGAAGCTACCCGGCGCGCAATGATCGACAGCCAGCTGCGTACCAGCGGGGTAAACCAGCCCTGGGTGCTGGCGGCAATGGCCCGGGTTCCGCGAGAGGATTTCGTCCCCGAGGCGCTGCGCACTGCTGCTTATACCGACCGCGCCGTGCTGCTGGGCGATGGCAGCTTCCTTGCCGCGCCGCTGGTTCACGGCAGGTTGCTGGCGGAAGCCGAGCCGCAGCCGGACGACAAGGCGCTGCTCGTGGGTGACGGCGACGGTTACCTGGCGGCGCTTCTCGGCCCGCTTGTCGGCTCGCTCGACGCGATCTCTCCCGCCGATGCGAAAGCCAGCCGCGGCAAGGGTGAATATACGCTGATCGTCATCGACGGTGCGGCCGAAGAGCTGCCCGATGCGCTGGCCGCTAGGCTGGCCGAGGGCGGACGGCTGGTGACCGGCCTGGTCGAACGCGGCGTCACCCGGCTAGCGACAGGCCGCAAGGCTGGCGGCGCGATTGCGCTGCTGCCGCTCGCGGAGATCGGCATTCCCGTGCTCGCAGAATTCGCCGCGCCGAAACGCTGGAGCTTCTGAACATGGCGAGGGTCGCGCGCCGCCTGATGCTGGCTGCCGGGATAAGTCTCCTCACCGCACCCGCGCTGGCCGACGATCTGCGCTCGGCCCTGGTTGCAGCTTATAACACCAATCCCTCGCTGCAAGGTGCGCGCGCCAGTCAGCGTGCACTCGACGAAACCGTACCGATTGAAAAGGCTGACGGTCGCCCCGGCGCCAGCGCCAGTGTTTCGCACAGCGAGTTCCTGCACGAAAGCGATTCGAACGGCATCGGCCCCGACCGCGCGCTCAATGCTTCGGTTTCGCTGGGGGTGCCGATCTATTCGGGCGGCGGCGTCAAGAATGCAGTCCGCGCCGCCGAAACCCGCGTCGAAGCCGGGCAGGCCGACTTGCGCGGCACCGAATCGGCGATCTTCAGTCAGGTCGTGGCTGCCTATATGGATGTGATCCTGAGCGAATCGGTGGTCGGGCTGAACCGCAATCTGGTCAAGGTTCTCGACACCAATCTGCAGGCGACCAGCGACCGTTTCGAGATTGGCGACCTCACCCGCACCGATGTCGCCCAGTCGCAGGCGCGGCTGGCGCTGGCCAGGGGCGATGCCCGCAGCGCCGAATCCAACCTGATCGGCGCGCGCGAGCGGTATATCCAGCTGGTCGGCAAGCCGCCTGTCAGCCTGCAACCGCCGCCGCCGCTGCCGGGCTTCCCCGAAAGCGCCGCGCAGGCCACGGCCATCGCGCTAGAAAGCAACCCCGACATCATCGCCGCCAGGGAACGCAGCCGTGCTGCCGATTACGATATCGCCGTCGCCGGATCGACCCGGCTGCCGCGCGTCGAAATCTTCACTACCGGCGGCTATCTGGACTATTATGGCTCGCTGACGACCGGCGGGACGGTGACACCCTCGCAATCCGCGACCACCGCAACTGCCGGCGTCCGCGCGACCATTCCGATCTTCCAGGGCGGCAGGCCCGCGGCGTTCCGGCGGCAGGCACAAGCCCGCGCCGGAGCCGCGCTCGAAAACGAAATCGCCGCCGAACGCGATGTCATCGCCCAGGTGCGTGCGTCATACTCCTCATGGCAGGCGGCCAATGAGATCATCGTCTCCAGCCAGACCGCAGTCGATGCCGCCAGCCTCAGCCTTGAAGGCGTCCGCGCCGAAAACAGCGTCGGTAACCGCACCATCCTCGACATTCTCGACGCAGAGCAGGAACTGTTGCAGGCGCGGGTCCGTCTCGTTACCGCGCGCCGCAACGCCTACGTCGCGGGTTTCTCGCTACTTGCCGCCATGGGCAGGGCCGAAGCGCAGGATCTGGGGCTCGAAGGAGGCCCGCTTTATGACCCCGAGGTCAACTATGATCGGGTGCGCGGCAAGTGGTCCGACTGGAGCGACGATCCAGCGCCTGCCGCCCGATCAACGCGAACGGTTGACACACCACCGCAGGACAGTGCAATTCCAGCACCCTAGAATCAGTGCATTTTGGGGAATGGGCTATGCGCCAGGCAGGCGAACCTTCGGTCGAAGAGATACTTGAATTGATCAAACTGGTCATCGCGCGCGACAATCGCGAGGGCGCGGCCGAGGAACGACGCACGCGTGAAACCGTCGGCATGCCGAGCGCCAACGACTCCGATGACAATTCGGTTGATCATACCCCTTCAGTCGCCAACGATGATGTGCTCGATCTCGGCGACGGCGCCGAGTACGCCTATGAGGATGATTTCGCGATGGAAGACTCCGACCATTTCAACGAAGATGACGGCGCGCCGCCTGCGCTGGTGACCGAAGATTCGCGCATGTCGATGCAGGATTCGCTGGCTGCACTGGCCATGCTGTCGCAGCCTGGCGCTCAGCCGCAGATCGTTCGTTCGGGCGAAACCTCGCTGGAAGGGCTGACCCGCGACCTGCTCAGGCCGATGCTCGCAGACTGGCTCGACAAGAACCTGCCGCCGATCGTGGAACGCCTGGTCGCCGCCGAAGTCGCCCGGATCGCCGGCAAGCGGGGCTAGTGGTCCGATTCTGACATTTGCATCCGTTATCGGTGAGGCTAGCAGCAAATGTCAGAATCAAAAGGACCACTAGCAACTATATGTTTCTAGTGGATTTCAAGATTTTGACATTCGCAAGCTGAGATTTCGGCTAACGGGATGCGAACGTCAAAATCAATCCACTAGACCGGGGCGGCAGCGCTCTCTATCGGCTCCATATGGCCAGACCCGATCCGGCGCTGCTCGATCCAGCGCGCTATCCCTTCCATTGCGAAATTGAGACACGTTACGGCGATCTCGACAGCAACTGGCACATCAACAATGTTGCATTGACCGGCATGCTCGAAGAAGCGCGGGTGCGCTTTCACCGGCACAGCGGCTACAAGGCAGTTACTGCCGAAATGACGTCAATGGTTGCCAGCCTGGCCATTGAATTCCTGGGCCAGAGTTATCATCCCGATCCGCTGGAGATGCATGTTGCCCTGCAGCGGCTCGGGCGGACGAGCTATACGCTGCAGCAGCTGGTGACCCAGCGCGGCCGCACCATCGCTGTTGCCCAGGCCACCATGGTCTGCATGGCTGATGGCAAGCCAGTTCCGATCCCGCAGGTCTTCATCGATTCGGCGCAGCCGTGGATGCTGCTGGCGTGACCGGGATTCCCGGCAGAATTGAGTCCGCGCGCGCCGCCTATGCGGAGATCGGTGGCGACAAGGTCAGGCGTCACATCTTCCTTTGCGCCGAACCAGGCAAGGCCAAATGCTGCCCGCGCAAGCACGGCGCGGCGTCGTGGTTGTACCTCAAGAAGCGGTTGCGCCAACTGGGGCTCGACAACCAGGGCGGCATTGCCCGCACCAAGGCGGATTGCCTGCGCGTCTGCGCGGCGGGCCCAGTCGCCGTGGTCTGGCCCGAGGGCGTCTGGTACCACAGCTGCAACGAGGCGGTGCTAGAGCGGATTATCAAGGAGCATCTAATCGGCGGCGTGCCGGTGGAGGAATTCCGGCTCAAAGTTCCGAATTAATCGTCCTCGTCATCATCGTCGAGCGGGTTGATCACGGCTTCGTCGTGGCCGGTGCCGCTGGACAGGAACACCAGCCCCATAAGCGCCGACATCAGCAGCATGGCAAAGGTGATGCCCAGCGCGGTGGCGACATAGAAGTGCGCCGAAACAATCCCGTTCGACTTGTAGATCGCGACGAAGGCCGCGCCGACCATGAGCAGGGTGATGGTCATCATGAAACGCATCAGCCGGCGGTAGCGCGCCCAGGCGTACTCGGCGGTCTGCGGATTTTCGAGAGGGGATCGCGGCAGCAGCATCCCCATGCCCATGGACCCGGCGCGCGCCAGCTGCAACCCTGATTGGCCGGCTCTGGCATCTTGACGCAATCCATGGCACACTCCGTCGTCCCGCCATGGGAGACGCGATATGACCATTGCCCGCCTGCTTGAGGGCCGCCCCCTCGCCATCGTCAGCTGCGAAACCACGCTCAGCGTGCGCGATGCCGTCGCCCAGCTGGCCGAACGCCGGATCGGCGCGATGCCGGTGCTGGCGAACGGCCAGATTGCCGGCATTTTCTCCGAACGCGACGTTATCTATCAGCTGCAGAACTTCGGCCCGGCCATGCTTGATCGCTGCGTCGGCGATGTCATGACCGCACCGGCTGTCACGGTTGCGCCGGATACCGAAGTGCTGTCGGCACTGGCGCTGATGACCAAGCGCCGGGTGCGCCACCTGCCGGTGGTCAAGGACGGCGCGATGATCGGCTTCATTTCGATCGGCGATCTGGTCAAGTTCCGTATCGACCGGATCGAATCGGAAGCCGAGGCGATGCGAGCCTATATCCAGGCAGCGTGAACGTGCCTTGCCGGAAGCCACAGCCTTCCCTACATCCGCTGGCATGGAAACAGCCACACTCACTCTCAGCCCATCGGCCGCCGCACGCGTCGCAGCAATAGCGGCAAAACAGGCCAAGCCCGCGATTCTGCGGCTTTCGGTTGAAGGTGGCGGCTGTTCGGGCTTCCAGTACCAGTTCGGACTGGCCGATGACGTAGAGGGCGACGACGTCATTTCCGAGACCGACGGGGTGCGGCTGGTGGTCGATCCGGTCAGTCTGGAACTGGTGGCCGGCTGCATCGTCGATTTCGTCGAATCGCTGGGCGGCGCGGCATTCCGGGTCGAAAACCCCCAGGCCACCGCCGGCTGCGGTTGCGGATCGAGCTTTGCGGTGTGATCAAGGTCGCGAGTTTCAATATCAACGGCATCAAGGCGCGGTTGCCGCGATTGCTGGAATGGCTTGAGGAAACTCGCCCGGCGGTCGCCTGCCTGCAGGAGATCAAGACCCAGGACGAGGGCTTTCCCGCCGCCGAGTTCGAGAAGATCGGTTATCACGCGATCTGGCACGGGCAAAAGGGCTTCAACGGCGTCGCCATCCTCGCCGACGGCACCGTGCCGTTGGAAGTGCGCCGAGGTCTTGATGGCGAGCCCGAGGACGAACATTCGCGCTATCTCGAGGCTGATGTCTTCGGACTGCGCGTCGCCTGTATATATCTGCCCAATGGCAACCCGCAGCCGGGGCCGAAGTTCGACTACAAGCTGCGCTGGCTTGATCGTCTTCGCGCGCGGATGCGGGAAATCTCGGCTGAGGAGATTCCGGCGATCGTCACCGGCGATTTCAACGTTATCCCCGAAGACCAGGACATCTGGTCACCAGCCGCAATGGCCGATGACGCACTGATGCAGCCGCAATCGCGCGACGCCTATGCGCGTCTGCTCGGCGAGGGCTGGACCGACGCCGTGGCCACGCACAATCCGCGCGGCGGGATCTGGACGTTTTGGGACTATCAGGCGGGCGCCTGGCAACGCGACCACGGTTTCCGCATCGACCATGCGCTGCTTTCGCCCGAACTGGCCGGCCGTCTCATCGCCTGCGGAGTCGACAAAGCGCATCGCGGCCGGGAAAAAGCCAGCGACCATGCGCCGGTCTGGGTGAGTCTGCGGTCCAGCTGAGCGGTGCCGCTATATCAGCGATAGAAAACGTGGTTTTCCACCTTGGCCATGCGGGTCAGGCGCCAGCGCGGGGCGACCCGGGCTGCGTGAAAATAGAGCGCGCCTTCAACCGGGCTACGCCAGCTGCCGGCATGGGCGATCTGGGCGATGGCTACCGCATTGCGCCACTGGCGCGAACGCTTGTCGATGCCGGGCATGCCGCCCCCGCGCACGAAGGAGAACTGCGAGGGCTGGAACACCACGCCGCAATATGAGTTGGGGAAGCGGCCCGATTTTGAACGGGCGACAATCACCCGGCCGACAGCGAGCTGGCCGGTGAGCGATTCGCTCTTGGCTTCGAAATAGACCGCGCCGGCCAGACAATTGAGCTCACGCGGCAGTTCGGCGGCGCGTGGCTGGGCTGACACCAGCTGGGCGAGAGTGGCTGCCGATACCGGCCTGGCGGTTTCGACAATGGGTGGGGCGATCGGGGCTTCGCTCTGGACCGGATTTTCGGGAGCGACCGCCGGGAGCGGCTGGACGACGGGGATGGAAACGAATTGGGAGGCCGCCGGGGCAGCCTCGACCTGTGCTTGGTTGCGTGCGGCGGCGCTGACTCCGTCAGTGCCGGCTAATGCGACTATCAAGGTCGCGGCGACAGCCCCGAGGCTGGTGCGGTGCAATTTGGTGCTCATCGATCCGAAATCTTGTGCGGTGGTCGCGCCCGACGCAGGAGCCAATACCAGCCTCGCCGCAATTGGCGTGCCCGATGTTGATAATCCTGCCGGCAGACCCCCGTCTGCGTGCAAGCCCGCTTCGCCAGAATGAGAAACCGGGCCGCCTGCGCCTTGCGGTAATCCCAGGTTCATGTCGCAGTGCAGCAAAGTCAAGGATTTCGCGGGGATAATCCGATGAGCCGTTCCCCTTGCGCGATATCCAGTTCGATAATCCACAGATCGGGATCCTGGCGCTGCCGCCGCGCCAGGTATTCTTCAAAGTCTTGTTTATTTTCAGTATCTTGTTTCTTGGCTAGGTGCCATAACCGACTGCCGTCGGGCTGCGGCATGCGCTCGTAAACTATTGGATCCACACCATTTTCTGCGATGACGACGAGGATGGTACCCGCCTCACGTTCGCCCTTGCACAGTACCGCCGCGAATCCCCCCAGCGCTTGGGTCTGGCGCAGCAGGCCGGACACTTCGAGGTGCGCGGGCAGCCGCGCTTCCATGGTCAACCGGCCATTGCCCGAGGCGTCTCGGCATATCCCGTCAGCCCCGAAAGCGCCATGCGCGAGCGCATGAAGGTGCCGGTGCCGCGGCCGATTTCCTCGCCCTCGGCATCGATAAGCCGCGATTCGGCGACCAGCACCCGGCGGCTGCCGCTGATCCAGCGGCCTTCGGCGACGACCTCGCCCGATCGCACAGGCCGGGTGAAATGGAGATTGAACGACGTCGTCAGCAAAAAGCGATCGGTCACCAGAGTATTGGCCGCATAAAAGGCGGCATCGTCGAGCATCTTGAAATAGATTGTGCCATGCGCCGCACCAGCTGCATGGTGGCAGCGTTCATCGATCGTGAAGACAATCCGCGCGGCGCCTTCCCCGGTAATCGTCAGGTTGGATTCGAACAGGCGGTTGACCGGAGCCGAGGCATAGAGCCCTTCGAGCGCGCGCCAATGCAGCGCCGCGCCCGAAACTTCGCCCTCAGGCGGCGTCGCGATCGATGACATTGCAAAGCAGGCCATAAAGCGCTTCGGTTCCCGGCGCCTTGGCCAGCGCAACATGCATGCGTTCATCCCGCATCATCCGCGAAATTGCGGCCAGGGCATGGAGATGCGCGGCCCCGGCATTTTCGGGAGAGAGCAGTCCGAACACCAGATCGACCGGCATGCCATCGGCGGCATCGAAAGGAACCGGTGCATCGAGGCGCAAAAAGGCAGCGACCTGCCGGTTCAGTCCGGCGATTCGGGCGTGGGGAATGGCGACACCGCGTCCGAAACCGGTGCTGCCCAACTGCTCACGCTCCTCGATCGAGGCGCGCACAGCTGCAACGTCGAGGCCGTAAACCTCGCCGAAGCGCGCCGCAAGCTGATCGAGAATGACCGGTTTGCTGGCGGCGCGGATAGTGCCGACGGCTTCGGGCTGGAGCGTGAAGAGGGCAGTCATGAACCAATTCGCAATTAGAGTTCTTTACCATTAACAGGCAGGCGTTTCCAGCACATGAACACAGGGGCACCGGGAAATCCCGGTTCGGCCGCCCCACTCCATTAGAAACAAACGCTGCCAGCGCATCAGGATGGTTCGACCCAGCCGATCGAGCCATCGCCGCGGCGGTAGACCATATTATGCTTCCCGGTGCCAGCGTTTTTGAACAGCAGGGCCGCAGTATTGCGCAGATCGAGCATCATCACTGCGTCGGAAACTGTCGCTTCAGGGACATCCACCCGGGTTTCGGCAATGATCACCGGCGCATCGGCTGCAACTTCTTCCTCGCCAGCCAGTTCCTCGAAAATGACATAGGCTGCCTCTTCCTGTTTGACAGCATGGGCTGTCTGCGCGTGCCGGTCCTTGACCCGGCGGCGGTAGCGCCTGAGCTGCTTGTCGATCTTCTCGGCGGCGGAATCGAGCGCGACATGCGCATCGGCGGCAACCGCTGATCCCTTGAGGATCAGGCCGTGGGTGACGTGGGTGACGATATCGCAGCGGAATGCACCTGCCGGAGCTTTGTTGAATGTGACGTTGGACGACAGGGCGCGGCTGAAATACTTGTCGACGACAGCGGTGAGCCGGTCATTAGCATGGAGCTGCAGGGCCTCGCCGGTATTCATCTGGTGACCGGATACGCGAATGTCCATGGCAGTTCTCCTTGGTGAAAATCATTTCGCTCCGCCCCACACCGGGGAATTGACGGTGGCGAGAAACTCGGCGTGCAGCGCCAGTTCGTCGGCGCTGGCGGCATGCGGGCGCGGCGCGCGGAAGGGCCGCTCGCGCTGGACCAGGGTAACGGCGACAAGCACGGATTCGTCGGAATTTGCCGCCAGTTCGAGCCCGATCTGCCGACCGCCGGTCAGCTCGACGTAGACCTGCGCAAGCAATTCAGCGTCGAGCAGCGCGCCGTGCCGGGTGCGGTGGCTGCGATCGATGCCGTAGCGGGTGCACAGAGCGTCGAGCGAGTTCTTGGCCCCGGGATGACGCGCCCGGGCCAGCGCAACCGTATCGACCATGCGGCTGCGCGGCAGCGGCTCAAGCCCGCAGATCGCCAGTTCGGCATCGAGGAAGCCGAAATCGAAGCCGGCATTATGCGCGACCAGAGGCGAATCGCCGAGGAATTCAAGCAGATCCCGCGCTTTTGTGCCAAACAGCGGCTTGTCGGCAAGGAAAGCGTCGGACAGGCCGTGAACCGCTTCAGCTGCTGCGGGCATCGTGCGTTCGGGATTGAAATAGGCGTGGAATGTCTGACCGGTTGTCACGCGGTTGACCATTTCGATACAACCGATCTCCACCATGCGGTCACCGCTTTGGGGATCGAGGCCCGTAGTTTCGGTATCGAAGATGACTTCACGCATCCCCTTCCATATCGGCCCCGAAAGGACGGGTGGCAAGGGGTCTGGAGGGGTTTATTCGCCACTGTCCAGCTTATGGACTAGCTGCTGCACGGCTGCACGGGTTTCGGCGAGCGATGTGGCAGTATTGATGACATAGTCCGCCCGGGCGCGCTTTTCCGCGTCGGGTGTCTGGAGCCCCAGGATCTGGGAAAATTTCTCCTCGCTCATGCCCGGCCTTGCCAGCACCCGCGCGCGCTGCACCTCTGGCGGGGCGGAGACGACCACAACGGCATCGACCTGCTCGAAGCCGCCTTTCTCGAACAGCAGCGGGATATCGAAGACCACCAACGGCGCAGCGGCGTGCTGCTTCAGAAAGTCGGCGCGCATTGCCCCTACTGCCGGGTGGACGATGGCCTCCAGCCGCTTGAGCGCCGCAGGATCGCCAAACACCGCCGCGCCAAGCTTTTGCCGATCGACACCCTGCGGCCCGGTAGTACCCGGAAATTCAGCCTCGATTGCCGCTAGCAGCGCTCCGTCCGGTCCCTGCAACTGGCGGACTGCCGCATCGGCATCGAACACCGGCACATTCAGCCCCTGAAACATCGCCGCGACCGCGCTCTTGCCCATGCCGATCGAGCCGGTGAGGCCGAGGATGAAGGGGCGATTTGAGGGTGGCTTTCCGGTCATGAAGTCAGCAACTTCCGCAACGCGGTTTCATGCTGGCGCGGGGCCGGTTGGCCGAAAAAATGCGTGAAAGCCGTCGCCGCCTGGCCGATCAGCATCGCCAGTCCATCGGATGTCCTCAGCCCCCGCTTCCTGGCAGCCCTGAGCAGTTCGGTTTCCAGCGGCGCATAGACCATATCGAACACCAGCGCATTGCTGGCCAGCTCCGCCATCTCATCCAGTAAGAAGTCCGGCATCTGTAGCTGGCCGCTCATCCCGAGTTGCGTGGCATTGATAAGCAGCGAAGCGCCAGCCAGTACGCCGGTTCCTTGGTGGAATGGCAGCACGTTGACAGTTAATCCGCAGTCTTGCGCCGCCCGCAACGCCTTTTCCTCGTTTCGCGCAATCACCCTTACGGACTCACACTGCCTTCCGGCCAGCAGTGCAAAGGCTGCCCGAGCGGCACCGCCCGCTCCAATTACCGTAGCGGTCTTACCGGCTAGTTCTAACCCCGCAATTGCCTCACCCACGCCATCGACATCGGTGTTAGTGCCGAGCAATGTCCCATCCGGTTGCCGGATCACCGCATTGACCGCACCAATCGACATGGCCTTGCTATCGACTGCATCGATCAATGGCGCGACTGCTTCCTTGTGCGGGGTCGTGACATTGCACCCGCGCCACGTTGCATCTTCACGCCTCCGCGCGAAATAGTCCGCCAGCTCATCCGGCTTCACATGGCAGGCGCGGTACTCTGCATCGATTCCCAGCTTGCCTAGCCAGAAATTGTGGATCAGCGGCGACTTGGAGTGGGCGATCGGATCGCCGATCACTTCTGCATAGGGACGGCTCATTGCGGCATCTCCCCCAGATCGCGCAATGCGCCCAGCACCGGCAGCAGCGGCATGCCGAGCACGGTGAAATGATCGCCCTCGATCTTCTCGAACAGCTGCACGCCGCGTGCCTCGATGCGGAACACGCCGACGCAGCCGGCCACGGCGGGCCATTCGGCGGCAAGGTATGTTTCGATGAAGCTGTCCGACAATTCGATCACTTGGAGAGCAGCCGTCGCAGCATGACGCCACACAGTCACGCCGCCCCGTGCCAGGGCTGCGGCGCTGTGGAGCTGCATGATCTTGCCCGAAAAATAGCGCAGATGCTCCGCCGCCTCGTCGCGGCTGCGCGGTTTGTCGAAGCGGCGGCCGGCGACTTCGACGAGCGAATCGCTACCCAGGACCAGGGCCTCTGCGTGGGCCCGCGACACCGACAGCGCCTTGGCCTCGGCCAGCGCCAGGGCAATTTCACCCGGCGGCTTGTCCGCAAGCCCGGCCTCGAGCCCGCGCTCGTCGACATTGGCCGGGATCGCCGTAAACACGATGCCTGCCGCCTCAAGCATGGCCCGACGCGAGGCACTTTGCGAGGCGAGGATCAGGGTCATTCTGCTTCCCCGCCCGCATCGCGCGCAAGCTGGCGCTCATTGTAGATATTGATGATCGCCGCCGCCGTTTCCTCGATCGAGCGCCGGGTAACATCGATCACCGGCCATCCGTTATCGGCAAACATCCGCCGTGCGAACTGCACTTCGCTGGCAACTCTTTCGGCATCAACATAGGCGGTTTCGGGCGCCTGACCCAGCGAAAGCAGCCGGTTGCGCCGTACCTGGATCAGCCGCTCGGGCGCGGTCGTCAATCCGACCACTAATGGATGGCGAAGTCCGTACAGCGCTGTCGGCGGCGGGCTTTCAACGACAATCGGAATATTGGCGGTCTTGTAGCCGCGGTTGGCGAGATAGATGCTGGTCGGCGTCTTCGAGCTGCGCGACACCCCCGCCAGCACGATATCGGCTTCCTCCCAATTCTCCCAGCCGACGCCGTCGTCATGGGCGATTGTGAACTGGATCGCCTCGACCCGCGCGAAATAGGCCTCGTCCATCAGATGCTGACGCCCGGGCCGCGCCTTGGCCTGTTGACCGAGCATGTTCTGGAGCGCATCGGTGACGGCATCGAGCGCGGCAATGGCCGGAAGCCCCAGCGACCGGCAGCGCTCTTCCAGCCGCGCGCGGGTCTCGTGGTTGACCAGAGTGAACAGCACCAGTCCCGGATTTGCGGCAATATCGGCGAGAATCCGGTCAAGATGCTGCTGCGAGCGCACCATCGGCCAGAAATGGCGGATGATATCGGCATCGTCGAACTGGGCGAGCGCCGCTTTGGCGATCATCTCCAGCGTTTCGCCGGTGGAATCGGACAGGAGATGCAGGTGAAGCCGGGGCATGGGATGGGCTGCGCGCTATCGCTCGGGCTGTGGACAGATTGCTGCATAAACCACGGGACGGGCATGCTGACAACTTCGGCAGAAGATTCGCTCCCCGGCCCGAGTCACCTTCAGGACATTCCGTGGACATGTGGGCAGCAGTTCCCACAGGCTGGGGATAGCAGGCATAAGCATGTGTTGACGCGCTATCGCCGCGATTCGGCAGCGGCTGACCCCTGTTCAGCACGGCACAAATCGGGCAAGGCGCGGCTGTACCCGCTATCCACAGACCAACTACCTACAGAATCCTTATATAAATCTATTTATTATTTGATTGGACTCTTCTCCGATGCCCGGACTCCTGCTCCGCACATTGCGCGGTGAGAATGCTGCCGAACGTCCGGTCTGGCTGATGCGCCAGGCTGGCCGCTACTTGCCCGAATATCGCGCCTTGCGTGCGGAAAAGGGCGGCTTTCTGGCGCTGGTCTACGATAGCGAAGCGGCTGCCGAGATCACCCTTCAGCCGATCCGCCGCTTCGGTTTCCACGGGGCAATCCTGTTTTCAGACATCCTCATCGTACCCTATGCGATGGGGCAGGATCTGGAGTTTCTGGCAGGCGAGGGCCCGAAGCTTTCTCCCCGGCTGGTCGATCATGCCCTGGAGAGCCTTCACGCGGTCCCTGAGCGTCTTGCGCCGATCTACGCGACCGTGACCAAGGTCAGGGCCAGCCTGGGCCCTGGCAGGACGCTGCTGGGCTTTGCGGGCAGTCCCTGGACGGTCGCAACCTATATGGTCGCGGGCGAAGGTAGCCGTGACCAGCACGATACCCGCGCGCTGGCCTATCGCGATCCCGGCGCGTTTCAGGCGATCGTCGATGCCATCACTGCGGTAACGATCGAATATCTTGGCGGCCAGATCAATGCCGGCGCCGAAGCAGTGCAGCTTTTCGACAGCTGGGCGGGAAGTCTGGCCCCGGCCGAGTTCGAACGCTGGGTCATCGCGCCCAATGCCGCGATTATCGCCGCGCTGAGGCAGCAGTTCCCGCAGGTGCCGGTGATCGGTTTTCCCAAGGGCGCGGGCGAAAAACTGCCTGCCTATGCCCGAGAGACCGGGGCAGATGCGATCGGAATTGATGAAACCATCGATCCAGCCTGGGCCGCCAAAGCTTTGCCTGAAGGTCTGCCGGTGCAAGGCAATCTCGACCCACTTCTGCTGCTGGCAGGTGGCCGCGAGCTTGAGCGGCATGCGCTGCATATCCTCGATTGCTTTGCCGACCGCCCGCATGTGTTCAATCTTGGCCATGGCATCGGCCAGACGACGCCGGTCGAGCATGTCGAACAGTTGCTTGCCGTGGTCAGAGGCTGGCATCCCTCGACATCGCTCGGGATGAGCGGCTAGTGTTCGCCTCATGCAGCAGGCAATCGCCATGACCTATCTCTGGCTCAAGGCTGGCCATATCATTTTCGTGATCTTCTGGATGGCGGGGCTGTTCATGCTGCCGCGTTATCTGGTTTATCATCAGGAAGCTGCACCGGGATCGGCGGAGGAAGCGCTGTGGATCGACCGCGAGGGCAAGTTGCTCAAGATCATCCTGTGGCCCTCGCTGATCGTGGTCTGGGTGCTCGGCATGATGCTGGCGCTGAGCAGTGGGGCATTTGCGCAAGGCTGGTTCATGGTGAAATTCGTCCTCGCCGTCGGGCTGACCTTCTATCATTTCTGGATGGCGGACTATGCCGGGAAACTGGCGCGCGGAGTTCGCCGGCTGAACGGCAGGCAGCTGCGCCTGCTCAACGAAGTGCCGGGCATAGCCGCCGCGCTGATCGTCGTGCTGGTCGTGGTCAGACCGTTCTGATCTGACGCCAATCGGGCGCGATCCTGCGTTGACTGGCGGCGCGCTTGCGCCTATCCGCAAGGTCGTTCCGGCCCAAGACCGCGCTTCCGGCGCGGCACGATCCGCTTTCTCCAAGCCCATGGATCGGCCGACCATCTCACTGAACTATCTGGAAATACACAAGAAATGCATCTCAAGGAACTTAAGAAGAAAACCTCCGCCGAGCTGGTCGAAATGGCCGAAGAGCTGGAGGTCGAAGGCGCATCGACCATGCGCCGCCAGGACATCATGTTCGCCATCCTCAAGGAAATGGCCGAGGATGGTGAGGAAATCATGGGGCTCGGCACGATCGAGGTCATGCCCGACGGTTTCGGATTTCTGCGCTCGCCTGAAGCCAATTATCTCGCCGGTCCCGACGACATCTATGTCTCGCCGAACCAGGTCCGCAAATGGGGCTTGCGCACCGGCGATACCGTCGAAGGCGAAATCCGCGCGCCCAAGGACGGCGAACGCTATTTCGCGATCACCAAGCTTTCGAGCGTCAATTACGACGATCCCGAAGCGGTGCGTCACCGCGTCAATTTTGACAATCTGACCCCGCTTTATCCCGACGAGAAGCTCAATCTCGATACCGTCGATCCGACGGTGAAAGACAAGTCGGCGCGGATCATCGACATCATCAGCCCGCAGGGCAAGGGCCAGCGCGCGCTGATCGTCGCCCCGCCGCGCACCGGCAAGACCGTGCTGCTGCAGAACATCGCCAAGGCCATCACCGACAATCACCCCGAGGTGTTCCTGCTGGTGCTGCTGGTCGACGAACGGCCCGAGGAAGTCACCGACATGCAGCGTTCGGTGAAAGGTGAGGTGATCTCCTCGACCTTCGACGAACCCGCGAGCCGCCACGTCCAGGTTGCCGAGATGGTCATCGAAAAGGCCAAGCGGCTGGTCGAGCACAAGCGCGATGTCGTCATCCTGCTCGATTCGATCACCCGCCTCGGCCGCGCCTACAACACCGTGGTGCCGAGCTCGGGCAAAGTGCTGACCGGCGGCGTCGATGCCAACGCCCTGCAGCGCCCGAAGCGCTTTTTCGGCGCGGCGCGGAACATTGAGGAAGGCGGATCGTTATCGATCATCGCCACCGCCCTGATCGACACCGGAAGCCGCATGGACGAAGTTATTTTTGAGGAGTTCAAGGGCACCGGCAACTCCGAAATCGTGCTCGACCGCAAGGTATCCGACAAGCGCATTTTCCCCAGCCTCGATGTCGGCAAGTCCGGCACCCGCAAGGAAGAGCTGCTGGTCGAGAAGGACAAGCTCTCCAAGATGTGGGTGCTGCGCCGCATCCTCATGCAGATGGGCACGGTCGATGCCATGGAATTCCTGCTCGACAAGATGAAGGATTCCGAAGACCAACGAAGACTTCTTCGCCACGATGAACCAGTAACCGAAAGCCGCAGACGTGAACGCTTTGCTAGTCCTGGCCGCCGCTGCAGTCCCGTCGCTGGGTGGTCCTGCCGAAATCTGGGGCCATATCGTCCACGATTTCTCGAATATCGGCAGCCCGGCAGCGATGGCGGCCTTTCTGCAGGTGCTGATGATCGACATCGTGCTGGCTGGCGACAACGCCATCGTCGTCGGCGCGCTGGCGGCGGGATTGCCTGCCGCTGAGCGCAAGAAGGTGATCTTCATCGGCGTGATCGCGGCGCTGGTGCTGCGGGTGATCTTTGCGCTGACCGTCAGCTGGCTGCTGGGCATTGTCGGGCTGGTGCTGGCGGGCGGAATCCTGCTGCTGTGGGTGGCCTGGCGCATGTACCGCGACATCAAGGGACACCAGCCCGGCGAATCGCCCGGCTCGCCCGAGATCGAGGGCGACGAACATTCCGGCATCACCGCCTCGAAAAGCTTCGCCGCCGCCGCATGGTCGGTAGCGGTAGCTGACGTGTCGATGAGCCTCGACAACGTCCTCGCCGTCGCCGGCGCGGCGCGCGAGCATCCCGGTATCCTCATCGTCGGCCTGATCGTCGCGGTTGCACTGATGGGCATCGCCGCCAATCTCATCGCCAAATACATCGAGCGCTACCGCTGGATCGGCTGGGTTGGCCTGGTGGTGATCGTCTATGTCGCCGGCAAGATGATCTGGGAGGGCTTCCACGAGGTGCAGCCGTTTATCATGGCGCTGGCCTAGCCGCCGATGGAGGGGTCTGTTGCCGAGTCGAGCCATGAGCTTCCGGAAACTGATCAAATGGTGCTGCTTGCGGCGCTGGTGTCCCGGGTCGAGGCTCTGGTTGTGGTTTCGATGCTCCAAAGCGCCGGGATCGACGTTTACGCGGGTGCCATCCATCACGCTTCTGTCGAGGTGAATTCACTGGCGCTGGGCGGACATCGACTGCTTGTGCCACTCTCTCAGCACCGGGCAGCCACTGCGGTGCTGCTCGAAGTGCTGGGTAATGAGGAATGGGGCTTCAGCTATGGATTGCGGCGCGCAGTCCTGAAACGGCTGGGCCTATGGGCGGGATTTTGGAGCTTGGTGGCGATTGCGATGGCTTTTGCAGGCATAGTGCCTGTTTGGCAGGTGCTGGCAACGCCGCTTTCGGCACTGGCGATGCCGGTCAATCCTCAGGGGCGCGGGGATTATTACCTTGCGGATGAAAAGGACCCTGGGAGAGATTGACCGGCGGAGCGTGTGCTACCCCACATTCGCCGCAAAGAACGCCGCCGTCCGCTGATCCGCCAGCTTCGCACCTGCCTCGTCGCGCCTCGCGCCGAACGTATCGGCAAAGCCGTGATCGAGCCCCTCGTAGTCGTGGATCGTGACATGGCTGTTATCGTCCAGCCCCGCGTGCATCGCGCGCTGGGCGTCTGGCGGGACGAAGCCGTCGGCGGTGGGCACGTGCAGCAGCAACGGTTTGGCGATGGCGTGGCTTTCGTTGAGCAGGTGATCGATGCCGACTCCGTAATAGCCGACCGAAGCGTCGATATCGGTGCGGGTCGCGGCGAGATAGGCGACTTTGCCGCCCATGCAGTAACCGACCAGCCCCACCTTGGGCACGCCTGCTTCACGCCGAATCCAGTGGATCGCCGCTTCGACATCCTGGATGCCGAGGTTGAAATCATGCTTCATCATATAGGCGACCCCCTGCTGGAACTCTTCGCCATTATCGGGATCGAGCTCGACGCCGGTTTTTTGCCGCCAGAACACGTCGGGCGCGACCGCGAGATAGCCCGCTGCCGCCCAGTCGTCGCATTTCTTGCGGATGCCGGGGTTCACCCCGAAAATTTCCTGAATGACGATGATTGCGCCCCTTGGCGTGCCATCGGGCTTGACCACATAGGCTGGTAAGCTGGCTTTGCCGTCCAGCGTGGGGATTTCGGTATTGGTGGTCATGGCCGCTCTCCTGAATCGCGATAGTGGCTGCACTATGCGCACTCGGTGGACTTTGCCAAGGGTGTGTGTCAGCCTTGCGGCATGGATCGGGCCCGGAGTGTGTAATGAAAGTGAATGTCGAGATCGATTGCACTCCCGAAGAGGCGCGGCGCTTCCTGGGCCTGCCCGATGTCGCCAAGGCCAACGCGGCCTATGTCGATGCCATGGCCTCCGCGATGAAGGGCGGCACCAGTCTCGATCAGCTGCAGGAATATGCCAAGCAACTCGCTCCGATGGGCGAGATGGGGCTGAAACTGTTCCAGGATTTTCTGGCCGGAGCGGCCAAGCCCAAGGGCAAGTCCTGATTCTAGCCGGCCGCAACGAATTTGCTGTAACCGCCGCCTTCATGACCGAGACAATCTTCGCCCTGTCCAGCGGCGCGCCGCCGGCTGCGATAGCGGTAGTGCGAATCAGCGGGCCGCGGGCGGGCGTTGCGTTGCAGCTACTGGCCGGAAGAATACCGCCGCCTCGTCATGCCTCCCATGTACGCCTGCGCGACAGTAGCGGTGAGGAACTCGACCGCGCGCTGGCGCTGTGGCTGCCGGGGCCGGGCACGGCAACGGGCGAGGACATTGCCGAGCTCCACTGCCACGGCGGCCGCGCTGTCATTGCCGCTGTAGAAGCGGCGCTGGAGGCCATGCCCGAGTTGCGCCGCGCAACTTCCGGCGAGTTCACCCGCCGCGCTTTCGCCAATGGCCGCATCGATTTAGCCGAAGCCGAAGGGCTGGCCGATCTGCTGTCCGCCGAGACCGAACTCCAGCGCCGCAGCGCCATGGCGATGGCGGGGGGAGGACTATCGCGCCAGATCGACGCCTGGCGCGAGGCTTTGCTGACGGCGTCGGCCTCGCTGGAGGCCGTGCTCGACTTTGGCGATGAGGACGACGTTGCGGCGCTGCCCGCCGATTTTGCGGCGCGGCTCGAAGCCATGCGCAGCGAGATTGCGGACTGGCTGTCCCGCCCCCGTGCCGAGGCGCTTCGCGAGGGATTTCGGGTGGTGCTGGCGGGACCGCCGAACTCAGGGAAGAGTACACTTTTCAATGCATTGGTTGAGAGTGATGCCGCGATAACTGCACCCATTGCCGGAACCACCCGCGACGTCTTGACGCGGCCGGTGGCGATTGCCGGGGTCCCCTTCCTGTTCGCCGATACCGCCGGGCTGCGCGATGAAACCTTGGACGTGATCGAGGCTATCGGTGTCGAGCGGGCGCGGGGCGCGCTGGCCAATGCCGATCTCGTGTTGTGGTTGGGCGCTGAGGGGAAGGGGCCGGAGACCAGCTGGGAAATATCCCCGCAGTGTGACCGCGCTGGCTGGCCAACCAAGTTGTCGGCTCGCCACCACGTCTCGGCGATGACCGGTGCGGGGCTGGATGAATTGCGCGCCGATCTGGTGGCCACTGCCCGCACAGCCTTGCCAAAGCCGGGCGAGGCGGCGCTCAACGCCCGCCAGCATCGGCTGCTCAGCGAAGCGGAGGCCGCGCTGGGTGCGGCTGCGGGCCAGACCGACCCACTCATCGCCGCCGAAGAACTCCGCCTCGCCCGCGTCAGCTTCGACACCCTGCTCGGACGCGCCACTACCGAGGACATGCTGGACGCGCTGTTCGGGCGGTTTTGCATCGGGAAGTAGATTGTTCCACGTGGAACACCGCCTCCTTTGACCCCCACCCGCGCTTCGGGTAAGGGCGCGGGCATCATGCAGAGCTTCGATATCATCGTAATCGGCGGCGGCCATGCCGGTGTGGAGGCGGCGGCGGTCGCGGCGCGGATGGGTGCGCGGGTGGCACTGGTCAGTTTCGATCTCGCCGCAATTGGCGCGATGAGCTGCAATCCGGCGATCGGCGGGCTGGGCAAGGGCCATCTGGTTCGCGAGGTCGATGCTTTCGACGGGTTGATCGGGCGAGCGGCGGATGCTGCGGCGATCCATTATCGCATGCTGAATCGCTCCAAGGGCAGCGCCGTGCAGGGTCCGCGAGTCCAGGCTGACCGGCGGCTGTTCAAGGCAGCGATCCAGTCGTTGCTTGCGGAACAGGGCGATTTGGCAATGATCGAGGGCGAGGCGGCGGCGCTGGTGCTGGAAGGCGGGCGGGTGTGCGGTCTCCGGCTAGGCGACGGCAGCCAGCTGGCAGCACCAGCGGTGGTGCTGTGTACCGGCACGTTCCTTGGCGGGACGCTGTTCCGCGGCGAGGAGCGGATGAGCGGCGGGCGGATCGGCGAGGCTTCGGCGCAGGTACTCGCCAGCCAGCTCCGCGAGGCGAATCTGCCGATGGAGCGGCTCAAAACCGGGACGCCGCCCAGGCTCGATGGACGCACCATCGACTGGGGCGCGTTGGTCGAACAGCCATCGGATGCGGAGCCGTGGACAATGTCGGCAATGCCTGGGAGCCGGGTCAATCCGCAACTGTTCTGCGCGATCACCCGAACGAACCCGCGCAGCCACGATGTCATCCGCGCCAATTTGCACCGCTCGCCATTGTTCAGCGGGGCAATCGGCGCGCAGGGGCCGCGCTATTGCCCGTCGATCGAAGACAAGATCCACCGCTTCGCTGATCGCGATGGCCACCAGGTGTTCCTCGAGCCGGAGGGTCTCGACACGCAACTGGTCTATCCCAACGGGATCAGCACATCGCTGCCTGCCGATGTCCAGCTGGCCATGCTGCGCACCATGGAAGGGCTGGAGCAGGTCGAGATGGCAGTGGCGGGCTATGCGGTCGAATACGATCACATCGATCCCCGCGCACTGCGCCCCAGTCTGGAGTTGCGCGACATACCCGGGCTCTATTGCGCCGGGCAAATCAACGGCACCACCGGCTATGAGGAAGCTGCGGCGCAGGGGCTGGTGGCGGGGATGCATGCGGGTGCGGCGGTGCTGGGTCGCGATCCGGCGCCGATTGACCGGGCGAACAGCTATATGGCGGTGATGGTGGACGATCTGACGCTGCAGGGTGTCAGCGAACCCTACCGCATGCTGACCGCTCGTGCCGAATACCGGCTGCGGCTGCGCGCGAACAATGCCTCGACCCGGTTGACGCCACTGGCGCTGGGTGCGGGCTGCGTGGGTGGTAATCGGGCAGCATGGTTCGCGCGGCGACAGGATGCGCGCGCGAAACTTGACGTCCAACTCGACCGGATTGTCGGCGGCGGTGAGCTTGCGGCAACGGGCCTGCCGGTCAGCCAACAGTCCGTGAAGCTGCCCATGCGCGAATGGCTGCGGTTCGGCGGCGTCGATCTGGCCGCCCTGGAGCCATGGCTGACGGATGGGGCTGGTCTGGAAGATGCCAACCTGGCCGCCGAAGTGGCCGAAGATGCGGCCTATGCGCCCTATCTGGCGCGGCAGGACAGCGAGCTCAGGGACCTGCGTGCCAGTGAGGCACTGCCGCTGGGCGATGGCTTTCCCTATGGCGCGATCCCCGGGCTATCCCGCGAGATGGTCGAGCGGCTGGCGCGGGCACGACCGGGGACGCTGGCCGCGGCCGGCCGGGTGCCGGGGGTAACGCCCGCTGCCTTGGCTGCCCTGCTGGTGCATGCCCGGCGGCTCGCGGCATGATCGACTGCGAAGAGGCGGCAAGGGCATGGCTCCGCACGCTTCCCGAATGCGACGATACCGCGATGGCCCGGTTGGAGATGCTGGCGGCCTTGCTGGCCGAGGAAAACGCGCGGCAGAATCTGGTTTCGGCAACAAGCCTCGGCGAGGTCTGGTTGCGGCATATTGCCGATAGCGCCCAGCTCCTGCTGCATGTTCCACGTGAAACATCGTCGCCCTGGCTCGACCTTGGCACCGGGGCGGGCTTTCCCGGTCTGGTCATCGCCGCGCTTCGTCCCGAATGCGACATGCTGATGGTCGAATCGCGTGCCAAGCGAATCGAATGGCTCGAAAGGGCGCGAATCGCTTTGGGGCTGGACCACGCCAGAGTCGTCGGGGCGAGTCTCGAAGACATGCCTACCCGTGCGATGCGCGTCATTTCGGCGCGCGCTTTCGCTCCACTCGACCGTTTGCTCCAGTTGTCCGCACGCTTCTCCACAGCCGAGACAATCTGGCTGTTGCCCAAGGGGCGGTCCGCAACGCAAGAATTGCAAGCACTCCACGGCTGGCGGCACATGTTCCACGTGGAACAATCGCTGACAGATTCCGAAGCCGGTGTTATCACCGGGCAATTGTTCGGCAGGAAGGGACAAAAATCGTGATCCGCGTCGCTATAGCCAACCAGAAGGGGGGAGTGGGCAAGACCACGACGGCGATCAACATCGCCACTGCCATGGCCGCCACCGGCTACAGAACACTGCTGATCGACCTCGATCCACAAGGCAATGCCTCCACCGGCATCGGCATTTCGACCGCTGAGCGCAAGCATTCCTCCTATGACCTCCTGGTCGATGAAGTGCCTTTGGCCAAATGTGTCATGCCGACCAGAATCCCCGGACTCGATATTGTCCCGGCCACAGTCGATCTGTCCGGCGCGGAAATCGAACTGGTCTCGGTCGACAATCGCACCGACCGGCTGCGTACGGCGCTGACGGTGCAAGGTGGGGCAGGGCAGGGTGGCTACGACATTTGTTTCATCGATTGCCCGCCCTCGCTGGGCCTGCTGACGCTCAACGCCATGACCGCAGCCGACACCATGCTGGTGCCGCTGCAGTGCGAATTTTTCGCGCTTGAGGGTCTCAGCCAGCTTTTGCAGACGGTTGAGCGCGTCCAGGAGCGTTTCAACGCCGATCTGGGGATCATTGGTGTTGCCCTGACCATGTACGATCGCCGCAACCGGCTGACCGACCAGGTCGCCGACGATGTCCGGTCCTGCCTTGGTGCACTTGTGTTCGAGACCGCAATCCCGCGCAACGTCCGCCTGTCCGAGGCGCCCAGCCACGGCTTGCCCGCGCTGGTTTATGATCACGCCTGTGCTGGCAGCCGGGCGTATATGGCGCTCGCCCGCGAACTGATCTCACGCCTGCCCGAGAAGAGGAAAGCAGCTTGAACGATGATCATGTGATCCGGATTGCGGTGCCGCCCGCTGCGGAGCCCGCCAAGCGCAAATCGCCTGCACTGGGGCGCGGCCTTGGTGCGCTCATGGGCGATGTCCGGCGCGAGGAACCGCTTGTGGCCTTGCCCGGCACAATCACCGCGACGCTAACCGCGGGCGGGCTTGCCAATCTGGCGATTGCCGATATCGAACCGCACCCCGATCAGCCGCGCCGCCATTTCGACGAGGCCGCGCTCGAGGAACTGGCGGCATCGATCGCGGCGCGCGGGGTTATCCAGCCGGTGATTGTCCGGCCCCTGGCTGGCGGCCGTTATCAGCTGGTTGCCGGTGAGCGCCGCTGGCGGGCTGCTCAAAAGGCACAACTACATGAAATTCCAGCCTTAATTCGCGAATTAAGCGAGCGTGAGGTGATGGCGCTGGCACTGATCGAGAACCTCCAGCGCGAGGATCTCAATCCGATCGAGGAAGCGCGCGCCTATCACCGATTGTCCGAAGGCGAAGGACTTACCCAGGCCGAAATCGCGCGGATGGTCGACAAATCGCGCAGCCACGTCGCCAATCTCCAACGGCTGTTGCTGTTGCCCGATGCAGTGGCCGCCATGGTCGAGGACGGGCGGCTGTCGATGGGCCACGCCCGCGCGCTGATCGGCGCGGCCGATGCAGCGGCGATTGCGCAGTCAGCCGTGGCAAGGCAGCTGTCGGTGCGCGAAGTCGAGCGAATGGTGCGCAGCCGCTCGGCGACCACCAAGCCGCGCCGAACCCGGCTCGCGCGGACTTCGGAGGACGACGCCGATATCGCGGCGGTGCAGGGGCATCTCGAGGAATTTCTCGGGCTGAACGTGCGGATTGCCTCGGATGGCGATCCGCGTTCGGGATCGGTGACGATACGCTATCGCACGCTCGATCAACTCGATCTTATCTGCCAGCGCCTCACCGGCGGGGGTATTTGAGTCCGTTCACCCGCAAACCAGGTCGAAGTTGCGCAGCGCAACTTCACCGGTGCGGGGGTGCGGTGCAGGCCGCGACCCCCAAGCCGTGAGATCTCAGTAAACCCGGATACGCTTGTCCCGCACCCGCTTGGGCGGGGCAGGGCGCGCCCGCGGCGGGATATAGCGCTGGGCCGGAGCCGGGACATCTTCGTATACCGTCTCGACAGTTTCGGTGCATTCGGGCGCGGAAGCGGCCGGGGCAGTTGCCGGAACCAGCATCATCTGCGCGCCATGTCCGTGCCCGTAACCCTGACCATGCCCGCCGTGGTGCCCGCCCTGGAGATAGCCCGCCTGCGAATAGGTGCGGTAATAATCGTCGAAATAGGCCTCGCAATAATCATAGCCGGGATCGCGCGGCTTGCGGCGGCTGGTGGCCTTCTCGAGAGCAACGCCCGCAATCGCGCCAATCGCGGCACCGGCGATGGTGCCGCCGGCGCGGTCCGGACCATCGTCGATGCGGTTGCCGATAAGTCCGCCGGTTAGCCCGCCAATCAGCGCGCCGACGATGCCGCGGTCATCGTTGCGGCCATCATCGTAATAATATTCCATGCGGCGACGGCATTCGCCGAGCCAAGCTGCGCGGGTTTGCGGATCGACCTGATAGACAGCCGGCTGCGCCGCAGCGCGATAGCCTGGCCATTCGGGCCGCATGTCAGGCGTGCCGGGATAGGTCGCGTCGGGCGCCGCAACCGGCGGAAGCGGTGCGGGCATGCCCTGCGCGGCTGCCGGGGACGCGACGGCCAGGGCAATGGCAAGTGCCCCGCTGGCGGCGCAAGTCTGGACAAACTGGCGAAGTCGCATGGTGATCCCCTGAAGCTTCCGGGTCGATTCCCGGCGTTAACCCGGAATTTAGCATCGTCTGTCGCAAGAAACCAAGCGGCGAGAGGGGCCGATCGGCGCGCTGTCCCGAATCGGAGCATCCCAGGGCCTCGATCTTACCTCGTCCCGATCGGCTGCGACGGCGCATGATTACGAACTGCAGAGAAGCAGTTGCCGCATGGCCTGCTCTTGCCTATCTGCCTGAACATGACGTCCACAACACGCAAACGCCGTATCGTGCTCGCCGTGGTGCTTGTCGCCCTCGGCCTGTTCTTCTTCTGGATCTGGCGGGGCAATCCCTCCGAGCTCACCACCGAGGCGACATCGGGGCGGAACCCGCGACTGGTTGAAACCGAAAGTGAGCGCATTCCGAGCGTCAGCCTGGCCGAAACCGTGGGCTGGGGACCGAACGAGGCTCCGGTTGCGGCCAAAGGCCTTGCCGTCAACCGCTTCGCCGAGGGTCTCGATCACCCTCGCACCATGCTGACATTGCCCAACGGCGATGTGCTGGTGGCATTGACCAACTCACCGCCGCGCGGTGGCGGCGGGATTACCGGCGCTATCATGAAGTTTTTCATGAGCCAGGTGGGCGCTGGTGGGCCGTCACCCAACCGCATCGTCCTGCTGCGCGACGGCGACGGTGACGGCAAAGCGGAACAGCGCTTCACCCTGCGCGAGAAGGGTCTGTCATCGCCCTCGGGAATGGCCTGGACCGACGGCAAGCTCTACGTCGCCAACCACAATGCCGTGCTGGCTTTCGACTTTGCCCCCGGCGCAACTGCATTGAGCGGTGAACCGCGGAAAATCATGGACCTGCCGGCAGCCGGCAACCACTGGATGCGCAATCTGGTGCTGCGGAGCGATGGCAAAAAACTCTATGCAGCGGTCGGCTCGGCTTCCAATATCGGTGAGAACGGCATGGCTGAGGAACAGGGCCGGGCGGCCATCTGGGAGCTCGATCTCGCCTCGGGCAGCCGCCGCCAGTACGCCGGCGGCCTGCGCAATCCCAACGGCCTCGCCTGGAACCCCTCGACCGGCGAATTATGGACGACGGTCAATGAGCGCGACATGCTCGGGCCAGATCTCGTGCCCGATTACCTCACCAATGTGCCGGTTGGCGCGCAATATGGCTGGCCGTGGGTATACTGGAAGGACGTGATCGACTGGCGGGTCAAGGATCCGATGCCCGACTACATGATGGAATATACCCGCAAGCCCGAATATGCGCTGGGTGCGCACACCGCCGCGCTTGGCCTGTTGTTCTCGGCCGGGGGTAACCGCATGGGCGAGACCTATGCCAACGGTGCATTCATCGCGCGGCACGGCTCGTGGAACCGGGTGCCGCTGGCGGGCTATGACGTGGTGTTCGTGAAATTCGATGCCAACGGCAATCCGCAGGGCATGCCGCAACCGCTGCTCACCGGCTTCATGACCGGCAAGGGCAACGAGGTCCACGGCCGCCCCACCTGGCTGACCTGGGACAAGGGTGGCGCGCTGCTGGTCAGCGACGATACGGCGGGAATCATCTGGCGGGCGATTGCTCCCGGAGCCACTCCCTCGGCCGCTCCCAAGCCGGTGGTGACCGCGCGGATGCCGCCGCAGCGCGAGCTCAAGGGCGATCCCTCGGCGCAGTTTGAGGCAAGCTTCAAGCCAGACGAGGATGAGGGCCAGTAATGCGGGGCCAGTAGGCCTCAGATCGCCTTGCCGGCACGCCCGGCGAGTTCCGTGACCCATTGCCAGGCAACCCGCCCGGATCGCGCGCCACGCCGCTTCGCCCATTCCAGCGCCTCGCCCTGTTCCCAGTCGAGGCCATGGAAATCGGCATAACCCGCTATAATTTCAAGATAATCATCCTGACTGCAATTGTGGAAACCGATCGACAGGCCGAAGCGGTCGGCGAGGGCGAGCTTGTCATCGACGGCATCGCGCGGATTGATCGGGTCGTCCTGCTCCGAAAGGTGACGCGCGACGATGGCGCGGCGATTTGACGTCACCGCCAGTCGGACGTTGCCGGGCCGTGCCTCGACCCCGCCTTCGAGCCATGATCGCAGGGCGCGCGGGCCGCTGCCATCGCCATCCTCGAAGCCGAGGTCGTCGATATAGACAAGGAAGCGGCGATCGGCCCGGCCCAGCGCTGCAAACAGCGCAGCCAGGCTGGACAGCGCCTCGGGTGAGACCTGGACCAGGGCAATGCTGCCGGAATGCTCCTGCTGGGCCGCTGCAACACCGGAGCGCAGCAGCGCCGACTTGCCCATGCCGCGTGCGCCCCATAGCAGCATGTCATGCGCGGCGTGGCCGGCGGCGAGGCGCGAAATGTTTTCGGTGACGGTCGCCTTCTGGGCATCGATCCCGCGCAGCAGGGCGAGTTCCGGGGCCTGGATGCGCTCGACTGCGCGGGCGTGGCCGCCTTCCCATACATAGGCTGGGTGGCTGGACCAGTCGGAGGCGGACGGTTCTGCCGGAGCGAGCCGTTCGAGCGCCGCCGCAATCCGCGCCAGTGTTTCATCCTTGGCGCTCATCCGGCGAGCGCTTCGCTATCGAGCGCATAGAGCAACGCCGCCCCGCCAGTTGCCGAGGCCTTCAGGCCAGCGGCTTCGGGGACAATCCGCTCGAGGAAATAGCGCGCCGTAACCGGCTTGGTGGTTGCAAGATTGGCGGGCGCCTCGCCTGCCGCGCGCGACTGGCGGAGCAGCTGCCATCCCGCCACCGCGACCGCGCACATCGTCTGGAACGGAACGCTGCCGGCCAGCCGGTCGTCAAGGCTTGCGTCCTTCAGCATCCATTCGCCAATCCCCGCGCAACTGCGGGCGAGATCGGCCAGAGCGGTGGATTCCGCCGCATCCTGTGCGATTTCGTTCATCAATGACGCCAGTACACCGCCTGCCTCCAAGCCCAGCTTGCGGGTGACGAGATCGGCGGCCTGGATGCCGTTGGTGCCTTCATAGATCGGGGCGATGCGGGCGTCGCGGTAATGCTGGGCGGCGCCGGTCTCCTCGATGAAGCCCATGCCGCCGTGGACCTGGATATTGAGGCTGGTCACCTCGCAGCCGACATCGGTGCCCCAGCTCTTGAGCAAGGGCACCAGCAGCTCGGCGCGGGCCTGTGCGGTGCCGACACCCAGTGCGCCGCGATCGATCTGGCCGGCGGTGTAATAGAGCAGCGCCCGCGCGCCCTCGGTCAATGCCCGCATCCGCAGCAGCATGCGGCGGACGTCGGGGTGCTCGACGATGGCGACTGGCGACTTGTCCGGCGATCCGGCTCGTGCTGACTGGATACGCTCGCGGGCGTATCGCGAGGCCTGCTGAAGCGCGCGCTCGGCGATCTGGACGCCTTGGCTGCCGACATTGATCCGCGCCACGTTCATCATCGTGAACATGGCCTTGAGGCCTTCGTTCTCCAACCCGATCAGTTCGCCAAGGCAGCTGTCGTTGTCGCCGTAGCTCATCACGCATGTCGGCGAGGCGTGGATGCCCAGCTTGTGCTCGAGGCTGACCGCGCGGTAATCGTTGCGCGCGCCCAGCGTCCCATCCGGGTTCACTGCAAATTTGGGGACTATGAACAGCGAAATTCCCCGCGTTCCCGCCGGTGCTCCGGGGGTGCGGGCCAGCACCAGCTGGACGATGTTCTCCGCCAGCTCGTGATCGCCCCAGGTGATGAAAATCTTGGTGCCCTTGATGCGGTATTTGCCGGCGTGGTCGCCTTCCGTGATCGGATTAGCGGTGGTGCGCAGCGCGCCGACATCGCTGCCCGCCGCTGGTTCGGTCAGGTTCATCGTCCCGGTCCAGGCGCCGCTGATCAGTTTCTCCAGATAGATCGCCTTTTGCGCATCGCTGCCATGGTGCTGGATAGCCTCGATCGCGCCGACGGTGAGTAATGGCAACAGGGTGAAGGCCATATTGGCGGCACCGAGCGATTCGAGGACGCAACAGGCCAGGCTGAACGGCAGGTCCTGACCGCCGAATTCGTTAGCGCACGACACCGCGTTCCAGCCGGCCTCGACATAGGCCCGGTAGGCCTCGGCAAATCCGGCGGGCAGCACAACCGCGCCATCGGCGATTTTCGCGCCCTGGCTGTCGCCGATGCGGTTGAGCGGTGCCCATTCGCCGGCTGCAAAAGCGCCGATGCCCTCGACGATAGCCTCGACCACATCCGGGCTGGCGGCAGCAAAGCGCGCGCTCTCGCCAAGTTCGTCGATCCCGGCGCAGATCTTGAGGGCAAACAGCTGCTCGGCTGTGGGTGCGGCGAAATCCATTGCGTGCTTTTCCTTGGCTTTCCAGCCTACCGCCTATAGCGGCGGGGCCATGAGCGGCAACACCCCACCTGCGATCCGCACGGCCGACGCGGCAGCAATCGCCGAGGCTGCGGCACGGCTGCGCGGCGGCGGGCTGGTCGCGGTGCCGACCGAGACCGTCTATGGCCTGGCTGCGCGCGCCGACAGCGATGCGGCAGTAGCGGCAATCTATCGTGCCAAGGGGCGGCCCGATTTCAATCCGCTGATTGTGCATGTGTCGGACCTTGCGCAGGCGCAGCGGCTGGCGTTGGTGGACGAACGCACGGAATTGCTGGCGCGGCATTTCTGGCCAGGCGCGTTGACTCTGGTGCTGCCCAAACGCGCCGATGCTGCGCTGGCCTCTGCGGTCACGGCAGGCCTGCCCACTATTGCGCTGCGCTGCCCGGCGCATCCGGCGATGCGGGCGTTATTGGCCGAAACCGGCCTGCCGCTAGCCGCGCCATCGGCGAACCGCAGCGGCGGAGTCAGTCCGACATCGGCCTGCCATGTCGCGGCGTCGCTAGGAGGCAATGTCGATATGATCCTCGACGGCGGGGACTGCGTGCAGGGCATCGAATCGACGATCGTCGCGCTTCGGGACGATGGCGGCTGGCAGATCCTGCGGCCTGGTCCGATCACTCATGCCCAGCTTTGCAGCGTCCTTGGCGCGGAGCCTGAAGATTTGGCTGAGCGGGCAGAAATCGAGGCACCCGGCCAGCTTTCAAGCCATTATGCGCCCGGCAAGCCGATGCGGCTTGATGCGACAAGCGCTGCTGCGGATGAATTCCTTGTCGGCTTTGATTCGGTGGAGGGGGATTACTCGCTGTCTGCGAGCGGCGACCTCGCCGAAGCTGCGGCGCGTCTGTATGCCGCGTTGCATGCGGCTGCGGCATCCTCGCTGCCCGGGATCGCCGTCGCGCCCGTTCCCGAGGTGGGCATTGGCGCGGCGATCAACGACCGGTTGCGGCGCGCTGCCGCCTGATCAATTGCCGACAGATCATTGTGGCGCGGTCTGCAGCGCCATGCTCTCGTCATAGAGTGCCGAGGCGCGGTCGCACGATTCCTCGCGGCCTTCGGAACAGCGCTCGCTCTCGCGTCGGTATTGACGATCAAGCATGCCCAGCCGCTTTTCGCGCTGACGCAGCGCCCTGCCGCGCTTTTCGTCGCTCTCGGACTGGCTGGTGGTGAGCATGTCGGCGGTCTTCGAAGCCACCCTGACGGGCGCGGTTGCCAGGCTGAGCGCGGTCTTGGCCACGCAGCCCCCGGTCATCACCAGAATTGCCAGGCAAACCCCGATTTTTATTCGCCGCTGCATGGTCAGTTCCCTCCGCTGAAAGGCAAGTCTGCGTTGGCGGGGCTTGACCCTCCCTGAACCGGCAGGGAACGGCCTTTTTTGTAGTGCGCCGGATAGCGATCAGGCGGTAACAGCCGTCTCGTAATATTTCGGCGCATGTTCGTTGAGGATCTCGAGGATCTTCTTGAGCGCGGCCGGCTCGTCGGTCTTTTCCATCGCGGCCAGTTCGCGTGCCAGGCGCGACGAGGCGGCTTCGAAAATCTGACGTTCGGAATAGCTCTGCTCGGGCTGATCGTCGGCACGGAACAGGTCGCGGGTCACTTCGGCGATCGAAACCAGATCGCCCGAATTGATCTTTGCTTCATATTCCTGGGCACGGCGCGACCACATGGTGCGCTTGACTTTGGGCTTGCCCTTGAGCGTATCGAGCGCTTCGCGCAGGGTCTTGTCCGACGACAGCTTGCGCATGCCGATGGCTTCGACCTTGTTCACGGGCACGCGCAGCGTCATGCGTTCTTTCTCGAAGCGCAGCACATAGAGTTCCAGCTGCATGCCGGCGATTTCCTGCTCTTGCAGTTCAATCACCCTGCCAACGCCATGCTTGGGGTATACGACGTAATCACCTACATCGAAGGCGTTTGCCTTTGCGACCATTTGACTTCCTTTCAACCGGCAAGGATCGAAATTCCCAAGGGCAGGCCTGCGGCATACAGGGAGATGTCTGACGCGCCGAGTCCGGGCGGTCCGATGCTCCCCATCAACCGAAACCTGCGATCCTGCCTTTCATGATGCCTGCTGCCCGGAGGGGTACGACACCCTCCAGCAACCAATGATAATATAACACATTGTCACAAAATTGCCAGAGGCGGAAACTCGATGTCGATTTCCGCCCGGATCAAGCGGTTGGCCGTCTTTCGCGGCCTTAGTCGCCTTCGCCAGGTTCGGCCGAGAACAGCTTCTCGAACTTGCCTTCCACGCCCTTGAAATCGTCGGCGTCCGCCGGCGAATCCTTCTTCGAGGTGATGTTCGGCCATTCGGCGGAGAATTTCGTGTTGAGCTCGAGCCACTGCTCCAGCCCGCTTTCGGTGTCGGGCAAGATCGCTTCGGCAGGACATTCAGGCTCGCAGACGCCGCAGTCGATACATTCGCTGGGGTTGATCACCAGCATATTCTCACCCTCGTAGAAGCAATCTACGGGGCAAACTTCCACGCAATCCATATACTTGCAGCGGATACAGGCGTCGGTGACGACATAGGTCATGGCTGCAAATCCCCTTCGGCAGCATCGTTTCGGTCAGGCGCTGCTATGGGCAAATCACCCCCGCCGTCAAGCACCCGATAGCAGCTTTGTGCTTCGGCAGCCGGTCCGCGCCGCAGCGGCAAGGCGAGAAGTTCGATGGCGCGCACATTTGCGCCGGTGACGAGTACAAGCACATCGCCCGCCGCAATTTTCTGATGGGCTCGCTCGACGCGGCGGCCGTTGAGGCGGATGTGCCCCGATTCGGCCATCGCTTGAGCGATGGATCGGCTTTTTGCGAATCGCAGAAACCAGATGAGCTTGTCGATTCGCATCAGAGCCAGGCGATTCGCATCAGCGGACCAGCTCCGCCAGTACGGAAAATGCGTTGTCCGGAGGCGGTGCGGCAGGTGCGGGCACGTCCTGCCTGCGACGCGGCGGGCGCCAGCGCCAGCTGAGCGGGTGCGGCGGACCGAAGCCGCCCTCGGGCAGAGGTCTGGGTATGATCGGCTGAAAACCGGCGAGGCGCAGCAGCTGGGAATAGCTCGCCGTGGCCAGGCCCATCGAGATCGGGCGCGCCGGATCGAGCACCAGGGCCCTGCGACCGGCGGCAACGCGATGGCCATGCGCCTCGCGCAGCAGCTTCTCCGCCATGTCGAGCCGCAACCATTGCCTGCCAAGGCTGCGGTAGCCGGGTGGCGGCGAGCCGGTCTGCGCTGCCAGTACCGGCGGCATAGCTTGCGCGACCTTGCGTGAGTCCAGCCCGGCCAGCTCGTGCCACAGCGTTAGTGGTCCCGGTCGCAGCATAGCCGGAACAAACAGGTCAAGCGCCCCGACTTTCACGCCAAGCCGGGTCAGCATCATGCGCTGCCCTTTGTCGAGATTGTCGATCCCCGAGGCCACTCGTTCGAGCATGCCGCCCGCCTCCGCCAGCCGGATCAGCAGCGCCCGCAGCTCCGGCCCGGCCTCGCTTGCGCGGCTGGCTGCCTCGAGCCTGCGCAGCGGATCGAGCGGCGTGAGAACCGCGGCCAGCCAACTCTCGCAGGCCGCCATCAGCGCCTTGCGGGATGCGGCAGGAAGCGAGTTCGAGCGAATCATCGGCGACAAGCTGCGGCGCAAGCAGGCTGCGTCCGCGTTGCAGTCGGGCGAGGTTTTCGCCCTCGTAGCGGACCGCACCAGCTGCAAGCGACAGCCCCGCCTGCCCCCTGCCGATCGCATCGGCCAGCAGTCTGGCCCGCTCATCGAGCAGCGCCGGCAAGTGCCGCTCCGCCGCCGCCAGCAGCAGCTTGCGGTCACTGTGGCGGGCCAGCGGATCGACCTCGAAACGGAAGCCCTTGAGTATGCCGATGTGCTCCTCGTCGACCAGCACATCTTCGCCGTCCAGCCGGACCGGAAGCAAGCCCGCGTCGGGGGCAAGCTTGCGCATCAGCACGGCAGTGCGCCGGTTGATGAAGCGCTCGGTCAGCCGGGCATGGAGCGCGTCAGAAAGCCGGGCTTCGACCGCCCGCGACCGCGCCGCCATCTCCTCCTTCGCCAGCACCCAGTCGGGCCGCTGGGCGATATACGACCAGCTGCGGATCGCGGCGATGCGGGTTTGCAGCATGTCGATGTCGCCCGCGGGATTGTCGAGCTCGGCGATGCGCGCGGCAATGTAATCGGCACCGAGATAGCCGTGGCGCAGGTCTTCCCACAGCCGGGCAACAAACCGCGAATGGGTTTCCACACCGTTCTGGCGGAAATCGGGCAACGAGCAGGCCTCCCAGAAACGCGCGATGCTGGCGGAGGAGCGCAGGGTGGCCGCGATTTCCTGCTCTTCCGCCAGCCGCTTCAGCACCGCCAGATCGATGGACATGGGGGCCGACGAGAGCTCATCCAGCGTTGGCGGCGCCTCGAGATCGCCGATCAGCATGGCGAGACTGTCAAACCGCGGCTCGGCCTCGCGCCAGAACAGCCTGGTCAGCGGCGGGAAACGATGTTCCTCGATCGCATAGACTTCCTCGTCCTCGAAACTGGCGTCATGCAATTGCGTACCCGCCAGCGTGCCAAAGGTTCCATCCCGCTGGTGACGACCCGCCCGCCCGGCGATTTGCGCCATTTCCGCAGTGGTCAGCCGCCGCTGGCGCACCCCGTCGAACTTGGACAGGCCGGCGAATGCTACATGACCGATGTCGAGGTTGAGCCCCATGCCGATGGCGTCGGTGGCGACGATGTAATCGACCTCGCCAGACTGATAGAGCGCGACCTGGGCGTTGCGCGTCTGCGGGCTGAGCGCCCCCATTACTACCGCCGCGCCGCCCCGGAAGCGCCGCAACATTTCGGCAATCGCATAGACCTGATCGGCGGAGAAAGCGACAATGGCGCTGCGCGGCGGGATTCGCGACAGCTTCTTCGCTCCCGCATGGCTCAGGGTCGAAAAGCGCGGGCGGCTGACGATTTCGGCCTCGGGCACCAGCGCCTTGACCATCGGCTCCAGCGTCGCCGAGCCGAGGATCATCGTTTCCTCGCGCCCCCGTGCATTGAGCAGCCGGTCTGTGAACACATGCCCGCGTTCACGGTCGGCGGAAATCTGGGCTTCGTCCAGAGCCACGAAGGCGAGGTCCGCGCTGACCGGCATCGCTTCCGCCGTACACAGCAGCCAGCGCGCATCCCTGGGCTCTATGCGCTCCTCGCCAGTGATCAGCGCGACGCGGTTTTCGCCCTTGATAGCGCAGACCCGGTCATAGACCTCTCGCGCCAGCAACCGCAGCGGAAAACCGATCGCCCCGCTCGAATGGGCGCAGAGCCGTTCGATGGCGAGATGGGTCTTGCCGGTATTGGTCGGGCCAAGCACTGCCTTGACCCGGCCATCGCCGTGTTTGCGGGGAACAGCGGGCAGTCGAATGGCCATCGCGGAATGCAATGTGGCATCGGCTATGCTGCCCCGCAAGCGGCTCGGCAGGTTCATCCCCGGCACGCGCGGAAATCTGCGCGCATTAGCCAGGAATTAACCTTGTGGGTGCAGGGATTCCCGGTGAAAGCGACGGGCCGCTGCGGCCGCAGTTGGGGAATGCGCCTTGTTCAATCCGCGCGAACCGGTGGAAAGCGGGCACGGCGGCCCGGTCGCGAGTGCTGCCGCGCTGTCGGTCGGCCAGCTTTACGCCGAAGCGGCGAATGGCGAGGCCAGCGAAGAGCGCAGCGCTCCCCAGCCCCTGTCGCACCGCTTCGACCGCTGGAAAAGCGCAATACTACGCCGGTGCCACACCGCCGTCCTCGCACCCGATCTTGCCGAAGACATCGGCAGCGCCCGCTGGTTTCGCGGGCTTGGCACGATGCTGGGGCTTGCCATCGCGGCGATTTCGCTCTGGCCCGATTTCACCGCGGTCGAAGCCGCGACCGGGATGACACTCGACCATGCATCGCGCGACGAATTTCGCAGCCAGATGATCCTGCCCCTGGCCTTGGGCGGCGACAGCGGACGCCATATGGCGGCCACAAATCTGGTCGCGCCGCTGGCGTCGGTGCCCGAACGGCCGATGGTGCAGCTCACCGCGACACTGGGACAGGGTGACAGCTTCGGCCGTATGCTGCAGCGCGCCGGGGTTGGCGCGGGAGACGCGGCACGGGCTACCGATATGATCGCCGCCGCCGTGCCTTTGGGCGAAATCGGCGCAGGCACGCGCTTCGACATTACCCTGGGCAAACGCGGCGCTTCCGGCCAGGCGCGTCCGCTCGACAAGCTCGATTTTCGCGCGCGTTTCGACCTCGCTCTCGCCGTCGAGCGGCGCGGCGGGGCGCTGGCGCTGGAGCGGCGGGCGATTGCCGTCGACAGCACCCCGCTGCGTATTCGCGGCACGGTCGGCAATGGCCTCTACCGTTCGGCCCGCAATGCCGGTGCGCCGATCGGGGCGGTCCAGCAATATCTCCAGACCCTCGACCCGCACCTCAGCCTCGAAGGCGATATCGGCCCGGCCGACCAGTTCGATATCATCGTTGGGTTCAAACGATCTGCCAGCGGCGAGAGCGAGGTTGGCAAGCTGCTCTATGCCGGGCTCGAGCGCGACGGCGCGCCGTTGGCGCAATTGTTGCGTTGGGGCAGCGAAGGCCAGTTTTACGAGGCTTCCGGAGTCGGCAAGGTGCAAAGCGCCGGGCTATATGCACCGGTCGCGGGGCGGATGACCTCGGGCTATGGCATGCGCCGTCACCCGGTGCTGGGCTATGCGCGGATGCATTCGGGCATCGACTATGGCGCCGCATGGGGCTCGCCGATCTATGCCGTCAGCGACGGAACGGTGTCCTTCGCCGGACGCCACGGCGGGCACGGCAATTATGTCCGGCTGGAGCACGGCGGCGGGCTGGGAACCGGCTATGGCCACATGAGCCGCTTCGCTGTCTCGCCGGGGATGCGAGTCAATGCCGGGCAGGTCATCGGCTATGTCGGATCGACCGGGCTTTCGACCGGGCCGCACCTCCATTACGAGCTTTACCAAAACGGCCGCACCGTCAATCCGCTGTCCGTGCAGTTCACTGTCCGGGCGCAGGTTGACGAGAAGGAACTCGCCGCATTCAAGGCGCGGTTGGCCCAACTCAAGACGATTGCCCCTGGCGCGGCGCTGAAGAGCCTTGCGCCGAAACAGGCCGCCGTCGGCTCCGTGCGTGAGATTGCACGGCTGGATTGATGGTGGGACGCTGAACGATTGTAGGCACGGCGCTTTTCCGGCAGGAGAGCCTGTATGACCGCTTCCTATCCCGCCCTTCGCATGCGCCGCAGCCGCGCCACCGCCTGGAGCCGGGCGATGCACCGCGAAACAACGCTGTCGCCCGCCGATCTGATCTGGCCGCTGTTCGTCACCGATGGAGCGGGCGTCGAGGAACCGATCGCCTCGCTGCCCGGAGTTTCGCGCTGGTCGATCGACGGCATTGCCGCGCGGGCAAAGGAGGCGGTGGCGCTGGGGATTCCCTGTGTGGCGCTGTTTCCAAACACTCAGGCAGCCAGGCGCAGCGAGGATGGGCGCGAGGCGCTCAATCCCGATAACCTGATGTGCCGCGCGACGCGGGCGATCCGCGATGCGGTGGGCGGCGATATCGGCGTGCTTACCGATGTCGCGCTCGATCCCTATACCAGCCACGGCCAGGACGGGCTGATCGATGCTGCGGGCTATGTGCTCAATGACGTCACGGTGGAGGTGCTGACCGGGCAATCGCTCAATCAGGCCGCCGCCGGGGCCGACATCATCGCCCCGTCCGACATGATGGACGGCCGCATCGGCGCAATCCGGCAGGCGCTGGAAGGTGCAGGCCACGTCAATGTCCAGATCATGAGCTATGCCGCCAAATATGCCTCGGCATTCTATGGACCGTTCCGCGATGCGGTGGGATCGAGCGGGCTGCTCAAAGGCGACAAGCAGACCTACCAGATGGACCCGGCAAACAGCGAAGAGGCACTGCGCGAAGTCGCGCTGGATATTGCCGAGGGCGCGGACAGCGTCATGGTCAAGCCGGGCCTGCCCTATCTCGACATCGTCAGGCGCGTGAAAGAGCGCTTCGAAGTGCCGGTCTTCGCCTATCAGGTGAGCGGCGAATATGCGATGATCGAGGCGGCAGCGGCTGCGGGGGCCGGCGAGCGCGATGCGCTGGTGCTCGAAACCCTGACGTCATTCAAGCGCGCGGGCTGCTCGGGCGTTTTGACCTACCATGCCGCCCATGCCGCGCGGCTGCTCGGCGCGTGATCGAAACCGCCCGGCTGGTGCTGCGCCCCTGGCGCGCGGCGGAACCGCGTGCCGTTCCGGGCGATCGCCGACGACCCGGAGGTGATGCGCTACCTTCCCGAGATCACCCACGAGTCCAGTGACCGCATCATCGGCCGGATGAACGCGCTGCAGGCCAGCTGCGGCCATTGCCTGTGGGCGGTCGAGCGGCTGGACGACGGCAAGCTGCTGGGCTCGTGCGGTCTGCTGCCGCCTCGTGCGCCAGCTTATGAATATGAGATCGGCTGGCGGCTGGCACGCGACTGTTGGGGTCAGGGCTATGCCCGCGAGGCCGCACAGGCCAGCATCAATTGGGCCTGGCGTAATCTCGATACGCTGAGTCTGGTGGCGATCACCGTGCCCGCCAATGAGCGCAGCTGGGGGCTGATGCTACGCCTGGGCATGATCCGCGATGCGTCTGCCGATTTCGATCACCCCAACCTGCCCCCCGACGATCCACTGCGGCGGCATGTGCTTTATCGGATTGGCAGGAGCAGAAATGGTGTTGAAAATATACCTTTTACGAGCTATAATTAACTGATGTTCGAAATCGATCCCGAGAAAAGCGCGGCAAATCTTGCACAGCATGGGATCGATTTCGAATCGGCACAGGAATTGTGGCTGGATTTGAAGCGGGTGCAAATCCCGGCGCGAAGTGAAGCGGAAGTTCGTTTTGCGATTGTAGGCATGATTGACGGAAAGATCTCGGCAGCCTTTGCCACGCAGCGCGGCGATACCATCCGAATCATTTCCGTCCGCAGGGCCCGGACAAGCGAGGTGAATTATTATGAAGCCGAAGACAGAAAGCCCTGAAGTACTTGACCGCCTCTTCGATGAAGGCAGCGACGAAATCGATGCGCACCTTGATTGGGCTTCTGCTCATCGTCCCGGTCTGCAGCCAAAGCGCGTCAATGTCGATTTCCCGCAATGGATGGTCGCCGGACTTGATCAGGAAGCCAGGCGCCGGGGCATCACCCGTCAGGCACTGATCAAAACCTGGCTGGCCGACCGGCTGGACGCAGCGGCCTGACCAGGAATATCATGGCAACCACCGCCTCGCGGGCTACTGCCCCGCCCGTCCGCCGCACGCTGTTTGTTGCGACGATCCTCACCGGCAGTTTCCTGCTGTTCCTGATCCAGCCGATGGTGGCGCGGATGGCCTTGCCGCGGCTGGGGGGTGCACCCAATGTCTGGAACAGCGCCATGCTGGTCTATCAGGCGCTGCTGCTGGCCGGCTATGCCTATGCCCACCGGCTGTCGCGGCTGCCGATCCGGCGGCAGGCGACGGTGCATATTGCGTTGCTGGCCATTGCCGCGCTGACCCTGCCGATCACCCTCGCCAATCTGCCGCCGCCCAGCCCGGGTGCAGAGGCGTGGTGGGTGCCGCTGCTGTTCTTCGCCAGCATCGGCCCGGTGTTCTTCCTGGTATCCGCGCAGGCGCCGCTGATGCAGCGCTGGTTTTCCGCGCACCCAGATGCCGGCGAGCCCTGGGCGCTCTACGCCGCTTCCAATCTTGGCAGTTTTGCCGGGCTGATCGCCTATCCGCTGCTGGTCGAGCCCAATCTGCGGCTGCACGCCCAGAGTTTCGGCTGGAGCCTGGGTTACGGGTTGCTGATCGTGCTGATCGCGCTGACGGCGCGGGCGCGGTGGCAGGCCGGACCCGCACTTGCCGCAGCGGGCATGACCGCTCCGACCGAGCGCGTGGGGGCCAAACGCATCCTGATGTGGCTGGCGCTGGCCGCGGTGCCGTCCGGGCTGATGCTGTCGACCACGACGCATCTGACCACCGACATCTTCGCCATGCCGCTGCTGTGGGTGATCCCGCTGGGGCTATACCTGCTGAGCTTCGTCGCTGCCTTTTCCGACCGGCGCGGCTTTGCCGGTTTCATCACGCTCATCGCGCCGCTGGTGGTGCTGCTGGCGGGCGGAATGGCGATGGTTTCGCGCAATTCGGGGACCATGGCCTCGGTGATTGCCAGCGTCATCCTGCTCTATGTCGTCGCGGTGGTGCTGCATTCGCGGATGTACGAACTGCGCCCGCAGGCGTCGCAGCTGACCCTGTTCTATCTGGTGATGTCGGCCGGTGGCGCACTGGGCGGGGTGTTCACGGCTCTGCTCGCGCCGATGCTGTTCGATTGGGTGTGGGAACATCCGCTGCTGGTCTTCGCCGCCGCGCTGCTGATGCCGCTGCCTGCCCGGCTTGACTGGCGGCGCTTGCCCGGCCTCGACCCTGTCATGGCCCGGTTGGCGGGGTTTGCACTGCTCGGCTTCGCTGCTTTTCTTGGCTGGCAGCTGCTCGGCGAGGCGGCGCTGGCAGATCCGGGCCAACTCCGGCTCTGGTTGACCCTTGCCATCGCCGCAATCGGGATGTTGCTGCTGCCTTGGCGCTGGATGGTCGTCTCGGTCCTGGCGATGCTGCTGCTGGCGCAAGGCGGCTTGCAGACGATCTTCTCCTCGCTCGAAGGCGCGCGGACCCGCAGCTATTTCGGCATCTACACAGTGCGCGATTTTCCGAATCTGCGGCTGCGCACGCTGGCCCATGGCACGACCTTGCACGGCCAGCAGTCTACCGATCCCGCCCGCGCGCGCGAGCCGATGACCTATTACGGCCCCGGTTCGGGCGCTGCGATCGCGCTGGGCCAGGCGCAGGCGCTTTATGGCCAGGCCGCGCGAATCGGCATAGTCGGGCTGGGCACCGGCACCCTCGCCTGCTTCCACAAGCCCGGCGAGCAATGGCGCTTCTTCGAGATCGACCCGGCGGTGCTCAACTTCTCCCGCAACGGCACCTTCACTTATGTCGCCAATTGCGCGCCCGATGCCCAGGTGGTGGTGGGGGACGCGCGGATCGAGCTCGCCGTCATGGCCAAGGGCAGTCTCGATGTGCTGGTCATCGATGCTTTCTCATCCGACGCTATCCCGCTGCATCTGCTCACCGACGAGGCCTTCGGTGTCTATCTGGACCGGCTGGGCCAGCGCGGGCTGCTGCTGGTGCATATTTCCAACCGCTATATCGAGCTTGAGCCGGTGCTGTCCGCGCTGGCCCGCGAGCGCGGGCTGGCGGTGGCCCTGCGCGACGATAATCCCTATGACCGCGATTTGCTGACGCCCTCGAGCTGGGTCGCGCTGAGCCGGGATCCGGAAGTGCTCTCGGCACTGGCCAAGGCCCGCCCCGATGCGCCATGGCAAAAGCTCAAACCGCCCGCTCCCCGCGCCTGGACCGACGATCATGCCTCGATCCTGCCCTTCGTCCGCTGGCGCCAACTTGTGGTGAAACCATGACCGCTACCCGCAACGACATCTCCCTGATCGCCATCAACGGCAAGGCCCCGCGCATCCATTCGAGCGCTTTCATCGCACCGGGCTGCCGCCTGATCGGCGATGTCGAGATCGGGCCGGACGCCAGCATCTGGTACAATTGCGTACTCCGCGCCGATGTGAACCGCATCGTCGTCGGCGCGCGCAGCAATATCCAGGACGGCACCGTCATCCACTGCGACAGCCCCAAGCCCAAGCGGCCCGGCGGACTGCCGACGATCATCGGCGACGATGTGCTAATCGGCCACATGGCGATGGTGCACGGTTCGATCCTCGAGGACCGCGCTTTCGTGGGGCTTTGTGCGGTGGTCATGGACGGCTGCCGGATCGGCTCGGACGCGATGCTGGCGGCGGGTGCGATGCTGACCCAGGGCAAGGTGATCGAAAGAGGCCAGATGTGGATGGGCCGCCCCGCCACCTACGCCCGCGACCTCACCGAAGCCGCCCTCGAAGAAATGCGCGCGGGCGTGGCGGGTTATGTCGTCAATGGCAGGATCCACGGAGCGGCGCTGCGCGGTGAAGCCCCGCAATAGAACGATCTGGTTCTATTCCTCGCTATCACCCTTAGGCGCTGCCTTTGCCCGGGGCTTCTTGACCGGCTTCTTCGGTGCCGCCTTGCGCACCAGTTTGGGCGGAGCGGGCGTCAGTTCGAACGAAAGCGCCTCGTCTTTCAGCGAAACATGCACTTCGCCGCCGTGTGCCAGCTTGCCGAAAAGCAGCTCCTCGGCGAGCGGCTGTTTGACCTTTTCTTGCAGCAGCCGCGCCATCGGCCGTGCGCCATAGAGCTTGTCATAGCCGCGATCAGCCAGCCAGCTGCGCGCGTCGCTGTCAAACTGGATGTGGACGTTCTGTTCGACCAGCTGCAGCTCGAGCTGGAGGATGAATTTGTCCACCACCCGGCTGATCACTTCGGTCGGCAGGTAGGAGAAGGGCACGATGGCGTCGAGCCGGTTGCGGAATTCAGGGCTGAACATCCGCTTCACCGCTTCGTCGCCGGCGTCTTCCTTGGAGGTGTCGCCAAAGCCGATGCCCTGGCGCGCCATGTCGGATGCGCCGGCATTGGTGGTCATGATCAGCACGACATTGCGGAAATCGACGGTCTTGCCGTGGTGGTCGGTGAGGCGGCCGTTGTCCATCACCTGCAGCAGGATGTTGAACAGATCGGGGTGGGCCTTTTCGATCTCGTCGAGCAGCAGCACGCAATGCGGTTGCTGGTCGACGGCATCGGTCAGCAAGCCGCCCTGGTCGAAGCCGACATAGCCCGGAGGCGCGCCGATCAGGCGGCTGACCGAATGGCGCTCCATATATTCGGACATGTCGAAGCGCTGGATCGGGATGCCCATGATGCTGGCCAGCTGCTTGGCGACTTCGGTCTTGCCGACGCCGGTGGGGCCCGAAAACAGGAAGCTGCCGATCGGCTTGTCGGGATCGCGCAGGCCAGCGCGGCTGAGCTTCATCGCGGATGAGAGCACTTCGATGGCCTTGTCCTGGCCGAAGACGACGCGCTTGAGGTCGCGGCTGAGATGTTCGAGAGCCTGGCGGTCGTCGGAACTGACCGATTTGGGCGGGATGCGCGCCATGGTGGCGATCACCGCCTCGATCTCACGCGCGGTGATCGTTTTCTTGCGCTTGTTCGGCGGCACCAGCATCTGCATCGCGCCAACCTCGTCGATCACGTCGATCGCCTTGTCGGGCAGCTTGCGGTCGTTGATGTAGCGGGCGGAAAGCTCGACCGCGACCTTGATCGCCTCGGGCGTATATTTGACCTTGTGATGGTCCTCGAAGGCGCTGCGCAGGCCCTTGAGGATCTTGATCGTATCCTCGATGGTCGGCTCGTTGACGTCGATCTTCTGGAACCGGCGCAGCAGCGCGCGGTCCTTTTCGAAGTGGTTGCGGAATTCCTTGTAGGTGGTCGATCCGATGCAGCGGATGGTGCCGCCGCTCAGCGCCGGCTTGAGCAGGTTGGAGGCATCCATCGCCCCGCCGCTGGTTGCGCCCGCGCCGATCACGGTGTGGATTTCGTCGATGAACAGCACCGCGTCGGGCAGTTTTTCCAGTTCGGAAACCACCTGCTTGAGACGCTCCTCGAAATCACCGCGATAACGGGTGCCGGCCAGCAGGCTGCCCATGTCGAGCGAATAGATCACCGCGTCGGTCAGCACTTCGGGCACGTCGCCCTCGACGATCTTGCGGGCAAGACCCTCGGCAATGGCGGTCTTGCCGACGCCGGGATCGCCCACATAGAGCGGGTTGTTCTTCGAGCGTCGGCACAGGATCTGGATGGTGCGGTCAACCTCCGGGCCGCGGCCGATCAGCGGATCGATCTTGCCGTTCAGCGCCTTTTCATTGAGGTTGACGCAAAACTGGTCGAGCGCGGAATCCTTTTTCTGGTTCTTGGCGTCGCCCTTTTCCTCGGGCGGGGGGGCTTCCTGTTCGGCGCCCTTGGGGGTGCGGTCCTCGATGCGTTTGCCGCCCTTGCCGATGCCGTGGCTGATATAGCTCACCGCATCGAGCCGGCTCATGTCCTGTTGCTGGAGGAAATAGACGGCATAGCTGTCACGCTCGGAAAACAGTGCGACCAGCACATTGGCGCCGGTGACGGTATCCTTGCCCGATGACTGGACGTGGAGAATGGCGCGCTGGATCACCCGCTGGAAACCGGCGGTCGGGGCGGGATCGCCCTTTTCCGCGGTCTTGAGCGACTGGTATTCCTGATCGAGATACTGCCGCACGACCTCGCCAAGATCGCCGAGTTCGACACCGCAGGCTTCCATCACCGCCGCCGCGTCGGCATCGTCGATCAGCGCGAGCAGCAGATGCTCGAGAGTCGCATATTCGTGGCTGCGCTCCGACGCATGGCTAAGCGCGGCATGGAGGGTTTTCTCAAGACTTTGGGCGAAACTTGGCATCTAAAGCACTTTCGCTGGTCAGAATGAATTTCGGCACAACCGGATGTATGAACGCGGTTGGTTAACCATTCCTATATGGGGGCACCCCCGGTCAATGCGAGGGCCGAGATAATTCAAGGTTGCTTCGATTTGAACAGCGCATCGGCGGCGGCCATATGGGCCTTGGCCTTGTCACGGTGGGCGGTAACGCGGGCAATTTCGGCTTGGAGCTGGGCGATGCGCGCGTCGAGTTCGTCGCGCGAATAGCTGTCCAGGCTTTCGCGCCCCAGCAAGCTGGCGGCATCTCCGCGCGGTCTTGGTCGATCATCATCGTCCATTGCGGCGCAACATCGAACGCTGGACGCTTGCTGTCAACCGGTTCCGGCGCTAGTGCACAGTCACGGCATTTGGCCGGAAAAGGGGGCGCAAGTGGCTGCAATCATTCCCGAAACCATGACGGCAGCCGGCTTCGATGCTCCCGGCGGGCCGGAAGTGTTGCGTGTGGAAACTCTGCCAGTGCCGCGCCCCGGCTCGGGTGAGGTGCTGGTCAAGGTCGCCTTTGCCGGGGTCAATCGCCCGGACGTCGCCCAGCGGCAGGGCCTTTATCCGCCGCCGCCGGGTGCATCGCCGATCCCGGGGCTTGAGATCGCGGGCGAGATTGTTGCCCTTGGTGCGGGTGTTTCCGGCCTGTTTCCTGGCCAGAAGATCTGCGCCCTTGTGTCAGGCGGTGGCTATGCCGAATATTGCCTCGCCGATGCGCGGCATTGCCTGCCCGTCCCCGCCGGCCTGCCACTGGCCGAAGCGGCGGCGCTGCCTGAAACGCTGTTTACGGTCTGGCACAATGTCTTCGAACGCGGCTGGGCAAGAGAGGGCGAGTGGCTGCTGGTCCATGGCGGTACCAGCGGCATCGGCACCATGGCGATCAATCTGGGGCGGCTGTTCGGGCTGACCGTCATCGTCACCTGCGGCGGCGCAGAGAAATGCGCGAAGGCGCTGGAAATCGGCGCGGCCCATGCCATCGATTACAAGGCGCAGGATTTTGTTGCCGAAGTGGCGCGGATTACCGGCGGCAAGGGCGTGGAGGTCGTGCTCGACATGGTTTCGGGTGACTATGTGCCGCGCAATCTCAAATGCCTGGCCGAGGATGGCCGCCATGTCACCATCGCGGTGCTGGGCGGGGCCAAAGTCGAGCTCAACATGGCATTGATCATGGCGCGACGCTATACGCTCACCGGCTCGACGCTGCGCCCCCGCACTGCCGAATTCAAGGGGCTGCTGGCGCAGGAAATTCACCGGAACGCCTGGCCCTTCGTCGAAGAAGGCGCGCTGCGTCCGGTGATGGACCGCACCTTCCCGCTGGCCGAAGCCGCCGCCGCCCACGCGCGGATGGAGGCGGGGGAGCATGTCGGCAAGATCGTGCTTGAGATGTGACATGGACAAGCTGACTCTTCATGAAGATCCGCGCAGCGGCAATTGCTACAAGATCAGGCTCACCGCTGCGCTGCTGGGCCTGCCGCTGGAACGGCGGCTTTACGACATCATGCAGGGCGAAACCCGCACGCCGGAGTTTCTGACCAGCGTCAACGCCAATGGCCGCATCCCGGTGCTGCAGGTGGGGTCACGGTTCCTGCCCGAAAGCAATGCCGCCTGCTGGTATCTCGCCGAGGGTAGTGAACTGGTTCCGGGCGGGCGATTCGAGCGCGCGGACATGCTGCGCTGGATGTTTTTCGAGCAGTACAACCACGAACCCAACGTCGCGACCTTGCGGTTCTGGCTGCTGTTTGTCGGCGAAGGCAATCTCAGCGAGGTCCAGCGCGGCCAGATCATGGCCAAGCGCGCCGGCGGCGAAGCGGCGCTGGCGCTGATGGACGAACAACTGGCGCAGCAGGACTGGCTGGTGGGCGGCGGCGTAAGCCTCGCCGACATTGCGCTCTTTGCCTATACCCATGTCTGCGAGGCGGGCGGCTTTCGGCTGCATGACTATCCAGCGGTCTGCGCCTGGCTGAAGCGCATCGAGGCGCTGCCGAATTATGTCGCGATGGCATGACTCGATCCTTGCCGAACGCGGCGCGATAGCCTACATCGCCCGCCGAACCGCCGCTCCCCAAGGGGCGGCCCTATTAATTTCTGCCGGAGAATACCCGTGACCCAGCCCACCCCGCTCATGCCGCATGCAACGGCGTCGTGGCTTGTTGACAGCACTGCGCTGACCTTCGAACAGATCGCTGAATTCTGCGGACTGCACATCCTCGAAGTGCAGGCGATGGCCGACGATCTGGCCAGCAGCAAATACACCGGCCGCGATCCGGTGCGCGCCGGCGAGCTGACCATGGCCGAGATCGAAAAGGGCCAGGTCGATCCGAATTACGCGCTCAAGATGCAGAAGGCGCCGGTCAGCGTCAGCCGCACCCGGGGGCCGCGCTATACGCCGGTGTCCAAGCGACAGGACAAGCCCGATGGCATCGCCTGGATCCTGCGCAACCACCCGGAAATCTCCGACGCCCAGATCGGCAAACTGATCGGCACCACCCGCAACACCATCGCCGCGATCCGCGACCGCAGCCACTGGAACATCGCCAACATCCAGGCGAAGGATCCGGTGACGCTGGGCCTTTGCTCGCAGCGCGAACTTGATGCGATCGTGGCCAAGGCGGCCAAGAAGGCCGGATTGATTGACCAGGCCGGCGATGATGCGCGGCTGGGCGATGACCGCGCTTCGCTGATCGAAGAGCTGCGCGCCGAACGCGATGCTGCTGTCAAGGTCGCCAGCGACGCCGCGCAGGAAGCCGAAGCCGCGGCATGGCTCGAAGCCAAGCGCGCTGCCGAGGCCGCCGAACAGGGCTGATTTTGCAGCATTTCAACCGCGCCTGACGCCAATCCCCCTTGCCCTTGCGGGCAATCGGGAGCACACTAGCTTACATGAATGTAAACAACGCCCGTGAGCCTTGGGTCCAGCACTATGCGCACCCCTGCGCGTGGGATCAAAGCTTCGCGCCGCTGGCGATGACTTCGCTATTCGAAGCCAGCGTTGCCGCCAATCCAACCGCCCCGCTCGTCGACTTCTACGGCCGCATCTACACCTATGCTGCGATGCTGGCCGAGGCACGCGCCTTTGCCGCCGGCTTGCAGGCGATAGGCGTGGCCAAGGGTGACCGCGTCGGCCTGTTCCTGCCCAATGTGCCCATCTACATCCCGGCCTACTTCGGGGCGATGCTGGCCGGCGCGACGGTGGTGAATTTCTCGCCCCTCTACACCGCCGGGGAGCTGGAGGTGCAGGTCGCCGATTCGGGAACACGGGTGCTGGTCTCGCTCGATGTCCCGGCGCTGCTGCCCACGGCAGTTCAGGTCTTGCGCGAATCGGCACTGGAACGACTGATCGTGGGGCGGCTGGCGCGCATGCTGCCCAGGCTGCAAGGCATCGGGCTGCGCCTGTTCAAGCGCAAGGATCTGACGCCCGTACCGGTCGCGCCGGACATCTGCGAATGGCACGACATGCTGTCGCGCAACCCGCCCCGGCCGGTCGCCATCGATCCCGAGCATGACCTGGCGCTGCTGCAATATACCGGCGGCACCACCGGCACGCCGAAGGGCGCGATGCTCACCCATCAGAACCTGTCGGCCAATGCCCGCCAGATCGTCGCCGTAGACCCGCACAGCCATGAGCGTGACATGATCGTCGGGGTGCTGCCGTTCTTCCACGTCTTCGCCAATGCCTGCGTGCTCAACCGCACTGTGCTCGATGGCGGCTGCATCGCCATGCTGCCGCGCTTCGATGCGGTGCAGTGCCTCAAGACCATTGCCCGCACCCGCGCCACTTCGATGCCCGGAGTGCCGACCATGTATCAGGCGCTGCTCGATCATCCCGATATCGGCAAGACCGATTTCACCTCGCTGCTGGTCTGCATTTCGGGCGGCGCGCCGCTGCCCGCGCCGGTCAAGCAGCGCTTCGAGGCGGTCACCGGGGCGAACCTGGTCGAAGGCTACGGACTGACCGAAACCTCAGGTGTGGTATCCAGCAATGCCTTCGAGGGGGAGGATCGGCCCGGCTCGATCGGCCACCCCTTCCCCGGCACCCGGCTGCGATTGCTCGACAAGGAGGATCCCGCGCAGGATGCTCCGCCGGGCGAGCCGGGCGAACTGGCGATCCAGGGCCCGCAGGTCATGCAGGGCTACTGGAACCGTCCCGAGGCCGCAGCCGAAGCCTTTGCAACCCGCGATGACGGCCGCTGGCTGCGTACCGGCGATATCGCCGAGATCGACGACCAGGGCTATGTCCGCATCGTCGATCGCAGCAAGGACATGATCGCGGTCGGCGGCTTCAAGGTTTTTCCCAGCCAGGTCGAGGCGGTCCTGCTGCAGCACCCGGCGGTGAAAGAGGCGCTGGTGATCGGCGTACCCGACCCCTATCGCGGCGAGGCCCCGCGCGCCTTTGTCACGCTCACGGGCACTGAGGACACCACCGGCGAGGCGCTGCGGGACTGGCTCAACGCGAGGCTGGGCAAGCACGAGCGGGTCGATGCCGTGGTGCTGCGCGACAGCCTGCCCAAGACCATGGTCGGCAAGCTGGACCGCAAGGCCCTGCGCGCGGAAATTTTCGGAGGCTGAAGGGTCTTCAGTCGGCCGAGCTGGCAAGTGTCAGCAAAGGTTCAACACTATCGTCGGGATCGGCAAGCGGTGCCATTGCCGGACTGCCGCTGTTCGCCGCGAAACGGCCTTCGACCTGTGCGCCCTGTTCGATCGTCAGCGAATCGTAGTGGACGTCGCCAAAGATGCGCGCGCTGGCCAGTATCACCAGCTCGCGGGCGGTGATCGAGCCATGGACGGTGCCGGCCATCCGCGCGCTTTGTGCCATCACTGCCCCGGCGATTTCACTGCTTTCGCCCTGCACCAGCGAGGCGCAGGCAATGTCGCCCTCAACCCGGCCGTCGATGTGGAGATCGGCCGAAGCGGCGATGTCACCCTTGATCGCCATATCGGCACCAAGCATGGAGAAGGTGGAACTGGCCATCGGGCGACTAACCGGCTGCCGGGGCGCTTGCGGGCGCATAGGCGGGGTTTCGGGCTTTTTCGAGAACATGGGGGGCGGCCTCCAGGAAGGGTCTGGGGTTGACGGGACGGTCGTTGATCCGGACCTCGAAATGGAGGTGAGGCCCGGTTGAACGGCCGGTGCTGCCGATCGCGCCGATCACGTCGCCAGCGGCGACTCGTTGCCCCGACTTGGCGCGGAAGGCAGACATGTGAGCATAGCGGGTCATCAGCCCATTGCCATGATCAACTTCGATGCAATTGCCATAGCCGGGCTTGGCACCGGCAAATTGGATGGTCCCCGCGGCCGCCGAATAGATCGGCGCGCCGCGAGGTCCGCGAAAATCGAGTCCGGCATGGAATGCGCCGGCACCGGTGAAGGGATCGCGGCGAAAGCCAAATCCCGATGAGATGAATTCAAGGCTGGCCGGCAGCACCTGCGGGATGCCCGCGAGGCCCCGTTCCAGCATGTTCATCCGCGCAAGGCTGAGTCCGAGTCGTTCGAAGCGCGGGTCGAGCGAACCGCTCCGCGAGGTGGCCAGGCTCAACAACGGCCCGCCCTGCGCGGTCCTGTCGTCAAGCGAGGCCAGCATCTCGCCGGGGCTCAGCCCCATTTCGCGAATCTTCGATGCTGCGGCGGCAGAGCGGCGATCGGCCAGTCGGGTAAGTTTCTCGACAAATCCGAGCTGGCGGGCTTCGATGCGGGCGAGTCCGGCAGCCTCGGGAACCGCGGCGCTGACCTTGTCGACTGTGCTCGCCGCTTCGGCGCTGCTGTCGGAAACAGTTTCTCCGGCGCGCGCATCCGTCGGCAAGTCGCCGACATGGGCCTGCACCATCTTTTCGATGAATCCCTGCCGTTTTTCGAGATCGGAGGCGATACCGTCCAGTCCGCTGCGGTAATTCGTCACCCGGCTTTCGGCACTGGCAACTTTGGCTTCGCGATCGAGAAGAGCAAGGCGGTCACGCGTGGAGATATACTGGCTGATCGCCATGCCGGCCATTGAAGCGAACCACACCAGCAACAGCAATGCGACGAGGCCAGCAGCTACCATCTGCATGCGCGCGGTAATTGTGATGAATCGGACCTGGCCGTTCGATCGCATGATAAGCTCGCGATCGATAAACCTGCTTTGCAGGCGTGACTGCCAGCCGACAACGGCTCTGCTTTTCAAGACGACCCCGCGTTAATTGTTCTTGCGACCGACTGCCCGCTAGCAACAATTCCAGTCAAATGCGAATCGCGATGTTAATTTGTGTCCTGAATCGGGGCGAATCGAAACAGCTGCAGGACGAATCGTTATAACGGGATGGAACAAAAATGCCGACTAGCGCCGAGGGGAGCTGAAGCGGCGATGAATGGATGCGATTCGTAATCAGGTCCGAATCAGGCAAAACCGGTGACTCGCCGCCGCCGGGCTGTTAGGCATCCCGGTCATGTCTGCTCCAAACCTCACCCAGCAATCGCCGTGCGATCTCCCCGGCGAACTGATCGCCACACTCGCCCATGCCTGCCGCGCCGCCCAGCGCCAGCTGGCCCGGATGCATGATGACGCCAAGGCGGCTGCTTTGCGCAGTGCTGCCACGGCTTTGCGTGCGGCCGAGGCTGACATCCTCGCCGCCAATGCCCGCGATATATCTACCGGCGAGGCCAATGGCCTGAGCAAGGCGATGCTGGACCGGCTCAAGCTCGATCCGGCGCGGCTGGCCGGTATTGCCGCTGCGGTCGATCAGGTTGCGGCGCTGCCCGATCCGGTTGGCGCGGTGATCGACAGTGCCGAGCGCCCCAATGGACTGCGCCTGTCGCGGGTTCGGGTGCCAATCGGGCTGATCGGGATCATCTATGAAAGCCGCCCCAATGTGACCGCGGATGCGGCGGCGCTGTGCCTGCGCTCGGGCAATGCCGTGCTGCTGCGCGGCGGCAGCGAGGCAGTCCATTCCAACCGTGCGATCCTGGCTGCTTTCGCCCGGGGGCTCGATGCGGCGGGCGCTCCCGCCGATGCCGTGCAGCTGGTCCCGACCCAGGACCGCGCCGCAGTCGGCGCGATGCTGACGGCGACGGGGCTGATCGACATGATCGTGCCGCGCGGCGGCAAGAGCCTGGTGGCAAGGGTCCAGGCCGATGCCCGGGTGCCGGTGCTCGCGCACCTTGATGGCATCTGCCACACCTACATCCACAGCGCCGCCGATCCCGCGATGGCCCGGGCGATTTCGCTCAACGCCAAGATGCGCCGCACGGGCATTTGCGGGGCAATGGAAACCCTGCTGATAGACGCGCGTTTCCCCGATTCGGCCCACGTTCTGGGTGCGCTGATCGACGCCGGCTGCGAGTTGCGCGGCGATGCCCGTGCCCGCGCCATCGATTCGCGCATCCAGCCCGCCAGCGCCAATGACTGGGACACCGAATATCTCGATGCAATTCTCTCGGTCGCGGTGGTCGATGGGCTCGACGAAGCGCTCGCCCACATTGCCCGGCACTCGTCCAGCCACACCGAAGCGATTGTCACGGAAGATACCGCAGCCGCGGAACGCTTCCTTGAAGAGGCAGACAGTGCCATTGTCATGGTCAATGCCTCGACCCAGTTTGCCGATGGCGGCGAGTTCGGGCTCGGCGCGGAAATCGGCATTGCCACCGGCAGGTTGCATGCGCGCGGACCGGTCGCGCTGGAAGGGCTCACCACCTACAAGTGGCAGGTACGCGGCTCGGGGCAGGTCCGGCCCTGAGCGCGGTTCTCACAGGCCTTCTGGGTGGCAGCTTCAACCCCGCACACGGCGGACACCGGCGCATTTCCTTGTTTGCGATGCAGGCACTGGGACTGGACGAGGTGTGGTGGCTGGTCTCCCCCGGCAATCCTCTGAAGCCCAAAGCAGGCATGGCGCCGCTGGCTGCACGGCTCGGCTCGGCGCAGCAGCAGGCCCGCCGTGCGCCGATCAAGGCAAGCGCCCTGGAGCGCGAACTGCGCACCCGCTACACCGTCGATACGCTGCGCAAGATCATCCGCCGCTGGCCGAAACGGCGCTTCGTCTGGCTGATGGGGTCGGACAATCTCGCCCAGTTGCACCGCTGGAAAGACTGGCGACAGATCGCCCGGATGATGCCGATTGCGGTAATCGCCCGTCCGGGCTATGATGCAGGCGCTATCGCAAGCCCCGCGATGGCCTGGCTGCGCCGTTACCGTCGGCGTTCCGCCAGTTTTCTCAAGCGGGCAGAATGGAGCGCTCCTGCGCTGGTGATATTGCGTTTCGATCCCGACAAGCGTTCGGCAACGGCGATCCGTCATGCCGATCCGCGCTGGGCCAGCCGCATACCGGCAGGCGGTTTGCGCGACGGGGTAACACATCGCTCCATTCCATCGAACGCCTCGTGAGAGCCGCAGCAAATCCTTCTATTCGCCTTCATCCACTGTGCCGCAGTATTTCTACCGGCATTCCAAAGGAGCTTACCCCACTTCAATGACCCAGGCGCAACCCATGCCGCCAGCCGACGGCACCGCCGCTCCGCCCATCGCTGCCGAGCCAGGCTCGCTCCACGCGCTGGTGCTGCAATCGCTCGATGACGATCAGGCGCAGGAAATCGTATCGATTCCGCTGGAGGGCAAGAGCGCCATCGCCGATTACATGGTGATCGCTTCCGGCCGGTCGAGCCGCCAGGTCGCGGCCATCGCCGAGAAGCTGGCCGAGCGCATCAAGCACGCCGGTTTCGGCCATTCGCGCATCGAAGGCCTGCCCGCTGCCGACTGGGTGCTGGTCGATGCCGGCGACATCATCATCCACGTTTTCCGGCCGGAAGTGCGCAGTTTCTATAACCTCGAGCGCATGTGGGCCTTCGGGGACAGCCCGGCTTCCGGCGCCGCCTGACGGCGCGGCATGCGGCTGCACATCATTGCCCGGGGCAAGATCGGCCGCTCGCCTGAAGCCGAATTGGTCGATCGCTATGCCAGGCGCATTACCTGGCCGTTCAGGATGACCGAGCTTCCGGAAAATGGCGGCACCCTGCCCGCCCCGCTAACTCCTGCGCGCGAAGTGCTGCTTGACGAACGCGGAGGCCAGCTCTCCTCGGAAGACTTCGCCGCCCTGCTTTCGCGTTGGCGCGACGAAGGCGTGCGCGAGGCGCGCTTCCTGATCGGCGCTGCGGATGGCCACGGCGAGGCGGCGCGTGGCAAGGCCGATCTGCTGCTCGGTTTCGGGGCGATGACCTGGCCGCACATGCTCGCCCGCGCCATGCTGGCCGAACAATTGTGGCGGGCCACCAGCATTATTGCTGGCCATCCCTATCACCGTTCGGGCTAAGAGGGCGTCATGACGTCTCGCCCCCGTTTCGGTGCTGCCTTGCTGGCTTTAGGTGCCGTTGTTGTGCCCCTAGGTGCCGCGGCACAGCAGGCGCTGGTCTATGACGACATCGCTGAAACCCGCGCTGCGCTGGCCGAGGCGCGCAAGCAAAGCAATGCGGCAAGGGCCCGGGCCGAGAAGCTCGAAGCCACTGCTGCCAGCGCCAATCAGGCCGCGAAGGATACCGCCCGCGAGGCCGCCGCACTGGCAGCGCGTATCCAGCAGGCCGAAGCCGAAATCGCGGCTCACGAAGCACGCATTGCCCTGATCCGGCGCGAACAGAAACTGATGGGCGCGCGGCTGGCCGAAAAGCGACAGCCGGTCGTCCGGCTCACCGCCGCGCTGCAACGCCTGTCGCGGCGGCCGCCGGTGCTGGCTTTGCTGCGGCCAGGGTCGGTGCGCGAAACGGTCTACATGCGGGCGCTGCTGGCGAGCATGTTGCCGCAGATCGAACGGCGGACGGCCGCACTGCGCGGCGAGATTGCCCGAAGCAAGGCGCTACAGGCGCGCGCCGAAACTGCCGCTCGCGAAATGCGGGTCAGCGAAACCCAGCTCAAGACCCGCCGCCAGTCGCTGGTTGCAATTGAAACGCGCCAGCGCCTGGCCTCACGCCAGGTTACGGGAGTTGCCGACCGCGAAGTCGAACGCGCGCTGGCGCTGGCCGAGCAGGCGCGCGATCTGGGCGAGCTTGCCCAGGTGCTCGGCAAGGCTGGAGCGATGCGCGAACAGCTGGCGCGGCTGCCCGGCCCGGTCCTGCGCCCGGTGCGGCCCGAGGAAGCGCGGGTGGCAGACGCCTCACCCGCAGCGACCCAGGCCAGCGGCATGGCCTCATACCTGCTGCCGGTCACCGGGCGGCTGATCACCGGTTTCGGCGAAGCCAGGCCCGGCCAGCCGCTATCGCGAGGGATCGCGCTTGCGGCCCGTGCTGGCGCGCAGGCCGTGTCCCCCGCGCCCGGGCGCGTCGCCTTCGCCGGACCCTATCGCGGCTTTGGCAGCATTGTCATCATCGAGCATCCGGGCGGCTGGACTTCGCTGGTCACCGGTCTGGCCCAGCTCGATACCCGTGTTGGCGAGACGCTGGCCGCAGGATCGCCGCTTGGCATAACCGGCGGCGGCCGGCCTGTCGTCACTGTCGAACTGCGGCAGGACGGCACACCCGTAAACCCGCTAGAATATGTCCGCGGACTATAGCCATGGACGAATTTCGTAACCATCTGGCGTTCATTCCCGTGACGCTATAGAATCATCGCGAATGACGAAAGGCCGCATCATGTCCCGCAAACTTGCCTCCCTCACCCGCGCCGCATTGCTGGTCAGCGCCGTGGCGCTGCTGCCGGCGACCACGGCCGGGCTTGCCGCCGTCGATGGCCGCTCCGGTCCGCAATTTGGCAAGCTTGTCGCCATCTACCAGCTGATCAAGGCCAATTACGTCGAGCCGGTCGATGATAACAAGCTGATGAAGGGCGCGATCGAGGGCATGCTCACCAGCCTCGATCCGCACTCCTCCTATCTTGATGGCGCCAGCCTCCAGCGGCTCGAAACGATGATCGACGGCAGCTATTCGGGGCTAGGCCTGTCGGTGGTGATGGACGACGGCGCGGTCAAAGTTGTCTCGCCGTTCCGCGGCAGTCCGGCGGACAAGGCCGGGATCAAGGCGGGTGACTATATCACCCATCTCGACGGCAAGCTGATCTACGGCGGCGAACTGGACGATGCCGTCGCCAAGATGCGCGGCGAGGCGGGCACTTCGATCCGGCTGACGATTTTTCGCTCAGGCCGCGACGAGCCATTCGACGCCACCGTGACGCGCGGAGTGATCGAGCTTGAACCGGTGACTTCGAAGCTTGAAGGCACGGTCGGCACCATCGCCGTCAACGAATTCTCCCGCGATGTGGGCAAGGATGTCGATGCGGCCATCGCGGCGATGCGCAAGCAGGCGGGCGGCAAGCTCACCGGGCTGGTGCTCGATCTGCGCTCCAACCCCGGCGGCTCGCTCGACGAGGCCGTGGCATTGTCTGATCTGTTCCTGACCAGCGGCGATATTGTCTCGCAGCGCGGCAGGATCGCCAGCGAAAACGAGTTCTACCGCGCCGAATCGATGTTCCGCGGCGATGTCGCCAAGGGTCTGCCGATCGTCGTGCTGATCGACGCCGGCTCGGCTTCGGCCTCGGAAATCGTCGCCGGGGCGCTGCAGGATCAGCGCCGCGCGGTGATCATGGGCGAGCGCAGCTTTGGCAAGGGCAGCGTCCAGTCGATGATCAGCCTCGACCGCACCAGCGCCATCAAGCTGACCACGGCGCGCTATTTCACGCCCAAGGGCCATTCGGTGCAGGAAGGTGGGATCGAACCCGACATTCGGGTGCCGCAGCTTTCCGATCCCGATGCGCGGAAACGCGCGGAGCGGACCTTCCGCGAATCCAACCTGCGCGGCCACCTCATCAACGAAGTCGGCATGGACGACAAGAAGCTCGAATCCGACAAGCAGGACGATCCGCGCTTCCGCGTTACCAGCGCCGAGCTCGAGAAGAAGGGCATCAAGGACTTCCAGATGCACTACGCGGTAGAGACCCTGCGCCGCACCGCCGCACCCGCAGTGCTGGCAGCGCGGCGTCCGCAGTAATCCGCCAGGATGTCCAGTGAAGCAGCATTGCGCCAGGCGCGAATGATTGCGCTGGCGGCGCCGGGGCTGCTGCTCGGCGGGGCCTATCTCGCGCAATATGGCTTCGGACTATACCCCTGCGAGATGTGCTGGTGGCAGCGTTACGGCCATTTCGCGGCCTTGGCGCTGGCGGTGCTGGCCTGGGCGCGGCCATCCCTGCCGGTGCTGGTGGCACTGGCCGGACTGGCGATTGCCGTTGCCGGCGGGATCGGCGCTTTTCACGCCGGGGCCGAATATGGCTGGTGGGAGGGGCTGACCGCCTGCTCGTCCAATGTCGCCAAAACCGGCAATCCGCTGGAGGCAATTTTCGACACGCCGGTCGTCCGCTGCGATGTCGCGCCGTGGAGCCGGTGGGGAATCTCTCTGGCCGGGTGGAACTTCCTGTTTTCCGGGGCGGCTGCGCTGGCGATATTCGCGCTGCTCGCCCGCTCCGGCAGGCCTGCCAGATGAGCGCCCCCCCTTCGTCAAATAGGCTCTCCGCCGACATGCTGCGGGTCGACCAGGCGGGCGAGTATGGCGCGACCCGTATTTACGCGGGCCAGATGGCAGTGATGGGAACCCACGCTCCGCTGGCCGAGGAAATTGCCGCGATGGCAGCGCAGGAAGCGGCGCACCGACAGCGCTTCGATACGCTGATGACCGCGCGCGGGGTGCGTCCGACGCTGCTGCAACCGCTATGGTCGGCGGCGGGCTATGCGCTGGGCGCTGCAACCGCGCTGATCGGCCCGGAAGCGGCGATGGCCTGCACCGCGGCGATCGAGCAGGAGATCGACCGGCACTACACCGCCCAGCTCGAAGAGCTTGGTGACACTGACCCAGAACTTTCCGCCATGGTCGATGAATTCCGCGATGACGAGCGCGCCCACATGGACGCGGCGCTGGCTGCCGGGGCCGAGCGCGCGCCCGCCTATCCGCTGCTGTCGGGCGCGATCCGGCTCGGCTGCCGGCTGGCGATTCGCTTGTCGGAGAAAATCTGACTGCGGACCGCATCTGACAGATTGCGCCCGGTCAATTCACTTTTGCTGCGCTTCAGCTACCATTCAACCGCGACCACGCCTATATTGGCCAGACCCAGCGCAAGGAGCACTCCCGTGACGCGCCTATTTATTGCCGCAACCGCCCTGCTCGCCGCCTCGACCCTGTCTGCATCGCCCGCCATGGCGCAGGATGCGGGTGAGAAGGTCAACCAGCTGATCGTCTTTGGCGACGATCCCTGCCCCGAATCCGGCGAAGGCGAAATCACCGTTTGCGCCCGCAAGGACGAGGCTGAGCGCTATCGAATTCCGGAGGCGCTGCGCGCGCCATTGTCTCCGCAGAACGATGCCTGGAACAACCGGGTGCTGGCTTATGAGACCGTTGGCAAGACGGGAACACTGAGCTGCTCGCCGACGGGGCCGGGCGGCGCGCTGGGCTGCACCCAGCAACTGATCGACAAGGCCTATGCCGAGAAAGAGACCGACCCCAACATCCGATTCGCCGAGCTGATCGCCGAAGAACGGGCCAGGCGGCTTTCCACCATCGATGCCGATGCCGCCGAAGCACAGGCACGTGTCGAGGAAGCCGAGCGCCAGTACGAGGCGAAGCAGCGCAAGCTGCAGGACGCGGGCACCGAAGCGCCCTGATCCTGCTCAGGTCAGCGCGATATCGGGCGCATCTTCCTGCTTCATGCCGATCACGTTGTAGCCGGCATCGACATGATGCGTCTCACCAGTGACGCCCGAAGCCAGCCCTGAAAGCAGATAGAGCGCGGCACCGCCGACGTCCTCGATGGTAACATTGCGCCGCATCGGCGAATTGAGCTCGTTCCATTTGAGGATATAGCGGAAATCGCCGATGCCGCTGGCCGCCAGCGTCTTGATCGGGCCGGCGGAAATGGCGTTCACCCGGATTCCAAGCGGGCCGAGGTCGTTGGCGAGATATTTGACGCTGGTTTCCAGCGCTGCCTTGGCGACACCCATGACGTTATAGTGCGGGATCACCTTTTCCGCGCCGTAATAGGACAGAGTCAGCACCGCACCGCCGCCGCTGCCGTCCTCGCGGAGCGGCATCATTTCCGCGGCGCGCCGGGTCACGGCGACCAGGCTGTAGGCGGAAATATTCATCGTCATCAGGAAGTTTTCGAGGCTGGTGTCGACATATTTGCCGCGCAGCTCGTTCTTGTCGGAAAAGCCGATGGCGTGGACCAGGAAGTCGATCGTCGGCCAGCGCGCCGCCAGGGTGCCGAATGCTGTATCCAGCGCAGCCATGTCGGCAACGTCGCATTCAATCAGGAAGTCGCTCCCCAGGCTTGCCGCCAGCGGCCGCACGCGCTTTTCCAGCGCTTCGCCCTGATAGGAGAATGCCATTTCCGCGCCATGATCATGCAGCTTCCGGGCAATGCCCCAGGCCAGCGACTTGTCGTTGGCGAGCCCCATTATAAGGCCGCGCTTGCCCTTCATCAGGCCGCTCATTCGTTCCCTCCCGCAGTCACATCGTGTCCTTCCGCATTCTTGCCGGACTTTATCTTGGCAGCCGCCAGTTCCAGCAGCGCGCGCTCCTCCGGTGTGACGGCAAGCGCGGCGTTGAGTTCCGCGCCGACAACGATCCCTAGGCCAACCAGCCAGAAAAAGAAAAGCGCGATCATCACCCCGGCCAGACTGCCATAGGTGAGGTCATAGGTGAAAAAGGCCCGCAGCGCCCCCGGCAACAGCACGGTTACCGCCACCCACCACAGGGTCACAAGCAGTGCGCCGGGCCATTTGGGATAGGCGCGGGTGTGATATGGTCCGGGGGTCAGCGAGACGAACAGCAGCAAAATCGAGACGAACAGCACGCCGGCAGTGATCAGGCGTGAAAAGGTGAGGTCGGCGAACACGCTTTCCATGCGCGGAAACCAAGCCGCGATCACTTCCTCGGCAGTGACGATCGCCACCTGCGCGAACAGCGAGAGCAGCAGCAGGGTCACCGCCCCGAAGATGACGCCGGTCGAGACCAGCCGGTATCGCCAGAAGGCCTCGGTGGCCGGGGTGCCATAGGCGCGGTGGAGGATGTCGCGGATGGTTTCGAGCAGGCTGCCGGCCGTCCACAGCCCAACCAGTCCGCCCGCCCACAGCAGCCAGCCGCTGCGCGCCGCCACGACATCGTGCGCAACCGGAGCGATCACTTTCGCGACCATCGGCGGCACCGCCACAAGCATCGCATCGATCGAGGCATCGAGTTGCGCCGGCTCGCCAATGGCAGAAAAGATCGCCGCGACGGCGATGAAGAACGGGAACAGCGCCAGGATCGCCATATAGGCGAGGTTGCCGGCGTGGATGAAGCCATCGTAATAGGATCCGATCCATACGCGCCTGAGCACCGCCAGCAACCGCACCCGGCGGTTGGCAAACATGTCAAGCCGGTCCTGCAGATCGTCGCGCCAGCTGAGCGCTTCGCGACGGCGCGCCTCGGGCGAGAGGTCAGGGTGGGTTGCCGGGGCGCCGAGCGGCTTTTCTTCCATATGCCTAGACGCCCAGTTTTGCCCGCAGCGCGCGGGTATCGCGCCAGCCTTCAAGCCGTCTGACGAGATCGGCGTCGGCTTCGGGCAGCGCGATCTCCAGCGTCACCAGCTGATCGCCGCGGCTGCCGTCCTTGCGGGTGAAGCCGCGGCCCTTGAGTCGCAATGTCTTGCCCGAACTGCTTCCCGCGGCAATGTTGAGCATCACCGGGCCTTCGACAGTCGGCACTTTCACTTGCGCGCCGCCTACTGCCTCATCGAGGCTGACCGGCAGGTCGAGCCGGATATTGTCGCCATCGCGGCGGAAGAAGGGGTGCAGCTGGATCTGAATCGTCACCAGGGCGTCGCCGTTGCCGCCGGGCCCGGGCTCGCCCTTGCCGGCAAGCCGCATCTGGGCGCCATCCTCAAGACCTGAAGGCAGCTTGAGGTCGATGGTCTTGCCGTCGCTGAGGGTGATGCGCTGGGGCGCACAGCTGGCGGCGTCGGCAAAGGAGACATTGAGCCGGTACTGGGCATTGGCCCCCTTCGGGGCGGCGCGTTGCCGGGCTCCGCCAAAGCCGCCGCCACCCCGCTGGCCTCCGCCGAAGATGTCTCCGAAAATATCTCCGATATCGATATTTTCCGCGCCGAAACCCTCGGTACGGAAGCCGCGCTGGCCGCCGCCAAAACCACCGCCCGGCCCGCCAGCGCCATAGCCGAAGCCCATTGCCGGATTGCCGTCGATGTCGATTTCGCCGCGGTCGAAGCGGGCGCGCTTGTCCTTGTCGGACAGCAAATCGTAGGCGCGGGTCGCCTCACTGAAGCGCTCCGTGGCCTTGGGATTATCGGTGTTGCGATCCGGGTGAAGCTCCTTGGCGAGCTTGCGATAAGCGGACTTGATGTCCTTCTCGCTCGCACCCCGCGCTACGCCGAGGATCGAATAGGGGTCTGTTGCCATGGTGTTAAGCTAGGTGGGCAATGCAGGAAGGACAAGCCGTGCTTTCCTCCTTCCCCGGCCAAGGCTATGACTGCATGCGTGGCGGCGTGGAAAAAGCCCGCCAGCGTGGCCAGGATTGTCTGGCCGTGCAACATTGTCGAAATATCCGGGAATTTCGCGTGGAAGCTGAACAGAGTGCCGAACTGATTGGCGAAGACGAACCGATAGCCCTGTTCGAACGCTGGTTTGCCGCGGCGAGGGCCAGTGAACCGAACGATGCCAACGCCATGGCAGTTGCCACTGCGACCCCCGGCGGGCTTCCTTCGCTGCGGATGGTGCTGCTCAAGAGCCATGGGCCGCAAGGATTTACCTTTTTCACCCATACCAATAGCCGCAAAGGCGACGAAATTCTCGCCAACCCCCAAGCCGCGCTGCTTTTCCACTGGAAATCGCTGCGCCGCCAGATCCGTATCGAAGGTCCGCTACAGCAGGTTGGCGATGCCGAAGCCGATGCCTATTTCGCCAGCCGCGCCCGCGAAGCGCAACTGGGCGCTGTGGCTTCGCACCAGTCCGCACCGCTGGCGGATCGCGCCACGTTTGTCGCCCGGTATGAGGCGGCGGAAGCGCGCTTTGCCGGGTGCGAGGTTGAGCGTCCGTCGCACTGGACCGGCTTCCGCCTGACCCCGCAGGCGATGGAATTCTGGCTGGACCGGCCCTATCGGCTGCACGAACGTCGGCGTTTCACCAGGACGGGGGGCGGCTGGGACAGCACGCTGCTCTACCCATGAAACGGATCGCCGGTTCCGCCAAACTCAATCGCAGCGCCGCGCTTGCCAGCATCGCGGTGGCCATGCTGCTGGTCGGGCTCAAGGCGTGGGCGGCCTGGTCGACCGGCTCGACCGCCATGCTGGGCAGCCTTGCCGACACCGTGCTCGATCTGGTCGCCAGTGTGGCGACACTGGCCGGGGTGTGGGTGGCAGCGCAGCCCGATGACGATAATCACCGCTTCGGCCACGGCAAGGCCGAAGCGCTCGCCGCGATGTTTCAGGTGGTGCTGATCTCGATCTCGGCGCTGACGCTGGCGGCGCGCGCGATCGAACAGTTCCTGGGTGGCTCGCGCACCGCAGCGGCGGGCGAGGGGATTACGGTATCGCTGATCGCCATCGCGGCGACCCTGGCGCTACTGGCCTGGCAGCGCCACGTCATCCGCCAGACCGGCAGCCTGGCCATCTCGACCGACCATGTCCACTACCAGTCCGACCTGTTTCTCAACCTTGCCGTGATCGCGGCGCTGGCGCTGGACCAGTATGCCGGCGTTGCCGGTGCCGATCCGGTGTTCGGTCTGATCATCGCGCTGTGGCTCGGCTGGGGCGGCTGGCGCGCCTCGCATGAGGCGATCGAGCAGCTGATGGACAAGGAATGGCCGGAAGAAAAGAAGGCGCGGTTCATCGAAGTGCTTGGCCGCCACCCCGAGCTGCGCGGCGTCCACGACATGCGCACGCGCACCTCGGGCAATCGCGATTTCGTGCAGTTCCACGTGTGGGTCGATGGCAAGATGAACCTGATCGAGGCGCACCGGGTGATGGACGAGATCGAGGCAAAGTTGCTTGCCGAATTTCCGGACGTCGAAATGTTCATCCATCCCGATCCCGAAGGCCTGGTCGACGAGCATGGCATGGCGGCGGAGGACGTGCTGCCGCACCACGCCGGGGCGAAGTAGGATCTACTGCCGCGGAAACAACGCGACGATGTCGCTCATCCGCTGACGCAGCACATCTTGCTTGTCGTCATCGGTCTTGCCGAGCCGTACGACCGTCAGCCCCTGATCGGGCGAGACGATGACGTATTGGCCGAGATGACCCTGGCAGGCGAACAGGCTTCGCGGGGCGCGGGTTCCGAACAGGCGCTCCACGCCCGATGCATTGGCCCGGTTGAGCCAGACCTGCGCGCCGTATGCGGGATTGCGCGGTGAGGGGCTGAGCATGAAATCGATCCAGCTGCGCGGGATCAGCTGCGCGCCGCGGATCGAGCCGCCATGGCGCAGGAACTCGCCGAACTTTGCCCAGTCGCGGGCCGTGCCGTGGATCAGGCTGGATCCGATCATGGTGCCGGCCGCATCGTATTCCGCCACCATCGAGCGCATTCCCAGCGGCTCGAACAGCCGCGTGCGCAGATAGCCCGCGACAGTCTCGCGGCGGATTGCGGGATCGTGGCTGTCGGTCAGGGTCCGGGCGGCAAGGTCGGCGAGGATGACTGTGGTGGGCGAGGAATATTCGAACTTGCGGCCCGGCTCGGCTTCCAGCGGCTGGGCTTCGGCCAGTGCGGCCATATCGTCGCGGCCGTCGAGGAACAGCATGCGCACTTCGTCGGACGTATAGATCGGATCGCCGATTTCGGTGTGGCGCAGTCCGGAGCGCATCTGCAGCAGCTGCCGCAGGGTAATCTCACCGCGCGGATCTCCCGAGCGCTGCCATGTTGGCACCGGCGCGGTCTCGTCGAGCCGCAGCCTCCCGTCGGCGACCAGCATCCCGGTCATGACGCCGGTGATCGTCTTGCTCATCGACCAGCCGATCAGCCGCGTGTCCTTGCCGTACCCCTTGCCATAGCGTTCGGCGACGATCCGGCCGTTGTGCAGCACCAGCAGGGCGCGGGTCTCGCCCGCTGCATCGCCGGCAAACAGCGCGTCGATGGCGCGGGCCAGCTTCTGGCGCGGCACGCCGGGCCTGGAATTCACCGCCGCCAGAGCGGCATCGCTCAAGGGTTCGGCAGGAGGGGGCGCATTGCCGGCGCCGCAGCCGATCAGGGCTGGCAGCATGGCCAGCGGCAGGATAAGGGAAAGGCGGCGCGTCACCATGGCGCGCCTTCCATGCGCAAGACGAGAGGGGATGGCAACAGCGTCGATGGCCAAAGCCAAGCCCCGTTCCGCACTTCGTTCATCCCGCAAGCCCTGGCTTTGGCTGCTGTTGCTGGCGGCCGCGCTGCTTGCGTGGTTCTGGAAGCCGATCACCGGCTACGCGATCACCGGCGCTTCCTTCGGTGCGCGGGTGGGCTGTTCGTGCCACTTTGTCGGCGGGCGCAGCATTTCAGACTGCCGCAAGGATTTCGAGCCCGGCATGGCATTAATCATGCTCAGCGCCGATGCCGACGACAAGAGCGTCACCGCCCGATTTCCGCTTCTGGCCAGCCAGACCGCCACATTCCGCGACGGCCCGGGCTGCGTGCTGGAACCCTGGCAGGATTAATTCGCGGGGGTTGTCGAATCGATCCAGCCGCCGCCGATCACCCGCTCGCCCGCATAAAGCACTGCTGCCTGACCCGGTGCGACTCCATATTCCGGACTGGCGAAGCGGATCGAACATGCCGCGCCGTAACCCAGCGGGCCTTCCAGCGTCACCGGAACCGGCTTTGCCAGCGAACGTACTTTGGCGGTTAGCGGTGCATCGGGGGGCAGTGTCTCGGGCAGGGGGCCGATGCGGTTGGTCTCGATGAGCCGCGCCGCGCGCACTGCCAGCAGCTCGCGCGGCCCCACCAGCACGCGTCTGCCCGGCCCATCAATACCGGTAACATAGAGCGGCTCTGCAAGACCCCCGATCTCGAGCCCGCGCCGCTGGCCGACGGTGAAATTTATGACCCCGCGGTGGCTGCCGAGCACTTCGCCGCTGGTGGCATGGACGATTTCGCCCGGCGCATCGCCCTCGGGCCGGACCTTGCGCACCACCGAGGCATAGTCGCCATCGGGGACAAAGCAGATGTCCTGGCTGTCGGGCTTGGCGGCGACCCTGAGGCCCGCCGCTTCGGCAATGCTGCGAACCTCCGCCTTAGGCAGGCCGCCGAGCGGGAAGCGCAGATAGTCGAGCTGGGCCTCGGTGGTGGCGTAGAGGAAATAGCTCTGGTCGCGAGCCGGATCGGCCGCGCGGTGCAGTTCCGGTCCGGCGAGGCCTTCCTTGCGGCGGACATAATGGCCGGTCGCCAGGCAATCCGCACCCAGTTCGCGCGCCATGGCAAAAAGGTCGGTGAACTTGGGCCCCATGTTGCAGCGGATACAGGGGATCGGGGTGCGCCCCGCGAGATAATCGTCGGCAAAGCGCTCGACCACCTCCTCGCGGAAGCGCGTTTCATGGTCGAAAACATAGTGCGCGATGCCCAGCCGGTCGGCAACGGCGCGGGCATCGCGAATATCGTCACCGGCGCAGCAGGCACCCTTGCGGGCACTCGCTGCACCGTAATCGTATAGCTGCAAGGTGATGCCGATCACTTCCGCGCCGCTTGCCGCGGCCAGCGCCGCCACCACCGAACTGTCAACGCCGCCCGACATGGCGACTACGATCCGCCGCGCCGCAATCGCGCCGGAAAGTTGGAAAAGCGCAGCGGTGTCGAGACCGGTCGGTGATGCGGCGATGCTCATGCGAGAGCCCTTACAGGTCGCGGGCGGAATTGGGAACATCGCTGCTGCTTAAGGTTTCCGGCGGGTTAATCATCGTCAACGGCAGGTAAAGGCCGCCTTTACCTCGTCTTGACCTTGCCGGGTCTATAGGCGTTGTCATGGAAATCGGGATCGACCAGAATCAATGGCTGCCTGCCCAACCCGCCGCTGGCGAAGTTTGGCGTCCGGAATGGCAAAGCCTCAAGGCGCGGTTCAGCGCCGCTCATGCCATGCGCTGCACGCTGGCGGCTGGTGCGGCAGCCAACGGAGCGCCGGCGGGCGGCAGTTTTGACCGTGGTTCGGCACGGCTTGTCGCCGATTTCGGGCAAAGCTTAGACCCTGTTAACCCAACTGCTTCACGCAATAGCAAACCAACCCAAGACAAGGATGGCTCTGTCGCCATTGCATCTGATTTCAGCGGCCGAGGCACACAATGATAGAAAACCAGAAAATACGCCCCGCAATGGTGATCGGTCCGCTCGGTGAGCCACTCACGGTTGATTCGCTGCCTTCGCCCGACACCACCCGCTGGGTTGTGCGGCGCAAGGCCGAAGTCGTCGCCGCCGTCAACGGTGGGCTGCTGACGATCGAGGAGGTGTGCGAGCGCTATCAGCTGACGCTGGAAGAGTTCGCGTCATGGCAGCGCGCCGTCGACCGTGCCGGCATGCAGGGGCTGCGCGTCACCCGCATCCAGCACTACCGCGACCTCTACGAGCGCCAGCAACGCTACTGACCGGCATCGCAACTGCGCAACGCCGGGAGAAAATTTGGGGCGACAGGCTGGCTGCCCTCCTGTAAACCATTGCAACTGCCCGCAGCTTTGAACCTGCGGGCGGCAGCGCTTCCGGTCCGTCCGGAAGGGCCTTTTCGGGTCGGTTAATAACAGGAGGATTGGATGGGCTGGATTATTGCATTGATCGTCGGTGGCGTTGCCGGATGGCTCGCCAGCAAGGTGATGAACCGCGATGCTTCGATGGGCATCTTCTGGAATATCGTGGTCGGCTGCGTCGGCTCGGTGGTCGGCAATCTTGTTGCCCGTCCGCTGTTGGGAATTGGCGGTTCGGTCAAGGAGTTTTCGATAGTCGGGTTGGTAATTGCCATTGTCGGCGCAGTGATCCTGCTTGGGGTGGCCAATCTGGTCCAGCGCGGAAGGGTTCGCTAGACGGACTGGATATTCCGGGGTTGTTGCGGCACACCTCGCCGCACTGCGCCCGGATTGTCGCGGTTTGTCGCGGAGTTATCACCGCGGATTGCCACTCTTCGGCGGTGCGTCTATGGCCGCCGGATGAAATTGACGCCCCGATCCGGCCAAAGAAAACCTTGGGCCAGATTGCGGGTGCTTTAGTTGTGCAATGCCATCAGGCCATGCCTTGCCGGGCTGGCGCTGACCAAAGCGGTGACCGTTAATGAACTACGACGCACGGATCGATACGGCGGACGAGCAGCACCTTGCCGCGCCGTACAATCCGCTTGAAGAAGAAGGTGACGAAGATCGCCGCTCACGCCGCCGGCTCTGGCTGATCGCGGGCATCGCATTCGTGATCATCGTCGGTGTGTGGTTCATGCTCAGGAATGAGCAGGAGGATCCGTTCGTCAACAAGGGTGCCAGCCAGGCGCCCGTGGTCAGCGTGGTTGCGCCGGGCCGCACATCCATAGCCGGACAGATCAACGCCAATGGCACTTTGGCCGCCCGGCGCGAGCTGCCGGTAGGTGTTGCCGGTGAAGGCGGACAGGTGATGCAGGTTCTTGTCGAGCCGGGCCAGTGGGTGGGCCGGGGCCAGGTGCTCGCAGTGATCGATCGTTCGGTGCAGATCCAGCAACAGGCCAGCCAGGCGGCGCAGATCCAGGTAGCACAGGCCGATGCCCGGCTTGCCCAGGCTAATCTCGATCGCGCGCTCCGGCTGGTCGATCGCGGGTTCATATCGAAGGCCGATGTCGATCGGCTGACCGCGACCCGCGATGCCGCCAATGCCCGTGTCCGCGTCGCCAGCGCCCAATATGGCGAGCTTGGTGCGCGGGTGCGCCGGCTCGATATCGTCGCCCCTGAGGCAGGTCTGGTGCTCGAACGCATGGTCGAGCCGGGCCAGGTGGTTGGCAGTGGCACCGGCGTGCTGTTCCGCATCGCCAAGGGCGGCGAGATGGAGTTGAAGGCGCAGATCGGCGAAGTCGATCTTGCCAAGCTTGCACAGGGGACCATGGCACAGGTGACGCCGGTTGGTTCGGACAAGGTTTTTGCAGGCCAGGTCTGGCAGCTTGCCCCGGTGATCGATCCGCAAAGCCGCCAGGGCATGGCCCGGATCGCGCTCGCCTATGCGCCCGAACTCAAGCCGGGCGGTTTCGCCAGCGCAGTGATCGCTGCAGGCACTGTGGTCGCTCCGCAACTGCCCAATTCGGCCCTGCTTTCGGATAGCAAGGGCAGTTATGTCTATATTGTCGGCAAGGATAACAGGGCGCAGCGCCGCAATGTCAGGACCGGCATGGTTTCGGATACCGGCATCGCCATTGTCGAAGGGCTGAACGGCAACGAGCGAGTGGTCGTGCGTTCGGGAGGGTTTCTGTCTCCCGGCGAAACCGTCAGCCCCAGGCTGGTCCGGCAGTGAGCCGGCGCGTGTCTAAGCCATGAATTTCCGCAACATCTCGGCCTGGTCCATCCGCAATCCGGTGGTGCCGATTATCCTGTTCGTCGGCTTGATGCTGATGGGCATTGCATCCTTCATGCAGATGAAGGTGCAGGATATGCCCGACATCGAATTCCCTGCCGTGGTGGTGGTGATCGCACAGCCCGGAGCTGCGCCAACCGAGATCGAGACGCAGATTACTCAGCGGGTCGAATCGGCAGTTCGCACGATTAACGGGGTCAATTCGATCAGCTCGACGGCAACCGAAGGCAGCAGCCAGACCTTTGTGATGTTCCAGATCGGCACCGACATCAACGCTGCGGTCAACGAGGTCAAGAATGCCGTCGATCAGGCGCGGAGTGAATTGCCTGAGGGGATTCTCGAGCCACGGGTCAACAAGATCCAGGGCAGGGGAGCAGAGATAGCCGCATGGGCAATCACCGCAGATGACATGACGGTCGAACAGCTCTCATGGTTCGCAGACGATATCGTCGCCAAGCGGTTGCTCTCGGTTCCCGGCATGGCGGAGGTATCGCGGGGTGGCGGGGTCACGCGCGAAATCCGGGTCACGCTTGATCCGGCGCGGATGCAGTCGCTTGGAGTTTCGGCGACGCAGGTGAACAATGCGCTGCGTCAGATCAACGTCAACGCGGCCGGCGGCAAGGCGGAAATCGCGGGATCACGCCAGTCAGTGCGGGTTCTCGGCAATGCCAGCACGGCTCTCGCGCTGTCGCAGAAAGACATTCCGCTGGGTGGTGGACGCACCGTCAAGCTGGCCGACTTCGCCGAGGTGACCGACAGCTTCGCCGAAGTCACATCGGTTGCGAAGCTGGGCAACAAGCCGGTGATCATCATCGACATCACCCGGGCGCGCGGCGCTTCGGATGTCTCGCTCTATGATGGAACCGTGGCCGAACTGGCCAAACTTGAGAAGGAACATCCCGGAGTGCGATTCTCCCGGCTCTATTCCTCGGTCGACTATATCAAGGCGCAATATGAAAGCTCGATCGCCGCCATGGTTGAAGGCGCGATCCTGGCGGTGATCGTGGTGTTCTTCTTCCTGCGTGACTGGCGCGCCACCGTAATCTCCGCCATCGCCATCCCGCTATCGGCGATTCCGACCTTCTGGTTTCTCTATTCCTGGTTCGGCTTCTCGCTCAACAGCATATCGCTGCTGGCGCTGGGTCTGGTCGCAGGCGTGCTGGTCGATGATGCTATTGTCGAGATCGAAAATATCGTGCGCCATATGCGCATGGGCAAGAGTGCCTATCAGGCATCGATCGACGCCGCCGACGAAATCGGGCTGGCGGTGGTTGCCACCACATTTTCGATCGTGGCGGTGTTCCTGCCAGTCGGCCTGATGGGCGGAATTCCGGGCCAGTTCTTCAAGAGCTTCGGCATGACGGTGGTCACTTCGGTGCTGCTCAGCCTGGCGGTGGCGCGCACGATCACGCCGATGGTGGCGGCCTATTTCCTCAAATCGCACGGTCATGCCGAACATGCCAGCGGTCCCTGGATGGACCGCTATATGGCCATCCTGTCATGGACGCTGGATGAGGCGCGGGTCGATGCCTACAAGCAGGCGCTGGCTGTGCAGGGCCGGCGGCTTACCCTGCCGCTACGGATGCTTGCCAGACTGCGCGACCACCGGCTGTGGATGGTTGGTGTGGGCGTTGCTGCGCTGGCACTGAGCGGCGTGCTGCTTGCAATCATTCCCAAGCAGTTCTTCCCGTCGGTGAACAGCGACTTCAGCATGATCAACCTTGAGATGGTTCCCGGGACGACACTGACCCAGACCGTCGAAGTGGCGGACCGGGTATCCGCATTGGCCTCGCAGGATCCCGATGTCGCAACGGCATTCGCCAATGTGCGGGAAGGCAATGCCAGGATCTTCATCAATCTCAATCGCGAGCGCGACAAGACCAGCCAGGAATTCGAGCGCGGGCTGACCCCGAAATTCCAGCAGATTCCCGATGCCCGCATCTCGTTCCTCGATTTCAACGCAGGCGGCGGCGGCGGCGGATCGGGTCGGCCGATCTCGATCATGCTGTCGGGTTCGGATTCACAGTTGCTCGAAACCACTGCGGCAACGCTGGTCGAACAGATGAAGGGCATAAAAGGGCTGGTCGCGCCGCGCATTGCTGCCGATATGCGGCGGCCCGAAATCATTATTAAACCGCGGCTCGATTTCGCTGCCAGCCTGGGCGTGACCACCGCTGCGCTCAGCCAGGCCATTCGCATCGCTACCATCGGCGATATCGACCAGAATGCCGCCAAATTCTCCCTTGAAGACCGACAGGTGCCGATCCGCGTGCGGCTGTCCGAAGATTCCCGGCGCAAGCTGTCGACGATCCAGAATCTGCCGGTGCAGACCGCTTCCGGAGGCTCTGTACCGCTGTCGAGCGTGGCCGAGATTACCTTTGGCACCGGCCCGGTCAGTGTCCAGCGATACAATCAAAGCAGGCGCGTGTTCGTCGGCGCAGACCTTGGGCCGGATATTGTCCAGGGCACGATGATGGATGCCATCAAGGAACTGCCGATCATGAAGAACCTGCCCGCTGGGGTAACCAATGATCCATTCGGGCAGGATCGCTGGCAGGCCGAGATGTTCTCCAGTTTCAGCCAGTCCCTGGTCGCCGGTATCCTGCTGGTGTTCTCGGTGCTGGTTCTGCTTTATCACCGCTTCGTCTCGCCGCTGGTCAATATGGGTTCGCTTTTCCTGGCACCGCTGGGCGGGCTGATGCTGTTGCTGCTCGTCGGCCAGCAGATTTCCATGCCGGTGATCATCGGCATTCTCATGCTGTTCGGCATTGTCGCCAAGAATTCGATCCTGCTGATCGATTTCGCCATCGAGGAAATGGCCAGGGGCGCCAGCAAATTCGATGCGATTATCGAGGCCGGGCACAAGCGCGCCCAGCCGATTGTCATGACCACCGTGGCGATGACCGCCGGCATGATCCCCACGGCCGCCTCGCTTGGCGGCGACGGGGCATGGCGCGCACCAATGGGCACGGTGGTGATCGGCGGCCTGATCATGTCGACAATGTTGACGCTGCTGATTGTTCCGGCAGCATTCAGCCTTGCCGATGGCGTCGAAAAGCGCCTCGGACCCAAGCTGCGCCGCAAGCTGCTGACTTATGAGCCGGAGCATGGCCGCCAGGCCAGTTATCCGGCGCGCGGCGGCGATCCGGAGCAGGGGCCATTCCCCGCGGAGTGAGCGGCTTGCGCCCCTCCGCCCATCAGCTTCCCGCCGACAAGGCGCGGCGCATGCGCATCGTCGCAACCGGGCTGCTGGTGGCGATGGCCGCCGCCTTCCTGGTGCTGCGCCATTTCGAGGGAGCACATCCGGCCTGGGGCTATGCCATCGCCTTTACCGAGGCGGCCATGGTCGGCGGGCTGGCCGACTGGTTTGCGGTGACTGCCCTGTTCCGCCACCCGCTGGGCCTGCCGATCCCGCACACTGCGATTATCCCCGAGAACAAGGATCGCATTGCCGACGCCATGGCGTCCTTCCTGCGCAGCAATTTCCTGACCCCGCAAGTCGTCGCCCGGCGGCTCCACGGCTTCAACCTCGCCGCCGCCGCGGGCAGCTATCTCGCCAATCCGGACCGGACTACGCAATCGCGGTTGCGCGCGGGGGCGGCGAACCTGTTTGCCGATCTGCTACAGTCGCTCGATCAGGAACAGCTTGGCGGGGTGGTCAAATCCGGCCTTCGCAAGCAGCTCGAAAAGCTCGATCTTTCGCCGTTGCTGGGCCAGCTGCTGACCACTGCGATTGCCGGACGACGCCACCTGCCGGTGATGGAAAGTCTGATCCGCTGGACCGGCTTCACCATCGAGGCCAATGAGGAACTGGTCCGCGAGATGATCCGCCAGCGTGCCAATGTGCTGGTGCGCTGGACCGGGCTGGACGAAAAGCTCGCCAATGCCGTGCTCGACGGATTTTACCGGCTGCTTGCCGAAACGCTGGTCGATCCGAACCATCCGCTGCGCGGCAAGGTCGAGGAAGGGCTGGAGACACTGGCGCACAATCTGCTCCACGATCCCGAAATGCACGCCCGCGTCGCCAGGATGAAGCTGGAAATCCTTGCCAACCCGGCGATGGTCCGCTGGCTCGACGGCATGTGGGAGCGCGCCCGCGCCGCCATGCTGCGCGCATTGCGCGAGCCGGGCAGCGGCATGCCCGGCGAATTTGGCGAGACTCTGGGCGAGCTTGGCAAGGCGCTCACCCAGGACGCACGGCTGCAACTGCTGGTCAATCGCTTTGCCCGCCGCACGCTGGTCGGCACCGTCGCCCGCTATGGCGGCGAGATCGTCCGGCTGGTGTCCGAGACCGTGCGCCGCTGGGACGCCCGCACTGTCGCCAACCGGCTCGAAAGCGTGGTCGGCCGCGATCTGCAATTCATCCGGCTCAACGGCACGCTGGTCGGCGGTCTGGTGGGATTGCTGCTGCATGCGATCGACGGGCTGCTGTAAAAAAAAGTTGCCGGCAATGACCGTACTGCCGCCGCCGCCGCTATAATGGAGCCATGGCACAGCCGATCCCCAAAACGCCCTGCGAGGACACTGCCGACACCAGAACTGTGCGGCGGGTGGCGGCGCGCGCGGTTTTGCGGGTTATTGCCGACAGTGCCCAGCAAGCCGATGCCTCGCCGGAGGACGCCGCCATTGCACGCCGGCTCTACCGCGCTACGCTGGCCTTGCTGCGGGCCAGCGACGACCCTGCGCGCGATCGCCACTATCTGCTGGCGCCGTTCAGCCAGGCCGTCGCCCGGCAGCGCACCCGTGCGGGCCAGGAGGTCTGCGCCGAACTGGCAACCGCGCTCGCCATGCGCGATTACGACGCCGCGCTCGATGCCTGCCTGCGGCTTGTTGAACTGGAAACTGCGAGCGTGGATCGCAGGGACGCGGCGTGACCGGTTAGGAACATTCACCTAGCCGCCCCTGCGCAGGCGCTTCACCATCTGCCGCTAGCTTCCCCTTTGCGACGCGCATCCAGCGCGGCCGCCAAGAGGCAAGTCCACATGTCTGACATCTCCGATGCGCTCGAAGCAGAAGTCGCCGCGATCCGGGCGGTAACGGCAAAGGCCGCAGGCCGCGTGGCATCGATGCGCGAGCGCTCGGCGATCGATCGCCATTTCACCCGGCTGATGCGCCTGATCGCGCCGCGCATCCGCCACTTTACCCGCGCCTATGGCCTCCTTGACCTCGCCGATGACGCCGCCCAGGCCTGCGCGATCGCGCTGCATCGCGCCATTGCTGCCTACGATCCCGCCAAGGCGCGCTTCACCACTTTCATCAACTGGCAGTTGCGCGGCGAATTGCAGGCGTTGCGCTTCCGCAGCCGCAGTGACAGCCGGGAACCAGCCCGGCGGCTGGGCGCCGTGACCCTTTCGCTGGATGCCTTGCGCGAAGGCGATGCAGCCGCCGGGGCCTGGTTTGAGGATGCCGATGCCGTCGAGCGCACCGAGGCGCTCGCCGCCGAAACCATGGCGCGGCGCACTTGCGGCAGGTTGCTAGACGATCACGCTGCCGGCCTCCGCGCCATGGCGCTGCGCCATCCCGAGCGCCGCAGGTCTCCGCGAAGCAGCGAATGCATCAAACCCGGCACTTTCAATCCCGACGAACTCGGCAAATTCGAAGTCCGGATTGCCCGTGAGCGCGCCATCGCCATGGCGCATCTGCTGGGCGAGGAGGAGGATGTGCTGCCGGCCGACGGCCTCAATCCCGAACAGCGCCGCCAGATCGCCCGCCGCACCCTGCGCGCGCTATCGGACCGTGCGCGGGGCAACCCCCGCTTCGATCCCGATGCGCTGGCGCTGGAGATGCCGGTGCCAAGTCGGCATTGATTCCATCCACGGACTTCCCAGTGCGCGGCGGCGTACGCTCCAATTGTTCGCAATCGGCACACGCCATCAGTTGACGTCGAGAAGGGACCACCAATCTGCTGCTGAATGGAGTAGGCGAATGACACGAACGCCGTTCGCAAGCGGTAAATAGAATATCAAGATTTTCGGGAAACCCTCGACCCGCCATTTTCGCGCGCCAACCAGTCCTGCGTCTCGAGTCCGCACGACAGGACCGAGCCCAGGCGACTCCGCCAGCTTCCCGAATGTCATGGCCGCAGATGCTGCGAAGCGCTTCGCTATCTCGGCATCTGCCACTTTGCGCAACCACAGTGTCAGGGCGCTGAGATCGCTTCGGGCAGCATGCCCGATGTCTATCCGTTGCCCGGTCAATGCCCGGTCGCGGCCAACCGCATCAGGCGCTCCGTGTCAGCCTCGATCCATTCGGTTGGGTCCCCCTCAAGGCCCTCAAGCAACAATGCCTCAAGCTTCGCCTCGGCCTTGGCCTTCGCGTCGTTGCGGATAAGCTCGCGGACATATTCGCTGGCGGTGGCGTAATGGCCCTCAGCGACGTGGCCATCGACAAAGGCCTTGAGTGCTGACGGGAGGGAGATGTTCATGCTGTCCATCGGAGCAGATATACTGCGGATGGCAGAAAATGGCAAGATATGGCATAATACCAATAGCCCGATGACCTGACTCGGTTTGGGGATTCCTTTTTTGTCAGGAATATGATTCGGAGGCGGCTTCATTGGATGGAGCCGCAGATGCATGGATCGATAGTCCTCCGGGACGATTACAGCGCGGGAGATTTGCGCAAGCTGGCCCGTCGGGAGAACAATGGCCGCGTAGCTTTGCGGCTGACGGCAATCGCGGCTGTTCTGGAAGGGGCGAGCCGGAAGGACGCTGCGGCGCGCAGCGGGATGGATCGCCAGACCCTGTGCGACTGGGTTCACCGTTTCAACGAGAAAGGGCCGGACGGTTTGCGTGATGCGCCCTGCGGTCATCCCAAGAAGCGGCTGACGGCCTCGCAAGAAGCGGCGGTGAAGGCGCATGTGCTGAAAGGCCCTGACCCCGAGAAGGACGGGCTTGTGCGGTGGCGCTGTGTGGATATCCAGAGCTGGATCGAAGCGGAATACCAGGTTCGATACCATGCGCGCACGATTGGCAAGCTGCTCCATGCCCTGAACCTGAGCCATATCTCGGCGCGCCCTTGCCATCCCAAAAGCGACGTTGAGGCTCAGGCTGCTTTTAAAAAAACTTCGCAGCCAAAGTTGCGGAGATACTCCCCGCACATGCCGCCGGAAAGCGCCTCGAAATCTGGGTCCAGGACGAAGCCCGGGTAGGCCAGAAAGGGACGCTCACCTATGTCTGGGGCGAGAAAGGCACCCGCCCGCGCGCCGTGCGTGATCAGCGGTATGAATGCGCCTATATCTTCGGAGCCGTCTGTCCGGCACGCGGCGTAGGAGCGGCGCTGGTCATGCCCTTTGCCAACACCCAAGCCATGAACGCACACCTCATCGAAATCAGCAGCCAGGTGGAGGACGGCGCGCATGCCATCGTCATCATTGACGGAGCTGGCTGGCACACCACAAAATCCCTCAAGACCCCTGACAATATCAGCCTGCTCCGCCTGCCGCCTTACAGCCCCGAGCTGAACCCGCAGGAAAACATCTGGCAGTATCTCCGACAAAATGCCCTCGCAAACCGGGTCTATGAAACATACGAAACCATCGTCACCGCTTGCTGCAAGGCTTGGAACGACCTCATCGATCTGCCAGATACCATCAAATCCATCGCCAGCCGCGAATGGTTCCAGTGCGTCAGCTCATAGGGCCGTTGGTATAATAGGCGCAAAAAAAGGGCGACCGAAGCCGCCCCTTTCAAAAATCGTCCGATCAATCCGAAATCAAAGCTTCCCGGTCAGCTCCGGCACCAAGGTAAACAGATCGCCGACAAGTCCGATATCCGCCACCTGGAAGATCGGGGCGTCTTCGTCCTTGTTGATGGCGATGATGGTCTTGCTGTCCTTCATGCCCGCAAGGTGCTGGATCGCGCCGGAGATGCCGACGGCGATGTAGACTTCGGGGGCGACGATCTTGCCGGTCTGGCCGACCTGGTAATCGTTGGGAACATAGCCCGCGTCCACAGCAGCGCGCGATGCGCCGACGGCGGCACCGAGCTTGTCGGCGAGCGGGAAGATGACCTGCTTGAAGGTCTCCGCATCCTTGAGCGCGCGGCCGCCCGAGACGATGATCTTGGCGCTGGTCAGTTCGGGGCGTTCGAGCTTGGCGATCTCGGCACCGGCGAAGCTGGACAGCCCGGCGTCGCCTGCGCCAGAGACAGCTTCGACCGAAGCCGAACCGCCGGTGGGCTCTGCCTTGGCGAAGGCCGTGCCGCGCACGGTGATCACCAGCTTGGCATCGCTCGATTCAACCGTGGCGATGGCATTGCCTGCGTAGGTCGGCCGGGTGAAGGTCTTGGGGCCTTCGACCGAAAGAATGTCGGACAGCTGCATGACATCGAGCAGTGCGGCGACGCGCGGGGCGATGTTCTTGCCATGCGCCGTCGCCGGAGCCAGCAGGGCATCGTAACCGGCCATCAGCCCGGCAACCAGCGGCGCGACGTTTTCGGCCAGCTGGGCTCCATAAGCGGCATCATCGGCGAGCAGCACCTTGGCCACGCCCGTCACCTTGGCGGCAGCATCGGCAACGCCCTTGGCACCCGATCCGGCAACCAGCACGTGCACTTCGCCCAGCTGGGCAGCGGCGGTGACGACAGCCAGCGTTGCATCCTTCAGCGCGGCGTTATCGTGTTCGGCGTATACGAGGACGCTCATTCGGCGACTCCCATTTCCTTGAGCTTGGCAACAAGTGCATCGACATCGGCGACCTTGATCCCGGCCTGGCGCACCGGCGGCTCCGAAACCTTCAGCGTCTTGAGGCGCGGCGCGGTGTCGACGCCGTAGTCGGCCGGGGTCTTGTTCGCCAGCGGCTTGGACTTGGCCTTCATGATGTTGGGCAGCGAGGCATAGCGCGGCTCGTTGAGGCGAAGATCGGTGGTGACGATCGCGGGCATGGCCAGCTTGACCGTCTCAAGCCCGCCATCGACTTCGCGCTTGACCGTGACGCTATCGCCATCGACCGTAACTTCGCTGGCGAAGGTGCCTTGCGGGCGGCCCATCAGCGCGGCGAGCATCTGGCCGGTCTGGTTGCAATCGTCGTCGATCGCCTGCTTGCCAAGGATGACCAGGCCGGGGGATTCCTCGTCGGCGATGGCCTTGAGGATCTTGGCGACAGCCAGCGGCTCGACCTCATCATCCGTCTGGACGAGGATGGCGCGGTCCGCGCCCATGGCCAGCGCAGTGCGAAGCGTTTCCTGCGCCTTGGCCGGGCCGACCGAAACCGCGATCACTTCCGTGGCAACGCCCTTTTCGCGCAGCCGCAGCGCTTCTTCGACGGCGATTTCGTCAAAAGGGTTCATGCTCATCTTGACATTGGCGAGATCGACGCCGGTGCCATCGGACTTGACCCGCGGCTTGACGTTGTAATCAATTACCCGCTTTACGGGCACGATAATCTTCATCGTTTTCGGTCCTTCAAGAGACGGGACGGAGGAGATTTAGCCGGACGATTAACCCGGAGAATCGCCGCATGCCATTGCCGCAGTTGCGAAGAAGGTCAAGCCCCGGAGTGAGGCCAGGGGTGGCGCGCGGCCTTCGACAAGCTCAGGCTGAGCGGTGGTTGGGATCCATCAAGAGTGACCGTCCCAATCATCTGGTAGCGCGAGGATTGTCTTGTTCGGGCTTACGGATGTATCATAAAGCCCGCCCCAGCCGAAGCGGCCACCATTCACGAGTTTGGCAAACCGCTCTTTGGCCGTATCCAAATTTGGTCAGAATTCCTCAAAAGCCTTGTCGGGGCTGCCTTCATTCCAGAAGCAGATAACGAACCGGTCCATTTCTCAAACCACCTCTTTCACACCCGCCACAACGAAGAGCTGACCTGAATTCCGCGTTCGGGGATCAACTTGCCAATTCGAGGCGCCGCTCGATCCGGTCGAGACGATCATTCGTGCGATCCATCGCCACCTGCTGTGCAGCGATTGTGCTGGCGTGATGCGCCAAATGTTGCGTAATCGAGGCAATACCGCTTTCAAGATTGGCTGTGCGTGTGGTCAACTCGCCAATCTTGCCTTCGACGCGATCCAACGTCGCCTGGAAGCGCTTGAGGTGCTCAAGCATGAGATTCTCGATTTTGTCTGCCATGACCACAACCTGCGATGAACCCAATAGATTTACACTATCTTACGCCGCTTTCTTCACCTCTGCCACAATCTTCTTCGCCGCATCGCCCAGATCGTCCGCCGGGACAATCGCCAGCCCGGACTGCGCGAGGATCGCCTTGCCCTCGGCGACATTGGTGCCTTCGAGGCGGACAACCAGCGGCACCGAAAGGTTCACGTCCTTGGCCGCCGCGACGATGCCCTCGGCGATGATGTCGCATTTCATGATGCCGCCGAAGATGTTGACGAGGATGCCCTTCACCGCCGGGTCGGACAGGATGATCTTGAAGGCCGCCGTCACCTTCTCCTTTGAAGCGCCGCCGCCGACGTCGAGGAAGTTGGCGGGGAAGGCGCCGTTGAGCTTGATGATGTCCATCGTCGCCATGGCAAGGCCGGCGCCGTTGACCATGCAGCCGATATTTCCGTCGAGCTTGATGTAGGCGAGGTCGTGCTTGCTGGCCTCGACCTCGGCGGGGTCTTCCTCGGTCTCGTCGCGCAGCGCCAGCACTTCGGGCTGCCGGTCGAGCGCGTTGGCATCGAAGCTCATCTTGGCGTCAAGCACCAGCAGCCGGGCATCGGGCGTCTCGACCAGCGGGTTGATCTCCAGCATCGAGCAATCCAGTGCGACGAAAGCGTCGTAGAGTTTGCGGGACAGCAGCTGCGCCTGCTTGTTGAGATCGCCCTTCAGCTTCAGCGCGAAGGCCACCGCGCGGCCGTGGTGCGGCTGGAAGCCCTGCGCCGGGTCAATGGTGATGGTGGTGATCTTTTCGGGCGTGTCGTGCGCGACATCCTCGATGCTCATCCCGCCCTCGGTCGAAACGACCAGAGCGATCCGGCTTGATCCACGATCGACCAGCAGCGCCAGGTAATACTCCTTGGCGATATCGACGCCGTCGGTGACGTAGAGCCGGTTGACCTGCTTGCCCATATCGCCGGTCTGGATCGTCACCAGCGTGTTGCCGAGCATTTCCCCGGCGTTGGCCTCGACATCCTCGATCGACTTGGCGAGGCGGACACCGCCCTTGGCCTCTGCGCCCAGTTCCTTGAACTTGCCCTTGCCGCGCCCGCCGGCGTGGATCTGCGCCTTGACCACATAGAGCGGCCCGGGCAGCTGCTTCGCGCCGGCAACGGCTTCGGCCACGGTCAGCGCGGCATGCCCGGCGGGGATGGCGATGCCGAATTTCGCGAGCAGTTCCTTGGCCTGATATTCATGGATGTTCATCTGGGGAGGCTTCCGCTGATAGGGCCGGGTCAGGCCGGATTGTGCGCCGCCGCATAAGCATATCGATGAGCGCTTGAAAAGTCCCCGGCGGCACTGCATCTGCTTAGCTGACTGAAAGGCCAGCTTCACCCCAGATGATCGATCGCATCCGTCTCGAAGCCATCGTCCGCGAAGCCGGGCGCATGGCCATGGCCAGTTGGCCGGGAGACGGTCACGCGCCGGAGGTCTGGGAAAAGAGCCCCGGCGACCCGGTTTCGGCGGTGGATCTGGCAGTAGACATCTTCTTGCGCCGCGAATTGTCGGCGCTGCTGCCCTCGGCCGGCTGGCTTTCCGAAGAGACCGCCGATGCGCCCGGGCGGCTGGACGGCGGGCTGATCTGGCTGGTCGATCCGATCGATGGCACTCGCGATTTCATCCGCGGTCGCATGGGCTGGGCGGTGTCAGTGGCGCTGGTCAGCGAATCGCGACCGTTGCTAGGAATGCTGGATGCACCTGCCAGGGGCGAGTTCTGGCACGGCGAGGCGGGGCAGGGCAGTTGGCGGAATGGCGAACGGCTGATGGCGAGCCAACGGCGCGAACTGCCCGGCGCGCGCGTGCCCGCGCGCATCGCCAGCGCAGAGGACGGCGACCTGGTGCTGGTCGATCAGCCCAACAGCATCGCGTTGCGCATGGCAATGGTCGCGGCGGACGAGGCCGACCTTGTCGCAACCCTGCGCTGGGGTTTCGAGTGGGACATTGGCGCCGCCGCGCTGATTGCCCGCGAAGCCGGCGCTGCCGTAACCGACGCCCTGGGCGGACCGCTCAACTACAACAAGCCGGACCCGCGCGCATTTGGCGTTTTGGTAACGGCCCCGGCGATCCACTCAGCCGCGGTCGAACGGCTGGCGGATCGCGCTAGGGCTTTATCGTGCTAGCAGGGCTTACTGGCCCTGCCTGGCCGCAGCAGCCTCTTCCTGGCTGATCGGCACGATCTTGATTTCGACGCGGCGATTCCTGGCGCGGCCTTCTTCGGTGGCGTTGTCTGCGACGGGCATGGTCTCGCCAAAGCCCTGGCTGCGCAGCCGTGCCGCCGAAACACCGCGCGACGTCAGGTAGTTGGCGACCGTGCGGGCGCGGTTTTCGGAGAGCGTCTGGTTATAGGCGTCCGATCCTGTTGAATCGGTATGGCCGTAAACGTCGAGCAGGCTGTTGGGATACTGGTTGAGGTTGGTGGCGATGGTGTCCAGCGTGGCGCGGAAAGCGGGCCTCAGCGTATAGCTGCCAACATCGAACGTGACGCCGTCGGGCAGGTTGACGAGGATCGCCTGGCCGTTGTCGGTTTCGGTAACATCGACGCCCGAACCGGCGGTCTGTTCCTTCAGCTCCTTGATCTGCTTGTCTTTCTGGTAGCCGATTACACCGCCCGCGACGCCGCCGATGCCCGCACCGACGATGCGCCCGGTCTTGCCGCCGATGACTCCGCCCAGCAGGCCGCCGATGATAGCGCCGCCGACGCCGCCGATGGCGGTGCGCGAGACCTTTTTCTCACCGGTGTTGGGATCGGTGACGCAGGCGGAAACGGTTAGAAGCGAAACTGCGGCGAAGCTCGATACGAGCAGGCGTGATTTGGTCATGGAAGGAGGCTTCCCTTTTGTGGTTGCGATGATCGCCCGACCATGTCTGGCGCAACATGAATGGGAGGCTAACCGCCTGCTTGTCAACGTATTGATGGTGCCACGAACTGCGGCCGCTCTTCGCCTCGCGGCGGAACTCTGCTAGCAGTTGCAGCGTGACACCGTTTCCGTGGACCGATGTCCTGATCATCGCGGGGCTGATCCTGCTCAATGGCCTGTTTTCCATGTCGGAACTGGCGATTGTCTCGGCGCGTCCGGCGCGGCTGAGGGTGGCGGCAGAGCGCGGCAGCCGCGGGGCGAAGACGGCGCTGGCGCTGGCTTCGGAGCCGGGAAAGTTCCTTTCCACCGTGCAGATCGGCATTACCCTGATCGGCATTATCGCCGGTGCTTATTCAGGTTCGCGGCTGGGCGGCCCGCTGGGCGAACGGCTGGCTTCGCTGGGCCTGCCGCTGCGCCACGCCGACGATGTCGGCTTTGGCCTGGCGATTCTGGTCACCACCTACCTCAGTCTGGTCATCGGCGAACTGGTGCCCAAGCAGCTGGCACTGCGCGCGGCCGAACCGATCGCGCTGATCGCCTCGCGGCCGATGGCGATGGTGGCGCGCCTGACCGCGCCTTTCGTGTGGTTGCTCAACCATTCTTCAGATTTGCTGCTGCGGCTGCTCCGCGCGCGCCATTCGGGCGATCCCGAGGTCACTGCCGAAGAACTGCACATGATCTTTGCCGAAGCCACTCGATCCGGCGTGATCGAGGAGGACGAGCGGGTGATCATGTCGGGGATCATGCGGCTGGCCGACCGCCCGGTGCGCGAACTGATGACCCCGCGCACCGAACTCCACTGGGTGGAGCGCCGCGCCAGCGAGGCGGAGGTGCGCGCCAAGATCAAGGACAGCCCGCATTCGCTGCTGCCTGTCGCCGATGGCACGCCCGACCGCATCGTCGGCGTGCTCAAGGTCAAGGAAGTGCTGGCGGTGCTGCTGGCGGGCCGCAAGCTCTCCATCGCGCGGCTGATGAAGAAGGCCGAAGTCATCCCCGACCAGCTCGACGCCATGGACGCACTGCGCATCCTCCAGCAGTCAGACGTCGCCATGGCGCTGGTGCATGACGAATATGGCCACCTCGAAGGCGTGGTGACCCCCGCCGACCTGCTCACCGCCATCGTCGGCAATTTCGCCAGCCACCAGGACGAGGGCGACGAGCCGATGATCGTCGAGCGCGAGGACGGTTCGCTGCTGATCTCAGGCGCGCTGCCCGCCGATGCCCTGGCCGGGCGGCTGGACCTGGAACTGCCCGATTCTCGCGACTATGCGACGGCGGCGGGCTATGTGCTCTCGGTGATGAAGCGACTGCCCAAGGAGGGCGAACACTTCCGCGAACAGGGCTGGCGGTTCGAGGTCGTCGATATGGACGGACTCAAGATCGACAAGCTGCTGGTGAGCAGGGTGCAAACTGCACCCCGGCCGGAAGCGGCTTAACTCCCCGCGGCGGCCTGCGCCTCGCGGCCATCGCCTTGCGGGGCGGCGATGATGTCGCGGGTGACTTCGCCCTTGGCGACGGTGTTGGTCGAAACGTCGCCCACGGTCGAGCGGATGCCTGGCGAGGAGATTCCGGCGCGGCTGATGGTGTTGCTTTCCACATCGCTGCGCGGGCTGGGACCGCCGAACAGCGCGTCGAGCGTCTGCTGCTGGACGTTGCGATCCGACGGGCGCGGCGCGCCGGGCTGCGGTGGGGTCAGCGCGAAATCGGGCGGGATCACCAGCGGCGCCTGGCGCTGCACGGCGAATTCATCGGGGCGATCGCGGTTGAACAGTCCGCTGCTGCCGCAGCCGGCAAGCAGGGCGGAACCAGTGGTAACCAGGATCAGGGCGGTCAATCTACGCATGTGTCAGCTCTCCGGAAGGGCAGCATCCTCCGCTTCGGGCTTTTCGCGCGAAAGCAGGGATCGGGCAAGGATTATCACTACGCCGATGGTGATCGCAGCGTCGGCAATGTTGAAAATCAGGAAGGGGCGGAAACTGCCGAAGTGCAGGTCGGCATAGTCGATGACGAAGCCGAAGCGGTAGCGATCATATATATTGCCCAGCGCCCCGCCCAGCACCAGGCTCAGCGCCAGCACATCGCCCAGCTTCTTCTCGCGCAGCATCCACACCAGCACCACCAGCGCGATGCCACCGGTCATCGCCACCAGCAGCCAGCGCATTTCCGCCGATGTCGCGGTGAACAGGCCCAGCGAGATGCCGTAATTCTCGGTCCAGTTGAGATCGAAGAACGGCAGCAGCTCGATTGCCCCGGTTTCGCGCAGCTTCAGGGGCACGCGGACCAGCCACTTCACCCACTGGTCCACCGCCAGCACCAGCGCGGCGAGCGCCAGCCCGAGGACGCGGTTGCGGGTGATGCATTTCATGATGCAGTGTCCATGGCGGCGACAACGTGATCGCAGCGTGAACAAAGCGCGCCGTCATGGGTGACTTCGGGGAGGTGCCGCCAGCAGCGGCCGCATTTGTGGTGGGTGGACACAAAGCCTGCGATTAATGCTCCGCCATAACCATAATGTGAATCTGGGTCATCAGGACTCGAGCTCAAGACAGAGAAGCCATTTGTCGGTTTACTCACAATTACCGAAGCGCAGATCAAAACTTCTGCGAGTTCCAATTTCCTCAATATTTCAAAGTTGAGTTCTTTCGCTGGTTCAATTCGCAGGTCAGCGATCAAACTTGAACCAATCTCCTTGGACCTCCTCATAGGTTCAAGCACATTGAACGCCTGCTCACGAACAGACCGGATCAACCTCCACTTCTTAATGAGTGATTCGTCTGCCCAATTGCCGTTTGGCGGCCACTCCAGCAAATGCACAGACCCCGCGTCCGGAAACCGAGTCCCCCACACCTCTTCCGCCGTGAACACCAGGACCGGCGCGGCATAGCGGACCAGCGCATGGAACAGCGTGTCGAGGACCGTGCGATAGGCCATCCGCTTGGGATCGCTCGCGGCGTCGCAGTACAACGAATCCTTGCGGATATCGAAGAAGAACGCGCTCAAATCCTCGTTGCAGAAGTCGGTCAGCGCGCGGACGTAGCTGTTGTAGTCGAAATCCGCGACCGCCTGCCGCAGCGTGGCGTCCAGCTTTGCCAGCAGCGCCAGCATATAGCGTTCCAGCTCGGGCATCGCTGCCACATCGACCCGCTCGGCTTCCGAAAACCCCTCCAGCGCGCCGAGCAGATAGCGGAAAGTGTTGCGCAGCTTGCGGTACTGGTCGGCCACGCCCTTGAGGATTTCGTCGCCGATGCGGTGATCCTCGGTGTAATCGACCGACAGCGCCCACAGCCGGATGATGTCGGCGCCGTTGGTTTCCATCACCTTGAGCGGATCGATGGTGTTGCCCAGCGACTTGGACATTTTCATGCCCTTCTGGTCCATGGTGAAGCCGTGGGTCAGCACCGCCTTGTAGGGCGCGCGGCCCCGGGTGGCGCATGATTCGAGCAGCGAGCTTTGGAACCAGCCGCGATGCTGGTCGCTGCCTTCGAGATAGAGATCGGCCGGCCACGATAGCTCCGGCCAGCGCCCCGATTCCAGCGTGAACACATGGGTGCAGCCGCTATCGAACCACACGTCGAGAATATCGGTGACGCGCTCGTAATCTTCGGCTTGGTAGAGGTCCCCAAGATATTCCTGCGCCCGCGCTTCGGACCAGGCATCGACGCCCTCGGCGCGCATCGCCGCGACAATCCGCGCATTGACTGCGGGATCGCACAGGTATTGCCCGGTCTTGCGATCGACAAACAGCGTGATCGGCACCCCCCAGGCGCGCTGGCGCGACAGCACCCAGTCGGGGCGGCCTTCGACCATCGAGCGGATGCGGTTCTTGCCCTTTTCGGGCACCCAGCGGGTGTCGGCGATGGCGGCGAGGGCGGTTTCTCTTAATGTCCCCCTCCCGCTTGCGGGAGGGGTTAGGGGTGGGTGAATCTGATCGGGCGCGGTGCTGGCGGCTGCCGACTGGCCCACCCCCGACCCCTCCCGCAAGCGGGAGGGGAGTTCGGCGTCCATCGGCACAAACCACTGCGGCGTGCAGCGATAGATCACCTTGGCCTTGCTCCGCCAAGAATGCGGGTAGCTGTGCTTGTAGTCGGCAGAGGCCGCGAGCAGGGATCCAGCCTCCTTGAGGTCCGCACAGATCGGCCCGTCGGGCGCGTTGAACTTGGCGTTGATGACGCTGCCCTGCCCGCCCAGCCACGCCCAGTCAGCGCGGTACTTGCCGTCGGCCTCGACCGCGAAGACCGGCTCGATGCCGTGCGCCTTACACAGCGCAAAGTCGTCCTCGCCGTGGTCGGGGGCCATGTGGACGAGGCCGGTGCCGGTCTCGGTGGTGACGAAGTCGCCGGGCAGGAACGGGCGGGGGCGGAGGTAGAATTCGGCGAGGGGTGAGCTCGGATCAAAGGAAAGCCCCTCCCGTTGAGCTACGCTCGACTGCGTCTCAGGGGAGGGGTTGGGGTGGGGGCTGTCGTCAGACGCTGCGCCATCCGGAGAACCCCCACCCCCGGCCCCTCCCCTGAAGGGGGGGGGGATTCGAACAGTTTGGCCATCGGATGGCGGGCGAAGGTTCCGGCGAGGTCTGCTCCTAGCCTTGCGCTGGCACCATTTGGGTTAATGACAAGGACTCGATGGAGTATCTGAATCCCGGTGATTTCTCTTCCTACCTCTGGCGAGATTGCCTTTGCTATGCGGTCCAACACTTGACTGCGCAGGTTGGCAGCTACCAAGAGCCGTTTCCCCCTCATCCTCTCCCAAGTTGGCGACACCCGATCTTCTGAATGTGCCATGCTAGGGTCAATGTTTGAAGTGAAGTTGTTGGTGAGATTGAGTTCTATCAATTCGTAGTAGATTTCAGCCCCATAAGCCAAAGCCTGGTTCACCGGAATCGTCCACGGCGTCGTCGTCCAGATCACCGCATGGGCACCGACCAGTTCCGGCACGTTCGGGCATTTCGTGATCTCGAACGCCACATCCACCTGCGTCGAGACAATATCCTCATACTCAACCTCGGCCTCGGCCAGCGCGGTTTTCTCCACCGGCGACCACATCACCGGCTTGGCTCCGCGATAGAGCTGGCCCGACTCTGCAAACTTCATCAGCTCGGCAACGATGGTGCCTTCGGCCTCGCTGTCCATGGTCAGATAGGGATTGTCCCAATCGCCATTGATGCCCAGCCGTTTCAGCTGTTCGCGCTGGGTATCGACCCAGTGCTGCGCATAGGCACGGCATTCCGCCCTGAACTCCACCGGATCGACCTGGTCTTTATCCAGCTTCTTCTTGCGGTATTGCTCCTCGACCTTCCATTCGATCGGCAGCCCGTGGCAGTCCCAGCCGGGCACATAGGGCGCGTCCTTGCCCAGCAATGATTGCGTCCGCACCACCATGTCCTTGAGGATATGGTTGAGCGCGTGGCCGATATGCATGTCGCCATTGGCATAGGGCGGGCCATCGTGGAGGATGAACTTTTCGCGACCCTTCCGCGCTTCGCGCAGCTGCTCGTACAGCCCCTCGGCCTGCCAGCGCGCCAGAATATGCGGCTCCTTCTGGGGAAGGCCCGCTTTCATGGGGAAATCAGTCTTCGGCAGGAAGACGGTGTCTCGGTAATCGCGCTGCTCGGTCATGGTGCGGCGGGCCTTAGCGGGGGTGGGGGATTACTGCAAATGGTCGAAGAAGGTGGTCTCACGCGGAGGCGCGGAGACGCGGAGGAGGTGGCGCTCGCCGCAGGCGAATTGAATCGGGACAGGCGTCGTGCATTTGGCGGGGAAGCTATTGAAAGAGGCTTCGCCTCAAACCTGAACCCCTCCGCGTCTCCGCGCCTCCGCGTGAGCCCTATTTCTCCGAAGTTCCAAGCCTCGCCCGCGCCTCTGCACAGTCCTTCTCCATCTGCGCGGTCAGCTCATCCAGCGAATCGAACCTGGCTTCGCCGCGCAGGAAGTGGTGGAAGGCTACCTCGATTTCCTGTCCGTAGAGATCGCCGGAAAAATCGAAGAAATAGGGTTCGAGCAGTTCCTTGGGCGGATCGAAGGTCGGCCGCACCCCCAGGTTCGCCGCGCCCTGGACCACACGGCCGCCCGGCAATGTCCCGGTCACCGCATAGATGCCGTAGCGCGGGCGCAGATAGCTGCCGAGCGGCAGGTTTGCGGTGGGGAAGCCGATGGTGCGGCCCAGCTTGTCGCCGTGCTGGACAATGCCCCGGATCGCGAAGGGGCGGGTGAGCAGGCGGGCGGCTTCGGCGCAGTCGCCCTGTTTCAGCGCCGCGCGGATGCGGCTGGAGGAGACCGGCCCGGCGTGGTCATGCACTGCGCCCACAGTGCGCGCGGGCATGCCCAACGCCTTGAGCACCTCCGGATTGCCGCCGCGCGCCTTGCCAAAGGTGAAATCCTCGCCGGTGACGACGCCCGCCGCGCCGATGTGCCCGGCGATCATGCCCAGGACAAATTCCTGCGCGCTCATCGCCGCCAGCGCTCCGTCGAAATGGAACACCAGCATGGCGTCGGCCCCGGCCCCTGCGAACAGTTCCTGCCGCTGGTCGAGCGTGGTCAGGCGGAACGGCTCGGCATCGGGCTTGAAGTGGCGCACCGGATGCGGATCGAAGGTAGCGACGATGACCGGTCGCCCCTCAGCCCGCGCCCATGCATTCGCCTCGCCGACCACAGCCTGATGGCCGAGGTGGTAGCCGTCGAAATTGCCCAGCGCCAGCACTGCGCCGCGCAGGCTTTCGGGTATCGGTTCACGGTGATCGAGACGGATCATCGGTTGGGCTGCAATTCGCGCCTGAAAGTCAGCCAGGCGTAGGCAGGACGGCCATGCTCGGCCTCGTGGTCCTCGCGCGCAGTCTCGCGCCAGCCTTCGCCCAGCGGCGGCATCAGGGTGTCGCCGGGGAAGTCGGCCTTGACTTCGGTCAGCTCGAGCCGCGTTGCGCGGGGCATGGCGAGGGCATAGATCTGCGCGCCGCCGATCACCGCGATATGCGGGGAATTGGCAAGGTGCAGCGCCTCGTCGAGGTTGTAAGCCACTTCCGCACCCTCCGCCTGCCAGCCCGTGTCGCGGGTCAGCACGATGTGACGGCGGCCGGGGAGCAGGCCGGGCAGCGAATCGAAGGTCTTCCGCCCCATCACCATTGGGCACCCCAGTCCATTCTGGCCCATGGTCAGCGACTTGAAATGGCGCAGGTCCGCCGGGATATGCCAGGGCATGGCGCCATCCGCGCCGATGGTGCCATTCGCGGCGATCGCGGCGACGATGAATATCTCGGGGTTCATCATGACAGGGTCAGCCGGGTGACATGGCCCATCTTGCGGCCGGGGCGGGCGGCAGCCTTGCCGTAGAGGTGGAGATGGTTGGCGGGGTCAGACAGGATTTTCGGCCAGTCCTCAGCCGCATCGCCGATGATGTTGCGCATCTCCACGCTCTGCGCGGCAAGGCCGGTGTCGCCCAGCGGCAGGCCGCAGATGGCGCGGATGTGGTTTTCGAACTGGCTGGTAACCGCGCCTTCGATCGTCCAGTGCCCCGAATTGTGGACGCGCGGCGCCATTTCGTTGAACACCGGGCCATCGCTGGTGGCGAAGAATTCGAGCGTCAGCACGCCGACATAATCCAGCGCTGCGGCGACTTTGCCTGCCAGGCTCCGCGCCTGCACCGTCTGGTTGTGGATGATCGGCGAGGCGGGGACGTTCGAGCGGGCGAGGATGCCGCCCTCATGGACGTTCTGCGGCGAATCCCAGTAACGGATATCGCCGTCTGCCCCCCGGCACAGCAGCACCGAAAACTCGGCATTGAAGCGCACCAGCGCTTCGTAGAGCATCGGCACGCCGGGTAGCCGCAGCGCGGCGGCGTCCTGCGGCGTCTCGATTCGCCACTGGCCCTTGCCGTCATACCCGTCGCGGCGGGTTTTGAGGATGCCGGGCGCGCCGATGCGGGCGACGGCGATGGCAAGGTCTTCCGCCGAAATGACCGGGGCGTGGTCTGCGGCAATACCGCCGAACTTCGCGACAAAGCGCTTCTCGGAGAGGCGATCCTGCGCGATTTCCAGCGCCTGCAGATCGGGATGCAGTGGCACTTTGCCCAGTGCGGCCAGCGGGGCCACCGGTACATTCTCAAACTCATAGGTGATGACCGCGCAATCGGCAGCGAAGCGCGCCATCGCCCCGGCATCGTCCCAGGCGGCGCAGGTGAAGGCGGCGCAGACCTCCCCGGCGATGGAATCTGGCTCGGGCGAATAGATGTGGCAGCGATAGCCCAGCTGCGCGGCAGCCATCGCCAGCATCCGGCCGAGCTGACCGCCGCCCAATATGCCGATGGTTTCGCCGGGTGGAATCATGATTGGTTCTGAGCTTTGCGCGCGTGCTTCGACAAGCTCAGCATGAGCGGGTTCTGGAAATTGGGATTATACAAAAAACCCCGCTCAGGCTGAGCATGTCGAAGCCCATGCGCCCGCCCCGCCATTACGAAGGCCTCTCGGCCACGCCAGCCGTCTGCGCGGCGCGGTAGGCCTTGAGCCGTTCGGTGAGGTCCGGATCGCCCAGCGCCAGGATCGCGGCGGCGAGCAGCGCGGCGTTGGTCGCGCCCGCCTCGCCGATGGCCAGCGTGCCAACCGGGATGCCTGCGGGCATCTGCACGATCGACAGCAGACTGTCCTGCCCCGACAGCGCCTTTGACTGCACCGGCACGCCCAGCACTGGCAGATGGGTCATCGCTGCGGCCATGCCCGGCAGATGCGCAGCGCCCCCGGCTCCGGCGATGATCACCTTGAAACCCTCGGTGGCCGCGCCTTCAGCGAATGCGACCAGCCGCGCGGGCGTGCGGTGCGCGGAGACGATCCGCGCATCATAGGCAACGCCCAGCTTGTCGAGCACATCGGCGGCGCATTTCATCGTCGCCCAGTCCGACTGGCTGCCCATGATGATCGCGACAGGTGCAGACATGCTCAGCGCTCCGCCAAATAATAGCGCTCGACCGCGCCAAGGTTGGCGTCGAGCTCATATACGATCGGCTGGCCGGTGGGAATCTCCAGGCCGGTGATCTCGGCATCGGAAATGCCCGAAAGGTGCTTGACCAGTGCGCGCAGCGAATTGCCATGGGCGGACACCAGCACCGTCTCGCCCGCCCTCAGTGCGGGGGTGATGGCGCTTTCATAATAGGGCAGCACCCGCGCGATTGTGTCCTTGAGGCTTTCTGTCACCGGGATCGGGATGCCGGCATAGCGCGGGTCCTGCGCCAGATCGAATTGCGAACCCGCCTCAAGCACCGGCGGCGGAATATCGAAGCTGCGGCGCCAGATCTTGACCTGATCGTCGCCGTGGCGCGCTGCCGTCTCGGCCTTGTCGAGCCCGGTCAGTCCGCCATAGTGACGCTCGTTGAGCCGCCAGTCCTTGGTCTCGGGGATCCACAGCCGCCCGGCCGCTTCGAGCGCGAAATGCAGCGTGCGGATCGCGCGCGTCTGGAACGAGGTGAAGGCGACTGTCGGAAGCATGTCCCGCGCGGCCAGCAACTCCCCGGCAGCACGTGCCTCTTCCTCGCCCCTGAGCGTCAGGTCGACATCCCACCAGCCGGTGAAACGGTTCTCCAGGTTCCATTGGCTTTGGCCGTGTCGGACCAATATCAGTCTGGGCATGGGATCAGTCGCGGCAAGACATTGCTCCATCTTGGGGAGGGATGCGACTAGCTTTTCGGAAGGGGTTTGGGAAGAGCGGCTTCACTTGCCTGCCCGGCTGCCCGCGCCTGCGCCTTGCGCCGCTTCAGGTTCTCGCGAAGCTTGGCGGCAAGGCGCTCTTCGCGTGACATTTCGCCGGTCTCTTTACCCATTCGTCATTCCCTGCCTTTAGAGAGTTCCGACTGACGTCGGATCGGTACCAGCCCGCTCCCCCGCCCGGCCACCCATAAGATACAATGTTTTGGGTGGCCGGGCGGGGGAGCGGGCTGGTACCGTCTTACACAGAAAGACTCCAGACGCGGCAAAGCTCAAGCCTCTGCTTGACAAAGCCGGGGGCCACGGCAATAGCGCGCCCCTGCCCGGACCGGCCCATATCAGGCCGCCCGGTGCCGTCCGAATGGTAGGCTGCTGTAGCTCAGTGGTAGAGCGCATCCTTGGTAAGGCTGAGGTCGGGAGTTCAATCCTCCCCAGCAGCACCATTCGTTTCATGATCATCAATGGACCGCCCACGCCTTGGGCCGGATCGGCGGTTTCTGGCCAATCCCCCAGATCACGACCGTCGGGCGCACAGTTGTCTGCCAGCTTCCAAAATATGCTCCCCGCTTTTAGGCGATTGTTAACCAAGGCGCGTCACATTGCATCAAGAAGCAATGAAGGGGGTTTTCAAATGAAACATGCCTGGCAGATTTTCGTCGCGCTCGGGGTAACTGTCTTGATTCCAACTGCACCAGCCTATGCTTATCTTGATGCAGGCAGTGTCAGCATGGCATTTCAGGTGGCGATTGGCGCTGTGGCCAGTGCGATGATGTTTGGAAAATTCTATTTTCGCAAATTCATGATGCTCTTCTCGCGAACACCCGCTGACCGTTCCGACAATGAGGGTCAGGCAAATTGAACATGTTTGATGCAGGATCGTTCCGCGACCCATCCGGTCGTGTCATTGCGCACGAGGGCAAAATCTTCCGCGCCGTCTTCGATCACGGCAGCGCCGCGTTCGAGGCGGCCGAAGATGCTGGTGCTTATGAGGGCGTGATTGGCAACGGCATGCTGCTGGGCATGCAGCGGGCGGGCGTCGATGCCCTTCCCGATATCGAGCCGCGCCCCCGCCATTTGCTGGAACATCCGCGCCTTGATTTTGTTTCATATCCCTATGAATGGTGTTTTTCAGGCCTGAAAGCTGCTGCCCTGCTGCATCTTGACCTGCATCTTGACCTGCTGGAACGCGGCTTCACCCTTTCAGATGCAACCGCCTATAATGTGCAGTTCAAGGGCACCCGTCCGATCTTCATCGACCACCTTTCGATCATTCCCTATGTGGAAGGCGAATTGTGGGCCGGACAGCGCCAGTTTTGCATGCAGTTCCTCAACCCGATGCTGATGTGGGCCAAGCTCAACGTTGCGCCCAACCAATGGTATCGGGGCACGGTGGAAGGCATCGCTCCTGAAGAACTCGCCCCCATGCTCGGCTGGCAGGACAAGATGTCGTTCACTGTCATGGCGCATGTCGTGGCGCAGGCGCGACTCCAGCGCAGCGTGATCAATGCCGGCTTTGAAAACAAGCCGAAGCGCGAAGGCAGGCTTGCCAAGACCGCGCTCAGGGCCATCCTCGCGGGCTTGCGCGATTATATCTCCGGGTTGAACCTGCAGGAGACCAAAAGCGTCTGGTCAGACTATGCAGCCCGCAACAGCTACGATGATGTGCGGCGCAGTGCCAAGCACCAGTTCGTTGCCCGCATGGTTGGCGATGTGGCACCGGCTCTGCTGTTCGATATTGGCTGCAACAGCGGCGATTTTTCGGAAACGGCGATAGAATCGGGCGCTCGCAGCGTGGTCGGCTTTGACTTTGATTTCGGCGCGCTTGAACGGGCATTTGTGCGTTTCGGAAAATCGGGCAAGCCGGTGCTTCCGCTATGGCTCGATGCGACCAATCCCAGTCCCTCGCAAGGTTGGGCCAGCGCCGAACGCAAGAGTTTCGGGGATCGCGCCCAGGCGGATTCGATGATTGCGCTGGCGCTGATCCATCACCTCGCCATAGCCAAGAACATTCCGCTGGATATGGCCGTTGACTGGCTGATGTCGCTCGCCCCCACCGGGATCATCGAATTTCCCAACAAGGACGATGTCATGGTCCGCGAGCTGCTGTCGAACCGCCCGGACATTTTCCCGGATTATACGGAAGAGGCCTTCCTGGCCCAAGTTTCGGCACGGGCCAGGATCGTAACGCAAGACCGGCTGGGCGACAGTACCCGACTGCTGGTCCAGTACGACCGCCGCACATAAGTCTGGAGCGCCCGGGACCCCTCGCCCGGGCGCCTACCAGCCTGTTGGCATGGCCATTGGCGCGGTGGGATGAAGCATCGCGTCATCGAGCATCACCGATGGTTGTGCCTCGGCGGGCAGCTCCGGCGCGGCAGTAAACCCGTTGATCGCCAGTGCCTGCAAGATCGACGGGGCAGAGACGATCCCCGCGTGATCGCGGGGCTGCTGACCGGGCAGGCGCACGGCGAACAGCGTGGAATAGCCGCTGATCATTTCGTCCCTGCCGAACTTGCCGCGCCGATCGGCAGAGGGAACCTGATCCGCGATCCGCGAGCCATGATCGCCGTGGACGACGATGATCGCATTCTTTCCCGCCGGCGATCGGTCCAGCGCCGTGGCCGCGCGATCGATGAAACGAAACGCGCAGTGCAGTTGATCGTAATAAGCCTCCTGCCGCGCTTCCAGGGGTCTCAAACTCTGGGCCATATACCAATCCGAGACCGGTTTCATCGCGCATTCCCGCGTCGTTGCATAGGGAGCATGGGGCAGCAACGCATGGATGAAATAGACATTGCCAGGGCGCGCCTGCGACAGATCGCCCACAAATCGCTCCATAGCTCCCAATCCGCCAATCGAGAAGGTGAGGCGCAGCTGCAGCATCGCTTCAGGCCGGGGTCGATCATTCGCCCAGTCGCCCAGATCAGCAAGCAGATAGATTGCATACAATTTGCTGAGCATCGCCGATGCGCCAAGATAGCGGGCCATCAGCGCAGCCAGCCGGTCACCCGTTGTCATTCCCAATTGGTGCATCGGCTGAAGGCTGAAACGGTCATAGGTCAGGCAAAGCTTTTCGTTTGCACCACTGCAGAAATCGAGAAAATTCGTTTGGTAGATCGTCAGGCCATAGCCCGCCTCCCGCAATCCCGCGAAGTAGTCGGTCGGACCGGTAACGCCACCTTCCAGGCTGCCGGATTGCCCCAACTTCCTGCCGTAGTTGAGGATATCGGGTACCGCGTGGACTGTATGAATGTAGCGGCTGTAGGCGTGGCCATAGGTAACAAATCCGCGCGCCAGGTAGGCGCGTCGCAGCTCGTCGCCAGTCCGCTGCCCTGCGGCAGTCTGGGGCATCCCGGCCAGGCCGATATGTTCGTCAAAAATGATGTGGACGATGGCCGGCTTGGCCGAAGCAGTTCCGCGGACTGCCGCCTTTTCATTCGCCACTTCGCTGATCCAAGGCTTGCGATCAATCAGTCCGGTAACGACCGAGGCGAGAAGCGTCGCTCCTCCGAACACCGCCATGACTCGATGCGGTGGCGCGCGCAGGAAGTGGCTTACCACCACCCAGGCCAGCCCCGCCAGCGCCGGTGCCAGAGGATGCGCGGAATAGAGATCGGCGAGAAGCACGATCAGTGCCGTTTCCAGAATGCGCCGCGCCAGCCTCCCCGATCGCGCATGGACCACCGCATAAATCAGTGCAAAGACCGCCACCAATGCAAAGGCCGCCCAGACCTCTACCGAATCGAACGCGTAGTATCCCTCCAGCGCCAAGGCCATCAGTGGCGCCGACATGCTGAAAAAACAGGCGCAAAAGGCAATCGCCGTAACTCGGAAGCCGTCCCGTTGCGGCGTTAATGCGCGATCTGCCAAGCTTGCCCCCAGTTAGTCCACTGCTCAGCCAAACGGAGCAGAAACTCCTCGGCCAATGGTCCGATTCTGACATTTGCGGCCGTGCTATCCGGCTAGCGAGGTGCAAATGTCAAAATCAATCCACTAGAATATGCCCCCGGCTTATGCAATCCAGTCGGCCCGCTTCAACGGGCTCGCGTCCGCTTGTGCCGACGCGTAGCGATTGGCAACTGCCGCAATTCAGTGGCAATCGATATGGCGTGACCTGCCATCCATGGCAGACATGAACGAACAGAGCGGAGGCGAGAATGGTTGAAACAGCAGGGCAGCGCGTGGCGCTGGTCACCGGAGCGGCGCGCGGGCTGGGGCGCGAGATTGCGCTGGCGCTGGCGGGGCAGGGCGTTGCGCTGTTGCTGGTCGATGTGCTGGGCGAGCGGCTGGCGGAGACTTGCGCCGAACTGGAAGCGCAGGGCGCGCGGTGCATCGCCCACGTCGCCGATATCTCGCGCAAGGAGGATTGCACCGCCGCCGTCGATGCCGCGATCGCCGCCTATGGCCGGCTCGACGTGCTGATCAACGCTGCCGGGCTGATGCGCTTCAACCATGCCGTGGATGTGCCCGAGGACGAATTCTGGAAGATCATGCAGGTCAACATGGCCGCGCCGTTCTGGTTTGCCCAGGCGGCGATCCCGCACCTGCTGGAAAGCGGGGGCAATATCGTCAACGTGCTGTCGCAAAGCGCGCTGATGGGCACTGCCTATATCGTGCCCTATTCCATGTCGAAGGCGGCACTGCTGCAGCTGACCCGCTCGCTGGCGATGGAATATGTTGGCAAACCCATCCGCATCAACGCTGTCGCGCCCGGCGCGATGATGACCGAGATCAGCACTGGCACCATGCCCCCCGCCGACGCCGATTTCACGCTGATGAAGCGCTATTCGGGCGAGCGCCCGCCCAACAATCCCGCCGAAGTCGCCGCCGTGGTGGCGTTCATCTCGTCGCCGCAATGCAGCGCCGTCCACGGCGCGGTGTGGACGGCGGACGGCGGGGTTACGGCGGGGTGAGGGGGTTTGCGCCGCTTTATCGGGCAAAACGCGCCGCGCGGTTCATCTGGCTTTAAGCGTGCTCTGGCGAAACTGCGCAACATGCTCTAACCGGAGCCTTCGTGAGCCTCGCAGGAGACATTGGGCGATGCGCAGTATGACCGGCTTTGGCTTGCCGCTGATGGCGTTATCGTTGGCGCTGCCGGTGGCGCTCGCGCTGCCGATGCCCGCGCTTGCCGATGTCATGGAGATCGACGGGGCACAACACAGCTGGATCGCCGGTGGACCGCTGGTAGAAGCACCCGATGCCGAAGGCACAGGGCTGACCGCAGCCGACACCTCGCAACTGCTTACCGCCCCGCTCACCCAGGTTTCCGATACCGCCGGCCCATTGCAGTGGCAGGCGCGGGTGGCGGCGCTTTCGGCGAAATACGATATCAGCCCCGCTCTGATCGAAGCGCTGGTCTGGCAGGAAAGCCGCTGGAATCCAGTCGCCGTCTCGCCAGTGGGCGCGCGCGGACTGGCGCAGCTGATGCCGGGCACCGCGCGCCAGTTAGGCGTAGATGCTGACGATCCCCATGCCAATCTCGAAGGCGGCGCGCGCTATCTGCGCCAGCAGCTCGATGCCTTTGGCGGCGACCTCGAAAAGGCACTGGCCGCCTATAATGCCGGGCCGGGCCGGGTCGCCAGGGCAGGCGGCGTGCCCGCCATCCGCGAAACGCAGAACTATGTCAGCTCGATCCTCGGGCGGCTTTCGGCTCCGGTGCGCAAGTGAACAGGCGGTTCGCCATTATCCTCGTCGCGCTCCTGCCGCAGGCCGCGCATGCCCAGGGCGTCGATCCGCAGGGTTCCGGTCCGATCGTGGCGGCGCTGGCCTGGCTGCAGGGCACGCTGATGGGCAATGTCGCGACGGCAGTGGCGGTAATGGCGGTGGCTGCGGTCGGCTTCATGATGCTGACCGGGCGGTTGAACTGGCGCTTCGGCGCGACCGTGATCATCGGCTGTTTCATCCTGTTCGGCGCAGGCGCGATCGTTTCGGGCATCCAGTCGGCATCCGGGGCAGGGGGCTGAACCGCCATGGAACTGATCCGCTTTCCGGTGCACCGCGCGCTGACCAGACCGCAGATGTTTGCCGGCGTGACCTACAGCTTCTTCGTGATCAATGCCGCGGTGACCACCGAGGTTTTCCTGATCACCAAAAGCTTCTGGGCGCTGCCAGTGGCGCTTGCCATCCACGCCGCAGGCTATCTCGCCTGCCTGCGCGAGCCGCGCGTGTTCGATCTGTGGATCACCAGGGTCAGCCGCTGCCCAAGGGTCCGCAACTGGCAGCGCTGGGGTTGCAACAGCTACGCCGCCTGATGGAGTATCGCCGATGATCCGCGTCCGGCTGCTTGCCAGCGTTATGGCTGTCCTTCTGGCCGCACCGTTGTTTGCCGACGACGCCCGGCTGGTGACCCGGCTCTACGATCCGGACGAAGTGGTGCGGATCGAAGGCCGCACCGGGGTGCAGGCCTCGATCGCCTTTGCCGATAACGAGCAGATCGAGAATGTCGCCGTCGGCGACTCCGCCAGCTGGCAGATCACTCCCAACAAGCGGGCAAACCTGCTGTTCGTCAAACCGATGGCCGCGGCGGCGCGCACCAATATGACGGTGGTGACCGACAAGCGCACCTATTTCTTCGATCTGGTGGCATCGGCCAAGTCCGATCCGCTGTATGTTCTGCGCTTCACCTATCCTGACGAGCCCAAACCCGCCCCGACGACCGCCGCCCTGAATCAGGCGGAACAGCAGGCCCTGGAAGGGGCCAGGCCGGTCGATCCCGCCGCGCTCAACTTTGCCTGGCGGACTCGCGGATCGTCAAAACTGCTGCCCGCGCGCATCTATGACGATGGAGAGGCGACTTACGCGATCTGGCCCCCCGGTCAGCCGGTGCCGGCGATGCTGGTGCGCAACGATAAGGGCGAGGAAGGCCCGGTCAATTTCGCGGTTCGCGGCCAGGCCATTGTCATTGAGGGCGTGCCTGCGCTCATCGTCCTTCGCGTCGGCAAGAACAGCGCCACGCTCGAGAAAATTGCCTCGGCCAAATCCGCCGATCCACCGCCGGCACCGGCTGCGGTTCAGCCCGAGCCACCTGCGGCTGAAACCCCGCCTGCGTCTTGACCGTTTGATAACCGGATCAAGGTGCCTTCCCCTATATACAGGGCTGGTCCGAAGGCATAATCTCCCCGCTACACTGGCGCTGCGGCCGCATCGGCCCCGGCATCTCGAGGAGAGGGAATATGGCGATTTCGGACCACGTCGATTTCAACGGCTTCATGGAAGGCGTGACGCGCCGCAATCCCCACCAGCCCGAATTTGTCCAGGCCGTGCAGGAAGTGGCCGAGGACATCTTCGATTTCATCCAGGACAAGGAAGACTACCACCAGCAGCAGATCCTGCGCCGCATTGCAGAACCGGACCGCGTCGTCTCGTTCCGCGTCTGCTGGGAGGACGATAGCGGCAACATTCGCGTCCAGCGTGGCTGGCGGGTGCAGAACAACAATTCGATCGGCCCCTACAAGGGCGGCATCCGCTTCCACCCCTCGGTCACCGAGAGCGTGCTCAAATTCCTCGCCTTCGAGCAGACCTTCAAGAACGCGCTGACCGGGCTTCCCATGGGCGGCGGCAAGGGCGGCTCGAACTTCAATCCCAAAGGCAAGAGCGTGCGCGAGATCATGCGCTTCTGCCAGAGCTTCATGACCGAGCTCTACCGCCACATCGGTGCGGATATCGATGTTCCGGCCGGCGACATCGGTGTCGGCGGGCGCGAGATCGGCTTCATGTTCGGCCAGTACAAGCGCATCACCAATGAATTCACCGGGGTGCTCACCGGCAAGGGGCTGGAATGGGGCGGATCGCTGATCCGCACCGAGGCCACGGGCTATGGCGCGGTCTATTTCCTCGCCAACATGCTCGCCGCCAAGGGCATGGACCTCAAGGGCAAGACGGCAGTAATCTCGGGTTCGGGCAATGTCGCGACCCATGCCGCCGAAAAGATCGACCAGCTTGGCGGCAAGGTGCTGACCCTGTCCGATTCGGGCGGTTTCATCTACGATCCCGATGGCATCACCCAGGACAAGATCGACTGGGTCAAAACGCACAAGACCCACCGCCGCGGCCGGATCGAGGAATATTGCGACGAGTTCAAAAGCGCGACGTTTACGCCAGGCAAAACGCCGTGGGGGGTCAAATGCGATGTCGCGCTGCCCTGCGCGACGCAGAACGAGCTGCTCGGCGAGGACGCCAGAACGCTGGTCGCCAACGGCTGCATCGCCGTGTCTGAAGGTGCCAATATGCCGACCAATCTCGATGGCGTGCATGTGTTCAAGGCCGCGAAGATCATGTTCGCGCCCGGCAAGGCGGCCAATGCCGGCGGGGTTGCCGTTTCGGGCCTTGAAATGAGCCAGAACTCCGGCCGCCGCGCGTGGAAGGAGGACGAACTCCAGCAGATGCTCAAGGACATCATGGACGGCATCCACAAGAGCTGCATCACCTATGGCGATCAGGGCGGCGGCTATATCGATTACGTCAAGGGTGCCAATATCGCCGGCTTCAAGAAAGTGGCCGATGCGATGCTGGCATTCGGGGTGGTCTGAGCCAGGTGGCCGGGGGGCTACCAGAGCCGGACCTGCCGGCAAGCTATACGCGCGATGCCATCTATCTGGTGCGTACGGTCACGCAGGCCAACCTTATGCTGAGCCAGATGGCCGACCAGAAGGCGAGCATATTGATGGGGGCGACCTTCGTCGTCTTCACCATTGCGGTCGGGCAGGCAAGCCGGGGCGAAGTTCCGCTATCGCTGCTTGTGCTGGCGGTTTCTGCCTTCCTGTCGGCATTGTGCTCGGTGGCGGCGATCATGCCCGCAATCAAGCCGCCGGTGCGCGCGCCGGAGACGGAGAACATCCTGTTCTTCGGCGTCTTCACCCAATACTCCGAGGAGGAATTCGCCACCCGGGTCTTGCAGCACCTCGGTACCGACGAAGCCGTGTTCCGCACGATGCTGCGCGATATCTACCAGAACGGGCAGGTGCTCCAGCGCAAGAAATACCGCTTTCTCGGGCTGGCCTACCGGCTATTCCTAGGCGGACTGACGCTGACACTGGCCGCCTTGCTGGTTGAAAACCGAAGCGCGCTGGCCGGGCTGTTCTGACGGCGGATTATACCAATCGCCCATTGCGCCGACTCTGCTCCCCTCCCGTTCAGGGCAGGGCTATCGCATATTCCATTTGGTGCCTGTGCATCCCAGTCCCCCTCCCGCTTGCGGGAGGGGTTAGGGGTGGGCCAGTCGGGCGAAATCGACGGTTTCGCATCAAATTCAAACTCACCCACCCCCAACCCCTCCCGCAAGCGGGAGGGGAGAAGAAAGGGCAGTTCGGAATATGCGATAGCCCTGCCCCTCCCCTGAGACGCAGTCGAGCGCAGCGCAACAGGAGGGGCTTGAGAGGTCATTTCATCGGGCAGTTGGTATCATCGGGCAGTTGGTATTACTTCACCCCCAGAATTTCCGCCTGCTGACGCAGCATTGCCGCTTCGGCGGGGTTGGCCTTCACTGCATCGCGCAGCGCGGCCGATGCCTTGTCCGGCTCGCCCAGCGTCATGCGGCTGCGCATCAGCATGATCCAGCCGTCGGGGTTCTGCGGCCTTGCCTTCAGCTTCGTCTCGAGACTCGACACCATGCCTTCTGCCATGTCGCGCTGCTCGCCTGGCGGGATTGCCCTGGCAGCCGCGAGATCCTGCGCGCTGGGTCCGGGGATCGCGCGTGCAGCCAGCGGCGGGGGCGGGGCCTGCCTTTCCAGCGCGGCGATCCGCTCCGCGACATCGATCCTGTTGATCTTGCCGACCTGCTCGATAGTGCGGATCAGATCGCCACGCCACGGTGCATCGGCGGGGGTATCAGCCAGCAGTGCCAGCCAGTCAGCAATGGCGCCAGCGTGGTCGCCGCCCAGATCGCGCTTTACCGCGAGAAAATAGCGCGCGCGCGGATCGGCCTTGTCGAGCGCGATTGCCCGCTCGAAGGCGCTGACGGCATCGGCGGGCATCGGATCGCGCTTGCTCGCCATGACCCGCGCCTCGCCCAGCGCCGACCACAGCAGCGCCCGGCCCGGATCAAGCGTGCTGGCCTTGCCATAGGCGCTGACCGCATCGTCGAAGCGCTCACCTTCGAAATAGGCGAGGCCCAGCGCAGCCCAGGACCGGCTATCCTCCGGGCTGGCCTCAGCCTTGCGCTCCAGCTCCGCGATACCGGAAGGCGGGGGCGGCTGGGCAACGACTGCATTCGCTTCGGGAGCCCTGTCTCGGGCCAGCGACCAGACAACCGATGCCAGCGCAATCACCGCCGCCAGCGCCAGCGCGACCCGGCCGATGCCGAATTTTCCTGTATTCCCTTGAGTCATACTGCCCTTTCGGTTCTACTGCCGGTGCTGTAAGGAAAACCGACGCTTGCAAAGACTGGCAAGCGTCAGCCTATCGCAGGCCAGCCGCCGCCGGCAATGTCAATTCCGGGCTGTTGGCGGCAAAGGCGGGGGCAAGTGGGGCCAAAGTGGGGGCCAAAGTGGGGGTAGCATGACCGATCGCCTGCGCATCGCGATCATCGGTTCGGGTCCTGCCGGGCTCAGCGCTGCGGCGCATGCCGCGCAGCTGGGCATTCCCCATGTGCTGATCGAAAAGGCCGATCACCTCAGCGATACGATATTCAAATACCAGAAGGGCAAGCACGTCATGGCGACGCCCAGCAAGCTGGTGTTGCGCGCCGATCTGGAATTCGATGCCGGCAAGCGCGAGGCCATTCTTGGCACATGGGACCGCCAGATTGCCGAGACCGGGGTCAATGTCCGGCTGAATGCCGAGGTTTCCGCAATTTCCGGTGAGAAGGGCGACTTCACCATTGCGCTCAAGGGCGGCGATGCCATCCATGCCGAAGCGGTGATCCTCGCCATCGGTACCCAGGGCAATCCCAACCTGCTGGCTTGCCCCGGCGCGGACCTGCCGCATGTCCAGTACCAGCTCGACGACCCCGGCGAGTATGTCGATGAACATATCACCGTCAACGGTGCCGGGGATGCCGGCATTGAAAATGCTCTGGGTCTCGCCGCCGATCCGGCGCAGCGCAATGTCGTGACAGTCCTCAACCGCGGCGCCGATTTCGCGCGTTCCAAGCCGGCCAATGTCGATCTGCTCAACGAAGCGGCGGCAGCCGGGCGAATCACCATCCGCAACGAAACTACCCCGGCCGAAATCCGTCAGGGCCAGCTGGTGCTCGATACCCGCGACGGACAGGAGACGATTCGCTGCGACCGGATCATCGCCCGCATCGGCTCCAACCCGCCGCGCAAATTCATCGAGGGCTGCGGCATCGAATTCTCCAGCCCGGACCGCGAGGCTTTCCCCGTGCTGTCGCCGGTGTTCGAGACGACCAAGCCGGGCATCCATGTCATCGGCGCGCTTGCCGGCTATCCGCTGATCAAGCACTGCATGAACCAGGGCTATGACGTAGTTGAATTCCTGAGCGGCAACACCTCGCTCAAGCCTGCCGACGAGCCGATCCTCGCCGAGAAATTCGCCGCCCTGCCGGGTAGGCGCGGGGTCGATGAATGGCTGCAACTGCTCGGCGCCAATGTCGACATCTTCCGCGACCTGTCCTCGCTGCAATTGCGCGAACTTATGCTCGACAGCGAGGTTCGCAGCTTTGGCGCGGGCGACGTGGTGTTCGAACGCAACGCGCCGGGATCGTCGCTGTTCAGCATCGCACTGGGCTCGGTGCTGGTCGAAGTTAACAAGGACGACCCCTCGATCACCGTGCCGATCCCGCAAGGCTCGATTTTCGGCGAAGTCGGGCTGATTTCGGGGCGGCGGCGCGGCTCGACGATCCGCGCTGCCGAACCCACCGTGGTGGTCGAACTGGCGCGCAACGCCGCGCTCAAACTGATGGCGACCGTGCCCGGCGCGGCCCGCGCCGTTACCCGCATCTCGATCGAGCGGCAGCTGCTGCAGATATTCGGCTCGGGGCTGACTAGCGGCGATGTTGCCGAGGTTGTCGTCGGGGCGGAGGTTGAGAACAAGCGCGCCAGCGACGTGGTGCTTACCGAAGGCGATGCCGGCACCGACATTTATGTCATCCGCCGCGGCTCGATGATCGTCGAAAAGAACATCGGCGGCAAACCGGTATTCATGAGCTATCTTCCAGCCGGCTCCTATGTTGGCGAAATGGCGCTGATCGACGGGCTGCCCCGCTCGGCGACAGTGCGTGCGGCAATCAAGTCCGAAGTCATCCGCCTGCCGGGAGAGGCCTTTGCCCGCCTGCTCGAACGCAAGCCCGAACTGCTCAGGAAGGCGCGCAAGGACATGGAGGCGCGGCGCGAGGTCAATGCCTTCGTCGAGGGGCGCAAGGAGAATTTCTCCAGCGTCGTCGACATGTATTCGCAGACCGCGCAGTTCCTGATCGACAACGGCATCGGCGAGGCGACCGATGTGCTGCTGATCGACGAGACGCTCTGCGTCGGCTGCGACAATTGTGAAAAGGCCTGCGCCGACAGCCACGAAGGCCTCTCACGGCTCGACCGTGAAGCGGGCAAGACCTATGCCCACCTCCACGTGCCGACCAGCTGCCGCCACTGCGAGCACCCCCATTGCATGGCCGATTGCCCGCCCAACGCCATCCGCCGCGGCCCCGATGGCGAAGTGTTCATCGACGACACCTGCATCGGCTGCGGCAATTGCCAGCGCAATTGCCCCTATGGCGTGATCCGCATGGACGCCGTGCCGCCCAAGAAGCCGCCGCTGCTCAGCTGGTTGTTCCTGGGGCTTGGCCCCGGTCCGGGCGAGGCCCCTTACAAATGGCGAAAGCAAATGGCGGCAGGCGCGGAGCAGCCCAAGAAGGCGATCAAATGCGACATGTGCTCGGGGATCGAAGGTGGCCCCGCCTGCGTGCGCGCCTGCCCGACCGGGGCGGCGATCCGGGTCGCGCCCGAGGCGTTTCTCTCGGTCGCTCGGCTGGGTGAGGAAGGCTGATGGCGAGCGCGCCCAACTCCGCCCGCCAGACCGAGCGCAAGCGCCTCACCGCGCATGAAGGCTTTCTGCGCCACGCCAACTTCCGCTGGCTCAGATATGCCGCCGTACTCAGCCTCGCCGCGATTGCCGGCTATGTGCTGGCCGACGCCGAACCGCGCCCCAATGGCGGCAGCTGGTATGGCTACACGCTCGGCACCATGGGGGCACTGCTGATCCTGTGGCTGTCACTGCTCGGCATCCGCAAGCGCACGATGACGCGCGGGGCCTGGTCGCTCAAGGCCTGGACTTCGGCGCATGTCTATCTGGGACTGGCGCTGGTGGTTGTGGCCACGCTGCACACCGGCTTTCAGTTCGGCTGGAACGTGCACACGCTGGCCTACGGGCTGATGATGCTGGTGATCCTGTCGGGAATTTACGGGATCAGCGCCTATGCGACCTTGCCCGCCGCGCTCAGCAGCAGCCGGGGCGAAGTGACGCAGGGCCAGATGCTCGAAAGCCTGCGCGCGCTTGACCGCCAGCTTAATGACGCTGCCCAGCCGCTGACGCGCGGTGCCGCGGATCTGGTGATGGCGGCGCTTGACGAGAACCCGCTGGCGGGGGGGCTGTGGCGGCGTTTGAGCGGGAGCAGCCGGGGCAGCGCCACCCAGGCCGCACTCGATGCTTTCAACCTCGCCGATGCCGGAGCCGCCGTCGATCCGGCCACTGCCCGCGTCGAGGCACTGCTCCAGCGCCGCCGCGCGCAGCTTGACCGGGTGCGGCGCTACATGCGGCTGAAAGCTCTGCTTGAGGTCTGGCTCTACATCCATGTCCCCGCCACCTTCGCGCTGCTCGCCGCGCTCACCGCGCACATCGTCAGCGTGTTTTACTACTGGTAGGGCGCTGGGGCATGGCATTCAGGCTGCGAACCATCGAGTTCACCGCGGGGGGCCGCAAGATCGTGCGCGACCGCGATCTCGACCAGCCGCAGCTGACCATCGGCCGTTCGGCGGAAAACGATATCCATCTGCCCGATCTGGCCGTCGATCCCGCCCATGCCCGGCTGGTCGCGCATCCGGGCGGGGCACTGGCGGCAGTGTCGCTGGGGACGCTCGGCTTCGGGCTGGACGGGGTCAAAGTCTCGGAAGGTGTCATCGACCCGGTTAAGGGCGGGGAACTGCGCTTCGGCACCTATACGCTGACCATTACCCGCGATGGCGACGGCGCGGTGCTGGTCACCATCGCCCAACTCGAAGGCGGCGACGATGGCGGGGCGGATGACGAGAAGCGCGGCTTCTCGCTCGCCCGCTCGCTGCCCGGCAAGCGGATCATGTCGTGGGGCCTGGCGCTGATGGTGCTTGCGATGTTCCTCGCCTGGCCGGTTGTCAGCCAGCAGGCGCGCGCGCCGGACTCGAAGCAGACTGTCGCCGGCGACGCTGCCTGGAGCGCGGGCAAGCTCAGCCTTGCGCATCACGCGCTCGAGCAACGCTGCGAGGCCTGCCACGTCAAGCCGTTCGAGGCGGTGCGCGACAGCGCCTGCCTGACCTGCCACACCGATATCCACGATCACGCTGCCATGAACCGCACCGCCGATGCGCGCGCTGCGCCGGGCGGCGGAGCAAAGTTGCTGCGCATGGTCGCGGATGCTTTCGGCAAGCCCGGCCCGGGCGCCTGCACCACCTGCCACACCGAGCATGAGGGTGCCGGGCGGATGGAGCGGACAAATCAGCAGTTCTGCGCCGATTGCCACGCCACGCTCAAGTCCCGGCTGGCCGACACACGGCTGGGCGATGCCGGCGATTTCGGCACGCAGCATCCCGAATTTGCTCCCGGCATCGTCACCGATCCGTTTTCGCGCAAGACCGTCCGCGTTTCGCTCGGCAAGGACCCGCATGAAAGCAATGGGCTGACTTTCCCGCACAAGTTGCACCTTGCCCGGCTGGGCGGGGTCGCGCGCATGGCCGCATCGATCGGGGCGGAACGCGGCTATGGCCGGTCAGGCTTGCAGTGCCAGGATTGCCACCACCCCAGCGAAGACGGCGTGCGCTTCAAGCCGGTCGATATGGAGCGCGATTGCGAGGGTTGCCACAGCCTCGCCTATGATCAGGTCGGCGGCACCTTCCGCACCCTGCGCCACGGCGATGTCGACCAGATGGTCGCCGATCTGCGCGCCGGAGACATTTCGCGGCCGGTGGTCAGCACACGCCAGCGGCCGGGCGAATATGCCCAGGGCGGCGCCTATCACTTCAACTATACCCGGCCCGCCTATACCTCGCTGACCGTAGCCGGTGCCTTGTCGCGCGACGGGGTCTGCGGCGAATGCCATACGCCAAGTTACACGGATGGCAGGCCGGGCGTGATGCCGGTGACCCAGGTCTCACGCTTCATGAAGCACGGCTGGTTCGATCACAAACCGCACCGCCAGACCAAGTGCACCACCTGCCACACGGCCGAGAAATCCTCGTCAGCATCCGATCTGCTGCTGCCCGGAATCAATAGCTGTCGCACCTGCCATCTTGGCGAGGACAGCAAAAAGGCCGAAGTTCCATCGGGTTGCGCCATGTGCCATTCCTATCACCCGGCCCCCGCCGCACCGCGCAAGCCGGGGACCAGGATTAGTTAACCGATTTTCGCTATAAGAGTGCCCGAACATCGGCAGAGGGCCGGTTGCTAGCGCTGCTGGAGAGAGATTGGTGCTGATCGCGCAGATCACCGATATCCATATCGGCTTTGACCGGGGCAACCCGGACGAGGCCAACAAGCGGCGTCTGCGCAAGGTGCTCGATCGGCTGGCCAATGGCCCCAATCGCCCCGATCTGCTGCTGATGACCGGCGACCTGACCGAGTCGGGCGATGCCGAAAGCTTTGCGCGGCTGGCCGATGCGGTGCGCGATTGCCCGTTTCCGGTGTGGCCGATGGTCGGCAACCATGACGATCGCGCCGCGCTCTACGCCGCCTTTCCCGATACGCCGCGGGATGGCGGCTTCGTGCAATACACCGTCGAGCTGGATGGGCTGCGTCTGGTCCTGCTCGATACGCTCGAGCCTGGCCGCCACGGCGGTTCGTTCTGCGAAGCGCGTACCGCCTGGCTGAAGGCGCAGCTCGAGGCGCATCCCGCCACGCCAACGATCGTGGTCATGCATCACCCGATGGTCACATTGGGGATCGACTGGATGGACCCCGATCCCGCGGAACCATGGATCGCGCGATTGGGCGGCGCAATTGCCGGGCATGGCCAGATCAAGGCCATCATCTGCGGTCACGTCCACCGCGCAATTTTCACCCAGTGGCAGGGGCTGCCGGTATCGGTCTGCCCCTCGGTCGCCCCGCGCGTTGCGCTCAACCTTGCCGCGATCGACCCCGAAAGCCCCGACGGCCGCCCGCTGATCACCGACGAACCCCCCGCTTTCGCCCTCCACCGCTGGGACGGTCAGAAGCTCGTCACCCACATTGAAGCCGTCGGCAATCTCGATACGCTGGCCAGCTTCGACACGCGGCTGCAGCCGATGATCCGGGGGATCATGGCGGAGCGGGGGTGAGCCCTACCGCCCCGCCCCCCGCCACGCCCCCATATCGACCTCATCCCGCACCTTGAACGGGAAGCCCTGGCGGTTCAGGAACAGCTTTTCCATCTCGCTGCGGGTGAACGGCCGCGAGCCCAGCCGGCCGAACACCGCCATCTGGCCGCCGGTTTCGTCCACTGCACGGTCGCGGTCGAGGCCCTTGGACAGCGACAGCGCCGGTGAGGGGGTTCTGGCCCAGGCGATCAGCTCGGGCCTGGGGGCGGGGGAGAAGCCGTAGAAGTTGGGCTGGCTGGCGGGCGAGGTCAGCTGCAGCACCTTCAATCCGTTGCGCCCGTCGGCGACATAGGCGAACAGCGAGGCGTTGGTGCTGGCGACGATGACGTCTTCGGCGTCGTTGAGCTTTCCGTCCAGCGTCACCTTTTCATAGACCACCGGCGCGGCGGGCTTGGTCACGTTGACGATCACCAGTCCCTCGCCCTTGGCGGCGACATAGGCAAAGGTGCGGGCGAGATAGATGCGGCGGGCGTCGGCAAGCGGCACTGTGCCCGTCGGCACCGCCGCCGGATTGCGCAGATCGGTGACGTCGAACAGCTTCAGCCCCTCGCGGTCCGTAACCCACAAATAGCGGAACTGCACGGCGCTGGCCCTTGCATCAGAGAGCTCGCGCACCGCCGCCAGCTGCGGGTGGAGCGGATCCTTGAGATCGACCACCACCAGGCCCCTATCCGCCGTTATATAGGCAACCTCGCCCGCCAGCACCACATGCCGCGCGCCGTCCAGCACGCCGTCCGGGTTCCAGGTAACCGCACGTTTCAGCTTGTTGTTGCGAAATTCGCCGTCGGCCATGGTATCGATATTGACCAGGATCAGCCCCTCCTCGCTGTCGGTGATCGCGGCATAGCTGTAGATCGGCAGGAAGGCCTGCTCCTGGTTGATCTGGCGCAGTTCGGGGGTGCTGCGGGTTGGCGCGATCGGCTGGTTTGTGGCCAGCGCCATGCAGGTGGCGTTCTTGCTCTTGACCCTGGTGTTGTGGCCCAGCGGCGAGAACGGAGCGGAAATCACGGCGTCGGAGAAGCCCTTGTTGGCCACCGAAGCCACGTCATAGACCCGGAACCCGCCGCGCCCCTCGGCCACGAACATGTATTCGCCGCGCAGTTGCAGGCAGCCGACCCGGTCTTTGGTGCCCTGCACGACGTTGCGGAATTCCTCGAGCGGCTCGGTCTCGCCCGACAGCCCGTCGCTGAAAGTCTTGCCGCGCGTCCAGTTTTTCAGCTCCTGCCCGTTCTGCTCGACATGCAGCCGGTAGAAGTCGGGGTAGGCATATTTGTGGAGGTACGAGCCGATCACCGCCTGCGGTTCGTCCCATTCGGTAACGCGCACCGCCTCGAAGCCGCCTTCCAGCCCGGTCCAGGCATTGAGGCCGGTGAAATTGACGAAATTGGTGCCGAGCAGCAGCACCTGCGCCATGATCGCATTGTTGTCGTCGGCGGCGGAGAGGTGGCAGTCGCTGCAGGTCTTGGTCTCGGTCAGCCGAACGGTATGCGGGAAATGCGGCGCGAAGGCCTGGCTGGAAAAGCCGATGCCGCTGATCGGCGGCTGCTGGATATAGATGCGCTCGCGGTTGATGTTGGTCGATGACAGCACCAGCGCCGAGGTGGAACGCACCGGCGCGATCTGGTTGCCCTTGGTGGTCTGGTGGCGGCCGAGCTGGAACATCTCGTCGCGCGCGACCTGCGGGTTGTAGGTGGCGAAATTGCGGGTTTCCTCGCCCTCGTAGTGGTGCGATTTGGTCTTCCAGTTGGCCTCGATCGGCAAATGGCAGCCGCCGCAGCTGGTGGTCCAGCTGAGGTGGCAGGTGAAGCAGGCCATCTGCTTGTCGTCGTGCGCGCGGTCGTCTTTGGCCACGCCGGGGCCGAAAGCGAAGCTGCCGTCGTCTGCTCCCGACTTGCTCATAAGCTTGGCGCGGGCGGATTTGGGGTTGAAGCCGGGGGCGCCGGGATCGACGCTGTCCCTGACCAGGCTGACCTGCCATTCGAGCGCGGGATCGACGATGGAGCGCTGGATCAGCACCCTCCGCCCCAGGGCGTCCTCGCTCCATTCGAAGCGGCGCTTGCCGTCGGGGTTGCGCAGCAGCGCCAGGTTGTTGCCCTTGGGCGGGGCGGCTGGCCCCGATGTCAGCAGGTTCGGGTAATCGTCCGCCGTGCCGTGGCAGTCCTTGCAGCCGATCTCGACGGCATTGGCGACCTCGCCATAGATCAGGCCGTTGCCGTGCGCGTCCTGCGAGAAATGGCAGTCGGCGCATTGCAGGCCCTTTTCGGCGTGGATGTCCATGAGGTGGACGCTTTTGCCGGGATTGACGCCGGGGGGCACGAATTTGCCTTCGCCCTGTTTGCGCCATTTCTCGGGATCGTCATTGGCCACGACTTTGCCGTCCTTGTCGAGCAGATTGCCCTCGCGGTCGCGCTTGAACACGCCGCGGAAGTTCCAGCCGTGGCCGTGATAGTCGGCGAACTGGGTGTCCTTGAGCTCGGGGTTGAGGTCATAGACATTGCGCAGGAAATCGAGATCGCCCCACTTGCCGCGCGGTGCCGCGCCTTCGGGGTTGCGCTCCAACACTTCGTGAGTTTCGGCAGCTGTGGGATATTTCTGCTTTTCCGGCCACATCTTCGGCGCGTCGGCTTCATAGTCCCACATGGTGTAGCCGAGGTAGCTGTTCAGGAAGATGTTGGGCTGGTGCATATGGCAGTTCATGCATTGCGCGGTCGGAATGGCGCGGGTGAAGATGTGGCCGAGCGGGTGGCCCTTTTCCTTTTCGGGCCCTGCCGCCTTGCCGTGCGGGGATACGCCATGGTCACCATCGTCGTGGTGTTCCGCCTTGGGCGCGGCATGACCCTTATCGCCATGCCCGCCCTTCAGCGCGCCATGTGCCGGAGCGGTCTTGGCGGCGATGGTCGGGTCCACGCTGATCGACTGCCCGTCGCGGCCGTACTGCGCATAGATCAGGCTGTGGCGCGGTTCGCGGTCGTTGGCGTAGATGACATGGCAACCGGTGCAGCCCGAGCTGCGATAGTCGCCCGGCTGGTCGTTGGTGCCCATGAACCACATGTAGGGGTCGTTGAGCCGGGTTTTGTGGATGTTGAGCACCGGTATCGCGACACGAAGGCCAGTGCCCGGACCGCGGCTTGACTGCTTGAGATCGGGCCGACCGGGCTCTTCCAGCCGCTGGATCGAGCCAGTGGGATTGGGCAGGCCGATCTCGGGAAACTGGGTGGCGATATTGCGTCCGCCGCGCTCGAACACGCGGAACACGTCGCCCGGCGGGATCACATTCCATTGCGGCAACGGGTACAGCGCCGCCAGCGCGCCGCGCGCCTTCTGGCGTTCGGTTACCTGGCCAGGAGGATCGCCGGGCGAGAGGATCTTGGCCGGCTTGCCGTCGGTGGTATAAGCCTCGCCGAAGATGTAGTTCTTGAACGGGACGATGCCGTTGTTATAGGCCGCCCCGCCCCACAGCATCGCGCCCGACGCCATCAGCGAGCGTTCTGCCGCCTCGATCGTCGGCATGTGGCAGGCCCCGCAGGCATCGCGCGCGACGCGGTAGTCGCCGGGATTGACGAAGCGGATATATTCGGGCGCTTCCTTGTTGAGCAGGGTGTAGCCGCGCTCGGGATTGGCCGAGGAGGGATAATGCCAGCCCTTCGGATAGCGCGGCAGCACATGCGCCTTCTCGCGCGCGGCGACGTATTCGGGGTGATCGAAGCCCAGCGCCGGATCGCCGCGCACGGCGGGATCGCCGCCATGGCAGTCGGTGCAGCCCAGCCGCACCGCGGGCGTGGCATGCATCGAAGGCGCTTCGGTTTTGGTGTGGCAGCTGAAACACCCGGAGGACTTGGCCTCGACATCGGCCACTTCCTGCCTGGCCGGAGCGGCTGGGAACTTCGGATAGATCCGCTCGACCGGCTTTTCCTCGTCGCTAGCCAGGGTCTGGCTGGCGGGGATCGCCAGCGCCAGCACCGAGCAGCAGCAGGGAGCGAAGCGGGCGCATCAGTAGGTCAGGATCACATTGGCGAGCACCGAATAGTAATTCCGGCGCCTCTGCGAATTGTCAAACAGGTCGCGGAAACCCTTGCCCGGCAGCAGCGCGGCGGCTGACAGCCGGAACACAGCGTTCTGCGTCGCCTTGGGCCGCCACACCGCCGCTGCCGAGAGATCCCAGCCGATCGCCTTGGGAATACTGCCCTCATTACGCAGCGCTTGCAGCGAAGAGGTGTTCTGGAACCAGAGGCGGTTGGCATTGGCCGAAAGGCGCACTTCCGGCGTCACGTCGAAGTCGGCACCCGCGCCCAGCAGCATGGTGCCGGGATTGTTGAAGTTCGATTGCCCCTGCTCTTTCGACGAGCGCAGCGAATTCAATATGCCGTTGCGCCCGTTGATCGAAACCGCGCGGCCGCCGCCGGCAAAGGGGATGGTCTGGCGGATCCAGTAGCTGGTGTCGGCCCCGGCGAAGACCGGATTCTCGAAAACCGCATCGAAGCCGGTTTCCTTGTTGTCATAAGGATTGGCATCGCCGCTGGCGTAAAGGCCGGACAGGCGAAAGCGCATCCAGTCCTTGTCATAGCTGACTTCGGCAGCGGCGAAGCAGGCGCGGATAGTGGCCGGTTTGCTGGTGAAGAAGCTGTTGCGATCCTTGCCGATCGCGCCATAGGCCGAGGCGGTGAGGTTGATCCGGCCGATCCGGCCATCGGCGTTATAACCCAGGTAGAATACGTCGTATTTGCGCGGGCGCAGATCCCCCAGCAGCGCCGGGCGCACCGGGAAGCCGTTGTCGTCGATCTTGATCCGGCCGTCCTCGCGGTTGCGGTTCCAGGCGAGGGTCAGCTGGCTGGTCAGACCGGAAATGAGGAAGTCCTGGCGATAGGCATTGGCGATGAACAGGAAATCGTCGCGCGGGCGCTCGGTCAGGTTGTTGAGGCCGCTGTTGGTGTCTTTTTCCAGCCGCCAGAAGGCTGCGATGTTATACTGGAAGCGGTTGTTGTCGCGGTTACCGAACAGGCGCACGCCCAGCTGCTGGTCGTTGAACAGAAAGCCTCGGAAATCGGCCTGGAACGGCTGGATGCCGACCCGGATCGAATCGAAGTCATAGCGGTCCGAGACATTGCGGATGTGATAGTCGACGAAGGCTTCCTGCACGCCCAGGAAGTCGTCGGTGCGGTGCGTGCCCTTGGAGGGTTCGACAAACAGCACCCGCTTTTCCGGTACGCGGACGTGGTTGACGTTATAGGCGAGCGTCAGCCGGTATTCGATTTCGGGCGGCTTGAAGGCGGTGTTGCCCTTGATCAGCGCCGCGCCGGCGATGAAGGTCTGCGAGAACACGAAGCTGCTGTTCTTGCCGAACACATCCAGGCTTTGCGGGTTCTGCGTGGTCTGCACGCCGACCGGGATCGGAAAAGTGCGCGGCTCCAGCACCGTGTCGGAGACAAGATTGGCGGCGAAGAACCAGTCGTCGCCCTTGATCGGCAGCCATTTGACCTTGGCGCGGTTGATCGGCCGGTCACCCTTGAGCGTGTTCTGGTTGTAGGGGTCGAACCAGCGCTCCTTGACCACGCCCAGCGTCTCGATCAGCCGCCAGCGGTCGGGAATCGGGATCTGGTCGGTGGGGAAGGCCTCGGGCGGCGGCGCGCGCACTGCGCCCGGGTTGTCCTGCGCCAGCCGTCCCGGCAGCGCGCGCGAATAACCGGGACGGCGGCGGCCGTCGATAACCCCGGCATCGACATCGGGAGTTTCCGCTTCGGGAGGCTCGGCTTCGGGCGCTGGCGGTTCTGCAGCTGCCTCGGCACGGCCAAAGGCGGGTTCGGGTATCGCCGATTCCGCTGCTGTTGCGTCGCCGGGTATCTGACGTCCCAGCGGTATGACCGATTCGGTTTCGGCCATTTTCACCGCCGGAGCCGGCGAGGCAGGTAGTGTTGCAGGCTGCGCCACCGGCTTTGCGAAGGCTGGCTTGGGCATCGCCATTTCGGCCATGGCGAAGGCCGGTTCGGGCATGGCGGGCTCCGCCAAAGCCCTGTCTCCGGGGATTTGCCGCCCTTTGGGCAGGCCCTCGCCGGGTTGCCCGTCTACAGGATCCTGTCCGGACCCTTGCAGCGACAACGCAAGCGTTGGCAACAGAGACAACGCAGCCGACATGCCCTCAATGATTCCCCTTTTGGGACAAAATTACCGGCCAATCGCATGATGCCGCAAATGTTATCGCTGACTTGACAGGATTTTCCCGGAAAAGTCGGCATTTTTGCCACTATCGGCGATTCGGATCATAGCCCTTGGCAGACGTTCTGGTCCGCCGTGTCGAGGAACGGCGCGAACGGACACCCGACATAGCGCAGCCGCACCCCCGTGCCGACGTTGACGGTGATGGTATCGGCGCGAATCGCTGCTGCTGCATTGCCGATGCCGCCGACACGGGCTCCGCCATTGTGGACGCCCAGGAAACTGATCATGTCATCCTGATCGATACCGTCGCCCGAAACGCCAATCGCGCCAACCAGCACAGTGCCGCGATAGACCGGCACCCCGCCCGGGAATATCTGGATGCCATTGGCCAGCCGCCGCTGCCCGCCCGGAGCCGCCGGAATATTGGTGCACTGCTGCGCTGTGTCGGGCGAAGGCTGCCCGGCGACGAACAGCGCATGCTGGACCAGATTCGCCTTGATCAGCGCGACCTGCAGCCCGGTGGCGAAGGGGTTGAAGTCCTCGATCGGGCGCGACAGCGGGCCATTGGGGCGGGCCAGCTCGCCGTCGGGAAAGTGCGGCCGCGCGATATTGCCGACCGAGCGCGCGGCGAAGGCTTTCTGCCCGGTCAGCGCGGCGGGGTCGGCAAAGAAAGTGCGGGTCAGCGCCACGAAGGGCGGGACCTCCGGATCGGGATCGTCGAGCAGCTGCTGCGCGGCGACCGAATTGGAGAAAAAGGCGGCGGTGCGGGCTTTCTGCAGCGAAACATCGGTACCGAAAATCGGCGCGTCGGGCGAGCGGACGAGGCCGAGCACTGCGCCATAGCTGTCAACCAGGCTGATTGTCACCTGCGCGCGGCTGTCAAGTGGGCGGCGGATCTGGGCGCGGGCGCGGCTCATGATCCGGAAGGCCTCCTCCAGCACGGCGCGGGCCTCGGCGGCGCTCAATGCCGTGCCTACCGTGGCGGCATCGGTGCCGGCGCGCGGCGGATAGCGGTTGTTCCCAGCCCCGTCAGTCAGCACAAAGGCATCGCTGAGCGCGAATTCGCTCGCCGTCACCCTGCGGTAGCCACTGGCTTCAGCGCCATAGGCGGCGCCGGGTATGATAGTGCCATCGCTGTAGCCGATCACCGGAATCAGCGTCCCCGCCGTGCCGTTGACTGCGGCGAAATTGGTCTGGAGCGGGCTGAGGTTCTGCACGGCCGCGTCGCTGAAGCGCAGGCTGGTTCCATCGACGGTGATCTTGTCGGCGGTGATGCTGTCGGAAGGGGCAAAGCCCTGGATTCCCGCCAGCGCGATCGCCTCTTCGGCATCGTTGTCCACATCGAGGATGTTGAGGTCGAAACCGTAATCGCTATCGCCCATCACCCCGATAGCCCCGACGACCACGCCGTTCTTGTAGAGCGGCAGGCCCCCGGCATCGGCGGCCAGGCCCAGCGGCGCGCGCTTCGGCCCGAGCATGGCATTGGCCTGGAAGCGGGTGTTGAGATCGGAGCAGGGCAGCTGGCTGAACTGCACGCCGAACAGCGGTCCGCTCTCCAGCCCGGCCGTCGATGGCGCGGGCGGGAAGCGGCTCTGCACGATCTGGCTGGCAGTGCGGGTGGAGAAGGCATTGCCCGCGCTGGACAGGTAAGCCCCGGTGATCGCCTTGGAAATCGCGCCGGTAGCGGCGCTGACGGTGAGCCCCTGGGCATCGACATCGGGATTGTTGAGCACATTGGCCTCGGTCAGCCGGCTGGTCAGCATGGTGGCGGGCGCGCCGGTCATGCTGAACACGCCGAGGACATTGCCGACCCGGTCAGTCACCGCGATGATCGAAGGCAGATTGCGCGCCTGCGCCTCGCCGACCGCCTGTGCGATAATGCGCTGGACGTCGGCGGTGCTGAGCGATTCCTGAGCTGGCACTGCATAGACCGATCCCGGGGTGGGCGTGGGCGTCGGTGTGGGGCTGGGCGTGGGCGTATTCGATCCACCGCCTCCACAGGCAGCCAGCTGGAGCAGTGCCGCCGTGGCGAGGATCCTGCCGAGCCGGCGCATCAGCGCAGCGCCTCGATGCTGCGTGCCGCCTGGCCGAGTGCGGCGCGGAAGGCGGGCGGGTTGTAGCTTGCCGGGCTGGCGACGGCGGCATAGGCGCGGTTGATGTCGGCGCGGATGCCTGCCGCTGCACCCACCGTGACGCGGCCTTGCCGGACCAGCGCATTGAGCAGAGTATCGACTGCCATCACCGCCTGCGCAGAGCCCGAATAGTCGGTAAACCGCGGCGAAATCGCCTTGCCGGCGATAGCCGAAATCACCGTGAACGCCGAATTGCCGTCATGACCTTGCGACGCCAGGGCGGCAGACAATGCGGCGGCAGCCTCCTTCAGCCGGCTGGCAGCGACAACAGCTGGCCCCCGGCCCTGCCCCATGGCGGCGTGGAAATTGCGGCTGGCACCGTCGAAGGCACTTGCCTGACCGGGCGCAAGCACCTGGGCGACGGCGGAAAGCATGATGATGTTCTCGTCATTATAGGGCGGGGTGCCGAAAGGGATTGGCCGGCCGGGATTGGTTTCAAAGGTCCGCTTGCGGTCCGGCTGGTCGTTGATCGCGCGGTGGCAGCTGTGGCAGTCGAAAAAATAGAATTCGGGAAACAGCCCCTCGCTGGCCAGCTGCGGATCGGCGAACAGGCTGAGCGAACGCTGCACTGCTTCGGCCTGACCGACTGCCCACAGGCGGACGCTGTCAGTGCCGCCCTTGCGCGCGGCATAGTCCTGATCCTCGTTCCAATGCTGCTGCAGGGCGGAGAACAGGTCGAGCTCGAAGGCGACGCGAGGGTGCCCGGCGGCCATCATCCGGTGGGTGACGAACTGTCCGGAACTGGCGCTGCCGAAGTGGCAGTCGAGGCAGACCGAGGCGCGCACGCGCGGATCGCTGAGCGCGGCCATCCCCTGCGCCAGATTCGAGGCGCGCGTTGCCGGGACAGTGTAATGCGTCGCCAGCCAGCCCGATGCTGCGCCGTGGCAGCTTTCGCAGCCGATGCCGTCGGCGGCCTGGTAACGTTCGCCGCGCAGCCCGACCGGGGCATTGGTGGCATGGCAGCCAAGGCAGGCGGACGCGGAGCTGGCGCTGCCCAGTCCCAGCGCTGCGGCAATGCGCTCACCGCGCGGCGTATCGAGCACCGCCAGCGCCCGGCTATGCGCGCCCTGCCTGCTCGACGGCTCCTGCCACATCCGCAATTCGTCCTGCCGCACGACCTTGCCATCGCCCTCGCTGCGGCCATGGCAGGTGGACCCGGCGCAGCTGGCAACGCCTTCGAAACGCCCCGCCGCTTCGGCCGATGAGGATCGCAGCCCCTGTCCGCCCATCAGCAGGGCCAGCAGCGCCAGCAGACGGAACGTCAAAACTCCTGCCGCCCCCCACTTTCGCGTCGCTACCGCTCGCATCATGCCCATCCCCGGTTGGCGGCAACGCAGTCTGCGAAAGCAAAGCACACGTTAACCATGCAATTGCCCGGATTTTCTGCGTTGCAGCAGGTTTCGTCAAGCCACTGATATGCGAATCCTGCAGGACCGTGATGTTTCTGCTTCTATTGGATTAGAACTAATGGTACTTCGTCGTTCCATTGATGTCGGTTTTCCGGGACGGGCCGACCAGGGGAAACAGAATGCCAATTTGGTTGAAACGGGCGGGTCTTGGCCTGCTGTTGCTGCTGATTGTCGGGGCGGTGCTGTTCTACATCGAATACGACCGCACCCTGCGCTATCTTCAGGAGACCAATGACGCGACGATCCAGGCCGATCAGGTCGCGATCGCCTCGAAGCTGGCGGGCTATGTGCGCAGCGTGCCGGTGGCAGACAATCAGGCGGTCGCTAGCGGAGCGCTACTGGTCGAGATCGATCCGGTCGATTACCGCACCCGGCTCTCCGCCGCGCAGGCCGGGATCGCCACGGCAGCGGCGGCGGTCAATGCCACGATTGCCTCCCGCGCCGAGACCGTGGCCGGGGTCGAACAGGCCCGGGCCGCGCTGCGCACGGCGCAAGTTGGCCTCGATCTCGCCAGCCGCGAAGTCGCGCGGTATCGTCCGCTGGTGGCCGCGGGAGCCGAACCGGCCGAACGCCTGTCGCAGCTGATCGCCAATCGCGACCGCGCATCGGGCGAAGTGGCGGCGCAGCGTGCAGCACTGGTCCAGGCCGAACGCCGGGTCGATAGCATCGCCGCGCAGGTCGGCCAGTCCTCGGCGCAGGTCGATGCGGCCCGCGTCCAACACCAGGCCGCCGCCAACGATCTCGCCGCCACCAGGCTGACAGCGCCGATTGCCGGACGGGTCGCCAACCGCACGGTGCGCAGCGGCCAGTTCGTGCAGCCGGGCATGCGGCTGATGACGATTGTGCCGTCGCAGGAGCTCTATGTCGTCGCCAATTTCAAGGAGACCCAGGTCGGGCTGATGCGACCCGGCCAGCCCGCCACGATCCGCGTCGATGCACTGCCCGGAGTCGAATTCGCCGGCAAGGTGACCAGCGTCACGCCCGGCACCGGTGCCAATTTCTCGATGATCCCGCCGCAGAACGCTACCGGCAATTTTACCAAGATCGTCCAGCGCGTGCCGGTGCGGATCCGCATCGATGCCGGTCCGGCGGCGCGGCGGGTGCTGGTGCCCGGCCTGTCGCTCGAAGTCGAAGTCGATACCCGGCTTGCCCGCGGCGAAATTGACGCCATCCGCGCCGAACAGGAGCGCGGGGCCAAGTGAGCAGCGCCGCGCTGACTGCCGGCACAGCGGCCCCTCCGGAGCGCGCCAGCCTGGCCGACTGGCTGGCGGTGCTGGCGGGCACGCTGGGCGCGCTGATGGCGCTGATGGATGTTTCGATCGTCAATTCCTCGTTGCCGGTGATCCAGGGCGAGATCGGGGCGACGACCAGCGAAGGCACCTGGGTGAGCACATCCTATCTGGTCGCGGAGATCGTCGTGATCCCGCTTACTGCCTGGCTGGAACGGCTGCTGGGGCTGCGCCGCCTGCTGCTGAGCGCGTCGCTGCTGTTTACCGGGTTTTCGGTGGTCTGCGGGATGGCGACCAGCCTTGAGACAATGATCGCCGGGCGGATCGGGCAAGGCCTGGCCGGGGGCGTGCTGATCCCGTCGGCTCTGACTCTGGTGGCGACCCGGCTGCCGCCCCGTCAGCAGGTGATCGGCCTGGCGTTCACGGCGGTTTCGGCGCTGCTCGGGCCCTCGGTCGGCCCCCTGCTTGGCGGCTGGCTGACCGAGAACTACGGCTGGAGCTATGCCTTCTTCATCAATGTGCCGATCTGTATGTTGCAGATAACCATACTGATGGTCGCCATCGGCAAGTCGCGCGGCAGCTTTGCCGAACTGCGCAAGGCGGACTGGCGCGGCATCGCGGGGATGGTGATCGGGCTCGGCGCGCTGACGATCATGCTGGAAGAAGGCCACCGCGAACAATGGTTCCAGTCGGCGCTGATCTGGAAGCTGGCGATGACCAGTCTGTTCGGCTTCGCATTGATCGCCTGGGGTCAGACCCGGCCGGGCAGGCCGGTCATCCGTCTGGCGCTGCTGCGCAATCGCAGCCTGGCCTCAGCTGTGGCGCTGCTCAGTGTGGTCGGAATGTTGATGTTCACCGGCATTTTCATAGCCCCGCAGTTCCTGGTCACCGTGGCAGGATACAACGCCGAACAGGCCGGGTTCATTGCCTTCATCGCCGGAATCACTGCGGTGCCGACGGCGATGGTCTACCCTTTGATCGGCAAATTCATCGACGCGAGACTTGTCATTGCCATGGCGATCCTGCTGGTCTCGCTGGCCCAATACATGCTGAGCGGACTGACGGTGCAGTCGGCAGGGAGCGATTTCGTCGTTGCCCAGGTGGTTTACGGCATCGGCACGACTCTGTCCGCCATACCGCTGTCGCAAGTGGTGATCTCGTCGATTCCGCCCGAAGACGCCTCCGAAGCCAACAGCCTCAGCTCGGTCGCGCGCAATCTGGGCGGTTCGATCGGCCTTGCCGCGCTGGCCAGCTTCCAGGAGCAGCGCTTCGATCTGCATCACTGGCAGCTCCATGGTGGACTGGGAGCCAACGATCCCGAGCTGCAACAGCAATTGTCCGCCATGGCAGGCCAGTTCGGCGGCGGCGTGAGCGGCTGGGAAACGGCCTATCAGACCATCAACGGACAGGTCATGCAGCAAGCCATGGTATTGACTTTCAACGATATGTATCTCGCACTCGCCGTGGTCGGGCTGATCGCGGCACCATTCGCGCTGTTGCTGCGTCCGCCGCCTGCGGGCGCTTCAGCACTGGCGATGCACTGATGGTGCGGCTGCCGACCTTCGCTCTTGCGCTGCCCTTGGCGCTGGCGGCCTGCACCAGCGGCCCGGACTATGCGCCGCCGCCAGCGCCAGCGTCGCAGGCGCTGGCCTCGGGCGCGTTCCTGCGAGGCGGCGAGAAGGACACGGCAGCGGTTCCGTCGCGCTGGTGGGAGGGACTGGATGATCCGCAGCTCGCCGCGCTGATCGACAAGGGGCTGAAAGATGCGCCCGCTGTGGCTGCTGCCGAAGCCAGGATGCGGCAGGCGCGGGCCGGGCTGTCGGCGTCGCGCGCGGCGCTACGGCCGGTGCTGGGCAGCTCGGCGACCTATATCCACGCTGGCCTGCCGGACAATTCGCTGGGGCAGGGGGCCAGCAGCATCGACCTGTTCAGCCTCAGCTTCGATGCGCAGTGGGAAGCCGATCTGTGGGGCGGCAAGCGCCGCGCCGCCGAGGCATCGCGGGCGCAGGCCGACGCGGCAGCCGCGCGGCTGGCCGATGCCCGGGTCGCGCTCTCCGCCGAGATCGCCCGCAGCTATGTCACCCTGCGTGCGCGCGAGGAAAGCGCGGCTCTGCTGAAGCAGCGCCATGCGCTGGAGACCCGGCTGGCGGAGATTGCCCGGTTGCGGCACGAAGGCGGCACGGCAACGCGGCAGGGGCTGGAGGCGGCGCTGCTGCAGGCCGGGCAGACCGAGGGTGAACAGGCGGCCATCGCTGCCGAGATCGCCGCGCTGCGCGACGGGCTGGCCGTGCTCACCGGCGAGGCACCCGGCGCGCTTGACGCCATGGCGCCCGCCGCGATCCCGCTGCCGCCTGCGCAAGTCGCCACCGGCAATCCTGCTGCCATGCTCGCGCGCCGCCCCGATATCCGCGCCGCCGAGCGCCAGCTCGCCGCCGCCAATGCCCGCATCGGTGTCGAGGCTGCGCGGCGCTTTCCCGAACTGTCGCTGACCGGGCTGATCGGCATCGGCGGCAACAATCCCGGCGATATGTTCGACACCTCGCAGCTGACCACTCTGGCGCTGCCCCGGCTGACCTGGAGCTTCCTCGACTTTGGCCGCACCAAGGCTGCCGTGGAGGGCGCGGAAGCAGCGCGCGATGCGGCGCTGGCCGATTATCGCGGCGCGGTACTGTCGGGCCTGCTCGATGCCGAAAGCGCCCTGGCCCGGTTTGGCGCGGCGCGGATCGTGCTCGCTCGGTCCGGGCAAGCGGCAGGCCACGCGGCGGAGGTGGCGCGGTTGCAGCAGCTCAGGGCCCAGGCGGGGACCACCGCCCCGTCCGAAGCCCTCGCCGCACAGCGCTCGGCCATCGATGCCCAGCTGGCCGCAGCCAACAACCGCGCCGCGCTGACGCTGTCATACATAGCGCTGGCCAAGTCGCTTGGCCTGGGTTGGCAAGATGGCGACTGAGCGCGCACCCCATCGCGGCCGGCCGACGGCGGATGAGGCCGCGCTGATCGGCGACCGCATCGTCGAAGCGGCCTGGCAGGTGCTGCTCGAAGCCGGGCCAGACCAGTTCGCGATAGACCGGGTTGCGACTGCGGCCCGTGCCAGCAAGCAGACGATCTACGCGCGCTTCGCCGGCAAGCGCGACCTGCTGCATGCGGTGCTGTCAGCCCGGATCGGAATGCTGTTCGGTGAAATGCGCAGCTTCGACTTTGCCGGCACCGCCGCCGAGGCGTTCGCCGCTCAGGCGCAGCGCGCGGCGCAGGCCTTGACCGCTCCTGAAGCGCTGATGCTCGAGCGGCTGGTGGACTGGCTGGATGCCGCGCTTACCACCGGCAAGGACAGCCCGGTGCGCCGGGCAATCATCGACCAGCTCCACATGCTGACGAGCAATCACCTCGAACGGGCGACGGAACACTGGGGCCTGACAGTCGATGATATTCCCGCCGCCGCCGGGTTCTGGCTCGACGGAATCATCGGCCACATCCGGGGTATTCCGCGTGACGGTGCGGTCGATGCGGCCTGGCCCGCTGCCTACGCCCGCTATTTCCTGCGCGCGGTCAGCAGCTGACGTTCTATCCCAGCAACCGCCTGGCCATGGCGCGGACCTCGTCAGCAATGTCGGGCCGCTCCAGCGCAAGTGCCAGAGTCGCCTCGACAAAGCCGATTTTCGACCCGCAATCGAAGCGGCGGCCGGCAAAGGTCACCGCGTGGAACGGCTGGGTGCCGATCATCCGGGCCATGGCGTCGGTCAGCTGGATCTCGCCGCCAGCGCCTTTTCCCTGGCCTTCGAGCACGCGCATGACTTCTGGTTGAAGGATATACCGGCCCGAGATGATCAGGTTCGAAGGCGCGTCCTCGATGCGGGGTTTTTCGACCAGCCCGGTCACTTCGGTCAGCGCTCCGTTCCGCGCCCCAGGGGCGATCACGCCATAGTTTGATACTTCCTCGCGCGGCACTTCGAGCACGCTGATCAGATTGCCGCCCACCTCGTTATAGGCCTCGACCATCTGCTTCATGCAACCCGGCTCGCCGATCATCAGTTCGTCGGGCAGGAAGATGGCGAAGGGCTCGTCGCCGACGATGGCCCGCGCGCACCAGATGGCGTGGCCCAGCCCCAGCGGTACCTGCTGGCGCACCGCGACGAGGTTGCCCGGCGCCAGCCGCGTCGGCTCCAGAATGTCGAGCGTCTTGCCGCGATCCTGCATCGTTGCTTCGAGTTCGAAGGCATGGTCGAAATGCTCGACAATCGCGGTCTTGCCGCGGCCGGTGATGAAGATCATCTGCTCGATCCCCGCCTCGCGCGCCTCGTCGACGGCATACTGGATCAGGGGCCGGTCGATCACCGGCAGCATCTCCTTGGGAATGGCCTTGGTAGCGGGCAGGAAACGGGTGCCGAGACCGGCGACGGGGAATACCGCCTTGCGGATCGGTTTGCGAATTGATTGTCCGGTCATGATGGTCCCGCTGGCAGGCAATTGTTGCAGCGCGATTAAGCCGGTTTGGCCGCGCAGGACAAGCCCCGCCATGGCGCACTTGCACCCCTGACCAAAGCGGCTAAACCGCCGGGATGGACAAGATCATCATTCAGGGCGGCAAGCGCCTTTCCGGCACTATCCCCATTTCCGGCGCCAAGAACGCCGCGCTCACCCTGCTGCCCTGCGCGCTGCTGACGGATGAACCGCTGACCCTGCGCAACCTGCCGCGCCTCGCCGATATCGACGGTTTCCAGCACCTGATGAACCAGTTCGGCATTTCGACCACCATCGCCGGCAGCCGGCCTGAGGATTTCGGCCGGGTGATGACGCTGGAGGCAACGCGGATTACCTCGTCGGTCGCGCCCTATGAACTGGTGCGCAAGATGCGTGCCTCGATCCTGGTGCTGGGACCGATGCTGGCGCGGATGGGCGAGGCGACGGTGTCGCTGCCCGGCGGCTGCGCCATCGGCAACCGTCCGATCGACCTGCACCTGAAAGTGCTGGAGGCTCTGGGCGCGCAGATCGAACTGGCGGCCGGCTATGTCCGCGCCGTGGCCCCCGATGGCGGACTGCCCGGCGGGCGCTACAGCTTCCCGGTGGTCTCGGTCGGCGCTACCGAGAATGCGCTGATGGCCGCCGTGCTGTGCAAGGGCAAAAGCACGCTGCACAACGCCGCGCGCGAGCCCGAGATCGTCGATCTGTGCCAGCTGCTCGTCGCCATGGGTGCGGAGATCGAGGGCATCGGCAGCTCCGACCTCACTATCCACGGCGTCCCGCGCCTGCACGGCGCGACCTATCGTGTCATGTCCGACCGCATCGAGGCGGGCTCCTATGCCTGCGCCGTGGCAATCACCGGCGGCGAAGTGACGCTGAAGGGCGCGAAGGTCGAGGAAATGGACGCCACCGTCCAGGCGCTGCGCGATGCCGGGGTCAGTGTCGAGCCGGTCGCGGGCGGACTGCATGTTGCCGCCGACGGCCCACTGCGCGCCATCACCCTGTCCACCGCACCCTACCCCGGCTTCGCCACCGACATGCAGGCCCAGCTGATGGCGCTGCTGTGCCGCGCCGAAGGGGCCAGCGTGCTCACCGAGACGATCTTCGAGAACCGCTACATGCACGTCCCGGAACTCAACCGCATGGGCGCGCATATCGAGACCAAGGGGCGCACTGCCGTGGTCCACGGCGTCGGCAAGCTGACCGGCGCGGAGGTCATGGCAACGGATTTGCGCGCCTCGATGAGCCTGGTGATCGCCGGACTGGCGGCCGAGGGCGAGACGCAGGTGCACCGGCTGTATCACCTCGACCGGGGGTATGAGAGGCTGGAGGAGAAGCTGGCTTTGGTTGGCGCGCAGGTGGAGCGGGTTGGGGGGGATTAGGGCCCAGCCCTGGAACGGTGCCTAGGCAGAACGGAGTAGGGGGCATGTCGGCAATTTTCGATAGTCACGAAAAACGTCATGTCGCGCTCATCATTGCTGTTGTCTTTTTCGAGTTCCTCTCGTTCAGCATCGCAAATCCGGTCCTCCCCAGAATAATCAATGAATTGAATGGGACGGATATTCCATCGTCGGCCTATCTCTTCGGCATTTTCCTGATCTCAGACGCGATACAGTTTTTCTGGGCACCCTCGTTAGGCACAATTTCTGACAGGATTGGGCGGCGCTGGATACTGATCGTTTCCGTGATCGCCGTATCGATCGGCAGCTTTGCGCGCTATTTTGCCGACCAAATCTTTATATTCTTCCTCGTTGGCATCCTGTTCGGATTTGCAGCGGCAACGCTGTCAACGGCAATGTCGTCCGTTGCCGATGTGGTCGATAAGGACCAGCGGACGTCGGCCTTTGGCTGGATAACCGGCAGTGCTGTCACAGCCTATGCAATTGGTCCTGTTATTGGCGGCTTCGTTAGCGACATCGATATTCATCTGCCCCTGCTGATCACCGCGCTGGTCAGCCTGTTCAATATGGTTTTCGTCATCTTCCTGATCAGAGAGACCCTGCCGCCTGACAAACGCCAGACCAGGCCTCTGGGTCTGAACTCCCTGCCGTTCGCAGCGATAGGCAGACAGTCTCGCCAGATCAAATTGCTGATACTATTGTATTTCATGGCGCATTTTGTGCTGTCGATGCCGCACACATTTGTGGTCATCTATCCGATTGATCATTTCGGCTGGTCGGGAACGATGATCGGCATCGGCCTTGGCCTGCACATGTTGGTGGCTTCGCTTGGACAATTGCTGCTTTCTGGCCGTCTGTCGAAAAAGTGGGGCGAAATGCGGGTTGTCCAGGGCTCCGTACTTGTCGGCGCAGTGTTTCTTGTCGTGCTCGGACTGGCTACGCCTACCCCGATAGTCCTGGCTTCCTTCGCGCTCTATGCCATCGTATCGATGGCCCTTCCCGCCATCTCCAGCTTGGTTAGCGGTATGACGCCGGCTGAGAATCAAGGCGAAATTCAGGGAATTATGGCGAGCATGATGGGTTTGGCGCGTGTGGCATTGTTCGGGGGATTTGGCGCGGTGTTTACCTTGGTTACGGAGCGGTCGCAGGCCTCGGCAGCCAGCGGACTGTTATTTGCTGTCGTGGGAGCGGTCTTAATCATTTCGATTTTCTGGGTGAGAGCTCGGATTGCAGGCGTTACACCGACATCACCCCCAACGCCTCCCTAAGCCCAGCATTCATCTGACTTTGCCTGCCCACCCCCAACCCCGCTCAGCCTGAGCCTGTCGAAGGCCGCGCGCTGTCCTTGCCTCCTCCTCGGCGGCCCGGGCGGCAATCGCCCGGGACCAGCGTTGGCGCGTGTGCTTCGACAAGCTCAGCATGAGCGGGTGTTGGGGTCTCCTCTTGCACTGTCCGTCAAAATACCGTACATGGTCCCTCGAAAGCGAGGCCCCATGTCCGCAACACCCAACCGCACCGCCCGCCTCGAAGCGCGCATCGCGCCGGATATTCTGGCTGCGGTCAAGCGCGCCGCCGAGATTGCCGGGCGCAGTGTCAGCGATTTCGTGGTCGATGCCGCAAGGGCTGCGGCGGAGCGCACGATTGAGGAAACGCAGATCATTCGCCTGTCGCTCGCCGATCAGGAGCGGGTGGCGACACTGCTGAGCCGCCCGCCAAAGCCCTCGCCAGCGCTTGACCGGGCGATGGACGCGCACCGCACCCTTATTCGCGAAGGCTGATGAGCCAATACCGGATCGAATTGCTGGGCAAACATGCGCGCGGTCAGTTCGAGTGCGGCTCGCCAGATCTCGACAACTATCTGCAAGAGCGTGCATCGCAGGATATGCGGCGGCGAGTGGCATCGTGCTTTGTCGCGCTCGACGATACCGGGGCTGTGGCGGGCTATTACACACTCGCTGCAACTTCGCTGGTGCTCGACCAACTGTCGCACGAAAGGGCGAAACGACTGCCGCGCTACCCGGCCGTTCCCGCCGTCCTGCTCGGGCGGCTCGCCGTCGCTCTGACGCATCAGGGCCACCGGCTGGGCGGCGCGCTGGTCGCCGATGCCTTGATGCGCGCCGCTCGGTCCGAAGTCATGGCCTATGCACTGGTTGTCGATGCCAAGGACGAAGCCGCCGCACGCTTCTATAGTCATCTCGGGTTCGAACGCCTTGGCGATGATCCGCGCAGGCTGATACGAGGGCTTTGACCATGGACAAGACCGGGGAACACCCCACCTTCCCCCAACTCCTCCGCGCCTTCACCCGCATCGGCCTGCTCAGCTTCGGCGGACCCGCCGGGCAGATCGCGCTGATGCAGCATGAGCTGGTCGATGAGCGGCGCTGGGTCGAGCAGGGAGCCTTCCTGCGGGCGCTGAACCTGTGCCACCTGCTACCGGGGCCCGAGGCGCAGCAGCTTGCCACATGGATCGGCTGGAAGCTGCACGGAGTCAGGGGCGGACTGGCGGCTGGGCTGCTGTTTGTCCTTCCCGGCGCGCTGGTGATGCTGGGGCTGAGTCTGGTCTACGCACTGGCGGCGGGACTGACCTGGTTCGCGGCGCTGTTCCTGGGGATCAAGGCGGCGGTGCTGGCTATCGTTGCGCAGGCGTTGATCCGCATCGGCAAGCGCGCATTGGGGACGAAGTTCAAGCTGGCGCTGGCGGTGCTGTCTTTCCTCGCCCTGGCGCTGCTGGGTGCGCCGTTTCCACTGGTGATCCTGCTCTCGGCGCTTCTAGGTGCTTTTGTGGGCACGCTACGACCGGACTGGCTTGGTGCGCATGTTCACGCCGTAGCAGCTGGCGAACAGCCCAGCAAACGGCGGCTGGCGGGGACAACACTGGCAACAATCGCGGTGTGGCTGGCGATCTGGCTCGCCCCGATGGCCCTGATCGCGGCAACGCTGGGGCAGGGCCATGTGCTGTGGGACATCGGCGAATTCTTCTCGCAGCTGGCGGTCGTGACCTTCGGCGGCGCCTATGCGGTGCTGGCCTATATGGCGCAGGCGGCGGTGGAGAATTACCACTGGCTTTCACCCGGCGAGATGGCGGACGGGCTGGGGCTGGCCGAAACCACGCCCGGCCCACTGATCATGGTCACGCAATTCGTCGGCTTCCTGGCGGCATGGCGTGATCCCGCGCCGTTCTCGCCGCTGGTCGCCGGACTGCTGGGTGCGGGGCTGACTACCTGGGTGACATTTGCGCCCTGCTTCCTGTGGATCTTCGCCTGCGCGCCATGGATGGAGCGGCTCGAACAGGCCCGGGCGCTGCAATCGGCGCTGGCGGCGATCACTGCGGCAGTGGTCGGCGTGATCGCCAATCTGGCGCTGTGGTTTGCCGTGCATGTGCTGTTCCTGCGGCCCGAGGCGGAGATTTTCGGCCTGCCCGATGTCACCAGCCTCGATTGGCGCGCGGCCGCGATTGCCGTTTTGGCGGCGCTGCTGCTGTTCCGCTTCCGGCGCGGTGTCATCGAAGTTCTGGGCGCATCGGCGCTAGCCGGGCTGGCCCTCGGCCTGCTGTAACCGTTGCACTAGCCACAGCCGGATCGCACTGGCGAGGCCGGGCGGCACTTCGGCTGCAATCCGTTCTGCATCGATCCTGGCGACCAGCGCGTTGATCGGCACACACTCCGCCGCGGCAGCCGCCTTGAGCAGCTCCCAGAACAGGGGCTCAAGGCTGATTGAGGTTTTGTGTCCGGCGATCTCGACCGAGCGTTTGACCGGGGGATGGTAGGGGGTTGGCGGCTTCAATACATGTGCTGCCCGCCATTGATGCTCATCGTCGAGCCGGTCGCGAAAGCGCCCTCTTCCGAAGCGAAGAACACCACCCCGCGTGCGATCTCGCTGGCCATGCCGAGCCTGCCCACCGGGATCTTGGCGACGATCTTTTCCAGAACGGCAGGCGGCACGGCGGCGACCATGTCGGTATCGATATAGCCCGGCGCGATGGCGTTGACAGTGACCCCGAATTTCGCGCCTTCCTGCGCCAGCGCCTTGGTGAAGCCGTGGATGCCCGATTTGGCGGCGGCATAGTTGACCTGGCCGTACTGGCCGGCCTGGCCGTTGATCGAGCCGATGTTGACGATCCGCCCCCAGCCGCGCTCGCGCATGCCCGGGAAGGTTGCCTTGGCCATGTTGAAGCAGCCACCGAGGTTGATCCGCATCACCTCGTTCCAGTCTTCGAAACTCATCTTGTGGAGCACGCCGTCACGGGTGATGCCGGCATTGTTGACGACGATGTCGATCGGACCGAACTCGGCGGCGATATCGTTGCAATTGTGGATGGAGGCCTCGTGATCGCCCACGTCCCAGCGGTAAGCGGGTATCCCGGTGGCCTGGGTGAACCCCTTGGCCTTCTGATCGTTGCCGCCATAATTGGCGATTACTGTGTGCCCCTGCTCCTTGAGCGCCAGACAGATTGCCTCGCCGATGCCCCTGGTTCCGCCGGTTACGATTGCCACGCGCGCCATCTCTGCTTCTCCCGCACTATTTCAGGCAGCAAGCTACCGGACAGGACAATGGGCGGCAAGACAATCGCTTGCCTGACGGCAAATTCATTGCCGCTACCGCTAGTTTGGCGATCAGAAGCGGAAGTGGGTGCCCACATAGACCGCCTGGCTGTCCTGCTTGCCATCGGTCAGCGGTTTCAGCCGGTCGCGTTCCTGCGAATAGCGCACACCTGCAGTGACATTGAGGTTGCGGGTCAGCCGATAACTGCCGCCGACATCGACTTCATCCTGGGCGTCGCCGGCAAATGTGCGCGGCGCGCGTCCGGCGGCCTGCTTTTCATCGATCACGATGCGGGGGCTGAACGGACCGGATGCGCCCTTCGAACCCGTTCCCGGCTTGAAGGTGGAAAGATCCGGCATGTCGATCTTGCGGACCTCATCAGGTGTCACCAGCGCCTGCGAGAAATTGGTATAACCGCGCGAAACGCCCAGCTGGAATGCCGTGGGCGCGATGCCGAGTTGGGTGGCGGAAGCGTCCGAGGTCGGTTCGGCCCTGCGTCCGCGCACATAAATCGTTTGCGCCGCCAGCGGATCGACGCGAACCGCGACCGTGATCGACCGGCTGGAGCGATTGGGTGTGCTGGCCGGAGTGAAGGGATAGGGCTGGTCCTTGTTCAGGGAGCGCAGCGGGATCGCACGGGCCAGCCGCATCGAGGCAGGCATTGCGTTCATGGGCCCCATGGCCTCGCCCGACACCGGAGCTGCAGGCTTGGGTTCGAATTGGGTGGCAAGCGCGAGGACGGCGCTGGGCAATGCAAGCAGGCAGACCGCGCCGGACAGCATCAGACCGGCGGTAATGCCGCTTCTTGCGCTGTTTGCTGCGGAATCAGCCGTCACCATCAACCCCCTGAAAAATTGCCATGCCAATCCGTGGACTCGATTTAGAATCGCATGACAGCATTTGCTGCGCCCAGCTTAACAGAAGCTGATCGGTGAGCCAAAGGCCAAATCCCGCTCGGCCGATTTCTGGAGAGCCGCGTTAAAGTCACTAGCAAGCGAAGTGTGCGCCGTTCATGGCCGGTTTAACCGCCTGCGGGCAACTGGCTGCACTCCGCCCACTTGCCGCGCGGCGCGGCGCGGCTATAGAGGCTGCGGAACCGGCGGCCGATGCCGCCTTTTTGCGATCGATTACAGGAACTGGAAACGACCATGACTGGCAGCCCCGAACCCGGCCATCTCCCGCACCGGCTGCTGGCGCACGCCGCGCTCGCCGCCGTACTCATGCTCGGCCTTGCCGGCTGCGGCGGCAAAAAAGAGGCGCTGCGCACCGATATCGCCGCATCGAAAGTGACGACGATCGGCGTCAACAGCTATCTGTGGCGCGCCAGCCTTGATGCGCTGTCGTTCATGCCGCTGGTGCAGACTGACAGCAACGGCGGCGTTATCGTGACTGACTGGTACGCGAACCCCAAGAATCCGGGTGAGCGGGTGAAAGTGACTGTCACCATCCTCGATCAGGATCTGCGCGCCGATGCGCTGCGCGTCGCGGCCAGCCGTCAGATTACGCAGGCCGGCACCTGGGTCGATGCGCCGGTGCAGGCGGCAACGGTGCAGAAGCTTGAGGACATCATCCTCACCAAGGCCCGCGATCTGCGCCGCAATGCCATTGGCGGCTGATTTCGTACGCCATGACTGAACGCTTCGATCCGTCCGTGGCGGATGTCCGCTGGCAGCGCGTCTGGGACGAGCGCCAGTGCTTCCGTGCCGACGACAATTCAAACAAGCCGCGCAGCTATGTGCTCGAGATGTTTCCCTATCCTTCGGGGCGCATCCACATCGGCCATGTCCGCAACTACACGATGGGCGACGTGCTGGCCCGCTACAAGCGGATGCGCGGCTTTGAAGTCCTGCACCCGATGGGCTGGGACGCCTTCGGCATGCCGGCCGAAAACGCGGCGATGGAAAAGGGTGTCCATCCCGGCGGCTGGACCCGCGATAATATCGAGAGCATGAAGAAGCAGCTCAAGCGCCTCGGCTTCGCGCTCGACTGGAGCCGAGAGCTGGCAACCTGCGAGCCCGAATATTACGGCCACGAACAGGCGCTGTTCCTCGATCTTTATGCGGCGGGGCTGGTCTACCGCAAGGAATCGGCGGTCAACTGGGATCCTGTCGACATGACCGTGCTGGCCAATGAACAGGTCATCGACGGTCGCGGCTGGCGCTCGGGCGCGCTGGTGGAAAAGCGCAAGCTCAGCCAGTGGTTCCTCAAGATCACTGACTTCGCGGAGGAGCTGCTCGAAGGGCTGGGTTCGCTGGATGGCTGGCCCGAAAAGGTCCGCACGATGCAGGAGAACTGGATCGGCAAGAGCCAGGGGCTGCGTTTCCGTTTCGATGTGATCAACCAGATCGAGCAGCCGGGTGAGAGCTTCGAGGTCTATACAACCCGCCCCGACACTATCTTTGGGGCAAGCTTCGTAGCGGTCGCCGCTGACCATCCAATTGCGGCCGCGATTGCGCGGACTGACAGTTCGGTCGCCGAGTTCATCGAGGAATCCCGCGCCAGCGGCACCGCCGCCGCAGAGTTCGAGACCGCCGAGAAGAAGGGCATCTGCACCGGGATCTGGGTGCAGCACCCGCTCGACCCCGACCTGGCGCTGCACATCTACGTCGCTAACTTCGTGTTGATGGAATATGGTACCGGCGCGGTCATGGGGGTTCCGGCGCATGACCAGCGCGACCTCGATTTTGCGCGTAAGTACGGCGAGGCGACGATACGGGTAGTCGCCGAGGGCGATGATACGGGAAAATGGTTCGAAGGCGATACCGCCTATACCGGCCCCGGCAAGCTGGTGAATTCCGGCTTCATTGATGGCATGTCCGTCGAACAGGCCAAGGCCGCCGTCATCGCACGCGCCGAGGCCGAAGGCTGGGGCCAGGGCACGACCGTCTGGCGGCTGCGCGACTGGGGCGTCAGCCGCCAGCGCTATTGGGGCACGCCGATCCCGTTCATCCACTGCGAAAGCTGCGGCGTGGTGCCGGTGCCGAAAGACCAGCTGCCGGTGGTGCTGCCCGAGGATGTCGACTTCCAGACCCCGGGCAATCCGCTGCTGCGGCATGCCACCTGGAAGCATGTCGCCTGCCCCTCGTGCAATGAACCGGCGGTGCGCGAAACAGATACGCTCGACACTTTCGTCGACAGTTCGTGGTATTTCCTGCGCTTCGCCAGCCAGCCGGGGGATGCACCGTTCGACCCCGAGGCGATCGCCAAGTGGCTACCGGTCGAACAGTATATCGGCGGCATCGAACATGCGATCCTGCATCTGCTCTATGCGCGGTTCTGGACGCGTGCGCTGGAGCGGATCGGCAAGATCAAGGTCAAGGAGCCGTTCGCTAGCCTGTTTACGCAGGGCATGGTGACGCATGAGACTTATCGTGCTCGGGAGGCAATCGTTAGCGGACCGCAGATAGGAGCAGCGTCCGAACATTGGGACCATACCACCTACAACGAGTTTTGGGTCGCGCCGGAAGAGATGGAGCGCAGACCGGAAGGTAATTTTGTTCGAGGAACCGACATACCCGTCGTCATCGGTCGCGTTGAAAAAATGTCGAAGTCGAAGAAGAACGTGGTCGATCCCGACGAGATCGTCGCCACCCACGGCGCTGACGCGATCCGCTGGTTCATGCTTTCCGACAGCCCGCCCGAACGCGATCTGCCGTGGTCCGAGGCCGGCATCGAGGGCTGTGCGCGTTTCGTCCATCGGCTATGGCGGCTGTTCGGGCAGTATGATGACGCAGCCTCGGGCGAGGACAAGGCCCTCGACCGCAAGCGCGACCAGGCCATCGCCGCCACCGCCGATGATATCGAGGCGCTGAGCTTCAACAAGGCCGTCGCTCGCATCTACGATCTGGCCAATGCCATCGAAAAGGCCCCGCCATCGGCCAGCCGTTCCGCCGCGATCCGCACGCTGCTGCTGCTCGCCGCGCCGATGATGCCGCATCTTGCCGAAGAGGCCTGGGCCGCGGCGGGCCATCCCGGCCTCATCGCCGAAGCGGCCTGGCCCGACCACGATCCGGCGCTACTGGTCGAAGACGAAGTGACCATAGCCATCCAGGTCAAGGGCAAGCTGCGCGACACCATCACCGTCGCCAAGGGCACATCGCGCGAAGAGCTTGAGGCGCTTGCCCTCGCCAGCGACAAGGTGCAGCGTGCGCTGGAAGGTGCTGCTGTAAAGAAAGTGATCGTCGTGCCCGACCGGCTGGTCAATCTCGTCGCATGAGGAAACTCGCTGCCCTGCTCCCGGCACTGCTGCTCGCCGCCTGCGGGCTTCAGCCGATGTATGCCGGCGGCGGCAGCGGCTCGGTGGCGCAGGGGCTTTCCGGCATCGACGTTTCCGCAATCGAGGGCAAGGCCGGCTGGCTGGTGCGCAATGCGCTCAATGACCGGCTGACCGCCGGGGGCGGATCCAGCGCCGCCGCGCGCTACCGGCTCGACGTGCGGCTCGATGATCGGCTCGAAGGGCTTGGCCTGCTGTCGGACGATACCATCGGCCGCGAACGCCGCACCCTGCGCGCGCGCTATCAGCTGGTCGATCTGGCCAGCGGCGAGATTGTGCTCGATGCCACTGCGGGTTCGGACGCAGGCATCGACGTGGTTTCCTCCGAATATGCGACTATCGCCGCCGAAAACACCGCGCTCGAAAACCTTGCGCGCGAGGTAGCGGACCGGATGGTGACGACCATCTCGCTCAAGCTGCGCGGCGACGCTGCTCCGGCCCAGTGAAGGCGACGCAGAAGAACTTCGCGGCCCAGGCCCCGCGCGCGGCCAAGGAAGCGCGCATTTTCTTCTTCTGCGGACCTGACGAGGCCGGTGCCCATGACGCCGCCAACCGGATTGTGTCATTGCTCACCGATGCCGGCGAGCGGATCGAGCTGTCCGGCGGCGACCTCAAGCGCGACCCGGTGCGGCTGGGCGACGAGGCGCGCTCGACCTCGCTGTTCGGCGACACCCGCCACATCCTCGTTCGCGTTCACGGCGATGAGGCGCATGATGCCGTCGAGATCCTGCTGTCGGGGGAAGCGGAACCCTGCCCGGTGCTGATTGTCGCGGCCGGAGCCACGGAAAAGTCACGCACCGCAAAGCTGCTGGCCGATCGCCCGGACGCGCTGGTCGCCATGTTCCATCCGCCAGACTTGCGCTCCGCAGCATCAGCGGTGCGCGACATGGCAGATGCCGCGGGGCTGAGGATTGCAGGCGACATGGCGGAACGCATAGCGCGGGCTGCGGGGCTCGATACCCGCCTTGCCCAGTCGGAAGTGACCAAGCTGGCGCTCTATCTCGACGCCAGCCTTGAAAGCCCGAAAAGTGCCGATGCCGAAGCACTCGACGCAGTTGTGGCGCGCACCGAGGAAGATGGCTTTGGCCCGATGGTCAATGCCGTGCTTGGCGGCGAGAGCGGCCGCATTGCCGGCGAGCTGCGCCGCATGCGCGAGCTGGGGCTCAACCCGGTCGGCCTGCTGCTGGCCTTCGAGCGCCGCGCCGCCCAGCTCGCCGCGCTCGCCGCAAAGCTCGGCCCGCGCGGCGATGTCAATGAGCTGATCGAGGCCGAGACCGCCGCCAAGCGCGTGTTCTGGAAAGATCAGCGCGAGCTCACCGTGCAGCTGCGCCGCTGGCGCGGGCGGCGGCTGGAACGGTTGGTCGATCGGCTGATCGCGCTGCACCGCGCGTTGCTGTCAAACAGCCAGAACGCAGAGCTGCTGCTGGCCCAGGGCCTCGCCGAAATCACCCGCGCGGCGGCGCAGCGGGGTTAGGAATTTCCCGGAATTGTGCTTGTGCAATGAATCGGCTGCGTTGTGGCCAAGATCGGCACGGTCGTTCACAAGTCGAAATTGCCGATTGTTTCGACCCCCACTTCGGGGATATTCAGCCGCGACGCAATAAAACCGGCTTGGTTGGCAGGCGCAGTTCAGGTGCAGGAAAAACGGTGAACCTCTTCAATCGGCAACTGCAATCAAACCCGGTCGATCCCGCGGGCAGCAACGGCTGGTTCTTCGCATGAACGCGCCGTTTCAAAACCGTCTGCGGCCGGAAGCGGTACAGCTGAACGAACTTGGTCCGATCGCTCCCCCGCTCGAGCGTCGTCGGTTGCAGTGCTACCTTGCCTTGATGGTCGGCGATATCGTTTCGCTGTTCGCAGGCTTCGCCATTTCGGGGCAGCTTTACCTTGGCGCAAAGGGCGTCACGCAGGGGCTGTCGATGGTCTATCTGCTGCTGCCGATCTTTCTGACCATTGCCATCTACAACAGCACCTATTCGATCGACACACTGATTTCCGCCTGGCGAGGGATGGTTCGCGCGGTCACGGCCCTGGCCATCGCCGGAGCGACGATCATCTTCATCGCCTTCTACACCAAATCGAGCACCTATTTTTCGCGCGTTGCGTTCACGCTGGCGATGATCCTGTCGGCCTTCCTGCTGTTGTCGATGCGGCTGATGCTGCGCCGGTTTGTTACGTGGCGCTGCGGCAGGCAGGCATTGAACGAGCTGGTTATCGACGACGGCGGCCCGCCGGTCGATCTGCCCGGTGCCTTGCGCATTTCGGCGGCGGATTTCGGGCTGGCACCCAACCTCGGAAACCCCCACGCCAATGACCGGATCGGGCTGGTGTTGCGCAATATCGACCGGGTGGTGGTGACCTGCCCGCCGGAACGCCGCGCAGTCTGGGCAATGACTCTCAAGGGGGCCAACATCCTTGGCGAAGTGATTGATGATGCTGTTGTCGAACTTGGTGCACAAGGGGCGCGCGTGGCGGGCGGTCAGGGCTGGCTGCTGGTTTCCGCCGGCCCGCTCGGCATGCGCCAGCGGATCACCAAGCGGCTACTCGACGTATCGCTTTCGGTTGCGGCGCTGGTGGTGCTTTCGCCGGTTCTGCTGCTGGTCGTGATCGCCATCATGATTGAGGATGGGCGTCCGGTTTTCTTCGTCCAGCAGCGCCTGGGCCGCGGCAACCGCTTCTTCAACATGTACAAGTTCCGCAGCATGGCCAGGCATGCCTGCGACCAGGATGGCACGGTCTCGACTGCCCGCGGCGACGGGCGGATCACCCGGGTCGCGCCGCTTCATCCGGCGCACCAGCATCGATGAACTTCCCCAGCTGCTCAATGTCATCCGCGGCACGATGAGCCTGGTCGGCCCCCGCCCGCACGCGATCGGATCGCAGGCTGGCGACAAGTTATTCTGGGAAGTCGATCTGCGCTACTGGCAGCGCCATGCACTCAAGCCAGGCCTCAGCGGACTTGCCCAGGTGCGCGGCCTGCGCGGTGCCACCGACCGCGAGGCAGACCTCGCGCACCGCCTGCAGTCGGATCTCGAATATCTCGAGAACTGGACGATCGGCCGGGATATCAAGATTATCTTCATGACTCTGCGGGTACTGGCCCATGAGCGGGCGTTTTGAGCGGCAGTGCAGCACGAAGAAAGAATTTTTTGCCGCAGCGCAAAAAACTTAATTCGGCATGGTGCTACATGGTATTGAAGCTCCGGATGCGGGAAGAATGTATCAGGGAAACATGACATGAGCGGATTTAAGACTTTGGCGTTGATCGCCGCGATTCCGGGCCTTTTGCTGGCTGGCACTGCGCAAGCGGGTTCGACGCGTTCTGCCGATCAGGCACCCTCGGGCGGCGGTGGCGAAGTTTGCCGTGTGCGCGTCGAGCGTGATGGGGCCGCCGGAACTCTGGACGTTGCGCGGCAGGTGCTGGGCAATGGGGACTGCGTTTGCGTGGCGACAACCGGTCCGAACAATCAGTCCGCTTCGGTAGAAGCCGCACTTGCCGAACTGGTTCGCTCGCGTAGCTGTGCCGATGCCCCGGCCTATGTCGCCGGGAATTCCGCAAACGCCGGCGGCGGCATCGGAACGGCGCTGTGGGTTGTGCCGGCAGTGGCGCTGGCTGGCCTCGGGGTTGCGGCCGGAGCCGGCGGCGGCGGCGGCGACAGCCCCGGCAACTGATCCTTCCGTAAAGATATTTCGGATGCATAGCTTGCGAAGCCGGTAGGGCTTCGATATCTGGCTCCGGAATGGCACAATGGCTCCACCGTTCAAGTGGGGCCATTGGCGTTTTCGGTGCGGCGGGAGGATCATCGTTGAAGGCTGCCTGGTTGCCCATTGCCCTGCTGTGTGCGGCGATCGTCCTTGGCGGGAGCGGTTCATCGGGCCCGCTGTACGAACTCGCGTTGCAACTGTTTTTCGCCGCGGCGCTGCTGGCCATGGCCACCTATATGGCGGTCATGCGAACAGCCGAAAATGTTCGCACTCCCGGAATTGACCCCAGCCGCAGCGCAATCCGGCCGGCGCGGCTGATTGCGGCGCTTGTGCTGATCCTGCCGCTTTGCCAGCTGATCCCGTTGCCGCCAGGGGTTTGGCAATCCTTCCCCGGCCGCGAGGCCGAGCGGGCTGCGCTGGCCCTGGTTGGTGCAGAAAACGAATGGCTGCCATGGTCGATGGCCCCGTCGCGCACCTTGGCATCGCTGCTGGCAATGATCCCGCCGGTTATTCTGTTGCTGCTCGTGGCCCGGCTTGACCTGCAGGGCCGTTATACGGTGCTCGCAGGAGCTGCGGCGATAGTGCTTCTCTCGGTAGTGCTGGGGGCATTGCAACTTGCCGACGGGAAGGGCGGGCACTGGCGGCTCCATTCCTACACGCATCTGACCTACCTCACCGGCTTCCAGGCCAACCGCAATGCCCAGGCCGATGTTCTGCAAATAGGCATGTTGGCAACCGCTGCATTGATCGCCGGTCTGGGAAGCTTCATCTCGTCAAACGCATGGAAAGCCATGCTGGCGACCGCATGGGCGCTGATGCTGCTTGCCACCCTGCTTACCGGATCTCGGATGGGCATCGTCCTGATTGCTGTCAGCGTGCCGGTTTCGCTGGCCATCGTCTGGTCCGAAGTAAAGGCGCCGTTGCAGCGCATTGACCGGCGCTGGCTCTTGGCCGGTGTCGTGGCAATTCTGGTCACCGGTGCCTTGGTCATGCAAGTCGTCGCAGTCGATCGTATCCTTGAACGTTTTGCCATTGCCGACATCACCAGGCGGGAACTTTGGCAGGATACCAGCCATGCTATCGGGCAGGTCATGCCGTTCGGTAGCGGTATTGGTACTTTCATCCCGGTATTCCTGGCCTCTGAGAGCCTTGAATTTGTCAATATGAGCATTCCGGTCCGGGCGCATAATGACTGGATGGAGTTTGTTCTTGAGGCGGGTCTGCCGGGAATTGTGGTCATGTTGGCCATTCTGGCGGTGCTCGTCCATGCGGTGTTCAGCCGCATCAGGACATGGCGGATAGTCAGGCCAGGAGCCATGGAGAGAGGGCAATTGCTGTGCGGGGCAGGTTCGCTTGTCATCATCGCGGCGCATGCAACTGTCGACTACCCGCTGCGCAGCATGTCACTGGCTTGCCTAGCTGCGGTGGCTGCGGCTATAATGCTGCCAACCAGTTCGATTGCCGGGCATAGTGGCGCGGGGCCAAAACGTTAAACAGGATTGCCAGCTTTGTTTGTACGATCGATTGTTCTCGCCGCACTGGGAATTGCCAGCCTCTTGATTGCAGGCTGCCAGGGTGCGCCGCCCAGCCTGCCGTCAGGCGCAGCGGCATTCAAGATCATTCCGCCTCCGGACCTCACTTCGACTGCCGATCTTTACCGCCTGACCCCAGGCGATACGATCAGCGTCAGCGTCTTTCAGGAACCCGATCTCACCGTCGAAAAGGCATCTCTGGATGCTGCTGGCAACGTCCAGTTGCCGCTCATCGGCCAGATGGCGGCCAAGAACCTGACCGCGGTAGAGCTTAGCACGGCCATCGCCGATCGTCTGGCGTCCCAGTATGTCGTCGATCCAAAGGTTGTGGTTGGCGTGGTCGAGCGTTCCAAGCAGCTGGTTTCGGTCGAAGGCCAGGTGACCGAACCGGGCGTGTTCGAGATCGATCGCACCTACACACTGCTCTCGGCCCTGGCGCGGGCAAGGAGCCCGACGAAAACGGCGAAGCTAGACGAGGTCGTAGTTTTCCGCACTATCAATGGAGTGCGGGCAGGTGCAGTGTTCGATCTGAATGAAATTCGCGGAGGCAGGGCCCCGGATCCGCAGATAATCGGAGGCGACGTGGTTGTAGTTGGCTATTCGGCAGTGAAGGGCGGTTTCCGCGATTTCCTGCAGATGGCACCCCTGTTTAACACTTTCCTGCTCTTCTAGAGAGGTATTTTCGTGACTGACATGGCACATCCAACCGCCGCGCCCGGTGGTACCGGCGGCGGATTTGCCAGCCTCGCCGACGGCGAGGCTGTCGGCGAAGGCTTCGACCTGCGTCAACTGCTGTCAGTAATCCGCAACTACATGATTTCGATCATTGCCATTATTGCGGCCAGCCTGGCGCTCGGCATCGTCCTGACCATGCTGCAAACGCCGCAGTACACCGCAACGGTTTCGATGCAGATCGACGATAACGCCGCAGATGTCCTGCAAAGCGGCAGGGATCTGCAGTCCTCGTCGGACGATTTCGATGCCAACCGGTTTCTCAATACGCAGCTCGACATTCTCAAGAGCCGCGTCATTGCCAAACGGGTTGCCGACAAACTCAAGCTTTATGGCAATTCGCGATTTCTCGCCGCCATGGAGGTTGATTTCACCGCGACCGCAGGGGTTGACCGCAAACAGCTCGAGGAACTCACGCTGGGGCTGCTGCGCTCGCATATGCTGATCAATCTCCCCAGGCAGTCGCGGATCGCCAACATCTCATTCGTTTCCGCTGATCCCAGTGTCTCGGCCGAAGTCGCCAATGCCTACGCCGATCAATTTATCCAGGCCAATCTGCAGCGCAAATTCGAGAGCACAGCCTATGCCCGCGATTTCCTCGCCAGCCAGCTCTCGGCGACCAAGCTGCGGCTGGAAAAGTCCGAGCGTGACCTCAACAATTATGCCCGCGCCGCAGGCATAATCCGCACCAGCGAGGCGGCCGGAAAAGAGGATTCTCCCGGAATGGGGAATTCGGTAACGACAGCCAGCCTGCTGCAGCTCAACGAGGCGGCCAATCAGGCGCAATCGACCCGCATCGCCGCGGAAGGCCGCTGGCTGGCGCTCTCCAAGAGCTCGCCGATGAACGCGCGCGATGTGCTGCAGAACCCCACGGTGCAAAGCCTGCTTTCCAAGCGATCCGAGCTCGAGACACTGTTGCGCGAAGAACGCGTCAGGCACCTCGGCGGGCACCCCAGCGTAATGCGGCTAGAGGCGCAAATCGCTACGCTCAACCAGCAGCTCAATTCAGTGGTCGGCAGTGTCCGCAATTCGGTGCAGCAGGAATATCAGGCCGCGCTGTCTGCAGAACAATCGCTCAACCGGCAGGTTTCCTCGCTCAAGGCCGATACCCTCAACGAGCAGGACCTGGGTGTCCAATATACCATTCTGGCGCGCGAAGCCGAAACCAACCGGACCCTTTATGACGGGCTGCTCCAGCGCTACAAGGAAGTGACAGCCGCAGCTGGCATTGCCAGCAGCAATATCGCCCTGATCGACCGGGCCGATCCGCCATTGGGACCGTCTTCGCCCAACCTCGTCGTCAATCTGGCCTATGCCTTGTTTGGCGGCTTTGTCCTGGCCGGCCTCCTGGTTCTGGTCCGCATGCAGCTGGATGATTCGATCCGGGTACCCGAAGATGTCGAGGTCAAGCTGGGCTTGCCGATCCTGGGGATTGTTCCCAAGACTGACTCGACCGACATTGCCGAATTGCTCGACGATCCAAAAGCATCGATTTCGGAAGCCTACAATTCACTCCGCGGCGCGATCGGCTTCAGCATGCCTGAAGGTGCGCCGCGTACATTGCTGATAACCAGTTCGGCACCGAGCGAAGGCAAATCGACCACGGCCAATGCGCTCGCGCGGGGCTTTGCGAAGCTGGGCAAGCGGGTGCTGCTGGTCGATGTCGATATGCGCAGGCCTTCGGTGCATCGCCAATTCGGGATCAGCAACGAGGTTGGCCTGAGCTCGATCCTGGTCGGGCAGGTCAAGAGCGCAGATGCCATCCGCAAGAGCGAACACCCGGGACTGTTCCTGCTCGCCGCCGGCCCGATCCCGCCAAGCCCGACCGAGTTGATAGCATCACCGCAACTCAAAGCGCTGATCGAGGAATTCCGGTCGACTTTCGACATGGTGGTGCTCGACAGCCCGCCAATCCTGGGCCTTGCCGATGCTCCGGTGTTGTCTTCGGTGGTTGAGGGGACCCTGTTGGTCATCGAATCCGATCGCAACCGCCGCGGCGTTCTCAAGGGAACCTTGCGCCGTATGCGGCTCGCCAAAGGCCGCGTCATTGGCGTTGCCTTGACCAAGTTCGATTCTGCCCGGGCGGCCAGTTACACATATTACTACGGCTACGGCTACGATTACTACGCCTACGAAAGCAGTGATGAAAAGCGGGGCCGGAAAGGCTTGTTCGCGCGCCGCGGGCGGGCTGGGCAAGATCTGGTCGAAGCCGACGCATAATGCGCAGGCTTGCTGGCGCAGCGATCCTGGCGGTCTTCGCTATCGTCTATTCGGTGCTGGCATTCGGCAACGGTATCGACCGGGTGAGTTTGAAACGGTCGGTCGATGCCAGCATGGTGCCAAAGCCGCTGCAGGCGCAGGTGCTCCGGCAGCAGGCAATGGCATCTCTGCAAGCCAACCAGTTTGATGTCGCAATAGAGCATGCGCGAAATGCCGTGTTGCACGCTCCGCTCGAGCCGGCTTCGTCATCAATGCTGGGTCTCGCCTATTATCTCGCCGGCAAACCCGCCCAGGCCGAAGCGGCGTTTACCGTAGCCGGCCGACTGGGGTGGCGCGATTTCCCCACGCAGGGCTATTGGCTTGACCGGTCGCTTGCCCAAGGCGACTACCAATCGGCGGTCGCCCGGCTCGATGCGATCATGCGCACAAACCCGCAGCTGCCGGAAAGCCGGCAATGGCTGACACGGATCGAAGCGGTCGAAGAAGCCCGCCGAGAATTGCTGATCCGGCTGGCAGAGGGGCCGGACTGGCTGGGCAATTATGTTGCTTCGGCAGGTGAACTGGACAGTGCCCGGTTTGCTGTCCGCATGGATCTGATCGAGGCCACAGCAGCCATGGGTCATCGGCCCGGGTGCCAGGATAGTCTGGATACCATCAACGCCATGGCATCCCGCGGCGGCCGCTACGCCGAAGCGCGGCGGCTTTGGAAAGTCAGCTGCGCGCGAGAACGCACCAGCGCCTTGATCGCCAATTCGGACTTTGCTTACGACCAAGGGGAGCTGTTGACGCCCTTCGACTGGAGCTTGCCGGGTGCCGGGGGACTGTCGTCCGCAATTGTGAATGGCCGGCTGGAGCTTCGCAACGATACCCTCGCAGAAGTCGAGGCCGCCCGCCAATTTGTGCTGCTTCCACCCGGACGATACAGATTCGGCTGGCAAGCGCGGGTAGATGGAAATGCAGAGGCCCTGCAGCGGCTCGTCAGGCTTTATTGCCCTGGCGGAAACGATCTGGTTGCGGAGGCAGGCGTTTCTGCCGGGGCGGCCAGCGGACACTTTGCTGCGGTGGTCGACGTTCCAGCCGGCTGCATGCCACAGCGACTGGCAATCACTGCCCCGGAAAACAGCGGTGCAATCGAAATCGATGCAATCGAGGCACGGCCTTCGAACGGAGGGCGCTAAACCGATTTCAGCCTTGCGGGAGATGGGGCTTTTCGCGTTCAGCGGCGATAGCTACCAGATCATAACCGCTCGCTTCGGCCAGTAGCCTCAGTTTCTCCTCACGGGTGTTCGATCCGGCCATCGCATTCTCGAATTCCAGCCGCCGGACATCGACGAGGTACCTGTACCAGAACCCCTGGAGCACATGGTAAATCCGTCCCTCCCGGCCATCGAGAAACCCAAGCCGGAATACGAAGCGCCACAGGAAATAGGCGAGCGGGCCGACACCAAACGGCAGGCGATTATAGACCTTTTCCTTGAAGGCGCGTTTGAAACCGGCCTGCCGCGATGCGCTGCGTGCGTTGAGCGCACCGTCGATCGGCATCAGCGCATACTTGCGCGAAAGGGCATCGATTGCTTCACGCGTTGCGTAGCGATTGTGCTTGTCGGTAAAAAACAGGCTGTCGTGCAGGTTGATGTCAGCGAAGCCTCCGTCAAGAGTGATCGTCCGGCCTTCCTCGACAATGATGTGTTCATCCATCCAGCGCCGTTCGATCCGCCCCTTGCCGGTCCGCCACAGCCGCAGCATGACCAGCGGATAGCGCCCGCCGCGTTTCACCCAGCGGCCCATGAACACGTGCATGCGCTTGAAATTTATGCCGGTGACTTCATCGGGAAGCGCGGCCAGCGTGTTGCAGATCTGGGCGGCAAGATCCGGTTCGATAACTTCGTCGGCATCGAGCCGGAGCGTCCAGGGCGTCGCGATGTCGCCGTTATCCAGTGCCCATTGCAGCTGATCGGCCTGGTTGAGAAAATCGTGATGGCGAACCTCCGCACCCGCCGCTGCGGCAATCGCCACGGTTGCGTCGGTCGAACCCGAATCGACCACCAGCACGCGCTCGCAAAAACTCAGCGAAGCAAGTGCCCGTCCGATGTGGCGCTCTTCGTTGTAGGTCAGGACGACGGCGGTGATGGGGAGGGGCTGTGATGGCAAGCGGGCAGTCCTGCGATTTGCGGGCGGGCAAGGTTGGCAGCGCATAGCATGCACTGCCAACCCTGTCCTGCTCGCGCTAGCTTCAGACGGCCTTGATGAACAGCGGCGAAGTTACCGTGGCGGTGCGCCGCGCCGGAGTGTCGAACTGGACATGACCGGTCACCGCGTTGATCGTGACGATCCGCGCCGAGGGGAACAGCGACTGTTCTTCGCTATAGCTGTCGGTGCTGCTTGCCAGCAGGTAATCGCCCGCCGCCAGCACCGGCGCGGCGGCAGTGTTCAACTGGCCATCGGCCCCGGCCTCGCTACCCGGGCATATCAGATCGGCTTCGGCTGACCCTGCCGTTGTCTGCAGCAACAGGCGGCGCGTTTTGCCCGCGACAATGCGGCGGCTGCAATAGAAGCGCAGCTTGCCCGCATCGGGGGCGAGCGTGCCCGACGATGTCCAGGTGGTACCGTTGGCTGTATAGACTCCGGTAACCTGCCGCACTGTCATGGTCGCGGTGCCCGAAGCCCCGGATCCGGTAAAGGCAATGGCCTTGATGTAGTAGAGTAGCCGGCTGTCCTCATCACGGACAATGTCGCCGGCCCCCAGGCTGTAGGAAGGCCGGTTGGGGTCGGTCAGGAACGCCAGCGAGCAGGTGAAGGTCCAATCGAGGGTCGTCTGGCTGACCCCCGTCAGCGGATAAATCGCGCGGTCCAGCACGTGCTGGGGTGCCTGCCCGATCGGCTGTTCAAGGTCTCCAGCCCCTGTCGAGCGCACAAACAGCGGCACAGGCGAGCCCGTTACAAAGCTGGGATCGGCCAGGATGCTCCAGCCATGGCTGTCCACCGCCAGATTGGACTTGAATACGTTGTTGTAACCATAGCCATGTTGGGCCCGCAAGCTGACGGGTCCGCGATAGCGCGGGGCAAACAGGCAGGCGAGTGCAGTGATAGCGCGGCGGCCACCTGCTGTCGTTGCTTCGAAGGGGCTAAATGCAATTGTCGGAAAGCTGGCGCGAAATTCTGCGATTTCACAGTCAATCGCAAACACTCCGAATGTGCTGCGAATGCAGGTTCCTTCGAATGAGGCAGTCACTTCGCCCCGGCCGTCAAGGTAGCTGGCCGGAGTGGTCTCGCCAGATTTGCAGAAAAAAGCCAGCTCCCCGCCGATGAAGCGGACCGATCCGGCAAATGAAGGAAGGGCATCGACAGGCCGAACCACACCCAGCCGGTTGACCGCCTCGCAATAGGCGTTGCGATAGACTATGGTCGGGGTGAACAGCTGCGCCGTAATGCCCAGGTTGACGTTCAGGGCCTGATAGCAATTGTCGAACGAGCAATCTTCGAAGCTGGCCGCGACATTGCCTTGCTTCGATCCGAAGGTCAGACTGTCGAACTTGGTGTGGCAGAAGTGAAATATCGTTTGTTCGAACGAAATTACCCGAGCATCGGAATGCGAAATGCTGACCCCGATTTCATTCCAGCTGAGATCGCACTCGTCCCACCGAATGAAGTCCCCGTTTGATCCGGTAGGCATCAAATTGGGTTGCACGGCAACTCCCGCCTGAAACCCGTTGATCGACACGCCATCGAACTGCACCTGGGATGAGGTCGCGCGGTTGTACTGGGATGTCAGGCCGGTCCACGAAGGATAGGCGACGTCGGGGTATTGTGAAGAAACCTGTCGCACCCCGCTGTAACCATCGATCGCGACGCCGCAGGACGGCGCATATTGATCCGTATTGTCGTTGCGCGCCTGGGGGCCGCGCCAGTTTGCGCGCGGCGCACGGTCGGTGATGCTGTTGTAGTTGGCTGTCAGCCAGGCGTGGTTCGGGCCGACCAGAGCGAGCTGGCGGACGATCGACCGGCGGGCGCTCTGGATATTGAAGGCAGGCCTGTCATTGAACATGGCATAAATGCCCGACAGGTATTCGCTGCCGCCAGTGCCAGAGCGGCGGCGGTCGCCCTCAAGGATCCAGTCGAGATAGCGGTCCCCGTAGCCGATATGGATCGTATCGGTGATCCGCCGCTTGCCAGAGGGCAGGCGCAGTTTGCGGCCGGTAGGGTTGTAATAGAGGGCAAAATTTACCGCAGCCTGAAGCGCGGCGGTGTCATCAGTGCCTGTGACCGTCATCAGCCCTGCCGTATAGGCCACGACCGCGTCGGCGATGACGCCGAACATGTAGTCTGATGGTTCTTCCTCGGCCAGGCGCCACCAGACCAGATTGCCGTTTGACTGAAACAGCCAGCGCCCCAGGCCGGCCGCCAGCTCATTTGCCGGAGGGGCGGCCGCAAGGCGGACATAGCTGGCAGCTCCCTTGCCGGGCACTGCGAAGCCACTGGTTTTGAAAGTGGTAAGGTCCACTCCGATATCGAGGCCAGCGATTTCGATGGCGAGCGGAAACAAATCCTCGGATACGCAGGTCGCTTCGCCGTCCCAGATGAGCTGGTTTGAACTGCTGCGCACGATCTGGCGGTAGACCCCAAAGCCATAAAGCTGCGCCCTGCCGGTAGAGTCAAGCGTCAGCGGGTTGGGGCTTGGCAATGTCTTCGCCCGGTCTTTCCAGATCGGCTTCGGCGTGGTTGTTCCGGGGAAATAGAATCCGATCGTACCGCCCGACAGCGGGTTGCCGTTCGAGGTAGTGTATTGGAAGTAGCCGTTCAGAATGGGGGAAGCCATGCATATTCCTTTGTTGGAAAAGACTGGCCCGGCAGCCGTGGCCGCCGGGCGAATTTTGGTATGTTCTGGAGCGCGTGTGAGAGCGCTTAGAAAATCATGCTCTGGGCCGCGGCAATTGCGTCTCTGAGATGCGGGACGATCTGCCTGGCCGAAAGCGTCTGACCGCGCGCATTGGGATGAAGAATGTCGGTCATCAAAGGCGCATTGGTCTTGGTCAGGCCGGCCGCCTGCGCAAAATTGCCACTGGCCGCCAAGGGAGTGCTGACCCGACCAAACACATCCTGCTTATGGACGAGCCGGAAAATGCGCGGATCGTCGCGGAATGCTTCATAGGCAATGTAGAAGTCGTCGGTCAGTTCCTGCGCGGCCTGGGCCAGCGTGTAGCCCGAGGCGAACCGCCCGGTGAGCGTGACGAAATTCGATGCATTGCCATCGGTTGTCAGGCTGTTGGGAGCCCACAGCACGATCTGGCAATCGGGATTGGCAGGTATCGTTGCCGGCCAGGTGAATGCGGTGCCGGCGCCCATGGGCGAGGTGTAGATCGCACCCGATGTCGTGCCGTAAAGGGTCGCATGAATAGCTGCGTCGATCATCGAAATCAGCTCAGCGCGGGTTTTGCCTCCCAGGCGAAGATCGTTGAGCCCGTAACAGAACACCAACACTCCGGGCATGCCGTTGAGGCGGGCAAGGATGCCATTGCCGCCAACCAGTGGGTAGATAATCGAGTTGAGATTGAGCAGCGCATCCTCCAGCCGGGCACCGTTGGATCCCGAATTGTTGAAGTTGCCGGCCGCTGCGACCAATCCCGAATTGCCGATTTCCTGAAACAGGACGTTGGCATTCGAAGTGGTGCTGTCCCCGGCGAACTGCAGGGGCGGCTGCGGCTCTTCGCTCCACTCGACGAAAATGTCCAGCGAGCAGCCTGCAGGAACTGCCTGGCCGTTGAGATTGATCACCAGCCATTCGGCAAGATCGCGCACCACCGGGCGATTGGGGCCGTCGAAGCGGAATGTCAGCGGCGCGACCGGCGTGGCGGCAGTGCCAAGGTGCAGCTTGCCTGCCGCCATCAGCGGCCGCGTCGCGCTGACACCGTTGCCGCCCGAGGTGCGGTTGACGGAAAACGTGTAGAATGCGCCGGTTGGCGATGCATGCCGGTTGTCCAGCTTTCCTGCTGCCTGCATCGCATAGGTGCCGCCGCCGCCATCGGGGGTGCGCTGGATGAGCACGTCGAGGACTGATGCTGCAGTCGCCGTTCCCGAGATCGCTATCGACTCGATGTACATCGACCTGCCGTAGTTATTGGCGCGCAGACAGGCGATGTCGGTTGGCGTAGCGACGGGGACGAAACCGATCGCGCCCGAACGGAACGATGGGCGCCGCGCAATTGCCATTGCGACGGGCAGCGGGTGGTTCTGGTCGACGGGCAACGCCGGCATGCCTTCGCGGCCGACGGCAAGACAGGACAGGGCGGCATAGGACGCCGGTGAGGCGATGATGGGTTTGGGCATGGAAACTCCTGCTCGCGAGAGAGAGTTGCCAACTAACCGATATGGTTCGCTGTAGGAAAATACTTAATTATATAGGAAAATCATGAGCTAAGGAGATCCGGCGCACGAATCACTTGCTGCGGAGCAGCGCCATCAGGTCTAAAACCGGGATTTCCTCCAGTCTGAGCACGGCCTCTGCAATCCTGTCGGACTGCGCCCGGGGTATTGCCAACGAGGCGGATGCCATGAACTTTGCGATCACCGCGTCCTCGCTCATCGCGCGTTCGCCTGCGCCGCTGTTGATGCGGACATGGCGGGCCAGCACTCGGCCATCGCGCAGGGTAAGTTCCACACCGCCGGAGAAATACTCGGGGAATGCGCTATCGGGATCGGCCGAACATTTAACCTTGGCCGCAAGTTCGCGAACGCGCGGATCGGCCAGCGCGTCGGGCAACAGGTCGGGCAGGCCGAACCCGCCGCGGATCAGGCAGGCAGCCACGACGTGCTGGGCGCTGAACTTGGCCTCGTATTCGGTGGAGGCGCGTTCCTTGGTTTCGGCGGGTTCGGCAACGATATGCAAGGTCGGCTGGGGCAGGAAAGCGCGGACCCCGGCGATGTCCTGCCAGTTCACTTCGCCATGCAACTCGATTGCCGCGTCGGCGCAGCCGTGGCTGAAGTGGCAAACCGGATAGGGCTTGAGCGCGGTATCGCCGAAATGCCAGACTTCGCCCAGATGGTTAGTGAGGGCATCGATCCTGGCATGTTTGGCCGCGGCTTGCAGGTGCGTGTCAATCAGGCCGAACTTGCCCTCATAGACGCGCGACGGTGCCCTAAACTCTGCCTTGGCCAGATAGGCGGCGCTGATCCCCGCCACAGCCCCCCAGCCGGTGTGCAAGCGCTTGGTCCAGGCGCCCTCTTCGAGGAACACCTGAATACCGGCTGCGGTACTGCCGGCAATGCCCTGCGCGGCCGCAATCCCGTCGTCGCTCAAGCCAAGCAGCTTGCCCGCCGTCACCGCCGAGGCAAAATGCGACACCACTCCGGTCGCATGGTAGCCGACATGGTGAAAGCCGCCATCGACGGCGAGCCCGATGCGGATGCCAGTCTCTGCCCCGGCAAGGAAGGCAGCGAGCATGTCCGCACCGCTCGCCCCCAGCAGTTCACCCAGCGCCAGTGCGGCAGGCAGGCTGGTCGCAGTCGGATGGATGATGCTGGCGAGGTGCGTGTCGTCGAAGTCGAGCCCGTGGATGAGCACGCCGTTGACCAGTGCCGCATCGCGCGCGTCAAAACGCTCGGGCCGGCCAATCACTGAGCAGGTGCCCCCCATACTCATCGCCGCGACCCCGGCAATCGCGCTGCGGCCAAAGTCCTGTCCTGTCGAAGCAAGACCCAGTCCCAGCGCGTCCAGAATATGCAGCTTGGCCCGCTGGATTACCGGCGCGGGCACATCGGACAACTGCAGCCCCGCGGCGAAGCGGGCGAGCCGCCGACTGGGCGAAGAGGGCGGGGCATTGGCTTTGGACAACGCGCATACTCCTTCCGCGCCGGACTCCTGATCCCCGGCATCACCGGCCGACTGTTGACAGCTTCGCGGCCAGTGTCAAAGAGGCAGCCCGCAAGACCGTGCGAACGGGCGGCAAGGGAAATGCATCCATGGCCGAGACATACCAGCTCTACATCGACGGCAAATGGCGGGATTCCTCGTCAGGCGAGACCATGCCTGCGGTCAACCCCTACAATCAGGAAGTCTGGGCGCATGTCCCGTTCGCTACTGTCGGCGATGTCGAAGAAGCGGTCGCCGCCGCACGCCGCGCCTATGAAAACGTCTGGCGGCACACCACGGCGGGCGAACGGGCCAGGCTGCTCAACCGGCTGGCCGACCTGCTTGACGGCGATGCCGAACGGATGGCGCTGCTGGAGACCACCGACAACGGCAAGGTCATTCGCGAGACCGGTAACCAGATGGGCTATGCCGCGCGCATCTTCCGCTATTTCGCTGGCTGGGCGGACAAGATGCAGGGCAGCATTGTCCCGCTCGACCAGAAGGACACGCTCGACCTCGTCTTTCGCGAACCCTACGGCGTCATCGCCGCGATCACCGCCTGGAACTCGCCGGTCGCGATCCTCACCAACAAGCTCCCCGCTGCACTTGCTGCGGGCAATTGCATCGTCATCAAACCGTCCGAACACGCCTCGGTGACCACACTGGAAATCGCCCGCCTGGCCGACAGGGCCGGGTTCCCGCCGGGCGTCATCAATGTCGTTACCGGCGCAGCCGAGGTTGGCAAGGCGCTGGTGTCATCGCCGGGTATCGACAAGGTCAGCTTCACCGGCAGCCCCGGCGTCGGGCGCAGCATTGCATCGGTCGCGGGCGGCAATCTCAAGCCGGTGACGCTGGAGCTGGGCGGCAAGTCGCCCAACATCGTCTTTGCCGACGCCGATTTCGACCGGGCACTGGTCGGCGCGCTGGCAGGTATTTTTGGCGCGACCGGGCAGACCTGCATCGCCGGATCGCGACTGCTGGTGCAGCGTGCGATCTATGAGCGCATGGTCGAAGGCCTTGCCGCGCGCGCCGGCCAGATCGTCATGGGCGATCCGCGCCTGCCTGAAACCGAAATGGGCACCGCCGCCAACGAACCACAGTTCAACCGCATCCTGTCCTTCATCGACGTCGCAAAACAGGACGGCGCGCGGCTGGTTGCGGGCGGCGAGCGGGCGAGCGGGCAGGGGCTGGACAAGGGGTTCTTCATCCAGCCGACGATCTTTGCCGATGTGCATAATTCGATGCGGGTGGCACAGGAGGAAATCTTCGGGCCGGTGCTGTCGATCATCCCCTTCGACGAAGAGGACGAGGCAGTCGCGCTGGGCAATGGCACGGCATTCGGCCTCGCCAGCGGTGTGTGGACCGAGAATATCACCCGCGCCATGCGGATGATCCGGGCGATGCGCAGCGGCGTGGTTTGGGTCAACACCTACCGCGTCGCCGCTCCGCAGGCCCCGTTTGGCGGGGTCAAGGATTCGGGCTTCGGGCGCGAGCGCGGCGAGCTGGGCATCCTCGAGTTCACCACCACAAAGAATGTCATGATCGACTTTTCGGGCGACAAGCGCGATCCGTTTTCGATGAAATTCTGAAGGGCTCCCATGACCTACCTTGACGCCGCCACGCTCGATAATGAACCGGCCGGCCTGCGCTTCCGCAGGCTTGTGGAACGTCCCGGCATCCTGCAGCTGCCTGGTGCCTATAATGGCCTATCCGCTTTGCAAGCCAAAGCCGCCGGTTTCGAGGGGCTGTATTTGTCGGGCGCGGCGATGTCGGCCTCGATGGGGCTGCCCGATCTTGGCGTGATTTCGATCGAGGACGTCTGCTTTTTTCTGCGCCAGATGTCCCGCGCCTCGCAGCTGCCGATCCTCGCCGATGGAGACACAGGCTTCGGCGAAGTGCTCAATGTCATGCATATGGTCCGCTCTTTCGAGGATGCCGGGGCCGGAGCTGTGCAGATCGAGGACCAGTTTCTCCCCAAGAAGTGCGGCCATCTCAATGACAAGAAGCTGGCCCCGGCGCACGAAATGGCCGCCAAGGTCGCCGCCGCGCGGCGGGCGCGCCGGCACCTCTACATCGTCGCTCGCACCGATGCGCTGGAGCAGGAAGGGCTGGACGGAGCGATTGCTCGCGCCAAACTCTATGTCGAGGCTGGGGCAGACGCGATTTTCCCCGAGGCGTTGAACGATGCCGAAGCTTTTGCCCGGTTCTCAAGCGAAGTTCAGGTTCCCCTGCTCGCCAATATGACGGAGTTCGGCAAGACCCCCTACATGACCGCGAGCGAGTTCGAGGCTCTGGGCTACAAGATGGTGATCTGGCCAGTCAGCGCGCTGCGCTGCGCCGCAAAGGCGCATGAGGAACTCTACACCGCGATCCGGGGCGCAGGCGGCGCGAAGAGCATGATTCCGCGCATGCAGACCCGCGCCGAACTCTACGAGACCATCGGGTACCATGACTTCGAAGCGCTCGACGCCTCGATCGTTCACTCGCTGATCCCGAACGGCAGTCCAGAGTAATATCAACCAGACGACAGGCCCCAGCGGGTCGAGGCCATGTCTTCGGTCACGGCATCGCGCGGCGGCATTGCGGGGGGAGGGCCGCAGTCGATGGGGTCGAAGAATGTGCCGGTCATGTCCGGATCGCCGCGATAGATCATTTCAAACAGACGCCATTCGAAATACCAGCGCCCATCCTGCAGGACGAAATGTTCGTAGTAGCGACCGACCGAGATATTGGTGTTGCCATTTTTCCAGGCGCATTTCTCGTCGATGTAGCTACGCCCGCTGGCCCGCCCGTCGCCAACTTCGAGGATCGGTGTGCGGAAGGTGATCAGCACGCGGATGAATTGGTCGAGGATGGTAGAGATCGCCGCCTTGATCTCAGCGCGGCCGCAGAATACCCGCCCCGAGATCCGCCATTCGCCGTCTTCGGTGAAGCATTCTGCAAAAGCGTCGTAGTCGTGCCGCAAAACGGCATCGGTGTAGCGCGAATGCAGTTCCATGATGCCCGCCTGGGCAGCGGCGAATTCTGTCATTGATGCTCTCCGGTCAAACCGCGGCCAGGCCTGCGTTCTTCCCCGCCAGCCTTCCGAACACCGATCCGTTGAGCAGCCCGGTGCCGCCGGGATAGTTCTGGTAAAACAGCCCGCCGACCAGCTCGCCCGCCGCATAAAGTCCGGGGATCGGCTTGTCGGTCAGGTCGAGAACCTGCGCGTCGGTGTTGATCTTGAGCCCGCCGAAAGTGAACGTGATGCCGCAAGTCACGACATAGCCGTGATAGGGCGGTGTATCGATCGGCAAGGCCCAGTTGGACTTGGGCACGGCGAGGCCCTTGGTTGAAACGCCGTCGAGGATCGAGGGATTATACTCACGCTCAAAGGCATTGGGCTGGCAGGCCTTGTTGAAGGCGGCGATCTCGGTCTTGAGGCCATCGACATCGATGTCGAGCGCTTCTGCCAGCCCTTCGATGGTATCGGAGGAGGCTTTAGTCACTTCGCGGATGCGGTATTCGTCGCGGACGTTGTCGTGGGTCTTGGCGTCGAAGATCTGCACGGCGGCGCGGCCGGGCTGCTTCATCACTTCCTTGCCGTATTTGGCATAGGTGTGGTTGCGGTAATCCGCGCCCTCGTCGACGAAGCGCTTGCCGTTGAGGTTTACGACCACGCCGATCGGGTAGGAGTGCTTCTGGAAGTTGTCGAGGATCACCCGGTCGCCGTAAGGCGGCGCGGAAATATCCCACTGCACGGCATGGCAGCTTGACCAGCCACCAAACGGGCGCGCGCCGATGCGCAGCGCGGCCTGGATGCCGTCGCCGGTGTTGTGCTGGGTGCCGCGCACCCGGCACAGATCCCACCCCTCACCGAGATAGCGCACCCGCATTTCAGGGTTCGATTCAAACCCGCCGCAAGCTAGGACCACGGCCTTGGCATGGATATCCTCGTAACCGTCCAGACCCTTGGCGCGCACGCCGATGACTCGGCCCTTCTGGTCCTCGATCAGATCGCGCAGGGCGGTTTCATAGCGGATCGTTATCCCCATGCGTTCGCAGGCCGTCACCAGCATGTCGACCAGCCCCCATCCGCCGCCGATCGCCTCGATATTCACCCCGCCATAGAAGTGGTGCTTGCCCTCGATCTTGAAGCTCTGGCGGCCGAACATCGGGATGAAGCGGATCTTGTGCCCGCGCATCCATCGCATCGTCGCGCGCGACTGCTTGATCAGGATATTGGCGAGGTCCTCCTCGGCATTATGCTCGGTCACCCGCATGAGCACTTCCATGAAGCTCTCCTCGGAGAGCGCAGGGAGGTTGCCGATAGACTCGTATTCGCCGCTCGTCATGTCGTCGAGAATGTCCTGGCGCAGATCCTCGACCCCGTCGTGGCAGAAGCGGAAGCCGCCGGCGGTAAAAGTGGAATTGCCGCCGCGGTCTTCCCGGGTAGCCTTTTCGAGCACGAGGACTTTGGCACCCTGCTCGGCGGCGGAGAGTGCGGCGCAGAGCGCGGCATTGCCCGCGCCGACGACGATGACGTCCCAAACATGGCTGTCGGACATGTCCAATTCCCTTGAGGTGACTAGGGCCGCTAGCCTCGGGTCTGGCACGGGTCAACGAGCAGCAGAAATTATCGCGGAGGCATTGCGACCACAACCGCCCCTTCGAACAACCGCCGCGCCGTGCGGTAAACTGCGCCGTACTCCGCATCGCCGGCCGCATTGAGCGCCGCATCGACCATGGTCATGCCCGAGGGGTGGGCGATGCGGATCGGGCCGTTGTTGGAGCCGCACAGGCGTTTGGGAAGCGAACCCGGTACGCGGACGGCGATGGCAAGGCAGATTGCCCCGGTGATCGGCGTCGCGCGGTGCGGCTGGCCCATCGATATCATGCGGACCTGGATGTCGCAGTCTGAAGTGGTGGGGGGAGCGCTTACCATCGCCACCAGCGGAACGCTGGACGATCCGGAGATGCCCATCATCTCTGCCCCGGCTTCGCGGATCGCGGCCATGCGGGCAAGGAATTGCGTGTCCGCCTCCAGTTCCTGCGGGCTTTCCCCCCCGGTTTTGCCGACAGCTTCGGCCGCGACGAAGACACACGGGTTGGCGGCATCGACGCAGCTGATCTCTATGCCGTCCCAGACGTCCACCGCGCGCCCGGTCGGCAGCAGCTTGCCGGTTTTCGCTCCGCCGGGCGTTAGGAATTCAAGCCGGATCGGCGCGGCGCTGCCGGTGACGCCGTCGATGTCCAGGTCCCCAGCCGCCGCCAGCGCGCCCTTTTCCACCGGGAAGCGGGCGACGATGATCTTGCCGGTGTTGGTATTGTGGATGCGCACCACCGCTTCCCCGTCCGGAGGGCAGTGGGCTAGCCCCTCTTCCACCGCGAAGGGTCCGATCGCCGCAGACATGTTGCCGCAATTGCCGGCGTAATCGACGCGGCCCTCCTTCACTGCGAGCTGGGCGAAGGTGTAATCCAGATCGGCGTCGGCGCGGCTGGGCGGGCCGACGACGCAGACCTTGTTGAGCGAGGACAGTCCGCCACCCATGCCGTCGAGATTGCGGCCATGGCTATCGGGTACACCCATAGCAGAGAGAAAAATCGCATCCCATTCGGCGCGGTCGGCAGGCAGATCGTCGGCGCGGAACATCAGCGCTTTGGAAGTGCCACCGCGCATATAGGCGCAAGGGATGCGGGTTAGAGTCATGCTGGGCAAAGCCCAAAAAAGAAACAGTGTTTCGCGCAGAGGCCGCAAAGAAGCAGGGAGTACGCAGAGGACCGCGACAGGCACGGCACCTCTGCGCCTCCATTTCTTCTCTGCGATCTCTGCGCGAAATTTTTCATTTCTTGCTGCGCAGCCAGTCGGTGAGCCGCCGCACTCCCTCCTCGACGCCCACTTGCGGTTCCCAGCCCAGCATGCGCCTGGCCTTCTCGCGGCTCAGTTTCAGCGAAGAACTCGAAGTCGCCTTCACTGCCCCGGCATCATCGGCATAGAGCGGCTCCAGGTCGCTGCCCGCGATCTCCAGCAGGATTTCGGCGATGTGCTTCACCGTAGTCTCGACGCCGCTGACGACATTGAACACTTCGCCGGTCACGTCGGAGGCCATCGCCATGACATTGGCGCGGGCCACATCCGCCACATGTATGTAGTCATGCACTTCGCTGCCATCGCCGGGCAGCACCGGCCGCTCGCCGCGCATGATCCGGTCCCAGTTCTGGATGATGTAGAGCGCATTGATGCCGCGGTAGTGCTGGCGCTCGCCGTAAACCGTCGAATATCGCAGCGCGACGGCGTCCACCCCGTGCTTCTGGCTGTAGAGCTTGCACAAGGCCTCGCCGATCAGCTTGGTGCAGCTATAGAGCATCGAGCCGGGCTGGTACGAGGCAAGATTGGCGGGAGCGCTTTCGTCGATCAACCCATCGCCATCCGGCTCGCCATAGGCGGCGATCGAGGAGGAGAAGACCACTTTCCCGACGCCCGAATAACGGCTGGCCTCGAACACATTGACCATGCCTTCGACATTGACGGCGAGGCCCAGCGGCGGGTTCTGGGTCAGCGGCAGCGTCAGGAAGCCGGCAATGGCAAAGACGCCGTCGGCGCCTTTGAAGGCATCGTACAATTCGCTCACCCGCAGGATGTCGCCCTTGATCAGCCGCACCCGCGCATCGCCGCCTAGATGCGCGACCGTTTCCGGCGTACCCAGCGAGAAATTGTCGAGCAGAACCACTTCGCCCGCGCCCCCGGCAAGCAAGGCGTCAGCAACGTGGCTGCCGATCAGGCTGGCACCGCCGGTGATGACGAATTTGCCGCCGGAGATTTCCATGCCTCTCGCCCTCGCAATTGCCTGTTGTCTGTGTAAGGACCGGGGGAACGAGTCAACCGCAGCGGCGGAGGAGAGCACATGCGCAAGTTCACGGTCGAGGAAATGCTGGTCGCCTACCAGCTCGAACAGCTGCTCTACGATTTCGTCGAGGAGCTGGATCTGGGCGGCAGCAAGGACGCCGGCCGGTTCTATACCGAGGACGGCGCCTTTATCATCCCCGGCGGGGCGATCAGGGGCCGCGCTGCGGTTCAGGGCTTCTATGACAAACGCAACGCCGCGGTCGCCCAATACCAGAAAGATGGCGCGCGGACCGGACGGCACACTTTCGTCAATGTCCGCTGCCATCTCCACGATGCTGACAATGCCACGCTGAAGTTCACCAACGTCAACTATGCCCGCGAAGGCAATGCTCCTGCAGCAGGCTTGCAGGGGCCGTCCGCAGTTGCCGATTGCGAGATGAAATGCGTGCGGCAGAGCGATGGTAACTGGTTGTTTTCGGAGTTCAAACCGTCGCAGGCGCTGCTTGGCGAGGATGACTTCATGAAGCTGATGCTGTCGCTCTCGCAGAAGAAGTAAGTTAGCCCAGGCTGCGCGAAATCGCCGCTGCCCGTTCGCGCACCAGCTGCATTATCGACAGTGGCGGATGTTTGTGCCGATCATCCCGAGGTGCTTGCTGCATGTCCGGCGCTCAGCTGAATGCCGGGATGACATCGCGCGCGAATATCTCGGCATATTTGATGAAGGTTTTGGCCGGGACGCCCGACGGCAGCATCATCATCGCGTGTTCCAGCGGCATGCGTGATTGCAGATCCCGGTAGCGCGCGATCGCCTGTTCGGGGGTGAGGATCTGCAGCATGCCGCTCGCCTTGAATTCGTCGAGGCTCATCGGCTTGGGGCCATCGGACGTGCCCAGCGCCTTGTCCTCGTCGTTCCACGCGCCGTAGCTGTTGTTGACGTGGTGGTAATAGGGCGCAAGCTCTTCCATCGCCGCTTCCGGATCATCCGCGACGGTGTAGAAAATGTCGGTGATGCGCACTTTGGCGGCTGCGGGATCCTTGCCCTGTTCGGCCAGCTTGGCGAGGTATAGCTCGCAGATTTCGGCTGTGCCGATATAGCCGCTGCCGAAGCGGGCGATCCGGTCCAGCGCCTTGTCGGCAAAGCCGCCGATATAGAGCGGAATATTGCCGCGCGGGGCGCGGGGCATGAGGCAGGCCTTTTCGGCCGTGAAATGCTTACCCGAGTACGAGACTGTCTCGCCCGTCCACAATCGTGTCGCGATCTCGAGGAATTCGTCGAATATCGCGCCGCGCCGGGTGAAATCGACACCGAATGCCGCCGTTTCGCGCCGCCGGTAGCCAATGGCGAGCGCCAGTTCGAGGCGGCCACCGGCAAGGATATCCAGCACGGCGCAGTCAGTCGCGAAACGCACCGGATTGTAAAGCGGGGCCAGCGCGATGGCGGTGCCGATTTTCATCGTGCTGGTGCGCTGCGCAATCGCCGCCAGCGCGATCAGCGGCGAGGGCATGTAGCCGTCATCGGCGAGATGATGCTCGGGCACCCAGGCCCCGGTGAAGCCCGCGGTTTCGGTCCAGGCGATGATATCGAGCATCTCGCCGTACAGCTCGGACCAGGGCCGTCGCCACTGTGGCGGATTGCGGAAGTCGTAAAGGTATCCGAAAGTCAGCTTGGACGACATGCGAGGCTCCCGGTGATTCTGCCGTGGTTATGCGGCCGGGTTACGATGCATGCGCTTGGAGGTCCAGCCGCTGTCTGGTGTCATACCGAACGCCTTGCGCACGTCTCATCGAAGCCCTCTCCCCTTCACGGGAGAGGGTTGGGAGAGGGGGCCGCGCGCGCAACCCAGGCCCCTCTCAACTTCGACTAGCGAGCAAGCTCGCAAGTCTCCGTATCTCTCCCCGCAAGGGGAGAGAGAAATCAGACCGGTTGTTTGGCGTCAGGCGACGTCCATCGAATAGCCGGCCGCGCGCACCGTCCGCACCGGGTCTTTCTCGCCGTCGCGGACGATCGCCTTGCGCAAGCGGCGGATGTGGACATCGACGGTTCGCTCGTCGATGTCGCTGTCCACGCCCCAGACCCCGTCGAGGATCTGCTGGCGCGAAACCACCCGGCCCGGCCTTTCCATGAAATAGCGCAGCAGCTTGAACTCGGTCGGTCCCAGGTGCAGCGCCTCGCCGCCGCGGCGCACGCGGTGCGAGGTTGGGTCGAGCTCGATATCGGCGAAGCTCAGCACGCTGCCACCCAGCGCCGGACGGCTGCGGCGCAGCAGCGCCTCGATCCGGGCCAGCAGTTCGCGGGGAGAGAACGGCTTGGTGACATAATCGTCGGCGCCGGTCTTGAGCCCGCGGATGCGGTCTTCTTCCTCGCCGCGCGCTGTCAGCATGATGATCGGCACGCTGGCCGTGGCCTTGTCCTTGCGCAGCTGGCGGCAAACCTCGATGCCGGGCACCTGCTCGATCATCCAGTCTAGCACGATGACGTCGGGCACCTGCTCGCGGGCGAGGATCAGAGCTTCTTCGCCGTCGCCGGTCTGGCGCACGCTGTAGCCTTCGCTGGTCAGGTTCCATACCAGCAATTCGGCCAGCGCAATATCGTCTTCGACTACCAGGGCTGAGGGTTGCATCAGACTGACTTGCTTTTCACGTGCGGCTCTTCCTGTTCGGAATAATAGAACCCGGTGGCGGCAAAATAGACCATTTCCGCGACATTGGTCGCATGGTCGCCGATCCGCTCAAGATTGCGGGCGACAAACAGCAACTGGGCGGCGCTGCTGATTGTCTTCGGATTTTCCATCATATGGGCGACGAGATTGCGGAATATGCTGTCGTAGAAGTTGTCGACCTTGTCGTCGCGCTTGACCACGTCCACCGCCAGCACCGGGTCGCGCGCGCCATAGGCGTTGAGCACGTCGCGGACCATCGATTGGGCGATCTCGGCCATGGCGGGGATCAGGGTCAGCGGCTCGAACTTGCGGCGCTCCTCGATCTTGCCGACACGCTTGGCGATGTTCTTGGCATAATCGCCGATACGTTCAATCACCCCCGAAATCTTGAGTGCGGCAACGACGTCGCGCAGATCGTCGGCCATCGGCGCGCGCAGTGCAATGATGCGCACGGCCTGACGGTCGATTTCGGCCTCCAGCGCATCGAGCCGCGCATCGCCAGCGACGACGGTCTGGGCCAGTTCATCGTCATAGCGCACCAGCGCATCGATGGCGTCGCGAATGGCGACTTCGGCCAGCCCGCCCATCTCGGCGATAAGGCCGCGCAGCTGACTGATTTCGGTGTCGAACGCCTTGACGGTATGGTCGGCCATATCCGGTCCTTTCAATCGATCAGCCGTAGCGGCCGGTGATATAGTCCTGGGTTCGCTTTTCCCGGGGATTGGTAAAGATATCGGGAGTTTCGCCATATTCGACAAGCGTGCCGAGGTGGAAAAAGGCGGTGCGTTGCGAAACCCGGGCGGCCTGCTGCATCGAATGGGTGACGATGACGATGGCGTAACGGCCCTTGAGGTCGTCGATCAGCTCTTCGATGCGGGCAGTGGCGATGGGATCGAGCGCTGAACAAGGCTCGTCCATCAGGATAACCTCGGGGCTGACGGCGATGGCACGAGCGATGCACAGACGTTGCTGCTGGCCGCCCGACAGCGCGGTGCCCGGCTCGCTCAGCCGGTCTTTCGCTTCATCCCAGAGGCCGGCGCGGGTGAGCGATTTTTCGACGATGGCGTCCATATCCGCCTTGCTCGCCGCCAGGCCGTGGATGCGCGGACCATAGGCGACATTCTCGTAGATCGACTTGGGGAAGGGGTTGGGCTTCTGGAAGACCATGCCGACGCGGGCGCGCAGCTGCACCACGTCCATGTCGCCCTTGTAGATGTCCACCCCGTCGAGCTTGATGTCGCCTTCGAAACGGCAACCCGGGATAGTATCGTTCATCCGGTTGAGTGCGCGCAGAAAGGTCGACTTGCCGCAGCCCGAAGGGCCAATGAAAGCGGTGACATGTTCGGTTGCGATGTCGATCGAGACATCGTCGATGGCCTGCTTGGCACCATAGAAGACGTTGACGTTGCGCGCGGCGATCTTGAGCGTTTCTGACATATGGGCCTGACCTACCAGCGGGTTTCGAATTTGTTGCGCATGTAAATCGCCAGCCCGTTCATAGCGAGCAGGAAGGCGAGCAGCACGATGATGGCCGCCGAGGTGTTTTCAACGAAGGCCTGGTCGATTTCGTCCGACCACAGGAAAATCTGCATCGGCAGAACGCTGGTCGGATCGGTAATGCCCCCGGCCGGGTCGAAACGAAGGCGCGCATGCCGATCATCAGCAGCGGCGCAGTTTCGCCCAGCGCACGGGCCATGCCGATGATCGTGCCGGTGAGGATGCCCGGCAGCGCCAGCGGCACAACGTGGTGGAACACAGTCTGCACCGGGCTGGCGCCCACCGCCAGCGCGGCATCGCGGATCGACGGCGGCACCGACTTGATCGCATTGCGCCCCGAAATCACGATCACCGGCATGGTCATCAGCGCCAGGGTCAGCCCGCCGACCAGCGCCGAGCTGCGCGGCAGGCCCATGGTCTGGATGAACACGGCCAGGCCCAGCAGCCCGAAGATGATCGAGGGCACCGCCGCAAGGTTGTTGATCGACACTTCAACCCATTCGATCCAGCGCGAACGCGGTGCAAATTCCTCGAGGTAAACGGCTGCCAGCACGCCCATCGGGAACGACAGCAGCAGCGTCACTGCCATGGTCAGCAGCGAACCCTTGAGCGCGCCCCAGATGCCGGCCGTGGCCGGGTTGGTCGAATCGGAACCGGTGAGGAAGCTCCAGTCGAGCCCGGCCAGGCCGTTCCCGACCATGGTGAACAGCAGGAACACCAGGAAGGCCAGCGACACGGCAATGGCAACGAAGCCCAGCGCCTTGAAGCGGCGTTCGGCGGCATAGCGCTTGGCGAGCTGGCGGCTGCGCTCGGGCGAAGTCCACGAGGCTGCGGGCTTATTCATAGGCCTCCCGGAAGCGCTTGACGACGCGCAGCGCGATGATGTTGAGGACCAGTGTGACGATGAACAGCACCAGCCCGAGCGCGAAGGCGGACAGCGTTTTGGGGCTGTCAAACTCCTGATCGCCGGTAAGCAGCTGGACGATCTGGTAGGTCACCGTGGTCATGCTGGCGAAGGGATTGGCCGAAAGATTGGCAGCAGCGCCTGCGGCCATCACCACGATCATCGTTTCGCCGATGGCCCGGCTGATCGCCAGCATCACGCCCGCGACAATCCCCGGCAGCGCCGCCGGGATCAGCACGCGCTTGATCGTTTCCGATTTGGTCGCGCCCATCGCCAGGCTGCCGTCGCGCATCGCCTGCGGCACCGCGGCAATGCTGTCATCCGCCATCGACGAGACGAAAGGAATGATCATCACCCCCATCACCAGACCGGCGGCCAGTGCGCTTTCGGTCGAGGGGTTTTCCATGCCGATCAAGGCGGCGAAATCGCGCACCCACGGGGCAACTGTCAGCGCCGCGAAATAGCCGTAAACCACCGTCGGGACGCCGGCGAGAATTTCGAGCAGCGGTTTCAGCCACTTCCGCCAGGCGCTGGAGGCATATTGGGTGAGATAGATCGCGCTCATCAGCCCCAGCGGGATTGCCACCAGCATGGCGATGATCGCACCGATGAAGATCGTTCCCCAGAACAGCGGCACCGCACCATAGCTTTTCGAGACTTCCGGCCCTTCGCCATCCTGCGGGCTCCAGTGCAGGCCGGTGAGGAAATCGACCGCCGAGACCTTGGAGAAGAACAGTCCGGTCTCATAGACCAGCGAGGCGATGATGCCGACCGTCGTCAGGATCGCCATCAGCGAGGCGATCAGCAGCCCGGCGAGGACGGTGCGTTCGACCCGGGTGCGGGCGGGATAGTTCGCACGCACCCTTGTATAGCCCCAGGCGCCACCGGCAAAGGCAGCCAGCGCGGCCAGCACCGCGCCGATCAGCGCCAGCCGGTTCTGGGCGGCGCGGATCGGCTCGATCAGGGTCTGGGCAAGCGGGTTGAAGGCAACGCCAGACGGGTCGTTCGCCAATTGCGCCGCTTCGGCAAGGATCGACTCGCGCTCCATGGCCATCGCTGGAAGCGCGTCAGCGGCGGGGTCGGCGAGTACCGCCTGGATCGCCATACCGGGTGCAATCGTCTCCCAGATCATCCAGACGATGAGCCCCGGCACCATCACCCACAGCGCCAGGTGCCATCCGTGATAGCCCGGGGTCGAATTGAGCGAACCACGTCCCGTATAAAGCCGCTGCGCCTTGGCGCGTGCAGTCAGCCAGCCGATCAGGCCAAGCGCGGCGAGCGCCAGAAGTGTGATAGCCGACATCGCGGCGAGTATCGCAGGCTTACTTGAGTTGCGCGGGGTCGAGCAGTGTCATCGCCGAAGCTGTTGCGGCGCTGGCGGTGCGCACATCGTCGGGCGCGATCACCATGCCCTTAGCCTTGAGATAGCCGTCCGGCCCCCAGGCCTTGGCCCACTCGCCGACATATTCCTTGAGCCCCTTGATAGCCTTCAGGTGCGCTGCCTTGACATAGATGTAGAGCGGCCGCGCGCCGGGATAGGAGTAGTCCGAAATCGTCGCATAAGTCGGCGCGATGCCCGACATGGTGATGCCCTTCAGCTTGTCCGGGTTCTCTTCAAGGAACGAGAAGCCGAAAATGCCGACTGCCTTGGGGTTCTGCGAGATCTTCTGGACGATGAGATTGTCGTTCTCGCCCGAATCGACATAGACGCCATCTTCGCGCACGCCGGTGCAGGTGGACTTGTGCTTGTCCTTGTCGCTGTCCTTCAGCGCCTTCATCGCCGGATCGGTCTCGCAACCCTTGGTCAGGATCAGTTCGGCGAGCGCATCGCGGGTGCCCGAAGTCGATGGCGGGCCATAGACCAAAATCGGCATGGCGGGCAGCGCCGGATTGACGTCATTCCAGTTCTTGGCGGTGTTGGGCTTGCCGAATGGATTGGCGGCGAGCGCCTTGTAGACATCGACCGGGGTCAGCTCCATGCCGGGGCCGCCCTTGGCCTCGCCGAAAGCAATGCCGTCGATGCCGACCTGGATTTCGACGATGTCCTTGACGCCGTTCTTGGCGCAATCCTCATACTCCGAGGCCTTCATCCGGCGCGAGGCATTCTCGATATCGGGATGGCCGGTGCCAACCCCGGCGCAGAACAGCTTCATGCCGGCGCCGGTGCCGGTCGATTCGACCACCGGCGATTTGATTCCGGCGTTCTTCGCCACTTGCTCGGCAACTGCGGTAGCGAAGGGATAGAGCGTCGAGGAGCCGACCGCCCGCACGAAATCGCGCGATTGCTGCTCGGCTCCGCCGCAACCGGCGAGGGCCAAGGCCAGGGCCAGGGCAGGGGCAGAAACGAAGACGCGGGCCGGCTGGACGAAACGCATGGCAGAATCCTTCCAAGGACTGGGATTTTTGCGACCCTATCGGGGCTCTATGACAGATTTGTGACCGTTTCCTCGCAGTCAGTCTGGGTCCTTGCGCAGCGGCAGCATGACCGATGCGACAGTGCCTTCGCCGGTGCGGCTGGAAATGTCGAAACGGCCGCGATGCCGCTCGACGATATGTTTGACAATCGACAGGCCCAGCCCGGTTCCGCCGGCGGCCCGGCTGCGGCTGGTATCAGCTCGGTAAAAGCGCTCTGTCAGGCGGGGGAGGTGTTCGGGCGCGATGCCTTCGCCCTCGTTGCTCACGCCAAGCAGCAGCCAGCCGGTCTCGGTCACTTCCAGCGATATGGCTACCGGACCACCCGGGGCGCCATACTTCAGCGCATTATCGACCAGGTTGCGCAGGACCTGCGCCAGCTGGCTGCGATCACCCGAGACGATCGCCGCAGCTGCGTTGGACTGGACGGTGACGGTTCCCGCCGCCCCGGCCTCGCCGGCCGCTTCCCGGGCCAGTGCGGCAATATCGACGGGATCGGTCGGGGCATCGTGCTTCACCGCTTCGATCCGCGACAGCGACATCAGATCTTCGACCAGCGCCTGCATCCGCAGTGCCTCATGGCGGATGGTCGTCAGAAAGCGTTCGCGCGTGGCTTCGTCCCCGCCCGCCTTGGGGTTGAGCAGGGTTTCGGAATAGCCCAGTATCGTCGCCAGCGGTGTGCGCAGTTCGTGGCTGGCATTGGCGACGAAATCGGCGTGCGCCCGGGCGACGCTGACCTGGACGGAAAGGTCTTGCAGCGTCACCAGCCGCGCGCCGCTTTCCAGCACATGGCAATCGACTTGCCACACGCTGCCACCCCCCGACAGACCCTCGATCCGTGCCGACCCGCCCGATTTGGCCAGCATGACGGCAACGGCATCGGGATTGCGGATGGCGATGCGAATGTTTTCACCGACGATATGCCCGCCCAGCAGCGTCCTTGCGGCAGGGTTGGCATAACTTACCTGTTCATCCGCGACCAGCAAAGCGGGAAGGTCGAACAGGGCGAGGAGGCGGGTTTGCGCGTCGTTGACCATGGCCTGTCCTAGGCCCTGGATGAGACCTTGTCAGCATTGTTTCCGGTTGAACATTTGGCATCCGGGCATTAACTTCCGCGGCTTACCCGGTCCCGCACTGGAACGTCGCCAAAGTGAGGCTGGCTTAGGCGGACCAGATGCGAAATAACGCCGTCCTGACAATTTCGCCGAGGAAACCATGCGATATCTGCTCGATGGCCGAAAACTGCTACTATTGGCTTTTGCCGGCCTGACTGTGCTGGCGGTAACGCTGGTCATGGCCCTGGCCGCCTTACCGGTCGGCAACCTCAGAGGCTGCCTCCGGTGCGATGGAAGCTAAAGCCGCACCGGTTGCGCCGACCGGCACCAAGCCGGTCAATGTTCGCCCGGTCGATGAGCGTTTTGTCATCAAGCGGATCCTGCCGATCGAAGGCGCGATCCGGTATGGCGAATGGCACTGGGATGAAACCGGTGCACCGGCGGGCCCGATTGTCGTCACCGTCGACCTTGAAGCGCGGGTGATCTCGGTCTTCCGCAATGGCTATGAGATCGGCGCTGCCGCGGTGCTGCTGGGCACGCAGGAAAAGCCGACGCCGACCGGGATATTCCCGATCACCCAGAAAAAGCGGCATCACATCTCAAACCTCTATGATTCGCCGATGCCCTATATGCAGCGGCTGACCGACGACGGTATTTCGCTGCACGCGACCAAGGTTGAACTGGGCTACGCCAGCCATGGCTGCATCGGCATGCCCGAGGAATTTGCCCGCAAGGTCTTCGAGACAACCCAGGTCGGCGACCGCGTGTTCATCACCCGCGGCAAGTCCGCCACGATCGGGGATTCGCTGGTTGCGTCATAAGGTCAGTTGAGATTCGGCTGTCCCAGTGAACTCAGAACCCCGATTTCGTCATCCCCGCCCATCGACTTCGCTCTGGATAAACTTCCCGGCAATGGTCGATACCATTCAAAGCCTGTGCATCCCTGTCCCCCTCCCGCTTGCGGGAGCAGGGCTATCGCATATTCCATGCGGGGCCTGTGGATACCAGTTCCCCTCCCGCTTGCGGGAGGGGTTAGGGGTGGGCCAGTCGGACGAAATCGACGGTTTTGCGCCAAATGCAGACTCACCCACCCCCAACCCCTCCCGCAAGCGGGAGGGGGAAGAGAGGGTCATGCCATCGAACGATTGGTATAATACCAACGGCCCTATGAGCTGACGCACTGGAACCATTCGCGGCTGGCGATGGATTTGATGGTATCTGGCAGATCGATGAGGTCGTTCCAAGCCTTGCAGCAAGCGGTGACGATGGTTTCGTATGTTTCATAGACCCGGTTTGCGAGGGCATTTTGTCGGAGATACTGCCAGATGTTTTCCTGCGGGTTCAGCTCGGGGCTGTAAGGCGGCAGGCGGAGCAGGCTGATATTGTCAGGGGTCTTGAGGGATTTTGTGGTGTGCCAGCCAGCTCCGTCAATGATGACGATGGCATGCGCGCCGTCCTCCACCTGGCTGCTGATTTCGATGAGGTGTGCGTTCATGGCTTGGGTGTTGGCAAAGGGCATGACCAGCGCCGCTCCTACGCCGCGTGCCGGACAGACGGCTCCGAAGATATAGGCGCATTCATACCGCTGATCACGCACGGCGCGCGGGCGGGTGCCTTTCTCGCCCCAGACATAGGTGAGCGTCCCTTTCTGGCCTACCCGGGCTTCGTCCTGGACCCAGATTTCGAGGCGCTTTCCGGCGGCATGTGCGGGGAGTATCTCCGCAACTTTGGCTGCGAAGTTTTTTTAAAAGCAGCCTGAGCCTCAACGTCGCTTTTGGGATGGCAAGGGCGCGCCGAGATATGGCTCAGGTTCAGGGCATGGAGCAGCTTGCCAATCGTGCGCGCATGGTATCGAACCTGGTATTCCGCTTCGATCCAGCTCTGGATATCCACACAGCGCCACCGCACAAGCCCGTCCTTCTCGGGGTCAGGGCCTTTCAGCACATGCGCCTTCACCGCCGCTTCTTGCGAGGCCGTCAGCCGCTTCTTGGGATGACCGCAGGGCGCATCACGCAAACCGTCCGGCCCTTTCTCGTTGAAACGGTGAACCCAGTCGCACAGGGTCTGGCGATCCATCCCGCTGCGCGCCGCAGCGTCCTTCCGGCTCGCCCCTTCCAGAACAGCCGCGATTGCCGTCAGCCGCAAAGCTACGCGGCCATTGTTCTCCCGACGGGCCAGCTTGCGCAAATCTCCCGCGCTGTAATCGTCCCGGAGGACTATCGATCCATGCATCTGCGGCTCCATCCAATGAAGCCGCCTCCGAATCATATTCCTGACAAAAAAGGAATCCCCAAACCGAGTCAGGTCATCGGGCTATTGGTATAACTCCGCCGCTTTGGCGCCGCGGTAAAGCTCCAGCCTGCGAATGTCGGCCGCGCCACCAGATTGCCGATCGATGCCGTGCGCCCCGCAACCAGCGCATCGAAAAGCCGGGCGAGAGCTCCGCCGCGTGGTTCCTCGCCGCCGCTTTCGCGCACGATCCTTGCCAGCACTCTCAGCGCAATTGCGCGCGGTGCGCGGGGGCGGTAGGTCAGGCCAGGGCCATCGGCAGAAACCTGCTCCGCCCATTCGCGCCGCGCCGCCCAGTCCAGCGCGGCGTCGGCATCGGCGAGATGCGAGGCGCTTTCGGCCAGCGCGGCGACATCGATCCAGTCCGCTCCGGCCAGTGCCTTGCGCAAACGCGTCCGGTCGAAACGGTCGTCGCTGTTGCTGGGATCCTGCGCCGCAATGGACCCCGCCTCCTCGACAATCTGCGCCAGCTCGGCGCGCCGCCAGTCCAGTAACGGACGCAGCAACGGCACATCGCATCCCGGCACCAGGCTGCGCGCCCTTACTCCAGCGAGTCCGGCCACACCGCTGGCGCGGTTCAGCCGCAGCAGCAAGGTTTCGGCCTGATCGTCGGCGTGGTGCGCGGTGGCAATCGCTGCCAGCCCGCGTCGCCGTGACCAGTCTCCCAATGCTGCATAACGGGCGATGCGCGCTTCGGCCTGAAGGTTGCCCGGAGCCAATCGCACCGGCAGAATCGCATGAGGCACGCCTAACTGAGCGCAGATTTCGGCCACATCGGCTGCTTCCTGTGCGCTTTCAGCGCGCAAACCATGATCGACAGTCGCCGCTTCAACCCGGCCCGGCAATGCTGTTCCCGCCAGCAGCAGCAAGGCAAGACTGTCCGGGCCACCCGAAACAGCCAGCCCCAGCCTGCCGCCTTCGGGCCACAGCGCTGCAAGCCCCTCGCCGAAGCGGGCAGTCAGCGCCGGATCGGGAGCGAAACCGCTATCAATTGCACTTCACCGCGCCGCGCGTTGCATCGTACATCGGCTTGAGCCTGCCCGCCGCCTCGCGCGGATAGGTGTCGGCAAATTCCGCCAGCGCGATGCAGGCGCGGTTGGTGTCCTTGCGCTGGCGCATGGTTTCGGCGAGGTACAACAGGCTGTCAGCCGCACGCTCGCCAGCCTTGTTGGCGTTGTAGTTGGCGACGAACCAGCGGCCCGCCTCGTCAGTATTGCCTTCATCGAGATAGGCGCGGCCGAGCAGGTTGCGGGCATGGCTGACCCGCACATGGCGCGGGTATTTGTTGATGTAGAGCTTGAGCTGCTGCTGCGCCTCGGGCAGGAATTTCGCCTCCCACAGGCGGTAGCCATAGCTGTATTCATCGTCGCCCGGATCGTCGGTCTGCGGTTTGACGATCGCGCGGACGGCGGTCAGCCGCTGGTTCGACGGTCCGGTGCTTGCAGCAGGTTTCGCCGCCGCAGCGGCGCTGGCGGCGGGTTTGGGGGCAGGAGCGGCAATCGCGGCTGGCTTGGGAGTGGCCGCAGCTACGGGGGTCGTCACTACCGCAGGTTTGACCGTGGCCGCACCGCCGGCCATGGCGGCAAGGTTGGCGTCGGCAGCCGGTGTCGGGGTTGCAGGTGTTGCAGCTACGGTTTCGGGCGCGGGGGCCACCGGGCCAAGCCGCGTTTCGATTAGTTTGAGCTTGTTGGCGTTTTCTTCGGCCTGCGCCGTTAACCGTGCGATCTGCGCCTCAAGCGAGTCCATCCGCGTCAGAATATCGGAAACCGGCGTCGATGCCGACACGGCGGAAGTCCCGGGTGCGGCCGGGGTTATTTCAGGAGCGAAGATCTTGCCGCTTCCGCCGGGAAATACCTGACGCTGCAAGGCGCGGATTTCGGCCTCCATCTTGCGGATGCGCGCTTCGGCCAGAGTATCCTGCGCGTAAACCGGCAGCGCCGGTGCGGCCAGCACCAGCATCAAAGTGGCCATGGCCACCGCTCTCCCCGGATGCATCAGCCCCAGCAATCTCTTCATGATCCTACCTGTTCCAGACATCGCCCCGTTCCAGACATTGCAACCTCACATCACCATTCGCGCAGTCCGGCAAAACCGGAGGTGAACGGCAGCCGCCTGCTTGCCGCAGCGCGCAGCCGCTGTCGAGATTGGCCTATTCGGAAACGGTGGAAGTTTGAACCGGAGCTGGAGCGGCGGATACCGGTTGGACCGGGGTAGCCGCAGGCGCAGGAGCGGGCGCGGGAGTGCTGGTCGGCATTGAGGAAGCCTTGGCACGCGGCTGCGGAGTGGGAGTTGCGCGTTGCCGGGGTTCTGCCGCAACCGGGGCGGGAGCCGGAGCTGGGGCCAGAGCCGGGGCCAGAGGCGGGTTTGCAACCGGAGCAGCACCTGCGTTTTGCCGGGCGAGCAGCGCCGCTGCGGTCACCGGCACATCCTTGAGCGTGACCTGCGCGTCCGCAAGCGGCGGAACCTGGCGGCCGCCGATGGTAATCTGCAGCGCATCGGGACGGGCGGTCCAGATCATCGGCCCATTTGCTTGTGCCGGGACTGTATAGGTTTCGCCGAGCGCCATTTCCTTCTGCATCAGCTGCGTTCCGGCCGCGTCGTAGAATTTGACCCACACTCCTTGTTGCAAGGCCGTGAACACCACCGGCCCCTGCGCCGCTGCCGACGCGCCCGGCTGCGTGCCTTCTGCAGCCGGCGCAGATGTTTCAGGGGCAGTCAGATCGGGCAGTGAAACCGCCGGGGTCGCGAAGGACCGCCACCAGAAAAACACCGCCGCAATGACCAGCAGCGCCGCCAGGCCGGCGATCAACGCCAGCCGCGACGCCGGGACGCGGGCGGGGTCGCCGGGATCGAAGTTCATGGCCGCACGGCGATCGTCCTGTTCCTCGCGCAGGGCCAATTCGCCGCGGACCTCTTGCGCTATTTCGGATTCATTCAAGCCGACAGTGCGGGCATAGGCGCGGGCAAAGCCCACCGCATAGGTGATGCTGGCAAGGGCCGAATAGTTGCTGTCCTCGACCGTCTGGAGATGGCGTTCGGCGATCTTGGTGCGTGCAGCGATATCGGCACGGCTCAATCCAGCCGCTTCGCGCGCCCGGCGCAACTTCGCGCCCGCGGTTTCCAGCGGCAGTTGAGCTTCCCCTGCTATTTCATCGTCCATTCCGGTCCTGTTCGGCAATGGTAATTGGCAATCCGTTGCCGCAAGAAAGCCGATCCGAAGATGAAGTCAACGATTATATAGGTTTTACCACAGGCTTGCTGCCGGGAAGCGGCAGGAAGACTCTGGCGCGCGCTCAGTCGCAGGCGATGTCGCGGGCGCATGCCCATTCGAGCAGGCTTTCGCGCAAATTGGGCGGCGGCGATGTCAGCCAGCCAGCCATCGCCTCGCCGATTTCCTTGACGTCGATACGGCGCACCAGCTCTTTGATCGGACCAACCGAAGCCGGGGTTATCGACAGCCGCCGGATGCCGATGCCGATCAGCGCCAGCGCTTCGAGCCGCCGACCGCCCATCTCGCCGCATACCGCGACATCGATATTGTGACCTTCCACCGATGTCACCACCCGCCGCAGGAACCGCAGGATCGATGGGCTCAGCCAGTCGTAGCGTTCGGCCAGCTTGGGGTTGGCGCGGTCGGCGGCGAACAGGAATTGCGTCAGATCGTTGGTGCCGATCGACAGGAACGACAACTTGGGTGCCAGCACATCGAGCTGTTCGGCCAAGGCGGGAACTTCCAGCATCGCGCCATAGCGGATCGCATCGGGCAGCTGCTTCTTTTGCTGCTTGAGGAACAGCCGCTGGCTTTCGAACACCGCCTTGGCCGCATCGAACTCCCACGGCTCCGAAACCATCGGGAACATGACGTTGAGGGTATGGCCCGCCGCCGCTTCCAGCAGCGCCCGCGCCTGCACCTTGAGCAGCCCGTCCCGCTCCAGCGCCAGCCGCAGCGCCCGCCAGCCCATCGCCGGGTTCTCTTCGGCCTCGCCGCCATCGTGGCGCAGGTAGGGCAGCACCTTGTCGCCGCCGATATCGACGGTCCGGAAGATGACCGGCTTGTCGCCTGCGATATCCAGAACATCGCGGTAAAGCCGGGTCTGGCGCTCCCGTGCCGGCAGGGTTGCCGATACCAGAAACTGGAATTCGGTGCGAAACAGGCCGATACCGTCCGCTCCGGTCAGGCTGAGATTGGGCAGATCGTCGCGCAGTCCGGCATTGATCATCACCGATATCCGCGTGCCGTCGATGCTGACCGGCTCGATATCGCGCAGCGCCGCATAAGCGGCAAGCCGCTCGCGGCTCTTGGCGAAGCGTGCTTCGAAGGCCTCGATCATCCCGGGTGCCGGACGAACCGTGGCGGTGGCCTGGTCGGCATCGAGCAACAGATGGTCGCCGTCGCGCACCGCGCCGCGCAAGCCCCGCACCCTGCCGAGCACCGGGATGCCCATGGCCCGCGCGACGATGACGACATGGGCGGTCAGCGAGCCTTCCTCGAGGACTACGCCCTTGAGCCGGCGCTTGTCGTATTCGAGCAGTTCGGCCGGACCCAGATTGCGCGCGATGAGGATCGTGTCGGAGCGCAGCCCTTGCGAGGCGGCTGTGCCGAGCTGGCCCGACACCGTGCGCAGCAGCCGGTTGGACAGGTCCTCCAGATCGTGCATGCGGTCGGCGAGCAGCGGGTCGTCGATCTGGCGCATGCGCATGCGGGTGCGCTGCTGGACCCGTTCGATGGCGGCTTCGGCAGTTAGCCCGCTGTCGATTGCTTCGTTGATCCGCCGCGACCAGCCTTCATCGTAGGCGAACATCTTGTAGGTCTCGAGTACTTCGTCGTGCTCGCCGCCGACGCCGAATTCGGCCTGGCTGGCCATGCGGTCGATCTGTTCGCGCATCTTGTCGAAAGCGAGGTAGACGCGTTGACGTTCCGCTTCGGTATCGTCCGCCATGACATGCTCGATGGTCACGCGCGGCTGGTGAAATACCGCGACGCCGCTGGCCAGTCCCTTGACCAGCGTCAGCCCACGCAGTTGCTCCGGGCCGGTCTGCGCGGCGGTCAGTCCATAGGCGTCCTCTTCATCGATGAGACCGGCATTGGCGATAAGCTCGGCCAGCACCATCGCCACTGTCTGCAGCGTCTCGATCTCGACTTCCTCATAGCGGCGCGGCTCGATATGCTGGATACACAGCGCGCCCACTGCCCGCTGGCGCCGTACAATCGGCACACCGGCAAAGGAGTGATATTTGTCCTCACCGGTTTCGGGGCGATAGGAAAAGTCCGGATGCGATGCGGCCTCGGCCAGGTTCAGCGTCTCAACATTGCCGGCGATGGTACCGACCAGCCCCTCGCCGATCGCCATGCGGGTGATGTGGACGGCACTCTGCTCGAGGCCGCGCGTGGCGAACAGTTCAAGCATGCTTTCGCGTAACAGGTAGATCGAGCAGACTTCGCTATCGAGGCCCGCGCCGATCACCTCGACGATCTGGTTGAGCTTGGCCTGCGCATGGCTGCGCGACGCCATGACATCGTGCAGGCGAGTGAGGATCGTCCGGGATGCGGAGGCTGCTGAAATTGACATGCAACGGCACTAGCCCAAAGCACTGGCTTTGGGAACGCACCCCGCGCCAATCGCACAAGCTATCTTTCGGCCAGACGGCCTTCAGATGTGCTCGAGCACTTCCTTTATCCTGAGTTTTCTTTTCTTGAGTTCCTGGAGTGTCGCATTGTCAGGCAGGGGGCGGTTCAATTCAGCCTGGATTTGCCGTTCGAGACCGGCGTGCCGGGTAACAAGGGCGCTGACGTGCGAAGTTTCCATCGTTGGTCCTCCTTCAGGGCGCGGGACCCCTGGCCGAATCGAATTAACCATGGCCCGGCGCAATTGTCATAAGAACATATTCGGCCTATCTTGCGAAGTGGCTAATGTTGCATATCGGTGGAATGCGCCGCACCTGCGGCGGGACGGTCGCCGCAACGCGATAATTGCCGACTGATGGGGACAAGACGTGAATGAAGAAGAGATGCGCAAGCGGCTTGAGGTGCTTCGCATCGAACATCGCGATCTGGATGCGGCAATCGATGCGCTGACTTTGGCAGGCTCGACCGACCAGCTGCAGATCGCCCGGCTGAAGAAGCGAAAACTGAAGCTCAAGGATCAGATTTCGGTGATCGAAGACTATCTGATTCCCGACATTATCGCGTAAAATGCACGTTCTGACCCCCCAAGACCGTGCCGCTTTCGGACAGTCCCAAAATGGTGTGGGAAAGACCGAAATGGTTTGTTGCCGATGACGCCGGGAGGGGCATATCCCTGTCTGCATGCATCAGCCCGCCACCATAAATCCGCACATCGTCGAGAGCCTCTATTGCGAAGCGCTCGTACTTTCCGATGAAGTCCGCACGGCCTTTGCCCCGCGCGGTCGCGTCGAGAATTCCATTCAGCCTGAAGATCTGGCGCGGGTTGCGTTGAGCTGTGAGGCGCTGCGAACCACCACCAGGATGATGCACGCGCTCGCCTGGCTGCTCAACTACCGGGCATATTTCATGGGCGAGCTGACCGAATTCCAGTTGCGCCGCCACAGCCGGCTGCCTGTCGATTATCCCGAAGCCCAGCCGGACCGCATGGCGTTGCTGGATGCCGACATCTCCAGACTGATCCAATCTACCGAAATGTTCTATGCCAGACTGGTGCGGCTGGAACTTCGCTGGCGGAGTTCCGAACCCGCCATGTCCCATGCGTTCGAGGGGCTGGAGCAGCGCCTGGCGATTGCCAGCTCGCGCTGACCTTTTCATCGCGTTTGCTGGCAATCAAACTTTCCCCAGCGCCCTTCCCCACTCGGCAAGACGCTGCTTGCGCTGTTTCGCACCGAGGCTTGGGGCGAATTTCTCCACCGTGCCGCGCATCGCCGAGGCTGCATCACCGAGCGAAACGAACAGCCCCGCGCCAACCCCGGCCAACATGGCAGCCCCAAGGGCGGTGGTTTCGACATTGGCGGGCCGCTCGACAGGGAGTGCCAGCAGGTCGGCAATATCCTGCGCCATCCAGTTATTCGCGCTCATGCCGCCGTCTATGCGCAGAGATTTCCATGCGGCACCATCGGCCTTGAAGGCTTTGGCGAGGTCATGCGTCTGCAAGGCCATCGCTTCCAGCGCTGCCCGTGCAACATGGGCGCGGGTGGTGGCGAAGCTCATCCCCGAAATCGCGGCGCGGGCATCGGGCCGCCAATGCGGCGCACCCAGACCCGACAGCGCAGGCACGATAGTAACCCCGCCGCTGTCCGGCACCGATCGGGCCAGCGCCTCGGTCTCCGCGGCGCTGCCCAGCAGCCGCATTTCGTCGCGCAGCCATTTGATGAGGCTGCCCGCGACAAACACCGATCCCTCCAGCGCATAGACCCTCTCGCCGTCCAGCTGATACAGCACCGTACCGAGCAGCCGGTGCAGCGAGCGCGGGATTTCGGTGCCCATATTGGCGAGCACGAAGGCTCCAGTGCCATATGTCGCCTTGGTGTCGCCGGGGGTCAGGCAGGCCTGGCCAATCGTCGCCGATTGCTGGTCGCCGGCAAGTCCGGTGATCGGGATCGGCGCGCCGAACAGCTCGGTCAGGCTGGCGCCAAAGGCTCCGGCATTGCCGATGACTTCGCCCAGCGCGCCGATCGGCACGCCGAACAGATCGCACAGCCCCGGGTCCCAACTTGCCCCGCCCAGCGCCAGCAGGCTGGTGCGGCTGGCGTTGCTGGCATCGGATAGATGCGCGCCGCCGGTCAGCTTGAAGGTCAGCCAGCTTTCGACCGTGCCCAGCGCCAGCCGCCCGGCCAGTGATGCCATCCGCACCGCCAGCGCATTATCCATCAGCCAGCGCATCTTGGTTGCTGAGAAATAGGGATCGAGCAGCAGCCCGGTCGCGTCCTGCACCGCCCCCTCGTGCCCTGCCTCGCGCAGCGCGGCGCAGCCATCGGCGGTGCGGCGATCCTGCCAGACCAGCGCGCGGTGCAGCGGCTCGCCGCTCGCCTTGTCCCAGGCGACCACGGTCTCGCGCTGGTTGGTGATGCCGATACAGGCGATGCGGTCGGCCCCGCCGGCTTCGACCACGACATCGCGGGCACAGGCCAGCGTGGACTGCCAGATTTCCTCGGCGTCATGTTCAACCCAGCCCGGCTGGGGGTAATACTGCTTGAGCTCGCGCTGTGCCATGGCGCGCTGGCAGCCCTGCCGGTCAAAGACCATGGCGCGGGTCGAAGTCGTACCGGCATCGAGCACGAGAATCAGTTCGCCAGGCGGGTTCATTGCATGCCTCCTTTATTTATCATGGCGTTAGATTCGCGCCGAGTCGAGATGCGGCGTCACCTGCGAAGCAACGCGCACTCTCGACACATTCGGTGCAACACCCCATATCGCAGCCATGGATTTCCCACCCCGCCCCTGGCCTGTCGCCAATGCCGAGAAGCTTGAACCGCTGGTCCGCCGCGTGCTCGCCGCGAACCCCTCGGCCTTCACCTACACCGGCACCCAGAGCTATCTGGTCGGCAATGCCAGCGAGGTGGCGGTGATCGATCCCGGCCCCGACGAGCCGGACCACATCGCCGCGCTGATCGCCGCCATCGGCGAAGCCAGGCTCACCGCGATCTGCTGTACCCATACCCACCGCGACCATTCCCCCGCCGCCGCCCCGCTGGCCGCAGCGACCGGCGCACCGATCATCGGCTGTGCGCCGCTTTCGCTCAATGACGATGGCCCGCGCTCGGATGCCGCCTTCGATCCCGCTTATGCGCCCGACCGGGTGCTGAGCGATGGCGAATCGATTTCCGGCGAGGGCTGGACGCTGACCGCTGTCGCCACGCCCGGGCACACGTCCAATCACCTGTGCTATGCGGTGGAACAATCCGGCGCGCTGTTCACCGGCGATCACCTGATGGGCTGGTCGACCACGGTCGTCTCCCCGCCCGATGGCGACATGACTGCCTATATGGCCAGTCTGCAGAAGCTGTATGAACGCATGGACAAGGTCTTTTACCCCGCGCATGGCCCCGCTGTGACCAAACCGCGCCAGCTGGTGCGCGGCATGATCGGGCATCGCCGCAGCCGCGAAAACCAGATCCTGAAACTGCTCGGGCAGGGCAGCTTCGCGATCGAGGACATGGTCCCCGCTATGTACAAGGGCGTTGACCGTGAGCTGTGGCCAGCCGCCGGCCGCTCGGTGCTGGCACATCTCCTCGACCTCGAGAAAAAGGGCCGGGTTGCGCGGGACGCCGAGGCATGGCGGATAGCGGCATGACCCCGGCCCGCAAACAGCTCCTGCCCTGGCTGCTGTTCGCCGGCGCGCTGGCGCTCGCCGTCTGGGCGCTGTGGCCTGCCGCCAGCGGCGATCCGCTGGGCACGACGCTGACCGCCTTTGAAAAGCAGAACCGGCTGACGGTGTTCAGCGCCCAGCTTTCGCCCGTCGTATCCAGCGATGAGGAAAGCCTGTTCGGCATGCTCAGATCCAAACAGGTCGCGGTGATCCCGGCGCGGGTGGACTATTCGGTCGACCTTTCCGCCATGGCGCGCGACCGGCTGGCGTGGGATGCTGACGCCAAGCGGCTCGATGTGCGCCTGCCGCCGCTGACGCTCAGCCGCCCCAACCTCGACGAGGGCCGCGCCCAATATCTGCGCGAGGGGGTGTGGATCAGCCGCACCATGCAGGACAAGCTGACCCGCGATAATACGCGGCTGGCCGAAAAACAGGCCGCGGCCCAGGCGGCCAACCCGGTGCTGCTGGACCTGGCCCGCGCCGCCGCCAAGGACGCCATCCGCCAGAACCTGTCGATCCCGCTCGAAGTCGCTGGCTTCGGCGATGTTACTGTTACCGTCCGTTTCGACGGAGAGAAGGAAATGCCATGACCGTCATGACCGAAAGCCTTGTTGGCATCGATATCCGCGCCGAGATCGAGCGGCTGCGCAAAGAGCGCAACGCCGTGATTCTCGCGCATTATTACCAGAAGCCCGAGATTCAGGACCTCGCCGATTATGTCGGCGATTCGCTGGAGCTGTCGAAAAAGGCGGCGGCGACCGATGCCGATGTCATCGCCTTCTGCGGCGTGAAATTCATGGCCGATACCGCCAAGATCCTCTCGCCGCAGAAGATCGTCGTGTTGCCCGACATGGACGCCGGGTGCAGCCTCGAAGACTCCTGTCCGCCCGAAAAGTTCAAGGCCTTCCGCGAGGCGCATCCCGATCACATCGCGCTGACCTATATCAACTGCTCGACCGAGGTGAAGGCGCTCAGCGATGTCATCGTCACCAGCTCCAGCGCTGAAACGATCCTCCAGCAGATCCCCCGCGAGCAGAAGATCATCTTCGGCCCGGACCGCCACCTTGGCGGCTACCTGTCGCGCAAGTTCAACCGGCCGATGCTGCTGTGGCCCGGCGTTTGCATTGTCCACGAAGCCTTCTCGGAGACCGAGCTGCTCAAACTCAAGGCCCAGCACCCCGGCGCGCCCATCGCCGCGCACCCAGAATGCCCGCCCGCGATCATCGACCACGCCGACTACGTCGGATCGACCAGTGGCATCCTCAATTTCGCCAAGACCTTCCCCGGCGACACCCTGATCGTCGCCACCGAACCGCACATCATCCACCAGATGGAAAAGGCACTGCCGGGCAAGAAGTTCATCGGCGCACCGGGCGCGGACGGCAACTGCAACTGCAACATCTGCCCCTATATGGCGCTGAATACGCTGGAGAAACTGTATCTGGCACTGAGGGACTTGCAGCCCCGGATCGAGATCGAAGAAGGGCTGCGCCTGGCCGCGAAGAAGTCGCTGGACCGGATGCTGGAGATGGCGGCGGGGACTGTCGGCAAGGGGGATCTGGGGGGGGGAGGTGAATTCCACGTTGACAAATTGCGTCATTTTTGACACGATCCATACGTGAGCCCTGACCGATCCAAAAAGATCGCAGCGCGGTTCTATGTGTCGGCCAGCGGTAAGCTGCCGGTTCGTGACTGGATTTTGGGTCTTGGCCCCGACGACCGACGGGAGATTGGCAAGGACATCCAGAAGGTCGAGTTCGGCTGGCCGATTGGAATGCCCTATTGCAGGCCATTGGGGCGCGGCCTTTGGGAAGTGCGGTGTGACATTTCGTCGGGTCGGATAGCACGGGTGCTTTTTTGTATCATGGATGGCGACATGGTGCTCGTCCACGGCTTCGTGAAGAAGACCCAGAAAACGCCGCCACAGGAAATCGAACTCGCGCTCAGGCGGATGAAGGAATTGGAATGATGGAACATTCTGGTAAGGCGCGGATCAGCGAGGAAACTTTCGACGATTTCCTCGCCAGCGAGAACCTGCTCGCGGCATGCGAAGAGGATGCGATCAAGGAAATCATCGCTGATCAAATCAGGGCGGCGATGGCGGAACAGCGCCTGACCAAGACAGCAATGGCAGCGCGGATGCGGACCGACCGGCGGCAACTGGACCGCCTCCTCGATCCAGGCAATCCCTCGGTGACACTGGCGACGTTACGCCGAGCGGCAGCGGCGGTGGGGCGGACGCTGCGTGTGGAACTGGGGTGACCCTGGCCTGCAAGAAGAGTTTGGTCCGGATGCTGGAGATGGCGGCGGGGACGGTCGGCAAGGGCGATCTGAGGGGGCGGTGATGCGCGATAGGATCATTTCTGAAATTCAGAGGCTAGTTTTGCAAGACGGATCACCTCCGGGTGAAAATACCTTTGTTGCGGCGACGGGCATCGCTCCGAAAGAATGGCGGGGGAAGATTTGGGGGCGCTGGAGTGATGCTCTTCGCGATGCAGGCTTTGCGCCAAACGAACTTAAAAAACGCTTGAACTCCAATGATGTGCTCATGTCCTGTGCAGAATGTTGTCTGGCGTTGGGGCGGTGGCCTAGCGATCCCGACTATCAGCTTCACGCCCGAAACAATCCCGGCTTTCCTGCATCGACAACAATCAAGAACCACTTTCCGCGACGCGCTCTGCTTGCTGAGGCTATGCGAGCATGGGCGCACCATCCAGAGAACCACAAATTTGTTGGAATCGTAGATTTTCTGCCTATGCCTTCTCAGGCACCAGCCGAATTGTCCGCCCATCAGAATTACGGGCACGTCTATCTCCTTCGCGCGGGCGATTACTACAAAATCGGCCAAAGCTCAGATCTCGAAAAGCGCGTGAAGTCGATCAACGTGGCGCTGCCCGACAAGGCCACATTGGAACACGCGATCTCAACAGACGATTCGCCCGGAATCGAAGCCTATTGGCATCGCCGCTTTGCCAATCGGCGGGCCAATGGTGAATGGTTCAAGCTTTCGAAGGCGGACATTCTGGCGTTCAAGAAACGGAAGTTTCAATAATGATTACCATCACCCTGAACTTGTTTCAGGGTCCATTTCTCCTCACGCGCCGTCGCTCGAATTGGCGAGCTTTCTAGCCCGCTTCCCTCCAAGCATGTGGTAGTGTGCGGGAGGTTCTGCAAATCGCTTGAGGAGCGAGGCGGTCATGGCAGCCTTGAATCAACCCCTTCGCACCGCGTCGACCAATTGATCCACACCGCTTAGCGCTCCGATGATTTGTGTGTGAACTCGCAACGCGAAGAACAGGTAATACCAAGCGCCCGATGAAATGACCTCTCAAGCCCCTCCTGTTGAGCTGCGCTCGACTGCGTCTCAGGGGAGGGGCAGGGCTATCGCATCTTCCGAACTGCCCTTTCTTCTCCCCTCCCGCTTGCGGGAGGGGTTGGGGGTGGGCGCTTCTGAATTTGACGCGAAACCGTCGATTTCGTGCGACTGGCCCACCCAGTCCCCCTCCCGCAAGCGGGAGGGGGACTGGGATGCACAGGCACCAAATGGAATATGCGATAGCCGTGCCCTGAAGGGGAGGGGGGCAGAGTCGGCGCAATGGGCGGTTGGTATAATTGTGTTTCGCCCGCCCCGAAGTGCAAGGACTTCGCCGCGCCACCGGAATTCGCCGGAGACATCCGCCGGCAGAGTGACATTCGCGTTCAGTGTCGTCGCAGAAAGCCGGTAGGATACCCTGATCTCGCCTTTCGGGTGTGGCATTTTACCGGAGGCGCGTATCAAGGTGCCCAACGCGGGCGCAACCAATACTTTTCGAAAGCCGGGTTGCGCAGGTCTGATCCCCAGCACCGTCGCCAGCAATTCGCAGTTCGGGTGCGCTGCCCAAGCGTGCGAATCCGATCGGGTCGGCTCTGGCGTTTCGGCGGTCGTGGTCAAGCCGTGGGCAATCATGTCACGCCAGGGGCCGAGCCGATCGAGATAGCGGGCGGGAACCCGTGCCAGCGACGCGACGCTGTCCGAGGGGCTTCCAGCGGCAACCCGAAGGGCGGGCCGCTTTTGGCCCAGCGCGGCGTTGCTCGTCAGTCCCTATGCTACGGCATGGCTCCTTCCTCGCGTCTTGCGCTGAGCCAAAATCGGCTCCGTCACGGTGTGCAGACCTGATAGGTTTCGGGTCTAGAGGCCATCGGAAGCTGCTTGTGCAAAGCTTCGGCGGTGTGCGGCACAGTTCAAGCCGATCGAGAACCGATTCCCAAATCGCTCGCCACGTCCGCCGCGCGCCACACTCCCAATCGCCTGCCCGCCGCCACCCGGTCATCGGAGATTAGCCCCTGCGGCGGTGGCAGGCGGAATGGCGCCCGCTCCAGATTGAGCGGCCGGTAGTCGCCCGACTGGATGTCGCTGTTGAACAGGGTCGATGAATCGGTTGTAAGGATCAGCCAGCGACGCGGCTTGGACAGCACGTTGCGCAGCACCGCCATGGCGTCGGCAAAGCCGAGATGGAACAGCATCTCGCGGCAGAAAACAACGTCGGCGTCCGGCAATTCGGCTTCGACCGCATCACAAAGCTCCCATCTACGTCGTTCCGAGGCAAAGTGAAGCCGGTTGGCCTCGATGACCGCGGGGACGATATCGACGCCGATGTATTGCTGCCTGATTTGCGTGGCCCGCATCCAGGTGAGATCGCCGCAGCCGACATCCAGCATGACTTCGGCCCCCAACTCGTCAAGCAGCGCAGGCAGGGCATCGCGCAATGCCGCTGTTGCCCTCAGCGATGAACCATGGCCCGAACTCGGGACCTCTTCGTCACCGTGCTTCCAGAAGCCCTGTTCGTAAATCTTGCTGAAACGGTCGGTCCGCGCCTCCGGTTCAAGATGGGGCAGCGGCAGCCGCATTCCGAGCCGGTGCAAAAAATGCCGGATCACTTCCTTTGAAGTCTGGATCAGCACCGATGGACGCATCGGCGCCAGTTCTCCAGATTGCCTGCTTTCCCGCACACCAAATCACTCGCTCTTCTGCCCCGCCCGGTCAATGGCCGACAGAACCATTCGCACGCAACCGGGGTGCTATAGTCGGCTTCGCCGGTCAGCACGAGCGAAAACCGGTGCTGCCGGGGAAAGAGCGCTATCGGAACCTTCCGGCTAGTCAGCTGAAATTGTGTCAGATATCCCTGAATCGGGCCGGTAGCACCTTCGCCGACGAGACCATCGTGGGGCACATTTGCATTCTGAAACGCTTGTAAACTTATCGTGCGAATGATAGCCAGCCGCAGGTGAATGCAACGCGGGATGTGCATAATTGTCTCGCCCAACCGATGCGGGAGAACTTCATGGCAGCCTCTGCAAGCAGCACTCCGTGCGCATGGACATGGCCTGACGGTGGTGGCGCGGCAAGTGTTGACCGGCGTGGCTTTATCCGCAGCACCTTGCTCGCCATCGGAGTGGCGGGGACGGCTCTTCCCGGATGGGAAGCGCTGATGGCGGCGGACGGGCGCAAGACGCCGTTCATCGGCAAGGCGCGATTCGCGGTGCTCGATGCGGTGGCGGAAACGATCATGCCGCGCACCGAAACGCCAGGCGCACGCGATGCGCTGGTCCCGACGCGGTTCGATCGGCTGATGAAGAGCTGGGCTTCACCCGGGACCCGGACCGCTTTCCTGAAGGTGCTTGACGAGATGGATAGTGCCGCTCGCCAGCACAACCCCGGAGGGATCGCCGCCCTGGCTCCGGCGCAGCAACTGGAAGCAGTTTCGACCTATGACCGGGCGAAGATGCGGGATCCTGCTTATGCCAAATTCAAAAGCCTGATCTTCGCCCTCTATTATCTCTCCGAAGCCGGGGCGACGCAGGAGCTGCGTTACGAGCATGTTCCGGGCGCGTGGGAGCCATCGATTCCGGTGACAGCCGAAACCCGCGGTTACGCCGTCGATGTCCAGTTTGGAGGATAAGGTAATGTTCGATGCGATTGTCGTCGGCTCGGGGATCAGCGGTGGCTGGGTCGCCAAGGAGCTCACCGAGAAGGGCCTGAAGGTCCTGGTGCTCGAACGCGGGCCCAATATCGAGCATGGCGCGGATTACAATGACGGTCTGATGCCGTGGGAGCTGCCCAATGATGGCAAGATTCCTGAAGACGAAATTGCCCGCGATTATGTTGTGCAGAGCAAGAATTATGCGTTCAACGCCGCCAACAAGCATTTTTGGGTGAAAGACAGCGAACTTCCCTATTCCACGCCCGAGGGCAAGCCGTTCACCTGGTACCGCGGCTTTCACCTCGGCGGGCGCTCGCTGATGTGGGGACGGATGTCGCTGCGCTGGAGCGAGCTGGACTTCGCGGCCAACAAGAAGGACGGGCACGGTTCTGACTGGCCGATCCGGTACGCCGATCTTGCCCCCTGGTACGATCACGTCGAGGCTTTCGCCGGGGTTTCGGGATCGAAAGAGGGCCTTGCGCAATTGCCTGATGGCGACTTTCTGAAGCCGATGGGTCTCAACGATGTCGAGGCGGATTTCAAACAGAAGATCGAGGCGAAATTCCCCGGACGGACGGTGATCCCGCCGCGCGTCGCCAATCTGACCGAAGTCAGGCCGCAGCAAGAGGCTCTGGGACGCGGGCCCTGCCAGTTTCGCTCGATCTGCCATGGCGGATGCAGTTACGGTGCCTATTTCTCCAGCCTCAGCGCAACTTTGCCGGCGGCGCGCAACACCGGCAACCTGACCGTCATCACCGACGCCATCGTCCATAGCGTGATCCATGACGCGAAGACCAACCGCGTCACCGGCGTGCGGGTGATCGATGCCAGAACCCGGAAGGCACGCACCTATCCGGCCAGGATGGTATTCCTCAACGCCTCGACCATTCCCACCGCGCAGATCCTGCTGAACTCGAAAAGCGCAGCCTTCCCCAATGGCCTCGCCAACAGTTCGGGCATGGTCGGGCGCAATCTGATGGATCACGTCGGCGGGGCCTCTGCCTTTGGCATGTATCCGGGATTTGAGGACCGCTATTATCGCGGCCGCCGTCCGCAGGCCAATATCATCCCGCGCTATCGCAACGTCGATAGTCAGGAGGACTATCTGCGCGGATTTGGTCTGGGCACGATGGCCTTCCGCTCGAACTGGCTGATGGGCTCGATGTTTCCGATCGGCATCGGTGCTGCGGCGAAGCAGAAATTGCGCAGGCCCGGTCCGTGGATGATCTTTGTCGGCGGATCGGCGGAAATGCTGCCCAACCGGGACAATCGCGTTACTCAGCACCCCAGCCGGAAAGACAAATGGGGCATGCCGATCCCGCATATCGAATGCAGCCTGGGCGACAATGAGCGCAAACTGGTCGCAGCCGCGCAGGCCGACGCCGAGGCGATGCTGAAGGCCGCAGGCGCGTCGATCGTGAACAAAGGCAGCGGTGCCGGCACGCCTGGGGCAACCATCCATGAAATGGGCACGGCGCATATGGGCACAGATCCCCGAACATCCGTGCTTAACAAGTACAGTCAGGCGCATGATGTGCCCAATCTGTTCATCACCGATGGATCGGCCATGGCCTCCACCGCTACGCAGAATCCGTCGCTGACCTACATGGCGCTATCGGCCCGCGCGGCCCACTTCGCGGCGGAGTTCCTCAAGGCCGGGAAGCTCTAACGTCTTGCATCTAATCTGAATCGAGCTTCAAATTTCCGCTCATCCTGAGCTTGTCGAAGGACCCTCGTGCTCAGGCGAGTGAACCGTAACAACCTGGTGATTGACCTTCGGTCGCCTTCGGCTCGACAAGCTCAGCATGAACGGGTCTGGTATATATTGAGCGGCACCGTTCGCTCTAGCTGACTGTTCAGCAAGGGTAAACGCCCTGCCGATTAGCCTTCCCGCACCAATGGAGCGGGAGAAAACCATGTCTGTCCTACGTCTGTCGCTCGCACCGCTGGCGCTTGCACTGCTAGCTGCGCCGCTGGCCGCCAGGGAAAGCGCCGCGGCCAATCCGCAGATCGACTATTCCGGCTTCACCGAGCTGACCGGGAAGCTGGCCAAGGTCCGGGAAAAGCACCGCCTGTCATGGAACGATTTCGCCCGCGCCGCCCGGGCGGATGGCGCGGTACTGCTCGATGCACGTTCGGCCGATGCATTTGCCCGCGGCCATCTCAAGGGCGCGGTCAACCTGCCCTTTACCGACTTCACCGACGAGGCCTTGCGCGGCGTGCTGGGAGATAATCCGGGAAGGCCGATCTACATCTATTGCAACAACAATTTCCGCGACCACCGCGCGCCGGTAGCGTTGAAACGCGCGCCAATGGCGCTCAACATCCCTACGTTCATCAACCTGCACGGCTATGGCTACCGCAATGTCTGGGAGCTGGCCGACGTTATCGCCACCGGCGATGCCGGGGTCGAGTGGGAAACCTCTCCGGAGGCATGAACGAAACGAGGGCGGCCACGCAGGCCACCCTCCCCCCTTCAGCCTGGTGCCCTAAGTCAGGCTGCGATCTTGGTCTTGCGGGCCCACCGCCGCCGTCCGGCAAGCGCCGCAGCGGCTGCGCCGAACAGGATGATCATTGGCGGAGCTGGCACATCGGTGCCGCCGCTCGAGGATGTCGTGCTGGAGCCAGAGGAAGTCCCGCCACTGGTACTGCTCGAGCTGGAAGAAGAGCTCGACGACGATGTGCTGCTGCTGCTCGAGGTAGCGCCGCTCGATGTCGCTCCGCTGCTGGTCCCACCCGAGGTGGAAGAAGAGCCGCTCGATGAAGACGAACTGCTGCTGGAACCACCGGAGCTGCTGGAACCGCCAGAGCCGCCGCTGCTGGTGTGTCCGCCCGAGCTGCCATGATGGCCGCCGGTGCTGGTATGCCCGCCCGAAGTCGCGCCGCCCGACGAACTCGAAGAGGAGCTGGACGAAGAGGACGAGCTCGATGACGAGGATGAAGAGCTGCTGCTGGAGCTGGAGACATTGCCGGAGCTGGACGACACATTCCCCGAACTGGTGCTGACGCCGCCGGTCGAGGTCGAAACACCTCCCGTCGAGGTCGAGACACCGCCGGTCGAGGTCGAGACATTGCCCGAAGACGATGAAGTCGAGGTCGAAACGCCGCCAGTGGAAGTTGAAACACCGCCGGTCGTGGTCGAGCTGGTGATGCCGCCGCTGGATGTCGAGCTGCCGCCGGTAGAGGTCGAACCGCCCGAAGTGGACGTCGAGCCACCAGAGGTTGAAGTCGAGCCGGTGCTTGTGGACGAGATCACGACGCTGCCGCCGCCCGATCCGCCGCCACCGAAGAAGCCGCCAAAGAAGCCGCCGCCGAAACCAACCGGGCCGCCGCCGACAACCGCCACCTGGCCGCCGCCGCTTGAGCTCACCGGCATCGGCGGCAGGGGGGGCATATAGGGCGCGGGCATCGGCACCATCGCCATCTGCGGCTGCGGTGCGCAGCAAGTGCGCTTGACGATGCGGCGGATGCGCTTGACCTGGCGCGGGGCGGTCGGCACGCGGCGGACGATCTGGCGCCGCGCCTGGGCGCGCTTCACCGCGGGTCCCTTGACGTGCTTGACATACTGCACTTGCCGGGCCGGTTGTTCGGCAACGTGAACCGCGCCTCCACCGACAAGCGCACCACCCGCCGCAAAGGCAGACAATTTCGCCAGGGCCATCCGAACCGACATAAGCTGTGCTCTCTGTTGTTTCCGAGTAGAACATGCTGGCTTGGCATTCGCCGTTGCCTTCACGTCCTGTGCCATCAAAAACGCAGAGAGTTGTTAATGCGACAATCCCGTTAACCTTGATTCAACCGGCCCGTACTGGGATTCGGGTGCTTTTTCCGCCGAGCTTCAGTCACCTGTCCCGTAATGGAACTAGTTTGCGGCAATTGGCGAACAAGGACGGGGACTTGCGCTAATCATCGCCGTCATCGTCGGGGGAATCGAACAGCGTGTTCTGACTGCCTGCGGGAGGGCTGATGCCCAGGTGCACCCAGCCGCGATCATTGAGTGCGCGGCCCCGCGCGGTGCGCGCCACCAGGCCAAGCTGGATCAGGAAAGGCTCGATCACTTCTTCGATCGTATCGCGCGGTTCGGAGAGGCCCGCGGCGAGCGTTTCGATACCCACCGGGCCGCCCTTGTAGATATCGGCGATCATCGTCAGGTATCGCCGGTCCATGGCATCGAGCCCCAGCTTGTCGACTTCCAGCCGGGTCAGCGCACTATCGGCAATCTCGCGCGTCACGACCCCGTCCCCCGCAACATGGGCAAAGTCGCGCACCCGCCGCAGCAGCCGCCCTGCCACCCGCGGCGTGCCCCGCGCCCGCCGCGCAATCTCGCGCGCGCCCTCGCCGTCGATGCCCTGGCCGAGCAGGGCGGCAGCGCGAGTGACGACGCGCTCAAGTTCGTCCACCGAATAGAAATTCAGCCGGACCGGAATGCCGAAGCGATCGCGCAGCGGCGTGGTCAGCAGGCCCTGCCGGGTAGTCGCCCCGATCAGGGTGAAGGCCGGCAGATCGATGCGGACGGAGCGCGCGGAGGGCCCCTCGCCAATGATCAGATCCAGCGCACGGTCTTCCATCGCCGGGTAGAGGATCTCCTCGACCACAGGGTTGAGCCGATGAATCTCGTCGATGAACAGGACGTCGCCTTCCTCGAGGTTGGTCAAAAGCGCGGCAAGGTCGCCCGATTTGGCGATGACCGGGCCGGAGGTGGCGCGAAACCCGACCCCCAGCTCGCGCGCGACAATCTGCGCCAGCGTGGTCTTGCCGAGGCCGGGCGGGCCGAAGAACAGGACATGGTCCATAGCTTCGCGGCGGCTCTTGGCGCTCTCGATGAAGACCGAAAGGTTGTCCTTGGCGGCCGCCTGCCCGACGAATTCGGCAAGCGTTTTCGGGCGGAGCGCTGCGTCGACGTCTTCCGGCTGGCGCTGCGGGGTGAGGTGGGGGTTAGGGGTCATTTGGACAGGTGCCGGGGAACGTCGCGCGAGTGGTGGAGTATGCGTGCGATCACGATTTTTTCCGCTTCTACGACATAGAGTACGCGATGACTGCGATGGACTACGCAACGAATACCGGGGCCATAGTCGGGTCGCTCTTCCCCGCTCAACGGAAAGTCTTCCAGTCGCGTGAGAACCCGGTCGATACCCCGCTGATAGGCAGTGGCAGCCTCGTCGCCAAACCTTTCTGCACCGTAAGCGTCGATTTCAGCCAAGTCAGCACCCGCAGACTCGCTAAGCCTGACCTCAACCACGCCGGGCGCGACGTGCAGCAATAATGTCTTCGATGACCTCGGTCGGGTCCTTGTCGATGATTCCGGACGCCAGCCCTTCGGCTACCTTTTCGCGCACCCATGCCGTATCGGCGGCCTCTTCGAGATCGCGGCGCACAAGTTCGCGCAGGTATTCACCCGCGTCCGCGTAGTGCCCGTCTGCCAAACGCGATTTCAGTGGAGCAGCAAGCTCGTCCGGAAGTGAGAAGCTGAGGTCTGTCATGGCGGGATTATCCTCCAAGTTAGCCTGGGCCGCAAGGGGCGTGCGATGTGCAGACTGAGATTGCATTCAGTACCAAAAGGTGCAAGTGACGGTCTCCATCTCCAACGATATATAGTTCGAACAACGTCTAGATTTGCAAAGCCACGCGGCGTCTCGGGAGAACTCTGGGGGTCAGGTAGGGGTTATCTGACATTGGGCGCTGATCCCAATTGTACGGAACCGCCATCACCTCCGCTTTGGCCCGCTCCACCGCCACCTCCTCCGCCGCCGCCCATAAATCCGCCTGCTCCGCCACTTCCGCCGTAATTAACCACAGAGAGCATTTGGATTTGGATTTCATCAACTTTCGTTGAGAAACAGGGTCTTTGGCATCGCGAATGGCCGCCGAAACTGAATAAGCGACAATGAACGATCCAGCCGCAATGCATCCAGAAAACAGAGCAAGGCTGCCAACTTCAACATCCCCCGCCCACCCCCGCACTGGGGGCGCAATGGACATGAAGCAGTGCGGATGATAACTATGCGGCTGAGCGCATCACCCCGCCGCCCGCTTCAAGACCACCAGCACAGTCGTTCAACCCGGCTTCAGTTCACCACTCAACAGACCATCCGGCGCTCTGCCCGCCGCATCTCGACATGGCTGCCACGCTGACGCAATTGTTCCAAACCCAGCCGTTCCAACGCCTTGACTGTCTCCGCGCCCGACAGCACGGGCAGCTTAGGCATGCGCTGCAACGTCGAAGGTTGTCACCAGCGCGGCACCGTGAAAGGTCATCGGAAATTCCTCCAGATACAGCTCCACCGCTTCGCGCAGATTGGCCAGGGCTTCCTCAATGGTATCGCCCTGGCTTATACCAATAGCCCGATGACCTGACTCGGTTTGGGGATTCCTTTTTTGTCAGGAATATGATTTGGAGGCGGCTTCATTGGATGGAGCCGCAGATGCATGGATCGATAGTCCTCCGGGACGATTACAGCGCGGGAGATTTGCGCAAGCTGGCCCGTCGGGAGAACAATGGCCGCGTAGCTTTGCGGCTGACGGCAATCGCGGCTGTTCTGGAAGGGGCGAGCCGGAAGGACGCTGCGGCGCGCAGCGGGATGGATCGCCAGACCCTGTGCGACTGGGTTCACCGTTTCAACGAGAAAGGGCCGGACGGTTTGCGTGATGCGCCCTGCGGTCATCCCAAGAAGCGGCTGACGGCCTCGCAAGAAGCGGCGGTGAAGGCGCATGTGCTGAAAGGCCCTGACCCCGAGAAGGACGGGCTTGTGCGGTGGCGCTGTGTGGATATCCAGAGCTGGATCGAAGCGGAATACCAGGTTCGATACCATGCGCGCACGATTGGCAAGCTGCTCCATGCCCTGAACCTGAGCCATATCTCGGCGCGCCCTTGCCATCCCAAAAGCGACGTTGAGGCTCAGGCTGCTTTTAAAAAAACTTCGCAGCCAAAGTTGCGGAGATACTCCCCGCACATGCCGCCGGAAAGCGCCTCGAAATCTGGGTCCAGGACGAAGCCCGGGTAGGCCAGAAAGGGACGCTCACCTATGTCTGGGGCGAGAAAGGCACCCGCCCGCGCGCCGTGCGTGATCAGCGGTATGAATGCGCCTATATCTTCGGAGCCGTCTGTCCGGCACGCGGCGTAGGAGCGGCGCTGGTCATGCCCTTTGCCAACACCCAAGCCATGAACGCACACCTCATCGAAATCAGCAGCCAGGTGGAGGACGGCGCGCATGCCATCGTCATCATTGACGGAGCTGGCTGGCACACCACAAAATCCCTCAAGACCCCTGACAATATCAGCCTGCTCCGCCTGCCGCCTTACAGCCCCGAGCTGAACCCGCAGGAAAACATCTGGCAGTATCTCCGACAAAATGCCCTCGCAAACCGGGTCTATGAAACATACGAAACCATCGTCACCGCTTGCTGCAAGGCTTGGAACGACCTCATCGATCTGCCAGATACCATCAAATCCATCGCCAGCCGCGAATGGTTCCAGTGCGTCAGCTCATAGGGCCGTTGGTATTACAGTCCCGGTTTCGGGATTGAGCGCGACGAAGCCGCCTTCTTCGGCGGGCGTGAGTACTGCTGTTACCTGCATCGATATTTCCTTTCGTCCGCTACTTTATCCCGTCGCCCTCTTCAAGGCCACCCGCACCAGTTCGTTCATCACCCGCCGCGCATCCATGGCGTGATGCACGATCCGCACAATCACCACCGTGTCATCTTCGATATCGTAAAAGATCCGGTGCCGCCGGTGGATCAAACAGCGAATGCCTTGGCCCAGATCGCTCCGGATGGCTCCGGCCATCGGATGCTCACGCAGCAGTGCGAAGGCTGCATCAAACCCGAGGAAATAGCCGTCAGCGACCTCAACACCAAATTGATCGACGCTGTAAACGCGAATGTCCAGTAAGTCGGCGCGGGCTGCCGGACTTAGGTCGAGCTCAGCCATCTTTGGGAGGGTATTCGTCGATAATCTCGCGAAGCACATCTTCAGGACGTCGGTTGAGCCGACCCGAAGCCAATCCTTCGGAAATCAGCCCGCGCAGCCATTCGGTTTCATCGGCTGCGGCATCCTGATCCTTGCGAAGCAGATCGCGAACCAGATCGCTGGCGCTGGTATAGCGCCCCTCGGCAACGCGGTGATCGACCCAGGAGCGCAGGGCAGGCGGAATGGTGACGTTGAGCTGTGCCATAGGAATATCATACATATTCGTAGGAATTTGTCGAGTATTCATAGAATATCACCCCGTCGCCCGCTTCAGCGCCACCCGCACCAGTTCGTTGAGCCCCGCACCATCGCCCAGTTCCTCCATCGCCGAAGCCACGGCACTGGTCGCCACCATGGGCTTGAACCCCAGGTTTTGCAGCGCTGAGACCGCATCCGAGCTCACCGATCCGGCTGGCGGCGCGGCCACGCCAGGTCCGCCCGACGTCACCGCCAGCCCGCCGGCCTTATCCTTCAATTCATTGACAATCCGCCCCGCCAGTTTCGGCCCGACGCCCTGCGCGCGCGCCACCATGGCTGCATCGCCGCCGGCGCAGGCGCGCTGCAATTCTTCGGTGGAGAGTGCCGAGAGCACCGCCAGCGCCATCTTGCTGCCGACACCCTGCACCCCGGTGAGCAAGCGGAACCATTCGCGTTCCGCGCCGCTGGCAAAGCCGATCAGCCGCATGTCGTTTTCGCTGACCTGGAGCTCGGTGTGGACCGTCACCCGGTCGCCACGCAGACCCAGCGCGTCCAGCGTCTTGGCCGAGCAATGCACCAGATAGCCAACCCCGCCCACGTCAATAACGGCCCAATCGGGGCCAAAGTCGTCGAGCGTGCCGGTGAGCCTGGCGATCATGCTTTGTTCTATGGCAGGGATTGGCTGGCGGGGAAAGGGTTATGAGGCGGGCGCGGCGCTTGCCCGCATCCGACAGCTGGGTGGAACAGGCGGCGGGCGACACGACGGGGTTCGAGAGGAAATGCGGGGAGATTTGATTTCCTCGCGAGGGTAATGGCGGGGCGACAAAGGCGACACCGTGTCACCCTGCTGAGACGCGCGGAATAGCCCAACACTCCAAAACCGACCCACTTCGCCTTGCTACGCCTCAGTACAAACGCGTAGACTCCTCTTCATGAGCACCGAGCCACGCTATCATATCAACATTTTCTGGTATCCGGACGACAACTGCTGGATCGCCGATGTGCCCGATTTGCGCCCCTGCTCCGCGCATGGCGATACGCCCGAACGGGCCGTTGCCGAATTGCGTCAGGCAATCGAACTGTGGCTGGAGACCGCCAAGGCCGCCGACCAGCCGATCCCCGAACCTCGCTACAGTCCGGCGATTTTTGCGGGGCGATAGGAGTATGAACCGGCCATGCAGGATCGAACCCCGACGATGCGCCCCGCCTCACTTTCCTACATCACCGTGCTCTGGCACAGTCGCGCCTGTACTTGCGAAGGCTCCTCGAAATCGTCCGTCCCGGCAGAACCCACGAAATGCGTAATCTGTCACCCGGTGGCCCAAAAACGCCGGAATACTGGATGCGCAGATAGGTCTCGAACCCGCAAAGTCGGGATTTCAATCCGTTGTGTAGCCTTTCCGCCACTGCGCGACGAATTTGGAAATGGTGCCGACGGATGGATTCGAACCACCGGCGCGCGGAACTTCACTCCGCCGCTCTACCACTGAGCTACATCGGCACGTATTTTGGGTGATGGTTGCAGTGGCCGGACTCGAACCGGCGACTTCGGCCTTATGAAGGCCGCGCTCTGACCAACTGAGCTACACTGCAACAGACAGTGCACGCGAATGCCCGCGCTTCAAAAGATGAAGGCGCGCATTCGCTTGGTAAAGAGCTCATGGTTAGTCATGGGAGGGCGCGGATAGGGGCATACGCTGATCATGGCAAGATCTTTTCGCCAGACCGATTGGTTGCTTCTAAGCGGCCTTCCTTGCGCTCCCGCTTCCAGAAATCGCGCTTGCCATTGGGGCGCAGATGCCTGGCCCATTCCTTGGTAGCAGTCAGCTGGCCGACGTGAACGTGCGCCATGGAATCACGCAACCTTCTTCTGCACCGTCAGCTCCAGCCCAAGTGCGCCCAGGACCGAGGTGAGTGTTTCCAGCGTCGGGTTGCCATTTTCCGAAAGCGCAGCGTAAAGCGCTTGCCGACCAAGCCCAGTCTTGCGGGCGATTTCGCTCATGCCCCTGGACCGCGCCACGTCGCCGATTGCGCTGGCGATATGCTTCGGATCGTTCCCTTCCATCGCCGCCTCGAGATAATAGAGGATGTCCTCCTCGGTTTCGAGGTAGTTGGCGGGGTCAAACGGGCGTAGCTCCATCGCGCTTTTCAATCTCTGCCTTGAGCCGCTTTGCATAAGCAACGTCGGCGTCTTGGGTGCGCTTGTCGCCCCCGCACAGGAGAATGACAAGCTGCTTTCCGCGCTGGAAGTAGTAAACCCGGTAGCCGGGGCCATGATCGATCTTCATCTCAAAAACGCCGCCTTGAACCGAGCGGACCTTCCCGAAATTTCCGTTCCCCGCCCGCTTGATCCGGTTGGCGATCATGGCCTTCGCCTTGCGATCGCGAAGGCCCGCGAGCCACTTGGCAAAGTCGAGCGACTCCTCCAGCGAGAAGGCCTGTCCTTTATGTAGGACATTTGGGGATTTGTCAATCTGGTTGGTGATGGCTGCAATCCGATTTGTGCAGCCCTTCTATTAGCCATCGTTAATCCCGGAGGTAGGGAAAAAATTGCATATATCCCCAACGTCAGAACTAAGTCGTTTAATATCACATACTTATATAAGGCATTTCGAGACCAGAATTGTCAGATCACCGCCCCCACTTGCGTCTTCCCCTCCCGCCCGAACCGCCCCTTTCTCGTCCCCGGCTTGCCCTCGTTACTACGCCCCACCACCGGCGCGCGTGACTCTCCCGGGAATCCCGAGCTCATCCGCCTCCAGCCGCCGGATTTCGTCCCTGAGCCGCCCCGCCTCCTCGAACTCCAGATCCGCCGCAGCCGCGCGCATGCGGCCTTCCAGCTCCTCGATGTACCCGCGCAGATTATGCCCGACGAGGTTGTTCCTCTCCCCGTCGTCGATATCCACCAGCACGCCGTCGCGGCTGGCCGTATCGGCGACGATGTTGTGGATGTCGCGCTTGATGCTTTCGGGGGTTATGCCGTGTTCGATGTTGAACTGGTGCTGCTTTTCGCGCCTCCGGTCGGTCTCGGCCATGGCGCGTTCCATGGAGCCGGTGATGCGGTCGGCGTAGAGGATCACCCGGCCGTCGATGTTGCGCGCCGCCCGGCCGATGGTCTGGATCAGCGAGGTTTCGCTGCGCAGGAAGCCTTCCTTGTCGGCATCGAGGATGGCGACCAGCCCGCATTCGGGGATATCGAGGCCTTCGCGCAGCAGGTTGATGCCCGACCAGCACGTCATAGACGCCCAGCCGCAAATCGCGGATCAGCTCGATCCTCTCCAGCGTCTCGACGTCCGAATGCATGTAGCGCACGCGCAGCCCCGCCTCGTGCATGAACTCGGTCAGAGTCCTCGGCCATGCGCTTGGTGAGGGTGGTGACGAGGGTGCGATAGCCCGCCTGTGCCACCTGGCGGCATTGCTCGATGCAGTCCTGCACCTGGTCCTCGACCGGGCGGATTTCGACAGGCGGATCGATCAGCCCGGTGGGGCGGATCACCTGTTCGGCGAAGACCCCGCCCGATTGTTCCATCTCCCAGTGGCCCGGAGTGGCGGATACCGCGACGGTCTGCGGGCGCATCGCGTCCCATTCGTTGAAGCGCAGCGGCCGGTTGTCGATGCAGCTGGGCAGGCGGAAACCGTATTCGGCCAACGTAATCTTGCGGCGGTGATCGCCTTTGGACATCGCGCCGATCTGCGGCACCGTCTGGTGGCTTTCATCGACGAACAGCAGCGCGTTATCGGGCAGATATTCGAACAGGGTCGGCGGCGGCTCGCCGGGCAGGCGGCCGGTGAGGAAGCGGCTGTAGTTCTCGATCCCGGCGCAGCTGCCGGTTGCGGCGATCATCTCGAGGTCGAAATGGGTGCGCTGTTCGAGACGCTGGTGTTCGAGCAGCTTGCCCTCCGCCTCCAGTTCCTTGAGCCGTTCGGTCAGCTCGAACCGGATCGCCTGGGTCGCCTGCTGCATGGTCGGGCCGGGGGTGACATAGTGCGAATTGGCATAGATCCGCACTTTGTCCAGGCTCGCGCCTTTCTTGCCGGTCAGCGGATCGAACTCGACGATGTCCTCCACCTCGTCGCCGAAGAAGCTGATCCGCCAGGCCATGTCCTCGTAGTGCGAGGGATAGATTTCCAGATTGTCGCCGCGCACGCGGAAATTGCCGCGCTGGAAGGCGGCATCGTTGCGCTTGTACTGCTGGGCGACCAGCTTGCGGATCACCTCGCGCTGATCGACTGTTTCGCCCTTCTTGATATCGAAGATCATCGCCGAATAGGTTTCGACCGAGCCGATGCCGTAGATGCAGCTGACCGAGGCGACGATGATCACGTCGTCGCGTTCGAGCAGCGATCGGGTGGCCGAATGCCGCATCCGGTCGATCGCCTCGTTCACCGAGCTTTCCTTCTCGATATAGGTGTCACTGCGCGGCACATAGGCTTCAGGCTGGTAATAATCGTAGTAGCTGACGAAATATTCGACCGCGTTGTCGGGAAAGAAACTCTTGAACTCGCCGTATAATTGCGCGGCGAGGATCTTGTTGGGGGCGAGGATCAGCGCCGGGCGCTGCAGTGCCTCGATCACCTTGGCCATGGTGAAGGTCTTGCCCGATCCGGTGACGCCGAGCAGCACCTGGGTGCGTTCTTCCTCGCCCATCCCCGCGACCAGATCGGCGATGGCCGTGGGCTGGTCGCCGGCGGGCTGGTATTCGGAAACGATGCGGAACGGGCGGCCCCCGTCCGACTTCTCGCGCCGCGCCGGCTTGTGCGGCACGAAGGCTCCGGAGGTGTCGGGCTCGGCAAGGCCCCGGCGGATGACGAGTTCGGCCATGGGGAAGCTTATGGGGGTTTGCGGTTTGTTCCGCAATGGGGGTGAGGGCGTCTGCAAGCAGTTTCAAATGCCCTTGACCTTGCGTGTGCCGGAGATCATCTTTGTCCGATGAGCAAGCGCATCGTCATCGATCCCGAAGTTTGCGGTGGCCGCCCGATCGTCGCGGGCACCCGGATGCGCGTTGTCGATGTGCTCGATGCGCTGGCGAACGGGGCGGGGATCGACGAACTGCTTGCCGATTTTCCCTACCTTACACGCGAAGACATCCAGGCCTGCCTGGCCTACGCCGCGCGCGCGCTTGATCACCGGGTGGTGCGCGCCGCCTGATGCGGCGGCTCCAAATTCAAATTCGGGGACCAAATTCGGGGACATGGCGTAATTGAAGTAGCCACTCTCCTTCTTGGCACGGAGTTGCCATGAAGGCGCTCCAAAGGAGGAGAGTGACCGATGACGATTTATGCAGGATTGGACGTTTCTGACAAGACCACACACATCTGTGTGGTCGATGTCGAAGGTGTGGTTGTCCGCCGCGATGTGAACTTTTGGGGACACAATACTTGAACTTTTGGGGACACAATACTTGAACTTTTGGGGACACGAACTTTTGGGGACACCGAACTTTTGGGGACAACTTTTGGGGACACAATACTTAATGCGTTCCGTTGAACAGGCGCGACAACCCCCAAAAAAGTCTTGGCGCCTTTGCGCCTTGGCGTGAATCAAATCCGTTGCCGCTCCCCGCAAACTCGCCATAAGAAATTTTCACGCCAAGGCGCGAAGGCGCAAAGGAAGGTATGGGGTGTCGCTTGACCGAGGTTCCGCGTGAAATCGACGCACTTGCGACCATTGCGGTCGATTGCGGGTTCAAGCTGCATATGGCCTTCGGCCCCGGCCTGCTGGAATCGGTTTATGAAGCCATCCTCGCCGATAGCCTCACCAAGCGCGGGTTGCGCGTCGAGCGGCAGAAGCCGGTCGATATTCATTACGAAGGCACCGTGCTGCGCGAGGGATTTCGCATCGACCTGCTGGTCGAAGACCAGCTCATCATCGAACTTATACCAATAGCCCGATGACCTGACTCGGTTTGGGGATTCCTTTTTTGTCAGGAATATGATTCGGAGGCGGCTTCATTGGATGGAGCCGCAGATGCATGGATCGATAGTCCTCCGGGACGATTACAGCGCGGGAGATTTGCGCAAGCTGGCCCGTCGGGAGAACAATGGCCGCGTAGCTTTGCGGCTGACGGCAATCGCGGCTGTTCTGGAAGGGGCGAGCCGGAAGGACGCTGCGGCGCGCAGCGGGATGGATCGCCAGACCCTGTGCGACTGGGTTCACCGTTTCAACGAGAAAGGGCCGGACGGTTTGCGTGATGCGCCCTGCGGTCATCCCAAGAAGCGGCTGACGGCCTCGCAAGAAGCGGCGGTGAAGGCGCATGTGCTGAAAGGCCCTGACCCCGAGAAGGACGGGCTTGTGCGGTGGCGCTGTGTGGATATCCAGAGCTGGATCGAAGCGGAATACCAGGTTCGATACCATGCGCGCACGATTGGCAAGCTGCTCCATGCCCTGAACCTGAGCCATATCTCGGCGCGCCCTTGCCATCCCAAAAGCGACGTTGAGGCTCAGGCTGCTTTTAAAAAAACTTCGCAGCCAAAGTTGCGGAGATACTCCCCGCACATGCCGCCGGAAAGCGCCTCGAAATCTGGGTCCAGGACGAAGCCCGGGTAGGCCAGAAAGGGACGCTCACCTATGTCTGGGGCGAGAAAGGCACCCGCCCGCGCGCCGTGCGTGATCAGCGGTATGAATGCGCCTATATCTTCGGAGCCGTCTGTCCGGCACGCGGCGTAGGAGCGGCGCTGGTCATGCCCTTTGCCAACACCCAAGCCATGAACGCACACCTCATCGAAATCAGCAGCCAGGTGGAGGACGGCGCGCATGCCATCGTCATCATTGACGGAGCTGGCTGGCACACCACAAAATCCCTCAAGACCCCTGACAATATCAGCCTGCTCCGCCTGCCGCCTTACAGCCCCGAGCTGAACCCGCAGGAAAACATCTGGCAGTATCTCCGACAAAATGCCCTCGCAAACCGGGTCTATGAAACATACGAAACCATCGTCACCGCTTGCTGCAAGGCTTGGAACGACCTCATCGATCTGCCAGATACCATCAAATCCATCGCCAGCCGCGAATGGTTCCAGTGCGTCAGCTCATAGGGCCGTTGGTATTAAATCGACAGAGCGCACTGCGCCGGTCCACAAGAAGCAACTCCTCACCTACCTGCGCCTGACCGACCGCCCGCTCGGGCTGCTGATGAACTTTGGCATGGAAACTTTCAGAGAAGGCACGAGCCGCGTAATAAACCAGCATCTGCGGGATTCCTGAACTGTTACTCTTGGCGTCTTTGTGCCTTGGCGTGAACCGAACCTGCTGCCATCTAACCTCTAACGGTGCGGCTACTTGTAGCGCAGCCCGCTCGAAGGGAACCCGCGGATGACTGTCAGCCACGATGCGATCATCCTCGGCGCGGGTGCGGCGGGGCTGTTTTGTGCGGGCGTGGCCGGGCAGCGCGGGCGGCGGGTGTTGTTGCTCGATCATGCCGACAAGCCGGGCAAGAAAATCCTGATTTCGGGGGGAGGGCGCTGCAATTTCACCAATGTGCACACCGCACCGGAGCGGTTTCTCTCGCAGAACCCGCATTTCGCCAAGTCGGCGCTGAGCCGTTACACGGCGCAGGACTTCATCGCGCTGGTCGATCGCTATGGCATTGCCTGGCATGAGAAGACGCTGGGCCAGCTGTTCTGCGACGGCCGGGCGCAGCAGATTGTCGACATGCTGCTGGCTGAATGCGCCCTAGGCGGGGTTGTGCTGTCCTGCGGCGCGCCGATTACCGAGGTCAGCCATGCCGATGGGCTGTTTCGCGTCACCTACGGCGGCCAGGCTGCCAGCGCACCCGCGCTGGTGCTGGCAACCGGCGGACCGTCGATCCCGCAAATGGGCGCGAGCGGCTTTGCCTACGATCTCGCCCGCCAGTTCGGGCTCAAAGTCGTCGAGCCCCGCCCGGCGCTGGTGCCGCTGACGCTGGGCGGCGGCGAAGTGCTGTTCCGCGAGCTGTCGGGGGTCTCCGCCGATGTCATTGCCCGCTGCGGCAAGACACGATTTCGCGAGGCCGCCCTGTTCACCCATCGCGGGCTGTCCGGCCCTGCGATCCTGCAGATCTCGTCCTACTGGAAGCGCGGCGAGCAGATTGGCGTCGATTTCCTGCCCGATGCACTCCCCGGCTGGCTGTGCGAAGCCAAGCGCGCCCGGCCCCGCACGCCATTGCGCAAGCTGCTGGGCGAGAGCCTGCCCGATCGCCTCGCCGCGCGGCTGTGCGAGCAGCTTGGCGAGGATCGCGAACTGTCCAATATGACCGACCGCGAACTCATTGCCGCCGAGGCGCGGCTGGCCGACTGGCGCTTTACCCCCAATGGCAGCGAGGGCTTTGCCAAGGCCGAAGTGACGGCTGGAGGGATTGCTACGGCGGAACTCTCGTCCAAGACCATGGAGGCGCGCCGCGTTCCCGGGCTTTATGCGATCGGCGAAGCGGTGGACGTTACCGGCTGGCTGGGCGGGTATAATTTCCAGTGGGCCTGGGCGAGCGGTGCGGCAGCCGGTCAGGCGATTTGATCGCGGGCGCGGGGTAGAAATCCCTTCCCATTGCCGCTTTCACCCGTCTAGCGTGCCCGCATAACAGCATGGCATGACCCGGGAGAGTCGGATGGAATTCGCGGAGAAGTACGGCCCCTGGGCGCTGATCACCGGCGGCTCGGACGGGGTCGGCCTCGCCATTGCCCGCAAGCTGGCGGCTGAGGGGTTGAAGCTGATCCTGGTTGGGCGCAGCGAAGCCAAGCTGGCCGCAGCCGCGGCTGAGCTTCAGGCCGTGGGCGCGGACTGCGTCACCGCCTCGGTCGATCTCGCCGCCGCCGATGCAGCCGAAAAAATCGCTGCCGCAGCGGGAGACCGCGAGGTTGGCCTGCTGGTCACCAACGCCGGTGCGGATTCGATCAACGGCCGCTTCCTCGACACCGAAATCGCCGAATGGGACACGCTGGCGCAGCTCAACGTCAACACGACCATGCGCCTTGCCCACCACTTCGGCCGGGCGATGCGCAGCCGCAAGCGTGGAGGGATGATGCTGGTCAGCTCGGGCGCCTGCTATGGCGGACTTGCCGGCCTTTCGGTCTATTGCGGGTCCAAGGCCTTCGTCCTCGCCTTTGCCGAAGGGCTGTGGGCCGAACTGCGCCGCGACGGGGTGGATGTGCTGACCATGGTGCTCGGCCAGACCGACACACCAAGCTACCGCGCGACACTGGCGAAGAGCGGCGCGGCGCTGCCCGAAAACTGGGCGACCCCTGAAGACGTCGCCGCCACTGCGCTCGCGCAATTGCCGCATGGGCCGATCTACAACTGGGGCCAGACCAACGACTTGGCCGGCATGGCCCCCAACTCACCCGACGCGCGCCGCGCCCGGATCGAATATATCGAAAGCATGATGGACGATTACACCCAGCGCAAACAGGATGCCTGAGGCCATGCAAGGCGCACCCGATCTCGCGACACTCGCCGACAAGATGGCGATCCAGGAGCAGATCCGCAGCTATTGCCGCGCGGTTGACCGGCTCGACCACGCGCTTGGTTACGGCGTGTTTCATGAAGACAGCCACGCGGATTATGGCGCGGATTACTATCAGGGGCCGGGGCCCGGCGTGATCGACCTGATCATCGAGAGCCACGGCAGCCTTTCCAGCCATTCGCATCAGGTCACCAATGTGCTGATCGAAGTGGACGGGGATCGGGCCGGTAGCGAAAGCTACGTCTATGGCACCATGCGCCGTCAGCACGAAGGGCAGACGCTGCATCTGGGGGTCTGGGCGCGCTATCTCGATGCCTGGGAAAAGCGCGACGGCTGCTGGCGCATTTCGCGGCGCATGGTGGTCTACGATCACGAGGAAGTGCGCCCCGCCACGCCGATGGGCCAGCAGATCCGCTCCAGCCGTGACGGCAGCGATCCGTCCTATGGCTTCCTGACTGCGCGCAAGTGGCAGGAACCGGCGTGACAGGCTTCACTGCCGAGCGCACCGCCGACTGGCTGGCGATTGCCGACAAGCTCTACAAATACTGCCGCTCGGTCGACAGGCTTGACGTCGCGCTGGGGCATTCGGTGTTCCATGCGGACAGCTACGCCGTTTTCCCGACCTATCAGGGGCCAGGACGCGGCTGGATCGACGCGGTCTGCCTCGCCCATCGCGATTTCCTCCACCACTCGCATCAGGTGACCAACATCGTCATCGACTTCCACGGGGCCGAGCGGGCGGGGAGCGAGGCTTATGTCACCGCTAAGCTGCGCCAGCGCGTGGAGGGCAAGCTGCTCGAACGCGAATTCTGCGCGCGCTATATCGACGCGTGGTCGAAGCGCGACGGCGACTGGGCGATCGAGCGGCGCGAATGCATCGTGGATTTCGATTCAGTCCGCGAAGTAACTCCCATCGGCGACAACCCGCGCGGTCGGCGCGACCGTTCCGATCCTTCCTATGAAGTGCTGAAAGGCCTGACATGAGACAGATAAAAACTTCGATCGCGTTCGACATGCGCGCGCCGGACTGGGGGGCACCGCGAGCCGAGCTCTATGCCGCCGCCGTCGAAATGGCAGCTTTTGCCGACAGGATCGGCATAAACGGCATCAACGTGATGGAGCACCATGGCTCTGAGGACGGCTATCTGCCCCAGCCCTTCCTGCTCGCCTCGGCCATGGCAGCAGTGACCAGCACCATCAATTTCACCCTTGGTGCGGTGCTGCTGCCGCTTCACGATCCGGTGACCGTGGCCGAGCAGATCGCGGTGCTGGACCTGATCTCCGGCGGGCGGGCGCGGGTGATTTTCGGTGCAGGCTATGTCCCCAGCGAGTTCGCCATGTTCAACACTTCGGTAAAGGACCGGGCCAAGCGGCTCGATGCCGGGATAGAGATCATCCTGCGCGCGCTTCGGGGCGAGCGTTTCGAAAAGGATGGACGCCCGATCTTCATAAGGCCGCTGCCGATCAGCGATCCGGCGGACATCATCATGGCCGGCGGCGCTGTCCCCGCATCGGCCAGGCGCGCCGCGCGGTTCGACATCGGGCTTGGTCCGATGAACCCGGATATCGTCGATATCTATCTCGAGGAGTGCGAGCGGCTTGGGCAGAAGCCGCGCGCCTATTTCCGTCCGGTCCCCGGCATGCCGCTCGGTGTTCACCTTTGCGAGGATCCGGAAGCCGGGTGGCAGGCGATCGAGCGCCACGCGGTGCACGTCATCACCGAATATGCCCGATGGGCCGAACAGGAGGGTAGCGCCTCGAATTCGCCCTTCAGGGGGCTGACCGATCCGGCCGTTCTGCGCCAGGCCGGCCTGTTCGCTGCCTGGACGCCCGATCAGTTGATCGAGAGACTGCCCGCTCTGCCCAATCACGGCACGATCAGTTTCCAGCCGCTGCTGGGCGGGCTTTCGCCGGACGAAGGCTGGAAAAGCCTGAAGCTGGTCGAACAGACCCTGCCCAGAATCAAGGCGGCAATCGCGGAGCTCAGCTGATGAAAGCCGCCTACGTCCTCGATAACACCGTCCATGTCGGCGAAATGCCCGATCCCACGCCCTCCAGGGGCCAGGCGCTGGTGCGCACCCACAGCTGCGGACTGTGCGCCTCGGACGTGCATTTCATGCATTCGGCGCAGAAGATGATCGAGCTGTCAGCGCAGCACGGCGGGCCTTACTCGGCGCTCGATCTGGCAAAGCCCTTCGTCATGGGGCATGAATTCGTCGGCGAAGTGCTCGATTACGGAGTGGGCAGCCGCCGCCCGGTGAAACCCGGCCGCCGTGTCACCTCGATCCCGATCATGCGCCAGGGCGGCAGCCTCGCGGTGATCGGCTATGACAACAGCTGCCCCGGCGGCTTCGGCGAATATATGCTGCTCGACGAGGACATGATCCTCGAAGTGCCATCCGGCCTGCCCGACGATGTGGCCGCGATGACCGAACCACTGGCGGTCGGGCTTGAGCATGCCCGGCGCGGCAATCCCGTTCCCGGCGATGTCGCGCTGGTGATCGGCTGCGGCGCGATTGGCCTCGGCGTCATTGCCGGGCTGAAGCTCAAGGGCATCGCCCCGATCATTGCCGCCGATTTCGACGAGGGCCGCCGCGCCATGGCCATCCGCATGGGCGCGCATGTGGCCGTCGATCCACGCGAAGTCTCACCCTATGCACCGATCCACGATCTTGGCGGCAAGGTTCCCAACCTGGTCTATGAATGCGTCGGCAAGCCCGGCCTGCTCGCGCAAATCATCCACGGCGTCGGCTTCGATGCGCGGATCGTCATGGGCGGCTATTGCCTGGAGCCCGAGGAGTTCATGGTCTTCGCCGCGCAGAACAAGCGGCTTTCAGTGCTGTTCGCCGCCGGCGAGATGCCCGAAGATATGGAGCTTGCCATCCGCTCGATCAGCGAAGGGACCATCGACGTCGGCGCGTGGCTGGGCGGGCGTATCGGCCTTGGCGAAGTCGGCGCGGCGCTGGCCGCCATGTCCGACCCCTCCGCCCCGATCAGGACGGTGGTCGATCCGCGGATGCTGTAGGGCGAATATAGTCCATCCGATGCACCGGGGCAAAGTTGCCGAGCAGCGGTGTTGACAATATAGCATTTTTGCAATATGCACATGAATGTGGGCTGGACAGTCAGCTATCTCGACGGTGCCGTCGAGCAAGAGATTGCCGCACTGCCCGACGACATCCAGGCCAGACTGCGGCGCATAGCCGACATGATCGAACAACTTGGCCTGGCGGCAATGCGTGAGCCTTATGTCAAGCATCTCCAGGGCAAGTTGTGGGAGATGCGGATGATCGGGCGCGATGGAATAGCCCGGGCAATCTATGTCACGGCTTCGGGGCAGCGCGTGGTGATAGTCCGGGCGTTCCGCAAGAAGACACAGAAGACGCCGCGCGGCGATATCGAACTGGCCCTCAAGCGGGCGGAGCAAGTAACATGACCAAGACCATCCCTCTTTCGAAACTGAGTGACGAGTGGTTCAAGAAGCCGGAGTTCGTGCGCGAATACGAAGCGCTGGAGGAGGAATTCGCGCTCGCCGCCGCGCTGATCAAGGCGCGCTCGGATGCCGGGCTGACCCAGGAGGAGCTGGCAAAACGCATGGGCACCACCCAGAGCGTGATCGCGCGGCTCGAGGGCGGCAAGTCGCGGCCCTCGACGACGACGCTGGCGCGGGTGGCGAAGGCTACGGGGACGAGGTTGAGGGTGAGTTTCGAGCGGGTTGGGGACCATCCCACCTAGCCAAAATCCCCTCATAGTCGTCACCATGAACTTGTTTCAGGGTCCATCGGGCCGCACGCTCAGTGGCTCCATGCTTGGAGGGAAGCGGGCCAGCAAGCTCGCCATCCAACTCGCGCGCCAAAGTGGTCAGGTAATCGGCAAAGCCAGACCCGAAACCGATCAGGTCTGCACACCGTAACGGAGCCGATTTTGGCTCAGCGCAAGACGCGAGGACGGAGCCATGCATTAGCATAGGGACTGACGAGCAACGCCGCGCTGGGCCAAAAGCGGCCCGCCCTTCGGGTTGCCGCTGGAAGCCCCTCGGACAGCGTCGCGTCGCTGGCACGGGTTCCCAACCCGCACTGCGCAACACCCCTTGCCGAGAAGCTTCCAGCGGCAATCACGGCGCGTAGACCTGGTCGGTTTCGGGTCTAGTGGTAGTGTGCGGGAGGTTCTGCAAAATCGCTTGAAGAGCGAGGCGGTCATGGCGGGCTGGTGATGTTCAACGTCACCAAGGAGACCCACCATGACCAGGACTGAAGTTAAGCCCGCGATTTCTGCTGTCAAAGACTTGCTGGCGCAGGAGCCCGATGCGCTGCGCGAGATTGTGCGCAGCGTGATGCAGACAATGCTTGAAGCGGAGATGGATGAGGCGCTGGGCGCTGGCAAGAGCGAACGCAATGACGGACGTCCTCGCCTTCGACGATTGGGCCACGACCAATGGCGACGACCTACTCGCCGGCCTCACATTGTCCGATGCGCTTGCCGCCCTGCCGGACTTGCGAAGCTTGACCGTATTGTCCGTAGAAGCTGGCACGCGTTTCAGGGCGGCACCTGACGCAACGCAAAGGCGATCTGTTCGCCCGTGACTTCGACTTCTATATCAGCAAAATCCTCCGCTCCGATCAACTTCAGTCTTGCCATAAATCTCTCATTCTCAGTGAATACATTTTGCGGGGCAGGGTCAGCTCCGCCATACTCCACTCGCATCAGAGGTGTGGCCGAGGGAGCGGTAGGCCGCGTCGACTAGCGATTGCCCCCGTTCATCGAGCAAAATTCCTGCTCCCATCCGGTTCATTGTATAGCCAAAGCTGAGGTTGTTCGCCGGATCAGCAAAGCCGATGCTGCCGCCCATGCCAACATGGCCGAAGGCGGATTCTCCAAGGATCACGCTATCGCCGCTGCTGGCGCGATTGTCGGTGCTTGCCATAAAACCCATGGCAAAGCGAATCGGCTGCATCAGCACTGCATCCACCTGTGTGGCTGCGCATACCCTGCTCATGCGATTGACAGTCTGATCCAAAAGTAATGGTGCGCCGCCATTGGCGAGCGGCGCATACATGTTAGCCAAGCCCCTTGCGTTGCTGACCCCGTTGGCACTCCCGATTTCGGCAGCGCGAATCTCTCGTGAATTGAAATTAGCCTTACCCTGATTGGTCAGAAACAGATTTGGCAGGCTGCCCGACTGACCAGTAACGGCCTTGAAAAATCGGGAGTTGAAATTGACCTCGCTCCGGTCGGGCGCGATCATCGGCGCAACGCGCGCTTCCTCGCTCTCGGGTAGGCCGATATGGAAATCGAGACCCAACGGCCCCGCCACCTCATCGCGAAAATAGGCACCGAGCGGTTTGCCCGCTACGAGCCGAACTAGCTGGCCGACCGTCCAGGCAAAGGTGATTCCGTGATAGCCTTGCCGGGTGCCCGGCTCCCAATGGGCGAATTCGGCAGCAACGCGGCCTACCATATAGTCCCAATCAGCCAACCCACCGGACTTAATTGGATCGCGCAAGTGCGGAACAGGTGATGTGTGGCTGAGCATCATCGCTACGGTGGTGTCTTGCTTGCCTGCCACCGCAAATTCCGGCCAGATATCAGCGACTAGCGCATCATAGCTCAGCCTTCCCTGTTCGACGAGCATATGCGCGCACAGTGCAGTCGCGCCCTTGGTGCAGGAATAGATGATCGAGATCGTGTCCCGTTCCCAGGACTGGCTGGTTTGCAAGTTGGCGATGCCCCCCCACAAATCAACAACCGTCTCACCCATGTGAGTCAGGCAGAGGCTTGCACCGACTTCCCGTCGCGAGACAAAATTGGTCCGAAATTCGGCAAGGACACCTGTAAAACGGGGGTCGCAATAGCCGGAAATCGTGCGCCCGTCGTCAAGCGCCTGACTGATCACGTTCATGACAGCAGAAAATCTTCTGCCTTGAAATCCTTTGTCATCTTCCAATAATCGACCAGCCGGAACGGCAGGAGGGCGAAAACGCGCCCGGCATCGTTGCGATACCAGTTCGTTAGCCCCTTGTGTGTCCACACCATATGCGCGTGCAGATCATCGACTTCCCTGACATAGGCATCATGCGCTTCGGGACGAACATCGATCGCCTGTTTGCCGGACTCAAGCACCTCGCGCAGGCAAGTGAGGATCAGGCGCACCTGACATTCGGTGATGAAGATGACATTGCCACCATGCGCGAGCCCGGTGTTTGGGCCCATTAGAGTGAAGAAATTGGGAAAGCCTGGCACTGCCGTGCCGAGGTAGGCGGTTGCATCATCGGGCCCCCAATATTCGTGCAGATCGCGCCCACCCTTGCCCTTTATTGTCATCGGCGAGAGCATCTTGCTGGCCTGAAAGCCGGTTGCGTAAATGATGACATCGGCTTCTATCAATGTGCCATCAGTCATTTCGACGCCTTGGGAAACGATCCTTGCAATCTTGTCAGTGATGAGGTCGACATTTGGCCGTTGGAGCATCTCGAACCAGTTGTTGTCGATCAGGATGCGTTTTCCATAGGGTGGATAGCTGGGCGTGGCCTTTTCGATCAGCGCTGAATTCTCGGCCAGCTTTGAACGCAGATAGCGCTCCATGAACAGGCGGTGCCGGGCATTGACCTGATTGATCGACTTGCCGCCATCATCCCAGTCCGGATCAACCTGGAGGGAGGCGTGCAGACCATCCGCGAAGACCCAGAAAAGCTGGAAGCGATACCAGCGCGCAAAGAAGGGAATATTTGCAAGCGCCCACTTCATGCCGCCAGATACTTCGGCGAAATAATTGGGATTTGGAACCACCCAGTGGGGCGAGCGTTGCAGGATGGTAAGCTTGGCAACGTCTGGTGCGATCGTAGGTCCGACTTGCTGGCCCGACGCACCAGTCCCAATCATCACAACACGCTTGCCGCGCAGATCCAGGCCCGCGTCCCAGTGGGCTGTGTGGAGAGCTACGCCGCCAAAATTTTTACGTCCGGCTATGTCGGGAAGTTTGGGGCGATTGAGGACGCCAACCGCAGAGATGACCGCCTTGGCGCAAAGTTCACGCAAGGCACCATCGGCGCCGCGCGCAACAACGCACCAGACCGCGTTTCCTTCATCATAGGTCGCCGACACAACTTCGGTTTCAAATTGGATATGTTCGCGGATGCCATAAGTGTCCGTGGCCCGCTCGAAATAGGCCCAGAGTTCATCGCGCTTTGCGAAAAAATGCGACCAATCGTGATTGAGATCGAACGAATAGGAATAAAAATGATTTGGCGTATCAACGCCGCAACCGGGGTAGAAATTCTCGTACCAGCTGCCGCCTACAGCCGGGTTCTTCTCGATGACGGTAAACGGGATACCGGCTTCCTTGAGCCTGATCGCAGCGCAGACTCCGGACATGCCCGCGCCAATGATGAGGACGGGAAAGGCGTCGATTGCTTCCTGCGCCGGCTTACACCTCCAGATCAGACCTCTCGGGTCGGGTTGAGCCGCTTCGAGATCTTCCTGCATCATTGCGACATAATCGGTACTGACGTCTTCCCCGACGGCTGTGGTCAGCATTTCGCGAAGGAGCTCTCCTTCTGGGAGCGGGGGCAAAGGGGTGCCAGTCCGGGCATGCTCCAGAAGGGCGGTTGCCAATCGCTCGCGAATTTCCGAGCGCATCCCTTCGGGCATGGCTTCATGATAATTCATGGGGCCGGTGATGTAAGGCCGCGCTCTGGCTAGCAACTCACGCTCGCCGCTGATCTGGACCAGCACCAACATCAATGTCGCAGGATCGGCCTCGCTCAACGCGGCACGCAGCGCATCCGGATTCCCGGCGAGAACAGAAAGATCGCCCCCCGGGGAAGCGTTGCGATCCAAATCTAAAGCTTCCACGCCTTGCTCCCAGAATCCACACCACAATGGACTTGCAATCTACTTAACTTAACATGTATCTACGTTCCAGTAGATAAAAATGCGCGCAGTTGCAGTTTAGGGGAGAGACTATGGCAAACCGGTTCGAAACCTCGTCCGTAATCCAATCATCACGCGCCAACGCCGTTGGCAAACGCCGTCTTTTCGCCGTTCTAGCTGCCGGGGCGACGTTTGTCTTCTCGCCGGTATATGCACAGGCGGCGGCCGATGATCAGGGGTTGGGCGACATCGTTGTTACCGCGACCCGCAGTGCGGAGTCGCTGTCTAAGGTTGCAGCTTCGATTTCTGCCGTGTCAGCCGATGATCTGAGCGCTGGTGGGATCAAGGATGTTGCCTCGCTATCATCGGCCATACCCAACCTCTCCGTTGGTGACCAATTCGGCGTGAACCGCATCTTCATTCGCGGCATCGGCCTCACGAGCATTGATCTTGGCGCTGACGGCGGTGTTGCCTTCTTGCAGGACGGTGCCCAGATTGCCCGACCTGCCGCGCAGTTGTCAGGCTTCTATGATCTCGAACGGGTTGAAGTACTACGCGGGCCGCAAGGTACTCTGTACGGTCGCGGTGCGACTGCGGGCGCGATCAATCTGATTACCAAGCGGCCGAGCGAAACGCTGGATGGTTATGCCAGGTTCTCCTACGGGAATTACGATGCCATAGCGCTTGAGGGTGCAGTGGGCGGCCCCATTTCGGGCGACCGTTTGATGGTTCGCGTGGCTGGAAAGTACGATCGCCGCGACGGATACGGAAAGAACCTCTTCACAGGCAAGGACATCGACAATCGCGATGCCTATGCCTTCCGCGGCAGCTTGCTGGCCAAAGCGGGCGAGAATGTGGAAATCCTTCTGTCGGGCGAATATTTCCACGAAGACGACAGCAATTATGCCTTCCACTATTTCGGCCCGACAGTGGCGCCGGAAAATGCGCTTGGGTCAATTCTGGGCGGACAGTCTCTATTCACCTTCGCGGCTAGCCAGGGAAAAACGGCGAGCCTTCGAGACATTTATTCAGACCAGGAACCGCTCAACAAGCGTCACGGATCGAGCGTTACCGGCACGATCGATTGGACGCCTGGCGATTGGAATGTGAAGTCGATCAGCTCCTACCACAATTTTGTGCGCTTCAACCGCGATGATCTTGATGCCTCGAACGTCAACATGTTCGGTCAGAACAATTACGACGAGCGCAGCAAAAGCTTCAGTCAGGAATTTGTCGGATCCTACAAGGGCGAAAAGTTCGATCTGCTGCTTGGTGCGATGTACTTCGATGAAGAGCTGTTCGGCAGTGTACGCGTCCCGCTTACAAATCTCGGCATTCTGTTTGGCTTACCTGCCAACACGTTCGACAGCTTGAATTATCTGCAGTCCGGCACGGTCAACATTCAGGCCTATGGCGCCTATGCCCAAGGAACCTTTGCATTGAGCGACAAGCTCAAGCTGACCGCTGGCGGGCGCTTCAGCCATGAAAAGCGCAAAGGCGTGGGCAGTTTCGATTTCATCACCTCGGTCCCAACTAACAAGAGCAAGAGCTGGGACGCGTTCACGCCGACCGTGTCGCTCAACTATCAGGCCAATGACAACACGCTCGTCTACGCGACCATGACGCGCGGCTTCAAATCCGGAGTCATCAATGTCGGTTCGCGTAACGATGTAATCAACCCGGAGTACGTCTGGAGCTATGAGCTTGGCCTCAAGACGACCAGCGCCGACAACAAGCTGCAATTGAATATCGCAGCCTTCTACATGGATTATTCCGATCTTCAGGTCGGTTTCGTCGATGCTACGAGTGTCGTGACAACAGTGAACGCTGCTTCTGCCCGCAACTATGGCCTGGAGGTTGAGCTACGCGCCAGGCCCGCGCCAGGCCTGACGCTCGAGGTGTTTGGTACGTATCTCAATGCCAAATACAGCGAGTTCGTCAGCGGTGACTACCGGCAAGCGTTTGCGCAAGTTGACCTGGCCGGAAACCGCCTGTCCAACGCACCGGAATTTTCGTTCCGGGCGGGCGGCGATTATGACATTCCGATCGGAGGCTCGGGCAAGCTCAATCTGCGGGCCGACATCAACTGGCAGGACCGGGTGTATTTCACCGAATTCAACAATGCAGATGCAACCCAGGCACCCTATGCGCTCATCAATGCGGGCCTGAAATACAGCTCGGAAGATGAACGCTGGACCATCGACGTTTGGGGCCGCAACCTGGCTAACCAGCTGGTGCTGACCAACAATATCATTACTGCACCCCTGTTCAACAGCGTGCGTGTAGGCTCGGTTGCGCCGCCGCGCACCTATGGTGTGACAGTCGGTGTGAATTTCTAGGAATATGGTTCCGGGCTTGTTTGATCTGTAAAGGATGATCAAGCCCGGGCCAGTTGCCTAAATCCGGTCTTTCCGTAGCTTGATCCCCGCCGCTTCCCGGTCCCATGTATCGGGCGTAATCCCTTCCGATCGCAGTTCCGCCTTCATCACTTTGGCGGTCGGCGTTTTGGGAAGCTCCGCCATGATACGGATGTATCGCGGGACCATGAAATAGGGCATTCGCGCGGCAAGGAATTCGATGAGCGAGACCCGGTCAATCTCCGCTCCGGGAACAGGCGCGATCACCGCCATCACCTCGTCTTCGGAATATTCGCTGGGTACACCGATTACGGCTGCCTCGCGCACATCGGGATAAGCAGTTACGTCGGATTCAACTTCGAAAGACGAGATATTCTCGCCTCTCCGCCGGATTGCGTCCTTTACCCGGTCCACGAAATAGAAATAGCCATCCGCATCGCGGCGGAACGCGTCTCCGGTATGGAACCAGCCATTGCGCCACGCTTTGGCGGTGGCTTCGGGGTTCTTGTGATAGCCGCTGTTCATCGCCCAGGGCCGGTCGGTGCGCACGATCATCTCGCCTACCGAACCTGTCGGCACTTCACAATCGTTCTCGTCCACCAGCCGGACATCGACTCCTGGACGCAACGTGCCGCAAGTGCCAGGCCTTGATGGATTGGCTTCCGAGACGATGGGCGAGGAAACTTCGGTCATGTTGAAGATTGTGAATACGTCAATCCCGAACCGTTCACGGAACGGCCCAGCCACTTCCGTAAACGGCACCATGAACGCCACACGCACCTGGTGATCCTGGTCATCGGGGGCGGGAGGTCGCTTGGTCAGGAAGGTCGCCATCACGCCGAGCAGGAAAATTACCGTGCATTCTGTCCGGCGTACGAAATCCCAGAAGCTGTCGGTCGAAAAATTCTCCATGAGAGCGATCGAGCCGCCGCGCGCCAGCATTACGAACGGGATACCAAGGCCGCCAATGTGGAAAATTGGCATGTTGACCAGATAGCGATCCTCGCCCGTAACAAAGGGCCAGCTTTCAGGACCGGCATTGGTGTAAAGATGAAGGTAGGAAGATAGTACACCCTTGGACGGGCCGGTTGTGCCCGAGGTGTAGATGATCGACTGGATATCCCATGGCTCGATCGGACTTTGCAGCGGAGCAAGATCGGCTTCGTCACCGTGGATCTCATTGAAATCGTGAACTTCGAACGCGGGTCTTCCAGCGGGCTCACCCAGCGCGACGATCTGCGAAATAGCAGCCGTATCGATCCCCTCCAGCCGATCGAGCAGCCCGGCATGGGCAATCAGCAAAGTGGCGTCAGAATTGGCCAGCACATGCTCGAGGATCGCGCCGCGATAGGCCGTGTTGAAAGGTACGAAGACGGCACCGAGATAGTTGATTGCATAGAATGTGATCAGCGCCTCGCGCCCGTTCTGCATCCAGACCGCGACATGATCGCCGCGCGCTACACCCAGCTTTTGCAAACCCGCCGCTTTGCTCACCACCAGCGCTCGCAGCTCGGCATAGGTCCAGCTTCCACCGTCCTCGAACACGGCATAGACATGGTCAGCTTGTTTATGAGCCCGGTCGTCAATCAGATAACGCAGCACGCAGATACGCCGGTCAAGCACGCGCGGATCGGATTGCAGTCCTTCAACCACGTTGCACCGCTCCGGGCTGGACCATCTTTATTACCATGTTGATTGCATCCATCACCACTTCGGTTGCCAACCAGCGCCCGCCTTCATGGTACCACAGCGCGATCCAGCTCAGCAGTCCGCTGACCCAGATGGCCGATCGCGTCGCATGCTGCACATCGAATTCGCCCGTTCGCTTGCCCTTTTCCAAGAGGTCGCTCAGCTGAAGGTCGAATTTGTGCCGCAGGTCGCGGATGCGCCGCGCGTCTTCCGGCTCAAGACTTTTTTCCTCGCGCAGATAGACGCTGATGTATCGCTGGTTTTCGATGATGATCCGGGCAACACGCTCTACCACCATTTTCAGTTGTTCTGTCGCGGTACCATCCACCGTGAGCGCTTCTTCGAGCACAGTCAGAGAGAGCTGGATACCAGTCTGGCAGATCTCGTAGAGCAGCTCACCTTTGTTCTTATAATAGGAATAGATGAACGGCTTGGTGACATGAAGTTGCTCAGCGACAGAATCCAGAGTTGTCGCGTCATAGCCGTTGGTGAAGAACAAATCGCTTGCCTCCTCGAGGATACGACGGCGCTTGTAGGCTGTGATTTCATCCTTGAGCTGGGTCTGTCCGCGCTTCCGTTTCGCTGTTTCCAAGCGATCTTCCTTCCGATCAAAATTTGCCGCCTATTGCGTCAACCCATGGCCGACCGCAAGATTTCCATGACATCGGCTGCGCTGCTGATTGTTCGCGGGTTTGTGCGCCCCCAGATGTCTTCCAGTGTATATTCGGAAATCAGCTGAAGCTGATCTTCGCGCACTCCTACTTCACGCAGGCTGCGCGGCATTCCAAGGCTGCTGATCAGGGTGTCGAGCAATTCGGATGCCGGGCGCTGCGCATCGCCGAGACAAGCGCTGATCCGCTTCTGCCGCTCTGCATTCACCGATAAGTTGAACGCTTGCACATAGGGCGACATGACGCAGGAGGTATGCCCGTGCGGCACATCGCAGGTGCCACCCAGCACATGGCCGATTGCATGGCTTGCTCCCATCGGCACCCCGCCGATGATCGGAATCATCGATTGCCATGCGCCGATCTGGCATTTGAGACGCGCATCCAGATTGCCGGGATCAGCCTTCACAATCGGAAGTCCTTCGACTAGCAGTCGTAAAGCGCTGTCCGCGATACCGTCACAGAAATCGTTTGAGAGGAATGACGCGAGGGTTTCGGTTGCATGATCAACCAACCTTACACCGGTCGACAGCCACAGCCACTCAGGTGTGTGGACGGTGATTGCCGGATCGAGCACGACGCAAACCGGGACCATTTCGCGCTGGGTATAGGGTTGCTTCTGCTTGATTTTCTCATCGGTTGCACCCGAAAGCGGGTTGAACTCGCCACCCGAAAGCGTTGTCGGCACACAAATGGCACGGATATCCGGGCCATCGAAGCCAGGGGATACGACGGTTCCGTCCTCCTCGACACGGACCCTGTAATCGTCGAACTGCTCAAGTGTCGTGATGTTGTGCTTGAGGCATATGAGAAGAATCTTGCCAGCATCGGTAACTGATCCGCCGCCAACCGTGACAACCAGGTCAGCACCCGCTTCGCGGGCATGATTGGCAGCCTTCAAAACGTCGCCGCGCGGTGCGTGCGGCTGGATGCCGTCATGCGTTGCGGCGTGGCGGCTGCCGAGCGCGGATTCGATCCGGCGTATTTCATCGGTATTCTCGTTGAGATGGCGGCTCGCCAGTATGAACACGCGCTTCGCGCCCCTGTTCGCGGCCTCTTCAGAGATCGCATCGGCCGCCGGCATGCCCAGCGTTACCCGCTCAGTCGCAGTCAAGACCACTTGTGAAGCTGAGACCATTGCCACTCTCCTGCGTTTATCTTGTGTATACTAATGGGTAGCATTTTTAGCATGCCAGTCAATATTTGTCTGGTGACCAGCTGATTTGGCCCGACGGGCTGGCAGAGGCCCGCAATATCCGTGGCTACGTGGCCAGAATTCAGCGCAGAACGCCATTGCTTCTATCGCTGGATAGCCGTCATCGGGCAGTGTGGCGATGTCGGGCAGCGCGGTTATCTTTCTGCTCGATGTCATCGTCGTCTTCCTGATCGCGTCCACACTCTTCGAATCCTATGCCGAAGATCAGTTTCGGGAAGAGATGGCGATTTATGCCGATCAGCTGACGGAAGAACTGCGTTACGACGCGCGCGGCCAACCCGGCCTGAAGCTGATCCCGCCAACCACCGCTTTCATCGATGAAAAGGCCGAGGTTCTATGAGAGATCGATCGCGACGGCTTTCAGCCGCTGCGGTCAGCTTCGCTCAAAGGTCGCCGGTTGCATCAGTTGCGATTGCCGCACGACGAATTGGCGCAGGGCAAGTGGGAGCGCGAAGTGGACGGCATCTTCGAATACGAGCGGACCTACCCGAGTCCGGACGGTGGCGCGCCGACAGCCGTTATCGTTGCCGTCGACAGTGCAGGTCTGAACAAAGTCATCGAGAAGTTCGAACGGCCGACGCTGATCCTCTTCAGCGTCGTGGGCGTGGCCACCAATTTAGTATGGATATTGATGATCGGCTACGGGTTGAGGCCGTTCAATGCGATCCGGCGCGCCGTTGCGCAGGTGCGCAACGGCGAAGCTGACCAGCTGACCGGGCACTTTCCGGCGGAAGTCGCCCCGCTGATCGAGGATTTCAACCGCCTTCTCGCCGAAAACCACGCCATGCTGCAACGCGCCCGGACCATGGCCGGCAATCTGGCGCACGGGCTGCGCACGCCGCTGGCGATCATCTATGACGAGGCCGAGCGTATCGGCAAGGCCGGGCTGGTCGAGCGGTCGGAGTCGCTGCTGCATGCCGGCAATGCGATGCGGCGGCGGATCGAATACCATCTGGCCAGAGCGCGATCGGCCTTGCCCGCTGCCAGCATCGGCCAGACCTCTTCGGTCCGCAAGGGCGTCGAGCGGATCTTCGATGCTATGGCCAAGCTGCACGCCGGTGGCCCTGCGCATCGAAACGCCTGGCGACGTCAAGGTCCATTGCGATCCGCTGGATATGAGCGAAATCCTCGCCAATCTGATCGACAATGGCTGCAAATGGGCGGCAAACGAGGTCGTAGTCGCGTGGCGGCAAGTCGGCGACCGGGTCGAAATATCCGTGGACGACGACGGAATCGGCATTCCGGCCGACAAGCGCGAACAGGTGCTAATCGTCAGTGAGCGGCTTGACGATACCGTCAGCGGCACGGGCCTCGGCCTCGCTATCGCGAACGAGCTTTGCATTATCCACGAGGGCGAAATGGAGCTGGGCGATTCGCCGCTGGGCGGACTGCGCGTGACCGTGCGCCTGCCGGTATTGGGCGATCAGCGCGGCATCCGGTAGCCCAGCTCGCGAATGCTCAGGATCAGGTCGCGCCCGATCTTCTTGCGCAAGCGCCCGACATGCACCGCAATCGTATTGTCGTGCCGCGTCGGGTCATGCGGATAGAGATATTCGCGGATCGCATCGTGCGACAGGGTGGTGTTGGGATTGCGGACAAACAGATGCAGCAGTCGGTATTCCAGATCGGTCAGGCTCAGCGCGGCTCCCGACAGCGTGGCGTTGCGAGCCGCCGGATCGACGGCGAGCTGGCCGACCACCAGCCTGGGCGTCGTATTCCCGCTGCTGCGGCGGAACAGGGCGTTGAGCCGGGCGACAATTTCCTCGGTCTGGCAGGGTTTGACGACATAATCGTCAGCGCCGGCATCGAGGCTTGCGACCTTGGCCTGCCAGTTATCGGTCTCGCTGATGGCGATGATCGGGGTCCGCAACCGCGCGCGCGACGGCTGCGCCAGTTGCTCGGCGTTGAAGTTGAACGCCAGCACCAAGCGCTTCGGCCAGAACCGCGCTTCCTCGCAGGCCAGCGAGATCAACTGCTCGGTCATCGCGGTGAGCATCTGCGCGTCGCGGATCAGCGGGATGAATTTGACGGGCGGGATTATCCCGTATTTCGGGTGGAGCCAGCGGGCCAGCACCTCGAAGCCCCGCAGATCGCCATGCTCAAGCCCGACCAGCGGCTGGAAATAGGGGATGATCTCATGCGTGGCGATGGCATTGGGAAGCTCGGACAGGATCCGGGTCTCTTCCTGCAACTGCCGCTTGAGTTCACCATGAAAAGCCTGCGTGCAATGACCGCCCGCCCCTTTGGCCGCAGTCACCGCGAATTCGGCCGCCTGCAGCAGCGAGAAGCTGGCTGACAGGCATTTGGCGCTGTTGGCCATGCCGATCGCCACCCACAGGCCGGGCAGGGTGATGGTTTGGCCGTCATGCTCAAGCCGGTTGGCGGTGTTGATCGGCAATCTGGCGGCAAACGCTTCATCGTCGCCATCGGCATAGGCCAGAACCGCGAACTGATTGCCCGCCAGCCGCCCAATCGCGATAGCCTCGGGAAATGCCGCGCGCAATCGCTGGCCGTACTCGACCAGCACTGCATCGCCCACCCCATGCCCGAACAGATCGTTGATCTGGCTGAACTTGTCGATATCCGCCAGCAGCAGCAGATTGCGCTGTTCCCACGCCGCCGAGCCGAGCGCGCTATCCACCGCCTGAGAAAAACTGCTCCGATTGGCGAGATCCGTCAGCATGTCGGTGGCAGCGTTCCTCTCCGCCCTGATCCGGCTATCCCTGAATTGCCGAAGCGTCTGCTTGTGCAAGCGAGTCCGGAAATAGAGGAGCTGCATGACGATCAGGCACAACAGGAAAAGATCAATCGCCGCCTCGCCCAGCGTCTCGCTCGACAGATGCATCGACTGGTTAAATCGTGCGGCGAGCTGGAGATCGTGGACCTCCTTGGCGATGAAGGCGGCGGTAGCGGCGGCGAGCAGCAGGCGTACAATCGCCCAGGCCGGCCTGGCAGGCGCGGCCGGATCGACCTGGCGCAGATCGGTACGGGCAAATCTGCCGCTGACTGAATGCCAAAGTCTCAACATTGGCCGAAGCGCCCCCTGATTGACTGCACGGCCCCCGATCAGGGCGCACATCGCTCGCTTGCATGCAGGCCGACTGCCGGAATTGATTTCTGCTACCTTATTCAGGATAAGTACCTGATCCAGCCTAAACGAATTCCCCCTACAAAGTGACAGAGGCCCGCAGCTTGCGCTGTGGTTTTAGTCAATCAACTGTCAGGAAAATTACAGTAAGTGCCAGGTTGAGCGAAGCCGTGACTCAATCGGGTCGTCGGCCGTGAGAAATGCCGGCAAGTTCGGGGTAGCTGTCCAGCACCCGGTCCAGCGCCTCGGTCAGCAATTGCTGGGCGCTGCGCCCACACAGGATCGCGCCGAGCTTGAGCCTGAGCCGGCGATCCTCGTCCAGCTTCAGGCTGACCGCAACCCGGCGGGGCTGGAACGACACGAGCGCTCGCGGAATGAGCGGAAGTTCGCAGGCGGTCTGGGCAAATTGGAATGGGCTTGGCGGGGCGGGCGCTTCGCCTTCATCGCCGCCCATGTCATTCCAGCCGAGATCGTCAAGCTCTGCGGTGCTGGCCTGTAGAAATTGCGCCAGCGGCGGCATCTGCGGACGCATCGCCGGCCTGGCCCCGCCCTTGCGCGCCAGCAGCCGTGGGGACAGCGATCCCATGGGCTTGGCGGCGCTCATTTGCGTGCAATCGCCCCGAATCACGCGACGCGGCGGCCGAAGCCGCCTGCCGGGCTCGGCGCGCCGGGATGCAGGGCCGGGAGGCGCGACGGATCGGCAAACACTGTCCGGCGCACATTGCGATCGAACCGGCCGGAAATATACTCCCACAGTGCAACCATTTCCTGCGCCGAGCGGCTGCCGGGATCGACTTCCATGACGGTGCGTCCGTCGATCATCGAAGCTGCGAAATCGGTGCGATGGTGGAGGGTGACCGGAGCAACCGTGCCATGCTGCGACAGCGCGATCGCCGCCTCGGAAGCGATCCGCGATTTGGGCGTTGCGCCGTTGACCACGAAGATCAGCGGCTTGCCGGCGCGTTCGCAGATGTCGACGGTAGCGCCGACTGCGCGCAGATCGTGGGGGCTGGGGCGGGTGGGAACGATGATCAGCTCGGCGACATAAATCACGCTCTGGATGGCCATGGTGATCGCAGGCGGGGTGTCGATCACGGCAAGCTTGAAGCCCTGCTGGCGCAGCGTCTGAAGGTCGCTCGCCAGCCTGGCGACGGTGGTCTGGGCAAAGGTAGGCAATTCCGCGTCACGCTCGTTCCACCAGTCGGCCAGCGAACCCTGCGGATCAATGTCGATCAGCACCACCGGCCCGGCCCCGGCGCGCTGCGCCTGGACAGCGATATGCCCGGACAGCGTCGTCTTGCCGGACCCTCCCTTTTGCGATGCCAAAGCCAGAATTCGCATTATGCCCCCGTGCGCCGCAGCGCGCATTGCCCGATCGATCCAAAGTCAATCGACGTATAAATGGGGGTGACCAGTTCTTTATGTGATAATTTGCATGAACAATTTTATCCTAATCCGGATGCTTGTCCCAGGGTAAAGACATATCCCTAATTTGCGGCGATGTTTTTCACAACCATATGAATAGCCATAACAATCGGGCGGGTTAGCGTTTGCATTTCCACGCGACCCGGCGGCCTTGGCGGCGGCCGGCAGTGGCAGGGCAGTGCAGATAATATTTTCCTACATTACCCCATATGGTTATATAACCCGCTTCTTGAAACCAAAGGAGCCAAGCCATGCCGCTTCTCGAATCCTTGATCGGCCCCATCGCCTCGATCATCGACAAGATCATCCCAGACAAGGCCGCGCGCGACCGCGCCAAGCTGGAATTGCTCAAGCTGCAGGGCTCGCAGGAAATGGACCTGCTGCAGATCCAGCTTTCCGCCATCGTCGCCGAAGCCAACTCGACCGACCCCTGGACCAGCCGGGCCCGGCCGAGCTTTCTCTATGTGATGTATGCGATGATCCTGTGGGCGGTGCCGATGGGCATGATCGCCGCCTTCCGTCCGGATACGGCCAGCGCCATTGCCGGGGGCATGAACGCCTACCTCAATGGCCTGCCCGAACCGCTCTACGCATTGTTCGGCACCGGCTACCTTGGCTACACCGCCGCGCGCCAGTGGGGCAAGATCGCCGGGTCGGACAAATAGCCGCCTTCCAGTCCTTCGTCAGTGGGCCGGCTGCGAGTGCTGGTTAAGAAATGATAAGTGCTTTGCCGCTATGGACGGTCGACTGACAGGCATGACAGCTTGTTTTGGAGGATCCCAGGTGAGCGAATTTGCACATATCCGCCGGCGCAGTGTCGTCAGCATCGCCGCTCTGCTGTTGCCGCTGGCCGCGTTGACGGCGTGCGGCTCCGGCCAGGACGAAGAAATGGCAGCCAGGCTCGCGGCTGCCGAAGAGGGCAGGCTTGACGCGCTTCGCGGCAAGGCCGCGGCCGAAAGGGCCGCAGCAGCTGCCCGGGCAAGCCTCAACGCGTCCGTCGATGCCGATGAAGAGGCAGAGGAAGCTCCTCAGAACGAAGAGGAAGAACTGCGCAAGCTGGCCGAGGAAGATCCCGATTCAATCGAGGTCACGCCTATCGGAGAAGGATCGGGTGATGCCTCTGGCGCCTGACGCGCCACACATGCTTGCCACGGTGGCCCGGCCCGATTAGGGCAGGCGCACCGCAGGCAGCAGGGCCGGAACATGGCGAATAACTCAGTCTATGTGCTCAACGGGCCCAACCTCAATCTGTTGGGGCTGCGCGAGCCCGAAATCTATGGCAGCGATACGCTCGACGATATCGCCGCCATGCTCGAGGACCGTGCCCAGGCGCTGGGCCTGACCATCGACATGCGCCAGTCCAACCACGAAGGCCATCTGCTGGACTGGATGCACCAGGCCCAGGCCGAAGGCGCAAAGGCAGTGCTGCTCAATGCCGGTGCGCTCACCCACACCAGCCTGGCGCTCTACGATGCGATCCGCTCGATCAGGACGCCGGTGATCGAAGTGCACCTCTCCAACCCGCACGCCCGCGAGGAATACCGCCGCCACAGCTATGTCGGCATGGCCGCCAAGGGCTCGATTGCGGGATTCGGCGCGAAAAGTTACTTGCTGGCGCTGGAAGCTGCGGCCCTAATCTAAAGGAACGCCGGGCAGCTGCTTCGCGGTCCGGATGGTCAGCGAGGTTTTGACGCTGGCCACATTGGGGGCCGGGGTCAGCTTCGAGGTCAGGAATTCCTGAAAGCTCTGCAGATCCTTGCTGACGATCTTGAGGATGAAATCGATCTCGCCGTTGAGCATGTGGCATTCGCGCACTTCGGGAAGCCCGCGCATGTGATCTTCGAACTGGCGCAGCGCGTCCTCGGCTTGGCTCTTGAGGCTGACCATGGCGAAAACCGTGATCGCGAAGCCCAGCTTGGCTGCGTCGATGTCGGCATGATAGCCCTTGATGACACCCGATTCTTCAAGAGTGCGCACCCGCCGCAGGCAGGGCGGTGCGGTCAGCCCGACGCGCGTGGCCAGCTCGACATTGGTGACCCGACCTTCGTCCTGCAGTTCGGCTAGCAGCCGCCGGTCGATCGCATCGAGACTCATAATTTTCCTGCCCCTGCAGTGGCTGCCCGCGATTTACTGGCCGTTCCGGCAATATCCACAGCCGGAAAAGTCCACCCGCGATAATATTATTACATTCTATCGCAATTGTCCCGCATTGCAACGCGCCCAAGCTGCCGCTTCCGAACCGGTGGTAAACTGATAGGATGCGCCTTCACCTTTTGACCCATTCACCCCATAGCGCGGCTGGGGGTTAGCGGAGCTGCGATGCATTTCGATGACCGTCTCGACACCGTGCTGCGCCAGGGCGTGAGCAGCGATGCGATTGCACGTGTCGTCTATCGGCAATTGCTCGATCTGCTCGGCACCAGCCTCAGCAGCGCGCAAGGGCCGCGCATTGATGCCGCCTATCTGCGGCTTGCGGAAATATCCGGTGCGATCCCCGCCCGGGAGCGGGCGAAATTGCTGCAGGAGCCGGTGCTGCGGCTGCGCAACCCGCGGCTGGTCGCCGAATTGGCCGGGGCAGAGCCGCAGGTTGCCGCGGCCGCCATCGCGCGGGCCCAGCTCACCGACGATCAATGGCTCGATCTGATCCCGGCACTGCCGGTGAGCACCCGCCACCTGATCCGCAATCGCCGCGGGCTAGGCCTGCGGGTCGAGGCGCTGCTCGACCGGCTAGGCATTGCCTATCGCCCGCTGCCCCCGGCCGAAGTCGAAGAGTTGACGGCGGATGCGGCGCAGCTGACAGCGGCGGAATTCACCTCGGCGGACCTGGCGCACAGCCATCAGCCCGGCGGCATCGGCAAGCTGGTCAAGCGCATCGAGGCCTTTCGCAAGACCCGTCAGCCGCTGGAGAGCTCCACCATTTCCGCCAACGGACTGCGCCTGCCGCTGGGCGACGATCCCGACACCCCCCGCCAGCGCCGCGCCGAGCGCATCGATTTCGTCACTGACGGCGCAGGCAGCATTGTCTGGGCCGACCCGGCCACGGCGCCAATGGTCGCCGGCCTGAAACTTGCCGTGCAGGACGCGCTTTCGCCGGCCCAATCTTCGCCGGACCTGGCCGCCAGTTTCCGTCAGCGCCGCCCGATCGCCAACGGGCGGCTGGCCATCGCTGGTGCACCGGCGGTGGCGGGCGCGTGGCGGGTCGATGCTGCGCCGCGGTTCGAGAAGCCCGCCGGTCGCTTCACCGGCTATGTCGGCCGAATGCGCCGTCCCGCTGCGGCCGGCGCGGGCGACCTGGCTGCACCTGGCGCCACGGTGGACAGCGATTCCGACCGCATGCGCCAGCTGCTGCACGAATTGCGCACACCGGTGAATGCCATCCAGGGCTTTGCCGAGGTTATCCAGCAGCAACTGTTCGGCCCGACCCCGCATGAATACCGCGCGCTCGCCGCCGCCATCGCCGGTGACAGCGCGCGCATTCTGGCCGGCTTCGAGGAGCTGGAGCGGCTGATCAAGCTCGACAGCGGCGAGCTGTCGCTCGATCCCGGCGAATGCGATCTGGTGGCAGTTGTCGCCGCTACGGCGACGCAGCTGGAGGCCTTCACCCGTCCGCGCAGCAGCGGCTTCAAACTCAGGCCAGACGCCTCGTCGCTGCCCGTCGCGATGGCGCAGCACGAGGTGGAGCGGCTGGTGTGGCGGTTGCTGGCGGTGCTGGCAGGGGCGTCAGCTCCGGGCGAGGTGCTGCGCCTGCGGCTGCGCCAGCGGGGCGCGGAGCTGGTGGTGTCGGTCGACCTTCCGGCCAGCCTCGCGGCCTGCGAGGGCGATGCCCTGTTCGATGCAGTTGCCGGGGTGCAGCAGCAGGCGCTGGTCGCCGGGATGTTCGGCACCGGATTCGCGCTCCGCCTTGCCCGAACCGAGGCGCAAGCCGCAGGCGGATCGCTCGAACGCCGTGGAGATAAACTGCGGCTGGCTTTGCCGGGCTTGACCCGGACCGCCGGGGGCCATAGCCAAGTCGTGCAGTAGTCTGCATTAGCGGAGCCCGGCGGGACGGCCGCTGACACAGGGGGGAGCAACGCGTTTGGCAGCCGTCAGTATTCCCGAACTGCCAATCGCGCCCGAATTCGTCCAGTTCCGCGAAGGATTTGGGCAAAGGTTCGTTCTGACCGTCGATACCGAAGAGGAATTTGACTGGCGTGCCCCGCTTGACCGCCACAAGCACAGTATCGTCACCGTGCCGATGCTGCGCAAGTTCCAGCAGTTCTGCGAGGGCTTTGGCGTCGCGCCGATCTACCTCATGGACCATCCCGTTGCCAGTTCCGAAGCAGCCCGTGAGGCGTTGAAAGAGGCGATCGTCGCCGGCCGCGCCGAAGCCGGGGTGCAGCTGCACCCCTGGGTCAGCCCGCCGTTCGAAGAGGAAGTGAACGAGCACAACAGCTATGCCGGCAATCTTCCCCGTGCGCTGGAACACGGCAAAATGCGCCGGCTGCGTGACACCATCGACCGGAATTTCGGCGTGGCCCCACTGATCTACCGCGCCTGCCGCTATGGCGTCGGGCCGAACAGCGCCGAACTTCTGGCCGAATGCGGCATCGCCATCGACACCTCGGTGCGCGCCACTTTCGATTACAGCTGGACCGGTGGACCCAATTTCCGCGATCATCCCAACCGGCCCTACTGGCTGGGCGGCAAGGGCGGACTGATGGAACTGCCGCTGACGGCGGTCTATTGGGGTTTGCTGCGCCAGCTCGGCCACTGGCTCTATCCGCGGCTGTGGCGGGTGCCGTGGATGCGCGGCGTGCTGTCGCGGCTCCGGATGCTCGAGCGGATCCCGCTGACCCCCGAAGGGGTGACCGTGGACGAAGCCATCCGCGGCATCGATATCGCCATCGACAGCGGGCTGCCAGTGCTGGTGCTGTCGTTCCACAGCCCGTCGCTGGTGCCGGGCCACACGCCCTATGTGCGCAGCGAGGCCGATCTCGACGCCTTTTACGATTGGTGGCGGCAGATTTTCGAGTATCTGGCGCGGCGCGGCGTCGCTCCCACCAGCGTCAGCGAGATCATGGCGTCGGTCAAGCTTGCCTAGCGCCGCCGCGCAAGCTAACGCGCGCCGGTCGACAAGCGATGCGGGCCTGTAGCTCAGTTGGTTAGAGCTGGCCGCTCATAACGGCTAGGTCGCGGGTTCGAGTCCTGCCGGGCCCACCATCGCTTGTTACCATGACACCCCAGGTCGGGGAGTAGCGCAGCCCGGTAGCGCATCTGCTTTGGGAGCAGAGGGTCGCAGGTTCGAATCCTGTCTCCCCGACCATTATATCGGTGACTTGTAAGTCACTGATATAATTACCAAAAATAGGCCATTTTTGGCCTGTGCAGGAACTGTGTAGAACTTTTTTCGGTTTGCCGCGAATGACGGCAACTAGAAAACGCCGCTTGCTCATTATTTTTGATCAATTGCGAAGTGAGATTCGGGCACCGATAGGAGCGTAAGTTATTCCGCCCGTGCCGTCGCCAGACAATCAGACTGTGCTGAATTAAACCGCGTGCATTGCCTTAAAAGCCGAACTGACGTGAGAGCAACTGGCGGACGATCGACTACTGAAAAGATGAAGGAGTTTCCCAAGCACTGCACTTCGGCTAAGATTTCGGGATGCCAGATCAAGAACTACCAGCGGCGGACGAAGCGCCGTATATTCGCTTCCTGTCAATTCGACGGTTTCGGGGCATCGAGAAACTGCTGTGGCGTCCGGGCAAGGGTGTGAATGTCCTACTCGGCGGCGGTGATGTCGGCAAGACCACCATCCTTGAAGCAATCGCGCTCCTGCTGAATCCGACCAATGCCAGCACCCTTTCCGATGCGGATTATTGGCAGCGAAAATATGAAGACGGTTTCGAGATCGGAGCCGTCATGGCGCTTCCGCTATCATGCGGAATCGCCGAGCAGCGCAAAAGCGTCTGGCCGTGGGAGTGGGACGGCACGACCGCCAAGGTTCCGGACATGGACGCCGAAGCTGCGCAGCCGAATGATCCTGTGTTCTGCCTGCGGGTATACGGCACGCCCGATTTCGAGCTTCAACATGAAATCTGCCAACCCGATGACACCTTCGATCACTTTCCAGTGTCTGTCAGGCGCAACATCGGCCTGGTGCGGCTGAGCGGTGACGATCGCAACGACCGGGATCTTCGACTTATCCAGGGCTCAGCACTCGAACGTCTGCTGAGCGACAAGACATTGCGGTCCCGCTTGGGCAACGAAATCGCCAAGACCGACGTGAAAGGCGTTTTGCATGACGATGCGAAAACTGCGCTTGGCAACCTGGACGAGCGTTTCGGCAAGCGTGCGCTACCAACCGATTTAAGTCTGGGGCTTGTAGGTGGGCCGGGCTTCTCATTGAGCGCATTGATCGGCCTCACGGCGACAAAGGACGGAACAATGCTGCCGCTGTCTAGCTGGGGCGCTGGCACAAGACGACTGGCGGCGCTGGAAGTGGCGGCGGCCCATCAGGTCGAGCATCCGGTTATGGTCGTCGATGAAATCGAGCGCGGGCTGGAGTCCTACCGTCAGCGCTTATTGATGGAGGAGCTGATTACCCGACCGTCTCAGGTCTTTGTGACGACCCACAGCGCCCCGGCGGTTAGTGCCGCTGTCGGTGCTAGCCTTTGGTATGTAGACGCTGGCGGCACGGTCGGGGAATTGCCCGCTACAGTCGGGCCGCAACAGAAGCGCGACCCTGAAACCTTTCTGGCTCGCGTGGCCATCATAGCCGAGGGTGCTACCGAGGTCGGCTTTGTCACCACTCTTATCAATCGCTCCCTTGGCGAAGACATGCGGCGTTACGGGATTTGGGTCAGTGACGGAGGGAGCAATTCCGAAGCACTGGCCGTATTGCGCGGCATCGCGGACAGCGGACTTAAGGTCGCGGGCTTCGCCGATAACGAGGGCACTCAGATGGGCCTGTGGCAGCAGGTCAAGGATAAGCTGGGGTTGCTGCTCATGCGTTGGGACAATGGCTGCCTGGAAACCAATCTAATTCCGCACTTAGCCGACGACCAGCTTGAGGCATTCATCCGCGACCCAGACGGCGATGACGGGGAGCGCTTGCGAACCTTGGCGGATCGCGCGGGAAGTCAGGACAAATCATTGGCTGCCATACAGGCCGCGACCGATAACATCCTGCAACTCATGATCGAGGCAGCTTGCGGCCATGCTCCCCCGGAAGCGGCGGAGAATATAAAGAAGTCGTGGAAGAAACACGGTCAACGGTGGTTCAAATCTACCGCCGGTGGCGTGGAGCTTGCTGAGAAAATGTTTGCTCTTGGCCTTTGGCCCCATGTGCAGCCACAGCTTTTGCCGTTCGTGAATGCGGTCCGAGACGCTGTTGGTTTGCCAGCGGTGCAGACGGTGGATTGATGAGCGACGCTTCCGTAGCCGAAGCACTACGGTCGTCCGCGCGGCTTGTAGTCGTGGAAGCGCCGGGCGGTTGCGGGAAAACATATCAAGGCGCGAGCTATGCCCGCGATATTGCGCCGTCTCTTGGCGATGGTCGACTCCTTATTCTGACCCACACCAATGCGGCATGCGACGTGTTTGCTGCGCGAACGCGAGGCCTAAATCGTCGCGTGGAAATCCGCACCATTGATGGCCTAATTACCGAGATTGCCTGTGCCTACCACAAAGCCCTCGGCTTGCCTGCCGACGTAGGGGCTTGGGCTAGGCGGGAAGGAGGCAACGGATACAGCATCGCCGCCCAAAAGGTGGCCAAGCTCCTCGCATCTCACCCTATGATCGCTGCCACTGTGGCGCACCGATTTCCTATAATCATTTGCGACGAGCACCAGGACGCCAGTGCAGACCAACATGCCATCATTATTGCTCTTCATAGTGCAGGTGCTCAGCTCCGCATCTTCGCAGACCCGATGCAGCAGATATTCAGCGGTAGCCAAGCGCAAATGGCCGCCGCCGATCAAAGATGGATCGACCTAAAGAATGCTGCCGACCGATTTGAAGAGCTGGACCAAGCCCATCGGTGGGCGAACAGCCAGCCTGAATTGGGAGCCTGGATTCTTGCCGCTCGCACGTCCCTTCGTGACGGCGGCCAGATCGACCTCACCGCAAATCTCCCGGCGGGGCTTACCGTCCACTATGCCGACAACACCGCACCGGTTCATGGCGGCTATAGTGTAGCGAACAATCTCAGCGCTCCGATCTATGCGCGGTCAAACGCCCAAGGGTCGCTCCTTGTACTCACCGGCCAAAACGCGACCGTTACTTCGCTTCGCGCTTTCTTCGGTTGGCGAATTCCAATCTGGGAAGGGCATGTCCGTGACGGACTTGCGGGCCTCGTCTCCTTGGCCGTCGCAAACAGAGGCAATCCGACCGAACTTGCTAAGGGATTGGTGGCATTCATGGGCGGGGTAGCTTCCGGGTTTTCGCCCACGGCTTTTGGTAATCGCTTTGTGACCGAAGCCCAGAACGACTGCGCCGCAAACTGCACCGGTAAACCGTTTCACCTGCAATCTATGGCTCGGCATATAGTTGATGCCCCTGACCATCGAGGGATTGGAAACGCTTTGGCTCACCTGCGCGACCTGATCGCTAATGAGGCTGCCTTTTCAGATGTCAGGGTCCATCATTCCCGAGAATTTGCCGAAGCAATCCAACTCGTCAGGTTCGATGATCCCGATGAAGGCTTCGCCGAAATCGCTAGGAGACGCACCTATGCTCGACCCAAACTGCCCCCGAAAGCGATCAGCACTATTCATAAAGCCAAAGGATTGGAGTTTGAAAACGTCATGTTGCTGCCGTGCGATCTGCGGAATTTCAGCCAGACCCGTGCGGCTAGGGCGAAGCTCTATGTGGCTCTCAGCCGCGCCACCAGCAATCTTATGTTGATCGTGTCACGGGGCCAACCTAGCCCGCTTTTCAATATTTGAGAAACTCTGCGGTTTACCCCACGACCATACTACGACGGCTGCGTCGATAGCGGCGGCGGTTCATCAGCGCGATGCACGGGCACTCGATTGGTCGATTATCGAACAAGTCTTGTTGTCAAAACAGGCTGCGACCGGCGATCCCATTTCCGATCCGCTACCATACATAATAAGGGCAATACTTTCATATCCGCCTTAGAGACGGCTTCGGTGTTCTAGAACCAAGAAATGGCATATGCTTAATCAACCGAAGCTCACCGCCCGCAGCGAAATCTCCTATAACTTAGGAAGGCGGCTGACGACGGTTGACGATAGAATGATGGCCGTGTCAGCCGAAGCATACGGCTGGAACCGATCAATCACATTCTCAAGTTCCTGCACATCGCAGACCATAACCTTTGCCAGAAAACAATCTTCTCCGGTGACACGATCCGCTTCGACAATCTCGGGCGTGTCGATCAGCATCTGTGCAACCCGTTTCACCTCACCGGGCATTGCACGCATACGGACATGAGCGGCGATACCAAGACCGAAGACTTTGGTATCGACCAAAACTGTATATCCCCGGATAGCGCCAGCATCTTCCAACTTGTGAATACGCTCGGTTACGCTGGGACTGGACAGACCGATCTGTTTGGCAAGCTGCTTGAAGGTCATGCGGCCATCTTCAGTCAATGCCGCAATTATCGCACGATCAATGCTGTCGAGCTGCCGGGTTAGCTCCTTTTTCAATTCCAAGGCACGGGCATTGTCGATTCCGTCGTCATGGAAGGCAGTTGCTAGTTTTTCCCGCAATCCCTTTTCAGGAGACTTGTGCATCCCGACAAGAAGGCGACAAGCATTACCATCCTGTCCAGACCAACCTTCGATATGTTGATCAATTTTGCGCCATCCACGCAAATTGAAGTAGCCGACGCAGAAATCAGCACTCTTGGAGACTGACAAGACTTTGCTCAATTCAGGCAATAAAGCATTGTCGATGTTGTCAAAAATTCTCGGCATAGATTACTTACTCTGGATTTAGCGTTGATTCTCTGCCTAACAGCAGCGGTTGGAATGTAGAAGCGAGATGATAGCGCGCGTAGCGCCGTTCTCCGGTGCGAACGAGCGCGCCCTTTTCGATCAAGTCATTCAAATCGCGGGTCGCGGTGGCTAGGCTGGCATCTGTAATCGTCCGGTAATTTCCGGCGCTCAACCCACCCGCAAAGCCGTCCGGCCCTTCACGAAACAAGCGAAGCAGCGCCTTTTCCTGCCGTTCGTTAATTTGGCCGCGCAAGCGATCAAGCAGCCGCGTCTTGTCGATCAGGAAGCGAATGCGCGTGATCGTCCGCGCCTGCGCCTCAATGACAATATCGGCAAACCATGTCAGCCAGGCATCAATGTCGTTGCTCTGGCTGCCGAGCTGGAGCGCGGCATAATAGGCTTTTCGGTGACGATGGATCGTTTCCGCAAGCGCCGTCAGCGTCGGGGCCGCAAGGTTTTGCGCCAAAGCCTTTTCAGCAATCGCGCGCCCAATCCGGCCATTGCCATCCTCAAAGGGGTGGATGCTCTCAAACCACAGGTGCGAGATGGCCGCACGGGTGATCGCGGGAAGCGGATTCGCAGATGCCGGTGCGCTGCCGTTGAACCACGCGATGAAGCGGGACATTTCCGCAGGAACAGTATCGGACGGCGGAGCCTCGAAATGCACACGCGGCGCGTGAAGCGCGCCCGACACGATCTGCATCGCATCTTCATGGCTACGGTAGCGCCCGACATCGGCAATGTCGCGCCGCCCGTTCATCAACATCGCGTGCCAAGCAAACAGGGTCTGGTCGTCAAGCGGCGCAGCATGGTTGCGATACACATCGGCCATCAATTCAGCGGCCCCGGCCTCTGCCGCACTGGCGCGGCGCTGATTGGTGGCAAAGCCCAGATGCCGCGCGAGCGACGACTGGACACTGGCGCGGTCGAGGATTTCTCCCTCGATGGCGGAACTATCGACCACTTCTTGTGAAATCAGTTCGATGGTCAGGCCATCGCGGGCATCGGCGTCAAGGTGATGCAACGCACCAATGACAACGCCCGAACCTTTCAGGAATTGCTCTTCAGACGCGCGGATGCGATCCGCGTCGAAGCGGAAATCAGGCCAGTCGGGAAGCTGCCAATTCCAGCGCATGATGGATAAGATGCCTTTCTATCAATCACGATATAGAATGAAAATGATTGATAAAGCGATAGCCAATCAATCGCCAGTGGCCAAAATTTTTGGTTGTCGGTGGAAAGACACCGCAGTGCACCCCTTTAAGTTCGCCAGCGGCGAAGGGGCGTAATGCGGTGAAGACGCGGGCAAAGGGGTGCTTGAGGCTCGGCGCACCTATTTCCTTCACCCGCTTGGCCGGTGTCCCGATCAAGAGCGCCAGCGGCGCATCGAAAAACCGGCGCAAACGCAAGGCTCCAAAGGGCATCAGCGATGCGGAGTCAGCGTTTGAAGTGGGCAGGGCGAACCGACTGTTTCGATTTTGCCGCCTGTCGCGCATTGGCGGTGGCTTCTTCAACGTCGCCTTCGGCATCCATATCGGCGTGCATGGCCTCCCATCCGCCAATGCCCATCAACACGCGGTCGGCGTGCTTGATGGTATTCACATGGCCGTAGTGGTTCTCGATCATCTTGACCGAGGTGCCCATCTGTTCGGACAGGATATAGACGTCCACACCCTCGCTAAGCCGGAAGGTGGCGTAGGTGTGGCGGAAGCAATAGGTCGAACGCGGGATGCCGTTCGGCCCCATGCGTAGGTCATCCGCGGTGCCGATCTTGGCAAAAACCCGTTCGACCTCAGGGAACTTGCGGATGCGCTCTTCAAGCGCGACTTGCATGTCGATAGCCTGGCTCAGGCTGGTGCCGGGTATCGACGGGCCCGGGGTTGATGCAATTCACCCTGATATTGAACTCCGCCCATTCAATTGCCGCGGTCTTGGCGAGGGCGATGATGGCATGTTTGCTGGCGGCATAGGGAGCGAGGCCGGCATTGCCGCGCAGCCCTTCGGTAGATGAGGTGACGACCACGGACCCGCCGCCCTGCCGGCGGAGCGCCGGGAAAATATGCTTCAGCCCGAGGAAAACACTCCGCGCATTGACCGCCATGATGCGATCGTATGTCGCCGTGTCGGTTTCGACGAGCGGCTTGCGGGGAACCGAGACATCTGGAACCAGGAAAAGGAGACGCTGACCGTCTTCGGGGCGAAGGAAAGCCATGTTTCGGCACACGATGTGACCCCTGAAGAACGCGAACGCGTGTTCGAGGAGTCCTGGGCCGACGGTGGCGGGTTTCGCTTCATGTTCGGCACCTTCAACGACCTGATCACCGACGAGGGAGCCAACAAATATGCCCAGGAATTCATCCGGTCGAAAATTCGCCAGGTAGTCAAGGATCCTGCCAAGGCTGAAAAGCTCATCCCCCAGGACCTGTATGCAAAGCGCCCGCTTTGCGATGCCGGCTATTATCAGCAGTTCAACCGCGCCAACGTCGACGTGGTCGACATAAAAGCCAATCCCATAGCGCGGCTGGCAGGCAATTCGGTAATCCTGGAGGGAGGCGAGACTTATGAGCTGGACATGCTCATCCTCGCCACGGGGTTCGATGCGGGTGACGGCAATTACATGCGTCTGAAGCTGGAGGGCGTGGACGGGATTTCCATTCAGGACCAATGGAAAGACGGGGCCAGAAGCTATCTTGGCCTGATGAACGCGAAATTCCCGAACCTGTTCATGGTCAACGGACCGGGCGTTCCCTTCGCCAACCAGCCGCCGGCGATTGAATTGCAGGTGGACATGATTGCCGAACTTGTCGAACAAACCCTGGACCGGAATGCCGCCGCGATCGAAGCGAAGCAAAGCGCCGAGGACGGGTATGTCGATCTATGTTGCGCGGGCGGACCAGGCTGGTCGATCCGTCGCCGCGCCGCAGGGTCAACTGCCAGCGCTTTTCCGCCGGGTCGTAATGGCTTTGCTCCAGTGTGGTGGCAGTCCACGCCGCGATCGACAGGGTCCTGGCGTAAATCTCAAGCCATTCGGCCAGTTGATCCTTGGTGATATAGACCGGCCAGCTTGCCGGAAAGGGCAGGTGGGGAAGGTGGTTGGCCCACACCTGGTTGTGGAGCACCAGCGATGCGTACCGGTTGCGCCAGACATCGCCGATGCGCGGTTCCTTTTCGATCACCAGAGCCGCAACGTCCATCGCGCCAAGCCGGGCTGCCAGCGCCAGACCGGTCTGCGCCCCGCCGATAATCACCGTGTCGGGTTCGTGCGTTTCGTAGCGGGCGGAATGCTCCGCCGAGGTCAGCCATCTCCTGGACGGGTCCTGGGAGGGGTCGATGAACCACGGCCGGTTGTTTCCGGCCCTCTCCTCATGCCCCTTGAGGTCGTCGAGCGCGGTAAAAACGGTCCAGGCAGCCCATGTGTCCGGACCCGCCCTCCCCCTGGCGCAGGCGGACCTGCCCCCGGCACAACCCGACATCGGTTGCAAAGTCGAAAAACACTTCGATCGAGGGACCAATGCCGCTGCGCGCGATGGATTGAACGCTTGCGGTATCGAGAACGAAGGCACCGGGCCGGCGCTCGCGAGCAAACAGGGCAAGTGCGCCACTGGCATCGTTGATGCCTGACCAGGTGCGGATATCCCAGCTCAGCGCCACAATATCGCGCCAGTAGACATCGTGGGTGAAGGACGCCGATACCGCTTCCGGCCGGGTCGATGCGATGGCCTCGGCGAATTGATCGAGCCATTCGCGTGCAATTTGCGCAGCGGCATCGCGATCAGGAGCATCGGCCGGAGCATCGTTATGCGTGGTCTTGGTCATCCTGGTCGCCCTTGCGGTTTTGCTGGGAAATCGGGGGGACATTCTTGCACGAAGCGAACTGCTGCGCAGCCTACGGAACTCTGCTATACCTTATCCCGGCGCTCCCCCGCCCCGTGAGAGCGGACTGGCGCCGCCTTCACTGGGAAGCCTCGAAGGCGATGCGGTTACGCAGGCTCGTAATTCAATACCGACTTGATCTCCAGGTATTCATGGAAGCCCCATTCGCCCCATTCGCGGCCGTTGCCGCTGCGCTTGTAGCCGCCGAAGGCTGCCTTGAAATCGAAGCCGCCGTTGATCGAAATCCAGCCGGCGCGCAGGCGGCGGGCGATGGCGCGGCACTGTTCCTGATCGAGCCCATCGACATATCCGGCCAGGCCGAAGGTCGAATCATTGGCGATTTCGACAGCGTGATCGACATTGTCGTAGCCGATCATCACCAGGACGGGCCCAAAGATCTCCTCGCGCGCGATGGTTGTGTCATTGGTGGTGACGAACACCGTCGGCCGCACGAACCAGCCCTTGTCGATGCCGTCGGGACGGCCAGGGCCGCCCGCGATCAGCTGCGCGCCTTCGGCGATGCCCTTTTCGATGTAGTCCTGGATGATGTTGTACTGGCCCTTGGAGACCACCGGACCCATCGCGAAATTGCCGGCAGGATCGCCCACCGAAACGCTGTCGGCAGCGGCGCTGGCCGCGGCCACGGCTTCGTCCATGCGCGCGCTGGGCACCAGCAGCCGCGAACCGGCGCTGCAGGTCTGGCCCGAATTGCCCATCATCCCCGCTGTTGCCGCAGCGACCCGCTCGGCCATGGCGGCATCGTCGAGCACGATATAGGCGCTCTTGCCGCCAAGCTCGAGCCCAACCCGCTTGACCGTCGGCGCGGCGTCCTTCGAAATCTGCACGCCGACGCCCTCGGAGCCGGTGAACGAGATCATGTCGACATCTTCATGCGTGGTCAGCGCCGTGCCCAGCACCGCGCCGCTGCCCTGGACCATGTTGAACACGCCCGCAGGAACGCCAGCCGTATCGAGCACTTCGGCCAGCAGCTGCGCCGAATAGGGCGCGAGTTGCGGGGGCTTGAGCACCATGGTGTTGCCGGTGGCGAGCGCCGGGAAGATCTTCACGCAGGTCTGGTTCATCGGCCAGTTCCACGGGGTTATCAGCCCGCAGACGCCGATCGGCTCGCGCAGGATGCGGGTTGCGCCGCGCTGTTCCTCGAAGGGGAACTCCTTCAACACCTCGATCACCGTATCGAGATGGCCCTTGCCCAGATACCAGTGGAAGCCATGCGCCAGCGAATTGGGCGCGCCCATTTCCTCGCGGACAGCATCGCCGAACTCGGCCTGGCGGCGCTCGTATTCAGCGCCGATCGCCTGCAGCAGATCGAGCCGCTGCGCGCGCGTTGACAGCGACCAGCTGCCAAAGGCGCGGCGCGCGGCGGCGACCGCTTTTTCGATATCGGCGACGGAGCCCACCGCAATGCGGCCTGAAACTTCCTCGGTCGCCGGATTGATGACCTCGGCCAGATTGGGCTCGACCGGATCGACCCATTTGCCGTCGATGTAGAACTTCAGATATTCGCGCATGGTCAACTCCCGGTTCAAAGCCCCGCCGCTTTAGCGAAGGCCTATCGTATTTTTCCAATATACCTCAATTTCGTCACCCTGAACTTGTTTCAGGGTCCATCGTGCCGCGAGTTTGGAGCAAGCCGAAAGGGGCGCAACCGGCGAGGTCCTCTCCCGAAAACCACGCTCCGGTCGTGCCGGGAAATGGATCCTGAAACAAGTTCAGGATGACGAACAGTGAGAGCTGCGGTCAATACGCGAAGCCCCTCCTGTGAATGCAACGGGGAAATCCCTTACTGCGTGCCTTCCGCGTACCAGGTGCGGAATTCGTCGTATTTGGGCATTTCTTCCGAATTGGCGATCGGATCGATGACCACGTGGATCACGCTGACCTTGCCGCTGGCATAGGCGCGTTCGATGGCCGGGCCGATCTCGTCGGCCTTGGTGACATATTCGCCGTAGCCGCCAAAGCCTTCGCAGACCTTGTCGAGCCGCACGTCCTTCGACCAGTGCACGCCCGGCTGCGGACCGTTCTTGCCGAAGGTGCGCTTGTACACGCCGACTTCGAGGCCCCACTGGTTATCCACGCCGACCACGCAGACCAGCGGCAGCTTGGTGCGGATCGCGGTTTCCAGTTCGGCGATGTGGAACATGAACGAGGAATCGCTGGTCACCAGCATGCCCTTGCGGTTCTGCTTGGTCGCCGCGCGATCGGCGATCATCGCGCCGATGGTATAGGGCAGGCCGGTGCCGATATGGCCGTAGTTCTGGTTCCAGATCACGTCGCGGGGCTTGCACTGGTTGTAGGTCCAGCCGAAGATCACCGTGGCGCCGCCATCGCGGCCCATGATGCCGTCCTTGGGGAAGGCCCTGGTGGCTTCGGTGATGAAGCGCGAGGTGTGGATCGGGGTGCCGTTGCCGTCGCTCTTGGTGCAGCTCTCCGCATAGAGTTCGACCAGCTGGCGGGCATCCTGATCGATATACTTCTGCAAATTGGGCGAAGGCGCGCGGGGGCTGTCCTTGAGCGCGCGCACCAGCTGCGGCACCACCGCGCGGACATCGCCGACCAGCGGCACGTCATAGGACCGGTTGACGCCGATCGCGGTCGGGTCCTGCTGGACATAGATCCACTTGCGGTTGGCCTCGTTGGCCACCCAGTGCCGCCAGCGGCCGAAGTGCGAGGGTTCGCCAAGTTCGGTGCCCAGCGCGAGGCAGAGGTCGCTTTCGACCACGGCGTCGATCGAGCAGTCGGAGAAGCCATAGGGGAAGGTGCGGTCTTCAAGCCCGGGGATGAACGAAGTTCCGCCCGAAGTCTGGATTACCGGGCAGTTCATCAGATCGGCCAGCTCCTTCACCGCAGCGCCGCTCTGGGTGGTGTGGACAGCGTGGCCGACCAGCAGCACCGGGTTCTTGGCGGCCTTGATCAGGCGGACGGCCTCGGCGATCATGTCGGCATCGCCGCCCTGATTGACCAGGCGGTACTTGGCCGGGACCGGCGCGTCGCCGACGTTCAGCTCTTCCAGGATCACGTGGCTGGGGTATTCGATATAGACCGGACCGGGCGTGCCCGACATCGCCTTGCGGATTGCTTCGTGGACAATCTCGTCAGTCTGGTCGGCATATTCGATCGAGCCCGAATATTTGACCGAAGCCTCGATCAGCGGCTCCTGGCGGACGAACTGGATGCGGCCGCGGCGGACCCGGCGCTCGGTCACGCGGGCGCGCTGGCCGCCGAAGAAGATCACCGGTGAATTCTCGACCAGGCAGCACTGGATCGCCGGCATCATGTTGGCCATGCCCGGCCCCAGCGTGCCGATGCACACCGCAGGCTTGCCGGTGATACGGCTGGCAGCTTCGGCCATGAACCCGCCGGCGGCTTCGTGGTGGGGCGAGATCACTTCCCAGCCGCGCGACTCAGCCTCAAGGAACATGTGGACGAAATTCGGATCCGGAATGCCGAAAATCGTGTTGATCCCTTCGGCTTCCAGCAACTGCAGGATGCGTTCGTAAACCGGGACACCGGCTGTTTTGGCTGCGGACTGAGCTTGCGGTTTATCGTCGTACATGTCCCAGACTTCCCTCGATCGTTGATTTCGTATGGCCCCGGCTTTTGCAGGGATTGGGCGTGCTCGCAATCGGAATTGAGATTGCCCCGGCGATGAGTCTGGGGGCGGCGTAGTTTTGCCGGAAGTCGGAATGGGGCCAGGGGTTTCGTGGTGCTGGCCCTAAGTTTTGGACTGGTGCCTGACAATTTACTGCCGTGACCTATAGCGTTTGATCACTTTATATGTATCGATAGAAGCCGTGATCCAATCACGGCTTTTTTGAAGGACAGATTTATGGCTGAATTTTGCAATAACTGTGAAGCCAAGCTGGGGGGCGTATTTGGAACGCCCAATTACCTGTATCCTGTGCTGCGCGTGAAGATCGTCAACTTCATCCACGGCACAGCTTATGACGAACTCTGCGGAAAATGCGGCGAAGAGATTGTCGACGAGACAGTGGGTCAACTGCAAGCTGAGTCAGAGCGTTGCCAAGCCTATATCACCAACAACATCATCGATTTCCCGATGATGACTATTAGCCAAGTGCCGCCGGGTGCCAAGTGTCTGATAAAGGGCATGGTAACCGCAAATGTCACTGTTGGTACAGGAATGTTCAGCGAGCTGAGCCAAGGTTTCTCAGATATTTTCGGGGCGACCAGCACGAACTCAGGTATGGCACACAAAGTTAACAGCGGTGAAGCAACTGCCCGCGCGATCATTGTGAACAAGGCGATCAATTTTGGAGCCAACTGCGTAATCGGCGTGGATATTGATTACGGTACGACGGTGAACAACGCTGCTACGGTGAACATGCAAGGGACTGCAGCCTCCATCGCAAACCTCGATGAGGTTCTGGCCGGACCGGAGTTCGCCAATGCGCAGAAATTCGAGACCGCCTATTCTCGAGTGCGTGAGCTTGCTCGATGGTTGCGAGGAGAATTTGAGGCAGCTTAGAATTCTGATGACGTTGCACTTGAAGTGCGCCCATGTGCTCGGCTTCGCGCACTGGTCCAGCCCAGTTCAGTCCCCCAGCCCCAGCTCCCTCAGCACCTCGTCGGTGTGCTCGCCCAGCTGCGGCGTCGGGCCGGCGACCTTGCCGGGGGTTTCGGAGAACCATGTCGGCACGCCTGGATAGCGGATCGGGCCGTGCCTGCTCTCGACAGTCTCGAAAAAGCCGACGGCGTTCAAATGTTCGTTGCCGAACAGCTCGTCGGTGGTGCGCAGCGGGGCGGCGGGGATGTGCAGCTCTTCCAGCAGGTCGAGCCAGGCCTGCGTGCTGCGCGTGGCGAAGGTTTCGGCGAGCAGGCCATAGACATGGTTGATCTGCTTCGCCCGGTTGGCCAGCAGGTCGAATTCGGGCTTGTTCCACGGCGGCTTCACCGCATCGACAAATGCCTGCCAATGCTTGTCGTTGTAGACCAGCGCCGCGATATAGCCGTCGCTGGTGGCATAGGGCTTGCGGTTGCGCGCGACGACGCGGTGATAGTGCGCCGGGCCCAGCGGGGGCTCGAACAGCATGCCGCTGGCGTGTTCGACCAGCATGAAGCTGGCCATGGTCTCGAACATGCCGACCTCGACCTCCTGCCCTTCTCCGGTGCGCTCACGGTGGAACAGCGCCATCATTGTCGCATAGAGCCCGGTCAGCCCGGCGACCTTGTCGGCCATGATCGTGGCAACGAAATCGGGCTTGCCGGTCATCAGGCCCTGGACATGGGTCAGCCCGCATTCGGCCTGGATGGTATCGTCATAGGCCGGTTTGTCGGCATCGGGGCCGCGGCGGGAATAGCCATAGCAATTGGTATAGACGATATCGGGCTTGATCGCCTTGACCGCGGCATAATCGAAGCCAAGTTTGGCTATCGCCTTGCCGCGCATCGAATGGATGAAGACATCGGCGGTCTTGATCAGTGCGCGCAGCACCGCCTTGTCCTTGTCGGTCCGAAGGTCGAGCACCACGCTGCGCTTGCCGCGATTGACGTTGACGAAGACGCCGCCAAGGTCAGGGGCGGGGCCGGCATTGATGAAGCGGGTGTTGTCGCCGGCGGGCGGCTCGACCTTGATGACGTCGGCGCCCATGTCGGCCATGATCTGGGTGGCATAGGGTCCGAAGACCATGCCGGTCAGGTCCACCACGCGGATCCCGGCGAGCGGGCCGTGGTGGTTGGCGGGCTTGGTCATGTGGTTCTCCCAGGATTGCGCGGGGCGCTAACCCAATTGGGCCAACAAAGCCATGCCCCCTGGGAGTTCTTCTGAAACCGATTTTCGGATCAGACTCTTACGGCTTGGTGACCGTCACCTTGAGGAAGGTTGCCGGGATCTCGGTGCTGTCCGCACCGGCGCGATTATGCTGCTCGAACAGCTGAGTCAGTTCAGTCTCCAGCTGATCGGCCCTGCCATCCTTTGCAGCCGCTTCGAACGCATTCATCGTCGGGCCGTAGTATTGCTTGAAGGTCCGAAGCAGCTCGCGCGGGGGCGCAGGGCTGCGGAAGACATAGGTCGCGCGCTCGCAGACGATATTCTCCTTGGGCACGCCAGCTGCGCCGAAGCGCTCATAGACGTTGTCCTCAACGCCCCACGTCACCGGGCTGATGAACCCCTCGGGCGGTGGCGGAGAGTAGGCGGCGCTCGTTTTCAGGACTTGGGCAATCAGCGTCGGATCGCCGGGAATCCAGTTCCCCATGACCATGCGGCCCCCGCTGCGCACGACTCTCACCATCTCGTTCGCCACATCGAACGGGCGCGGCGCGAACATCGCGCCGAAGATGCTGATCACAAGATCGAAACTATCGTCAGCAAGGTCTCGAAGGTCCGATGCATCGCCTTGCTGGAAACGGAGGTTGTCCAGTCCCGCCGCAGCCGCGCGGGCATTGCCGGCAGCCACGAGGTTTTCGGCGATGTCCACTCCCAGGACGCTGGCCCCTCGCTGCGCCGCGGGCAAAGCCGTCGTTCCATCGCCGCACCCAAGATCGAGAACGTTCAAGCCCGGCTTCACGCCCAGGCTCTCGACAAGCTCTTCACCGGATTCCCGCATCGCTGCGGCAATCTTTGTGAAGTCCCCTTTTTCCCAAAGCGCCTTGTTCGGATTCATGAGATCACCTCGACATTGCTGCGCAGCCGAAACTTATCACTAAACGCCAGAGGAGTCTTGTGGATGCGTCGCCCCCCTCCCAAGTCGATCCTTCAACTGCCCCGTTGGCACCGCTTCCGCTTCGTTGTCAGACATGGATGCGGCTGCTAGGCGAAGCGCCTTGAACCGGACAAGGGAGCGACCCCGTGGATTTCGCATTCACCGAAGACCAGACCAACATCCGCGAGGCCGTGCTCAAGCACTGTTCGCAGTTCAGCGACGATTACTGGCTGGACCATGACCGGTCCGGCGAATTTCCCGCCGATTTCCACATGAGCATGGCCGAGGCCGGCTGGCTGGGCATTGCCATGCCAGAGGCCGTCGGCGGGGCGGGGCTGGGGATTACCGAGGCGGCAGTGATGATGCAGGCGGTCGCCGAAGCGGGCGGCGGCATGACGGCCTCGTCCGCCGTCCACGGGCCGGTGTTCGGGCTGGAGCCGGTGATCCTGTTCGGAACCGATGAACAGCAGAGCCGCATGATCCCGCCGATCATCTCGGGTGCGGAGAAGATGTGCTTCGCCGTAACCGAACCCAACACCGGGCTCGATACCACCAGCCTCAAGACCCGCGCTGTGAAGGTCGACGGCGGCTACCGCGTCAATGGCGAGAAGATCTGGATCACTAACGCCCACGTCGCCGACCGCATGCTGCTGATCGCGCGCACCACCCCGCTGGAGGAGGTGAAGAAGAAGACCGAAGGGTTGACGCTGTTCTACTGCAAGCTCGATCGTTCGGCGATCGAGCACCGGCTGATCCCGAAGATGGGCCGCCATGCGGTCGGATCGAACATGCTGTTCATCACCGACCTGTTCATTCCCGACGAAGACCGTATCGGCGAGGAGGGCCAGGGCTTCCGCATCCTGCTGCAGGGGTTGAACCCCGAACGGGTGCTGCTGGGTGCAGAGGCGACCGGGCTAGGCCGGATCGCCATCAAGAAGGCGTCGAAATACGCGGCTGAGCGGGTGGTTTTCGGCCGTCCTATCGGCCAGAACCAGGGCATCCAGCATCCGCTCGCCAAGGCCTGGATGCAGGTTGAAGCCGCCAGCCTGATGGTATTCAAGGCCGCCACCCTGTTCGACAAGGGCGAGGAATGCGGGGTCGAGGCCAATACCGCCAAATACCTCGCCGCCGAGGCCGGTTACGAGGCCTGCCAGACCGCGATGATGTCGATGGGCGGCATGGGCTATGCACAGGAATACCACGTCGAACGCTACTTGCGCGAAGTGCTGATCCCCCGCATCGCGCCGGTAAGCCCGCACCAGATCATGAACTTCATCGCCGAAAAGGTGCTGGAGCTGCCGAGGTCATACTGAGACAAGGAATAGCCCCCCAGGGGAGGCGGTAATAGGGATAAATGATGCCGATCCAACACCTGCCCGCTTCCGCCCTCTGCTGTCAGGCAAGCAAGCTGTGAGCGTGGTTACCGACGCAGCCGGGCTCGACCTGCGACAGTTCCTCAAGCCCGGCGACCGCATCGTCATGGGCCAGGCCTGCGGCGAGCCCGGCACGCTGATCGAGGCGCTGATCGCGCAGGGCCGCGATATCGGCGGGCTCAGCGCCTTCATCGCCACCAGCTTTTCGGGCATTTTCACGCCGGAAACCACTGGGAGTTTCAGCCTCTCCAGCATGGGCGCAATAGGCGCGCTCAGGCCGATGACCAAGGCGCACAAGCTTGCCGTCATCCCCTGCCACGTCGGCCAGATCGGCGCGATGATCGAGGCGGGGCAGATCGGCTGCGATGTCGCCATGATCCAGGTCAGTCCGGCCGACGATGATGGCAACCACAGCCTCGGGCTGATCGCCGATCATGTCCAGGCCGCCGTCGCCAGGGCGCGGCTGGTGATTGCCGAAGTCAACGATCAGGTGCCCTTCACCTTCGGCGAGACAATTCCCACCAGCGCCATCGACGTCGCCGTGCACGTCTCGCGACCTCCCGTCGAAGTGGCACCCGCCAGGATCACCGAGGTCGACGAGGCGATTGCCCGCCACGCCGCGCAGTTCATTGGCGATGGCGCGGTGATACAGACCGGTGTCGGCGCGGTACCCGATGCGATCCTGCGGTTGCTGCATGACCGCAAGGACCTCGGCGTCCATTCCGGCATGCTGGGCGACGGGCTGGTCGATCTGGTCGAGGCCGGGGTCGTCACCAATGCCCGCAAGGAAATCGACCGGGGCGTGTCGATCAACGGCGCGATGGTCGGCACGCGGCGGCTCTACGATTTCGTCCACCGCAACCCGGCGCTGCGCATGTGCAATTCCGCCTATACCCATGGCGACGCGGTGCTCTCGCAGATCTCGCGCTTTGTCACGATCAATTCGGCGCTGGAAGTGGACCTTTCCGGCCAGGTCAACGCCGAGGCGAGCGGCAGCGCCTATCTGGGCGGCACCGGCGGCCAGGTCGACTATGTCCGCGCCGGAGCGCGCTCGCCCGGGGGCCATTCGATCATCGCCCTGTCGGCGAGCGCCAAGGGCGGTTCGCTAAGCAAGATCGTTGCCTCGCTGTCCGGCCCGGTCACCACCGCGCGCAGCGAAGTGGATGTCATCGTCACCGAATTCGGCGCGGCCGAACTCAAGGGCCAGACCCTTGCCGAACGCAGCCGTCGCCTGATCGCCATAGCCCACCCGGATTTCCGCGAGGAACTCGACCGGGCGGCGCATGTCATTCGTGAACGGGGTTTCTAGCGTTGCGCTACCCCGGTATCTGCCGCTTCCGGTGGTTGATCAGCGGGCGGATGTAGGAAACGTCATCGCTGCTCCGCGCAGTGCTGCCGTTGTCCAGAATGCCCGGAACATCGCCAAACGGGATCGGCATGGCCGGCGGCATGCAGGACCATTCGATGGCGTTATGCCGCATGGCGATGCGCCACTCCGCTCCGCGTCGCTCGAAGCGGTCGACATAGCGGCCGCCTGCCTGCCACACGCTCTCGTCGCGGTTGCGGGCGACGAACAGGTAATAGGTCTCGGTGTGGGCCTCATCGCCGTCGATATCGATAGTGCAGTTGAGCAGGGCGTGGTGGGTGAGGATCTGCCCCGCCTCGTGCATCGGCACCGACCAGTCCCAGCATTCCTGCGGGGTGCCCACAAAGGGTCCGGCGGCCATGGTCGCGTCCGGCCAGAAGGCGCTGGAGTAGCTGGCGTGATCGAAGCGGTCCATGCCGCGGCTGAACGCGGTCAGCCGCTCGTGGATCTCCTGCTTGTCGAGCAGCGCCTGCAATTTTTCCTGATCCATCGGTGTTATCCTTCTAGTGAATTTCCGCTTTACATAGAGTCACTTAACCCCTCCCCCTTTGGGGGGGAGGATGGGTGGGGGTGTACCACGCCAGCGTTGACGCGAGACCTTGCGGCCTCGCTCCCCCGCCCCTAGCCCCTCCCTGCCGGGGAGGGGGATTCTGGCGCTGATTCAACCCATTCCGGAACGACTCTAAACCGGCTGCCAGATCGGCCCGCCGCGCAGGTCGCGTGCCGAGGGGATGACGCTGCCGTCGATGTCGGTAATGCCGTATTCCATCGCCACTTCGGTGGTGATGAAGGTGCCGCCCGAGCGCTTCATCAGCTCCGGATCGGCAGCCAGCGCAGCGATTACCCGCCCCGGATGCTCGACCGAGCTGCCGGTCATGCTGGTGATCGACGAGGTCATCTTCTCCTTGGCCCTGGCAAGGTTGTAATGCGCCTTTTCGGTCAGGGTCAGCCCCTGCCACAGCGAGATCGAGGCGATGTTGTGGGGCTTCAGCTCGATCGCCATGTCGCGGGCCATGCGGTCGACGGCGGTCTTGGCAGTGCCGAAAACCACGCCGAAGGTATAGGTCACCCCGACGAAGCCCGAGATCGCGACGATCAGTCCGGTCTTGTTGGGCACCATCAGCTTCGCCGCGTGCCAGGCCGCGATGAAGCTCGATCGGACGCCGACCTGCCACATCTCGAGGTTCGAAAGCGGCTTTTCCCAGAACGGCTTGGGTTCGATCAGATCGTCGCTGAGCGTGAAGGCGTTGTTAACCAGGATGTCGAGCCGACCCTGCTCGCGTCCGATCTGTTCGAACAGCGCGGCGACCTGTTCGTCGTTGCCGTGATCGCAGGCGACGGCAATGCCCCTGCCGCCGCTGGTCTTGCCGCGCTCGCTGCATTCGGCAGCAGTTTCGCCGACCGTGCCGGGGAGGTAATATTCTCCCGGAGTCACCGAGCGGCCGGTGACGTAAACCGTCGCGCCCTGTTCGGCGAGCACCAGCGCGATGCCCCGGCCAATGCCCCGGCTTGCCCCGGTTACCAGTGCTATCTTGCCCGCAAGCGGTCCCATGCCAACACCTCTCTCTTGGATTCCTGCACCCGTCTCTAGGCGGCGAGTTCCGGGCGTGCCAGCGCGGATTATCGATATTTCGATTGACGGCAATTCGCGCCCGCCTCCACTAACCCCCGGCGAGAGTCCGGCCGCAGAGCGCGGATTCGCCAACTGCCGATCTGGAGAGGGTTTTCGATGTCACAGCTACCTGGCCGCTATGTCGCTCCGCCCGCCACGCTGGCCGATGGCTGGACGCTGAGCCGCCTGACCCCGCCCAGCCGCCTCTATGGTGCCAATGGCATACGCACCGGCAAGGACGGGCGCATCTACGTTGCGCAGGTCTGCGGCAGCCAGATCAGCGCGGTCGATCCCGATAGCGGCGTGATCGAAGTGATCAGCCCGATGGGCGGCGGCGTTACCGGTCCCGACGACCTTGCTTTTGATGACGAAGGCAACCTCTATTGCACCGAAATCACTACCAATCGCCTGACAGTGCTGCACCCCGATGGCACCAGCCGGGTGCTCAACGGCAATGTCCCGATCGCCAATCCCGTCACCGTTCATCAGAACCGGATTATAGCCGGCGAATTGCGCATGGACGGGCAGATCCGCGAGTTCGACCGCAACACTGGCGAGGCGCGGCTGATCCTCGACAATGTGCCGATGCCCAACGCCTTCGAAGTCGGGCCAGACGGCAAGCTCTATTTTCCCGCGCAGGGTGCGAATGAGATCTGGCGGGTGTCGCTCGATGGCGGACCGCATGAAGTGGTGGCAAAAGACCTCGGCATCCCCGATTCGGTCAAATTCGATCCCCAGGGCTTCATCGTCTCGACCCAGGTCGGCAGCGGTCAGGTGCTGCGCATCGATCCGCGCACCGGCGAGAAAACCGTGCTTGCAGTCATCGCGCCGGGGCTCGACAACTGCACATTCGTGGGAGACCGGCTGTTCGTTTCGCACATCACCGGCGCTTTGTTCGAAGTCGCGGGCGGTAAAGCCAAGCCGCTGATCGAGGCAGGATTCCAGTGGCCGATGGGGGTCGCCGTGGACGATGCCGGCACTGCCTTCGTCGCCGATGGCATGTTCGCCTACCGGATCCCCGCAGCCGGGGGCAGGCAATCCGCCGGCACTCTGTTCGGCGGCAATTTCCCCGGCTTCCTGCGCGGAGTCGCCGCGGCTGGCGGCGATGCCTGGGTGGTGACCACCGCCAACGGCACCGTCGCGCGCTGGACCCCGGGCGAGGAACCCGAATTTCTGGGCAGCGGGTATGACCGGCTGATGGGCGTGGCGGCGGGCGAGGGCGGGGCAGTGGCCTTTGCCGACTACGATACCGGCCGGGTCTTGCTGGCCCAACGCGGAGCGGTAAGCGAACTCGCCAGCGGTCTCGATACGCCGATGGGTGTGGCCTTCGGCCCCGGCGGCTCGGTCTATGTCGCCGAATCGGGTGCGGGGCGAGTGTCGAAACTGAGCGGCGGCAAGGTAGAGTTGGTGCTCGACGGCCTGGGCGAGCCGCAGGGCATCGCGATCCGGGACGGCAAGTTGTTCGTGCTCGATACCGGCACCAAGCAGGTCATCGAAAGCGATCTGTACGGCAGCGGACGGCGCGCTATCGCCGGCAACCTGCCGGTCGGCTCGCCGCCGGGGATTGTGCCCCTGCCGCTCGGCGGAGTTGGCGACATGTGCGGCCCGATGACCTCTTTCGCTGGCATCGCTGTCGGCGGCGACGGAACGGTCATTGTCTCAGGGGATGCCGAAGGCAGCGTGCTGGCGCTGCGCCCCGCCTGAGCCATCAACCCGGAGAGGAAATCCCATGTTCAAGCAGATCTGCTTTTTCCGCAAGCGTCCCGACATGACCATGGACGAGTTCATGGACTACTACGAAAACCAGCACTCGCAGCTGTCGAAGAAAATGGGCCTCAAGCCGTCGATCCCCAATGCGACGCGCTATGTCCGGCGCTACCTCAAGCCCGAAAAGAACCCGGTGACCGGCGAGGTGCATGATTCGGGCTATGATTGCCTGATGGAAATCTGGTGGAACAGCCGCGCCGATTTCGAAGCCTCGCAGGCGATCATCTCCAGTCCCGAGCGGCTGCCGCACACCATCGCCGACGAGAAGAACCTGTTCGCCAGCCACGCCAACCCGATCGTCTCGATCATCGAGGAATATGATTCGCCGATGGGCCCGAATGGCGAAGTGCCGCGGGTGGAGCTGAAATACGGGGCGTGAGCTTTGGGGATCCTCGCCATCGGGGAGGGAGGGTAGAAATTGAGTTTTCGCGCGGAGGCGCGGAGGACGCGGAATTGTTTTGCTTTGCCGCAGGCATCCCGCTTCAAATGCTGGTGCACTGCCATTACCAAGCATTATAACGCGGCAAAGCCGCACAATTTTACCCCTCCGCGTGCTCCGCGCCTCCGCGTGAGATCATTGAATCAATACTGCCGCATTCCGGTCGCTTCCGATTCCGCGAACACCGGGCGCGGGGCGACGATCTTCAGCATCACCAGCGGCAGCACGCGCGTAGTCGATGCCTGGTAGTTGGCGTAGAACGGGTGGCAGTCGATCATGAAGTCCCACACCTTCCGGCGTTCCGCCCCTTCGGGCTCGCGCCAGGTGGCGCGGAAGGCCTGGGTGGCGACCTGGAACTCGACTTCGCTGCTGCCCGCGATGTTGAGATACCATTCGGGATGGTGATCGGCCCCGCCCTTGGAGGCGCAGACCACCACCTCGCCGCCGATATCGGCGTAGCACAGCGGGGTGATGAACACCTTGCCGCTTTTCCGGCCGGTATATTTGACCAGGCAATGGGTGGCGAACGAGCGCCCGCCGACAGCGGTGATGTCCATGATATGGCCTTCCGCCCCGCCCGAACGCAGATACATCTCGCGGTGTTCGGTGACCCAGTCCTTGCGCGTGTCGCGCAGGGCGGCGGAATCGGCGTCGCTCATGATGCTCTCCAGTCGTTGGCTTGTTGTGCCGCCATTTTCGGCATTTCGCCGCGCGAGTCCACCGCCATTTCGGGAGACTCGCAATCACTTCCGGCAGTCGATAGGGCCAGTTCCGGACGAGAATAGGGAATCTGCCGCAATGGTTGCCATACCGCTAGCCCATGTCAGTTGGGCCGTGGCCGACAACAAGGACCGCAAGAGCTGCGACAATTTCTTCATCGACGTGTTCGGTGCCGAGATCGCCTATGAGATGCTGATGACGCCCGAGGCCGAGGCGATGGGGCTCGATCGTGAAGAGAGCCTGATGATGATCGGCGAAACGATGATCATACCGATCGCGCCGGCAGGCGCTGGTGCAAAGCCGGGCGCTCCCATCGGCGACATGCTGCGGCGCAGTGCCGGGCCGGGCCGCTGGCTGGGTATTGCGCTCAAGGTCGCCGATCTGGCGGCGGCGGATGCGTGGTTCCGAAGCAGGGGCTTCAAGCTGCACTACGATCCCGGCATGGAGGCGCATTACTTCCTGATCGGCCGCAGGCAGGCGATGGGCATGCGGCTGGAAATCCTCAAGCAGGACCTGCCGAACGATCCGCGCAGCCAGCCGGGCTGGACCGGCGCGAAATGGCGCGACGAGCATGGGCTGGGGATCGAGGGCATGCAGAGCATCGGCGTGTCGGTGCCTTCGCTCAGCGAAGCGCGCGAACTGTTTGCAGAGCGTCTCGGCTGTCCCGAAATCGCCGCGCGTCATGATGCGGGCGAAGCTGCCGATTGCGCCGCCTTCAACATGGGCGACACGGTGATCGAAGCGATGCAACCGCTGGGCGAGGCCAGCCTGCTCGCCGAGCATCTGCGCGACGTGCAGGGGATTTATTGCCTGACCTTCAAGGTGAAGGATGCAGAGGCCGCGGCGGCATATCTGCGCAGCATGGGGCTGGAACTGATCGGCGATACTGCCACGCGCTTCGGGATTGCTCCGGCACAGGCTCACGGGCGGCTGATCTGGCTGACCGGGCAGCAGGTGGCGGGCTATCCGCCGCTGGGATCGCGGCTCCGGGAGCCGGCGGTCTATCCGGCCTAACCGCCAAGCCCTTCTGCCAGCAGCTTCGCCGCGCCCTCGCCCGACCAGTCCTGCCCGCCGATATAGCGCCACACTTCGCGGCCCTGCGCGTCGTAATAGATCGTCGCGGGGAGTGTTTCGGCCTTGTAGTGGAACGCCAGGTCGGTTTCGGGATCGAGCCAGGGTTCTATGTGCGAGAACCCTCGCTGTGTCATGAACTCGGCCACCTTCTCGGTCTGGGCCATGTCCTGCGACACGGTCAGCACCCTGACCTCGCCGCCCCGCACCTTCGCCAGAGCATCCAGCGTCGGCATTTCGGCGATGCAGGGCGCGCACCAGGTTGCCCAGAGGTTGATCAGCAGTGGCTTGCCCTTGAGCGCCTGCAACCGCAGCTTGCCGCCTTTGGCGTCGTTCAGGGTGAAGTTGGGAAGCAGGCTGCCTTTGTGCGAACGGTCGATGCTGCCGGGTGGCTCTTGCCCGCTCGCCGAAGCCGCCGGTTGCGCCTTGTCGCTGCTTTGCCTATCGCAGCCTCCGGCTATCAGGGCCACACCAAGGACGGCAGCGTTGAGCAAGCGGGAAGACAGCAAGGGCGGTTCCAATACAATGTGGGGCGGGCGGTTCGAAGCCGGGCCGTCGGCGATCATGCGCGAGATAAATGCCTCGATCCCCTTCGACAAGGCGCTGTGGCGGCAGGACGTGGCCGCGTCAAAGGCGCATGTCGCGATGCTGGGCGCGCAGGGGATCGTTTCGGCTGAGGATGCGCAGGCGATTGCCGCCGGGCTGGACCAGGTCGCCGCCGAGTATGAGGCCAATGGCGTCCCCGAAAACTGGGACCTCGAAGACATCCACATGACCACCGAAAGCCGCCTCGCCGAACTGATCGGACCGGTGGCGGGACGGCTTCACACCGCGCGTTCGCGCAACGATCAGGTGGCGACCGACTTCAAGCTTTGGGTACGCGAAGCCTGCGTGCAGGCGGATAAGGCGCTCGCCGCGCTGCAGGTGGCGCTGGTGACGCGGGCAGGCGAGCATGCCGCCAGCACTATGCCCGGCTTCACCCATCTCCAGACCGCGCAGCCGGTGACGCTGGGCCATCACCTGATGGCCTATTACGAAATGGTCGCGCGCGACCGCTCGCGGTTTGTCGATGCACATACCCGCGCCAGCCAGTGCCCGCTGGGTGCCGCCGCTTTGGCCGGGACCGGTTTCCCGATCGATCGCGACGCCACCGCCAAGGCTCTTGGCTTCGCCATGCCCACCGCCAACAGCCTCGATTCGGTGTCTGACCGCGATTTCGCGCTCGATTACCTGATGGCTGCCGCGCAGTGCGCTCTGCACCTCTCGAGGCTGGCCGAGGAATTCATCATCTGGGCGAGCCAGCCCTTCGGCTTCGTCGCGCTGCCTGACAGCCTCTCGACCGGCAGTTCGATCATGCCGCAAAAGAAGAATCCCGATGCCGCCGAGCTGGTGCGCGGCCATTCGGGGCGGATCGCCGGTTGCCTGACCGGGCTGATGATGACCATGAAGGGGCTGCCGCTCGCCTATTCGAAGGACATGCAGGACGACAAGCCGCCGGTGTTCGAAGCGGCCGGTTTGCTGGCACTCTCGATCGCGGCGATGACCGGGATGGTCACCGAGACCACCTTCCGCACCGAGCGCATGCGCGCTGCTGCCGAACTCGGCTATGCCACTGCCACCGACCTTGCCGACTGGCTGGTGCGGCAGGCGAACATTCCCTTCCGCGAGGCGCATCACATCACCGGCGCGGCAGTAAAGCTCGCCGAAAGCCGCAGTGTCGCGCTGGATCAGCTGGCGCTCGTAGACCTCCAGGCTATCGACGCGCGGATCGGCGAGCATGTGTTTGCCGCGCTTTCGGTCGATGCCTCGGTCGCGGCGCGCACCAGCCATGGCGGAACCGCGCCAACCGAGGTAAGGAAGCGCGTGGCCGAAGCGCGACTGGCGCTGGGCATGGAACCGTAATGATGCGCGCTGCTGCTGCCCTTGCCCTGCTTTTCGTCCTCGCTGGCTGCGGGGTGAAGGCTGATCTCAAGCCCCAGGCGGGCAAGCAACTGCCGGTCGCGCCCTATGGCCGCGACGAGCAGCCGACCTCGGTGCAGCTGCTCGAATCGACCACCCAGTCCGCGCCTGAACGCAGCGTGGAACTGCGAAAACGGTCCGAAGAACGCGCCGACGATCCTTTCGACCTTCCTCCTCCAGAATAAGAATCATGGACCATTTTGAACTCAGGAACGGCGTTCTGCACGCCGAAGACGTAGCGCTGGACGCGATTGCCGCTGCTGTCGGCACGCCCGTCTACATCTATTCGCGCGCGACTCTGACCCGCCATGCCCGCGTGTTCCGCGATGCGCTGGCCGTGCTGCCGCGCGTGCACATTGCCTATGCGATCAAGGCCAACCCCAATCTGGCGGTGCTCAAGCTGCTGGCGAAGGAGGGCTACGGTGCCGATGTCGTCTCGGGCGGCGAGATGGACCGGGCACTGGCGGCGGGGATTGCGGCATCGGGCATCGTCTTCTCCGGCGTCGGCAAGACTGTGGCGGAGATGGTCCGTGCACTCGAAGCGGGGATCGGCCAGTTCAACCTCGAATCCGAGGAAGAGGGCGTCGAGCTGGCGGCGCTGGCGGCAGCGCGGGGGCTGACGGCAAGCGCGGCGTTGCGGGTCAATCCCGATGTCGATGCCGGAACGCATGGCAAGATCTCGACCGGCAAGGCCGAGAACAAATTCGGCGTACCCTATGATCTGGCGGCAGGCATCTATGCCCGCCTTGCCGCGCTGCCCGGCCTTAACATGCGCGCGCTGGCGGTGCATATCGGCAGCCAGCTTTCCAGCCTCGAACCTCTGGAAGCCGCTTTCACCCGCATGGGCGAACTGATGCGCGGCCTGCGTGCTTCGGGCCAGAGCATCACCCATATGGACCTCGGCGGCGGCATCGGCGTGCCCTACAAGGCGGGTGAAACCTACCCTTCGCCCGAGGAATACGGTGCCATGGTCGCGCGGGTCACGGCGGACTGGGACGTCACCCTGATGTTCGAGCCGGGGCGAGTGATCGCGGGCAACACCGGCGTGCTGCTGACCGAAGTGATCCGGGTAAAGCCGGGGGTGACCTGCCCCTTCGTGATCGTCGATGCGGCGATGAACGATCTCGCGCGCCCCGCCATGTACGATGCCTGGCACGATTTCGTCGCGGTCAAGCCTTCCGGCGAGCGGATGACCGCCAACATCGTTGGCCCGATTTGCGAGAGTTCGGATACCTTCGCGATGGGCCGCGATATCGACGTGGTCTCGGCGGGCGATCTTGCCGTGTTCCGCACTGCGGGTGCCTATGGTGCGACCATGGCCAATACCTACAACAGCCGGCCATTGGTGCCCGAGGTGATGGTCGACGGCAGTCGCTGGGCGCTGGTCGCCGAGCGTATCGAACCCGCCACGATTCTCGCCGCCGAGCGCGTGCCGGACTGGCTGGAATAGACCGCATGGACAGCCTCCCTCTGTTCCACCGCATAACCGGCCAGCCGGTGATCGTGCTGGGCGGGGGGGATACGGCAGCGGCCAAGCGGCGGCTGGTGGAACGCGCGGGCGGTATCGTGGTCGGCGAGGATTCGCCCGATGCACGGCTGGCATTCCTGGCGCTGGACGATCCTGCCGAGGCCGCTGCCCGGCTGCGCGCTCGCGGCATCCTGATCAATGTCGCCGACCGGCCCGAGCTGTGCGACTTCACCCTGCCCAGCATTCTCGACCGCACGCCGGTGCTGGTGGCGATCGGCACCGGCGGGGCTTCGGCGGGTCTGGCCAAGGCACTGCGGCTGCGGCTGGAAGTGCTGTTGCCGCAATCGCTGGGTGCGCTGGCGACGGCGCTGGCAAAAGCGCGGGCAGAGCTGCGGCTGCGCTGGCCAGATGCCGGCGCGCGCCGCCGCGCGCTCGATACCGCGCTGGGCGAGGGCGGCGCGCTCGATCCGCTGCGCAACGACAGCGCCGATCTGCTGTCCAGATGGCTGGCCGGCGCGGGCGAGGGGCCCCTGGCCAGCGTCATCGAGATCGCCCTGCGCAGCGCCGATCCCGAGGATCTGACCCTGCTCGAAGCGCGCCTGCTCGGTTCGGCCGATGTGCTGGCGCATGAAGCCGCAGTTCCGCCCGCGATCCTCGATCGCGCCCGGGCCGATGCGGTGCGGATTGTCCTGACACCGGGCCAGGCACCGCCGGCCAGCGCGGGGCTGGTGGTGGTGATGCGCAGCGCGGACTGACGGGGGTCAGAGCACCCCGCCGGTTAGTGCATCGATCGCCGCTTGCAGGATCACCGCCGCCGCCGCCGAATCGATGCGGCCAGCGCGTTTCGCGCGGCTCATGTCCTGTTCGATCAGGCCGCGTTCGGCGCTGGCGGTTGACCAGCGCTCGTCCCACAGCAGGATCGGCAGGCCGAGCACGGCGAGGTTCCTGGCATAGGCGCGGCAGGACTGGCTGCGCGGGCCTTCGCTGCCGTCCATGTTGATCGGCAGACCGATGACGAAACCCCCGACATTGCGCTCCGACGCCAGCTGCGCCAGCAGCGCCTTGTCGGCGCCGAACTTGCCGCGCGCCAATGTCTTGCCGGGTGAGGCGAAGCGCCAGCCGGCGTCGCAGAAGGCAGTGCCGATGGTCTGGGTGCCAAGGTCGAGCCCGATCAAGGCGCCGCCCGCTGGCAGCGCCTCGCGGAATTCGGCGGCGCTAGTCGCGATCAAGGCTGCCCCGCCCGCACCCGCCGCAGCAGGTCGGCGCGCAGATTGGCCCAGAACAGCGGCACGTCGTAAACGTGGTAGTTGTTGCCCGGCAGCACATAGGGGCCAAGCTTGGGCGGATCGCCGATATAGAGAAATCCGTCATCCCCGCAGCGCGCCGGAACCATGCCGGGCACCAGCTTCCCGGTTGTCAGGCTCTCGGCTGGCACCAGCGTGCCCAGATTGGCGTCGGCCGGAGCGGAGCCTCCGATGCCGCCGGTCAGCGGGTTGCTGCACAGGAAAGGGCTGCCCTGGGGCATCTTGCCATCGAGCGCGGCGCGGCGGCCATAGGCCTTGGCCACCATGGCGATGTCGGCGGGTTCGGCAAAGCTCAGCCAGCTGATCACGCAGCCGCGCTGATCGGGCTCGGCGCAGGCGGGCAGGCCCATCGCCGGCAGGTCGTGCTCCAGCGAGATTGGCCAGCCGATCAGGTAGGCGGCCACAATCCGCTTCGCCAGCGGCGTTCCGGCCACCCGGTCGCGCAGCAGCCGCTTGAGGTGAAACGAGCCCTGGCTGTGTCCGGCCAGAATGATCGGCCGACTTTCCGGGATCGCCTCGATGAACTGGTCGAAGGCGGCCAGCACATCGGTGTAGGCGGCGTCAAGCGCCTGGGTGCCTTCGGGGGCGTCGGTCAGGAACGCGCCGAAGGTTGCCTGGCGATAGCGCGGGGCCCAGATTTCGGGAGCCTTGTTGAACGGGGTGGCATTGGCGCGGATGAAGATCTCGGCCTGCTTCTCGGCCACGATATCGCCACGCGGGGCGTTCCAGTGCTGCTTGTCCTGGTAGCTGGTCGGGTGGACGAAAAACAGCGCGGCGCCGATCGCGTCGGAATCCTCGACAAAGCCTTCAGGGGTCCAGTGCGCCGGGTTTGTCGTGTCGCGCCTGGCCGGATGCGAATACCACATCGCCGGATCGGCGTAGATATTGGGCGGTGGCGGCGGCTGGCTTTCGAATTCGGTGTCGGGCACCAGCGCGATCTCGGTGAGCTCCTGCGACCAGACCCGCAGCACGACCATCGCCGCTATCGCCAGCACCACCAGAGCCGCGACCAGATAGAGGAACTTGCGCGCCATCGGTTCAGACTTCCGCGATCGCCGGCTCGTGACGGGCCGCCTCGCGCTCCAGCCAGATCTTGATCATCGCCACCAGCGGATCAGCCAGCGCCAGGCCGAGGATGCCGAACAGCACCCCCATGATCAACTGCGCCCCCAGCACCAGCGCCGGGGCCAGGTCGACCGATTTCTTGGCAACCATTGGCACGATGATATTGCCATCGACAATCTGCACGACGAGATAGACGAAGATACAATAGACCCCCATGTCGGTGCCGCCCGAAAAGCCGACCAGGATCATCAGCATTCCCGAAATCGGCGCGCCGATGTTGGGCAGGAAGGCCAGCAGTCCGGTCAGCAGGCCCAGCAGCGCCGCCATCGGCACGCCGTAAAGCTCGAGCAGCAGCCAGGTGGCGACCCCTTCGATAACCATGCCCAGCAGGCGGCCGGCCATCAGCCGGCGCAGCGCCTGGCCCATCAGCGCCGCAGTGCCCTCGAAATACCCGCGCTGGCCGGTGGGCAGCATCCAGGCGAGACCGCGCTGGTAGAGCCGCGGTTCCGCGGCGAAATAGATGCCCAGCACCACGATCAGGAACAAGGTGGTGAAGGCGCCGATGATCCCGCCGACCGCGCTGGTCAATTGCGAAACACCGCCGATGGCCTGTTCGAGAAAGCCCTGGAAATCCCTGGCGTTGATGGCGAAGCCGCGCGCGTCGAGCCATTCCAGCGTGCGCAGCGACTGGCTTTTGACGGTCGCGGGCAGTGCTGCCGCTTCGATTGCGATCTGGCTGCCGGCAAAATAGGCGGTCCAGACGAGGAAGGCAGCGGTCAGCGCTATCACGATTCCGACTCGCCAGCCACGCCCGATTGGCAGCACCCGGCCCAGCAACCGCGAGCCGCCATCGATCGTCGCGGCAAAAACCATGCCGCCCAGGATCACCAGCAGCGGCTGCGCTAGAATCACGACGAGGCCGACCATCACCGCCATGCCGATCCACACGAAGGCGCGTTTGGCTTCGTGCCGCAGCAGCGGGTCGGCGATGTCGGTGGGGCCGGCCCTGGCAGGTGCCGGACGAGGTTTTCTGCGGCGTTCCGGAAGTGTCGCCATTATTGCCTGCCTGTCTTTCCGATAGCGGGGTCGATCCGGGGACGCAGCGTGCGCCAGGCGCGGTGTTCGCGCAAGGCTCCCCACCAGGTCAGCGGGTTCAAGGTTTCGCTGCCGTCGAGCGAGAAGGTGGTGAACTCCGCCCGGCCGCCAATGTCGTGCAGCGGCACCGGGCCGCCAAGGCCATTCTCGGCCAGCGCGGCGCGGCCATCGGCGGAATGATCGCGGTTGTCGCCCATCAGGAAGACATGGCCTTCGGGCACTTCGACCTCCTGATAATGGTCGAGCGACTGATCGCGGTGGTCGATGATCAGATAGCTCGCGCCATTGGGCAGGGTCTCGCGCAGCACCGGCAGCTCGCAGACCTGTTTGCCCGACGGCTTGCGGACGAACAGGCCCGGAAAGTCCGAGGCGTCGCAGGGCTGATTGACATCGACTGGCAGTTGCAGCGCCGGTTCGACCGCTTGCGGAACCGGCTTGCCGTTGAGCACGATCTGGCCGTTGACGACGGCGATGCGGTCCCCCGGCAGCGCAACCACGCGCTTGATCAGGTCTTCGGAGCGGTTCTTGGGGACGACGATGACGATGTCGCCATATTCGGGCGTGCTGCCCATTACCCGCCAGGTCCCGCGCGGGAGAAGGTGGAACGAAACCGAAGACCAGTCCCAGCCATAGGGATACTTGCTCACCACCAGCCGGTCGCCGACCAGCAGGTTGGGCATCATCGAGATCGAGGGGATGTAGAACGGCTTGGCGACGAAGCTGTGGAAGGCCAGCACTGCCAGCAGCATAAGCGCCAGCCCCTGCAGCTCGCCCAGCCAGTCGACCTTGTCTTTCTGGTCAGATGCTGACGCGGGGACAGCAACTTCGTTGTCCCCCTGGTCCGGTAGATTTTCGCTCAAAGCGGTCTGGCCTCGATGATGATGAAGGCTTGCGCCCAGGGGTGGTCGTCGGTGAGAGTTACATGGACGAACGCCTCATGCCCCGGCGGCGTGATTGCGGCAAGCCGTGCCGCCGCACCGCCGCTCAGCGCCAGTGTCGGTGCGCCGCTCTTGAGATTGACCACGCCGATGTCCTTCATGAACACCCCGGCCTTGAAACCGGTTCCCACGGCCTTGGAAAAAGCCTCCTTGGCGGCAAAGCGCTTGGCATAGGTTCCTGCCCTGGTGAACGGACGTTTCGCTGCCTTGGCGCGCTCGACCTCGGTGAACACGCGGTTCTCGAAGCGCTCTCCAAAGCGGTCGAGCGAGGCCTGGATACGCTCGATGTTGCAGAGGTCGGAGCCGATGGCGATGATCATGGCGCGATCCTCCTCCCCCCTCGTGGGGGAGGGCTATCGCATACAGACCGATTTCCCCCAGTCTCGTCACCCTGAACTTGTTTCAGGGCCCATCGGGCGGCACGATCAGAGCAAGAAGAAAGTGCGCAAACCGTGAGGTCGCGCTCGAAGATCAGAGCTCCGGTTGCGCGTCGAAATGGGCCCTGAAACAAGTTCAGGGTGACGAAGAATGATAGCTTGGGCCTATATGCATTTCCTCTTCCCGCAAGGGGGGAGCGGTGGTGGAGAACACCCCTCACCGTGCCGCGTCCATCAGTTCGCGCATCCGGCGGATGCTCGCCTCCAGCCCGGTGAAGATCGCCTCGCCGATCAGGTAGTGCCCGATGTTGAGCTCCATCAGCTGCGGGATCGCGGCGACGGGCTGGACATTGTCGAAGGTCAGTCCGTGCCCGGCATGCGGCTCGATGCCGTTCTTCACCGCCAGCGCCGCCATGTCCGCCAGCCTGGCGAGATGCGCCGCGCGATCATCGCCAGAAGCATGGGCATATTCGCCGGTGTGGAATTCGACCACCGGCACCCCCAGCAGCATCGCCGCTTCCAGCTGGCGCACTTCGGGGGCGATGAACAGGCTGACGCGGATGCCGGCGTCGGTTAGGCGGGAGACGAAGGGGGCAAGCCGGTTATGCTGGCCGGCGGCATCGAGCCCGCCCTCGGTGGTGCGCTCCTCGCGGCGTTCGGGGACGATGCAGGCGGCGTGCGGGCGGTGGCGCAGCGCGATCTCCAGCATTTCCTCGGTCGCCGCCATTTCGAGGTTGAGTGGCAAGCCAGTGGCGGCCTGGATCCGGGCGAGATCGTCGTCGCGGATATGGCGGCGGTCTTCGCGCAGATGCGCGGTAATGCCGTCACCGCCCGCGCCCGCCACCACTTCGGCGGCGCGCACCGGATCGGGATGATCGCCGCCGCGCGCATTGCGGATGGTGGCGACATGATCAATGTTGACGCCAAGACGGAGCCGAAGCGCCCGCTCATCCTGAGCATGTCGAAGGGTCACGGCTGCGCGCGGCTCCCCGGCTTGGTTGCGGGGATCGCGGCGAGCTCTGCCGGCAGTTCGTCCGGGGCGTAGGTTGGGAAGGTGATTTCGACCAGCGGGGTGAAAGGCACGCCGAGATCAACGGTTCCGCCCGAACGGTCGACCAGCGACGCGGCGGCGATCACCGTGCCGCCCTCGGCTTCGATCGCCTTGATCGCTTCGCGCGATGAAAGCCCGGTGGTGACGATATCCTCGACCAGCAGAACCCGGTCTTCCGGTTCCAGCGTGAAGCCCCGGCGCAGCTCGAAAGTGCCGGTCGGCCGTTCGACGAACAGCGCCTCGACGCCCAGTGCGCGGCCCATTTCATGGCCGATGATCAGCCCGCCCATCGCCGGCGAAACCACCTTGGTAATCTCTTTGCGAAGCTCGCGCGGGAGCTTGGCGGCGAGCGCCATGGCCAGCTGCGAAGCGCGCTCGGGGTTCATCAGAACGCGGGCGCATTGCAGGTAATGCGCAGAGTGACGTCCGGACGACAAAACGAAGTGACCTTCAAGCAATGCCTTGCTGGCGCGGAACTCCGCCAGAACCTCTTCTTCGTGCATTACCTGGCTTATCCTTTGTCAAATTGGCGGTAGCGCAGGAGCATCTGCGCACCCGTCCACAAAAAATATCCCCTAGAGGCGCTTGAGGTGCCCCGCAAGCGCGCGTATAGGCCCGGCGAAACAGGGGGCCATATGGGGCTTACCCGGTCGGATTCCAACAGGTGGGAGGGGGTGTTTCTCTCGCCGGCAACGGGAAAGCGGAAGCACAACATTATGAATTTCGGCGAATTTACCCGCCATGCGGGACACGGTGCGGGCTTCAGGTCAGGGGTACTTGCAACCACACTGGCACTGATCGCGGCTCCGCAGGCGGCGCTCGCGGCGGCGGCGCAGGCTGTCGCACCGGCGGCTGCTCCGGCCACTTCAGGCTATGTTCCGATGAAGCCGACCCCCGGTATAGGCATGCCGGTCGACGGCGGAATGGGCCTGCAGACGCAGTTCTCGCCGCTGGGCCATTATGCCCGTTGGATGCATGACGTGCCGTTGATGATCATCGTGGTCGTGATGTCAGCCTTTGTGCTCGGCCTGTTGCTGTGGGTGGTGGTTCGTTACAACAAGCGCGCTAATCCGGTGCCGTCGAAGACCAGCCACAACACGCTGATCGAAGTGGCCTGGACGCTGATCCCGGTGCTGATCCTGGTGGGCATCGCGGTGCCCTCGATCGACCTGCTCGCCAAGCAGTTCAAGCCGGCCCCGAAAACCGCGATTACCATCAAGGCTACCGGCAACCAGTGGAACTGGACCTACAGCTATCCTGATAATGGCGGCTTTGAAGTAAATTCGTTCATGCTCAAGGAGAAGGGCGATCCCTCGCTCAAGCCGGGCGACCGCTTCCGCATTGAGGAAATGGACGGCCCCTCGCATCTGGCCGCCGATTTCCGCATGGTCGTGCCGGTCGGCGAGCCGATCCGCATGCAGATCACCGCATCCGATGTCATCCACGCCTTCGCGGTGCCGTCGCTGTGGTTCAAGCTCGACGCCGTGCCCGGCCGCATCAACGAAAAGGTGATGATGGTAGAAAAGCCCGGCGTCTATTTCGGCCAGTGCTCCGAACTGTGCGGCGTGCGCCACGGCTATATGCCGATCGTGGTCGAAGCCCTGCCGCGCGACAAGTTCAACGCCTGGGTGCTGACCCAGACCGGCGGTGTCATTGATGGCCAGCCCAAAGCGGTTGAGGCTCCGGCAGCCGCAGCGCCCGCAGGCGTAGCTGCTCCCGCAGCGGCTCCGGCCACACCAGCCCCGGTTCCGGCCACCCCTGCCCCTGCTGCGGCTCCCGCCGTCTAAGCCCGCATTACAGACAAGGTTTACCAGACATGGCCACCACTTCCCCCGATGCCTTCAAGGCTCATGGCGACGATCACGCCCATGCCCACGACGATCACCACATGCCGGGTTTCTTCGCCCGCTGGTTCATGTCGACCAACCACAAGGACATCGGCACGCTCTATCTGCTGCTCGCCATCTTCGGCGGGATTGTCGGCGGTGCCTTTTCGGGGATGATGCGGATCGAGCTGGCGCAGCCGGGCATCCAGTATCTTGATACGTTCGCGCGGCTGTTCGGTGCGGTGAACCCCAATTTCGACCAGACGCTGCACACCTGGAACGTGCTGATCACCGCGCACGGGCTGATCATGGTGTTCTTCATGGTCATGCCCGCCATGATTGGCGGCTTCGGCAACTGGTTCGTGCCGCTGATGATCGGCGCGCCAGACATGGCCTTCCCGCGCATGAACAACATCTCGTTCTGGCTGACCTTCGCCGGCTTCTGCTCGCTGCTGATTTCGGCCTTCGTGCCCGGCGGGCTCGGCAATGGCGCGGGGACCGGCTGGACGGTCTATGCACCGCTTTCGACCAGCGGATCACCTGGCCCGGCGGCCGATTTCGCGATCTTTTCGCTCCACCTTGCCGGTGCCGGCTCGATCATGGGCGCGATCAACTTCATCACCACCATCTTCAACATGCGCGCGCCGGGAATGACCCTGCACAAGATGCCGCTGTTCGTGTGGTCGGAACTGGTCACGGCCTTCCTGCTGCTGCTGTCGCTGCCGGTGCTGGCCGCCGCGATCACCATGCTGATCACCGATCGTAACTTCGGCACCACCTTCTTCGACGCTTCGGGCGGCGGCGATCCGGTGCTGTACCAGCATCTGTTCTGGTTCTTCGGCCACCCCGAAGTCTACATCATGATCCTGCCGGGCTTCGGCATGATCAGCCAGATCGTCTCGACATTCTCGAAAAAGCCGGTGTTCGGCTATCTCGGCATGGCCTATGCCATGGTTGCGATCGGCGTGGTCGGTTTTGTCGTCTGGGCGCACCACATGTACACCACAGGCATGAGCGTGAATGTGAAGATGTACTTCACCGCCGCAACCATGGTTATCGCGGTGCCCACCGGCATCAAGATCTTCAGCTGGATCGCGACGATGTGGGGCGGCTCGATCAGCTTCAAATCGCCGCTGGTCTGGGCGATGGGCTTCATCTTCCTGTTCACCGTCGGCGGTGTCACCGGCGTCGTGCTGGCCAACGGCGGTGTCGATGACGTGCTGCATGACACCTATTACGTGGTGGCGCATTTCCACTATGTGCTGTCGATGGGCGCGGTGTTCTCGCTGTTCGCGGGTTTCTATTACTGGTACCCGAAGATGAGCGGGCGGATGCATTCCGAATTCCTCGCCCACGTCCATTTCTGGTTCTTCTTCGCGGGCGTGAACATCATCTTCTTCCCGCAGCACTTCCTGGGTCTGCAGGGCATGCCGCGACGCTACCCCGATTATACCGAGGCCTATACCTACTGGAACCAGATCTCGTCCGAGATCGGCTACACGACCATGGCCATCGGCATGCTGGTGTTCTTCGTCAACATCGGCTGGTCGTTGTTCGCGGGCAAGAAGGCGGAAGGCAATTACTGGGGCGAAGGCGCGACCACGCTGGAGTGGACGCTGTCTAGCCCGCCGCCGTTCCACCAGTTCGAAACCCTGCCGGTGATCGACGACAAGGCCCATCATTGATGTCTTGTTCCCCTCCCGCTTGCGGGAGGGGCTAGGGGTGGGCAAGTCTTTGCTTGCTCGCCCCGCCGACTGGCCCACCCCCAACCCCTCCCGCAAGCGGGAGGGGAGAGTATTATGAACGCAGCAACCATTCCCCTCCCCGCCGACTGGCGCGACTACTTTGCCCTGACCAAGCCCAGGGTGATGAGCCTGGTCATATTCACCGGCCTGTGCGGCCTGCTCGCCGCGCCAGTGAGCATCAACCCGGTGTTGGGCTTTACCGCGATCCTGTGCATCGCCATCGGCGCGGGCGGGGCGGCGGCGCTCAACATGTGGTGGGAAGCCGATATCGACGCGGTGATGAAGCGCACGGCGGGTCGCCCGATTCCGGCCGGGCGGATGACCCTCACCAATGCCCGCGACTTCGGAGTGGTGCTCTCAGTGCTGTCGGTGCTGCTGATGGGGCTGGCGATCGGCTGGCTGGCAGCGGCGATCCTGGCGGTGTCGATCCTCTATTACGCCGTGGTCTATACCATCTGGCTCAAGCCGCGCACGCCGCAGAACATCGTTATCGGCGGCGGTGCCGGGGCCTTTCCGCCGCTGATCGGCTGGGTCGCGGCGACGGGCGATATCACTGCCATGCCGGTGTTGCTGTTCGCGATCATCTTCATGTGGACCCCGCCGCACTTCTGGGCGCTGGCGCTGTTCGTGCAGACCGATTACGCCAAGGTCGGCATTCCGATGATGCCGGTGGTTGCGGGTGAGAAATCGACCCGCCGCCAGATCCTCGCCTATGCCGTGCTGCTGGCACCGCTGAGCGCGGCACCGTGGTGGATCGGCGGGACCGGCGCGGTCTATGGCATCTCGGCGCTGGTGCTGTCGGCGGCGTTCGTGGCGCTCTCGGCGCGGGTCGGGCTGCGCGAGCGGCAGGGCGCAGACGATGCGATGAAGCCCGAGCGCGATCTGTTCAAATATTCGATCCTCTATCTCTTCGTGCTGTTCGCGGCGCTGGTTGCGGATCGCTGGCTTGTGGTGCAGGGGTAAAGCCATGGACGAACTTCCCGACAACGATGCCGAGCGCAGCCGCATCGCCAAAAGCCGCAACAAGGTGATGGCGCTGCTGCTGGGTGTGTTCGCGATACTGATCTACGCCATTTCGATTGCGAAGATGGGCTAGGCGATGAGCGCGCCCACGCTCCAGCACCGCAACCGCCGTACTGGGCTGATCGCGCTGACCGGAGCCTGCGCGATGCTGGGGATGGGCTACGCCGCCGTCCCGCTTTATCGCCTGTTCTGCGCGGTGACCGGCTTTGGCGGCACCACCCAGCGCGTCGGCGAGGCGCAGGCGGCGACCGTGCAGGTATCCGGCAAGACCATCTCGATCCGCTTCGACGCCAATGTCGAATCCGGCATGCCGTGGCAGTTCCGGCCGCTGCAGGTGACGGACACTGTCGCCATCGGCGGGCGCGACATGGCGATTTTTACCGCGAAGAACCTGTCCGCCGCACCGGTCACCGGCACTGCCACCTTCAATGTCGTGCCCGAGCAGGCCGGCAAATATTTCAACAAGGTGCAGTGCTTCTGCTTCACCGAGCAGACTCTCGCACCCGGGCAGGAAGTGCGCATGCCGGTGATCTATTACGTCGATCCGAAGATCATGGACGATCCTGACGCCCGCGATATCGAACAAATCACGCTGAGCTACACTTTCCACGCCGTTGCGGATCAAGGCGCAAAGGCACTGGACCGCGCCGGAACGGGCGGTTAAGGGGCGCTCGATACATACTGGCGGCGGTCGTCGCATCAATCAGGCAACAGGGATCAAAGCGATCATGGCTGGAACCAAGAACCACGATTACCACATTCTGCCGCCCGATATCTGGCCGCTGATCGGCGCGCTGTCTGCGCTGACGCTAACCAGCGGCGGGGTGCTGACCATGCACAGCGACACCATGGGCTCTGCGGGCAAATATGTGCTGCTGCTGGGCGCGGTCGGCGTGATGCTGACCTTCTACCAGTGGTGGTCGAATGTCGTGAACGAGGCGCATGCCGGCGATCACACCCCGGTGGTGCAGCTGCACCTGCGCTATGGCATGATCCTGTTCATCGCTTCCGAGGTGATGTTCTTCGTCGGCTGGTTCTGGGCCTTCTTCGATTTCGCGCTGTTCCCGGACATGAGCGAGGTTGTCGGCGGGCAGTTCCCGCCCGTGGCGATCGAAGCGGTGATGGATCCTTTCGATCTGCCGCTGCTCAACACGCTGATCCTGCTGTGCTCGGGCACCACGGTCACCTGGGCGCACCATTCGCTGATCCATGGCGACCGTGACAATCTCAAGCTCGGACTGTGGCTGACCATCGCGCTGGGTGTGCTGTTCACGTCGATCCAGGCCTATGAATATGCCCATGCGCCATTCGCCTTCGGCACCAACACCTATGGCTCGTCCTTCTACATGGCGACCGGATTCCATGGTTTCCACGTGCTGGTCGGCACGATCTTCCTGATCGTCTGCCTGATCCGTGCCTACAAGGGCCACTTCACCCCGCGCCAGCACTTCGGTTTCGAAGCAGCGGCGTGGTACTGGCACTTCGTTGACGTGGTCTGGCTGTTCCTGTTCGTCGCCATCTATGTCTGGGGCGGCTGGGGCTATCCTACTCACTAATGACCGGTGACAAACCGAACACGAAAGGGCAGCCGGAACTCGTTCCGGCTGCCCTTTTCGGTCTCTGCCCGCAGTGCGGTGCGCGGGGGCTGTTTGCCGGGCTGACCCGCTTTGCACCCAGCTGCCGGGTGTGCGCGCTGGACTTTTCGGCGTTCAATGTCGGCGATGGCCCGGCGGCGTTCCTGACGCTGATCATCGGCGCGCTGGTCACCGGACTGGCGCTGTGGCTGGAGGTTGCGGCCCATCCGCCGTTCTGGCTCCACATCCTGCTGTGGGTGCCGATTACCGCCGGGGCAGTGGTCTGGGGCCTGCGCGCGGGCAAAGCGGCGCTGCTCGCGGCGGAGTTCCAGCGCAAGGCTGGTGAAGGAAAGATCAAGCAATGACCCTGCGCCGTCTGCCGTTGCTGCCAACCATTGTCGTGCTGATCGCCGTGGCAATCATGATCCGCCTCGGCTTCTGGCAGCTCGACCGGATGCACCAGAAGGAAGCGTTGCTGGCGCGTTATGCAGCGGCGCAGGCCATGTCTGCCGACGTGCCCTGGCCGAAGGACGAAGCAGCGGCCGAGGCTGCACTCTATCGCCATGCCAGCATCGATTGCCGCGAAGTCACCGGGATGACGACCATTGCCGGCCATAGCGCCGCCGGACAGGCCGGGCTGGCGCATGTCGCGCAGTGCCGGTTGGCGAACGGCGCTGACGCCAGGGTCGTGCTCGGCTACTCGCGCGATCCCGCGATTCGTCAATGGCGCGGCGGCGAAGTGGCCGGGATCATCGCGCCGGGCCCGCGCCTGATCGCCGATCCGCCGCTGGCCGGGCTGGAGGCCAATGCCCGGCCTGACCCGTTCTCGATCCCCAACAACCACCTGTCTTACGCGGTGCAATGGTTCCTGTTCGCGGGCGTGGCGTTGATCATTTATGCGCTGGCGGTGCGAGGACGGCTTCGGGAATCCTGATCCAAACAAAAATCGCCCTCCCCTCTCCCCGGCGGGGAGAGGGTACGCAGGCTTGGCAACTTGTTGCCTAGCCGGAGTTGGTGAGGGGGCTCTGCCCTCTCGATGTCGAGCCCCCTCACCCAGCTCCGCTAGCCCCAAGTGGGGCAAGCTGCGCTAACCTCTCCCCGCCGGGGAGAGGGGAACGGAGTGACGAGATTGGTTGGAATTGGTCGATATGCGCCAGCCCTCTCCTTGCGGGGGAGGATTGCTTAAGTGCCCTCCCCCCGCTAACCGCGCCTCCCATGGACTATATCTCCACCCGCGGCAGCGCGCCGACGCTCGACTTTGCCGGGGCAACGCTCGCCGGGCTTGCCTCCGATGGCGGCCTCTATGTGCCAAGCACCTGGCCGCGCTTCTCCGCGGACGAGATCGCCGCCATGGCCGGGCTGCCCTATGCCGAACTTGCCGCGCGGGTGATGCAGCCCTTCGTGGGAGACAGCCTGACCCCGCAGCGCCTGCTCGAGCTGACCACTGCCGCCTATGGCCGCTTCGCCCACAAGGCTGTCACTCCGCTCAAACAGCTCGACGAGCAGCAGTGGCTGCTCGAACTGTTCCACGGGCCGACGCTGGCGTTCAAGGATGTCGCGTTGCAATTGCTCGGACTGCTGTTCGAGGAATTCCTTAGCCGGAGCGACCAGAACCTGACCATCGTCGGCGCGACCTCGGGCGATACCGGATCGGCGGCGATCGACGCTGTGGCGGGGCGGGCGAAGATCGACATATTCATGCTCCACCCGCATGGCCGGGTCAGCGACGTCCAGCGCCGCCAGATGACAACGGTGCGCGCGCCCAATGTCCACAACATTGCTCTCACCCAGTCCAGCTTCGACGATGCCCAGGCGATGGTGAAGCGGATGATGGGCGATCCGGCGATCACCGGGCAGTTCAGCATCGGCGCGGTCAATTCGATCAACTGGGCGCGGCTTATGGCGCAGGTGGTCTATTATTTCGCCGCCGCGCTCCAGCTCGGCGCGCCGCATCGCAGGATCGCATTTGCCGTGCCAACCGGCAATTTCGGCGACGTTTTCGCCGGTTATGTCGCGGCGCAGATGGGCTTGCCGATCAAGCGGCTGATTGTCGCGACGAACGTCAACGACATCCTCCACCGCGCGCTGACCAGCGGCGATTATTCGCAGGGCACGGTCACGCCCACCGCCGCGCCGTCGATGGATATCCAGGTCTCGTCCAATTTCGAGCGGCTGCTGTTCGACCTCGCCGGGCGTGACGGTGCCGCCCTCGCCGCGCAGATGGTGGGCTTCGAGGCGAGCAGGGCGATGCAACTGACCAATGCCCAGAGGGAAGGCGCGGCCGCGCTGCTATCCAGCGCCCGCGCCGATGCCAATGACATGAGCCAGGCGATTCGCTGGGCCTGGGAATCGGCGGGCGAGCTGATCGACCCGCACACTGCGATCGGCCTCCACGCCGCGCGGGCATCCGGCCTGCCGCGCGACGTGCCGGTGGTGACGCTGGCAACCGCGCATCCGGCCAAGTTCCCCGATGCGGTCGAGCGCGCAACCGGGCAACGTCCGGGACTGCCCACCCGCGTCGGCGATTTGTTCGAGCGCGAGGAGCACTGCGACGAACTGCCGGGCGATTATGCTGCCGTTGCGGAATATGTCGCGGCGCGCGCGGTGCCCCGGACTTGAACCCTCACTCCAATCCCGCTCGTGCTGAGCTTGTCGAAGCACACGCGCAACCGCAGCCCGATGCGCCTGTGCTTCGACAAGCTCAGCATGAGCGGGGTTAGTATTTGGGGAGAGGGAAATTGGCGCAGCTGACCATCCAGCCGCAGATCCTCAGCGGTGAGGGCTGGGCGGACTACGGACTGATCGACTGCGGGCATGGCCGCAAGCTGGAGCGCTATGGCCCGCACCGCTTCATCCGCCCGGATGCGCAGGCGCTGTGGACGCCGCGGCTGGAGCGATGGGCCAGTGATGGCGAATTCGTCCCCGGATCGGACGAGGACGGCGGCGGGCGCTGGCAATTTGCCAATCCCGTGCCGCAGGAAGGCTGGCCACTGGAATGGCCAAATGGCGAGGAAGCGGTAAAGTTCACCGCCCAGTGCACGCCGTTCCGCCATCTCGGCTTTTTTCCCGACATGGCCCCGGTGTGGGAGTGGATGGGCGGGAGGCTGTCCGGCCGCAGCGACGCCGCGACACTCAACCTGTTCGGCTATACCGGCGTCGGTACACTGGCGCTCTCTGCCTATGGCCCGGTCACCCATGTCGATGCCTCGAAAAAATCGGTGGCGCAGGCTCGGGCCAATGCCGCGCTGTCTTGCATTGACGACCGTCCGATTCGCTGGATCGTTGATGACGCCGCCAAATTCGCCGCGCGCGAGGTGCGGCGGGGCAAGCGCTATGACGGGATCATTCTCGATCCGCCCAAGTTCGGTCGCGGTCCCGAAGGAGAAGTCTGGCGGCTGGAGGAGCATCTGGGCGGGCTGGTCGGCGATTGCCGCCAGCTGCTGGACCGCGAATCACGCTTTCTGTTCCTCACCGTCTATGCGGTGCGGATGTCATCGCTGGCGCTCGCCGGGCTGCTCGACGAGGTGTTTGCCGACATGCCGGGCACGATCGAACACGGCGATCTGGCGGTGCGTGAGGATGCCCCTGGACAGGCTCAGGATGAGCGGATTGCGGGCAGATTGCTGCCCACCGCCATCTTCGCGCGCTGGCGTAACGACTGAGCGAAGAGTCAGTCCGCGCTGTCCTGCGGAGCGACAAAGGCCAGTCCGGCAAATTCGCCGTCGCACCACCTGAGTTCGGCAGGAATCATTCGCCCGTCCTCAAGCTCGACCACCAGCGAATCGGCCTCGGTGATGCCCGGCACGGCCTTGCCTTTGGCACCGCTCGACGAGATATCTTCGAGCGCGAAGGGATGCGGCGAGCCGTCGATGTAGAGGGCAACGGTCCTGCCATCGGCGCGCAGCCGCTCGGCGCGGCGCCTATCGACCCGCTTGACCACATGCAGCGCAACCGCCCGGTGCCCGATCGGATCGAGCCCGGCGGACTGTGTTTCAGCTAGCGGCAGCGCGGTTGCGCAGACGCCGCATTCCGCCGTTATCCGGCCGACATGCCACTGCGAATGGCCGCAACCGGGGCAGCGATTGATCTCGTCGGCAAAGAACAGAACCTGATATCCGCGTGCGGACAGGTCGAGCTGGAAGCTCCGGTTAACGGCAAGCTGGCCTCTGGCGGTCACCTGGTACAACCTTTTCGTGACGGACCGGGCGGTCCGGACGCAGAATTCCGGCGCAAGAGTAGGGTGCCAATGGTTTAGATTTGGTTAACCGCTGGCGGACCGAGGCTATCGCATATAGACCAATTCCACACAAATTCGTCACCCTGAACTCGTTTCAGGGCCCATTTCGCCGCGCACCCGGAGATCTGATTTTCGAGCATGACATCTCGGTTTGCGCCCTTACTTCTGGCTCTGATCGTGCGTCCCGATGGGCCCTGAAACAAGTTCAGGGTGACGATCAATGAATGACTGGGTCTATTTTCGATAGCCTTGGCTGGCCGACATCGGGGGCTGGACAGTCCTGCGGCGAACTGCCATCGGCCGCTCTCCCGCAGCCGGAACCACGCCCTTGGCCGATAGCCTGATCCTGGAAGTCGCCGATTTCGAGACCGACGTGCTCACCGGAATCTATTCCGAGGAGACCGGGCGGCCGCAGCCACTGCGCATCACCATTCGGGCGAAGCTGAAGGTCGCGGATCGCTACACCCCCGATACCCCGCTTTCGGCCAGCAAGAACTACATGGACCTGAAGTTCGCTGCCACCGAGGCGTTGCCGAAGGATGTCCACTTCAAGCTGATCGAGGCGGTGGCCGATCACATTTGTGAAACGCTGTTCCTGCAGGACAAGCGGGTCGAGCAAGTCACGGTCAGCATCGTCAAGCTGGCGATCTCGGAAAACGGCGAAAAGATCGGGATCACCCTCACCCGGGATCGCCGCTGATGACGCTGCTGCGTCTGGGCAGTTTGCCAGAGCCGACGCTGGCCGCCGCAGTGCAGTTTCATTCGCAGCTGCTGCCATTGGTGGAGCAAGGGCTGGCCGCCAAGCCCACGCATCTGACACTCGTGTTCGCGCCCGCGGATCACAGCCACCGCGGCTGGCGACTGGCGGCGGTGCAGGCGCTGGCGCGCGAGTATGCGCCGGTCCGGGTCAATGCAATTGCCAGCGGCAGCGACGCGGGGATCGCCGCAGCCAGCGCTTACCTGGACAGTGCCGACGGCGTCACCGGGCAGCTGCTGCTATTGGATGACTCTGGCGCGAAAATGGTGGTATCCTCCGCGCCATGACCAGCAACGCGCCCCTCGTAGATCAGTTCCAGCGCCGGATCAGCTATCTGCGGCTGTCGGTGACCGACCGCTGCGACCTGCGCTGCGCCTATTGCATGCCCGAGCGGCAGACCTTCCTGCCCCGCTCCGAGGTGCTGAGCCTGGAAGAACTGCACGAACTGGCGCTGGGCTTCATCGCCCGGGGTATTACCAAGATCCGCCTGACCGGCGGCGAACCGCTGGTCAGGCGCGACATGATCGAGCTGGTGCAGGCGCTGGGCCGCAAGTTGGGACATGGTCTGGAAGAGCTGACCATGACCACCAATGGCACGCGCCTCGCCGAATTCGCCGAGCCACTGCGCGCCGCCGGGGTGAAGCGGATCAATGTCTCGCTCGATACGCTTGACCGGGCAGGCTTTGCCAAACTCGCCCGCCGCGATTCGCTGCCGCAGGTGCTGGCAGGGATTGCGGCGGCGAAGGAAGCCGGGCTCAAGGTCAAGATCAACACTGTCGCGCTCAAGGGCATCAACGCGGACGAACTGCCCGATGTGATCGCCTGGGCGCATAGCCAGCACTGCGACATCACCCTGATCGAAGTCATGCCGCTGGGCGAGGTCGAGGAAGACCGCTTCGATCATTACCTGCCACTCTCTGCCGTGCGCGACGATCTGGAACGGCGCTGGACGCTGACCCCCAGCGATCACCGCACCGGTGGCCCGGCGCGCTATTTTGACATCGCCGAGACCGGAGGCAGGCTGGGCCTGATCACTCCACTGACCAACAATTTCTGCGACGGCTGCAACCGCATCCGGGTCACCGCCACCGGCCAGCTCTTCGCCTGCCTAGGCGGCAACGAGCAGGTCGATCTGCGCGCGGCCTTGCGTTCGGACGATCCCGGTGCAGCACTCGACGATGCGCTGGACGTGGCGATGAAAATCAAGCCGGCGCGGCATCACTTTGCCATCGACCGGCCCGGCGGCGCGCCCGCACTCGCCCGGCATATGTCGATGACCGGCGGCTGACATTATGGCGATCCGGCTGGTGTTCCTTGGCAGGCTGGAGGACGTCGCCGGCGGCTCCGAACGCGAGGTGAACGCCGTTGATGCCACTCTTGGTGCCGTTCTGCAGCTTCTTGAACCGGAGCTTTCGGCGGCTTTGTGTGGCGAGCGCATCCGCCTCGCGGTCAACGGCACGCTGGTCGCAGATCGTGCTTCGCTTGCCCTCAAGGACGGCGACGAGCTGGCCTTCCTGCCTCCCGTAAGCGGGGGCTGACATGGCCAGCGATGTTCGCCTGCTGACCGCATCTTTCGATCCAGCGCGCGAAATTGCCGTATTTGCCCATACCCATGCCGGGGCCGGCGGCATTGCGAGCTTCATCGGCCAGGTGCGCGCCGGCGAAGGCGTGGAAGCGCTGGAGCTTCGCCACTACGGTCCGCTGACTCTGCCGGGGATGGAGCGACTTGCCGCAGATGCCCGCGCGCGCTGGCCGCTGGACGGCCTGCTGATCGTCCACCGCAGCGGGGTGATGCTGCCGGGAGATCCGATCGTGCTGGTCGCCGCCGCTGCCCGCCACCGCCGCGATGCCTTTGCCGCAGCCGAATTCGCCATGGATCACCTCAAGAGTGAAGCCTGGTTCTGGAAGCGCGAGAAGGCGGAAGGCGTCTGGCGCTGGGTCCAACCGCGCGAGCAGGATTTCGAGGACCTGCGCCGCTGGGCGTGAATTTGACCTGGATCAATGCACCGGCATGACCGGTGACGCATGGTTTCCTGCAACCAAGGAGGCCAATGCATGTCCAAGACTTTCACCGGCACCGAACTCGCGCGGTTTGCCAACGTCAGCGCTTCTCCCGTCCAAACCAATGTCGATCGCAATTTCGGCCTGCCAACCGGACTCTACGTCGCGACGGTTGGTGCCTACTTCGCCTTTCTGGGCGTGATGTCGGCGGCTTTCATGACCGGCGATCTGGCCATCCCGATGGCGATCTGCGTAATCTATCTGGTGATGGCATTCGGGGTGCCCGCGCTGTGGACGCGGATGAAGCGCGACAGCGCGGTTGCGCCGCTCAGCTGGGACCAGTTCGCCCATCGCGGGATCGTGACCCACACCGGACCGCTCACGGCCAGCCAGGCGACAGTCCAGGTGCTGATGCTGCCGGTGCTGATCCTGCTGTGGGGTGTAGCGGTGGCGGTGATCGCGGCATCGGTCGCGTAAATTCAGCCGCCGAGCCGCCCGCGCAGCGCGGCAAGCACTTGATCTTCCTCTCCGATCCAGGCCGAAACCTGATCGCGAGCGGCGGCGGCGTTCAGGGCAGCGCTGCCGCTGATACGCGCGGCAACAAAGATTTCGTCAAGATCCGCCAGCGCCACCATAGTCTCGCTGCGCGCCGATTCGAGATCGGCGAGCGCCACGCTGGCGACGGACCAGCCTTCGCTGCCCATCGCCGCGCCGCTGGCCGCGGCGGTAAGTCGTTCGGCTTTGTCCCGCCGCGCCGCGAATCGCCCATGCGCCTCGCGTGCCTGTTCGACGATGCTGGACAGCCGGGTGGCCAGCCCCGGATCGGGCGCAGGTATAGCAACTGCAGGTACGGGTGCCGCGCTGGTCTGTTCGGCAGGCCGCCGCGCGAGCGAGGGATAGTTCGCCGCTTCGTCCGAAGCGCAGGCCGAAACAGCGAGGGCCAGCACGGCGGCTGAAAAGCATGACAGGCGAGGCAGGGCACGGTTCATCGCCGCAAGCCATAGCACGGCGACGCGGCTTGGCGAGAGGCCAGATTCTGCCGTTCCCCCCGTTGACAGCATGGGGACCTTCGATTAGGGGCACCTCTCTTTCTGGCACCTGCGCCCATGCGCGGGATGTCCGGATAGGCCGGTATTCCAGCCGGACAGCATTAGACAGGTAAGGGTACCATGTTCGCAGTTGTGCGCACGGGCGGCAAGCAATACCGGGTTGCCGCCGGAGACAAGATCGCGGTTGAGAAGCTGGCTGGCGAAGCCGGTGACAAGATAACGCTGGGTGACGTCCTGCTTGCGGGCGAAGACGGCGCTGTTGCCGATCTGTCCAAAGTGGTGGTCTCTGCCGAGATTATCGCCCAGGCCAAGAGCGAAAAGGTCATCGTCTTCAAGAAGCGCCGCCGGCACAATTACCGTCGCCGCAATGGCCACCGCCAGCAGCTTACCCTGCTGCGCATCCTCGCCGTTGGCGGTGAGGAAAAGAAGGCCGCAAAGAAGGCAGCCGCTCCGAAGGCCGAAAAGGCCGCCGAAGCCGCAGCAGAATAAGATTTCGGAGTAGATCGAGATGGCACACAAGAAAGCAGGCGGCTCTTCGCGCAACGGCCGCGACTCAGCGGGCCGCCGCCTTGGCGTCAAGAAGTTCGGCGGTCAGGAAGTGATCGGCGGCAATATCATCATCCGCCAGCGCGGCACCCGCGTCTATCCTGGCGCCAATGTCGGCATGGGCAAGGACCATACGCTGTTTGCTCTGGGCGAAGGCCGCGTGCGCTTTCACGATGGCAAGCTCGGCCGCAAATATGTGTCGGTCGATGCTGCGGCAGTCGCCGCCGAATAGCCGGATGACCGCTAACGGGTCATCCTGACGGGATGACCCCGCCGGACTTGCGAAGTCCGGCAGAACGAGGGAGAGGGCCCAGCCCGTCTCCATCTTTTCGTCTCTCCCTCAGCACGGCATTGCCCGGTCGGCGCTTTGGCAGTGCGGCCTGGCGCAAGGCGTAATGTCAATGTCACGCGCCGCGCCTATGGCGATGCGCGCGGGGCAATCGAGAGTGGAGTTGGATCATGTTTATTCGCAGCGAACGGCTGTTCCTGCGCCCCGGCTGGCCGGAAGACTGGCAGGAAGTCCTGGCGCTCATCAACGACGAGGCAGTGGTGAAGAACCTCGCCAGCGCGCCATGGCCCTATACGCCGGAGCACGCAGCAGCGCTTGCGCAGCGCCCGCAGGACCGGATGCTGCCGCATTTCTTCATTACCCTGCCCGGTGCCCATGGCGCGCGGCTGATCGGCAGCGCCGGATTCGGCCGGCATGAGGATGAGGTCGAGCTCGGCTACTGGATTGCACGCGAGCACTGGGGGCAGGGCTATGCCACCGAAGCGGTGCGCGCTGTGCTGCGGCTGGCGGCGGCGCTTGGCCACAGCCGGATTACTGCCGGCCACTTCATAGACAACCCCGCTTCGGGCCGGGTGCTGGTCAAGGCCGGCTTCCAGCCTTCGGGCAAGGTGCAAATGCGCGGCAGCTCGGCACGCGGGGGCGGTTCGGCTTCGGTGTGCTATGCTATCGAACTGGCCACGCCGGACCACTGCGAAAAAGGCGAAGACATTCGCGTGGCTTAAAGCGAACGCTCAGCCCGTCACCTTCTGCAAATCGGCTTCGGCCTGCGCGATCAGGGCGCGGTCGTCGCGGTTCCAGGGGTGGAAGCCGGGGAGGAAATAGGCGAGCCATGACGGGAAGATGCGGCGCAGCACGCCGGGCTTCCACAGCAGATAGGCCAGCAGCCGCCACTTTGCCCCCGCGCCAGTAATCCCGTCCTGCGCGAGCAGATCGACCGTGTCCTTGAAGCGGTGCGCCAGGAAGTTCTTGGTGATGACGAGCATCATCACCGATTTAACCCGCCAGCGCCTGAACCGGCTCCAGCCTTTGGTAGCGTGGAGCCAGGTATCGTATGCGACGGCCTTGTGCTCGATTTCCTCGATCGCATGCCAGCGCCACATCGCGGCGACCTGCTCGTCCGCGCCGGTGAAATGCTGCGGCTGAATGAGGAATTCATGCGCCATCATCGCGGTGAAATGTTCCAGCGCCATGGTCGCAGCCAGATCGAGGATAACCGGGCGGCCCTTGAGCAGATCCATCATCTCTTCGACGTGCCGGTCAATCTTTGCCATGTCGTATCCGGCGTCGCTGGCGATGCGGTTGAAGGCGACATGTTCGCGGGTGTGGTTGACTTCCTGGATGACGAAGGCGCGGATTTCCTCGGCGAGGCGGGGCGGCACGCCATCGCGGTGCGCCTTGACTGATTCGATGAAAAAAGCCTCGCCGCGCGGGAAGGTGCCGGACAAGGCGTTGAACCAGGCGGTGGCGAAGGGATCGCCGTTCAGCCACCAGCGCGCGGGCTTGCTGCCCCGGCCAAACCGCAGGTCACGCACTTTGATGGCGATGTCCGCAGCGGCGGGAGACGCTGCATCGGCGGGAAAGGTCACGGGAGCGTTCATGTGCCGCTTCCTACCACAACTGACATCAATGTCAATAAGTCGCGACCAATTTATTCCGCCGGAACTGCCGCCGCTGGAAACCCGCCGCGATATTCATGGATCAGATGGCCGTTATCCATCTTCCACGGATCGAAGCCGGGCAACAGTATCTTGGACCAGTGCGGCAGCAGCCGGCGCATCATGCCAGGCCTGCCCCACAGGTAGGAATAGAGCCGCCATTTCGCGCGCCAGCCGGTGATACCGTCTTGCGCCATCAGCCCGAGTGCGTCGCGGATGCGGTTGCCGAAATACTTGCGGGTGATCAGCAGCGCCACCAGCGACATGGTTTTCCAGCGCCGCAGGCCGCTCCAGTCGCGGGTGGCGTGGAGCCAGATTTCGTGGACCAGCCCCTTGTGCTCGATCTCCTCTGTCGCATGCCAGCGCCACAGCGCGGCGGCTTCGGGGTGCGCACCTTCGAGATAGCGCGGATCGACAAGCAATTCGTGGCTGATCGAGGCGGCGAAATGTTCGAGCGCGATCGACACCGCCAGGTTGACTTCGCGCGGGCGGCCATCGGCCAGTGCCAGCATCTCGGTGATGCCCTTGTCGATACTGGCGACATCGTAGCCATGGTCTTCGACGAAGCGGTTGAAGGCAAGGTGTTCGCGGGTGTGGTTGATCTCCTGGCGGACGAAGGCCTTGATCTCGGCATCGAGATGCGGGGGCATATCGTCGCGGAAATTCTTCATCGTATCGATAAAGAACGCCTCGCCGCGCGGCAGGCTTGCGGACACCGAATTGTACCAGGCAGTAGCAACCGGATCGCCGTTCATCCACCAGCGTTCTGGCCGGTCATTGCGGCAGAACCGTTCGTCACGCACGATCAGCGCATGTTCTTCGGGCGAAGACTTCGCCCCCTTGCCGCCGATCAGCGGACGTTCTAGATCAATGACTTGCTGTTCGCTCATTTTAACACAATATTAGGCATGGCATTCGATGGCAACCCGCAAGCGCCTCTCCCAGGAAGAAAGCCGCACTGCGGCGATGGCGGCGGCGCGGGCGCTGCTCATCGAAAGTGGCCCGCAAGCGGTGACTTTGAAGGCTGTGGCCGGTCGCATCGGCCGCACCCATGCCAATGTACTGCATCATTTCGGATCAGCTTCCGGACTGCAAAAGGCGCTGGCAAAGCATCTGGCGGGGACAATCTGCGCGAAAATCGGTGAAGCGGTGCTCGCCAGTCGTGCCGGAATCGGTTCTCCGCGCGATGTCGTCGATCTCACTTTCGATGCGTTTGACCGCGAGGGCGGCGGCGCGCTGGCCTCGTGGATGCTGCTGTCGGGCAACGAGGACGCGCTCGATCCGATCGTCGAAGCGATTCACGATCTGGTCGATGAACTCGGCGACTTTGGCTCTGGCACTATGCGCGCAGCGACCCTTACTCTGGTCTTGATGGCACTGGGCGACGCGCTGATGGGAGGACCGCTGGCGCAGTCTCTGGAACTGGAGCGCACTTCGGCGCGCGATACTGCGGAGCGGTTGCTGATCGACGCGGCGGTTGCAAACGGGTCGGCCTGAGCCGGAAAATCACGCTGCCTGATACCAGGCCGGGTTGAACTCCGGCGCAATATCCTCGACCCTAAGATGATCGACGGCCAGCCCCAGTTCCGGATAGGTCGCACGCTGCCGCTTCGGGTTAGAGCGCGCCAGCGGCACCACCACCAGCCGCCGGTTGACCTTCTGCCGCCAGTTCATCCGCGCGGTGTTTTCTTGGCCGATGTAGCAGCCTTTGGCAAAGCTGACGCCGTTGAGTTCGGCGGCATTGCATTCGAGCCACAGCAGCTCGCCATCGCCCAGTTCGGCGCGGCCCTCGGCCACGCCCATCCGCAACCGGTGGGCGAGCCAGGCCGCGTCAGCACTTTCATCGCCGTCTGAAACCGCCGCCAGCCAGCGTTCGCCCAGCGCGTCGAAACGCGGATCGGCCGCCGCGCCGTCGCCGATATGTGCGGCCCAGTGGACGCCCAGGCCATCATCGCGGGCAATCGCGATCTTGCGGCGCAGGCGGTAGAGCGAGAGCCGCTTGACCAGCGCATCGGCAAATTCCGCCTCGCAATCGAGCAGCAGGCCGTCTCCGGCGGCCAGACCAGGAAGTCGAACAGCACCTTGCCCTGCGGCGTCAGCAGCGCCGTCCACACCGGCAGCTTGCCGGCGACATCGCTGGTGACCAGCCCTTGCAGGAATGCGGTAACGTCCTCACCCTCATCAAGCGGCGAAATGCGAATTACAGCGCGGGCGAACAGGCGGGTGGCAGCGGGCATCGCTTGTGCATATAGGCACTTTCATGCCCAACCCAAGCCTCACCATCCGCCGCCCCGACGATTGGCACGTTCATCTGCGCGACGGCGTCATGCTGAAGGCGGTCGCGCCCTATACTGCACGCCAGTTTGCCCGCGCCATCGTCATGCCCAATCTGTCGCCACCGGTGACCGACATCGCAGTGGCGCTCGCCTATCGGACCCGGATTGTGGCGGCTGCGGGGCCTGGCTTCACCCCGCTGATGACCTGCTATCTCACCGATGCCAGCGACGGGGCCTCGCTGGCGCAGGGTCACGGCGAGGGGGTGTTTGCTGCTGCCAAGCTCTATCCCGCACATGCCACAACCGGATCGGCCCACGGCGTCACCGATGTTGCGCGCATCCATGCCGCGCTGGCAGCGATGGAGAAGGCGGGCATGCCGCTGCTGGTCCACGGCGAAGTCACCGATCCCGCTGTCGATGTGTTCGACCGCGAGGCGGTGTTCATCGACCGGGTGCTGGCAGGACTGGTGCGCGATTTTCCCGGGCTCAAGCTGGTGTTCGAACACATCACCACCGCCGAGGCCGCCGATTTCGTCATGGCCTCGGGGCCGAACGTCGCGGCGACGATCACCCCGCAGCACCTCCACATCAACCGCAACGCGATGTTTGCTGGCGGGCTGCGGCCGCATGCCTATTGTCTGCCCGTCGCCAAGCGCGAGCAGCACCGGCTGGCGCTGCGCAAGGCGGCGACATCGGGTTCGCCTAAATTCTTCCTCGGCACCGACAGCGCCCCGCATGAAGTCCAAGCCAAGGAATCGGCCTGCGGCTGCGCTGGTATCTTCAACGCCCCCTACGCGCTGGAAAGCTATGCAGCGGTGTTCGACGAGGAAGGCGCGCTGGACAGGCTGGAGGGCTTCGCGTCCGAACACGGTCCGCGCTTTTACGGGCTGCCGCTCAACGAGAGGACAGTGACGCTGGAACGCACTATCATCGAGGTTCCGGCGCAGCTTGAACATGGCGGGATCCAGCTGGTCCCGTTCCACGCCGGCGAGGAGCTTGGCTGGCGGCTATTGACTTGAACGCTGCCTCGCGATCATGTCCCAGCTGAACACCGCGATCGCCGTCCAGATCAGCACGAAGCAGGCGAGCTGGACCGGCCTGAGCGGCGTATCCAGAACCAGCAGCCCGATCAAGAAGACCAGCGTCGGCGCGAGGTATTGGACGAAACCGAGTGCCGAATAGTCCATCCGCCTCGCTGCCGTGGCAAATAGCAGCAGAGCGGTGGCGGTGATCAGGCCCGAGCAGGCCAGCAGCAGATCGGTGGAAAGCTCCTTGCCGAAGGCGACGCCCCCCGGCTGAGCCGATTGCCAGATCAGCATGCCGATTGCTGGGATCGCCAGCAGCACCGTCTCGATGGTCAGCCCGGGCAGCGAGCCGACCGGGGTCAGCTTGCGCACCAGCCCGTAGCCCGCGAAGGTCACCGCCAGCGACAGGCCTAGCCACAGCATGGCGAGCGCGTCCCAGGCGAGCAGCGCCACCCCGGCCGCGGCGATGCCCACCGCCAGCCATTGCCGCCGCCCCAGTTTCTCGCCAAGGAACACCGTTCCTGCCAGCACATTAACCAGCGGGTTAATGTAATAACCAAGGCTCGCCGCATAGATGTGCCCCGCCTGCAACGCTGCAACATAGATCAGCCAGTTGACCGCGATCAGCAGCGCGCTGATCGCCAGCAACCCGGTGATGCGCGGGTTGCGCAGTGCCGCCAGCAGTTCCCCGCCCTGGCGGCGCAGCACCACGAACAGCAGGCAGACCGGCAGGGTGAAGACAATCCGCCAGCCGACGAATTCCAGCGCCGGCACATGATCGACAAGCATCAGGTAGAGCGGCAGCACCCCCCAGATGAAATAGGCGCCCAGCGCAAAGGGCAGGCCGCGCGCGTTGCCGGTCATGTCCAGCGGGCGGATAGACCGCGTGCAGCGGGGCCGCAAGCTTCGTCTGGTCGGACAAAATGTGTCGGTTCGTCGCAAATCCGGAATCTGACCAGAGCGTTGCCAAACGTTCAGCTTGGCCGGGTTAGCAATGAACGCGGACGCAGAAATTCACCAAGCAAACGGACCAGGAGATCCTCCATGACCAAGCCGCTCAAGACCCTAGCCCTTTTCGCCGCCACCGCCAGTTTTGCCGGTGTGTCGCTGCCCGCAATCGCCGCCGACGGCTTTGCTTCGGCCAGCCCAGGGGCGGCGGTAACCGCCATTGCCAGCGCTGATCGCCATGGCCGCGATCGGGATCGCTGGCGTCACCGAGGCCACCACGACCGCGGCGATTACGGCGGCCGCCAGTATTACGACGAACCGGTCTATCGCAACACCCGCACCTGGCGCGGCGACGATGGCCGCTATTACTGCCGCCGCAGCGACGGCACTACGGGGCTGATCATCGGTGCCGCTGCCGGAGGACTGCTCGGCCGCGAAGTCGCCGGACGCCATGGTGATCGTACCGCCGGCCTGATTATCGGTGCGGCGGGCGGGGCTCTGCTGGGCCGGGCCGTCGACCGCGGTGGTTCACGCTGCCGCTGATGCGAACACCAGGCCGAATATAAAAACCTTTCGCGCGGTCGAGGCCGCGCGACTGGCGTAGCGGTGCGGGTCGCGCCCTACGCCGCGATGGGGCGCCTCCGGGGATTACCCGTCGAGGCGCCCCTCGCACATCCAGCCGATAAAATCGGCAAAACCCAATTTAGCCCGCTGGGCGCAGGCCCACGCCGATCAGGGCGCGCGGTTGTTCCAGTTCCGAAGAGGTGACCGGATAGGCGCAGTGGTCCGCGGCGTAGTAACCCGATGGCCGGTGGTTGCCCGACAGGCCGATGCCGCCAAACGGTGCGGACGATGTTACGCCCACGGTCGGGCGGTTCCAATTGACCACCCCGGCGCGGACATTTGCCCAAAAGCGGTTGTAGTCATGCGGCGAACCGCCGACCATCGTCGCGGCCAGGCCGAAGCGGGTGTTGTTGGCCTCGGCGATGGCCTGGTCGAGGTCGTCGACGCGGATCACCTGCAGGATCGGGCCGAACAGCTCGACATCGGGGCGGTCCTTCAGCGCGGTGGTATCGATGATCGCGGGGTGGAGGAACGGCAGCCCATCGTCGGGACGCGACAGATGCTTGATCGCCTTGCCCCCGTGGCTGAGCAAATACAGGAAGCTTTCGGTCAGGCCATCGGCGACGCCATTGTCGATCACCGGTCCCATGAACGGGGCGGGCTCGTCGAACGGGCCGCCGACGATGATCCGCTCGGTGAGCTGTTTCACCTCGGCGATCAGAGCATCGTAGAGCGAAGACTGGACGATCAGGCGGCGCGCGGCAGAGCAATCCTGCCCGGCCGAGGTAAATGCCGATTGCACCACCAGCACCGCGGCGTCGGTGATTTTGGGAGTATCCCACACCACGATGGGATTGTTGCCGCCCAGTTCGAGCGCGACGATCTTGTCCGGGCGAGCCGCCAGCTTGCGGTTGATAGCGATGCCGCTGTGCGCCGATCCGGTGAACAGCACGCCGTCGATACCGTCATGCGCGATCAGCGCCTGGCCTTCCGCAGGGCCGCCCGGCACAACTTGCATCACCGCCGCCGAAATCCCGGCGCGGTGGAAGCAGCGCGCCAGCATTTCGCCGGTCGCGGGGGCCTTCTCGCTGGGCTTGAAGACCACCGCATTGCCCGCGATCAGCGCCGGCAGGATATGGCTGGCGGGGATCTGCGCTGGCTGGTTGAACGGGGTGATGACCGCCATCACCCCATGTGGCTTGTGGCGGACGGCGTTGGTGCCCTGCAGGGCGCTGTCAAGCTTGCGCTGGGCGGTGCGCTCGGCATAGGCACGGATCGAGACTTCGACCCGGGCGACGACATTTTCGACCTCGGCGCGGGCTTCCCACATCGGCTTGCCGGTTTCGCGGGCGATCATGGTGGCCAGCTTGCCGGCGTCCTTGCGCACTTCGTTGGCGAAGCGGCGGGCCAGTTCCATGCGGGTCGATAGTGGCTGTGCTGCCCAGGCCGGCCAGGCGCGGCGAGCGCGGTTCACGGCGTCGTCGATGTCGCCGACAATGTCGCGCCACAGCTCTTCGCCGGTCGCGGGCTCCCAGGAAATGATGTCAGCGATGCTCACGAGTTTCGATGCGTCCCAATCTCCGGCCTGGTTCCGGCGTCCTTAGCGGCATAGCTGCCCGAAAGGAAAGCGCTCTTGCCCGATATGCGTTTATACTGGGGGTTTGAACTCCCGGTTAATTTCCTTTGGCCACAGGCGGTTCGCCCAATGCCTGACCCAATCGCCGGATTTGCGCGACCTTGTCCGCCAGCGGCTGCCAATCGTCGGACTGGTCGATCGCCGACCAGATCCGCTCGACCTCGTCGATCAGCACATGCGGTGCCGCGGGTTCGCTCCACAGCGGATTGGCAAGATCGGCTGCGGGCGCATAGTGGCGCAGCAGTTCGCCGAATTCGCCTTCCGGCAGCGCCCTGCCGCAGCGGTGGGCGAAAAAGAGGGCATCGGGCCCCGCGGCAGTCTCGCGCATATGCACCTCGGCGGCTGCGATCAGCGCGGTGTCGATATCGGCGCGGCGCGGCTCCACCCCCAGCCGCCAGCAGAACCGCCGGATCATCGCGGTCTGATAGAGTTCGCCGAACCGCTCCAGCGCGGCGATCAGCGGGGCGGAGTCGGCTAGCAGCCGCAGCGACACTCCCAGCTGGCCGCAGTTCCAGTGGATCGCCTCGGGCTGGCGGCCGAAGCTGTAGAGGCCGGAGTGGTCGAAATAGGCGGCGGTGAACTGCGGGTCCCATGCCGGCAACCAGCGCCACGGGCCATAGTCGAAACTCTCGCCGGTGATGTTCATGTTGTCGGAATTGAGCACGCCGTGGACAAAACCTGCGACCATGTAGCTGGCGGCCATGTCGGCCATGCGCTCGACCACCTGGTGGAACAGGATCACCGCCGGTTCGTTGCGGCCGGGGGCGTCTGCGGGTGGCAGCGGGCCGGGGAAGTTTTCGAGGCAGTAATCGACCAGCGCCGCCATGTTTTCGGCCTGATCTAGCGCGCGCAGCCGCTGGAAGCTGCCGATGCGGATATGGCCGTGGCTGAGCCTGACCAGCACGGCGGAGCGCGTCGGCGAAGGCTCGTCGCCGCGCATCAGCGCCTCGCCGGTCTCGATCACCGAAAAGGTCTTGCTGGTGTTGACCCCCAGCGCCTCGAGCATTTCGGTGGCGAGAATCTCGCGCATCGCACCCTTCAGCGTCAGCCGCCCGTCGCCATCGCGGCTCCACGGGGTCTGGCCCGAACCCTTGGTGCCAAGGTCGAGCAGCCGCCCGCCGCCATCGCGCATCTGCGCAAACAGGAAGCCGCGTCCGTCGCCGATCTGGGGGTTGTAGTTGCGGAACTGATGGCCGTGATAGCGCAGCGCCAGCGGCTGGGGGAGGTTGCCGGGCAGCGGATCGAAGCGGCCGAAATGTCCGGTCCACTCCGCGTCGCTCAGCCCGGCCAGGCCCACGGTTGCCGCCCAGGAATCGTTGCGGAAGCGCAGGTCGCGGCGCGGGAAATCGGCGGCGCGCACCGGGTCGGCCAGCCAGCCGGCCAGCGGGACGATCCGGGGATCGGGGCGATAGTCTGACACTTGCGGTGCGGTGCGCATCATTCGATAGTGGACACAGGGCGTCCGCCATGCAAGCGAAGCATGGCGACGGGCAGGGAAGCAACTCCGGACATGAGCGAATTTACAGATAGCCACTGGCAGAGCCGCGACGGGCTCAAGCTGCATTACCGCGACTATCCGGGGCGCGCTGACCGGCCGCCGGTACTCTGCCTGCACGGGCTGACCCGCAATGCCCGCGATTTTGCCCCGCTGGCGGACCGGATATCCGGCGAATGGCGAGTGATCTGTCCGGACATGCGCGGCCGCGGCGATAGCGCTTATGCCCGGGAATCCGCCACCTATAATCCGGTCCAGTATGTCGAAGACCTTGGCGAGCTGTTCGCCCAGCAGGGCATCAAGCGCTTCGTGGTGGTGGGCACCTCGATGGGCGGGCTGATGACCATGCTGATGGCGATGACCATGCCGCAACGGATCGCGGCAGCGGTGCTCAACGATATCGGGCCGGATCTGGAAAGCAGCGGGATCAGGCGCATTGCCGGCTATGTCGGGCAGGGGCGCAGCTTCGAGACCTGGATGCACGCCGCCCGCGCGCTCGAAGAATCCAGCCGCGCCTACTTCCCCGATTACCAAATCGCCCAGTGGCTGGCGGCGGCCAAGCGGGTAATGACGCTGTCGAGCAACGGCCGCATCGTCTTTGATTACGACATGAAGATCGCCGAGCCGTTCAACCAGATCGATTTCGACAATCAGCCCGATATGTGGCCCGGCATCGATGCGCTTGCCGGCAAACCAGTGCTGCTGGTTCGCGGCGAACTTTCCGACCTGCTGTCAGTAGCAACCCTGGCCGAGATGCAGCGGCGGCTGCCCGGTAGCGAGGCGGTTACCGTGCCGCGCATAGGCCACGCCCCGATGCTCGACGAGCCGGAAGCGGCGGCGGCGATCGACCGTCTGCTGGCGCGCGTCGCCTGATCGCCAGGCCCGCAACTTGCGTTTTCTCCACCTCCATTCAAGCTTCCAGCGCGGTGGCAAGGAATTGCGCGCCGCGCAGCTGATCAACGCCTTCGGCCCCGGGATCGCTCACACCATCGTCTCCGCCGAGCCCGAGGCACTGGGTGCCGCCGCCGCCATCGATCCGCGCATCTCCGCGATTTACCCTGCGGATTTCCCGGCGCTGGCGGGGCGGCCGATGCTGGGGCGGCTGCAACGGTTGGCCAAGGCGATGCGCGGCTTCGATCTGGTGCTCAGCTATAACTGGGGGGCGATGGACGGGGTGCTGGCGCATACCCTGTTCGGCGAAATCCACGGCCTGCCGCCGCTGGTCCACCACGAAGACGGCTTCAACCAGGACGAGGCGGTGCGGCTCAAGACCAGCCGCAACTGGTATCGGCGCATCGCGCTGGCGCGGGCTGCGGCACTGGTGGTTCCCTCGCAGCGGCTCGAGGCGATCGCGCGCGATGTCTGGCAGCAGCCGCGCGGCAAAGTTCATCGGATCGTCAACGGCATCGACACCGCCGGCTATGCCAAGCGGCCCAGGCCCAATGCGCTGCCCCGCATCGTCAAGCGCAAGGGCGAGCTGTGGCTGGGCACTTTGGCGGGCCTGCGCGCGGTCAAGAACCTGCCTCGGTTGGTCCGGGCTTTCTCCGGCCTGCCCGATCAATGGCAATTGGTGATCCTGGGCGAGGGACCCGAGCACGAGGCGATCCGCGCCGAAGCCTTGCGGCTGGGCGTGGCCCACCGTGTGCATCTGCCGGGCTTTCACGCCGAACCCGCAACCGCGATCGGCCTGTTCGATCTGTTCGCCCTGTCGTCGGACAGCGAGCAGTTTCCGATCTCGGTGGTCGAAGCCATGGCGGCTGGGCTGGCAGTCGCCTCGCCCGCGGTCGGCGATGTCGTGAACATGGTTGCGCAGGAGAACCGCCGCTTCATTTCTCCGGTTGGCGATGATGCCGCGCTGGCATCGGCGCTGACCGCGCTCGCCGCCGATCCCGCGCTGCGGCGGAGGATTGGCGAGGACAACCGCGCCATGGCCCGCGCGCAGTATGACGCACAGACCATGGTGAATGCCTACCGCGCACTCTATGCCCGGGCGATGGGGCGGGAGAGCTTCGGCTGAGAGTCTGTCCGCACCGTTCACATCCGCTTCACTCTCCACAGGGCAACCATCATAAGCGTTGAATTGACGCGGCTATCGGCTAAACAGCCCGCAACATCGCCATTAACCAGCATAAGGCGCCCCCATTGGCCCTGCTTCCCGAAAATCCCAAGCCCGCACCCGACAAGAACGCCGCGCAGCAGGACGTGTTCATGCGTGAGGTTGAGGACGGCCTGCGCGAGGACGAATTCAAGAGCGCGTTCAAGCGTTTCGGGGTGCCTGCCATCATCGTCCTGGTGCTGGGGTTGGCCGGGCTGGCTGGCTGGCTGTGGTGGGACGACCACCAGAAACAGCAAGCCGGTGAGCGCGGCGAGCAGCTGACCATGGCGCTCGACGGGATCGAGCAGGGCAATATCAAGTCGGCCGAGAAGCAGCTGGCCGCGCTGGCCAAGGATGCCGGTGACGGCTCCGAGGCGGCGGCAAAGTTGATGCAGGCGGGGATCGCCTTCGAGAAGGGCAAGCGCAGCGATGCGATAAAATTGCTGACCGAACTCGCCGCCGATGCCGATGCACCGCAGCCCTACCGCGACCTCGCCAATATCCGCGAAGTGTCGATGCGGTTCGACGATATGCCGCCGCAGCAGGTGATCGACCGGCTCAAGCCGTTGGCGATGCCGGGCAATCCCTGGTTCGGCAGCGCCGGCGAACTGGTCGCCATCGCCTATCTCAAGCAGGGTAAGCCCGAACTTGCCGGACCGCTGTTCGCCGCCATCTCGCGCGGCAAGGACGTGCCCGAATCGCTGCGTCGCCGCACCCGCCAGATGGCCGGTCTGCTAGGCGTCGATGCGATCGACGATGCCGAAAAGCTGGTGAAGGAAGATGCAGCGAATGCACCCGGTGCGCCGCAGCCAGCGGCACCGGTACCGGCACCGGCACCGGCACCAGCGCAACCATGAATGCCATTCCTTTGAGGATAACCGCATGAAGCCAGTAAGCCTTTCCCGCCGCCTTGCCCTGCCGCTTGCTTTCGCGCTGGTGCTGGGACTGACCGGCTGCGGCGTATTCGGGGGCAAGGGTGGGCCCAAGACGCCGACTGTGGGCAACCGCGTGCCGATCCTTTCGCGCATCGAATCGGGGGCCAAGATCGATCCGGCGCTGGAAGGCGTGGCGGTGGTGCTGCCCCCTGAAGAAAGCAATCCCGAATGGCCGCAGGCCGGTGGCACTGCCAACAAAAGCTACGGCCATCTCGCGCTGGGCTTGCAGCTGCGCACCGCCTGGACCGCTTCGATTGCCGGATCGGGCAGCAAGCGCCGCCTCGCCGCATCGCCGGTAATCGGCGGCGGCAGGCTGTTCGCGATGGGTACCGATGGCATGGTCAATGCTTTCGATGCGGCATCCGGCGCGCGCGCATGGAGTCGCTCGTTCAGCATTTCGGGCGACGGTTCGAGCTCGGTATTCGGCGGCGGCGTCAGCTTTGACAGTGACCGCGTCTATGTCACCACCGGTGTCGGCGAAGTCGCCGCGCTCGATGCCAAGACCGGCAACCAGCTGTGGAAGGTCAAGCCCGCCGGCCCGCTGCGCGGATCGCCGACGATCGCCTTCAACGCAGTCTATGTGATGACCCAGAACAACCAGATTCACGCGCTCAACACCGAAGACGGAGCGCCGCTGTGGAATGAATCGGGTTCGCTCGGCCAGGCCGGGGTGTTCGGCGTCGCCGCGCCCGCCGCCGGGCAGGGCACGGTCATCGCCGGTTACAGCTCGGGCGAACTGATTGCCTATCGCTATGAGAATGGCCGCACCCTGTGGTCCGACGCTCTGGCGCGGACCTCGATTTCCACCGCTGTCGGCGTGCTCACCGATGTCGATGCCGATCCGATCATCGATCGCGGGCGGGTGTTCGCGCTTGGCCAGGGCGGGCGCATGGCGGCTTATGACCTGCTGTCAGGCCAGCGCATCTGGGAACTCAACCTCGCCGGTATTTCGACCCCGGCGGTGGCGGGCGACTGGGTTTTTACCCTGACCGACGATGCCAAGCTGCTGTGCATTGCGCGCAACAGCGGCAAGGTGCGCTGGATTACCCAGCTGCCGCGCTACAAGAACGAGGAAAAGCGCAAGAACGGCATCTATTGGACCGGCCCGATCCTGGCCGGCAACTATCTGTGGATCGCCAACTCCGAAGGGCTGGTCGCCACGGCGAGTGTCGCGGATGGCAAGGTTAGCGATTTCACCAAGCTTGGCAGCGCGGTGACGCTGTCTCCGGTGGTGGCGGGCGGCATGCTCTATGTGCTCGACGATGGCGGCAAGATCACTGCGTTCCGGTAAGTTTCGCCGCTGTTAACCATTTTCGGCTAGGCGTGCGGTCATGAGCGCCACACGCGACACCCTCGATCCGATCCCCGCCAGCGATGTCTCGGCGGGTGTCGGCCTGTCGGGATTGGCCGGGCTGCTGGTGTGGGTCGCGATCTGCCGTAACTGGCCCGGGATCGCCGATGCCCTGGCCCTTCCCGGACCGCGCGCGCCGCTTTCCGGCCAGTATGCCGCGTTGATGGCGCTGCTGTTTTCGAGCACGCCGATGGTGCTGTGGACCATCCTTGTCGACAAGGCCCACCTGCGGCCATCAACCGGGATCGACTGGAACAAGCCGCGCAATTCCGGCGCCACATTCGACATTACCATCACCAAGCTTGCCGGACTGTGGGCGACCTGGGCGCTGATTGCGGGAATCTATTGCGTGGCGCGCTGGTACTGGCGCGGGCAATACCTGTTCTCGATGGATGTGCTGGGCTTTGCCGCGGTGCCTCTGGTGCTGGTGTCGATCCCCTACGTGCTGTGGCTCGACCGGCGGCTGGTAGAACCGCGCGACGGGGCCTGGCATTTCGGCGCAATGCTGATCGGGCGCGAGGCCTATGACCCGGCCGAAGTCGCGCACCATCTGCGCGCCTGGGCAGTCAAGGGCTTCTTCTGCGCCTTCATGATCTCGATCCTGCCAAGTGGGTTCAGCTATATCGTCAATCTCGACCTAACCTCGGTCATCGCCGGGCCGGTGCAGCTGGCGGGCGGGCTGATCGAGCTGATGTTCCTGGTCGATGTCCATATCGCCATGGTCGGCTATCTGCTGACGATGAAGCCGCTCGACGCGCAGATCCGCAGCGCCAACCCCCATCTGGCCGGCTGGCTGGCGGCGCTGATCTGCTATCCTCCGTTCCTGCTGATGGGCGATGGCGGGGTGCTGGGCTATCACCAGAACACCGCCGACTGGGGCTTCTGGCTGCAGGGCGAGCCGCTGCTGCTGTGGGTCTGGGGTGCATGGCTGGTGTTCCTGACCGCCATCTACGCGTGGGCGACGGTGATCTTCGGCATCCGCTTTTCGAACCTGACCTATCGCGGGGTCATCACAAACGGCCCATACCGCTTCACCCGCCACCCGGCCTATCTGTCCAAGAACCTGTTCTGGTGGTTTGGCACCATGCCCTTCCTCGTTACCAGCCATTCGCTGACCGACGCGGCGCGCAACACCGTGCTGATGGGCGTGGTCAGCGCCGTCTATTACTGGCGCGCGCGGACCGAGGAGAAGCACCTCATGGCCGAGGATGCCAAGTACCGCGAATATTACGACTGGATGGGCCGCAACGCCGCGATTACGCGGGGGCTGGGGCAGCTGGCTGGCGGCCTGCGCCCGCGCGGGCCGAGGGTGCAGGCGGCGGAGTGAGGGTGGGGTTGCGCGCGTGCTTCGACAAGCTCAGCATGAGCGGACGTTAGTTTTTATCCATATCCCGCTCAGCCTGAGCTTGTCGAAGGCCACGCGCAACGCCCGCCCCGTCAAAAACTCTCTTCGTAAACCCGCGAAATATCGCCGTCCCATGTCCCGTGGAACTTGTCGAGCAGCCGCTGTGCCGGAACCTTCCCGCTCGCCACAATCTCGTCGAGCGGATCGAGGAAGATCGTCTCATTGTCGCCGCTGGAATTGAGCTTGCTGCGGGCGTTGAGACCCGCCCGGGCGATCGCCATGACTTCCCCCGCGATGTCTTTGAGCAACCCCCCTCCCGGTAGCGGAGCATCGAGACCCAGCCTGGGCACGTCATTGCGCAGCGCCTCGCGCCCCGCCATATCCCAGCCCTTGACCAGGTCCCAGGCGGCATCGAGCGCGCTTTGATCATACAGCAGCCCGACCCAGAACGCCGGTAGCGCGCAGATCCGGTTCCACGGACCGCCATCGGCTCCGCGCATTTCGAGGAAGCTCTTGAGTCGGACCTCAGGGAAGGCAGTGGATAGGTGATCGGTCCAGTCGGACAGATGCGGGCGCTCGCCGGGCAGCGCGGGCAGTTTGCCGGCCATGAAGTCGCGGAAGCTCTGCCCCGCCGCGTCGATGTATTTGCCGCCGCGAAACACGAAATACATCGGCACGTCGAGCATGTATTCGACATAGCGCTGATAGCCGAAGCCCTCGTCGAACACGAAGGGCAGCATGCCGGTGCGGTGCGGATCGGTGTCCGACCAGATGTGGCTGCGATAGGATAGGAAGCCGTTGGGCTTGCCTTCGGTGAAGGGCGAATTGGCGAACAGCGCGGTGGCCAGCGGTTGCAACGCCAGGCTGGTGCGGAACTTTTTCGCCATGTCGGCTTCGCTCGAATAGTCGAGATTGACCTGGATGGTGCAGGTGCGCAGCATCATGTCGAGCCCCATCGAGCCGACGCGCGGCATGTGGCGCAGCATGATCGCATAGCGGCCCTTGGGCATCACCGGCAGCTCGTCGCGGCGCTTGTCGGGCCACATGCCAAGGCCGAGGAAGCCCTTGCCGGTACGCTCGCCGATGGCCTTGACCTGCTTGAGGTGGCGGCCGGTTTCGGCGCAGGTCTGGTGCAGGTTTTCGAGCGGCGCGCCCGACAGTTCCAGCTGGCCCGCAGGCTCGAGGCTGACCGCGCCGTCGGCCCCGGACATGGCAATCACCGTGCCGCCCTCCTCGACCGGCTTCCAGCCAAATTCCCCCAGCGCCAGCAGCAGGTCGCGGATGCCGCCGGGTTCCTCATAGGAAGGGGCGTGGTGGTCGTCGGTACAGTAGACCAGCTTCTCGTGCTCGGTACCGATCCGCCAGGCTTCGCGCGGCTTTTCGCCGGCCGCCATCGGCTCGGCGAGCTGGGCGATGCTTTCGATCACCGGATCGTCGCGGTCGGAGGCTTGGCGTGTGCTCATGGCGGCGGCGTTAAGTGAGCGCGCGGGCTTGCGCCACACTTATTTCCAGTCGCCCGCAACCGCCATCCACAATGCACTGGCGGCGATGGCGGCAGTCTCGCCGCGCAGGATGCGGGGGCCTAGCGATATTGCGCGGGCCTGGGGAGCCGCACGGATGGCAGCGCGCTCAGCGTCGTCGAAGCCGCCCTCGGGGCCGATGAGCAACGCGGCGGGGCCAGTGTGGGAGGCGAAGGTGGGGGCGGGAGGTTCGCCGCCCATCTCGTCGGCGAAGAACAGCGTCCGGCCCTCAGGCCAGTCGTGCAGCATGGCATCTAGCTTCACCGGCTCGGCCAGTTCGGGCAAAGCGGTGCGCGCGCATTGTTCCGCAGCTTCGCTCAGAATGGCGCGGGCGCGTTCGAGGTTGAGCTTGTTGGCAACGCAGCGCCTGGTCAGCACCGGCTGGATACGGCGGACGCCCAGCTCGCAGGCCTTCTCCAGCACCAGGTCGAAATGCTGCTTCTTGAGCAGCGCGGCGCACAGCGTGAAGTCGGGCACATCCTCGCGCGGGCGAAGGCGGGTCTCGGGGGTGAGGATCACCTCGCGCTTTGCCAGCGCCGTAACTCGCGCCGCCCACTCGCCGGTGATGTCATCGCACAGCACCACCGCGCCGCCTTCGGCAACGCGCATCACCCGGCTCAGGTAATGCGCCTGCGGTCCCTCCACCAACACGGCAACGCCTTGGGTCAGCGGCCCGGCGACAAACAGGCGCGGCGCGCTCTTCGGGGGGCAGGCGGGGGTGGCGGGCATATTCGCCCGTTAGGTCAGAACTTTGCCCGCAGAGTCAACCGCGCGTTGATCGGCGCTCCGGGGCTGATGTTGTTATTGTTGTGCGCGTCGGAGAAATATTCGCTGTCGAACAGGTTTTCGACATTGAGCTGGAAGTCGAGCCGGTCGCTGGCCTTGAAATAGACCGCCGCATCGACGCGGGTGAAGCCCGGCAGGCGGGTTGTCGTCGGCGTGGTGCGGATCGCGGCGAACTGGCTCGACTGGTGGATCACGCCGATGCCGATGCCCAGTGAATAGCTGAGATCGTAGCGGTTCCACAGCGCGGCCTGATGCCTGGGAACCTGTCCCAGCCGGACGAAATCATTGCCGCGCAGCTTGGCGTCCTGATAGGTATAGCCCGCGCTCATCTGCCATTCGGGGGTGATCCGGCCGGTCAGCGCCAGTTCGACGCCGCGGGTCCGGGTTTCGCCGACCACGATGGTGCTAGTGGGTGCAAGCGGGTCTGGCGTCGTCGCATTGGACCGGTCGAGCTGGAACAGCGCCAGCGTCGCACTCAGATCGGGGCGAATGTCCCACTTCGCGCCCAGCTCGTAATTGGTGAATTTCTCGGGCGCGAGGTCTTCCAGTGCCGGGATGGTTCCGGATGCAGGCGCCAAGGTAATGAACTGGTCCCCCGAACGCGGCAGGAACGAACGGCTGTAGCTGGCGTAGATCGAGATGTTTTCCTGCGGTTTGTAGATCAGGCCGAGGCGCGGCGAGACCTTGTTGTCGGTGCGGGCGAACGGGCGATCAACTGCCGGAATGAAGTCGATGCCCTTGATCCGGAAATGGTCGTAGCGGATGCCGGCGACCACATCAAAATGCTCGCCCAGGCTGATCTGGTCCTGCGCATAGGCGGAAAAGAAGCGCACATCGGAACTGGTATCGCGCGACGGGGTAGTGAAGGCGACCTGCGGAAATATGCGCGTCGTCAGGCTGAAAATATTGCTGGGCGTGAACACGCGGTTGAAGCGGCGGTTGGCGGTTTTCTGGTCGCCATACTCGACGCCAAACAGAATCTTGTGCGCCAGCGGACCGGTCTCGACGTCCCAGATCAGATTGGCCTGCGCGATCAGGTTCTCGCGCTTGGTGGGGTCCGAATAGGCGTCGAGGGCAACCGTGTTGTCTGCGGCAACCGCACCGTTGGCGAAGGCGTTGAAGTAGATCTTGTCATAATGGCCATAAAGCACGGTCGAGGTGAACTTGAGACTGTCGGTCAGCTCGCCGTCGAGCCTGACTTTGGCGATGTGCGCTTCCAGTTCGGTGCGGTTGACGCCGGGGATGCCGAAGAACTGCTTGTCGAAGCCGCGCAGCGGCGCATTGGGCTGGCCCGCCGCCGTCGCCACCGAGGGGATGCCGCGATCGTTGACGCGGCTGTCATGGACATATTCGTAGGATAGCCCCAGCGACCAGCGTTCGCCCAGTTTCGCGGCCAGATAGGGGTTCACCGCATAGCGCTCTCCGCCGAAGAAATCGCGGTGGTTGTCGAGGTTCTCGTAAGTGCCGTTGATGCGCAGCGCGGCGCTGTCGCTCAGCGGGGTGTTGACGTCTGCGGCCAGGTCCCAGGCGCCGAAGCTGTTGACGCTGGCGCGGGCGGCGACAAATAGTTCATCGGTCTGGGGGGTCTTCTGCACCCGGTTGATGATGCCCCCGCCGCCGCCGCGCCCGAAGATCAGCGCATAGGGGCCCTTGAGGATCTCAACCCGCTCGATGTTGTAGAGGCCGCGGAAATACTGGACGTCGTCGCGCACCCCGTCGAGGAAGAAGTCGGCGGTGGTGTTCTGACCGCGCAGGGTGATCTGGTCGCGGTTGCCCTCGCCCTGGCCGATGGTGGTGCCGGGGATATAGCGCAGCACATCGGCAAGGCTGTGGCTGGCCTGGTCTTCCAGCTTCTCGCGGGTGACGACCTGGATTGTCTGCGGCACGTCGATCAGCGGCGTGTCAGTTTTGGTCGCGGTGATCGATTGGTCGGCATCGTATCCGTCGGCATGGCCGGTGACGATGATGTCAGGGCCATCGGCCTCGGCCGCATCTTCGGCGTGGGCAGGCAGGGACACGCAAAACGCGCTTACCGAGACGAGCAGGGAACAGACTCTGGAAGGCAACGGCAATTCCCTGATGCGAATGATTTGCAATAACGAGATTGTCGCTAATGCGAATCGCTCGCATTGACAAGGATCAATTTGCGGCGGGATTGGGGTCAAGCTAGAGTGATCGTCATTCCGGTGACGCTGATGGAGATTCGGCAATGAAGGCGACGATCTGGCACAATCCGGCTTGCGGCACTTCGCGCAAGACGCTGGCGATTCTTGAAGAAACACCGGGAGTCGATGTGACCGTAGTCGAATATCTCAAGCACCCGCCAAGCGCTGACAAGCTCGCCCAGCTCTATCGTGACGCCGGGCTGACGCCGCAGCAGGGCCTGAGGCTGCGCGGTACCGACGCCGAGGAGCGCGGGCTGCCTCAGGCCGATGCCGCAATCGTGCTCGCCGCGATGGCCGCCGATTCGCGGCTGCTCGAGCGGCCACTGGTCGAGACCGGCAAGGGCGTGCGGCTGTGCCGACCGCAAGAAAAGGTGCTGGAGATTCTGCTAGGGCGGCCGCCTTATGGAACTCACACAGCTTGCAATGGCCGGACAAATTTGCGAACGCGGTCGTCTTCAAACCGTCATCTGACGCCGCGCAGGATATTTCCCCCGCATGACCAGCACCGAGTTTGCCCGTGAGGCGCTGCCGCGTCGATTGAAGCGCCGCATCAACCGGTTTCTGGGGCCCTGGGGCGTGTTCTTCGAAGGCTTCCTGCGCCATCCGGTGATGGTAGGCTCGATCATTCCCTCGTCACGCTTCACCATCGCCAAGATGCTGGCTCCGGTGAAATGGGATGAGTGCAGGCTGTTTGTCGAATATGGGCCGGGCATCGGTACGTTCTGCCGCCCGGTGCTGGAGCGGCTGCGGCGTGACGGTCAGCTGATCGTCATCGATACCAACCCGCTCTACGTCGATTACCTGCGCGCTACCTTCGCGGACAGCCGCTTCATCGCAGTGCATGGCTCGGCCGCCGATGTCGAGGATATCGTCCAGGCGCATGGCCATGATCACGCCGACTATGTGCTGTCGGGCCTGCCGTTCTCTACGCTTCCCGAAGGTGTCGGTCCGGCGATTGCCGCGGCAACTCACCGGGTCCTGCGGCCGGGCGGAGCCTTCCTGGTCTATCAGTTTTCGGCCAAGGCGCGCGATTTCATGGCCCGCCACTTCCGCCACATCGACCAGGGCTTCGAAGTGTGGAACGTGCTGCCCTGCCAGCTGTTCTGGGGCTGGAAATCGAAAGACGGCGAGGGCTGACCTATCCTCCCGATTGGGGAGCATTTGAAGTGAGCCACATTTTGCGCGCCGTGCTTTAAGCGAAGCCATGCCCGCAGCCGCCCTCCCCGCCGAAATCGCCACCTGGTTCGCCGCGCGAGGCTGGCGGGTGCGGAGGCATCAGCGGGAGATGCTCGCTGCTGCCGATGCCGGGCTCCACGCCCTGCTCGTCGCCGATACCGGTGCGGGCAAGACGCTGGCGGGGTTCCTGCCAACGTTGGCGGAATTCGCGCCCTCGCGGTTGAGCAAAGCCGCGCCGGATGAAGGCCTGCACACGCTCTACGTCTCACCGCTGAAGGCGCTGGCGCACGATGTCCAGCGCAACCTGATGGCCCCGATCGACGAGATCGGGCTGCCGATCCGGGTCGAGACCCGCAGCGGCGACACCCCCTCTGACCGCAAGGCCCGCCAGCGCGCTCGCCCGCCGCATGTGCTGCTGACCACGCCCGAATCGCTGTCGCTGCTGCTGTCCTACCCCGACAGCGCCCGGATGTTCGCCACGCTCAAACGGGTGGTTATCGACGAGGTCCACGCCTTCGCCACCGGCAAGCGCGGCGATCTTCTGGCGCTGTCGCTGGCGCGTTTGCAGGTGCTCGCGCCGGCCATGCGGCGCTCGGCATTGTCCGCTACCGTCGCCGATCCGGAGGCATTCCGCGGCTGGCTCGCGCCCGGCGGCGACATCGACGCGGTCGCGCTGGTCGAGGGCGAGCCCGGCGCGGCACCGGAGGTGGCGATCCTGCTGCCCGACGAAAACACCGTGCCGTGGAGCGGCCACGCCGCGCGCTGGGCGATCCCGCAGCTTTACCAGGCGATTCGCGCCAACCGCACCACGCTGGTCTTCACCAACACTCGGTTCCTGGCCGAATATATCTTCCAGCTGCTGTGGGACGCCAATGACGACAAGCTGCCCATCGCCATCCACCACGGCTCGCTGTCAAAGGAGGCGCGTCGCAAGGTCGAGGGGGCGATGGCGCGCGGCGAGCTGCGCGCGCTGGTCTGCACCGCCAGTCTCGACCTTGGCGTCGACTGGGGCGATATCGATCTGGTCGTGCAGATGGGTGCGCCAAAGGGTAGCTCCCGGCTGCTGCAGCGGATCGGGCGGGCCAATCACCGGCTCGACCAGGCGAGCCGCGCATTGCTGGTGCCGGGCAACCGCTTCGAATTCCTCGAGGCGATGGCGGCGGCGGATGCGGTCAATGAAGGCCAGCGCGATGGCGAGGACTTTCGTCCCGGCGGGCTCGATGTGCTGGCCCAGCATGTCATGGCCAGCGCCTGCGCCGGGCCATTCGACGAGGCGGCGCTGCTGGCCGAGGTGCGCTCGTCGCTGGCCTATGCCTGGGTGGATGGCGAGACCTTCGCCCGTGTACTCGATTTTGTCGCCACCGGTGGCTACGCATTGCGCGCCTATGACCGCTTCCGCCGCATCGTTCGCGAGCAGGGCGGGATGTGGCGGCTGACCCATCCCGAACACGCCGCGCGGCACCGGATGAACGCCGGGATCATCGTCGATGCCGAAATGCTCGACGTGCGTTTCAGGAACGGTCGCTCGCTTGGCCGGGTCGAGGAGGGCTTCGGCGCGAGCCTCAAGCCCGGCGATACCTTCCGCTTCGCCGGCATGGACCTTGAGGTCGAGGGACTGCGCGATCTGGAGCTCACTGTGCGCGCTGCCAAGCGTTCGGCGACGATCCCCAGCTACATGGGCGCGCGGATGCCGCTGACCACGCATCTGGGCGACCGGGTGCGGGCGATGCTGTCCGACCGGGCCGTCTGGGGGCGCTTTCCCGACGATGTCCGCGAATGGCTGGAAGTGCAGGACTGGCGCTCGCACCTGCCGGGGCCGGGGCGGCTGCTGGTCGAAAGCTTCCCGCACCAGCGGCTCGAATATACCGCCTTCTACACTTTCGAGGGCTGGAACGCGAACCAGTCGCTGGGGATGCTGATTACCCGGCGGATGGAGGATCGGGGGCTGGGGCCGCTGGGCTTTGTCGCCAACGATTATGCGCTGGCAGTGTGGGGAATGAAGCCGGTCGAGGACCCGGCAGCGCTGCTGTCGCCAGACATTCTGACGCATGAATTCGTCGACTGGGTGCAGCAGAGCTACCTGCTGCGCCGTGCCTTTCGCGAAGTGGCGGTGATTTCGGGATTGGTCGAGCGCCAGCACCCGGGAAAGCGCAAGAGCGGGAGGCAAGTGACGTTTTCGACCGACTTGATCTACGATGTGCTGTGCAAATACGAGCCCGACCATCTGCTGATCGAAGCCGCCTGGGCTGATGCCCGCACCCGGATCACCGATGTCGCGCAAGTCGCGGATGTGCTGGGACGCGCGGCGGCGGAGGTTGATCATGTCCGGCTTGATCGGGTCAGCCCGCTGGCGGTGCCGGTGCTGTCGATGATCGGCCGCGAGAGCCTGCCCCAGGGCGCGGCCGAGGACGAGTTGCTGCTGGAAGCGGAGAGTCTGGCGGCTGCAGCGATGCGGGTGGATGTTGCGGGCGAACCTGCCTGAGTTACAAGCGCACCGCCGCGTGCCCCATCGGGCCGTGCCCCCCGCCAAAACCCGGCGCTGCCAGCAGGGCAGCCCGCACGAACTGCCGGGCGCGCGCAATAGCCGCTTCCAGCGCCAGACCCTGACCCAGCCCGGTGGCAATGGCGCTGGCAAGGGTGCAGCCGGTGCCGTGGGTGTGCCGCGTGGCGATGCGCGGGTCTTCCCAGCGTGCGAGTTCGCCGTCACGGGTGACCAGCCGGTCGACGATGGTATCGCCCTTGCCGTGGCCGCCCTTGACCAGCACAGCGGAGGCTGCGGCGAGGATCGCATCGACCCCGCCCAACGCTTCGAGTTCGGGCAGATTGGGCGTCACCAGTGTTGCCAGACCCAGCAGCCGCTGCATCGCCTCGGCAGTGCCCACCTCGTTCAGGGCATCGCCGCTGGTCGCCACCATCACCGGGTCGAAGACGATGGGCGTGCCCGGGGGCAGGGTGAGCAACAGATCGGCGACGGCGACGGCCAGCTCCGGGCGGCCCAGCATGCCGATCTTCACTGCATCGACGCCAATGTCATCTACCACCGAATGGAACTGCGCCTCGACCAGCGCCAGCGGCAGCGCGAAAACTTCCTGCACGCCCAGCGTGTTCTGCGCCGTCACCGCCGTGATCGCGGTCATCGCGTATCCGCCGAGCATGGTTATGGTCTTGATGTCGGCCTGGATACCCGCCCCGCCGCCCGAATCGGAACCGGCGATGGTGAGGATGCGGGGAGGTTTGGGCATGGCGTTTAGGGTTAGGACAGCGGGGGTGCTTCGACAAGCTCAGCACGAGCGGGTTTGGGATTTTGGCACAAGCTCCGCTCATCCTGAGCTTGTCGGAGGATCACACCCGGCCCTTGCCCCCAAACTTCCGCACCGTCGAGGGCGGGCTTGCCGCGTGCAGTTGCCTCGCCCGCGTCGGCCGGTCCATCAGTTCGCCGCCGCAATTCGGGCAACGGTCGTCGAGGGCGTCGCTGCATTCGGCGCAGAAAGTGCATTCGAAGCTGCAGATGAACGCGCCCGGCGCTTCGGCGGGGAGATCTGCGCCGCAGCGTTCGCAGTCGGGGCGCATTTCCAGCATCAGCGTGCCGCCTCGGCCACCGCGTCGCAGATCGCAGCAACGACCCGTTCTACTTCCGCCGCATCGTCGCCTTCCGCCATAACCCGGATTACCGGCTCGGTGCCCGATGGACGGATCACCAGCCGCCCGCGGCCCGCCAGCTGTGCCTCGACCCCGGCAATCACCTCCTTCACCGTCGCGTCCTCCAGCGGCTTCCCACCCGCAAAGCGCACGTTCTTCAGCAGCTGCGGCACCGGATCGAACAGGTGCAGCAGCTCGCTGGCCCGCTTGCCCGAACGTACCAGCGCACCCAGCACCTGCAGCGCGGCGATGGTGCCGTCGCCGGTGGTGGCGTGATCGAGCAGGATCATATGCCCCGATTGCTCGCCGCCAAGATTGTAGCCGCCCGCGCGCATCGCTTCGAGGACATGGCGATCCCCCACTTTGGTGCGGATCAGCTCCAGCCCCCGGCCCTGCAGGAACCGCTCGAGCCCCAGGTTCGACATCACCGTCGCCACCACGCCGCCACCCCTGAGCTCGCCGCGCTCCGCCAGCTGGCTGCCGATCAGCGCCATCAGCTGGTCGCCATCGACTGTCTGGCCCTTCTCATCGACCACGATCAGCCGGTTGGCATCGCCGTCGAGAGCGATGCCGATATCCGCGCCCTCACGCAGCACGGCTTCCTTGACCGCATCAAGCGACGTCGAGCCGACACCGTCGTTGATATTCTTACCGTTTGGCGAAACGCCGATTGTCACTATTTCCGCGCCCAGTTCCCACATCGCGGAAGGAGCGACCTGATAGGCCGCACCATGGGCGCAATCGACCACGATCTTGAGTCCGTCGAGCCTGATGTTGTCAGGCAGCGAAGCTTTGACCGCGTGGATATAACGCCCGCGCGCGTCGTCGATCCGGCGGGCGCGACCGATATCGGGCGATCCGGCGAGCGGCTGATCGCTGGCCAGCATCGCCTCGATCGCCAGCTCGTCCTCGTCGGACAGCTTGAAGCCGTCCGGCCCAAACAGCTTGATGCCGTTGTCCTCGTAAGGGTTATGGCTCGCCGAGATCATCACCCCGACATCGGCGCGCATCTCGCGGGTCAGCAGCGCCACCGCCGGGGTCGGCATCGGCCCCAGCATAATCACATCCATGCCGACGCTGGTGAAGCCCGCCACCATCGCGCTTTCGAGCATATAGCCCGAAAGCCGCGTGTCCTTGCCGATGACCACCCGGTGCCGGTGGCTGCCGCGCTGGAAATGCGTCCCCGCGGCCTGGCCGACTTTCATCGCCACAGCCGCGGTCATCACCCCGGCATTGGTCTTGCCGCGAATACCGTCGGTACCGAAATATTGCCGTGCCATGCGCGTCCTGTTTCGCTGCAAATCCGTATAATTGCTATGTCGCCAAGTGGCGCTAATGTCACGTCTCGACAGGGGAATTTCATGGACAAATCGGGAGAAACGCAGGCTGCGATGCCGGATATCCGGGTTCCCGCCGGTTGGACCCTGGCCGGCCTCGCCGCCGGAATTGCGCTGGGGCTGGTGCTTTCGGGAAACTGGGCGGGAACCGGGGCGCTCGATTTTGCCGTGGCCATCTGCGAGCCGCTGGGCGCGCTGTGGCTCAGGGCCCTGCAGATGACCATCGTGCCGCTGGTCGCAGGGCTGCTGGTGATCGGCATTGTCCAGGCGGTGAAGGCGGCGAACGCCGGGACGATGGCGCGGGCAACCCTTGGGCGCTTCATCGTGATCCTCAGCACCAGCGCGGTAACGGGAGCGCTGGTGATGCCGTTGCTGATCGATCTGTTTCCCATTCCCGCACGCGCTGCCGCAGCGCTGCGCGATGGCCTAGCCTCCGCCGACCCCGGACCCGTACCATCGATAGGCGATTTCGTCGCGGGCATCGTGCCGGTCAATATCCTCGCCGCCGCATCGACCAACTCGATGTTGCCGCTGATCGTGTTCTTCGCCCTGTTCGCGCTGGCGCTGACCCGCCTGGCCGAGACCCAGCGCGAGCGGATGACCGAGCTGTTCACCGCGCTCACCGGGGCGATGCTAGTGATTGTCGGCTGGGTGCTGGCGCTGGCACCGCTGGGCGTGTTCGCGCTGGGGCTGGTGGTCGCGGCGAAGAGCGGGACTGCGGCAATCGGCGTGCTGGCGCATTACATCGTGCTGGTCAGCAGCGTCGGCACCGTAGTGCTGATCGCGGCCTATGCACTCGCGGCGATCGCTGCTCGCCAGCCGCTACTGCGCTTTGCCCGGGCAGTGGCGCCCGCCCAGGCGGTGGCAATATCCACCCAGTCCTCGCTGGCCAGCCTGCCCGCCATGCTTGCCGCCTGCCGCAGCCTTGGCCTGCGCGACGCCAGCGGCGAATTCGTGCTGCCGCTGGCCGTCGCCATGTTCCGCGCGACGGGTCCGGCCATGAACATGGCGGTGGCGATCTATGTGGCCAAGCTGACCGGCGTTGCCGTCACCCCCGCCACGCTGGCGGCGGGCGTGATGGTCGCTTGCATCCTGACCTACGGCACCGTCTCGCTCCCCAACGCAATTACCTTCATCGCCACCGTCGGCCCGATCGCGCTGGCCATGGGCGTGCCGATCGGCCCGCTGGCGCTGCTGGTGGCGGTGGAGGTGCTGCCTGATATCATGCGCACCCTGGGCAATGTCACGATGGATGTGGCAGTGACGGCGACTGTCGACCGGAAAACCAGCGATCAGAGCGCCTTGCCGTAGATATTATACTCACGGTTGACCGTGGCGCCGATGGCTTCGGCGACGGACAGCATCCCCTGGTTATCGTCGAGGATCCAGCCGATCTCGGCGCTGGTGGTTGCGTAGTCTCGCACGGAATCGCGGCGGATGAATTCGATCATCATGAAGGCCAGCTGGCTGGCCATGCGCGAGCTTTGCAGGCGCTTGACCACGCCCATCAGCGGCACCCGCATGCGCGGGCTGACCGGCTTTCTGACCCACCACAGCAGCTTGATCCAGTTGAACGGCAGCAGCTTGCCGCCCCACGGCTTGATGATGCGGTTCATGTCCGGGAAGGTCAGCATGAAGGCGACATCCTCGCCGTCGATCTGGGCGAAACGCAGCAGGTCTTCCTGGACCAGCGCCTTCAACTTGCGCGATACATAGGCCACTTCACGCTCGGTGATCGGCACGAAGCCCCAGTTCTGCGACCAGGCATCGTTGAGGATGCGGAACAGCGTTTCGGATTCCTCGACAAAGCGGCTGCGGTCTGCCTTGCGGATGGTAATGCGCGGGTTCTTTTCGCCCGATGCGACAATGCGCTGGATCAGCGGCGGGAAGCCATCGACGACATCGAGTTCGAAGGTCATCAACTTCTTGGCAAGGTCATAGCCGCGCCCCTCGATCCAGGGCTGATAGCGCGGCGAATTGTGGCCCATGAGGATGACCGGCGGATGGTCGTGGCCCTTGACCAGCAGCCCGGGCTCGTCCCAGATCGAAATACTGATCGGGGCCAGCACCTTGGTCATTCCCTGCTCCCGCAGCCAGCCCTCGGCGGTTTCGATCAGCGCGGCGGAAACCGCTTCGTCCTCGGCCTCGAACAGGCCCCAGTTGCCAGTGCCAGGGCCCATCCCCTGCTCGGGTGGCAGCGTCCAGGCGAGAGTGTCCATATGCGCCGAGATCCGCCCGACAGTCCTGCCCTGGCGGCGGGCGAGGAACAGCTGGATCTCGCCATGCTCGAAAAACGGGTTCTTCGCCGGATTGAGCAGTTCTTTCACATCCATCCGCAGCGGCGGCACCCAGTTGGGATCGCCGGCGTTGATGCGATAGGCAAAGTCGATGAATTCGGCGCGGTCGGCCTTACTCGTCACCGGGGTGACAGTCACATCGCTCATCACGTCATTCCCCCCGAAAGCGCCGCACTCAGGCTTCTCCGCCTTCCTTGCCAAGCGCCCTGCGGCGAGGATGGCCGCTGGCGATACCGCCGGACAGCTCCTTCACCCAGGGATACCGTGCCGCGACCTCTTCGTCATAGCCCAGGTTGAATACCGTCGGGCTGCGATCGGGACGGTCCTTCTTTTCATAATAGGTGCCGAGCAGGCGGTCCCAGGCATAGTTGGTGATGCCATAGTTGCCGTCCTCGTCGAAATAATGATGCTCGATGTGGCGGGCCTTCTGGAACTGCACCCATTTCCATTTCGGCTTGAAGGCCAGATGCTGGATGCAGTGCATGAATTCATAATAGAGCGTGGTGACAATGCCGGTGCAGAAGGCCGCCGCCGCCCCGCCGAACCCGCCTATCAGCCAGCCCACCGGGAGTGTCGCAATCGCGATCGTCGGCAGCGTGGTGTGCAGTGCGCCGAACAGCACTTCGAGATGGTTGGGGTCCTGGTGGTGATCGTAGTGAATGCGCTTCCAGGTGGGGGAGAGCCACTTGACCCGGTACATCCACTGCCCGTGCAGCACGTACTGATGCAGCAGGTGCCAGACCAGCGGATAGACGAACAGCGCTGCGGCTATCGCGCCCAGCGTAGGCCACAGCCCCGCTGGCTGGAGCACGAAGGCGACCACGCAAAGCGCCGCCACCGCCAGATAGGCGACAATGGTGTAGTGCTGGAAATAGGCTGCGATCAGTTGCCCCAGCGTCATCCGGTCAAGATAATGCGAGCGCTTCCAGAACGGCAGCTTGCTTTCGTCAATGGCAGTTTGCGACACGGTACTCATTCCTGTGTTGGGCAGGTGCGATAGCAGATTCCCACGCGGCCCGCCATAAGCGCATATTTGCGGCGGGATTGCGGCGGCAGCGATTGACCTTGGTTGAACAACGCCACAAAAATCGTCTGCAAGAACCGGAGAAACCGATGCTGGGCATGGCAAGATATGGCACGCGCGACATTGTCCGCGCCAAGGCATTCTACGATGGCATTGCCGAAGTGCTGGGCGCGAAGCGGGCGGTCGACCGGCTGGCCTGGTTGGCTATCGCGGACCGGAGGGCGGTCTCTTCCTGATCGGGACACCGGCCGAGGGCTGGTCCAACGTCGGCAATGGCACCCAGATGAGCTTTACCGCGCCAAGCCGCGCTGTCGTCGATGCCGTCCACGCCCGGGCGCTGGAGCTTGGCGGAACCTGCCTCGGCCCGCCCGGCCCGCGCGGCAGTGCAGCGACCGGGCTTTACGCCGCCTATTTCCGCGATCCGGACGGCAACAAGGTGATGGTCGCGAAGATTGGGGAGTAAAACTCTATTCCTCGGTGCGGACCAGCACCGTCTCACCGACCATGGCGAACAGCATGAACGGTGCCCAGGCGGCGATCAGTGGCGGGTAGCCGCCGAAATTGCCCATAGCGAGCGCGGCGTTGTCGATGACGAAATAGGCAAAGCCCAGCGCGAAACCGATGATTGCGCGGACCAGCAGCTGGCCGGAACGGGCGAGGCCAAAGCCAGCGATCGCGCCCAGCAGCGGCATCAGCATGGCGGAGAGCGGGCCTGAAAACTTGTGCCACCACTTGCCCTCAAGCTCGCTCGTGCGCCTGCCCGCAGCCTTGAGATCGCGGATCACCCGGCTGAGCTGGAAAATGTTCAGCCCGTCGGCGTCGATCGAACTGATTGCGACCTGCGCCGGACTGATTCCGCCCGCGACTACCATCGGATCGACCTTGCCGCCTGTGGTGCTCTTGACGTCGAAACGTGTGGGCGACTCCAGTCGCCAGCCGGGATTGGCATAGACCGCGCGCGGGCTGCGGACCTGCTCGACGATCATCCCGCTGGTGTCGCGCCGGTACCAGGTGACGCCTTCCATCTGGATATCCCGGCCCTCACCGGTCAGGCTTTCGGCGGTAAGAATATCGCGCCCGTCACGCAGATAGACATTGTTGCGCACCCCCGAATCCTCGGGGATCTTGCCATATTCGACAGCGGCCCATGCCTTCAGCGTCGCGGTCGAGCGTGTGACGACGCGCTCGTTGAAGGCGAAGCTGACGAGTGAGACGGCAAAGGCAGCCAGAAACAGGGGCGCCAGCACCTGATGCGCCGACATGCCGGCCGCCTTCATCGAGATAACTTCGCTGTGCTGGTTGAGTGTAGCCAGGGTCAGGATCGTCGCCAGCAGGACCGAATAGGGCAGGAAACGGGCGATCAGCTGCGGCGCGCGCATCGAGATATACGACCATAATTCCGCCTCGCCATTACCGGGGACCAGCAGGATCTTGCCGCTCTCCCCCAGCAGGTCGAGGGTCTGGATCACCACCACCAGCAGCGCCAGCATTGCGAAAATGCGCACGATGAACAGCCGCGCCAGGTAAAGCGTCAGCGTTCGCGACGGGAAGAATTCCAGCTGCATCTATGTCACGCCATCTGCTGCGAGCTGCGCCTGCGTACCAGCGAGCGTAGTTTCTTGCCGACATCGCCGGCGAAGCGCTCCAGCGCCCCGATCGGCTGGCCGCCGGGCACATAGGCGATCCGCCAGTACATCCACAGGATCAGCGCGGCGAACAGCACAAAGGGCCCCCACAAGGCGATTACCGGATTGAGCTCGCCGCGCGCTGCTACGCTCTGGCCGTATTCGTTGACCTTGTGGTAGGCCACCACCATGATGATCGAGATGAACAGCCCCAGCGCCGATGTCGAGCGTTTGGGCGGCACCGCCAGCGCCACCGCCAGCAATGGCAGCAGCACCATCATCACCACCTCGACCAGCCGGTAGTTGAGATTGGCCAGGCCCTTGGTGCGGGCTTCCTCGGAAACGTCGTCGCTCCAGCCGATGCGCAGCAGTTCGGGCAGGATCGATTCGCGATCCTGATCGCTGCGCTGGCGGAACTGTTCAATCGCCGGCAGGTCGATCGGCAGATCGTGCCGCGAAAATGACAGCACCCGCGGCGTGTTGCCCGGCATGTCCTGAACGATCTGGCCCTGGGTCAGGCGCAGGATGATGGTATCGGGATTGTTGCGCAGCGCCAGAAACCGCCCCTCGCGCGCCGATATCGACAGCACCTGTCCCTTGGCATTGGCGACCCGTGCGAAAATGCCGATCAGCCGGTGCCCCTCGTCCTCGCTCTTTTCGATGCGCAGCGCCATGCGATCCTTGAGCGTGGTGAACTCGCCCACTTTGATCGATGCGCCCAGCGCGCCCGAGCGCAGATCGTATTGCAGCTGCTCGTAATAATAGCGCGACAACGGCTGGAGATAGCCGACGATCAGCAGGTTGAGCGCGATCAGCACCGCCGCAATCATATAGGGCACGCGCAGCATGCGGTTATAGCTCAGCCCCACCGCGCGCATGACGTCGAGCTCGCTGGTATTGGCCAGCTTGCGGAAGGCCAGCAGGATGCCCAGCAGCAGGCCCAGCGGAATGGCGAGGCTGGCATATTCGGGCAGCAGATTGGCCAGCATCCGGAAAACCACGCTCACCGGCCCGCCTTCGGTGGCGACGAAGTCAAACAGCTTGAGCATCTTGTCGAGTACCAGCAACGACGCGGCGACAACGAAGACGCCCAGCATCGGCATCAGCACCAGCCGGAAGATATAGCGGTCATTTGCGGTGAGGAGTTTCACGGGGCGTCAGGAACCAGCGTAATAATTATACTTGCGGTGAGCCCTAGGCGGTTAGACCGGTGCCAGCAAGCACGCTCAAACCAGGAGCACAGCCGCCCGTTCAGTGCTCAAGCCTTTTCCAGCGTGCATTGCAGGGGGTGCTGGTTGCGGCGGGCGAAGTCCATGACCTGGTTGACCTTGGTCTCGGCGATTTCATAGGGAAAAATCCCGCAGACGCCGACGCCCTTCTGGTGGACGTGCAGCATCACCCGCGTCGCCTGCTCGAGGTCCATGCTGAAGAAGCGCTTCAGGCACATCACCACGAATTCCATCGGGGTGTAGTCGTCGTTGAGCATCAGCACCTTGAACTGGCTGGGCTTCTTCGACTTGCTGCGGGTCTTGGTGGCGGTGCCGACCTGGTCCTGGCCCTTGCCGCCGCCGCCCGGGCCATCATCCGGATCATCGTCATCCGCAGCGCGGATCGGCGAGGCGTAGCGGGAATCAGTCGGGGCGTAAAAATCGTGCATCGGTTTTGATTATCGCAATCAAGGGGCAAAGGACAAGCCATCCATGTAGGATGCAGATTACCAAATGCCAAACAGGCCGGACAGCGTAAAGCTGCCCGGCCTGTCGGATGCGCGTCCCGGCGGGGAGAGGAGTCGCCGGAAGCCGCGAAAATCAGGCGGCCTTCTTGACCTTCTCGACGGCGAGGCTGACTCGGCCGGAAATCGGCGCGAAGGCATCGTTGGCGAGCTTCAGCACGGCTTCGCTGTTCTTCGAAGTCATCGCGATGGCGCTGTCGATGTTGCGGCGCAGCAGTTCGCTCTGGATCTTGAAGAAGTCGGTCGGCGACTTGACGGCGGAGAGCTGCTTGACGTCGGCGGTCAGGGTTTCGAAAGCGGTACGGCCCTCGGCGACATAGGTCTTGCCCAGGTCCTGCAGGCCGGCGGCCAGGATCTTGCCCAATTCGACGAACGCCTCGGCGTTGCCCTTGGTGAATTCGCCGGCTTCGGCAACTGCGGCGCTGCCCTTTTCAAAGGCTTCCTTGGCCTTGACCTGGGCGTCGGCGACGACGGTCTTGAAGCCGTCAGTGAAGTCGGTGGTTTTGCTGGTAGCCATAATCTTTTCCTTGATCTGCGAGATGGGAGATTTCTTGGGGGCGACGGATTTGACGACCGCCTTAGGTGTTGAAACTACGGGTGCTTTCGGAGCGGCCACCTTCTTTGCAGCGGTAACGGCCTTCTTGGCCTTCGCCGGCTTGGCGGCGGCAGCCTTCTTGACCTTCACCGGCTTGGCGGCAGGTTCGGCCTTCTTGGCGACAGCAGGCACGACCGGCTTGGCGGCGCGCTTTGCCTTGGCGGGAAATTCAACCGGTGCAGCCTTCGCCGGCACAGATACGAACGGCGAGGTTGCAGTGGCCGTATCTTCGACGAGCGTGACGGCAACCGGCGCGGCCGGCTTTTCGATCACTGCATCAGCTGCAGAGGCATAAGCCTTTTCAGCGCTATCTGCAGATTTAATGCCGGAGATTTCGGCCATCTTCCTGGATTCCTTCGCTTGGGTTGCGTCTTGTCGTTCGCTATGTTGCGCTGCACAAATAGCCACTGCACGTGCGAAGTCAAGATAAAATGGTGCAGTGCAGCAAAAATGCTGCGGGGCGAAATCTGGCTGCGGCGAAGTGTGGCTCAGCGCGTCTTCACATAGCGGCCCGGCGCATCCTCGATAACCTTGTCACCCTTGCTGCCGGGAACGCGCTTAGCGCTGGCCGCAACCTCGTCCTGGTTCTGCGCGCGCAGCCATTCTGCCCAATGCGGCCACCAGCTGCCGGGATGTTCCTGCGCCCCGGCAATGAATCCCTCGAGATTTTCCGCACCGCTGTCGTTGATCCAGTACTGGTACTTGCCGGACGCTGGCGGATTGACCACCCCGGCGATATGGCCCGAACCGGCAAGCAGGAAAGTCGCTGGCCCGCGCAGATGTCGGGTCAGCTTCCAGACGCTTTCGGGCGGAGCGATATGGTCTTCGCGGCAGGCCTGGATATAGACTGGCGTTTCGACCCGGGTGAGGTCGATCAGCGTGCCGCAGACGCTGAGCGCATCGGGCACGACCAGCAGGTTGTCGCGGTACAAGTCGCGCAGATAGGCCTGGTGCCACTTGACCGGCAGATTGGTAACGTCGCCGTTCCAGTGCAGCAGATCGAAGGCCGGATAGTCCTCGCCGAGCAGGTAATAGCGGACGACATAGCTCCAGATCAGATCGTTGGGCCGCAGCAGATTGAAGGTCGCCGCCATATAGCGCCCGTCGAGATAGCCTTCGGGCGAGAGCTTGCCGATGGTCTCGATCTGGTTGGCATCGATAAAATGCAGCAGTTCGCCGGCCTTCTCGAAATCGACCTGCGCGGTGAAGAAGGTGGCGCTTCTGACTTTGTCCGCCTCGCCCCGCCGCGCCAGAATCGCCAGCGTTGCTGCCAGCGTGGTCCCGGCGACGCAATAGCCGATGGCGTGGACGGCGGGCACGTCCAGCCGGGCGCGGACCGTGTCGATCGCTTCGATCTGCGCGGCGATGTAATCGTCCCAGATCACATCGGCCATGCTGGCATCGGCCGACTTCCACGACACCATGAACACCGTAACGCCCTGCTCCACCGCCCAGCGCACAAAGCTTTTCGCCGGGTTGAGATCGAGGATGTAGAAGCGGTTGATCCACGGCGGGAAGATCACCAGTGGCACTGCCAGCACATTTTCCGTGACCGGCGTGTACTGGATCAGCTGGAACAGCGGGGTTTCATGCACCACCTTGCCGGGGGTCACGGCGATGTTCTCGCCAATTTGGAACGCCGCGGGATCGGTATGGGTCAGCTGGCCGCGGCGAAGATCGGTGAGCAGATGCTCCATGCCCTTGACCAGGCTTTCGCCCTTGGTCTCCAGCGCCCGTTCCAGCACCACCGGATTGGTCAGCGCGAAATTGGAAGGGCTCAGCACATCGACCAGTGTCTGGGTGGCGAAGCGCAGCTGCTCGGTTTTTTCCGGATCGTTGTTTTCGACTTTGGCTGCCAGTGCCACGATCTGTTCGGCGACGATCAGATAGCTCTGGTGGATCAGCGCAAACAACGGCTGTTCACGCCAGCGGGCATCGGCAAAACGTCGATCCTTGCGCGGCAGTTCGGTTGCGCCCCGTTCCGCCGAGCCGCCCCCAGGCAGCAGGCCATACTGTCCGAGCACGCTGCCCCACAGTGCCAGACCATCGTCCCACAGCCGTCGCTGCGCATCGGGATCCGCCGTCGGCACCAGCCCAGCCCAGCCCTCCATCAGCTTCATCCAGTACGCGGGATCGGTGTAGTGCGCCGGCGGACTTTGCGGCGCGAGCGCCTTTTCGCTCTGGAACTCCAGCCACATCGCCTGCAACCGCTGCATCACCCCCGCCCAGTGCAGCGCATCGCCGGGATCGGGCAAGGTTGCCGTGGTGCCCGGCATGAGCTGGCCGAACATGTTCTGCATGGCCTCGGTCTGCATGCGCATCACGTCGCCAAAGGCGTCCGGTTCACCGGCATGTTCGCCAGCCTTACCCACCATCGCAGCGGACTCCTTCAATAATGGCGGCACATCGGCCGAACCGGGTCAAAACGCGAGTCCTCTTCCCCGGCACGACCATAGCCGCACATCGGCCATTTGCCAGCGCCAGTTTATCGCCTACAGACTGAAGCGCGGCAATTCTGCCGCCTGCAACTGGAATACACGAAGTCATGGAAGACGAGTTCTACCGCATCAAGCGCCTGCCGCCCTATGTCATCGCCGAAGTCAACGCGATGCGGGCCGCTGCTCGCGCCAGCGGGCGGGACATCATCGACCTTGGCATGGGCAACCCTGATCTGCCGCCGCCCCAGCACGTGATAGACAAGCTGTGCGAAGTGGCGATGAAGCCCGCCTCGCATGGCTATTCTCAGTCCAAGGGCATTCCCGGGCTGCGCAAGGCCCAGGCCAATTACTATGGCCGGCGCTTCGGCGTGGAGCTCGATCCCGAGACTGAAGTGGTGGTCACCATGGGCTCGAAAGAGGGCCTCTCCAGCCTGGCGACTGCAATCACCGCGCCGGGCGACGTGGTGCTTGCCCCCAACCCCAGCTATCCGATCCACACCTTCGGCTTCATCATCGCCGGTGCGACGATCCGGTCAGTGCCAACCACCCCCGACGAGAATTACTGGCGCGCGCTGGACCGGGCGATGGCATTTACCGTGCCGCGCCCGTCGATCCTGGTGGTCGGCTATCCATCGAACCCGACCTCCGAAACCGTGGACCTGGCCTTCTATGAACGGCTGGTTGCCTGGGCGCGCGAGAACAAGGTCTGGGTGCTTTCGGACCTTGCCTATTCCGAGCTCTATTACGACGGGAACCCGACGCCTTCGATCCTGCAGGTTCCGGGCGCCAAGGACGTCGCCGTTGAATTCACCTCGATGAGCAAGACCTATTCGATGGCTGGCTGGCGAATCGGTTTCGCCGTTGGCAACCAGAAACTGATTTCGGCGCTGACCCGGGTGAAGAGCTATCTCGATTACGGCGCGTTCACACCGGTGCAGGCGGCGGCCTGTGCGGCGCTAAACGGACCCCAGGATATCGTCGAAGCCAACCGCGAACTCTATCGCAAGCGCCGCGACGTGATGGTCGAGGCGTTCGGCCGCGCCGGCTGGGAAATCCCCTCGCCCAAGGCCTCGATGTTCGCCTGGGCACCGCTGCCCCCGGCGCTTAAGGAAATGGGATCGCTGGAATTTTCCAAACAGCTGCTGACCCATGCTGAAGTCGCGGTCGCCCCCGGCGTCGGCTATGGCGAGGACGGCGAAGGCTTTGTCCGCATCGCCATGGTCGAGAACGAGCAGCGGCTCCGCCAGGCCGCCCGCAACATCAAGCGCTACCTGGCCAGCATGGGCGTGAACAGTACCGCTGCCTGACAGTAGCAATTTCCCGCTTGCGTCGCTGCACGATGGTGTTCAACGATGGTAACCGGTCGCGCAGTCTTTTGCGGAGTCCGATTACCGGGGCACGTCAGTGACGCAATTGTCGGACGTACAGGCATTCATCGATCTCTCGCGGCGGGCGTCCAGTCCGGCGGAGTTGCACGCCTTGATGCAGGGCATTTCCCGCGAGATGGGCTTTGATCATTTCGCGCTGGTCCACCATGTCGATCTGCGACCCTACGGCACACTTGACGGCCACCTCCTGACCAGCGAATTCGTCGCGCTGAGCAACTATCCGCAATATTGGGTCGATCAATATGTCGCGGACGAGATCGTCAATTTCGATCCGATCCTGCTCGCCAGCCAGCGCACCAATGTCGGCTTCGGCTGGTCGCAGCTGGACGAGTTGATTCCGCTCATGCCGATCCACCGCGAGATCATGGAGCGCACCCACAAGGCCGGCCTTGCCGATGGCTTTACCGTGCCCGCCAATGTCCCGGGCGAGCTCAACGGCTCGTGCCATTTCGCGACCGGCCCGGAACGGATGGCGCAGAAGGACAATTTCCCGATGGCCCAGCTGGTCGGCTCCTTCGCCTTCCAGGCCGCGCGCAAGCTGGTGATCCGCATGCGCTCACTGCCAGGCGAGCCCGCCGTCCAGCTGACCCAGCGCCAGCTCGAATGCATCGTACTGGTGGCGCGCGGCAAGACCGACTGGGAGATCGGCAAGATCCTGGGCATCACCGAGGAAACCGTGCGCCAGCACATCAAGAGCGCGCGCGAACGCTATGATGTGCCAAAACGCGTGCAGGTGGTGCTGCGCGCGGTGTATGACGGGCTGGTGCCGCTGAGCGAGATGCTGGGGTAGGGGGCAAGGCGGTGACGATTGCCGGGCCGGCGGTGGATATGCAGGGGATTTGATTTGGCGAGCCGGCATGATAGTTAGTAAAGAATGAGTCTGCTTGAAAAATTGACTTCGCCGCATGCAGCCAGGCTTTCGGTCGATGACTTTTTGATCCTCGATCGCTCGGGCGCGTTCGAATCCTACGCCAAAACGGAACTCATCGATGGCAAGATTTACGTCGTGAATGCGCAATACAGCGAGCACATGAAGGCGAAGGTCCATCTGCTGCGCCGTATTGCCGATGCCTGCGATGCACTGTGTGATGGGCTGGAAGCATGGTCGGAGGGCTCGATAGCAATGGCCCCGGCCAGCATGCCCGAACCGGACATTTTCATTACCACCGCTACGCCGACGTCGGGGCCAGTGGACGAGAAAACCGTCGCGTTGATCGTCGAGATTTCCGATACGACGGCCAAATACGACCTCGGCAAGAAAGCGCGGCTCTATGCGAGCGCCGGTGTGCCCGAATATTGGGTGGTCGATCTGGCGGCGGGCAAGTTGCACCAGATGTGGTCGCCATCCGCCAAGGCCTATGCGGAAAAGCGCGAAGTGGCGCTGGGCGAGCGGGTGGCGGCGGCGACGATTACTGGGCTGGCGGTGGAGACGGGGGGGATATGACGAAACTGTGGGCCATCAGCGGCGATACCTTGGCTCCACTCCCGATAGAAAAACTGAACAGCGAAGATCGTCTTGAGGCTTGGCTTGAGACGGACATTGACCTCATTGGGGGAGATTTGCTTGTGATCGGCAGGCAAGTAACCACCGCTCACGGCGGCCGCATCGATCTCCTTGCGATCAATTCCGAAGGTTCGTTGGTCATTATCGAACTGAAGCGAGATAATACCAATAGCCCGATGACCTGACTCGGTTTGGGGATTCCTTTTTTGTCAGGAATATGATTCGGAGGCGGCTTCATTGGATGGAGCCGCAGATGCATGGATCGATAGTCCTCCGGGACGATTACAGCGCGGGAGATTTGCGCAAGCTGGCCCGTCGGGAGAACAATGGCCGCGTAGCTTTGCGGCTGACGGCAATCGCGGCTGTTCTGGAAGGGGCGAGCCGGAAGGACGCTGCGGCGCGCAGCGGGATGGATCGCCAGACCCTGTGCGACTGGGTTCACCGTTTCAACGAGAAAGGGCCGGACGGTTTGCGTGATGCGCCCTGCGGTCATCCCAAGAAGCGGCTGACGGCCTCGCAAGAAGCGGCGGTGAAGGCGCATGTGCTGAAAGGCCCTGACCCCGAGAAGGACGGGCTTGTGCGGTGGCGCTGTGTGGATATCCAGAGCTGGATCGAAGCGGAATACCAGGTTCGATACCATGCGCGCACGATTGGCAAGCTGCTCCATGCCCTGAACCTGAGCCATATCTCGGCGCGCCCTTGCCATCCCAAAAGCGACGTTGAGGCTCAGGCTGCTTTTAAAAAAACTTCGCAGCCAAAGTTGCGGAGATACTCCCCGCACATGCCGCCGGAAAGCGCCTCGAAATCTGGGTCCAGGACGAAGCCCGGGTAGGCCAGAAAGGGACGCTCACCTATGTCTGGGGCGAGAAAGGCACCCGCCCGCGCGCCGTGCGTGATCAGCGGTATGAATGCGCCTATATCTTCGGAGCCGTCTGTCCGGCACGCGGCGTAGGAGCGGCGCTGGTCATGCCCTTTGCCAACACCCAAGCCATGAACGCACACCTCATCGAAATCAGCAGCCAGGTGGAGGACGGCGCGCATGCCATCGTCATCATTGACGGAGCTGGCTGGCACACCACAAAATCCCTCAAGACCCCTGACAATATCAGCCTGCTCCGCCTGCCGCCTTACAGCCCCGAGCTGAACCCGCAGGAAAACATCTGGCAGTATCTCCGACAAAATGCCCTCGCAAACCGGGTCTATGAAACATACGAAACCATCGTCACCGCTTGCTGCAAGGCTTGGAACGACCTCATCGATCTGCCAGATACCATCAAATCCATCGCCAGCCGCGAATGGTTCCAGTGCGTCAGCTCATAGGGCCGTTGGTATAAGACACCCCGCGATATCGTTGCGCAGGTTCTGGACTATGCCAGTTGGATAAGGCACCTGGATACGCCTCAGGTTTACGAACTGGCTGACGATTATTGGCAAGCAAAAGGCAGCCAGTTCGTGGAAGAATTTCATCGGAAGTTCGAGACCTTCCCCCCGGAGCCGTTGAATACCAGCCATGTCATGACAATCGTCGCCAGTGCGCTTGACCCCGCTTCACAGCGAATCGTGGAATATCTGGCCCAGGAACACGACGTTGGGATCAATACTGCATTCTTCTCGATATTCCGGGACGGTGACCGCCAGTACTTGTCCGCCGATTGGCTGATGGATCAGGAAGCGGTCGTTGAACGGGCAGAGCGCAAGGTGCGCGCGCCCTGGACCGGCTACAAATTCGTCAACTGCGGCGAAGGCCCACATCGGTCATGGGAGGACAATCGCAAGTTCGGCTTTATCTCGGCTGGCCAGGGCTGGAAGTATGGAAAACAGATGATGAGGCTCGCCGAGGGCGATCTGATTTATGCCTATCGTGGCAAGCACGGCTATGTCGGTTTCGGTAATGTTGTATCCGGAGCGGTGATGGTCAGGGACTTCAGTGTCGGAGGAAGACCGATTCTGACGATGCCAATGGTTCAATCAAACCTGTGTGAAAACAGTGACGATCCCGAACTCTCCGAATATGCCATAGGAGTAGAATGGATAAAGACTGTTCCGGTATCGGATGCTAGGACATTTCCCGGTGCGTTTGCAAAGCCACCTATCGTCTGCAAATTGACCGATCCGGCTACTTTGGCCTTCCTTGCAAAGGAATTCGGAAGCTAGCGAACTACCGCGTCAGCTTCTTGTACGCCAGCCTCGTCGGCCGATCCGCCGCATCGCCCAGACGTCTCCGCTTGTCCTCCTCATAGGCCTCGAAGTTGCCCTCGAACCACTCCACGTGAGAATTCCCCTCGAACGCCAGGATATGCGTCGCCAGCCTGTCCAGGAAAAACCGGTCGTGAGAGATCACCACCGCGCAGCCGGCGAAATTCTCGATCGCGTCTTCCAGAGCCCGCAGCGTTTCCACGTCGAGGTCGTTGGTCGGTTCATCCAGCAGCAGCACGTTGCCGCCGGTCTTGAGCATCTTGGCGATGTGCACCCGGTTGCGTTCGCCGCCTGACAGCTTGCCGACGTTCTTCTGCTGGTCCTGGCCCTTGAAGTTGAACGCGCCGACGTAGGCGCGGGTGGACATTTCCTGCTTGTTGACGGTCATGTAATCATGCCCGCCGGATACTTCCTCCCAGACGTTCTTCGAGGGATCGAGGTGATCGCGGCTCTGGTCGACAAAGCCCAGCCGCACGGTTTCGCCGATGTCGATGCTGCCGCTGTCGGGCTGTTCCTGCCCGGTGATCAACTTGAACAGCGTCGATTTGCCGGCACCGTTGGGGCCGATGATGCCGATGATGCCGCCCGGCGGCAGCAGGAACGAAAGATCCTCGAACAACAGCTTGTCGCCATAGGCCTTGGTCAGTCCCTTGGCCTCGATCACCTTGCCGCCCAGCCGTTCGGGCACCTGGATGACGATCTGGGCTTTGTTGATGATCCGCGCCTCGGAGCTCTCGACCAGCTGGTCAAAGGCCTTGATGCGCGCCTTGCTCTTGGTCTGGCGGCCCTTGGTGCCGGCGCGGATCCATTGCAGCTCGTCCTTGATCGCCTTCTGGCGGCCCTCGTCCTCGCGGCTTTCCTGTTCGAGCCGCTTGGCCTTCTTCTCAAGGTAAGTCGAATAATTGCCCTCATAGGGGAAGTATTTGCCGCGATCGAGTTCGAGGATCCAGCCGACGACATTGTCGAGGAAATAGCGGTCATGGGTGATCATCAGCACCGCGCCGGCATATTCCTTGAGGTGGTTTTCCAGCCATTCGACGCTTTCGGCATCGAGGTGGTTGGTCGGTTCGTCGAGCAGCAGGATGCCGGGCTTCTGGATCAGCAGCCGGGTCAGCGCGATGCGGCGCTTTTCACCGCCCGAGAGATTGTCGACCGGCCAGTCCCCCGGCGGGCAGCGCAGCGCTTCCATGGCGATCTCGAGCTGGTTGTCGAGCGTCCAGCCATCGACCGCGTCGATCTTTTCCTGGAGGTCGCCCATCTCGGCACCGAGCGCATCGAAGTCTGCGCCATCCTCGCCCATCTCAAAGCCGATCTGGTTGAACCGCTCTACCATATCGGCCGTCTCGCGCGCGCCATCCTTGACGTTTTCGAGCACGGTCTTGCTGGTGTCGAGCTGCGGTTCCTGCGGCAGATAGCCGACCGTGATATATTCGCCCGGCCAGGCCTCGCCGGTAAAATCGGTATCGATCCCGGCCATGATCTTCATCAGAGTCGACTTGCCCGCGCCGTTGGGGCCGACAATGCCGATCTTGGCGTCCTGATAGAATTGCAGGCTGATATTGCTCAGCACCGGCTTGGGAGCACCGGGGAAGGTCTTGGTCATGCCTTTCATGACATAGGCGTATTGGGCGGCCACGCGGGTTCACTCCGGAATATTGGGTCTGAAGGAAGATTTCGCGGCCTCTACAGGGGAGCGAGGGCAGCTGCAAGCGGGGCGGAGCTGCGCGGTTGATCCAAGCGCAAACGATCACAATTGGTTACGTTGACGTAAACCGCTGTCATACAATTATTTAATGCCCCGCAAGCTACAGGCCAGGGGATGTCAGCTCCGCCCATATTTGCGCGTCAGTTTCTTGGCCCGCTCCTGATCGTGCTCGGGACCACGCTGATCGGGCTGTTCGGCCTGTTCTGGTTGATGGTTACCCAGCAGAACGAGCTGGCCGCCAGACGCGAGCAATCCCAGCTGGAATCGGCCGTCCAGTCCAAAATCGATTTTGTCGCCAAAAACCTGCGCGATTATGCGCGGTGGAGCGATGCTGTCGAAAATCTTGCCGAGGGCGACGTCAACACAGACTGGGCCAACGACAACATCGGTCCCTACCTGTTCAATGTGCAGGGCTATGATCACAGCCTGGTGATCGATCGCGAGGGCCGCTCGCTCTATGCCAGCGACGGAGCCCGGCAGTCGGATGTGGAGGCGACGAAGCTGCTCGGACAAGATTTCGAACAAATCCTGTCCCGGCTGAACCGCGCACCCGATGGGGTCGAGGAACGCTTCGCCGATTTGATCACAGTCAATGGCATGCCCGCTATCGTCGCTGCCAGCGCCATCCTGCCCAGCCTTGGCGAAGACTATCCAAGGCCATTCGAGCGGCGCTACCTGTTGATTGTCGAGCCGATCGATCAGGCAATGCTGGGCCAGATCGCCGAAAGCTACGGCTTCAATGGCTTGCGGCTCGCAGGCGGCGGCAAACACGCCGTGAACAGCTCGATTATCCTGCACGCGCCAGATGGCCGGGCTGTTGGTTCGGTGGCATGGACACCTAGTCGCCCAGGTGATGCGGTGCGCAGCTACTATGGCCCCTGGCTGCTGCTGCTGGCCGCACTTTCCATCCTGATGGTCGTATCGATCCTGCGCCGCGCCCACGATGCCTCACGCGATCTGGCTGCCAATGAGGCGTCCGCGCGCCACCTCGCCAACCACGATACCTTGACCGGCCTGCAGAACCGCCGCGCGATGCGCGAGAAGGGGCTGCGCCAGGGCATGCGCTATCCCATGGCAGTGCTGTTCCTCGATCTCGACGGCTTCAAGGAAGTCAACGATCTGTTCGGCCACCAGGCCGGCGATGAATTGCTCAAGGAAGCGGCGGACCGCCTGCGGACGGTAGTCGGCAAGGACGCCCTGCTGGCGCGGGTGGGCGGCGACGAATTCGCGGTCCTGCTGACCGCCCCCGACTGTCATGCCGTTGCCCAGCAGCTTGCCCCGGACATTGTCGAAGTGATGGCGAAGCCGTTCACATCCAACCAGATCAGTATGGTGGTCAGCGCCAGCATCGGCATTGCCCTGGGCGAGCCGGGTCAGAATGTCGACGAACTCTGGCGGTTGGCGGATATCGCGATGTACGCCGCCAAGGCCGATGGCAAGAACCGTTGGCGGCTGTTTTCCGGCGACATGGATGAAGGACGCGAGGTCCGCAAGATTCTGGAAAGCGAGCTCTGCCAGGCGATCGAACGGGACGAGATCGATGTCGTGTTCCAGCCGATCGTCACAGCGCGCGGCGGCGAGGTCGCCTGCGTCGAAGTGCTGGCGCGCTGGACCAGTCCCAGCCAGGGGCCGCTGGGTCCCGCCATTTTCATCCCGATCGCGGAATCGAGCGGGCAGATCGTCAAGATCGGCGAACAGGTGCTGCGCAAGGCCTGCATCGCAGCGCGCGACTGGGACGTTTCCATCGCTGTCAATCTCTCCCCGGCCCAATTCTGGCACCAGTCGCTCGCCGAAGATATTCTGACCATCCTCAGGGAATGCAATTTCCCGCCCGAACGGCTCGAGCTCGAAATCACCGAAGGCTATCTGCTCAGCCGGCCGGAACTTGCCGTCGACGTCATCCGCAAACTGCGTTCGCACGGTATTTCGGTGGCGCTGGATGATTTTGGCACCGGTTTCGCCTCAATCGGCTATTTGCGCACCTTCGAACTCGACCGGATCAAGCTGGACCGCAGCTTCGTCGAAAAGGTGGACAGCGATCATGAGGCGGCGATGGTCGCAAAGGCCGTGATCGACCTGAGCCGGGCGCTCAACCTGCCGATCACCGCAGAGGGCGTAGAAACCGACGCCCAGGCAACCATGCTGGCGATTGCCGGCTGTGAGCGGCTGCAGGGCTGGCATTATGGTCGGCCCGCCAATGGCAGCGACATGGGGCCATGGCTTGAGGACCAGGCTGATGAAGCCGAAAAGCAGCGCGCATAGAACCGCCCCGCCGTTAGTCCGCGACGCTCTCGATCGCGAAATTGCCGTCCATGAAGGCTTCGCATTCGGCCAGGATGGCCTCGCCAAGCCCGCTCAGCCGACCCTGCCCACTCAGTGTTGCCACGCAGTCCCAGAAGGCAAGCACGCTGCCTTCCAGCAGGCCTGCGGCCAGGTCCGCTTCCTCTGCGGTCAGGCAGTCATCGCGTTCATGACGGCAAAGCAGCAGGTCCAGCGCCAGGCTCTCCCGCGCTGAAACAAAACCTGCGTGGAAGATGCCGTCCATCGGTCGCAGATCGTCCCGCAGCGGCGACCCGAACTTTTCGCCGGGATCGCCCAGCACCAGTGGCTCATTGCGGGCGAGCGCGAATAGGAGGCCATGCGCCGCCTCGTGAACCAGCGTCTGGTAATAGTGCAGCCATGATGCATGGGCATCGGCATTGATCGCCATCGCTCCCCACAGGGCAAAGGAGGTGGCCCCGCCGAAGTCCATGCGGTGCGCTCCGTCCGGTCGGGCGATCACCACCTCGTTGACAATCACGACAAGCTCGGCGTGGAGTTCGGGCGCGGCGCGGCGAAGCTGCGTCAGGGCCTCAACGATAGACAGCTGCGCAGCCGCCAGTGCCTCATCCGAAACCCCGGTGAGGTTCATGGCGTTGGCCGGTTCGGTATCCCACCAGCGCCGGAACCGCGCGATGGCGGCGGGCGGATAATATTGACTGGAGAGGGTGGTCACATGCAGAGGGGTGGTGGGTCCGCCGATCGGCGCAGCGTCTCCCATTCCCGACAGTCGCTGCAATAGATAGGCCGAGGCTTCACTTCTGACCGCGGCGACCGCATCCGGGTCCAGCGCAACCGGCAGCGCAAGATCGAAGTAGGCACCGTAATCAAGTGGCCGCACTGCGCCTGCCAGCACAGGTGCGTGCGAACCCGGTAGTTGCGGCAAGCGATCGGCCAGCAGGCCAACGGCGCTGTCCACCAGCGCCACGGCCATTGCCCGGCGGCAGTCCCTTGCGCGGGCGGCGGAGGGCGTGAAATAGCTCACCGCACCTCAACCGCTCCGCGCGAAGAGATTGGTGTCAGCGCGCGTTGCGCCGCACGACCCGGCGCGTTCCGGCTTCGCCATCGTCGCTCTTGGTCGTGCCCACCTTGGCGGCGAGTGCGGCATGGTCAGCCGAGCCATAGGGCAACAGATGCGCGGGCGACTTGGTGGTGCCGACCTTGGCGACGAGGGCTGCATGGAGCGACGAGCCATAGGGCATTAACTGCATTGCCATTTTTTGTAATCCCAATCCGAAGCGGTGCTGCTAGCGGTAACAGCCTGCTGTGGCTAACACATGCTGCCCGGCGATGTGAACCCCTGCTGTGTGAATAAGGAAATCGCGCGTGCTCGAGCACTTCTTTTACGGTTACGACTTCCACGCCAGCCAGCCGTGCGCGCGGATCGAGCAGCAGTTGCAGCTTGGGGAGCTGCAGGACATGGCCCATATCGACAGCTGGCTTCGCGATCGTTTCGCCATTGCCGAGGCGCAATATTCCAGCGACGAAGGATGTCCACAGTTCGGGCCAGAGTCGCTCGCACGGACCGTGGCCGAGCGCGCGCTGGCGCTGTATGGCGAGCTTTCCCGGGCCAGCGCGATCCCCAGCTTCGATCGCGGGCGGGTGGTCGAGATCGCCGGGTCCGCGGATCATCCCGGCAGCTATACCGCCACGATCGCCCTGCCAGTGATCGACAACATGCCCTTGTCCTGGTTTGTCGGCCTGTTCCGACAGTCGCTAGACCTGGTGCTGGGTCCGTTATCCAAAGCGCCCACCCCCGCCGCCGCCGCCGCGCTGTTCGCAGAGATCGAGCGCAGCATCTTCCAGCCGACCATGCTGGGCATCCCATTCGGCAAGCCGGTCATTCCGGTCTGCGAAATGATGGCGCTGCGAAACATCCCCTTCCGGCACCTTGGCAATGGCATCATCAGGCTGGGCTGGGGGGCGAGCGGCCAACTGCTCAACAGTGCCTCGGTCGAGCGCGATTCGGCGATCGGGGCACTTGCCTGCCGCGACAAGCAGCTCTCCGCGCATATGTTGCGGGCCGCAGGTCTGCCAGCACCCGTGCATTTCCCTGCTGATACGCGTGAGATCGCGGACAAGGCTGCGGCGCAGCTGGGCTGGCCGGTGGTGGTCAAACCGGTTGACTGCGAGCGATCCGAAGGCGTGACCGTCAACATCTCCAGCGAGCCGGACCTGCTCGGCGCCTGGGATCACGCCCGCACCTTCAGTGAGCGCGTGCTGGTCGAACGGCAAGTGCCGGGGCTATGCCACCGCATCATGGTGGCGGGAGGACAGGCCATCTATGCGGTCAAGCGGCTGCCCAAGGGGGTCCGCGGCAACGGGCGCGACTCTGTGGCGACGCTGGTCGCGGCGGCCAATGCCGAAGAGAGTGCGCTTCCGCCATGGAAGCAGCTCAAGCCCTATCCGCTGGATGAGCTGGCGCTGCAATATCTGGCGCTGCAGCGCCTCAGCCCGGAATCCGTGCCGCAGTCCGGGCAATGGGCGGCGCTGCGGCCAAATCCCTCGGGCGAATGGGGCGGCGGGCTGGAGAATGTAACCGCGCAGATGCATGCCGACAATGCCCAGCTCGCGCTTGCTGCGGCAAGGATATTCGGACTGACTGTCGCCGGGATAGATCTGATGACTGCCGATATTGCCGTTCCCTGGCACCAGAATGGCGCAGTGATCATCGAGAGCAATTACCGGCCGGAATTCGCCACGCGCTACCGCGACAGGGAAGCGGCGCGGCTGATGCCTGCGTTGGTCGATGGCGACGGGCGCATTCCGGTGCATCTGGTGATCGGCGAGGGCGATCTCCCGGCGCGCGCGCGCGAACTCAAGCAACGCCTGCGCAAACGCGGCCACAAGTGCCATCTGACCGGCGCGCGCTACAGCGAGGACAGCCAGGGCCGCGCGATACCCATGACCCTCGGCACCCTGTTCGAACGCAGCCTGGCGCTGTCGTTGCGCAGCGATGTCGAGGAGCTGATCCTGGTCGCCGAGGGCCCCGATCCCTTCGGCCACGGTTTCGCCATTGACCGGCTCGAAACTCTGCTGGTGGTGGACAGCGACACCGCGCGCGGCGACCGGACTACGGCGATGATCACGGCGAAGGTGCCGGTGCGATCAGTGCAGCGGCTGCGGCCGTGAAATCTCAATTCTGGTGGCGCTGACGGGCTCACATAGGTAGAGGAAAGTGCCGGAATTTCGCATAACTCGAACATTGCGTGGGTGGATACCCCAGAAATACCAAATTATGGATGAAGGGATGCTGGAGTAGCGTTTGGAGTGGGGGAAGCGGTGGAGGAGCTAGGGGAGGTTCGCAGCAGTTCGCACGAAACGGCAATGGCGCGTGGGCGATTGGAGTTATTCCCCGCGATCCATACAGAAGAGGAAGAACATGAAGGTGAAGATTACTGTCGAAGCGAAGCTGTCCTTCAATGCCTCGGTGAAAGGGGACTGTGGTTTTGGCATGGTGTATTCTTGATTTTTGTGAATTTCATTTAAGGCGCCGCACTTTGGCGAGGTCAAAACTGTTTCCAGATGCGCGACACTTGCCCTTTCAATGAGGCTTTCGTCTTCGGAATCTGAAGGCATGCGGAGCAGCTCAAACTCAGCTGTGAGAGAAGCCACGTGTATTTGTTGTGTTTGAAAGTAACCTGATGTGGGGAATAGGACGCGGCCTCGACGGCAAAACTCTCCTGCCGGCGTGACAACAACACGCAGACGCACTCTCGTCAGGACCAGTTGCAGCACCTCGCGGCTGGAGTGGTCGTGAAGAGCATGCGAAATCAATTCGAGCTGCATTGCCTCGTAGGCACAAGGATGGTAAGTGCTGCGCGAGTTGGAGCGCGAGGAATTTGCGCACGGTTAAAGTCGCGGCATGCACTTTGATGGTCGCATGTTGCTTCCTCCTCCTCTGCTCAACAAAAACGAGCCAAACTTCGTTGATCGCGCATCGGCCATTTCCTCTTCTAGGAAGGTCGCTGAAGAGCGGCGGAAATGAAGCGCTGGGCACGAATGCCCAGATCGTTTCGCGAGTTCACGCTACGCAAGCAACGGGTTGGCCAGATTTGCGACGCTCACCAATGGGCGCGTGATAGCAGCGCGCACATCGCTTCGCCGTGGGCGAGCGCGCTCGATGCTGCAGGTTTTTGGGATGCCGCTGTTCAACAGTGTCGATGCCATGGCGCGGAAGCTGTGCGCGGTCATTTCTCGCCGAGAACTCATTGCCGAGCCGGCGTTGATGGTGTTTGACATGGGGCGAGTCGAGTGCGGATCGAAGGGAATACGTATCCAGCCGGGCCAGTGATCGGTGAAGCTGGCGGAACAGTTCGACGGATTGGCGAGACAAAGGCACTTGGTGCGCGCCGCATCTTCATCTTGTCTGCTGGGATGATCCACAATGCCGGCTTCAAGATCGATCTCGTGCCATTCGGCGTGGCGTAGCTCGCCGGGACGCACAAAGACGTGGGCGAAGCTGCATGGCGAACGGTCAATATCTGACCGTCATAGCCGTCGATGCGCGGAGCAGTTCGCCAGCGCGCTTCGCACGAAGATTGCGCCGTAGTGCGTGGGTTGAGGCGCTGTGAGAGCGCCGCGCAAATCGAGGCTGGGATCAGATGACAGCTGCGCTGTTGCGACGGCGTAACGGAACACGCGGCCAGCCAGTTGCAGCACTCGGCGCGCGGTTTCGTAATTGCTCTTGGCTCGACGACGAAGCGAGCAGCAAGTCCGGCGCGGCGATGTCGGCATGGCAACGGGCGATGATCGGCCCATGCGCGATGTAATATCGCTCTTGTCGGCGGTGGATATGGATAAGCTGCGCCGTCGCTTGGCGAGGAATTCGGTGGCGATCTCGCCGAAGGTTTGGCGGCGGAACCTTGCTCGGTGTTTGGCTTGCGCTTCTCGCGCGATGGTCGGGCCGGCGGCGAGCTCGCGCGCTTGGTCGCGGCTTGCGCGCGGACGAGGCTGATGGCGGGAGGGCCATAGAAGCGCTTTTCGGACCGCGACGCGGAACTTCAGCGCCACAGCTTGCCGCCCGCGGCGTGACAGCAGGTAGCCGCCGCTCGGCAGCTTCTACTCCTGCCGCGGCTCGCTTGCGACGCTACATCGGTCAGCGCCATGCTCGGGGCCTTCCATCTGCTCCCTTGCGGACCCCATATATACCCCCATATCTGGGGGCTGTTAGCGAACATGAAGAACGATAAGATCTGATCACGCCAATATCTAGATTCTGAGATTGTCAGACGAAGAAGGGAAGGGAATATGGTGGGCGCTGACGGGCTCGAACCGCCGACCCTCTCGGTGTAAACGAGATGCTCTACCAACTGAGCTAAGCGCCCCAGATGCGCGCCCTTACAGACTGTGTCGCTAAATTGGAAGTGGCAGCGCGTGGCCTTCGACAAGCTCAGGCTGAGCGGATTTTGTAGTTGCACCCAACGCCGCTCATGCTGAGCTTGTCGAAGCACACGCGCCTGCCTCTGCGCTATACAAGCCGTGCCGCGCCGCTGCCCAATTCGGCGAAATAGCGGGCCATGGCATCCGATGCCTTGTCGGTCAGGGTGATGAAGGCGCGGCGGCGGTCGGTTTCGTCCTCCACCCGCTGGAGCAATCCGGCGTCGGTCATCTGGCTGATCCAGCGCAGCGCCGTGGTTGGCGGCACGCCCGAGGCTATGCACAGCGAGGTTACCGAAACCCGCGAATGTTCGGCGCGGGCGGCGGTGAGATCGAGCAGCATGTCCCAGGCGGGATCGGCAAACAGGTCGCCATCGAAGAAGCGCGCACGCAATTGCCGCTGACGGACGATGCGGCGGACCAGCCGGGGGTCGGGTAGCGGCGGACGGGCCGCGCGCACCAGCCGCTCGCTGCTGTCGGCAGGCTCCCCGGCAAAGGCGGGGCGGGGCGCTTCGAAGCGGAAGGCGCTGCCCGGATCGGGATCGGCAGCGGGCGAGGCGGGCGCGCTTAGCCTTTCGAGCCGCTCGGCGATCTGGCCAACCTGCTCGGTCAGCCGCAGCAGCACCAGCCGGTCTTCCTCGTTGAGCTCGCGCAGCCGCAGCCCGGGCAGTCTGCCCAGCACCCGGCCCAGCGCGATCACCCGTTCTGCGCGGCTGGGATCGACCAGGATCTGCGGCGAGGACTGATCGAGGCAGGCAAAGACATCGTCGAGCGCGGCAACGCTGGTCGAAACCACCAGCTGCGCGCCGCTGTGCACCGCGCGCATATCAAGCCGGGCCAGCACCGCCAGCTCGGCCCCGCCCACCTCGGGGCAATCGAGCAACACCACCTCACCCAGCGGATGCACCTCTCCGCCAAGCAGGCTGGCGACGTCCGCTTCCTCGGCAATGCGGAACCCCGCTGCCGCAGCATCGTCGCGCATCTGACCGCGCAGATACGACCGGTCGGCAAAGATCGAAACAGCAAGCGGCTGGGGAAGAGCGCCGCCGATGGCATCGTTGGCGAAGGCCGAATAGGCGAAATTGGCTTGGCTCATGGTTCCGACTCCGTTCAATTACGAACAGGAGTAGAACAAACAGGGCTTATGTCAAGAATGGATGTAATTTCTCAACTCCACCCCGCCAGTTCTCGCCGTACCAGTGCCTCGAGCATGTCCATCCCCGCCGTGCTATCGTTGAGGCAGTCGAGCACCGCGAAGTCCGAGCCGCCCGGGCCGAGGAACTGGTCCCGCCCCCTGATCGCCAGTTCCTCGCGGGTTTCGAGGCAGTCGGCGGAGAAACCCGGGGCGGCAATGGCGAGGCGGCGGGTGCCTTTTGCGGCCTCTGCGGCGATGACGCTCTCGGTAGATGGTTCGAGCCATTTCGCCCGCCCAAAGCGCGATTGGAAGCTGACTTCGATGCGCAAGGCCAGATGGCTTGCCCCCAGCGCCGAGCTCAGCAGGCGCGCGGTCTTGCGGCACTGGCAGTGGTAGGGATCGCCCAGCTCTAGCGTGCGTTGCGGCATGCCGTGGAAGCTGAGCAGCAGCACTTCGGGGGTGAAAGTCAGGGCGGTCAGCTGGCGCTCGATGTCTTTCGCCAGCGCTGCGATATGCGCGGGATCGTCATGATAGGGCGGAAGGGTGCGGATCGCTGGCTGCCAGCGCATCGCCTTGAGCGCCTCGCCCATCGCGTCCACGGCAGTGGCGGTGGTTGCGCCGGAGTATTGCGGATAGAGCGGGGCAAGCAGGATACGCTCGCAGCCGGCCTGCTTCATCCTCGCCAGCTCTGCGCCCAGCGCCGGATTGCCATAACGCATCGCCCAGCTGACCAGCACGCCCTCACCCAGCCGCAGCTGCAACCCGCGTGCCTGAGCAGCCGTGATCGCGGCGAGCGGCGAGCCCTCTGCGGTCCACACCTGCTGATAGGCGTGTGCGCTTTTCTTAGGCCTGGTGTTGAGAATGATCCCGCGCAGGATCGGCTGCCAGACCAGCGGCGAAATTTCGACGACGCGGCGATCGGAGAGGAATTCCTTCAGGTAACGCTTCACCGCCGCCGGGGTTGGCGCATCGGGGGTGCCAAGGTTGACCAGCAAGACGCCGGTCTTGCCTGATGGAATCTGCGGATGATCGGCGGGCGCGCTCATATTTCCTCCGAGAGCAGCGGCAACTTGCGGAAGCGCAGCCCGGTCGCCGAAAACAGCGCATTGGCGATGGCCGGAGCGACGGCCACGACGCCCAGTTCGCCAGGGTCGGCAGGGGCAGCGTCGCTGTCGATGAAGTCCACTTCGATCTCCGGGCAGTCGGCCAGCAGCGGCAGGTTGAGCCCACCGAGCCTGCCATGCACCGGCAGGCCGCCCGCATAGTCCATGTTCGATCCGAGCGCGAGGCCGATGCCGAACACCAGCCCGCCTTCGATCTGCTGGCGGGCAATGTCCATATTGACGATGCGACCGATGTCGGCGACCGCGCTGATCCTGTCCACCCGCACTCCGCTTTCGTCGCGGCGCGCAGTGGCGATCACGGCGATCCGGCCTTCTGCAATCACGTGGCAGGCCAGCCCCTGGCCGCTGTTGTCGACGCCGCCGCCCCAGTTGGCCAGAGTCGCTACACGTTGCAGACACTGGACGAGGCGTTTGTCATGCCCCAGCATGGCGATGCGGAACGACAGCGGTTCCAGATTGGCCTTGTGCGCCAGCTCGTCGACGAAGCTCTCGTTGAAAAACGCGGTATAGCCATGGGCATTGCCGCGAAGCCGCGCCGTAGGCAGCCCAATCGACACCGGCACATGCGCTATCGACAGGTTGGGAATGGCATAGTGCGGGATCGCGCCTTCGATGGCGAGCGCATCGAACTCGCCGTCGCTGTCAGCCATCGCGCTCCAGTGGGTCTGGCCGCCGAACAGACGCCGGCCGAATTCCTTCGCGCTGGCCGGAAGGGCGAGCCGCGCTTTCCAGCCGATGACTTCGCCGCCGGGCCCGGTCCGCGCCGCCAGCGCCGCCGTCACCGGAGTTCGGGGCCAGCCCGCGACGTGCTCCTGCCAGCGCGACCAGGTGAGCTGGACCGGCCTGTCCACCTCGCGCGCGATCAGCGCCGCTTCGATAGCATGGTCATGCTCCAGCCGCCGGTCAAAGCTGCCGCCCGCGGGCATCGGATAGAGCACGACATCGCGCGGCTTGATGTCCAGCGCCGCGGCGGCGGCGCGGCGGGCTGCTTCGGGAGCCTGGGTCGCCAGCCACAGTTCGAGCCTGCCGTCTTCGAACCGCGCGGTGGCGCTGGCAGTCTCCAGCGTGGCGTGGAGCGCGGGGGCGACATCGTAGCGCCGGGCCAGCGAGAATTTCTCCGCCAGCACCCTTTCGGGATCGCCTGCTTCGACCAGCGTTGTTGCCTTGCCAAAGTTCAGCCCCTTGTCGAGCGCGGTCTCGATCCGGGTGCTGTCGGCGCGGCCCGCGACGGTGAAGTTGGGAGCAATCGTGGTGAGCGCGCGTTCGGCCGCCCACCAGTCGCTGGCCACGGCCGCCAGCCAGCGCTTGCCCTTGACCAGCGAGATCAGCCCCGGCGTGCCATGAGCCCTGGCCTTGTCGAACTCGCCCAGTTGGGCCTCGCCAATCGGGCCGTGGCGGATCGCGGCATAGACCATGCCGGGCAGGCGCACGTCGCCCGCGAACAGGTGGCTGCCATCGACCTTGGAGGGCAGATCGAGCCGGGGGAAAGCTGGCTCGGCCCCAGGCGGGTGATCGACCGGTCGTTCCTTGGTGGGGGCAGGGCGCAGTACCGGCGGATCGGGCGGGTCGTAGGTGGCCGCATCGGCGGCGAGCGCGCCAAAGCCGAGCTTGCGCTTGCCGTGGACGATGAACCCGTCCCTGGCCTCGCATTCCTCCCAGCCCACATCCCAGCGGTCGGCAGCGGCCATGGCCAGCAGCGCGCGCAGGCTGGCGGCTGCGGCGCGGGCGGGTGCCTCATAGGCGGCGAGCGACATGCCGTCGGCGGTGGCCATGAAGCGGTTATCCTGCGCCCAGCGGCGGGTGATGACGCCGTCCTCCTCGAAGGCGAGTTCGGGGAACACTGGCATCCAAAGCTCGCGCCAGCGGGTGGCGAGCGGCAGGTTGGCGTAGTGGGCGCTGACCGGCGCGGGCTCTACGGCCACCTTGCGCCAGTCTGCTCCGAGCTCCACCGCAACGATCTGCGGGATCAGCGTGGAGATGCCCTGCCCCATTTCGAGCTGCGGCACCGCGACTGTGACGACGCCGTCTTTGGCCAACTTGATCCAGGCGTTAAAGGCGAACTCGTCTTTGCCGGGCGCAAGCGGCAACGGGAAATTGCGCGGGCGCAGCAGATAACCGACTGCCAGGCCGCCGCCCGCCAGTGCCCCGATGATGATGCCCCGCCGTGAGACCCGCATCTCAGCCCTTCTGATTGTCCAGCCAGGTGCCGATGCGGCGCGCGATGGCGGTGAAGGCTTCGGCCTGCGGGCCCTCGCCGGCAGCGGGCGGATTGCCGGCGTCGCTGTCCTGCCGGATCGTGAGGTCGAGCGGGACGCGGCCGAGAAAAGCGTGGCCCATGTGCTTCGCCGCCGCTTCTGCTCCGCCCTGGCCGAAGGGATCGCTGCTCTCGCCGCAATGCGGGCATTGGTATCCGGCCATGTTCTCGACCATGCCGATGATCGGCACGCCGCCTTGTTCGAACAGCTGGATGGCACGGGTGGCGTCCATCAGCGCCAGGTCCTGCGGAGTCGAGACGATCACTGCCCCGGCCGGCTTGAAGCGCTGCAGCATGGTCAGCTGGACATCGCCGGTGCCGGGCGGCAGATCGACCACCAGCACTTCGGCATCACCCCAGTCGGCATCGATCAGCTGGCTCAGCGCATTGCCCGCCATCGGCCCCCGCCAGGCGATGGCGCGGCCCGGCTCGACCAGATGGCCCATCGACAGCACCGAGACGCCCCACGGACTGGGCACCGGGATCAGCTTCTGGTCGCGCGCTTCGGGCCGCTCGCCCTCATTGGCGAGCAGGCGCGGCAGCGAGGGACCGTAGATGTCGGCATCGACCAGCCCGACCTTGCGCCCCATCCGCGCCAGCGCCACCGCGAGATTGGCGGCGAGCGTCGACTTGCCGACTCCGCCCTTGCCTGACCCTACCGCTACGATCCGGCGGCTTGGCTTGTCGGCGGTCATGGCGACGCGCACTTCGCTGACCCCCGGCTGCCCCCGCAGCGTTTCCTTGACCGCAATCTCAAGCCGGTCGCGCTCCAGCCGGTCAAGCCCGGCGACGTCGAGCACCAGCGTCGCGACGCCATCGGCAAGGCGCAGCGACTGCAGTCGGCCCTGCGCCAGCGGCGGCAGCGCGGCCTTCAGCGCCCCGGTTTCATCGCCATTTTCGCTCATTATTCCTCCGCCAATTGGGTCATGCGGCCCCTAGCAGGGAAAAAGCGCGAAGAGGCACTGTTTTTGTTGCGATTGGCTTCCTATAACAGGCGCCATGAAAACAATCGGCGATGCAATCGCGCGCGGCGTACTGGCCATGGCCGGACGGCGCAGTCCCTGGGGCGGCGGAGACAAGGGGGAACCGGAGCAATCCGGCGATTCCGGCGAGGCGCAGGATTCGGGAGACGGCCCAGTCGCCGATTCCGGACCCGAGAAACCGCGCGGCCCGCGTAATCCCTGGTTGCCGCCGGGCGGTGAAGCGCCGCGGCGCTCGGCCGGTATAGAGGATATCTTCCGCCCCCGCGATCCCGGATCGCGCCGTGGCGGTGGCGGCGGGGGAGGCGGCGGCTTTCCGCAACTGCCCCGGCGCGCCGATGGCAGCAGCTGGCTGCCGGCGATCTTCGGCGGGCTTGCCCTGCTGTGGCTGTTCATGTCGACCACGCATATGGTCGGCCCCAAGGAGCAGGGGCTGGTCACCACTTTCGACAAATATTCACGTATCATCACTCCCGGCGTCTCGTTCACGCTGCCCTGGCCGTTCCAGAACGTCAAAGTGACCGATGTCACCACCATCAAGCTCGACACCATCCCGCTGGGCGAGGAAGAGAAGCTGATGCTGACCAGCGACCAGAATCTGGTCGATCTCAGCTATCTGGTGCGCTGGAACATCCGCGACCTTAAGCTCTATTCGTTCCAGCTCGACAAGCCGGACGAGACCGTGCGCGAAGTGGCCGAGGCGGCGATGCGCGCTTCGATCGCCGAAGTGCCGTTGACCGATGCGCTTGGCGGCGCCGGCCGCGCCAAGGTCGAACAGAATTCGCGCACCCGCATGCAGGCGATCCTCGATGCCTACAAATCGGGCGTGCTGATCCAGGGTGTCGAGATCAAGAAGGCGGACCCGCCCGACAAGGTCAAGAGCGCGTTCCAGCAAGTCACTGCCGCGCAGCAAGATGCCCAGCGCGATGTCAGCAACGCCCAGGCCTGGGCGCAGCAGCTGACCGCGCAAGCACAGGGCAGCGCCACCGCCTTCGACAAGGTCTACGAGCAATACAAGCTATCGCCCGAAGTCACCCGGCGTCGCATGTATTACGAAACCATGGAGCGGGTGCTGGGCAACAATGACAAGATCATCCTCGAAGCCGATGGCGTGACCCCCTATCTGCCGCTGCCCGAAATACGCAAGAAGACCGACCCGGTCATGACCGTGACCGCGAGCCCGTCGCCGCAAGGAGGCCAGTGATGTTGGCAAGTCTCTGGCAGGATAACCGCGCCAGCGTGATCGCAGTGGCTGCGGCCATCATCGCATTGCTGATGAGCATCGTCGTGGTGCCCGAAACCGAGCAGGCGGTCGTGGTCCGCGTCGGCGAGCCGGTGCGGGTAATCAATCGTTTCCGGCCCAACACCGATTTCGGTGACACCGGCGCCGGCATCTCGCTGCGCATTCCGTTCATCGAACAGTTGGTGCGAATCGACAAGCGCATGCTTTCGGTCGATATGGAGCGCCAGCAAGTTCTCTCCAAAGAACAGCTGCGGCTCGAAGTCGATGCCTATGCGCGTTTCCGCATTATCGATCCGGTCAAGATGGTCCGCACCGCCGGCACCACCGAGCGGGTTGGCGAACAACTGCAGCCGATCCTGACCTCGGTGCTGCGCCAGGAACTGGGCAAGCGCACTTTCCAGTCGCTGCTGACCGCGGATCGCGGCGTGGCGATGAATTCGATTCGGCAAGGTTTGGACCGGCAGGCGCGCGAATATGGCGCTCAGGTGATCGACGTGCGGATCAAGCGCGCCGATCTGCCTGATGGCGCTTTGGAAAGCGCATTCTCGCGGATGCAGGCGGCTCGTATCCAGGAAGCGACGACGATTCGCGCCCAGGGTCAGAAAAATGCCCAGATCATCCGCGCCGAAGCCGAAGCCCAGGCTTCGCGCACCTATGCCGACAGTTTCGGCAAGGACCCGGATTTCTACGACTTCTACCGCGCCATGCAGAGCTACGACAGCACCTTCGCCAACAAGGAAGGGTCGAGCACTATTCTCTTGTCGCCCGACAATGCCTATCTCAGGCAATTCAAGGGCCGCTGATGGCCTCATTCAATTCCCGTTCAGCCCGCGCGGGTTTGAAACGGCATGGACATGAGAGGGCTGCCCCGGCCCGTTGAACAAGGAAACCGAAGGACGTGAAGCCCGTGCGATATGCTTATGGAGTTACGAGCGCGCTGCTGCTTGGCGGTGCTGCCCTTTCGCTGACGACCGGCCTTCCAGCAGGAGCCCAGGTCGCCCAGAACGAAGCCAGCCAGATGCAGAACGTGGTGCCGCGCGCCGGCGCGCCGGCCAGCTTCGCCGATCTGACCCAGCAGCTGGCCCCCGCGGTGGTCAACATATCGACCCGCCAGCGGGTGAAAGTGGCAAACAGCAACCCCTTCGCGGGTACGCCCTTTGCCGATCTGTTCGGTGGCGGCGGCGAAGGCAGCGGCGGGGCACAAACCCGCGAAGCGCAGTCGCTGGGTTCGGGCTTCGTCGTTTCAGCCGATGGCTATGTCGTGACCAACAGCCACGTCATCACCGCCGACGGCCAGGGCGAGGTTCAGTCGATCACCGTGACCATGCCCGACGGCACCGAATATCCGGCCAGGCTGGCCGGGCGCGATGCCGCTTCCGATCTTGCCGTGCTCAAGATCACCGCACCCAAGCCGCTGCCATTCGTCAAGTTCGGCGATTCGCGCAGTGCCCGGGTGGGTGACTGGGTGCTGGCGATCGGCAATCCCTTCGGGCTTGGCGGCACGGTGACATCGGGTATCATATCTGCGGTCTATCGCAACACCGGTTCGGGCAGCGCCTATGACCGTTATCTCCAGACCGACGCCTCGATCAACCGGGGCAATTCGGGCGGCCCGATGTTCGACATGAAGGGCCAGGTTATCGGCATCAACAATGCCATATTCTCGCCCACCGGCGGCAGCGTCGGTATCGGCTTCGCCATCCCCGCCGAAATCGCCGCACCTATCGTCGAGCGGCTCAAGCAGGGCCAGTCGATCGAACGCGGTTATCTCGGCGTGCGCATCCAGTCACTCAACGAAGATCTCGCCGATTCGCTGGGCATTGCCCACAACAAGGGCGAATTCGTCCAGGCGGTCGAACCCGGACAGGCGGCTGCGGCAGCGGGCCTGGTGGCGGGCGATGTGGTCGTGAAAGTCGCCGGCAAGGAAGTCACCCGCGATCAGACGCTGTCCTACATCGTCGCCAATACCGCGCCGGGCAGCCGTATTCCGATCGAATTGATCCGCAACGGCCGCCGCATGACGGTGACCGCCACGGTCGGCAGGCGCCCCAGCGAGGAGGAACTCGCCAAGCAGACCTTCGACCAGGATCCGGGTGCGGGCCAGGAGGGAGATCCCTTCAACCGCACCCCGCAAAAGCAGGGCGAGGGCCTCGCCGAAAAGGCGCTGGGCATGTCGGTTCTGCCGCTGACCCCGCAGATCGCGCGCCAGCTGGGGGTTCCGGAGAATACCCAGGGGCTGGTGGTCAATGCCGTCGATCCATCTTCGGATGCGGGAAGCAAGGGTCTGCTGCGCGGCGATATCCTGCTCTCGGCGAACTACAAGCCGATCAGCAGCCCGGCAGGCCTCGAAGAAGCCATCCGCGCCGCCAAAAGCGCCAACCGCGTCGCGCTGCTTTTGCAGGTCCAGCGCCGCGGCCAGCCAGCGACCTATGTGCCGGTGCGATTGCGGTAAGCTGATGATGCGTCCCTCTCCCTCGCAAGGGGGAAGGGGCGATCAGTTACCCCTGCTGCCCGTCGCCTGATCGAGGAAATCGTCGCTGGCGGCAGGTGGATCGACCGGGACCAGCCCGCCATTGTCGTAGGTGCGCTCGTCGAGAGGCGGTTCGCCCGGCCCGGGATCGCGCGCGCCCTCGCCGGGTTCGATAAGATTGCCCTCGTCGTCGATGAAGGAATAATTCTCGGGATCGCCGAGCAGGGCTTCGTCGTCCGGCTCCAGCTGCCAGTCGGGCAGCTTGAGTTCGGTGTCGAACTGCTCGACCGGCCGCTTGGCGACGGCGACGCGCATGAACGAGGCAAAGGCGCGCGCCGGGGCCATGCCGCCCTGCAGGCCGCCGACCGGCTTGGCATCGTCGCGGCCCATCCACACGCCGGTGGTGATGCCGCTGGAAAAGCCCAGGAACCAGCCGTCCTTGTTCGAACTGGTGGTCCCGGTCTTGCCCGCGACCGGCCGCCCGATCTGCGCCGCCTTGCCGGTGCCGATGGCGACCGCCGACTGCAGCAGATCGGTGATCCCGGCGGCGACATGCGGCGGCACCAGCAGCTGCGCACCATGTGCCGGCCTTGTATAGATGACCTCGCCCTCGGTGGTGGTGACCTTGATGATGCCATAGGGTTCGATGGCGGCACCCTTGGCCGACACCGCGGCGAAGGCGCGCGCCATATCGATCAGGCGGACGTCGGAGGTGCCGAGCACCATCGACGGCAAGGTGTTGACCGGCGTAGTAATGCCAAACCGCCGCGCCATTCCCGCCACCGTGCCGAAGCCCACCTCATTCCCCAGCTGCGCCGCAACGGTGTTCTTGGAATAGGCGAAGGCGGTGCGCACGTCGATCTCGCCGGCGTAGTTGCCGCCCGAATTGCGCGGGCTCCAGCCCTCGATCGTCACCGGCTCGTCCACCACCTTGTCGTCGGGGGTGTAGCCCGCCTCCAGCGCGGCGAGATAGACGAACAGCTTCCACGCCGATCCCGGCTGGCGCACCGCGTTGGTGGCGCGGTTGTAGTTGGAGGTGACGTAATCGGTGCCGCCGACCATGGCGAGAACCGCGCCGTCGCGGTCAAGGCTGACCAGCGCCCCTTGCGCACCGGCCGGGGCGTTGGCCTTGATCGCACTGGTCGCGGCCTGCTGCAGTGCCGGATCAAGCGTTGTCCACACCTCGATCGGATCGGTGGTTTCGGGAAGCAGGATTTCCAGCTGCGGCAGCGCCCAGTCCGTGAAATAGCGGACCGAGTTCTGCCCCTTTTCGGGGGCCAGCCGGACCTTGCCCGGATCGGCGGCCGCGGCTTCCTCCGCGCTGATCGTGCCATTGGCCTGCATCACCTCCAGCACCACTCCGGCGCGGCTGACGGCGGCCTTGGCATCGGCAGTGGGCGAATAGCGCGAGGGTGCCTTGACCAGACCGGCAATGATCGCCGCCTCGGACAGCGAGAGCTGCGTGCCGGGATGGCCGAAGAACTTGCGGCTTGCTGAATCAACGCCGTAAGCGCCGCCGCCGAAATAGACCTTGTTGAGGTACAGCTCGAGGATCTGATCCTTCGAGAATCGCCACTCCAGCGCCATCGCCAGCACGGCCTCGCGGATCTTGCGGGCGAAAGTCTTGCTGTTGTTGAGGAACACCGTGCGGGCAAGCTGCTGGGTAATGGTCGAGCCGCCCTGCTTGAACTGGCCGCTCACCATCCGCACCTTCAGCGACCGCGCCACGCCGACCGGATCGATACCGATATGCGAGCGAAAGCGCTTGTCCTCGACCGAAACCATCGCCGCTTTCATGACCCCGGGCAGCTGCTCATAGGACAGCCATTTGCCATAGCTCGGTCCCAGCGAGACCAGCTCGGTGCCGTCGCGGGCCCGCACCACGATCATCTGCTGCCCGCTCGCGCTGCTTTTGAGCCCATCGAAACTGGGCAGCGAGCGCGCCGTCAGCCCGACGGCAACCACCAGCGCCAGCACCGCCAGCAGGGCAAAACTGCCGCCCCACACGAAGACCCGCCGCGTCCAGCGCTTCAGAAACGATTGCGGCGGCGGCCCGCCGCGTGACGGCTTGCGCGGAGGCGGCGGAGGCGGCGAAGAGGGCCTGCGCAAATTATCGCTGCGTGCCATGTAGTTAGCCGGCCTCTCTGATCGACGGGCAGAGCCCGCGTGCCATGCACTGCAATGCCGATGCCTAACACAGGGTTAACAGGGGCCGCAAACCGGCGGCCCGGCATAATGCACAGCCCGCCCGAAACGGCCAAGCCAACGTGCGCGAATCCACACCATTCCGTTCCCCTCTCCCCGGCCGGGAGAGGGAGCGCGATGCTCATTTGAAGCACACTGCTCTACTCTTTCGGCTTGAAGTCCAGCGAGGCGCTGTTGATGCAATAGCGCAGCCCGTTCTCGCCCGGACCATCGGGGAAGACGTGGCCAAGATGCCCTTCGCACTTCGCGCAGCGCACTTCGGTGCGGACCATGCCATGCGCCGTATCGCGCAGCTCCTCGACTGCGTCACCGGCGAGCGGCGCGGTATAGCTCGGCCAGCCCGAGCCGGAGTTGTATTTGGTGTCCGACGCAAACAGCGGCGCCCCGCAGCCCGCGCACATATAAACGCCGGTCGCCTTGTTCTGCTCATACTCGCCGGTAAACGCCCGCTCGGTGCCGGCCTGGCGCAGGATATGGTACTTCTCCGGGCCAAGCTTTTCGAGCCATTGTTCCTCGGTGAGCTGGATCTTGTCGGGCATTTTGTCGGGCATTTTGTCGGGCATGGGGGGGGACTCCTTTGCGCGGGAATATGGGAGGCGGGGAGTGATCGCGCAAGGCGGCTCGGACAGTCGGCACCCTGCTCGCAGGCGCGCTGGCGGAGCTGGAGAAGAACGCGGAACGGGGATATGGCGTGTGGGGAAGATGGCCGGGCACACGGAATTGCGCGCGCCCTGACCGGTCCAGGGTGACAAAGGCGACACTGTGTCACCGTGCTGTCACCCTGAAAATATCCCAGAAAATTAGCATCATGCACCCATAAAGGTGACGGATTACACTTTTGGGAAGAAAGGCGTTTCACGGGTTCAAAGAGCGCCAGCCGCAAGGCCGGTGGCAGGATTGTGACAGCTTGGGGGGATGTAGGAAAATGGTTTGGAGGGGGACAAGCCGGGGACGGGGACGTCTAATTAGATGGGGTGGACGCCCCCCGACGGCATCTTTGTGCCAAGGTGGTGTTGTTGAACATCACAAGAGGAGGCGTCCGTGGTTGAAGTTAGCACGATTGGTCTGGATATCGCAAAGAACGTTTTTCACGCGCATGGCGCTGATGCGGGTGGACGGCAGGTGTTCAGCCGGCGGCTTGCGCGGGGCAAGGTTCTGGAGTTCTTCGCTTCGCAGCCGCGCTGTGTGGTGGCGCTGGAGGCGTGCGGGGGTTCGCATCACTGGGCGCGGGAACTGGCCACCCTGGGGCATGAGGTGCGGCTGATCCCGCCTGCTTACGTCAAGCCCTTCGTCAAGCGGCACAAGAACGATGCCGCCGATGCCGAGGCGATCTGCGAGGCGGCGGTGCGTCCCAACATGCGCTTTGTTGCGGTCAAGAGCGAGCAGCAGCAGGCTCTTGCGCTGGTATTCCGCACGCGCGACCTGCTGGTGCGCCAGCGCACGCAGACGATCAATGCATTGCGCGGTCACCTGGCCGAGTATGGCTGGGTGGCGCCGAAAGGGCCGTCGCATGTGGCCATGCTCGGCGATCTGCTCGACGACGAGCTTGGCGCGTCCCTTCCCGAGGCGGCGCGTGCGATGTTCAGGATGATGCTGGACATGATCGAGGGCTTCGACGCGAAGATCGCCGAGCTGGACAAGGAGATCGCCAGGCGCGCCCGCGAGGATGCGACCGCGCGGCGGCTGATGACCATTCCCGGCATCGGGCCGATTGGCGCGACCGCCATCGCCGCGCTGGCACCGCCGCCTGAAGGCTTTGCAAGGGGCCGCGACTTTGCCGCCTGGCTAGGGCTGACACCCTTGCAAAAGTCCACCGGCGGCAAGCAGAAGCTGGGGCGAACCTCGAAGATGGGCGAGCGCACCATCAGGCGGCTGCTGATCATCGGGGCGAGCGCGGTGGTGCGTCAGGCTGCGGCGCGCGGTGCGCCGGAGGGATCGTGGCTGGCAGGCATGCTGGCGCGCAAGCCGCGCATGCTGGTCACCGTGGCGCAGGCCAACAAGACCGCGCGGATCGTCTGGGCGGTGCTGACGAAGAAAGAGGATTATCGGAAGGATTACAGAGCTTTGGCGGCAGCGGCGTAAGCACCCGCTCTGTCAGAGGCCGTCGAGGACGGCAAGCGATCGAAGGAGAGTATGGCACAACAGTCGGCGAAACGGGGCCGGAAAACCAGGTCAATACTATGTGCCCCAGAGCACGCTAATTAGATTTGGATCCGTCCCGCGCACTCCCATACTGGCCAGCAGTCAAGTGCTGCATCAACAGGCCGGACAGAAGGCAGCATCCGATACCGTGCCCATACCCGAATTTAGCGCTTGCATCCGTGGGGGCGTCCACAGAAGTATTGTGTCCCCGGAATTACCCGCGAGGATGCGACCGCGCGGCGGCTGATGACCATTCCCGGCATCGGGCCGATTGGCGCGACCGCCATCGCCGCGCTGGCACCGCCGCCTGAAGGCTTTGCAAAGGGGCGCGACTTTGCCGCCTGGCTAGGGCTGACACCCTTGCAAAAGTCCACCGGCGGCAAGCAGAAGCTGGGGCGAACCTCGAAGATGGGCGAGCGCACCATCAGGCGGCTGCTGATCATCGGGGCGAGCGCGGTGGTGCGTCAGGCTGCCGCGCGCGGTGCGCCGGAGGGATCGTGGCTGGCAGGCATGCTGGCGCGCAAGCCGCGCATGCTGGTCACCGTGGCACAGGCCAACAAGACCGCGCGGATCGTCTGGGCGGTGCTGACGAAGAAAGAGGATTATCGAAAGGATTACAGAGCTTTGGCGGCAGCGGCGTAAGCACCCGCTCTGTCAGAGGCCGTCGAGGACGGCAAGCGATCGAAGGAGAGTATGGCACAACAGTCGGCGAAACGGGGCCGGAAAACCAGGTCAATACTATGTGCCCCAGAGCACGCTAATTAGATTTGGATCCGTCCCGCGCACTCCCATACTGGCCAGCAGTCAAGTGCTGCATCAACAGGCCGGACAGAAGGCAGCATCCGATACCGTGCCCATACCCGAATTTAGCGCTTGCATCCGTGGGGGCGTCCACAGAAGTATTGTGTCCCCGAAATTGCGGTGTCCCCGGAATTGCGTGTCCCCGGAATTTGTGTCCCCGAAATTCATTCCCGAAATTCACTGGTGGTCGCCGCCAAATTCTGCCATAAATTTCAGACACTTTATAAAAGCAAGGACTGATCTGGATTTAGAAAGAGGGCTAGTTAAATTTGCATAAGCTGATAATCCAGGGACAAGATACTTAAACGTACCTCCCCACAGAACATTGCATTCGCGATCATCTCCACTATGACGCACTACTCCACACCCGACGACCGGAACGGGTAATACATTTTTTCCGGATGAATAATCAAAACACACAACGAATGAGTCATTAAATATACCATTAAGTTCGAACAAACCCCTAAGCCCATTGGCCTTCCACTCATAATGCGGGTCATTTTGTTTGATCCTAAAGAACCCATCAGCAGATGAATAATATTTAATCGCTTCAATCGCATCATTTCTCGATATAACTCCGTAATCAGGAAACAGGCAAGGCGCTTCTGATTGAATGGAAACATCTAACTCTGCTCTAATTACGCTTGTTATTTCCGGAATTAATCCTCTATCTTGCTCAGTTAACATTTTGTATGCTAATGGATGCCTAGATCCAAGAAATTCAATTCCCGTATTTTGTGATTTATTCTTAAAATAACCCGTTTATCCCCTTGACCCACGTTAGCCCATCGGCTATACAATGGGCATGGACAAGAAATCACCTTCCAGCAGCCCAGAGTTCTCGGTTCGCGAGTTCTTTCAACGCTTCCCCGATGAGCAAGCCTGCCTTGAACACATCATGGCCGTTCGCTTTGGCGGAACGCTGCTCGACTGCCCCGCTTGCGGCGTAGAAGGCCAGTTCCACAAGCTGGCTAAGCGCCGCGTGTTTGCCTGCCCGCACTGTCTGTTTCAGATCGCGCCGACTGCTAACACCATCCTGCACGATACGCGCACCCCGCTGGTTAGCTGGTTTTATGCCATGTATCTGTTCTGCACGACGCGCCACGGTGTGAGCGGCAAAGAACTGCAACGGCAACTCGGTGTCACCTACAAAACGGGCTGGCGCATCGGGAACCAAATCCGCGAACTCACCATGAAAGCGCAGACCTTTGACGCGCTGCTGTCCGGCCATATCGAACTTGACGAAGCCTATGTTGGCGGTCGCCGTTCGGGCGGCAAGCGGGGTCGTGGCGCACCGGGCAAGACCATTGTCATGGGGCTGGCCTCACGTGACGGCAACATGAAGGCCGTAGTGATCCCAGACGTTAAGAAGGACACCCTTCGCAGCGTCGTTCTGGACCACGTAGAGCCGGGTTCGATTGTCTCGACCGATGAACTCTACAGCTACAACTTACTCACTGGCGACGGGTTCAAGCATGGCGCTGTGAAGCACGGTGCGAAGGAATACGCCTTCTATGACTACAAGACTGGCGCGAACCACCACGTAAACACCGTGGAAGGCTTCTGGCGGCTGTTTAAGGCTTCGATCCGGTCAACCCACGTCCAGATCAGCGGCAAATACATGAACCGCTATCTCTCGGAGTTCACCTTCCGCGCTTCGAACCGCGAACGGGTGAATGGGATGTTTGACCTTCTGGTAGGGGCGCTGTGACGCGGCCTACCAGAGCGTCGAATTGAGAGCGATCGGCGGGGCCGATACCATCGGCTTCGGCCTGGGCTGCAAAATCAGACAACCGCCCCGCGCTGATTGCTTCTGATAAGGTCAAATGAGCCACGAAGCGGCCTCTTGGTAGGCGGCGTCGGACTGACTTCTCTTCGATGACGTTCCCTGCTTGCGCGAGAATGTTCAACAGATAGCCAAAATCAGCTTTCTTATTAACGACCGCAGTCAAGGCTGGCGGTCGCTCAACCAGACCGATGTCACGGAACATGGCGCTGGCCGGATAAACAGATGAATGATGGTTGGCTACAAATTCAAAAACAGCGTCTTGCCCATCGATATGAACCAAAGCGTCAACCACCCATTCGTGGGTCGATGGGCCATAAATTGACGCCCCTTTTTCAACCTTCTTATGCCCGAAAATCTGCTCTAATCGGCTGTAGAGATGGTCGATGACATCATTCTGCGAGAGCTTATCGATCTTAGCCATCGCCTTCCAGACCAGCTTTGACGAAGCTGCGCCAATGTCAGCGACAGCAGAGCCCAGCTCGTCCGCATCCACTTCTATCATTATGGATCGGCCGTCATTCTCCGCACCGATGGGCTCGATTGTCTTTCGGATATTCCCAGAGAAAAATTTCGCTCCACCCACATTGTCCAGTTCGCGATAAGCGAGGCCGTTATCTGTGACCGCGAAGCCAGCAAACGACTTTTCAACCTTCACGACGACATTGGCACCGCTTGGATAGAAAAATGGCAGGCTGATATGTCGGGCAGCACCCCAAGCGCGAATATGCAAAATCTCCGCGACAGCCGCAGAGACCGCCTCGTCGAGATTTGTGTTGGTGGGTGCAATTTTCTCCATTTTTACACAATCTTACCTTGCCATGGAGGCGGGAGCATAGATCCTAGATTGTTGATTCTAAACAATTTGCTGGCAACGTCAAGTAAATCAGAGAAGCTCTCTGGCTCTTGGTCAAGCTGGTCTGCGTAGGGTAGATTCCCCTCTCTCATATGCCCTTGATCCTCCAGAAAATTCTTGCGGAAAGGGTGATAATGAGTGCCGCGAATAACTTTTCGCTTAACGCCCCGGACCTTTGGGTCTCTGTGGATGTCTTGAAGTGGGTGCCATTCAACCCTAGCCAAAGGGGTCCGCGTTCGGGAGCCGGGCTTCCCTACTTCCAGTTGAAGCATGACATCGCGCTCCCACCGTTCGGCATTGCACTTAATCCGCAATCCAAATCCACCAACAGTTACTTCGCCGACATCTAGCGCGATGAGGAACGACCATTCTTTGTCGATTGGATTTGGCTCCCCCCAACTGAATGGACCGGGGAACTCTTTCCATGATTCAGCGAGAGTTATGTAGGGGCTTGGCACGCCCCTGCTTATCGCGACTTACAACGAGAGTCAATTCACTCAGCGGGTCACATATCCAACCGCTGCTCAATGTCGGAAATACGGCCCTCTAACTCATCAGCCTTGTTGATCGCGTTACGCGCATTCACGTCTGCGGCTTCAAGGCGACTGTGGTCGCCTTCGGTGTAGCGACGGTAGGCATTGTCTCCACAGCTTCCGAGAAGCAGCACAGCGACAACGGCAATTTCGATACGGGCGTGTAGGTTCAAGCGCATGGGAGCCTCCTGTTGAAGGGGCAGTTCACACTATCGCGCGGCTGGTGTCAAAGGTGTGTGTAGGGGATAAACGGGTAAAATAAAATTCGTATTCATCCAGCAATTTTGATTTGTAATACCCGTCTTTTTCTCTATACCTTCCCCTGTTCATGTAAATTCCGCCATCAGATCCGAATGACGAAAATATCTCGCGAGAACACTCCATCCAATATTCAGATATAGGATCAATGAATCCGTATTCATGGCAAACCTCATCCCATATTTTATAGAATTTTGGTATTGTTGAGAATCCCTGATTGATCAACGATTTTTCAATTTGTTTTGCGTCATAAATGACGCCCTGAGGGGATTTTTCCATTGGCTTTACCCGCATTAGAATATTGGAATAGGCGTCACCCAATTCCGGGGACGCAATTCGGGGGACGCAATACTTAACTCACTCGCTGCATCCCCTCATCACCCCATAACCTCCACCACCAGCACCACCCCTTCGTGCCCGGCCACCCGCATCCGCGTGCCCACCGCCGCATCCGGACCCCGCGCCAGCCATTCGCTGTCGCCCTGTCTGACCTTGCCGCTGCCGCCGTCGATGGCCTGGGTCACTATCACCATCTCGCCGACCAGCCGTCCGCCGCGGTCGTTCATCATCGGGTCGGCGGCTTCGATGGGGTTGGCGCGCAGATAGCGTTTGCCGGAGAATACCGCGACAATCGCCAGCACCGCGAAGATCACGACCTGCCACGGCATGCCGATCGGCATCAGCCAGGCGAGCATTCCGGTGACCAGCGCCGCGCCGGCCAGCCAGATCAGGAATACGCCGGGGATCGCCATTTCGGCAGCGGCGAGCAGCAGGCCGAGGGCCAGCCAGATGTAGTGCGGTTCGATCTCATTCATGCGCTTACCCCTTTGGCTCCCGGATCGCCTCTCTGACCAGCTCGCCGATGCCGCCCAAGGTGCCGATCAGCTGCGTCGCCTCGACCGGGAACAGGATGGTCTTGGCGTTGGGCGAATTGGCGAAGGCGGCAACGGCTTCGGTGTATTTCTGGGCGACGAAGTAATTGAGCGCCTGCGTGCCCGAGGTGGCAATGGCCTCGGATACCACCTGCGTCGCGCGCGCTTCCGCCTCGGCCAGGCGCTCGCGCGCCTCGGCGTCGCGGAAGGCGGCTTCCTTGCGCCCCTCGGCCGACAGGATCGCACCCTGCTTTTCGCCTTCCGCCTTCAGGATTTCAGCGGCACGAAAGCCTTCCGCCTCAAGGATGTTGGCGCGCTTTTCGCGTTCGGCTTTCATCTGGCGGGCCATGGCGTTGGAGATATCGGCGGGCGGGCGGATGTCCTTGATCTCGATGCGGGTGATCTTGACCCCCCACGGCGAGGTCGCATGATCGATCACCAGCAGCAGCTTGGCGTTGATCTCGTCGCGTTTGGACAGCGTCTCGTCGAGGTCCATCGATCCCATCACCGTGCGCAGGTTGGTGGTGGTCAGCTGCATGATCGCGACATAGAGGTTGGACACCTCGTAAGCCGCCTTGCCGGCATCGAGCACCTGGAAGAACACCACCGCATCGACCCCGACCATGGCGTTGTCCTTGGTGATGATCTCCTGCCCGGGAATGTCGAGCACCTGCTCCATGACATTCACCTTGTGACCGACCCGGTCGATGAACGGGATGATCACATGCAGCCCCGGCTGCGCCGCCAGCGTATATTTGCCGAGCCGCTCGATGGTATAGACATAGCCCTGCCGGACGACGCGCACGCCCATCAGCAGGAAAATGAACACCGCCACCAGCAGTGCAATCAGTGTCTCGATCATAACCCTGTCCCCCGTATTTGCAGGGCCTCATGTTAGCGAGCCGGGCGCGGGGGGCAAGGGAAAGCGGATGATGGCTTCGCAGGTAGCTCATCCCTCTCCAATTTCGTCACCCTGAACTCGTTTCAGGGCCCATCGTGCGGCAAGCTCGGACCAAGCCGACCAGAAGCAAGCCGAGAGGTTTTGTCCCGGGAACCACGCACCGGGTGTGCCGAGAAATGGGTCCTGAAACGAGTTCAGGATGACGAACAACGAGAGTTGAATGAATTTGCGATAGCCCGGCCTCAATGGGAGAGGGCATGCGGTTCAAAGCCCCTTGTAAAGCGCCAGCAGCCGCTCCCACGCGCGTTCCGCCTGCGCGGCATTGTAGATCGGCGTATCGGCGACGCACCAGCCGTGGTCGGCGGGATAAACTTCGATTTCGGCGGGACGAGCCGGCGGCAGCGGCGGCGGCGCGGAAGCGTTCCTTCTCGCCCGGATCGCGGGCATCGTCGTTCTGGCCGACGGCGATCAGATAGGAGGCCTTGGTTCGAGCCAGCAGCAGATGCGGGCTGTCCGCCTTGTCGCTGGCAAGGCCGCCGCCGTGGAAACTCGCCGCCGCGCCGACCCTTGCGGGTACCGCAGCCGCAGTGCGGATGGCGTGCGGCCCGCCCATGCAATAGCCCTGCGTGCCGATCCTGCGCTTGGTATCGACAGCCGCCTGCCCATCGAGAAAGGCGACGAAGGCCGCGGCATCGCGCATGGTCCCCTCGCTGGTGATCCCGGCGATCAGCGGCTTGAGCTTCGCCTGCCCTTCGGGCGTGCGCCATTCGGAGAAGCTCGCCAGCACCGGCGCAGTCGCTCCCCGGTAATACTGGTTGACCGCCAGCACCGCATAGCCCGCGCGCGCCAGCCGCCGCGCCATGACCATCTTGACCTCACGCAGCCCCCCGACATCGGGCCAGAGGATTACCCCGGGATGCCTGCCCTTGGCCGGGTGGACGAAAAAGGCGTCCGCCGTGCCGTCAGGCGTGGCGATCCGCACCGTGCTTTCGGTCAGTTCGGACTCGGCGCCATTACCCGGCCCCGCGCAGGCCGCGAGCGCAACCGCCCCGCCCAGCGCGGCGAACCCCCGGCGCGACACGCCGTTGAGCGCCAGCGCCCGATCCTCTGCCACTGCGGTGAATTCGTCGCACATGCCTGCGGTCTCCTGCCTTGCCTCTGCCTTGGGTCAAGGTAACATGACGCGCGGATTTCGCCATAGCGAGGATAGGGTGAGGGTGTGGTTCATAGCAGGGGGAGCGGCTTGATGGATTTCACCGGGCAGCATGTGGTCATCACCGGCGGATCGAGCGGCATCGGTCGGGCCACCGCGCAAAAGATCGCGGCGCTAGGCGGAACGGTTTCACTGCTGGCACGGCGGGTCGATGTGCTGGAGGCCACCGCGCGCGACATCGGCAGCGCGGCCACGGCGATACCCTGCGACGTCGGCGACAAGGCGCAGCTGATCGCTGCGCTCGACCGCGCGGTGGAGCGCAACGGACCGATCGACGGGCTGTTCCTCAACGCCGCTGCTCCCGGTGTCTATGAGATGACCAGCAGCTATCCCGACGAAGCCTTCGCAGAAGCGCTCCGCGTGAATGTCTGGTCGCCGTTCTGGACGCTGCGCCATGTCTTGCGGGCGATGGTGGCGCGTGGACGCGGGGCGATATTGATCACCGGCACACTGGGCGCGGTACGCGGCATGGCGGGGAACATGGGCTATTGCGTCAGCAAGCACGCGGCGCTGGGCCTCGCCCGCACCGTGGCGATGGAAGTGGCGGCAAGCGGGGTGCGCTGCAATTGCCTCCACCCCGGCTTTATCGACACGCCGATGATGAACGGCGCGCCCGCAGAAGCTGTTGCTGCGATGGTATCGACAACGCCGCAGGGACGGATCGGGCGGCCCGAGGAGGCCGGCGCAGTCGCGGCTTTCCTGCTGTCCGACCTTGCCAGCCATGTCACCGGCCAGGAACTCGCCGTCGATGGCGGCGTGCTGGGGACATTAGCGATCAGGTAGGCGGTTCAATCCCCCGCGAAGTTCAGCTCCAGTGCGATATTGTTGGGGTCGGTCACGAATATCTGCCGCAGATCGCCGAACTGGCGGTCGTTGACCCGGTAGGCGATGCCGAGTTCATCGCAGCGCTGGCAGGTGGCCTCGAAGCCGACGCAATTAAGCGCAATGTGATCGATGGTTCCTGTCGGACCGCCGCGCGGATCGCCATGCCGCTCAGGGTTATAGGCTTGAACGTGGATGATCGCCTCGCCCTGGCTATCGACAAAGTGACGGCCAGCCAGCCCCGCCGGAGCCATCGCCAGCGGCCGCGCCGTCATGTCCAGCAGCTTTTCGTAGAAGTCCACCGTCGCGTCCAGATCGGCCGAGACGATGTTGATATGGTTCAGCCCGTTTACCTGCATCGCCAGCTTCCCGATATGAGTTCAGGTAGAATCAACTACCTCCGCTCATGTCGAGCGAAGTCGAGACACCTCGCGCGTGTCTCGACTTCGCTCGACAGGAGCGGTCTTTGGGGTGGTTCAATCAGAACCAGTGCAACTCCAGAACCCGTCAGGCAGCCTGCCGCCCGGCCAGCGCAGTCTCGCACTCGTCCAGCAGCGTGGCAATGATTTCCGCCACGGGTTCTTCCCTGGTCACCATCCCGACCGACTGGCCCGCCATCAGCGATCCCGCCTCGACATCGCCATCGACCACCGCGCGGCGCAGCGCTCCCGCCCAGAAATGCTCGATCAGCAGCTGTGCCTCGCCCATGTCGATGCCGCCTTCATCGAGCAGCCGCGCGACTTCGACCTGCTTGGCGGTGAACTCCTCGGTGCCCTTGTTCTTGAGCGCGCGCACCGGGATCACCGGCAGCCGCGGATCGACCTGCACCGAAGAAATGGCATCGCGGGCATTGGCGCGGAAGAAGGCTTTCTTGAAGTCGGGATGGGCGATGGATTCACTGGCGCAGGCAAAGCGGGTGCCAAGCTGCACACCGCAGGCTCCCATTTCAAGGTAGGCGGCGATCATCGCGCCGTTGCCGATGCCGCCGGCGACAAAGACCAGATTGTCGGCGCTGAGCTCGGGCAGGATTTCCTGTGCCAGCACGCTGGTCGCCACCGGGCCGATATGCCCGCCCGCCTCATTGCCCTCGATCACCAGCGCATCCGCGCCAGAACGCAGCAGTTTCTTGCCCAGCGCCAGTGTCGGAGCGAAGCAGATCACTTTCGCCCCGCCATGTTCAGTATTTCTGGCCTTGATCGCCTCGACAGCAGCCCTTGGGCGGGAATGCCGCCGGCCAGCACGACATGGCTGACCTTGTGGCGGGTGCAGACGTCGATCAGCTCGAACAGCATCGGGTGCATGGTGATGAGGTTGACGCCGAACGGCTTCTGCGTCAGCGCCTTGGTCCCCGCGATTTCGCCATCGAGCAGCTCGGGCGTCATCGCCCCGCAGGCAATCACCCCGAAGCCCCCGGCGTTGCTGATCGCGGCGACGAGCTTGCGCTCGGACACCCACGACATCGCGCCGCAGAGGATGGCGTAGGGGCTGCCGAGAAAGGCAGCGCCACGTTGCATGCGGGCGGAAGTCTGTGGGAAGTTCATGGTGTTCCTTCTCCCCTCCACTTCAGGGGAGGGGTGGGTTGGGGGATGGGTCTGTTACCTCCGGTGTTGAGGAAAATCAAACAGCCCCTCGCTGACACTCATGTGCCTCGACGGCGCGAAGAAGCGTTAGATCAGTCATTCAACCATCGCACCGCATCAGCAGCGACATGGATTACTCGCACGATCAGAATCGCTTCCTTGTCCGGCCGATAGAATATTCGGTGCTGCCGGTATCGCCACCGGCGTAAACCCAGTCCGCTGTCCTCATCGACCTGCCCCGCGGAAGAGTTCTGGCACAGGAAGTCGAATGCGCTTGTCAGCCCAGAGTAATAGGCGTCGCTCTCCGCTTCGCCATGAACCGCTGTGCCATAGGCGAGTATGTCGAACAAATCGGCATCTGCGGCAACGGAAAGTTCAAGCCGCTTCACGGGCCTTGCGGAAATCGGCGCGGATTTGTTCAGGGCTACGTTTGCTGACGCCGGAGTCGAGTCCTTTGACCAATTCGCGCTTCAGCAGTGCCGTATTGGCTGCCTTTTCGCTTTTCGTATCGCCGGGCTTCTTCATGAGGCCAATTCTACGCTTCCTGGCTGAAAAGTCAAAATGGAGTTCAACTCAAGCAACCTCGTCCACTGCATCCAGCCCATAGGCGGTATGCAGCACCCGCACCGCCAGTTCGGTCTCGTCGGCGTCGATCAGAACCGAGGTCTTGATCTCGCTGGTCGAGATGGCCTGGATGTTGATGCCGCGATCGGCGAGCGCCTTGAACATGGTGGCGGCAACCCCGGCGTGGCTGCGCATGCCGACCCCGACGACGCTGATCTTGGCGACCTTGCCGTCGGAAATGATCCGGTTGAAACCGATCGCTTCCTTCTGCCCTTCGAGCAGCGCCTGCGCCCGCGTCAGATCGGCGGCAGTGACGGTGAAGGTGACATCGGTCTCGCCCTTGTCGCGGCCGACGTTCTGGATGATCATGTCGACGTTGATATTGGCGGCGGCCAGCGGGCCAAAGATCGTCGCCACCGCGCCCGGCCGGTCGGGCACGCGGGTGAGCGATGATCTTGGCCTCGTTCTTGTCGGCAGCGATGCCGGTGATCAGTTGGCTTTCCACGTCCATATCCTTTTGAATTTCGTCCAGTTCCTCGTCGCTGACGATCATCGTGCCGGGCAGCGTATCGGCCGCCGGGGCATCGTCGTCGATGAAGCTCGACAGCACCTGCACCCGCACGCCTTCCTTCATGGCGAGGCTGACCGAGCGGGTTTGCAGCACTTTCGAGCCGACCGAAGCCAGCTCGAGCATTTCCTCATAGGTAACATGCTAGAGCTTGCGCGCCTTGGCGACGATGCGCGGATCGGTAGTATAAACGCCGTCGACATCGGTATAGATGTCGCAGCGATCAGCCTTGACCGCCGCCGCCACCGCCACCGCCGAAGTGTCCGATCCGCCGCGGCCCAGCGTGGTGATGCGCCTGCCGTCGGTGACACCCTGGAAGCCGGGGATCACCGCGATCTCGCCTGCCGCCATCGAGGCGAGCAGTTCGGGCGAATCGATGGTGCCGATCCGCGCCTTGGCATGGGCGTCGTCAGTCATCACCGGCAGCTGCCAGCCCAGCCAGCTGCGCGCCTTGCAGCCCATGCGCCTGCAAGGTCAGCGCCAGCAGGCCTGCCGTCACCTGTTCGCCGCTCGCCACCACCACGTCGTATTCCGCAGGGTCATACAGCGCGTTCGCCTCGCGGCAGAAGCCTACCAGCCGGTTGGTCTCGCCCGCCATAGCCGAGACCACCACCGCCACCTCATGGCGCTCACCGTCTGCCTGCTGGCGGCGCACGATATTGGCGACGCGGCGGATGCGCTCGGTGCCGGCCATCGAGGTGCCGCCGAATTTCATCACGATCCGGGCCAAGGATTTCTCGCTCCAGTTAGTTGCAACCCGGCGCTTGGGTCCGGGCGGGCGTCCTGTTAGGGAGATGGCATGGCTAATGCAACTATTCGCCCATCCGAAGCGGCCCATTTCGGCAAGCTGGCGGCTGACTGGTGGGACCCCAAGGGCTCCTCCGCCATGCTCCACCGGCTGAATCCGGTGCGACTGGGCTTCGTCCGCGCGGCGATCGACGCACATTGGCGCGGCGATTCGCGGGGCGTGAAGGCGCTTGCGGGCAAGCGCGCACTCGATGTCGGTTGCGGCGCCGGGCTGCTGTGCGAACCGCTGGCCAGGCTGGGTGCGGACGGTGACCGGAGTCGATGCAGCGGCGGAGAATGTCGCGGCGGCACAGGCGCATGCGGCAGGTTCGCGTCTCGACATCGACTACCACTGCGGCGATGTCGCAGAGCTCGGCCTCGCCGGTTTCGACCTTGTCACCGCGATGGAAGTGATCGAACATGTGGCCGACAAGCCCGGCTTCATCGCCGCGCTGGCCGGTGCAATGAAACCAGATGGCCTGATGATCCTCTCCACCCCCAATCGCACTGCCGCCTCGCGGCTGCTGCTGGTGGAAGGCGCGGAGCGGCTCGGCGCGATCCCGCGCGGCACGCATCACTGGGACGATTTCGTTACGCCGGATGAACTGCGCGAGCTGCTGGATCGAGCGGGGCTGATCATGGGCGAGCCCCAAGGCATTGCCTGGTCGCCGATGAAGGGCCTGCATCTGTCGGGCGATCTGGGGCTGAACTATATTGTTACCGTCAATCGAGGCACCGCCGCATGACCTGGGAAGCGGCCCATGGATTGAAGAGGTGAAAGTCCCTGTAACTGTCGAGCATACATAACCCAGTGAACTGGAATGGAAATAGGCACAACGAAGTGCGAGATAGCCAGCACTGGATTTATCCGCTCAGTCAGCTACTTCGTACCTGTTCGTTGCGGGGGAGCAGATATGCACGTTTTAGGCGTTGCGCTTTTGGGAATGACCTTTCTGGTTGCCGGTTGTGGGAGCCGAGACGCATCCGGCATTTACGTCGTGATTTCCGACAACGAGGTCACGCTTGTCCAGTTGGTTGAAGACAAGGACCACAAACTCAGTGGCCGCATTGAGGTCAACACAATTGGACCTGACGCAACGGTCACGGGCAAGACCGCAAGCCTTGATGGATCAGTTTCAGGCAATGAGTTGATCCTACGGCCTGCCAGCATTTGGCTTGGCGGCATACAAGCCAGCGGAATATACTCGTCCAGCAGCCTGCAACTCACTGGCCAGGGTTTCAACATATCAGCTGAGCGGTCATCGCTGGATGGGTATCAGGTTGCGCTTTCCAAGCTGAAATCCGTGGCCGAAGGACGGCAGGCGAAACTGGCTCAAGCTGATGCTCAGCTGAAACACGAAGAAGCTCGCATGCAGGGTGAACGGGACACTGCTGCCAACGTCGCGAGCATCCGCGAAGCAGCCTCACGAATAGCTAACGCCACTAGCAGGCTAAACGAAGGGATCAGCAAAAGCCCCGACTATGCCAAATTCGCTTCTGCCAATACGGCCCGAATAAGCCGCATGCTGGCCGCAGCGCCCAATATGTCAGAGGCCCAACGCCGCGAATTAGGCGTCCAAGCCAATCAGATCATGGCTGGAACGAACCAGATTGAGGTTTCACGGAGCTTATACTCTATACAGCTCAATGCGGTGGTGGACGATGCCAAAGTAGCTACTGCGCCTATCGCGAGTCTGTGTGGCAGAACGCCAAAACCTCAGTTCGCTTCCGTCTGTAGCGAAGCCTTCACCGCTATGAATGGATTCAAAGCAGCCGTTGAACGTGGCAAAAGCAGCTTTTCCCCTTACGAGCGACAAATTGCTGACGAAATGAGGGAGCAGGAACAGCTTGCGGCAAAAATCGACGGCTGACGGCAGATTACGCAGTCAGGGACGAATTCGCCCAATCAGCCTCGTTGAAACCGACCATCAGGCCCTTGGGGTATTCCACAATAGGGCGCCTAATGGTGGACGTATGTGCGGCCATAATTGCTATAGCTTTGTCCTTATCGATCCCTGCCTTCATATCGTCGGGCAGTTTACGGAAGGTTGTCCCAGCGCGATTGAGGACTTTTTCCCATCCAGCTTGCTCAACCCACTCAGCGAGCTTGGCTTCGTCGATGCCCTGCTTCTTGTAGTCGTGGAAGGTATAGCCAATCCCTTGCCCGTCCAGCCAGTCGCGCGCCTTCTTGACTGTGTCGCAGTTGGGGATGCCGTAGAAGGTGATGGTCAAACATGTCTCCTGTCGAAGTGATGGATGCGCGGGGAATCGCAGGCGAACAGGGTGTAGTCGCGGTAGTATTCGGCGCGGCCCCTGGTCTGGACCCTGGCGTGATCGGCATTGCCACCCCAGTCGCGTGCCGATACCTCGTCCTCCCATTCGGAGATTGCCACCACTTCACCGTCGTCGGCAGTGTAGCTCTTGAAGGCGAGAAAGCCGGGCTGGGCACGGGCCAGTGCCTCCATCCGGCGAGCGTCGGCGGTATAGGCGTCGGCATCCATGCCGGCACGCTTGCGGTTGCGGAATACTACCAGGAACATGGGGGCTTCCTAGCGGCAGCGCGTGGCCTTCGACAAGCTCAGGCTGAGCGGGTTTGGGAGAATTGGGCGCTTACTCCGCTCATCCTGAGCTTGTCGAAGGATCAGGCTGAGCCTGTCCAAGCCCACGCGCCATCCCCCGCCCCATGGACTTTTCGCAAATTCCGCGACAAAGCCCGCAACATGAGCGTCAACAGCTTCGGCCGCATGTTCCGTTTCACCACCTGGGGTGAAAGCCATGGACCCGCCCTGGGTGCGGTGGTCGATGGCTGTCCGCCGGGGCTGGCGCTGTCGGAAGCTGACCTCCAGCCGTTCCTCGATGCGCGGCGGCCCGGCCAGTCGAAATTCACCACCCAGCGGCAGGAGCCCGATGCGGTGCGCATTCTCTCAGGCGTGTTCGAAGGGCGCACAACCGGCACCCCGATCAGCCTGATGATCGAGAATGTCGATCAGCGTTCCAAGGATTATTCCGAAGTCGCCATGGCCTATCGCCCCGGCCATGCCGACTATGCCTATGACGCCAAATACGGCTTTCGCGACTATCGCGGCGGCGGGCGCAGCTCAGCGCGCGAGACGGCGGCGCGGGTGGCGGCAGGCGGCGTGGCGCGGCTGGTGATCCCGGAAGTGACTGTGCTTGCCTATGTCACCGAAATCGGCGGCGACGCCATCGATCCGGCCAACTTCGACGAGGGCGAGATCGCCCGCAATCCCTTTTTCTGCCCTGATGCCAGGGCAGCGAAGCGTTGGGAAAAGCTGGTCGATGTTGCGCGGCTTTCGGGCTCCTCGCTGGGTGCGGTGGTGCAATGCGTGGCGGAGGGCGTTCCGGCGGGCTGGGGGGCGCCTCTCTATGCCAAGCTTGACGCCGATCTGGCGGGCGCGATGATGAGCATCAATGCCGTCAAGGGCGTCGAGATCGGCGACGGTTTTGCCGCAGCCCGGCTGACCGGCGAGCAGAATGCTGACCGGATGCGGCCGGGCAGTGAAGGCCCCCAGTTCCTCGCCAACCATGCCGGCGGGATTGCCGGGGGCATTGCGACCGGGCAGCCGGTGGTGGTGCGCGTCGCCTTCAAGCCGACCAGTTCGATCCTGACCCCGGTGGAGACCATCACCCGCGATGGAGCGGCCACCGATATCCGCACCAAGGGCCGCCACGATCCCTGCGTCGGCATCCGCGGCGCGCCGGTGGTCGAGGCGATGATGGCGCTGGTGCTGGCCGATCACAAGCTGCTGCACCGGGGGCAGTGCGGGTAACGCGCTGAAACTTTTCGGAATTGGTTGAATCAATGGCAAGTGACCCCTCCCCCTTGTGAGGGGGAGGTAGCGCAGCTTGTCCCGCCAGGGACTAGCGAAGCTGGGTGGGGGTGGCCCAACATCTCGGCGGCAGCGCACCCCCGCAACCCTCACCGCACCCGCTTCAACACCACATAGACCGCACCCGCCCCGCCATGGCGCGGATGCGCGGGTCTGACGGCGGCGATGCGGCTGGCGTGGGATCCGGCGGCCAGCCAGTCGAGAAACTTCGCCCGGATCGCCCCGCGTCGCTCGCCGCGCGCGGCATGATCGCTCGCAGGACGGGGGCGGCCGGTGATCAGCAGCAACAGCCGCGCGCCCTGGGCGAGGGCCTGGGTCAAGCCATGGTCGAGCCTGGCGTGCGCCGAATCGAGAGTATGGCCGTGCAGGTCGAGCGTGAAATCGGGCGCGACGAGGCCGCGCGAAAGCTTGCGATCCCAGCTGGCGTCGAGAGTATGGTTGTCGAGCGGTCGCCGCGCTTCGCCGGGCCGAGGCGGGGGCGGCAGCGATTTTTCAGCTACGCGCTTCGCGGCGATCTTCGGAGCAACTACGCGTGCTTGCGGCGGAGCGACCTCTTCGACCGGGGGCGGTTCACGCCCCTCCATCGCCTTGACCGTCTTCGCGACTCTGCGCCACAGCGCTGCCTCGCCGGGCGTCAGGCTGCGCTTCACTTCGCGCCGTGCCGCTCAAGCGTTCCCTTGGGGAGCAGCAGCAGCGCCTGGCCGCGCCCGCTCATGCCCCCGGCGGTGAGGCGTGCTTCGGCTCCCGCGCCCCAGAAGGTGTCGAAGCGGTTGGCCCCCTTGATCGCGCCGCCGGTGTCCTGCGCTACCCACAGCCCGTTTGCCTCGCTGCGATCGAGCGACAGCCAGACCGGCGCGCCCAGCGGCACGAATTTGGGATCGGCGGCGACGCTCGATCGCGCCCGCACCGGCACGTTGAGCGCACCTACCGGACCATCGCCGGTCAGCTCGCGGAAGAATATCCAGCTCTTGTTCTCGCGCATCAGCGCCCGGCCCTCTGCGGGGTTGGCGCGCACCCATTGCATGATGCCCTGCATCGATCCCGAGACCTGCCCCGGCCCGTCTCCAATCAGGCCGCGCTTGCGCATCGCCGATCCGATGCCGGTATAGGGATGGCCGTTCTGCCCGGCATAGCCAATGCGCATGATCTTGCCGTCGGGCGAACGCAGCCGGCCCGAGCCCTGCACCTGCAGGAAGAAGAATTCGAGGCTGTCCGCCGCCCAGGCGATCTCGATCCCCTTGCCCATCAGCGCCCCGTCCTCGATCTCGCCGCGATCGTAATAGGGGACGAATTTGCCCGACTTGTCATAGCGGCCCAGCGGCAGGTCGCCGGATTCATTGGGCTCAGCCTCGCCCGGATTGGCGCGGACCAGATCGGCGGGCTTGGGATAGACCGGCACGTCGAAGCCGGGCTGGCGGCGGCGCACGCCGGAGATTTCGGGTTCGTAATAGCCGGTGGCAAAGGCCTCGCCATCGCCCACCCGCACGGTCTCGAAATAGCGCTGAAAAAAGCCCGGCGCATCGGCGGCGGGCCAGCCCCGGGCGCTTTCGCAGGCCGGCTTCCAGTCACCGTTGCGGGTCAGCCCGCTGGTATCGCTGCGGGCGAGCAGGCGCGGGCAGCTTTCGCGGAACGAGGCGAGGGTGGCTGCAGCATCGTCGTCGGCAATCGCCAGCGAGGCGATGGCAGGCCCCGAACGCAGGCCCGAGGTGAACCCGGTGCCGGACGGGGGGGTAATGCGCGAGGGCGGGATCAGGCGGCCGCAGGCGGAGAGCAGGAGTATGGCCGCGATCGCCGCGAGGCTGCGCCAGCTCCCGCTCCTCATCCGCTCAGGCCTCGTCGGTCTCGTCAAGGAGCCAGTCTGGTTCGGATGACCGGAGATTGCGGCTGAAGGTCCAGACGTCATGCGTCTGCACGGCATCGTTGAGCGATCCGGCGATGACACTGCCCTTGGCGTCGCGGGTTACCGCGGCGATATCCGCGGAAAAACGCACAGTCACCCGGGCGAGCGGGGCTTCATAGCTGGCTGCGACGATGGTCGTATCCTCAACCCGTACCAACCGGTTGTCGAGCGTTTCGCCTGCTGCAATGCGGGCGTCGATGGCGGCAGCGAAGCTTTCATAGACGTCACGGTCGCACAGCTGGCCCAGCTCTTCCTTGTCGCCGCGCCAATAGGCCTCAAGGATCATCCGGTAAGCGCCATGCGCGCCTTGCAGGAAGGTCAGCGGTTCGAAGCGGCGATCAGCGGCCTGAATCTCGCGCAACCCGCGTTCGACGGCGGGCGGGGTCAGCGGCACTTCGCGCTGGCGCTGCAACGGATTTTGCGCAGGGTTCTGCACCGGGTTCTGCTGCTGATCGGGCGTCTGGCGCGGAGCGGGCGCAGCCGGTCCGCCAGGCGGATTGTCGAATCGGCCCTGGATGGGTTCTTCCTCATGCTCGGCGCGGCGGCCGAGCACCGAATAGAGCCGCAGCCCGAGAAAGGCCGCGATCATGGCGAGGATGACGATTTCGATGGTCACGCCGTTGTCCATTTTCCTGCCGCCAGGGATCGGCGGCGCTGTTTACCCTAAACCCAGATAGGTACAGATTACAAATGAACAACACATTGTGCAGCCGGATCGGGGGTTTTTTCCGGCATTCCGATGCGCGCGCCCATGTGGCATTGCCGCGTGCGCGGCGCGGTGCTAGGCGCGCCGCAAATTTCCGCAACTGGCGAAGAAGGCACAGACCCATGGCCGACGAAGGCAATGTCATTTCCGATCTCGATCTCGGCCCCGCTGGCAATGGCGAAGATACCTCGCCCTCGGCCGGGATCATATCGCAATATGTGAAGGATCTTTCGGTTGAAAACCCGAATGCTCCCGAATGTTTCCAGTGGGAGGAAGCGCCCCAGATCGACGTGCAGTTCAACATCGCCGCCCGCATCATCGCCGAGGATGTGCAGGAGGTCGAACTCAAGGTGGTGCTCACTGCCAAGACCGCACTGGGCACGGCCTATATCGTCGATCTGGCCTATTGCGGGCTGGTTGGCATGCGCAACCTCGAGGAAGGCCAGGCGCATGCCTTCGTCTTCGCCGAAACCCCGCGCATCCTGTTCCCCTTCGCCCGCCGGGTGCTGGCCGATGCTGTGCGCGACGCCGGTTTTGCGCCGATGATGCTCGAGCCTATCGACTTCAACGGGCTCTATGTGCAGCAAATGACGGCGCAGCAGGAAGCAGGCGAGGGCGCGCCGGTAGGCAATGCCTGATTTTGCATCAGGCCTGAACTCGTGAGTCTGGTCAAGAACGTCGGCACGATCGGCGGGCTGACTGCGATCAGCCGCGTGTTCGGCTTCGCCCGCGACATGCTGCTGGCGCGGGTGCTGGGCGCGGGGCTGGCGGCGGACGCCTTCCAGCTGGCCTTTACCCTGCCCAACACTTTCCGCCGCCTGTTTGCCGAAGGGGCGTTCTCGGTCGCCTTCGTCCCGCTCTATTCGCGCGCGCTGCATGGCGATGGTGAGAACCCGGGCAGCGAGGAAGCGGCTAACCGCTTTGCCAACGATGTGCTGGCGGTGTTTGTCTGGGTGCTGCTGGCATTCAGCGCCTTGGCAATGGTCTTCATGCCGCTGCTGGTGGGTGCGCTGGCGAGCGAATATGCGCAAATTCCGGGCAAGTTCGAACTCTCGGTTCTGCTCAGCCGGATCACCTTTCCCTATCTGGGTTTCATCAGCCTGATGGCGATGCTTTCGGGCCTGCTCAACGCCCGCAGCAGGTTCGGCCCCGGTGCTTTTGCGCCGGTGCTGCTCAACGTCTTCATGATCACGGGCATCCTGACCGGTAAATATCTGCGCGGCGACAGCGACGACGATACGGTCGTGGTCTATCTGCTCTCGGCTGCGGTTTCGCTTTCGGGCGTTGGCCAGTTTCTCTACCTGCTGTGGGCGACGCGGCGCGCGGGCGTGAAGCTGCATCTGAAAATGCCCAAGCTCACTCCCGAAGTGCGGCGACTTGGCGTGCTGATCGTGCCGGCGACATTCGGCGCGGGAATCTACCAGATCAGCCAGCTGGTCGATACGTTCTTCGCCACCTCGCTGCCGCAGGGCTCACTTTCGCTGCTCAAGCTGGCTGACCGGCTCAACCAGATGCCGCTGGGGATTGTCGGCATAGCGCTGGGCACGGCGATCCTGCCGATGTTGTCGCGCCATATCCATACCGGCGACGCGAAAGAGGCGCAGCGTCTGCAATCGAACGCTTTCGAGATCGCCACCCTGCTGACTCTGCCAGCCGCAGCCGCGCTGGCGGTGTGTGCCCCCGCCTTTTGCACGGCCTTTTTCGTAGGCGGAAAGTTCACCATGGCCGATGGCGCGATAATGGCGAATATCGTGGTGGCGCTGGTGGCCGGCCTGCCGGCCTATGTCATCGTCAAGATCCTCAACCCCGGCTTCTTCGCCCGCGAGGATACCCGCACTCCGGTGTGGACGGCGCTGGTATCGCTGATCGTCAATGTCGCAATCAATTTTGCCGTAATCGGCCGCTTCGGCATCGTTGGCCTGGCCGCGGCAAGCGCGGTGTCGGCAACGCTCAACTGCTTGCTGCTCTATGCGATGCTGCACCGGCGCGGCTGGTTCCACTTTAGCCTGAAGCTGGCCAGCAAGATCGCGCGTCAGCTGGTAGCCACCGGTGCCATGGCTGCGGCGCTGTGGTGGTTGGTGCCGGTATTGAGCGACCGGTTTGGCGGCAGCGTGTTCGAACGCGTCTGGTCGCTTGCGGCGCTGGTGGGCACGGGCATGGCGGTGTTTTTTGTCGTCGCCTATCTGTCCGGCGCGCTCGACAAGGATCTGATCGCCCAGTTGCGCCGCCGCCCTCCTGCCCGCTCCAAAGCGGACGACGACATTCTCGAGGTTCAGTAATTGCCATGCGCGTAGTTTCAGGCATCCAGCCCACCGGCAATCTCCACCTCGGCAATTACCTTGGTGCGATCCGCAACTGGGTGCGCATGCAGGACGCCGTTGAAACCGGGGGAGGCGAGTGTCTGTTCTTCCTGGCCGATCTCCACGCGATCAGCCAGCCCCATGTCCCCGCCGAGCTTGGTGCCAACACACGCGAGATGACTGCCGCTCTGTTCGCCTGCGGTGTCGATCCGGAGCGCTCGGTGCTGTTTAACCAGTCCCAGGTGCCCGCCCATGCCGAGCTGCAATGGCTGCTGAGCGGCACGGCGCGGATGGGCTGGCTGAACCGCATGACCCAGTGGAAGGACAAGGCCGGCAAGAACCGCGAGGGGCAAAGCGTCGCGCTGTTCACCTATCCGGTGCTGCAGGCCGCCGATGTGCTGCTCTATCAGGCGACGCATGTGCCGGTGGGCGAGGACCAGAAGCAGCACCTCGAACTGGCGCGCGACATTGCCCAGAAGTTCAACTTCGACTTCGGGGGCGGGAGCGACATTTTCACCCTGCCCGATCCGATCATCCCGGCCGATGCTGCGCGTATCATGAGCCTGCGCGACGGCAGCGCCAAGATGAGCAAGTCCGACCCATCGGACATGAGCCGCATCAACCTCACCGACGATGCCGACACGATCATGCAGAAGGTCAAGAAGGCCAGGACCGACCCCGAACCGCTGCCCGCCGAGGCCAAGGAACTGGATGGCAGGCCCGAGGCGGCCAACCTCGTCGGCATCTATGCAGCGATGGCCGGTGTAACGGTGGACGAAGTGCTCCGCGACTTCGCCGGCAAGGGCTTTGGCGCGTTCAAGCCGGCGCTGGGCGAACTGCTGATCGACAGGCTGGCCCCGATCAACGCCCGCTTTGTCGAACTGCGGCAGGACTGCGCGGCGCTCGACGCGATCCTGCGCAAGGGAGCGGAAAAAGCCCGCGCACTGGCCGCCCCTACACTGGATGCCGCCTATGCGGCGCTGGGGCTGGTGCGGGGGTAACGAAGCTGCGGAACTACCGTCTTTGCCCCAATTCTTTCATCGAGAAAGCGAGATGGGTCCGAATGAAGTGACCGTCTGCATTGTGAATGATCCTCAAACCGAAAATCTGCATCATGGCAATATCTTTAACAGAATAGTCAGCATGTCAGGAAGTACAATACACCATAATTTACCTATCATGTGCGCGAGTGCTATTGCAAACAGCCCTATTGGGACATATAATCCTATTACGTTAGTTCTGATCTTGTCAAATAATTCTGCATATTTTAGAGTTCTGTAAATTTGAGACTTTCCGAAATCTTCCGATTTTATCCTTCTCATAGATTCGGCGGAAATATCTATATTATTATCAATTTCACTGCGTAGTTTTTCGAAATTCACTTCTGGAAACAACACTAAATTACTAGACAGAAAATTATCCCTCTCATTAAGAAGAGGTCCAATATCAGAAGATAGGCAGGTTCGTAATTTTAACTCTACTCCGGAAAGTCTAGGATTATATACACGACTTTTCGATGGGTTTGCCATATTAATATTATGAAGTATCATGTTTGTGGCTTCATTGTTTGAAATTATGGATTCAATTTCATCTGATATTCTTTCAACAATTGATTCAATCACAAAGTGATATCCCATTTCCCCATGGGCGTGCATGTCATTGCTTTTTATTACACCCAATACCATATTTACTTGTTGGTTGGTTTCCATAAATGCATTTAATATGGATCTGTGGATGGACTCGCTATTTTCTAATGGTTTAATTATTTCTTTCATTGCATTATCAATTTGATCTTTTAACGAACCGAGCTCCACAATGCGTTCAGTTAGCTCTTCCGCAGGGCCACGCTTCCATTCGATCCAATAAACCAAAAGGGCATATAGAGCCGCAGTGCATGCAAGAATCGGAAACATTTTTATGAGATTAGGTGAGATCACCAATCCAAGAAACGGGTTGCTTATATTTATATTAGGCAAGGATGAAATTAAAAAAACCAATGAAATCAACAAAGAATTTCTGTGTAAGTTCCAATGTGTTGCAGAATATTCTTTAGTTTTTGTCGTTTCATCGTCAGACATAATTTACGCTTTCGACTTTCACCCCAGATAGGTAGCTTGAGAACAGTTGGTCGCATGCCGTAAATCGGCGGGGTTAGGGGCATTTCACACGTGATTTATTTCGTAAACGGCAATTGAAAAGGCGCCTGCCAATCCGGCGGTGCCCCTTCTGAGGGAATCAATTGCGGCCATCTTCATCATAAAATACACTTACGGGAGTGGCGCATGGTGACAGGCCCAAAGTGCGTAAGCAAGCACACTCGAATCCCGAAACAAAGCGGCATTCATTCAACACCTATTCAGCACTGCAATGCTAGTGCATGAAGTTGCAATCAGGGGCATCCGCCGATTTCCGGCGAGTATGGCCCCGTGGATATCGTGGAGCCTGTCCGATGCCGGTTACGCAATCTTCTCCCTTCGCCCGCGTCAGGCTGGCGGCCGCAGCAGTTTTGCTGGTGGCGCTGGCGGCCTGCACGCAGAACTTCAACGCCAAGGTTTCGCGCTTCCAGTCGCAGCTGCCGGCACCCTCGGGCCAAAGCTTCGCGGTCGTCGCCAACGATCCAGCGCTCGCCGGTGGGCTCGAATTTTCGCAATATGCCCGGATCGTCGAGGATCAGCTGGCGCGGCAGGGCTATACTCCCGCCGCCAGCCCGCAAAGCGCGACGCTGTTGGTTCGCTTCGACTATGGTGTCGACAAGGGCCGCGAGAAGGTGCGCTCGACCGGTGGCATGGGCTACCACGATCCGTTCTGGGGTCCGTGGCACGGCTATGGCCGCGGCTCTTGGGGCCATTCCTATTACCGACATGGCGGTCCCTGGGGCTATGGCTGGTACGATCCGTGGTTCGATCGCGGCGGTGTTGAGAGCTATACCGTCTACACCAGCGGCATCGACATGAAGATCGATCGCAGGGCAGACGGTGCGCGGTTGTTCGAAGGCAAGGCCGAGGCCGTGTCGACCTCCAACAAGCTCCAGTATCTGGTGCCCAATCTGGTCGAGGCAATGTTCACCGGCTTCCCCGGCAATTCCGGCGAAACCGTGCGAATCAGCGTCGCACCCGAGAAGAAGACCGCCAAGAACGGTTACTGACGCGCAGGTTGAGATCACCGAGGAGGCGGGCCTGGCAACGGGTCCGCCTTTTTCGTCGTGGCTCAGCTCCCCAGCGCAATAACTCCGCCGGTCGAACCAAACCCGCCCTCGCCGCGCGCGGTCTCGTCCAGTTCGTTGACCGGCAGCCAGCTCGCCAGCGTCACCGGGGCCAGCACAAGCTGGGCGATGCGATCGCCGCGCCGAACCTCGAAGGCCTCCGCGCCGTGGTTGATGAGGATCACTTTCAGCTCGCCGCGATAATCCGAATCGATCGTGCCCGGCGTATTCGGTACCGAAATGCCATGTTTGAGCGCCAGACCCGAGCGTGGCCGCACCTGGATTTCGTAACCCGGCGGGATCGCCACGGCCAGCCCGGTCGCCACCGCGTGGCGCGCGCCAGGGGCCAGGGTCACATCCTCGGCGGCGAGCACATCCATGCCGGCCGCACCTGCCGTGGCATAGGCGGGCAGTTCCAGCCCCTCGCCGTGAGGGAGGCGCTTGACCAGGACCGGCACGCTAGGCTTTTTCCGGTTCAAATTTAATCAGCCAGCTCCGCTCATCCCGAGCGAAGTCGAGGGACGTTGTGCTACGTTCGATTGTTGCGCGACGTGTCTCGACTTCGCTCGACATGAGCGGGCTTTGGGTAATTCAATCTCAATCAGAACGATTCTAGTCGGCGAGTGCATCGGCGATCCTTTCGACGAGGATGCGCGCGACATCGTCCTTGGGCATCGTCGGCAGGTTCTCGGTGCCCTTGGCGGTGACGATGTGGACGGTGTTGGCGCTTCCGCCCATGACATCGCCCGAAACATTGTTGGCCACGATCCAGTCCGCACCTTTGCGCTTGCGCTTTTCGGAAGCGTTTTCGAGGACATTCTCGGTTTCAGCGGCAAAGCCGATCAGCAGCTTGGGCCGCTTGGTTGCCGCTGCCACGCTGGAGAGGATATCGGTGTTTTCGGTAAGGATCAGCGCCGGCGGTGCCGAGCCGCGCTTCTTCATCTTGGAGCTGGAAACGCGCGCCATGCGCCAGTCGGCCACGGCGGCCACCATCACCGCGACATCGGCGGGCAGCGCCTTCTTGACTGCAGCAGCCATTTCGGAGGCGCTTTCGACATCGATGCGGTCAACCCCCCTGGGCGTCGCCAGATTGACCGGCCCCGAAACCAGCGTCACCCGCGCCCCGGCTGCGGCAGCCGCAGCGGCGATGGCATAGCCCTGCTTGCCCGAGGAGCGGTTGGCGATGAAGCGCACCGGGTCGATCGCCTCATGCGTCGGGCCGGCAGTCACCAGCACATGCTTGCCAAACAGCGGGCGATGCTCGGGATCGCCTTCGAAGTCGGGCTGGCCGTCCAGCGGATCGACCGGTTCAGCTGACGCCCCTTCCGCCATTTCTTCGGCAAAGGGTTCGGGCGGCGCTGCGCCGGTTACGGTGTGGTTGATCGCATCGGGGTCGGTCGGCGGAGCGGAGCGCGCCTTGCCCTTGCGCGACAGCAGCGGCCCGCCAAGATCGAGCGGCGGCGGCGGCGCTTCCTCCAGCGGCGGCAAATCCTCTGGCAGCTCCAGCTCTTCGGGCGGCATTGCCCCATCGACGCCCAGTTCTTCGGGGGTCAGCCCTTCGAGCGGGTCAAAGCGCTTGGTGCTGCGCATGATCAGCGTGGAGGACAGCCCGCCCAGGCCGGTGTCTTCCGATTGCTCGTATTCATCCGCGACATGTGCCGCCAGCAGTTGCGGCAGCGCCAGTTCGCCGGGATCGACGCCGAGCACATCGGCGATCTTGAGCCAGATCGACACCGGCTCGGGCAGGCGCCCGGCACCGAATTCGCCGCATGCCATCGGTCCCTCGTCGGGGTCCATGACCAGCACCCCGGCGGCGCGCAGTCGCTCGACATTGCGCAGGGTCGCCTCGTGCTGCCACATCCGCACATTCATCGCCGGCACCGCCAGCACCTGCTTGTCGGTGGCGAGCAGCAGCGTGGTGGCAAGATCGTCGGCGATACCGGCTGCCATCTTGGCCATCAGATCGGCAGTGGCGGGGCAGACCACGACCAGATCGGCCTGACGGCTGAGCTGGATATGCCCCATCTCGGCCTCGTTCTTGAGATCCCACAGCGTGGTGTGGACCGGGTTCTCGCTTAGCGCCGCCAGGGCCATGGCGGTGACGAATTTCGAGCCGCCCTCGGTCAGCACGCAAGTGACATCGCCGCCGCCCTTGCGGATCAGGCGGACGAGTTCGCAGGACTTGTAGGCAGCGATGCCGCCGCCGACGACCAGGAGAATACGCGGGCCACTCATGTGCGGTGCTTCTGCAACACTTATCCTTTACAGGCAATTACCGCTGCATCGCCGAGCGCCACAACGATCTAGCCGCCATCGGGGTGAAAGCAAGACCTGCGAACATCACCGGCGTGATCATCATCGCCCAGTACCAGTTCTCATTGCGCCCGGCGACGGTGAACGACAGGCCATATCCGAGATAGAGCAATGCGCCGATCGTGCCGGTGTGCGATTTCCATCCTGCCCAGCCGAGCATGGTCAACACCACCATCGGCCCCGCTATCCAGTGCGGAAACCAGCGCAGGTTGCCGGACAGAACGACGCTCGAAAGCCAGCCGGAAAAGCCGCGCAGCGCCAGCCACGATTTCGATATCTCGTCACCGGGCTGGAAATAGCTGTCAACGATGCGCAGGTGGATTGCGAGCGCTACGAAGAACACCGCGATCAATGCGATCCACGCCGCCGCCTCGCGCCATTCGCGCCGCCACACCGCCGCCCCCGCCATCAGGCCGACAAACGGCAGCGCCAGCTCGCGCACCGACAGGGCCAGCGCCGCGAAGATCAGCGATCCTATCCAGCGTCCCGGTCGGTGCAGCCCGAAGGATATCGCCAGCAGCATCCCGGCGAACAATTCATGCATGCGGTAGAAGAACACGTTGAGCCCGAGCACGGCACCGATCAGGATCAGGCCGAACATCCATCCCCGCCTCTGCTGTGCCCCCGGCTCGCTGCCCAGCAAATGCCGCCAGGACAGCATCACGGCGGCAAACAGGAATACCGCAAGATATTTCTCGCCGTCCTGGCCGATTGCCGCCTCGACATAGGCCAGGGTCGGCAGGCGCACAGCCAGGCCGGGCTTGAGCGGAAAACCGACCTTGCGCTGCTCATCGACAACAGCAGGATAATAGCTCTCGCCGCCCTGGATGCGCGCGATCACCGCTTCATAGACACGGATATCGTCGAAACTGGCGGCGGCAGCTCGCCATTGGGCAGGCGCGGCGGGTTGTCCATACCGTCGCCGCGACCGATCGGAACAAGCGCCGAAAGCACCAGCAGGGCGATGAACACCGCCAGCCCGATCCGGGCGCGCAAGCGCGGCCAGGCCGCAAAGCGGTCATACCCGGCCGCTTCGCTCATCCCGACAGCTTCGCTCATCCTAGCCGTCCCAGCCGATCGTCAGCACCGCCCATGCAATCGCAGCCCCCCCAAGCAATGCGGCGAGATAGCCAGCCCAGCCTCGTCCGCCCGGCTTGCTCTGCCACATCAGCGGCACATCGGGCAAGGGGGCCTGCTCGGGCGCACCGCCCTTGGCGGGGAAACGGTCCTCGATGCGCCGGATCAGCGCGGGCAGGCGCAGCAGCGTTTCGGTGTCCTCGCGCAGGCGGTCGGCGATCATGGCTTCGGGGCCTAGCTCGTCGCGGATCCAGCTCTTCACGAAGGGACCGGAGACGTCCCACATGTTGATTTCGGGGTGCAGCTGGGTCGCCAGCCCCTCGACCATGACCATGGTCTTTTGCAGCAGCAGCAGATGCGGCTGGGTCTGCATGTCGAAATCGCGGGTTATGGCGAACAGCCCATCGAGCATCTGGCCGACCGACAGTTCGCTCACCGGCTTGCCGCGCATCGGCTCGCCCACCGCGCGCAGAGCCGTGGCGAATTCGTCGAGCGAATGGTGCGAGGGCACATATTGCGCCTCGAAATGAATCTCGGCGACGCGGCGGTAGTTGCCGGTGGTCAGCCCATAGAGAATTTCCGCCAGCCACTGCCGCGCGCGCCGGTCGATCCGGCCCATGATGCCGAAGTCGATGGCGGCGATGGTGCCATCGGCCTCGATGAACAAATTGCCCTGGTGCATGTCGGCGTGGAAGAAGCCGGCGCTGATCGCCTGGCTGAGGAAGGCCAGCACCAGCCGGTTGGCCAGCGCAGGCAGATCGTGTCCAGCCGCCTGCAACGCGGCCATGTCGCTGATCTTGATGCCCTCGATCCAGTCGAGCGTCATCACCCGGCCGTTGGTGCGGTCCCAGTCGATGGCGGGAACCCGGTAGCCCTCATGCGAATGCATGGCATCGGCAAGTTCGGATGCCGAAGCCGCCTCGCGGCGCAGATCGAGTTCGCGCAGGGTCCAGCGCTTGAAATTGGCGATCACCAGCCGCGGCCGCAACCGCGCCGCCTCGCCGCCGAGGGCTTCGAGATGGGCGACGGCCCATTCATAGGTCTCGATATCGCGCGCCAGCTTCTCGCGGATGCCGGGGCGCAGCACCTTGACCGCGACGGTCTTGCCCTCGGTGGTCACTGCGCGGTGGACCTGCGCGATCGAGGCCGATCCGATGCACTCGGGTTCGACACTGGCGAACAGCGCGCTCAGCGGCTTGCCGAAGCTGGCCTCGATCTCGCGGGCGATGGCAGCGAAGGGGATCGGCGGCAGGCTGTCCTGCAAGGTCAGCAGATTGTGCGCCGCCTCGACCCCGACGATATCGGGCCGTGTCGCCAGCGCCTGCCCCAGCTTGATCGCCGCCGGGCCGATCGCCTGGAATGCGGCGGCATAGTCCGGCTCGCGCGGCTGGAAGGTGCCGAAACGGGCAAGCCTGCACAGTCGCCGCACCGGCGCGGGAGTGTTGATCCCCTGTTCGATAATGCGCAGCGCCCCGTGCCGGGCAAGCACCCGGCCCCAGCGCAGCAGGCGGAAGATATGGGTGGCAGAGGTAGTCATTTACCCCACCCCTAATTCAGGGGTTCCGCGTATCGGCCAATTCAATCCAATCTCGTCACCCTGAACTTGTTTCAGGGCCCATTTCGCCTCGCACCCGGAGTTCTGATTATCGAGTGTGACCTCACGGTTCGCGTCCTTACTGTTCGCTCCGTTCGTTTGGCCCGATGGGCCCTGAAACGAGTTCAGGGTGACGGTGAATGAGAGATCGGGTTTAGAGGCTGTTCTCCGCCCTCGAAAGGAATGGGCTTTTGTTCGCGCCCCCATCAAACTTTCCACCCCGAATGGATCGCGACCAGCCCGCCAAGGATCGGTTCGACTTTGGTCTGGGTGAAGCCGGCCTTGCGGATCATGCCTTCGAATGCGCGCATTGGCGGGAAGCGGCGGATCGATTCGATCAGGTAGCGATAGCTTTCGCCGTCGCCGGCAATGGCCTGGCCCAGCCGGGGCACGAGCTTGTGCGAATAGAGATCGTAAGCCTCCTTGAAGCCCGGCCATTCGGTTGTCGAAAACTCGAGGCAATAGAAACGCCCGCCGTGCCGCAACACGCGGAAGGCTTCGGCCAGCGCCTTGTCAATGTGGGTGACGTTGCGGATGCCGAAGGCGATGGTGTAGGCATCGAAGCTGCGGTCCTCGAAGGCCAGCTCCTCGGCGTTCTGGCGCGACCAGACCAGGCCGTCTATCCCGCGCTTGATCGCGCGCTCGATCCCGGCGTCGAGCATGTCCTGGTTGATGTCGGAGACCGTCACCTCCGCCCCGGCATCGGCGAGCCGGAAGGCGATGTCGCCGGTGCCGCCCGCCATATCGAGGATCGCCTCGCCCGCGCGCGGTTTGACCCGGCGCACGAACGTGTCCTTCCACAGCCGGTGCATGCCCCCCGACATGGCATCGTTCATCACATCGTACTTGCGCGCCACACTGGAAAACACCGCACCGACACGGGCGGTCTTCTCCTCGGGGGGGATGTCTTCGTAGCCGAAAGAAACCTGTTCGCTCATGGGACTGCGCCTTAGGGGGAATTGCAGCCGGGGCAAAGGGTGATAGAGCCCTCCCATGCCAGAGCTTCCCGAAGTCGAAACCACCGTGCGCGGGCTTGCGCGCTACCTTGAGGGGCAGCGCATTGTTCGGGTCTCCGTCAACCGGGCGGATCTGCGCCTGCCGTTCCCTCCGGAACTTGTCCAGGCGTTGACCGGGGCCAAGGTCACCACTCTTGCGCGCCGCGCCAAGTACGGGCTGATCCACACCGAGCGAGGGCAGACCATGGTGTTCCATCTCGGCATGTCGGGGCGCTGGCGAATCGAGCCCGAGGCGGCGGAGAAGCACGATCATCTGGTGCTGGAAACCGGCGCAGGGCATGTGCTTGCACTGAATGACGCGCGCCGCTTCGGCTCGGTCGATCTGGTCGACACCGAGGGGCTCGAACGCTGGCCGCCTTTCGCTGCCATGGGTCCCGAACCGCTGGGCGAGGAATTCTCCGCAGCGCATCTGTCCGATGCCTTCGCCGCCCGCTTCGCCCCGGTCAAGGTGCTGCTGCTCGACCAGCGCATCGTTGCCGGGCTGGGCAATATCTATGTCTGCGAGGCGCTGCACCGCGCGCGCATCCGGCCCGACAAGGCGGCCGGTACCATCGCAAGGCGCGGGCTGGAGCGGCTGGTCCCGGCGATTCGCGAAGTGCTTGCCGAAGCGATTGCGGCGGGCGGATCGACCATTCGCGACTATGCCCAGCCCAACGGCGAGCTGGGCTATTTCGCCGCCAGCTGGCGCGTCTATGGCCGCGAGGGCGACGGCTGCGGTTGTGGCGGAACTGTGCTGCGTTTCGTCCAGGGCGGCAGGAGTACGTTCTGGTGCAACAAGTGCCAGAAATGAGAAGAGTTGACGATTCGCCATCCCGCCGTTAAGGGCCGCGCTTTCCGGCGGGTTCTGCCTGCCTTTCAGACAGCTCAACACGCAAGTGAGGCCGCCGGGCGGCCCGATAAAGGATAGACATGGCCAATACGCCGCAAGCCAAGAAGCGCATCCGCCGCAACGATCGCCGCGCCGAAATCAACGGCAACCGCATCGGTCGCATCCGCACCTTCGTCAAGAAGGTCGAGGCGGCGCTTGAAGGCGGCGACAAGTCAGCGGCCGCCGAAGCGCTCAAGGCAGCCCAGCCTGAACTGGCACGCGGCGTCGCCCGCGGCGTGCTCCACAAGAACACTGCCTCGCGCAAACTTTCGCGGCTGACCAAGCGCGTCGCCGCCCTGTAAGGTGCGGGGCGCGATTCACAGCAGTGATTCGGACTAACATCGCGCATTTCCGGAACGAAAACAGAATGTGGCCGGGGGAGAAATCCTCCGGCCATTTTTGCTGTTCGATGCTGCAACGCACATCATTGTAAGCAAGCCTATGATTTTCGGCGATTCGCCAAGATCGGCTGCAGCAAAATCAACTGAATCATATAGTTAATAGCAGAGTAAGGGATTTCCGCTGGTCCTGTGCTGTCAAGGCGATTTATTTCATTTTTTTTGCAGTCGATGTCTTGCCCTCCGCCTGAATCAATTCATAAGCGACTGACTGTCCGCGGCATATTCTGCACGGGCACTTTATAAACAAATGATAGTTTTGCGCCCACCCGGCGGGTGGCTAGCAAAAGTGTGGTCGCGCGTTCTGCTTGCAGTGCGCCTTGAGGGCAATTGCCCACGTGGGTTGGGGAGTGTAGCTTAGTGACCGGATCAGGGGCAGGGGATGAGCGCGCAACAGCGGCCTCCCAAAAGGGAAAGGCATTTGGGTCGCGCATGGTCGAGGATCAGGAAGCTCTCGATCTGGCAGCAGATTGGGCAGACATCAGCCAGGGCCTCCGCAAGGACCTTGGCCAGCAGCTGCACAGCCAGTGGATCAAGCCGGTCCATCTTGGCACTTTCTGCAAGGAAACCGGCACGCTCGACCTGTTCCTGCCCACCGAATTCTCAGCCAACTGGGTGGCCGACCGCTTCGCCGACCGGCTCTCGCTGGCCTGGAAGATCGCCCGCCCGGATGTGCGCCATGTCCGCATTTCCGTCCATCCCGGCCGCCGCCAGCTGCCCGAGCTGCGGCTTGGCGGCACCCGCCGCGCTGCTAATGACGGTGGGCCGTCGCCACGCGATTCGGGCATGCTCGAACTCGGCGGCGCGGAGCTTGGCACGATGGGCCAGGCCTCGATCGGGCTCGATCCCTCGCTGACCTTCACTTCGTTCGTTACCGGCGCGTCCAACATCCTCGCCTCGAATGCGGCGCAGCGCATGGCCGCGCCGGAGACCCCGCAGTTCGCCCCGCTCTATCTCAAGGCGGCGACCGGGCAGGGCAAGACCCATCTGCTCCACGCCATCGGCCATTCCTATCTCGCCACCCATCCGCGCAGCCGCATCTTCTATTGTTCGGCCGAGCGCTTCATGGTCGAATTTGTCCAGGCGCTGCGTCAGAACCAGATGATCGAGTTCAAGGCGCGGCTGCGCGGCTTCGATCTGCTGCTGGTCGACGATATCCAGTTCATCATCGGCAAGGCCAGTGCGCAGGAAGAACTGCTCTACACGATCGACGCGCTGCTCGCCGAGGGCAAGCGGCTGGTCTTCGCCGCCGACCGCGCCCCGCAGGCGCTCGACGGGGTTGAGGAACGGCTGCTGTCGCGGCTGTCGATGGGGCTCGTCGCCGATATCCAGCCCGCCGACATCGATCTGCGACGCTCGATCCTCGAACACCGCCTGGCGCGCTTCTCTCCGGCCGATGTGCCTGCCGATGTCATCGAATTCCTCGCCCGCACCATCAACCGCAATATCCGCGAGCTGGTTGGCGGGCTCAACAAACTGATCGCCTATGCCCAGCTTACCGGGCAGGCGGTTTCGCTGCAGCTGGCGGAAGAACAGCTCACCGACATCCTTTCGGCCAATCGCCGCCGCATCACCATCGACGAAATCCAGCGCACCGTCTGCCAGTTCTACCGGGTCGACCGCACCGAAATGTCGAGCAAGCGCCGCGCCCGCGCGGTGGTGCGCCCGCGCCAGGTGGCGATGTATCTCGCCAAGGTGCTGACCCCGCGCAGCTACCCGGAGATCGGCCGCAAATTCGGTGGGCGGGATCATTCGACAGTGATCCACGCCGTGCGGCTGATCGAGGATCTGCGCACACGGGACGCCGATATGGACGGCGATGTGCGGAGCCTGCTGCGCCAGCTGGAGAGCTGAGCCGACTGACCCACCCCCAACCCCTCCCGCAAGCGGGAGGGGAGCGAGACTTGCCGAACCGCAGGTGAGGTTAGTCGCAGCGGGGTGGGCTATGCGGCATCTCGGAATTATTGCAGAAAAGAGCAATGCTCCCCCCCCACCGCCTCGCCCGCTTTGCCCGCCACATCGTCCTGCCCGAACTGGGCGGGGCGGGGCAGGTTGCGCTGACGCAAGCGCATGTCGTGCTGGTGGGTTGCGGCGGGATCGGTTCGCCGGCGCTGCAATACCTCGCCGCGGCCGGGATCGGCAAGCTGACGCTGATCGACAGCGATGTGGTCGAGGACAGCAACCTCCAGCGCCAGACGATCTTCGCAACCGCCGACATCGGCCGCCCTAAAGCCGAAGTCGCGGCCGCATGGGTGGCGCGTTTCGACGACGCCCTCGAGGTCCGCGCGGTCGTCGGGAGGATTGGGGGGGGGATAACGCCCGCACAAGTCCCCGAGGGCGCAAACCTGGTACTCGACGGCTGTGACAACTTCGCGACTCGCCTCGCGGTTTCCGACGCCTGCGTCGCAGCGGGCGTGCCGCTGACCAGCGCCGCGCTGGGGCGCTTCCAGGGGCAGGTCGCCAACTTCGCCGGGCATCTCGCCGGAGAGGCCTGCTACCGCTGTTTCGTCGGCGATGCCTTCGACGCCGAGGACTGCGACACCTGCGCCGCCGACGGCGTGCTGGGCGCAATGGCGGGTATGGTCGGCAGCTTTGCGGCGATGGCGGCGATTCGCATCGTCCTGCAAGGCCACGCCGCGCTGGGCGATCCGCAATGGGGCAAGCTGCACCTGTTCGACGGGCTGGCCCCTTCACTGCGGACTTTGCGGATTGCCAAGGACCCGGAGTGCCGGGGGTGCAGCTCTGTGTGATCGGTTTCGCGCAGAGGCGCGGAGGATGCAGAGGCCGCAGAGTAAGAAAGAAGGGATTTTTCACGCAAAGACGCAAAGGCGCAAAGAGGTCTAGGAGCGCCGCAGGCTAGTTTTTTCAATCCAGGCAATGCGTCTTGCTCTGCTTTCCGGATTTTGAAGCGGCTTCGCCGCAGTCACAACCTCTTCGCGCCTTTGCGCCTCTGCGTGAAACAATTTTTGTTCTTCTCTGCGGCCACTGCATCCTCCGCGCCTCTGCGCGAAACCGAATCATGCGGGCAGCATCTCCTTCACCCACTCCCCTACCACGCGCGTCGCCGGGCCATGGCGGCATTCATGGAACCAGGCGGAACCCTTCGACGCTTCGAGATTGAGCTCCAGGGTCTGCGCGCCAAGATCGCGTGCCGTGCGCACGAAGCCCGCCGCCGGATAGACTGCGCCCGAAGTGCCGATCGAGACGAACAGGTCGCAGGTGCGGAGCGCAGCGTGGATTTCCTCCATTCCATAGGGAATCTCGCCGAACCACACCACATCGGGCCGCAGGGCCAAGGCACCGCACTGCGGGCAGGGCGGGCGCTCGATCAAGGTCCCGGTCCATGGGCTGCGAATGTCGCACTGGGTGCACCAGGCGTTGAGGTGCTCGCCGTGCATGTGCAGCACCCGGGAGGCGCCTGCCCGCTCGTGCAGATCGTCGACATTCTGGGTGACGATCAACAGCTCGCCCTGCCATTCGGCATCGAGCCTTGCCAGCGCCTCATGCGCGGGGTTGGGCTGCTTGGTCTGGATAGCCTCACGGCGCATGTCGTAGAAGCGCAGCACGAGATCGGGATCGCGGGCGAAGGCCTCGGGCGTGGCGACATCCTCGACCCGGTGCTGCTCCCACAAGCCGCCTTCAGATCGAAACGTATCGATGCCGCTTTCGGCGCTGATGCCTGCGCCGGTGAGGATGACGATGTTGCGGATATTTCTCACACTTTCCCTCATCGTCACCCTGAACTTGTTTCAGGGCCCATTGTGCCCCAAGGACAGACCTGTGTGTGGGGCACAATGGGTGCTGAAACAAGTTCAGCATGACGTGTCTTGGTGGAGTGTGACGTGGCACGAATCGGCATTATCGGCAGCGAAGGGCGCATGGGGCACGTTCTGGTGGAGGCAATCGCCGCCGCCGGTGAGGTCCATGCCGGCGGCGTCGATATCGGCGGCGATCCGCTGGCGCTGGCCAGGGTGAGTGACGTACTGGTCGATTTCTCCAGCCCCAGGGCGCTCGAGGCCAATCTCGACGCGGCAATGGCGGCGGGCGTGCCGATCATGGTCGGCACCACCGGGCTTGAGGAGCGCCACCACTGGCTGTGCGATGCCGCTGCCGACAGGATCGCGGTGCTGCAGACTGGCAATACCTCGCTTGGCGTGACACTGCTCGCCTATCTGGTCCAGGAGGCCGCAGCCCGGCTGGGCGAGGACTGGGATATCGAGGTGGTCGAGACCCATCACCGCATGAAAGTCGATGCGCCATCGGGCACCGCGCTGCTGCTGGGCGAGGCGGCCGCCAAAGGCCGCGGCATTACCCTGGCTGACAGCAGCGAGCGCGGGCGGGACGGCATCACCGGCGCGCGCGGCATTGGCAACATCGGCTTCGCCAGCTTGCGCGGCGGCAGCGTAGCGGGCGATCACACCGTCCACTTCCTCGCCGACAACGAACGCCTCGCCTTTTCCCACCTCGCCGAGAACCGCGCGATCTTCGCCAAGGGTGCGATCCGGGCGGCGCAGTGGCTGGTGGGCAGGCCGGCGGGGCGGTATTCGATGGCCCAGGTGCTTGGTCTTTGAAGAAGGACGACATCTTCGAGTTCTTCCGCCGCCTCGCCGAAGCCAATCCCTCGCCCGAGACCGAGCTGGAATTCGGCAATACCTACCAGCTGTTGGTCGCGGTGGTGCTTTCGGCGCAGTCGACCGATGTCGGCGTCAACAAGGCGACGCGGGCGCTGTTCCGCCAGGTCAGGACACCGCAGCAGATGGTCGAGCTGGGCGAGGAGGCGCTCCGCCAGTACATCAAGACCATCGGGCTGTTCAACGCCAAGGCGAAGAATGTCATCGCGCTGTCGAAAATCCTGGTGCGCGATCATGGCGGCGAAGTGCCGGCGGACCGCGACATTCTCACCACGCTCCCCGGGGTCGGCCGCAAAACCGCCAATGTCGTGATGAACTGTGCCTTCGGGGCGGAGACTTTCGCCGTCGATACCCATATCTTCCGGCTCGGCAACCGCACCGGGATGGCCAAAGGCAAGACCGTTGCGGCGGTCGAAAAGCAGCTCGAGAAAAAGGTGCCCCAGCCGTTTCGCGTCGGCGCGCATCACTGGCTGATCCTGCACGGCCGCTATATCTGCAAGGCGCGGACGCCCGAATGCTGGCGCTGCCCGGTGGTTGATTTATGCGATTACAAACCCAAGATAATGGTCAGGGGAGAAAAGCCCGCGGCCAAAGCCAAGGCCGCAAGAAAGCGCGCCTGAAGGAGGCCAAAATGAAACCTCAACTTATCTTGAAGTTTGCAATCCTGCCCCTCGCTCTCGCCGCCTGCACCCAGGAACGCCCGTCGGACCGGCCCTCGGTCGCACCCGCGGCACGGATCGTCGGCGAAGCGGAAAGCTGCGTGCCGATCACCATGCTGCGCGAATCGAAAATCCGCGACGACTGGACGATCGACTTCATCCGCAGCGGCAACCGCGCCTGGCGCAACACGCTGCCCTATCGCTGCAGCGGCCTGCGGAGCGATGACGCCTTCACCTACGAAACCTCGCTCACCCAGCTGTGCAGCACCGACATCATCTATCCGCTGCGCAACATCGGCGGCAGGCTGGAGCGCGGCGGCGGTTGCGGCTTGGGCAAATTCGTGCCGGTGGAGCTGGAGAAGTAATTCTCAAACTTCGCTATACGCCGAGATCACCGTCGCGGCGACGAGATCGCCGATGACGTTGAGCGTGGTGCGGCACATGTCGAGGAAGCGGTCGACCCCGAGGATCAGTCCGATCCCCTCGGGCGGCACGCCAACCCCGACGAGGATCAGCGCGATCACTGGCAGCGAGCCCGCCGGGACGCCCGCCGTTCCCACCCCGGCGAGGATGCACACCAGCATCACGAACAGCTGATCGCCCAGATCGAGCGGAATGTTGAAGAACTGGGCGAGGAACAGCACCGTCACCCCTTCGAACATGGCGGTGCCGTTCTGGTTGGCGGTGGCACCGATGGTCAGCACGAAACGGGCGATGCGCGGCGGCAGTTTGAGCCGCGTTTCCGCGACACGCAGCGCCGTCGGCAGGGTGGCGTTGGATGAGGAGGTTGCGAAGGCCATGACCAGCGCCTCCTGTGTCTCGCGGAAGAAAGCCACCGGGCTCTTGCGCGCCAGCAGCGCCAGCAGCGCCGGGAACACCCCGAACATCTGGATGCCCAGCGCCAGCAGCACCACGCCGACATAGGCGGCAAGCCTGACGATCAGATCCCAGCCGAACTGCGCGGCGAGGTTGAACATGAAGCAGAAGATGGCAATCGGCGCGAGCTTGATGACCAGCCCGATCAGCCGCATCGACACTTCGAACACGCCTTCGAAAACCTGCTTGAGCGTCTCGGTGCGCGGACCCTGCACCAGCAGCAGGCCGATGCCGAAGAACAGCGCGAAGAACATCACCGCCAGGATGTTGTTCTCGCTCATCGCGGTGACCAGGTTGGAGGGGATGATGCCGATCACCGCATCGACGCCGGTTGCAGCCACCTTTGATTTCTCGACGATGCCGGCGGCCCCTTCGCTGGCCTCGCCGATCATCGCCTGCGCGGCCTGCGGATCGACGCCCGCGCCTGGTTGCAGGATATTTACCACCGCCAGGCTGATAGCTACAGCGATGCCCGAAACCACCACCGTATAGGCCAGCGTCTTTAGCCCAACCGACTTCAGCGCACGCACCTCGCCCATCTCGGCAATGCCGACGACGAGTGCCGAAAACAGCAGCGGCAGAACCAGCATGAACAGCAGCCGCAGGAAGATCTGGCCGATCGGCCCAGTGACATATTTGACCAGATTATCGACCCAGACCGCATCGGGGGCGACGGCATAGACCACCAGCCCGCCAATCAACCCCAGCACGAAGCCGATGAGCACGCGCCATTGCTGGCGGCCATTGCCGGGATCGGAATGGGCTGCGGCTGTTCCGGCAATCTCGGTCATCACTCTCTCCCCCGGTTCGGGCTTTTCAGCCCTTGAGCGCCGCCTCGGCAATGCGCCGGAATATCCGCACCAGCACTTCGAGATCGGCCATGGCAACCGCCTCGTCGCGCTTGTGCATGGTGGCGTTGCACAGGCCGAATTCGATCACCGGGCAGATCGTGCGCAGGAAGCGCGCGTCGGACGTGCCGCCGGTAGTAGAGGCTTCGGGGGTGAGGCCGGTTTCGGCCTGGACTGCGGCGCTGACGATATCCGAAAATTCGCCCAGCGGGGTCAGGAAGGCTTCACCCGACACCACCGGACGGGCAATGCCGCCGTGGCGTTCGGCAATCTCGCAAACCCGCGCGGCAAGCTCGTCGCCGCTGTGAAGGTCGTTGAAGCGGATCGAGATGCGCGCGCTGGCGTGAGAAGGGATGACATTGGCGGCGGGGTTGCCGATGGATATGTCGGTAATCTCGAGGTTCGAGGCCTGGAACCAGTCGGTGCCCTCGTCGAGCACCAGCGCATCAAGCTCGGCCAGCATGGCGACCAGCTTGGGCGCGGGATTGTCAGCCAGATGCGGATAGGCGACGTGGCCCTCGCGGCCCGGCACCTCCAGCCAGATGTTGACCGAGCCGCGCCGCCCGATCTTCATGGTGTCGCCGAGGCGATTGGCGGAGCTGGGCTCACCCACCAGGCACAGGTCCGGGATCGCACCGACCTCACGCATATGATCGATCAGCGCCAAGGTGCCGTATTTTGCCGGGCCTTCCTCGTCGCCGGTGATGATGAAGCTGAGCGTGCCCGCATCGGCCGGGATCGCCTGCACCGCCGCGACCATCGCCGCTATCGAACCCTTCATGTCAACCGCGCCGCGCCCGTAGAGCAGATCGCCGCGCCGCTCGGGAGCGAAGGGCGCGCCGGTCCAGCCCTCGCCCGGCGGCACCACGTCAAGGTGCCCGGCATAGCCGAAATGGCGGCTGCCCGGCGGGCCGTGGCGGATAGCGAACAAGTTCTCGACCGGACCGTCCGGGGCCTTGCCGGTGATCGCGCGGTGGACGGCAAAGCCCAACGGCACCAGCGCCGCCTCAAGGCAATCGAACACCAGCCCCGCCGCCGGGGTGACGCTGGGGCAGGCGATCAGGGCCTCTGTCAGGCTGACGACGTCGATGGCTTGGGTCATGGTTGCATTCCCGCATATGGGCTATGGCGGGCCGACACAAGCGGGAGACCCCCTATGCCTCGGATCGATCTCGATTCCATCCCCCAGACCAATCGCACCGACTACCCCGAAGAGCACGCAGCGCCGGTCGACGGACGCTGGTATCGCCGCCTGGCCCCGGCCGGCGGGCTCACCGAAATCGGGGCGAGCCATGTCGTGCTGAAGCCCGGCGCCTGGTCCTCGCAGCGCCACTGGCACAACGGCGAGGACGAACTGCTGGTGATGATTTCGGGCGAAGCGGTGCTGGTCGAGGATGCGGGCAGAACCGTCCTGCGCGCGGGCGATGTCTGCGCCTGGCCCAAGGGCAGCACCGATGGCCACCATTTGCGCAATGAGAGCGACGAGGACTGCTGCTTCGTGGCGATCAGTGCCGGTGCCAATGCCGGCGGCGGCTATTCCGACATCGACATGCTGTGGACGGTGGACGACCGCTATGTGCACAAGGACGGGCGGGAGTATTGAGGGGGATTGGTAGAGGGAATTGCGCTTAAGCTGCACCAGATCCGCTCATGCTGAGCTTGTCGAAGCACCCTCGTGCTCAGGCGAGGTCACCGTAACAACCGGGTCCTTCGACAAGCTCAGGATGAGCGGACCTTTGAAGCTCAATGCAGATTAAACGCAAGATGCTCTACGCCTTGACCGGCTGCTCCCACTGCTCGATCACCCAGTCCTCGGCCTCGGCGGCTGCGACCCAGGCTTGCAGCCATTCGTGTTCCCACACCGCCTGCATATAGGCGACCGCGAAACCCGGCACGCCGATGCCATAGGTGATGAAGCGGCTGACTACGGGCGCGTAAATGATGTCCGCTGCGCAGAAGCTGCCGAACAGAAACGGCCCGCCCTGGCCGAAGCGTGCGCGCGCCTCGGCCCAGAGGGTGAGGATGCGCAGGATGTCAGCGCGGGCATCGTCGCCGATCTCGGCACCTTCGACGCGGCGGCGGATGTTCATCGGGCACTGGCGGCGCAGCGCGAGGTAGCTCGAATGCATTTCCGCGACCATCGAGCGCGCCATCGCCCTGGCATCGTCTTCCTTGGGCCAGAACCGGTCACGCCCGACCTTGTCGGCAAGGTATTCGATGATGGCGAGGCTGTCCCAAGCCACTGCCTCGCCGTCCCACAGGATCGGCACCTTGCCGGACGAGGGTGCGAGATCGTCCTGGCGCTTCTCTTCCTCCCAGTCCTCGCCATAGATTGGCACCAGGATCTCCTCGAAGGAAATTCCCGATTGCTTGCACGCCAGCCAGCCGCGCAGCGACCAGCTGGAATAATTCTTGTTGCCGATGATGAGCTTCATGGGAATCGGGTTAGCCGTTCAGGGATTGGGCGTCTAGGGTGAACGGGGTTGGTGTTGCGCCGGGCCTTCGACAAGCTCAGGCTGAGCGGAGGTGGGGAGTAAGTCTTTTCCAACATCCGCTCATGCTGAGCTTGTCGAAGCACACGCGCTACCCTCGCGCCCCAATCAAACCGAAGCATCTCCCAGCACCGCCGCGCGCAGTTCCGCAATGCCCATGCCCTTTTCCGACGATGTCACCAGCACCTCGGGATAGGCCGCCGGGTGCTTGCGCGCTTCGGCCATGACTGACGCCAGCACTGCGTCCAGTTCGCTCGCCTTGATCTTGTCAGCCTTGGTCAGGACGATGCGGTAGCCGACCGCCGCTTCATCCAGCATCTTCATCATCTCGCCGTCGACCGGCTTGACCCCGTGCCGCGCATCGACCAGCAGCAGCGTGCGCTTGAGCACATCGCGGCCGCGCAGGAAATCGCGCACCAGCCGCCGCCAGTTCTCGACCACCTTGAGCGGGGCCTTGGCAAAGCCGTAGCCGGGCATGTCGACCAGCCGCAGCACCGCGGGTTCGCCCACCTCGAAGAAGTTGAGCTCCTGCGTGCGTCCCGGCGTCACCGAGGTGCGGGCGATAGACTTCCTGCCCGTCAGCGCGTTGAGCAGCGACGACTTGCCGACGTTGGAGCGCCCGGCAAAGGCGATCTCGGGCAGGTCCGGATCGGGCAGGAATTTGAGCGCAGGCGCGCTCTTGAGGAACTCGACGCGCCCGGCGAACAGGCGGCGCGCCTGTTCGGTCAGCTCGTCTTGTGTCACTTCCCGGCCTGGGCGGGATTATCCCGTTCACGCGCCCGCTTGGCGTCCTCCGCGTCCTTCAGGGCCTGCTCCCGAAGCTGCGGATGCTTGCTGTAGAGATACTTCTGCTGGGCGATGGTGAGCACGTTCGAGGTGATCCAGTAGATCAGCAGCCCGGCGGCAAAGGGCGCCATCACGAACATCATCATCCACGGCATGATCGCAAACATCTGCTGCTGGATCGGATCGGGCGGCGGCGGGTTGAGCTTGAACTGCAGCCACATGGTAATGCCCAGCAGTATCGCCAGTATGCCCAGGCCGAGGAAGGCCGGGGGCGTGAACGGCAGCAGCCCGAACAGGTTGAGGATCATCAGCGGATCCTGCGCCGATAGATCCTTGATCCACAGCCCGAACGGCTGGTGACGCATTTCGATGGCCAGGATCAGCACCTTGTAGAGCGCGAAGAACACCGGGATCTGCAGGAACATCGGCAGGCAGCCGGCCAGCGGATTGACGCCTTCCTTCTTGTAGAGCTCCATCGTTTCCTGCTGGAGCTTCTGCTTGTCGTCTTTGTAGCGGTCCTGCAGCACTTTCAGCTTGGGCTGGATCGCGCGCATCGCCGCCATGCTGGCAAAGCCGCGCTGGGCAATGGGGAACATGATCCCTCGCACGATCAGGGTCAGCAGGATGATGGCCAGGCCGAAATTACCCACGGCTGTGAACAGTGCTTTGAGCAGCCAGAAGATCGGCTTTTCGAACCAGCGGAACCAGCCCCAGTCGATCGACAGGCCGAAATTGGCGATGCCGGTTTCCTCGTAGCGATCGAGCACCGCGCTTTCCTTGGCACCGGCGAACAGCCGGGTGGTGCGGTCAAGCTGCTGGCCGGGCGCAACCACGGTGCTGCCATAGAGCAGGTCTGCCCGGTAGACGCCGCCGCCCTGCGCGCGGAAGTTGCTGGTGGCGCTGGCCTTGCCGGGGATCAGGATCGACTGCCAGTAGATGTCGGTGAAGCCCAGCCAGTCGGTCTTGCCTTCGTTCTCGAGCGTGCCTGCTTCCAGGACATCCTCATAGTCCGGGCCGAACTGAACGGCCTGGTCGAAAGCCCCGATTGGGCCTGCGTGGACGTTGAAGCTGTCAAGGCTGGCGGTCTTGTTGGTCCGGTTGAGCAGCGCGAAGGGACGCAAGGTCATCGGCGCAGCGCCGCGATTGACTGCGGTTTGCGTCGCGGTGATCATGTAGTCCTTGTCGATGGCAAACTTGATCTCGAAGCTCTGCCCCGCCGGATTGACCCAACTGAGCGTGACCGGAGTCTGCGGGGTCAGCCTGGAACCCTTCGCCGCAGTCCATACTGTCACCACAGTCGGCGCGGCAGTGCCCGTGCCCACCCAGCCGAACTGGGCGAAATGCTGTGCCGGCGTGCCGGCGGGCGAGAACATCCGCACTGGTCCGCTGCTTTTCTCCAGCGTGGCGGTGTGGCGGGTGATGGTGAGATCGTCGAGCAGGGCGCCGGTCAGGTTGATCGATCCCGAAAGGCCGGGTGCGACAATCGGAATGCGCCCGCCGGCGGCCAGCGCAGTCTTGAGGTCCTGGGCCTCCAGCGCGATGTCCGCGGCGCTTGTGAGACCGCCTTCGCGGGTATGCTTGGCCGGCTTGGCCGGATCGGCACTCGCGGAAGCGACGGGCCGGGGCTTGTTGGCCTCAGGGTAGAAATGCTTGATTGCCGCATCCCAGCCGAACAGGACTAACCCGGTCAGCAAGACCGCCAGGATGATATTGCGCTGATTATCCACGAAGGCGTCCCTGATCCTTGAAGCTGCAATATGGGTCAGGGCACCGGATCATAGCCGTGCCCGCCCCACGGATGGCAGCGCAATAGACGCTTCGCCGCCAGCCAGCCACCCTTAATCGCACCATGTTTTTCGAGCGCCTCGATCGCATATTGCGAGCAGCTGGGGGCATAGCGGCAGCTGGGCGGCAGCACCCGCGAGGGACCGAGTTGCCAGCCCCGGGCGATGAGGATTAGGAGGCGTTTCATGATGGTTCACGCGGAAGCGCGGAGGCGCGGAGAGTCCGGCTTGGCCAAAGGCTTTTAATTGTCGCCACCTTGCGGCGTATCACGCCGACTGAAAGACAAGGCGGCTGTGCCGCAAGCGCGAGTCCTCCGCATCTCCGCGCCTCCGCGTGAAACCAAAAAGTCATTTCGCCCTCGGCTTTCGCGGCGGATCGCCCTTGCCTGCCCGGGCCCGCTCCAGCGCTGCCGTAAGCTCGTCGCGCAGGAGGGCGTAATTGCGTTCGATCCCGCCTTCGCGGCCGATCAGCACATGGTCGGTATCAGCCATGCCCTGCTCGGCAAGCATATCGCGCAGCAGCGCACGGAAGCGACGCTTCATGCGGTTGCGGACAACGGCGTTGCCGATCCGCTTGGTGACAGTGATGCCGAAACGCTGGCCGAACTCGCCATTGGGCCGGGTCAGCAGAACGAAGCCGGGTCGCGCAATGCGCAGTCCGCGATTGGCGGCGAGGAAATCGGACCGCCGGGTAAGAACCGTAAGCTTGGGAGCTTCGCTCAGGCCGAGAGCTTCTTGCGGCCACGGGCGCGGCGGGCGCGCAGCACATTGCGGCCACCGACAGTCGCCGAGCGATGGCGAAACCCATGCCGGCGAGCGCGGACAAGGTTGCTGGGCTGAAAGGTGCGCTTCATTTCAAAAGACCTCGAAATCGGTGCCGCGGAGTGACATGCCGCGAATAAAAATGGCCGCCCGCGAAGGCAGCCGTCTCATGAACATGCGCCGTTAGTTGAGGGCAAGCGCCGAGTCAAGCGGGCGTGCAGGCGAATCGAGCCTCACCCATCGCGCCATTTCCGCCGCGGTCATCCACTTCGCCCGCGAACTGCTCACCGAATTGGTCATGGCGTAGAAAGCCTTCGCCTCGTCCGCGGCCATGCCCATGGCCTGGTAATAGTCGGTGTAGACGCTGTTTTCCGCGGCGCTGGCGGCGTAATCGCCTGGCTCGTGCCCGGTGTCATCGAGCCAGCTGTGCACCGCGAACTCAGCTCCCTCGTCGGCAATGCGGCGAGCGCCCGCAACGAACAGTTCGACCGCGCCCGAGCGCACCGACCCGCCCCGAGGAACATGGGTAGCGATACCTCGCGCGCGTATCATCATGCCCACCCGCATATTGGCGCGATCATCGACAGTGCCAGGGCATTCGACCATTTCCAGCATGGCGATGCCGGGAAAGGCCTGCAGCATCGCCGCGAACTGGGCGGGTGCGCGCGAATCGGTAACATCGACCAGGGCGGCCCGGCGTGCATCGAGGACGCGGAACGGTCCGTAGCTGGCGATGCCGCGAGGGACCGGCGCAGGGGGGACTTCCGAATAGCGCTCGCTGCCGGCATCGACTTCGTATTCGGTGACCGTTTCCTCGATCACTTCCTCGTAGACCACCGGATTCGCCGCCAGCGGCGCTGCGGCGAGGGCGAGAATCGGGACGAGAAGGGCGACAGGCCAGCGCATCGGGGTATTTTGCAGCCGGCAGCCTTTCGGATTTGCTCACGCGGAGAGTTAAGCCAAAGTTACCTTGGTCCCGGTTCGGGTCTGGGCCAACGATACCCCTCGACATCGCCGCTCCCCTCGGCCATCACCGCTTACGGGAACATACAGGGGTTATTGTGGTCGCGCTGGTTTCGACTGTCGCCTATCTGGGGCTGGAGGCGCGCGCCGTTGAGGTGCAGTGCCAGATCGCGCCCGGGATGCCGGGCTTCCATCTGGTCGGCCTGCCCGACAAGGCGGTCAACGAAAGCCGCCAGCGGGTGCAGGCGGCGCTCTCCGCCATGGGGCTGTCGCTGCCGCCCAAGCGGATCATTATCAACCTGTCCCCCGCCGACCTGCCCAAGGAAGGTTCGCATTACGATTTGCCGGTGGCGCTGGCGCTGCTCGCGGCCATGGGCGTGACCGATGCCGAACAGCTGGCGGACTATGTCGCGGTCGGAGAGCTGGCATTGGATGGCCGGATCATCGCCTCGCCCGGCGTGCTGCTCGCCGCGATCCATGCCAGCAGCGCCGACAAGGGACTGATCTGCCCGGCGGCGCAGGGTTCCGAAGCGCGCTGGGCCACCGGCATTCCGATTGTCGCCGCCCCCGATCTGATCAGCCTGCTCAACCACCTCAAAGGCACACAGGTGCTCCCCGTCCCCGATCCCGGCGAGGCAGAGCCGCGCGTGCCCGGCCCGGACCTGGCCATGGTCAAGGGGCAGGAGACCGCCAAGCGCGCGCTGGAAATCGCGGCCGCCGGTGGCCATAATCTGCTGATGATCGGGCCGCCCGGTGCAGGCAAGTCGCTGCTCGCTAGCTGCCTGCCCGGCATCCTGCCCGAACTCACCGCGGCAGAGGCGCTGGAAGTGTCGATGGTCGCATCGGTGGCGGGGACGCTTGTGGAAGGTCGCATCAGCCGGGTGCGTCCTTACCGCAGCCCGCACCATTCCGCATCGATGGCGGCGCTGACCGGCGGCGGGCTGAAAGTGCGCCCCGGTGAGGTGAGCCTCGCGCACCTCGGCGTGCTTTTCCTGGATGAATTGCCCGAATTCCAGCGCCCGGTGCTCGATTCGCTGCGCCAGCCGCTCGAGACCGGCGAAGTCACCGTCGCCCGCGCCAATGCCCATGTCACTTTCCCGGCGCGCGTCCAGCTGATCGCGGCGATGAACCCCTGCCGCTGCGGCCATCTCGGCGATCCGGCGCTGGGCTGCAGCCGCGCCCCGCGCTGCGCCGCCGACTACCAGAGCAAGGTCTCCGGGCCGCTGCTCGACCGCATCGACCTCCACGTCGACGTAGACCCCGTCAGCGCCGCCAACCTCGCCCTGCCCCCGCCCGCCGAAGGCTCGGCGCAGGTCGCGGCGCGGGTCGCTGCAGCGCGCCTCGTCCAGACCGCCCGACTGGAAGGCACCGGCGCCCGCACCAACGCCCAGCTCGACGGCGAAATGCTCGAACGCCACGGCACCCCGGATGAGCCCGGGCGCAAGCTGCTGATGCAGGCGGCCGAAGCAATGCGGCTGTCGGCGCGCGGCTATACCCGGATGCTGCGGGTGGCGCGGACGATCGCGGATCTGGCGGGGACGGAGACGGTGGGCCGCATCCATGTGGCCGAGGCGTTGAGTTATCGGCGGGTTGCGCCGAGGGCGTGAGGGGGGGAATTGCGGTGCTAACCCAGCCCTCAAAACGCAACCCCTGCTCTCTTGAACCCGGAAATTTACTGGATGCTCGTACTTGCCGCATGAATCCATTGACTTTCATATTTTCCTATTTAGGAAAGTAACGATGGAAAGCGCGTTCAAGGCACTGTCTTCGAACTCCAAGAAGACGGATTCTCAACCATCTGGCCGGTGGCCCAATGACAGTCAGCGAAATCGCCGAAAAGTTCGACATGGCAATGCCGTCGATTTCAAAGCATTTGTCCGTGCTTTATCAAGCAGGACTGGTTCACCAGCAGAAACGTGGTCAGCACATAATCTATTCGATTGCAGCAGATCACCTTGCCAACAGCCTCTACAGCTTTCTGACACCGTTCTGCCCGGAAGCCCGCAAACTTAGTGCAGCACGAAGAAAGTCCCACGTAGTTGCCGAGGAGGGAGATGGATGATCGTCGCCGGAGAAGCCGCCGAAGGAGCGTTCAAGGTCAACTCGCTCGGAAACCTCGAAAGTGCCGACGCGGGCCGCGGCCAATTAAAATGGGATGCCCCGCGCTCCACCTGGAACATGTTATTCCTCGCCGGCGCACTGATACTGGGGCCAATGTATTTCAGTTGGAGCGGGGTAGTCGTTTTCCTCGCTTTGTCCGGCCTTACGCTTTGCGTTGGCCATTCCGTCGGATTTCACCGACGCCTTATTCATCGCAGTTTTGACTGTCCAAAATGGCTTGAGCGTGTGATGATTTATGTGGGCGTGCTCGTAGGCATGGGCGGTCCGCTCTGGACTGTTGGCCTACACGACATCCGGGATTGGGCCCAACGGCAAGCGAACTGTCATTGGTTCCTTCGGCATGGCAAATCCGCTTTTCAGGATGGCTTTTATTATCTCAATTTCAAACTTTTGTTTGATTGCCCGCCTCACTTTGATGCCGGCCCCGGGGTCAGCGACGATAGATTCTATCGCTTCCTTCAAAACACATGGATGCTTCACCAATTACCTGTCGCTGCTGCCCTTTTCTGGCTTGGTGGCTGGTCGTGGGTTGTCTGGGGCGTCGTTGTCAGGGTGGCAGTATGCTTCACCATGCATTGGTATATCGCGCATGTCGCGCATCGCCGCGGTCATCAAGACTGGTTCGTCGAGGATGCGGCAGTTCAGGGCTACAACATTGCTTGGCTTGCCATTCCAACTATGGGGGAAAGCTGGCATTGCAATCATCACGCGTTTCCAGCGTCAGCGCGGCACGGCCTCTACCCAGGGCAAATCGATCCTGGGTTCTTGTTCGTTCAATTGCTAGAGAAGCTGGGGCTTGCTTGGGACATCCACGTTCCCAGCAACCTCCCGCCTCGTTCCGCGATTATACCTTTGACGGATCGGGCCCTGAGCGTTGCTGCGCCGGGTCAAGCGGAATTGTCGCGTGAATATGCTTCGGTTGATCGTCGGAGTTTGCCAAAAAGCATTTGAACCTGCCAATCAGCGCTAAACTCGCCTCCTTACAGAAGGACCCACCATGAAATTCAACCCCCGAAAGCTGCTCCTCGCCGCCGCGCTGTTTGCGGCGCCTGCGCTTGCTGCGACCGATATCGTCATGCACCGCGACCCGGGCTGCGGGTGCTGTGCGAAGTGGGCGGCGCAGGTTCGGGCGGCGTTTGGGAGGAATGTGCGGATCGTCGACAATGCCGAACGCGCCGCGCTCGATCGGCGGCTGGGCGTGCCGGCGGCGCTGTCAGGCTGCCATACCGCGCTGGTCGATGGAATGGTATTCGAGGGTCATGTCCCGATTGCCGATATGCGGCGGCTGCTCGCGACCAGGCCCAGCGGCGTGCGCGGGCTGGCCGTGGCGGGAATGCCGATGGGATCGCCGGGCATGGAAGCACCGGGAAGGCCGGCGGATCGCTACAACGTGATGGCCTTCGGGACCGGCAAGCCGTTCATCTTTGCGCAGCATTAGGCGTTCGGTGCCGTCAATCCTTGATCCGGAACACCTTCTTGACGCCGAATGAGAACCGCTTGATCGTCGAATTGCGTGAAGGATTGTTCGCATTGCGATCGATCAGCAGGCCGTCGGCTTCGGCGAACCAGTCGGGCAGGAATTCAAAACTCACGCCGAGCGAGGGGTTCCAGCTGCGTTCCTTCAGATTTTCGGCCCCGACAAAGCGGTTCTTGTAGGTCCATTCGCGCCAGGCCACGCCGGCATCGACGCTGACATTCCTGACCACATTGAAGTGATAGACCCCGCGCACCGTCTTGCGATTGAAGCTGCGGCTGAGGACGTTGGAATCGACTTCCTCATAGAGGCCTTCGATCAGGAAATAGTCGGTCTTGCTGGTCTTGTAGCGGTATTCGGCTTCGGCGGTGACCCCGTCGCCCGATCCGGTGGCGATGTCCTTGTAATCGCGCCAGCGCCAGCCGCCGAGCAGCCGCAAGCGGTGATCACCGGGGCTGAACATCAACTCGCCCCTGACTTGCGCCTGATCGGCCTGCGAGCTTTCGAGTGTCGACAGCTTGGTGGCCGCATCGGTGCGCAGCGTCAGCCGCACGTCTTCCGCAAGATCGCGGCCATAGGCCAGGGCAACGCGGTTGCTCCAGCGGTCAGCCAGCGTCGGATCTTCATAGGCATAGTAGGCGCTTGAGAGGTCGAGGGCGAGGTGATCGGGTCCATTGTCGTGGTCCCAGCCCAGCGTACCCCGGTAAACACCGCCCGACTTGTCGTTATCCTCGATGCCGTCGAACCCCTGGCGGTTCGCGGTCACGCCGGTGGCGGAGAGGGTGGCTGTCACCCGGTCATCGCCGCCCGAATCGGCGGAAGCTGCCGAGGGAAACGCCGCAAGCGCGGTGAGTGCGAGTGCCATCACGCGCGTCAATCTGGTATGCATGGTAAACGGTTCCCTGATAGTCGTGGACGCCGGTTTTCCCGGCGCCGCCTTATATTCCAGCAAGCTCTTCGTTCGCGTCGTGTATTTCGGCGGGCAATACCACAGCTCCGTCATCAACTGGTAAACATTCCAGCGCCCTGGCGACAACGCCAACCAACCCGCCTCGCTCGATGGCCTCGCGGAAGCGGTGCCCGGTTTGCGGAAGGATGTGGAGGGAGAAATCGCCCGCAACGCCCTGTTCTGCAGCTGCGGCCTGGAGTTGCCCGAACCAGAACCGCGCTCGCCGCAGCCGGGTTCTGCCCTGCCGCCGGTCAAGCGCGGGAGAGCGCCGCAGATTGTGATCGCGGGCCGTATCCTCGGCTCCCACCGCCACGGTCACCGGAATTTCCAGAAACCGGCGCAGGGTTTCGGCAGCTGCCTTGCCTCCCATGCCTGCAGGAAACGGCAGCTGCGCATCGCATTCGCTGTACCAGCCCGCCGCCCCGACAATCAGCCGCCGCACCCGCTCGGGCCGGGTCATGGCATAGCGATGGGCGAACTGCGCGCCGCCCAACCAGCCGAACAGGTCGCAGGCTTGCGGATCGAGGCCGATGCGGCGGGCTTCGGTGCTGACTATCTGATCAAGCGCAGCTGCTGCATCGCAGCCGCCTTTCCCGGACAGGCGCTGGTATCCGCGAAAGTTGCTGCCGGTGAAATCGGGCGCCAGCAGCACCACCCCCAGCCGCTTGGCCATCGGCGCAAACCGCTGGATCATTGTCGCCGCGGAACTCTGCACACCGTGAACGACAACCAGGATGCGGCCGTGAACAATGCGCGGCGGAACGAAGATCTGGTAGCCCAGCCCTTCGTCCTGGGGTGACAGGGCTGGCGCCATGTCAGCTGACAGCCATCAGCCGCTGCGAGCCGCGCTGCCTGCTGCGCTGGCGGTCAACATAGGCCCGTGCCGGTTCGGCGCTGACCAGACGGCCGCTTTCCATGGTCCAGACGATATCGGCGGTTTCGATGTCCGCCAGGTCATGGGTGATATTGATGATCGTGCCGGCATAATGCCCGACAATATCGCGAAATACCGCGCGGTTTTCAGGATCGAGCTGGCCGGTGGCTTCGTCGAGCAACAGGATCGGCGGATTGCCGAGTATGGCCCTGGCGAGTTCCAGCCGCTGGCGCTCGCCGATGGCCAGGTTCGATCCGCTTTCGGTGATCCAGTGGTTGAGACCATCGGTAAAGCCATCGACCAGCGGCCACAGGTTGCAACGGCGCAGCAGCGTGTGGATTTCCTCTTCGGCGGCACCGGGCTGGCGGTAGGTGAGGTTGCGCCGGATCGTGCCGCGCATCAGCGGCAGATCGCGGCTGACCATGCCGATCTTGCGGAACACGCTGGCGACCTGGCAATCGGCGAGGTTCTGGTCGCCGATATGGATGACGCCGCCATCGATCGGGGTCATCCGCGCCAGAGCCTGGATAAGCGTCGACTTGCCTGCGCCGCTCGCCCCGACAATCGCGACATGCTGACCGGCCGGAACCACCGCCGAAAATTCCTCAAGCGCACCTGCGACCGAGACCGAATCGAACACGATCGTCGCGCGGTTATGGGTCAGCCGGTCCAGCGCCGGGTCGGCAAGTTGCCGGCTGGAGCTGTTGAGGAAATCCTCAAGCTTGCCCCGCGAAATTTCGGCCCGCCGCCAGTAGTCATGCGCCAGTCCCAGCTTGCGGACATAGCCCTGCAGCAGGCGTGTCGCCAGCAGGGCGACGAACAGCGAGCCGAGATCGATCCGGCCAGCGGCCACTTCGAAGGCGCCAATGCCGATGACTGCGCCCAACGCAACCCAGCCGGTTGCGCCGGAGATGCCGCGCAACAGCCCGCGCAGCCGGGCTTCGTCGATCAGCGTATCGGTCATGCTCTCGCTCTGCCGCTCCAGCCGCGCAGTTTCGCCCTGGGTCCGGCCAAAAATCTGGACCACGGCAAGCCCGTTCACCTGCTCGTCGATGTTGCTGGTGAGCAGCGAGCGCTTGCGCCGCACTCGCGAGGTCATTTTCTGGACCAGCCGGCCGATGCGGATCGAAAGCAATGTTCCGCCCGCGAACACCACAGTGATCGCCAGCGCAATCCACGGGCTGAACGCGGCGATAACCGCGATGCAGGCCAGAACCGTCACCCCGGCGATGATCCCGTGCCCCAGTCCCCGGCTGAGCCAGGTGCGCAACATGGTCAGATCGCCGGTCAGCCGCAGGATCAGACTGCCCCGCGAACGGTGCTGGATCTGCCGCGGTGCCATGCCGGACATGTGCTCATAAAGCCGCAGGCGCAGCTGGTGGACGGCCCGAAAGCCAATCGCTTCGGGCACTGAAAATTCAAGAATGGCCAGTCCGGCCTGGATCGATGCGACCACCGCCAGCAATAACAGTCCCCAGGCCAGCTGTTCAACACCGCCAACCGGATGCATGCCTTCGGCAGCAATCCTTTCGATAATCCGGGCAATTTCGCGTATCACCAGCACGAGTGCGGCCAGCGAAGCCGCATTGGCGGCCCCCAGCGCTACGATTGTCGCTATGTCCTTGCGTGACAGGCAATCCCGAAATCGCAGGCGCTGACGCTCACTCACGCCAGCCTCCGACCGACGAGGTCATCCAGCGGCCTACCATTGGCGGCATCGAACTGGAACAGGTTCGTGCCATTCCCATTGTCGTGGTGCATCTTATTTGCAACTTCGGCACGAAACGGCTGGGATTCGACGATCTGCCGCGCCCGCACCGGATCGAGCAGTTCTTCCCTGCTGTAGACCGGAACGCCGCAGGCCAGCTCGGCCTCGCGGATCGACAGCTGCGATGCGGTCAGCTTGCCGGATACCCCGGCGATCGGCAGGCCGATGTCCTTGAGGGTGGCCACGCCCATCGCCGCGCCCATCGCTTCGCCTGCCGCGAACAACACCTTGTCGACCAGGCTGTGGAAGATCGGCGAACGGATGAAATCGACGTTCTGTTCCTGAAAAATGCCGTCGGCAATCTCGATCAGGATGATATCCGCGCCCAACCCTGAGACATGGGAGATCAGATCCACCAGGATCTGTTCCAGCTGCATCAAAGGCACCTTGTAGGTTCCGGAATAGCCGGCATCGGTAAAGTCCGCAACGACATGGGCGCCGGCATCGACCATCGACCAGTAATCGCCGCCCGAACCGGTTCCGGTAATCTTGGCGACACCTGGCCGGTACCCTGCATGACGCAGCCCGCTGGTCAGCGCCTCGTTGATGGTGGTCTTGCCCGAATTCATCGAGGTGCCGAGCACGGCGATCACCATCGGCCGCTTCTCGATCTCGTAGACGCTGGGAACGGCAAAGCGGTTCAGGTTGATCGGATTGCCATCGGCATCGCCCAGCAATCCGAGCGGCAGGATTTCGGTAGCGCTGCGGATCCCGGCAGTCTTCGAGATCATCCGCGAGGCGATGCCGCCCGTGGCGACCAGATTGGTCGGCCCGATATCCAGCGGCACTTCCGCTTCAAACTGATCGGTAGCGTAGCGATCGCCATAGGCGACGATGATCCTGTCACCGGTGTGAAGCGTGGATTTGCGACCGCAGACCAGCTCGATCCGGCGCTGGTAATGGATGCGCTGGACCTGCGCCAGCACCAGATCGCCGGTGCGGGGCCGCAGCGGCCCGGTGATCAGCGTCCTGACCTGCTGCCGATCGACGCGGCGGGTCGAGAATGCCTGCTTGGCACCGTCCAGCTCGGATTGCGAAATCGGCGTCACCGTCAGCTGCCGCGAAATTCGCGAAGCGATGTGGCGCACAGCTTGCCGCGCTTCGGACGCAGGCGCGTCCGGCTCAATTACATCATACATGGTCACGCCCCTGATCGCGACTTCGTCGTCAATGCCGGAAGCTTCCTTCCGGCTTTCGAGGCACCCTTCGGTGCCCGGTAAATCCAAATCGAGTCGCATGAGTGCCCTAACCTCAGAAAAGCTGGCTAACCTTCTTGCGACTCGATGTTTTTTCGCTCTGATAATACCAATAGCCCGATGACCTGACTCGGTTTGGGGATTCCTTTTTTGTCAGGAATATGATTCGGAGGCGGCTTCATTGGATGGAGCCGCAGATGCATGGATCGATAGTCCTCCGGGACGATTACAGCGCGGGAGATTTGCGCAAGCTGGCCCGTCGGGAGAACAATGGCCGCGTAGCTTTGCGGCTGACGGCAATCGCGGCTGTTCTGGAAGGGGCGAGCCGGAAGGACGCTGCGGCGCGCAGCGGGATGGATCGCCAGACCCTGTGCGACTGGGTTCACCGTTTCAACGAGAAAGGGCCGGACGGTTTGCGTGATGCGCCCTGCGGTCATCCCAAGAAGCGGCTGACGGCCTCGCAAGAAGCGGCGGTGAAGGCGCATGTGCTGAAAGGCCCTGACCCCGAGAAGGACGGGCTTGTGCGGTGGCGCTGTGTGGATATCCAGAGCTGGATCGAAGCGGAATACCAGGTTCGATACCATGCGCGCACGATTGGCAAGCTGCTCCATGCCCTGAACCTGAGCCATATCTCGGCGCGCCCTTGCCATCCCAAAAGCGACGTTGAGGCTCAGGCTGCTTTTAAAAAAACTTCGCAGCCAAAGTTGCGGAGATACTCCCCGCACATGCCGCCGGAAAGCGCCTCGAAATCTGGGTCCAGGACGAAGCCCGGGTAGGCCAGAAAGGGACGCTCACCTATGTCTGGGGCGAGAAAGGCACCCGCCCGCGCGCCGTGCGTGATCAGCGGTATGAATGCGCCTATATCTTCGGAGCCGTCTGTCCGGCACGCGGCGTAGGAGCGGCGCTGGTCATGCCCTTTGCCAACACCCAAGCCATGAACGCACACCTCATCGAAATCAGCAGCCAGGTGGAGGACGGCGCGCATGCCATCGTCATCATTGACGGAGCTGGCTGGCACACCACAAAATCCCTCAAGACCCCTGACAATATCAGCCTGCTCCGCCTGCCGCCTTACAGCCCCGAGCTGAACCCGCAGGAAAACATCTGGCAGTATCTCCGACAAAATGCCCTCGCAAACCGGGTCTATGAAACATACGAAACCATCGTCACCGCTTGCTGCAAGGCTTGGAACGACCTCATCGATCTGCCAGATACCATCAAATCCATCGCCAGCCGCGAATGGTTCCAGTGCGTCAGCTCATAGGGCCGTTGGTATAATACGCCTATACGCGAATATTTACAGCGGTTAATGCCGGTTAACTACGTAGTTCAAACCCCGGATAATCCAGAATTGGGACACTTTGATGCCATGCCGCGACCGCGGCGGTTAATCCTTCAATTCGAAAGCGGTCCCTGCCGGGTCGTTATCCACGACCCTGGCATCGAAGCCGATTGATTTCGAGCGCGATTGAATGGCCGAGACGATGGTCCGGGTCTCTTCCAGCGTAGCAGGCCGCGGCTGGTAGGAGCTCTTGCGGTTGTCCGACAGGAATGGATGCAGTCTGACCGCCGGCGGAGCTTTCGGATCGCGCCCGAAGCTCAACTGCGCCACCAGTCCGAACGGCTTGACCTTGCGATATTTCGCGTAGCGGCAGGGTGCGTTGAACAAAAAATTACCGATCCCGTAGACTATCCATTTGTCCTGATAACGCTCGATCTCCTGCAAGGTATGCGCGTGCTGGCCGATCACCATATCGGCACCAGCATCGATCAGCTCGCGGCCAAGGCGAACCTGCTCGCGGTTGGCCCAGGCGTAATTCTCACCCCAATGCGGAAAGGCCACGATAAACACCCCGGGGCGTTCGGCGCGCAGCCGGGTGACCTGCCGGGCGAAGGTCACGGTATCGATCGGTGCGACGCCTGACTTGTCCTCACCGGCATAGAAGCCAAGTTCGGTTCTGAACTTTTCCCGTTCCTCGAACATGCCGAAGAAGGCCAGCAGCCGCTTGCCGCCGCCGGGCAAGGTAATCTCGTGGAGCAAGGGGGCTTCCGCGTCCGCCAGGTCGTTGCCGGCTCCAAAGTAGGCCAGCTTGTGCTTGTCCAGTTCGACGAAAGTTCGGATCAGCCCGGAATTGCCCTGATCGACGGTGTGATTGTTGGCCAGCCCGACGGCATCGATGCCAGCTGCAACCAGCGCCGGCCCAGTCTTGTCCGGATAGGTCCAGTGGACATAGGCCTTGTCGAGATTGGCATCGGCAAGTTGGGGGCTGAGCGGGGTTTCGAGATTGACCACGGCGAAGGCGCTGCGATCAAGCAAAGGTTTGAGCCTGACGAAACCGCGCCGGTAATCCTCTGCGGGCATGTCGTTTTTAGCTTTCCCGTCTTTGTCCGGACGGGCATAGTCCTCGGCGAAATGGGTGTCTCCTCCAACCAGAACCAGCGTTCCGCCGTCAAAATCGCTTTGACCGGCAGAATCGCAGCCGGCCAGCGCCGTAACCAGCGCGGCAATGGGAAGAAGCAGATGGTTGAACGTTTTCATGCGATGATCCGGCCGGTCCTGGTACATTGATTGCAGTGGACTGACCTGTGATGCTGCCTGCCCGCTTGTCAATCATTGTAAGCATTGCATTGCTGGCCTGTCCCATTTCGGCCTGCTCGGCGCAGCCTGGTGCGGCAAGGGGCAGCGAGCAGAGTTTCAAGCTGACCGGCTGGGGCGGACCGGCGATGAAAGTGGCGACCTATCGCCCGGCAAATTGGCAGCCGGACTCGCCGGTTGTGATCGCGCTGCACGGCATCAACCGCAACATGGACTATACCTTCGAAACCTGGCAGCCCCTCGCCGACCGGCACGGCTTTCTGCTGATCGTGCCCCATTTTGACCGGTGGCGTTTCGCCGGATCGCATGGCTATGCGCTGGGCGATGTCGGCAGAAAGGGCGAACCCAGGGATTCGAGCTACCGCGCTATCGAGCCGATTTTCGATGAAGTGCGCCGTAACTCGGGAAGCACAAGGTCGGGTTACCGGCTGTTCGGCCATTCGGCGGGCGCGCAGTTCGTGCATCGTTTTCTCTGGCTGCATCCCGAAGCACGGGTCGAGCGGGCGGTGATTTCGATGGCCGGGTGGTATGCCTTGCCCGACCGCACCATCGCCTGGCCCTACGGCGTCAAGGGCGTTCCCCAGGCCAATCTGGCGGCGGCGTTTGCGGACAAGGTCATGATCCAGATCGGCGAGAACGACGACGATCCCCAGGCCGACGATCTGCGCCGCACCCGCGAGACCAGGCGGCAAGGCCGCACCCGGTTCGATCGCGGCCAGTATTTCTACCACCAGGCCCGCGATACCGCCGCCGGAGCGGGCCTGCCGTTCAACTGGGAACTCTCGGTCGCCGAACGCACCGGCCACGACAGCCGCGGGGCGGCCGAAGACGCCGTGGACTGGCTGGCGCGGTAGGTCGATGCAACGCCGTTCGCGAGGAGCTGCAAGAGCCTTCGCAAAGCTGGAAGAAAAACTGGAGGGTGAAGGGAACCGCGAAATAGGCTATTTTCCGCAGATTTACGACGTTTCTAGTTGGGCGCATTTTCCAAATACCCCCAATCATACCCCCAAGCGTGATGGCTAGGGACGAAATTTGCCCTTGTTCGCCTTCGCCTAACGGTTCCCGCTGGCTTGGTTTTCATTGTCCGAAATAGCCATTCGGGATGGAACAACGCAACGATGATCGCAGTTAGAGATACACACCGTACGCGACAATTCGCACCATTCATACAATTGAACTGAAACGGCAAATTGCAAAAATACGGGCATCTGTCACTTCTCAATCAGTCCGATTTTGTTTTCGATTATGCAACTCAGACCAATTCATTCGAAGGGGAAAATGGCAGAAATGCGCCGTATCTGGCGGATATTTAGGCGCAATGAAATCAAGTCACTCTGAATTATGACGACGCTTAGCCGTCCCCGAACGCAGCGTCCGCTTCTGCCAATGTCCGCATCGGATTGAGCGTCGCGTCCCAAGCGTCCTGCCTAACGAACAACGCCCGATAGCGGTGCGGCGCGTCCTGCGCATTTGCATCATCGCACCACAGTTTGAGCCGCTCCCATTTGCGCGGGTCTTCAAGGTCTTCGCGGCCCTTGGTTTCGATAATCCAGATCACGCCCGCCACGTCGCGGGCAATGAAGTCAGGGCGATAGTCCCGCACAATGCCGCCGCCCGCCGATTGATACTCAATCGTGAAATTGGTTGCTTCGGAGTTTTTGTAGAAGGCCTGCACGTCGCCAGCCGCTTCAAGGAATGAAGCGAAGGCCAATTCAAAAGCATTATCACCCGTCACCTTGTTCATAAGCGACTTGGTGGCCTCTATCGTGTCGCGCCGCCGCACCACTTGCGGGCGGGTTTCCGATAGCTTGATCCGGTCAATGACGTGCGTATCGCCGCTATCGTGAATGGTCAGCTTGTTGATCGCGCCCTTGATCGTATCGAACAGCGCGCGTGTGGGCTTGGCTGGCGCATCGGGCAGCGACGCTGTTGACTGTGATCGAATGCCCATCGCTGCCAAATCGCCTTTCGTAGGACGTGTAAATGAAAAGCGATGGATTTCGAGGCGCTTGAAAACCCGGGTGCGCATTTCGGCAAAAAGGCGCTCCCCCTCGCGCTGCACGCTGGCGAACCTGTCGCCTTGCCCGGCTGTCGCGAGACGGACAGCTTCGGCCAATTCAGCCTCCCGTCCACGAAACCGGGCCGTCAATTCCGATACAATCAGATTGAAAGCATCGATGTCCTGAGCAACCGCCGCCTCTTCGTCGATTAGCTTGTCCACGAAGGCATCGGTTTGCTCTTCGGCAATTCGGATCGCGACTTTGACTGTCGCGCCGGATCGCAAAAGGCCTTTTGCCGAATGCTCCGCGTGCATCGCCTTCTGCGCATCGCCACAAAGACGATCATACTCGGAACCACGGTGCTCCAAAAGCAAACGAATCTGAGCGCGTTCTAGCTGGTCCACATGCCCACAATCAGCCCAAGCAAGCCGCCTTGTCTAGTCGGATGCGTTCCTATGCGGCCAAGGGACAATGTCCGCCCCTTTCCGCAACAGGTCGAGATAGTCGGACCACCATTGCGCCATTTCCACCCGCTCTTTCCAATGCGCCCCGCGATGATAGGCGGCGCGCACCTTGTCGGTATCACCATGCGCCAGCGCCCGCTCGATTGCGTCCGGGTTCCACTTGCCGCTTTCGTTCAACAGCGTGGAAGCCATCGCCCGGAAGCCATGCGCCGTCATTTCATCGCTGGCATAGCCCAGCCGCCGCAGACCGGCGTTGACGGTGTTTTCGCTCATCGGGCGGGCGCGAGTGCGGATCGAAGGGAAGACATAGCCATTCGGCCCGGTGACTGACTGCACTTCGCGGAACAAGTTCCACCGCTTGCAGCGAAAGGGGAACATGGTGCGCCTTGCGCATTTTCATCTTGCCCGCCGGGATGATCCAGAGCGCGCCGTCCAGATCGATTTCGCTCCATTCGGCATGGCGCAGTTCGCCGGGGCGGACAAAGACATGGGGCGCGATTTGCAGGGCGGCCTTGGTTATGCCGCTGCCTTCATAGCCATCGATCGCGCGCAACAGTTCGCCAACCCGCTTGGCATCGGTGATCGCGCCGTAATGTGTAACCGTGGGGGCAGTTAGCGCGCCGCGCAGATCGCGGGTAGGGTCCGACGCCAGCCGCGCCGTCGCCACGGCATAGCGGAACACCGCGCCCGCCAGTTGCAGGCTGCGCCGGGCGCTTTCCAGTTTGCCCTTGCCTTCGATCCGGCGAATGGCGGTCAGCACGTCCGCCGGTTCAATCTCGCCAATGGGCAACTTGCCGATGGAGCCGCAAACCAGCGAAAGCAGATATTCGCTGCGAATCGCCGTGGCGGGTGCCCAGCCCTTGGCGCCGTCGCGCCTGCGCTTTGCGCAATACTCGTTGCAGATCGCCGTGAACGTGTCCGCTGCCTGTATGCGGGCGCGCACCTTGTCGCGCTGCTTCTCGCGCGACGGGTCTTTGCCAAGGGCGATCAGTTCGCGCGCTTCCTCCCGCCGCCTGCGCGCCTCGCCCAGGCCAATCTCCGGATAGGCTCCGATGGCCAGCAGCTTTTCGCGCCCATCGACGCGAAACTTGAGCCGCCAGAGCTTGCCCCCGGCTGGCGTGACAAGCAGGAACATGCCGCCCCCGTCCGCCAGCTTGATCGCCTTCGCGCCGGGCTTGGCATTGCGGATTGCTACATCGGTCAAAGCCACGGATTTCCTAGCCTCTCCGGGGTTCATACCCCCAATATACCCCCAAGCGTGGGGGTATCGACTTGGCCATTTTGCATATACCCCCCAATCATACCCCCAGCGGCGGGTGGCTGAATGCGAACGCGGGTGGACGCTTGCGGCCTGATAACCGCTTAATACCTTGGATTTTGGGGGTTTGTCTAGACGCCTGCGAACATCGGCGGACAGGAAAATGGAGCGGGTGAAGGGAATCGAACCCTCGTATTCAGCTTGGGAAGCTGCTGCTCTACCATTGAGCTACACCCGCATGCAGGTCTGCCCGGGGGCAGGCGGGGCAATTGCCACGGCGGCAGGTGGCGGTCAACCGTCCTTCGAGCGCCTGAAGGCTTCGGCCATGCGCTCGCCCATGCCGGGGCGCGAGGCGATGGCGAGGTGGCGGGCGGTTTCGATGGCGATGTAGTCGGCCAGGCCCAGCTGCTCGGCGGAAAGCACATTGGCCTTGCCCATGCGCAGCGCCATGGCATCGCGCCCGGCGAGCTCTTCTGCCAGTGCCACCACTTCATCGTGAAGGCTCTCGCGCGCGAACAGGCGGGTGACGAGGCCGATCTCGAGTGCCTGCGCGCCGGTCAGCTTGTCGGGGAACAGCAACAGCTCACGCGCGCGGGCGCCGCCGAGCACGCGGGTGAGCGACCAGGCCAGGCCCATGTCGCCCGATGCCCCGACTTTGAGGAAGGCAGTCGAGAAGCGCGCTTCCGGGGTGGCGAAGCGGAAATCGCAGGCCGCCGCCCAGCCCATCCCGGCCCCCGCGCAGCCGCCGTCGATCGCGGCGATGGAGACCTGCGGCATGGAGTGGAGCAGCAGCGAAGCGTGGTAGATTTGCTCCATGCCCTCCATGCTCGGGACGGGATTGGTGCTCCCGCCGCCGCCCTGCAAATCCGCGCCGACGCAAAAATCATTGCCCGCCCCGCGCAGGATCAGCACCCGCGCATCGCTTTCGGCCGCGCCTTTCACGGCGTCGTAGAGTTCGCGGCACATCTCCACCGTAACACCGTTGCGGCGTTCGGGGCGGTTGAGCGTGATCACGGCAATGGCGTCGCGGTACTCGCTCAGGACTACAGACATGGCGGCACTTCCTCTCCTGCTGCGTGCGAGATGGCGGTAAAGCGGGCTGCGGGTCAAGGCTTGCCGCTCCCGGCAAAGCCACTAAGGGCTGAGCAATAAGAATATTCGACAATAGGGATTCGAGGATGGCGCTTCCAGGCAGCAAAACAGGCGAGGGCTTCGATATTGCGGCGCGCGAGGCGGACATTCTCGGCCCGCCGCAGCGGATTGCGCCGTTACCGGAAGAGGAGCTTTCCGAGGACGCGCGCGCAATTTGCCGCGAGATGCGCAAGGCCTTCGGCATCCCCGAAAACGGCGTCGTGCCCGATTCGATCCGCACCATGCTGCGCCATCCCGACCTCTATCAGGCGCAGATGGCAATGGGCATGTTCCTGGCCGCCAATGGCGCAATTCCGGCGCGCGAGCGCGAGCTGATCGTGCTGCGGCAGGCATGGCTGTGCGGAGCGCCGTATGAATGGGGCGAGCATGTCATGATCGGACAGCGGCAAGGCCTGACCGCAGAGGAGATCGCGCGGGTTGTCGATGGTCCCGATGCATCCGGCTGGAGCGCGCGCGATCGCACGATCCTGGCGGCGGTCGATGAACTGATGGCAACGGTGATGCTGTCCGATGCGACCTGGGATGCGCTCGCCGAGAACTGGAACGAGCTGCAACTGATGGAATTTCCGATCCTGGTGGGCAGCTATCTGGCAACTGCCATGCAGCAGAACGCGCTGCGCATGCGGCTGACCGATTACAATTCCGGGCTTACCCAGCGATGAGCGAAGCGCAGAAAGCGGCGGGTTTGAGCGGCTACGACGTCGCCGCGCGCCACGCGCAGGTGGTGGGCGAAGGTCCGCGCATCGAAGCCATCGACGACAGCGAGATGAGCGCGGAAGTGCGCGAGGTGGTCGACCGGGTGCGCAATTCCGCCGGTGCCGGCGGCGCTGTTGTGGTGCCCGAATATATGCGCACTATGGTCAAGCATCCCGATCTGTTCCGCTGCCAGATGGAAATGGGCACGGTGCTGTTCAAAGGCCGCATCCCGGCGCGCGAGCGTGAGCTGGCGATCCTGCGTCAGGCCTGGCTGTGCGGTGCGCCCTATGAGTGGGGCGAGCATGTCAGGATCAGCCAGCGTTACGGGGTGACGCCCGAGGAGATCGAACGGGCCATCGAGGGCTCGGCGGCTCCGGGGTGGAGCGAGCACGATGCCGCGATCCTGCGGGGGGTGGAGGAGCTGATGTCGGATTACGCCCTGTCCGACGCGACATGGGAGGTGCTGGCGAAGAGCTGGGACGAGGCGCAGATGATCGAATTCCCGGCGATGGTCGGCCAGTACATCGCCACCGCCTTTGTCCAGAATTCGCTGCGCTGCCGCCTTGCCGAGAGCAACCCGGGGCTGTCGCACCGCTAGGGCCATTACCGAATCCAATCGAACCCATGCCGGAATAGTATTGGCCGCCGGATCTGTGCTAGCCTCTGTTGTCCCGAACGGAGGCGTGCATGGCCGAGGCTGATTCCATTGGACCCCAGGGCGGCGATCTGGTCCGCCGACACCGGCTGTCCACCCGCATCTGGCACTGGCTGAATGCCTTGGTGCTGATCGTCATGCTGATGAGCGGGCTGATGATCTTCAATGCTCATCCGCGGCTTTACTGGGGCGAATATGGCGCCAACACCGATCCGGCCTGGCTGGAGATCGGATCGATGGCCGGTGTCGCCTTTCCCGGCTGGGCGACCATCCCTTCCACCTACAGCCTCGCCGACGCCCGGCTGTGGCACCTGGCCTTCGCCTGGCTGCTGGGGTTGGGGGCGCTGTTTTATCTGCTGTGGTCTCTGTTCAACGGGCATCTGCGGCGCGATCTGCTGCCCACCCGAGAACAGCTGCGGCCATCGCATATCTGGCATGACATTATCGACCATGCCCGGCTGCGCTTTCCCACCGGGATGGCGGCGCTGAACTATAACATCCTGCAGAAGGGTGCTTATTTGGGCGTGCTGCTGGTGCTGCTGCCGCTGGTGGTGCTGAGCGGCCTCGGCATGTCGCCGGGCGTGGATTCGGCCTGGCCTTTCGTGACCGAGGTGTTTGGCGGGCGGCAGTCGGCGCGTTCGGTGCACTTTCTCTGCGCTGCCGGCTTCGCGGCGTTTATTGTCGTGCATCTGGTGATGGTGGTGCTGGCGGGACCGATCAACGAGGTCCGCTCGATGATCACCGGTCGATACCGGTTGCCGAAGGAAAAGAGAGTGAAATCATGATCCTGCCCGACCGTTTCAGCCGCCGCAAACTGCTCAGAGCCGGAGCACTGGGCGCTGGCGGGCTGCTGCTCTCGGGCTGCGACAAACTCAATTCCAGCCCCGGCTTCCGCTCGGTCCTCAAAGGCACCGAGCAGTGGCACAAGGGCGCACAACGGCTCATCGGGGGCGATGACGCACTGGCGAGGGAGTTCGGCGAGAGCGACATGTCGCCGGTGTTCCGGGTCAACGGCAACAGCGATCCGGCCACCGAATCCTACCGCCGTCATGTCGCCAGCAATTTCGCCGACTGGACCCTCGCCGTCGATGGCCTGGTCAAGCGCCCGCTCGCGCTGCCGCTGTCAGCCCTGCAGGCGATGCAGCAGCGCAGCCAGATCACCCGGCATGACTGTGTCGAGGGCTGGAGTGCCATCGGCAAGTGGCAGGGGCCGCAGCTGGCGCAGATTGTTGCCATGGCCGGACTGCTGCCCGCAGCGCGCTTTCTGGTGTTTCACTGTGCCGATGCCTTCGGTTCGGCGCCCTATTACGAATCGATCGACCTTGTTGATGCGCTACACCCGCAGACCATCCTCGCCTGGAAGATGAACGACAAGCCGCTCACTATCGGCCACGGTGCCCCGATCCGGCTGCGGGTCGAACGACAGCTCGGCTACAAGCATGCCAAATACGTGATGCGCATCGAAGCGCGCTCAACGCTGGCCGGGCTATACGGCGGCAAGGGCGGTTACTGGGAGGATCACTCGGACTATGCGTGGCACGCCGGGATTTGAGGCTCAGGCCGCCATGTAGCGCTGAATATCAAACGTACCCTCGCGCTTGCGGGCCTCGGCGATTTCCCACGCCGTCTGCATCCTGAGCAGCGTATCCATCCGCACGCCGAAAGCCTTTTCGATGCGCAGCGCCATGTCGGGGGACAGCCCGCCATGTTCGTTCATCAGGATCGACAGGGTCTGCCGCGTCACCCCCAGCACACGGGCCGCCGCCGAGACGTTCAAGCCATGCCCCTCCACGATTTCGCGGACAAAGGCACCGATATGGCTGGGACTGTGTATGGCAATCTCCGGGTTCATCAATGATAATCCTCCAGATCGAGTATCCGGATTTCCTGTGCCGCGTTATCGACGGCAAAGGTCAGCCGGTAGTTGGCGGTGACATGAAAGCTCCAGCGGTCATCGCTCAATTGATGCGCTTTCCAGAATGCCAGATCCCTGAATTCGTCACTGTGTGACATTCCGGTCAGGAATGTGATCTGCACCCTGAGCTTGGCGACCATCCGCCGATCGAGCTTAGAAGCATCGTCTTTTTCAACAAAACGGGCCAGGCCCTTATGCCGGATCGAGACAATTCTCACGCAGGGTTCCTAGACCAACGAGCGTTAGGTGTCAATAGTCATATGACACATTTACGCTTGACCTGACCCGATGAGTTGCTGCCTGCGTCCGGCCTGTCCCCCCCACCGCCTCCCTTGCCGCGGCCCTGATCCAGTCGCCGCTGTCGCTGGCCTGTTCGTAGATGTCGAGGTGGCGGATTTTGCGGTTCGGGGTGAAGCGATAGACCGCGATCACGTTCTTGCGGATGAAGGTGTCGCCGCGGGTATGGCGCTCTTCGATCTCCTGGAACACGGCGTTGCCGACTTCGCTGATGTGGAACACCGTCATCTCGAAATGGGTGCCGCCAGCCGCCCAATCAGTGAGGAATTGCTTGTAGCTCTCCCAGTTGAGCTCTTCGAGATAGGCACCAACGCGCCTGAATTCATCAACTGCGACAAATTCGGCCACCGGATCCCAGTCCGACGGCTGGGTGATCCCGGCCGCCATCGCCTTGCCCTGCGCTGCGACGAAACGGTTGACCACATCGAGCAGCGGTCCTGCCGCGCTGCTGACGCCCTTGGCTGTTGCGATTTCCATTGAATTCTCCCGGTAAATTCAGGGCCTCGCACTGCCCTCGATCCAGCTGTCCAGCGCCGCATGGAAATGCGCGAGCCGCACTTCCTGCCTGGTCAGCGCCATTTCGCCCAGTGCCTGGTTGCGCAGACCCTTCTGCTGGCGCTGCATCATCGTGTAATCCTGTTCCAGAGCCAGGAAATAGGGAAAGTGATCGCCCTCGGCGATTTCGCGCAGCGGCTCGCGCTTTTCATCGCGCAGTTCTGGCGGGAACCATTGCAGGCCCAGCACCTGCCAGGTGCAGCGGTTGGGATCGCCACCGGGGTGTGGCGCGGAAATGATGCAGGTCGCCTCGCCCGCGCGGATGGTCATGAACAGGTTCGGAAAGACCAGGTGGAAATGATTGTCGCTCATCTGGATGTCGGTGAGCCCGCTGACGTCGAGGCCCTTGGCGGTCAGCACCTCGCGGGTGGCCTGCTGAAGCAGCAGCCGACCCGAAATGCCTTCGGGGAACACGAGCGCGCCGTCGAGACCGCGATAGACTTCGACCATTTCCTCAAAACGAGGCAGCACCTCCACCACGCCGGGGAATGTCGCGGGCAGCCCGCGCACCGATTCGACCTGCTGCTCGGGCCCGAATTCGGCGAGGTTGGCATCGCCGAACGGGCCGGTGGCGACGCTGTGGTCGCCGAAGAAGCCGTATCGCTCCTTCGATTCGTCCATTGCCGAGATCAGTTCGGGATGGACAGCCTGGATGTGATAGCCCTCCTGGAAAGCGTCCATCACCACCTTCCAGTTGCAATCAAGCGCCTCGCGGACATTGAGCGCGTAGGCGGTCATTTCCTCAAGCCGATAGGGCGCGAGCAGGCCGGCGACCTCACCAAGGTGCTGGGCCAGTGGCGGCGCGGCGATATCGGGGTTGAGGAAAATGAAGCCGGCGAAGCACTCTACCGGCACCTGCCGCAGGCCCAGCTCGTCCCTTGGACCGACAAATTCCTCGATGGTACCGTCAAAATCGGGCCGGGGGATGGCCAGCAGCGCGCCGTCGAGCCCGTAAGACCAGAGGTGATAGGGGCAGGTGAAGCGCGCCGACCTGCCGCGCCCCTCGCATAGGGCGTTGCCGCGATGGCGGCAGGCGTTGACGAAGCCGCGAACGGTCCCGTCCCTGCCGCGCACCAGCACGAACGACTGGTCGTAAATGCGGTATTCCATCCAGTCACCCGGCTCGGGGATTTCCTCGGTGCGGCCCGCAACCTGCCACGCCCGCATCCACAGCAGCTCGCGCTCGCGCGCCTGGTAGTCGGCCGAAGAGTATCGCTCGCTCGAAACGCGCATGCGGAACGGCGCGAAGTCGATTTCCGAAATCAGCGCACCATGATCGATGCATGCCCCGGGTCTTGCCGTGTCCATTGCTGCTGCCTCATCCCGGTGCACTATTGCGGGATTCTAGCAGCGAGGAATTGGCGGCGCCATGAGTATCGACCTAATACCAACTGCCCGATGAAATGCCCTCTCAAGCCCCTCCTGTTGAGCTGCGCTCGACTGCGTCTCAGGGGAGGGGCAGGGCTATCGCATATTCCGAACTGCCCTTTCTTCTCCCCTCCCGCTTGCGGGAGGGGTTGGGGGTGGGTGAGTCTGAATTTGATGCGAAACCGTCGATTTCGCCCGACTGGCCCACCCCTAACCCCTCCCGCAAGCGGGAGGGGGACTGGGATGCACAGGCACCAAATGGAATATGCGATAGCCCTGCCCTGAACGGGAGGGGAGCAGAGTTGGCGCAATGGGCGATTGGTATAACTTGCAGGACTATCGCTTATGGGCCCAGACATTCACTCATCGTCACCCTGAACTTGTTTCAGGGCCCATTTTACCGCGCACCCGGAGCTCTGATTTTCGAGCAACACCTCGCGGTTTGCGCCCTTTCTGCTGGCTCTGATCGTGCGGCATGATGGGCCCTGGAGTCGAAGACGTGCGTGCACAAACAAGTTCAGGGTGACGAGATTGGATGGATTTGGGCTACTTGCGATAGCCCTGTCTTAACTCGCCAGCCGCAGTCCCGGCTTGCTCTCGCCCGAATCCCTGGGCTGGTCCGGCCAGATGCCGCGGGTGTCGTAGACGATCTTGTCGGCGCGTTCGGCCAGCGGCACCACGCGGAAAAGGTCGTGATCGACCAGCACGATCAGGATGTCGCAGTCCTCCAGCGCGGTATCGATGTCGATCAGGCTGACGCCGGTGTCGGTATATTCGATCGGCAGTTCGCTGGCATAGGGCTCGACGATATTGATGCGGTCGCCGAACTTGCGCGCCAGCGTCGATGCCACCAGCCGCGCCGGGCTTTCGCGGAAATCGTCGATATTGGCCTTGAAGGCGAGGCCGAGGCAGGCGACCCGCGCCTTGGGATGCGCCGCTACCAGTTCGCCGGCCTTGCGGATGACGTGGTGGATCTTGGCATCGTTGACGCCGCGCGCGGTGCGGATCAGCGGGGTATCATCGGGCGCGCCGTGGACGATGAACCACGGATCGACCGCGATGCAGTGCCCGCCGACACCCGGTCCGGGCGAGAGGATGTTGACGCGCGGATGGCGGTTGGCCAGCCGGATCACTTCCCAGACATCGAGGCCCATCGTGTCCGAGATGATCGAAAGCTCGTTGGCAAAGGCGATGTTGACGTCGCGGTAGGCGTTTTCGACCAGCTTGGTCATTTCCGCCGAGCGGGCATCGGTCGTGATGCAGGCACCGCGCACGAAGCGTTTGTAGAAGGCCAGCGCCTTGCGCGCGCAGCGCGGCGTGATGCCGCCGATCGAGCGGTCGTTGTTGGTCAGCTCTTCGAGGATATGGCCGGGCAGCACCCGTTCGGGGCAATAGGCGATGGAGATATCGGGGGTTTCGGCAGTGATGCCGGGGCACTTCAGATCGGGGCGCAGCCTGGCGATCATGTCGCGCATCTGTTCGGTGGTGCCGACCGGCGAGGTCGATTCGAGAATGACGATGTCGCCCTGCTTGAGCACCGGCGCGACTGCGCTTGCTGCGGCGAGGACATAGGAAATATCGGGCGCGTGATCCTTGCCGAACGGGGTTGGCACGGCGATGACGAAGACGTCGGCAGGGGCAACTTCGGTCGAGGCGCGCAGCAACCCGCGCGACACCACGCCGTGGACCAGCCCGTCCAGATCGACTTCCTCGATATGGATTTCGCCGCGGTTGATCGTATCGACCACCGATTGCGAAATATCGATGCCCAGCACCTTGCAGCCGGCGCGCGCGATGATTGCGGCTGTCGGCAGGCCAATATAGCCCAGCCCGACAACGCAGACGTCAGGCTTGATGTCAGATTTCATGTGCGAGCAGCTCCACAATCCGGCGCGCGGAAGCCCCGTCCCCGAAGGGATTATGGGCGCGCGCCATCTTTTCATAAGCGACATTATCGTCGAGGAGTGTGAAAGTTTCGGTAACGATACGCTCCGCATCGGTGCCGACCAGCTTGGCCGTGCCCGCCGTGACGCCTTCAGGCCGCTCGGTGGTTTCGCGCATCACCAGCACCGGCTTGCCCAGCGCGGGGGCCTCTTCCTGCACGCCGCCGCTGTCGGTCAGCATGATCTCGGCCAGGCCGAGCAGGCGGGCGAAGCTGGGATAGTCGAGCGGCTCGATCATCGCGACATTGGCCAGCCCCGCCAGCGCCCCGTCCATCACGCTGCGGACATTGGGGTTGGGATGGACCGGAAAGATGATGCCGACATCCTCGCGTGCCGCAATCTGCCGGATGGCTTCGGCTATGGCTTCCAGCCCGCCGCCGAAATTCTCGCGGCGGTGGCTGGTGACGCCGATAATCCGCTTGCCGGCAAAGCGCGCTTCGAGGTCGGCGAGGCCCGCAGCCAGCCCCGGATCGGCGGCCACCTTGGCGCTGACCCAGTGCAGCGCGTCGATCACGGTGTTGCCGGTGACATGGACCCGCGCCGGATCGACGTTCTCTGCCCGCAGCGCTGCCGCCGAAACCTCGGTGGGCGCGAAATGCAGGCTGGCCATCGACCCGATGATCTTGCGGTTAATTTCCTCGGGCCAGGGGTGATAGATATTGCCCGACCGCAGCCCGGCCTCGACATGATCGACCGGGATCTTGCGGTAATAAGCCGCCAGCGCGCCGGTCATGGCGGTGGCGGTATCGCCCTGGACGATGATCCGGGCTGGCCTGACCTCGTCCATCACCCGGCCCAGCCCGGTCAGCAATGCGGCGGTGAGCGCGTCCAGCGACTGGTCGGGCTTCATCACGTCGAGATCGTGGTCGGGAACAATTCCGGCAATCTCCAGCACCTGGTCGAGCAGGCCGCGGTGCTGCGCCGATACGCAGACACGGGCGTCGAAACGCGCGTCGGCCTTCAGCGCGGCGACGACCGGGAACAGCTTGATCGCCTCGGGGCGGGTGCCGAAGACGACGAGGATGGTGGCGGGTGTGCTCATGAATTTGCCCTTACCATCCGAGTGTTAACCATGAAATAAGATGCTTGGCGCTATGGCGGGGCCAAGCGGCGCAAGCTGCGCCCGATGGAAGGCCTGCCTTGACCTACATGAATTCCCCGGCAGTTGCGCAAAATGCCGCCCCGGCAGTAGCGGGTGAGCAGATCGTAACGCGCGTTGCAGTGATTGGCCTGGGCTATGTCGGGCTGCCGCTGGCGGTGGCGTTGGCGGGCAAGTTCGACACCGTCGGGCTCGACATCGACACCCGGCGGATCGGCGAGCTTGCCGGGGGGCATGACCGCACCGGCGAGATCGACCGGGAACGGCTCGAAGCCTCGTCGCTGGCGCTGCTAGCCGAGCCGGGCGCATGCCCGCCCGCCGATTTCTACATCGTCACCGTGCCCACCCCGATCGACGGTGCCAATCGGCCCGACCTGCGTATGGTCGAAGCTGCCAGCCGCACGGTCGGCGCGATGCTGCCGGCTGCCGTTGCCGAGGGCCGGGTGCCGGTGGTGGTCTATGAGAGCACTGTCTATCCCGGCGTCACCGAAGATATCTGCGCTCCGATCCTCGAGGCCGCATCGGGGCTTGAATGCGGGCGCGACTTCTTCCTTGGTTACAGCCCGGAACGGATCAATCCCGGCGACCGCGAGCATACCATCGACAAGATCACCAAGGTGGTCGCGGGGCAGACCCCCGAGGTGCTGGAGCGGGTGGCAAACCTGTACGGCGCGATCACCAGCGGCGGCACCTATCGCGCCGCCTCGATCAAGGCCGCCGAAGCCGCCAAGGTCATCGAAAACGCCCAGCGCGATATCAACATCGCTTTCATGAACGAGATTGCCCAGATTTTCAGCCGCATGGACCTTTCAGTGTGGGATGTGCTGGCCGCCGCGCGGACCAAGTGGAACTTCCTGCCCTTCGCTCCCGGACTGGTCGGCGGCCACTGCATCGGCGTCGATCCCTATTACCTCTCGCACCGCGCCGAACAGCTCGGGCTCGACCCGCGGGTGATACTGGCCGGGCGCGGCATCAATGACAGCATGGCGGCATGGGTCGGCAAGCAGTTGCACGCGGCGCGCGGGCAAAAGCCCGGCAGCGTGCTGATACTGGGGCTGACTTTCAAGGAAAACATCCCCGACCTGCGCAACAGCAAGGTCGCCGATCTGGTCTGCACGCTGGGCCGGCTGGGCCACGCCGTGACCGTGCACGATGCCCACGCCGATGGCGGCGAGGCGCTGCACGAATATGGCATTCCGCTGGTAGGCGACGCGTTCGAGCGGCGCTATGACATGGTCGTGCTGGCAGTGCCGCACCGCGAATATCTTGCCATGGGCGGCACGCAGTTGCGGACGCTGTTGGCGGAAGGCGGAACCCTGGCGGACCTCAAGGGCGAGCTTGGCGCGGCGGCGGACTGGACTTTGTGAAGTCGAGACTCGGGCAAGGGCAGGAAATAATATGCGCGTTCTCGTCACCGGAATCGCCGGTTTCATCGGATACTCGGTCGCCCGGCGCCTGCTGGCGCGCGGGGACATTGTCATCGGCGTCGATTGCGTCAACGATTATTACGACGTCCGCCTCAAGGAAGCGCGGCTCGCTGCCCTGCGCGATGCCGGCGGCAACCGCTTCGCCTTCCACCGCCAGGACTTCGCCGACTACACGGGCCTGACCAGCGCGCTGCACGGCACGGAATTCGACCGTATCGTCCACCTCGGCGCGCAGGCGGGGGTGCGATACTCGATCGAGAACCCGCACGCCTATGTTCAGGCCAACCTGGTCGGCCATCTCAACCTGCTCGAAGTCGCCCGGCACCGGGGGGTGGAGCATATGGTCTATGCCAGCTCGTCGTCGGTCTATGGCGGCAACACCAAGCTGCCGTTTTCGGTGGACGACAGGGTCGATCACCCGATGTCGCTCTATGCCGCGACCAAGAAGGCCGACGAGCTGATGAGCGAAACCTACGCCCATCTCTACCGCCTGCCGCTGACGGGGCTGCGCTTCTTCACCGTCTATGGCCCGTGGGGTCGCCCCGACATGATGATGTGGATTTTCACCCGCAAGATCATGGCCGGAGAGCCGATCCCGGTGTTCAACCACGGCGACATGTACCGAGACTTCACTTATATCGACGACATCGTCACTGGCGTCGTCTCCTGCCTCGACAATCCGCCGCCCGACGACGGCGCGGAAAAGGCCGGTGGCAGCTTCAAGCCGCACCGGCTGTACAATATCGGCAACCACAAGTCGGAACATCTGATGAAAGTGGTCGAAATTCTCGAAGCCGAATGCGGACGCAAGGCCGAGATCGACTTCCAGCCGATGCAGCCCGGCGACGTCCGCCAGAGCTTCGCCGATATCGAAGCGATCACCCGCGACCTTGGCTTCCAGCCTACGACGTCGATTGACGTGGGCGTGCCCAACTTTGTGCGGTGGTACCGGGAGTATACTGGCGGGTGAGAATGGGCGGTGTCAGCGCGCGGCCTTCGACAGGCTCAGGCTGAGCGGGGTTAGGAATCGGTGAATAATGAGAATGCCCATTATGCAGAGCCACGTATCCAAACCCCGCTCATGCTGAGCCTGTCGAAGCACACGCGCTGGCCTCCGACTCAACTCATTCACAACATCCGCTCCGCCCAACCTTGCCCGAACCCCCGCGCATCGGCATGCACCGTCCATGGCGATTCTCAGCGATAAATGGATACGGCAGCAGGCCCGCGACAACGGCATGATCGAGCCTTTCGTCGAGGCCCAGCGCCGTGACGGGTGCATCAGCTATGGCCTCTCGTCCTACGGCTATGACGCGCGGGTGGCCGATGATTTCAAGATCTTCACCAACGTCAATTCCGCGATCGTCGATCCCAAGAATTTCGACCCCGAAAGCTTCGTCGACCGCAAGACCGACGTCTGTGTGATCCCGCCCAACAGCTTTGCCCTGGCCCGAACCGTCGAATATTTCCGGGTGCCGCGCGACGTGCTGGTGATCTGCCTGGGCAAGAGCACCTATGCGCGCTGCGGGATCATCGTCAACGTCACTCCGCTGGAGCCGGGCTGGGAAGGCCATGTCACCCTGGAATTCTCCAACACCACCCCGCTGCCGGCGAAAATCTACGCCAACGAAGGCGCCTGCCAGTTCCTGTTCCTGCAAGGCAACGAACCCTGCGAGGTCAGCTATGCCGACCGCGCGGGCAAGTACATGGGCCAGCAGGGGGTCACGCTGCCCAAGCTGTAGAGTCTTATGCGGCTAAGGCGGCACCAGCTCGCTTCGACGTAAGTCGGCAAGTGTCCAATTGCACCCGATCCTCAGGACCAGATGGTGGGCGCGGCAGGGATTGAACCTGCGACTCCACCCGTGTGAAGGGAGCCAGCCAAATCAGATAGTTATACCAACGGCCCTATGAGCTGACGCACTGGAACCATTCGCGGCTGGCGATGGATTTGATGGTATCTGGCAGATCGATGAGGTCGTTCCAAGCCTTGCAGCAAGCGGTGACGATGGTTTCGTATGTTTCATAGACCCGGTTTGCGAGGGCATTTTGTCGGAGATACTGCCAGATGTTTTCCTGCGGGTTCAGCTCGGGGCTGTAAGGCGGCAGGCGGAGCAGGCTGATATTGTCAGGGGTCTTGAGGGATTTTGTGGTGTGCCAGCCAGCTCCGTCAATGATGACGATGGCATGCGCGCCGTCCTCCACCTGGCTGCTGATTTCGATGAGGTGTGCGTTCATGGCTTGGGTGTTGGCAAAGGGCATGACCAGCGCCGCTCCTACGCCGCGTGCCGGACAGACGGCTCCGAAGATATAGGCGCATTCATACCGCTGATCACGCACGGCGCGCGGGCGGGTGCCTTTCTCGCCCCAGACATAGGTGAGCGTCCCTTTCTGGCCTACCCGGGCTTCGTCCTGGACCCAGATTTCGAGGCGCTTTCCGGCGGCATGTGCGGGGAGTATCTCCGCAACTTTGGCTGCGAAGTTTTTTTAAAAGCAGCCTGAGCCTCAACGTCGCTTTTGGGATGGCAAGGGCGCGCCGAGATATGGCTCAGGTTCAGGGCATGGAGCAGCTTGCCAATCGTGCGCGCATGGTATCGAACCTGGTATTCCGCTTCGATCCAGCTCTGGATATCCACACAGCGCCACCGCACAAGCCCGTCCTTCTCGGGGTCAGGGCCTTTCAGCACATGCGCCTTCACCGCCGCTTCTTGCGAGGCCGTCAGCCGCTTCTTGGGATGACCGCAGGGCGCATCACGCAAACCGTCCGGCCCTTTCTCGTTGAAACGGTGAACCCAGTCGCACAGGGTCTGGCGATCCATCCCGCTGCGCGCCGCAGCGTCCTTCCGGCTCGCCCCTTCCAGAACAGCCGCGATTGCCGTCAGCCGCAAAGCTACGCGGCCATTGTTCTCCCGACGGGCCAGCTTGCGCAAATCTCCCGCGCTGTAATCGTCCCGGAGGACTATCGATCCATGCATCTGCGGCTCCATCCAATGAAGCCGCCTCCGAATCATATTCCTGACAAAAAAGGAATCCCCAAACCGAGTCAGGTCATCGGGCTATTGGTATTAGATGTTTTGGATGCAAAAACAGCCCCTTGTACGAGGGGCGTTGTACGCGATTTGTACGAGCAGGCACCCGGAGGCCCTCGGAAACACGTTCATTTGGTCGGATTTGGGCGGCGACGGAGGCGGTCCCCAGACCACCAGATCGGAAACGAAAAACCGCCGGAAGGGCTGCCACCCTCGCCAGCGGTCATTTCGATAGCCAGTCAGCTACTGCCGTCTCATACGATATCACGGAATCCCGTGCAAGCATTGAGCTTGCGGGCGGTGCTTCATGAGCGCGACCCTGCCGCCGCGGTTTGGTCGGCAATGGCATTTTCCAGCGAACGGGACAGGGATGCATAACCTGCAAGCTTGGCCAAGTCGGCTGCGGTGCGCCCGGCATTGTCGACCTTTGGTGGGTCTATTCCGGCATTAAGATACAGTCGGCAAATTGCGGCCTTTCCACCTTGCGCTGCAATATGAAGCAAGGTGCGCCCCGTCTCATCTGTCGCCGACAGCATCTCGCGATCGCGACAAGTGTGGAAAGCTCTCTCTTCTTCGGTCATCAATTCGAGTGATCGGGTGCTGGCTGGCGTCATGAAGCGCGCACGCCGATGGCTTTTTGTGCCAGATGTTGAGGAAACGATGACTGATTGAGTTCCATGAGGAATTTCCGACTATCCCAGCCAACGTATGGTGATTTTCAATAGGGCATAATGGGCAATTCATCAGTTAATGCAGCAAATTTTTCTCGGCCAAGACGAGGTTGCCACATTGCGCAACGAATATGATGTTCTGGACAGCTAACTCAGCCGAATTGGCGCGCGACTTCGTCCAGACCTTCGCTCACTAAAGTCAGCGACTGCCCAACCCCGGTTTCCCGCGCATGTAGCGGCCAATCGGCCATGGCGGACCGAACATCATCGATGATTGCGGCCATGCTTTTGGCCGGAATACCGTGGTCCTTTCCAAGACTTTCGACGTGCGCACGCGTGATGGTACGGCCTTCGCCTTGAACTGCCATGTAGTGTTCGCCACCGGGACCATTGGAATAGGTAAGGTCGAAGGCTGGTGCGAGACGCCAGTTCCCGCGATCGTCCATCAGGTAGGCTTGCTGCCTGACATGATCGTCGCGATTGCGCGAAAGCACGTTGAAGACCATACGACGGAAGGCCTGCTCAACGTCTGCCATGCTGCGGGTTATCGCCAGCGTCGCTTTCAGGAAGCCATCGTAGTCGACGCTAGGAATATGCGGTGACGCCTCGAGTGCGCCGCCCAAGCTGACCATGTGAAGCCGCTTGCCCGGAGCAGGTCGGTCGAACCGTCGGGTGGCGAAATGGCCTGAACCGGTTGCCGATGGGATCAGCTTCGTCTCCGCCATGTCGACATGTGCGGCGTGGGCCATTCTGGCGTAAGCTTCTTCCAGCGGCCCGATATCTACCGGGTCATTGGTCGCGGCAAACTTGATGATCCATTCTTCGGAAGCGGGCGCGTCGCCGCCTAAAGCCAGTTCATCGCCGGCGCACAGGCTGCCGTCAGCGGCGATTGCCACATGGACTTTCGGCCGCGCGCCACCTGAGCCGCCGCCCAAGCGAGCCAAAAGCGCTTCTAATTCGGTTTCCTCGCCGAGCAACACATGGCGGGCCTCATCGGCCAGAAGATCGAGATCGATACTGCCCGATGCTTCGCCTGCGAGTGTTTCCGGTTGGAAGACGAGGGCACCACGGCCTTTCGTGCCAACCAGGGCGAGCCGGTCAACTGCATCCAGATCTTCGAACCGGTACCCCAAACGCTGGAGCCTTCGCTTCAACAACAGCATGCCCCAAGCATCAGGCAAGCAGTCCGAGAGGAAGCCATGGAGGCCGTCGAACGTCCGGCTGCGAGCAGGATGCAGGCCGGGCTCTACTGGGTAGCTCAGAGGCGAAATCGTCAGGCCCTCGGCGATGACTTCTGCCGACCATTCGAGCTGTGCTAATCCGCTGGCCATTGCGAGCCTGCCGACCGAGCGCGGTTTGGACTTCTCATCGCTCAAAAGTCCAACAGCCAGTGGAGTTCCCGGAACAAGCTTCATGGCCTCGTACCCCCAGCGCGCTGCCGCTGCGATTTGGTTGCCTTGCGTTGCTGCGCAAGCAGCTCGTCCATGCTGTTTGCAGCCATCTCCGGGAACAGTTCGACGATGCCTTCGTCACATCGGAGGGCAATGGCAGCGCGGATCAAATCCTCGATGGAGGCCCTTCCTTCGGCCTCCATCCGTCGCCAGGTTCTATGGGCTACGCCAGCTTTGGCAGCAGCAGCTTCCTGACTAAGATCGAAGGCCAAGCGTCGCGCTTTGATCCTTTTTCCCAAGCCTATCATCTGATCATGGAGCGTGAAAATCATAGGCCATATATGGCCTGTAATCCATAAAATGTCAATATAAGGGGCCGTATATGGCCACTTATGGTTGGAATCGGCCCATGGTCGGCTCCCGCAGTCGGTAAGACGGGCCTTCGCTCCCTGCTTGGGCGTCGCTGACAGAGACGTGTGCGGAGCCTTGGGTGACGGAATGTGACACCCCCTAAACTGCGCTGTGAAAAATGGCGGAAGGAGCGGGCCCGCGCGACGTTGCACCCGAATGCTGGCATTGCCTTTATGTTGATTTATAATCACAAATTTCTTTCTGCAAACGTGAAAATTTCACACTCCTAAGTCAAGATTGCAGAATAACCGGGTCAGTCCGGCCTTCCAATGTGCCCGGACCATCTGGAACGTAAGGGAGTGGAGGGGGCGATGATGAGGTCGAGTTCAGCCACTCGAATAAGATCATCGCATGCGCAGAAAACCCCCGCGCAAGACCGGTCTCAAGCTCAGAAAGGAGCCCTGACGTTGTACGGATTTTGTACGAGCGAGGGTCGAATCGACCCCATTTTTGCCGTCAAACGGCGTCAAGACCTGCGGAATGGAAGTGGGTCCATCCATAAATTCCCTTTATTTCAAGGGCATTTATGGTGGGCGCGGCAGGGATTGAACCTGCGACCCCACCCGTGTGAAGGGTGTGCTCTACCACTGAGCTACGCGCCCGCGCTTAGGCGGAGCGCGCGCCTTTACTTAAGCCCGGCCGAATTGACAAGCGCCCTGCGATGCCTAGAGCAGGCGGCCCATGAGCGATGAAACACCCCCTGCCGCGGCCAGCGGCCCCGATGTACCGCCCGATCATCTGGCGATCCATCCCAAAAGCCCGCATTTCAACGCCGATGTGCTGCAGCGCGGCGTCGGTATCCGCTTCAAGGGCGCGGTGCGCACCAATATCGAGGAATATTGCATTTCCGAGGGCTGGGTGCGGGTGCAGGCGGGCAAGACCATGGACCGCCGCGGCCAGCCGCTGACGATCAAGCTCAGTGGCCCGGTCGAAGCCTGGTTCGAGGACCTGGGTGAAAATCCGCCGGTGGCGAAGCAGGGCTGAACACGCTCAGCGCGTTCGGCTGCGGATGATGTCGCCGATGGGATCGTCGATCTCGGCCAAGCGCGTTGTGGCGGCGGAAGTCTCGCGCGCTTTATCCCTGTATATGAAGCCGCGCACCGGCCATTCGGTGGTGCCCAGTCCCTTGATTGGATCGAACCACACCCGCACCCGGCTCCAGTCGTTGCCGGGTGAAACGTCGATGACGCGGACATCGTCCTCGATCTGGCCGCGTCGACCGTTGATCGGCGACCAGTTGGAATGGCGCACCAGTACGGTGCGCGAATCGATGATGCGGCTGACGGCTGCGACATGGCCAAGCCGCATGTTGCCATGCGACGGGAAGGCCATCACCGCACCGGGCCGGGGCTCGCGGCCCTTGGCAAAGCGGCCCTCGGCCTGGTCCCACCAGGTGTGGGCGTCGCCGTAGATCGCGATGCCCGAGACCTGGCGGGCATAGGGGACGCATTGCAGATAAGGCGGAAGACCAGCATCGACGCCGCCCGACAGGCTCTGCACCTCGATCGCGGCATTGGCAAAAACCGGTACGGAAAACGCGGCCAGCGCCGCGAATGTCAGGAGAAGATGCTGCCGGGCCATGCCACGCAGTCTCCCCTAACCTGGTTAATTCCGGACTGTCAGGATTGGTTAACGCCGCCGTAAGGCTTGCCAACTGGCCGTTCTGGCTGCACGGCGTGCCGATGCTCCCCCAGGTGATCATCATCGGCCGGCCCAATGTCGGCAAATCGACGCTGTTCAACCGGCTTGTCGGCAAGAAGCTGGCGCTGGTCGACGATCAGCCCGGGGTGACGCGCGACCGCCGCTTTGGCGAGGCACATCTGCTGGGGCTCGACTTCACCATCGTCGATACCGCCGGCTGGGAAGACGAAGACGCCGAGAGCCTGCCCGGCCGCATGCGTGCGCAGACCGAGGTTTCGCTCCACGGCGCCAGTGTCGCACTGTTCGTGATCGACGCCCGCGCCGGTATCACCCCGCTCGATGAGGAAATCTCGCGCTGGCTGCGCGGATCGAACGTGCCGGTGATCCTCGTCGCCAACAAGGCCGAAGGCAATGCCGGGAACAGCGGCATTTACGAGTCCTTCTCGCTGGGCCTTGGTGAGCCGGTGCCGCTCTCAGCCGAACACGGCGAGGGCATGGCCGATCTGTTCGAGGCGCTGCTGCCGCATCTCGAAGGCGAGCATATCGAGCGGGTTGAGGAAGAGCCCGAGGACGAATTGTCCGGCCCGCTCAAGCTGGCAATCGTCGGGCGGCCCAACGCCGGCAAGTCAACTCTGATCAACCGCATGCTTGGCGAGGACCGGCTGCTGACCGGGCCGGAAGCGGGGATCACTCGCGATTCGATCGCTGTCGACTGGACCTGGACAGACCCCAAGACCGGCGAAGAACGGCCGGTGCGGCTGATCGACACCGCCGGGATGCGCAAGAAAGCGCGCATTACCGAAAAGCTGGAGAAGATGGCAGTCGCCGATGCGCGGCATGCGGTGGACTTCGCCGAGGTTGTGGTGCTGCTGCTCGATGCGACGCTGGGGCTGGAGCACCAGGACCTCAAGATCGCCTCGATGGTGCTCGAGGAAGGCCGCGCGCTGATCATCGCCATCAACAAATGGGATATTGCCGAGGGACCGTCCGGGCTGTTCAACGGCATCCGCGCCGCGCTGGAAGACGGACTGGCGCAGGTGCGCGGCGTGCCGCTGCTGGCGGTTTCGGCGCGTACCGGCAAAGGGCTCGACGATCTGCTTGGCGCCGCCTTCGAAATCCGCGAGGCCTGGTCGAAGCGGGTGCCGACTTCGGCGCTCAACCGCTGGTTCGATCACGCGCTCGAAGCCAATCCGCCGCCTGCGCCGGGCGGGAAGCGCATCAAGCTGCGCTACATCACCCAGGCCAAGACCCGCCCGCCCGGTTTCGTGATGTTCGGCACCCGGCTCGATCTGCTTCCCGAAAGCTACCGCCGCTATCTGGTCAACGGCATCCGCCGCGAGCTGGGCTTCGATGCGGTGCCGATCCGGCTGACCCTGCGCAGCGCGAAGAACCCCTTCGCCACGGATTAGAGCGCGCACCCCTCAGGCTTCTGCCGGCTTGCTCTGCAGCTGGATATAGTTCTGCAGCCCCATGCGCTCGATCATGCCGAACTGGGTTTCCAGGAAATCGATGTGCAACTCCTCGTTTTCGAGGATGTCGCCAAACAGATCGCGGCTGACAAAGTCGCGCGCGGCTTCGCAATGGGCGATGGCGTCGCGCAGCAGCGGCACCGCCTCATGCTCGGTGGCGAGGTCGGCCTTGAGCACTTCCTCGACTGATTCGCCGATGCGGAGTTTGCCCAGCGCCTGGAAATTGGGCAGGCCCTCGAGGAACAGGATACGCTCCGCCAGCCTGTCGGCGTGCTTCATTTCGTCGATGGATTCATGCCGCTCGAACTCGGCAAGTTTGTGGATGCCCCAATTGTCGAGCATGCGGTAGTGCAGCCAGTACTGGTTGACCGCAGTCAGCTCGTTAAGCAGCGCCTTGTTGAGATAGTCGATGACCTGCGGATCGCCTTGCATGGCAGCCTCCTGCATTGCCGAACTCGGACTATGCGGCAGGCTTTGGCGGCTGGCAAGTCAGCTTGGCACCAGCATCGGCAATTGCGCCGACTGGCGTTCGTGAATCAGAATTTCCGCTGCCTCATCAAGACATTGTCCGCAAATCGGGCGCTTGCCGAGCGTTTCATAAACCGCATCGGCGTCACCCCTGCAGCTCCGCGCGGCACGGCGTAGTTCGCAATCGCGGATGGCATTGCAGATGCAGACGTACAAGGCGACCTCCCGGTGATTCGCGCTCAGTTTAATGCGAATAGGTCGCAATAGCAACAGTGCACAGTCAACGGGTGAACGGCAGCAACCTCCGCTCGGTCAGCGAACGCCACAGCCACTCCAGCGGACCCTGCCGGAAGCGCGCCAGCCAGGGCTTGCTCCAGCCCAGCATCAGCGCCCAGCCGAGCAGCACGAACGGCAACTGCGCCGCGTGGCCGAGCGTGCCGACCAGCCCCAGTCCCCAGCCATAGAAGATCGCGGTCATCAGCATTGTCGTGCCGATATAGTTGCTGAAGGCCATCCGTCCCGCCGCCTCCAGCCGCCGGCCCAGCCAACTTGCGGTGAGCCGGGGGGCGGCAAGCACCAGCGCGGCGGCGTAACCCAGCGCCATCAATAGATGCGGGAAGGCGGCCCAGTAGCTCAGCACCGCGTTCATCGTCTGCAATGGAAAGTGGCGCGGCCAGATATAGGCGAGGAGCGCGAGGGTCAGCGCACCGCCGATGACGATTCCGCCCAGAGCAATTTGCCACAGCCGTCGCCGGTCCCAGCGGCCGGTGAAGAAGCCGGTGCGGAACAGCATCATGCCGATCAGCATCAGGGGCAGCGTCTCGCCCAGGCTGAGCAGGGCAATTTGCAGCGGTAGTAATGGCTTCTCCCTTGCCTTGATGACGATCTGCTCGGCAAAACCGGAGCGGAACTCCTGCAATTCCCTCGCGCTGCGGCTGGAAACCTGTCGCAGGAAGGCAGCGGAACTGCGTCGTTCAGCCGGACTGGCGGTGTCCAGTCTTACGCGCTCCTCGGCCCGCAACTCCCCGACCGACTGCGCGGCATTGGCAAGGTGCCAGCCGGAAAAAATGATCAGCGCGGCGGCCAGCAGCGTTTTGGTACGCAGTCCGCTCATGAACAACGCGATCACACCGGCAGCGGCATAGAGGAACAGGATGTCCCCCCACCAGAACAGGAAATAATGCAACAGACCGAACACCGCCAGCCAGCCGAGCCGCCGCAGTTGCAGCAGTTCACCGTGGCCGCCGCTGGCATCGGCGCGCTTGACGAACAGCACCATGCTGGCCCCGAACAGGATCGAGAACAGCGCCCGCATCTTGCCCTCGAAGACCACGAAGACGCTGGTATAGGCCCATTCGTCGGCCACGGTTCCGGGCACGGGCACATGCGGCGAAAGCGTCGCCGCCATCGGCCCGGCGAATCCGGCCAGGTTGACGGCAAGGATGCCGAGGACGGCGATGCCGCGGATCAGGTCGAGCGAATGGACCCTCGCCGGAGCATTTGACGCCAAGGCGTCAGCCCCCGGTTACGAGACAGCTGAAACCGGCGGCGCTGAGCCGCGAGCATGCCGATTGCGCCGCGCTCTGGCTGGCAAAACCAGTTGCAAGCAGCCGCGTGACCTTGCCAGCGGGCACCAACTGGCGCGGATGGCCGGCGATCTCGGGCCGGTTCCTGACCTTGTTCCACAACGAGTCGGCATTGGCCGCGACCCCGAAGGCACCCAGTTGCACGCGCCAGTTGCCTGTGGCGGCGTCCGTTTTGGGAGAAGCGGCCGGCTCCGCTGCAGGCGGGGCAGGGCTTATTGCAGCGGGACGGATTGGGACTGCGGCGACTGGCGCACGCGGGCGCGCATAGTCAGCCCCGGCGCTTTTCGGACCGCCGGACGATGCGGCAGGCGGGCGCGCTGCGGTTACCACCGGAGGGCGGATTTCTCTCGATGGCTCTGCTGCGGAAGCAGGCGCGCCAAGATCGGCGGCGGCGACCTGGCGGGATCGGCTGGCATCGGCCTGGGCGGCCAGCTCGGCAGCCAGCGCCACGCTTTTCTGGCGCTGGTCGAGCGGGATATACTGATCCATCTGGCGCAGCGACGGTGCCGCCTGCGGCAATCCGGCCTGCTGGGCCAGGCTGACCAGCGCATAGGCGCGGACCCAGTCCTTGGGTACACTGTCGCCGTTGAAATAGGCGATGCCGAGCAGATATTGTGCGCGCGGTTCGCCCCGGTCGGCAGCGGCGCGGATATGGGGCAATGCCCGCGCGCGCTCGCCGCGCTGGAACAGCAGCAGCCCAAGATTGTCCGACGCCTGCATGTGGCCCTGCTCCGAAGCGCGGGCGAACAGTGCTTCGGCCCTGGCAAGATCGGCGGAAACGCCGCGGCCCAATTTGTAAGCCTGGCCAAGGTTGTACTGGGCATCGGCATCGCCACGCTCAGCCGGGCCCTGCCATTCCGCAACAGCGGCGGCATAGTCTCCGCGCGTCCAGGCTTCGACGCCATCCTTGACATCAGCCCGCGCCGGAACTGCCGCCAGCAGCGCCAACCCGCAAATAATCGGACAGTGTAACAAGCTCTTGCTCATCGAAAGATCCACCCTTCAAAAAGTTTCAGCCTTGCCGTTGCGGTGAATTTCCGTCCGGCGCCATCTTGCCGCAAGCGCCGATCCGCTGACTGCGGCGCGATCACAATGCCTAATTGTCATAGTGAATGCACGGTTATCAAAGCCTTTATACCCAATCTTGCAGAGAAATCGCGTCGCGGCGGCGTGCGGCGTTAACTCGATATTAGGAACGATCTGCGATCCCCCTGATCAATCGAAATTGTTTCGACCCAATTTTTTGAACCATTCGTTTATCGACCCATTCTTTTATCGACACTGCATTCGGGGGATTTAGCATTGCGCGTATTGGCATTGGCATCGCAGAAGGGCGGATCGGGCAAGACGACCTTGTCCGGGCATCTCGCCGTGCAGGCACAGCGCGCGGGCGCTGGTCCCGTCGTGCTTATCGACATCGACCCCCAGGGTTCGCTGGCCGATTGGTGGAACGAACGTGAGGCAGAGCTGCCGGCGTTCGCGCAGACCACGGTAGCGCGGCTCGCCGCCGACCTGGCGGTGCTGCGTCAGCAGGGCTTCCGCCTGGCAGTGATCGACACGCCTCCCGCAATCACCATGGCGATCCAGAGCGTGATTTCGGTTGCCGAACTGATCGTCGTACCGACTCGTCCCAGCCCGCACGATCTGCGCGCCGTTGGCGCTACTGTCGATCTCTGCGAGCGCGCCGGCAAACCGCTGATCTTCGTGGTCAATGCGGCGACGCCCAAGGCCAAGATTACGTCCGAAGCCGCGGTCGCGCTGTCGCAGCACGGCACGGTTGCCCCGATCACGCTCCACCACCGCACCGATTTCGCCGCATCGATGATCGATGGCCGGACGGTGATGGAAGTCGATCCGGGTGGACGTTCCGCTGCCGAGGTGACGGCGCTGTGGAATTATATCGCCGATCGCCTCGAAAAGAATTTCCGCCGCACAGTGTTTGCAGCCCCGACAACCGTATCCGTTGCAGCCGGAGCCCAGCGCCCGTCCGGCGGCTTCGGCCGCCGCGTCGCAGGCTCTTGAGGGGTCTCGCGGCATGACCGAATCGAAACCCATCGCATCGCTCTCTCCAACACTTCTGGCCCGCAAGGGCGGCGCCAAGCCGGCGATGCGTCCGCAGATGCAGCCGCTCCACCAGTTCCACGAAGCCACCGCCCGCCAGATGGATCTGGAAGGCGATCTCGGCTGGAACGATCTTGGCGAGGACATTGAAACCGCGCCGGAATTTTACGGCCCAGGCGCTGAGGTGTTCCAGCTCAATCCCGCCATGGCTGGTGGTTCGGCCCTGCCCGAAGTGGTGCAGTTGCAAGACCGTCTGGCAAACCGGATTGTCACGCCCGCAAAGCCCAGGCGACCGGCGCTGGCCGATGGCCGCCGCGCCGCGTTTACGCTCCGCCTCGACGCCGACCGCCACCTCAAGCTGCGGCTTGCCTGCACGATCGACAATCGCAGCGCGCAACAGATCGTCATAGATGCGCTTGACCAATTTCTCGCCGAACTGCCCGAAGTCGCAACGCTTGCGGCCCAGGTCAGGAAGCGCAGCTGAATATCTTCGTGAAAGGGGACCAAACATGACCCGCAGCAATCTGAGCTCGACAAAAATCCGCTACGCCGTTTCCGGTGTGCTTGCCGTTGGCCTGCTGGCGGGGTGCGCAGGCTCGAGCAAACTCGCACGCGCCGGCGATAGTGCCGCACGCGCAGAAAAGTCGCAGTCCGGCAGCTCGCTCAACAAAGCGGTCGCTTCGGCAGAGGCTGCGGTTGCCGCGACTCCGACCGATGCGGCCGCGCGCAGCACGCTGGGTCACGCCTATCTCGACGCTGGCCGGTTCGAATTGGCGGCGGCATCCTTCGCCGACGCCCTCGATCTGGGTGATACCAACGGCCGCACGGCGCTGAGCCTGGCATTGGCCGAAACCGGTGCCGGCCGCAGCCGCGACGCGGTTGCGACGCTCGATCAGTGGCGCGAGGCCATTCCGGCAAGCGATCTTGGCCTGGCCATGGCGCTGGCGGGCGAAACCGGACGCGGCGTGGCGATCCTCGCCGATGCCATCCGCAACGGCGACAATACTCCCAAAGCGCGCCAGAACCTGGCCTATGCCTACGCGCTCGACGGGCGCTGGCGCGAAGCCCGGCTGATGGCCTCGCAGGATCTTACCGCCGACCAGGTCGATACAAGGCTTGGTCAGTGGGCATCGCAAGGCAGGCCCGAAGATGCAACGCAGCGCGTTGCCAGCCTGCTCGATGTCACGGCGCGCCCCGATCAAGGCCAGCCGCAGCATCTGGCGCTGGGCACTGCCGCAGCGCCTGCCGCTGAAGCAGTGGCCGCCGCGCCGCAGCCTTCCGGCCTGGATGTGGCGATAACCGAATTGCCGCCGGTCAGCGAAGCTTCCGCAGTCGATTTCGCCGCCGCTCCGGAGCCGGCCCAGCCCGCGGAACCGGTCGCAAGTCTTGCCAGCTTTGATGACAGTGCGGCACCTGCGCCTGTCGCGCCGGTCAGAACGCCGCAAGCCACACCCCGGCAGGCCAAGGTCCGCCCGGCAGTTGCCTTCCAGACGTCAGCCCCGCGCGCGGCCAAGTCCTCCGGCCATGCCAGTTCTCATCATGCCCAGCTTGGCGCATTCCTGAGCGAAGCCAACGCCCAGCGGGCGAAGAAACTCTTCGTTTCGCGCAATCCCGAACTGCGCAACTACGACCTGAACATTACGCCGGCGGTGGTCAATGGACGGAACTTCTGGCGCGTTGCCGCAGCAGGCTTCGCTACGCCGCGCTTGGCATTCAGCCTTTGCTCCAGCGTCAAGGTACGCGGCGGTGCCTGCTTTGCCTATGATGCCGTAGCCCGTTCCGCCGCGCCGGGCGCACCGGCACGCAACACCGGCGTGATGCGCGCCCGCCGGTAATCTGCTCTACCAGCTTCCTCCCAAGGGAAAACTCGAATCCCCTCCCCTTCGGGGGCGGGGATTTTTTTATGTCAGGCGGTCAGTGGCGCACCGCCCTTGAACAGCGCGGTTACCCGGCCCTGCACGGGCTGTTTGTCGAAAGGCGTGTTGCCGGCGCTGGCTGCCATGCGGTCCGAATCGACGATCCACGGGCGCTCGGGTTCGACCAGCGCGATATCGGCCTGCATTCCCGTAGCCAGCACCCCGGCGTCAATGCCCAGCAACCGCGCCGGATTGGCGGCGAGCAGGGCGAAAGCGCGCGGCAGGTCAATCACGCCGTCGCGGACCAGATTGAGGGTCAGCGGCAGCAGCGTTTCCGCCCCCGCCATGCCCGGTTCGGCATCGGCGAACGGCAAGCGCTTGTCTTCGGGCCCGCGCGGGTCATGGCCCGACGAAATCACGTCAATGGTGCCATCGGCCAGTGCCGCCAGCACCGCGCGCCGGTCCGATTCGGCGCGCAATGGCGGTGAGAGCCGGGCGAAGGTGCGGAAATCGGCGACGGCGATGTCCGAAAGCATGAAATGCGCCGGGGTGACGCCAGCCGTCACCGCAAGGCCGCGCGCCTTGGCCGCGCGCACCAGCGCCAGGCCGGCGGCAGTTGTAACTTGCCGGATATGCAGTCGCGCCCCGGCGAGTTCGGCCAGCGCAATATCGCGAGCAACGGCGAGCGCTTCGGCTTCGGCGGGGGCGGAGGGCAGTCCAAGCCTGGTCGCCATCTCACCAGCCGTGGCAACCGCGCTGCCGGCAAGACCGCCGTCCTCGGCATGGCTCACCACCACCAGATCAAGCATCGCGCAATAGCGCAGCAGCCGCAGCATCGCGCCCGAATCGGCGATCCAGCGCCTCCCGGTGGCGACAGCCTTGGCGCCTGCGTCCTGCATCAGCGCGATCTCGGCGAGCTCGCCGCCCTCCAGCCCGCGCGTTGCGGCGGCGAGCGGGTGGACCCACAGGTCCGGCTTGCCCGATTGCGCGGCAAACCGCACCCGCGCCGGATGGTCGAGCACCGGCGACTGGTCGGGCATCAGCGCGGCACGGGTGATGCCGCCGAAGTGGAATGCTGGCTTGTCGATGGCGAAAACGCCCAGATCGACCAGCCCCGGCGCGATCAGCGCGCCACGGGCCTCGATAACCGTATCGCCCGGCTGCGGCGCGATATCGCCCAGCGCCGCGATGCGCCCGCCCTCGCAGCGGACCGCGCCCCTGCGGGGTTCGCCTTCGGGCAGAACCAGGAGACCGCCGGTGATCGTCAGGGGAGAGGCCATGCTCATGACCAGCCCTCCACGCCGCGCGCCTTGCGGGTCAGCACGTCGAGGCAGGCCATTCGCATGGCGACGCCCATCTCGACCTGGCGGGTGATCGCCGACCGACCGGCCAGATCGGCGACATTGCTGTCGATCTCGACCCCGCGGTTCATCGGCCCGGGATGCATCACCAGCGCGTCTGGTTTGGCCTTGGCAAGCCGTTCCAGCGTCAGCCCGTAGAGGTGGCGGTATTCGCGAGGGCTGGGGATTGACTGGTCGCGCATGCGTTCCTGCTGGAGCCGTAGCATCATCACCACGTCAGCCCCGTCGAGCGCGGCATCGAAGTGCTGGAACGGCGTTACTTTCAACCCTTCGATCCCCGCGGGCATCAAGGCGGGCGGGGCGCAGACGCGCACTTCCGCGCCGAGCGTGGTCAGGCAGTGGATGTTCGAACGGGCAACCCGGCTGTGCAGGATGTCGCCGCAGATGGTCACGGTCAGCCCGTTGAACTCACCCTTGGCGTGGCGGATGGTCAGCGCGTCGAGCAGCGCCTGGGTGGGGTGCTCATGCTGGCCGTCACCGGCGTTGAGCACCGGGCAATCGACCTTGCCGGCAATCAGCTGCACCGCCCCCGAACTGCCGTGGCGGATGACGATGGCGTCGGCGCGCATGGCATTAAGCGTCATCGCCGTGTCGATCAGGGTTTCGCCCTTCTTCACGCTCGACTGCGCGGCGTGCATGTTGACCACGTCGGCGCCCAGCCGCTTGCCGGCGATTTCGAACGACAGCAGCGTGCGGGTGGAGTTTTCGAAGAAGGCGTTGATGATGGTCAGCCCCGCCAGGCGATCGTCGCGCTTCTGCGGCTGACGGTTGAGCTCGACCCATTGCTCCGCCTCGTCGAGCAGGAACAGGATTTCGTGCGGGGCCAGACCGGCAATGCCGGTCAGGCCCCGGTGCGGGAATGCCGCCGAGCCTGCCGGATAGCGGCCCGAAGCAGAAGGAACTGGCGATGTCATTGAAGCCAGTGCCTTAGGCTAGCATTGTGGTTTGCTCAAGCGCCTTTACCAACTGGCCCCTTCGCCCGTAGAATGCGGTTCCCCGTTTGAGAGGTCGCCATGATTTTCGCGCGCAAGGTCTGGCATCTGCTGGTGGCGATCAAGGACGGGATGGCGCTGCTGTTCCTGCTGCTGTTCTTCATGCTGCTCTATGCCGCGCTGACCGGGCGGCCCAGCCCGGCCGCGGTGCGCGAAGGCGCGCTGCTGCTGCGGCTTGATGGCAGCGTGGTCGAGGAACGGCAGATCCCCGATCCGCTCGAGATGCTGCTCTCGCAAGAAGCGCCGGTGCTCGAATACCGCGCCCGCGACATCGTCCACGCACTGCGCACGGCGGCGAAGGATGACCGCATCAAGGCGGTGGCGCTAGATCTGTCGCGCTTCACCGGTGGCGGCATGGTGCACATGCAGGAAATCGGCGCGGCGATGGACGAGGTGCGGGCGGCGAAAAAGCCGGTGCTCGCCTATGCCACGGCCTACCTCGACGACGGGGTGCTGCTGTCCGCCCACGCCAGCGAGGTCTGGGTCGATCCGTTCGGCGGGGCCTTCGTGACCGGGCCGGGCGGCAACAACCTCTATTTCGCGCGGCTGATCGAGAAGCTGAAAGTTACCGCACACGTGTTCCGCGTCGGCACCTACAAGAGCGCGGTCGAACCCTTCATCCGCAACGACCAGTCGCCCGAATCGCGGCTGGCGATGCAGGCGCTGTACGATTCGCTGTGGGAGACCTGGAAGGCCGATGTCGCCAAAGCCCGGCCCAGGGCGAACATCGCCATGGTCACCAGCGACCCGGTCGGCTGGTTCAAGGCTTCTGGCGGCGATGGAGCCAAGGCGGCGCTGGCTGCGGGTCTGGTCGACCGGATCGGCACGCAAGTCGACTTCGGCAAGCGTGTCGCCGCGCTGGCGGGCGAGGACAAGCTCGACGAAGCGCCGGGCGCTTTCGCGCATACCTCGCTGCGCACCTGGTTGGCGGCAAACGAGCCTGAACAGCATGGCCGGGCAATCGGCGTGGTCACCATTGCCGGCGAGATTGTCGATGGCGAGGCCGGTCCTGGCACTGCCGGGGGCGACCGCATCGCCGGCCTGCTCGACGAAGCACTTGAGGATGATCTCGCGGCGCTGGTGGTCCGGGTCAATTCGCCCGGCGGCTCGGTCACCGCTTCGGAGGCCATCCGCACCGCCATCGAACGACACAAGGCCAAGGGCATACCGGTAGTCGTGTCGATGGCCAATCTCGCGGCCAGCGGCGGCTATTGGGTGGCAACGCCGGGCAGCCGCATCTTCGCCGAACCGGCTACGATCACCGGCTCGATCGGTATTTTCGGCATCGTCCCCAGCTTCGAGCGGACCCTCGACGATTTCGGGGTAAATGCCGACGGCGTGAAAACCACGCCGCTGTCAGGCCAGCCCGATCTTGCTGGCGGCCTCTCGCCCGAAATTTCGGCGATGGTCCAGGCCAATATCGAGAACGGCTATGCCCGGTTTCTGGACATGGTCGCCAGATCGCGCGGCAAAACGCCAGCGCAGATCGATGCCATCGGCCAGGGCCGGGTGTGGGACGGCGGCACCGCGCGCCAGAACGGGCTGGTCGACCAGTTCGGCGGGCTCGACGATGCGCTGGCCTATGCTGCCAAGGCTGCCGGGCTGGAAGAAGACGACTGGCACGCGGAATTTCTTGGCAAGGATGTCGATCCGCTCGCCAGCCTGCTCGAAGGGCTGAACCCCGACGAGGACAGCGCCCCTCCCAGCCGCGCACGCGACTGGCTTGGCGTGGTCGCGGCACGGCAGTCGGCACTGATCGGACAGGCGCTGACCGGCGCGGAACGCCTGCTGGCGGCACGCGGCGCACAGGCCTATTGCTTGGAGTGCCCGGCGGCCGCCGTTCCGGACCGCCGCAGCGAGGATCGGCTGTCGCTACTGGTCCGGATCGGAAGGTTGGCGGGCTTACCACCCTTCAATTTCCTGAGGGCGTAGTGTTTCATTGATCCATGCTTTCCAGAGCGGCTGGATTGGCAGGGAGAGGGCTATGCATCGTCGCAGGAAGCGCAAGCCTGATTTGAACAGTGAGGTGAGTGATCTGAGCGCCTGTTTTAGAGTCCCCCTTTTAAGCCGTTTTCGGCGTCTTGCTGTTCTGCGAAGGCCCCGCAGGAGACTGCCCAGTAGAGCGCTATACTCATGACCAGAATGAGCCGTTCGAGCCGCTCGGGTTTCTTGATCTGGCTTTGCATCAGGCCAAAGCCCCGGCTTTTGAAGTCGGAGAACATGGTCTCGATCCCCCATCTCATGCCGTAATCGAGCACGGTATAGCGCGACGGTTTGGCATCCATGGCGATGATCCAGGCTTCTTTGTGGCCCTTTTCATGCAGGGTTCCGATGTTGGTAATGACACCACTTCCGCAGAGCTCTGCGCCGACAATGCCGTCGGGGCACTGGGATATCACCTCGCCAGTCGAGAGTTCGCCGCCTTGGTGCGCCAGCGTCAGATTGCCTTTCAAGCGAATGCGGTAGCCCCATTTGGCCTTCTGGCACCAGCCTATCAACGCAGATGTCCCATAAAAGCGATCCGCCGCCAGCATCACGGCTACGCCCTCAGGAAGCCAGGCCTTGATGCTGTCCAGCAGTTCCTCTTGAACGCCAAAGCCAATATTGCCCTGCGTCGAGCGCACTCGCCAGCCAATCGGCAATGCCCGCTTGCCCGCCCGCACCGACACCATCAGCACCTCATTCACGGCGTTGATATGACTCTGATCAATCTGCAAAATGATTGTCTCGCCGTGCGCTGCTAAACGCGTAACGACTTCAAAACCATAAGATTTGATCACGTCATCACACCCGATCGCAGGGTTCATCAACTGCCGCTCAATATACTGATAACGGTCATCCGCCGCGCCAATGTCGCGCGGCAAGCTCGCCGCCAACTCCATCAAATTGGCGCTGCGTACCTCCAACATCACGCCCGCCAGAGCCGACAACCCCTCACGACGCGACTTGTGATATCCCGGTAAACGCCCCGAAAAATCCGCCTCAATCGCTGCGATCAACCCCGAACGCTTCATCTGCCAAGCCTCCAAACAAAATGGAGACTCTCTGAATCACATCCGATTCCTAGTCGTCAAGATAAATTGAAGGGTGGTAAGGTTGGCGGGTTGGTCAACTTGACAAATTCACGAAATTAGTTATTTTAGAGATATTAGCCAATATGAGGAATTTTTCATGTCCGAAGCGACGATTGTGGCTTCGACCGAGTTTCAGAACCGGGCAGGGCTTTATCTGGAAAAGGCAGCCAAAAGCCCAGTTTTCATCACTCGCCACCGGCGCCCGGTGCGGGTGTTGATCGACATTGATGAATACGAACGCCTCAAGGCGCGCGACACGCGGCAGGCCTATTATGTCCACGAGTTACCGGACGAGTGGCTGAAAGCTCTCGAAAACGCTGACTACAGCCATCTCGACACCAGCCTCGATCACCTGATCGAGTAGACGCGTGAATAAACCGGATCCCGCCGAGGGACTGATTATCCGCTACGACTATCTTTGGCGTGACGAGGCGAAGCGGGGCCGTATCGAAGGTGCAAAGGACCAACCCTGCGCCATCGTTGTTGCAATCCAGGCGGGGAGTACTTCGGCTGCGACAGTGCTCCTGGCGCCCATCACCCACAGCCTGCCCGGCAAGGCTGACCACGCCGTGGAAATTCCGGCTGCGGTCAAGTGCCAGATTGGCCTTGATAGCGACCGGTCCTGGATTGTCTTTGGCGAGCTTAACAGCGTTGCCTGGAGCGATCCCGGAATCGTCCCTGCCAGCCGCACAAGCTGGGAATACGGCTATCTGCCGGCGAAGCTGGCTGCATCGCTGCGGAATCGCATAATCGAACTGAACCGCGCCGGGAAACTGGTCATGACGGATCGCAAGAGAACCGGAAAAGGCAGCCAACCATAGGACCAATGCCATCCGTCGCAGCCAATGCCCACCAATCAGCTTGCCCCCCGCCTAGATCGCTTGCCCTTTTCCCCCACTGCCGATAAGGGCGCGGGCTTGGAATTTTCAGGCTTCGTCGCTTTGCGGGCGTGGCGGAATTGGTAGACGCGCTGGTTTTAGGTACCAGTATCGCAAGATGTGGGGGTTCGAGTCCCTTCGCCCGCACCAGTTACGCACCGCGCCGCCCGGCTGAGCGACAGCGAATTTGAAGAAGGCTTTGAGTATCATGCAGATTGTCGAGACCGCCCATGAGGGTCTGAAGCGCGGCTATACCGTTACGATTTCCGCGAAGGATATTTCCGCGCGGATCGATGACGAAGTGCGCAAGGCCGCCCCGCAGGTGCGCATGCCGGGCTTCCGGCCAGGCAAGGTTCCGGCAAATCTCGTCAAGAAGATGCACGGCCCCGCGCTGCATCAGGATGCGCTCAATACCTCGATTCGCGAGGCGATGGACAAGCTCGTTGCCGAACAGAAGCTGCGCCCCGCCATGCAGCCGGATGTCGCGCTGGGCGAAGGTTATGAACAGGGCAAGGACGCCGAACTGACGGTCAGCCTGGAAGTTCTGCCGCAGATCGAAGCGCCCTCGCTCGACGGGCTCAAGCTGGAAAAGCTGGTGGTGCCGGTGGCTGACAGCGAAGTCGACGAGGCGGTTGCGCGTCTTGCGTCCGGTCAGAAGAGCTTCACCGACGCCAAGAAGGGCAAAAAGGCCGAAGATGGCGACCAGGTGCTGTGCGATTTCGTCGGCAAGCTTGATGGCGTGGCCTTTGATGGCGGCACGGCTGAAGGACAGGCGATTGAACTGGGCTCGGGTCGGCTGATCCCCGGTTTTGAGGAGCAGCTGGTTGGCGTCAAGTCCGGCGAAGAACGCCAGATCACGGTGAACTTCCCCGACGATTATCCCGCCGAAAACCTCAAGGGCAAGTTCGCGACTTTCGACATCACTGTCCATGCCGTAAAGGTGCCGGGCGAAACCACGATCGACGACGATTTCGCCAAGATGCTCGGCCTCACCGATCTCGAAATGCTGCGCAACCTGCTGCGCGGTCAGATCGAACAGGAAAGCGCCGGGCAGACCCGCACCCAGATGAAGCGGGCTTTGCTCGATCAGCTGGCGGCGGGCCATGACTTCGACGTACCGCCCTCGATGGTCGAAGCCGAATTCCAGCAGATCTGGGCGCAGCTCCAGACCGAAGCCGCCGACGAGGAAGATCCCGAAGCGGCGCTGAAGGAAATCGAAGGCGAGAAAGACGAATACCGCGCCATCGCCATTCGCCGCGTCCGTCTGGGGCTGCTGCTGTCGGAAATCGGTCAGGCCAACAGCGTCGAAGTTTCCCAGCAGGAAATGGCGATGCTGGTGCAGCAGGCCGCGCAGCAGTATCGCCCCGAAGACCGCCAGCGGTTCATGGAATATGTCCAGTCAGACCCGATGGCCGCTGCCCAGCTGCGCGCGCCGCTCTATGAAGACAAGGTCGTCGATTTCCTGTTCGACAAGGCCGAAGTCACGACACGCGAAGTGACCAAGGAAGAGCTGCAGGCCGCGATCGAGGCGGAAGAAACGCATGTCCACGGCCCGGATTGCGGGCACGACCATGGCGCCAAACCGGCCAAGAAAGCCGCCGCCAAGAAGGCTCCGGCGAAAAAGGCCGAGGCCGAGGCCGCTCCTGCCGAGGACAAGCCGGCAGCGAAAAAGGCCGCCCCCAAGAAGGAAGCGGCCAAGTCCGATGAGGCCGAAGCCAAGCCCGCGCCCAAGAAGAAGCCCGCCGCCAAGAAGTGAACCGGTAAATCTGCAACAGAACCGCTCATGCTGAGCTTGTCGAAGCACCAGGTTGTTACGGTAAACTCGCCGGAGCACGAGGGTCCTTCGACAAGCTCAGGATGAGCGGAAATTTAAATCTCAATTCAGATTAGACGCAAGCTCCCCTAATCCATCACCACGATCGAAATCCGCCGGTTGCGCGGGTCCTGCGGGTTGTCTTTCACCAGCAGTTCGCGGTCTGCCACGCCTTCGATGCGGCGAAAGCGGCTTTCGGGGATGCCCTGCCGCAGCAATGACTGGCGGGTAGCTTCGGCGCGGCCCGCCGATAGCGACCAGTTGTTCGAGGCGACACCCGCCCGCCACGGCAGCAAATCGGTATGGCCGCGCAGGGTCAGCCCGCCACCATCGGGAGCGACCGCCTGGGCAATGGCCCGCAGCAGCGCGGAAGCGTCCGGGGTTAGGATCGTCGTGCCCAGCTGGAACATGGCGAAATTGGCGTCGTCGACCAGATCGATGCGGATGCCCTCGCTAGTATCGACCATGCGCACCTGCCGGGCCAGACGGCGCAGCTGCTCGGTGGCCTGGAGCCGCTTCTCCAGCTGCTCCTTCATGCGCTGGACACGTTTGACATGGCCTGCGCCCTCCTTGGGGCCGCCGGTAGCGTCGCGCGGGATGGTCAGCGCTTTGGTGCCGGTCTGGCCTGCCTTGTGTGGATAATTATCCACATCGGTGATCGAACTGCCGCCGAGCAGCCCGTTGGCGCCGGCGCTTTCCTGCCGCATCTTGACCAGAGTCGGGGTGAAATAGTCGGCGATGCCCTTGCGCTGTTTCTCGGTGGTCGCGCCCAGCAGCCACAGCAGCAGGAAGAAGGCCATCATTGCGGTGACGAAATCGGCATAGGCGACCTTCCACGCACCGCCGTGGTGACCGGCGGCGACGATGGTGATCTTCTTGACGATGATCGGGGGGGGAGCTCGTTCTTGCCCCGCTTGGCACCAGCGGCCACGGCCTATTTGCCCCGCAGCGCGTCGAGCATTTCCGACAGGCCCGGGCGGAAGGCGTGGCCCAGGCCGGAGCGCGCGCTTTCGACCACCAGCGGCTGCGGCCAGCCGTGCAGGCTCGCGATCACCACCTGCTTGACCGCATGGAAGATCTGCTCGTCCTGCTCGATGATCTGCTTGAGCCGCCCGGCCAGCGGCGCGACCACGCCATAGGCCAGCAGCACGCCCATAAAGGTTCCAACCAGCGCCGATCCGATCATTCCGCCCAGCACCGCCGGCGGCTCGTCGATCGACCCATGGTCTTGACGATGCCCAGCACGGCGGCAACGATGCCCAGCGCGGGCAGGGCATCGGCCAGGGTGGTCAGGGCGTGCTGCGGCTCGTGCATTTCGTGGAAGTGCGATTTCAGCGCATTGTCCATCACTTCTTCAACGGCGTGAACTTCGAGCGTGCCCGAGGAGACCACGATCAGCGTCAGCGTATCGGCAATCAGCGCGATCAGCGGCTTGTTGGCCGCAGCCGGGGAAATTCTGCAAAGATCGCCGAATTGGCCGGGTCCTGGACATGGCCTTCCAATGCCACCGGCCCTTCCGAGCGCAGCAGCTTCATCAGCCGGGTGGTCAGGATGATCGCGTCGATATGGTCCTGTTTGGTGTGCCGGGGGCCCTTGAAAATTTTGGCAAAGCCGCCGCCGAGCGCTTTGAGCTCATGCATCGAATTGCCGGTGACGGTCGCGCCGATCGCCGCGCCGCCGATGATCAGCATCTCGTGCGGGATGGCGTGCATCACCGGTCCCAGCGCGCCGCCGGTGAGGGCAAAGCCGCCGAATACCATGACGATCAGGATCACCATCCCGATGGCTGCGTACATTTCTCAGGCCCCCTTCACGTGTAAAATTCAGCGCAGCTGGTCGAACAGTGTCAGGCCCGACAGCCGGGCGAAGCTCGCCTGGCTGGCTTCGAGCACCAGCATGATTTCCTGGAGCTGCGCGACTGAGGCAGCGATATCGGTGCCGCCGATCTCGGCCTCCTCGCCCGAGCGCAGTTCCGCCAGATCGATGCGGCGCTCGGTGGTGAGGTCGATCCAGGCAAGCCGTGCACCAACCAGCGTCTGGCCGGTGGTGATCTTGTCGAGCCCGGCGGAGAGCGTGTCGAGCATGTCGTGCGCGAACTGCGCCGGATCGGCAACGCCTCCCTGCAATGCATCGCCGAGCGTCTTGATTACCGCCATCAGGTCTGTCGGCGCGCCATTGGCGTTGAACTGGAGGAACTCGGGGAGGTCAGCCGCGGCTGACGCTCTGACCGTCGCCCAGCGGCAGTTCGCCGGCCGTGGCGGTGCCGGTGTAGACCGCATTGCCGCTGGCATCGAGAACATAGGCCGCGCCCGCCGTTTCGCCGCCGAACAGTGCGGCCCGGCTGATTCGCCGATTGGCAAGCGTTACGAGATTGCCGTGCAGCTGCTGCAGCTCATAGCCGATGCTGGCGCGCTGGGCGTTGGTCATCGTGCCGTTGGCAGCCTGCATGGTCAGTTCGCGGGCGCGAGTGACATAGCTGGCGAAGGATGACAGTGCCCCGTCGGTCAGGGTCAGTTCGACCGTCGCGCGGTTGGCGTTCTCCATGTCGATGGCCGCGTGGCTTGTCGCGCGCGACAGCGTGCGCAGCCGCGATGCGGCGACGGGATTGTCCGAGGAGCGGCTGAGCTTTTCGCCCTTGCCAAGCTGCTGCTGCACCGCCTCGGCCTGCGCACGCAAGGAACCGATGCTCTGGGTCGAGCGGTCGAAGAAGGCGCTCGTGCTGGTGCTGAAAATGGTCATGACCGGGTCACCTGATTGCTAGCAGCGTGTCGAAGATATTCGAGGCGACCTGCATTACCCGGCCCGAGGCCTGGAAGGCCTGCTGGTAACGGATGAGGTTGACGGCCTCCTGGTCGAGATCGACGCCGGACTGTGCTTCCATGGCGATGCGCGCGGTCCCGGCGATGGTCTGCAGCGCATCGCGGGTGACACTGCGTCCGGCGACGGCGCCGGAAATGTCGAACAGCAGCGCATCGGCCCCGCCCGCCGGATCGGCGGCGGCAAGGGCACTGCGCAAGGCGGCAGATTGCCCGGGTCGCGGCTGTTCGCTGGGGAACCGGGAGGGGCGGTGGCGATCAGTGCGCCGCTCTCGAAGCCGAGCGCGATTGTTGCGGCGCTGGTACCCGCGAGCAGCGGTTGTCCGGCACTGCCATCGAGCGCGACACCGCCGGCCTGCGCGGCGTTGATGGCGGCAATCATGCCGGTGGCGATGGTATCGAGCTTGTCGCGGACATCGGCGAGCTTGGTCAGCGCCTGCGCCTTGCCGGCCAGCGAACGGCAGCGGGGAACGGGGCTGCCGCCGAGGGTGAAGGATATGGTGCCGTCGGCGGCGCTGGTCATTGCGAACGGGGTAGCAGTGCCGCCCATCACCAATTGCTGTCCCGACGAGCCGCCAAGGCGGACTTCCACCGTTTCGTCGCGCGATATTGTGGCGCTGACATCGACATAGGTACTCAGCTGCTGGAGCAGCGAATCGCGTTGGTCGAGCAGGGCGGTCTGGTCGCTGCTGGCGTTCGAAGCGCGGGCGAGGCGCAGGTTGACGCGCGCCAGCTCGCCGGCGAGCAGATTGACCTGGGCAACTCCGTCGGTAGCCTCGAAGCGCAGGCTTTCGCCCACCGCGTCAAGGCCCGTCGCGGCGAGATTGAAAGTGCGGGTCATGGTCCGCGCGTCCTCGATTACCGAAGCTCGCAAGGACGGATCAACCGGATCGGCGGCAAGGCGCTGCAACGATGCTTCGAAGGCGACGATGGCCGGGAACAAGTTTGACTGCTCGACGGCGGTCTCGATGTTCTCGAGTCCGGAGTCGAACCGGCGCGCGCGGCATCGGCACCGGTGCGGCGCACTTCGGCCTGGCGGAACATGTCGGCGTTGCGCACCACCCGGTCGAGCCGCACCCCCGGCAGCGAGACGTCGCCAATGCGCAGAAACCCGCCCGCGAGGCGACTTCCTCTAGCCGCACGCTGCGCCGGACATAGCCCTCGG
>CAWBTL010000004.1:0-38941 GCA_963791765.1 uncultured Alphaproteobacteria bacterium
TTATAATTCCGCTCATCCTGAGCTTGTCGAAGGACCCTCGTGCTCCGGCGAGTTCACCGTAACAACCCCGCGGTTGACCTTCGGTCGCCTTCGGCTCGACAGGCTCAGCATGAGCGGGTCTGGTGCCGATTAAGCGCAGATCACACTAACCTTTTCTGAACGGCGTGCGCCAACCCAGATAGAGCTGGTCCTGCGCCACGCCGGCCTTCTCCCGAACCAGAAAATCGGCAATCGCCTCGCGGAAGCCTTCGTGGACGATGTAATGCGCCGAAGTGGTTCGCACCGGCTCATAACCACGGGCCAGCTTGTGACCGCCCTGCGCCCCCGCCTCGACCCGGCGCAGGCCCAGGGCGATGGCAGCGTTGATCGCCTGATAATAGCACAGTTCGAAATGCAGAAAGGGCTTGTCGACCAGTGCCCCCCAATAGCGGCCGTATAGCGCCTGCCCGCCGATGAAATTGAGCGCCCCGGCAATCGGAGCGCCGTCCCTATAGGCCAGCACCAGCAAGATGCGGTCCGCCATCCGCTCGCCCAGCAGGGTAAACGCCTCGCGGGTGAAATAGGGCCGACCCCATTTGCGCGCGCCGGTATCCTGGTAGAAATGCCAGAAGGCGTCCCAATGTTCGCCGCGCAGTTCACTGCCCGTCAGCGAGCGGATCTCCAGACCCTGCTGCGCGGCGGCACGTTCCTTGCGGATGTCCTTGCGCTTGCGCGATGACAGCGCGGCGAGAAATTCGTCGAAGCTGGCATAGCCCCGGTTTTCCCAGTGGAACTGGATGTCGTTGCGGATCAGCCAGCCCGCCGCCTCGAACAGCGGCTCCTGTTCGGGTTCGATGAATGTGGCATGCGCCGACGACATGCCTTGCTGAGCGCAGAACTGCTCGGCGGCCCGCAGCAGCGGCAGGGCCAGCGAATTGTCGCGGGTCAGGATGCGCGGGCCGGTTGCTGGCGTGAACGGCGCGGCGATCTGCAGCTTGGGATAGTATTGCCCTCCCGCCCGGTGCCAGGCATCGGCCCAGCTGTGGTCGAAGACATATTCGCCCTGGCTGTGCCCCTTGGCATAGGCCGGCAGCGCCGCCGCCAGCCGCCCGTCCGCGCCATCGATCACCAGCGGCAGCGGCTGCCAGCCGCTGCGCCCGCCGACGCTGCCTGAATCCTCCATGGCGCTGAGGAAGGCGTGGCTGAGGAAGGGGTTGTCGCCATCGGTCAGCGCGTCCCACTCGGCGGCGGGCAGTGCTCCAACCGAGGATTCGACGCGGACCGCAAGGTTGCTCACGCGATCCCCGCGCCCTCGGCGATTGGGGCGTCGGCATGCTCGGCCGCGCGTGCAAGCAGTTCCGGGCTGCGCACGGTCCAGGTGGTCACTGGCAGGCCCCGGCGGCGCTGGGCGGCGGCGAAGCGGCTGGGGAGGTCTCGGATGTCGTAGGCGAGGAAATCGGGCCGTGCATGCCACAACCACAGGTGCCGGCGGATGCGCCCGGCCAGCGCCTGGTCATTTTCTTCGGTGACCACCAGTCCGCGCACGGTATGCGGCGAGTGGACTGAAAACCAGCGCGACACCCTGGGATCGAAGCTCATCACCGCATGCGAGCCCGTGTAGCCCTCCAGTACTCGCCTAACGGCCAGGCACAGCGCCGCGATCCGCACGTCCCTGCGCGATTTCACTTCGATCAGCAGCGGCACTTGCCCCGCAACCTGATCGAGCAGCTGCCGCAGGCTGGGGATGGAGTCGTCGCTGCCCGCAAGCCTGATCCGCCCGAGTTCCCCGGAACTGCGCGCCGCAACCGGGCCACGCTCCCGGTCAGCCGGTCAAGCTCCCAGTCATGGAACACCATCGCCTTGCCGTCGCCCGATCGCTGGACATCACATTCGATGCCCAGCCCGCGCGCGATGGCGGCGGCGAAGGCGGATGGGGAGTTCTCCGGCACACCCGGCCCATGGAGCCCGCGATGGGCATAGGCATGCCCGCCGATCCAGCCGACCTTCTTCGGGTCTGGCGCCGGCGCGAAGCGGCGGTCAATCGGCGCGAACAGCGACAATCGCATCGACCTCCACGGCGGCGCCCAGCGGCAGCACCGGCACGCCGACGGCGCTGCGGGCATGCTTGCCGGCATCACCAAACAGTGTCGCCATCAGGTCAGATGCGCCATTGGCGACCTTGGGCTGATCGGTGAAGTCAGCGGCCGAACAGACGAATGCCCCCAGCTTGACCACCCGCTCCACCCGTGAAAGCGAACCCAGCGCCGCCTTGAGCTGTGCCAGGATCATCAGCCCGCAGGCCTGCGCCGCGACATAGCCCTGGGCAGTATCGACATCCTCGCCCAGCCGGCCCTTGACCAGCACCCCGCCCACGAAAGGCAACTGCCCCGACACATGCGCCAGCCCGCCAGCCACCACCACCGGCACATAGGCGGCGACAGGGGCAGCGGCCTCGGGCAGGACCAGACCCATTTCGGCCAGTTTTGCGTCGATTTCAGCGTCAGTCATCGTGCGCTCCGTAAAGTCTTTCCAGCAGCCAGGGCAAGGCCGTGTCCCAATCGTCGATCCGCGCGTGGGCGTGACCGGCCTTGTGCGCGCAGGCGATATGCGGCGCGATCATCGGCTCGCCGCATAGATGCAGCCGCGACACGTCGGGTGCGGTCGCGGCAACCGAATCATGGTGCTGGGCCAGATCGTCGATGAACACGGCGCGGCTGGGGCGGTACTCGTCGAGGATCGCCTGCAGCGCCGGCCCCTTCGGCCCCTGATTGGTGAAGACCCGCAGGTTCAGCCCGTGATCGGCAAGCTGGCGCGTGCGCGATTCCTGTCGGTGATCGAGCAGATTGGTCAGCACTACGAGATCGGCATGTTCGCCCAGCGCCGTCATCGCCGCGACCGCTCCGGCGATCGGCGACTGGCGGTGCATCTCGCCGTCGAAGAACAGGTTGAGCAGCGGCCAGATGTCTTCCGTCACCACCAGCGCGCCGCCATCCCGGTAGGTCATGGCATTGGCGAATTCGCCGCCGCTGAGATCGAAATCGATCCCATGCTGTTCGCTCAACCAGTCACGGAACGGGCCGATCATGTGCAGCAGCACTTCGTCGCAATCGGAGATGACCAGCGGCCGGCTCATGCCCCCAGCCTTTCGCGCGCACCGGCGAGCTCCGCCGGGGAAACCCCCAGCGCATCGGCCGCCGCAACCAGATCGGGCTCATGCGCGCAAAGGAAATCGAGCACCGCGCCCAGCACGCTGCCATCACCCAGCCCGGCGCGCAGTTCCTCGGGCGTCAGTCCGGTCAAAGCCAGCAGCCGACCGGCGCGATCCTCGTCGCCCAGAACCCAGCCGAGCGCGGTCAACGCAAGTGCCTGAGGATCGGCGGGGGATGTCTTGTCGCGCAGAATTGTCAGCCTCGCTTCCAGCGCATAGGGGTGCGCATCCACCCAAATGGGGCACAGGCAGGCGAATGGCAAAGCGAATCCTCGTTGTCGAGGACAACGATCTCAATCGAAAGCTGTTTTGCGATGTGCTGAAAAGCCAGGGCTACGCAGTCGAACCCTGCGCCGATGGCCGCGAGGCGCTGGACCGTGCGCGCCTCTTCGTCCCCAACCTGATCATTATGGACATCCAGCTGCCCAATATCTCGGGGCTGGAACTGATCGAACAGGCCAAGGCCGATCCCCTGCTACGCACGATCCCGGTGCTCGCCGTCACCGCCTACGCCGGCAAGGGCGACGAAGAACGGATCAGGGATGCGGGGGCGGACAGCTATCTGGCCAAGCCGGTATCGATCAGCCCGTTCATGGCGGCGGTGAAGGCTTTGGTGGGTTGATGCACATGCCAGAAAGCGGAAGCGTTGACGTCCTCAGCGAACTGGGGCAAATTTGGTGAATGGACCGGCAATCTGTCATCGACCGGCTGAACAGCAACAAGGCAAGCCTCAAGGCGCTTGGTCTTACACAACTGTCGATATTTGGTTCGACCGCACGCGGGCAAGCATCGGCGGCATCCGACATTGACCTTGCGGTCACCCTTGATGAATCTGCGCAAATCGACCTGTTCCGCTTTGCGGCAATCTCCGAGCAATTGACACGGTTGCTCGGCTCTCGGGTGGACCTGGTCGTCGAACCTGCGCGCAATCCGCGGATGCAGGCCCAGATCGACCAGGACCGCCTGCGTGTCTACTGATCGCGAAGCGCTGCGGCTTCAGGACATCATCGAGAATATTGACCGTATCGAGACCTATGTCACCGGGCTCGAACTTGGTTCGTTCGAAGCCGACATCCGGACTGTGGACGCCGTCGAACGCTGCCTGCAAAGGATCACCGAGGCGGTCATCAAGATTGGCCCCGAACGCATGGCCGATATTTCGCCCCGGACTCCCGTCGATGCGGTCCGCGGCCTCGGCAACATGCTCCGGCATGACTACGACCGGGTCGATCTCGGCACAATCTGGCGAACGATCCGCATGAGTTTGCCGGAGTTACGGGCAGATTGCTTGCGTGCTTTGGAATAAGCAGCCACGTGACAGCCGACACCACCCGCCGCTTTTCCGCCCCAATCCTCGGCCATGGGCCGCAAAACCTCGGGAGCACAGATTATGGACCGCGCCGCCACCGCCGAACGCATCGCTGCGATTGTCGAACCGTTTAACAAGAAGGGCATAGCGCTCACCGACGATGCCACCTTTGCCGCAGACTTCGAATTCGACAGCCTGACGGTGATGGATTTCGTCGCGGCCATCGAGGACGAATTCGACATCATCATCAGCATGAACGCGCAGGCCGAGATCGAGAATTACGGCCAGCTGGTCGATGCGGTGGTGAAGTTGCAGGGTTAAAGCACAGGGTCCGCTCACCCTGAGCTTGTCGAAGGGTCTTGCGCGGCCCTCGACAAACCCAGGCCGGGCGGGGTTGGAGTATGGGATGACCGATCTATTCTCGAAATTCGATTCCACGATCGAACTGCGCGCCGGGCTGTTGTCGTCTGGCGTCACCGATCCGTTCAGCCTGGTCATGGAGCGGGTGATTTCGCCCACCGTCGCCGTCTGCAACGGCCGCGAGACGATTTTGCTCGGCACCTACAACTACATGGGCATGACCTTCGATCCTGATGTCATCGCCGCGGGCAAGCAGGCGCTGGACGACTTTGGCGCGGGCACCACCGGCAGCCGCGTGCTCAACGGCACCTATGCCGGGCACCGCGAAGTCGAAGAGGCGCTGAAGGAATTCTACGCCATGGACCACGCCATGGTGTTCTCGACCGGCTATCAGGCCAACCTCGGCATCATTTCGACGATGGCCGGCAAGGGCGATTACATCGTCCTCGACATCGACAGCCACGCTTCGATCTGGGACGGCTGCAAGCTGGGCGACGCCGAAGTCGTGCCCTTCAAGCACAACGATATCGAAGCGATGGACAAACGGCTGGGACGCATTCCCGAAGGCGCGGGCAAGCTGGTGATCCTTGAAGGCGTCTATTCGATGCTGGGCGATATCGCTCCGCTGAAGGAGATGATCGCGGTCGCCAAAAAGCATGGCGCGATGGTGCTGGTCGACGAGGCGCATTCGATGGGCTTCATCGGCCCGAACGGGCGCGGGGTTGCCGAGGATCAGGGTGTTCTGGACGATGTCGATTTCGTCATCGGCACTTTCAGCAAGAGCGTTGGCACTGTCGGCGGCTTCTGCGTATCGAACCACCCCAAGTTCGAAATCCTGCGGCTGGTCTGCCGCCCATACGTCTTCACCGCCAGCCTGCCGCCCAGCGTCGTGGCGACAGCGGCAACCTCGATCCGCAAGCTGATGCATGGGCAGAACAAGCGCGCCCATCTGTGGGAGAATTCGCGGGTGCTGCACGGCAACCTCAGGAAACTCGGCTTCCAGCTGGGTACCGATGAGCCGCAGAGCGCGATCATCGCGGTGATCATGCCCGATCTGGAGCGCGGCGCGGCGATGTGGGAGGCGCTGCTGCGCGAAGGGCTTTACGTCAACCTGGCAAGACCGCCGGCAACGCCCGCGAACATGACCCTGCTGCGCTGCTCGCTCTGCGCCGAACACTCGGCCGAGCAGGTGCAGACCATCACCGGCATGTTCGAGCGGGCGGGCAGGGCTGTGGGGATCACCGGTTAGGCCGATGGCGAAGCAGGTCGCTGGCTCACCCAGGCGTTTCCTTTGGCCAGTGCTGCTGCTGGCCGGTTTTCTGGGCGCGATTGCCTTGACCGAGACAGCGCTATTCACCCGTGCGCCGCAAGGCATGGCAGATCGGCCTTGCCCACCCGGCAACGGCAATGTGCATTTGCCGCTCGGGACTGACCTCAACCGGAAGGACAGCCGAAGCCGGTTGCAAGATTGGGCCGAGCTCTGCCACTACCGCAGCGCCAACGAGGCAGCTGTCGATCGGGTGCCCGCCGCGGTGTTCATCGGCGATTCCATCACATCAAGGTGGCAGCTTGGCAAGCCCGCTTTCCTTCCGGCAGGGGTGATCAACCGGGGCATCAGCGGGCAGACCAGCCCCCAGATATTGTTGCGTTTCTACCCTGATGCTGTCGCGCTGAAGCCCCGCATCGTCCACGTCATGGCGGGCTATAACGATATAGCCGGCAATACCGGCCCCAATCGTCCCGGGGACTTCAAGAATAACATCCGCGCCATCGCCGATATTGCCAAAGCCAACCGGATAGCTCTGGTTATCGGCAGCCTGACACCGTCCAAGCTGCGCAGGCGGGGAATCCACGGCAATCCTGCCCCCCGCATAGTCGAACTCAATCGCTGGCTGCAGGAGTTTGCCCGCGAGCGGGGCCTGGTCTACGCGAATTATCATGCCGTCCTTGTCGATGGCGAGGGCGGCATGCAACTGCGCTATTCGAGGGACGACCTCCATCCCAATGCGGCTGGCTATGCCGCGATGTGGCCGGTGGCGGAGGCCGCGCTGGTGCGTGCAGCGGCAGGCGAAGCTGGAACGCCCCGGTAGCGCCGCCGCCAGTCAGTGGATCGAAATAATCCCGTCAACCGCGCGCCATTCGCTGGGGCCGATCAGATGTTGGTGGGCAATCCGCACCGAATGCAGCGCCGCCTCGATGTCGCGCCGCCAGAAGTCGAGGAAATCGCGCAGCACCGGAAACTTCGGGGCGACGTCGTATTGCTGAAAGGCGAACATTTGCAGCAAGCTGGGATGGTCCGGCATGAAGTAGTGAACTTCCACCGTCGTCAGGCCGTAGCCCTGCAGCTGCATGATGAAATCACGGCTCGCCATAACCTGTGCATAGGCCATGACCTGTGAAAACGAGGTTAACGCGAACGCCGGGAATCCGTCATCGCTACTGCTCGCTCACTCCGGTTCGCGGAACTTGTCGTGGCAGCCCTTGCAGGCACCGCCGAGCGCCTTCATCCCGCCGCCGATTGCCGCCACGTCGCCCGCCTGCGCGAGGGCATTGAACTTGCCGGCTTCCTCGACCAGTTTCGCCGCTGCCTGCTTGAATTCGTCGGGCTTGGTCCAGATGGTCTGAAGCGCGTGGGTCTTGATGCCATCGTCCGGACCGCTACCGGCCGGGAACCAGGTTGCGACTTTCGGCGCAAAGCCGTTGATCGTGCCAGCCGCGGTGCGGATCGCCTCCACGTCCGGCTTGGCAGCCTTGACCTGATCGGCAACCACCTTGAAGGCTTCCCCCATCTCCTCGAAGCTTTCGTGCCTGGCATCGGCGGCGCGGCCAGCCGGCGTATCGGGGTTGCCACAGGAAGCGAGGCTGAAGGCGAGGAAGGGAACGGCGGCAAACGACAGGCGCATGGCAGGTTTCTCCGGATCGGGCAGGCGGACTATGTGCAACAGTTTGCCAATTCAGGCAAATCGCAGATTGTATCAGGACTTTCTGGGCTGCCTTGGCACCGGCGGGCGGTGATAGCTGACGTCGGTCCGGTCGCGCGCCGACTGGCAGGGCTCATCGTCGGCGTAGGCGGATGGCGCCATGCGGCTGAGGACATAGTCGTGCAATTCATACTGGGCCTCGATGATGCACACCCGGTTGGCAATGCGCCACTCTGGGCCAGACGCGCCGGGGCGCTTCTGGAAGTGATCGACATAGCGCCCGGTCGACATCAGGTGCGGCGCGACCGCGGCCTTGCTGGTGAACAGGTAATAGGTTTCGCACCAGGCATCGTCGCCCTGCAGATCGCAGGAATGGTTGAGGATACCGTGCTGGGTCGATTCGAAGGCCAGCGTGGTCGAATCAGCCCAGCGGATGAAGTCGTCCGGTTTGCCCACGTAAGAGCCGTGGTCCTCTATCGCATCGTCCCAATAACAGCTGCGGGCAAGCTCGAAATCGAGCCGGTCAAGGCCCCGGGCATAACGCTGCATCACCCGCCAGATTTCATTGCGGTCGACCAGTTCGCGCAGTTTGCGCTCGAGTTCGGCGTCCATGGCAGTCACCCTTTCAGAAATTCGAGCACCGGCGGCGCGATCAGCGGCCAACGTTCGAAGCGGCCGCGGCGGGCGGCAATGTCATTGGGGAAGGTGGAAACGTAGTTCCACTCCTGATCGCCCCACGGCGGCTCGGCCAGGATCGAGCCGGGGATCAGCTCATGCACCCATTCGCTGGTCCGGCGGGTGTGCGCCATGTCGCTCTTGCCGCTGCGGAACAGCAGCACCGGCATGGTCAGCCGGGCGAAATCGGCGGGCGCGATGCCGGGCATCGGGGTGTCGTCGCGGTAGGTGAAGGCAGCGGCCCATTTCTGCATTACCGCGATATATTCATCGGGGTCCTGCCGCAGCAGAATGTCGCGGATGCGCGGGTTGCGCATCGTCTGATCGGACCAGCTTGGCAGTTCGGCAACTGCCTCCATTCCGCCCTTGGAGGCTGCGGCAACCTGATCTCCGCAATAGAACCACGCCAGCCCCGCCAGCCCGATCGGCCCACCGCTGAACCACCATGCGGCGATCCTGGCGACATTGTCCGGCATGCGGATGCCCGCCATCAGCGATATCCGCGATCCGGCCGATCCGCCAACCAGCGTGATGCTTTTCAGTCCCAGCGCCTCGACCAGCCCAACCAGCGCCTCGGCGTTCATCACCGATTCGGTGGGGGCGGTGAAGCCGATGTCGGATGCCCCGCAACCGGGCCGGTCCCACAGCAGCACGCGGTAGCCGTTGTCGGCGAAAATCCGCCCAAGCTCGGGCACTCCCGCAGTGTCGCGCGGATATCGCCCGCCGGGCGTCAGCACCAGCGGCGGCGCGGCTTCATCTCCGATCAGCTCGTAGTCGAGTTCCAGCCCGCCAACTTCGATGCGCGCCATTGCGTTCTCCCAATCGCCGTCCGCCTGCTGCGGATCAGACCCGCATGTCAGACCATCGTATCGGACAGGATCCTGCCGCCAATGCCGTTGTTCTCGAACCGGCCAAGTCCGTAATCGCCCTTGATCGTGGTGCGGTGCATGGTGCGCACCTCCCGGGGATTGCTGCCGGATACCGAATGCAGCATTCGCCAGTTATCCCAGATGATCATATCGGTGGGCTTCCAGCGGTGATGATAGCTTTTGGCATCGGCCAGCGCGTTGACCTTCTGGCAGACTTCCTCGAGCAGCGCATTGCCCGCCGCGTCCTCAGCACCAACCATGCCCTCGGCCATATAGGGCGAGACATGCAGCACTTTCTCGCCCGACTTGCGCGTCCAGACGGCGGGATGGATGGCGCGCGGCATGGCCTTGGCCTGGGCCTCGAATTCGGCAGACATCGGCTTTGCCCGGACGATCCTGAAGTCCGCCGGAACCCCGAACTTCATCTGGCTGTACTGGGTGGACAGGCTGTAGAGCACTTCGCGGCCTTCGATACGGTCGCGAAGGTCTGCGGGGAAAGCGTTGTAGATCGCGATACCATCGGCAAAGCCGGTGATGCCGCCGTCCTGAACGATATCGACCGCGCGCAGCACCCCGGCGCGGTTAAGCTCGTTGTTGTAGCAATGGTCGAAATGCCACGGCAGCCAGTGCGACACCTGCTTGCCGCGCAGCTCGACGATGCCGCCGTGTTCGGGGGTGATGCGGATCTCGATCACGCCGGGCAGATGCTCGCTGTCGACGCGAGCGAGTGATTTGACCGGATGTTCCTTGAGCGGGCCGAACACTTCGCTCAGTTCCACCTGCAGGGCCTCGCTCGGATCGATGTCCTCGAACACGATCATGCCCTTCGCCTCGAACAGATCGACGAGTTGCTGCCGCACCGCCGAATCGCTCAGGCTCTCATGGGTGACGCCGCCGATCCGGACGCCGAAGCTCAGCCCATCCTGCAGCGGACGCAGATCCTGCAACGCCATGGTATCGTCTCCAGTCATTAGCCTGCCCTGCGGCAGAGTGCCACAGATGCCGCGGCTATGGAATAGTAACCCTGCTTACTTTTCCTGCGTAAGCTGATGCACCACTGCTTCGCACTTCTCGCTTATCTGGCGGGTTCCGCCGCCGCTCAGCATCGACGCAGCGATAAATCCTCCGACAACGACAATCACGAATCCTGCAGTGGCAAGTCCAAGATATTTGTCGATGAACGATTTAATCGGGGCACCGAACAGCCGGAACAAGACTCCGACGATCATGAAGCTGATGCTCCTCGACACCAGACTTGCTCCGATGAATGGCAGCAGCGGCATGTGTATGAAGCCTGCGGTAATTGTTAGGAGTTTGAACGGAATCGGTGTTGCACCCTTGATCATGATGATCTCGGAGCCGTATTCGCAAAGATATCCCGCAGCTTTTGGAAAACTCTGGGTCAGGCCAAGCAACGCCAATAGCTGCGTTCCGACCGTGTCGTAAACGAAGTGGCCAATCGCATAGCCCAGCAGCCCGCCCGCCACCGAGGCCAGAGTCGCGATCACCGCAAAGCGCACCGCCTTCTTCGGTTCGGCGAGGCACATCAGCCCGAGCACCGGATGCGGCGGGATCGGGAAGAAGCTCGCCTCGACGAAGGCGAAGAAGGCCAGCCACCATTCGGCGTGCGGATGCACGGCCTTGGCCATGGTCCAGTCGTACAGGCGGCGCAGCATGGCTATCTCCCCGAAGCTGGCGCGGTGCTTAGAGGGGGATGATGAATCCGGCAAGTGTGAACCTATTTGGTTCTTTTATCTTGACATCGTCACGCTGTTTGGGTACATATATGGAACATCGCGATGGACCGATTCGGAAACGACGGCCCCCGCCACTCCCTTCCACAACACGGGATCGACCTGCATGGCGGAAAGCAAGACGTCCGGACGGCGGGCTGTGCCTGCCGCCCCGCCCAAGACTTCGTTCGCAAAATGGAGCAAGGTCTTCCTCTCCGAACTGGCTGCAACCTCCAACGTTTGCGCCGCAGCCCGCATGGCGGAGATCAACACCTCCACTGCCTACGAGGCCCGCCGCACCAACCCCGAATTTAACCGCAAGTGGCAGTCCGCGCTGTGCGAGGGCTACGATCACCTCGAAATGGAACTGCTCCTCCGCCTGCGCACCGGAGAGGTAAAGCCGGCACCTGGAGCAAAAAAGGGCGTCCGTTCTTACGATAACGCCACCACCTTTCGCCAGCTCGCCGCCCACCGCGAAAGCGCGGCGCGGCAGCGCGCCATCCGCGACAACGAAGATACCGAGGCAATCCTCGCCTCGATCGACGCCAAGCTAGAACGCATGCGCCAGCGCTCGCTGGCCGGTGCAAGACAGGAAACCGATGGCGAAGAACAACCGGAAAATTGAATGGCTGATGGCCAAGCCGCGGGCCGAGCGCCTGGACCACATGCGCACGCTCACCGAACCGGAACAGCGCGAACTCGAACATCACTGGCGGCTGTGGGCACGCCTCGAACAGCTCCCCCCGGCAAGCGACTGGCGGGTCTGGCTGATCCTGGCGGGGCGCGGTTTCGGCAAGACCAGGGCAGGGGCCGAATGGGTGCGCGGCATCGCCGATACCGCGCCCGATGCACGCATCGCCCTGGTCGCGGCCTCGCTGGGAGAAGCCCGCGCGGTTATGGTCGAGGGCGAGAGCGGGCTGCTGACAATCTGCCCGCCGGGCCGCACGCCGCGCTTCGAATCCTCGCTGCGCCGTCTGACATGGCCGAACGGCGCGCAGGCGACGCTCTATTCTGCGGGCGAGCCGGAAAGCCTGCGCGGTCCGCAGCACAGCCACGGTTGCCGGACAGGCTCAGAAAGAGGCCTTCGTCAACGAGGCACATGCGCTGACCGATGCCCTGCTGCACTGCGCCATCGAAGGAACGGCCGCTGCTCCGCCGGCAACCCCCGTCAATGGCACCAACTGGCTGGTCGCGGCATCCCCAACCGGTGACTGGACGGGCCAGACCGGCAAGATCGCTTGCCGCCAGGGCGATAACTGGCTGTTTGTGCCGCCACGGGGCGGCATGCGCATCCTCGACCTGTCGATCGGACAGGAAATTCATTTTCACGGCACGTGGAAGGTCCCGTCGGCCCCAGCTGCGCCAGCTGGCGGAACGACTATCGATGCCGAAAGCCGTACGGTAATTGCCGCGTTGATTGCAGCCTTAAGGACGGCTGGCGTCTTTCCTGCTTCGTAGTCTGCAGCACGCAGGGATTCGATGGGAACCGCTTCTTCAAGGCAGTGCTCGATGCCATTTCGCCTAAGCAACCACCCGAATTTGCGTCATTCTTGCAACAGTCTGACATTCTGAACGCTTGCGCGTTCAGAATTATGGCGATAGAAAAGATGCACTCGGTGGCTTCTGGCTTCTACTTAAGGGGAATACAAATGAGGAAAATCGTCATAGGGATGGCGCTGGCTTCGACCGCACTCGCCACGCCCGCGCTCGCGCGCGAAGATGCATGGTACGTCGAAGTCGATGGCGGCGCGATGATCGTCGAAGATTTCGATATAGATTACGCAGTTGGAACGGACGGTACTCTCGACACCAAGACCGGTTTCGATTTCGGCGGTATCGTCGGCTATGATTTCGGCCCATTCCGTCTGGAAACCGAAGCTAGCTATCGCCGGGCCAAGAATGACGAAGCCTTCGACGGTGAATCGATCGGAGCTGTTGGCGGCAATGCCAGCGCGCTGAGCTTCATGCTCAACGGTTTGCTCGATTTCGGTTCGGATGACGGATTGCAAGGCTTCGCCGGCGGCGGCGTCGGTGTTGCCCGCGTCAACGGCGATGTCAACAACGGCACTATTTCGCTGCTTGACGACAGCGACAGCGGATTTGCCTGGCAGGCTCTCGCCGGTATTCGCGGACCGGTCAGTGACAATATCGATGTCGGCATCAAGTACCGCTTCTTCAACGTCAACAACGTCGATCTGGTCGATGCCTTCGGCGATGCTTTGCGCACGAAGTGGCGTTCGCACAGTGTGATGGCCACGCTGGCTTACAACTTCGGCGGCGCGGTTGCGCCCCCGCCGCCGCCGCCGCCGCCGCCGCCCCCTCCGCCTCCTCCTCCGCCGCCCCCGCCGCCGATGGTCGAGTGCAACAAGGGTCCGTACATCGTGTTCTTCGACTGGGATAAGTCGGACATCACGGCTGAGGCAGCAACCATCCTCGACAGCGCCGTCAGCGCCTATGCCAACTGTGCCAGTGTGCCGGTCATGCTGGCCGGTTATGCTGACCGTTCGGGCGGAACCGCATACAACCAGGGCCTGTCCGAGCGCCGCAACGTTGCGGTTCGCGGTTACCTCTCTGGCCGTGGCATTCCTGACAGTTCGATCACCAGCCAGGGATTCGGTGAAAGCAACAACCGCGTGCCGACTGCTGACGGTGTGCGCGAACTGCAGAACCGCCGCGTCGAGATCACCTACGGTCCGGGTTCGGGCATGTAAGGATTGCGATAGCGCAAACGAATGAGGGGCCGGAGAAATCCGGCCCCTTTTTCGTAAATGCGGTATGCTCTGCAAAACGATTCGCGGCGGTGATTCTCATGAATGCAAGATTGTTTGTCCTTTGCGCCGTCAGCCTGTTGATCGCCTCCTGCGCAACTGTCGGCGGCGGCAAAGCCAGTCTGATTGCGCAAACCGCACTGTTCACCTCGACGGGATCACCTGCCGGGACCGCGACAATTGAATCGGTCGGCGGAAAGCTCAGCCTGGGTCTGGCCATTGCCGGGCTCACCCCGGGCGAGCATGGAATGCACCTTCACGCGATCAGCCGCTGCGAGGGGCCGACATTCGCGAGCGCCGGCGGTCATCTCAATCCCGAAAACCGGCAGCATGGATCGAAGAACAGCGCCGGCGCGCATCTTGGCGACCTCCCCAACGTGACGGCAGATGCCAATGGCCGCGTCGCTGCGATCATTCCGCTTGGCGAACTCCAGAGCGAACTCGAAGCAGCCCTGTTCGACGCAGACGGCACCGCGCTTGTCATCCACGCTACTGCCGACGATTATCGCACCAACCCCAGCGGCAACAGTGGTGCGCGCATTGCTTGCGGCGTACTGACGTCCGCGCGTTAACCCCGAAGCAGTTCCGGCAGTTTTCCCGACATGCCGCGCGCCTCATCCATGAAGTAGCGCTTGAGCGCAGGCATCCGCTGCACCGCGCCCATGCCGAGACGGCGTATGACCGAGGGCAGGCGACCGGGCACGCCAAACAGCCGGGTGAAGCCGTCTGTAACAGCGGCGACGCTGAAAGCATCGAGACTGCGCCAGCGCTCGTAGCGGACGAGCAATTGTGCATCGCCGGGCTCCAGCCCGAGCCGCATGCCAGCAGTTAGCACTTCCACCAGGGTTCCGGCGTCCCGCAGGCCGAGGTTGAGCCCCTGCCCGGCAATCGGGTGAATGCCATGCGCAGCGTCGCCCACCAGCGCCAGCCGCTCGCCGGTGATGCGTGCTGCGTGATGGAAGTTGAGCGGATAGGACATGCGCGGCGCGATCAGTTCGAGACCGCCGAAGATCCCGCCCATGTGCTTCTCCGCCTCGGCCAGGAACGCGCGCTCGGACATGGCCAGCACCCCGCCCGCATCCTTTTCGGCAACCGTCCACACCAGCGCGCTGCGGTGCTTTCCCTCGGACGTATCGAGCAAGGGCAGCAGCGCGAACGGCCCGGACGGGTAGAAAATTTCCCAGGCGGTATTGGCGTGCGGCTTTTCATGGGCCAGCGCCGTGACGATGGCACGGTGGCGATAGTCCCAGCGGGCGGCGGTTATCCCGGCCTCCTCGCGCGACGGAGACTGGCGGCCTTCAGCGCCAACCAGCAAGCTGCCGGCGAGCTTGCGCCCGTCCTGCAGAGTCACCGTCACCCCGTGCTCCCCGCAGATACGCTCGACCGGGTCGGCCTTGGGGTGCCAGGCAATCGCCGGCTCGGCGCGCGCGGCTTCGAACAGGGCGAGGCGGATATCGCGGTTGGCGAACATCCGGCCCAGTGAGCCTTCACCGGGCTCCGGGCGGAAGTCGATCCGGCCAGGCTTCATACCGTCAGTTACCGCAATCACATCGATCGGGCAGCCCAGCGGCTCAAGCCGTTCGGCCAGGCCAATGTTGCGGAACAGGTTCCAGCTTGCCGTCGAGATTGCCGAGGCCCGGCCATCAGCCCCCTCGGCGGTCAGCTCGGCCGGGTCGGCACGGTCGACGACATGGCTTGATATGCCGGAACGCGCTGCTGCCAGCGCCAGCGTCATGCCGACCAGCCCGCCGCCGAGAATAACGAGATCGCGGTGATCGGTCATCTTCCACCCCCGCAGGTATTCGCTGCACCGCCATCGATATCGAGACAGCGCCCATCGAACTCACCTTCGGGCACACCAAGCCCGATCAGCGCCGCCAGCGTCGGGGCAATATCCACCGTCTCGACCGGAGCGGGCTGCTCGAAGCCCGCCATGCCGCGCCGCCAGAACAGGATCGGCACGCGCCGGTCATAGTCCCACGCGCTGCCATGGGTGGCGACCACCGGATAGTCCGTGTCCGGCAGTGGCACCACCGCCCGGTCGAGCAGCACCACGACATCGCCCGAATGCTCGGCATTGTAAGAGGTACGGGCGCGCTCCTTGAGGCTCCACTCCTGCGGCGATCCGGTGGGCAGCGGCGCATCGGCGAGCTCCCTGGCGGTGAACACAGCGGCCACCTGCGGATGCGCTTTGAGCAGCGAAACGAGCGCCGATGACGCTCGCGCCTTGTCCGCCGAATTCAGCTTCGCGGAGATGTACATGTCGCCAAAGGGGCCATCGCCGAGGATCAGTCCCCCGGCAGGCCCCGCAATGCCGGTGCGCGCGGAGACAGCTTTACCGAGTTCCTCCGGCAGCAAACCTTTGTCCACACGCACTGCGCGGGGATAGGCCTGTTCACGCAGCCGCTCGGGCACATCGAGGCCGCCATGGTCTGCCGTAAGCATCACAACATAGTCGATCCGGCGCTTGTCGAGATGCGCGAAGAGTGTGCCCAGCGATTTGTCGAGCTCGGCCAGCTGGATGCACATCTCGAGGCCCTCGGAGCCGAATGTGTGACCGATCGCGTCGGTGGCAGAGAGCCCCAGCGACAGCACATCCGTGGACTCGCCCTTGCCCAGCTGCATTTGATCGGTCAGCCGGATGGCGAGGCTGACATTAGCCGCGTCCATGCGCGGCGACCCGCGAAATTGATTGGCATTGCCCGCTTCGAGCGGAAAGCGGCCTCTGCCCACCGTGTTCTTGCCGACCTGCACCGCCCGGTCGCGCCCGGCGCACCATGCGGGCACGCGGTAGGCCGCAGCGCCCCGCTTGATCGCGGCAGCGGCGGCGGCGCTTTCGGTCTGCGCTGCGGGAGCCAGTTCGCGGCCCTTGAATGTGGCAAAGCCGGTGCCCTTCCACCAATAGGCTTCGTCGATCAGATGCCCGCCCATCATCACCGCAGCACGATCCTTGGCCGATACGGCGACATTGCGGCTGGCAGGATTGGCGGATTTGAGCCTGTCACCCAGGGTCGGAACTTTGAGAAAATTCGCGGAAACCACCGGATTGGCCGAGCCGCTGGCAGGGTCGCCAACGTCTTCGGAGCAATAGATCTTCTTGTCGGCGCGGGCGATATCGGGGTCGAACCAGTAGTTGGCGATGATGCCATTGCGTGCGGGCCGCGCGCCGGTCAGCAGCGTCGAATGGCCGGGGCAGGTCTCGGTCGCCGCATGCGACTGATAGCCCGAGGGAAACACCGTGCCGGTCAGCAGCCGGGCGAGGCCACCGGTGAAATGCTGACGGTATTGCGCGAATAGATCCGCAGAAAGCTGATCCACCGCAATCGCCACCACCAGTCGGGGAGGCGGCGCGGGTGGGGGAGCATCCTGCGCCGAAGCCTTGCCGGTCAGGGCCAGAAGGGTGGATAGGGCAAAGGCAATTGAAATGCGGCGCATAGGGCTTCCTTGAATTATCGCGGCAATGGCGTCAAAGCCTGATCGCAGGCCACGCGCGATTTTGCGTGGGGCTGCCTGATCCGGGAGCTCGCTGTTGCTGCACCGCTATCGCCTGCTTGTTGCGGTGCTGTTGCAGTCACTGGCGCTGTTGCTGGCCTCACCGGCATTTGCCGCGCCCAATCACATCGCGGCAGAGCTGATCGCCGAATCGCCCGCTGGCCCTGGCGAGACCGTGACGCTGGCGATCCACATGCGGCCCGGAGCCGGCTGGCACGGCTATTGGCTAAACCCCGGCGACGCCGGATTCGGCATTGCGCTCAAGTGGACGCTGCCTCCCGGTGCAACCGCCGGGGAGCCGCGTTATCCGGTCCCCGAAACCCTGCTGATTTCCGGCCTGATGAACCATGTCTACGAGCATGACTATGCCGTTCTGGTTCCGATGACCCTGCCTGCCAATGCCAGGCCTGGATCCTCGCTGCCGGTCTCGCTCGCCGCCGAATGGCTGGCCTGCACCGACAAGGTCTGCGTCCCCGAGCGCGGCACATTGCAGACCACCGTAAGGGTCGGCCCGGCCCGGCCCGATCCACGCTTTGATGGCTGGCGTCGGAAGCTGCCTGCACCGCTGGGGGCAAGTGCGCATTTCACGCTGGATGCCAGGACAATCCGCATTGCGATCCCGCTTCCCGAGAGTGTCGCGCTCCACGATCCGCACTTCTTCACCGCCGAAGAGAAAGTCGTCGACTACGCTGCCGTGCAGAGCTTTAGCCGCGAGCGGAACCTTCTGCTGATCGAAATTCCCCGGGCGAAGGGCACTCCCGCGAGTCTGTCACAATTGACCGGGGTGCTGCGCCTCAGCCGAGCGGGCGACGACGGGCTGACAATCGAGGCCGCGCCCGGCACGGTTCCGCGCGGCGGTTTGCCGCTGGCACGCCAGCCGCAGAGCCCCGGTCTGGCGCTGCTTCTGCTCGGCGCGCTGGCGGGCGGGCTGCTGCTCAACGTGATGCCCTGCGTCTTTCCGATCCTCAGCCTCAAGGCGATCAGCCTCGCCCGCGCCGGCGAGAGCGAGGCCGAGGCGAGGGCCGACGGGTTGGCCTACAGCGGCGGAGTGGTGCTGGCTTGCCTGGGGCTGGGCGCGCTGCTGCTGGCGCTGCGGGCGGGCGGCAGCGAAGTCGGCTGGGCCTTCCAGCTGCAGGAGCCGTTGGTGGTCGCGGCGCTGCTGCTGCTGGCCAGCGCGATTACCGCCAATTTCCTGGGTTTGTTCGAATTCGCCGTGCCAGGTTTCGCCAGCGAGGGCGCGCCGCGGAATGCGTTCGCCACCGGACTGCTGGCTGCTTTCGTCGCCACCCCCTGCACCGGCCCGTTCATGGCCGCCGCCATGGGCGCGGCACTGCTGTTGCCGGTAGTGCAAGCGCTGGCGCTGTTTGCGGCGCTGGGGCTGGGGATTGCCCTGCCCTTCCTCGCCATAGCCTTCGTGCCCGCACTGCGCCGCCGCCTGCCTAAGCCGGGACGGTGGATGGTGACCTTCCGCCGCTGGATGGCGCTGCCGATGGGATTGACCGCGCTGGCGCTGGTCTGGCTGGCGAGCCGGGTGGGCGGCTGGAACTTTGCACTGGGCAGCGCCGCGCTTGCCCTGGCGCTGCTCATGCTGCTAGCGCTGGCCGGACGGCTGCAACGACGAGGCAAATCGGCGAGGGTCGCGACCGCAACCGGCCTGGCGGTGCTGCTGGCGACGGCGGGTCTGGCCCTGCCTTTGGCCGTGCGTCCGCCTGAGGCAACCGGCCAGGGCATCCTCCCCTCGCAGCCCTTTGCCGCTGCGGCGCTGACCGCCGCCCGTGCTGCGGGCAAACCGGTGTTCCTCTATTTCACCGCCGACTGGTGCCTGACCTGCAAGGTTAACGAGCAGGTCGCCATCGAGCGCGAGGAGACCCGCGCCGCCTTCGCGCGCGCCGGCGTGGTGGTGCTACGCGGCGACTGGACCCGCCGCGATCCCGCCATTACCCGCTTTCTCGACGCGCAGGGCGCAGCCGGGGTGCCGCTCTACGTCTGGTACCCGGCGGGAGGTGGCGCACCGCAGCAATTGCCGCAGCTGCTGACGCCGGGGATGCTGGTTCAATTGGCCAATTGATCGCGGTCAATTACCGCTCTTCATCGATCCTCGATAAGCGGGTTGCGACTCAGGGTTGCAACCTGGAATATTCCCAGGCTGCATATCCCCAACTTGGGCGGCTGCTCCGATGGGCAGCCGCCTGCTTTTCATCCCGCCTCGGCAGTCAGTCCGTCGAAATCGAGGATGATCACTTCGCGCCGCGAGGGAAGATCGATAAGCTGCTGCTGCTTCAGCCGGGTGAACTGCCGGCTGACCGTCTCGATGCTCAGCCCGAGCAAATCGGCGATCTGCTGGCGCTTGAATGGCAAGGTGAGTTTGCGGCCCGGCAAGGCGAAATGGATCTGGCAGCTGACTTCGACGGTCCGTTCGGCCATTTCCAAAAGGAAGCTCGCCACTTTTTCGAGAGCGGTCTTGTGCACCAGCAGCAGCATCCAGCGCCGGGTGCGTTCGAGTTCGGCCATGGTCCGCTCCAGCAATTTGTGCTCAAGCGCAGGATGCTCGCGCGCAAATTGTTCGAATTCGCGGCGCGGGAAGATACAGACCGAGGCGTCGGTCAGGGCCGTCACACTCTGGCTGTTGGCAGCCCCAAAAAGATTGCCGATGAAGTCCGAGGGATAGACCATCCCGACAATCTGCTCACGCCCATCTTCGGTGCCGGTCGATATTTTGAGTACGCCCTCTACGACGTTGGCGACGAGTATCGGATCCTCGCCCTCCCAGAACAGCGTTTTTCCTGAAGACAGCTTTATGCAGCGTCCGATGCTGCTGAGCACGGCGATCTCTTCGCTGTTTAGCACCGAACAGATTGCGCGGTTTCGAACGGGGCAATGATCGCACATCGACATGGCGGAAGGCTAACAGCCCCGACATGCAGCGACAAGGCTTCAGACAATCTCCGCAATCCCCTCCAGCGCCGTGCGCAATTGCCCCAGCGCCTGCGCCTTCAGCTGGTGCACGCGCGGGATGCTGACGGAAAGCGTCTGCGCGATTTCGGCAAGATTGAGTTCCTCGACGAAATAGAGCTGGACGATCAGCTGCAGCCGTTCGGGCAAGGCAGCGATAGCACCGGCAACCGCCCCGCGCAGTTCCTCGTCGGCGAGCAAGTTGAAGCTGTCCGGACGCTCGTCGGCGAAGGCCATGTCGCTGTCGGAATAGGCCTCGTCCATCGATTCGAAGCGCAAGGGCTCGCTCGAATTGCGCAGCGTCGCCAGCTCGGCGGCGTCTAGCCCCAGAGCTGCGGCCAGTTCCCCGGCATCGGGATCGCGGCCGAGCAGCCCGCGCAGCTCCACTTCCTTGTCGCGCAGCTGCCGCCGCCGCAGGCTCGCCCCGCGCGACAGCGGCACCATCCGCCGGATCAGATCGACCATCGCCCCGCGCACGCGCAGCTTCGCATAGGCGGCAAAGCCGTCTTCGGTCGGGCCGTCATGGCGCTGGGCGCATTCGGTCAGCGCGACCAGTCCCGCCTGGATCAGATCTTCCAGCTCGATGCCGGGGCGGCCGGTGCCATGGACATGCCAGGCCAGCCGCCGGACCATCGGCAGGAACCGGCGGATCCGATCGGCCGTGTCGCCGCGATAGGCGGCAGCGGCTCCGAATGACTTGTGGTCGTGCTTCATGCAGCAATGCTTTCATGGAGGTCGGGAGAGGGCAGTTCGCCGCCGATCACGGCGATCACTTCGATCGGCTGGGACGGTGGCAGTTCGGCAATCGACAGCACCAGGCAGGATGGCGCACGCAGCTTGAGCAGTGCCGCCAGCGCCCGCCGCGCGCGCGGCTGGACGATCAGCGCGAGCGGCTGGGCTCCAGCACCGCGCTCCGCCACAAGTGCCGCGACGCGCTCGCCGATGGAGCGGGCGAGGTCGGGTTCGATCACTGGCTGGCCAGTTGCCGGATCGTGCAGCCCCTGGACAATCATCGCCTCCAGTGCCGCGTCGAGCGTGATCACCGGCAGCCGCTCATGCGGTGCGCAGATGCGGGCGGTGATCAGCGCGCCAAGATCGGCCCGCAGCAGTTCGACCAGCCGGTCATGCTCTTGCGTCTGCTGCACGGCCTGGCTGAGGCTGGAGAGTATCGGCAGCGGATGGCCGATGGGAATGCCGTCTTCCAGCAGCGCTCGCAGCAGCCGGGTCAGCGCGGCGAGCGACAGCGGCTGCGGATGAATCGTCTCGACCAGCCCGGCGGAATGCTCCTTCACCGCATTGAGCAGTTCGCGCACCCCGTCCGGCCCGAGCAGCGCCTGCGGCCAGCTCAGACAGCAGCTGATTGAGGTGAGTGGCGATAACCGTTGCGGCATCGACGGTGAGGAACCCCTCGGCGATGGCAAGATCGCGCGCTGCGGGATCGATCCACAAGGCCGGGCAGCCAAAGCTGGGATCGCGCACTGGCTCACCCTTCAGGCCATGCGTCTCGCGTGCGTCGCCGACGTCGATGGCAAGAATGCGGTCCGGCCTGATGCTCGCTCCGCCCAGCGGCACCCCGCCAAGCACGATCCGGTAATCGCTCGGCGGCATCTCCAGCGCATCGCGCACGCGGAACTGCGGCACGACGAAGCCGAAGCTCTGCGACAGCTGCTTGCGCACCCCGGTGATCCGCGACACCAGCGGCGCCCCCCGCCGCTCGTCGACCAGCTGGACCAGGCCATAGCCCAGCTCGATGGTGACCAGTGTGTGGTCGGAAACATCCTCCAGCACTATCCGCGAAGGATCGGCGGGCGGGCCTTGCGTTTCGACGGAGGGTGCCGGACGCGACTGGCGCTTGTGCAGCACATGCCACAGCCAGCCCGCCAGCGCTGCGGCGGGCAGGAAGATGGTCTGCGGCATCGCCGGGATCATGCCGAAAGCACCGAGGATGAAAGCCACCGGCAGCCAGGTGCTGGCCGCCGCAAATTGCCCGCCGATCTGTCCGGCGAGGTCGCGGGCGTCGGCAACCCGGGTCACGATCACCGCGGCGGCGATCGACAGCAGCAGCGACGGCACCTGCGCGACCAGCGCATCGCCGATGGCCAGCGAGATATAGCGCTGCGCTGCTTCGCCGGCGCTCATCCCGTGGCTGAGCATGCCAAGGCAAAAGCCGGCAATGATGTTGACACCCAGGATCAGCAGCGCGGCGATGGCATCGCCCTTCACGAATTTGGACGAACCATCCATCGCGCCATAAAAGTCGGCCTCGGTCGCCACTTCCTTGCGGCGGGCCTTGGCTTCCTCGGCAGTCATCAGCCCAGCGGCGAGATCGGAATCAATCGCCATCTGCTTGCCCGGCAGCGCATCGAGAGTGAAGCGCGCCGATACTTCCGACACCCGCCCCGCGCCCTTGGTCACCACCACCAAGTTGATGATGATCAGGATCAAGAACACGAAGATGCCAACCGCGAAATTGCCGCCGATCAGGAAAGCGCCGAAAGCCTCGATAACATGCCCCGCCGCCGCCTCGCCCTCGTGCCCGTGGACCAGCACCACCCGCGTCGAGGCGACGTTGAGTGCCAGCCGCAGCAGCGTCGCGAACAGCAGCACCGAGGGGAAGGACGAAAAGTCCAGCGGCTTGGCCGCGTTCATCGCCGCCATCAGGATCGCCACCGACAGCGCAATGTTGAGCACGAAGGAAGCGTCGAGCAAGATCGCCGGCACCGGCACGATCATCAGCGCGATCAGCGCGAGGATGCCGCCGGGCAGCGCCAGCGACGCCGGGTTCAGGCTGCGCAGGAAAGCGCTCACAGACCGAAGGCCCGAAGCTGGCCGTAAGCGGTGCGGACGTGGGCGGGGATCGATTGGGAGCCGGTGTTAAGCGCGAAGGTGGTCTTGAGCGTTTCCGCCATGGAGGGGCGTGGTGGAGGTGCCAGTGCGGCTGGCGCTTCACCCGCAGCGGCAGTCCCGCCGCGCGATGACCAGGCTGGCGGAACCCAACCCTCGAAACCCTCCGGCGAAGCAGGCGGCAGCGAACTGCCCTCCATCGCCCCGGCAACCTTGCCGCGAATGACTTCCATCACCCCGCCCAGCGAGCGCGGCGCTCCGCCCCGCTCGTAGAATATCCCGCGATTGGCCGCTGCCGGAGCGGGCATCAGCGCGGCGGCGCTCTGGCCGGGATTGGCCTCCATCGCGGTCAGGAACTGCGATGCTCCGCCCTGCCCAAGGAAATGCGCCAGATAGAGTTCGGGCGCGTCGGGCTCACGTCCCAGCACGCCGGTCAGCGCCGCGCGGTTGTCCTGCGCGAGTTCGGCGGCCATCAGCGCCGAGGCGTCGGGATCATAGCGCAGCGCCATAACCTGCGCTCGCATCGCCGGATCGCGCATCCGCCCGCCCTCGATCGCCGCATCTGCCCAGCCAAGCCCATGCTCGGCGCCGTGGCGGTCGAGCGTTTCAAGCCAGGTGCCGCGGGTGAACTGGTAAAGCCCCGCCGCGCTGGAGGTTCCCGCGCGGGCCGAGGGATCGAGGCTGGACTCCAGCCTGGCCTGCGCCAGCAGATAGTCGAAATCGACGCCGGTCTTTTCCGCCGCACGGGCGATTGCCGCGCGGACGTGGGGACTGCCGACTTGCGGACTGCCAACTGGTTGGACTTCGCTCAAAACGTGCTCCCGGTGCGATTGCTACCGGGGGAATGCTCAGCAAAGACCGTGCCAGTTTACCCGCGCAGCGCTGCGTAGCCATGGCCAGGCTGGGCGCGGTAGAGCGTGGACGTTCCGGTCAGCGCGTCGAGCCGCGAGGCGACATTGGCGGCGATCAGGTTGCGCACCTGGCGATTTACCTCGTTGAGCCGCCGCGCGGCGTCGAGCATGCCGCGGCATTCCTCGTCGATGGTGAATGCGCCCGACTGATCGAGACGCCCGCACAGTGCCTTCTTGTCCACCGCCGCGCCGAGGATCGCATCGAGATCGAGTCCGGCAAGCGCCTGCCGCTCGGTCTGCAACACGGCAAGCATCTGCCGCAGGGTCTCGTGCAATTCGCTCATTTGCCATTCCTCAGCAGGATGCCCGCCGCAATGATCGCATCGGCGACCCTGGCGGGGACGATGGGATAGGTGCCGGTTTCGACGGCCTTGCGGATCAGTTCGACCCGTTCGCTATCGACCGGCGGCAGGCCGGGGTCGAGCGCGTCGCTTTTGACCAGCGGGGCTGCGGATTTTTCGGTTTTGGCCGGACGTTCGCCGTGGCCACCCGCGATGCGGGCGTTCCGGACATCGATCGCGCCGACAGGGCGCGCGGGTCCCAATTCGATTCGAGGCATGATGCCGCTCCTTGGTTGCTTCTGGAGCTGAGAACGGCGGGTGAAAGGTTTGTTTAAGTGGTGAGGCGGCGAGATTTTGCCGGGGATGCGGCAAAGCCGTTCACTGCAACGGCACGCCAACCAGACCGGGACGGATCACCTGCGCGCGCATTACCTGGCCGCCCGGTTTGGTCGCTCCGACTATCGGGCGCACCCGGATCCACGCGCCGGTGGCACCGGCTTCCAGTGCCTCGCCGGGCTGGGAGACGCTGAATCCGCCGCCGGACACGGCAATCGTCACCGGATCGCCGCGCGAGATGGCGGGCGGACCGGAAGGCGCGAGCTGTCCGCCACTGACCGGCACGAACAGCCGCCAGCCGCCACGGTCAGGGCATTGCACTATAACGGTGTCGCGGCGCTCCGCCCGCCACGCCAGCGCCAGCGGCGCGGTGCAGGGCTTCAGCCGCAACCGCCGGTCAAGCGGCACGGCAGCGCCGCCCTCGGCAGCGGTGAAGGCGGCGACTTGCCGGTCGATGCCATCGAGATCGGCGAAGGTGGCTGCGGCGATGATCAGCGCCAGCGAAAGGCTCATGGTCAGATTCCCTGTGAGACGGGGTCGTGACCTTCGTTACGCAAGCCGCGTGCCAGAACCGTTTCAGGTACATCATAGGCCAGCGAGGCGCTGACCCCGCCCGCGCCCGGCTCGACCACAATCCGCGCCGTGACGCCCGATGCGCCCGCGTCGCGGGCAAGCGCCCCCGCAATTCGAAATGCCTCGGCCAGTCCCCCCGGTGCATATTGCGCGACGATGGTCAGCTGCAGGCGGGCGTCGCCGCCCTGATCGGCGAGCCACTGGCCAAGCGGCGGCGAGGCCGGTCCGGCGCGATAGACCGCCAGCGGCGCGCCATTTGGCGATGGCTGCACCGCACCCGCGCCGCTCTCCGCGGGCGACAAGGCCGACGCCGTCACCATGAACAATATCAGCGACAGATCGGCCAGCACCGTCTGCCAGCCGCTTCCGGCGCGCGCGATCATGCGGCTTCGGCATGGCTGCCGGATTTGCTGCGCGCCATCACCGGTGCAACCTGGCTGGCCAGCCAGTCGACGATCTTCTGCCGCTCGCGCTCCTCGGCATTGGCGGCGCGTTCGACCAGCCGGGCCAGCGGCGCAAGCAGCAGATTGGCCAGCAGCAGCCCGTAGAGCGTGGTCAGTACCGCCATCGATATCGACCCGGCAAAAGCCCCGCGCGCGATGCCATCCACCGGCAGCTGGCTGAGCGAAATCAGCGTTCCGGCAAGTCCGAACACCGGCGCCAGCTCGGCCCCCTGTGCCAGAGTCGATACGGCGCGCTGGCTGGCATCGACGCGGCGCGCCTTGTGACTCTCATGCGCGGCGAGCAGCGCCGGGACCGAACGGCGACCGATCAGCGCCTCGGTCGCCTCGTCGAATTCGCGGTCGCCGAAATGGTGGGGGTGGGCGCGCAGCAGTCCGTCCTGCTGGATCTCGCGGATTTGCACCGCCATTTCCGAACGCGCGCCGTCGGTATCGAAGCCCGGGCGGCCAAGCTGCGCAACTGCGGTGACGGCAAGGCCGCAATTGCGCGAGCCGCAGCGCAGGACAGTCGCCAGCAGCGTTCCGCCCACGACAATCGCGGCGGAGGCGGGATCGAACAGGCTGGCGGGGTTCATCGGGGGGCGCTCCTTCGCAAGCCAAGAACGGCAGCGCGCCCGGCAATTCAGCCCCCCAGCGGAGAATTTTTGCCGCCTTCCGGCAGTGTCTTGCCGGTCCTGCCGGTGCGTCCCCGCCTGAACCCCGCGCAATTCCGCCATTTCCGCAACTGGCACGCGCCTTGCTCATACAAGTCCAACACAAGTGTGGAGACTTCCATGAGTGACAGTCTGTTCGGAATTCACGGCGCTGCGCTGGAGCTGCAATCGCAGCGCATGGGGCTGATCGCCTCCAACATCGCCAATGCCGCCACCCCTGGATACAAGGCCCGCGACATCGATTTCGCCGCCGCGCTGAATGCCCGCAGCAAGGGTGTCAGCGAAGGCAGGGCCAGCGCCGATGCCACGCAGTACCGGGTGCCGGTGATGCCATCGCTCGACGGCAATACCGTCGAGCTGGCCACCGAGCAGCTTGCTTTCAGCCAGAACGCGGTCGGCTATTCGGCAACGCTGTCGTTCATTCGCGGGCGGGTCGATACCATCACTCGCGCGCTCAAGGGCGAATGAGCGTGCCCGGTCCCGCCAGCCTGACCCTGTTCGACGTTGCCCAGCGCGGCATGTCCGCCCAGCTGGTGCGGATGAACGCGGCGGCTTCCAACCTCGCCAATGCCGGCACCGTCGCCGGCAGCGAGGAGGGTGCCTACCGCCCGATCCGCGCCGTCTTCTCCGAACAGCTCGACCGTTCCAGCGGCCTCGCCACCGTCAACGTCTCCGCTATCGTTCGCGAACGCGCGGCGGCGGTTAGGGAGCACCAGCCCGATCACCCGCTCGCCGACGAGAACGGCGATGTCTGGACCAGCCCGGTCGATGAGAACGCCGAGATGGTCGAGATGCTCGAAAGCTCGCGCCAGTACCAGAACCTGGTCGAAGCACTGTCCACCGCCAAGCAGCTCATGCTCGAAACAATGAGGCTCAGATGACCATAAGTTCAATTTCCGGTGCCGCATCCGCCGCGCCGCAATCCGCCGCACGCGCAGGTCTGGCCTCGCTCGATCAGGGCGATTTCCTCAAGCTGATGACCGTGCAGATGCAGCAGCAGGACCCCTTCGATCCGGTCGATCAGAAGGAAATGCTGGCGCAGATGGCGCAGTTCACTTCGCTCTCGGGCATCGCCGAGATGGGCGACACGCTGAAAGCCATCGCCACCAAGCTCGACGCCATGCTCGCCTCGCAGGCTGCGGCCACCGCCGCCAGCCCCCCCCTATCCTGAAGGAGCTAACCCATGTCATTCTACACATCGCTCAACGGCCTCAAGAACGCCCAGACCAACCTTGGCGTCATCGCCCACAACATCGCCAATGTCGAAACTACCGGCTTCAAGCGCAGCCGCGTCGAGTTCGCCGATATCGTCGCCGGATCGGCCTATACCAACCCCAAGCTGATCCAGGGCATCGGCGCGACGGTGGAAGCGATCGGCCAGAACTTCGCGCTTGGTCCGATCGAGCAGACCGGATCGGCGCTCGACCTCGCGGTCAACGGCGACGGCTTCTTCACCATGGTTTCGGGGCTGACCGGGCAGACGCTCTACACCCGCAACGGCAGCTTCACCATGGACGACAGCGGCTTCATCCATGACGGCGCGCAGAACCGGTTGCAGGTGTTCCCGACCGACGCCGCCGGCAATGTAACCTCGACCACCCCGGTCGATGCCACCGTCCCCGCCGCCAATGGCGCGGGCGCCGATTTCGCGGGGCTCACTGTCGACGGCGACGGCAGCATCATCGCCTCCTTCGCCGATGGCACCAACGAGACCATCGGCAAGGTTTCGCTCGCCGCCTTCATCGCGCCAACCGGGCTCAAGCAGGTCGGCTCGTCGAACTGGGAATCGACCGGCCTGTCGGGCAACGCCCGCTACGGCCTGCCGGGTGCGGGCCAGTACGGCCGGCTGCTGTCGGGCGCGCTTGAACGCTCCAATGTCGATATCGCCGAGGAGCTGGTCTCGCTGATCACCGCCCAGCGCAACTTCCAGGCCAACGCCAAGGCCATCGATACCGCCACCCAGATCTCGCAAACCATCATCAACCTGAGGTCCTGATGGACCGCCTGATCTACACCGCCGTCACTGGCATGAATGCGTCGATGAACCGCCAGCGGGTGACCGCCAGCAACATGGCCAACGCGCAGACCATCGGCTTTCGGGCCGAGACCATGCAGTTCACGCCGATGACGCTCGAAGGCCGCCAGATCCAGGTGCGGTCGATGACCCACGGCGAAGTGCACGGCGCGTCGATGCGCGAGGGCTCGCTGATCCAGACCGGGCGCGAGCTCGACGTTGCGGTCAATGGCGAGGCGCTGCTGACGGTGCAAGCACCCGATGGCGGCGAAGGTTATACAAGGCGCGGCGATCTGGTGGTCACGGCCGCAGGCGTGCTCCAGAACGGCGAGGGGCTGCCGCTGCTCGGCGAGGAAGGCCCGATCACCGTGCCGCTGGGCTCGCGCGTATCGATTGCGCCCGATGGCGGGGTGATGGCGGCCAATCCGGAAGCGCCAGATCAGCCGCCAGTACAGGTGGCGCGCATCAAGCTTGCCAGCTGGCGCGGCTCGGCGCTCGAAAAGGATCTCACCGGCCTGTTCCGCGTGCGCGAGGGCGGAGTGCTGCCCATGGACGAGGATGCCCGGCTGATGCCCGGCGCGCTCGAACAATCCAATGTCAATCCCAGCGAAGTGCTGATCGAAATGGTCGAGGCACAACGCAGTTACGATCTGCGCACCAAATGCGTCGCGACCGCCAAGGAGCTCGACGAGAGCGGCGCGAGCCTGATGCGTATCACCGCCTGACGGAGAACAGACAATGCCCACTTCCGCCCTACACGTCGCCCGCACCGGGCTTGAGGCACAGGATGCGCGCATGCGTGTCATCGCCAACAACCTCGCCAATGTCGGCACCACCGGCTTCAAGCGCGACCGCGCCAATTTCGCCACGCTCGCCTATCAGGACGCGCGAGTCGCCGGGCAGCAATCATCGAACGAAACCGCCTATGCCGTCGGCCTCAACCTCGGCACCGGGGTGTCGATCGAATCGACCACGCGGATGGAAGTGCAGGGCGCGCTGCAGACCACCGGCAATCCGCTCGACATGGCGATTGCCGGCGATGGCTATTTCCAGGTGCAGATGCCCGGCGGCCAGACCGGCTATACCCGCGCCGGCAATTTCACCCGCTCGGCCGACGGTCAGCTGGTGACTGCGCAGGGCTATCCGGTGCTGCCGCAGATCTCGATCCCCGAGGGTACGGTCAATCTCAGCGTCGCCAACGACGGCACCGTTTCCGCCGCGGTTGCCGGCAGCAGCGAAGCCGCCAGTGTCGGCCAGATCACGCTGGCAAGCTTTGCCAATCCCGCGGGTCTGCAGGCAGCGGGCGACAATTTCATGCACGAGACCGGCGCCAGCGGACCGGCGCAGATCGGCGTCCCCGGCGAGGGCGGCCGCGGCCAGGTCAAGCATGGCATGCTTGAACAGAGCAACGTCAATGTTGTCGAGGAGCTGGTCGATATGATCGAGACCCAGCGCGCCTATGAGATCAATTCCAAGATGATCTCGGCCGTCGATGAGATGCTGCGCAATGCGAACCAGACGCTGTGATGGGCGTGAAACCTCCCTACTTCCAAACCCCGCTCAGCATGAGCGGGGTGGGTGTAATCGCCATGGTGACTTTCGCCATAGTCTCCCCCGCCCTCGCCAAGTCCAAACCGCCCGCCGGTTTCGAAGCCTCGCTCCCCGCAACACCACCGCCCCCGCGCGTGGCGGATGGCAGCATCTTCAACGCTGGTGCCGGCTATGCCGCGCTCCACGAGGGCATGCGGGCGCGCGTCGTCGGCGATACGCTGACGATTACCTTGATCGAGACCACCACCACTTCCAAATCCGCCGGATCGAAAACCCAGCGCGCCGGCAGCGGCGGGATTACCCCGCCGAGCGGATGGCCGTTCGGCTTCCTCAATCCCGAGAGCCTTAAAGCTTCGAGCCAGTCGTCGTTCAAGGGTGATGGAAACGCCACGCAGTCGAACAGCTTCGTCGGCGAGCTTTCCGTCACCATTGCTGAAGTGCGGGCCAATGGCACCGCGCTGGTTCGCGGGGAAAAGCGCATGTTGCTGAGCCAGGGACAGGAATGGATCCAGTTCGCCGGCATAGTGCGGCTGGCCGATATCGACCCCGACAACCGCATCCTGTCCAGCCGGGTCGCCGATGCCCGGATCGAATATGCCGGCAACGGCGCGATCCAGCGCGCCAGCCGCGAAGGCTGGCTGAGCAAGTTTTTCAACATGATCAGTCCGTTTTGAGGGGGATGAGACGATGCAGATCCTGGATCGACTGTTGCGCGCGTGCTTCGACAAGCTCAGCATGAGCGGGGTTGGGGGGAAATCAAAGAGAGGTCCGCTCAGCCTGAGCCTGTCGAAGGCCGCGCGCTGCCTTTGCCTCATGGTTCTGGCGCTGCTGACCTCTCCTGCCCACGCGGAACGCGTCCGCGATCTCGGCGCTTACCAGGGCGTGCGCTCCAACCAGCTGACCGGCTACGGCATCGTTGTCGGCCTGGCGGGCACCGGCGACGACAACCTCGAATACCTCACCCAGGCGATGCGCGGCGTATCGGGCCGCATGGGCGTGCAATTGCCGCCGGGAGTTTCGCCGGGGCTCAAGAACGCCGCCGCGGTGATGATCACTGCCAACCTGCCTGCCTTCGCCAAGCCGGGCCAGCGCATCGACGTGACCGTCTCGACCATCGGCAAGGCCAAGAGCCTGCGCGGCGGGGCCTTGATCATGTCGCCGCTGATCGGCGCGGACGGGCAGATTTACGCCATGGCGCAGGGCAATCTCGCGGTCGGCGGGCTCGGCATATCCGCCAAGGACGGCTCGCAGCTGACTGTCAACGTGCCGACTGTCGGCCGCATTGCCGAGGGCGCCAGCGTCGAGCGCGCTGTCGCCACCGGCTTCGAGACCAGCGACGTCGTGCGCTACAACTTGTTCGCCGCCGATTTCCTCACCGCCGCCCGCGTGCGCGATGCCATCAACCGGCGCATGCCGGGCACTGCCTCGGTCGAGGACGGCGTCACCATCGCGCTGCGCCTGCCGCAGGGTGCCGATACCCGCGCCAGCCTGATGGCAGTCATAGAGATGATCGAGATTACACCCGCCGAAACCCCGGCGCGGGTCATCATCAACAGTCGCACCGGCACGGTGGTGATCAACAGCGCAGTGCGCCTGTCGCCCGCCGCGATCAGCCATGGCAAGCTCACGGTGCGGATCGAGGAAGACCCGCTGGTCATCCAGCCCGCACCCTTCAGCAAGGGCGAAACAGCGGTGCAGGAAAGCAGCAAGATCGATGCGAAAGAGGACGGCGATCATGTCGCCCACTTCAAGGGCGGAGCCTCGCTTTCCAAGATCGTCGATGCGCTCAATCTTCTGGGTGTCAGCCCTTCGGACCTCGTGGCGATCCTCGAGGCGCTGAAGCAGGCGGGCGCGCTCAAGGCGGAGATGGTGGTGATATGAACCCGGTCCTCACCCCCATTTCCGCCTTATCGCCGCCCGCCCCAAAGAGCGAGCGCGAGCAGCTGGCGGGCGCGGCAAAACAGTTCGAGGCGATCTTCGTGCGCCAGATGCTGGCGGCGGCGCGCAAGAGCAGTTTCGGCGAATCGATGCTGGGCAGCGAGGCGCTGGGCACCTTCCACCAGATGCAGGACGATCGCTTCGCCGATATCGCCGCCGAGCGCGGATCGTTCGGGCTGGCCAAAATGATCGAGGCGCAATTGAGCGCGCGGGTCGGGGCAGGTGCTTCGTCCTTCGACAAGCTCAGGATGAGCTCAGCACGAGCGGATGTTGTGAATTTTGCGAATTCCGCTCAGCCTGAGCTTGTCGAAGGCCGCGCGCTGACCCCTGCCCGAGCCAGGAACATATAACCCATGGCTTCCAACCTCCTCTCCATCGCCCGCAGCGGCGCACAGGCGGCGCGGGTGGCGCTCGATGTCACCGCGCAGAACATCGCCAATGCCTCGTCCGAGGGCTATGTCCGGCGCAGCGTGCGGCTAGAGGAAGTCGCCTCGGCGGGCGGGTTTCTGCGCATTGGCGACGTCTCGCTGTCGGGGGTGCGGCTCGACCGGGTGGTGCGCAACGCCGACATGTTCCGCCAGGCCGAAGTGCGCCGCACCGGTGCCGATGCCGCGCGCGCCGGTTCAGAAGTCTCCGGACTCGAGAACATCGAGACCGCCGTCGAGCAGTCAAACTTGTTCCCGGCCATCGTCGCCTTCGAAGCATCGTTGCAGCGCCTTGCCGCCGATCCGGTTGATCCGTCCTTGCGAGCTTCGGTAATCGAGGACGCGCGGACCATGACCCGCACTTTCAATCTCGCCGCGACGGGCCTTGACGCGGTGGGCGAAAGCCTGCGCTTCGAGGCTACCGACGGAGTTGCCCAGGTCAATCTGCTCGCCGGCGAGCTGGCGCGCGTCAACCTGCGCCTCGCCCGCGCTTCGGACGCCAGCAGCGACCAGACCGCCCTGCTCGACCAACGCGATTCGCTGCTCCAGCAGCTGAGTACCTATGTCGATGTCAGCGCCACAATATCGCGCGACGAAACGGTGGAAGTCCGCCTTGGCGGCTCGTCGGGACAGCAATTGGTGATGGGCGGCACTGCTACCCCGTTCGCAATGACCAGCGCCGCCGACGGCACCATATCCTTCACCCTCGGCGGCAGCCCGGTTTCGCCCGCAGCCGGTTCGCTGGCCGGCAAGGCGCAGGCGCTGACCAAGCTCGCCGATGTCCGCGACAAGCTCGATACCATCGCCACCGGCATGATCGCCGCCATCAACGCCGCGCAGGCCGGCGGTGTCGCGCTCGATGGCAGTGCCGGACAACCGCTGCTCGCGGGTACCAGCGCCGCAACAATCGCGCTCGGCTTCGAGAGCGGCGCACTGATCGCCACCGCCCCTCCCGGTTCCCCAGCGAACAGCCGCGACCCGGGCAATCTCGCCGCCTTGCGCAGTGCCCTTGCCGCCGCCGATCCGGCGGGCGGGGCCGATGCGCTGCTGTTCGACATTTCCGGCGCCGTCGCCGGACGCAGTGTCACCCGCGATGCGCTGCAGACCATCGCCGGGACCGCGCGCATCGCCATGGAAGCACAGTCCGGCGTCGATCTCGACCAGGAGGCCGTCAACCTCATCCGTTACCAGCAGGCCTTCCAGGCCTCGGGCCGGGTAATGCAGGTCGCCTCGAATATCTTCGACACGCTGCTAGCAATCAGGTGACCCGGTCATGACCATTTTCAGCACCAGCACGAGCGCCTTCTTCGACCGCTCGACCCAGAGCATCGGTTCCTTGCGTGCGCAGGCCGAGGCGGTGCAGCAGCAGCTTGGCAAGGGCGAAAAGCTCAGCCGCTCCTCGGACAATCCCGTCGCCGCATCGCGGCTGCGCACGCTGTCGCGCGCGACAAGCCACGCGGGCATCGACATGGAGAACGCCAACCGCGCGACGGTCGAACTGACCCTGACCGACGGGGCACTGTCATCCTTCGCCAGCTATGTCACTCGCGCCCGCGAACTGACCATGCAGGCTGCCAACGGCACGATGACCAACGCCCAGCGCGCCAGCATCGGCTATGAGCTGCAGCAGCTGCACGGCAATCTCGTAACGCTTGCCAATTCGCGCAATTCAGCCGGGCACGCACTGTTCGGCGGCGAAACGGCGGGCGCGGCCTATGTTCTCGATGCCAGCGGCAATGCGGTCTACACCGGCACCGCCACGGCCGGCGAACTGCCGCTGGGCGACGGTCAGAGCGTCAGCCGCGGGCTGACTGGCCCCGAGTTCCTCCAGTTCAACGCCAATGGCGCGCCGACAGACCTGATGGCGGTAATCAAGACGCTCGGCGATGCATTGCAGGGAGGCGTTGCCGATCCGGCGCAGGTCGCGCACGACATGCTCGACACGCTCTCCGCCGGGCTCGACAAGATCACCACCGGCCAGACGCTGGTCGGTGCACGGCTTGCCTGGATCGACCTCACCACCGAGCGCCGCATCGATCTGGCGGAACTGCGCTCGGGCGAGGAGGCCGAGATCGGCGGCACCGATATCGCTGCCTCAGTCGCGCAGCTCCAGGAAATCATGCTGGTGCTCGAAGCCAGCCAGGCGAGCTTCGCCCGGCTGTCGGGCCTGACACTGTTCGACCAGCTGCGCTGAATTTTACACGTGAAGGGGGCCTGAGAAATGTACGCAGCCATCGGGATGGTGATCCTGATCGTCATGGTATTCGGCGGCTTTGCCCTCACCGGCGGCGCGCTGGGACCGGTGATGCACGCCATCCCGCACGAGATGCTGATCATCGGCGGCGCGGCGATCGGCGCGACCGTCACCGGCAATTCGATGCATGAGCTCAAAGCGCTCGGCGGCGGCTTTGCCAAAATTTTCAAGGGCCCCCGGCACACCAAACAGGACCATATCGACGCGATCATCCTGACCACCCGGCTGATGAAGCTGCTGCGCTCGGAAGGGCCGGTGGCATTGGAAGGCCATGTCCAGGACCCGGCCAATTCGGCGATCTTTGCAGAATTTCCCCGGCTGCTGGCCAACAAGCCGCTGATCGCGCTGATTGCCGATACGCTGACGCTGATCGTGGTCTCCTCGGGCACGCTCGAAGTTCACGCCGTTGAAGAAGTGATGGACAATGCGCTGAAATCGCACTTCCACGAAATGCACGAGCCGCAGCACGCCCTGACCACCCTGGCCGATGCCCTGCCCGCGCTGGGCATCGTTGCCGCCGTGCTGGGCATCGTCAAGACCATGGGGTCGATCGACGAGCCGCCGGCGGTGCTGGGCGGAATGATCGGATCGGCGCTGGTCGGAACCTTTATGGGCGTGCTGCTGGCCTATGGCGTGGTCGCGCCGCTGGCCGGGCGGCTCAAGCAGATCATCGAGCAGGACGAGCAGATCTTCCATGCGGTCAAGCAGGTGGTGATCGCGAGCCTGCACGGCTGGCCGCAGCCGCTGGTGGTCGAAAGCGCGCGCTCCGGCCTGGGCCACGCCTTCCGCCCGGGCCTGTCGGAAATGCTCGACGCGCTGCGGGGCAAATAGGCCGTGGCCGCTGGTGCCAAGCGGGGCAAGAACGAGCTCCCCCCCCGATCATCGTCAAGAAGATCACCATCGTCGCCGCCGGTCACCACGGCGGTGCGTGGAAGGTCGCCTATGCCGATTTCGTCACCGCAATGATGGCCTTCTTCCTGCTGCTGTGGCTGCTGGGCGCGACCACCGAGAAACAGCGCAAGGGCATCGCCGACTATTTCACCCCGACTCTGGTCAAGATGCGGCAGGAAAGCGCCGGCGCCAACGGGCTGCTCGGCGGCAGTTCGATCACCGATGTGGATAATTATCCACACAAGGCAGGCCGAGACCGGCACCAAAGCGCTGACCATCCCGCGCGACGCTACCGGCGGCCCCAAGGAGGGCGCAGGCCATGTCAAACGTGTCCAGCGCATGAAGGAGCAGCTGGAGAAGCGGCTCCAGGCCACCGAGCAGCTGCGCCGTCTGGCCCGGCAGGTGCGCATGGTCGATACTAGCGAGGGCATCCGCATCGATCTGGTCGACGACGCCAATTTCGCCATGTTCCAGCTGGGCACGACGATCCTAACCCCGGACGCTTCCGCGCTGCTGCGGGCCATTGCCCAGGCGGTCGCTCCCGATGGTGGCGGGCTGACCCTGCGCGGCCATACCGATTCGCTGCCGTGGCGGGCGGGTGTCGCCTCGAACAACTGGTCGCTATCGGCGGGCCGCGCCGAAGCTACCCGCCAGTCATTGCTGCGGCAGGGCATCCCCGAAAGCCGCTTTCGCCGCATCGAAGGCGTGGCAGACCGCGAACTGCTGGTGAAAGACAACCCGCAGGACCCGCGCAACCGGCGGATTTCGATCGTGGTGATGGATTAGGGGAGCTTGCGTCTAATCTGAATCGAAATTCAAATTTCCGCTCATCCTGAGCTTGTCGAAGGACCCTCGTGCTCCGGCGAGTCTACCGTAACAACCTGGTGCTTCGACAAGCTCAGCATGAGCGGTTCTGTTGCAGATTTACCGGTTCACTTCTTGGCGGCGGGCTTCTTCTTGGGCGCGGGCTTGGCTTCGGCCTCATCGGACTTGGCCGCTTCCTTCTTGGGGGCGGCCTTTTTCGCTGCCGGCTTGTCCTCGGCAGGAGCGGCCTCGGCCTCGGCCTTTTTCGCCGGAGCCTTCTTGGCGGCGGCTTTCTTGGCCGGTTTGGCGCCATGGTCGTGCCCGCAATCCGGGCCGTGGACATGCGTTTCTTCCGCCTCGATCGCGGCCTGCAGCTCTTCCTTGGTCACTTCGCGTGTCGTGACTTCGGCCTTGTCGAACAGGAAATCGACGACCTTGTCTTCATAGAGCGGCGCGCGCAGCTGGGCAGCGGCCATCGGGTCTGACTGGACATATTCCATGAACCGCTGGCGGTCTTCGGGGCGATACTGCTGCGCGGCCTGCTGCACCAGCATCGCCATTTCCTGCTGGGAAACTTCGACGCTGTTGGCCTGACCGATTTCCGACAGCAGCAGCCCCAGACGGACGCGGCGAATGGCGATGGCGCGGTATTCGTCTTTCTCGCCTTCGATTTCCTTCAGCGCCGCTTCGGGATCTTCCTCGTCGGCGGCTTCGGTCTGGAGCTGCGCCCAGATCTGCTGGAATTCGGCTTCGACCATCGAGGGCGGTACGTCGAAGTCATGGCCCGCCGCCAGCTGATCGAGCAAAGCCCGCTTCATCTGGGTGCGGGTCTGCCCGGCGCTTTCCTGTTCGATCTGACCGCGCAGCAGGTTGCGCAGCATTTCGAGATCGGTGAGGCCGAGCATCTTGGCGAAATCGTCGTCGATCGTGGTTTCGCCCGGCACCTTTACGGCATGGACAGTGATGTCGAAAGTCGCGAACTTGCCCTTGAGGTTTTCGGCGGGATAATCGTCGGGGAAGTTCACCGTGATCTGGCGTTCTTCGCCGGACTTGACGCCAACCAGCTGCTCCTCAAAACCGGGGATCAGCCGACCCGAGCCCAGTTCAATCGCCTGTCCTTCAGCCGTGCCGCCATCAAAGGCCACGCCATCAAGCTTGCCGACGAAATCGCACAGCACCTGGTCGCCATCTTCGGCCTTTTTGCCCTTCTTGGCGTCGGTGAAGCTCTTCTGACCGGACGCAAGACGCGCAACCGCCTCGTCGACTTCGCTGTCAGCCACCGGCACCACCAGCTTTTCCAGCTTGAGCCCGTCGAGCGAGGGCGCTTCGATCTGCGGCAGAACTTCCAGGCTGACCGTCAGTTCGGCGTCCTTGCCCTGTTCATAACCTTCGCCCAGCGCGACATCCGGCTGCATGGCGGGGCGCAGCTTCTGTTCGGCAACGAGCTTGTCCATCGCCTCGCGAATCGAGGTATTGAGCGCATCCTGATGCAGCGCGGGGCCGTGCATCTTCTTGACGAGATTCGCCGGAACCTTGCCTGGCCGGAAGCCCGGCATGCGCACCTGCGGGGCGGCCTTGCGCACTTCGTCATCGATCCGCGCGGAAATATCCTTCGCGGAAATCGTAACGGTATAGCCGCGCTTCAGACCCTCATGGGCGGTCTCGACAATCTGCATGATACTCAAAGCCTTCTTCAAATTCGCTGTCGCTCAGCCGGGCGGCGCGGTGCGTAACTGGTGCGGGCGAAGGGATCGAACCCCCACATCTTGCGATACTGGTACCTAAAACCAGCGCGTCTACCAATTCCGCCACGCCCGCAAAGCGACGAAGCCTGAAAATTCCAAGCCCGCGCCCTTATCGGCAGTGGGGGAAAAGGGCAAGCGATCTAGGCGGGGGGCAAGCTGATTGGTGGGCATTGGCTGCGACGGATGGCATTGGTCCTATGGTCGGCTGCCTTTTCCGGTTCTCTTGCGATCCGTCATGACCAGTTTCCCGGCGCGGTTCAGTTCGATTATGCGATTCCGCAGCGATGCAGCCAGCTTCGCCGGCAGATAGCCGTATTCCCAGCTTGTGCGGCTGGCAGGGACGATTCCGGGATCGCTCCAGGCAACGCTGTTAAGCTCGCCAAAGACAATCCAGGACCGGTCGCTATCAAGGCCGATCTGGCACTTGACCGCAGCCGGAATTTCCACGGCGTGGTCAGCCTTGCCGGGCAGGCTGTGGGTGATGGGCGCCAGGAGCACTGTCGCAGCCGAAGTACTCCCCGCCTGGATTGCAACAACGATGGCGCAGGGTCGGTCCTTTGCACCTTCGATACGGCCCCGCTTCGCCTCGTCACGCCAAAGATAGTCGTAGCGGATAATCAGTCCCTCGGCGGTCCGGTTTATTCACGCGTCTACTCGATCAGGTGATCGAGGCTGGTGTCGAGATGGCTGTAGTCAGCGTTTTCGAGAGCTTTCAGCCACTCGTCCGGTAACTCGTGGACATAATAGGCCTGCCGCGTGTCGCGCGCCTTGAGGCGTTCGTATTCATCAATGTCGATCAACACCCGCACCGGGCGCCGGTGGCGAGTGATGAAAACTGGGCTTTTGGCTGCCTTTTCCAGATAAAGCCCTGCCCGGTTCTGAAACTCGGTCGAAGCCACAATCGTCGCTTCGGACATGAAAAATTCCTCATATTGGCTAATATCTCTAAAATAACTAATTTCGTGAATTTGTCAAGTTGACCAACCCGCCAACC
>CAWBTL010000005.1:0-177500 GCA_963791765.1 uncultured Alphaproteobacteria bacterium
CGGATGGGATGACCTTGTCGCCCCATCGGTGTTCCAAGACTTGTCGAGGCGTTATGACCAACTTTCCGTCGCCGTCATGGTGACCGTCATGCTCGATGCCATAGAGATAAAGCTCCAGTGCCGACCGGCTATGCACCATCGAGCCTGGCGAAGAGAAGTCGGCGATTGCAAGGAGAAAGGGCGCGCCTGCGACATTTGGCCGATTCCAATATTCTTTGCGGAGTTTGCTAAAGAGCGCACTGCCGAACTTGATTGGCATGTATTCCTTCAGATAGGCATTCCGCTGCTCGGGAGTCTCCATTGGCGGTGGTAGAGGAACGATTGCGCCGTTCTGACGAGTGGGGCCCACCGTTACGGCTTCAAGCGTGAAAGCACCAATCAGGTTGCTGGCGCAGAAGTCGGGTACCGCCTCGGAGCGATCCAATTCATAACCGAGTTCTATCAGTGTCGCGAAGAGATAGAGTTCCCAGATACGTTGATCGAAACCGGCGGTTTGAAACTGTTCGATAAAATTTCCATCAGCGTCATCATACCATCGCATCATCGGTTCGATGATCTCACGTGCAGGTGAGAATATCTCTTCGTTGCGCAGGCGAATGAAATCCGGGTTGAGCAACGCTTCGTCGCGCACTGGCGCGAAGAAATCTACGGCAACACCCTTTTCGTCGGCCTGATGGTGCTCTTCTGGCGGAGCAGCAGCTGCTACATCCAGCGCCTTGCTCAGGGCGGCCTGAGCCTCTTGCTGAGTAGGATAGAATGCCGTTTGGGCTGCGCTGCGAAATCTGAGCCGTGCGTCCCGCGCGAACACTACGCCGAGAAAATCACCATCGAAACGGTCCACCAACACCATGCCGACGACTTTGCCATCTTCGACTTCGAAATAGGGCGGAGCCCCCGGCAAAAACACCGGCCATTGGCATTCTGGCATAGCCAGCGATAGCGTTGAATCGGATCGCAGAAATAGGCGTCATGCCGAGACACTTGCGTAATGATGCTTCGGAAGCGAGGCTGCATTCACTTAGCTTGCTCCTTCAATGTCCACATCCGCTTCGAACGCCCGCCTCCCCTTCCGCTTCCAAAGTAACAGCGCCTGTTCGCGATCCTCTCCACGCAGCTTGGCGGCAACGGTGAGGAACGCGCCGTAGAGTGTGGCGCGATCATCATCGGCCAGTTCGACCAGCCCCGCCTTCACAACCAGGCCGCCCAGTTCGATCAGTTGCCGCGTGCGTTCGCGGCGTTTGACCTGCCATTCGCGCATGTCGGTGCGTGCCTTTCGTGCCTCAAGCCGATGCCGCGTCGCCGCCAAGCGGGAGAGTGCCGTCCGTGTGGCGTTCAGTTCCGTCGCCACGCTTGCGCGCCTTGCTTTGAAAGAACGCCGCGCCGCGCTTGCGCCAGCTCTCCTTTCGCGTGGCGTCGCGGTTTCGGCGATGACGAGCAGCGCACCGGCCAGCGTTTCCGCATCGGTGCCATCGGCCCCTGTGGCGATCACCAGTTCACCGAGCTGCTGCACGCGGCGTTCCTTCAGCTGCCTCGCCTTGTCGGCGAGCGCCTTCAGTTCCGAATCGAAGTCACGGGGTTTGCGCATCGAAAGTCTCCATTGAGAGTTGATGCGCCCATGATAATATCGAGTGGCCTGCAATGCTGTAGAGTCGTCGAGACAGTCTGATACTGGATAGTCCCGAGCAGGATTTTATCATGGGAGGGCGCGCTTATACGTCGTGCCGACGTGGCGCTCATGGCGTAGATGGATTGCCGTCATGGCGATCTTCCACCTCTCCGTTAAAGTCATCAGCCGTTCGAGCGGGCGCAGTGCCGTGGCGGCAGCGGCCTATCGCGGGGCCGAGCGGCTGCACGACGAACGCCTCGACCGCGACCATGACTTCACCAACAAGGACGGGGTCGTACATTCCGAAGTGATGCTGCCCGAAGGCGCGCCGCAGGAACTCTCGGATCGCGAACGGCTGTGGAACGCGGTGGAGGCCGCTGAAAAGCGCAAGGACGCGCAGCTTGCCCGCGAAGTCGAATTCGCCATTCCGCGCGAGCTGAGCCAGGAACAGGGCATCGAGCTGGCCCGCGAGTTTGTCGAAGCCGAATTTGTCGCAAAAGGCATGATCGCCGACCTCAATGTCCATTGGGATATTGGCGCAGACGGCCAGCCCAAACCCCATGCCCATGTCATGCTGACCATGCGCGAAGTGGACGGCGACGGGTTTGGCGCGAAGGTGCGTGATTGGAACAAGGCCGAACTGGTCGAGCAGTGGCGTGAGCGCTGGGCCGAACATGTCAATGAGCGGCTGGCCGAACTCGACATCGACGCGCGCGTCGATCACCGCAGCCTGGAGGCGCAGGGCATTGCGCTGGAGCCGCAGGACAAGATCGGCCCCGCCGCATCGCGCATGGGTGTGCGCGGGCTTGAGGCCGAGCGGATCGAGGAACACCGCGCCGTCGCGCAGCGCAACGGCGAGCGGATCATCGCCAATCCCAATGTCGCGCTCGACGCGATCACGCACAGCCAAGCCACGTTCACGGGCCGCGACCTTGCCATGTTCGTGCACCGGCACAGCGACGGGAAAGAGCAGTTCGATTCTGCCATGAGCGCGGTGCGCGGATCGCCTGACCTGATCGCGCTGGGCAAGGACGGACGCGGCGAAGACCGGTTCACATCGCGCCAGATGATCGAGACCGAACAGCGGTTGCAGCGCGCATCGGAATTGATGGCGGAACGCGAGCGGCATGGCGTCGATCAGCAGGACCGGGAAGGAGCGCTGGCGCGCGCCGAGACACGCGGGCTGGTGCTGTCCGGGGAGCAGCGCGCGGCATTCGAGCATGTGACCGATGGGCGCGGTCTCAGTGTCGTGGTCGGCTATGCCGGGACCGGCAAGAGCGCGATGCTGGGCGTTGCGCGTGAGGCATGGGAAAGCGCGGGATATACCGTTCGCGGCGCGGCGCTGTCCGGCATCGCCGCCGAGGGGCTGGAGCACGGTTCGGGCATTGCCTCGCGCACCATTGCCAGCCTTGAACACCAGTGGGGCCAGGGCCGCGAACATGCTCACTTCGCGCGACGTGCTGGTGATCGACGAAGCGGGCATGGTCGGCACGCGCCAGATGGAGCGCGTCCTCTCCCATGCCGCCGATGCAGGCGCGAAAGTTGTCCTGGTCGGCGACCCGCAGCAGCTCCAGGCCATCGAAGCCGGAGCAGCTTTCCGCGCGATCCATGAACGGCACGGCGGCGTCGAAATCAGCGAAGTGCGCCGCCAGCATGAGGGCTGGCAGCAGGATGCCACGCGGCACCTTGCCACTGGGCGCACCGGGCAGGCCATTCATGCCTATGACGAGCGCGGCATGGTGCATGCTCGCCGAGACGCGGGAGGTGGCGCGCGGCGAGCTTGATCGAGCGCTGGGATCGCGACGCGGCAGGCCAGCCCCGGCGATACGCGCATCATCCTCACCCACACCAATGACGAGGTGCGCGAGCTGAATGAAGCTGCGCGCGGGCGGATGCGAGACGCGGGCGAGCTGGGCAGCGACGTGTCGATCAAGGCCGAGCGCGGCGAGCGTCAGTTCGCCAGCGGCGACCGCATCATGTTCCTGCGCAACGAGCGCGGGCTGGGCGTCAAGAACGGGACGCTGGGCACCATCGAGCAGGTGACGCCGCAGCGCATGGCCGTGCGCACCGACGATGGCCGCAGCGTCGCCTTCGACACCAAGGATTATGCGCATATCGATCACGGCTACGCCGCCACGATCCACAAGGCGCAGGGCATGACGGTTGACCGGGCGCATGTGCTCGCCACGCCGGGCATGGACAGCCACGGGGCCTATGTCGCGTTGTCGCGCCACCGCGACGGCGTGGACCTGCACTATGGCCGCGACGATTTCGCCGATCAGTCGAAACTTGTCCGCACGCTCAGCCGCGAGCGCGGCAAGGACATGGCGAGCGACTACAAGCCCGAGCAAGCAGTTCGCCGAGCGGCGCGGGATCACGTTCCGCGAGCGCATCGTCGAGATCGCCCGGCAGTTGCCGGAGCGGGCGAAATCGATCTTTGCGGGCTTCCGTCCCCAGACCCACAAGCTCGAAGCACTGCCGCCCGAACAGGCCGGGCAGTCCGATCAGCGCCGGGCGGTCGAACGCTACGCGCGGGCCGCCGCCGACATCGGGCAGATGCGCGAACAGGGCTTGCCCATCCTGCCCCACCAGCGCGAGGCGCTGGAGAAGGCCGGAAAGGCGCTCGATGCAATCCGGCCCCATGGCTCAGCCGATCTTGCCAGTGCCTTGCAGCGCCAGCCCTCGCTTGCCCGCGAGGCCGCCGATGGTCGCAGCCAGGGCGCGATGCGCGCCATGCAGCTTGAAGCGGAAATCCGCATCGATCCTGCCAAGCGCGCAGACCGGTTCGTCAGCGACTGGCAGCAGGTTGGGGCAAGCCCGCACGACCATGCAGCAGGACGGCGACACGGACAGCGCCAAACGCGTGTCCGGACGGATGGCCGACATGGCGAAAGGTCTGGAGCGCGATCCTCAGGTGGAATCGCTGCTGCGCAACCGCACGCGTGAACTCGGAATCGACAAGGATATCGCACGCGATCTGTCTCGCGAGCTTGCCGCCTCCGTGTCGTTCGAGCGGACCCGCTCGATTGGAATGAGCCTGTAGGAGAAGTGAAGTGGAAAATGCCGATACCGAAGAAGTGACACTGGACATTGGAGGTCGAAGCCGATCCTGAACCTGCCAAGGTCGAGATCGACCAGGCCGCCGAGGCGTTTGCGCGGCTTGAGGGCGAAATGGCGCTCATGCGCCGGGCGGTCCAGCATCTTGCCGCTGAGCGCGCCGATATCGTAATTCCTGACTACGGCCCGACCTTGACGGAGATGACCAAGCGGCTCGGCGCAATCGCTGGCAGCATCGGCGAAATCGCCGAGCATCCGGCAATGCAGGTGACACCCGACGGCTTTGGCAGGCGGATTGAAGCCGCAGCGCAGGCGGCAAGGCGCGACGATCAAGGCCGGATCAACGACGCGCACAATGAACTGCGGCAAGCGGCGCAGGACATGCGGGCTGTTACATCGCACGCCCGCACCAGTGCGGAGCAACGCCGGAAGTTGTTTCAGGCGGTGGGTGGCGGAGTGCTCGGCGGCATCCTGCTATGGTCGTTCCTGCCCGGCACCATCGCCCGCACCATGCCCGATAGCTGGCATTGGCCGGAGCGCATGGCAGCAAGGATGGTGGGCGAGGAGACACCTTGGACTGCCGGTATCCGGTTGATGCGCGCCGATGACCCGGTGATGTGGAATGCAATTGTGCAGGCGTCCAGGATTGAACGCGAGAATCGGGAAGCCATCACTGGCTGTGTAAAGAACGCGAACGCGACCAGGCAGTCTGTCAGGTGCAGCGTCAGGGTTCAGCCGATGACCAATTGACGCAGAGAAGGACGCCCAATTGACCCACGTCTAGTTAAGTCAAAATCGGAATTTGACTTGCCGTGAAACGGAAAGGAATGTATTGAGACGATATGAGTTGAGTTAGCTTTGGGAAACGAACCACTCAATAAAAATAATTCAGTGCCACCATTTGTGCCATGAACAAAAATCAAATTACCTTTAAAAAACAATATCAAATTCTTACTTGTTACTATTGACGCCTCTTCTGGGCACCACTTTCCCTGCGGGGACAAGCGCAAAATCGTTGCAAAACCCGCAGAAATCTGCCATTCTTGGGCTGATTTTGGTGCTCGGCGTTTCACCCTGTTTCAGGCCGTGCCCCCGGATTTGGGGGCATGGAATGGGGCATCCGCCCTGTTTCGGCCGATTTAGCGAAAGGTCATGCCCCCAAATGGCGCTTGATGCTCTGCAAATTCGCGGTTTTCCTGCGGGTGATAGTCACCACGAACTTCGATCTTCTTTTCGAAGCTGTCGAAAAGCGCATTTCACGGGTTGTCCCTCCGGCCTTACCTGACCTGTCGCTACAGCAATCCATAGACGGGGTGGTTTAACTGATACTCGTGGGATTGAATCAGCCCCCATCGGCAAGATTCTCGATGAGGCACGAAGCAAGACTGAGAGCCGTCACGGTGAACTGCGAGACTTCCGTCCGTTTGAGGGGCTTGTCGCAGCCCAGCCCTTCCGCGCGCTCTCCGCGCTGCGCTTCGCGCTGAGAAATGGTGAGGTTCCAACCGGCTTCTGGGAAGCTTTGCTGTCAAATTGGCCGGAGGAGACCTCCTTAAGGCTGCGTTGGCTCGTCGCCCATACAGTCTCCAACCTCCCAGCGGATGCGCTGGAAGCACTGAGGTATTATGTCCCCAGATGGTTTGAGAAGCATTTGGAAGCTTTGGCGGAAGCGGATCGCTCCCGCACTCTAGCCATTTTCGACGGGGTCATCGCCGTCTACGTCGCGGCGGCCCCAGAGGTGACCAAGAGCGGCATAGGACATACGACTGTCGGCGGTGTGGTCAAGGATCGCTCTGAGGTGTCTGTCAGCAAGGCAATCAATAGCCCGATAGGTGTTCTAGCCGAGGCGCTTTGGGATCTTATGCCTGACACGGCGTCTGAAAAGGGGCCAATGCCTGATGGTGTAGGCGAACGTTTTGAAACTCTCTTTGGTGCCAATGGCGATGGTGGCGGACATGCCGCCTGTGTGTTGGCACGGCATTTCACATGGCTAGATCATTGGTTCTCGGGATGGTCAGATCGTGCCTTGCGACCTTTGTTCGCGCTTGACCATTCGCTGTCCGAAGCGGTTTGGCATGGTTATGCTTCCAGCCCCGGATGGCCGACGACAAATACACTGCGCATCATATGCCCCTCACTGCTGGCACTCCTTAAAGGGGAAGCGACTTGGGAGCTGGATGAATCTGACAGGCGTTACTGGGTCCAAAAGATGGTGGTTCTTACCAGACCCGAAAATGACGGTGGCCCTTTGATCTCATTCAGGCAGGCGCGAGAGGTTCTGATTGCTTTGGATGACGAGGGAAGAGGCGATGCCTTGTGGATGTTAGGAAACATTGCCTCTGAACAGGGGACATGGAATGAGTTCGTGAAGCCCTTCATTGAACAGGCTTGGCCGCGTCAGGTGAAATTCCGAACCGAAAACGCGTCTCGCAGCTTCGCACATTTGATTGAAAAGGCTGGTGACAATTTCCCGGATGCCGTTCGAACTGTCGTCAGCCTGCTTCGGCCCGTGGCGCACCTCGACATGATAACCTATCGCCTCTCGAAAGAGCCGGAAGAAGGCACCAACGACTTCGCCCATAGGTTTCCAGCGGAAACGCTTGTTCTTCTTGATGCTTTGGTTGCCGATGACAGGTCGCAAATGCCTTATGAATTGGGCAAGGCCTTGGAGGTCATTGCGGAAGCTGAACCAAATTTGCGTCGCACCCGCGAATGGAGACGCTTGTATAAGCTAGCCGTTTGAATGTGCCAGTCCGCTCACAACCTGAGATCGGTCAATCGCGGCGATGGATAACCACCGCCGCGCTCGGTCCATTTACTTGGCGTCATCAGCCGCAGGTTTTCCACTCGCCTTGGCGAGGATCGCGATGCTATCGGCGATCATGTCCACGCCATAGCGGGTCGTGCCTTCGGCTTCGTAGCTGGTCTGGCGGACGCGCCCGGTGATCCGCACCAGGTCGCCGGTTGCGGCCTTGGCCAGCCGGTCGCGCAGCTTGCCGAACAGGGTGACGCGGTTCCAGTGGGGATCGGACTTCCATTCGTCGCCGTCGCGGCGGTTGTAGTTGGCGGCAACCGAGAGGTGGGTGACGTCCTTGGCGGCGTCGATCTTGCCGATGCGCCCGATGATGTGGAATTCGGCGATGTTCTGCATGGTGCTTCTCCTGATCGTGCCAGGCGAACTGTCCTGACGGACTTGGAGGGGCCGCGCGCCGCCCGCGCGCAAGCCAAAAGACGGAGGCTCCATTCATGGAAACCGTAGGCGCGGCACGCGCCGGTTTTTTGCTTGCGCGCACAAGGGCGGCGCAAAGCGGCCAAGGGTCCGTCGATGAAGGGCAGGAGCTGGCGCGATCAGGAGAGACCATCGCACCGCCGAACTTGACGGTTGTTGGCAAATTTGACTACAAGTTGCAATGAATCAACTCCACACTCAGCCCAATGCCCGGATGACCGACCAAAACGACGACATCGAGCTGGTGCGCGGGTCCGGCAATGTCTTTGCCGATTTCGACGCGCCCGACGCAAGCCTGCGCCAGCTTCGTGCTATCCTTGCCGCCGAAGTGGTCAAGACGCTCGACAAGGAGCGGTTGACCGTGCGCGACGCTGAGGCGCGCACCGGCATCGCGGCGGCCGATTTCTCGCGCATCCGCCAGGTCAAGCTCGACCGGTTCACAATCGACCGGCTGATGCGCATCCTCGACCGGCTCAATCGCGATGTCCGAGTCAAGATTTCGGTCGCGCCACGTGCCGGAAGCGCGCGCAAGTCCGCACCTTCGCATTTGGCTGCATAGGCCAAACGCAAACCTGATGCAGCGGCCCGCCCGTGGGCGGGCCGCGAATTTCCGGCACCATTCAAAACAGGTATAGCTGATTGCGCATCGGGTCCCAAAACCCAATGTCGAGCGGCTTCTGCGCGCGGCGCGGCTGCATCGGCATTTGCGCTTGCCATTGCAGCCGCTCTCCAAAGCTTACCGGCTGCACGCCGGGCATGACGATCTGGTTCGGATCGGGTTCGGCAACACGAACCGGCTGCTTACGCCTGGCCATGATCCGCCCCCCTCAATATTCGCTGGCGAGCATGATGGTGAGCACCCGCCGGGTAACGGCGGGATTGGCCGGGTCTTCGCTGCCGAACCGCAAGTCGCGGTCGTAGGCGTCGATCTTCCAGAACACGGTTTCGATCGGATCGCCCGCACTTGGCGGCAGACAGCTCCAGCGTCCATCGCGCCCCTGATAGATCGCTCCGAAATCGCGCTCGCCATAGGGATCGTTGCCCGGGCTGAACCCGTCATAGGTCTCGACCAGCTCGCGCACCCGCGATTGATCCGCCTGCGGCAACGCCCGAAACCCCTCGGTCGCCACCGCGACACAGGCCAGCCCCATTGCCTGCCGTGCCCGGTCATTGAGCCGGGCAATCCGCGCCGTGCGGTCGCCGCCAATCACTGCGCCGCTCACAGCACGGCCCTCCCGTGCTCTTCGCAGATGCGCAACAAGGCCCCGAAGTCCTCGCGCTCGCCCAGCCGGTCGGCCAGCCGCCGCACGCAATCGAACGGCAAGCCGTTGTCGTTGGCCAGCTCGCGCAACCAGTCCTCGCGGCACTCGGCCCCGCACGCCCGATACTGCAACAGCAAATCCGCCATTTTCGCCTCCTTTTCCGGCAAAGCCGCATTCGACATGCGACATGCGGCCTGCCTTCCGGCGAGGATGGGAGGGGGAGGGAAAACCGGAATCGATGCCCTGGCGCGGGCCAGCGGGCGAAGCCCGCCACACGGGGGTGTCTATTCCGGTTTGGGGAACGAGAGGGCAAAGCCCTTGGCGTTCCCGCCCGGATCGCCAAGCGATCCAGCCAACATCGGCACCCTTGCAACGGCGCGAAGCCGCCGGACGCCCTGCGCGCGCGCAAGTGCGCCAGCGGGCGTCCGGCAATGAGAGAGGCAAGAGTGCCAGCGGGTCAGGACAGGAAACGCCGCACCCTCAGGAGCGCGCAGCGCGGGACAGAGTGCGTCCGCCGAAATTCCCGCTCCGCTTCCCCTGCTCCCGATCGTCACCCGAATGGGATGAAACCGCCCTGCGGGTTCAGTCGAGCGCAGCGAGATAGAGCGGGTCGCCCGTAAGGGTAGCCCAGCTCACTTCAAATTTCGACCACCAGACCGGGATTGAAGTTCGTGTTCTCGTGCCGACCTCCTCGCCGGATCGGGCCATAGCCCTTCGGATTGCATACCACTCGCGTGGCACCCGCGACATAATCGCAACTCTCGTGGGTATGGCCATGCACCCAAAGCACCGCACCCGAACTCTCGACCAGCTCCGAAAGATCGCTGCAGAAAGCCGGCGTCAGGGCATCGTCGGCAAACCGGGGATGGATCGAACGCGGATGCGGCAAGTGATGCGTAACCACCACAGTCCTCCCATCGAACGGCTCCCGCAGGCTCTCCTCAAGCCACGCCAGCGAAGTCTCATGCCATGTCAGCGCCAACTCGGGGCTCAATGGTTCGCCTTCGCCATCGGGGTAGATCAGGCGATGGTCGTTCATCCAGTTGCGAGCATGATGCATCGCGGCGGCGGGATGGCCGAACAACTCGTAGTCCGTCCAGAGCGAGGTGCCGAGAAACCGGACTCCATCGATGATCGCGTCCGCTTCCTGCAACAAGTGAACGCCAAGGGCGTCGACAAGCTCCTGGCCGTGCCTCGCTTCGTCTTCGACAGTAAATCGCAGCCGATGGGCATACCATTCATGGTTGCCGGGGACGTAGATCACCGGTCGCCCATCGGCGCATTCCGCCAGCCAGCGCACCCCGTCGCTCAAGGGATCGTGGATGTCGCCCGGTGCTACCAGCACGTCGTAATCCGGCGTGGGATCGGGCAGATCCCACAGGCTCTGTTCGATGTGCAGGTCAGAGAGAATCCAGAGGCGCATGATACGCCTGTAACTGCGCGGTTCTGTTCAGGATAGCCCGGCAATCTGGCGGCAGAAGCTAAATCACCAGTCCCCGGACGTGAGCAACGAAGCGGGTAACGGTCCATAGCCATGATTGCTGCGTGGGCGAGTAGGTCTGCTGAATCGAAGCTGGAACGACGAGTTGGACGGCATGTGCAATCATCTGGTCAGTCTGCGCGGTTGATATGCCCGGCTCAAGAGTAACAAGGTGCTTTGAAGGTATCCGGTCTGCTTCGGGCAGAATCTGCCGCCATCGCTCCTTGCAGACCGATTTTGCAGCCAGCATGGAAAGGCGTGCCGACGGGAAGGCAGGATCGTTGTAAGCATCCTGGCCAGGGAACAGGAAATCGGGCGTGTTGTTGCGTTCCGTCTTGCCGCCCTTGACATAGGCAATGCCGCTCGCTTCGAAGACCGCTGCAAGATGGTGCTCGAATGCGTGACCCATACGGGACTTGCGGCGGTTCTGGACGCTCAGCGAGAAAGTAAGGAAGCCATCGACGTCCACTCCCTCCGGCGAGACGAAGCCCTCTTCGATCCTCGCAGATACGATCCGGCGCTCCAGCCGCCGAAAAAGCGCCTCCTCGTGGTCGAGCCAGGCAACAAGCGCCACATCGGCATCGTCTTCCGCCCTGATCTCCGGCAGCGTCTGCCGCGCCAGCGCCGAGAAATCCCCGGTTCTGGGAAACTTCAGTCCGTAGCGATCGACAATCGTGTCGAGCGAGTTGGCATTGGGGTCTTCAAACTCGATCCCCAGCTCGTCGAGAATGAACCGGGCGGCGAAGTCGAGTGCGGAATCGTTTTCGCCATCGTATGTCTGGGTGACAAACTTCAATCCTGGCTGGGTGTCGAATCCGAACAGCCAGAGGAGCTGGTTTTCGATGGTCGATCCGGCCCGGACGACTATGAACAGCAGGGTCGCGTCGGGCCGCAATGCCAGAAATAGCGTGTCACCCTCCTGCATGACTGCCGTCACCGCATTCGTTTCATAATAGAGCCGCCATTCCGGGCTTCTGTCGCGCTGGTTCAGCCGCGTGTCGTAATGGGTCGCCCAGCCCGAAGCGGCAAAGCCTTCCTGCTCCTCGCCCAGCCAGATGTAGTTGACATCGAATTTCTGTTGCTGGTTCTCGCCAAGGAACGCCCTCATTTCCCTGGTTGTGCCAACTTCATGCTGGTTGGATACGCGGGGATCGGCATCGACCTGACTGAGCCGCTTGACTGCGACACCGGCAAAATACTCGGAAAGAAGTCCCTTGGTCATTGCGATCCGATCATCATGTCACCGGTCCCCTGCCAGACCCAATCCCTGCAGGTCTCAAGCATAGCGCGAAGCGCGGCGCTGTCACTGCGCCGGATCGCGCATTCCCATATTGTCAGCGAGCGAAAGCCGAGGGCTGCAAGCCTGGCGGCATTCGCCGCGTCATTGGCCATGTTCCTGCCAATCTTCGCCCGCCAGAAATCTTCCCGCGTTTTGGGCCATCGGAACGCCGGACAGTCATGACCATGCCAAAAACAGCCGTTGACGAAGATGGCGGCGCGGTGCTTGCGAAACACGAGATCGGGTTTTCCTGGCAAGTCGCGCGCATGGAGGCGGTAACGGAGGCCCAGCGCGTAAAGACCCTGACGGACAACAAGCTCGGGCTTTGTATCCTTCGCCCGGATTCCAGCCATCATCCGGCTGCGAACCTCAGGAGAAACGATATCAGCCATGCGCCAGCATGGGCTCGCGACCTGCTTCCTGTTCGGCCACGGACGATTGAAGAGCGTGGCGAATGTGTGGCAGCATGACCTTCGCAACCGCGCGAACCACAGGAACAACAACAGCATTGCCAAACTGGCGATAGGCTTGTGTGTCGGAAACGGGAATCCTGAACTCGCTCCCCTGAGGCTCGTCAAATCCCATAAGTCGCGCGCATTCGCGGGGCGTCAGACGTCGGGGGCGATTGTCCGGCTGCCAGACAAGGCATTCCGAACCATCCTTGAAGTAGCGGGCCGAGAGCGTCCTCGTCACGTCACCCGGACCGAACACCGAATATCCGAAGCCGTTTCCGGCCTTGGCATGCTTCTCCTTGTAACCCTGGAGATACCCCCAAAGATGCTCGGTCAGCGTGTACTTTGCCGGAACAGTGTCTTCGAGTATGTCACCCAGCACCGGCGCGCGCGCCTCTGGCACCACAAGGTCCCCGAAATCAAAATCCGTCCGGTCCCTGAATCCCACGATGAAAACGCGCTCACGCTTCTGCGGCACCCACGGGGCAGAGCTGATGATGCGGTAATCGACGTTGTAGCCCAGTTCGTTGACAAGGACGTTCATGATGGTCGCAAACGTTCGCCCACCGTCGTGGCGCTCCAGGTTCTTGACGTTCTCCAGCAGGAAAGCTGCCGGACGGTGATGGGCGATGATCTTCGAAAGGTCGTAGAACAGGGTTCCCTGTGTGTCACACAGGAAGCCGTGCGGCCGACCCAACGCATTTTTCTTTGATACCCCGGCGATGGAAAATGGCTGGCAGGGAAATCCAGCCAGCAACACATCGTGTTGCGGCACCCTGCCGGGTTCGTCAGCGTAGGGCCGGATGTCGCCCGCAAACTCGTGGGCGAACGGGTTGTCGTGAAAGTTGGCTGCGTATGTCTGCCGGGAATAACGATCCCATTCGGAGGTGAACACGCATTCACCGCCAATCTCCTCAAATGGGCGTCTCAAGCCGCCAATCCCGGCGAAGAGATCGATGAAGCGAAAGTTCGACGACGGTCGCGAAGTCGGAATGCTCGGCACATTGGCCTCGGCCATTCGCCTTATCAGGTCCATTGCGAGACGCGTTGGCTCCGTGCCGCGTGGACCTGCCGTTTCATAGCGCCGGATTGAGCGGTCAGTTACCCGTAACAGCTTCACCGCTTCTTCGACCGTAAGTCCCGCCCGCTCACGCAGTTTCGCAAATTCGGTTCGACGGTCGAGCATGGCGTTCTCCACTGGGACTCAAACGGACATCCTGTCCAATAACGACCCAGCTATGAAACATTTATGGAACATACACAAGGGGGCTGTCTTCAATTTCACCGGCACGAGGGGCCAACCTGGCCGAATTGCCCCCAGAAGATTTCCTCCAAAGCATTGGCCTGACTTATCCCGCTCACCACATCGGCCATCGGCAAGCCTTCATCAATGCAAGCGTCAAGCAAGGACACTGCATGCGGACCGTCATGCGTAACGTGATCATCCCAGAATTGCAGTTCGGAAGCGGAAAGCGACGTGTTCTGACGCAGCCAAGCCGTGACTTGCGTAAACTCCCAAGGCGTGACCATTTCGACGAAGAGCAAAGCTCCCATGGCCTCGGCTACCGTTCCCCGTCCGTAAAGTCCGATGGTTCCATTCAGGAACAGGCGGGTCTGCCATGTGGGAATGGGTGGCTGATCACGTTCTTCGCCGACAAGGAAACCATCGGTGAACCGCTTCAGCATGGCCCGATGACCATTAGCGGGGTTTCCTTGTCCCTGCTCGTCCCAAAGGTTTGCCAGCAGTTCGGTGCTAGCGCGCTCCGAACTGACTCGGGCCGCAAGTTGCAGCAGGGCACCAGGGAAAGCCTCAGAAACAAGAGTGAACTGCCTGACAAGGTGCGCCATTGTCTGCCGGTCGAATGAACCGGCGGCCATGGCCCGAAAAACCTCAAGGCTTCGGAGAGTTGTTGACTCCACCTGCGCGTGCTTGACGATGGAATCTCTAGACATTCGTAGCAACGGCTTGATCCAAATTCCCGGCCAACTGACCAACATGACGGCCCAATTCACGGGCAAATGCGCGGTGCCGGCTTAACAGAGGCTTATGGCTTGTCCAGCACAGGCGGAGTGATCAGGTCCTACAGGTCTTCGATTCCAGCTTCTGCAAACGCAGCAGCGCGCCATTTGCATTGATCGCATTCGCCACAAGGCTTGTCCGGCTCGCCGAAATAGCATGACCAGGTAAGTTCGAGCGGGGCCCCAATTTCCTTGCCGAGTGCCACAACTTCGGCCTTGGTAAGGTCGATCAACGGCATGCTGACCCTCACTGGCCGACCTTCCTGCGGCATGACCTTGCCGTCGAGAATTTGCTGCAAGTGACACAGGAAGTTGGATGCCTCCAGGTCCGGGAAGTTCTGAAGGTCGTCGGCGTTGGTGGCGATCATGACCTCAGCGCTGGTCGCCCCTGGATTGTCACGCAGCCGGGCTTCGGCCCCGGCAGCGGCAATAAGGGTGAAAACTTCATCGCGGGTTGATGGGTAACCTGCCTTCTCCCAGCCCTTGCGCGGCGATCGCCAACCGACGAAACCGTCAGACCAACTTGTTTGACCGCCCTCATCCGCGTCTTTGCTGACGCGCGCTCGCCCGCCGATCTCCATGACGAAGTGCTCGCGGGCATTTGGGAAACGGTCCAGAAACCAATCCGCAACTCGGGGAGCATGAACCCGCTCCGCCTTCTCCGCTCCTTGGCCGTAGAATATTGTCAGAAAGTAAACATCTCCCCTCCTCGCGCGGCAAGCCTGCATCGCCGCGACTGTTAAATCGATACCTCCACTAAGCAAACAAACCAATACGTCAGGCATAACTGCGTACTCATGTAAATAGATGTCCTAATCTTTACCAAATATCTGGAAAGATACATACATACTGTTGAATGAAATCATTTGGAATGCGAGGGCTCCAGCCAAAAGCGGAAATGCCTTTTCACAATTATATTTACTTATCTCGGAAAGATGTTTCAATTTTTCTAATTGCTCATATTCTCCTGGGCACCCAAGGTTCAAAAATAGTCCAATCATTACCGAAAGCGCAACAAGCACTGGAATGTCAATCAGCCGGTATAGAAGCCTTGCTTCACTTGAAATGTCCTTATGCCTCTGCTCAGGGGCGCCAGCCAGCCTTTTCCATACAAAGCGATCAACCAGCAAAAAACAGAAGGATACAGCAATAATCAATCCAAAGTGCCAATACATATTGTGTAATTTTGCAATAGCAAAGAAAATGAAGAATATTGAAGAAATGAGTAACAATGTTACGGTGTTTATCCCTAAAAACCCATTGCTACCTCTCAGTCCTCCGGCAATATCTTCAATCATATCAAGATATATTAGAGCCATAAATGCCGTGGCAGCAAGCGCCACAGCCTCCCATTGATATTGAACGCTTGGGATAAATGGACCCTTATGGTCAAAAATATTTAAGAACCCGAAAGCTCTTGATAATTCATTTGTATCGGCAAAAATTCCGACTTGGGTGAAGCAGACCAAGACTAATGCTGACAAAAAACCGGTTCGCTTCGCGTCATCATTGTCAAATACATAAAGTATCAATATCCCGCAAAATCCAAACAAAACATACGATATTGCGGCAATATTAGACCTATTCCAATTAATAGTCCAAACTAATATGTCCAGAAATATCCAGATATTCGCTAAGGTAAATAACGCGCTGGCACAAACACCGACACCATTTTTCCGGTCTACGAATAATATCCTGATTATCAAGGCGGAGCAAGCCATTGAAATCAGACAGTGCCAGGGCCACTTCCCTTCTAATTCTGGTGGAAATGCTAAAATAGCTCCCCATGCAATTAGTGCATACATCCCAACCAGAGAAAATACAGAATCAATGCCAAGTCGAACTCTTTGACGTAATGCAGCGATCCTCATTATTTTATCAACCCAATCGGAAAAATATCCGCGAACCTCAGATACAATTGTTTCCATAAGTTTGTACATTCTATTCAACTATTATGGTCACTTTTGACCTTCGCGATCCCCTTCGCTGCCAAGTAGGCAATTGCTCCGCTTTCAAGGGCGCTCGACACGAATAAGATTGGAAGGCTGATATAGAAGAGCGAAAGCGCGTCCTGCCAACCGAATACAAAGTACGAAACAACCTGGCCGCAAGCGCCAGCCAGACCTGCTGCCATACCCAACGTAAGAAAGCTTAGTGATCGATATCGAGTGGCGGCGAATACGGCCTCCGCCGCCGCGCCATGAACAACACCCCATGCAAGGACATAAGCACCGGAAGGGTCACCGAGCAGGAGCTGTCCAACGGTCGTCAGAACCGAAGTCAGGAATGTCACGCCTGGCTTGCGCAGGATTGCGAATACGAGAAGGTGGCCAAACTGGAACATGCCAAGCAGCGCGCCACCGAGCGGCCCCATCGAAGCCGTTAGCGCGGTCCAAACGTAGGCCAGAAGAACATAAGCCACAGCCGAAACGGCAGATAGCAGCGCGATCACTACGAGATCGTAGGTTGTATATTTCATCGGTCCCCTCTCGCGGTTTGCCTCTGTATTGACGCAAATGATTGCGGGTTCAAGACCCCTGTGCTTTAGGGAACGCGGTTCGCATGGAAGGATGGATGGATTGGGTGGTTTGGATCGGTGGCTAGGCGGTTCCACTGAGACTTCCGTCCTCCTGATCGAAGGGCCGGGAGTTGAAATCCGGCTGGACGGGCAGTTGCTCAACCACCTCTACTTGCGTTTCCCCAAATACCCGTTGCACCTGCTTGCAGCGAACATGGCCATTGAGCTTGACGGGCGGTTGCCGCAAATTCTGGACCTCAAGTCCTGTAGGCGGGCGTCCAGCGCATCGCAGCATCGTCACAGCATGGCTTACGAAGGCCGCGACCTTGAGTTTGCCGAAGTCGGCAGCTCGGATGATCTGGTCGCCGAGAGCGTCGCGCAATTTGAAGTGATTTGCATTTCCTGCACCTACACCATGGAACGGCGGGCGGCCTCGAGGCTGATTGCGCGGATAAGGGACGCAAATCCCTGCGCGCTCATCGTGGTTGGCGGGCACGACGCGACTGTTTCGCCGTTTCCCTACTTGGCTTCCGGAGCTGACATCTGCATCCTCGGCGAAGGTGAGACTGTCCTCGGCGATATCCTTGGAGCCAAGGATGGAGCTGAGCTGAGGCGGGTTCGGGGCCTCGCCTATCTCGCAGATGACGGCTCATTGAGGCGGAACGGGAAGCGGCCCATCCACAATCTTGGCAAGCTGCGATATCCCGATCCACATCTGTTTCTGGACAAGTCCATGGAGTATCCTGATGGCCCTTGGCCGCTCGGCGTTGGCCCGGACTTCCTGGTGGTTGAGACGAGTCGAGGCTGCGATCAGGCCTGCTCGTTTTGCAGCAGCACCTTCGTCGCCGGGCGTTTTCGCAGTTGGTGTGTGCAGGGCATGACCGACTATCTGGCCCGCGCAGCCAAAGCTGGGGTGAACACGTTGCTGTTTGCGGACGACAACCTCCTCTATCGGCTGCTGCCCCAGTATGGTGGTCAGGCCGGACGCGACGAGCTGATCGCTTTTTTCCGATGGCTGAGGGCACATGGGTTTTGCTGGACGTTCTATAATGGATTGCAGTTCGGCTTGCTCGAAACAGATGGCCGAATTGATCAGGTACTCATTGAAGCGCTGTTTGGTTCGGGGACCTCCGGCGGACACCTAGCTGGTTGTTTCGAGGCCTACATTCCTTTGGAGCGTTTTGACGATGAGGGGCGGGCTGCGCTATCAAAACTGAGGGCAAATGATGTTCAGCGCGACATCCTGAGCTGCATCGCAGGGCAAGGAACCCACCAATTGAACCTTGGCTTCATTATCGGAGAGCCGGGCGACAGCAGGGCGACATTGGATCGCTTTGCTGAAGAGGCCAGCGCGCTAGACGATTTGGTTCGCCGGTCGTCTGGCAATCGAACACGAGTCCGGCATTTACCCTGGTGTTCGATCCCACTTCCCGGCACTCCGAACAGGTCTGCCTTCCAGCATGCCATCCAATATGACCTAGACAGGTATCCTGAACTGCATTCCAACTACATCTCGGTGATACAGGGCAAGGGTATGGAACCTATCGACTTCACCCTGGGAAGGCTCCGGCTGGAGGAAACGCTGAATGCCGCCCATTGTGTGGGTCAAGGCAGCGTTTCTGCATGAATAAAATGGTTCTAGCCAAAATCAAGTCACTCGGCACAAGTGATGCGGGAAGCGCAATTGACCTTTGGCACGGGCAATCCTTGGCTGTGTTCGGCGGAAGTGAATCAGATTTCAGTGGGATCATCAAACAGTTCATCGATCACGTTCTTGGTCGTTCAAACAATTCCGTTAAATACGAGGTCGATTGCAAGTTCGACCGCAGTCGTGCTGGCGCACTTGGGGTTCTATTTGATGACGCAAGCTGGTCTTTCTGCAATCTGTATGTCGATGAAGAGATTGCCTTTGTATTGGAGAACACTGGGGTAGCAACTGAAAAGATGGCCAGTATTGTCCGGGACGCACTGGATGTAGTAGGTCTGACCGGCTTCGAACGCCGAAAGATTTCCACGCTTTCTGGCGGTGAACTTCGACGGGTAGCGATAGCATCAATCCTGGTTGGACGGCCAAACCTCATCATTTCCGATGACCTCAACGGGCATTTAGACCTCGCGGCACTTGATCATCTTGAGGCCGTATTGAACGAATATGTGAGAGATAACGACGCTTGCTGGATCGATTTCCGTCGTAGATGGAGCGATTTCAACGCTCCTTCCGAATCGTTTGCCACGATGGACAGAAACAAAATCGTGCTGCATCAATCCAGCGATACATTCCCAATGGGTGCAGGAGTAGGCGAGCCATTCGGTGTTGGGCTCGCAAAGCACATTTCTTCCGAATTGAAGGAGGATGCACCCCAGTTCCCTGCAGCAATGGCGGCTGTCGACTGGTTATCTGAAAGGCAGATTCGACTCGTTTCGCGTGCAACCGAACGATGCGCTGGAGAGGCTGCTGTAGCCATTCATGGGCTTGGATTCGGATACCAAAAGTCGGTGCCAATCCTCCAAGGAACTCGATCTCGAAATCAGAGCTGGCCGGGTCTGTGCTCTTGGGGGCAGGAATGGTGCCGGCAAGAGCACTCTAGCGCGACTTCTTTGTGGCCTGATCAAACCCGACCACGGTAGGATTGATATCCAAGGCTGCCCGGCGTCCCGGCCCTTGCTGAACAGAACAAGCGCACTCGTTTTCCAGAAGCCAGAGTACCAATTCGTCACAGACAGTGTTGAAGACGAGTTATCAATTGCACTCGCAGATGGCGATGGGGATTCGACAAAATCAAAAATAGCTGAGGTAGCTGAGACATTTGGTATCTCCGCCCTTCTGGCAAGGCACCCCTTTAGCCTTGGCATAGGCGAAAAGCGGAGGCTCGCCGTCGCATGTGCCATCGCCAGCAACCGAAAACTTATCATTGTTGACGAACCTACGCTTGGTCAAGACGAAGCCCAAACGCAGACGCTGGGTTCGCAATTGCAGATCGCCGCCGCAGCGGGGTGCGCCATCATGGTCATCACCCATGATTCCGAGTTCATAGCTGGGTATTGCGACGATGTGCTTTGGCTGGAAGGCGGGTCAATTTCTGAGCTGGGTTCGCCAGAGCGAGCGTTTGCCAGTTCATCGAAATCGATTTTTTCCGGGAAGTCGCATTTGTTGAAATTCTGGGAGCTTGCCGCAATAAAACGGCTTACGGTCGGGCGAGCCCCAAGATTGCTGGAAGACTTGCAGGCAATAAGATGACAGAGGATGCGCGAGATTCTGTCGCGGCGAGGATCGATCCAGGTGCCAAATTGGTTTGGCTCCTTTTGATCAGCGTCGCCGGAAGTTGGTTCACCGAACCAGCGAGCCTCGCGTCTATCGCGTTGATGGCGGCAACGCCGTTTGTGCTCGCTAGCAGGGGTGAACTCTCGATAGCGTGGAAATACAAATATTTGATATTATTCGTTCCGTCGCTACTTCTATTCTACCACTTTGTCATAAAATCCGGATTTTCGCAAAATGAAGTCGAATTTGCGGATGTAAAGTGGGGGGCGACGGCGTACTCACTAAAAATACTCAGTTCCGTAGTATCCTTGACATTTCTTCTATCGACGACTGATATGCGGCAACTCGTCAACCGCATCGTGAGGTTCGGTCTGCCTGTCAAGGCTGCATTTACGGTATACCTGACGCTAAGATTCATCGAAATACTTCGCGTTGATGCTTCCTCAATTCGTGAAGCACTTCAATTGCACAGACGTTCAAGCTGGTTAAAACTGGTTCGGTATCCGGCAACTTTAGTTTTCCTCGGGTTACAGCGTGCGGAACAGACTGCCTCTGCGATGGACCTAAGGGGATTTCCGGGTGGCAATCGCCGGACCTATTCTGGGGACAGGAATTGGAGTTGGTCTGGTTGGTCACTTCCTGGTGTCACGGCATTGATCGCCATTTTAATTGAATTTATTCAATAATGCGCTGAAGAATCTGAAGCTCGATTCGATCACGCCAGTCCCGCGCCAAGGTTCTTGCCAGCGGCGGGAGCTGCCATTGCCGCCCCGCTGACCGCTGTTTGCGCAATTCCCGCACGCTCGTTGATCGCCGAAACCAGCTTCGCCCGGTCGTTTGTGTAGATCGCGACGGATTCCCTTGCCCGCGACACGCTGACATAGAACGACTTCTGATCGACAAGATTAGCCGCCTTGCTGTCGGCGTGGATGATAACGTGATCGGCAGTGCGGCCCTGGGCGGCGAAGGCGGTTTCGACGTAGGTGTGGCGGATGTGTTGATCTCGGGCAGAATTGAGGTTCAGCGTCTGGGTTTGGCCCCGCGCGCTGCGGATGGTTGCCGAGCGGGATTGCTCGTCGATTGCGGTCACGGTTCCTCGCCCGCCATTGATCCGCACCAGCTCGCGGTCGTTGCGGGTAAACTGGATGCGGTCACCTGCTTTCAGTTCTAGCGCCTGGACGGTGAAGGCTTCGACTTTGCCTGCGCCCCACTGCCGCAAGCGCCAGTCGATCTCGCGCCCGTCTTCGGACTTGAGCTCAACGGCTGACTTGGCCGGATTGATGCCCTCGACCCGGTATGTCTCGCCGCGCAAAACGCCCTTGTCGGCGTAGTCACGTGTGAAGCGCACCATGTCGCCCTTCTCATAGCTCATAGAATCGCGCGCCTCGGCGCGCGACAGACCCTTGCTGACCAGACTTTGCATGGTGGCTGCGGGGCCTGAGAGAGCGCCTGCCTTGGCAAGTTCGGCGCGAATGTCGGCGGTCAGGGCATCGCGGCCTTCGCGCGATGGCTCGATGACCAAGGTCCGCGCACGGGTGGCGCTGTCGAGCTGGGCGTAATGTCTGGCGATGGCCGCGAAACGTTCGGCCCGGTCGGGGCTTTCCATGATCCTGCCCCCGCCGCCTTCGAGGGCGGCGATGGCCTTGCGCGCGTCGCCTTCGATCGAGGCCAGAACGGCGTCCTTGGTTGCCGCATTATTCTGCCGCACGATCTCGTCGAGCTTGGCGGTCTCCATGCCAGCGTTTTGCAATTGGGCGAAGGCGGCTCCGGCACCAACCGAGCCAAGCTGCTTTACGTCGCCGACCAAAACCACTCGCGCGCTGGCCTTGCCGGCGTGATCGAGCAGCGCTGCCATGTCGCGGGCCGAAAGCAGCGAAGCTTCGTCCACGATCCACAGGCCACCTCGCTGCAAGCGCGTTTGACCCATCAGGTGCCTGGCGACAGTCTCGCCCTTCATTTCGAGCGCATCGCCCAGCGTGCGGGCCGCCGATGCCGTGGGAGCAAGTGGCACGACGTTAAGTCCTCGCGCCTTGGCTTCACTGGCCAGTGTCGCCAGCACGGTCGTAGTCTTCGCGGTCCCGGCATAGCCTTGCAGCGCCGTAACGCGGTTGGTGCTGGTCAACAGCGCCTTGGTTGCTTCGCGCTGGCCAGGATTCCAACGGTGTTCCGATTGCAAAACGGCGCGCGCGACGGCTTTCGCTGCTTGGGCGGATGACAGGATTGGCTTGACTGCCCCGCGCCCCATGGCTGAATCCGCCCAGTCCCTTTCGAGCCAATAAAGGTCGAGCTGAAAGAAGTGGCCGCGCAGCGATTCCACATCGGTTTCGGCGGCATGGGCAATTCCGGCGGCAACGACCTGTCCGGGGATGGGAACATCAAGCATGGCCCTGTACCTTCCCGCGCCGGTAGTCGCGGTTTGGCAGCCTGGAGAGCCATTCGCGCACATCGTCTTCGCGCCAGCGGATCGCGCCGGAGCCCAGCTCGCATGGCGGTGGAAACCGGCCATCGCGGGACATGCGGAAAAGCGAAGTCCTGCTGATGCCGAGGAGCGCCTGGGCTTGCTTGCAGGTTATCAAGCCGGATATCGGTTGCTGTTCCATTGCCTTTCCTTCACATCGGGTGAGGAAGGCAATGATGGCTGGAAAACCTGTGGAAAATCGAAGGCTTAGTGGTTCGCAGGCGGTTCCGAACCGGTTCCATCGGGTTCAGGCGGTGTCATCGGGAACCCGCTGAGGTCGATGTGTTTCAGGTAGGTTGAGAATGAGGTCGATGCGCCGGAACTCAGCTTCTTGAGAGTCTGCTCGGATGCGTTCCGCAGGCCATCCTCGCGCAGTTGCGCTGCAATCGCATCGAGCGATCTGCCTTTGTATTTGATCATGCCTTCCATGAAATCGAGCTTCTCGCGGAATGCATTTGCCCGCTCGCCGTGCGTGGCAACCTGACTGCGCAGCCATTCAATCTGCGCCAGTGCAACGTCTCGGTCCTCGTTCTTGACAATCGTCCGCGAAGTAACCGCCGATGTTTCGGCAATGGTGCTGAACGTCAGCCAGATGGGACCGCTTGGCTTGCGCCGCCACGTCCGCACCGCTTCGAATCCTTGGTCCTTGATCAGCAACAGACGTCCATGGTCGCACATGTAGAGCGACGGATGGATATGGGGAAAGCTGGTGTGTCCGCTCAAAGCGCCCTGGACGGTTTCGGTGCCATATGCGCCCCCCTTCTCCGTGCCCAATGCCATTCGCCTTCTCAGTTCTTCGGTCTTGAGCGCGAACGATCTCTGCTCTTCATTCTCCGCTACGGCTAAAATCTCGTCGATGGTGGGTTCATACCGCTTGCGAACGAGGTTCAGGCCTTGGCCGAAAGCGCCGAGCCCAACCAGCCCCATCAACGCCCATGCGATCGTGGGCCAATCCGTCACCATGCCATAGACGCAAGTCGCAAGCGCGAACGCGGCAATCGACCAATGCCAAGGGAGCTTTTCCAGCCTCTTTCTTGATTTCTCCGCCCGCCCTTCGATCAATTGATATATCGGTTCCCCAAGATGCTCGCGGGGTGTTTTCTTCTCGACCACGCCTGCGTAGATGCAACATCCTGCCAAATTGGAATATTGCACAGGCAAGTCTGGCAAGTTCAGACTGGTCGCCAACCTCTCGGCTTTCACAGGTTCTTGTTCACTAAGGCAAAACTAGGCACGCGGCATTGCCGGTGTCAATCAGTATAAGGTCGGGCCAGACAGGCAGGATTCTGTCGGAATTCTGACCTTGCAAAGTCGGGTCGAAACATGGGTTGGCGGCTTTGACGGCGGGCAAGGCCTCAAACAATTATGGAAACTGTCAATAAATGACAGTATATAGAATTTTATGGATCGTCTTGCGGAACAGGTAATCGAGGCCGGATATGCCGAACGGGTGCTGACCGAGCGGCAAATGGCGCGCATTCTGGGAGGCAGCGACGACAGTCGCCATGCCTTGGTGAAGCGCGCCGTCAAAGCCGGGGCGCTGGCGAGGATCAAGCGCGGCCTCTATGTCCTCGCGGGCAAGTTCCGCAAGCAGCCGGTTCACCTCTTTCACCTGGCGCAAGCCCTGGATGCCGGAAGCTACATCACGATGGAAAGCGCCCTTGCCTATCACGGCTGGATTCCCGAGGCGGTTCCAGCGACCATCAGCGTGACGCCGGGGCGCAAGTCCGTCACGCTCGATCATCCAGAGTTCGGTCGCTTTTCATTTCACCCGCTGGCGGTCAACAGGCTGGGCTTCATGGAAGGCGTCGAACGGCACGCCTTTGGCAACCAGGCCATGCTTGTCGCCAAGCCATTGCGCGCATTGATGGACATGGTCGCTGTCAGAAAGATTGCATGGCAGGGGATGAGCTGGATCGTGTCTGGGCTTCGCATCGACGCAGAGCTACTCACCGCGGTGCCCAAGCGGGAGTTTGCGGGCCTGCGGCAGGTGTATAAGCACAAGGCGGTATTGGCGTTTCTCTCGCATCTCGAAGCGGGCGTTGCCGAAATGAAGACGCAGCGAAAGACGGCGAAGGGGAGCGTGTCCGGCAATGAATGACATCATCAAGGCCCGGCTCGCAGCATACGGTGCGACTTCCCGGCACGAGCAAGACAACGCGACCAAGGAAGTGATCCAGGAGATTGCACTCTATGCGCTCTGGCGCGCTAAGCTTCTTCGATGTCGCGGTCTTCCAGGGCGGCACCTCCTTGCGCATCCTCCACAAGCTGCCCCGGTTTTCCGAAGACCTCGATTTTATGCTTCTGCAGCCGGACCCCGATTTCGATTGGGGGCCATATCTCAAGGCACTGATCCTGACGTTGGAGAACTATGGCCTGAAACCCGAAGCCGCCGCCAAGGAAAACATGGATGCGCGGATTCGCCGCGCGGTGATCAAGAACAATTCAATTGCCAACCAGCTCGACCTGTCATTCGCCGATAGCGATCCGCGTCGCAAGCTGCGGATCAAGCTGGAAGTGGACGTTGAACCGCCAGCGCACTCAGGCGACGAATTTACCTATCTCGACTTTCCGGTCGATTACGAAGTGCGGCACCAGGACTTGGCATCGAACTTTGCGCTCAAGATTCACGCGCTGCTGTGCCGGGATTACGTCAAGGGCCGCGATTGGTTCGACTTCTCCTGGTATGTCGCACGCGGCGTTGCTCCGAACCTGCCGCATTTGGAAGCGGCGCTCCGGCAATTCGGCCCATGGTCGAATGATCCGGACCTTGCCGTCGATCCGGCCTGGCTCAGGACTGCGCTCGCTTCCAGGATCGGCGCGATCGATTGGCAGGCGGCAGCAAGCGATGTCAGGCCGTTTTTGCGCGCGCCCGAGGCGCAGTCGCTGGAGCTCTGGGGTGAGCGGTTCTTCGCCGCCAAGCTGGAGAAACTGATCGCGTGAGACTCAAACTGCTGCTGATCGCACACACGTCTGAAACCAATTAATTCGACTTTCAACTTGCAACAGAAAGAAACAATATGCTATATAATGAATGTGCCTGAAACACTGCCTCGGGACTCGAATTATACAAGCAAAATTAGTCATGGGGCATGAACAGGGGCATTTCAATTTCCAAAACTACTATTGAATATTTGTATCAAATACTTGTTTTTTATTTTCAATTCCTCTTCTGGGCACCATTTGTTCTTTTCAGAACATCCCAAAAAGTCTATAAGAACCGCAGAAATCCGGGGGAATTGGCCCTCGGATGGTTCCGGATCGTCCCGACTGTTCCCGGGGGTTCCTGACATTTTTGCGGGCCTTTTGCGGGCCTTTTGCAAAAACCGCTAGAAAAAGGCCCGCACATGGCTTTGACCGAGACTCGGCTCCGCGCGCTCAAGGTGAAGGACAAACCATACAAGGTTGCCGACCAACGCGGTCTCTATATCGAGGTCACTCCGTCGGGCGGCAAACTCTGGCGAATTCGGTATCGGATCGGCAAGGTCGAAAAGAAGCTGGCGATCGGAAGCTATCCCGATATCAGTCTGAAACAGGCGCGCGAAGCGACCTACGAGGCGCGCCATTCGGTGGCTTCAGGCGGCGACCCAGCATTCGAGAAGCGTAAGCAGAATATCCGCGAGGAGTTCCTGTCCGCGCAAACCTTCGAAGCCGTCGCACGCGAGTACATCGAGCAGATGATGGTGCAGAACGGCCGGGCCGATGCGACCCTCATCAAGGCCAATTACTTCCTCGATCAACTGATTCCCGCAATCGGCGACCGGCCCATCCAGGATATCGAGCCGTTCGAAGTCCTGGCACCGCTCAAGCGGCTTGAAGCGACCGGCAAGCACGAGACGGCCAAGAAGTGTCGTTCGTTCGCTGGAAGGGTATTCCGTTACGCCGTCGCTACAACCCGCTGCATGGGTTTGGACCCTCAGCTAAGCCCCTTGACCATCACGATGCCTGCATTATCGCTGCGCTCACTTTGTATGTCCAATGCGGACTTTCAGGTATTTTTGACTGAATTCGACCCATATGGGTCATTTGCGACATACCAAATCGCGTATATGCGCGAACTGAAAGGCTAAGCTCGCGCATATATGCTACAAAATTTTATTATCTTACGGAAGGTAAACACAATATTTTAAAAATTGGGTATCGTGGTTTCACGGTATCGGCGGTATCATGGTGTCGCGGTATCACGGTATGGGGAGTTCCCCAAGAGGGGGCGGACCCAATAGCCTGCCCAAAGTTCGATGGGTTCGCAGATCGCCGCGCCAGTCGGTAACAGTCCATTCAACTGCGAGAAAGAGACCGACACTGACATGGCTGACGCGCGACGAGGATTTAAGGCGCGCGTGCGACCGCAAAGCCCACCCGCTCCGCTTCCGACGCTCCCGATCGTTACCTTGATGGGCCGGGACTATGGGCCCGGTGCGCGCCAGCGGATAGAGCGGGTTGTCCGTGAGGGCAGCCCGACACAGGTCAGATTTCAACCACCAAGCCAGAATCGAAGTTCGTGTTCTCGTACCGGCCACCATGCCGGATCGGCCCATAGCCCTTCGGATTGCACACCACCCGCGTTCCACCAGCGATATAGTCGCAACTCTCGTGGGTATGGCCATGCACCCAGAGCGCAGCACCCGAACTTTCAACCAGCTCCGAAAGATCGCTGCAGAAGGCAGGCGTCAAGGCATCGTCGGCAAACCGGGGATGGATCGAACCCGGATGCGGCAGGTGATGGGTCACCACCACGGTCTTCCCCGTGAATGGTACCTGCAGGTTTGCCGTGAGCCACGCCAGCGAAGACTCATGCCATGTCAGCGCCAACTCGGGGCTCAATGGTTCGCCTTCGCCGTCGGGGTAGATCAGGCGATGGTCGTTCATCCCGTTGCGGGCATAATGCATTGCGGCGGCAGGATGTCCGAACAGCGCATAGTCCGTCCACAGCGAGGTGCCGAGAAATCTGACTCCATCGATCACCGCAACTGCTTCCTGCAGCAAGTGCACGCCAAGGGCGTCAGCGAGCTCCTGGCCGCGCGAGGCTTCCTCTTCGACCGTGAACCGCAGCCGATGGGCATACCATTCGTGATTGCCGGGGACGTAGATGACCGGCCGCCCATTGGCGCGTGACGCCAGCCAGCGTACGCCCTCGCTCAAGGGGTCGTGGATGTCGCCCGGTGCAACCAGCACGTCGTATTCTGGCGCGGGGTCGGGCAGATCCCACAGGCTCTGTTCGATGTGCAGGTCCGAGAGAATCCAGAGGCGCATTGCGCCAGTAATGGAACCTTCGAAGCCGGTTGCCAAAGCCCAATTTCTCGGAATTGGCAGTGCGCTACCAGCAAGATGCGGCTCTGTGGGTATTGACCGAATGCCAATTGTGGTATTGGGCAAAACGCCACTGGATTTGCTTGTATCCCGCCTGATCCAATTGTGGATAAGTCGGCTCCGGCACCATGCGAGCGAAGAAGAACTTGGCCACTTCTGGCGGGCACAAGTTTGATGAATTCGAAGAATATCTATTTATTTCAAACTATTACTATACCTGCCGACTGCCTCTTCTGGCACCATTTCTTTGAAAATGACTACATATTTCAAGCCCTTAGGGGCGGGCGCAGAATCTTGGCCTCCTATCTCCGGCTAGCCATGTGCGCCGAATTCACAGGCGATCGCGGTCGAAATCCTCAGCGCCAGGGTCTGTGCCTGAGCTATCGGATCGATGAAGTTGCGGTGGATCGCTTCGTATCCGCTCGCGGCTTCGTCCGGATAGTCGCCGGGTTCATCGACCGCGAAATCGGCGATCGATGGGGCGCTGACCGGGTAGGCACGGCGCAGTTGCGCCAGTGCCTCGTCGATGCGCAGGGTGAAGACCATTTCCAGCACGTCCTCGCGCGCGATGTCGTTGGCCCGACTGAAACGCGGCACCGAAACCGCGCGCAGGAACATGTGCTGGAGCAGCGCCAGCCGGATCGCCTGCAGCACTCCGAGCGAACGGCGGCGCTGCTCGCGCAGCGGCGCGGGGGCCTCGTCGGGGATCAGCGCCAGCAGCGTGTGCAGCTTGAGCGCGTCGACCCTCAGCCGCGATGCGAGGCGGCGGAACACGCCGGTGCGGTCGTCGCTGGTGAGATATTCGGCCAGCGCCAGGCAGCCTTCGGAGATATACCCCTCGTCGCCGCGATAGGGACGGCTCGCCCAGTAGGCCGAGTTGAACAGCTCGCCGAATGCGGCAACCGTCTTGATCGAGGCGAGCGCATTGGCGGCGCGGACCAGCCGCACCAGCTGCCGCCCGCGCGGGCTTTGCGTGAGCAGCGCGGCAATCTCCTCGTAGTTGCCCTCGGCCGCCGTACCGAACCCGGCGATGACATTGACCGGGTAGCCCAGTTGCTGGAGCACCGCATTGTGCGGGATCGCCCGGATCTGGCGAAGACTGATCTCGCGCTCGGCGGCAAGGTCCGACTGGCGGCGCGACTTGCGGCTGCCGGTGTCGTTCAGCAGACCGAGCCCGAATGCGGTCACCGCGCGCGGATAGGTGCGGCTCGATAGGTGGCGCTGCTGCACCCGGCGGATCGCCCGATAGAAGTCGAGGCTGAGGTTGGTGCGGCGATAGAACGGATCGGCCGGGGCATCGGCTTCGCAATCGCGCGGAGGGTTCTCGGCGATGCGCGACAGCGTCGCCAGAGCCAGTGCGGTTGTCGCGAAGAACAGATAGCCGTCGCCGCCCTGGAACGAGACTTCAGGTTCAAGCGCGATACCGGATCGGGCAAAGCGCCGCCGCGCCCAGGGCGAGAGCGGCCATTCAAGCCGGTCGGCAAAATCGTTCGGGTGCGCGCCGCGTCCCATCGACTCGCCATGGGTGTTGAACACCAGCGCCGCCACATCGTCCAGTGCGTTGGCCTTCATGGCATCGGCGAGGCGGCCTTGCAGGCGCTCGATCGCGAGTGCGGCCGGTATCTGGCCGACGAAACGCCCCGCGTCGGAAAAGCCGGTCTGGATGGCGACACGTCTGCGCAGCCGTGCATAGGCCTGGTAGGCCGGTTCGGCGAGCACAGCATCGAGAAACCGCCCGCCGTGTTCCAGCGTGGCCTCGGTCTCGAACAGGGGCGAGACATCGACCTTGTCGGCTATGCCGAACAGCTGCGCGAAATAGAGCGCGGCGAGCACCGTGCTGGGCTGTTCGCACTCGGCCACCAGCATCCGGATCGGCGTATCGGCATCGATGTGGCGCAGAATTTGCACCATGCACAGGAACTGGCGAACCGCGGTCGAATTCTCGATGGCGAGCGCGGCGAAATTGGCGCGCAGCGGCCGAACCTCGGCCAGCAGCTCGCGCATGCGGACCAGCGCGGCCTGGCTGGCGAGATCGAGCGTGCCGTCCGGGTCGATGCGGCGGCGGATCGCATTCTGCAGCTGCGAACTGTTCACCCGGAAGTGGATCCAGCCCATGCCCAGGCCATCGGCACGCATCGCAGCGGCGGCGAGCAGCAGGCTTCGGGCGGGAGCATCGTCGGCTTCGGCAGCGGTCGCCTCAAGTTCGGCAATCGTTCCGGCAAGGCTGGTCAGCTTGTCGGGATGATCAGCCGTGAGCGCATTGGCAGCTTCGGACAGCGCAGCCGGGTCGGACAGGTCGGCAGCAAAGCGCGCTGCCATCTTCGCAGACTGGCCTTGCGCGCGTAGCAGGCGGGCGGAGATATCGGGTGCCGCGCCTTCGACCATGGCGGCATAGCTGCCCAGCCGCTCGGCCTTTTCGGACAGCCGGTAATGCAGCGAGGTGTGCCAGCCGATGTCGGTGCGCCCGTCCATGTCATAGCCCACCCATGTGGCGAACCGGAAAGGCAGCGGGGCAAGGCCGCGCCACTCGGCGGGCCAGCGGGCACGGGCATGGTCGAGCAGGGCGCCGTTGATCGCATCGCGCGCCGCCTGCGCCCGGGTGAGCGCGGCCATGGCCTCGGCATGTTCGTAAGCCAGCGTGATCGTGTCGCGCGCTGCCGGGGCGGCGCAGGCGGTGGCCGCATCGGGCGCGCCCGAGCTGGCCGACTGCGCTACCGCGGCGGACTGCGCGCGCGAGAGCAGGAAAGTGGGGTGCGCGGTCATCACCACATGCGCCAGCGGGCGCCGCCAGCGCTCCGCGAAGGTCGCGAAGTGGCTCTCCCCTTCAAGCCCCGCAGCGAAGGCCGACAAGTTTCCGTCCGGATCGACCGGACCGAGCAGCCGGTGCAGGTGGCGCGCTCGTGCGGTCAGCCCCTCACACTCCAGCTCGGCGACCAGCGATTCGAGTCCGCCGAGTGTCAGCCCCCCCGCTTCGATCTCGCGCGACAGCTCCAGCCCGAGCTGGAACACCGGGTTGAACAAAGGGGTTTCGCGCGTGCGCTCGTGCAGCACCTTCAGCCGTTCCTGCAGATCGGCGAGCGAGGTCATGTCCGCAGCCCGGCGCGGCGCGGGCGGTGGACTCTGATCCGTTCAATTGCCAGCATGTTGGCCTTCCAGTCTGTCAAGCTTGGCTGCGATCAACGCCAGATCGCCCGCATCGGGGGTCCATTCCGACGCGAGCAAGCCGCGCTTGCCGAATATCGCGCCTGTAATGCCGTTACGGCCATGTTCCGTCCAGCAGGCTGACAGCCGGCCAGCCATCGGATCGTCAACAGCCCGCGCATCGCCGCGCACGTGCAGCAACCAGGCGGCAATTCCGGCCAGAATCGCGGGGCAATGCCCGCCTCGCTTCTTATGCCAAGCCAGCGTTTCCAGCCAGCGTTGCGGTATTTTCTGGCTGCCGTCCATCGCGATCTGGATCAGGCGGTGATTGAGCGCGCTATTGGCGAAGCGGGCGAGCAAGGCGTCGGCATAGGCTGACAGGTTCTGCCCCGGCGCTGCCTGGATGGTGTGAGCGGCCTCGCTTCGCATCAGCTGCTCGACCAGCGGACGGATCGCCGGATCGGCAACCGCCTGATGGACAAAGGTATGACCCAGCGCGAGGCCGAGATAGGCCAGCAGCGAATGCGCGCCGTTGAGCATCCTGAGCTTGGCGGTCTCATAAGGCGCGACATCTGCCACCAGTTCCGCCCCTGCCAGTTCCCAGCGCGGGCGGGGACCGGCGAAGCGGTCTTCGATCACCCATTGGCTGAAGGGCTCGGTCACGACGACGGCTTCATCACGCAGGCCGCCCAGAGCCTCGGCTATCAAGTCGCGGTCTGTCCCGGTCGTGGCCGGAACGATCCGGTCAACCATGGTGGAAGGGCAAGTGCATTCGCCGGTAAACCAGTCGAGCAGCCCGGGATCGTGACGCGCCAGGTATTCACACGTCAGCCGCGCCAGTTGCGCGCCGTTGCTGGCAAGGTTGTCGCAGCATAGCAGGGTCAGCCCGGGCAGTCCGGCACCCCGGCGACGGCGAAGTCCGGCGGCGAGATAGTGATAGACGCTTGTCTCGTTGGCCAAGGCAGGATCGAGCGAACCATCGGCAGCCCGGCAATAGCCCTTTTCGGTGATGGTGAAGCTGGCCACATGGGTGTCTGGTGCGGCGAGCAGCGCGATTACCTCTTCTGCTTCATGGGGTGCCACCAGCACGTTCCGCACCGCACCGATCAGCCGCGTGACCGAGCCTTCGCTGCCGCGCTCGGTCACGGTATAGAGGCCCTGCTGCGGGTTCATCTGTTCGGCGACTTCGGCAGACCGCAGCGAGACGCCGGTGATCATCCAATTCGTGTCGCCTGCCGACATGGCGAGATCGGTGTACCAGGCTTGATGCGCACGGTGGAACGCGCCGATGCCGAAATGGACAATGCCGGCCTTTTGCGCTGCGCGGTCGTAGGCCGGACGCGCCACGGCGGCGGGCAGGCCAGCAACTGTCGCGGCATTGGGTCTCACAACTTGTAGGCCGCCTTGGCCAGATTGTAGCTCAGATCGACGGCCAGCTCGGCCGCCTCCCATTCCTCGAGGCGGTGTTCCGCCACCAGCCGCGCGAGAAATCCGCAGTCGATGCGGCGGGCGACATCGTGCCGCGCAGGGATCGAGAGGAAGGCGCGGGTGTCGTCGTTGAAGCCCACTGTGTTGTAGAAGCCCGCCGTCTCGGTCGTGCTTTCGCGGAAGCGGCGCATGCCCTCGGGGCTGTCGTGGAACCACCAGGCCGGTCCAAGTTTAAGCGCGGGATAGTGGCCGGCCAGCGGTGCCAGTTCGCGCGAGTAGACGGATTCGTCGAGCGTGAAGACAATCAGGCTGAGGCGCGGATCGTTGCCGTATTTCGCCAGCAGCGGGCGCAGTTCGTGGACGTATCCGGTCTGCATCGGAATGTCCGCGCCCTTGTCGCGCCCGTAACTGGCAAACAGCAAAGGGTTGTGGTTGCGGAACGAGCCGGGGTGGAGTTGCATGACGAGGCCGTCCTCGACGCTCATTCCCGCCATTTCGGTCAGCATCTGGGCGCGGAACAGTTCGGCCTCTTGCGCTGTGAAAGTGCCCGCACTGACCTTGCGGAACAGCGCATCGGCCTCCTCGGCAGGAAGATCGGCAGTCAGCGCGGTGGGATGGCCGTGATCGGTGCTGGTCGCGCCGTGCTTCGCAAAAAACGCGCGGCGCTGGCGATGCGCGGCGAGATAGCCGCTCCAGCTGAAGCAGTCCTCACCGGTCAGATCGGAGAACAGCCCGAGGTTGTCGCGAAAGTGCTCAAACTCGGGATCAACCACCGGATCGGGGCGATAGGCCGTAATCACCCGGCCCTGCCAGCCGCCCGGTCTTTCGTTTTCGGCCCTGATCGCCCTGTGGTGGCGCAGATCGTCGAGCGGGCTTTCGGTGGTGGCGATCACTTCGATGTTGTACCGATCGAACAGCGCGCGTGGGCGGAAGGCGTCGGTCGCCAGGGCAGCTGTGATGGTATCGTAATAGTGGTCGGAGGTTGCGGCGCAGAACTGCACATTCAGGCCAAAACTCTCGGCAAACACCCAGTCGAGCCACATGCGCGAGGGCGTGCCGCGGAAGAGATGGTACGCTTGCGCAAACAGCCGCCAGCTCTCGCGCGGGTTCGCGTCCGAATTGCCGATGCCCAGTGCTTCCAGGCTGACACCCTGCGAATAGAGCATGCGGAAGACGTAGTGATCCGGATGCAGCAGCAGCTGCGCCGCATTGCCGAACGGAGCATCGCTGGCCCACCATTCGGGATCGGTGTGGCCATGCGGGCTGATGATCGGCAGGCCCGCAACCTCGGCATGAAGCCGCCGCGCGATCGTCCGCGTGTCCGGGTCGGAGGGAAACAGCCGGTCGGGATGGAGGGTCAGCGGCCGGGTCATGATCAGCCCTGGGTGTAGCGCTGCCGCTTGGCCGCCACGGCCCGGCGCGCTTCCTCGACCGCCTTTTCCTCGGTCGCGAACAGCAGCGAATCGAGCACTTCGCTGAGGTGCGTGCGCATGGCGGCGCGGGCGGCATTGGCGTCGCGGGCGCGCAAGGCTTCCAGGATTGCGGTGTGCTCATCAACCACCGGCTTGATGTTCGCCGTGCGCGCCAGCGCATGCAGCTGGGCGCTTTCGGGCGAAGTCCGCCTGAGCTCCCAGAGGTGTTCGATAGAATCGAAAATTGCATTGTTGCGGGTTGCCCGGGCGATCGCGAGGTGGAAGGCGCGATCCGCCTCCTCGGTACCGCCCATGCCCAGATTTTCGCGGGCGATGTCGCGGACCAGGCTTTCCAGTTCGGCCAGTTCCTCGTCGTTGATCTGGGTCGCGGCGAGCGCGGCGGCCTCGCCTTCGAACAGCAGACGCGCTTCGGTGAGTTCGAATCCGGTGATGTTGAAGCCCGGCACTTCCTCCTTGCCGGGGAGCCGCAGGACATAGGCGCCGGAGCCGACCTTGACCTCGACCAGACCCTGGACTTCGAGCGCGATGATCGCCTCGCGCACGGTCGGCCGGCTGACTTCGTATTCCGCCGCAAGCTCGCGTTCGGCCGGCAGCCTGTCGCCCACCGCGTAGCGCCCGCTTGCCAGTTCGCCCATCAACTTTCGCGAGAGTTCCTGATAGAGCCGGTCCTGAGATGCCAACGCGATCATCGAAATCACCTCTTGCTTTTTGGCCTTACCAATATCTATAAGATTGGCATGCCAATGCCCGCTGGTCAAGCAAAAGGCCTGCCTGGTCAAGCTAAAGGGAAGTGCCAGCCAATGAAAATTACCGCCGCCCGTGTCATCGTCACCTGTCCGGGGCGCAATTTCGTCACGCTCAAGATCGAGACCGACCAGGGCGTCTACGGGATTGGCGATGCCACGCTCAACGGACGCGAACTGTCGGTCGTCGCTTACCTTGAAGAGCATGTCATTCCGTGCCTGATCGGCATGGACCCGCGCCGCATCGAGGATGTGTGGCAATACCTCTATCGCGGCGCCTACTGGCGGCGCGGGCCGGTGACGATGCGGGCGATTGCGGCGGTCGATGTGGCGCTGTGGGACATCAAGGCCAAGATGGCCGGGATGCCGCTCTACGATCTGCTCGGCGGGCGCAGCCGCGACGGCGTGATGGTCTATGGCCATGCCAACGGCAGCGATATCGGTGAAACAGTCGAGGCGGTCGGCCAGTATATCGACATGGGCTACAAGGCGATCCGCGCCCAGACCGGCATTCCCGGCGTCAAGGATGCCTACGGGGTCGGGCGCGGCAAGCTCTACTACGAACCCGCCGACGCGGCGCTGCCCTCGGTGACCGGCTGGGACACGCGCAAGGCCCTCAACACTGTGCCAAAGCTGTTCGAGAAGCTGCGCGACACCTACGGCTTCGACCACCACCTGCTGCACGACGGCCACCACCGCTACACCCCGCAGGAGGCGGCCAACCTCGGCAAGATGCTCGAGCCGTTCCAGCTGTTCTGGCTGGAAGATTGCACCCCGGCCGAGAACCAGGAGGCTTTCAGGATCGTCCGGCACCACACCGTCACCCCGCTGGCGGTGGGCGAGATTTTCAACACGATCTGGGACGCCAAGGACCTGATCCAGAACCAGCTGATCGACTATATCCGCTGCACCATCGTCGGCGCGGGCGGGGTCACCCATCTGCGCCGGATCGCGGACTTTGCCGCGCTCTACCAGATCCGCACCGGCTGCCACGGCGCCACCGACCTCTCGCCGGTCACCATGGGCACGGCGCTGCATTTCGACACCTGGGTGCCCAATTTCGGCATCCAGGAATACATGCGCCACTCCGAGGAAACCGACGCGGTGTTCCCGCACGATTACCGTTTCGAAGCGGGCGAGCTGTTCGTCGGCGAGACGCCGGGCCACGGCGTCGATATCGACGAGAAGCTGGCCGCGAAATATCCCTACAAACCCGCCTTTCTTCCGGTCGCCCGGCTGGAAGATGGCACGATGTGGAACTGGTGAGAATCTCCCTCTCAAAACTGCCCTATCTTCCCCCCTTCCGCTTGCGGGAAGGGTTGGGGGTGGGTGAGTTTGAATTTGGCGCGAAAGTGTCGATTTCGTCCGACTGGCCCACCCCTAACCCGTCCCGCTTGCGGGAGGGGGACTGGAAGCGGGGGAGAGGGCTTTAGTGGCCCGGATCGTCCTGATCGGCGAGGCGATGCTCGAACTGTCGCGTTCCGGCCTGGGCTGGCGCATGGGCTATGGCGGCGACACGCTCAACACCGCGATCCACCTTGCCCGCGCCGGTCACGATGTCGCCTATCTGACCGCGATCGGGCAGGATGCGCTGAGCGCAGACCTCAAGGCGCAGTGGGCGGCCGAGGGCCTCGACACCTCGTTGGTACTCGAACACCCCGCCCGCAGCACCGGGCTCTATGCGATCAGCACCGACGCCGCAGGCGAGCGCAGCTTCACCTACTGGCGCGACACCAGCGCCGCGCGCGAGATGTTTGCGCTGCCGGGCTCGGCGGCGGCATTAGCGGCGGCGGAGCAGGCGGACCTGATCGTCTATTCGCTGATCACCCTGGCGATCCTGCCCGCTGAGGCTCGCGAGACACTGTTCGACCTGTGCCGCCGGGTGCGTGCCAGAGGCGGCAAAATCGCCTTCGATGGCAACTATCGCGCCCGGCTGTGGGGGAGTGCGGAAGAGGCCCGAAAGGCGCGCGATGCGGCGATTGCCTGCGCCGATATTGGGTTGCCGACGCTGGAGGATGAACTGCTGCTTTCCGGCGAAGCGGAAGCAGATGCGGTAGCCGCGCATTGGCAGCGGCTGGGCTGCTCCGAGGCCGTCGTCAAACTCGGCGCGCAGGGTTGCCGACTGCCCGATGGCAAAGTGCTTGCGCCGGAAGCAGTTCTGACCGCGCTCGATACCAGCGGCGCTGGCGATGCCTTCAACGCGGGCTATTTGGGGGCGCGGCTCGGCGGGGCCGAACCGGTCGAGGCAGCCCGCGCCGGTCACGCGCTCGCCGGCTGGACGATCATGCGACCCGGGGCGATTCCCGCGAAGGATTCCTGAGGATCGTCCACAGCACCGCCGCCGCCAGCAGATCAAGCACGGCGAGCGCGACGAACAGCGGGTTGTAGCCGAACTCGTCGGCGCTCTGGCCGATCAGCAGGGTGAACAGCATGCCCCCCACCCAGGCCGACGTTCCCGCCATGCCGCTGGCGGTGCCGACCGTGCGGCGGTCGAATACGTCGGCGCAAAGCGTGATCAGCGCGCCGTTGAGCATCTGGTGCGCGAAACCGCCCACGCAGAACAGCGCGATCGCCATGCCCGGCGAGGTGGCGAGGCCGATCGCGGCGGGGCCGAGCATGCAGAGCGCCCCAAGGGTCATGGTGATCTTGCGGCTGGCGAGCAACGAAGCGCCCCGCTTCATCAGCCATGTGGGAAGCAGGCCCGCCGCCAGACTGCCGAAGTCCGCCGCGAGGAACGGCATCCAGGCCCACAGCGCGATGCTCTTCAGGTCGAGGTTCCACACCGCCACCAGGTAGAGCGGGATGAAGAAGTTGAAAGTCTGCCAGGCCGGTTCGGAGAGGAAGCGCGGCACCGCGATCGCCCAGAACGAGCGGCTCTTCAGCACGTCTTTCCGGGTCGCGGGCTTGCCCTGCACCTCGTCCGCCTGCGCGTAAGCTGGCATCGCGAGAAAGGCCGAGCCAGCGGTTGCCAGCAATAGGTGCTTAAAGATCATGTTTGTCCTCCCCAGTAGTCGCCGCTCCGCATGGTAGCCTGACCAGGCGGTCGTTATTGGTAAGTCCAATTATGAATTTAGCGAATCGTTGTCAACCAGTTTCTGCCGAGCGTGAAGTGGCGATTGCAGGCAGGTCTCAAGCCCGGAGAAATTGAGCGTCGGCGGCTCCGATGCGCGACTGCAAGCACGCGCTCGCGGTCAGTCAGCGGCTGCCGGCCCGCGTGAGATCCCGAAGCGAAGACGACCGGCCCATCCAGACCGTGAAATTTCCCGCAGGTATGACCCAGTTGCGGTCCCGCTCGCTCCACACGCTCAGCGGGTGGTTGCTTGCTGCCGGATCGATCGTGATCGCAACCTCGCCAGACGCGCCGGGTGCGAGTTCGATCCGCTGGAACCCCACCAGTCGCCGGGGCGGCTGCCGGGTGCCGATTGCATTCGCTTCGGGAGGCAGCGACAGGTAGACTTGCACGACTTCCGCGCCCTTGCGCTTGCCGGTGTTGGTCACGCGCGCGGCGGCACGCCAGGTGCTGCTCGCGGCGTCAAACGACAGGCGCGGCTTGCCCAGTTTAAACCGGGTGTAGGACAGTCCATGACCGAAAGGGAAGGCAATGCAGGGATTTCGGCCATTGCTTGTGGCGCAGTTGCCACCTGTGTTGGCGTCGTACCAGCGATAGCCTATTGCCAGCTGCTCGCTGTAGGTAACTGTCTGCTGCTTGCCGTCGGCCGAGATCGCGCCGGGAAACTGCGCCGTATCGATCGTGTCGAGGAAGCCCTTGCCAGCGAGCGGGAACGTTACGGGCAGCCTGCCCGACGGATTGGTCTTGCCGAACAGCACATCGGCGACGATGTTGCCGTCCTCCTGCCCCGGAAACCAGGCTTCCAGGATCGCCGGTCCCTTTCGTCCCACCAGCGAAGCGGGCAGGGAGACCCCGGCATTGTCCTTGAGCACCAGCACCGATTTTGCCGCCATCGACCTGTCGCTGGTCGAGCGCGCTGCGAGCAGGGCCTCGATCATTGCAGTGGTTCGGCTGTTCCTTGCCGGGTTGGTTTCGCCGCTGGTGGCGATGATGTTGGAGCGAGGGGCATACCAGTCAAGCCCGCCGCCCAAGGCCGCCGGAGAAGCCAGTTTCCGGCCATTGACTTCGGTGAAGGTGGCACGGTCCGCGCCTTCTTCCGAAATCGTGCCTGCCATCATCACCACGGCATCGGCACCGGCGGCTTCAGCCAAGGCATCGGCGAAACTGACCTGGCGTCCGTCGATTGTTGCCGTGCTGTTCTCGTCATCGACCAGCACCAGCTTGACGGAAGCCCGCGCATTGCCAAGCCCGGCAAGCGCACTGCGCAGACCTTCGATCGGGCCGACGGTGTAGTGGGGCACGACGTCCGAACTGCCGCCGCCCCCGCCCATCGGTTCGCCAACAACTGCGCCCCCGGCCACGGCCTGCTGCGCATAGACCTGGCTGGCCTTGCCGACGAGAACCAGACTGCGCAGGTTGCCTTTCAATGGCAGCGCGCCGCTGTTCTGGAGCAGCACAGCGGCGCGGCTGCCGATTTCGCGCGCGGTCTTGCCACCAGCGGCAAAGTCGATGGGGGTCTGGGTCAGCGGGCGGTCAAAAACTCCGGCCTTGATGGCCTGGGTATAGCGCCGCTCGAGGGCCACATCGATCTGGGCTATCGTCAATTCGCCGCTGGCCAGTGCCGCCCTGATCTTGTCCGGTGCCCATTGCATCGGCAGCGGCATCTCATGATCCATGCCGTTGGCCAGCGTCGCAACCGTGCTCTTCATCGCGAAAAAGTCTGACTGGACGTAGCCGGTGAAGCCCCAGTCCTTGCGCAGGATGTCGGTCAGCAGTTCCTTGCTCTCGCAGGATGACTGGCCGTTGACATAATTGTAGGCGCACATCACCGATGCGGCCTTGCCATCCTTTACCGCCATTTCGAAGGGCAGCAGATAGAGCTCGCGCAGCGTCTGGCGATCGACGCTGGTCTGGATCGACATGCGGTTGGTTTCCTGCTCGTTCGCCGCATAATGCTTGGGCATCGCGATCAGGCCTTTCGCCTGGATCGCCCTGGTCTCGGCCACCGCCATCGTGCCGCTGAGAAAGGGATCCTCGCCGAAATATTCGAAATTGCGGCCCAGGATCGGCAGCCTTGCGAGATTGACACCCGGCGCCTCGAAAACGTGCAAGCCAAGATTGTTCATCTCGGTCGCAATCACATCGCCGTACATGCCGGCGACTGCAGGATCGAAGGAAGCGGCAGCACCCAAGGCAGAGGGCAGGGCGGTCGCCTTGGCCGAACTGGGGTGGGTGTAGGCGGCCGAGATGCTGCCGAAGCCTGGAATTTTCAGCAGGCTAGCCGCGACGTCTACCGATACGCAATCGTTCTGGCCCAGCCCGACCGGTCCGTTGGTGATGCGGTACGTGGGGATATTGAGCGCCGCGATACCGCTGACATGGCGCGCGCCGAAGCAATTCGGCAATTCAGGCAGGATTTCGGGTTTGGCACCGGTCAGTTGCTGGAGCTTTTGCTCGAGTGTCATGGCCGAGAGCAGCAGCCTGGCGCGCCGGTTGGCCACGGCCTCGCGCTCGGCATCGCCGGCTGCTGTGCGCTGTTCGGCAACGATAGCTTCGGCCATCCACGGATGGGTGGCCTGCGCCTGAGCTGCGAACGGCGCGAACGCCAGCGCTGCCGTGCAGGCAACCAGCTTCATTCGCGCCATGGATTCTCTTGCCATTTGTCAGTCGCCCTCTGCTCAATCACGGGTTTGCCAGCATCCGCACATCGGGTCCCAACCCGGTATCAAGAAACATGTCGTCAATGGTGAACCATTATTCGTTATTTGGTAAGGCCAATATTCACCTATCGGTCGGCAGTCAAGCGCGAACGACCAGGTGCGAAGTCGGTGGTGATGGAGACCCGGCTGGTCATCAGGATGTCAAGCTGAAGCGCGCCAAAATGCGGTGCGACATCAAACAGTCTGTGCGAGTGCCAGCGCGCCGAGCAGACCGGAATTGGTGCCAAGCCCGGGGGCGACCACAACTTCGGCGGGATCGCCGGCAAAATAGCCTCCGCCTGCCAGCACCGCTTCGGTCCGCACGCGCTCGAGCATGCCGGGCGATCCCATCACCCCGCCGCCCAGTACGATCCGCGCGGGTTCCAGGATGGCCTGGAAGCTGCACACCGCCTGCCCGAGATACCAGGCGATCATCGCGTGGCCGGGGTGGTCGGCATGAACCTCGCCAAGCGACTTGCCCCAGCGCGCGATGATCGCCGGGCCGCTGGCGAGGCCTTCGAGGCAATCGCCGTGGTAGGGGCAGCTCCCGGAAAATCCGCTGTCGCCAGCATGGCGCGGCATACGGATATGGCCCATTTCGGGGTGCGACAGCCCATGCAGCAGGCGTCCATGGCTGACGAAACCGCCGCCGATGCCGGTGCCGATGGTGATATAGAGCGTTGAGGCATGGCCTTGCCCGGCTCCCCAGCGCGCCTCGGCCAGCGCGGCGGCGTTGACGTCGGTATCGATGGCGACGCGGCAGGCGAATGCTTCGGCGAAGGGTCTCACCAGATCGGTGTCGGCCCAGTGCGGCTTGGGGGTGCGGGTGATGTGGCCCCACCCCGGCGATGCCGGATCGAGATCGAGCGGGCCGAAGGACGCAATGCCGATGGCGGCGGGGGCAAGCGCCTGTTCGCGAAACCATGCCAGGGCAGCGCGCAGCGTTTCGCCGGGCGTGGTCGTCGGCACCCGGTGAGCCGCAGCGATTGTGCCGGTTTCATCGGCCACGCCTAGCACGAATTTGGTGCCGCCGGCTTCGATCAGACCATACTGCGTCATGTCAGCCTTTGGCCACGCGGGCCTTGCTGTCGTCAAGCTCTATGCGGAGACGCGGGGGCGGGTGCAGGGCAATCGCATAAGGGCTGTTTGGTTCACGCAGAGGCGCAGAGAGGGAGTAAGCAAAGGCCGCAGAGTTGTATCCTGAGCCGAAGGCTTGTGTCCTGTTCTGAGCTGGCGATTTCTCTGATTCGTTCGACCCGAGAGTGACTTCACGATAGGAAAAACCCCTTTGCGCTCTCTGCTTCCTTTGCGCCTTTGCGCGAAATCATCTCCGAAAACCCAAATGCAATTGCCTTGGGGGCAGGTGCGTAATACCGCACAGGAATGGGACGGACCTCGCTCGGCGAAAAGAGGTCCGTCCCATTCGACCGGATTTCTCCGGCGAAACCCCAGCCTTCCAGAACTGACCCTCGCGGTAAATTGGGAATGTTCCCTAAGGAGAATCCCGCCAATCAATCGAATCACGCATCGATATCCGGCGCTAATTGCTCTGCTCGAATTGCATTCTGTTTGCGATGAAATATTGAAGTTGTTCCGATTTATCCGCGGTCAATAAATAATCGCGCCGGGCGGACCGGCTGCCGTATAGTCAGGGTCCAATAAATTACCGTGTTGCAGACCGTGCCGGAATTGCGACAGTCCGATTCTGCCGCACCCGCCGTACGTGATATACCGTAATTGCTGCGTTCACGCGCAACCTTCAGGCACTTTCCGGGGACATGGTCGTTTATCTGTCAGGGGAACAGGATCACATCTGAAGGACATGCCGATGGAATTGTCGACGCAATTGCCCACCCTTTTGCCCCGGCCGCTTCAGCATACCCCGCTGCCTATCGCTGACCGCCAGCGCGTCAGGCACATTGCGATGATCGGTAACCATCCGCCGCGCCGCTGCGGCATAGCCACCTATACCGCCCACGCCGCCAGCGCAATGAACGGCCGGTTTCCCGATATCCGCGTCGATATCTGGGCAATGGCAGAGACGGGCGAGCAGCACGCTTATCCAGAAAACCTCGCGGGCACGATAGGTCAGGACGAGCCCGAGGCCTATCTTGACGCAGCGCGCGCGATTACCGCCAGCGGTGCGGATATGGTGTGGATCCAGCATGAGTTCGGGATTTTCGGCGGCCGCGCGGGCGACTTCATCCTGACCCTGATCGACCGGATGACAGTGCCGGTGGCGGTGGCAATGCATACCGTGCTGGCCGAGCCGGACCGAGACCAGCGGCGCGTTACCCTGGCGCTGGTCGAGCGCTGCGAGACGATCGTGGTCATGGCCGAGGCGGCCAGGCGACTGCTGATCGAGCGCTACCACGCCGATCCGGGGCAAGTCATTGTCATACCGCACGGGATTCCCAACCGGCCATTCGCGGCGACCGCGGCGATGAAGGCAAGGCTGGGGCTGGCGGGGCGCGATGTCATCCTGACCTTCGGACTGCTTTCGCAAGGCAAGGGAATCGAAACGATGATTGCGGCGATGCCCGCGATCGTGCGCCGCAATCCGTCGGCGCTCTATGTGGTGCTGGGCGCAACCCATCCGCATGCCATCGCCTTGCAGGGTGAAAGCTATCGCGAATCGCTGATGAGCCTGGCCGAGGAACTGGGCGTTGCCGGCAATGTCCGCTTCATCGATGCCTTCGTCGAGCAGGAGGAATTGCTCGATTATCTGGAAGCAGCCGACATTTACGCCACGCCATATCTCAATCCGGCACAGGTTACGTCGGGGACGCTGTCTTATGCAGCGGGCCTTGGCAAGCCGATCGTCTCCACCCCCTATGTCCATGCGCGGGAACTGCTTGGCCGTGACTTCGGCATGCTGGTCGATTTCGGCGACAGCGCAGGCTTCGCTGCCGCCATCAACGCTTTGCTCGAAGATCGCGAGGGCACCCATGCGCTGCGCCGCCGCGTCTATGCGCTGGGCCGTACCATGATCTGGCCACGCCTTGCCGAGGCATCGCTGGCGCGCTTCGAGGAAGTGGCGGCCAGGGCCGCGCGCAAACCGCTGCCGATCCGGCCGCCGCTGATCCCCCGCGAGCTCGGGCTGGGCGCGATCGAGCGCATGTGCGACGCTACCGGCATGCTCCAGCACAGCATTTTCGACGTACCCGACCGCGCCCACGGCTATTGCATCGACGACAATGCCCGCGCGCTGATGCTGGCGTGCCTGGATTCGCGGATGGCCCCGAACTGGCTGCCGGTGTTCGCCGGCTTCGTCGAACATGCCTGGAATCCGGACGTCTGCCGCTTCCGCAACTTCATGCGCTTCGACCGTAGCTGGGCGGAGCATGCCGGCTCGCAGGACAGCTGCGGTCGCGCAGTATGGGCTCTGGGCTTTGCCGCCGCGAACGTGCCCGAAGCTAGCTTCCGCACCTGGGCGCGCAAGCTGTATGGGCGGGTGATCGAGCCGTTGTCGGAGCTGGAATCGCCGCGGGCGCAGGCCTTCATGATGCTCGGCAGTGCCCCGTTTGCCGAAGCCGAACCTGCCGATCCCCTGCCCACAAGGCTGCTTGTCCGATGGGGCGAAAAGTTGCTGGCGCTGTGGAGCGATCAGCGCCGGCCGGATTGGGACTGGTTCGAACCGATGCTCGCCTATGACAATGCCCGCCTGCCCGAGGCGCTGATCCGCGCCGGGGTTGCCATTGGCAGGGAGGATTTCATTGCACGCGGGCTGGCCAGTCTCGAATGGCTGGCCGGTCAGCAGACCACCGCGGACGGCCATTTCCGCGCTGTGGGTTCGGACAGTTTCGGGACCCATTACGCGCCGCCGCTGCCCTTTGACCAGCAGCCGGTCGAGGCATGGGCGATGATCGATGCCTGCGATGCCGCCTATGCGGCCACGCTGGACTCGCGCTGGCAGGAGCGCGCGCGCGATGCCTACCTGTGGTTCCTTGGCAGGAACGAACTGGGTCTGGCGCTGGGCGATGTCAGTTCAGGTGAATGCTATGACGGGCTGATCCCGACTGGTATAAACCGTAATCGCGGCGCCGAATCGATCCTCGCCTTCCATCTCGCCACCATCGCGATCCAGCGTCACCGGAGCGCCATGTGCTGAATGTCCACCAATCGCCGGTCCGGCTGCGTGCCGATCCGTCGCGTGTTGTCGTCCGGCCTTTCCACCTCGCCTGGAATGCGGCTGCGCCGCAGCACCGCGTCCACCGGCTGGTCGATCAGGTCCGCGCCATGGACATGCGCACCGCGCGCAGCGAACTGGCGCTGGTGTTCCACGATTTCGAATCGCGCCATTCGCAGACCCAGCAGATTTTCATGCAGCGCTATGAGGAGATCGAGGCGCAGCTTGAGCTTGATGGGCGGCGTATCCGTGAGGAAAAGAAGCTGCTGATCGGTGCCTATTTCTGCCATGAATACAGCTATGCCGCGGCGGCGCTGATGAACCCATCGGCAACGCTCCATCCCAACCAGAGCGACCTGGAGGAAGGCGCGGTGCGGATCGTGATGTCGATGCGTGCAGTCGGCGAGGGCCATATCTCGTCGATCGTGTTCCGCGAGGGCGTGATCTCGCCCTGGCCGCAAGTTCGAACTGGCACCCCAGCCGCACTGCATGACCGCTGCCAATACCGCCAGCCTTGTCGCCAAGCGCAACGATGGCGCGGTTTCGGTCCATTGCCATCCTGAGAGCAGCCTGAGCGGCACAGTGATCTTTCCGGTCACTGAAGTGCAGCGCAACGGGCTGGAGGACTTGCGCCTGACCCGGCTCAACGGCGGCTGCCAGGAGGCCGAATGGGTCGGCACATACACCGCCTATTCGGGCCGCGATATCCGGTCGGAACTGCTGCGCACCAAGGATTTCAAGAGTTTCGATCTGGTCCCGATCACCGGCTCGGCCGGGCGTAACAAGGGACTGGCGCTGTTTCCGCATTGCCATGACGGCAGATACCGGATGATCGGGCGGCAGGATGGGCAGAACCTGTATCTGCTCGAATCCGACGATATCACCCATTGGGAAGATGGCGCAGGCGAGCCCCTGCTCGCGCCGCGCTTCCCCTGGGAGCTGATCCAGATCGGCAATTGCGGCCCTCCGATCGAAATCGACGAGGGCTGGCTGATGCTGACCCATGGCGTTGGCGCGATGCGCAAATATTCGATCGGCGCGGCGCTGCTCGACAAGGACAATCCGGCGAAGATCCTTGGCCGCACCCAGCAGCCGATCCTCTCCGCCGCCGATGAAGACCGCGAGGGCTATGTCCCCAACGTCGTCTACAGCTGCGGCGGCATGCGCGCGGGCGACGATATTTTCCTGCCCTACGGGGTGGCGGACAGCTCGGTCGCCTTCGCGTTCGTGCCGATCAAGGATGTGCTGGCAGCGATGTAAGGTGGATTGCCCATTGCACCAACTCTGCTCCCCTCCCCTTCAGGCGCATATTCCATTCGGTGCCTGTGGAGACCAGTCCCCCTCCCGCTTGCGGGAGGGGTTAGGGGTGGGCCAGTCGGACGAAATCGACGGTTTCGCGTCAAATTCAGACTCACCCACCCCCAACCCCTCCCGCAAGCGGGAGGGGAGAAGAAAGGTCAGTTCGGAATATGCGATAGCCCTCCCCTGAGACGCAGTCGAGCGCAGCCCAACAGGAGGGCAGGGCAATCGCATAAGGGCTGTTTGGTTCACGCAGAGGCGCGGAGGAAGCAAAGACCGCAGAGTTGTATCCTGAGCCGAAGGCTTGTGTCCTGTTCTGAGCTGGCGATTTCTGTGATTCGTTCGACCCGAGAGTGACTTCACGATAGGAAAAACCCCTTTGCGCTCTCTGCTTCCTTTGCGCCTCTGCGCGAAACCATTTCCGAAAACCCATATGCAATTGCCTTGAACAGGAGGGGCTTGAGAGGTCATTTCATCGGGCAGTTGGTATAGGGTGGATTGCCGGTTAGCCCCCGTCCGCGTCCAGCTTCACGAAGCTGTCGATCACGCGTTTGTGACCCGCGGTTTCGAAGTCGATCTCCAGCTTGTTGCCTTCTTGCGCCGCGACAATGCCGTAGCCGAACTTGTCGTGAAACACGCGCGCGCCGATGCCGATGTCGCGGCGCGGCTTGGCGGCGAAGCTGGCGGCGCTGCGGCTGGGTTCGGAGATGCGGCGCGGGGCCGGGTCGAAGCTTTGCGCCGCCGCGCGCTGCCAGCCGGGGCCGCGCGACTGGACGCGGTCGGGCCGATCGCGGGCGACATCGGCGAAGGGATCGGCTCGTTCGGACCAATTGGCCCGCCACAGCGATGCGCCGCCTGCCAGGGTGGTTTCATGGGCGACATGGGCGGCGGGCAGCTCGGCGATGAAGCGTGAGGGGATCGAGCTGGTCCACTGGCCATAGATGCGGCGGTTGGCGGCGTGGACAATGGTGCACAGCCGCTTGGCGCGGGTGATCGCGACATAGGCGAGGCGGCGTTCCTCTTCCAGACTGGCGAGCCCGCCCTCATCCAGCGCGCGCTGCGAGGGAAACACCCCCTCTTCCCAGCCGACCAGGAAGACGTTGTCGAACTCCAGCCCTTTGGAGCCGTGGATGGTCATGATCGTGACCTTCTCGTTGTCGCTGCTGGCGTCGTTGTCCATGACCAGGCTGACGTGTTCGAGGAAATCGCCGAGGCTCTCGTATTCCTCCATGGCGCGGGCGAGTTCGGAGAGGTTTTCGAGCCGGCCCGCGCTTTCGGCGCTGCGTTCGGCCTGAAGCATGGCGGTATAGCCACTTTCGTCGAGCAAGGTGCGCACCAGCTCGGCGGGGCTGGTGCTGGCCGCCAGATCGCGCCAGCGCGCGAAATCGCGCATCAGCGCCAGCAGGGTGGCGCGGGCGCGGGCGGGCAGTTCGTCGGTATCGACGATCTCCAGCGCGGCGCGGGCAAGCGGAGCACCCAGCGCACGGGCGTGGCGGTGCAGCTTCTCCATCGTCTTGTCACCCAGGCCGCGCTTGGGCGAATTGTAGATGCGCTCGAAGGCGAGGTCGTCGGCGGGCTGGGCGATCACCCGCAGATAGGCCAGCGCATCGCGGATTTCGGCGCGCTCGTAAAAGCGGAAGCCGCCGACGATGCGGTAATTGAGGCCGATGGCGATAAAGCGGTCCTCGAACTCGCGGGTCTGGAACTGCGCGCGCACGAGGATGGCGACAAAGTCGAGCGAGGCGCCCTCGCGCTCAAGCCGCTGGATGTCCTCGCCAACCCGGCGCGCTTCCTCAGGGCCGTCCCAGACGCCGATGACGCGCAGCTTGTCGCCGCCGCCCCGCTCGGTCCACAGCTGCTTGCCGAGGCGTTCGTGGTTGGCGTCGATCAGACCGGAAGCGGCAGCGAGGATGTCGGGCGTGGAGCGATAGTTCTGCTCGAGCCGGATCACCTTTGTGCCGGGAAAGTCCTTCTCGAAGCGCAGGATATTGGCGACCTCCGCACCGCGCCAGCTGTAGATAGACTGATCGTCATCCCCCACCACGCAGATGTTCTTGCGGGTCTGCGCCAGCAGCCGCAGCCACAGATACTGGACCTGGTTGGTGTCCTGATACTCGTCGACCATGATATATTTGAAACGCTGCTGATACTGCGTCAGCACTTCGGGATAGCTGCGCAGAATGTTGAGCATGTGCAGCAGCAGATCGCCGAAATCGCAGGCGTTGAGCGCCTTGAGCCGGTCCTGATAGAGCCGGTAGAAGTGCTGCCCCTTGCCGTTCGCATAGGCCTCGCTCTCGCCCGCATCGATATCGGCAGGGTTCAGGCCCTTGTTCTTCCAGCGATCGATGCAGCCGGCCAGCTGGCGCGCGGGGAAGCGCTTTTCGTCCACGCCCTCGGCCTGGATCAGCTGCTTGAGCAGCCGCAGCTGATCGTCGGTGTCGATGATCGTGTAGTTCGATTGCAGCCCCACCAGCTCGGCGTGGCGGCGCAGCAGCTTGGCGCCGATGGCGTGGAAGGTGCCGAGCCAGGGCATGCCCTCCACCGCATCGCCGATCAGCTGGCCGACACGGTGGCGCATCTCGCGCGCGGCCTTGTTGGTGAAGGTGACGCAGAGGATTTCGCTGGGCCAGGCCAGCCGCGCGCGCACCAGATGCGCCAGCCGCGCCGTCAGCGCCGCGGTCTTGCCGGTGCCCGCACCCGCCAGCATCAGCACCGGCCCCTCGGTAGTCAGCACAGCCTCGCGCTGCGGCGGGTTTAGCCCGTCGAGCAGCGGATCGCGGGCAAGCGGTTCGGCATCGGTCATCAGCGAACAACTAGGGAACGCCGGGTCGCTGCGCAAGCACGCTCCATCGCCAGACCGGAACTATCCACGCGGACATTCGTTCTTCACGCGCACATGCAGGGGAATGATTGGAGAATTTTCTATGCGCAGCTTACTACTGGCAAGTGCCGGAACGATTGCACTAGTGGCCGCCCCCGCGATGGTTCCCGCGCAGGTCCCACCCGCTGAAAGCGTTGCAGCCACTACCACGCTGACGGCCGAACAGCAGGCAATGGTGGACGCCTGGCCGGCGGATCGCCGTGCTGCCTATGAGGCTTGGCCAAGCGACCTCCGCAGTTATTTCTGGACCCTGTCGCCCAATCAGGCGCGCGGTTGGTGGGCTTTGACCAACGAGCAGCGCGGCCAGATATTTGCGATGACCCCCGATCAACGCACTGCCGCATGGGTATCCATCGAGGCGCAGCTGCCCGCGGAAACGCCAGCACCAGAGCAGGTCCAGGCCAATCCCCGCGGCGAAGGCGAGGCCTCGCCGACACCGCCCAACCCGTCCACCGCCGCCGCTCCGGTTCCGCCAGCAATGCCGGCTGATCCCGGCTATCAGGCAGGCCCCTATAAAGGCGCGCTGACGCCGCCGCCGGCAGAGGCGCTTAACAAGACCTACCCGGTGTGTACCCGCGAGCTGCAGGACGGTTGCCAGAATCCGGGCGAGGGTGGCGCGACCAAGCGGCGCAGAACCAGCAAGCGTTCTTGAGCTAACGGGCTTGATCATCTGGCCGGGAGAAGGCAGCCCGGTCAGTTGACGGGCACCCTTCCAGGCTGGCAGTGACGCGCGATGAACAGTCCCATCGCCGCGCATTCGCGCATCCTTGCCGCCAGCCTGGTCGGCACGGCCGTCGAATTCTACGATTTCTACATCTATGCGACAGCGGCGGCGCTGGTGTTCGGGCCGCTGTTCTTTCCGGCGGAATCGGCGGCGGCGCAGACGCTGTTTGCCTTCATGAGCTTCGGTATCGCCTTTATCGCAAGGCCGGTGGGGGCCATTGCTTTCGGTCATTTCGGCGACCGGATCGGGCGCAAATCGACGCTGGTGGCCTCGCTGATGCTGATGGGGGCATCGACGCTGCTGATCGCCTTCCTGCCCACTTACGCCATGGTCGGCTGGATAGCGCCGCTGCTGCTGTGCGTGCTGCGCTTCGGGCAGGGCTTTGGCCTCGGCGGTGAATGGGGCGGGGCGACGCTGCTGGCGGTGGAGAACGCGCCCAAAGGCTGGGACGCGCGGTTCGGCGCGGCCCCGCAGCTGGGCGCGCCGGTGGGATTTCTGGCCGCCAACGGGCTGTTCCTGCTGCTGGGGCTGGGGCTTTCGGAGCAGGAATTCGCCAGCTGGGGCTGGCGCGTGCCGTTCCTGGCCAGCGCGGTGCTGGTCGGCATCGGGCTGTGGGTGCGGCTGCGTATCGGCGAGACTCCGGCGTTCAAAGCGGCGCTGGAGCGCGAGGCTCCGCCCGCCGTGCCGCTGGCGCGGTTGCTCACCCATCACTGGCGGGCGGTGCTGGCGGGCAGCGGCGGTGTGATTGCCTGTTTCGCCATATTCTACCTCTCCACTGCCTATGCGCTGGCGCAGGGCACCGGCGCGCTGGGGCACAGCCGCGAGACGTTCCTGGCTGTGCAGCTCGCCGCCAACAGCTTCCTGGCCATTGGCATCGTCCTCGCCGCGATCCAGGCGGACCGCACCAGCCCGCGCCGGGTGCTGATGCTGGGAGCAATGGCCACGGTGGTACTGGGGCTGGTGTTCGGGACGGGCCTCGCCGCAGACTCGCTGTGGGTAGTCTTCGCGACGCTGGCCTTGGCGCTGCTGATCATGGGTTATGTCTACGGCCCGCTCGGCGGCTGGCTGCCGACGCTGTTCCCGGTGCCGGTGCGCTATAGTGGCATTTCGGTGGCGTTCAACGCAGGCGGCATCATCGGCGGAGCGGTGACGCCGATTCTGGCGCAACTGCTGGCGGCGGACGGCATGGGCGCGCAGGCCGGACTGCTGCTGTCGGCGGCGGGGCTGGTAACTTTGGTGGGGGTCAGTCTGGCGCGGCCGGCAAGCGCAACAGCGTAATCAGTGCCTTGCCAACCTTGCGCTCGGCGGCGACTTCGAGCGACTTGATCGCCGGCCGCTCGCCGATACTCGTTTCCAGGCTGATCCAGCTGGCCGGGCCAACCCAACCCAGCCGCACCAGCCGGTCGAGCGCCACTTCGCCCGCGCCGCTGCCATAGGGCGGGTCGAGCAGGATCAGGTCGAGCGGTGCTTTGGCCAGCGGCAGGGTCATCACCGATGTTGCCCGCACATCGCATTGCGGCTGTGCGCCCAGATGGGCGATGTTGGCGCGCAGCGACCGCAATGCCGCTGCATCCTGTTCGACAAACAGGCAGCTGGCCGCGCCGCGCGACAATGCCTCCAGCCCCAGCGCGCCCGAGCCCGCGAACAGATCCGCCACGCTCAGCCCCTCGAAGCTGCCGAGCCGACTGACCAGCATCGAGAACAGCGTCTCGCGGGTGCGGTCGGCGGTGGGGCGGGTGTCCTCGCCCGGCGGCGCGGTAATCTTGCGCCCGCGCCATTGGCCCGCGATGATCCTCAACGCTGCGGCCCTCGCTTCGTCGGCGCGCGCCGTTTGGCGGGACCGTCGTTGGGGCGCGAGGGCGGACCGGGGCGCCGCGGATCGAAGCCAGTGGTGCGCGAATAGCCGCGCCGGACCGGCGGCGGACCCTGCTTCTTCGAGGCCGGATCGAGCGCCTCGCCCCGGGCGAAGCCGGGCAGCGCCTCGCGGAAGCGTTCGACATCGACGGGCCGCACTTCGTCCGCCGCGCCGCGCGGGATGTCGCCCAGGCTGAACGGGCCATAGGCAGTGCGCAACAGCCGCGACACTTCGAGGCCGAGATGTTCGAGAACCCGGCGAACCTCGCGGTTCTTGCCTTCGGTCAGAGTCATTTCGACCCACTGGTTGCGCCCGGTCTTGCGTTCCATATTGGCGTCGATCTTGCCGTAGTGGATGCCCTCGATGGTAATGCCGTGGATCAGCTCCTCCAGCTGGTTCTGGGTGATATCGCCATAGGTGCGGGCGCGGTAGGTGCGCGGGATACCGCTGGACGGCAGTTCCATCGCCCGCTTGAGCTCGCCGTCGTTGGTCATCAGCAGCAGGCCTTCGGTGTTGAAGTCCAGCCGCCCCACCGGCATTAGTCGCGGCGTGTCCTTGGGCAGCGCATTGGTAAGCGCCGCGTAGATCGTCGGCCGGCCGGCAGGATCGCGCTCCGCCGTGATCAGCCCCGACGGCTTGTGGAAGCGGAACAGCCTGGCCGGGGCGGGGGCGGCGACCGGCTTGTCGTCCACCGTCACTCCCCTGAGGTCGGCCAGCACCGTCGCCGGGGTAGTCAGCACTTCGCCGTTTATCTTGACCCGGCCTTCCGCGATCATCCGCTCAACCTCGCGGCGGCTGGCGACACCGGCGCGGGCAAGGAGTTTGGCGATGCGTTCGCCGGTTCGGGCACCAGTTCGGGCACCGGCTTGGGCACCGGCTCGGGCACCGGTTAGTTCTGTGGGGGGAAGGGCCATGGCGCGGCCTTAGCCTTGTGGACAAGCCCCGTCAAAAGCATGGCTTGTTAACCATTATCGGTTACTGCTGGAGCGGTCTGAAGTGGCGGTTTTCCGTCCGCCATGGACCCGAAATGCAATTGCGAGGACGGACCGGATGACGCAGCGCAAAGGCCTGGGCTTGTTGCTGACAGCCTTTACCAATCGCAAGACCGGCATCATGCTGGTCTATGGCATGGCGGCAGGCCTGCCTTACGCCCTGCTGCTCGGCACGCTCTACGCATGGCTTGGTGAAACCGGGGTGGACCTGGAAACGATGGGCGTATTCTCGCTGATCGGTCTTGCCTATGCCTTCAAATTTTTGTGGTCGCCGCTGGTTGATCAGGGCCGGGTTCCGTTTCTGTGGAAGCTGGGGCGGCGGCGCAGCTGGCTGGTGCCGATCCAGGCCATGGTCGGGCTGGTGCTGATCGCGCTTTCGACGCTGGATCCCCAGCGTTCGATTGGCATGTTTTCCTTGCTGGCAGGCATCGCCGCTTTCGCCAGCGCCACCCAGGACATCGTTATCGACGCCTGGCGCGTGGAAGTGGCGGATGAGGATGCGCCGCTCGAAGTTCTGTCGTCGGTCTATCAGCTGGGCTACCGGCTCGCCGGGCTGGCGGGCGGAGCGCTGGCGCTGGTGGTAGCCGCGCGGATCGGCTGGCCTGCGGTCTATTTCTGGTTCGGCTGCTTCATGATGCTGGCGATGCTGGCCAGCTGGTTTGCCCCCGACAACAGCTGGGACGAACCGCTGCCGGGCGAGGCCGAGCTGCATGCGCAGCCGCTCTCGCGCAAGATCCGGCTGAGCGCGCTGGTGATCGTCGGGCTGCTGTGGGGCTGGGCGGCGGTGACGGTGATCGGCTTCATGGTCGAATCGCTGGGCGCGGCCCCGGCTGACCGGCCCGACGCGACGGCCTTTACCAAGCTTTATGGCCCGCTGATCGTGGTGGCGACAGTGATCGTCCCGGCGCTGATCGCAGCCGTGCTCGACGGCTGGCGACGCAAGGGACGCCATCTCGCCTCGCCCGAAGAGGCGGCCAGGCCGCTGGGCTTCACCGGCCATGCCTATCAGGCGCTGGTCGAGCCGCTGGCCGAACTGACCGGACGGCTGGGCTGGGCGGCAATCCTCGTGCTGGCGATTGTGCTGAGTTACCGGCTGACCGATTCGGTCTGGGGGCCTTTTGCGCTGCCGTTCTATCTGCAGGAACTGCACTACACCAACGACGAGGTCGCAGTGGCCTCCAAGTTCTTCGGCGTCGGCATGACCATGGCCGGGATCGCACTCGGCGCCGTGCTGTTCAGCTACATGGGCCGCATGCCGACAGTGCTGCTGGGAGCGGTTCTGGCGGCGGCATCCAACCTGCTCTACGCCGACCTTGCCCAAGGCGGCGCGGGGCTCGATGCGTTTGGCGGCGCGACGGGCTTCTACTGGCTGGCCGAGCAATTCGGGTCGGACGCGCGCTTCTCGCGGCTGCTGCTGGCGATTGCCGGAGAGAACCTGTCGGGCGGCCTCGCCGGGGCGGCCTTCGTTGCCTATCTCTCGTCGATCACCGCCAAGAGCCACGCCGCCGTGCAATACGCGCTGCTGTCGTCGCTCACCGTGCTGGTCGGATCGCTGGGCCGCGCCGCACTGGGCGAGGGCATCGATTCGGGCGGCTATGCGCCGGTGTTCTACCTGACGGCTTCGGTTGGCCTGATCGCGGTGGCGCTGTGTGCGCTGGAATGGGCGCGGCAGGCACGGGTTGAGCGGCAGGCTAGTCTGGCAGTTCCCGGTTGAGCCGCAGCACTTCGCCCGCGAGGTAAAGCGACCCGGCGATCAGCACGCCGCCGCCTGGCGGAACGGTGCGCAGGGCTTCCTCGACCGAGGCAAAGCTGGCAACTGACAGGCCGGTGTGCGGTGCGAAGGCCTCGGGCGGATGGGCGGCATGGCCGGGGATGGGCACCGCGGAGATGCTCGCCAGCCTGCTAGCCAGCGGCGCGATGATGGCCGAGGGGTCCTTGTTCGCCAGCATGCCGATGATGAGGTGGAGTTTGGCGGCAGACGGCAGCGCGTGTGCTTCGACAAGCTCAGCATGAGCGGGGTTAGTGAGAACATCCTTTTGCAAGGCCGATCCAATTCCCAAACCCCGCTCAGCCTGAGCTTGTCGAAGGCCGCGCGCTTCGCCAGCCCTGAAAAACCCCGCCAATGCCCCTCCCGCATCGGGATTGTGACCACCGTCCAGCCACACCTTCCGGCCCCGCGCCAAATCCGTCAGCGGACCATCTCCCAGCAGTTGCATCCGCCCCGGCCAGCGCGCTCCGGCGATGCCCTGCGCCATGGCCTCGGGTGAAACCGGCACCTGCTCCTGATGCCGCAGCATCGCCACCGCCAGAGCGGCATTGTCCGCCTGATGCGCCCCGGCGAGAGCAGGAATCGGAAACCTAAAGCTAACTTCAGGTTCACGATATTCGAATGAATCGCTCATCCCGAGCGCGTCGAGGGACGCCCACCAGTCACGCCCGCGCATCACCAGCGTCGCGCCCAGTGTGGCGGCGGTGCGTTCGACCTGGCGTGTGGCCTCCTCCCCATAGGCCTGCGTCACCAGCGGCACGCCGGGGCGGCCGATGCTGGCCTTCTCGAAGGCGATGCGGGCGAGGGGGTGTTCGGGGGTGCCTGGCTCGGGGGCGAGGAGGAAGGCCTCGTGGTCGATGCCCAGTGTGGCAATGCCGCAGGCGGCGGGATGGTCGATGACATTGGTGGCATCGAACCGCCCGCCCAGCCCGACCTCGATGACGCAGGCGTCCGCCGGGATCGCGGCGAAAGCGAGGAAGCTGGCTGCCGCCGTCACCTCGAAGAAGCTGGGGGCCAGGTCTTCGCCGATGTCGAGCACGTCCTTGAGCAGGGTGGCGAGCAGCTCGTCGCCGACCAGCGATCCGGCGATGCGGATGCGCTCGTTGTAGCGCACCAGATGCGGGCTGCTTGCGACGTGGACCTTAAGGCCCTGCGCCTCCAGCATCGCGCGCAGGAAAGCGCAGGTCGAACCCTTGCCATTGGTCCCGGCGACATGGAACGCCGGTGGCAACCGGTGCTGCGGATCGCCAAGGCGCGAAAGCAGCGCGCGGATCGTCTCCAGCCCGAAGCGCCCCTGCGGCAGCGACAATGCCCCCAGCCGGTCAAGCTGCGCCTGGACGAGGGGGTTGTCGGAGCGGGCGAAGTCTTTCACGCCATCCTCCCCGGAAGAGAAGGAATGGGTTCACGCGGAGACGCGGAGACGCGGAGGGGTGTTGCGTTTGGGGTGAAGCCCCTTGAAACTGTTAGGCGCCCGCCAACCGCCTGTTTGGAAGAATGGAATCTGCCTTCGGCAAGGCGCAAGTCTTCTCCGCGTCTCCGCGTCTCCGCGTGAACCCATTCCAATTCTTGTCTTGCGGTCGATTTGCTCATCATTGTCCTGGCGAGGATCAACCGATCGCGCGCGCACCATGCACCGCCTCCGCCAGCGCCGCAGTCAGTTCCCGCACCGGCCCGGCGGCATGCGCACCGTGCTCGGCCACCAGTTCGACCAGCGCCGAGCCGACGACCACGCCGTCAGCGACTTTGGCGATGGCCCTGGCCTGCTCGGGGGTGCGCACGCCGAAGCCGACCGCGACCGGGATATCCGTCGCCGCCTTGAGCCGCGCCACGGCCTGTTCGATCGAACCCAGCGCCGCCTGCTGCTTGCCGGTGATGCCTGCGACCGAGACGTAATAGAGGAAGCCCGACGAGCCTTCGAGGATCGCCGGCAACCGCGCCGCATCGCTGGTCGGCGTGGCGAGGCGGATCAGCGAGACCCCGGCGGCGCGCAGAGCGGGGCCAAGGTCGGGGTCTTCCTCGGGCGGGATATCGACGCAGATCACGCCGTCGACGCCGGCCTTGCGGCATTCATCGGCGAACCATTCCGGCCCGCGCGTGGTCATCGGGTTGGCATAGCCCATCAGCACCAGCGGCGTGCCGGAATGCCGCGCGCGGAAGTCAGCGGCGATGCGGAAGATGTCGGCGGTTTTCGTTCCCGCAGCCATCGAACGCAAATTCGCCGCCTGGATCGCCGGGCCGTCAGCCATCGGATCGGTGAAGGGCATCCCCAGCTCGATGACATCCGCACCGCCCGCGACGAGGGCGTCGAGGATCGCGGGGGTGGGGCCGTCGCCGGCAGTGACGAAGGTGACGAGCGCGGGGTGGGTTTTGGTGAAGGCATTGCTGAGACGAGAGGTCATCGTGTCCCCCTCTCCCCAACCCTCTCCCCTGCAGGGGAGAGGGAGTCAAAAGCCCTCTCCCCTGCAGGGGAGAGGGTTGGGAGAGGGGGCCGCATCTCGTCAATAACCATGGTCAAATGCATCAAGACACCTTCGATATTCTGCATCACGTCCAAATTCGAATAGCGCACCACACGATAGTTTCTTGCTTCCAGATAGCGGGTTCTGATCGCATCGTATTCATTATCCACATCGTGCGTGTGACCATCGATTTCGATCACAAGTTTTGGCTGGTTTGAGGAAAAATCGGCAATGTAATCGCCAATGACCTTTTCGCGGTAGAATTTGACGTCCTCAAGCCGCTTTGCTCGCAATTGCAACCACATTCGCAAGGCCGGTTCAGGCATCTGCTTGCGGTTGGCTTTGGCGAATTTGGTCAAACGAGGATCGCGCATCGGGCCAGACTCCCCCTCTCCCAACCCTCTCCCCTGAAGGGGAGAGGGCTATTCATATCTCCACCCCCAGCGCCTCGGCGACGGTGAAGATATCCTTGTCCCCCCGCCCGCACAGGTTCGCGCAGATGATCTGGTCCTTGCCCATCGTCGGCGCGACCTTCTTCACCGCGGCAATGGCGTGGGCAGGTTCCAGCGCCGGGATGATACCCTCGGTGCGGCAGAGCAGCTGAAAGGCGTCCAGCGCCTCCTTATCGGTGACCGATGTGTAATCGACCCGGCCGATTTCCTTGAGCCACGAATGCTCCGGGCCGATGCCGGGATAGTCCAGCCCCGCCGAAATCGAATGCGCCTCGGCGATCTGGCCGTCGTCGTCCTGCAGCAGATAGGTCTTGTTGCCGTGGAGGATGCCGGGGCGTCCGCCTGCCAGGCTGGCGGCATGTTCTTTGTCGAGCCCATGCCCCGCCGCTTCCACACCCAGCATCCTGACTGAGGGATCGTCGAGGAAGGGATGGAACAGCCCGATGGCATTGCTGCCCCCGCCGATCGCCGCGACCAGCAGGTCGGGCAGGCGGCCAGTGCGTTTCAGCATCTGCTCGCGCGCTTCGCGGCCGATCACGCTCTGGAAATCGCGGACCAGTTCGGGGTAGGGGTGCGGGCCCGCCGCGGTGCCGATGATGTAGAAAGTGTCGTGGACATTGGCGACCCAGTCGCGCAGCGCCTCGTTCATCGCGTCTTTCAGCGTGTTCGCGCCGCTGGTCACCGGAATGACTTCCGCGCCGAGCAGCTTCATCCGGAAAACATTTGGCGCCTGCCGCTCGACGTCCTTGGCACCCATGTAGATGACGCAGGGCAGGCCGAACCTTGCAGCGACAGTGGCGGTGGCGACGCCGTGCTGGCCCGCGCCGGTCTCGGCGATGATCCGGGTCTTGCCCATGCGGATCGCGAGCAAAATCTGGCCGACGCAATTGTTGATCTTGTGCGCGCCAGTGTGGTTGAGTTCGTCGCGCTTGAACCACACCTGTGCGCCGCCGAGTTCTTCGGTCAGGCGCGGGGCGAAATAGAGCGGGCTGGGGCGGCCGACGTAATGTTCGAGCAGATCGTCGAACTCGGCGGCGAAAGCGGGGTCCAGCTTGGCGCGGCGGTATTCGGCCTCCAGTTCCAGCACCAGCGGCATCAGCGTTTCGGCGACATAACGCCCGCCGAACTGGCCGAAGTGGCCGCGCTCGTCTGGCTGGTTGCGGAAGCTGTTGGGGGCGTCGGCAGTCATTTTGCGCGCTTGGCAGAGGCGCGAGGCGAAGTCCAGTGCGGCGATTTGCAAGGCTTGCGACGAACCGCCCGTCACACGAAAATCACGCCCTGCCGAGAAATGTTGCATCGCAGCAACAGTCGGAATTTTTTCGACGTTCCCGCCGTATCGCGTTCATTTGCCCGCAATTTTTGCCGACCTAGTTCCAGCCCGTCCCCGCAACAAACAGGGGGCCGTTTCAGGAGTTGAATTATGAATAAGGTCGTACTCTCGCTCGCCGCCACCGCTGCTGCGGTTGCCACGGCAACGCCCGCTCTCGCCAATGAAGGCCGCGCCGAAGCGCGTGGCGGTGTCATCTGGGGCCAAGGCAGCTCCGAAGCCATCGTTGGCGTGGCCTTTGGCTATGACTTCGATCTGGGCGAGTCCGCCTTTGTCGGTGCCGAAGTCTCGGGTGACAAAATCCTCGACGGCGCTGCCAACCGAGTCAGCTTCGGCGGCACCGGGCGGATCGGTGCCCGGATGGGTGCAGACGACAAGATCTATGCGAACGGCGGCTACACCAGCAAGCCCTGCAGCACCTGCGTCGATGCCCTGCATGCCGGTGCCGGCTGGGAGCACAGCTTTGGCGCGCTATATGGCAAGGTCGAATATCGCCACTACTTCACCAGCCAGGGCCTGCCCGATTCGGATGCGGTGGCGGTTGGTCTCGGCATGAAGTTCTGATCTGCCAAGGGTTCGAAATGCGAAGGGCGGTCCGGAAACGGGCCGCCCTTTTTGCTAGATTTCTTCCGCATTTGGTTGAATCAAGGGCAAGTGCCTCCTCCCCCTTGAGGGGGAGGTAGCGCAGCTTGTCCCGCCAGGGACTAGCGAAGCTGGGTGGGGGTGGTCCAACGTCTCGAGGGCGGCACACCCCCACCAACTCCAGCTAGGCAGCCCTTCGACAAGCTCAGGACTGCCAAGCTTTCGTATCCTCCCCCTGAAGGTGGAGGGGCTGCCTCTATGCAAGTCGAAAGGGCCCTATGCGGAACGCGCAGTTTTGCAGAAGGCGGCGATCAACGCGCTCTCCTTGACGCCGGGCGCGCTCTCGACCCCGGAGGAGGTATCGACCAGCGGCGCGCCGGTGATGCGGATCGCCTCGGCGACATTGCCGGGCGCGAGGCCGCCGGCGAGGCCCCACGGCAGCGGTCCTTTCCAGGTCGCGATCAGGCTCCAGTCGAAAGTCAGTCCCATGCCGCCGGGCAGTGCCGAGCCCTTGGGGGTTTTGGCATCGAACAGCACCAGATCGGCAGCACCCGCATAGGCCTGCGCGCGATCGACATCCGCCTTGGCGGCGACAGTCAGCGCTTTCCAAACCGGCAGCCGGAACTGCGCTTTGAGCTGGGCGGCGCGCTCGGGAGATTCCGAACCATGGAGTTGCAGCGTGTCGAGACTGGCGGCGGATATTGCTGCGGCAATTGCTGCGTCATCGGCATCTACAAACAGCCCCACCCGCCGGATGCGCCCTTCCGCCCGGGCTGAGAGCATCGCCGCGTCGGTCAGCGGCAGGTTGCGCGGGCTGGGCGGGAAGAAGACAAAGCCTGCGTAATCGGCGTGCGCCTTGATCGCGGCGTCGAGTGCGCTGGGATCGGTCAGGCCGCAGATCTTGATTTCGGGCGTATTCAATGACTACACTCGTCAACTGCGGGTAGGATTGCCCGGAGAATCAGGGGAAAAGGACACACAAATGAGGATATTGTCTCTCTGCGTTTTCCTGGCCGCGCTGACAAGTCTGTCTGCCTGCTCCGCGCCCGCATCGATCGGCAATGCTGAAAAAGAAATTGCGGAATTCCACCGCCACCTCGATGCCGAGGACTATACCGCGATCTGGAATGCGTCCTCGGAAGAACTGAAAAAGGCGGGACCGCAGGACAATTTCAGCAAACTGCTCTCAGCCGTGCATCGCAAGCTGGGCAAGGTCGTTCAAAGCAAGCAGGTTGGATGGCGCAGCAACGTCAATACCAACGGGAATTTCGCCGAGGTGCAAATGGACACCAGGTTTGAAAAGGGTACTGGTGTCGAAAGCTTCGTCTATCGCAAGGACGGAGAAGTGCTAAAGCTTATTGGCTATAACATCAATTCCAACGAACTTATCATCAACTGACGCTATGGCGCCAGTTCGAACTGCACCGCCACATTGGTGCTGAGCGTAACCTCGCCTGCCGCCACCGGGGTCGATTGCGCCATGTCGGCCACAGCGCCGCGCGCGTAGATCATCGGTTGGGGCGGCATGTAGCCGCCGCTTTCGCTGATCGACAGGATGCGCACCACACGCAGCCCGGCGGCCTTGGCATAGAGAGCGGCCCGGTCGCGCGCCTTTTTCATCGCGGCCATCCGCGCCTCGTCGAGTGCCTCTTCTGGGTTGTCCATCTCGAAGCCCGGGCCGTTGACCTGGTTCGCACCCGCTGAAACCAGCGTATCGATGACCTTGCCGAACTCGGCGAGGTTGCGCTGCTTGACCGCAACATTGTTGGTCACCTGATAGCCGACGATGCGCGGCACCTGCTGTTCGAGCGGATCGGCTGGCTGGCGCGACATGTCGGCATAGACCGGGTTGAGGCTGAGATTGCTGGTCTGGATATCGCGGTCGGCAATGCCGGCGCGCTTGAGCGCGGCGATGACCTTGTTCATGTTCGCCGAGTTGGCGGCCAGCGCCTCGCCGGCGGTGCGGCCCGAACTGCTGACGCCGGCGCTGAAGGTGGCGAGATCGGGCTTGCGGGCAGACCGGCCCTCGGCGCTTACCGTCAGCAGCGTGCTGCCGGCGGCGATCATTGGGCCGGGCGAGACATCGTGCGCTTCAGCCACGGCGGGAACGGCCATCGCGGCGAGCGCCAGCGCGGCGAGAGGGAAATGCTTCATCGGGACAACTCCTTGGCATCGTGCGATATCCATTGCATCGTCGAGCTTTCCGCTGGCTGAACCTAAAGCGTCGCCTCGATCGCCCGGGCCGCAGCCACCGGATCGTCGGCGCGGCTGATCGGGCGGCCGACCACCAGCACGCTGGCCCCGGCGTCGCGCGCCTCGCGCGGGGTGACGGTGCGCTTCTGGTCCGCGACTTTGCCATTGGACGGCCTGAGGCCGGGAACCACGAAGTAGCCGTCCTTCCACTGCCTGTGGATCGCACCGACTTCATGCCCCGAACAGACGATGCCATCGAGGCCGGCTGCCTGGGCAAGCTCGGCCAGCCGCAGCGCCTGATCGTGCGGACTGCCGGCAATACCGGTGCGGACGAGGTCGCGCTCGTCGAGGCTGGTGAGGACGGTGACCGCGACCACCTTGCAATGCTCGCCCGCCGCCGCCTTGGCGTCCTCCATCATCGCCCGCCCGCCCGAGGCATGGACGGTGACGATGGCCGGCTCCAGCACGTGGATCGATTGCATGGCGGATGCGACAGTGTTGGGAATGTCATGGAATTTGAGGTCGAGGAAGATCGGCAGGCCGATATGCGCAATCTCATGGACGCCGTGATGGCCGTGCGCGCAGAAGAATTCGAGGCCGAGCTTCAATCCCCCGACATGACCCTTGACCTTGCGCGCCAGCGCCTCTGCGGCATCGAGGCGGGGGACGTCGAGAGCTAGAAATACCGGGTTGGTCATGTCAGGCAGCAGGGCTTTCGTTGCGTGCGGCTTCAAGCTGCGTGGAGGTGGCGAGCGGCGGCGAAGGCGGCGTCGCGGTGACGGCCTGGACGGTATTCTGCAGCGCGCTGATCCGCCGGTTGAGCCGCCATTTGCCGGCCTTGTGCAGCAGCCACATCGGCACCAGCCCGGCCAGGAAAGCCGCCCCTACCAGCACCGGCAGCTTTGTTTCGAGCACCAGACCTTCCCAGATCTTCACCGCGACCGGCTGCCAGTTGTTGATCGAGAACAGCGCCAGCGCGATCAGCAGCACGACCCAGACGACGGTGCGGACGATCTGCATTGCGGGCCCCTTCGTTCGTTGCACGGCTTCAGGGCGATGCTAGGCGGGAATGAAGGGGAAGGAAAGAGTTACTCCCCGAACACCCGCGCGAAAATCCGGTCGACCTCGGCGAAGTGGTAGTCGAGGCCAAAGCTGGCTTCGAGATCCGCAGCCGAGAGCCTGGCACTGATTTCCGGGTCAGCCTTGAGCAGTTCGAGCAATGACAGTGCGCCGTCGCTCTCCCACACCTTCATCGCGTTGCGCTGGACCAGCTTGTATGAATCCTCGCGGCTGATGCCCGCTTGCGTGAGCGCCAGCAGCACCCGCTGCGAATGGACCAGTCCGCCCATCCGGTCGAGGTTCTTGCGCATGCGCTCGGGATAGATCAGCAGCTTGTCGATCACCCCGGTCAGCCGGGCCAGCGCGAAGTCCAGCGTGATCGTCGCGTCGGGGCCGATGTAGCGTTCGACCGAGGAGTGCGAAATGTCGCGCTCGTGCCACAGCGCGACATTCTCCAGCGCCGGCACCACGGCGGAGCGGACCATGCGGGCGAGGCCGGTGAGGTTTTCGGTGAGGATCGGATTGCGCTTGTGCGGCATCGCCGACGAACCCTTCTGGCCGGGGGAGAAATACTCCTCGGCCTCGAGCACTTCGGTGCGCTGGAGGTGGCGGATTTCGGTGGCGAGGCGCTCGATCGAGCTGGCGATAACACCCAAAGTCGCGAAATACATGGCGTGCCTGTCGCGCGGGATGACCTGGGTGGAAACCGGCTCCACCACCAGTCCCAGCTTCTCCGCGACGTAGTCCTCCACCGCCGGGTCGATATTGGCGAAAGTGCCGACCGCACCCGAAATTGCGCAAGTGGCGATCTCCGCGCGCGCTGCCACCAGCCGCGCCCGGCACCGGGTGAACTCGGCATAGGCCTGCGCCAGTTTGAGCCCGAAGGTGGTCGGCTCGGCATGGATGCCGTGGCTGCGGCCGATGGTGGGGGTGTGCTTGTGCTCAAAAGCGCGGCGCTTGATCGCGGCGAGCAGCGCGTCGAGGTCGTCGAGCAGAATGTCGCTGGCCTTGACCAGTTGCAGGTTCAGCGTGGTGTCGAGCACGTCGCTGCTGGTCATGCCCTGGTGCATGAAGCGGGCTTCGTCTCCGACCTGGTCGGCGACCCAGGTGAGGAAGGCGATGACGTCGTGCTTGGTGACCGCCTCGATTGCGTCGATGGCGGCGACATCGATGGTGGGGTTGGTCTTCCACCAGTCCCACAGCGCCTTGCCGGCGCTTTTGGGCACTACACCCAGCTCGCCCATCTTGTCGGTGGCATGCGCTTCGATCTCGAACCAGATGCGATAACGCGCCTCCGGCTCCCAGATCGCGGTCATCGCGGGGCGGGCGTAGCGGGGGACCATGTTTGCACTCCTTCAGGCTTCGCACGCGCCGCTAGGCGGCGGGGAGCCGGAAGGCAAGGGCAGGGGCTGTGCGTGGGTAAATAGGGACTGGGCCCTATTAAAGCGTCAGGCCGCCAGCCCGCGCAGCAGATGATCGACCACCGGTTCGTAGAGCGGTTCTTCGAACTCCAGCCCGGCGCGTTCGTCTTCCGTCCACACGACATTGGCGGGGAGGAAGCCGAGGCCGTGCAGTTTGATCAGCACCCGTTCCTCGGGGACCAGTCGCATCAGCCGCTTGTTGACCAGGCAGCCTGCGACCGAAAGATCGAGGACGTCGATGTCGTTGACCATGCCCGAGCTCGTGCGGCATCGTGCGGTGATGGTCTTCGGCTCGATTATGGCATATTCCTCAAACATTTGCATCGTTGTTTCCCTGTTCAGGCATGGTTTCAAGCGATGCATCGGCGGGGCTCTTGCGGAATGTGTCCCACAGTATCCCCGGCAGATCTTCCGGCTTCATCCTTGCCTTTGGCTTCCTGACCTTACTGCCGGCGGACCGCACCAGATGCGTGAGCGACGCTGCCGGCGGGTGCCGGTTCCTGCCTCGGCGCATGTGAGCCCCCTGACAATCTCCGATCATTCACATTTACGATGTGCACAGATTAAACCGGGAGGCTTTGCGAAGAGCTTAGAGGACTGCCTAATTTCGGATGAATGCGGTGGGATCGACCGTCTATTCCTGCCATTCGAAGTGCAGAAAATCGTCGCCCGCGTCGTTCGATTGCGCATCGAAGCGTCGCTCGGCGATGCGGCCGCGGCCCTCGTGGTCGATCAGGACAACCGTCGAACAGCGGGTGCCGTAAATGGGATGGCGGATGAACACCGGGGTTTCCGGGGCTTCGAGCGGCACCTCGGAAGGTTGGCTGGGGTGGACGCCGATCTGCTCCAGCACCTCGCTGCGCAGTGCGGTGAACAGCGGGGCAGGATCGGCGCTGCCGCTGTTGAGCCAGTCCAGCAGCGCGCTCTTGAGTTGCAGCACCTTGGGCCAGGGCTCGTCTAGCGCGCCGTTGGACAGGCCGTAGATGCCGTGGGACAGGCTGGTTCGGATGTCGTCCGGGCGGTTGGAGAGGAAGTGGGCCTGCATGCTGTCGGCGAGGATCAGGTTGAACGGGTTGAAGCTGTCGAGCGGGGCAGTGGCGGGATCGGCGTAGCGGCCCTGGCCGGTGAGCAGATCGGTCACCAGTGCCCCGCGCGAGGCCTTGTGCAGGTCAGCCTCGCCGAAGCCGCGGCGGTTGGTGACGAGCGCGAAGCGGTGGTCGGTCACGCCCAGCCAGGTGCCGCCCGACTTGAGATCGCGTCCGGCCAGGATGCCGGGGTGGTCAGGCCATTGCGCCAGCGGAGCGGCGGGGCGGGCGTGGTATTCGTCGCGGTTGCCGATGGCGACGAGCTTCCACTTCGGGTGGGCTTGCCAGGCGAAGGCGGCTACGCACATGGGTGGGCGGGCAACGGCAGCGCCTGTGCTTCGACAAGCTCAGCATGAGCGGGGTTTTGGCTTGGTTCCGCTTCTAACAACCCCCGCTCATGCTGAGCCTGTCGAAGCACACGCGCAACACCAGCCCCCATCATATCAACCCCTTGGCCTTCAAGGAAACATGCCCCTCGCGCCCGATGATGACGTGATCATGCACCACGATCCCCAGCAGCCGCCCGGCCTCGGCGATGCGGTTGGTGATCTGGATGTCGGCGCGGCTGGGCTGGGCAGCGCCGCTGGGGTGGTTGTGGACCAGGATCAGCGCCACCGCGCCAAGGTCCAGCGCCCGGCGGATCACTTCGCGCGGGTGGATCGCGGCTTCGTCGATCGATCCGTCGCAGACATGCTCGTCGTGGATCAGCATGTTGTTGGTGTTGAGATAGAGCACTCGCACCCGCTCCACCGTGAGATGCGCCATGTCGATGGTCAGATAGTCGATCAGCGCCTGCCAGCTGGCCAGCACCGGCTGTTCGCGGACGGCTGAGCGGGCGAGGCGGCGGGCGGCCAGCGCGACGATCTTGAGCGCGGCGGCGCTGGTCTCGCCCATGCCGGGGTGCCTGGCGAGCGCGCTGGCATCGGCGTTGAGCACCCCGGCGAGGCCGCCGAAACGCTGCATCAGGCTGCGCGCCAGCGGCTTCACATCCTTGCGCGGGATCGCCGTCATCAGCATATATTCGACCACCTCATGATCGGCGAGCGCTTCCGCCCCGCCGTCCAGCAGCCGCTTGCGCAGCCGCGCGCGGTGACCGGAGGCGTCGAGGCCGTTCGAAGCGTCGGCACCGTCAGCCACCGGGCTTCTTCGCTTTCACCACGGCGCGGGCTTCCTGCCGGACATAGTGCCAGATCTGCATCGCCTGTTCCTCGCTGAGCTGGTCATAGCGCGGCATGCCCTTTTCGAGCAGGGTGCCGCCCTTCACCACCTGCAGGAACGCCTGGGGATCGAGCGCCAGCGCCAATTCGCGCAGGTCCGGCCCCGGCGATCCGGCCGAGCGGGCGTGGCGACCGTGGCAGAGCGCGCAGGCCAGGAACAGCTCGTGGCCGGTCTTGGCCGCGACGGGATCGATGCGGACTGCCGGGTCGTCGAGTGCATAAACGGTCAGGTCGGGTTTGGGTCCGGGCGGCAGCCTGGCCTTGCCATTCAGCGCGAACACCAGCAGGCGGCGGGGATTGGCGCCGAATTTCCAGCCGACATTCATCACGTCGCTGCCGGCTGCGGCTGAACCGCCCCAGCCGACCAGGATCGCGACATATTGCTTGCCGCCAACCGCATAGCTCATCGGCGCGGCGATAATGCCCAGCCCGGCGTCGAAGCTCCATAGCCTGTCGCCGCTACTTGCTTCATAGGCATTGAAGCTGCCGTCGGCGATACCCTGGAACACCAGTCCGCCCGCCGTCGCCATGACCCCGCCGTTGAACATGGTCTGGTGCTTGACGATCCACACCTGCTCCTGCTTGACCGGGTCCCAAGCCAGCAGCGAGCCTTTGCCGTCGCGCTCGTCGCGCTTTTCTGTGGCGATTGACAGTCCGCCGACATCGAAGCCGCCGGGCAGCGATTCGCTCTTGGAATAATGGACGCCGTTGTGCGTCACCGGGATATAGAGCAGCCCGGTCTTCGGGCTGAAGCTTTGCGACTGCCAGCTGTGCGCGCCGGCCGGGTTGGGCCAGATGATGACGTCGCCCTTCTCGAAGCGGATGTCTTTTGCCTCGACCGGGCGGCCGGTCTTGATGTCGATGTGGTCGGCCCAGGTCACCTTGACGATCTTGCCGGCCGAGATGACTTTGCCACTGGTCCGGTCGATGGTGTAGAGGAAGCCGTTCTTGGGCGCATGCATCAGCACCTTGCGCGGCTTGCCATCGATCCGCAGGTCAGCCAGCGTCATTTGCTGGGTGCTGTCGTAATCCCAGCTGTCGCGCGGGTTTTCCTGATAATGCCAGACATATTTCCCGCTGTCCGCATCCAGCGCGACAATTCCGGCGGTGTACAGGTTGTCGCCCTGCTCAAGCCCGCGGGTCTCGGGGTCGACCGGCGCGACATTGCCGGTGCCGACATAGATGCGGTTCAGCTCATCGTCGAAGGTGATCGAATCCCACGGGCCGCCGCCAGTGCCGGTCTTCCAGAACTCGCCGTTCCAGGTTTTGGCGGCGGTTTCCATGGCGGGATCGCCCCGATTGTTTTCAGGACGATTCTGCTCGGGCGAGCCGGGAGTGACGTAAAAGCGCCAGACCTGCGCGCCGCTGGTCTGGTCATAGGCGGTGACATAGCCGCGCTCGCCGAAGTCGGCTCCGGCCTGGCCGATGATAACCTTGCCCTTGAAGGTGCGCGGCGCGCCGGTGATGTACTGGTGCGATGCGGGCGGCACGGTCTGGACGGACCACAGCAGCTTGCCGGTTCCGGCGTCGAGCGCGAACAGCCGTCCGTCGAGCGAGGCGGCGAAAATGCGGCCATCGGCAAAGGCCACGCCGCGGTTGGCGGCGAAGTTCTGGGTCAGCATCCATGGATTGACCTTCCAGATCTGCGGATCGTATTTCCACAGCAGCTGGCCGGTAGCGCCGTCCACCGCATAGACCTTGGCATGTGCGCCGGTGAAATAGAGCACGCCGCCCACCGCGAGCGGGGTCGCCTCAAGCGTGGTCTCACCGGGAAGGTCGAGCGAGAAGGCCAAGCCGAGCTTGCCGACATTGCTGGTGTCGATCTGGGTGAGGCGGCTGAAGGCGGTCTCATCATTGTCGCCGTTGTGGGCGGTCCATTCGTCGCCGGAACCTTCGCCGCCGTCGGCGATTACAGAAGTGCTGCGGTTGGTGCCGGTGCAGGCGGCGAGGCTGAGCGCGGCCAGCGCGGCAATGCAGAGCTTCTTCAAGGACACACCTCGTTTCCTCCCCGTTCAGCAAGCCCGCGCCAGTCACAGCAGGTTCACGCGCACACAGCATTGCCTTTGCGCGGGCCACGGCGCAAGTGTGAGGCGAATGACGCTAGACGAAGAAACTGTTGCGGAAGTCGGGACGGAGGGCGGACAGGAGTCCGTTCCCCTCCGCGCGCGCCGCCGCTGGCCGCGGTGGCTGGGTGGAATCTTCGTCCTGCTGTTGGTGGCCGCAGGCTATGCGTGGTTCACCCGCGAGGACATCGCGCGCAACGTGATTACCGGTGAACTTGAAAAGCTCGATCTGCCCGCGCAGTACGAGGTGGGCGCGATCGGGCCGCGCAAGCAGGTGCTGCTCAACATCGTCATCGGCGATCCCGCCCGTCCCGATCTTACCATCGAGCGCGTCGAAATGCTACTCGAGCCGCGCTTCGGGGTTCCGGCAGTGGGGCGGATCACGCTGGTCAAGCCGCGGCTCTATGGCAGCTACAAGGACGGAAAGCTCAGTTTCGGCAAGCTCGACCCGCTGCTCTTCGCCGAAAAGAAGGAACCCTTCCGTCTGCCCGACCTCGATATTGCCGTGATCGATGGACGCGGTCTGCTGGAGAGCGATTTCGGCCCGGTCGGGTTCAAGGCCGAAGGGCAGGGGCCGCTGCGCGACGGTTTCAAGGGCATGCTCGCCGCAGTCGCCCCCGATGCGCGGATCGCGGGTTGTACCGGCGAAAGGATAAGCCTTTACGCAAAGGTCAGCATCGCCGCCGAGAAGCCGCAGGTCTCCGGCCCGTTGCGGCTTGGCAGCTTGTCGTGCCCGGCGCAGCAGCTGAGGCTGGCCGGGGCGGCAGTGCAGCTTGACGGCACTATCGACAAAAGCTTCGATGGCGGCGAGGGCAAGCTTGGTCTGACCGGCGGGGCATTGGCGCTGGGCGGCAATCGCATGGCGTCGACCAGCGGCAGCGCCAGCTTCACCTACCGCAAGCAGGCGCTGACCGCGCGCTATGCGCTGGCGGGCAAGGGCATCGCCACCCCGCAGGCCGGCATGGCAAGGCTGGCGCTCGACGGCACCTTGCGGGCGCAGGACAATTTCACCCGCATCGAGATCGAAGGCGACGCAAGCGGCAGCGGCGTGCAGATCGGCAAGGATCTCGACGCAACCCTCGCCAGCGCCCAGCGCAGCGCCGAAGGTTCACTCGCCGCGCCGCTGCTCGGCCAGATCCGCTCGGCACTGCAGCGCGAGGGGCGTGGCAGCCGGCTGTCCGCCAGCTTCATCCACCGCCAGACCGGCGACATCGGCAATACCGTGGTGCCGCAGGCGACGTTGACCGGTGGCAGCGGCCAGGCGCTGCTCGCCATATCGCGGTTCCAGATGACGGCGGGCGGGAAGACTGCGCCCCGGCTTTCAGGCAACTTTTCGACCGGCGGTGCAGGCCTGCCCCGGATCGCCGGACGGCTGGAGCGCGGTACCGGCGGCGGAATGACGGCGCGCATAGTCATGGCCGAATACGCGGCCGGAGAGTCGCGGCTGGCGCTGCCAGAACTGCGGCTGGCCCAGAACAGCAATGGCGCTCTGGGATTTGCCGGATCGGCGCGGCTCAGCGGGGGCCTGCCCGGCGGGCAGGCGCGCAATCTCGATCTGCCGCTGGACGGCAACTGGTCGAGCGCGGGCGGCCTGTCAGTCTGGCGCAAATGCACGCCGGTGCGGTTTGACAGCTTGTCCTTCGCCAATCTCGTGCTTGACCGACGCGAAGTGATGCTGTGTCCGCCCACCGGTGGCGGCGCGATCCTGCGCTCAGACGCGCGCGGCACGCGGATCGCTGCCGGTGTGCCGCGGCTCGATGTCGTGGGCAAGCTGGGGGCATCCCCGATCCGCATCGCCAGCGGCCCGCTTGGCTTTGCGGTCCCCGGCTCGCTGACAGCGCGCTCGCTCGACATCGCGCTGGGTCCCCGTGACACCGCCTCGCGCTTCCGCATCGCCAATCTCAACGCCCGGATCGGCACGGACGTCGCCGGCACGTTCGCGGGCAGCGAGATCATGCTGGCTGCGGTTCCGCTCGACATGTTCGAGGCGGGCGGCGACTGGCGCTATGCCAAGGGCCGCCTGACGGTCACCAACGGGGCGTTCCAGCTCAAGGACCGGCAGACCGACGTTCGCTTCAACACGCTGGTAGCCCGCGATGCCACGCTGACCTTGGCGGACAATCGCATAACCGCCGATGCGGTAATGCGCGAACCACTGAGCGACCGCGAGGTTCTGACCACCGCCATCCGCCACGATCTCGCCAGTGCCATCGGCAGCGCCGATCTGGTGGTGGACAAGCTTGACTTCGATCAGGGCCTCCAGCCCGACACGCTCTCGCACCTGGCACTGGGCGTGATCGCCAATGCAAAGGGATCTGTGCGCGGCACCGGGCGGGTTGACTGGAACGCGCGAGATGTCACCAGCACCGGCAGGTTCACCACCGAAGGTCTCGATTTCGCTGCCGCCTTCGGGCCGGTCAAGGGCTTGTCGGGAACGGTCGACTTCACCGACCTGATCGGACTGGTCACCGCGCCCGACCAGCGGCTCAGGATCGCCTCGATCAATCCGGGCATCGAAGCCAACGACGGCGAGCTCAGCTTCGCTTTGCAGCCCGAAGGCGTGCTGATGGTGAACGGGGCGAGCTGGCCGTTCCTCGACGGCAAGCTTACCCTGGAGCCAACCCGCATGGTGCTCGGCGCATCCGAAGTGCGGCGCTATACGCTGAATATCGAGGCGCTCGACGCCGCCAAATTCGTGCAGCGGCTGGAGATGGCCAATATTGCCGCCACCGGGACCTTTGACGGCACGCTGCCGATCGTGTTCGACGAGAACGGCGGGCGGATTGAAGGCGGCAGGCTGGTTTCGCGTCCGCCGGGCGGCAATGTCTCCTATATCGGCCAGCTGAGTTACAAGGACCTGTCGCCGATGGCCAACTTCGCTTTCGATGCGCTCAAGTCGATCGACTACAAGCGCATGCAGATCGACATGGGCGGCGCGCTGGAGGGGGAGATCGTCACCCGCGTCAGCTTCGACGGGGTCAGCCAGGGCGCCGCGGCGAAGCGCAATTTCATCACCAAACGGCTGGCCGGCCTGCCGATCCGCTTCAACCTCAACATGCGCGCGCCATTCTTCAAGCTCGCCGGATCGCTGCGCTCGCTTTATGACCCGACCTATGTTCGCGACCCCCGCGAAATCGGAATACTCGGCGCGGACGGTAAGCCGCTGAACCCGAATGGCACAAAACCGGTCATTCAGTCTCCCGAAAGCAAGGACTTGCCATGAAGCGTCTTGAATTGACCGGAAGCGTTCGGGCTGCAACAAGCTGCACTATGCAGGGGAAGCAGCACACGCCATGGTCCGGCAGGCGCGCCGTTTGCGCCGCAGCGATGCTGATAGGCGGCGCGCTGACGATATCGGGTTGTGTTTCGGTCAACGCGCCGGACAAGCCGATCGTCATCGAGCTCAATATCAACATCAAGCAGGAAGTGATTTATCGCCTAGCCGCCGATGCGGCGAACACGATTGAGAGCAATCCGGAGATATTCTGATGTTTGGTGCAACTGTTCTGAAACACCGCAAGGCGATTGCCGCCGGTCTCGCCGCTCTGGCGTTGACGGCAGCGGGCGCAGCCCTGGCCCAGCGCGATCCGGTCTATTCCGCCGCGCGCGCCGCCGGTGAGGTGGGCGAGAAGACTGACGGTTACCTCGGCTTCGTCACCACGCCCAGCTCTTCGCTGCGCGCGATGGTCGAAGACCTCAACATCAAGCGCCGCGCGGTCTATTCCGAAAAGGCCCGCGCCGCCGGTGCGACGATCGAGGAATATGCCTTCACCTCGGGCTGCCGCCTGATTTCGCAGACGATCGCGGGCGAGAAGTACCAGCTGCCGGCCGGCACCTGGGCCACGCGCACAGCTGCCGCCCCCCAGCGCGACGTGCGCTGCCCGTAATTTTCGGCCTCTCCCCGGGTTCGCCCGGGGAGAACCAATTCCCCCCACCGCAGCGCAGCATTCCACCCGGTTGACTTGCCAGCCCCCCCCGCCTAAGGGGAGCGCGCCTTGGCGGGATTGCCCGTTTTCATGGCGGTTTTCCCTCGGGTTTTACCTGAATTTCGCGGACGAATCGACATGGCAGCGAATGACCCCGATGAGGCTCCCGGCGGTGGTGAAGACCCTCGGCTTGCGTCGCTCGACGAAAGGCTGAAGGCGGCGCATCATGCCGAAGCGGACCGGACGGCGCCTTCCAGCGCCAGCACCGGCGCCGGCTTCACCGGGAAGGGCGCGGCTCAGGGCAACCGGGTTCTGTCCACGCTGATCGGGGCGCCGCTGGGCGCGATGCTGATCGGCTGGCTGATCGACCGGTGGCTGGAAAGTGCTCCCAAGGCGATGCTGGCGATGCTGTTTCTCGGCATTATCTCGGCCTTCGTCCAGATCTGGCGGATTTCCCAGGAGCGTGCAGAGTAGGCGCGCTCCGGTAACAAGTTTCAGGGGTTTCAAGCGTGGCGGCCGAAAGCAAGATCGACCCGATGCATCAGTTCCAGATCGACGCGCTGGGTGGCAGTGCGCTCGACGGAAGCCCGTTCATTTTCACCAATTCGGCGCTGTGGATGCTGATCGTATTCGGCTGCATCCTGCTGTTCATGTGGGGCGGCATGAAGCGCGAACTGGTGCCCGGCCGCTGGCAGGCCGCTGTCGAGATGCTGACCGGCTTCGTTTCCGGCATGGCGATCGGAAACATCGGTCCCGAGGGCAAGAAATACGTGCCCTGGATCTTCACCGTCTTCGTCTTCATCCTGTTTTCGAACTACATGGGCATGATGCCCTTCGGCATTGTCGATGCGGCGCATCCCTTCACCGTGACCAGCCAGTTCACCGTCACCGGGGTGCTGGCGATCATCAGCTTTTCGATCGTGCTGATCGTCGGCTTCTGGAAGCACGGTTTCCACTTCCTCAGCCTGTTCGTGCCGCATGGCACGCCCAAGCCGCTGCTGCCGCTGATCGTGCCGATCGAGCTGATCTCCTTCCTCGTCCGCCCGTTCAGCCTGGCGCTGCGACTGTTCGTGGCGATGATTGCCGGGCACATCCTGGTAAAGGTGTTCGGCTATTTCATCGTCAACGGCATCAACTCCGGCACGGCCATCGGCTATGCCATCTCGGCTATCAGCTTTGTCTTCATCGCCGGCGTCAATGCGCTCGAACTGCTGGTCTGCGGAATTCAGGCCTATGTCTTCGCGCTGCTGACCTCGCTCTACATCAACGACGCAGTGCACCTGCACTGAGTTTGACGATTTTCCGACCCTTTCAACCCATATTTATCCCAAGGAGTTTCACATGGATCTCGAAGCAGCAAAAGTCATCGGTGCCGGTCTCGCAGCGATTGGCGTGGGCGTTGCCGCCACCGGCGTGGGCAATGTCTTCGGCTCGTTCCTGCAGGGCGCACTGCGCAACCCGGCTGCTGCCGATGGCCAGCAGGGCCGCCTGTTCATCGGCTTCGCTGCCGCGGAACTGCTCGGCCTGATCGCTTTCGCGGTCGCCATGATCATCCTCTACGCCGTTTAATCGCGCTCACACGATGTGCAGGCCGGGGCCTTCGGGCCTAGCCTGCGCAAGGGCACATTGAAACGGAAGCGAACGATGCCTCAACTCGATCAACTTTTGCTCGCCTTTCCCTCGCAGTGGTTCTGGCTGCTGCTGGTGCTGTTCGCGATCTATTTCGGGATCGGCCGGGGCATGGTCCCCAGGATCGAAAAGGTGGTCGAGGACCGCAACGCCAAGATCGCCGGCGATCTGGCCGCGGCTGAGCGCGCCCGTGCTGGCGCCGATGCGGCCGAGGAACGTGCGCGCGCCGCCGACGCCGGAGCGCGTGCCGCTGCCCATGAAGTGACCGCCAAGGCCAAGGCCAAGGCCGCCAAGGACTCCGAGGGCCGTCTCGCCAAAGCCGATGCCGCCATCGGCGAGACCCTTGCCGCTGCCGAAGCCAGCCTGGCCAAGGCGCGCAAAGCAGCGCTGGGCAATCTCGAGGCGGTTGCCGCAGAGGCCGCGCAGGATATCGTCGCCAAAGTCTCCGGAGCCAAGGTTACCGCGGCCCGGGCCTCAACGGCAGTGAAGGCAGTCTTCGCCAATGGTTGATTTCACGCTTCTTGCCGCTGGAGCGGTTTCTGGTCTGGCCGAAGCCGCGCACGGCGCTGCGGTGGAACATCACGTCACGCCCACGGCGTGGCTGCTGTCGCCGGGCGGCTGGGTCGCCGCATCGATGCTCGCGGTCTTTGGGCTGATGCTTTACATGAAGGTGCCGGCGATTGTCGCGCGCATGCTTGACGGCCAGATCGCCGATATCCGCAAGCAGCTCGATGAGGCCTCCCGCCTGCGCAGCGAAGCAGAAGCGCTCAAGGCCGAATACGAAAAGAAGGTCCGCGACGCCGCCAAGGACGCCGAGGCGCTCAAGGCTGCTGCCGACGCCGAGGCCAGGCAGATCGTCGCCAAGGCCAAGACCGACGCCGAAGCCCTGATCGCGCGGCGCACCCGGTCTGCCGAAGATAAGATCGCCGCCGCCGAACGCACCGCAGTCGCCGAACTGCGCGCCCAGGCCGCCGAAGCCGCAGCCCAGGCCGCGCGCGGGCTGATCGCTGAAAGCCACGACGCCAGGGCCGACAAGTCGCTGGTCGATCAGGCCATCGCCGGGATCTGACCGGCAGCTGGCGGTGAGGCGTTGCCTGCGCAGCGCTGGTGCCTGAGCTGGCCCGCAATCAGCCGAAGATAAAGTCGGCGGCCTTGAGCTCGGTCATCGTCGTGTTGTGCAGCACGATGAGATCGCCGTTCCCCAGATCGATCGCGCCGTCCGCGCCGTTCTGAATGTAATGCTCCTGGACTTCGATGAAGCCGGAATAGACCCCGGTCAGCTTGATCCGGTCCACCCCCTTGGCGAAATCGCCGATGACATCGCCGCCGGTACCGGTCTCGAACACAAAGATATCCATGCCCGCCTCGCCGAACAGCACATCGCCGCCCTGCTTGCCGTTGAGAATATCGTTGCCGCCGCCGCCGAGCAGGTAGTTGGCTGAGGCATTGCCGGTAAGCTGATTGGCGAGCTCGTTGCCGACGCCGAAGCTGGTGGTGCCCTCGAGCACCAGATGCTCGACATTGGCCCACAGATAGACCCCGGCGCCGGCGACCGGGACATTGGCATGGACTGTATCAGTGCCGCCGTCCAAGGCCTCGTAGGTGAGGTCGGCCCCGGTATCGACCCAATAGGCGTCATTGCCGGATCCGCCGTCGATCAGGTCGTAGTCGGGGTTGGCCTGACCACTGTCGGCGCGCAGAGTATCGTTGCCGGAACCGCCGACCAGAATGTCGGTATCGAAGCTGGCCCCGCTGATCAGCACATCGTCGCCATCCTCGCCATAGATCGCGTCCGCATCCTCCCCGCCATCGAGCACATCGTTGCCGGCCCCGCCGACGAGGTAATCGATCCCGGCATCGCCGTAGAGCTGATCAAGCCCGCCTTCGCCGAACAGACTGTCGACGCCAACTCCGCCATGTACGATATCGTCGCCCAGCCCGGCGATAAGGAGGTTCTGCCCTTCGTTGCCAATGAGGCTGTTGGCGAGTTCATTGCCGACGCCGAACAGGTTGCCGGAGCTTGCCGCGAGAGTGAGGTTTTCTACATTGGCGTAGAGGTAATAGCTGGCGGTGGAGGTGACGGAATCTGTGCCTTCATTTGGGGATTCGAAGATGAGGTCGGATTGCTGGTCGGTGAGGTAGGTGTCATTGTCTGCGCCGCCGGTGAGTTGGTCAGTGCCCTCCCCGCCATCGAGGGTATCGTTGCCGTCGCCGCTATTGACCTCATCGTCACCAGCGCCGGTGGAAATTTTGTCGTCACCGTTGCCGGTGTTGATGATGTCGCTTCCGGAGCCGCTGCGGATATCGAAGCGTTCGATGCCGCTGAAGTAGGTCTCGCGTGACTGGCCGACGTTCCGCAAAACTCCCTGATATCCGTTCGGGTCTGGCTGCAGATTATCCATATAGACGCGCTGGCTTGCGTCGCCGTAGTCGGCAATCAGCAGGTCAGAACCTTCTCCGCCGTTCACATTGACGAAACCGGCACCTGTCCGCACCGTGTCATTCCCGCCGCCCAGGTCGATCACGTTACCGAGTACGAACGTGTTGCCAGTGACAATGTTGTCATCGCCCGAACCTGTCCTGAGCTGACCGAAGCGCTCGAAATTGGTCCAACTGCCAGGCCCGCTGAATGCATCGGTCTGCAGGTTCCAGTTGATCGAAGTGGTTCGAGTTGACCAATCCTGGAACACACTATCGATACCCGCCCCGCCATCGACGATATCATTGCCGTCGCCGCTATTGACCTCATCGTCACCAGCGCCGGTGGAAATTTTGTCGTCACCGTTGCCGGTGTTGATGATGTCGCTTCCGGAGCCGCTGCGGATATCGAAGCGTTCGATGCCGCTGAAGTAGGTCTCGCGTGACTGGCCGACGTTCCGCAAAACTCCCTGATATCCGTTCGGGTCTGGCTGCAGATTATCCATATAGACGCGCTGGCTTGCGTCGCCGTAGTCGGCAATCAGCAGGTCAGAACCTTCTCCGCCGGTGACACTGTCGAAACCGCCCGTGACTGTAACCGTGTCGTTCCCGCCGCCAAGGTTGAAATTGTCGTTGAGATTTTGTCCCGAAGTGCTCGTGATCACGTCGTCATTGTCGCCCGTGGTGACGGCAAGACTGGAATTGTGCCACGATTGGACGATCTGAACATCATTTCCGGATTTCTGTAAAGTCAGGGATTCAGGGTCAAACCCGATCGCGTTGTTAACCAGGTATCTGATTTCCTCCATCGCAATTTCTTTGATATGGTTCTGTTCGAACCATGTTTCGACCAAAGTGATAGAAAAATCGATGAAGAGTTTGCCTAGACCAGAGCCATCTGACGTCGCATGCAAGGTAAAAAAGCAGGCATCAAGAAAAATTCCATAAATTTGTGCGGCTATTTCACCCGGATCGTTGCTATTGCTGATTACGGTTATTGCATCTGCTGTCGAGACTGTAATGTCGAGAGCGGAAAGGAAATCCCCTAGGCCCTGAACAAAATCCAATCCAAACTGCTGCTTCGAGTTGGCTGCTCCCAGTTCGTCAGCCAGCTTTGCGAGTGTGACTGCGAAATCAAAAATATCATCTGTGGAGTTACGCCATGCATTATACTGAGACTGAAACGTCGTTAGTGCTTCGCTAGCCATTTAGAAGCCCTGCAGTTGATATGCCAATGGGAGCCTCAATGGGCCAGATTTCACGGCCCGTGTCAAATCAGGCGACTCCAGTTTACTGAATTGTGTGCCATTTTTGCACTTGTCAAAGCAGCTATTGGATTCCTAGCTCTTGGGCGAGAATCACCAATACAGTCGCTCAGGTGAGTAGGTGCCTAATCCCTCACCCCCGTCGAAACACCAGCATATGATCCACATCATGCGGCCCGCCGAACAACTCCTCCCTAGAAATCGGCACCACCCCCTCATTAAAATCGATGATCTCCAGCCCGAAGCCGTGGCTCAATATCTCCTCCAGAAACCCCTGCGCGTCGGGGAAGCGGCCAATGGTGAATTCCATGAAGATGGTCAGCGGCTTTTTCCGGGCCAATAGTCCGGACATTCCCGCCCAGACGTGGGGCTCGAAGCCCTCGACGTCGATCTTCATGAATTCGGTGTCGAGTGCGTGGGGGATTTCGTCGAAGCGGCCCATGCGGATCCGGGTTTCGCCTGGCGCGCCGCCGCCCGCGCTGCCGGCAGTGATGGTGCGGCCGCCGCCGGGCTGGTCGAGCCGGATGTCCATCGAGACCAGCCCCTCTTCGCCGCCCAGCGCCATCTCGTGGAGATCGGTGAAAGCGCCAAAGCCGTTGACCTCGATGCTCTTGCGCAGCCGCCCGGCGATGTTGGGGTTGGGCTCGAAAGACAGCACGCGGCCTTCGGCTCCGGTGAGGTCGGCGAGGAGCAGGGTGAAATAGCCCAGGTTCGCGCCGACGTCGGCCACCACCGATCCGCGCCGCACCGCCTTCATCATCGCCGCGGTCACCCACATCTCCCAATAACCCTCGAGCATCAGGTGGCTGGAAATGCCGATGTCGCGGGTATCGACATACATCTTGTAGCGGCCGAGGATGCGGCACAGCGCCTCGTAATCGCCCAGGTAGGCCTGCTGGCACAGTGCGCGGATTTCCGATTCGACCTGCGATCGCGGCAGGCTGAGGATGCGCCAGATGTCGTAGATCGGGTTTTGCTGCATGGTGTTCGTTCCTGTCGGATTGAGGGGCTTCGTCCAGCGGTTGGCAAGGCGGCGGCTGAGACTGCGAAGGCGCTTAGGGATCGGCATGGCTGGCATGGGCTGCGCTCCTGAACAGTTGCGGAAAGCGGCCTAGCCAGCCAGCGACGCGCGCGGGCAGAAGCCGCCAGGCTGCGGGGCGGGTGCCGGGCGGCATGGCGGCGATGGCGGCGATAGTTTCCTCAGGCGTGCAGCGCCGGCCGGTCAGTGGATCGCCATAGACCGGATATTCAATCAGCACGCCTGCCGCCAGTTCATCTAGAGTCAGCCGCCGGGTGCGGCGGGGGAGGGGGGCGAGGTCGCGGGTCAGGCCCCAGCCGGCGTAGAAGGGCTGGCCATGCGTCACCACCTCGCGCCCGCGCAGCAGCGCCTCGAACCCGGCGAGCGAAGTCAGCACATGCACGGCATCGACGCGGTCGAGCAGGTCGGCCAGGCTGGCGTCTTGGACTATCAGGTCGGCACCCTCGGCGCTCTCACCATGCCGCAGACCGGCGGCGACATCGGGGTGCGGCTTGTAGATCAGGAAGGCGTCCGGCTCCTCGGCGCGGACACGGGCGATCAACGCCTGCATGGTCATCCCGCCACCGCCCTGGACCACCGAGAGGTCACCTTCGACCTGGCCGGGAACCAGCACGATGCGGCGTCCTGCGGGCAGTTTCACCAGGCTGCCCGCGAGGTTGTATTTGGTGATGGCGTGGCGGCGGATCGCCTTGATCAGCACAGCGGCACGTTCGAGCAATTCAGGCGGAAAGCTGGCGGTCTGGAGGAAATGTTCGAGGTCCGAAGGCTGCGCCGGATCGTAATGCCGCCCGCGGCGGTCTATCACCACCGAGGCCGGCTGGGTCAGCGCCGCACCGAGTCCGGCCGAGCGGATGAAGCCATCCTCGATCGACCACACCTCCACCCCGGCAGCCCGCGCCAGCCGGGGCAGGTCCGCCGGCATGCGCGAGGCCCAGCAGGCCACCGCGCCGCCGTTGCGACGGGCGATCCGCACCGCCTCGCGCGCCGTCCTGGCATGGGGCGGGCCGTGGCGGTTCTGCAGCAGCTGCACGATGCGCCGGCGCTTCCAGGGGGCAATGCCGGTCAGGCAGCCGATCCCGGCAATGGTCTGTTCCACACGCTAGGGCCGCGTCAGGATATCAACGGTGACAATCGGCGCGGCCAGCGAATTGATGGTCTGGATGACTTTGTTAAGCTGGATGGTGCGGGCATTGGCGACCAGCATCACGTCCTTCTGGCGCATTTCGAACTGTTGTGCGGCGAAGTAGCTGGTCGGCTTGAGCAGGTTGAGCCGGTAGATCACCGGCTGCCGAACGGTCATCCCTTCGCGTTCGCGCAGCTCGTAGCGGAATATGAACACGCCGGTAGCATCGGACTGATTATCGAGCAGCCCGCCGGCCCTGGCGAGGGCCTCGCTCAGGGTCAGCCGGGCGCTGTCGAAGGGAATTTCCGACACGGATTTGGCCGCACCCAGCACCGTCAGGCTGCGCACATTCTTGCTCAGCTCGATGCTGTCGCCAGGGGCCAGCGTTACATTCATCGGGCCACTGGTAGTGATCTCGTCGAGCCGGGCAGCGCTGATCTGGCCGCCCCTGGTCAGCCGCACCAGGGTATCCGCCCCGCGCGCCTGCGGACCGGCGGCGAGCGCGATGGCGTCGAGCAGTCGCTCATGCGCCGAGGTCAGCCCGACACGTCCCGGCCTGGCGACATCGCCGCTGACCACGACGCTGCGCTGCGGCCCGCTGGCAACCGCGACCACGGCCTGGGCGAATTGCGATTTGCCGCGCAGCCGCGCCTCGATCGTGCGGGCGACTGCATCGCCGGACCGGCCGGCAACGTTGATGGCACCGGCGTAGGGCAAGTGGATCACCCCGTTTTCCGGCACCGTAATCGCGGGCAGCCGATGGGCACCGCCGCGGGTGTCGCCGCCGGTTCCGCTGCCGGTTTCGCCAATGCCCGCACCACCGGTCTGCCCGCCGCCAAACAGCGAATAGCCAACCTCGTAGATCGTGACGCTAAGCACATCGCCGGTGGCGATGCCATCGGCGAAGGTCTGGGCATCGCCGATCGTCCAGGGCAGCTGCGGCTGCAACAGTGCCGTTTCGCCCGAAGGTGTGGCAGGCGTGATATCGACCACTTCGACGTCGTTCCTGTCGAGCGGCTTGAGCAGTTGATTGACCGTGGGGCTCGCCGCAGGCAGTCCTGAACATGCCGTCAGCGCCAGAGCCAGCAGCGGCGCTGCGCATCGCGGGAGCAGCCGCGCGATCATCGTTTCAGGACCTTGCGGTACATATCGCCAAGCCGATCCTGGTAGGCTTCCATACTGAATTTCCTGGCCTGTTCGATACCCGCGGCGGACAATCTTGCGCGCAGTTCCGGATCGCCGTCAAGCGCGCGCAGCGCTTCGCTGATTGCACTGACATCATAAGGGTCGACCGTCAGCGCGGCACTGCCGGCCACTTCCGGCAGCGATGCGGTGTTTCCGGTCAGCACCGGCGTGCCTACCGACATAGCCTCAAGCACGGGCAGTCCGAAGCCTTCATAGATCGAGGGGAAGGTGACTGCCTTGGCCCCGCGCACCAGCCGCATCAGCAAGGCACGCGGCAGGTAATCGATGCGCCGCACGTTTTTGAAGGTTGCCTTGAGTGGCTGAACCTCGTCGCGCTGGAGCAGCCGCAATTCGGCATCGCTGCCCCAGGCGCGGGTGCCGACGATGACCAGCGGCGTCTTGGTCGACATCGCCAGATAGGCCTCGATCAGACGGCCGACATTCTTCTTGGGCTCGACCGCGCCGAAATACAGGAAATAGCCTTTGTAAGGCAGGTTGAAGATGCTCTTCACCGATGCTTCGACTTCGCTCTCGGGCAGGTCGGTGACATATTTCGGCAGGCGCACGGCCTGGTAGGTGTTGGTGATCCGCGCCGGCTTCATCGGAAACTGGCGGACGATATCGTCAAGGCTGGCCTGCGAAACGGTGCAGATGTGATCGGCCTTGCGCACGCAGGCGCGGATCAGTTTGAAATAGGCGCGCTTGTTGTCGAGACTGGCGAAGGGCAGGCGCAGCGGCACCAGATCGTGCAGCGTGTAGATGTTTTTCGCACCGACCAGCCAGACCGGCAGCGGATAGGTCCAGTGCATGATTTCGGGCGGGTTGGGCACGCGAACCGGCAGGAACAGCCCATAGCGTTTGAAGTGGCGACCAGCCTGCTCGAACAGGTCGGGCGAGGTAAACAGCCGGTCGAACTGTGGCAGGCGGTATTCGAACTGGCGCGAGATGACGTTGCCGTTGGTCGGGATCTGCCGGGCGGTTTTTGGGCGGACCAGCAATGAGGTTTCACGAATGCCCCGGAAGCTCCAGCGCGAAGGCAACGGCGATTGGAATTCGCCGCCAAGCGCTTCGTAGAACATGATCTCGCGCAGCTTGCGGTTGAAGGGCGCGCGCAGGCCATAGACCGCTTCAACGCCGATCCCCATGCCGCGCAGTGCCCGCTCCAGGTTCATGCCATAAGTGGCGACCCCGGTTCCCCGGGGCAGGGCGAGATTGAAGCCGTCGATCATTACCCGCCCCGGCATTTGCGGCATTCGATCCATCAGCTATTCCACCCTGAATGCTTTTGTAGGTTAGCGCGCGATGCTCAACGTTAAATCGGCAAGCTTGGCAAGCCGATATCGCGCCGGTATGCAGCCGCAATGATTGTTTTCGATGGTGTCGCGAAAGGCTATCCCACCCGCACCGGCCGGCATCATGTGCTGAAAGATGTCAGCTTTGTGCTTAATCGCGGCGAGGCGGTCGGCATCTGCGGGCACAATGGTGCCGGCAAATCGACTCTGATGCGGCTGATCGCTGGGGTCGAGCAGCCCAGTTCGGGGCGGATCGAGCGCGGGATGAACGTCTCCTGGCCGATCGGCTATGCCAGCGCCTTCCAGTCCAGTCTGACCGGGGCTGACAATGTCCGTTTCATAGCCCGCATCTACAGCCGCCCGATTGCCGAGACGCTGGCCTTCGTCGATGATTTTGCCGAGCTCGGGTCCTATCTCGACATGCCGATCCGCACCTATTCGGCGGGAATGATGGCCCGCCTGGCCTTTGCCGCGTCGCTGGCGGTCGATTTCGACTGTTATCTGGTCGATGAAATTACCGCAGCCGGTGATGCCCGCTTTCGGCTGCGCTGCCACGATGCGCTGATCGCGCGGCGCCAGTCAGGCACACTGGTGATGGTGTCGCACGATCCCCATACGCTGCGCGAATATTGCGATCGCGGCGCGGTGGTTCGCGATGCGCGGTATATCGCCTGCGATACGATCGACGAGGCGATTGACATGCACTTCGGATTGCCAGCGCCGGCCTGATCTTATGCCTGATGCTCGCGGACCCCGGCGAGCAGCAGCCAGCCAATCGCAAACGCCACCGCCAGTCCCACAAGCACGGCCAGCGAAGTCAACAAAGGGGTCGGACGGCTGGGCTTCTCGGGCAAGTTGGCGGTAACCACCGGCACGAAAAACAGGCGCTGGCGTTCGGCCTGGACCCGCGCGGTTTCGAGCGCGGCGCGGGCCGTGTCATAGCGCTTGGCGGCAAAGCCCTGGCGCAGTTTGAGTTGTTCGAATCTTGCCAGTCGCCGGTCCAGCGTATTGGTCCCGCCGGTCAGATTCCCGCGCAGTTCGTTCGCGGTGCGCTGCAGCACTTCGATGCGGTCTCGCGCTGCAATCACCAGCGGGCTGCCGCTGGCAAGATAGCGCCGCATGGTCTCAAGGTTGGCCTGTTCTCCGATCAACATGGCGCTGACCCTTTCAAGTTCCTTCTGCGAAAGGTCGCTGCCCTTGGCTGGATCGATGTCGCCGCTGACGTCGCGAAACTGGGTCATCTCGCCCTGGATCGCGGAAAGTTCAGACTCGGCCTTGACCAGGTCCGCTTCGGCGGCGGTCTTTCCGGCCTCGATGGCGCGGCTGTTGAAGGCATTCACGCGCGCTTCGCCCAGCGCGATCAGCGCCTCGGCGACGCGTTTGGCGTCGGCAGGCGCGAATGCCCGGACTGACAGGCGGGTGATCCCGTCATTCTCGTTGTAATCGACATGAACATGATCGCGGTAGTAGTCGAGCAGTGTCTCCGCGCGCGGATGGGCGAAGCGCAGCTTCGAGAAGATGTCGGCATCGTCGCGGTGATAGAGCGCGACCAGATCGATTCCGCGCGCCTTGAGCGCGGCAATGGCATCGGGGGATTGCAAATAGTCGCGGATGCTCTGTGCCTCATGCGGCGCTCCGCCCAACGCCTGCGAACCGCCGAACAGCTCGGCCAGCCCGCCCGGAGAAGCCCGCTCCTGCTGCATGCCGCGGATGATATAGGCTGCCTTCGAATCGTACTGCGAACTGGCGATCAGGCCGGTGTAGAACAGCACCAGCAACGTCGGCACGATCACCAGCAGCACGAACGCCCCGCGCCGGGTGCGATACCAGCCATCAGCCTGGTCCCGGGGCGGAGCCTCGTCCTCGAGCTGCGCTTTCAAGGCAGAGTTAGTCGCGTCCACGGTAATTCCCGGTCAGTACAATAAAGTGCGTCATTACATTATCTGCACCCTTGAGCGCATGGCGCGCAGCCCGGCAAGCCCAATCGCCGTCAGTACGGCGCAGCAGGCGACTGGATAGGTCAGCATCGCATAGCGCGCGTCGTATCCCTCGAACAGCCCCACACGGAAGAGTTCGAAAATCGGCACCATCGGCACCCAGGCCAGCATGGCGCGCAGGCTCTCGCTCATCCAGGCCATGGTGAAGAACGCCCCCGACAGCGGCATCGACAGATAGAGCAGCGGATGCACCAGCCGCCCGACCATCGGGCTTTCGTGCGATAGCAGCGTGACGATCATCGACACGGCGAAGGAAAACCAGGCCAGCAGGCCAATCGCGCCAAGCACTTTCATCGGCTCGGGCGGAATGTCGGCAAAGCCCGCAAGCCAGGCCGCGAACAGCAGCAAGGTGAGCACGGCGATCGTGCTGGCAACTTCCAGCAGTGCGCGTGCCAGTAGCATGTCGAACAGCGTCACCTGGCGATGATTGAGCAGCGGGCGATTGGCCTCAAGCAGCGTTTCGGCGCGCGACACCATCGAACGGAACATGATGAACAGCGTATAGCCGCCAAAGGCAAAGGGCACCGAACGGACATTCCCGGCAATCGGAATATGCTGCTGCGAATGCAGCGCGCCAACCGCGACAGCCAGCAGCAGCGGCTCGCCGAACAGCCACAGATAGCCGATATTGGCGCGCCCAAAGCGGGTGTGCAGCTCGCGCATGATCAGCGCGCCGACGACATTGGCCTGGATCCGCAGGCTCTGCAGTTCACTGGTCCGGATCATCGCTCGATCCGTTCCAGAAGGGCGTGGACGCTGGCGAAATGATTGTCCCAGCCCGGCGGGCTCCAGCCTTGCATGCGCTCGATCTGCGCTTGGCGCGCGTGTGATTGGGGACCGGCATAGTCCATGACTGCCTTGCTCCATCCCGGTCCGTCAAGCGGATCGAGATAGTCGGGCACCTGTCCGGCGCTCTCCCGGTATACCGCCATGTCGCTGGCAATCACCGGGACGCCAAGCGCCAGCGCCTCGACCACCGGCATGCCGAAGCCTTCGGCGAAGCTGGGCATCAGCAGGGCGCGTGCGCCAAGGATGAGCGCGACGAGGTCGCTGTCGCCGAGCTGGTTGTATTCGCTGACATGGTCGCCGATCGCGTGGCTGCGTTCGAGCAGGTCGACGATATTCTCGTTTTCCCAGCCGCGGCGACCGACAATGACCAGCCGGGGAATTGCTGCCGTTCCCCGCGCTGCCAGCTGGCGCCAGACATGGAGCAGCAGCAAGTGGTTCTTGCGCGGCTCGATAGTGCCCAGACACAGGAAATACGGATCGTCCGGCACCTTGAACCGCGATGCCGCAGGCAGCGGATCGAGCCCGATCGGGGCTATGGCGATTTCGGGGCGGTGGCCAGCTTTGGCATGGCGCAGCAGCGCGGACTCGGTGGCGGCAGAATTGACGATGAAGCCGTCGGCAACGGCCAGTCCGTTGCGCAGGCGCCCAAGGTGCCGCGCCGCGCCGCCTGCACGGGCGTATTCGGGAAAATCGCTCGGGATGGTATCGTGCAGGAAAAGCACCAGCCTGCCATTGCCGTGCCGCCAGCGCTCCAGCCAGGGCAGGCGGTGCCAGTTCTGATGCGAAGGGATGATCGTGATCGCGCCGTCGCCGCCGGTCACGCCGCGCGAGCCGGCCAGCAGTCGCAGAGCGGAAGCGAAGCCGCCGCCCTTTCCCGAAGCCGACCAGCCGGCATCAAGGCGGTCCAGAAAACCGGCCAGCAATCCGGGATCGAGATGGCGTGCACCGGCCGCGCCCATCCGCGCGATGAAACGCGTCGGCCGGTCCGACTGGCCCAGAAAATGTCGGGCATAGGCGCGTTCCACCCGGTCGATACCGCTGGGCGTGGCATGGCGGCCGCGCCAGACCAGGCGGCTGAGATCGATGACGACCGGCCGCGTCAAAGCCGGGCTTCCAGGATGCGCTGCGCCGCTCCGCGCGCGAGCATGTCCAGCGCTGCCGGCGAATGGAAGCCGCCATTGACCAGGCATTCACTCCACAGCACCTGTGAAAACAACGCGAAGGCGCCGTCGGCGGGAGGCTGGGGGCGGTGCCAGAATTCTGCAAGTGGGGCAAGATCGACCAGCCCGGGGATGGCATAGATCGCCTGCCCCAGCGCATGCACCGGCTTGCCTCGCTGCAGCGCCAGCGCCCCGACGGTGCTGTTGACCATCACCGCGCCCCGGCAGCGGTCCAGCATATCCTCCAGATCGCCATGCTCGACATAGCGGACGCGCCCACCAATGCCGTGCCGCGCGCCGATTTTGCGGACAATGCCGCGCCAGCCCTGCGGGTCGGGGTCGAAGGGATGCCGCTTTACCAGCAGCGAGACATCGCCGGGGGCATTTCCTGCGAAGTCGGCGATCACCTGCTCGATGGCGGCCTGCATCGCCGCGAATGGGCTGCGGTGAACGAGCTGGGCATCGCCATCGAGTTGCAGTGGGAACAGGAAAAACGCGCCGGACTTCAGCCGGGCAAGCTCGGCCTGACTGGTACGGCGCTCGCTGGAGCGGCGCAGCCAGCGCCGGATCCACAGCAGCATTTCGCGCCAGCTGGAGATCGGGCGATGGCTGCGATAGCGTGGGAACAGCGGCGTCAATGCCACGGCATAGGCCCAATAGGTAACAGCCTCGCGCATCCGCGGCCAGAAGCGGTTTTCGACCGGAACTTCGGGCAGCCTGTCCCGCGCGCCGGCGATGCGCCGCCGGCAGTCGTCCAGCGATTGCGGCGGCGTCCAACGCCTTCCTGCCGGCCAGAATTCGACCGAGACGCTGTTCGGCCTGAGCGCGCCCTCTTCGATGACGTGAACGTCGATTTCGCACTCCGCCGCCAGTTCCAGCGCCGCCGCATGCAGCGGCCGCCGCTCGCCAAACAGGACGATGGCGGTGACTGCCTCTCTCTCGCAAAGCTTGCGCAACCAAGGTTTGAATTGCGCTGCTGCACCGGTGAAGCGGTGCCCGCGGGCGCGCCAGTCCCATAAGTCGCCGCCGTTAAAGTTGACACGCGAAACTCCGGCGCCAGTGCGAACCAGTTCCCGCCCAATCATGCGAGCAGATGGGCCAGGAAGTCCCTGAAGAAAAAGAAACTGCTTTGCCATCAACGGGAAGCCGGCGGCGTCCTCGACAGGCCGGCCAGCGGCATCCTCGATAGGCCGACCAGCGGCTGGGCACGGCAGGGGTCGACCATGCCGCGCTCGCGCACCGCGCGCTCGATCGCCAGCAGGTCGCCAAGCAGCGCTGCCAGCCGGTCGAGCGGCCAGACGGTCGCGCTGTCGGACATGGCTTGCTCCGGCTCGGGATGGGTCTCGATGAACAGCCCGTCGATGCCCGCGGCAACGGCGGCGCGAGCCAGCACCGGAATGCGCATTCGCTGGCCGCCACTGCTATCTCCCGCCTTGCCCGGCTGCTGGACGGAATGCGAGGCATCGAACACGACATTGCAGCCCAGGTCGCGCATTTCCTCAAGTCCGCGCATATCGACGACGAGATCGTGGTAGCCGAAACTCGTGCCCCGCTCGCACAGCATCAGCCGATCGCCCGCCGCGATGCCCGGCGGCAACACTGCCTGCGCCTTGGCCACGGCATGGGCCATGTCGCCCGGGGCCATGAACTGGCCCTTCTTGAGATTGACGGGCTTTCCTGTGGCGATCGCGGCGACCAGAAGGTCGGTCTGGCGGCAAAGGAAGGCCGGAATCTGGAGCACATCGACAGCCTGCGCAACCGACGCTGCCTGATGCGCTTCGTGAATGTCGGTCAATACCGGCAGTCCCGTCTCGGCCCGGACCTTGGCGAGAATGCGCAGTCCTTCTTCCTGCCCAGGTCCGCGAGGCGACTTGCCCGACGTACGGTTAGCCTTGTCGAAAGAGGATTTGTAAACTAGCGTTATATCAAGATCGTGAGCGATCCGGGCAAGCGTTTCGGCCACGCCCAGGGCATGACGTTCGCTTTCGATTACACAGGGGCCGGCAATGACAAACATGGTCCTGCTTATCCCCCAAGGAATGTCAGGAAAATCGCCGACCAGCAATCGTCCCGTTCCCGATTGAACGCCTCAATCATTTCCGCTGCCTTGCCGAAATAGACATTCCGATCAAGCTAAAGCATCGGCTATCTGTCATGCCAGCAAAACCGTTGAGCGCGAATGCCTTGGGTGCGACCAAATATTGCTGGCCTTAGGGGTGCTACACCAATAGCCTAAATTGTTACCGTCTATGTATTTTCTGGCAGGGTCGTGAGTTATGCCTACAGGCGTGAAGTCAGTCAAAGATGCGCCCGGCCTGCCTGAGTTGGCAGTGGCGAGACGGGTTGTTGCCGCTGCCGAACATGCCCTCGCGCGGCTGCGAGTGGAAATGGATCCCGCCATTGTGGTGGCGGCGGCCATATCCAGGCATGCAAGGGGCGGCTGGTGACATCCGGTGTCGGCAAGTCGGGGATCGCGGCGCGGAAGCTGGCCTCGACTTTTTCCTCGCTGGGCATCCCGGCCATGTTCCTCCATCCCGCCGATGCTGCACACGGCGATCTCGGAATGCTGGCGCCTGGCGATATCCTGCTGGCGATTTCAGTTTCGGGATCGTCGCGGCCCTTGCTCAGCCTGCTGCATTATGCGCGTGACCACGATCTTCTTACCATATCCGTCACCGCCGGCCGCAACAGCCTGTTGAGCACCGAGGCCGATCTGGTGCTGCTGCTGCCCGATCTGGAAGACGAAGGCGCGCCGGTGGCAGGTGTGCCGATGGCCTCCACCGTCGCCACCATCGCGCTGGGCGATGCCCTGGCTTCGCTCGTCGCCAGCCGCCGCAATTTTTCGGCAAGCAAGCTGGCGGTGCTGCATCCCGGCGGACGGATCGGACAGCGGCTCAGGCCGCTTCACAATCTGATGCATGCTGGCACCCGGCTGCCGCTGGTTTTGCCGGATGCGCCGATCGAAGCGATACTGGCGGAGATGACGAGCAAGGGATTTGGTATCGTCGGGGTGGTTGATCCGGCCAGCGGCGGTCTGCTCGGTGTCATCACCGACGGTGACCTGCGGCGCGGCTATGCGTCGCTGATGGATGCCAGTTGCGCCAGTCTCATGCATGCGAACCCGGTAACGCTGTCACCCGATCACACCGCCGATCATGCGCTCGAAGCCGCACGGGCACACCGGATTACCGCGATTTTCCTGGTCGATCCGCTTGATGGACAACCCGTGGGTCTGGTCGATCTGCACGATCTCTTGCGAGTCAGCATCGATTAGACCAGGCGGGCGTCATGGAAACGCTCATCATCATCCCGGCCCGGTACGAATCGGTCCGCTTTCCCGGAAAGCCGCTGGCCCCGCTAACCGCGCGCGACGGGGTTACGCTGCCGTTGGTCGAATGGGTCTGGCGGGCCGGCGTGGCGGCGGCGGGGGCCGATGCGGTGGTTGTCGCGACTGACAATGCCGAAATCGCCGATTGCGTCGCCGGGTTTGGCGGGCGCGCGGTGATGACGTCCGCCAGCTTGCGCAACGGCACCGAGCGCTGCGCGGCGGTGCTGCGCGAAACCGGGCTGCGGCCGGCGAATGTCGTCAACCTCCAGGGTGACAGCCCGCTGGTGCCGCCCGGCCAAATCGCCGCCCTGCTGGAGGCGCTGGAGCGCGGCACGGCGGCAGTGGCGACCCCCTATGTCAGCTGCGATGCGCTGACCACCGCCCGCATCCAGGACGATGCCCGTGCCGGCCGTGTCGGCGGGACCTGCGTGGTCACACGGGCAGACGGACGCGCCGCCTATTTCAGCAAATACCCGATCCCTCACGGTGCCGGGAGCGGGCAGCAAGGTGTGCTGCCGCTCAAGCTGCATATCGGGCTCTATGCCTACCGCCACGAGGCGCTGGCCGCCTATGCCGAAATGCCGCCTTCGCCGCTCGAACTGGTCGAAGGACTCGAGCAACTGCGTTTCCTCGACGCCGGCTGGCCGATCGACTTGGTCGAAGTGCCGCTGCCCGATGGCGGACTGTGGGAAGTCAACAATCCCGAAGACGTCGCGCTGGTCGAAGCGGCGCTGCCGCTGGGTTCTAGAGTCTTTCCGGTTTAGACGGTGCCAGCCCGCTCCCCCGCCCGGCCACCCAAGCCATTGTACAATATGGGTGGCCGGGCGGGGGAGCGGGCTGGCACCGATTCGACGTAAGTCGGCAAGACCCTAGCCGAACAGGAAATCCGTCGCTGTAAGCTGGCTCATCGTGACATCGAGCAGAACAACAAAATCGCCGTTGCCCAGATTGATCGCGCCGACATTACCGTTCTGGATGAAGTTGACCTGAGCCTCGGCGAAAGTGGCGAAGATGCCGGTGAGCTTGATCTTGTCGGTGCCGCCCGCGAAATCGCCGATTATGTCGCCGCCGGTGCCGGCCTCGAACACGAAAGTGTCCGCGCCAGCCTCGCCGAACAGCACATCGAAGCCGCCCTTGCCATTGAGCGTATCGTTGCCGCCGCCACCCAGCAGGAAATTGCCGATGGCGTTGCCGGTCATGATGTTGTCGCCGGAATTGCCTACGCCGAACGGGGTGTTGCCGAGCAGGACGAGATTTTCGACATTGTCATACATGTAGAAGCCCGCGCCGATAATATTGGCATAGATGGTGTCGGTGCCTTCCCCGGCCTGTTCGAACGTGAGGTCGAACGGCGTATCGACGTAAAAGCTGTCATCGCCGGCATTGCCATGGAGGTGATCGAAATCGCCCTGGGTGCTGTCGCCGTGCAGCACATCGTTGCCCTCGCCGCCAACCAGGAGATCGAAATCGAAGCTGAAGCCGCCCCACAGCGTGTCGTTGCCGGCCTCGCCATAGAGCGCATCGGCTTGCTCGCCGCCATCGAGGACATCGTCGCCGCTGCCACCGGCGAGGAAGTCCGCGCCGGAATTGCCGGAGACCTGGTCCGCGCCATCCTCGCCATAGAGGATATCGGCATCGGTGCCGCCGCTGATCGTATCATTGCCGATCCCGCCTGCGACATAGTCGCTGCCGGAATCGCCGAACAGCTGATCGGCCCCCTCCTGCCCGAAGATCACGTCATTGCCGCCGTTGCCATGCACGACATCGTCGCCTGCGCCCGCGATCAGCAGGTTCGCGCCTTCGTTGCCGTTGATTGCGTTGGCGAGATCGTTGCCGACGCCGAAAATGTCGCCCGTGCCGCTGGCCAGGGTCAGATTCTCGACATTGGCGAAGAGGTAATAACTGGCGGTGCTGTTGACATGGTCCGTGCCTTCGCCGGCGTTCTCGAAGACGAGCTCAGCCTGCAATTCGACATTGAATGTGTCGTTGCCCGCGCCGCCGATGAAGCTGTCCACGCCGCCGCCGCCCGCAAGCGTATCGTCGCCCGCGCCGCCATCGAGCGCGTCGGCACCGGCTGAGCCGGTAATGGTGTCAAAGCCGTCCAGCCCGCGGATCGCGGCGATGCCGCTGAGCGTGAGCTGCGAGAAGTTCATGGTCTCGCCCAGCCCTGTGCCGGTAATCGTGACATTGGAAAAGCCGCCACCTGAAATCGTCTCGACGCCTGATACCAGCAATGCACCGACCGGACCGCCTGGTCCTGGTACGGACTTGGTCCATTGCAGCACGCTGTCCGCAGCTTCGGCGACCAGCTGGTCGGCACCATCGCCGCCGCTGACCTGATCGAGGCCGGAGAGGAAGCGGATGGTGTCATCGCCCGTGCCGGCCTCGATGGCGTCGTCGCCCGCGCCGCCGGAAATCTGGTCCGTGCCGTCGCCGCCGACAAGCGTGTCATTGCCGCCAAGCCCGGACAGCACATCGTTGCCGACCCCGCCATCGAGCAGGTCGCCGCCATTGCCGCCGGTGAGCGTATCACTGCCGCCAAAGCCGTAAAGCGTGTGGCCCAGGCTACTGCCCGCACCCATGATGACGCTGTCATTGCCGTCGCCCAGTTCGGCAAAGAATATATCGATGTTGCTGAACTGCGCGCCGCTGATGGTGGTCGACAGGCCTGCCCAATAAGTGGTCAGATCAAGATTGAACGCCGCAGTCGAACCGTAAAAGAAGAGCTTCGCGGTATCCTGGTCCGCCCCGCCATCGACGATGTCGCCGGCGCTCAGCCAATCCAGATCGAGGCGGAATGTGTCGTTGCCGGCATCGCCGTGCGCATTGTCGGTGCCCGTGCCCATGGCCATGAGATCATCGCCCGCGCCGCCGGACAGTGCATCGTTGCCATCGACACCGTAAAGCGCATCGTTGCCTGCCCCGCCATCCAGCGCGTCGTTGCCGGCCAGCCCGAAAATAGTGTCATTGCCCGCGCCGCCGCTAACCTGATCGTCACCGTCTTCGCCGTCGAGCCAGTCGTCGCCGCCAAGGCCTTCGAGAATGTCGTTGCCGGTGCCGCCGACAAGCCCGTTGACGATGTCGCCGCCGATGATGTGGTCATTGCCCGCGCCGCCAAAGATGTCGCCAGCGAAACTGCCTCCCGAAATGTAGTCATCGCCATCATAGAGCGAGATGCTTGTCGGGTTGCCGGTGTAGCCGGTGCCCAGCACGAAGTGATCGGCGCCCTGTGTGCCCGACAGTCCCGTGATCGCTTCGATGCCGGTCATGGCCACCGGCGCCGCGCCGGTCAATCCGATGGTGCCGCCGCCGCCCGCCCAAAAGTTCGTCAGATCGACTTGCAATCCGCCGGTAACGGCGAACAGATTCTGGAACTGCACCGAATCAAATCCGGCACCGCCGGAAATAGACGCGGGAATGTCCGACACCAGCAGCGTGTCATCACCATCCCCGCCATCGAAGATATCCTGACCGGTGCCGCCATTGAGAACATCGTTGCCAGCCCCGCCGTTGAGCGTGTCGTTGCCGCCGCCGCCGTGCAGTCCGTCGTTGCCATCGCCGCCATTGAGAATGTCGGCCTCTCCGCCGCCAAAGGGAAACTCGCTATCGCCATAGAGCGCGTCATTTCCAAGGCCGCCGTTGAGCGTATCGGTACCATCGCCGCCGATCAGCAGGTCGCCGCCATCGCCGCCGTCAAGATCGTCGCTGCCGGAATCGCCTTCCAATTTGTCGATCCCGCCATTGCCCAGCAGGGTATCGTTGCCGTCGCCGCCCCTGATCCAGTCGTCCAGCTGGCTGCCGGAGACCTGGTCGTTGCCGCCATAGGCCTGCACCGTCTGCCCGGTGGGGGCGTTGAGGCCCAGCGTCAGGTTGTCGTCGACGACGCTGAGCGCAAGCACCAGCGCCTCGATTCCGCTGAGGGTGATGTCGCCGATCACGACGCTGCCGGTGGACCAGAAGCTGGTCAGGTTGGCGATCACCGGGGTCATGCTTGACCCGAAGGCGAGGAATTCAACGGTATCGACGCCGGCTCCGCCGACAATACTGGTCGCACCAGCACCGACAATTGCATAGATAAAGTCGTTGCCGTTGCCGCCGTCGATCGTATCGGCACCGCCGCCGGAATAGATCGTATCGTGACCCTCGCCGCCCTCGATCAGATCGTTGCCGGCCAGGCCGCCGATGCCATCGTTGCCCGCACCGCCGTAGAGGAAGTTGTTGCCGTTATCGCCGGAAATACCGTCATCGCCATCGCCGCCGTGGATGGTGTCATTGCCGTCACCGCCAACCAGAATGTCGTCGCCGCCAAGACCGGTGAGCGTATCGTCATTGGCACCGCCATCGAGCGAATCTCGGAAGTTGCTTCCGGTGAGAATGTCGTTGCCGTTGTAGCCATAGACATTGAATGTCTGGTTGGCGCCCAGCCCGAGATTGATGTTGTCGGCAAACAGGCTGCCTTCGATATTGAAACCCCATTCCTCGAAGCCGGTGATCGTGCCCGAACCGATGGTGACTGCGCCTCCGGACCAGAAATTGGTGAGGTCCAGCGTCAGCGCCGAGGCGGAAATTCCTGCGACCCCGAAAATGTCGTGCCCCGCGCCGCCGTCCCAGTTGCCGGTAAAGCCGGCAAGGCCGCTTTCAGTGCCGCCGGGCGGCAGCTGGAGCACCATATCGTCGCCAAGCCCGGCGAGGATTGTGTGGGTGCCGGTCAGCATGAAGACAACATCGTTGCCGTCGCCGGCATCGATGGTGTCATTGCCGCCGTTGCCGTCGATCCGGTCGTTCCCGGCAAAGCCGGTTATGGTATCGTTATTGGCGGTTCCTGCCAGATTGGGGTCGTCGAAGGGTGTTCCATCGATGACGGCCATGCATTCTCTCCCGGTTCGGACCAGCCGGGCGCCATCGGATCGGCTTGCCCTCGCCAGCAGCTTGCTCTCAAATCCCGACTACCTGACAAGTGGACGAATTTGCCGCGAATGCCAAGTAGTTCCCGGTCCAGAAACTGAACAGCCGCGCCCCATCAGTTTCCACGCCTAGCCGAACACAAAATCCGTCGCGATCAGCTGGCTCATCGTCACATTGTGCAGCACGATGAAATCGCCGCCACCCAGATTGATCGCGCCGACATTGCCGTTCTGGATGAAGTTGGCCTGCGCTTCGGCAAAGGTCGCGAAGATGCCGGTGAGCTTGATCTTGTCGGTGCCTGCCGCAAAGTCACCGATGATGTCGCCGCCGGTGCCGGCCTCGAACACGAACGTATCCGCCCCCGCTTCGCCGAACAGCACATCGCCGCCCTGCTTGCCGTTGAGAATGTCATCTCCCGCGCCGCCCAGCAAATAGTTGCCAATGGCGTTGCCGGTCAGCGTGTTGTTGCTGGCGTTGCCGACGCCGAAGGGGGTCTGGCCGAGCAGGGTCAGGTTCTCGACATTGTCGTGGAGGTAAAAGCCCGCGCCAACGATGTCTGCGAATACCGTGTCGGTGCCTTCGCCCGCTTGTTCGAACTCGAGGTCGAAGGGCGTATCGACGTAGAAGCTGTCGTCGCCCAGATTGCCGTAGAGGTAATCAAAATCGCCCTGCAGAGAATCCCCGCGCAGGGTGTCGTTGCCATCCCCGCCGACGAGGATATCGAAATCGAAGCTGGCACCGCCGGTGAGCGTGTCATCGCCGGCCTCGCCCCAGATCTCGTCAGACCCGTTCCCGCCATTGACCACATCGTTGCCGATTCCGGCGGCGACATAATCGACACCATCGTCTCCGTTGATGGTGTCCGTCCCGTCCTGGCCATAGAGAATGTCATTCCCACCGCCGCCGTTGACAGTGTCGTTGCCCGCACCTGCGATCAGCAAGTTCGCGCCGAAACTGCCGTTGATGAGGTTGTCGAGTTCGTTGCCGACCCCGTAGAAATTACCGAAGGCCTGGGTCAGATCGAGGATTTCGATATTGGCTGGCAGATAGACGCTGCCCGACGGGATGATCTTGTCGATGCCTTCGCCTGCGCTCTCGAACACCAGAGTGCTGGCACCGACATTGTAGTAGATGTCGTCTCCCGTACCGCCATAGAGCCGGTCGCCTGCGCCCGCGCCGGGGCCGCCATAGATCTGGTCGTTGCCCGCCCCGCCAACCATGGTGTCGCCGCCGCCATTGGCCTGGAGAATGTCGTCGCCGTCCTCGCCGTAAAGCTCGTCGGCAGCGCTGCCGCCGTCAATACGGTCATTGCCGGTGCCGCCAAACAGCTTGTTGAGACCAAGTCCGCCCTGGATCTGGTCATCGCCGCCGCTGCCGTTGATAGTGTCGTTGCCGCCTTCGCCCTGGAGGTTGTCGTCGCCATCATGGCCGGTGATGGTATCGTTGCCCTCGCCGCCATAGATGAAGTCTACGCCGGTCCCACCGCTTATGATATCATTGCCGCCCAGGCCGGAAATCGCGCCGGGAAATGCGCTGTAGGCGGCAAGCCCGTTCGGATCGCGGACACCGGCCGCGCCGATGGTGATTGTATCCCCGCCCGCAGTGCCGGCAATCGTGGTCCAGGCTTCGAAGCCCGAAATGGTGCCGCCGCCATTGGCTGCCGAGCCGCCGGCGAACATGGCGCTGAGATCGAGCGTCACGCCGACGGTGCCCGCGCTGAGGTCCAGCGTCAGGATGTCATAGCCTGCGCCGCCGCTGATCGTGTCGCCATATCCCCCAACCATGCGGTCGTTGCCCTCGCCGCCGAACAGCTGGTCGGCGGCGGCGGTGGTATCGGGAGATACCTGGTCATGGCCGTACATATCGTCATTGCCATTGCCGCCGTTGAGCACATCGACGCCCGCGCCGCCATAGAGCTGATCGTCGCCTTCGCCGCCGTTGATGGTGTCGTCGTTGTCATAGCCCCACAGCGAATCCGCGCCGCCGTTGCCGTTCAGCGTATCGTTTCCGCCAAGCCCCAGGAAGACATCGCGGGCGTCGCCGCCGTTGGCGATGTCATTGCCGGTGCCAAAGTAAACAGTATAGTTCTCGAAGCTGGTGAAGGTGCCATTTGGCAGGACCACATTGCCGGCATTGATGGTGAAATTCACGCCCGCCGTAAATGTCCGCAAACTCAGCTCCAGATGGTCGGTATCGCCGTTACCGGTCAGGGCAAGCGAGCCCGCTCCGGTCATCAGATTGCCATCGACGATCAGCAGCCCCGCAGCGGCCAGCTGGATGGACTCGACATTCACGAAGCTGGCGCGAGCGGAATAGTTGAACAGGTTCGGACCCTGTCCGACCGTACCCGTGGTGCCCGAAGTGTTGCCCGCGGTAATGTACCAGCGGCCCTGGGCGTTGATCGTCAGGCCATAGTCGAGGATGATCTTGTCGATCCCGCCCAGGCCATCGATCATGTCATCGCCGAGAAAGGGGTAGATCAGATCGGCCGCCGCCGTGCCGGTCAGCGTGGCAAGCGTGTCATTTCCATTTGTGCCGATAATGTCAGCCATCTGTTTGATTCCTATCCGAAAATGAAGTCTGTAGTGGCAAGGCTGCTCATCGTGACATTGTGCAGCACGACCAGATCGCCATTACCCAGATTGATCGCGCCGACAATGCCGTTCTGGATGAAGTTGGCCTGCGCCTCGGCGAAGGTGGCGAAGATGCCGGTGAGCTGGATCTTGTCACTGCCTGCGGTAAAATCGCCGATGACATCGCCGCCGGTGCCGGTCTCGAATACGAAGGTGTCGGCTCCAGCCTCGCCAAACAGCACATCGCCGCCGCCCTTGCCGTTGAGAATGTCGTCGCCCGCGCCGCCGAGCAGGAAATTGCCGATGGCGTTGCCGGTGAGCTGGTTGGCCAGCTCGTTGCCGACGCCGAAGCTGGTTGTCCCTTCAAGCACCAGGTTTTCCATATTTGGCCACAGATAGACTCCGGCTCCCGCGACCGGAACATCGGCATGGACTGTATCGAAACCGCTATCCACCGCCTCGAAGGTCAGATCGGCGCCGGTATCGACCCAATAAGTGTCGTCGCCTGCGCCGCCATCGATCAGGTCGTAGTCGGGATCGGACTGGTTCGAATCGGCATTGAGAAAATCGTTGCCTTCGCCGCCGACAAGGATGTCCGTCGAAAAGCTGAGGCCGCCAACCATGTTGTCGTTGCCGTCCTCGCCATAGATCGCATCGGAGCCCTCGCCGCCGTCGAGATCGTCGTCGCCGGCACCGCCGACCAGATAATCGATGCCGACACCGCCTTGCAGCATGTCGCGGTCATCCTGGCCAAACAGGGCATCGTTGCCGCCACCGCCGCTGAGCAGATCGAAGGCCCCACCGCCAATAAGCAGGTTGTCGCCGGTGTTGCCGAAGATATGGTTGATCCCGTCGGTGCCGACCCCGAAGGCATTGCCAGCTTCGGCATCGAGGTAGAGGTCTTCCACTTGGGCGTAGAGGTAGAACCCGGTCGATGCGGTAACGCTGTCATCGCCGCCATCTGCGCTCTCGATCAACACGTCGCCCTGGCTGTCGACAAAATAGCGGTCATCACCGCCGCCGCCGGTCATCCAGTCGGCACCAGTCCCGCCGATCAGAACATCCCTTCCCGCGTTGCCGTTCAGCGTGTCATCACCGCCGCCGCCATCGAGCGTCGATCCGGCGAGAAATGTGTCGGAGGAACTGAAAGGCGAAGCCAGCGAAACGTGCAGGTCGTAGCTGGAACCAGCTGGCAATACCGAAAAATCGAAGGACTCTACCTTCAGGTAGTAGCGCTGGCTTGAACTAAAGGCCGAGTAGGTGAGGAAGCTGTCATAGGAATTGGCGCTGCCCACATCCAGCGACGCACCATCGTCATTGGTAGCCAGTTGGTTGCCCGATGCATCGTAAAGCGTAACGACAGTGTCGAGGCCCGAGCCAAAATCGATGCCGAAGCTGTTGTCGATATCGATGTTTATGATGGTGCCGCTACTGGCGGTGAAAGTGTAGAAGTCGTTGCCCACGCCCGATTGCGCATGCACGGTAATGGCATTCCTTCCCCCCGGTGCAGTCTGAATGGCCGGATTGGTTGTCGATGCGAGGAATCGGGTGTCTAGATTGAGGGCGGTCTCACGCGCCGAAAGGTCGTCGGTCGCGCGCTTGAACACATCCAGTGCACCCACGGCAACGCTGACCCCGGCAATGGCCGTCAGCACATCATTACCCGATCCGCCGGTCGCATTCTCGAAAGACGTCAGCGTATCGTTGCCGTCGCCGGTCGCAGTGCCTGTGGCCAGATTGATGACCAGATTGGCTGTCACGCCCGAAAAGTCGACCGTGTCAAAGCCCAGCCCGCCATTCAGCACATTGTTGGCACCATTGCCGTGGATCCAGTCATCGCCGCTGCCGCCGCTGGCGTTTTCGATTACCGCGCCTTTGGCGATGGTCAGTCCGCCCAGCACCCCGGTGTTGCGCGAAACATAGCCGCCGCCGCCGGGCGCGTTGAGCAGGGTTGCCTCGCGCAGGTCTATGATCGAATCGAGGCCACTCGGCCCGGCCGAGATAGTATCGCTTCCGCCCGCATCCCAGATCGCCTTCCAGCCGGTGCCTGCGGCATTGACCGAGGGCAGCACATAGTTTGTGCTGCCGGTGTTGGTGGTCATGTTCGGACCGTATAGCAGCTGGACCGCGGCAATATCGAAGGCCATCGGCCCCATTTCCCATCCATATTCATAGGAGGGTGGCAGGCCAAGATCGCCATAGCCCGAATTATAGGTCATCGCTGTGAAGACGCCCTGGTTCAGGTTGTTGCTGCCCAAGGCGAATGGGTCATCGACACCGGGAAATGTCGGGTCGCCCGGCGGCTCGTCGCCATCGTTGTGCGGGTGGAGCAGGCCCAGCCCGTGGCCGATTTCGTGCACGAATGTGGCGAAGGCAAGTCCGCCCAAGGCAACATTGGCGGAAACGAAAAAGCCCGACACGTTGGTGAAGGTGCCGGTCAGCGTGCCCACCAGCGGCAGGTCGTGAAACCCAAGAATCCCGTCGCCGGTGGCGCCGAATTCCTCGATCCAGTCATAGGCCGAGGTATCGCCGGTGCCGTTATATGGACCGGCCGCCTCGACAAATGTAATATTGGCCACCGCTGACCAGCTTTGCAGGGCGAGATTGAAACCCGTCCGCAAGCCATTCGCAGCCCACAGTGCTCCGCCAAAAATGCCGGTATCACCCGGATTGCCCTTGAGCACATAGTTGATCGTGGTGCCCGGCGCATAGGCTTGCGAAAACAGCAAGGCATCGAGATAGGCATTGCCGGGCAGCGCAATATCGACAAGTTCTGTCGCAAGAATCACAGGCTGCCCCCCCGGCGAATGCGCAATATGCCAGGATGGCTATGCCAAGCCGCTTCCCATGACAATCCACTGCTTGCGGCAGGAGAATTTAATTTCAGCTGAATGGCATGAAGTTGCAGCTTCACACAGTGCCTATCCGAACAGGAAGTCCGCCGCTGTCAGCTGGCTCATGGTCACGCCCGGCAGCACGATGAAATGCCCCGTGCCAAGACCGATCGCGCCGTCGTTGCCGTTCTGAACGAAGCGGCTGCTGACAGCTTCGAAATCGGCGTAAATGCCCACCAGCTTGATCTTGTCGACACCAACCTGAAAATCTCCGATCACGTCCTGACCGCTGACAGTTTCGAACACGAAAGTGTCGGCTCCGGATTCTCCGAACAGAACATCGTTGCCGCCCTTGCCGTTGATCGTGTCATTGCCTGCGCCGCCCAGCAGCCAGTTGGACACATTAGCCCCGGTTATCGAATTGTTTTCGGCGTTGCCCACTCCAAACGGGGTCTGGCCCAGCAACACCAAATTCTCGAGATTGCTGTACATGTAGAAACCGGCGCCCTTGATATCGGCATATACCGTGTCCGTTCCCTGGCCCGCCTGCTCGAACACCAGATCGGCAGGAGTATCTATATAAAAGGTGTCGTCGCCCTCATTGCCATAGAGAAAATCGTAGTCACCCTTGCCGGAATCTCCATAGATCGTGTCGTTGCCGATACCGCCGATAATGATATCGGTATCGAGCGAAGTACCGCCGCTAAGCACATCATTGCCAGCCTGGCCGTAGATCTCGTCTGCATTGATCCCGCCGTCGATGCGGTCGTCACCGGCGCCGCCGACCAGGTAATCGACCCCCAGTTCCCCGAACAGCTGGTCATTGCCGTCGCCGCCATGAAGCTGGTCATTGCCGGTTCCGCCATAGACGTCGTCGGCGCCACCCTGGCCGATCAGCAGATTGGCGTGCTCATTTCCGATCAGAAGATTGTCGAGCTCGTTGCCAACACCAAAAAGCGCTGCGCTGCCAACTTCGAGTTCGAGAATTTCGACATTGGCATGAAGGTAGGCACTGGCCGTAGCGAACACCGCGTCGATGCCGCCGCCGATATCCTCGATCACCAGGTCGGCTATCGAATCGACAAGGTAATCGTCGTCGCCCGCGCCACCCGACATCGAATCGGCACCAGTCCCGCCGACCAGCAAATCAGCACCTGCCAGACCGATCAGAACATCATTGCCGCCGCCGCCGCTCAGTTCGTCAGCCTGCGCGGTGCCGGTTATGGTATCGTTGCCATTGGTGCGGATGTTGGTGGTCCGCCGATCAACGTAGAGCACGCCCTGGGTGGACGAGACAAGGAATGAAAGTCCGTCGGGCGCCAGCTGCAATTCCGCGCCCAGCTGCAGCACCCGGTAATCGAAGTTGCCGATCGGTATGCGCTCTGCGACGTAGAAATCTTCCGTCGAAATGCCGACGATTTGGTCGGTAATCGGATCGATTGCATAAAGCACCGATCCGTCTGCGCTGAAAGTGATGCCGGGGCTGTAGCCCAGATTCGGGAAGAAGCTGGCAACATTTGCGAGATAGGTGAAATTGCCGTTGTAAACGTGAAGCCCGCCTCCGGTGACGATGGCGATCCTGCCGGAAGCGCCGGTGCCGACAAAGGCCTCAATCCCCTGGGCATAGCCATTGACGCCATTCGAATAGATGCCATTGCTGCCCAGCGAAACTCCGCTCACACCGATGTTGAAGTATTCAGCCGAAGAAAGACCAAGCTGGCCGAGCAGCACGGTTCCCGGAACGACCGGCTGGGCCAGCGAGGCCGCGCTGCCCAGACCGGCATAGTAACTTCCGTTCGCAGTGAAGGCACCGGTCGTCAGGTTGAGCGCATAGAGCGGTGCCCAGCCGCTCCAACCTGGCAGGATATTCTGGGACAGCAAAACCGTGTTGTCATCAGAGTAGGCCGCGTCCGCAAAGGTGTATTGCGAACCAGTCCCCTCGAAAGTGTAGGTCTCCCAGAAGCCGGTCCTGAGATCGACCCGGTAAACCGCAGCGACGGTGACATTGCTGGTCCAGTTTTGGGACTGCGAAGTGCTGACCGGAACCTCTTCGGTGATCACAGCATAGCGGCCATCGCGCGACACAGTAATTGCGCTCAGATCAAAGCCGACTGTCCAGTTCTGCAACAGGGAACCGGATGCGCGGTCATAGGCACGCAGGTGTCCATCGTTGCCGGCCACGTAAAGTATCGTGCCATCTGGCGATGTCACAAAATTCTCGCCCGAATTCGTCGGTGCAACCAGATAGCTCACGATGCATCCCCCAGATTGGCCAGGATTGGCTAAGAATTTGTATCATCCCGCCGGTTAGAGTCAATCGCCATGCGTTTTTCATGGGCTTTCAACCCAGAATACAGAAATGTTCTTGGCATGCCCGTCACTTTATCTACACGCTGGTACTTCGACGTTGGCACCGGCCCTGCCAGCGGGAGCCGCGGGCCTGCGAACGGGTTAGAAAATGCCATCGGCCCAGCCGCCGATATTCACGCAGAAGTTCAGCACGTTACCGCTGGTCCCGATGATGTCAGCCATCGCTCATCCCTCCACCCGAAAAGGCGTACTTGCCATTTGCCGAATAGTGGCACGAGACAAAGTCATAGTTGCCCAGTAAATCGGACAGTCGGCACCTGTAACTGCAAGCCTACGAACCGCCTAGGATAATCGCAATTGCGCCATGCATGGTCCTGTCTTGGAACAAGGGCCGACAATCTGCATGAAAATCAACGCTTGGGGCGCGTATTTCCGCGTATCGCGGCCTTGGGCCTCGACGGGATGGACGCTGGCGCTACTTGCCTGGAGCCGAAAAAAACGATTGGGGTTCGTGAGATTGTGACTTATCCAAGTAATTCACACGGGTTTTCAGCGTCGATTCGAAGAAATGACTGAATTCCGTATCGGGGAGAATCGAGCATGGCTGACATCACCGGCACCAGCGGCGACGACATTCTGGACGGCACTGCCGGTGCCGATATCATCACGGGTCTTGAGGGCAACGACACGATCACCGGCGGCTTGGGGGCCGATGTGCTGAACGGTGGTGATGGCAACGACACTTTCGTCGAAGATGAGGATTACTTCTCGTCCGACACGTTCAATGGCGGTGCCGGTATCGATACGATCGAGTTCCGGGCAAATCCGTCTCTCATTTTCGGCGGATACAATGGGCCATTCTCCCTGCATTTCTTTTTCAACATCAACCCCTTCTCTTCGATCGAGCGCATGGTCTTCGCGGGCCAGGCCGGCGAGACGATCCAGTCGGTCATGTTGTACAGCGCTGTTACAGGGTCGGGGCTTACCGAAGTGGTGGGCAGCGCCGGGCGCGATTTGCTGGCATTTCTGACTGCTGATGCGGGCACCTTCGCCATGCCCGCATTCACACTGACCGGCTGGTCGCCGCCGCCGGTCAATGCCTGGGACGAACTGGGCGACGCGGTGTACCTGGGCGTGTTTGACGCTCAATCGCAGTTGCCGGTTGTCATCAACGCCGCGGAAGGCCTTGGTTCGCTGCAATTTCTGGGCGGCGGCGCGGGCAACGATGTCCTTAATGGCTCGGGCAATGCCGATATTCTGGTGGCCTCGGGCGGCAGTGACCAGATGTTTGGCAACGGCGGCAACGATTCGTTCGAGTTCATCAATTCGAGCGGATCTGGCGGAGCCCCGGTGACCAATTACACCGGCCTCGGCGGAACTCTGGACGGCGGCGCAGGCACCGATGTGCTGACCGTCGGCGGCACAGTCAGTTTCCTGGGTTCGCTGGTCAGTGTCGAGGGCATCAATCTTTTGCCCGCAGTCCTCTCGCCCTTTGGCCAGTTCTATCGGGAACCGGCGAACCTGATACTCAACTCCGCGCATCTCGCCATGTTGCCCGCCAATGCCTTCTTCCGGGGCAGCGGCACGGTGCTGGTCAATCGCAACGACGACGAAAGCATTGATGTGTCGGGCTATACCATAGAGGCCGGGGCGCACGTTGGTTTTGAGATTTGGGGCGACGTCGGGAGCGGACTCAGCTTTATCGGCAATTCGGGCGACGATTTTCTCCGCCTGGGCGATGGGACGCAGTCGGCCACCGGCAATGGCGGCGACGATACCATCCGCTTCGGCACCGGCAACCAGACCGCGACCGGCGGTGCGGGGGCGGACAGCTTTGTCCCGGGGCTGGTTTCGGGCACCGGCACGGTTGCCGATTTCACTTTTGGCACAGACAGGATCGATTTCTTCAACACCCGCATCATCAACTTCGGGCGGCTCTCCGATCTTGCGATAACCGACACCGCGAATGGCCTCAGTATCGCCGGGCAGAGCGGCGGGCAGTCGTTCGCGACAATCGTCTCCGGGCTGACCGGGGCCCAGTTTGCAAGCTTTACGGAGACTGACCTCAACTTCGGCTATAACGGCATAGTCTCCATAAATGAGACCGGCACTGCATTTGACGACCTGATGTACGGCCTGTTGCAGGACGACGTCCTGCACGGCGGCGCGGGCAACGACCGGCTCTACAGCGGCGGCGGGTTCGGCGACCAGTTGTTTGGTGACGAAGGCGACGATACTCTGATCCTCGATCACACGCAGCCCATCGGCGGCACTTATGATGGCGGTGCGGGGACTGATACGCTGCTGGTGCGCAGCTATTTTCCGGTCGAGTTCAATCTCCCTTCCACCCACGATCTGGTGTCCGCCACCATCAGCGGGATCGAACGCCTGGTTTTTGAACCTGGACACCCAGGCGCGCTGGTCGAAGCTAGCTTCCTGCTTACCGCCTTCACCGGCGGCGGCATCACCGAAGTGGTGGGCAACGATGGCGGCAAGGTGTTGACGCTGGCCGTAACCGCCGCAGGCGAATACACCATGCCTGCGCTCAATCTGGTCAACTGGCATGGCATGATCAGGCTGGCCGCCAGGACGAATAGCGACGTGACGCTGCATGTGCTGGAGGGGTTTGGCTCGAACCAGGGGCTGGTCGGCGGCAGCGGCAACGATGTGCTTTTTGGCAGTTCCAGTGTCGATTACCTTGACGGAGGGTCCGGCAGCGACCTTCTTTACGGGGGTAATGGCAGCGATACCTTTGTCGTCGATAGGCAGGACGATCTGACTTTCGAAGGTAGCGAGCAAGGCTTCGACACCGTCATCTCCAGCAACAGCCATTACCTCTACGCAAATATCGAAGTGCTGACGCTGGCGGAATTTGCGGGCGATATCTTCGGGGTCGGCAATGAGCTGGATAACTCCATTTATGGTAATGAGGGTGCCAACCTGCTGATGGGCGGCGACGGTAGCGACACGGTCTTCGGAGACGGTGGAAATGATCTGGTGTTTGGCGGTGATGGTAATGATCTGCTCTTTGGCGATGGCCATCCGTTTCCACCGCCGGATTCCATTGGACCTGGCGGAAACGGAATAGATTATCTGGCCGGTGGAGCGGGCAACGATTTTCTGTACGGCGGAAACAATGCCGATGCGCTCTATGGCGAAGATGGCGACGATCATCTGATCGGAGGCTTTGACTTCCACACCGATATTCTCGTGGGGGGAGAAGGAAACGACATTCTGAATGGCATTTCCGCTTCTGAAAATCCTGACTACGACCTCATGGACGGTGGCACCGGCAACGATATCTATTACGTCGATACCGGCGACGATCTGACATTCGAGGCGGTAGATGGTGGGATCGACACGGTGTTTGCGGATGTTCCGGTCGCCAATGCCGGGGTCTATCTCTGGGCCAATGTCGAAAATCTGGTGCTGGAAGGCCAGACGGCCTTCGGTGTTGGCAACGAACTCGATAATATCATCATCGGTTCCGCACATGAAAATGTTCTGCTTGGCGGCGCCGGGAACGACCGGATCTACAGCTCGGGCGGGAACGACGTCCTGTTCGGTGAAGCTGGAGCAGACATTTTCAACTTTCAGCGTAATTTTTCGGTCGAACTCAATCCAGGCCAGTTCCATTTCATTTACGACAGAACCGGCGGCGATGTCATCGGCGATTTCGAGGCGGGGGTCGACAAGATCGATCTGACCGGCATCTATGCCGATTACGCCGCGATGCAGAGCCATATCCTGCCGGTGGATGGCACCACTGGCGGCATCGATTTGGGCGGGGGCGACTTTATCGTGCTGATCGGCGTCAATGCCGCCACGCTCGCTCCCACCGATTTCATTTTCGGCTGAGCGCAGTTTCCCCCCGGCTTGCCTAACCGGGCGTTTACCCTGCGTCTTTTCCCGATTCTAAGGGAAGCCTGACTATGAGCGCTTCGTTCGGCGATTGAGTCCGAAGCCAATCGGGGGTTTGTAAATGGCTGGTCCCAGCGATCTCGAGCAGCTGATGCTCGAATATATCAACGAAACCCGGCTCGATCCGATGGGCAATGCCGCGCGTTACATGACCAGCTACGCGGCTGATCCGACATCGTCTATTTCTGGCATCCAGAGTGCGCTAAACTTCTTCAACGTCAACGGCCCGGCGCTGCTCAGCGCATTTCAGGCGCTGGTTCCAACCGGCCCGCTAGCCTGGAACGATGCGTTGGGCACTGCCGCCGAAAAGCACAGCGCCCAGATGATCACGGCCCAGTTGCAGTCGCATCAGGTTCCGGGCGAGCTCGACCTCGGCGCGCGCGTTACTGCCGAGGGGTATAATTTCCAGCGGCTGGGCGAGAACATCTTCGCCTATACCGATAACATGCTCTACGGGCACGCCGGCTTCATGATCGACTGGGGCAACGGCCCCAACGGCATGCAGGATCCTGCCGGCCACCGTATCAACATGATGGATTTGCGCTACACCGAAATCGGCATCGACGTGACGGCTGAGAGCACCCAGGGCAACCCGCTTGGCCCTTACGTTGTCACCGAGGACCTTGGCACGCGTGGCAAGCTGTTCGTGCTGGGCGTTGCCTATACCGATAGTGACGCCAACCGCTTCTATTCGGTCGGCGAGGGCCGCGCCGATCTTACCGTGCAGATCGCCGCGGCATCGGCCACCAGCACCACCAGCGGCGGCTACACGCTGGAAACCACTGCCGGTGCCAAGACCATCACCCTGTCCGGCGGCGGGCTGTCCGGCGCGGTGACGGTGTCGGCGACCATCGGCACTGAAAACCTCAAGCTCGATGTCGTGGGAGGCAACACATTGCAGGCCTGGGGTTCGGTGTCGGTCTCCGGCCCGATCACCGTGCTGCGCGGGCTGGGCGCGCGCGGGCTGTCGCTGACGACGGCTGGCGGAGTTCAGACGATCCACGGCACCAGCGGCAACGACACGATCGATGGCGGTGCGGGTGCAGACCAGCTGGGCGGTGGCCTGGGCAATGACAGCTACAAGGCCGACAATCAGGGCGACATCGTTTACGAAGCCATCGGCGCAGGCACCGACAGCGTCACCAGCACCGCCAGCTATTACCTCTTCGCCAATGTCGAGAACCTGACCTTGACCGCCGGGGCGGGCAACATCTTCGGGGTTGGCAATGTGCTGGCCAATGTGCTCAACGGCAACGACGGCGAGAACTTGCTGGTCGCCGGGGCGGGGAATGACGAAGTTCACGGCGGAGCGGCACGCGATGCCATTTTCGGCGAGGACGGGACGGACAATCTCTTCGGTGATGCCGGGATCGACTATATCGTGGCCGGGATCGGCAACGATACTGTCGATGGAGGCACCGACGCCGACGAGATCTATGGCGAGGCCGGGGACGACATTATCTCGGGCGGCGCGGGCTTCTTCTCCGACATCCTGGTTGGCGGCGACGGCAACGACACCATTTATGGCAACCTGGCGTCAGGCGCAGCTGGCGGGACTTTCGGCGAGCTCGACTATCTCTACGGCAATCTGGGCAACGATACCTTCCATGTCGATACGCCGTTCGACATCGTCTTCGAACAGCAGGGCGAAGGCAGCGATACGGTCTATGCCAATATCGCCGGCGCGGGCTTCTATCTCTATGAGAATATCGAGACCTTGATCCTCGAAGGCACCACGCCGTTCGGGGTCGGCAATACAACGGCCAACACCATCACCGGCAATGCCATCGGCAACTTCCTGCTCGGCGGGGCGGGCGACGACACGCTCAACGGCAAGGCTGGCGGCGATGTGCTGTTCGGCGAAAGTGGCGCGGATACCTTCGTGTTCGAGAGCGGAACCGGCGGCGATGTCATCGGCGATTTTGCTGCGGGCAGCGACAAGATCAAGCTGGCAGGCATATTCGCCGATTTCGCGGCTGCTCAGGCCAACTTCATCCAGAACGGCAACGTCGGCGCGATCAACCTCGGCAATGGTGATCTGGTGGTGCTGCACAATGTGACGATGAGCCAGCTGACCGCGACGGATTTCCTGTTCGGCTAGAGTCTTTCCGGTTTATACCAATCGCCCATTGCACCGACTCTGCTCCCCTCCCGTTCAGGGCACGGCTATCGCATATTCCATTTGGTGCCGGTGCATCGGTCCCCCTCCCGCTTGCGGGAGGGGTTAGGGGTGGGCCAGTCGGACGAAATCGACGGTTTCGCGTCAAATTCAGACTCACCCACCCCCAACCCCTCCCGCAAGCGGGAGGGGAGAAGAAAGAGCAGTTCGGAATATGCGATAGCCCTGCCCCTCCCCTGAGACGCAGTCGAGCGCAGCTCAACAGGAGGGGCTTGAGAGGGCATTTCATCGGACGATTGGTATTAGACGGTGCCAGCCCGCTCCCCCGCGCCCGGCCACCCAAGCCGTTGTACAATATGGGTGGCCGGGCGGGGGAGCGGGCTGGCACCGATTCGACGTAAGTCGGAAAGACCCTGGCTCGGTGTTTGCCGGGTTCGCTGCCTGGCGGAACGGGCAGCGGCCGACCATCGCCGGACTGCACTTGCCTTGCGACGAACGCGTGTCAATTCGTCGCATTTGTAATTGTGCATTAACCCCTGCGCCCGCATCGTCGCCGCTGGCTCAAGGAGGGGCGCATCGATGAAGGTTGCCGGTTTACTCGCTGTTTTGGCGCTCGCGCTCGTTCCGTCTACCGCGATGGCCGACGATCCCAACGATCCGGACATGCGCGATCCGCGGAACCGCGCGCGTGACCGCGCTATCATCAAGCAAATGAACCTCGATCAGCTCGCCTATGTCCGCAAGCGCGACGCCGGTTATGCCAGACAACGTGGTGCCAACGCGCGCCGACAGGCGGACTATGCACAGGCGCGCGCCCGCCACGACCAGGACATGGCCGCCTGGCGCCGCGCCGTGGCCATGTGCCGTTCGGGGCATTACGAATACTGCGACCGGTAAACCGCCGCAGTTCTCCCCGCGGCATCGGGCGGGAATAGCTTCTGCCGTTCCGGGGTGGCTGGTTTGTTTCAGGCGTGTTCGCCTTGAATGAGGGTGGCGAGTCTGCGCCTCCGTGCTATTCTCTCCCGCGACCAAACGGGAGGACCTATGCGAATTCACCTGACTTGCATTGCCGCCTTGGCTCTTGTCGCGACGCCGGTGTTCGCCCAGGCCAGGCTCAAACTCGCTCCCGCCGATGAGGCTGCCGCCTTCCGCGCCGCCGGGTTCAAGCGGGTCGGGCGGACGTGGCAAGGCTGCGGCGATCCGGGAACCTTGTCCTACGGACCCGGAACGGTCGAGACCGTCCGCGATATCGATGGCGATGGCCGGCTCGATGCGGTGATCGTCGAGACCAGCACCTATTGCTACGGCATGACCGGCACCGGCTTTTCACTGGTCAGCAAGCAGGCCAATGGCACCTGGCGTGTGATAAATGCCAGCCAGGGCATCGCCACGTTTCTGCCCAGAAAGGCAGCGCGCGGCTGGCCCGATATCGAGATCGGCGGCCCCGGCTTCTGCTTCCCGGTGGTCCGCTGGAACGGGCGGGAATATGTGCACAACCGGTACCAGTATGAGGGCAAACGCTGCCGCCCGCCGCGGTGAGGGCGCGCTGAAGCGGAGGTTCGGCGGGGCGCCCTGGGCCTGACCTTCAGCCCGAAATGGCCAGCGCCATCGCCCCTTTGTCCCCCAGCCAGAGGGCCGTAACGCCCCAGACGCGGGCGATGGTGGCTTCCGACAGGGTCTGGTCGGGCGGGCCGTCGGCGACCAGCTGACCGCGTTCCAGCACCAGCACCCGGTCGGCATGGTTCATCGCCTGGGCCAGGTCATGGAGCACCAGCACCACCCCCGCGCCCGCCGCCGCCTGCTCGCGGAAGCGCGCGACCAGCGCGGCACTGTGGGCGAGATCGAGGTTGGCGAGCGGTTCGTCGGCGAGCAGCCAGCGCGGGCGGGTGGCGAGCACGCGGGCCATCAGCGCGCGGGCGCGCTCGCCGCCGGAGAGGCGCGATACCGGGCGGCGGCGAAGCTGTTCGAGGTCCATCGCGGCGATCGCTTCGTCGATGGCCGTTCCTGCCGGAGTACCGCGCCAGGGGATGCGGCCGAGCGAGACCAGCGTCTCGACGCTGAGATCCCAGGCGATTTCGGGGCTCTGGGGGAGGTAGCCGATAGCCTGCGCGCGGAGCTGCGCGGACAAGCGGGTGAGGGGAGCGTCGCCCAGCGTTACCGTGCCGCTATCGGGCGCAAGCAGTCCGGCGAGGCAGGACAGCAGGCTCGATTTGCCCGCGCCATTGGGCCCGCAGATGGCGGTGACTTCGCCGGGGTTGAGAGTGGCGGTTATGGCGGAGAGGCGGCCCGCGAGGGTGAGGTCCGCAACAGCAAGGTCCGGAACAGCAAGGGTCATGCCAGCCCCCTTCGCATCCGCAGCAATAGCGCCATAAAGAACGGCGCGCCGATCAGGCTGAGCGCTATGCCCAGCCGCAGTTCTCCGCCCGCCAGCGGCAGGATCCGGCAGGCGACGTCGGCCACCAGCAGCAGCAGCGCGCCCGCCAAGGCGCTCGGCAGCAGCAGCGATGATGGCCGCCGGTCGGTCAGCGGGCGCACCAGATGCGGCACGATCAGGCCGACGAAGCCGATGATCCCGGCCACCGCCACCCCCGCGCCCACGGTCAGCCCGATCCCGGCGATCATCAGCGCCTGCAGGCGGCGCGGGTCCACCCCCAGCGAGCGCGCCGCAGCCTCGCCCAGGCTCAGCGCGTCGAGGCTGCGGCCGGCCAGCGCCAGGATGCCAAGGCCGAGCAGCGTCGGCGGAGCAGCGATCCAGACCTCGCGCCAGCTGCGGTCAGCCAGCGCACCCATCAGCCAGGTGACGATCTCGCTCATGGCGAAAGGGGTTGGTGCCAGGCTGATCGCCAGGCTCATCAGCGCGCCGGCCAGGCTGGCGATCATCATCCCTGCCAATGTGAACAACGCTATTCCGCCGCTGCGCCCGGCAATCAGCGCCAGCAGCGCCATGGCGCCGGCTGCTCCCAGCAGCGCGAAGAGTGGCAGCGTCCAGGCTCCTGACGCGCCCAGCCACAGGCTCAGCACCGCGCCGAGCGCCGCGCCGGGGGCAATGCCGAAAAGCCCGGGATCGGCGAGCGGATTGCGCAGATAGCCCTGCATCGCCGCCCCCGCTGCGCCAAGTCCCGCGCCGAGGATCAGCGCCAGAAACGCGCGCGGCAGGCGCAGTTCGGTCAGGATCAGCGCGGCACTGGGGGTCTGGGGGCCAAACGGATCGATCCACACCCGCCCGGCCAGCAGCGAGCACGGCAGCGCGATGAGGATTGCGGCGAGGAGCAGGAGGACGGGGCGGTTCATGAGGCTGGGCTGGGGGTGCGCGCGGGCTCCGACAAGCCCAGCCTGAGCGGGCCTTGGTTTTTGGATTTCAACCCCAATCCCGCTCGTGCTGAGCCCCGCTCATCCTGAGCTTGTCGAAGAATCGAAGCACCCGCGCTGACCTTGCCCCGCACCGCCGCCAACCGCTCCGCCGCACGGATAATGGTCGGGCCGCCGCACCACAGCAGCGATGGGTCGAACCGCTCTCGGCGGGTGTGGGTCAGGCCCGCCAGCGCCGGGTGGGCGAGCATGCGGTCTTCCCCGGAGCGCGGATCGCCCGCTGCCAGCACCAGCGCCGGCGGATCGGCCAGCAGCATCTCGAGCGGCAGCACATCGGCCTGGCGCATGCCTCTGGCGGCGCTGAAACTGGTGAAGCCGGTGCGGGCGAGCAGCTCGGCGATCAGGGTGTCGCCGCCCGGCACGATGCCGCCCGATTGCCAGACCAGCGCCGATATGCGCGGGCTCCCCGGCGGCGGCGCGGCCTTGGCAAGCGCGGCATCGATGCGGGCATTGAGCTTCTTGCCTTGCTGCGCGCGCCCGGCCAGCGTTGCGATCTGCAGCACCTGCGCCTTGCTCTGCGCCACGCTGGAAGCAATCGGAAGCTGCACCAGCGGCACGCCGAGATCGCGCAGGGCATTGACCGTGGCGGGTGGCATGAAGCTGCCGCCGATCACCACGTCGGGCCGCAGCGCCAGCACTTCCTCCACCGTTCCCGACGTCACCGCAAAGCGCCGCGCCTGTGCCTGATCCATCGAACTCGACGCCCTATCGCGGCTATAGTGCGACAGCGCCAGCACCTGCGCCGGATCGGCAATTTCGGCCAGCACCGCGTCGCTGCAGGGGTTGAGGCTGACAATGGATGGATGCCGCGCTTCGCGGGCCGGGGTGACGCTGCACGCGGTAAGCGCCAGCAACGTGGCGCAGCCCACGCCGCGGCGGATGCGCCGAAATGCGCGCGCCATTCCCTGAAATTCAATCCCCATCACCGCATGCGATAGCGCACCGGGAGATATTTGACACCGCCTACGAACGAACCTTCGACAAAGCGCGGCTCACCGGCCAGTTCGATGTGCTCGACCCTCGCCAGCAGTTCGCGAAAGAACGCGGTCAGCTCGAAACGCGCCAGATACTGGCCGAGGCAGACATGCGGGCCGGTGCCAAACGCGAGCTGGCGGTTGGGCTTCCGATCGATGCGGAAGGCGAAGGGATCGCCGAACACCGTCTCGTCGAAGCTGGCCGAGGGATAGCTCATCATCAGGTGATCGCCTGCCTTGATCTGCTTGCCCGCCACTTCACAATTATTCACGGCCGTGCGGACGAAGTGCTTGACCGGGTTGGTCCAGCGCAGGATCTCCTCGACTGCCAGCGGCATCAGCGACGGGATCGGCGCGCAGCCTGGCCATTTGTTCAGGGTGCTGCAGCAGCGCCAGCAGACCGCCGGTCAGGCTGTAGCTGGTGGTGTCATGCCCGGCCGTGGCGATGATGTTGAAGTAGCCGAAGACATCGCGGTCGGGGAGGGGTTCGCCGCCAATTTTGGCATTGGCGACAAGGCTGGACAGATCGTCCTTCGGCTGGCTGCGGCGATCGGCGATGACTTTCATGAAATAGGCGTACATCTCCATCATCGCCGCCCGCGCGCCGCCCTCGGCGTTGAATTCGGGGTCCTGGCTGGACAGCGTCTGCTGGGTCAGCCGCATCATCATCGGCTCGTCTTCCTGCGGAACGCCCAGCATCGACATGATCACCCGCAGCGGGAAGGGCATGGCGATTTCGGCGAAGTCGCACTCGCCGCCCTTGTCCGCCATCCGGCCGATGAATTCCCCCGCCAGCTTTTCGACATCGCCCAGAATGGCTTCCAGCCCCTTGGGCGTGAAGTAGCTCTGGGTGATTTCGCGGTAGGCGAGGTGTTCCTTGCCATCCATCAGCACCAGATTGCGCATCAGATCCTTGGTATCCAGCCCGCCCGCCGCCGCGCGCGCCATCTGTTCATAGGCCAGCGGCAGGATTGCCTGCCGGGGTTCGTTAATGAATTGCGCGGCATCGCGTTCGATCGCCATGAGGTCGGCATGGCGGGTCACCAGCCAGAACGGGGCGTAACCCTCTGCCTGGACATAGGGCAGCGGATCGGACTTGCGCAGCCGCGCCAGCAGGCCGTTCAGCAGCGCCGGATCGGTGAAGGTGCGCGGATCGGCGATAGCTTCGGGGGGGAGGTCGGTTTCGGTCATGGAAGGTCCTTGCCGCTGTTGCTGCCGGGGCGGAGCCCGTCAATAAACCGCAGCCCGGTTAATGCAACCGGGGACTTGCATTATGCGCGGGCGGCCCAGGGCAATCGCATATGGGTTTTCGGAGATGGTTTCGCGCAGAGGCGCAAAGGAAGCAGAGAGCGCAAAGGGGTTTTTCCTATCGTGAAGTCACTCTCGGGTCGTTCGAATCACAGAAATCTCCGGCTCAGAACAGGACACAAGCCTTCGGCTCAGGATACAACTCTGCGGTCTTTGCTTACTCAGCGCCTCTGCGTGAACCAAACAGCCCTTATGCGATTGCCCTGTATTGAGTGCAAGATTGCCTTGACATTTATAACCATATCGGTTATACGCCCCACCGTCAGTGCAAACTGGCACAGCGACGGGTGCGGGGGCGAGTGTGCACTTCGCTCATCCTCTCCCGCTCGCGGCCGGCGCACTCCCCAGCGGAGGCGTCCGCGCAATCACAGATGCGAGGAGTGGCCGGCGATCTCCGGCTGCGGAATCCCGGGGTATGCCCCGGTGGCCAGCGGCAGGGCAGCGAGTCCAACCCGCTCCGCCTCGCGCGAAGGACCGAGCTACCGAGAACAGGCGCGCTGCTCGTCAGCCGTTCGCATAAAGAGCGCGCCAGCCATGCCTGTACGGTTCAGGCACCCCCGCGCCGGCCGCACCCGTCCGCTCGCGTTTCCCTTGGCGTTATCCCGCGTTCGCCGGCGGGCGATCGGCTGTGCTCTCGACGGGGCCAGCAAGTAAGAAGATTTGGCTCGCACGAAGCCGCGAAGACACGAAGGGGTTGTGTCTGCAATTCACCCGCGGGCGAGCGCCGCCCGCAGCCAGCCGATCAGCTCCATCAGCCTTGCCGTAAAAGTCGCCCGTGGCTTCCGCGGCTGGACGAGCTTTTCGCGCAGGCCGTGGCCGCGGTGGATTATGGCCGGGGCGGGTTCGGGCTCTGACAGTTCGGCGATAGCTGGCGCATCCGCCAGTTCAGGCTCGGCTTCGGGCACTGTGAATTCCGCATGGTCCCCGGCCTGCGCGAACGCGCTATCTGCCGGCTCGGGGGCCGAGGGTTCATAGGCAGACTCAGGCAATGCCGCAGCGATGGCTTCCTCGGCGGCGGGCCAGTCGGACCAATCGGCCGTGGCTTCGACTGTGTGTGCGGCTTCCACGGGTTCCGCAGGGTCAGGCTCATCCGCAATCGGGGCGGCCACTTCGGCATAGACATCCTCGCTGCCCACCGGCTCGCCCCAAACCACGCAGTCCTGCAAAACCTCGGCCTCGCGCCAGGCCTCGGCGCTGGCGTATTCTTCCTGCTCCACAGGTGCTTCTACCGCACCGGGAGTGGCCAGCGCGGTGGCGGCGATCTGGCGGATGGCGACCGCTGCCTCGACCTCGTCGAGCAGGATCACCGGGCGCTTTTTGGCCCTGGGCATGGCGCTGCCGAGCAGGCTGCCATAGTCGTGCGCGGCTGCCGCAACCTCGGCCGGTTCATCCCCGTCGTCCAGTTCGTCGTCCAGCTCCCCGTCCAGTTCCGCCGCCGCCGCACTTGCCGCTGCGGCGACCACCAGGCCGTGATCGACGCATTCCTCGCTGCTGATCACCGGCGCGTCGAAGAACGGGTAGACCCCGTTGCAGCCGGCCATCACGCACATCGGGCGGGGCAGGCCGTGTTTGCGGATATTGGCATTGACCGCCTGGTAGATCAGCACCGCGAGGTAGCAGGCACCGAGCGATCCCGCGCAGACTTCATCGTCGCCGGGCTCGTCGCAGGCCAGCAGCCGGGTTTCGAGCTGGACGATGGCCCCGTAGAGATCGTCCAGCCCTTCGACCGAGAGAGTGGAATCTGTTTCCGCCGAATCGCCGTCCCAGGCGCAGCCGTAGACCGAATAGCCGTCGAGCAGATCGTTGCGATCAGCCTCGGAGAAGGGGTAGGCTTCGTCGGACAGGTAATTTGTTTCAATGCAGGGTGCCAGCAGGCCCGCCGCGTCGGGGCGAATTCCGGCATCCTCGGGATGGGTGAGCGCGATGCCCAGTGCCGAGATGCGGTGGTTGGGGCGATCGTACTGGCCGATCCGCTGCGCCAGCTCGTCCCAGCCGGCGATGCCGACCTCGCCGGCGGACACGGTCAGAAAGCGCGGCGGCAGGATATTGCCCTCGCCGGCATAGGGTTCGAGAAGCGCGCGCAGCTTTGCCGCCGCGTCGTCGGCCAGGCCTTCGCGCAGCATGGCTTCGATCGAACAACGAAAATCGTCTTCGTTCATGCCCTCGATTATGAGGCTGTCCACCAACTGCTCTCCGGCTCCACGTGCCGGGCAAGGTTACACGCGAATAGTTGAACAGGGGTTACGGGCAGTCCCGAATTGATCGAAGCCAAGTGTCTTTCCGGTTAAGACGGCTGGTGCCAACTCGACGTAATACCAACTGCCCGATGAAATGCCCTCTCAAGCCCCTCCTGTTGCGCTGCGCTCGACTGCGTCTCAGGGGAGGGGCAGGGCTATCGCATATTCCGAACTGCTCTTTCTTCTCCCCTCCCGCTTGCGGGAGGGGTTGGGGGTGGGTGAGTTTGAATTTGACGCGAAACCGTCGATTTCGTCCGACTGGCCCACCCAGTCCCCCTCCCGCAAGCGGGAGGGGGACTGGGATGCACAGGCAGTCACGGACATCGCCCGAGCCGCTGTAACGCGCCATTTCGGGGTATTTGCACTGCGGCATGGTGAAGCTGGGCGTCTTCAGCTCCGCCGCTGGGGTCCCACCGGAGAACTGGCAGTGTAAACCTAGTCTATCATTCATCGTCACCCTGAACTTGTTTCAGGGCCCATTTCACCGCGCACCCTGAGCTCTGAATTTCGAGCATGACCTCGCGGTTTGCGCCCTTTCTTCTGGCTCCGGTCGTGTGGCCCGATGGGCCCTGAAACAAGTTCAGGGTGACGAAATTGGGTGCAATTAGTCCATGTGGGATAGCCTTGACCCCGCCAAAGCCCGCTGCGCCTCCAGCCCCATCGCGGCGAGCAGCGGCTGTTCTTCCTGCCGTGCACGGAAGTGCTCGCGGCTGGACATGCCGCGCCAGTCGGCCAGCACCAGCGATTGCGCCACGGCTCCGCCCAGTGTGGTGCCGGGGCCGGTGACGATGAACAGGTCCGGGGCAAATTCGCGGGCGGCGACGGTTACGGCGCGGGTGAAGTCGTAGCTTTGGGTGACCTGAGCGCCCAGCGTATAGCAGTGCAGCGCTGCCGGATCGCTGGAATGCGGCCACCAGATCGCGCCGCGTCCGTCGATCAGCGGCAACGAAGGCTGACCGAACCACGCCGCCGGGATCGACTCGCGACCCTGCTTTGCCACCGGTTCCTGCAGCGCGGTGTGGAAGGCGGCGTGATTGGGCAGGCGCATCGGAAAGCGGCCCTGCTCGGGCTCGACGCCCGCTTCGAACGCGGCGAGGCCGGCCTCATTGCCCGCCACAACCAGCATCCCGCCCAGATCGATCGACACAGCCAGCGCATGATCCACTCGCGCGGCGATATCCGCGATCAGGCCCAGCAGCTGCTCGCGGCGGCCGGGGATCGGCAGCCAGTCCTCGTCCACAAACGGATGGATCGTCTGCCCGCCGATCAGCGCCCGCTGCATCAGCGTGCCCATGGTATTTGCCAGCGCGAAGCCGTTTTCCAGCGACAGTGCCCCGGCGCAGGCCAGCGCCGAATACCAGCCCATCGAATTGCCGGTGACCGCGACGACCTCTATGGCATCGCGGTCGATCGCCAGAAAATCGCCGATCGTCGCCGCGCAGATCAGGCCAGCGGCATTGTCGCCGCGGGTGTGTTCGGCCGCGGAATAACGCGCAGCGCTGTCGAGTGCGCTCAGGGTCGGCTGGCCGGCGGCTTCGCGCTGCCGGTCGAAAGCGGCCAGCAAGGCCGGGTCGGGGAAGTGCCGCTGGAGATAGCCCAGCTCGGCCTTGTTGTAAGTGCCGCGCCCGGGGCAGATCACCACCGCCGTAGTCACTGTGCCGCCTCCACCAGTGCGCGTGCCGCCGCGACGATGCTGTCCGCCGAGGGCATGGTCGCGGCATAGGCGGGGCCGGTCGCGATGAAGCTGTCTTCGGCGGTGACACGGGCGTGGGGCAGGCGGGTGCGCTCGGTCAGCAGCGCCATCAGCGCCTCGGCGACGCCGCCGCTGCGCCGGGTTTCATCGACGATCAGCACTCTGGCGCACCCCTCCAGCGCGCCCAGCAAGGCTGCTTCGGGGAGCGGCGACAGCCAGTTGAGATCGATCACCCGCGCATCGATTCCCGCCTCGGCCCCAGCCTCGGCCAGCCGCTGCTGCGCCTGCATAGACAGATAGACGCCGTTGCCGAATGTCACGATGGCAAGGTCGGTTCCGCTGCCATGCGCAGTCACCGCGCCAAAGCCGATGCGCTCGGACGGGGCCGGATAATGCCGCAGCCAGCCGCCGTCGCCCGCCCCGTGCAGGTCGCGCATCGGGTAGAGCGCGATAGGCTCGAGGAACACCACCAGCCGCTGCTCCTCGCGCGCCAGCCGCACGCATTCGCGCAGCAGCCGGGCCGCGTCGGCTCCGTTCGACGGGCAGCACAGGATCAGTCCCGGCACATCGCGCAGCACCGCCAGCGAATTGTCGTTGTGGAAATGGCCGCCGAAGCCCTTCTGATAGCCCAGCCCGGCAATCCGCAGCACCATCGGATTGGTGAACTGGCCGTTCGAGAAGAACGGCAGCGTCGCCCCCTCGCCGCGCAGCTGGTCTTCGGCGTTGTGGTAATAGGCCAGGAACTGGATTTCCGGGATCGGCAGAAAGCCGTTGTGCGCCATGCCCAGCCCCAGGCCCAGGATCGACTGTTCGTCGAGCAGGGTATCGATCACCCGCGCCGGGCCGAAACGCGCGTGCAGTTTCTGGGTGACGCCATAGACCCCGCCCTTGCGGCCGACGTCCTCACCCATCAGCGCGATTTCGCCATGCGCCAGCATCAGGTCGGTCAGCGCCCAGCCGATCAGCCGCGACATGATCTGCGGCTGTGCCATCGCCGCCATGTCGCTGCCGAATGCGGCGGCGCGGTCGTCGGGGGAGGGGCCGTTGCTGGGCGCGCAGGCACGCGGCGGCGGCACGATGCTGGCCATGACCTGCGCGGCGGTCTGCAGCCGGGGGCGGGTGACCGCTTCGCCTGAAATCCGCTCGATCCGCGCGGCGCTGTCTTCGTAAATGGCGATGGCGTCGGCCGGGTCCAGTACCTCCGCCTGCACCAGCTGGCGTGCCATGTGCAGCAGCGGATCCTGCGCCTCCTCGGCCTCAACCTCGGCTTTGGGCAGATAGCTGGTCGCGACATCGGCGCCGGCGTGACCATAGAGCCGGATGGTGCGGAGATGCAGGAAGGCGGGCATGCGTCGCTGGCGGACATAGCCGGCGGCTTCGCTGGCGACGCGCCAGGTCTCGTAAATGTCCAGCCCGTCGCAGGTGAAATAGCGCAGGCCGGGGCGCTGCGCGAAGCTGGCGGCGATCCAGCCCTTGGGGGTCTTGGTCGAAATGCCGATGCCATTGTCCTCGCAGACGAACAGCATGGGCAGCGGCACGCTCTGGTAGGCGGTCCAGCCGGCGGTGTTGAAGGCCCCTTGCGCGGTGGAGTGATTGGCCGAGGCATCGCCGAAGCTGCACATGACGATAGCGTCGGGCGCGAGCCGCGCATGTTCGGGCCGGTATCGCCGCGCCGGTCCCAGCGAATAGGCCGCGCCGACTGCCTTGGGCAGGTGGCTGGCGATGGTCGAGGTCTGCGGCGGTATGTTCAGCGCCCGCGATCCCAGCACCTTGTGCCGCCCCCCTGAAATCGGGTCTTCGGAGGAACAGGCGAAGGACAGCATCATGTCCCAGCAGATGGTCTGGCCGGGGACCTGCTCGGCCCGCTGGATCTGGAAAGCGGCATCGCGGTAGTGCAGGAACGCCATGTCGTCCGGGCGGAGCGCGGCGGCCACGGCGGCCATCGCTTCGTGGCCTGATGAGCCGATGGTGTAGAAGCCCTGCCCCGCCGCCTGCATCGTGCGGCTCTGGCGGTCCATCGCGCGCGACAGGCAGGCTGAGCGATAGATCGAGACGGCCAGAGCGGGCTCCAGCGATCCATCCGGCAGCTTGCCTTCAGGCCAGTCGGCTTGCGCGGTCCGGCGCAGGAAATTGTCATGGACGATAGCGGCGCGGTCCATCCGCTCTGCCTCAGGCGAAGGCCGGGAGGAACGCGGGGGCAGGGCTGTTTGCAACTGTCATCGAGGCTGCCTTTCGTAGCCGCCTGACGCTACAGCTTTTTGCGGCCACTGCGCAATCTGTGTCTCGCAGGCCAGCCCGGACAAGTCCGCGACTTTTTTGCGCTGATTAGCAGAATCCCGGAGAAGCCAATCGGGTTGGGAGCGCCCAAGGTGCACCTGCGACCCGAGAGGACTGAAGCAATTCTCTCCCCTCCACTTCGGCCCGGCGGACTTGTTCGCCGGGTCATTTTTTTCACCATCCCTACTCCTGCGGACCTGACGCATCGGCGTTGTCCGGCTCGGCGATGAAGGCGATCCGCAGGGCTTCCGCCAGGCTGCGAACGCGCAGCTTCTCCATCATGTTGGCACGATAGATCTCGACGGTACGCGGCGAGATGCCAAGATCGTAGGCGATGGTCTTGTTGGGACGGCCCGCAACCAGCCCGTTCAGCACATCGCGTTCGCGCCCGGTCAGGCTGGCCAGCCTGCTCTGTGCATCAGCGGCCGCCATTTGATGGTCGGCATCGCGATCGAGCCTCAGATGGGCCTCGTCGATCGCGCTCAGCAGGTCCGCCCGCTCATAGGGTTTCTCGAGAAAGTTGACCGCACCCGCGCGCATTGCCTGCACCGCCAGCGCGACATCGCCGTGGCCGGTGAGGACGATAACCGGCATCTCGATACCCAGCCGGTCCATCTCCTGCTTGACCTCCAGACCGTCCATCTCGGGCATGCGAATATCGAGCAGCACGCAGCCGCGTTCGACATTCCTGGCCTGATTGAGAAATTCGACACCCGAAGTGTAGGATTCCACGGCATAACCGGCCACCCGCAACATCATCACCACCGACATACGCACCTCGTCGTCGTCATCGACAATGTGCACGTGCTTATTGTTATTCATGGATTTCGTCCTGATTGGCACTCATCAGGGTAAACTTGAAAACCGTGCCAAAAGTTCCATCGCCATCCAGCCACAACTTGCCGCCATGGGCCTCAACGATGGCGCGGCAGATCGAAAGTCCCAGCCCCATGCCCTGTCCCTTGGTGCTGGAGAATGGGCGGAACAGATCGTCGCGGATCTCTGCGGCGATGCCCGGACCGGTATCGCGAACCGCGATCTCGATGAGGCCGTGGCCCCCCGGGCGGGCGGCAATTGTCAGTTCCCGGACCGGCGAATCGTGCATCGATTCAATGGCGTTGCGCATCAGATTGACCAGAACCTGCTGGATCTGGATGCGATCGGCCAGAACCTTGTCGAGGATCGGGCCGCTGCCGGTTTCGATGTCGAGAGACCAGGTGACCCCGGCTTCGCGCGCACCGACCATGCCGATCGTGGCTGCATCCTGGATCAGCCGGCCCAGCGAAAGCACCCGCATGTCAACCTCGCCCTTGGCGACGAAGCTGCGCAGGCGGCGAACGATCTGGCCAGCCCGCTGCGATTCGCTGACTGTCTTTTCCAGCATCGTCTGCAGCACGTCGCGCGCATCGAGCGGATCCCGCCCCGCCAGGTCGCGCGCCGCCGCAGCGTAGTTGGCGATTGCGGTGAGCGGCTGGTTGAGCTCATGCGCCAGCGCCGATGCGAGGGTGCCCACCGCGTTGAGGCGCGAGGCGTGGAACAGCTCGGATTGCAGCCGCTGCAACTGTTCCTCCTGCTCGATCTGCCGGGTCAGATCGCGGACGAATACCGTGAAGAAGCGGTTCCCGCCCGAAACGGCTTCGCCCATGGTCAGGTTCATCGGAAATGTCGAGCCGTCGCGGCGCATTCCTTCGGTGACAGAGATGCCGATCTGCGGACTCTGAAGCTCCGATTCGATAAATTCCCTAAACTTGCTACCATGATCCGCACGCGTTGCCGGTGGAACCAGAATGGTGCCAGGGAGGCCCAGGACGTCTGCTTCCAGATAGCCGAACATCGCCACTGCAGCTCTGCTGAACGAGACGATCAGCCCAGCTTCGTCGATGACGAACATCGCGATCGGCAAACTTTCCAGGATCGCTTGCAAAAGCGCATGACTTTCGTCGTTTTCCGCCTGGATCGTTACTTCGCGGGTGACGTCGCGTGCGGTCACCACCACCCCGGCCGCTGCGCCATGGGCATCGTTCAGCCGCGAAATCCGGCAATCCACCAGCCGCATGGTACCATCCAGGCCGGGAAGATTCTGCCGGAACGGGATGGCGCTCGCGGGTGAATTATCGGCCAGCGCCTCCACAAAGTGCTGCTCGAAAATCGCAAGCGAATCCGCAGTCATTAGCTGGGCAAGCCCAAGTGTCCGGACCATGTCGACCGAATCGGCTCCGATCATGGCCAGTCCGGCGGGATTGACCCTGACCAGGCGGCGTTCGGTATCGAACACTCCCACCCCCACCGGCAGCGTGTCGATGATCGCCCCGAGCAGCGCTTGTCCCTTGTCGATCTCGATCTGGGCTTCTTCCTGGGCCGTGATGTCTCTGCTGATCAACAATGCGCCGCCAATGGTTCCGTCGGGGCCATGCAGTGGCGCGATATGGCCTTCCAGCACACGCCTGGTCCCGTCGTAACCGTGCATGACATAGCGAAGGGGGCCAGCAGCGGTCCTGTCTTCCCCGGCCAGCGCAGCTTGCACATGTTCGCGAAAGGCTTGCTGATCTTCGGTGGCAATCCGCGTTTCTGTTCCATGCCTGGATAGCGCGGCGACCGAATCAACCCCGGCAAACGACAGCGCGGTCCTGTTCATATCGATCGCCAGACCATTTGCATCAAGCACGACGATTGCCTCGGGCAGCGAATCCATGATCGCCTCGAGAAGTGCCAGTCGCTCGAAAGAAGGGGTACCTGCCGCCCGGTTCAGCAAACTTGACCTCACTTTTGCCGCAAAGGCGCCGATTTCAAACACGCTGGCAGCAGCGGTAGCCATCCTAGTTTCGCAACAGCGGAAAGTGCAAGGTTCGATAACCGGTTGGTCTGGCAATTCCGCGGCGGGCGTCCTGTTCGAATGCCCAGGCCTGTTCCTGCGCCAGCCCGATTATCCGGTTATGCGATGATGTTCCAATTTCCCCGAAACGCGGCTCGGAGGCTCCAGTCCGCGACCGCGAACCCGAAGCGTTCGCTTCGCCGCTGGTTCCCCACCACAGAAGGATACTGTTTTTTCGCATGGCCCGAGACCACTTGCAAATCGAGTCTCAAACTATGCAGATTCGCGGAATTCTTCAATATCAATTGATTGTTTTGACAGAAAAACTCGGTTCCGGGCCCGGACAGGTTCAGCTGCCCGCCGCGCGCTTTTCGGGTTCGCGCGGGCCTTCGGGGTGCATGTAGTCCGGCCGGAATTCAGCTTCGCGCACCAGCGCTTCCCTATCCTCGATCACCACGGTCTTGGAGTAGGTGCGGATAATGCCGTCGGCGCGCAGCCGCTGGAGACTGCGGTTGACGTGGACCGGACTCAGGCCCAGCGCGTCGGCGAGATCGGCCTGGGTTATCGGCAGGACGAATTTCAACCCGTCGCTGAGCCCTATCGCCATCAAAACGGTAAGCAAATTCGAGCAGCAGATGGGCGGTGCGCGCACGCGCGGTGCGGCGGCCGACGTTCAGCGTCCATTCGCGGAAAATTCCCGCATCGATCAGCGTGTCGAACCAGAAGGCGCGGCCAAGCTCGGGATAGTCCGCCGTCAGGGCGAGAATGGCGTTGCAATCCATCGTCAGCAGCCGGGTAGGCACGTGGCAGCGAATCCCGTGGTCCGAGATCTTGACCAGGCAGGATTGCAGATCGACGAAATCGCCGGGAAGGTGGAACGAGACGATCTGCCTGCCGCCGTTGCGCAGCGACTTGTAACGGCTGACCAGTCCTTCCTGCACGAAGCAGCAGCGCTGGGTTGGCTCGCCCTCGCGCACGATATCGCGATAGGTGGCATAGTCCTCGGTGCGGGTTTCGAGCGCGAGGAAGGCCTGGTGCGCCGCTTCGGACAATGCCGAGCGCTGCACCATCTTCGCAAGGTAGGTTGCGAGATCGGGGATGTAGGGACTGTGCACGGGGCGCTCCTTCCTCAGGGGGAGCGCAATGGTCTCTCAGCCGCCGGAACCTGGACACACCTGACCGACGATGCCGTCACTGTATACCATCCGGCGATAAAGTTTAATCTTAGATTATAAAATATGTCGATTTAGCGGTGGTTCGTCGCAAAACTGGACGGCATCGCGGAAATACAGGGTCAGGACGTCGTTGCCGGCATCGTCGCGTACCCGGATGTAGTGCGCCAGATTGATCGGAACACCTTCGACAATCTCACTCCCGATCAGGCCGCGCGCGGTGTCCAGCGCCTCGGCATGGGCCGCGCCCTCATCGGCAAGCTCGGCACCTTCGGGGTTGGCCAGCCAGCCTTCGGCGTTGTTGAGGTCGAAGAAATATCTCGGCACGGATCCGGCTCTTGCGCAATTGGCGGACGGACAATAGCACGAAATCGCGGCGCTGGAGATGGTCAATGTGTCAGGTAGGTGCGGCGCATCGCCGCTCCGTAACAACCCTTAGGGTGAAAATCTGATTATACGCCTTGCCGCCGCAAACCTATCCCCTTGTTATAGATCGAATCGGAAGCTTGACGCGATGCCCGCACGGACCAAGCTGTATTTCAGAGAATCCGTGCAGGACGTGGGTCGTTACGGTTACGCCGGACCTGTCCGGACATCCATGATGCCGCCCGGCTGGAACCCTTCCGCTGCGATCGCGAACTTCAGTTCGGCCTCTGTTTCACCGCCAGGTGGCAGAAGCTGACCCCCCAGGTGGCAGGCCGGACCCCCCTCCCTCCCCGGCCTGCCACCTGCTTCATTCAGAATGTTTCCGACTTCCGTCGGATCGGCACCAGCCCTTTCCCCGACCAGGAGAGGGGAGGGCGGTTCTCATTTAGAGCGGTTTGCGATTAATCTGCACCAGACCCGCTCATGCTGAGCTTGTCGAAGCACAGGGTTGTTACGGTGATCTCGCCCAAGGACGAGGGTCCTTCGACAAGCTCAGGATGAGCGGAAATTTGACGCTCGATTCAAATTATACCAACTGCCCGATGAAATGACCTCTCAAGCCCCTCCTGTTGAGCTGCGCTCGACTGCGTCTCAGGGGATGGCTATCGCATATTCCGACCTGCCCTTTCTTCCCCCCTCCCGCTTGCGGGAGGGGTTGGGGGTGGGTGAGTCTGCATTTGGCGCGAAACCGTCGATTTCGTCCGACTGGCCCACCCCTAACCCCTCCCGCAAGCGGGAGGGGAACTGGAATCCACAGGCACCGAATGGAATATGCGCCTGAACGGGAGGGGAGCAGAGTCGGTGCAATGGGCGATTGGTATTAAACGCTCAACGCTCTAAAGCACGCCGCGCTAACGCAATTCCGCCTGTTGCAAGGCCTGCCTGAGCGAAGCCATGGCGCGTTTGCGGGCGGAATCCGAGGGGAGCGCGCGCAATTTGTCTGACAGCGCCGCTTCGAAATCGGCCAGACCGGAAATCCAGTCTTGCGGCGAGGTCCGCTCGCGGGCGTCGCTGCGCGGGAGCCTGACCTGCAACGCCTCTTGCGCCGCCCGTAGCTGCCACGCGCTGTCCAGTCCGGGGATGACCGGCTTGCCGATGCCCGGGACCCGGCCAATTTCCGCCGCCAGCGCGGTCAGAGCCGCTTCCTCGCCGTGCACCAGAAAAACGGACCCGCTCACCGGCGCGCGGGCCTTCAGCCACTGGCGCAGGGCAAGGCGATCGGCATGGGTCGAATATTCCTCGGTGGCATGGATGCCGGCCTGCACATCGACATCGTGGCCCGAAATGCGCACATGGCGTGCGCCGCCCAGCAGCGCCGCGCCCAGCGTTCCCTGGACCTGATACCCCGTCAGCAGCACCCGCGAATGCGGATTGGGCAAGTTGCACAACAGATGCCGGCGGATCCGGCCGCTCTGGCACATCGGCGATCCGGCGATAATCACCGCTCCGGTCCTGCCGCCCAGCCGCTTCGACTCGGCCACATCCTGGACGAACCGGATATGCGGATGATCGAGCAGATCGTAGCCGCCGTGGCGATGCCGCAGCGTCGCTCGGGTTATCGCCTCGGCCCGGGGAGAATCGACAAAGACATCGACAGGTTCGAGCCGCCCAGTCTCGAACAGTGCGGCAAAGTCGTCCAATACTACCTGCGTGGTTTCCACCGCAGCGGCGGGAATCAACAGATTGCCGCCGTGCCGCCGCACCTCTTCGACATGCCGCGCCAGCTGTTCGCGCCGGTCACTGACCAGGGCGGGCACCTGATCGCGGTCGCCATAAGTGCCCGCGCAGACGATGTGGTCGAAACTGCCCAATTCGGCAGCCGCGCAAAACATCGCCGAACCGTTGCCGACATCGCCCGAGACCAGGATGCGCTGGCCGCCAAGCAGCAATTCGACCGATGCCGAACCGACGATGTGCCGTGCATCCCACAGCCGGAAGCCATTGCCGCCTCCCAGATCGTTCCACTCGCAAAACCGGGTGATGCGGGCCGCAGCCAGCAATCGGGCGACATCGTCCGCCGCGTAAAGTGGCTGGAATGGTGCGCGCCCCGCCCGGTTGGGGCGGCGGTTGCGGCGTTCGGCTTCCGCGGCCTGTACCGATGCAGCGTCGAGCAGCAGCGGTTCGACGATGGCTGCGGTGGGTTCGGTCATCCACACCGGGGCCTCGCAGCCACTGGCGGCCAGCCAGGGCAGGCGGCCGCTGTGACCAAGCGAGGCCTGGGTCAGGATCACCGCATCGATTGCGGCCGGATCGAAGTAGAATTTCTCATGGTTGATAGCTTCGAGCGACCGGGTCCCCTCGAACAGCCCGCAATCGACCAGAACGGCTGTGCCGCCGCCGCGAAACTCGAAACATGAGCCGGTTACGGTTCCGGCGGCTCCATGAAAGCGGAGTTCGACTGATTCCATTATCGTTGACCGATTCAAATTTGCGACCCTGCCCAAAGGTTTCGGAGATTGGCTCGATCCAAGACCCCCGCTATCCCGTTCGCGCCAGCTCCACCGCCGCCTCGATTTCGCTCAGCGGGAAAGGACCGTCGATCGCGGCGTCATCGGGAAGTTGCCGCTGCAACCGCGCTCGATCGGCGGTGACCATCACAATCGGAACCTCACCGTGCTGCGCAATGCGGCGGGCCGCGCCCAGAACGGTGCCAGCCTCCAGGCTATCGCCCATGACCACCAGGCTGGGCGAACGCGACGCGGCGGCGGCCACCGCCTGATCTTCGGTCCAGGCGTGATCGAACGAATCGAAGCCGACCAAAGTCAGCCGATCCTCGATCGCTCGGCTGACAATCAGATTATCCTCGACAATCAGCGCATGGCACATAGGTTACCCTCCGGATTGGATTCGACATTTGCTAGGTCCAATCGGCCTGACAGCACAGTCCGGAATGCTACGGAGCGCTACGCAAACTCAAGACGGATCGCGCCCTCGCCGTGCCATTATGGTACGCAGATTGCCGCCTGCCGCAGCCAGTGCCGCTCCGGACTGTTCGGGCGACCTGCCACAGGCAATCAGCACCGCCAGCCGGATATCGTCCTGCGCCAGCGCGAGCGCAGCCGCGGCTTCGTTCTTCCCCACTCCCGCGATTTCGGCGACCATGGCGACAGCGCGGCGGCGCAGCTTGGCGTTGGAGACGCGCATTGCCACCATGCGGCCAGCGTATACCCGCCCCAGCCGCAGCATCACCGCGGTCGAAAGCAGGTTGAGCGCGATCTTCTGGGCGGTGCCGGCCTTCATCCGCGTCGATCCGGCCACGACTTCGCCGCCGGTGTCGAGCAGGATCGGGTGCGCGGCGAGTTGCAGCAGCGGCGCACCGGGGTTGTTCGCCAGACCTATCGTCAAAGCGCCGCCTGTCTGGGCCGCGCGGATGGCGGCAAGCGTGTAGGGAGTGGAGCCGCTCGCCGCGACGGCAATCACTACGTCTGCACGGGCGGGGGAGGCATCGCGCATTGCCCGCTCGCCCTCCGCCGCGTCGTCCTCGGCTCCCTCGACGCTTGACATCAGCGCATCCGCTCCACCCGCGAGCAGATAGACGCTGCGGTCCCAGCCGAAGGTCGGCCCAAGTTCCACTCCGTCCAGCACCGCCAGCCGCCCCGATGTGCCCGCTCCGGCATAGATCAACCGGCCGGCGGGATCAGACAGCCGCTCCGCCGCAGCCTCGGCGGCCTGGGCGATCGCTGCCGCCTGCGATTGCACCGCCGCTGCCGCCTCAAGCTGGCCCTCGATCATGGCCTGCACCGCCGCTTCGGTGGGCCACAGATCGAGACCGGCATAGCGCGAGTTGAAATCTTCGGTCGGCAATTCGGATACTCCCGCTCTGCCATGCACTTGCCATAGCCAGCCATGACACTATCCGTGGCAGTGATGGATTTATACCTCGGAATCGACGCGGGCGGCACCCACACCCGGGCCAGGCTGGTTGACGGTGACGGCCACATCCTCGGCTCGGGCGAAGCAGGCGCGGCCAACACCCCGCGCGGGCTGGCGCAGGCCCTGTCCGCGATCGAGGATTGCTATGCCCAGGCCGTCGCTGAAGCCGGGCTTTCGGCCGAACACATCGCCTCGATCCACGCCGGGATCGGCACTGCCGGGATCAACCGCCGGGGCTTTCTGCCGGGGCTTCAGGCGCATGGCTTTCCGTTCAGGTCGACCGCTTTCGCCAGCGATGCGGCCATCGCCAATCTGGGCGCGCATGCCGGCGAGGACGGCGCGATCGTGATCGTCGGCACCGGCAGTATCGGCTTCGGCAGGGTCGGCGAGCGGGTGTTCACGCTGGGCGGCTACGGCTTTCCGGTATCCGACGAAGGCAGCGGGGCGGAACTGGGACTGCGCGCGATCCAGCGGTCGCTATGGGCGCGCGATGGCCGCATCGCCCACACCGCGATGACCGACGAAGTGCTCGAACGCTTCCACGGCTCGCCGGGCGAAATCGTCGCCTGGACGGCCCGGGCGACCCCGGCCGATTACGGGGCCTTCGCGCCAGTCGTGCTCGACCATGCCGACCACGGCGATGCGGTGGCGGAACTGATCGTCCAGGAATCGGCGCGGCGGATCGAAGCCATGATCCGCACCCTGTTCGAATTCGGCGCGCCGCAGTGCTGCCTGATGGGCGGCGTCGCGGCGCGGATGCGCGACTGGCTCGCCCCCAGCATCCGCGCCCGCCTGCGCGACCCTCTGGGCGATGCCATCGACGGTGCGCTGCTGCTGGCGAGGCGGCGGGCGGAGCAGGGGTGAAGGGGGGAAGTGCTATCGGGTTGCCAAATCCGACTCCCCGCCGATCCATGTCTCGGTAACATTGCCCCCGTCATCGATCAGCACCAGATCGGCCCGCAAGCCGGGCGTGATCGAACCCCGCTCTCCCGCCAAGCCCAGCACTGCGGCGGGCACCGCGCTCGCCATCCGCACTGCTGTCGCCAGGTCCACTGCCATCAGCTCCGTGGCATTGCGCACCGCGCTCGCCATATCCAGATCGGACCCGGCCAGCGTCCCGTCTGCGGCCATGCAGCGGCCACTCTCGGCGACGATCCGCTGCCCGCCGAGCATGAACTCCCGCTGATCCCAGCCGACGGTCGGCATGGCATCGGTGACCAGCGCCAGCCGCTCAGCCCCCTTGGCGGCGAGCGCGATGCGCAGCGAGGCCGGGTGGACATGATGGCCATCGACGATCAGCCCGCACCAGCTGTCCGCGCTGTCGAGCGCTGCGCCGACCACTCCCGGCTCGCGGCTGCCGAGCGGGGTCATCGCGTTGAACAGATGGGTGATGCCGCTCAGCCCCTCGGCGAGGGCGCTGCGGATGTCCTCGAAGCTTCCCGCGGTATGCCCGGCGGCGACCACCACGCCGCGATCGACCAGGGCGCGGATTGCGCCCGGCGGCGCACATTCGGGCGCCAGCGTGACCATGGTGCGGCCATGCTTCAGCGAGCACAGCAGGTCGATTGCAGCGGCGTCGAGGGTCCGGAACCGCGATGCGTCGTGGATGCCCTTTTTGGCGGGATTGAGGAATGGCCCCTCGATATGGATGCCCAGCACCCCCGGCACACCCTGCACAATCGCCGCATCGACCGCCGCAATCGCGCGTTCGACAACGCCGAGATCGTCGCTGATCAGGGTCGGCAACAGGCCGGTGGTGCCGAAGCGACGGTGGGCTCGCGCGATGCTGGCTATGCCCTCAACGGTCGGCTGGTCATTGAACAGCACCCCACCGCCGCCGTTGACCTGCAGGTCGATGAAGCCGGGCAGCAGGTCGCCGGTGAGCTGGTGCTGCGGGACATCGGCCGGGCACTCGCCCACCGGTAGAATATCGGCAATGCGGGCGCCTTCCAGCACGATGCAGCGGTCCGTGGCAAATCCGGCCGGGGTCAGAAGCCGCGAGGGCAGGAGTGCGGTGCTGTTCATCGCGTATAGGTTACCTTGCGCAGATGCGGCGGTTGGTCCGGATCGAACCCGCGCGCAATGCTCAGCATCGCGGCGAGGCGATAGGCGCTCTGGATTGCCGCCAGCGGTGCGACCGCCGGATCGAGGCCGGGTAACAGCGGCAGTTGCAGCGCGCCCGCAGGCCCGCTGCCGGTGATCGTCACGAAGGCACCGCGGGCGACGAATTCGCCCGCCAGTTCCTCGAAAGCGGGCTGTCCTTGGTCCAGCGGGGCCAGCATCAGCACCGGAAAGCCTGGGCCGATCAGCGCCATCGGGCCGTGCCTGACCTCCGCCGCGCTGAAGGCTTCGGCGTGCAGCCCGCAGGTTTCCTTGAGTTTCAGCGCCAGCTCCTGCGCGATGGCGAGGCTGGGTCCCCGGCCGAGGACGAACAGGCTGCTGGCATTCTCGCAATGCCGGGTCAGCGCCGCCGACCAGTCCAGTTCCCAGGCGCGGCGCAGGGTTTCGGGGACATCGCCAGCAGCGCGGGCTAGGGCATCGTCCTGCGTCCAGGCAGCAACCAGCTGGAGCACGGCGAACAGCGAGGCGATGTACGATTTCGATGCAGCCACGCTCTGCTCCGGTCCGGCCAGCAGCGGAATGACGAGTTCGGCGGCCTGCGCCAGCGGTGAATGCGGATCATTGACCAGCGCCACCACCAGCGCCCCCGCATCGCGCGCCGCCTGCGCCGAAGCGACGATGTCGGGGCTGCGGCCCGACTGCGATATCGCCACGAACAGCGCGCCGCCAAGCTTGCCGGAAGCGGCTGCATAGAGCGAGGAAACCGAGGGGGAATAGGACGCCACCGGGGTCAGCGCGCGGGTCTCGATCAGATATTTCGCAAAGGTAGCCGCATGGTCCGAGCTGCCCCGGGCGCAGGTCAGCACCATGGGCGGATCGAGTTCGCGCAGCCGCTGGCCCAAAAGGTGCAAAGGGTCCTGCAATTCGAGCATTTGCCGCGCGGCAACCGCTGCGGCCTCGGCTGCTTCCGCGAAGAGGAGGGTGTGCTCGGCGCCCATGCCTGCCAGCTTATCCGTGTTCGCTGCGGACTTGTCGAGGTTTTCAGCCGCAGGTCGATTGATCTGAACTGAGCGTCGAATTTCCGCTCATCCTGAGCTCATCCTGAGCCTGTCGAAGGGCGAAGGACCCTCGTGCTTCGGCGAGTTCACCGTGACAACCTGGTGGTTGACCTTCGGTCGCCTTCGGTTCGACAAGCTTAGCATGAGCGGGACTGGTGCAGAACAACTGCAATTCGATCTAATATCAAATCTCGATGATCGAAACCTACAAAGCCCCTCCCGTTGAGCTGCGCTCGACTGCGTCTCAGGGCAGGGCTATCGCCTATTCCATTTGGTGCCTGTGCATCCCAGTCCCCCTCCCGCTTGCGGGAGGGGTTAGGGGTGGGTCAGTCGGACGAAATCGACGGTTTCGCATCAAATTCAAACTCACCCACCCCCAACCCCTCCCGCAAGCGGGAGGGGAAGAGTCAGTATCATCGAGATTTGGTATAACCCGCAACCCGCTGGTTCCACAGCTGGCCCGCCTCCTGACAGGTCTGCCGACGCGGACCCTCGGCGCCGCATGCATGGCACATTGCCGCGAATTGTCCTGCATAGACATGCTCGTAGAAGCCCGCGCCGGTCGATCCACAGAACGGACAGGCCGCTAGCGACAGGCCGGGCACATCGGGCAAGCGCCGCCGGCTTTCCTCCCGGCCCGGCATGTCAATCCCCGCCGTCTTCGATGGCGTGCATCTGATCGTCCGACAGGCCGAAATGATGCCCAACCTCATGGACGATAACGTGGGTAATCAGGTCTTCCAGCATGACCCCGGTTTCTCGCCATTCCTGCAGCAGCGGCGCCCGGAACAGCGAGATTACCGGCGGCATCTCGCCCGAGGCCCAGATCGATTGCTCGCTCAGCGGCCGGCCGTGATAGAGGCCCGACAGGCTCCACCGATCGCGCAGCCCGACCGCGCGCAATTGCTCGTCATCGGCGAATTCCTCGATGCGGATGACGACATCGCCCAGGTGCTCGCGGAACTTGTCCGGCAGGGCGAGGACTGCCTTGCGCGCCAGCTGTTCGAAGGCGGCTGTGTCGGGAGCATCGATCATCCCCTGCATATGGGGACGACGCATCCGCCTTGCCAAGGGGCGTCAGCCCGGCAGTAGCTGCCCGGCCTTTTCAACCTCGCACATTCCGGTGTATATCGGCAGGGCTACAGCCAGCGAGGCGAGCCATGTTTGTTGCGGCCTATTGGTGGAAAGTTCACCCCGGCAAGGAAGAGCAATTCCGCGCGGCCTGGCGGCGCGGCACCGAGCTGATCACCGCAAGATACGGCAGCTTCGGCTCGCGGCTGCACTGCACCGCCGACGGGCGCTTCATCGGCGTGGCGGAATGGCCCGACGAAGCCAGCTGGCGCGCCGCTTTCGACGCCAAGATGGAATACGACGATCCGGCCAACCGCGAAGCCTTCATAGATGCGATCGCGGATTCGGATCGTGAACCGTTCCTGCTGATGCAGGTGACCGACGACCTGCTGCTCAGGAACATTGCGCCAAAGGGTTGAGCCTGCGGGCAAGTGCCGTTCTCAGCGGAAAACTAGCTGTCGCGGTGTTCCCATTTCTCCAGATGTTCGAACTTCAGCAGCAGCATGTTCAATTCGAGCAAGCACCACTTGATATGCCGCATCAAAACCATTCGCTCCGAAGCGGTAAGAGTGCCTCCGTCAACCTCCTGCCAGTCAAGCCGGATCGATTCGCGCAGAATATTGATGTCCCGGTTAAGTTGCTGGTGCCCCGTCATATGCCCTCCGTAAGTTCGGCTCAGATTTGACTACAATCGGGACTTGCTTGCGGCAAGGGAGCCTGGAGCTGTTTGCAGACAAATTGGGGATGATCGAACCTGCTGGTCGGTATCACAGCGCCACCACCAACCGGTCCAGCTTCGCATTCGCGGGAATGCAGCGGATCTTCGGTTCAAGGTCCAGCCATCCGGTCAGCTTGGTCAGGGCTCGTTCGATAGAATCGGTGAGCAGCGCATCGAACGGCTTGCAAACGGTCAGGACCAGATGCCCGCCCTCGCGGCTCAGAGCGCTGTTCGACAGCGCGTTTGCGGAATTTGCGCTGAACTTGCGGCACAGCCGGATGGCGAGCCCCCAGGCGATGGCCTGGTGCAATTCCTCCGGCGAAGCCAGGCGCGCAAGATCGTCGGGGATCGCGGTCTGTCCGACATTGGCCAATGCAGCCATCGCCAGCACTGCCCGGCCGCAAGCATCGAGCCCGATCCAGCGCTTGCGCATCGCCCAGTCCAACGCCTGTTCGGCGCGCATGTTGGGTTCGACCCCCATCGATGCCAGCGCCAGCAAGGTCGCGGCCAGACGCAGATGTTCGCTGCCGGGGCCTTCGAGCGGAATGGCGGGTGCAGTCCATTCGGCAACCATGACGCCGGTTGCCGCTGCGATGCCCTCCCGCTCGCAAAATGCCGTGACGCCGGTCAGCATCGGGTCCTGCGCCTGCACGTCCCTGCCGAGCCGGGCATTGAGCAGGCCTTCGCGCAGGCCCCACGATGAGAAGATGAGGTGGGACGGCCTGATTTCGCGGACGATGACGCCCAGCAGGGCAGCAGCGTCGGGGATGCTGCCGACACGCGATTTCGACAGCCCCGGGATGTCCTGCTCCGCCATCCCGTGGCCCACCGAACGCGCCAGGCTCAGCGCCTGTTCCGGCGTAATCTCGAAGCCATGCGGATCGTCGAGCGGCCATTTCTGCTTGTACATCGCATAACGCGCCAGCGCTCGCCACGAGCCTCCGACGATGTACAGCGGCAGCCCGTGATCGCCCGCCCAGTCGGCACCGGCGAGGATCTTGTGGACATTGCGCGAGAAGCTGACCCCGCCCGCCGCGCGCAGCTCGGTCAGGCGCAAGGTGCCCAGCGGCATGCTGGTGCCGTGCGAGCAGCTCTCACCGTCAATATCGACAAGCTCGAGGCTGCCACCGCCAAGGTCGCCGACCACGCCCTTGGCACCCGGAAACGCCGCCATCACCCCACGCGCGCTGGCGATCGCCTCTTCCTCGCCGCTGAGCAGGCGCGGCTCAAGCCCCAGCGCGGCGACCTGTTCGAGGAATTCGGCCCCGTTGGTCGCGTCGCGCACCGCCGCAGTCGCCACGCACTGCCAGTCGGCCACCCTCTTCATCTGGAGCAAGGTGGCGAAGCGGCGCAACGATGCGAGCGCCAATGCCATCGACTTGGCCGACAGCTGGCCGTTCTCGGCAACGCCCTTGCCCAGCTTCGCGGTGACTTTTTCGTTGAGCAGAACCACCGGAACCCGGTCAGGTCCGCCATAGACCACCATGCGGACAGTATTGGAGCCGATGTCAATGATGGCGCGCAGGTCGGTCATGGTGCACCCCGCATTGCGGCCAAGCTCCTGCATCTGCAAGCCCCAATCAGCCGGCACCGCGGCGCAGATCGAGTTTGGGCACCTTGCGTCCTTGCGCCAGCGCCGCCCCGCGTCCGGACAGCGACGGGTTGGTCATGAAGTAGCGGTGCAGGTTGAAGGGGTTGTCGTCGCGTTCGGCGCGGTGCCAGGTTCCGTCGGGACCGAGCAGCCAGCTCTGCTCGCTGTCGAGCAGGTTGGCCATCATCACCTGGTCGAGCACCTGATCGTGCACTGTCGGATTGCGGATCGGCACCATAACCTCAACTCGCCGGTCGAAGTTGCGGCTCATCGCGTCGCCCGAGGTTATGTAGAGCTCGGACTTCTTGTTGGGCAAAGGCGTGCCACCGCCAAAGGCCCAGATGCGGCTGTGTTCCAGAAAGCGCCCGATGATCGACTTGACGGTGATGTTGTCCGACATTCCGGGTACCCCAGGCCTCAGGCAGCAGATGCCGCGTACCACCAGGCTGACCTGAACCCCGGCAGCGCTGGCCGCATAGAGCCGCTCGATCAGATCGGGATCGGTCAGCGAATTGAGCTTGGCCCAGATCGCGGCCGGATTGCCTTCACGGGCATGGGCGATTTCCACGTCGATCAGTTCGTACAATCGCGAGCGCATGGTCAGCGGCGCGATCGCCAGCAGTTCGGTGCGCTTGGGCTCGACATAGCCGGTGATGAAATTGAACAGCATGCCGGCCTCGCGGCCCGCCCTGGGGTCGGCGGTGAAGAAGCTGAGGTCGGTGTAGATGCGCGCCGTCACCGGATGATAATTGCCGGTGCCGAAGTGACAGTAGGTGCGATAGGCATCGCCCTCGCGGCGCACCACCATCGATACCTTGGCGTGGGTCTTCCAGTCGACGAAGCCGTAGATGACCTGCACCCCCGCGCTTTCCAGCTGCGAGGCCCACAGCAGGTTCTGCTCTTCGTCGAAGCGCGCCTTGAGCTCGACCACGGCGGTGACCGACTTGCCCGCCTCGGCCGCCGCGATCAATGCGGCGATCACTGCAGACTGCTTGCCGGCGCGGTACAGCGTCTGCTTGATCGCCACGACATCGGGATCGGACGCCGCCTGGCGCAGAAAATCGACCACCACCTCGAAACTTTCATAGGGGTGATGGATGACGATGTCTTTCTCGCGGATGGCGGCAAAGCAATCGCCGTCATGCTCGAGGATGCGTTCGGGGTAGCGCGGGCTGTAGGCCTCGAACTTGAGGTCGGGCCGGTCTTCCTCGACAATCGCGGCCAGACCGCCGACGCCGATGATCCCCTCCGATGTCATTACCATCGCCCGGTCAAGGCCAAGCTGGTCGCGCAGCAGCTTTTCGGCGGCGGGATCGAAATCGCCCTGCAACTGCAGCACGATTACCGAGCCGCGGCGGCGGCGCTGGATCGCGGTGCGATAGTAGCGGACCAGATCCTCGGCATCTTCCTCGATCTCGATGTCGCTGTCGCGCAGCACCCGGAAGACACCGTGGCCCTCGATGCGGAATCCCGGAAAGATCAGCTCGGCATGGCCGCGGATCATATCTTCGATACTGATATAGAACGCCTCGTCGCCCGGCAGGCGGATGAACCGGGGCAGGGCCGACGGGATCAGCACCATCTCCATAACCGGGGCCGAATTTGCCTTGCGGGTCAGCGCCAGCAGGATGCCCATGCCCTGATTGGAGACGAAGGGGAACGGGTGCGCCGGATCGATGGCCTGCGGCGTGATGATCGGCATGACATGCTCGAGGAAATGGTTCCTGAGCCAGCGCTCCTGCCCGGCGGGAACGCGCCCGGTGTCGATGATATGCATACCGGCATCAGCCAGCTGCGCCTTTAGTTCGCGCCAGGCGGTCTGCTGGGCGAGATCTAGCTCGGTCACGGCCTCGCGGATTGCCACCAGCTGCTGAGACGGGGTCAGTCCGTCGATCGATGTTTCCTCGATCCTGCGCCGCACCTGCCCGGCCAGGCCGGCCGCACGGACCATCATGAATTCGTCGAGATTGCTGCCCGAAATCGAGAGGAAGCGGAGCTGTTCGAGCAGGGGGTAATGCGGGTTTGATGCCTCGGCGAGGACGCGGCGGTTGAACGAAAGCCAGCTCAGCTCGCGATTGAAGAACCTGCCCTGCGCGAACTGCGCGGGCGCAGAGCGCTTCGCGGGGGCAACCTCCTGCTGTTCCGCCTCAATGCTCATCGGGACTCCCGCTGTCGATCAACCGCCTGCATGGACCTTGCAGATTACAACTGCGTGACGATCATATTACAAATGTCGCATTGCTTCAGGCCAGGCTGACATTTTACACCTTCGCCGTCCGAGGGGACAATATGGGAGATACCCTGGGCATTGGAAGCATTTCCGATCGCTCCGCCGCCTTATACCATATCTTCGAACGGCTCGGTGATGCAGGAGGTGCCCCGGAGGAAGGCATCGGCGACAAGTTGCAGCGGCGCGATGTCAACGTCGCTCGCCCCCGATCGCACCAGCTCGACGAAGCGGCGATACATGGCGCGATATTCCTGGGTAAGCGTCGATTCTTCGCCATCTGCAGCGTTTGCCGCATCGTCACCACCTTGGGCAAGGAGGTATTGCTCCTCACCGGCTTCAAACGCGATCTGCCAGATCGGCGGGCCGGTCTGGCGCCAGTCGAAGGCGGCACTGATCGGCACACCATCAGCGGTAGCCATGGCCATTTCGACGGCGATGGGCGCAGCGCGATTGGCCGGAATATGCAGATTGGCATCGATCACCCGGACGCGGTCTGCAAGCACTTCGGTCAGGATCGAAAGGGCATTGATACCGGGATCGAAAACGCCGAAGCCGCCTGCTTCCCAGATCCAGTCCTGCCCCGGATGCCAGTGGCGCACGTCTTCCTTCCAGTTGATCGTAATGCGGGTGAGCGACCGCATCGCGCACCATTCCCGTGCCTGCGCCACAGGAGCGGAATAGCGCGAGTGCCAGCTGGCATAGAGCGTGAGGCCCTGGCGGCGTGCCAGATCGACCAGCGCCTCGACCTCCGAAAGCGTGGCACCAGGCGGCTTTTCCAGGAACACGTGCTTGCCTGCCAGCAGGGCCAGCCGGGCCGCGTCATAGCGCACCGCCGGTGGCTGGCACAGGATCACCGCGTCGATGTCTGGCCGGGCAGCCAGCATTGCGCCGAGATCGGGATAGTTGGCAACGCCCTGCGCCGCTGCATTGCGGCTTGCGACGGCGACCAGTTCCGCGCCCTCAGTGTGCGCAATCGCGGGCAAATGCTCGTCGCGGGCGATCTTGCCGAGACCGACAAGGCCCATGCGGATGGGATTGCTCATAGCGGCGACACCCCGGCAAAGCCTTCGCAGGCAGCGGCTGGAAGCACCTGCTTCGCCTGGAGTTTTCGGGTCACTTGCCGCGCTCGTCGAGCGTATAGGTAACCGTGGTCTTCACTTCGCCGGGATAGCCGGAATCGCCATCCGGGCTGGTCAGCGACAGCACGACCGAGGCAGTGGAGCCGCTGGTGACCAATTCGACCATCCACAACTGACGGTCAAAGCCGTTGCCGCCGCCGTGCAAGGTGTTCGCTCCGTTGTTGAGCGGCAACTGGTAAGTGGTGCCATCGAGCGTGAATCGGCCCTTGGCAATGCGGTTGGCAAAGCGGCCAACCGTCACGCCGAAGAAATCCTGCCGGGCTTCGTATTCACCGGCCGTATCGTGCCCGAGCACGATATCGGCCATCCTGCCTTTGCGGTCAGGCGCGACCAGCGATTGCAGGGTCGCACCATAGGCAAAGATCCGCGCGGCCACGCCTGAGGCATTGCGCAAGGTTACGGCCTCGACATCGGCGCCATCACGCAGCGTCCCGGCGGACGATCGCTCGGCAGTCGCTGCATTGGCGACCCCTGCTACGGACAGCCATGCCATGGCCCCAAGGGCGACTATACTTGACCGGTTCATCGAACGCATTCCTTTGAATTGAATCCATGGGCCCGCGCGGGTCGATGACGGCATTATGGCTCCAGGCGGACGACGGTGACCGAATGGGGCGGCAGGTTCAGTGTCAACTTGCCGTCACTGGCGGCAGCGCTGAACGGCCGGGGGGCGACGGCACCGGGCGCTTGATAGGTGTTGACGGAGTTGAAGCTTGCTGCGGTCAAGACCTCACCTTCGGCTCTGTTCGCGGTCACGCCCGGAACAGCCACGGACACTTCGGCGGGATTGATGGGGTCCAGATTGGTCAGGGAAAGCCAGACCTTGCCGTCCTTGCCGCGCGCGGCGATGGCATCGACCTTGGGCAGCACGATCTTGTCGAACCTGTATTCACCGGCATTGAAGGCGACTGGCAGGAATGTCGCATCCTGGAACGGCACATACATCTTGTAGACGTGGTAGGTCGGCGTCAGCACCATCTTCGGCCCTTGCGTCATGATCATCGCCTGCAGCACATTCACCATCTGCGCGATGTTGGTCATGCGCACACGTTCGGCATGACGGGCAAAGATGTTGAGGTTCATCGCCGCCGCGATGCCGTCACGCAGCGAGTTCTGCTGGATGAGGTGCATCTGCTCGGTGCCCTCGGTCGGCTTGAGCCAGACACCCCATTCATCCACGACCAGCGCAACATGCTTCTTGGGATCATACCGGTCCATGATCTCGGAATGCTTCCTGACATTGCGGTCCATCCACTGCGTCTGCATCAGGATGGTGGCATATTCCTTCTCGCCAAAGCCGGTCGCGGGTTCATTGAACGGCGCCGAGCCCCAGGTGTACTGGTGCAGTGATATGCCATTTATATCCCAGTAGATCGGGCTGCGGGCTTTCCAGGCCTTCATGATGATTTCGGTATAGGACGGATCGGAACTGTTCGGCCCCGCAGCGATGCGCAGCATGCCATTGGGATTGCTCGGCAGCAAATCCATCGGTTTGCCGCTCATCAGATCCTTGGCAATGGCCGAGAAATCGACGGGGGGCGGTGCCTGGGCCGGATTGTGGTTGTGCACGAAATGCGCGTAGGCCTTCATCCGGGTGACATATTCTTCGCCGGTGTATGGCCCGCCGCAGCCCCACATTTCATTGCCGAGTCCCAGATACTTGACCCTATAGGGCGCCTTGCGACCATTGGCGGCGCGTTCCCTTGCAGCTGTGGCCGGGGCCACGGCCGTCATGTAAGCAATCCAGTCAGAGGCCTCCTTTACCGTGCCGGATCCCATGTTGACCGAGATATAGGCTTCCGAACCGATCTGTTCGGCAAAATCCATGAATTCATGGGTTCCGAAGGTGTTGGGCTCAACCGAATTGGCCCAATTGGTATTCATAGTCGTCCGCCGCGCAGAGGCGGGGCCGATGCCGTCGCGCCAGTGGTATTCGTCGGCAAAGCAACCGCCCGGCCAGCGCACCACCGGCACCTTGATCGCCTTGAGCGCGCCGACAACATCGCTGCGGATGCCGCGCACGTTGGGGATCTTCGAATTTGGGCCGACCCAGACCCCGCCGTAAATGCCCAGACCAAGATGTTCGGCGAACTGGCCGAAGATGTCGCGGTTGATCACGGCACCGGGCTTGTCGGCGGCGATGGTCAGCGGGCCGACTTCGGCCGGGTTCGTCGCGGGTGCCGCTGCAGCCGGAGCCGGCGTCGGCTGCGCCATCGCCTGGGAGGAAATCGCCAGTGCGAAAGCCGCAGCTCCCCTCATGAACGCCTTGGCCATCATCTAACCTCTCTTGTTCGCAACGCTGCTGTTGGCTTGCTCCGAACTGGCTGTTCGGCTCGATTCTGCCGGACTTCAGGCTATCGAGCGGCAAACCAGTCAATTGACCGCTCCCGAATATACTCCTACAAATGAAATGACAACAGGCGGGGAGGATGAAAGTGGCCGGACCGGTTCCGACAGCGGGCGTTTCAGCGGCAACCGGCCAGGTCGGCGCCCAGGGCGGCGCGCCCGGCAAGGGGTACGGCCGCACGCTGGGCCTGCTCGCCAGCCTGTTCTTCATGTGGGGTTTCATCACTGTCATCAACAACACGCTGCTGCCGCACCTGCGCAGCGTGTTCGAGCTGAATGGTCGGGCGATTTGCCGGTGCGTTCATGATGCGCTCGATCCCGGCGGACAAGGTTCTGGCTGGATTCGCGCTGGCAGCCTTCATCGTGATGCTTGCCGCAGCGACGCTGCACGGGCCTGTCGCCATGTGGGCACTGATCCTCGTCGGGCTGTGCCATTCGATCATGTTCCCAACCATTTTTGCGCTCGGCATCAAGGATCTGGGGCCGCTGACCGAAGAAGGTTCAGGCCTGCTGATAACCGCGATCGCGGGCGGCGCTCTGGTGGTTGTGCAGGGCTGGCTGGCTGACCGTTACGGCCTCCAGCAGAGCTTCTTCCTTACCGCCGCTTGCGAGCTGTATGTGCTGTGGTACGCCATCTGGGGCAGCAGGACGACGGCTTCGGCGTGAGCCCGAAGGTCAGGCCGGTCTGGGCCCACATCTGGTTCAAACCAGAGATACGCCAGTCCCGATCCTAGTTGTTCAGCACAAAGTCCGTTACCAGCCGGTTGAACTCCTGAGCATGCTCGATCATCGCCCAGTGGCCGCAGCGATTGAGCAGGACGAGCCGCGAATTGGGGATGTGGGCGCAGAGCAGAAGTGAATGCTCGTAGGGGACCACGCGGTCATCACGGCCATGGATCAGCATGGATGGGATCTGCATCTTCATCAACTGGTCCATCGGCGCCCAGCGATTGATCGGGCCGCCTTTGCTCAGCATGCCCAGAAAATTCTCAAGATGATCGGGCCAACCCATGGCGGCGTCGGAACGGGCCTGGCACAGTTCGGGCGTGGCGAATGACTTGTCATAGACCATGATGTTCACCAGCGCCATCATCGCTTCCGGAGTGGGTGTGCGATAGGCCTGCTGGAGATACTTCAAGCCCTCGGTCGGGCCATCGCCGGCGCTGAACAACTTGGGCATGGGACTGGAGCCGGAGCCCATGGTGATGAGGTGGCTCACCCGTTCGGGATGGTCCACAGCAACCGACAGCGCAACGATGCCACCCATCGAGTTGCCGACCAGCGTGGCCTTCTCAATCCCCAGCGCATCCATGAACTGGATGGTCGCTGCATTATGATCGAGCGTTTCCTTGGTGCATGCCTGCGAATCTCCCCAGCCGGGCATGTCCAGCGCATAGACATGGAAATTTTTCGCCAGTGCCTCGATATTACCGGAGAAATTGCTCCAGCCAGTCGCCCCCGGGCCGCTGCCATGGATCAGGATCAGTGGATGGCCTTCGCCCGCCTCGTAATAGCGCAGTTTCCAGTCCTTGGTCTGGATATCGCGGGCGGCTTGGTCTTTGGTCAGTGGCATGGTCTTGTCCTATTTCCTGGGCAGGGCTTACGGAGGGTCAATCCATCCAGAGGCCGCCATTTACATCGATGATTTCACCGGTCACAAAAGCATTCTCGCGCGTGCACAGCCAGGCGGCCATTCCCGCAACCTCGTCTGGCTGGCCCAGGCGTCCGGCAGGGATTTGCCGGACAAGCGCCTCGGGAAAGCCTTTCGTCATCGGGCTGGCAATCGGTCCGGGTGCCACGGCGTTGACCGTAATGCCATGCACGGCGAGTTCCTTGGCGAGATAGAGCGTAAGCGCATGGACACCGGCCTTGGCGGCGCCATAGGCGGCATTGCCAGCGCGCTCCTGTTCGCCGGCATCGATCCACGGGCGGGGATTGCCGCCGTTCTTGGCGAGCACCGAGCCGATATTGACGATGCGGCCGAACGCCTGCGCCTTCATCGGCGCGATCACCGCCTGGCAGGCGAGGAAAACGCCGCGCAGGTTGATCGCATGGACCCGGTCCCACTCTTCCGGAGTGATGGTCTCGAACGATCCCAGAGAGGTTATTCCGGCGGCGGTGACGAGGCAGTCGATGCGCCCGAAATCCGCCACTACCGCGGCGACGAGCGAGCGGACTTCGGCGGGGTCGGAGAGATCGGCGGCATAGCCTTTGCTATCCGCGTCAATCGGCGTGGGTGCTTCGCGGTCGGCGAGTGCGACCAATGCGCCGCCCGCCGCCATGCGCCGTGGCACCGCGCTGCCGATCATGCCACCTGCGCCTGTTATCAGCGCCACCATTCCGTCGAGCGCGAACCGGGTCATGGCACTTTACCGCAAGCGTGCAGCGCCGCCTGCCGCCCGAACACGGCACCGCGCAGCACCGAGGTCGAACCCGTATAGGTGCGGTAGTAGATGCCCATGGTCTCGCCAGCGGCATAAAGGCCATCGATCGCGCGCCCGTCGTGATCGATCACGCGGGCATTGGAATCGACCTTGAGCCCGCCGAAAGTGAAGACATTGGCAGAGATGATCGGCCATGCCCGGAATGGCGCGCGGTCTATTGGCCGGGCCCAGTTGGACTTGGGCGGGGCTAGGCCCTGGGTGGCAAGGCCGTCCTTTTCCAGCGGTCTGAACGTGCCATCAGTGCAGGCGGCGTTGTAGCCATCGACAGTCGCGACCAGCGCTTCGGCGGGCAGGCCCAAGGCTTGTGCCAGAGCAGCGATGCTGTCCGCCGTGACCGGGGCCTGATCGGTGCGGCTGCCCTTCTGCCAATTGGGCACGTCGTCGAGCCGGGCATCGACGATCAGCCAGGCGATACCATCGCGCTGCTCGAAGATACGCCGCGTGACGTTCTCGTAATGCGCATCGACCGTGCCGGGGGCCTCATCGGTGAAGCGCGCTCCGGCCTTGTTGATCAGGATGCCATAGGGAAAGGTGAACACGGCAGGCTCGGCAATGCCGGATCGCGGATCGATCGGTTCGGCGTGGTAGCTGCCGAAATCGCCATTGGGCGCAGCGCCGATATCGAGCGCCATGCGGATGCCTTCGCCCTTGTTGTAGTGTCCGCCGCGCGCGACCGGGCGCAGATTGATCGCTTGCGCCCCGATGTAGCGAGCAAGCATCTCGGGATTGCCCTCGAAACCCCCGCTGGCGAGGATAACGGCATCGCCATCAATGGGGCCACTGCTGGTGGCAATTCCAATGACGCGGCCGTCCTTGGTCAGGAGCGAACGTGCGGTCGTTTCAAAGCGGAACTCGACGCCCTTCGCCTTGCAGGCGGCGGTCAGCGTTTCAACCATGGCCAGCCCGCCGCCAACCGGGAGCAGGCGGGTGGTGGTAGTGGTGATGAAAGCTGTTGGCAGGAAATCGAAGCGCAGCCCCGCGCTTTCAAGCCAGCGCAGCGCAGGACCGGCGTTTTCTGCGAAGGCACCGAGCAGGTCCGGATCGACGATAGATTGACTGCGCGCCAGCGGCGACCAGTCCGCGTGATCGCGCACCATTTCCTGCTCAATGCTGGGATCGGTGTAGCCCCCGGCATTGGCCATGAAGTGATCGATGAAATCGTCCGCGACCTCGTCGATCGACTTCATGCGCAGATAGGCTTCGGTGTAGCGGGTGTTGCCGCCGTGCTCGCCTTCGCTCGCGCGTTCGACGATGGTCACCCGCGCGGCGCATTCAGCGGCAGTCAGAGCAGCGCTCAATCCGGCGATCCCGCTGCCGACGACGATGATGTGCACCGGCTCGCTCATTCCGGAACGTCATGGCGGCGGGACACGATCTCGCGGAGCGACACCGCTTATCCCTCGCTGACTGCAGCCAAAAATCCGGCGGTGTTGCTGACCGTGCCGACAGCGGGGGCGATCATCGAGATGAAATGATCGTGCAGCGCGGGATTGGGCGCAGCGCAGACATCTTCGAGAACGACCGGAGCGAAACCGGCGTCGTCGGCAAAACGCGCTGTGCTTTCCACGACGAGATGCGTCGCGACGCCGCCAAGGTAGAGTCGCTTGATTCCGTTCTGCATCAGCCAGGCCATCAGGCCGGTGTTGAAGAACGGATTGACGCACTGCTTGGTGATCACCAATTCGTCGTCGCGCGGTGCGACGGCGGGGTGAAATTCGCAGCCAAACTCCCCGACAATCGCGGCGCGGTTGCCTTTGAGTCCCGCGATCCGGGCGGCAACGCTCAGGCAATCGGCATAGTCGGGGCGGAACCCCAGCCGGACATGGACCACCGCCATGCGGGCGGCACGGGCCGCATCGAGGCAAGCCCTTGCGTTTACCAGCACGCCGCGATCCTCGACAATCTTTGCCAGGCCATGGGCACCAACCTTGCCTTTGGGGTCGACCATTTCGTTCTGCAGATCGAGCAGCAGCAAGGCGGATTTCATTCGTGTAACTCCGGTGGAGGCAGATGGATCAGTAGCGGAACGACAGGTTCACGCCATAGGTTGCGGGCTTGGCGGCAAAGCGTGCGGCGATGTCCGCGATGCGGTAGGCGTTGGTCCAGTAATATTTATCGGTGATATTGCGGCCCCAGACACTCAGCTTCCAGCTATTGTCGGCTGAAGCGAGTCCGGCGCGCAGATCGACCAAAGTGTAACTATCGATAGCGAGAATGGCGTTTTCGCCGAGCCCGCCGTTGGTCTTGCTGCGCGTGGTGATGTTCGTTCCGAAAAATCCGTTGAGGCTGCCCGACAGCGGAAATTCGTAATCCACCGCAAGGTTACCTTGCCATTTCGGCGTGTTGGGAAAGGCCTCACCCTCGAAATTGCGCGTGACGCCGAACGGATCGATATTGGTGAAATTGCCGATCCGGCTGTGAACGTAGGTCAGGGCACCATTGACGGTCAGTCCCTTGATGGGGCGAAGGATTAGCTGAACCTCGGTGCCCGTGACCTTCGATTTGGGAATGTTGACCAGCCGGTTGAGCGTGCCGAACGGAGGAACGTTGTCACTTCCGAGCACCTGTTTGTCTACGTAGTCATAATGAAAGACCGCGCCGTTGATTTGCACACCGCGGCTGGGAGAGACCTTGAAACCGGCCTCGTAAGCGGTGAGCTTTTCCTGTGTCGCCGGATCGTACTGGAACGCGAGGACCGCCGGGATCAGCGGGAAGGCGCCGATCTTGTAGCCGCGGCTGACGTTTACATAGACAAGCGTGTCGTCGTTCGGCGTGAAATCGAAACCAACCCGCCAGGAAAGATTGTCTTCCTTGAGGGTGCTGACGGTGGGAGCGCCCGGACCGGTCGTGTTGAACTGTGTGCATAGCGGGTCGCCGGGAATTTGGAGTATGAGAGCGAGTACGCCGTTCGCCGAATTGCCCGTGCAGCCACTGAATTCAACCCGCGAGTCGGTATAGCGAACTCCGGCATGCGCCTTGAACTGGTCACTGAAGGCAAAATCGACATTCGCGAAGGCCGCCAGATTGCGGAATTTCTGCGTCGAAGAGATGTCGATGGCGTCAGGCACCGGCAGGCCGAACGGCGGGAAAGTGAAAACCCGAAAGCCGCTGCCGCTGGTCGAGGTGAGGGTTTGGGTCTCATCAACCTTGTTGTCCTCGTAATTGCCGCCGATGATCCAGCGGCTGCCCTCGCCGAATTCGCCTGACAGGCGGATTTCCTGGAAGAACGCCTTGAGCGAACCGCGGTCGATTGTATCAACAATTTGCAACGGCGTTCCGTCCGGATCGACCCGGTCATTCTGCTTGTAGTCGGCATAGGACGTCAGCGACGTCAGGGTGACCGTGTCGGCAAGCTCGTAATCGAAACGCCCGGTTACCTGCCATTGGCGGTCGTCGCGCTTGGGCTGCAGAGCCGCAGTCCAGTCCGCCTCGCGCGCTTCATTGGCCAGAGGAAAAGTGAGCAGCAACGGATCGACAGCCGGGGGAACAAGCGGGCTGACCTGGATCAGCTGCGCTGCCTGGACATCGGACTTGTCCCAGAAGGCACTCACGCCGATCTTGGCAGTGAAGCGGTCGCCGCCCTTGAGTTCGATCAGGCCGCGCATCTGGGTGAAATTGCGCTCGCCCAGTGAATCATTGCGGGTGGTGCTGCGCTGCCAGTCGCCCGAACCCTCGTGTCGCGCCGCCAGGCGCACGCCAACATTGTCGCCCAGCGGACCGGCGACGAATCCGCCCAGTTCCCAGGCGTTGAAGCGGCCGTAACCGGCATCCAGACCGGCGCTGAAACTGTCGGTCGGCCGTCCGGCGATGTAGTTTACCGCGCCGCCGGTTGAGTTCGAACCGAACAGCAGGCCCTGCGGTCCCTTGAGCACTTCGACCCGTTCCAGATCGAAGCTGGCCCCGCGCGACATCGCCGAAAAGGGCAGCGGCGCTTCATCCTGGTAGACAGTCACCGTCGGGGTCGAGGCAATGTCGTAGTTGTAGAAGCCGACCCCGCGCAGCGAATAGACCGGCGTGGAATAGGCGGACTGGGTGAAGGTGAAGCCCGGCACGATCTTGCCCAGATCCTCGGCACCGCGAACCCCCGCCGCGACCAGATCGTCTCCCGAAACGGCAGTGATCGACATCGGCACGTCGTTGACCAATTCCGCCCGCTTGGTGGCCGTAACGATGATTTCGGAGGAATCCGCTGAACTCTCCGGAATCCTGGGCCTGGGCAGTGCCGGCCGTCGCCAGAAGCGTTGCCAGGGTTGTCGCGGAAACGGCGGCGAAACGGCGCATGGACTTCATGAGATGACACTCCCCAACGGGTTCCTCGCCGACGGACGGCGGGAATTTTGCTATTGACCTTTGCGCTAAGCCATCGCCATCATCGCGAGAAGCGATAATTTTTGATACTCTCTATCGACAACGATGATAGTGAAGGATGTCATGCAGAATGTTCTGATCGTCGGTGCGGGAAATGCGGCGCTTTGTGCGGCGATCGCCGCCGCCGAACGCGGCGCGCGAGTAACAATGCTTGAGCGGGCGCCTGAAGCGGCCAGGGGCGGCAACTCCGCCTTTACCGGCGGGTGCTTCCGCACGGTCTATGACGGCATCGATGACATCGCCCGGCTCGTCCCCGACCTGACTGAGGAAGAGCGCGTAACGAGCGATTTCGGAACCTACACCGCGGAGAAGTTCTACCTCGATCTCTGCGAGCTTAGCGGGTACCGCGCCGATCCGCGATTGATCGACCTGCTGGTGGCCGAGAGTCTGCCCACCCTGCTGTGGATGCGCGAACAGGGCGTGCGCTTCCTGCCGGCCTACGGGCGCCAGTCGTTCAAGGTCGATGGCCGCAACGTGTTCTGGGGCGGGCTGACGGTCGAGACTGCGGGCGGCGGTGTCGGGCTGGTCGATGCGCTGTTTCGGCGGGCAGAGGCACTGGGGGTCGAAATCCGTTACGATCACAAGGTCGAGCGTCTGCTGGGCGATCGCCGCCAGGTCAGCGGCGTGATCGCCAATGGCGAGAAGCTGGAAGCCGATGCGGTGATCCTGGCGGCGGGTGGCTATCACGCCAACACCGAATGGCGGGTGCGCTACCTCGGCCAGGGCTGGGACCTCGCGAAGGTGCGCGGATCGCGCTACAATACCGGCAACGTAATCCAGGCAGCGCTCGATCTCGGCGCGCGCGCGCATGGTAACTGGTCGGGCTGTCACAGCGTGTTTTTCGATGCCGGCGCCGCCGATTTCGGCGACATCGCCATACTCAATCAGCAGAAGAACTATTTCACGCTGGGCATCGTCGTGAACCGCGACGGGCAGCGCTTCTTCGACGAAGGCTCCGACTTCCGCAACTACACCTATTCGAAGATGGGCGCGGCGATCCTGAAGCAACCCGGCGGGACGGGCTGGCAAGTGTTTGACGCGCAGTCGGCTGCGATCCTGCCCGACGAATACCGGGTGCCCCGGGCGGCGCGCTTCGAGGCCGCGACGATCGAAGCGCTGGCGGACAAGCTTGAGGGGATCGACCGGGATGGCTTCCTGCGCACAATTGCGCAGTTCAATGCTGCGGTGGACGAAACGGAGCCGTTCAATCCGGCGATAAAGGATGGTCGCCGAACCAGAGGCCTGGCGATCGACAAGAGCAACTGGGCCAGAGCCCTCAGCAAGCCTCCGTTCGTTGGCTACGAAGTCACCTGCGGGATCACTCTCACCTACGGCGGACTTGCGATAGACGAACTGGCGCGGGTCGAGAACGAGGAAGGCGAAGTGATCGCCGGGCTCTTTGCGGCGGGGGAGCTGGTGGGCGGCCTTTATTATGATCGCTACCCGGGCGGCGCGGGACTGACCAGCGGGGCGGTGTTCGGGCGGATTGCTGGGGCGAACGCGGCGGGTTAGGGCTGTAATTGGGAATGCCCGCTCACAGCCTCTGCCCTTTGCTGGTTGTTCGTCGCCTAACCGATGTGCATCGGCCGAGCACGGTACCGCGGCAACGACCAACCGAACCGGATGGCACCGCCGCGCAGCGCTAGACCCAAAAGGAAGGCGGTGGAGACGGCGATTTCGCGATTTGCACCGAGCGCATTCGCCGCAACGAAGCCAGTGGCAGCTAGCAGCGCGGCGGTCACATAGATTTCATGGGAGAAAATGATCGATCGCTCCTGGCCAAGCGTGTCGCGGATTATGCCGCCGAAGCATGCCGTGATCATCCCCATGACGACCGCGATGATCGGGTGCACACCTGCGCCGATGGCCCGCTCCGCGCCAGTCGCCGCGAACAGCGCAAGACCAGCGGCATCGAGCCAGAGGATCAGTCGGGTTCGCGACTGGGCAAGATGCACGGTGAAAAAGGCAAGTGTAGAAATTGCAGCGCAGACCAACACATAAGCAGGCTGATCGATCCAAAATATGGGATGAATGTCGAGCAACAGGTCGCGCAACGTGCCTCCGCCGATGCCGGTGACAGTGCCCAGCAGGACAAAGCCAACCAGATCCATCTGGTTGCGCGAAGCAACCAGCGCTCCAGTCAGGGAAAAGACGATAATTCCCAGCCAGTCGAGCAGGGTCATGACATTCCCGAACATTTCATTCCCCCTTTTGCAACTGGCAGGTGAACGAGTTAAAGTATCTATAATCAGCCACCTAACCCCGCGCAATATCCACCAGCGTCTCGCGCAGCCAGGTCAGCGCGATATCCTTGCCCTGATCGGGTCGCCAGATGGCGGCAATATCAAGCTCCGGCGTAGGCAGCGGCGGATCGATCCATTTCAGCTTCCATTCCCCTGTTAGCGACATGGCAAGTCGCTTGGGTACGATTGCAACCGCGTCGCTGGCCGCGACTATCCGCGCGAAGATCAGATAATTGCCCATGGTCAGACGGAGATCGACAGCCTTGCCCTGTTCTTCCCACAGCATCATCTCGTGGTTGAAAACCACGCGGGGCAGGGCTGAATAGCCGATGTGCCGCAGCGCGAGGAAGGCCTCGGGCGACATGCCGGGGTAGAGCGCGTCATTGCTCTCGGCGCCAATGCAAACGTAGCTGTCCTGATAGAGCGACGTTTTCTCCATCCCCACCGAGCGCAACGCATTAGAGGGAATGATGAACAGGTCGATCTCGGGCCTGGTCGAGCGGTTGATGAACTGCGGCCGCATGTCGACGAAATCGAACGACAGCTGCGGTGCCTCGGCCGCGGCGCGCTCGAGCAGTCTGGCGCCGAATAGCGCCGCGACATAGTCCGCGGTTGCGATCACCAGCCGCCGCTCGACCGTCTCGACCTGCCCGAAAGACTTGGTCAAAACGGTCCTTACCCCGTTGAGCAATTGGGCCACGTCGGGCATGATCTGCTCGGTCAGCGGGGTTGGCACCATGCCGCTGCCGGACCAGGTGAACAGTTCGTCGTCGAGCGCCAGGCGCAGCCGGTTGAGTGCGGCGCTTACGGTCGATTGGGCGAGGTTCAGCATCTTCGCCGCGTTCGATACGTTTCGGGTCGTCCACACCGCTTCCAGTGTAACCAGCAGATTGACGTCGAAATCGCGCAGCTGCATCACGAGGCTCCCAATCGTCTTGGATGATAGTGCGTATCCAAATATATCGTTATCTGCAATAGAAACCGCTGCGCTATCGCCGCTGATATTGGGTGCGAATCATGCGCCGCGGGAGAGCTCGGCATGGCCGAACTGCAGAATCTTGCCTATGTCGTGATCGCTGCGAGCGATCTGGTCGCGTGGCGGGACTACGCGACTGGAGTCATCGGCCTGGGAGCAACCGAGGTCGGCGGCGGGTGTCTCGGCCTGCGCATGGATGACCACCCCTGGCGGCTGATGATCGAGCAGGGCGCAGACGATGACCTGACCCATGCGGGCTGGGATCTCGGTTCGGCAGAGGATCTGGACGAATATGTCGCAACGCTCCGTGCCAATGGCGCGGAGGTTCGAGAGGAAGGCGAAGAGCTTGCTGCGCATCGCTGCGTCGGCCGCCTTTTCAGCCTCGCGGACGCCATCGGCTTCAGGCACGAGTTCTTTACCGGTCGAACCGGCCTGCGCGTTGATGGCGGCCAGCTTTCGTCTGTCCTGCGCGGCCCCGGATTCGTGACCGGCGACCTTGGCATCGGTCATATTCTGCCGGTTTCGCATAACTACGAAGAGGGCGTCCGCTGGTACACCGAGGTGCTCGGTTTGCGCTACAGCGACCGCATCCGCCAGGAAATGGCGCCGGGCATCTTTGCCGACGCGACCTTCTTTCACTCTGCAACCGGTCGTCATCATTCGCTGGCGACCGGCACCTTCCCCTCGCCCAAGCGGCTCAACCACCTCATGCTCGAATTTCGCGACATGAACGACGTCGGCTTTGCTTACGAGCGCGCCAGGAAGGCCGGCATCCCGATCATTCTCGAACTGGGACACCACCCCAACGATCAGGTGTTCAGCTTCTACATGCGCACGCCATCGGGCTTTGGCATCGAACTCGGGCATGGCGGCATCGTGATCGACGAAGCCACCTGGGAGCCGCAACTCTACGACATCATGTCGGACTGGGGCCACGCCCGCAACATGACCATGGTCGATTGATTTCGGCCCGCTGCGAGCGGAGATTCCCCATGTCCCAAGCGATTCAGGAAGTATCCGCCCCCCCGGCACCGTGCCCGCCGGTGACGCCTGCAGTGGCGGGGACACCCGACCTGTTCCGGCAGGGGATGCGCCGTCTGGCCGGGGCCTGCACGATCATCACCTCGGTGGCTCCCGGGCAAGGCCGTGAAGGCTGGGCCGGGATGACCGCAACCGCAGTGGCCTCTGTCACCGCCGATCCGGCACGGCTGCTGATCTGCGTCAACCGCTCGACCTGGGCTCATAATATCATCAGCCAGTCGCGGATCCTCGGCGTCAATGTTCTGGGCAGCGACGCACTGCCGCTGGCCAAGCGCTTTGCCGGCGGAGTGCGTCCCGAGGAAAAATTCGCGGAAGGCGCATGGCTGACCACGACCTCCGGCGCGCCGCTGCTCGCCAGCGCATTGGCCAGTTTCGACTGCTTCGTGAGCGAAAGCATCGAAGCGAGCACCCACGACATCTTCATCTGCGACGTTCTGGGCGTGCTGCTGCGCGAACCCGGCGGCGATCCGCTGATCTATTTCGACGGAGCGTTCCTGGCCGAACGCGAAACCCACTGAACCAACAATTCACAGGAGTACCCGCCATGAGCATCGCCGTCCTCGAGCAAACCGCAACCGAAATTCCCACCAGCCAAGAACTGGTGGCCCGCGCTGCGGCGATGGTGCCAGCACTGCGCGCGCGCGCAGATGAGATCGAACAGGCCCGCTGCGTGCCGGACGATGTCGTGGAGATGTTCAAGCAGGCCGGCTTCTTCCGGATCCTTCAGCCCAAGGCCCATGGCGGCTGGGAAATGAACCCGATCGTGTTCATGCGCGTGCTCGCCGAACTGGGCCGCGGCTGCTGCGCCAGCGCCTGGAACATGATGATCCTTGGTGTCCACAACTGGGAGTTCGGCATGATGGATGATCGCGCCGCGCAGGACGTGTGGGGTGAGAACGACGAGACGATCATCGCTTCGTCCTATCCGCCGATGGGCGAGATGACCAAGGTTGAAGGTGGCTGGCACCTCAAGGGCCGCTGGCCGACCTCAAGCGGCAGCGATCACGGTGAATGGGCCTTCATCGGTGCGCTCGAAAAGAACGAGCAGGGCATGCCGATCGATCGCTATGCCTTGCTGGTCAAGCGCGAGGACTATGAGATCATCGACGACTGGTACACGTTCGGCCTGGCCGGTACGGGCTCCAAGAGCGTCTTGATCAAGGGCGCCTTCGTGCCCGATCACCGCGCCCACTCGATGATCGACTACAACCTCGATGATCGCCCGGTGAACTACCTGTTCCCCTTCGCCATGGTGTTCTACTCGTCAGTGTCCTCGGTGATTATCGGCTTCGCCCAGGGCGCGATCGACGTGTTCATCGAACAGATGCAGGTGCGGCAGGATAACGGCTCGGGTATGGCGACCCGGCTCAGCCCCTACGTCAAGGACCGGCTCGCCAATGCCGTCGCCAAGGTCCGCTCGTGCCGCGCGCGGATGGAGCAGATGATGGCCCACTCCACCCAGATCGTCGAAAGCCGCAAGCTGATTTCTACCGAAGACCGCATCCACTACATGCTCGACATGGCGCGGATCGGACGCGAGTGCGAGGAAGCGGTGCTGACCATCTACAAGTGCACCGGCGCGCGCGGGGTCTACAAGTCGAACCCGATCCAGCGCTACCTGCGCGACACTCTGGTTGCGGCCAACCACATTACCCAGGACGCCGACAACAATGCCGGGGCGCTGGGCGGCTATTTGCTCAGCGGCGAACTGCCACCCATGCTTTACGACAAGCCGAAGCAGGGCTGATCCGTGGCGATCCGCATCTGGCACCAGAGTTTCACCGTTCTCAGCGATCTGTCCGCCTATGACGAGGCACTGAAGGCCCATTTCAGGCGTGTCGCAAGGCCTGATACGGTGATTGACATGCACGGCATGCGCGCGGGGACCTATCGCACCAGCTATCCCGGTGACGACATCAAGCATGTCGGCCTGCAGTTCCTCCACTCGATCCAGTTTCTGCAGGGTGCGATGCTGGCCGAGCGGCAAGGCTACGACGCCTTTGCCTTGAGCACCCTGCCTGAACCCGGGCTGCGGGAGATCCGGGCGCTGGTTGGCATTCCGGTAGTCGGTTACGGTGAATGCGCGGCCCGCGCGGCAGTGGCGGGCGGTCGCAAGTTCGGCGCGCTGGTGTTCATTCCCGAACTGGCTGAACTCTATCGCGACAATATCTGCCGCCACGGCCTGGAAAGCAGCCTGGTCGGCGCGCAGGATGTTGGCTTCCGTTTCGCCGATGTGCTGGCGGGCTTTGACGCGCCGGGGCCGCTGATCGACCGTTTCCGGGTGACCGCGCGCGAACTGATCGCCACAGGCGCAGAAGCGATCGTGCCCGGTGAAGCTCCGCTCAATGTCCTGCTGGCAATGAACGGCGTGACCGAAGTCGATGGGGTTGAAATCATTGACTCGCTTGGCGCATGGGTACGTGCGGCCGAGGCGGCCGTCGATGAACGCCGCTCTGTCAGTTCCCTGCCCGGCACTGGCTATTTCGGAGCGGTCCCCGATCCGGTCCGGCGCGACCAGATCCTCGATTTTTACGGACTCAATCCGGCATGAGCGACGTAATCGTTATTGGTGGGGGCGCGGCGGGCTGGGCGGCGGCATTGGCGGCCGTGCAGTCAGGTTCTTCGGTGATACTTCTGGAAAAGCTGGACGAATCCGGCGGTTCGTCGGCGCTGAGCGGGGGGTGCCTGGCACTGGCGGGGACCGACCTTCAGGCTGCGCAAGGCGTGACAGACAGTCCCGACCTGCTGTTCAGGGACCTGTGCGAAGTGGGCCAGGGCGTCAACGATGCCGCGCTGGTTCGCACCTATTGCGATGCGCAGCTTGATGTCTACGACTGGCTCAAGCAAGCCGGGGTGCGCTTCAGTCCGGCTATCGAGACGGCATCGGGCCAGTCGGTTCCCCGCGTCCACACAGTCGATCCGGCCGATATGGTCCGCGCGCTCAGGGCAGCGGCCGAAAGTACCGGCCAGGTCGATTATCGATCCGGTCAGGCCGCCACAAAGCTGCTGACCGATCCCGCCGGGAAAGTCACCGGCGTCGCTCTGGTCAGCGGCGAAGCGGTTGCCGCGGGTAGGGCCGTGATCATCGCCAGCGGAGGGTTTGCCAAAAACCCGGAACTGCTCGATCGCTACGCACCGCACTATGCCGAAGCCGTCATCGTCGCCGGGGCGGGATCGCAGGGCGACGGGCTGCGCATGGCTACCGCTCTCGGTGCGGATCTTCGCGACATGCACTACGTCAAGGGCACCTTCGGCAAGCACCCCACAGACGAAACCAACGATCATTCGCTCCAGGCGGTCTACAAGGGGGCGATCGCGGTCAATCAGGACGGCCGGCGCTTCGTTGACGAGAGCATTTCGTACAAGCTGCTCGGCGATGCGGTGATGGCGCAGCCGTGGCACACCGCCTACCAGATCATGGACCAGGGCATATTCGATACCGGCGACGACCGGGTACGTATTCTCGACTTCGGCAGGCGGCTTGAGGAAGGGTTGTTCTACGTCGGCGCGACCCTGGAAGAGCTGGCGGCGCAGATCGAGATCGAGCCCGGAGTGCTCATCGCCACCGTGGCGCGCTACAACGGCTATGTCGAGGCCGGACACGATCCTGAGTTCGGCCGCAAGCATCTGGTCCACCAGCATGGCGCACTCCGCAAGATCGAGACGTCCCCGTTCTATGCCTATCCCTCCACCGCAGTGATCTTCGGCACCTATTGCGGACTCAGGATCGACAGCGGCGCTCGCGTTTTGCGTATCGACGGATCGGCAATTGCCGGTCTGTTCGCGGCCGGTGAAGTGACCGGCGGATTTCACGGCGCCGCCTATATGACCGGCTCCGCGCTGGGCAAGGCGGTGGTCTTCGGGCGCATCGCCGGGATCGAGTCCAGCGCGGCGTGAAGATCGCGGTCCTGATTGCCGGGGTGCAGGATCCCAAATGGCCGATCATGTTCGCCGATGGCAGTTTGCCGGTGGCTCGGGCGGACCGCCAGATCATGAGCCCGTTCGATGAGGCAGCGCTCGAAATCGCGCTGCGCATTCGTGAGGCACGGCCGGCGACCCAGATCGAGGCATATGTCGCCGGGGGCACTGCAGGGGAAAGGATCGCGCGCGCTGTGGCGGCGTTCAACCCGGCTTCGGTTGCAACCATCCAGATCGAAACACCGTGGGATCAGGCAGCCGTGGCGCAAGGTCTGGCTCAGCTATGCGGGGACGCAGACCTGGTGCTGATCGGCCGCGAATTCGGCGACTGCGATGATGGCCTGGTACCGCCGCTGCTTGCCGGCAAGCTGGGCGCGCCATTTGCCGGACGCGTGCAGGCAATCGAAACGAGCGACGATGTGGTGCTTCTGCGCGAGGCCGGTTCCTTCGAGGAGCGCTACAAGGTGGCGGGGCGCATGGTTGCCAGCGTTACCAACGATCGCCGCTCCCGCTTGCGCAAGCCGCTGATGAAGAATGTTATGCTGGCCCGGCAAGCGAGCATTGGCAGTGTCAATCTGGCGGCACCGATATCGCCACAGTTGCGGCTCGTACGAGTTTCCCAGCGCGGGGATTCGCGCGCTGCAACGGACTGCGCGATGATCGAGGGGACGAGTGAGCAGCAGGCGGCGGAGCTCGCGGCGCTCCTGTGGGCGGCGCGCGCGTGACGGTCTGGCGAATCAAGGCCGTGAAGTGCGGTGGACCCCGACCGACACCGTTGCTTGAAGCCATTCGGCCACTGTTGCTGATCTTTCCGGCCGATGCTGACGGCGAGGCTTTGGCAGCTGCCCTGGCCCAGACGCACGGAGCGAACGTGCTGGGCAAGATCACAACAATCCGCCGCGACGGCGAGGCCCTGATCGCCACGCGCTGCACCCACGGCGGCCGCTTGGCCCTTGATCTGTGCGTTACGGCGGGACTCGCCGTCGCGACTGCCAACGCCATGCCCGATCACGACGGCGAGATTGCACTGGGCGCGCCCTCCACCTCTCCCGTCGAACGCAGTGCCATGCATGACAAGGGTGTCGCAATGGAGAGCGCCCGATTTGTAGTCGGCGGTGGGCGCGGGCTCGATGCCGATGGCTTCGTTGCGCTGGAGGGCATCGCCAAGCTTCTCGGCGGCGCCGTCGCGGCAAGCCTGCCAGCGGTCGATCTCGGCCTTGCGCCGGTATCCCGCCAAGTCGGCCAGTCGGGCAAGTTCGTGACTCCGGAAATTTACCTGGCGGCAGGAATTTCGGGCACGCCCCAACATCTGGCAGGCATCGGCGCTGCGACCCGCATTATCGCCATAAACTCCGACCCGGACGCCCCGATTTTCGCGGTTGCCGAGGCCGGCGCCGTGGCCGACGCGCGCACACTGCTTCCGCTGCTTGGGGCGGCGCTTGAAGCGCTTGCAGAGGGGAATCGATGAATGGTTCCTGTTGCGGGATCCAAGTTCATCGCGACAGTGCGGCTTGCGGAAGGCCAGACCAACTGTGGCAGCGCAGACCGGAATCGGCCATCAGGTTCAGCGTCGGTGTGATCCTGCCGATGGCTTGGCAGTCATGACCATGTCAGCATTGCCCCTGTCTCAAAAGCGGGGCCGTAACCCGCGCCACTTCAAACAAATAAATTATTCCAGTCAATTACTCGCTAGGCCCTGGCGGAGACGGAGGGATTCGAACCCTCGGTACAGATGTATCCGTACGACGGTTTAGCAAACCGTTGGTTTCAGCCACTCACCCACGTCTCCGGATTGCAGCAGCGCGGGGCGGGCTATAGCGAGGGGGGGGCGGGGCGGCAAGAGGTGTGAGGCGTTTTGCTGACTTAGGGGAATGGGCCCGGAATACAGCGCCGCGGCCTCGCTTGGCCGCATGCAGGACTCGCCTCGCCGCCGCGATGTTGCGGGGCGGCGGGGAACTGCCACTCTGTGCCTTTCCTGACGTTTGGCCTTTCGGGGGCTCGGGCCGATCGGGGATGGGAGCAATGCCATGAAACTACTCCGCTTCGCCTCGTTTCGCGCCGCCTTGGTGGTGCTGATGACCGCCGCCGGGCTCGCCGCGGCACCGGTTATGGCCCAGGTCACCTCGGTCGATCCCGATGCAGCGATCGACGGCGACCTTGCCGGCGCACCGGCTACGCCTGCCGCGCCGGCCAGCGATCCGGTAACACTTCCGCCCGCAGGTCCGGCAGCCGCAGCTCCGGCGCAGGCCCCCGCAAGCAGTGCAACGACGGCGCCGGCGAGCGCAACCACTTACCGCGAGGACGACCTCATCGGCGCTGCCGAGGGCGTGTTCGGCAAGGGGGCGGCGGGCCTCGCCAACATCATCAAGGACCTGCTCAAAAAGCAGGGCGAGCCCAATGCCTATATCGTCGGGCGCGAGGGCGGCGGGGCGGTGGTCTTCGGGCTGCGTTATGGCTCGGGCACGCTGCATCACAAGGTCGAAGGCCAGAAGCCAGCCTACTGGACCGGGCCTTCGGTGGGCTTCGATCTGGGGGCCAACGCCGCCAATACCTTCGTGCTGGTCTATAACCTCTACGACAGCGAAGACCTCTACAAGCGCTTCCCGGCGGGCGAGGGGCAGGCCTATCTGGTGGGCGGCTTCCATGTCAGCTACCTGCGGCGCGGCGATATCGTGTTGATCCCGGTGCGCGCCGGGGCAGGACTGCGGCTGGGGATCAATGCCGGCTACATGAAATTCTCGCACAAGCAGAAGTGGATTCCGTTTTAGGCGGATTGCCGGAGATTTTTCGACCAACGTAAGAGGGATTATCTCCGTTCCGAAACCGTCAGTCGCCGATTCCGATGCGCAGATGCCCGGTTGCCCAGGCCAGGGCGGCTACACGCCTGTGGTCCAGAACCGGCGTGTCTTCGCCGAGCTGGCGGGTGGCAAGAATGATTTTTTGCGGGAGTGATTCCTCGAAGCGCAATCCGCAGCAATTTCCGTCGAACCAGGCGACGGTGCAGAAGGCATCGTGGCTGCCCCATTCGAGAACGGCTTCGCAGCCGGCAGTGGGTGAGCGATCGACCGCGATTCTGGCGCCGGTCCGGGAAAGATCGACCAGCGTTGCGTTGAAGTTCCCCGACAGCGTTATCAGCCGCGCCGGCAGGCAAAGCCGCAGGCGGCTGTGACGGCGTCTGCCGATGGTGGCCTGGCCGGTAATGGTCGAATAATTCTCCATGGGCCCGACTATGCCGCGGCTATGACCAATGCCGGGTTCAGCAGCGCTTATGCATTCATACGTAGGTGTCGTTAACTGCCGCATCCGCACAAAACCGGCTTGCCCCCGGGGGGCTGGCGCGGCTAGGGCGCGGCCCATGCTTACCAACCTGCAACAACAGCCCGCCGATGCGCTTCTGGCGCTGATCAAGCTCCACAATGACGATCCGCGCCCCTTCAAGATCGATCTTGGCGTTGGTGTCTATCGCACCGGCCAGGGCGATACGCCAGTGTTCGGCGCGATCAAGGCGGCGGAGCAGCGGCTGGTCGAGACGCAGGATTCGAAGGCCTACCTTGGCCCCGAAGGCGACATGGGCTTCGTTACCGCGCTGATGCCCTATGTGTTCGGCAAGGCCAATCCGGATATGGATGGCCGTATCGAGGGCATGCAGACGCCGGGCGGCACCGGATCGCTGCGGCTGGCGCTGGCTATGGTGCGCAAGGCCGGTGTCGGACAGGTGTGGATGGGCACGCCGAGCTGGCCCAACCACGCTCAGATCTGCGCCGATCTCGGCCAGTCGATGCGAACCTTCAACCACGCCAACAGCCAAGGCGTTGCCGACATGGATGCTCTGCGCGCTGCCGTCGCCGAAGCCGACGAGGGTGACGCCATCCTGCTGCATGGTTGCTGCCACAACCCCACCGGGATCGATTACAGTGTGGCCGACTGGGACGAGATCGCCGGATTGATCGCCAGGGCCAAGCTGCTGCCGGTGCTCGACCTTGCCTATCAGGGCCTCGGCGCGGGCATGGACGAGGACGCCTATGGCATCCGCCGGGTGCTTGCCGAAGTGCCCGAGGCGATTGTCGCCTACAGCTGCGACAAGAATTTCGGCCTCTACCGCGACCGCACCGGCGCGCTGTATGTGATGATGGCAGAGGCCGCGCAGCTCAAGGCGGTGATGTCCAATGGCCATGCGCTGGCCCGCGCCAACTGGTCGCAGCCGCCCGATCACGGCGCGGCAGCGGCGCGGATCGTGCTGGAGGACGCAGAACTGACCCGCCAGTGGCTCGACGAGCTGGATACGATGCGCGAGCGGATGCGCCAGGTGCGGGCCAGACTGGCAGCGGCGGGCAAAGTTGGCGGGGTCGATCTGACCCCGCTAGGCAGCCAGCACGGGCTGTTCTCGATCATCCCCTTCACGCCGGAACAGGTGCAGGCGATGCGCGACAAGCATGGCACCTATTTTGCAGGATCGGGCCGCATCAACATCGCCGGGCTGACCATGGGCAATATCGACACTTTCATCGCCGCGGTTGCGGATGTGACGGGCTGAGGCCTGGTTCGCGCGAGACTTGCTGCGTCAGCCCCTGAGGCTCTGCATCCGCTGCAAGTAGCGCGCCAGCACGTCGATCTCGAGATTGACGCGGTCGCCGGCCTGCAACTCGCCCAATGTCGTCACTTCGACGGTATGCGGGATGATGTTGACCGCGAAGTGGCAGCTGCCATCGGCCTGGTCGGTCACTTCGTTGACGGTCAAGGAGACGCCGTCAAGGGTGACTGATCCCTTGGCGGCCAGATAGGGCGCCAGCTCCTGCGGGACGGAAAATCCGATGCGGCGCGAATCGCCTTCCGGGCACACGCCCAGCACCTCGCCGACGCCATCGACATGGCCGGTGACAATATGGCCGCCAAGCTCATCGCCCAATTTCAGCGCCGGTTCCAGGTTCAGCCGGGATCCGGGCTCCCAGCGGCCGGGCACGCTGCGCGCCACGGTTTCGCCCGAGATATCGACCGCGAACCAGGCGTCCCCGGCCGTTCCGCCCCGCTCGACCACGGTCAGGCACACGCCCGAGCAGGCGATCGAAGCCCCAATGGCGATATGGGCGGGGTCGAACGGGCAGGCGATGGTTGCGTGGAGGTCGCCCGTCTTGCGGGCTTCGCGGATCGTGCCGATAGCTGTGACTATTCCGGTGAACATGGGGTCCGTCCGTATACTTCCAATGTGTCGCTGCCAAGCTGGCGGCGATCGGTCATGCACCAGCGCCCGTGGGCGTCGTCCAGCGAGGTGAGGCCGATATCGGCAATGCCCGGCAGCCCCCCGCCGATGACGATGGGTGCGCGGTAAATCAGCAGCCGGTCCACCAGGCCGGCGGCGAGGAATGCGGCGGCTGCGCCCGCGCCGCCCTCGACGAAGAGGTATTGGACATCGGTCATGTCGCGGATGGCCGCGGGCGAGGGCAGGGCGTTCCATCCCTTGGGAACCTTTCCGCTGGTCAACACCCAGCGGGCAGGGCTGCGCGCCTCCAGCCCGGGCAAGCGCACGTCGAGTTTGGGCGCATCGGCGCGCAGGGTGACGCCGCCTACCACGATCGCATCGGCCCTGGCGCGCATGGCGTGGCAATGCGCCCGCGCCGCCTCGCCGGTGATCCACTGGCTTTCGCCCGAGGCCAGCGCGATGCAGCCGTCGAGCGATGTCGCCAGTTTCAGAGTGACGTGAGGGCGCTGGCTGCGGCGCAGCATGAGGTAGCCAGCGAGGCTCTCCTTCGCCTCGGACGAGGGCTTGAGTTCCGTGGCAATCCCGGCGGCACGGATGCGGGCGATGCCTGCACCGGCGGTGCGCGGATCGGGGTCTTCGCAGCCGATCACCACTCTGGAGATTCCGGATGTGGCAACGATTTCGGCGCAAGCCGGACCGCGCTCGCTGTCATGCGCGCAGGGTTCCAGCGTGACATAGAGCGTCGCCCCCTTGGTCTGGGAGCCTGCCATGTCCAGCGCCAGCGCTTCGGCGTGAGGGCGGCCGCCCGGCTGGGTCCAGCCGTGCCCAAGTACCCGGCCGTCCCTGACGATAATCGCGCCAACTGCCGGGTTCGGACGGCTCAGCGGCCGGGCCCGTGCGGCCAGACTCGCCGCCGCCGCAAGCCAGCGCGCGTCGTCACTCACCGGCGATGTTTGCCCGGTGCGCTGTCTCGGCGGCCTTGGCCCTGGCCTCGGCGGCACGTTCGGCGGCGGCCCGCTTCTCGATGGCATCGACATCCATGCCCGAATAGCGGCCGATGGTCTTGTAGATCTCTCGCACCTTTTCCTCGCGCTTGGCCTGTTCGGCGGCAAGGCGTTCCTTGCGCAGCTGGTTGGTGATGTTGGAGGCAACGATCTCTGCATCGCTGCGGTCGGCGCGGAAGCTGGTGATATAGGTGATGCTGGGCGGACGTGGCGCGCCGCGCCCGCCCTCGTGCCACATCACCGAGAATACCGCCATGGTGCAGGCAGCTGCCACAATGGCGATGCGCCAGCGGTTTTCGCCGGCCTGACGGAACACGGTGACGAAGTCCGCCAAGGCCCCGCGCGGGCTGACGTCTCGCCAATAGGTGCTGGGACGGATCAGGGCCATCGCGCCTAGATAGGGGTTTGGGTGAGCGAGCGCCAGTGTTTAGCCGAACGGCGTATAAAGGCTGCGGCCCTCGCGTTTGAGCCAGCGGTTGGCATCCTTGATGTCTCCCTCGAAAAGTTCGGCGAGCATGGCGTGGAACTGCGCGCTGTGATCGAAGTGGACAAGGTGCGCGACTTCGTGGGCGACGACCGAGCGGCGCACGAAATCGGGGGCCATCACCAGCCGCCAGTTGATGCGGATCGATCCGTCCGTCGCGCAGCTGCCCCAGCGCCGCCGCGCGCGCGACAGCGCGAGACGAGGGGCGGGTTTGCCGGCCTTGGCGCAGTAATGGTCGAGGTCTTCGCCCAGCAGCGCCAGCGCTTCGCGTTCAAGCCAGCGCTGGATGCGCGGCTGGATGGCATCGGCAGGACCGCCCACCCGGATCGCATCGCCATCGCGGGCGGGGCGGCGGGCTGCGCGTTCGGCGTGCTGGATCGACAGCCAGCCGCCGCGATAGGCGATGCGTCCGCCGGGGACGAGCGCTTCGGGTGCGGGCAGCGCCTCCAGCTGGCGGGCCAGCCAGTCGGCCCGGCTTTGCGCGAAGGCCAGGGCATCGGCGGTGCGGCCCCAGCGCGGCATCGAGACCCGCACTTCGCTGCCATCGGGGGCCAGCCGCAGGGTCATGCGGCGTGCATGGGCAAGGCGACGGATGGCCAGCGGCAGGCGGCGCGCGCCGACCTCCAGCGCCAGCTCCTCGCGAGCACTGCGTTTCAGCCAGTCAAGCATCGTCCGCACCTACAAATCCCGGCCAGACGATGTGGTTCTCCAGTGGCCCTGCGATGTCCTCGCTGATCGCCTTGCCCGCCACCGACGCTCCGGCACGGTGTACCGCCTCGCGGTCGCCGCTCAGCAGATAGTGCCAATCGGGCAGCGGCCTGCCTTGCGCGCGCAGACGGTAGGCGCAACTATCCGGCAGCCATTCGACCTGGCCCGCCAGCTTGGGCGTCAACCGCAGGCAATCGGGCACATAGGCGCGGCGGTGCTTGTAGTCCTTGCAGCGCGCGGTCTTGAGGTCGAGCAGCTTGCACGCGACATTGGTGGGATAGACCTGGCCGGTATCCTCGTCCTCGACCTTGTGCAGGCAGCATTTGCCGCAGCCGTCGCACAGTGCCTCCCATTCGCTGCGGGTGAGGGCTTCGAGCGGCAGCTTCCAGAATTCGGGGCGGGTATCTATCGAACCCATTTCGCCAGCTCTGCTGCGACGGCATCGGGGTCCTTATCGACCGGTAGCATGGCGATCGGCTCACCTTTGCGGCCCATCAGATAGGCAACGCGGCTGTGATCCATCAGGTAACCGCCCGCGGTTTCCTTGCCCTTGGCGTAATAGGCGGCGAAGCCCTTGGCAGCGGCGGCAATCTGCTGCGGGGTACCGGTCAGGCCCAGCAGCCGCGGCGAAAAGGCAGCAGCAAATTCGCCGACTACCGCGGGAGTGTCGCGCGCGGGGTCAATCGTGATGAAGATCGGCTGGACCTGCGCGGCCAGCTGGGGGCTCTGCTTTTCGAAACGGGCGAAGCCTTGCATCATTTTCTGCACATCGAGCGGGCAGGCATCGGGGCAGAAGGTGTAGCCGAAATAGACGATGCGGTATTTCCCGGCGAAGTCCTGCCAGCGCACCGTGCTGCCGGCCTTGTCCTGCAGCGTGAACGGCCCGCCGATCGCCGCACCTTCCAACGGCGGACGCTCCGCCGGGGCGGTACCTTGTGTCCCGCATGCGGACAGCGCGAGGGCGAGGGCAATTATTCCGGTCAGCTTGGTCATGGCGCAGCGGTTCATGCTCTGCTAAACTCGGCTGCGCAAGTGAGGTGCCTACCGGGGCTAACAGGAGGATTTTCGAAGTGAACAGGGCAGCGCGTCTATTTCTGGGTTTCGCAGCGGCATGGCTGGCGATGAGCGGCCCCGCGCAGGCGCAGTTTTCGGCGGGCTACAAGTTCCTCGAAGCGGTGCGCAAGAAAGACGGCGAAAAGGTTGACGAGGCGCTGGGCGATCCGGGATCGACTGTGGTCAACACCCGGGATGTTTCCACGGGAGAAACCGCGCTGCATATCGTAACCGCCCGCCGCGATCTGACCTGGATGACATTCCTGATCCAGAAGGGAGGCAATGTGAACGCGCGTGATAACCGCGGCGTCACTGCGCTGGTGCTGGCCACCAGCCTGGGTTTCCATGAGGGTGCCGAACTGTTGCTCGGCCAAAAGGCAAGGCTCGACGATTCGAACGACGCCGGCGAAACGCCGCTGATTTCCGCGGTTCACCGCCGCGATATCGAGATGATGCGGCTGCTGCTCAAGGCCGGGGCCGATCCCGACCGGGCCGACAATTCCGGCCGCACTGCGCGCGACTATGCCAAGCTGTCCGTCAACAGCAGTTCGCTGCTCTCCGAGATCGAAACCAGCGCCAAGCCCAAGAGTCAGCGCGCCGGGGCCAAAGCCACCTACGGCCCCTCGTTCTGAAGCCGATGGCGTCGCCCGACGATCTGATGGCAGCCGATCCGACGCTTGACGAGCTAAGGTTGATCCTGGCTCCCGCGATTGCCGATGCCGCAGTGTTCGATGGCTGGACCGGTAAAGCAGTGGTGCATGCGGCGCGGCAGCACGGCATTGATCCCGCCGTTGCCGCCTTCTCCTTTAATGGCGGGGCGATGGACATGATTGCGGCCTGGACAGCGCGAATCGATGCCGAGATGGCTCAGGCGCTGCCCGCCGAAAAACTCGCCGGTCTGCCGATTCGCGAGCGCATCCGCAGTCTGGTGCGCTTCCGGCTTGATGCGCTGGCGGGCAAGGAAGAGGCGCTGCGGCGGGCATTGGCGGTCATGGCCATGCCGCCGAATGTCCCCCGCGCCCTGCAGCTCGGCTGGCACAGCGCCGATGCCATGTGGCGGCTCGCGGGCGACACTGCTACCGACTATAACCACTACACCAAGCGCGCGATCCTCGGCTCGGTCTACGCGGCAACGCTGGCCGTCTATGCCGACGACCGCAGCACCGGCAAGGCAGACAGCCAAGCCTTTCTGGACCGCCGGATCGAAGGAGTGATGCGTTTCGAAAAAGCCAAGGCGCGGCTGCTGCGCCCGCGCGACGATCGCTTCAGCATAGCGCGGTTCCTCGGGCGGCTTCGCTATCCGGCAATTTGACTCAGATCATTTATTGCGAATGAGTTGCAATTACACCCGCAATCTGGCAGCGGCATCGCAATGAATGCGTCCATGACCCTCGATCTGTTACCGCTCGGCAAAAGCGCGCGCATTGTCGCTGTCGACTGGGCGCAACTGGCCGGAGAGGAAGCACAAAGGTTGCAGGCGCTGGGGCTGGATGAGGGCGCCGAGGTTGCCGTGGCGCATCGCGGGGTGCTGGGCGGCAGCGATCCGCTGGCGATCAGCATTGGCCGCATGACCGTGGCGCTGCGCCGTGCTCACGCTCAGGCGATGCAGGTAGAGGCGCTCTGAACATGGTGCGGCATCGCAGCGCCGCGCTGGTCGGCAATCCCAATGCCGGCAAAAGCGCATTGTTCAATGCCATGACCGGAGCGCGCCAGAAGATCGCCAACTATCCGGGCGTTACCGTCGAACGCAAGGCTGGACGGCTGGTGTTGCCGTCGGGCCAGCCTGTCGAACTGACCGACCTGCCCGGCAGCTACAGCCTCAAATCATCCAGTCCGGATGAGGAAGTCACCCGCAAGGTCATCTTGGGTGAATTTCCGGGCGAGGCAGCACCCGAAGTGCTGGTCATAGTTATCGATGCCTCGAACCTCGAGCAGCATCTGGTGTTTGCGCTGGAACTGATCGAGCTGGGGCGGCCGACGGTGGTGGCGCTGAATATGGTCGATCTCGCCACCCGCGACGGGCTGACCATCGATCCCCAGGCGCTGGAAGATGCACTCGGCGTGCCAGTGATTCCCACCGTGGCGGTGCGCCGCAAGGGTCTGGCCGAACTGGCGCAGGCTATCGCCGATGCCGAGGAGCGCCAGGCCGAGCCGCGTCACCCGCATGAATTCCTGCCCGAGCGGCGCCTGACCGCCCGAGCCATCGCCGACGGCGCGATCATATCCGAGCTGGCCAGGCACCGGCTGCACGCCAAACTCGATCTGCTGCTGCTCAATCCGTGGCTAGGCCCGCTGATCCTGTTCGCCCTGCTGTTCGTGGTGTTTCAGGCAGTTTTCGCCGGGGCGACGCCCTTTGCCGAGGCGCTGGAAGGCGGCGTGGCGTGGCTTGGCAACGGCGTGCGGGCGATCATGGCGCCCAGCCTGCTGCGCGATCTGGTTACCGAGGGCATCCTGGCCGGAGTCGGAGCGGTTGTGGTGTTCCTGCCGCAGATCATCATCCTGTTTTTCTTTATCCTCGCCATGGAGGCTTCCGGCTATCTGGCGCGCGCCGCCTTTCTGATGGACCGGCTGATGGCGCGGGTCGGGCTGACCGGGCGAAGTTTCATCCCGCTGCTGTCCAGCTTTGCCTGTGCCATTCCCGGGATCATGGCGACGCGCAGCATCGCCGACCCGCGCGATCGGCTGACGACGATCCTGATCGCGCCCTTGATGACCTGCTCGGCGCGACTGCCAGTCTATGCAGTGATCATCGCGGCCTTTATCCCCAATCGCATGATCGGGCCACAGGGCTTCCAGTACATCGGGCTGCAAGGGCTGGTACTGTTCGGGCTCTATGTTACCGGGATCGTCGGGGCGATGGTGGTGGCGCTGGTGCTGCGCCGCTCGGTGACCAGCGGAGCCGCCAGCGGTTTCATCATGGAGCTGCCCAAATACCAGATGCCGCGGCTCAAGGACCTTGCGATCGGACTTTACCAGCGCGCCTGGATATTCCTGCGCCGCGCCGGCACGATCATCTTCGTCGTGGCAATCGTGCTGTGGCTGCTGCTCAACTTCCCGCGCGCTGCGGAGGGGGAGAATCAGGTCGATGCCTCAATCGCCGGACATATCGCCAATGGTCTGGCGGTGGTGGTCGAACCGATCGGATTCAACCGCGATATCGCGCTGGCGCTGATCCCGGCGATGGCGGCGCGCGAAGTGGCGGTCAGCTCGCTGGCGACGACCTATGCGGTATCGGCGACGGACGACGAGCAGGCGGCGCTGAAGCTGGGTGATCAGCTCAAGGCGCGGTGGAGCCTGCCCACGGCGCTGGCTTTCCTCGCCTGGTTCGTGTTCGCGCCGCAGTGCCTTTCGACCATCGCCGTGGCCCGCCGCGAAACGAATGGGTGGAAATGGCCCGCATTCATGTTGCTCTATCTGTTCGTGCTTGCATATGTTTTCGCCGGCCTGACCTTCTGGACCGCTACAGCCGCAGGCCTGTGATCTCGGCAGTGTAAAAGGTCTTCTGCGTGGTTGGCGAGCGGCCGGCGGGGCCTTACATCTTCGCGGGAATCACCTATTGGAGCGCGCTTGCTCTTGGGTTGTAGCGAGAGGCGAGTTTTTCATGGCAGGCAGTGTTAACAAGGTCATTCTGATCGGCAATCTCGGGGCGGATCCGGAAGTGAAGTCGTTCCAGAACGGCGGACGCATCTGCAATCTGCGCATCGCGACTTCGGAAAACTGGAAAGACAAGAACACCGGTGAAAAGAAGGAACGCACCGAATGGCACACAGTCGTGCTCCAGTCGGACGGGCTGGTCGGTGTCGCCGAACGCTTTCTGCGCAAGGGCAGCAAGGTGTACATCGAAGGCCAGCTGCGCACCCGCAAATGGCAGGATGCCTCGGGCAATGACCGCTATTCGACCGAAGTTTCGGTTGGCGGCAACCAGGGCGTGCTGACCATGCTGGACGGCGCACCCAGTGGCGGGCAGGGTGGCGGGCAGCGCTCGGGTGGTTCGGCCGGTGGTTCGGGCGGCGGCGCCGGCGGCGGCTGGAACCAGGGCGGCGGCAGCTCGGGCGGTGCGGGCGGAAGCTCAGGCGGTCCGGGCGGTTTCGCCGACGATCTCGACGACGATATTCCGTTCTGATTTGTCCCTCGTTGGGCAGGAAATCAGGGTCTTTTGAGCTTCCCCAGCGCCGCAAACGGCCCGCTTTCTTCCGCAGCCTTGAGCAATTCGCGCCGCACCCGGTCTGCCTCCGGGCCTTCCGCAAATGGGTCGATGGCCAGGAACAGGCTTTGGGCAACTGCCTCGCCGATGTCGAACGAGGTGCCGGTGAACTCGATTTCGTCGAGTTTGTCGGGGTCAAGTTCCACTTCCTCATCGGCGCGGTGGTCGCTGGCGGGGACGAAGCGGAAGGCCAGTTCCTCGGTGATGGCAACCGGCAGGTCCTCGCCCGAAATGGCGCAGCTCTGGACAACGTCGGCGCCGAGACTTCCCGTTGCGAGCACGGCCTTGCCATGCTTCGCCAGCGACAGGTTCGCCTCTAGCCGCTTCACCGCGACCAGATCGAAACGCCTGGCCAGCGCCGCGCATTCGCTTTCGCTGGCGGCAAGGTGCAGCCTTTTTTCGTCAATCGCGCGAATATCCGCCAGTCTGCTGAACTCGGGCACGGTCATGGCGCGATGCTTCCAGCGAGCAGCTGATCGCCGGGCAGCGCATCGAGCCGCGCGGCCAGTTCCCGCACCCGCTCGACCAGCATGGAAGCATCGCTGCCTTCGATCATGCTGACATTGCGTTCCACCGCTCCGGCTAGCGCCGCCCCAGCGCCCTGCTTCAACGCCTCGCGGAAAGTCCCCAGTCGGCCGCCGAGCACGCCCATCAGCTTGCCGATCTTCTTGCCCACCACCAGATCGCCAACTCCGCTTTCGCGCAGCTGGCCGTCCATATCCTCGACGAACAGTTCGGTCAGCCGCACCGACGGCGCGATAAGGACCTCGTCGCGCTCCATGCGCAGCAATACCAGTACCAGCACCAGCGTGATCGCATCGAACCGGCCGGGTACGGTGTCGGCAACCCCGCACCGCGCATACCAGTCAGGATCGCGCGCCAATCCTACCACAGCATGCCATAGCGGGCGGACAGCCGCGCGGTCATCGGGGCTTTTACCCAGCAGGCGTGAGATCAGCGACACGGCGATACGCCCTTTCATTCATCGGCAATTCAATCCACAGGCGCCAATGCCATTGCGATGCGGCGCGCGGGGCCTTAAGGCTGCCGCCGTTACACGCGGGCCCCTTGGGCTGGCAATGGAGTTTCGGAACATGCGGCAATTCGGGCGGATCATCGCGGGCGTGGCGCTCGCAGCAGGACTGGCGGCGGCGACCGGTGGCTGCTCGTCGATCCGCGATCATCGTGGCTATCTGATCGACACGGCGCTGCTCGATTCGGTGCAGCCGGGCGTGGACAACCAGACCTCAGTGGAACGCACCCTGGGCAGGCCCAGCTTCATCAGCCAGTTTGGCGAAAAGGCCTGGTACTATGTGTCGATGGACACCAAACAGGCCGCATTCAAGCGTCCGAAGACCAGCGGGCAGACCATCACACGGGTGCGTTTCGATGCCGCGGGCAATGTCGCCGGAGTGGACAAGGCGGGCATGGAGAAAGTCGCCCGGCTCGATCCCGATGGCGACAAGACCCCGACGCTCGGCCGTGACCGCAGCTTCATCGAAGACCTGTTTGGCAACATCGGCTCGGTTGGCGCACCAGGCGCTCCCACCGGCGGTGGCGGCGGTCCGGGCGGCGGGCCGAACGGAAGCTGAGCTATTTTCAGATCAAAACTCCCGCTTGAACCTGGGCGATAGGCGCATATATCCCGCCCATGGATAATTCAGGGGCTAGCCACGGCCTGATCCAGTGGCACGGCACTACCATCATCGGCGTCAAGCGCGGCGGCAAGACCGTCATCGCAGGCGATGGCCAGGTTTCGATGGGCAACACGGTGATGAAACCCAACGCCCGCAAGGTGCGGCGCATCGGCGAGGGCGGTAGCGTCATCGCCGGGTTTGCCGGGGCCACGGCCGATGCCTTCACTCTGTTCGAGCGGCTCGAGAAAAAGCTTGAGCAATATCGCGGCCAGCTGATGCGCGCGGCGGTGGAGCTGGCCAAGGACTGGCGGACCGACAAGTATCTGCGCAACCTTGAGGCGCTGATGATCGTCGCCGATGGCGAGACCATGCTGATCCTCACCGGCAACGGCGATGTGCTGGAACCCGAAGGCGGCATCGCCGCGATCGGTTCGGGCGGCAATTATGCGCTGGCGGCGGCAAGGGCGCTGTCCGATTACGAAGACGACGCCGAAAAGATTGCCCGCCGCGCCATGGCGGTGGCGGCGGAAGTTTGTGTTTATACCAACGACCGGGTGACGGTTGAAACGATCGAAACCTGATATGCTGGATAATCTTACTCCCAAAGCCATTGTTGCCGCGCTCGACGAGCATATCGTCGGCCAGCATGACGCCAAGCGCGCGGTTGCCGTAGCACTGCGCAACCGCTGGCGGCGGCAGCGCCTCTCGCCCGAGCTGCGCGACGAAGTCACCCCCAAGAACATCCTGATGATCGGGCCGACGGGCTGCGGCAAGACCGAGATCAGCCGGCGGCTGGCCAAGCTGGCGGATGCACCCTTCGTCAAGGTCGAGGCGACCAAGTTCACCGAGGTTGGCTATGTTGGCCGCGATGTCGAACAGATCGCCCGCGACCTGGTCGAGGACGCGATCCGCCTCGAAAAGGATCGACGCCGCGAGGCAGTACGCGAGGCCGCGTCGAAGGCGGCGATGGAGCGGCTGCTCAACGCGCTCGTCGGCGAGGGGGCCAGCGAGGCCACCCGCGAAAGCTTCCGCCTGCGCGTGGTCGAAAACGCCATGAACGAGACCGAGGTCGAGATCGAGGTCGAGGACACCGGCGGCATGCCTATGGAAATTCCCGGCATGGGCGGCGGCATCGGCATGATCAACCTGTCCGACATGATGGGCAAGGCATTCGGCAAGCAGAACCTCAAGCGCCGCAAACTCAAGGTGCCCGACGCCTGGGACAAGCTGGTCGAAGAGGAAGCCGAAAAGCGCATGGACCAGGACGATGTCGCCCGCGTTGCGCTGGCCAATGCCGAAACCAACGGCATCGTCTTCCTCGACGAGATTGACAAGATCGCGGTCAGCGACGTGCGCGGCGGATCGGTCAGCCGCGAAGGCGTGCAGCGCGATCTGCTGCCGCTGATCGAGGGCACGACTGTCGCCACCAAATACGGGCCGATGAAGACCGATCATGTGCTGTTTATCGCCAGCGGCGCCTTCCACATCGCCAAGCCCAGCGACATGCTGCCCGAACTGCAGGGCCGCCTGCCGATCCGGGTCGAGCTGAAGGCGCTCAGCGAGGAGGATTTCGTGCGCATCCTCTCCGAAACCCGCGCCAATCTGGTCGAGCAGTATTGCGCGCTGATCGCCACTGAGAAGGTGACGCTGAACTTCACGTCCGATGCAGTGCGCGAAGTGGCGCGGATCGCCGCGCAAGTGAACGAAAGCGTCGAGAACATCGGCGCGCGGCGCTTGCAGACGGTGATGGAAAAGCTGCTCGAGGAGATCAGCTTCGCAGCCGAGGACCGTGGCGGCGAGACGGTGACGGTGGACGCAGCCTATGTCCGCGAGCGGCTCGAAGGGCTGGCGCGGGACAGCGATCTCAGCAAATATATTCTGTAGTCTCCCCCTCTCCAACTCCGACCAGGCAGACAAGCTGCCAAGTCTCCGTATCCTCCCCCGCAAGGGGGGAGGAGTCATATGCTGCCACTTCCTCCACCTTTGCGGGGGAGGAAAGCGCAGCTTGCCGCTTTAGCGGCTAGCGAAGTTTGGAGAGGGGGCTGGCTTGCGCTAAGTCATTGTCATGACCACCCCGCCCGACGACCGCCCGATCTACCGCCTCCTCACCGGCAAGGACGACCGCGCCTTCTGCGAACGCGTCTCCGAGGCGCTGGAACAGGGCTGGCGGCTCTATGGCTCACCCAGCATCGCTTGGGATCAGGATTCCGGCTGCATGAAGGCGGCCCAGGCGGTGGTTTGGGGCGAGGCGGATGTGGTGATGAAATAGGGCTATGGCATCCGGTGGCCTTCGACAAGCTCAGGCTGAGCGGACTCTTCTCAGCCTCATACCAACTGCCCGATGAAATGCCCTCTCAAGCCCCTCCTGTTGAGCTGCGCTCGACTGCGTCTCAGGGGAGGGGCTGGGCTATCGCATATTCCGAACTGCCCTTTCTTCTCCCCTCCCGCTTGCGGGAGGGGTTGGGGGTGGGTGAGTCTGAATTTGACGCGAAGGTGTCGATTTCGTCCGACTGACCCACCCCTAACCCCTCCCGCAAGCGGGAGGGGGACTGGGATGCACAGGCACCAAATGGAATATGCGATAGCCGTGCCCTGAACGGGAGGGGAGCAGAGTTGGTGCAATGGGCGATTGGTATCATATCCCAAACCCGCTCATGCTGAGCCTGTCGAAGCACCCGCGCCACCCGCGCCTCTACTCCGCCGCCTCGCTGACTTCCTCGACCTCGCTCGCCTGGCGGGTCCACATCTCGGCATAGAGTCCGTCCAGCCGCAGCAGATCGCCATGCGTGCCGGATTCTGCCAGCCTGCCCTGATCCAGCACGAAAATGCGGTCGGCATCGGCGATGGTTGAGAGGCGGTGGGCGATGCTGAGCGACGTCCGACCGGTCGAGACCTTGTGCAGCGTCGCCAGAATGTCCTGTTCGGTGCGCGTATCGAGCGCACTCGTCGCCTCGTCGAGCAGCAGGATCGGCGGGTTTTTGACCAGCGTTCGCGCAATCGCCACCCGCTGCTTCTCGCCGCCTGAGAGCTTCAGCCCGCGCTCGCCGACCTCGGTATCGAAGCCCTTGGGCAGTCGCTCGATCAGATCGGACAGCGCCGCGCCTTGCGCAGCCGCGGCAATGTCGGCCATGCTCGCCCCGTCGCGGCCATAGCCGATGTTGTAGCCGATGGTGTCGTTGAACAGCACCGAATCCTGCGGAACGATGCCGATCGCGGCGCGCAAGCTGGCCTGCGTGACTTCGCGGATGTCCTGCCCGTCGATCAGGATGCGGCCTTGCCAGGGATCGTAGAAGCGGAACACCAGCCGGGCGATGGTGCTTTTGCCCGCGCCCGATGGCCCGACCACTGCCACCTGGCTGCCTGCGGGAACCTCGAAGCTGAGACCCTGCAGGATGGTGCGATCCGGCTCATAGCCGAACACCACATTGTCGAAGGTCAGCGACGGCCGCCTTATCACTAGCGCCGGCGCGCCGGGCGCATCGCGCACTTCGAGCTCGGTATCGATCAGTTTGAACATCGCGGCCATGTCGATCAGACCCTGGCTGATGGTGCGATAGACCATGCCCAGCATGTCGAGCGGGCGGAACAACTGGGTGAGGTAGGTGTTGACCAGCACCAGATCGCCGATGGTGAACTGCCCTTTCGACCAGCCCCACACCGTATAGCCCATTGCCCCCGCCATCAGCAGATTTACGATCAGAGCCTGCGATATGTTGAGCAGGGCCAGACTGTTTTCAGAGGTTACGGCGGCATCGGCATAGGCGCGGGTGGCGTGGGCATAGCGCGCCTGCTCGCGTTCCTCGGCGCTGAAATACTTCACCGTCTCGTAGTTGAGCAGCGAATCGACAGCGCGACCGAGCGCCTGCCCGTCGAGCTGGTTCATCCGGTTGCGCAGCTCGTTGCGCCATTCGGTGATCGCCCGCGTCGTCCAGGCATAGGCGACCACCGCCACTGCGGTTGCCGCCACCAGGCCCCAGCCGAAGAGATAATAGAAGATGACGCCCACCGCGATCAGTTCGAGCGCGGTCGGGGCGATGTTGAACAGCATGAAATAGAGCATCACGTCGATGCTCTTGGTGCCGCGCTCGATCACCTTGGTAACCTCGCCGGTGCGCCGGGCGAGGTGAAAGCGCATCGACAGGCGGTGCAGCCGCGCGAAGACGTCTTCGGCCAGGGCGCGGGTGGCGTCCTGCCCGACCCGCTCGAACACGATGTTGCGCAGATTGTCGAACAGTACTCCGGCAAAGCGGCCCAGCGCATAGGCCAGCACGAAAGCGAAGGCGATGGTGAAGGCGGCGCCGGTTGCATCTGCGGCCTGACCGCCCATCGCATCGATGGTGCGTTTGTAGGCCAAGGGCAGCAGCAGCGTCGTCGCCTTGGCCGCGAGGATAAGCAGCACCGAGCCGACAATCCGCCGGCGCAGAGCCCGGTTATCGCGCGGCCACAGATAGGGCAGGAAACGCTTGAGCGTGCCCCAGCCTTCGTGGCTGGCGTTCTTGTCGGGTGCTGGGTGATCTGGCGGCATGGGGGCTATGTAGGCCCGGCCCGCGAAAACGGAAGCCTAACTTCCTTTCGGCAGATCGAAGTACACCTTGCGCGTGGAAAAGTCGATCGCCACGCGCTGGAACAGCCGCAACTCGCGCATCCCCAGCAGAATTGCCGGTCGTCGCTCCAGCCCCAGCACCCGGAACGGCGGCGCATCGGCATAGGCAATGATCAGGTTGGTGATGTCGAAATTATCGACCGTCAGCTTGCGGGCAGAGCCGAGGTCAGCGATGATTTCCTGTCCGGTTACGCTGACCAGCTTGACCTGGTGCAGCATTCCACGCTGTGTCAGCGCCCGCTGCAGCGCGCGGTTGCCGATGGTGGTTTCCGCCCCGGTATCGATGACTACGTTCACCCTGATCCCGTCGATGGTGGCATCGGTCATAATCAGCTGCCCGGCACGCCGTCGCGCCGTTACCACGATCTCGAAGCCGCTGCTGCCGCCGGTGCTTTTGGCGTCGCCCAGCGCGATCTGGTTGCGCGCAAAATCGATAACGATGCGCTGGCCCTGCAGGCTGTTGAGCCCGACGATACCGTCAGCACCGATGTGGCGGGATTCGAGCATCGGCGCGACCATGTCCTGCATGGTGCGCCGGCCCATGCCGATCTCGCCGACCAGCACCGTATCGACGGTCTCGCTGCCGGCAATGCCGGTAATCCGCCGCTTGCGTCCCAACGGCAGCGCCAGTTGCTGGGCGAGACCATCGGACAGCACCGTCACCTGCGATCCGGTGTCGATGACAAAACGGTACGGGCCATTCTTGCCGATATGCACCGGCACCGTCATTCGCCGGTCACGGTCGGTCTCGGTCTCGACAATCTCGACGCCGGTCATGTCCTGGGCAGTGCCCGAACTGTGGACCGGGGGCAGGGCGATCATCGCCGCGGCGGCGGGCGCGATCAGGAGCAGGCTGGTCATGGTCATGGCAGGCATCCCTCACCGCAGACCATACACCCGAAACTGCGAAGCCCCAAGCGCTGGCTCGGGAAAAGCCGGCCCCGCTGCTTGTAGCACCATGCGATTGTTGTAATGCGTTGCCGCTACGACTTTATATCGGAATGTCGGACCGGGTTTCGATGATGACAATCAGGAAAGGGGCGCAATGAGCGAGGCATTCGGCCAGCCGCAGATCATTGTTGCCGTGCTGGCGCACAATGAAGAGCGGCGCATCGGCACGTGCCTGGCCAGCCTGCCGCTTGGCGATCCGGGGGTCGCGGTTCATGTCGTGGTCAACGGATCGAGTGACCGCACCGCGATGATTGCGCGCGGCTTTCCGGTCAATGTCCATGAATGGGTGGAGGGCGGCAAGGCGCGCAGCTGGAACCGCTTCATTCTCGATACGCCGGGCATTGCCGCCGAAACATACGTCTTCGTCGATGGCGACGCCGAGCTTGTTCCTGGCTCGGTGGCCGCACTGGTGGCGGCGCTGGCGGCAAATCCGCAGGCCAATGCCGCCTCGGGGCTGCCCGTCAACGGCCGCCGCGCCGAGGCTTATCGCCGCGAGATGATCGAGGACCACGGCCTGTTCGGCGATCTCTATGCTTTGCGTGGCAGTTTCGTCACCCGCATGCGCGCCGCTGGCGTGCGATTCCCCGAGGATCTCGTCGGCGACGATGGCCTGATCGGCGCGCTGGCCAAGACCGGGCTTGCCAACGAGGATGACTGGCAGGAGAGTCGGGTCGTGATCTGCCAACCGGCCGGTTTCCTGTGCGAGCCAACCCGGCTGCTGTCCGTCGCCAGTCTGCGGGTCCAGTATCGCCGGATGATCAACTACAGCGTCCGTCACTTTCAGAACCTGATCATCAGCGACATCATGCGCGGACCGGGCGCGGCGGGATTGCCGGTGCGGCTGGCCGGGCTCTATCCGCAATGGCTGGACCGGTTCAAACCCCGGCGGGATCCGCTATGGTGGTGGTTTGACCGGCAGGCGCTGGCACGGATGCGCGCGGCCTGCGCAGCATAACCCAGGTCTCGCGGACGATCCTTGGCCACAGCAGCAGCATGGTCGCGCTGTAGAGAACGAAGCCTGTCACCGCGAGAGTTGCCAGCAGCAGCAGCGGCGGAGCATCGTGCAGCAACATTTCGAGCGCTTTGACACCTGCCGCCATCACTGCGCAGGACACTGACGCCGGCAACAGCGCCAGAGCCAGATCGCGCAGCCTCGCTCCGATCGCGGGCATGGTCACCGCCAGCGTAAAGGCCAGCAACAGCGGTGCGGCGATGTGCCAGCTGGTGACCAGGCCTTGCGGACCGCCAGCGATACCGGCCAGAAAGCAAAGCGGCATGATTATGGCACCCGCAGCGCTGGTCATCACATAGATGCCGGGTCTGCCCAGGGCATTGGTCGCCGGCGAGCAGACGATCTGCAGCGCCATCGCCGGCATGGCGATGGCAAGTCCTGAGACGATGGGAATCATCTCGAGCCATTTGGGGCCGAAAAATGTCGTCACCAGCGGACCCGCAACCAGGCTCAGCCCGACATAGAACGGCGCGGCGACCAGCATGGTCATCCGCGCGCTCGAGATGAAGGCAGGTGCGATCGGCTGGCCGGCATTCTTGAGTTCGGCATAGGCGGGAAAGGCGACTTCGTTGAGCGACGGCAGGAATCGGCCGGTGAAGATCAGGGTCAGGAACAGCGCTTCGGAATAGAGGCCAAGGTCGTGCGGTACGAAGCTGCGTCCGGCGATGACGATGTCCGACTGGCTCTGGATGATCCAGAACAGCTGGCAGACCGTCAGCGCCGTGCCGAAACCGATGATGTCGCGGGCGCCGCGAAAGTCGAAGATTGGCCGGGTCAGGCGTCCGGCGGCGATGGTCAGCCCGGCAGCGCGCACCGTGAACATCGCGATCGGCGCCCAGACCAGCGCCCAGACGCCATAGCCCATCCAGGCCAGGCCCAGCGCGACTGCTGCACCGGCAAAGGCGTGGGCAAGGTTGACCAGCGCCTGGCGTGCGAAAGTTCAGTGCCGCGCGCCAGCAGCGCCGATGGCAGCGCGATGAACGGCGTGGTCAGATAGATCAGCGCCTGCATCCGCAGCATGTCGGCGATGGCAGGCTGCCCATAATAGTCCGCGGCAAAGGGCGCGGTGATCAGCTGCGCGGCAGCCAGCAGCATGTTCGACACGATCAGCAGGCCGAACACCTGGCCGATCCGCCGATCATCGACTTCCTTCGCCTGGATTAGCGAGGTGGCGTAGCTGTAGCCGTTGAGGAAATTGAGCGCGGTCAGCACCGCCTGGCTCATCGCAAACAGCCCGTAGTCGTGCGGATCGAGCAGGCGGACAACCACAATCGTCGTCGTCCAGGTGACCAGCTGCGCCAGCACCTGGCTGCCCCAGCGCCAGAACACGGCGCTGCGCACGCGGTCGGCAAAGCCGCCGTTATCGGGCTGCGAGGCCGTCTGGGGCTGCTTCATCGTCGATCCGCATAGCCGCAACTGGTAATATTCGCTTAACGCATCAGGCAATTGCATTCCCGCGTGCGTGCGGCCCATGCCAGACATGGCTAGGCGCAGTCGCAGGCCGGAAGCGGACTTTTTTGCGATTCTACACAAATTACAG
>CAWBTL010000005.1:185000-416848 GCA_963791765.1 uncultured Alphaproteobacteria bacterium
CAATTCGTCGAGCAGCAGAAGCATCACCCAGGGTGCCATGTGGTAGCGGCCATGGGTGCAGCGCACAGCATTGGTGTTGAGCTCCTGCATGCCATAGGCGTGGCAGATGCGTTCCGGGGCGAGGTTGAAGGTGTCGAAAATGACCTCTTTGTAGTCGTCCGGAACGGCCGCCCGCTTCAGCCCGCCGCTGACGAAGGTGGTGTTCTCGTTGAAGTCCTTGCCGCTGTAACCCTTCTCGCGGACCAGCATGGCGGTCTGGTAGAGCGGGGCGAACATGCCCATGATGTGCAGTTTGTGGGCGCGGTTCTCAATCAGCGCATTGGCGGCCTGTTCGACCGACGACGCCATCGCCGCCTCGCGCTCGCGCGTCTCGGCTTCGTAGTGGGCGAGCTCGCTGGGCAGCGCGGTGCCATCGGCGATCTTCTTGCGCAGCACCACCATTTCGGTGATCCCGCCGATGGTGATCGGGGGTACGTCGGGGCTGAAAGGCGGGAAGTCCGGTGTGCAGAAGGCCTCCATCATCGGCCTGCCCGTAGCGCGGTTGCGCGGTGACGCCGCCACTTGCCCCAGCGCAATCATGCGCCGGTCATGGTTCGGTGCCAGTCCCGCCCAGCGAATACCCTGGAGCAGGCTCTTGCCCGAGAAATCGAGGTCCCCCTGAGCCGCGTTCATCATCGCGCATTTGCCGGTGGTGCCGCTGGAGCAGGAAACGAAGTGCCCGCGCTCGGCCAGCATCGCCAGCCAGTCGTCGAGGCCGCTTGCCGCGCTCGTATCGAACTTATCGACCCGCCAGGTCGAAACGGTATCGAGCCAGCGGCTCATCCGGTCCCATTTCTGCTCGCTCAGCCAGCTTTCCGGATAGCTTTTGTAGGCGGTGTGCGCGAACAGCAGCGGCACGATATCGTGCATCGAGCGGACCGCGGAAATGCCGCCGGTTTCGGCGCGGTTCTGCAACAGCTTGATCTTGCCGAGCCGGTCCTGGAAGCGCTCGTCGATCGCCGCAAGCTGGCGGGGCAGAATATCGGCAAAGGCATAATCGAACGGGTCTTCGGCATCGACCTCGCTGGTTAGCCGATCGGTTTCCGAGTCCAGGCTCGCGGTTGCTTCCATGGAACATTCCTCCCGGTGCTGCGCTCAGCGCCGTCTCTGCGCCAGACTGTATCCCGTGCCTTGCGCTGTCAACGCTGACGCTGCGCTGGATCAGTCACCGGGCCGGTTCAGGAAGGGATAGGCCTGGTAATAGAAGTCGAAACGTTCGCGCAGCCTGGCCGGGGCGATGCCGAAATCGCGTTCCAGATTGTAGACGATCTGGCCGTATTTGCCGCGCGGATGGCTGGCGATGTATTGCGCGACATCACGGTTGGCCTGCTCGGTCTCGGGCAGGCCCGCCTTGGCGCGGACCTGGCGGACAACTGCCATGTCGTCGGCCATGAACCTGTCAAAGGGCACATCGACGCTTTGCGCCTCCGGCCACAGCTGGCGGTCGCGCAGGCAGGCGCGCAACAGTTTTTCGACGCGATCGGTCCAGTAATCGAGCAGGCCCTGGGTATCGATGGTGGGATAGGCCATGCGTTCGCCATAGGCGATCATGGTGATGGCCGACTGGATCACTTCGACCGGATCGCGATAGGTTATGGCGACGGTGGCGTCGGGAAAGACCTTCCTGAGCACCGGCAGCTGTTCAAGATGCTGCGGGCATTTGGTCACCCAGCGTTTGCGCTGGCCGCCGGCCTGCAGATCCTGCCACTGCAATACTTTCAGCACCGTTTTCATATATTCGTAGTGCGGGGTCTGGTCGGTCGACAGGTAGCAGTCGCGCCACTTGGGTGCGCGTGCCAGCCATTCGAAATTGTAGCCCGCGAAATCGGGGCCCATCAGCTCGACATCTTCATGGAAATGGTCGGGCTCCATCGCATGCATCGCCGCGCTGAGCGGATTGGCGGCAAGCTGCGCCTCCCAACTGGCGGCGACGCGGGCATAGCGCGGATCGACGCCGTCTGGTCCCTTCGGTTGTTTCGGGTTGGGCACCGGCGCGTAAGTCTCCCAGAGCGGCGTCGAGCGCAGCCGCGAATCCGCGCCCAGCAGGTTGAGCAGATGGGTTGTGCCCGATCGCGGCATCCCCACCACCACGATCGGACGGTCGACAGGCTCGTCGTGGATTTCCGGGTGTCGTTTCAGCAGGTCGTGGATCAGCAGCCGGTTGGTGGCATAGCGGATGGCGTAACCCAGCAGCATGCCCTTCTTGACTGCATAGGCGCGGGTGTCGCCGTTCCATTCATCCAGCAGGCGGCGCAGGCGTTCGCGAAAATCCTCGGGACCGAAATCGGACAGGCCAGTGGCCTCGCGCGCCGCCGCCAGCACCGCATCTTCGGTCAGCGTCACCGGATTGGCCTCGGCCTGCGCAATGAAGGCGCGGTGGGCATCGGTCAGTTGGGGATCGCGCAGATCGTCGATTGATATACTGGTGGCCACCCGGCTTCCTCCCGATTGCTGTTTTCAGTTCCCGGGCGTTTCGTCGGCGATCCCCAGCGCCCTCTCATAATTCACATGGAAATTGCGGATCTTCGCCTCCTGATAGGCCGAGTACCAGACATACGGCGGCTGCTTGGCCCTGAGCCCGCGCTGGACCGAGGGGGCGTTGAACACGTCCTGGTCGGTGATCTTGCTGAGCGAAAGCAGTTCGGGTGCGCTGGTCCAGGCGTCGTCGAAACCCAGCTTGCGTGGGCGAGCCGGGGCCGGGCGCGGCTTGTCCTTTGGCCAGGGGGCGAGCAGCCAGATGTCCATCACGCTCTCTTCCGGGTTGTCACCATGCGGGCGGAAGCGGAAGCAGATACGCATCCAGCCGCCCCAGGGATGAAAGTTCGGGAACAGGTCGTTGAACGAGCCGCCCTGCAGCTCGAGATCCGAAAAGTCCGAGAGGTCTTCGCCGGTCAGTGCCTGGATCAGGCCCCGGGTCCCGTCAGCGGCGGCGCGGTATTGTTCCAGCGCCTGCTCCGGCGTGAGCATGATTCCGCGCTGCGGGCTGCCGGGTGCCGGAAACTGCGAGGCGCGGCCCCAGTTGCCGAAGACGTCGTAGTTCGAATTGGACAGGTCGCCGCTCATCAGCAGCTGGTGGGGATGGGTTGCGATGACGTGGTAGGCCTCCATGAAGGCTTCCATCACCACTTTCCAGTTGGCGCGGATCAGCTTCGAGACATTCGCCTGGATATAGCGGTGCTCGAAGCCGTATTTGCGGTAATGCGCCATCGCTACCGGCCCGATGAAGTCTTCGAACGGCCCGGCACCCGGATCGGGGTTGATGAAGACGAAGCCTTCCCAGCAGGCGACCTGCGCCGCCGGCAGCTGGCTGGCCTCCTCGCGGACGCCGGGGAAGTCCCATTCGGTGGTAATTTCCTTGAGGCTGCCGTCGAGCTTCCAGGCCCAGCCGTGGAACGGGCAGCGAAATTCCTTTTCGCCCCGGCCCGAGCAATCCTTGAGCAGCCGCCCGCGATGCAGGCAGACATTCTGATGCGCCTTGATGCCGTCCTCGGTGCGCACGACCAGCCAGGATAGATGTGCTATTTCATAGACATAGTAATCGCCGACATTGGGAATCTCGTCCTCGCGGCAGGCCATCTGCCAGGTCTTTTTCCAGATGTGTTCAACTTCGCGGTCATGGAATTCCCTGGACCAGTAGCGATCGGTGGAGATGCGCTTAGGTCCGCCTGACACGGTGTTGGTGAGCCGCATTTCATCGGGCATGCTCTCGGGCTTGCGATCGTTGTCGAGGAAGTACTGCGGATCGAAATAGCCGATCGAGCGCCAGCCGTCCTCGGTCTGCATGCCCTTGTCGGGCCGGTAGGCTGCGACAGTGCGCTGCATTTCGTCCCAATGGGTGCCGGGGAAGGCCTCCATCGGGATCGTGCCGTCGAAGGTCTTGCACGGCGCGCTCATCCACAGAATTTCATGGTCAAGCGGCAGGTCGGGGCCGCCGATATACAGCAGCATCTGCGGATCGGCCTGGGTAACTTCGCCCTCCAGCCATTCGCCCTGCCAGGTGAATATGCCGTAGGCGTTGCTGCCTTCCTTCTGGACCTTGATCCTGCCGTCGCCGAGGTGCTCGTACATCGTGCCGGTCAGCGGATGGGGTTCTCTGCGCATTGCCTCATTCCCTCTCAATTCCATTTGCGCTGACCATTCTGCGAGAATCGTCCTGCCGCAAGTGTTTTCGCACGCTTGCCGCGGGGGCGATCCATCGCCTAGGCTCGGCCGGAGAGGAATGAACAATGACCACACGTAGATTTGATGGCCGGGTAGCCGTGATCACCGGTGGCGGGCGCGGGCTGGGGCGCGAATATGCGCTGCTGCTGGCGTCGCGCGGGGCCAAAGTCCTGATCAATGACAACGGCAGCTCGCTGACCGGGGATGGCCATGACGACGGCCCGGCGCAGGCCGTGGTCGAGGAAATCCGCAGCAGCGGCGGCGAGGCGGCGGCCTGCACTGAATCGGTCGCCACACCCGCAGGCGGCAAGGCGATCGTTGAGGCCGCGCTCGACAGCTTTGGCGGGATCGACATCCTCATCCACAGCGCCGGCAATTCAGTGTTTCACCCGCTGGATACGATCACCCACGAGGAATTCCGCAAGGTCGTCGATATCCACCTGATGGGCGGGTTCAACGTGGTGCAGCCGGCCTTTCCGCGGATGCGCGCAGCGGGCTATGGCCGGGTGGTGCTGACAGGCTCGATCGGCGGGATTTACACCATGCCGACGGTGGCGGGCTATGCGGTGGCCAAATCGGGGATGATCGGGCTCAACAACATCATCGCCATCGAGGGGGCAGACCGGGGCATCAAGTCGAACATCATTCTTCCCGGCGCGACCACCCGTATGTCCGAAGGCGTCGACATCTCGCAGTTCCCGCCGATGGGCCCCGAAAAAGTCGCGCCGGTGGTCGGCTGGCTGGCGCATGAAAGCTGCTCGATCAGCGGCGAGATGATCGTCTCCACCGCCGGCCGCGTCGCCCGCGCCTTCATCACCGAGAGCGAAGGCGTGCATGACGCCGACTGGACCATCGACAAGGTGGGCGAAAGGATCGATGCGATCCGCGATCCCGGCCGGCAGTGGACCTTCCACCCGGTCGAGAACGGCTTCGGCCAGCACCTCGAACGCAGTTTCGCCATGGCGCGCGCGGAAGGCTGACCCGAACAGCCCCGATCAACCTGGCGGCGCGCGCAGCACGATCAGCTGGTAATAGTCGCCCGGGCCGCGGTAGCTGGTAGCGGTCAGTCTGTGCCGGGCGGCGACACCGGCGGCGCGTTCTGAGAGGTCTGCGCGCGGGGTGACATGGAAATGCGTCAGCCAGGTCCTGAGCAGGGCGCGCAGCGGGGCGGGGAGCCTGCTCATACAGCCGAAGTCGACAATATGCAGCGACCCGCCTGGCGCGACCAGTGCTGCCGCTTGCGCCAGGGCCGCTTGCCATTCCGGGATCATCGAAGTGGCGAAGGACAGGATGACACGGTCGAAGCCGGACCGGCCGAACAGCGCTTGCGGATCGAAAGCCGTGGCATCTCCCTCAGCCAGCCTGGCCCGCGCGCCAAGCTTGCCAGCTGCGCTCTTGAGCATCTCCGCTGAAATATCGAGGCCGTGGAGCTGCGCACCGGGCCAGCGCCTTTCTATCAGCGCCAGATTGCGTCCGGTGCCGCAGCCGATCTCCAGCACACTGCCGCCGCCCGAAAGGTCGAGCCCGGCAATCAGCCGGTCCCGGCCGAACAGATAGTATTTGCGGGTGGCGTCGTAGATGTGGCGCTGGCTGCGATAGATCGAATCCATCAACTGGCCATGGCCGGCAGCGGCAGCGGTCATCCGGGCTACTTCAGCACATAGAGATGCACGCCGCCATAGATCGACGAGCGATCCTGGCGGGTCAGCTCGGCCGATTGCGCCTCGGCGTAGTCCCAGCGAGCCAGCAGCTTGTCCGGAATTCGGCCCGGCAGCAGTGTCGGCTCGGCGGCGGTGCGGAACAGCACCCGCGATCCCGGCCGCGCAGTGCGGGTAATCTCGCTCCACAGCCGGGTCAGCTGCATGTCGTCCATCCAGTCCTGCGCATCCAGCAGGACATAGCGGTCGAGGCTGTTCTCAGGCTGGCGCGAAAGATGGTCGGCCAGATTGACGTGAAGCACCTCGACCTGGCCCGCCCGGTCCCGGATGAGTTCGAAATTCTGTTCCTGCAAGTATGGCGGCAGCGGCAGACCGGAGTCGCGTCCATACCCGCGTGAAAACGCCTGCCATGCGAAATAGTTGTCATTCACCGGAAAATCGCAGGCCAGCTTTTCCAGCCGCCGGCGTAAAACCGTCGCCATCGGCTCGTCGCCTGCCAGGACGTCGTATTGCGCCGGAGGAATGCCCAGGCCGAACAGCGATGCAGGCTGATCTGTCAGCCAACGGATGAAGCGGCGCTCGAAGATCGGTGCGAATTTCTCGTCGAACACCAGCCGCTGCTCCTCGAGCGTCTCCGCCTCGAGGATGGCGCTGAGGTCTACACGGTAGAGCTTCGCGACGAAATGGGCGAGGCCGATAAAATTGCCCAGCATGCCGCGCTTGTAGAAACCGCTGGTAAAGCCCTTGATGCGGCGGCGGCCGATCAGGTCGCGGCCCTCCCAATAGCGCCGTGTGGTTTCGTCGAGATGCGGGGCCAGCAGCTGGCGATAGGTATCGAGATTGGATGCGTGATCGGCGTCGGCGAAAAAGCGGCGCAGGTGATCGTAATCCGGCAGTTTGCGCACCGCTGCAATTTTGAGCTTGTTCAGCGCGATATGCGCAGTGTTGAGATCGACCGCGGTGATCGAGCGCGGATTGCCCACCAGATAAGACAGCGCGTTGCAGCCGCCGCTAGCGATAGTGACGATGCGGCTGTCCGCGTCGATTGCCAGCCCCGCCATATCGACAACCGGGTCTTCCCATATCTGCGCATAGACCAGCCTGCGGAAGGCGAAGGCAAAGGCCTTGTCGAGAATTTTGGCGGAAGGCTCGACATTGTGGCGCACCACGGCGCGGTCGATGATTTCGGCGGATGGCTTGGCCATGTTCGGAAAATCTCCTCGCTCGGGCGCAGCACCCAATCGGGCCGTCTATCCCTGACGTTACAAGCGTATGACCATGGTGCGATAATTGTGCGGGGATCACATTATTGCATGCTGCAACCTTCCCCCTGTGCGCAGAACAACGTGAACGTCTCCACCTATTCACTAGCCCTTAACCTGCACCCGCCTTATACCCCGCGCCATGAACCCTGTGACGCGTATCGCCCGCCTGCTCGCCCTGGTCCTGCCGCTGACGCTGCTAGCCGCAGCGCCAGTACCCGCCAAGGCTCCAGCCAAAGCGACGTTGCGGCCTGCCGCCAAGGCTGCGGCACCCCGGCCCGCCCCCAAGCCTTCAGCCGCATGGCTCTACAAGGGCAGCGACGTGCCGCAGGACAAGGAGTGGGTGTTCGGCGAGCTGCCCAACGGGCTGCGATTTGTCACCCGCCGCAACGGGGTGCCGCCGGGGCAGGTGTCGATCCGGATCAGGGTCGACGCCGGCTCGCTGCATGAAACCGACAGCGAGCAGGGCTACGCGCATCTGCTCGAGCATCTGTTGTTCCGTCAGTCGAAGTACCTCGGCGAGGCGCAGGCGATCCCCACCTGGCAGCGGCTGGGAGCGAGTTTCGGCAATGATACCAACGCCCAGACCACGCCAACGCAGACAGTCTATCAACTCGATCTGCCCAATGCGACCAGCGCCTCGCTCGACGAGAGTTTCAAATTGCTGTCCGGCATGGTCACCGCTCCGACCCTGAGCGAGGCCAATATCCGCACCGAAGTGCCGATCGTGCTCGCCGAAAAGCGCGAGCGCGGCGGTGCGGCAGAGCGGGTGCAGGATGCGACCCGGCAGACCCTATACGCCGGCCAGCCGCTGGCGGTGCGCCCGCCGATCGGCACGGTGGCGACGCTGGAAGGCGCGCATGAGGCGGCGGTCAAGGCTTTCCATCGGCGCTGGTACCGGCCCGAAAACACCGTGATCGTGGTCGCAGGCGACGCCGATCCGGCGATACTGGGCGCCCTGGTGCGCAAGTGGTTTTCCGGCTGGAGCGTGCCCGGCAAGCCCGTGCCCGCGCCCAGCTTCGGCGATCCGCGCGCGCCTGCGGGTAGCAATCCCGCCAATCCGGTCGGCGAGACCCAGTTCCTGGTCGAGCCCGACCTGCCGCTGACGGTCAATTTCGTGACGCTGCGGCCGTGGCGCAAGGTCGATGATACCATCGTCTACAACCAGGGGCTGATGACCGATGCGCTGGCGCTGGCGCTGATCAACCGGCGGCTTGAGGCCAAGGCACGCGCCGGCGGCAGTTTCCTGATGGCGCAGGTCAGCCAGGAAGATGTCAGCCGCTCGGCCGACGCCACCTTCGTGTCGATAACCCCGCTTGGCGACGACTGGAAAGCGGCGGTGCGTGATGTCCGCGCAGTGATCGCCGATGCGCTCGCCAGCCCGCCGACGCAGGAAGAGATCGACCGCGAGGCGTCGGAAATGGAAGTCGCCTTCCAGGTGCCGGTCGAGCAGCGACGCCTGCTGCCCGGATCGAAGTTGGCTGACGATTTCGTCACCGCGCTCGACATCCGCGAGACGATTGCCGCGCCCGAGGATGTGCTGGCGATCTTCCGCAAATCGGTGCCGCTGTTCACCCCGCCGGCGGTACTCGCGCATACCCGCGCTCTGTTCAAGGGCACCGTCACGCGCGGCATTGTCCTGTCTCCCAAGCCGGATGCGGGCGGCGCGGCGGCGCTGCGCCAGGCGTTGCTGGTGCCGGTCAAACCCGATGGCAGCGTCCGTCTGGCGGCCAACCCGGTGCGCTTCGACCAGTTGCCGGTTATAGGCGAGCCGGGCAAGATCACCGCGCTGGCGCCGACCGGACTGCTCGGTATCGAGCAGGTCGAATTCGCCAATGGCGTCAAAGTGCTGATCTGGCCGACCCAGGACGAGCCCGGTCGGGTGGCGGTCAAGGTCCGTTTCGGCGGCGGCTATCGCGCCTTCGCTTCGGGCGATGCGCCATACATTGCGCTGGGCGAAATGGCGCTGGTCGGCTCGGGCGTCGGCAGCCTCGGACAAGAGGAGCTTGACCGGATATCGACCGGGCGCAAGATGGGCTTCGATTTTGCCATCGAGGACGCCGCCTTCGAATTTTCGGCCGATACCCGGCCCGCCGATCTTGCCGACCAGCTCTATCTGTTCGCCGCCAAATTCGCGATGCCGCGCTGGGACGTCAATCCGGTGCTGCGCGCCAAGGCGGCGGCGCGGCTGCAGTACGAGGCCTATGCGACATCGCCGCAGGGGGTGCTGGAGCGCGACCTTGAATTCCTTCAGCGCGACAAGGATCCGCGCTATCACACGCCAACCCCGGCCGAGATCGAACGGGCGACGCCAGAGGGCTTTCGCATGGTGTGGCAGCGGGCCTTGGCCAATGGTCCGATCGAGGTCCAGCTCTACGGCGATTTCGATCGCAATGCCGCGCTGACGGCGCTGCAGCGCAGCTTCGGCGCGCTGGCGGTCCGGCCACCGCTGCCCGCAGGTACGGCCCCGGCCTCGGCGCGGTTCCCGGCAGGCAATGCCGCGCCAGTGGTGCTGACCCATCGCGGCGACGCCAATCAGGCGGCGGCGGTGATTTCGTGGCCAACCGGCGGCGGTTCGCTTGGGGTCAGCGAATCGCGCCAGCTTGAAATCCTCACTCAGCTGTTCACCAACCGGCTCATGGATGCGGTGCGCGAGAAGACCGGCGCCGCCTATGCGCCGCAGGTGTTTTCCAGCTGGCCGATGGACCTCGACAGCGGCGGCACGATGACCGCGATGGCGCAGATCCAGCCCGCAGGCGTGCCGCAGTTCTTCGCCACCGCGCAGGAGATCGCCTCGGACCTCGCCGCCCGTCCGCCCAGTGCCGACGAGCTCGCCCGGGTGATCGAACCGCTGCGCCAGCGCGTGACCCGCGCGGCAACGAGCACCGCCTTCTTCATGTACCAGCTTGAAGGCGCGACTGCCGATCCGGCGCGGATCGCCTCGATCCGCACCTTGCTGAACGATTTCACCCAGACCACACCGGAAAAGATGCAGACGCTCGCCCAGCGCTACCTGAGCGCGGACAAGAGCTGGCGACTGGCGGTGATTCCGGCGGGGCAGGTCGCCGCGAGCGGCGCTGTCACTCGATAGTGCAAGCTGTAGCGAAGGTGGTTCAGTCCATCCACCCTGGGGCAGGCAATTCGCACAGTGCCGCACCAGAAGAAAAGACGGTTCACGCAAAGGCACAAAGAAGCAGGGAGGCGCGAAGAGGTTTTGCTGCCGCAGGCCCGTAGCTTTGAAATCATGGCTAGACTGATTTGCGCGACATCGTCGAAATGAGTTAAGCTCTTCGCGCCTCCCTGCTTCTTTGTGCCTTAGCGCGAACCCTTTCCACGCCGGGTGTGGCGCTGAGATTGGAACTTGCGATCCTGGAGCGGCTCAGAATCATCGCTTGATGCTCCAGCCCGACACCGCCTTTGCATTCTGCGGATGCCACCGCTATGTGCCGCGCCTGCAAAGGAGCATTGTCGTGGCGAGCAACTGGACACCCGAAGGCTGGAAAGCGCAGGAAGCGCGGCACCTGCCGGCCTATGAAAGCGCGGATGAGCTCTCCGGGGTAGAGGCGACGCTGGCCAAGTTTCCCCCGCTGGTTTTCGCCGGAGAGGCGCGGGCGCTCAAGGCTGACCTCGCCGAAGTGGCGGCAGGCAAGGGCTTTCTGCTGCAGGGCGGCGACTGCGCCGAAAGCTTTGCCGAGCACAGCGCTGACAATATCCGCGATACCTTTCGGGTGCTGCTGCAGATGGCGGTGGTGCTGACTTTCGCCAGCAAGCAGCCGGTGGTCAAGGTCGGGCGCATGGCCGGCCAGTTCGCCAAGCCGCGCTCCGCTCCCACCGAGACCATCGACGGCAAGGAATTGCCCAGCTATTTCGGCGACATCATCAACGGCATCGAATTCGAGGACGCCACCCGGCGCAACGATCCCGGCCGGATGATCCAGGCCTACGGACAGAGCGCCGCGACGCTCAACCTGCTGCGCGCTTTCGCGAACGGCGGCTATGCCAACCTGCGCCAGGTTCACCAGTGGACGCTGGACCATATCGGACGCAGCCCCTGGGCGAAGAAATTCGCAGAAACTGCCAACCGTATCGGCGAGGCGCTGGACTTCATGGCGGCCTGCGGAATCGATCCGACGACCGTGCCGCAGTTGCAGGGCACCAGCTTCTACACCAGCCACGAGGCGCTGCTGCTGCAATACGAGCAGGCGCTGACCCGCCGCGATTCGCTGACCGGCGACTGGTACGATTGCTCGGCCCACATGCTGTGGATCGGCGACCGCACCAGGTTCGAGGGATCGGCGCATGTCGAATTCCTGCGCGGCGTCGGCAATCCCATCGGGATGAAATGCGGACCGTCGCTGGAACCCGACGCGCTGCTCAGGATGCTCGACACGCTCAATCCGGCGCGCGAAGCCGGGCGGATGACGCTGATCAGCCGGTTCGGGCATGACAAGGTCGAGGAAGGCCTGCCGCCGCTGGTCCGTGCGGTGCAGCGCGAGGGGCATCCGGTGGTGTGGTCCTGCGATCCGATGCACGGCAATGTCGTCAAGGCGGCATCGGGCTACAAGACCCGGCCGTTCGAGCGCATCCTCGCCGAGGTGAAAGGCTTCTTCGCCGTCCACCGTGCCGAGGGCACCCATGCCGGCGGCGTCCATATCGAGATGACCGGGCAGGACGTTACCGAATGCACCGGCGGGGCCATGGCCATCACCGACGAGGCACTGGCCAACCGCTACCACACCCACTGCGACCCGCGCCTCAACGCCGCGCAGTCGATCGAACTGGCGTTCCTGATTGCCGACATGCTCAACCTTGAAGCCACGGAACGGGCGAAGCAGGCGGCGTGATCGACGGGCTTCCTGAGCTGCCGACTGCCCACTCCTCGCCCCTTGCGGGAGAGGATAGCGTAGCTTGCTCCTTCAAAGAGCTAGCGTAGCTTGGAGAGGGGGGCGGAAATGCGCGACCTCGCCCCCCCCCTCTCCAACTACGGCTAGGCCGCTTCGCGACCAAGCCTTCGTTTCCTCTCCCGAAAGGGGGAGGAGTGACGAAATGCATCCTGCAATGGCCGTGATGCACGCTACTTCTTTCCGAAGCGCGCAATCCGCTCTTCGAAGTCAGGTGCAAATCCCGGGTAGCGGTAGTGTTCATGCGCAAGGCCCTCGGCCTGCGACATGCCATCGGTTTCGCGCAGCAGCCGCTTGGTGGCGAAGTTGGTGTGCCAGCTGTTGGCGAGGATATCGGCGGTGAGGCTGGCAAGCGCCGCGTCGAGTTCGCCTTCCCCCGCCAGAATATCCACCAGTCCGATTACCTTGGCCTCGGCGGCGGAAACCGGCTGCGAGGTGAAGCTCATCCGCTTGGCATTGGCCATGCCAACCCGGCGCGGCAGCCGCTGGGTCATGCCCCATGCCCCAACCAGCCCCCATTTGCCGTGAGTGTCGGCAAAGCGCGCGCTGGCATCGGCCAGGATCAGATCGGCGGCCAGCGCCAGCTCCAGCCCGCCGGTATAGCAGACCCCGTGCACCGCCACGATCAGAGGCTGCGGCAGCGCTTGCAGCCGCTCGATGGTGTGCGGCTTGAATCTGACGTCGGTAAAGCCCTGGCCGATACCGGTGATGTCTGCTCCCGCACAAAACGCCCGCCCGCTGCCGCGCAGCACTACGCAGCCGACGGCTTCGGTCTGCGCCTCCAGCGCCGCGATATGTTCGTCCAGCGCCTCGAAGGTCGCCATGTCGAGCGCGTTGAGTTTTTCGGGGCGGTTCAGCGTCAGGGTGCACAGCCCAGCGGCATCGTGGCGGGTAACACGTTCGCTCATAGTCCTGCTCCTGCTGCTGCGGCCATGTCCGGAACGTCGCAGGCTTCGACATACTCGCGCCGCAAACGCAGCACCAGCTCCTCCACCGGGGGAATATCACCGATCAGACCAATCCCCTGGCCGCCGCTCCAGATATTGCGCCACGGCGTCTTGCCTTCGGGCAGGTGATCGGTGCCGCGCCCCTCGGGAATGGCCAGATTGTCAGGATCGAGCCCGGCCTCGCGCAGCGACGCCTTGAGCCAGCTGGCCGGCATGCCGTTGACGCCACGGGTGTAGATGACATCGGTGACGCCGCCTGCCACCAGCATCGCCTTGTATTCGTCAGGCACCGAGGCCTCCTGCGTGGCGATAAAGCGCGTGCCGAGGTAGGCGAGGTCTGCTCCAAGCACTTCGGCAGCGCGGATCGCCGCGCCGGTGGAGATCGCGCCCGCCATCACCACGGTGCCGCCGAACATCGCGCGTACCTGAGGGATGAAAGCAAGGTGGCTGATCGTGCCGGCATGGCCGCCGCCGCCCGCGCCGATGCAGACGATGCCGTCGACCCCCGCCGAGGCGGCCTTTTCGGCGAAGCGGATGGTGGTGGCGTCGTGGAAATGCAGCAGTCCGTATTCCTGAACCAGCGGCGCGTTGAGCGTCGGATCGCCCACCGATGTCACCACGATCTGCGCGCCATAGCGGCGGCAGGCCGCAAGGTGGTCGCGGAATTCCTGCTGGCTGAAATTGGGCGAGATGTTCACCGCCAGCGGGCCGATGATCCGGTCGGGATGGACATCGGTGAAGCGGGCGAGGGCCTCGCTCACTGCCCCCAGCTGTTCGACAAGCTCTTCCAGATCGCGGCAGTGGTTGCGGGTCAGCGACCCGACGATGCCCGCCTTGCAGCACGCAATCGCCAGATCGACCCCGCTGCACAAAAACATCGGCGCGGCGAAGGCCGGAAGCACCAGTTTAGCGCGTAATTCGCTGGCCAGGGCCATGCCGTCTGTCTCCCGTTTCGCGTCCACCGATCCGTATGGGACCGCCGGGGCGGAATCAATGCCCGCCGCCTTTGCTTGCCGGAGTGCTTGGCATATGGTGCGGCAACAAGATTCCGGAACGTGAGGATGCCATGGGCGAATTGGGAAATATTGTCGAAGCCGCCGATGATCTGGCCGGGTCTGTGGTGATCGGGCCGGAGTCTTATATCTCGCCCGAATATGCCCAGGCCGAGCGTGACAAATTGTGGCGCAATGTCTGGCTGCAAGCCGGGCGGCTCGAGGATATTCCCGAGGTCGGCAATTACATCACCTATGAGATCGCCGATGAATCCGTGCTGATCGTCCGTTCTGGTCCGGACACGGTCAAGGCCTATCACAACGTCTGCACGCACCGCGGGCGGCGGCTGGTCGATTTGCCTGAGGGTATGCGCAATGCCCGGGGTTCGAAGATCAACTTCGTCTGCGGGTTCCACGGCTGGACCTATGATCACGACGGCAAATGCACCTTCATCCAGCACCAGGATGACTGGAACGGCGCGCTGACCGAAGAGCGTACCAGCCTGGCCAAAGTTTCCGTCGATACCTGGGGCGGCTGGGTCTGGGTCAATATCGGCGGCAATGCGGGGCAGCTGCGCGACTATCTGGAGCCTGCCGCGAGCCTGCTCGATCCGTTTCAGCTGCAGAACATGCGGCCGCGCTGGCGCAAGTGGGTGATCTTCAACTGCAACTGGAAGGTCGCGATGGAGGCCTTCGATGAGACCTACCACGTCCCCGGCACTCACCCCGAATTCATGGCCTTCGGCCAGTTCCGCGGCTGGGGCCGTAACCAGGGGCTGCACAGCAATATCGGCTATGACGCGCCCAAGGGGCAGGAGGAAGATGCCGCCAAGCTGCGCCTCGGCAGCGGCGAAGACCCGCGCCTGTCGACGGCGGAAATGCAGAATTTCACCTGGGAAGCGGCCAATACCAACACCACACGAACGCTGGTCGATGCCGCCAACCGGCTGAAGGACGAACTGCCCGAAGGCACCCCCGCGCCCGAGGTTTCGAAGCACTGGCTATCCAGCGCGCGCGCGGCGGATGCAGCGCGCGGCGTGGTCTGGCCGGTGGTCGATCCGATGCACACCGCGAAAAGCGGCACCGCCTGGCAAATATTCCCCAATTTCCAGATCGGCCACGCGGTCAACAACATGCTGACCTATCAGGCGCGGCCCTATGGCAACGATCCCGGCATGTGCATCTTCGAAGGCGCGGTTTACGAGCTGTGGCCCGAAGGCGAAGCCCCCGCGACCGAGTGGGAGTATACCCAGCCGACCGACTGGCCGCCGGTGCTCCAGCAGGATTTCGCCAATATGGCCAACGTCCAGAAAGGCATGCGCAGCAGCGGCTTCCGCGGCGCGCAGCCCAACCCCTATATGGAGCGGGCGGTGGCCAGCCTGCATTATAATCTGGCGAAGTTCGTCGGTCAGGGCGCGCCGAAGAAGGCGCCTTAGGTTCCGGCTTAGGCCCGCGCCCCCCTCTGGAAGAACCGCTGGGTGCACACCTCGTAACTGGGATCGATCGGGCTCGATCCCAGCAGGCCGCTGCCCTCGAAGGGGCGGACGGTGTGAAGATCGTAGGTGACGACGCGTTTGGAAAAACGCCACTTCCCGTCTGCCTCGCGCCGGTATCTATCGATGTAGCGCACCGCCATGAAGTCCTCCAGCCACTGGCCCGGGTTCGCCTGATCGGGGATGTAATGATAGGCCAGGCAATAGACTTCGCCATTCCCCTCGTCGCCCTCGACGCTGATCATGTGGTTGCACACATGGTGCCCGCTGTATTGCATGTAGGGCAGAGAGGCTTCGATGAACTGGCAATAGGCGTCTGCGGGCCCATCAAAGCTGTCACCGTGGGTGTCGGTGGCGTCGGCGGTGTAGAGATCGCGCAGCAGTTCGATGTCCTTGCGGTCGATGGCGCGCGAATAGCACAGCACCAGATCGCGGATTGCCTCGCGGTCGATCAGGAACTGCAGGGTCGCGGCCGGGTCCGTTTTCATTGATTTTTCCTTTCAGGATGTTGCCGCCATGCGCCGCTTGCCTTCGGCCTCGGTCGGAATGGCGAAATGCTCGATATAGTCGGCATAAAGCGCGCGCACTTCGCCCGCGTCGAGCCCGAACTGCTCGAGCGTGTAGCGGTTTTCGCCGCGCTTGCCCTGCGGGTTGTCGCGCCGCCACGCGGCGATGGCTTCGCGTACATCGTCGGGAGTATCGATGCCCAGGCTGGCGTGAATTTCGTCGAGAACTGCCGCGGGATCATCGGCGACCCGGTAGTAATCGACGTGGTGAACGCGCGCCGCGTCCGGCCCGGTGCAGAACGCCATGATCCGGTCGATGTGGCGGCGGATGAAGTGGCGCATTTGCTGGCCGACACGGTGGGGATCGACCGGCCCGGCCTGGCGGGCCCCGCGCAGCGCGAAGGTCATCTTGCAGATCGAGGCCAGCACCTGCGCCGGATCGCGGTGGGTCATGACGAAGCGCGCATCCGGATCGACTTTCAGGATCGTGTCCATCGCGATGACATGGTTGGGATATTTCAGCGCCCAGCGCGGCTGCGGCGTCTGCCATTGCAGTAGCTGCAGCATACGCTTGTGGACCTGATAGACCGGTTCGAGGTCCAGTTCGTCCATCAGATAGTCGAAATAGTCCGGCACGTCGTACATGTTGTAGAAACCGGCGGCGCCAAAGCCGTATTCGAGGAACAGGTGGCACTCCTGCGGCCCGTCCTCGTCGATCAGGTGCAAGGCATCGAAACCTTCGACTGCTGTGCGGATTTCGTCGTTGTATTCGCGCTCCATGGCCTTGCGCCGCACCACCGATGGGGGATCGTGACCGGGCGGCGGGAAGGGCATCACCGCTTCCCATGTGCGGATCAGCCGGAAGCGGCGGTCATGATCGAACAGATACTGGAAATAGGTGGTGCCCGATCGCGGCAGCCCGGTGAGGAACACCGGCGCGGCAATGATCTCGTTGGCGATTTCGGGAAAGTCGCGCAGCCATCTGAGCGACTCCAGCCGGTCCTTTGCCACCCGCAGCAACGCCAGCCGACAGCTTTCGCGCCCTTCCGGCCCGTGGCGCGCATCCTTGTTGAGCGAGGCCACCAGCGCCTGCAGATTGACGTGCAGTTGCGGCTCGGGATCGGCGATACCGGTGATCGCTTCGGCCTCCGCGATGATGCTGGCAGCATTTAGCAATCCGGTCTCTCCCTTCTTCGTCAGGTCAACGAACCGCCATCGACCGGCCAGACCTGCCCGGTAACAAAACTCGCCCGGTCTGACGCCAGCAGCGCCACCACCGCCGCGATCTCCTCCGGGATGGCGAAGGGCCTGCCGACCAGGGTTCGGCGCAGGCGCATGCTGCGGTGTTCTTCGGACATGGTCTCGTTATCCGCGCCGAAGAAGTTGTTGTCCGGATGAAAGCGGCTGCCCGTGCTGTAAGCGTCGGGCGACGTTGCGAAAGTGGCATAGGGCGCGACGGCGTTGACGCGGATGCCGTGCTGGCCGACTTCTTTGGCGAGCACCACCGAAAAGCTGTGCACCGCACCTTTCATCGCCGAATAGACCGGCAGCATATAGTCGCCGACCAGCCCGGCAGTGGAACCGATGTTGACGATGGCACCGCGCTTGCGCTCGATCATGCCGGGCAGCACCGCATGGGTCATGCGCAGCACGGTGCCGAAGTTGAGATCGATATCGCCGAGCCATTTGGTCGGGTCGCTGTCAACGAAAAAGCCCTGATCGACATTGCCGCCGACATTGTTGATCAGCACATCGACCGGCCCCAGCGTTTCTGCCGCCGACAGGATCTTCGCTGGCGAGGCATGATCGAGCATGTCGGCCACCACGAAGATCGCGTCAGCCGCGCCGCGCTCCTTTGCCTTAGAAACAACTGCCGAGCCGGCCTCTGCATCGCGTCCGACCGCAACCAGCTTCATCCCGTTCGCCGCCAACTCCAGCGCAATGCCGCGCCCGATATTGGCGGTCGCGCCGGTGACGATCGCGACCTTGCCTGCCAGTCCCAGTTCCACGTCTTGTCTCCCGGTCCGGCCGTCAGCCGCGTTCGGCCTTATAGGCCTCGACCTTTTCCTCGACCACCTTGATCAGGTGGCGGCAGAGAATTTCCTTCTCCTGGAAGTGGACATGGCTCAGTGCGCCGCTGGAAATGCCGCGCTGGCCGGCCTCGATCACTGCGACGTCTTCAGCATGGATATCGCGGGTGGTGGCGGTGATCGCTTCGCGAAAATAGCGGGTGCCGGCGGTTTCGTCCTCGCCCACCCAGTAGAGCCGGATAACCCCGCGCGATTTGCCCGGCCCCATCGGCATCACCGTGTGGAAGAACGGATTGGCCGATGTGCACAGGGTGAAAAAGTTGGGGAACAGCGCGAAATAGTCGCGGCCATAGGGGTGGTTCATCAGTCCGTCGGTGATCAGCCTGCCGACGCCGGCCTTGAGCGGAGTGGTCAACGCTTCCGGCATCGAACCGTCGGGATTGGTCCATATCGTCTGGGTGCGGTGGATGCCGACCAGACTGAAGCTGACGGGATAGCCGAAGGGATTGTCCGGCCCGGTGCCGGGGCCTGAGCTGCGCGGATGGATGAAGCGCAGGTGGTAGTTTTCCTGGAAATTGTCGTAGGTCATCTTCCAGTTGGCATTGATATCATAAAAATATTCATGGAACGTCGTCGCCTTCGCCACTGCCAGCTGTTCCATCCGCTCTGCCATCGGGCCAAGATATTCGCGCAGGCTCTGCTGCGGCTCCATGCAGACGAAAATCAGCCCGCCGCAGACATCGACCGCCACCGGCTTAAGCGAGAGCGATTCCTTGCTGGTGTAGAAGCGCTCGAAATCCGGTGCCGAGACCAGCTTTCCGTCCATCCCGAAAGTCCACATGTGGTAGGGACAGCTGATGGTGTTCTTCTTGCCGCAGCTCTCGTCGGTCAGCTGGGTGCCGCGGTGGGTGCAGGTGTTGTGGAAAGCGCGAACCTCGCCGTCCTTGCCGCGGGTGATGAGGACCGAAGCATGCGCGAACTCCAGCTCGCGGCGAATGAAGCTGCCCGGCTCGGGAATTTCGCAGACATGGCCGATGTTCAGCCAGCTGCGCATCCACACCGCCTTGCGTTCCAGCTCATACCAATCGGGATCGTAGTAATATTTCGCCGGGACCGGATCGGTGCCGAGCACCAGCGGATCGTCGGTGGATTCGATGGTGCCGGAATGGACGTTCATGGGCCTCGTTCCCCTGGGCTGCCGGTGCGCTTGGCGGCGCGGGGCGAGGTTATGTCAGGGTCCGGGTTTTTACAACAAGCCTGTCGTAAAAGCTGCGCAAGCAGCAGGTCAGCGGTTGTTGCGGGTCTGGCGCACGCAGCGCAGATCGCTGTCCTTGCCGTCCGGTCCGATCAGCCGCAGAAAACCGCTCGACAACCGGTGATAACGCTGGCCCCGGCGCGGGCCGCTGGTTATCGTCAGGCGGTCTCCGGTCAGCAGATAGGCGCCCATGGCGGAGCCTGCCTGATAGCTGGATGCGCTGACTATGGAAAAGTCCGCCTCGGGAACATGTTTGCCGGCAGGGCCGGTGGCGTCGCCCGGCAATTCGCAGACATAGGTGCCGATCGGCATGGTCGCGATGCCGCCGCCCGGCGCTGCGGCCAGCGGAGCGGCGATGGCGGTCATCAGCAGGGCGGCGGCACATTTCATGCGGCGCCCGCTAGCAGGCAACGCCCGCGATTGCCAGAGCGGGCCGCGCGCGCTAAGGGCGCGGTTTCCCGAATTCTCGCTCTTTCGCATCAAAGGCATCCCCCATGAAAATCAGCGGCGTGGACATTCGTCCCGGCAATATCCTCGAATATGAAAAGGGCATCTGGAAGGTCGCCAAGATCCAGCATACCCAGCCGGGCAAGGGCGGTGCCTTCATGCAGGTCGAGATGAAGAACCTGATCGACGGGCGCAAGACCAACGTCCGCTTTCGCAGCCAGGACACCATCGAGCGCGTCCGGCTCGAAACCAAGGACTTCCAGTACCTCTATGCTGACGGCGACGCCCTGGTGTTCATGGATGGCGACACGTTCGAACAGATCAACCTCCCTGCCGATCTGCTCGGCGATGCAGCGGCCTTCCTGGCCGACGGTATGCAGGTAACACTTGAAATGTACGATGAACGGCCGATCTCGGTCCAACTGCCCGAACAGGTCGAAGCGACGATTGTCGAGGCCGATGCGGTGGTGAAGGGGCAGACCGCTTCGTCCAGCTTCAAGCCGGCGATCCTCGATAACGGCGTGCGCGTGATGGTGCCGCCGCATATCGAAAGCGGCACGCGGATCATCGTCGATGTCTACGAGCGGAGCTACGTCGGCAAGGCGAACTGAGCCAGGCCATGTCAGCAATATCCGGTCTCATTCGCGTCATGGAAAAAGCCGCCCGCAAGGCGGGGCAGCGCCTGCGCCGCGATTTCGGCGAGGTTGAACACCTCCAGGTGAGCCGCAAGGGTCCCGCCGATTTCGTCTCCAAGGCAGATCAGCACTCCGAGCGCACCATCTATGACGAGCTGCTCGCCGCCCGGCCCGACTGGGGCTTCATCATGGAAGAAGGCGGCACGATCGAGGGCGCGCCGGGCAAGCCGCGCTGGATCATCGATCCGCTCGACGGCACTTCCAACTTCCTCCACGGCATCCCGCATTTCGCGATCTCGATCGCGGCGCAGGAGCCAACTCTCGACGGAAAAGGCTGGGGCGATGTCATTGCCGGGATCGTCTATCAGCCGATCACAGATGAAAGCTTCTGGGCCGAAAAGAACCGCGGCGCCTGGCTGCAGAACGCCCGTTTGCGGGTGTCGGCGCGGCGGCATCTGGACGAGAGCCTGATCGCCACCGGCATTCCCTTTGCCGGGCGCGGCGATGCGCCCGAATGGAGCAAGATCTACACCGCGCTGGCCCCGCAGATCGCCGGGATCCGCCGCTTCGGCGTCGCCTCGCTCGATATGGCCTGGGTCGCGGCCGGGCGCTTCGATGGCTTCTGGGAAAGCGGGCTGAAGTCATGGGACACGGCCGCCGGCTGCCTGCTGGTGCGCGAAGCGGGCGGTTTCGTCACCGATTGGCGCGGTCGTTCGCAACCGGTCTGCGATGCCGAAGTGCTGGCCGGCAACGATGGCCTGCATTCCAAGTTGCACAAGCTGATCGTTAGCGCAATTAAGGGTTAATTTCCGCGAAACCGGCCGCGTTAAGACGGACTTAACTCAGCACATGTGATCTGGACCCGGGTTCGTCGAAACGGGGTGCGGCATGGCGTCGAGAAGAACAATTACCGGGTTAGCCTTCGCCATGCTTACCGTTTCGGCGACCCCGGTTCTTGCCGGGAGCGAGGCGGTGAGTGCGCTTCCCCAGGCAGACTTCGCCCTCAGAGCCGGGAATCCTGCCACGACCACCCTTGCAACAAACCGGACAGCCCGGGAATTCAAGCCCATGTCGCAGCGCAGCCGCGATGCCGCTGGCAAGCTTGTGGGCGAAGGCGCAGGACCGGAGCTGCCGACCACTGCGGTCAACTACAAGGCAGGCAAACGCGGACCGGTGTTCGAGGTCGGCGCATTCGGCGGCACTGTGAAGCCCAAGCCCAGGCTGGTCCATGTAGCGCTCGACTGGAACTTCTGAACCACTCCAGCCTTGAACCCGGCGTGCCGCCCGGCTAAGCGGCCACCCACGCGCAGTGCCCCTGTGGCGGAATGGTAGACGCGACCAACTCAAAATCGCGTTTAGCCTAAAAATCTAAGCCAAAAACCCTGTAAAACCAACAGTTTGAGCAAGGACGAGGTTTCCAAAAAGACTTACACAAGTCTTACACATTTTGGGGACTTCGTAATGCCATTTGAAACCCACGAGCTGATGGATGGTGCGCTCCACGTTTACCGGCGTGAGGGCAGCCGCTACTGGCAATGCGCAACCTACTTGGGCAGTCGCAATCATCGACAGACAACCAAGGAGTCCAGCCTCGCTGCCGCCAAAGATTTTGCGCGCGACTGGTATATGGAGCGTTGCGTCGAAGATCGCCAACGCCGACGCGGTGGCGTTTCTTTGCTGGACGTTCCCGTCCAGCCTCTAATCGCCGGACCCGGCGCGCCAACCGATGGGCGGCGACGGCGAACGCCAACCGGCCCGAGTTTCGAGGATGCCGCCAAAGCGTTCACGAGCGAGTTCGAGGTTATCACGTTGGGCGAACGTAATGCGGGGTATGTGGCGTCGAAGGCCGACATAATCCGCGTCCATCTGTTGCCGTTCTTTGGTAACACGGCTCTTGCGGACATAACCGCTGGCAAAGTGCAGGAGTATCGGGCGCACCGTCAAACATCGCGGCTCGATCCAAAGACCGGCAAGCCGAAGAAGCCCGCCCGTGCCACCCTGCATCACGAAATCGTCACGCTCCGTCAGGTGTTGAAAACCGCCAACCGCAAAGGCTGGATCGCGGCAATCCCGGATATGTCAGCGCCCTACAAGACTTCCGGCAAGTTGGAGCATCGCGCCTGGTTCTCGCCCGAGGAATACAAGATGCTCTACGAAGCGACGCGCGAGCGGGCGAAGAATCCGCCCAAGCCACGCTGGCGCGAAGTCTGCGAGACCTTTCACGATTATGTCCTGTTTATGGGGAATACAGGTCTTCGCCCCGATGAGGCCTCACGACTTGAGCTGCGGGACGTCAAGATCGTGAACGACGAATCGACCGGCGAGCGCATCCTGGAGATCGAGGTGCGCGGCAAGCGCGGCGTTGGTTTCTGCAAGTCGATGCCCGGTGCGATCCTGCCCTTTGAGCGTGTTCGCAAGAGCAAACAGCTCAAACCGACCGACAAGATTTTCGGGAAGTCGCCGCGCGAATTGATGAACACTGTCTTAGATGAGCTGAATCTGAAATTCGACCGGGATGGTCACGTCCGCACCTGTTACAGCCTGCGGCATACCTATATCTGCCTTCGCTTGCTCGAAGGGGCAGATATTTATCAAGTCGCCAAGAACTGCCGCACGAGTGTAGAAATGATTGAGAAATATTATGGGCGGCATTTGAAGAACAACATTGACGCCTCGGCTGTCAATGTTCGCAAAGCGCGGCCAAAGCCAGTCGCTGCTGGTAAGAAGGCTGCGAAGTCAACGAAATAAGCTACATAGTTCGCTTTTCACGTTGCGCATTTTGATCTCGTCGCTATAGGCGTGTCGCAACGCGGGCGTGGTGGAATTGGTAGACGCGCGGGATTCAAAAACCTTTGAAAATCACAAAATCCTTGCAAATACGTCGATTTTCAGCCATATTTTTCGCCAGATGATCTAGCGCACTGCTAGCACAAAATGGCATCGGATGGCACCATGACCACACGGCACTCTCTGCTGGACAACAAGGTCCAACTCTACATGCGGCCCAACAGCCCGCACTGGCAATGTGCCTGTTCGATTGCCGGAAAGCAGCGCCGCACTTCGACCAAAGAGGAAAGCCTCTCGCGCGCCAAGGATGTTGCGCGCGACTGGTATCTTGGCCTGATGGGAAAATACCGCGCCGGGGAATTGAAGGAAGGCGTGACCTTCCGCACGGCGGCGGAGCATTTCGTCAAAGAGTTCGAGGTCATCACCGAGGGCGAGCGCAACAAGGAATATATCAAAAGCCTGTCGATCTCCCTCAACGTCCACCTGTTGCCCTTCATGGGCGACCGCGTGGTGACGGACATCACCCCCGGACTTGTCCAGGAATACCGCGTCCACCGGATGACGTCGCGGATCGACAAAAAGACCGGCCTGCCCAAGCGGCCTTCGCGGTCAACGATGCACCATGAGGTTATCGCCCTGCGGCATGTCCTCAAAACTGCGAACCGCCACGGCTGGCTTCCCTATCTGCCGGACATCTCGGCTCCCTACAAAATGTCGGGCAAGATCGCCCATCGCGCTTGGTTTTCGCCCGAGGAATATAAGGCATTCTACAAGGCGACGGGCGAGCGCGCCAAAAATCCGAAAAAGGAGCGTTGGCGGTCAGCTTGCGAGGATTTGCACGATTACGTCCTGTTCATGGTCAACAGCGGCCTTCGCCCCGATGAGGCCAAGCGCATCGAGATACGCGACATCGACATTGTTGCCGATGGACCGGGCAACGAGGAAATCCTTCACATTGCCGTTCGCGGCAAGCGGGGTGTTGGCTATTGCAAGACCATGCCCGGTGCCGTGATTCCGTTTAAACGGATGAAGGAGCGGCACAACATGGAGCCGAACCAGCTCCTGTTCCCAAAGATTCAGCGTGAACTCTTCAACACGCTGCTCGACGAACTCGGCATGAAGCATGACCGCGAGGGCAACCCTCGCACCAGCTACAGCTTGCGGCATACCTACATCTGTTTCCGGTTGATGGAGGGTGCCGACATCTATCAGGTTGCGAAAAACTGTCGCACCAGCGTCGAAATGATCGAGAAATACTATGCGTCGCACATCAAGAACATGCTTGATGCTTCGGCGATCAATGTCCGTCGCGCCCGATAGGCCGAGCATTCGTAAGGCCGACCCTTTTTGTGGCAATAGTCCATCAAATCAGTTGGCTAAAATTTTTTCCGCGTCTATGGGTTTCACTCGCGTGCCCCCGTGGTGGAATTGGTAGACGCGCCGCACTCAAAATGCGGTTCCGCAAGGAGTGCCCGTTCGAACTCGGGCCGGGGGCACCATCTCCACATGAGCCAAAAGCGGCCCAGAACTGGGCTTTGGATCATGTTTGATCGGGGTGAAATGAACCCGAACGGGCATCACCCCAAACCCGCGAAATGACAGCCGAACGCCTGTCATGCTGGCCACCAGAATCCCGGACGGGATTCGGCCATCGCCAAACCCAAACACAACGCGGCGTAACCGTCGCACAAATTGCTTCGCGCTGGCGACCCAGAGGAAGGGGCGCACGCTACCGATGAAAATGCTATGCCTTTCCATACCATCCTGATAGATCGTAGCCGACTTGAGCTTACTCTAGGCAGGTGGGTTGGGAGCTATTCAGTGCAGATTGAATCGTGGGTGACAGCCGAACAAGTTGCCGAACATCTAGGTGTGGCAAAAGACACGGTATATCGCTGGCGAGAACGGAAGGGGCTGCCTGCCCATAAAGTAGGTCGCCTTTGGAAGTTCCAGCTTTCTGAAATTGACGAGTGGGTCCGCATTGGCGGTGCCGACGAAGGCGTATCGGTAGATGAGGGTGAAGCGTGAACAATTCCAGCGCATCTGAAACCCGAAGCACCGTCACTCTCGCAACTAACATTCTTGGGCTGGGGCAATGACAACAACAGAAAGCACAATCGAACGGGAACTGATTTCCAAGCTCGAAGAGCTAAAATACGAATACCGCCCGGAAATCCGTGACCGTGCGGCGCTCGAACAAAATTTCCGTGAGAAATTTCAGGCGCTTAATCGTGTCCACCTGACTGATTCAGAATTCCAGCGCCTTCTGGAGCAGATTACCACGCCCGATGTTTTCGCCGCTGCCAACACCTTGCGCGGGCGCAACAGCTTTGAACGCGACGATGGCACCCCGCTCAACTACACCTTGGTCAACATCAAGGATTGGTGCAAAAACAGCTTTGAGGTCGTCAACCAACTCCGCATCAACACGGATAATAGCCACCACCGCTATGACGTGATCTTGCTTATCAACGGCGTCCCCGCCGTGCAGATTGAGCTAAAAACAATGGCCGTCAGCCCCCGCCGCGCCATGCAGCAGATCGTGGATTACAAGGTCGATCCGGGCAATGGATATGGCAAGACGCTGCTTTGCTTCATCCAAATCTTTATCGTCAGCAACCGCACGGACACTTGGTATTTCGCCAACAACAATGCCCGCCAGTTCAGTTTCAACGCCGACGAACGGTTCCTGCCAATTTATCAGTTCGCCAGCGAAGATAACAAGAAGATCACCCATCTCGACAGTTTCGCCGAGAAGTTCCTCGCGAAATGCACGCTGGGGCAGATGGTAAGCCGCTACACGGTGCTGGTCGCCAGCGAACAAAAGCTGATGATGATGCGGCCCTACCAAATTTATGCCGTGAAGGCGATTGTGGAGTGCATCCACCAGAATTGCGGCAACGGCTATGTCTGGCACACCACCGGCAGCGGGAAAACGCTCACATCGTTCAAGGCGTCAACCTTGCTCAAGGACAATGACGACATTGCAAAATGCCTGTTCGTCGTGGATCGCAAGGACTTGGATCGCCAGACGCGGGAGGAGTTCAACCGTTTTCAGGAGGGCTGCGTCGAGGAAAACACCAATACCGAAACACTGGTGCGCCGCCTGCTATCTGACGACAAGGCGGATAAGGTCATTGTCACCACGATCCAGAAACTGGGCTTGGCGCTCGACGAAACCAATCGCCGCAATTTCAAGGAACGGCTGGAGCCGCTGCGTGACGAACGCATCGCCATCATTTTCGATGAATGCCACCGCTCGCAGTTCGGTGAGAACCATAAGGCTATCAAGGAATTCTTCCCCAAGGCGCAGCTCTTTGGATTTACCGGCACACCCATTTTTGAACAGAACGCCAGCTATCAGCAGGTCGAAGGCGGGCAGGCTACCTATCGGACAACCGACGACCTTTTCCAGCGCAGCTTACACCAATACACCATCACCCATGCGATTGAGGACAGCAACGTCCTGCGTTTCCATGTCGATTACTACAAGCCCGAAGGCGGGCAAGCGCCCAAGCCCGGCGAGGCGCTGAAAAAAGAAAAGGTAATCGACACCATCCTAACCAAGCATGAAGCGGCAACGGCTGGACGAAAGTTCAATGCCGTGCTGGCGACCAGCTCGATCAACGATGCCATCGACTATTTTGAGAAGTTCGCGAAGATTCAGGCGCAGCGGCAGGCCGCCGACCCCGAATTTAAGCCGCTGAAAATCGCCTGCGTCTTTTCGCCCCCTGCCGAGGGCAACCCGGATGTGAAGCAAATTCAGGAAGATCTGCCGCAGGAAAAGGCTGACAACGCCCAAGACCCGGAAGCCAAGAAGAACGCGCTGAAGGCGATCATTAGCGATTACAATGAACACTATGGCACCAACCATCGTATTGGCGAGTTCGACCTCTATTATCAGGACGTGCAGAAACGCATTAAGGATCAGCAATTCCCCAACGCCGATTTGCCGCACAAGGGCGCGGAAAAAATCGACATCGTTATCGTGGTGGACATGCTGCTCACCGGCTTTGATTCCAAGTTCCTGAACACGCTCTATGTGGACAAGAACCTGAAACATCACGGCCTTATCCAAGCATTTTCGCGCACCAATCGGGTGCTGAACGACACCAAGCCTTACGGCAACATTCTGGATTTCCGGCAGCAGCAGGCGTCGGTTGAAGAGGCCATTGCTCTCTTTTCGGGTGAGAAGATCGATCATGCCCGCGAAATCTGGCTGGTTGATCCGGCACCCAAGGTCATTGAAAACCTGCAAACCGCCATGCAGTCACTGGGCCAGTTTATGGAATCGCAAGGGCTGTCCAATGCGCCCGAAGACGTGCCCAATCTGAAAGGTGATGCCGCGCGCGGGCAGTTCATCAACCTGTTCAAAGAAGTCCAGCGCCTGAAAACCCAGCTCGATCAATATACCGATTTGAGCGAGGCGCAGACGGAGCAGATTAGCCAGACCGTTCCGAGCGATGCCTTACAGGGCTTCCGCAGCATGTATCTGGAAACCGCAAAGCGGCTAAAGGAAAAGCAGGACAAGCCCGGTGGTGCCGACGACCCGGCGGTGGATCAGCTCGATTTTGAATTCGTCCTCTTTCACTCAGCCGTCATCGACTATGATTACATCATGGGCTTGATTGCCCGCTACACCCAGAACCTTCCGGGTAAGCTGAAGATGAGCCGGGAGCAGTTGATCGGCCTGATCCAGTCCGATGCCAAGTTCATCGACGAGCGCGAGGATATTGGAGAGTATATCCGTGGCCTCTCTGCCGATCAGCCTCTCGATGAGAAAGAAATCCGCGCCGGTTATGAACGGTTCAAGGCCGAAAAGAAGGTGCAGGCACTGACCGAGATCGCTACCCGGCACGGGGTGGATTCCGGTGCGTTGCAGGCCTTTGTCGATGTGGTGTTGCGTCGCCGGATTTTCGATGGCGACGGCCTCAGTGACCTAATGGCGCCGCTGGAACTGGGCTGGAAGGCGCGAACACAGCGGGAATTGGCGCTGGTGGAAGACCTTGCGCCGTTGCTCCATAAACTTGCCCAAGGGCGGGACATTTCAGGGCTGAGCGCATATGAGCAGTGAGGGTGCAAACGCAGCGACAAGAGAACAGGGGGCGCTTGCGCCGAAATTGCGGTTTCCCGAATTTCGGGATGCTCCAGACTGGCAGCTTTCTCCGCTTAAAAACTTCGCGAAACGACGCACTCGCAGAAACGTAGGGGCTAAAATTGACCGTGTTCTTACTAACTCAGCCGAACACGGCATTGTCGATCAACGCGATTATTTTGAAAAAGACATTGCCAACCTTGGCAATCTCGAAGGTTATTTCATAGTCGAGAAGGGGGATTACGTTTACAATCCTCGCATTTCAAACCTTGCGCCCGTCGGCCCGATTCATAAAAACAATGTTGGCTTAGGCGTCATGTCACCTTTGTACACGGTCTTCTCGTTCCACGGAGCGAAGAACGATTTTTACGCGCACTATTTCAAGACCCCGGACTGGCACAGTTACTTGCGTCACGTCTCGAACAGCGGTGCCCGGCATGATCGTATGGCCATATCAGCCAATGATTTCATCAATATGCCGGTGCCAGTTTCCGATCCGCTCGAACAGCAAAAAATCGCCGATTGCTTGTCGTCCATTGATGCGCGGATTGCCGCCGAGGCGGACATGCTGGATGCACTGAAGGACCACAAAACTGGCCTGACGCAGCAGCTTTTCCCCGCCCCTGGCGAAATCACCCCCCGCCTACGCTTCCCCGAGTTTCAGGGCGCGGGCGAGTGGGAGTTGAAGGCAATCAGCGAAATTGCCGATCTCCATAAAGGTAAGGGTATATCGAAATTAGACATTTCCATTGACGGCAATCAACCCTGTATTCGCTATGGCGAGCTTTATACGACTTACGGCGAAGTAATCGATGAAACTCTGTCAAAAACCAATTTGCCATTATCTGAGCTTTTTATGAGTAAAAAGAATGATGTTATCATTCCTTCATCCGGTGAGACAAAAATCGATATTGCCACGGCGTCATGCGTCATGCGCGATAACATCGCGTTGGGTGGAGATCTGAACGTTATCAGGTCGCGCCAGAACGGGGTTTTTCTGAGCTATTTCCTGAACGGGCCGCTGAAATATGAAATCGCTAAAGTCGCGCAAGGCGATTCAGTGGTTCATCTATATCCTACGCAAATCGGGTTGCTCCGGGTTGCGATTCCAACGACAGAAGAACAACAGGCAATCGCTACCTGCTTATCCTCCATTGACACTCGCATCATGGCGCAAAGCGACAAGATCGACGCGCTCGAAGTCCATAAAAGGGGCTTGATGCAACAGCTCTTCCCGGTGGCTGGTGAGGTGCAGGCATGACGCCGGTCACGACCTTTGCCGACTTGCCCGCACTGGCGGCGCACCTGCGCGGCGCATTGACGGACAAGAAGTTCGTATTGCTCTATGCGTATAACGGCACCGGCAAGACGCGCCTGTCGATGGACTTCAAGGAAGCAGGCAAACAGGGAGGCGAGGACGGGAACGCTCGCGATACGCTCTATTTCAACGCCTTCACCGAAGACCTATTCTCTTGGGACAACGACCTTGATGGTGACAGTGACCGCAAGCTGAAAATCAACTCCGACTCCCATTTTTTTGATGGGCTGGCGGAATTGGAAATGGACAATCGCATCCGCCCGTTGCTGGCGCGCTATGCCGATTTCTATTTTCGGATCGATACCGACGAATGGGTCGTCCGCTTTTCCCGCGAGGTGAACGGCGAAACACTCGACAATATCAAGGTGTCACGCGGCGAAGAGAATATCTTCATCTGGTGCTTTTTCCTCGCCATCGTCCAACTAGCGATGGACGGGGCAGAAGCCTATCAATGGGTCAAATATATCTACATTGATGACCCTGTTTCATCTCTCGACGAACATAACGCCATAGCAGTAGCGAACCATCTGGCGCAGTTTTTGGCGCGGAAAGATCACGCCGTAAAAACGGTGATTTCGTCCCACCATACCCTGTTCTTCAATGTGCTGTGGAACGAGATGCGGCAGATAGACCGGAAAAAATTCGCGCCGCATTTCCTTTCCCGATCCCGGCAAACCGGCGAGGTTCGTCTGTCCTATACCGGCGACACGCCGTTCTTCCATCACCTTGCGTTGTTGGAAGACCTTTGCCGCGCCAAGGAGTCCGGGCAGCTCTACACCCATCATTTCAACGCTTTACGCGGCTTGCTCGAAAAATCTTCGATTTTTCATGGCTATGACAAATTCTCCGTCTGCATCAAAAACGATGACAATGACCCCGAGGGGACATTGCACGGACGGATTGTCAACATCCTGAGCCACGGCAATTATTCATTCTACGACCCCATCGAAATGCTGCCCGAAAATCGGGAGCATTTTGAGAAGATACTGGGCGATTTCCTCGAATTTTATCCCTTCAATCCCGCGCTTCTCCCCCAAGCGCCCGCGCAGGCAGAAGCCCAATGACCGAACAAGACCAAAAGCAACTGGGCAAAACCCTTTGGGCCATCGCCGACACTTTGCGCGGGGCGATGAACGCCGACGATTTCCGCGATTACATGCTCGCCTTCCTGTTCCTGCGATACTTGTCCGACAATTATGAAGCCGCTGCCGCCAAGGAACTGGGGCCGGACTATCCCAAGGTTAAGGACGATGACAAGCGCGCGCCACTGTCCATCTGGTATGCGGGAAATCCCGAAGATGAGGCCGCCTTTGAAAAGCAGATGCGCCGCAAGGTCCATTATGTCATCCGCCCGGAACATCTCTGGACGAGCATCGCCGAGCTTGCGCGCAAGCAGGACAGCGATTTGCTCGATACCCTGCAAAAGGGCTTGGAATATATCGAGAATGAATCCTTCGACAGCACGTTCCGGGGGCTGTTTTCGGAGATCAATCTGGCATCGGACAAACTGGGCAAGACATATGCCGAGCGCAACGCCGCGCTATGCAAGATCATCGGCGAGATCGCCAAGGGGCTGAAGGAGTTTTCGACAAATAGCGATGCTTTGGGCGACGCTTATGAATATCTGATTGGCCAGTTCGCCGCAGGGTCTGGCAAGAAGGCGGGTGAATTTTACACGCCGCAGTTCGTTTCCGACATCCTATCGCAGATCGTCACACTGGACGGTCAGGAGCCAGCGACCGGCCCCCGCGCGCACATGGACAGCTTGATGGATTTCGCCTGTGGATCGGGATCGCTGTTGCTCAACGTGCGCCACCAAATGGGGCCGCACGGGATTGGCAAAATCTTTGGGCAAGAAAAAAACATCACCACCTACAACTTGGCACGCATGAACATGCTGTTGCACGGGGTGAAGGATTCAGAATTCGAGATTTTCCACGGCGACACGCTGACCAATGATTGGGAAACGCTGCGCGAAACGAACCCCTCCAAAATGCCCCGTTTCGACGCCATCGTCGCAAACCCGCCCTTCAGCTATCGCTGGGAACCCACCGACGCGCTGGGCGACGATGTGCGCTTCAAAAACCACGGGTTAGCGCCGAAGTCTGCCGCCGACTTTGCGTTTTTGCTGCATGGATTCCACTTCCTCAAGCAGGACGGCGTGATGGCGATTATCTTGCCGCACGGCGTTCTGTTCCGGGGCGGTGCGGAATCCCGCATCCGCACCAAGTTGCTCAAGGACGGCCACATCGACACCGTCATCGGACTGCCGGCCAACCTGTTTTATTCCACCGGAATCCCGGTGTGCATCCTTGTGCTGAAGAAGTGCAAGAAACCCGATGATGTGCTGTTCATCAATGCGGCTGAACATTTCGAGCGGGGAAAGCGCCAGAATCGACTGTTGGACGAACATATCGAAAAGATTGTCTCGACCTATCAATTCCGCACAGAGGAACCGCGCTATTCACGCCGCGTCCCGATGGAAGAGATCGAGGGCAATGATTTTAACCTGAACATCTCTCGTTACATCAGCACGGCGACGGCGGATGAGGAGATCGACCTAGCGGCGGTCAACGACAAGCTAGTCAATTTGGCGCAGAAAATTCGCGAAACTACGGACAAGCACAATGATTTCCTCAAAGAACTGGGTTTGCCGTTGCTCCCTTGAGGCCGATTTTCCCAGATAAGTTTTAGGCAACTAGGCGCTGCCGGACGGCGACCCGCTCTATGCGCTTCGCGCACCAAGCCTGTAGTCTTGGCCCTTCGGGTGACGATCGGGAGCGCGAGAAAATGAGCGGGATTTTTTGAGGCCGCACTCTGTCCCGCGCTGCGCGCTCCTGAGGGTGCGGAGTTTTTGAGCTAACCCGCTGGCACTCTCGCTTCTCTCCTTGCCGGACGCCCGCCGGTCTCACGCTGTCGCGGACATGGCGGAGCTGCGCTTCTCGCGCAACACCTGTGTCCGCTTGGCGCTTACCAGCAGGGCATCCGGCGGCGTCGCGCCATGCGAGGGTGCCGTTTGTATGCCGCGCTGCGGCTAAGGGAAGGCTGATAGCCTCCGTTTTCTTGTTCAGCGGGAACGCCAAGGGCTTTGCCCTCTCGTTTCCCAAAGCAGAATAGTCGCCCCCGTGTGGCGGGCTTCGCCCGCTGGCCCGCGCCAGGGCAACGATTCAGCTTTCCCTCCCCCTCCCATCCTCGCCGGAAGGCAGAGCCGCATGTCGCAGCCAGTGCGGCTTTCAGCCTGAAAGGGAGGTAGGAAATGTGTGATTTGCAGTTGATGTATCGTGAATGCGGGGCCGAGACCCGTGACGATTATTTGCGCGGCATTGCCAATGAGAACGGCTTGCCGATTGCCTGTGTCCGCAAGATTGCCGACCGGCTTGGCGAGCGCGAAGATTTCGGGGCTTTGATTCTGATATGCGAAACCCGCAGGGAGCGGGTGCAATGAGCGCGACCATTGCTAGCCAGCGCGAGCGGACGGCGCGGATTGCCCGATTGAATGATCGGGCGCGGCAGGCGATGGGGCTGGTCTGCACCGCTTTTGTCACAGTCGGGTTTCGCTCGCTGCCCGAGGCCGACCAGTCGCAGGTGCGCGAACTTATCGAAACCTATGACGCCTTCGATGAGGACAGCGACCCGCACGGCGAGCGCGATTTCGGGGCCGTCTATCAGCTTGCCGATGGCCGCTGGACGACCGAGCGCCCGAGGGCGCGCGACGACGAGCGCGAACGGGTGTTCTGGAAATTGGACTACTACGACCGCGATTTGCGTTTCGGGAGCGAAGACCCCGCCAACCCCGCCGTCACGCGGCGGGTGCTGACGATCATGCTCGCCGATGAATATTGAGGGGGAGGGCATGGCCAAGCGAAAAACCTTGCCGCAGATCACGCCGCCCGAGCCCGACCAGATCATGATGGCGGGCGTTGCCCCCATCAGCATGGGGGAGCGGCTTGGCTGGCTCGCCAATCAGCCGATGCAGCCCCGCCGCGCACAGCGTCCGCTCGACATCGGATTCTGGAATCCGATGCGCGACCAAATCGAAATGTTTTGACGATTACCCTATGGCCCGCCCTGCAATTTTCGCGGCCCGTCCGTTTGGACGGGCCAAGCCCGATACCTTCGCCATCGGCCTTTCATCGGCGTGGCGGCTTATGGCCACCGCGCCGCTACGCGAAATGGAGTGACGCACGATTTTGCCTTTCACCAATCATCAGGTTGTGATATATTAAAGTCTATACTAAGGAGTTTCCGTCATGGGTCAAACCGCCAAGCTATTTCAGAACGGCAAAAGCCAAGCCGTTCGCCTGCCGCTTAGCTACCGCTTTGAGGGGAGCGAAGTGAGTATCCGGCGCGATGAGCAGACCGGCGATGTCATCCTGTCGCGCAAGCCAGAGAGCCTTGCAGAGTTTTTCGCGTTTGCGCGAAAACTCAAGGCTGACATCCCCGGCGACTTTCTCGGAGACGATGAGCGGCGGACACCGCCGCAGGATCGCGATCCCTTCGAGGGGTGGCCAAACGACGAGTCTGACGCGGCGTGACGATACGCTATTTGCTCGACACCAATGCGGCCAGCGCGATCCTGCGGCAGCGGGAGCCTGTTTGCGCGCGCGCCGCATCGGTGCCGCTTTCGTCGCTGGCGATTTCATCGGTGACGGCTGGCGAGATGCACTACGGTCTGGCGAAGCGTCCGCAGGCGACGGCACTTGCCAAGCTGGTGCGCGAGTTTCTGCGTTATACCGACATTCTGCCCTGGAGCGATGCCATCGCGCCGCATTACGGAACACTGCGTGCCGCGCTCGAAGCCAAGGGCGTCACTATCGCGCCGCTCGATCTGATGATTGCGGCCCATGCACTGGCGATTGATGCCACGCTCGTCAGCGCCGATCAGGCACTTTCGATGATCGACATCCTCAAGGTGGAGGACTGGAGCGTCTGACAGCATCGGCCTGCCAGCCCCAAATATCCAAACCGCATTCTGCGCGGGCAACCCCGACCGCGTGTCAGCCTCTGTCCTTGATTGACGGAAACTAGCCGCTTGCACCGCCTTGATACCCGCAAGCAAAAAACCTGCGCGTTGCGCCTACGGTTTCCATGAATGGAGCCTCCGTTTTTTGGCTGGCGCGCAGGCGGCGCGCGGCCCTGTCATGTCCGTCAGGACATTTCGCCTGACACGATCAGGAGACAGACAGTGCAGAACATCGTCGAATTTCATATCATCGGACGGCTCGGCAGGATCGACGCCGCCAAGAAGGTCACCCACATCTCGGTCGCCACCAACTACAATCGCCGCGAAGGCGAAACGTGGAAGTCCGATCCCCAGTGGCACCGCATCACCCTGTTTGACAAGATGCGCGACCGGCTCACCAACGCGACAATCGGCGATCTTGTCCGCATCACCGGGCGCATCGGCCAGTCGAAATACAAGGTTGACGGGCACACCCAATACTCGGTTGACCTCATCGCGGACGGCTTCGCGATCCTCGCCAAAGCCAAGGTCAAGACTGTCGAAGACGATATGCAGGACTGACCATCCAGCGGGGCGGCTTCACCGCCCCGCTTTGGTTGGCTTTAGGCCATCGTGTCGAAGGTGGCAAAGGCTGAAATTGGGGGGAAGGAGACGGGTTCTTCGGCGTTGAAAGCACGCAAGCAGGCGCTTTGCCGATTTGGCGTTGCACTCTCCGAATTGTATTCCGACGCCTAAATTTGAGATTGATTTGATTTTTGTTTCGGGCGGCGTAAAAATGAAAGATGGGGGACTTATGCCAATCACCAATGCGTTTGCTTATTTAATTGCTCCCGGGAAGGGTTTGAATGAGACCCCCATCATCTCCAGCAAGGAGATCGCCATTGAGCAAAACAAACTGAGCGCCATGCTAGCCGGAATCTTTTCCGACGAGACAGGTGCGCACGACTTTGAAATTACGTTCAACCCTGCCTCAGACGGAACGCAGGTGAATGAATGTCGTAACTTGATGCTTGCATTTCATACCAGCCCTACCGCGCACACTGGACTTCCAATCGCTCAACGTCTGCAAAAGGTTACAGACAATCGCAGCGGAACAGGCCTCTTTTTTCTTCTAAGAGGTAATCACGGTCTAAAACAGAGATTGGTTATGTCGCGTTTTCCGACAGACCAAGCAATACTTGCGGATACTACCTCCGGGTCACTTGATGTAGAGTTTCTGGAACAAGTGTTTATCAAGCGCCTCACTTCATACAAAGCGGCAATGGTCGAGCACCCAAGCCCACCTGATGGGTTTTGGAAAGGCATCGCCACTGACCGTCAAGCTGGGCAATCTGGCGAGCACATCTCAGAGTACTGGCTGAGAGACTTCTTGAACGCAGACTTTTCGGAAACACCGGCACAAGGCACTCGTCGGCTGGCGACGGCGCTCAAAGATGCCATGAAGGCGAACCCAAGCCTTTCCGTCAAAAGCGAGATTGCACACGCCAGTTCGCTAGCGTCGGCGGTGTTTCAGAATAAATCCCTGACTATCAAGGGTTTTTGTGATCATTTTGCTTTAAGCGCCGCAGCTCAAGACACGATCAAAACCGCGCTACCGAAATCCAGCCTGTTTGGCAAAACCTTCATGTTCGACTCCAACCAATTCAAAATTGTGGCTCCATTCCGCACTGTGGAGATGAACACTGGTGCGATTCTGACAGCACCTAATGACGAGTTTGAGACAATATTTGAGACCACAAAGGCTGGTGATGTGGTTGAATACAAGACTCGTGGAAAGATCAACGATCAGCGGCTCACCAAAAAATGACTGCGGATTACGCCATAAGAGATGAATACGTTGGGCGGCACCCGATTTTGGTGGAAACATCGGAAAAGTTACAGGCTTACCTGAAGAAACTAACTTCGGAATTACCAAGGATAGATTCGGTAAGCGTTAGAGCGAAAGACCCCGATCGATATTTCGCCAAGGCTGTCAAGGTCGATGGATCTGGCCAACCGAAATATGCAAATCCTAGATACGGAATACAAGACCAAATCGGCGCTCGCATCAACGTGCTTTATCTCTCAGACGTGGAGTGTGTTCGACTGCATATGGTTGATTTTATGAAGTATATTGAGGAAGCGCCGAAATCGCCAGACGATGACGCAGCCTTTGGATATTTTGGGTATCATTTCATATTTCAAACACCCGATGAAATCATTTCTGACGATCACAAAGAGGCTATTCCCGAATTTTTCGAGCTCCAGATCAAGACGTTGTTTCAGCACGCATGGTCAGAGACACATCACGACCTCGGTTACAAGACGCTACGTAAGCTGACATCTGACGAACGCCGACAGATCGCGTTTACCGCAGCACAAGCGTGGGGCGCGGATAAAATCTTCGACGAGCTGGCACAAAACCTTGTCGTTAATGACAATGATGTCACCTGATATAATTAGATGCCTGTTCTAAGAAATCTTCATCACGCCAAATAACGGCTATCTCTGGCGCGAGTGCAGCCGTTAATCTCACACCGGATCAAACAGCCCGCCAAATTCCTTTTCGGCGTAATAGCGCAATTTCTTCACGATCAGCGGGTTTTCGCCAACCCGCATCAGCAGCAGCGTATCGGGCGCGAGTTTCATGATTTCGTTCGGGTCCATGAGATTGCGGGTTGCGAGGTGCTGGGTCTTGCTCACGGATCGTTCGGGGTCTTTGACGATCACGTCCCGCTCGCTCTGTCCGCCGGTTTCGTAGGCGATGGTTTCGCGCCCCATCGTCTTCGACAGCATATCAGCGGTGTCGTAGTCGTTGACGCCGAATGCCTGGAGGACACCGGCGTTGGACAGGAACGTCCCGGCGTTTTTCCCGTAGAGGCTTCGCAACTGGTGGATGTCCTGCAAGATCGGCCAGAGCTGCAACCCGTAACCCGCCATCAGACCCATCGCGCGCTCGACAGGTTGCAACCGCCCGAGCGCGGCAAATTCATCAAGCAGGAATAGCACCGGGCGCGGCGGCTTGGCGAACGACCGCGCCATTTCGTTGATCGACTGCGCGAGTAGAAGGCGCAGCCAGCGCGAGTAGGTGTCGAGCCGGTCGGGTGGAAGGATCAGGAACACCGTCGCCACTTCGTTCTTGAGATCGGCGAACGCGAAGTCCGACCCGCCCACTACAGCTGCGATGCGCGGGCTATCGAGAAAATGGGTATGCCGCTGCGCACCCGACAGCACTCCCGCCGCTTCGCGGTGCGATTTGCTGAGGTAGCGATTGGCGGCGCGCGCGATCAATCCGCCCGCGCCGTCGCTTGCCTGCATCACTGTGAGCAACGCCGTGAAATCGTCAGGGGCCAGCGTCAGATAGTCCCGGACGCTGGAGAGATTCCGGTGTGCGGCATCATCATGACAGACGACATAGAGGATGATGCCCGAGATCAGCGCCTTGGCCTCTTCGTTCCAATGCGCTTCGGTTTCATTTTCGTCGAACACCAGTGCATCGGCGAGCGTCATCGCATCTTCGGCCAGATCGAGGCTGTCGGCATCAAGCTGGTCGAGCGGATTATACCGCGCCGTCTGCCGTCCCGAAATACCGAACGGGTCAAGGCAGTGAACCGGGCCGAACGCTTCCCGCTGGCGCAGCGTCACACGGGCATTCTCACCCTTGGGGTCGATGCAGACGACCGACCGATTGGCGGTGAGCAGATTGGGGATGATCGTGCCAACGCCCTTGCCCGAGCGGGTCGGGGCGATGGTGATGAGATGGGCAGGGCCGTCATATCGAAGCATCCTGCCAAAGGTGTCGCGCCCGATCAGAAGATCGCCCTTGTTCTTCGCCAGCGCGTTCACATCGGCGCGCGATCCGAACTGTGCCGAGCCAAGCGTAGCGTCAGGGCGGGTAAACCTGACCTTGAGGTAAATGCCCCCGATCCACAGGGCAAGGCCACCAATCAGGATCGACCAGAATGCGGTGTGCGTCTTGGGGAGCCACCAAGCGATAACCAGCACCCCGGCGAAGAGCATCAACGCGCATCCGAGGAGCCAACCCTTCACAGATCAATCCTCCCCGCCGCGTGGATCGTCAGATGATGCGGCTTCCGCAGCTTCGGCATCGAACGCCCGCTTGCCCCGCCGCTTCCACAGCGCCAGCGCGTTTGCCGCGTCATCGGCCCCGGCACGTCCGGCGAGATCGAGCATCGCCCCGTAAAGGGTCGCACGGTCATCGCCCGCGAGTTCGACCAAGCCTGATTTCTGGACAAGTCCGCCCAGTTCGATCAGGTGCCTTGTCCGCTCGCGTCGTTCCACCACCCACTCCCTTGTATCGGTGCGGCGCTGGCCTGATTCAGCCCGTCGCTGCGCCGCCGTATTTCTAGCCAGCGCCTGTTCCGTCGCCACCAACAGGGCCATTACCCTTGCGCCCGCGCCCTCTGAGAAAGGTGGCACCATCGGCGCGCCAGCTCTCCTTTACGGAATCGACCTGGGCTTCCATGACTCCGTGTCGCAGCATTCCGGCGATGACTTCGAGATCGAGCGCGTCGGCACCCGTTGCGACCACAAGTGCGCCAAGCTGCTCGACTTTGCGCGCCTTGATCGCCTTCGCCTTGTCCCGAAGCGCGTTCAGTTCAGCATCATAATCACGGACTTTGCGCATGGCGCACCTCCGATTTCAGGTAGCATTGGATGACAGCCTAAACGCGAATCGTGCCGTAGACAACCACGTCATTTAATTGCGAAGTAAGTCACGCCAAAAATGGCGAAGACAGTTTTGAGTGCGCGCTTATACGTTGTTGCCAACATTGCTTGAAAGTGAGAGACTTTGCAGTGTCATGGCGATCTACCATTTCTCTGCCAAAGTTGTCAGTCGTGCCAATGGTTCGAGCGCGGTTGCATCGGCTGCCTACCGCGCCGCCGAACGGCTGACCGACGAGCGGCTTGGGCGCGATCATGACTTCACGAACAAGGCCGGTGTCGTTCATTCCGAGATCATGCTGCCGCAAGGTGCGCCGGAGCGGCTGGCAGACCGCGAGACACTTTGGAATGCGGTCGAGGCGGGCGAGGTTCGTAAGGATGCCCAACTAGCGCGCGATGTCGAGTTTGCGATTCCAAGGGAGATGAATGAGCAGGACGGCATCGCGTTGGCGCGCGATTTTGTCGAACGGGAATTTGTGGCGCGCGGCATGATCGCTGACCTCAATGTCCATTGGGACAAGGCTGCCGATGGCAGTCCAAAGCCCCATGCCCATGTCATGCTGTCGATGCGCGAAGTCGGCCCGCACGGCTTTGGTCAAAAGGAGCGCGACTGGAACAGCAAGGAGCTGTTGCAGGAATGGCGTGTGAGCTGGGCCGATCATGTGAACACCCGCATGGCCGAGCTTGGCCTTGAGGCCCGCGTCGATCACCGGACACTGGAAGCCCAAGGCATCCCGCTTGAACCGCAGCACAAGATCGGTGCAGCGGGATCGCGACGCGAGATGAACGGCGAGGACGCCGAGCGTGCCGACGATCATATGCGGATCGCGCGCGAGAACGGCGACAAGATCATTGCCGAACCGGCGATTGCGTTGAATGCCATCACCCATTCGCAAGCGACCTTCACCATGCGCGATCTTGCCCAGTTCGCGTTCCGGCACAGCGACGGCAAAGACCAGTTCGATTCCGTCATGGCCTCGGTGCGCGGCTCGCCCGAACTTGTTGCCTTGGGCAAGGACGGCAAGGATCAGGAGCGATTTACCAGCGCAGATATGATTGCGGTGGAGGAGCGGCTTGGCCTGTCGGCTTCAATGCTGGCAACAAACGAACGTCACGGCGTAGCGGATAGTAACCGCTATGCGGCGCTCGATGGTGCAGCCGAGCGCGGGATGGTCTTGTCAGGCGAGCAGCGCGATGCGTTCGATCATGTTACTGGCCATCGTGATCTTGCGTCAGTGGTTGGTTATGCCGGTAGCGGCAAATCGGCGATGCTAGGCGTCGCCCGTGATGCGTGGGAACGTGAAGGCTATAATGTGCGCGGTGCGTCGCTTTCGGGCATCGCCGCTGAAAATCTCGAAGCCGGTTCGGGCATCACGTCGCGGACAATCGCGAGCCTCGAATATCAGTGGAAGCAGGGCCGCGAGCAATTGAGCGAACGCGATGTGCTTGTCATCGACGAGGCGGGCTTGACCGGAACCCGCCAGATGGAACGGGTGCTGTCAGCAGCGCGCGATGCGGGCGCGAAGATTGTTCTGGTTGGCGATCCTGAGCAGTTGCAGGCGATTGAGGCGGGGGCCGCATTCCGTTCGCTTGCCGAAGCCCACGGCGCGGTAGAGATCACCGAGATCAGGCGGCAGCGCGACGACTGGCAGCGAGGTGCAACCCGCGCGCTTGCCACCGGACGGACGGGCGAGGCCATCCATGCCTATGGCGAGAACGGCATGGTTCATGGTGCAGAAACGCGCGAAGCCGCGCGCGCCGAGCTTGTCGAGGGATGGGATCATGCCCGCACCAATGACCCTGCAAAAAGCCGCATCATCCTCACCCACACCAATGCCGAGGTGCGCGACCTCAATATCGCTGCCCGCGACAAGCTGCGCGATCATGGCGAGCTTGGTAATGACGTTAGCGTGAAAACCGAACGCGGCGAGCGCCAGTTTGCCAGTGGCGACCGGATGATGTTCCTGCGCAACGAGCGCGGCATGGGGGTGAAGAACGGGACGCTTGGCACGGTTGAGCAGGTGTCCCCCCGACATATGGCCGTCCGCACCGATGACGGGCGCAGCGTGGCCTTCGACCTGAAAGACTATGCCCATATCGACCACGGCTATGCTGCCACGTTCCATAAATCGCAGGGGGTGACGGTCGATCAGGCGCATATATTGGCGACGCCGGGGATGGATCGGCATTCGGCCTATGTGGGCCTCACGCGCCACCGTGACGGGGTGCAGCTTCATTATGGGCGGGATGACTTTGCCGATCAGAGCAAACTTGTCCGCACCTTGTCGCGTGAACGGTCGAAGGACATGGCGAGCGATTATCCGCTTCCTGACGCCGCCGCGCGCGGCTTTGCCGAGCGGCGCGAGTTCCGCTTTGGCGAAGTCGCCCGCGATATGGTCGCCAAGTCGCGGGGGCTATTGGCCGATCCTGACCGCATCGCGGCCTTGCGGGGCCGTCTCGACAAGGCGTTGGGGCGTGAGCCATCAGCAGCGCCGCAAGCTGCCGACAAGGAACCGTCGCAGGATCGCGGCACTGACACCGCAGCGAACCGTCTCCGCGCCCGCATGGCCGAACTGGGCAAGCAGGTGCGAAAAGACGATGAGCGGGATCGTGACCGGACAAAGGATCGAGACCGCGACCGTGGAGGGCCAGGACGATGAGTGATGTGCAGGACGATCCACTCTTGGGGTTGTTGACCGATATTGCCGAAGGGGTGGCGACGCTTGCCGCGCGCATTGACGCGATGGAGGCCGCCAACGCTGTCCATCAGGCCCAAGTCAACGAGGCTCTTGCTACCATCGCCGAGATTGCCACGCGCACCTACTACGCCAGCACGCCGCCTAGCGCCTTGCCCGATGACATTATCAACGCGAACGTGATGGAGGCCATGATCGAGCGGTGGTCGCTTGAATGGGTAATGCGCTTTCCCTCGTCAGAGTTTAGGATGCTCAAAGATTTGCAATCCTTGAGCGCCGCCGAGATCGAAGCGATTCTCCGGCAGCGGGCGGTTGTTGCGGAAGATGCGACCAACGCCCAGCGCCTTCGTCACGTGCGGATAGTGGCGATTTTGAACGAGGAAATGGACAAACGGATCAAGGCTCAGCAGAAGGGCGCTGAGCGCGATTCACCGGGGCGGAGCCGATGAGTGCCAATTACCCCTCTGACTGCGCTTTGAGGGGCAAAATAGCACTCATTTTTCCACTACAGATTAGCACAGTGATTAGCACACTAGCGCATTGGTGCTAATAAATATGTATATATTACAGCTATTTAGCTATATTTTTATCTGACTCAAAAGCAATTCAAAATCCCGTTCCGCAAGGAGTGTGGGTTCGATTCCCACCGCCCGCACCATCCTCTTGAGCATGATCCACTTACCCCATCGCACGGTGGGGGGATCATGCCAAAGCGGGCCATAGTGGACCGGACGGGCTACGGCTCGCTTCCGCGAAATGACAGAAAACCGTCTGTCATGCTGGCCGCAGGAATCCCGGACGGGATTCGGCCATCGCCCATTCTGGCAAATCGGCTCGCCCGCGCAGGCGACCAACCCGATAAGTGCCTACGACGGTTCGGAACTCGGTGACAATCGCATCACCAGCCGCTAGTCATTACCCATCTCTGGGCGCAACTTTGCGTCTCCTGGAAATCGCGAACCGAAAGCATCTCATTTGGTGCAGGAAAATATAGTAGAATGAATGCTGTAGAAATTGAAGAAGCAGTATCGGAACTTGCAAGCAAGCCCTTTGATCGGGCCGATTTCGCGTATCAATTTCTAGCCGCCTTCGGGAACAAGGACACCACCATAAAGCGCCTTCGCGCTGCGGGTGGCTCCAATGCCTCAGATGTTCCTGGCGGCATTCTCCAGCGTAACAACATTCACTTGGCGACGTGCGCGGCGGGTGAGGTTGATGCGACCTTGAAGGCGCTACGCGACAGTCCGAAAACCGCATCAGCTAAGGCCAAATTCATCCTCGCCACCGATGGCGAGACGCTACAGGCGGAGGACGTCACCAGCGACGATCCGCCCATCGCGTGCGAGTATGCCAAGTTCCCCGATCACTTCGGGTTCTTCCTGCCCCTGGCAGGCATCACCACCGTCAAGCAAATCCGCGAAAGCTCATTCGACATTCGGGCCACGGGGCGGCTGAACAAGCTCTATGTCGAGCTGCTGAAAGACAATCCCGAATGGGCGACCGCCGAGCGCCAACCGGACATGAACCATTTTATGGCGCGGCTGATCTTCTGCTTTTTCGCGGAGGATACCGACATCTTCAACGGCACCGGCCTGTTCACTGCGACGACCAACCAGATGAGCGAGCGCGATTCGTCGAACACGCATGAAGTGATCAGCGAAATGTTCCGCGCGATGAACACCAAGATCGCCAACCGCGCGAATGCAAAATTGCCGCGCTGGGCCGACGTGTTCCCCTATGTGAATGGCGGCCTGTTTTCTGGCAGCACCGAAGTGCCGCGTTTCAGCAAGATTGCCCGATCCTACCTGATCAATATCGGCAGCCTCGATTGGAAAAAGATCAATCCCGATATTTTCGGCAGCATGATTCAGGCCGTTGCCGATGATGAGGAGCGCGGCGCGCTCGGGATGCACTACACCAGTGTCCCGAACATTCTGAAGGTTCTGAATCCGCTGTTCCTCGATGACCTGCGCGGAGCATTGGAGGAAGCGGGTGACAATGGCCGTAAGCTGCTCAATCTCCGCAACCGCATGGCGAAAATCCGGGTGTTCGATCCGGCCTGCGGCAGCGGCAATTTCCTTGTGATCGCTTACAAGGAAATGCGCGCGATTGAGGCGGTAATTAACCAGCGCCGCGATGAGGAGGAGCGACGCAGTGACATTCCGCTCACCAATTTTCGGGGCATCGAGCTGCGTGATTTCCCGGCAGAGATTGCGCGCCTAACCGAGCGCATTCACAAGCTGGAAGATGCGGGCGCTATCCGGGGATATACGGTTTTGGTCGATTCCAAAGTCTTCGGCCTTGGCATCGCCGCTCACGTCCGACTGCGCGCCATGCCCGGTGAAGTGAAACGGGTTGCACAGATGCTGATCGACACGCCTGAGGTCGTCGAAGCGGATCGCGTAACAGGGGAAGATTGTTTTCTGGCGAAGGTCATGGTTAGCGATGTGCAGGAGCTTGAGACTGTGATTGATCGTTTTCAGCCATTTGCGTCGGCAGATAGGGTGGGTGGCGCCCCGCCGGGCAGGGAGGGGGGAGGAGCGGGGCGCCACGCTTCGCCGGCGGCGGGGGTCAGGCGGCCGGCGAAAAGAAAATCGGTCACATGGCGTGGTGGACATCCGATGACAGCAGCACGGCGGGCACGGAGCCATTGTTGACCCAGTAGTGCGAGATACCGTCGGCCTCGCGGGCGATGTCGCCGGCATTGTGCTGGATCGGCGCCATGCAGCTGCTGCGGTATTCGGTGATCGAGCCGCTGAGCGTGTAGATCAACGCCGGACGGTCGGTATGGCTGTGAAAGGGCACCACACCGCCGGGCTCGACCACCAGCTTGCGGGTGCGTAGCTGGCGGTCGGCGACGCCGATCTCCTTGCCGAGATCGATCAGGCCGATGACGGTATCGGTCACGGCCTTGGGCTCGGTCGGGTGGTTGGCGAGCGGGTTCATTCCCGCCTTGCCGGCCGGGCAATCCCCGGCAAGCGCGGGGGCGGCGAAGCTGGAGGCGGCGATCAGGGCGAATGCGGCCTGGGTCAGGGTCTTGCGGGGCATTGGCTGGATTCCTTCTGGCTTGGTGTCTCGTGCCGGAGACCGGGGTCGGTCTGCTTTGGCGAGACCAAACTACGCAGGCGGCGGTCCGCGCTCCAATTGCATGTTTGCATCGCTTCCATGCGCAAACGGCATTTCAATCCCGGGCCTGCATCCGGCATTTGAAGGGCGTCGCTTCCAGCCAGGGATGTCAGCCATGAATGTCCAGTCTGCCCAGTTTTCCGCCAATCCCGGCTCAGCACTCAAAGGCCGCGTGGCCGTGGTCACCGGATCGACCAGCGGCATCGGCCTGGGCATTGCAACAGCCCTCGCCGAAGCCGGAGCCGATGTCGTGATCAATGGCTTTGGCGAGGCTTATGCCATCGAAGCCGCTTGCGACCAGTTGAGCAGTTTTGGCGGCAGGGTCGAATATAATGCCGCCGATCTGATCGATCCCGCCGGTGCCGCCGGACTGGTGGAAACCAGCATCGCCAGCTTCGGCAAGGTCGATATCCTCGTCAACAACGCCGGCATCCAGCATGTTAGCCCGATCGAGGACTTTCCGGTCGACAAGTGGGATGCCATCCTGGCGCTCAACCTGTCGGCGGCCTTCCACACCATCCGCAGCGCTTTCGCCCCGATGAAGGAAGCGGGCTTCGGGCGGATCGTCAATGTCGCCTCGGCCCACGCGCTCGTCGCCTCGCCGTTCAAGAGCGCCTATGTCGCCGCCAAGCATGGCGTGCTCGGGCTGACCCGGACGGTGGCGCTCGAAGGCGCGCTGGCAGGCGTCACCTGCAATGCCATCTGCCCCGGTTATGTCTGGACCCCGCTGGTCGAAAACCAGATCGCCGACACCGCCAAGGCGCGCGGGATCAGCCGCGAGGCAGTGATCAACGACGTGCTGCTCGCCGCCCAGCCTTCGAAGCGTTTCGCCACCGTCGAGGAAATCGGCGCGCTCGCCGTGTTCCTGTGCGGTCCGGGCGGAGCCTCGATCACCGGCACGGCCCTGCCCGTCGATGGCGGCTGGACTGCGCAATAGATCGCCACTGCAAGCCGAAGGAGAGAGGAAATGGAACGCATGATTGAAACCAGCCGGACCGGCGCACTATGCCCGCACCTGCTGGCCGCCTGCATCTTTGCGACACCGTCCCGGCGCCGCCCAGCCCCTGTCAATCAACTCAAGGGCGTCCTCGCCCAGCTCGCCGCAGAGGGGCGGTTGCAATGACCGCGCCCTCGCCCCGGCCAAGGCCCCGCGTCGTCATCGTCGGTGCCGGCTTCGGCGGCCTGGCTGCGGCGCGGGCGCTGGCCGGGGCCGATGTCGATGTCACTCTGATCGACAAGCGCAACCACCACCTGTTCCAGCCGCTGCTCTATCAGGTGGCGACGGCGGCGCTGTCGCCCGCCGACATTGCCGGTCCGATCCGGGCCATTGTCAGCCGCCAGGAGAATGTGCGGGTGCTGCTCGACCGGGTCATCGGCATCGACCGGCACCGCCAATGCGTGATCCTCGCCGAGGGGCAGGACCTGCGCTATGACTGGCTGATTCTTGCCACAGGCGCGCAGCACAGCTATTTCGGCAGCGACGACTGGGCCGAGCACGCGCCCGGCATCAAGACCATCGACGACGCCACTGCGGTGCGCCGCAAGATCCTGCTCGCGCTCGAACGCGCCGAGACCGAGACCGACCCCGACCGGCGGCAGGCCCTGCTCACTTTCGTGGTGATCGGCGGCGGCCCGACCGGGGTCGAGATGGCCGGGGCGATTGCCGAGCTTGCCCACCGCTCGGTGTCTCGCGACTTCCGCAGCATCACCCCGCACTGTTCGAAGGTGGTGCTGGTCGACGGCGGACCGCGCCTGCTCGCCGCCTTCCCGGAAGATCTCTCGCAAGCCGCGCTGGAGGCAATCGAGAAGCTGGGCGTCGAAGTGCATCTCAATGCCCGGGTGTCGCATGTCGGCCCGGACCATGTCGATATCGGCAAGGAAGTGATCCCGGCCCATACCGCAATCTGGGCGGCGGGGGTCTGCGCATCTCCGGCCGCAGAATGGCTCGATGCGAAGTGCGACCGCTCCGGCCGGGTACTGGTCGAGCCCGAACTGCGGCTTCCCGGCAGCTTCAACGTCTTCGTCATCGGCGATACTGCCTCGGTCAGCGCCAGCGATGGCCGCCCGCTTCCCGGCATCGCCCCAGTGGCCAAGCAGCAGGGCGTCCATGTTGCCCGTCAGATTCTCGCCGCGACCAGGGGCCGCAAAATCGCGCCCTTCCGCTACCGCCACTACGGCAATCTTGCCACCATCGGCCGCAAGCGCGCGGTGATCGATTTCGGGCGGCTGCATGTCACCGGCTTTCCCGCCTGGGTGCTGTGGTCGGTTGCCCATGTCTTGTTCCTGGTCGGCTACCGCAACCGCCTCGCGGTCGGCTGGAACTTGCTCTGGAACTACCTGACCTTTGCCCGTCACGCGCGGCTGATCACCGGCGAAGTCGTTGCCGGCACCCGCGCCGAACCCTTGCTTCAAGCTGCAGAATAGGAGAACCGAGATGACACAGTTGAAAGACGAGATTTCCGCCCTCGGCCAGACCGTGCTGGTCCTTCAGGGCGGCGGCGCGCTGGGTGCTTACCAGATCGGCGTATATCAGGCGCTGCATGAGGCCGGGATCGAGCCTGACTGGGTGGTCGGCACGTCAATCGGCGCTATCAACGCCGCACTGATTGCCGGCGGCCCCCAGAGCGAAGCGATGGACCGGCTGACCGAGTTCTGGAAGCGGGTCGAGCATGGCCGCTTCATGGGTTCGCCCTTGCCCAACTGGTTTGCCGCAGCCGCGCGCAATATGCTGGCGATCACCACCGGCGTTCCGGCCTTTTTCCAGCCCAATCTTGCCGCTTTTGTCAGCACCCATGCCCCGCTTGGAGCTGACTACGCCGGCTATTATTCGGTCGATCCACTTCGCGAGAACCTCGAAGAGCTGATCGACTTCGACCAGATCAATGATGGCCCCGTGCGGCTGACTGTTGGCGCGTCGAACGTGCAGACCAGCGAGATGACCTATTTCGACAGCCGTCATGCCCGGCTGGATCTGCGCCACGTCCTGGCCTCGGGCGCACTGCCCCCGGCCTTTCCGGCGGTGCGGATCGGCGACGAAATCTATTGGGACGGCGGCATCCTGTCGAACACTCCGGTCGAGATCGTGTTCGACGACGAGCCTCGCGAAGACGCGCTGGTCTTCGCGGTCCACCTGTGGAACCCGCATGGGCCGGAGCCCGAAACCATCTGGGACGTTATGAACCGCCAGAAGGATGTGCAATATTCTAGCCGCGCCGCCTCGCATATCAAGCGCCAGCGCCAGCTGCACCGGCTCCGCCATGTCGTGTCGGAGCTGGTCGAGATGATACCGCCTGGTACCAGGAATTCGGAAGAGTTCGCTCATCTCGCCGGTTACGGCTGCACCACAACCATGCATGTGGTGCGCCTGCTGGCCCCTGCGCTCGACTACGAGGACCACGCCAAGGATATCGACTTCAGCCCCGAAGGCATCCGCCAGCGCTGGGAGGCGGGTTACCATCACACGCTTGAGACGCTTGAAAAGGCACCGTGGCGCGCCGAGTTCGATCCGGGCGAAGGCTTCATCCTCTATGAGGCCATGGCTGGCACGCTGGTTCATACTCCGGCGGCGGCTTGATGGACTTGCCCCTGTTTGATGTGCGAGCATGTGCTAGGATCAGGGGTACAGGAGCCCGACCATGACTCACCCGCTTGTTGCCATGCTCGAGGTTGCATTTCAGGAAGTGCGCGATCGCGAACTGCCTCTGGGCGCGCGGCTCAAATACATCGCCGATTGCGTGCGCGAAAAGGGCCCCGACTTTGCCGTTGCCGTCGATCGCTTCGTCGCCCGGTTGGAAGCAGCGCAGGCTGGGAGCACCGCCCCGCACGTAGGCGATGTCATGCCGGATTTCTGCCTGCCCGATCAGGATGGCCATCTGGTCACATTAGAGGGGCTGCTTGCGGAGGGCCCAGCAGTGCTCGCCTTCCACCGCGGCCACTGGTGCCCCTATTGCCGGCTCAACATGGTCGGACTTGCCGAGATCGAGGACCAGGCAAGGCCGGCGCAGATCGTGGCGATATCCTCAGAGCTGTCGCAGCACACCCGCTCGCTGCGCGCCGAGGCAGGCGCGAATTTTCCATTCCTCAGCGATGTCGGCGGCGGCTATGCCCTGTCGATCAACCTGGCGATCTGGGTCGATGAGGCGATGTCGTCAATGATTGCTGGTGCCGGCTGGGACGTTCCTGCCTACCAGGGCGGCGGCCCGTGGGTAATGCCGGTTCCCGCAGTCTTTGTCGTCGGGCAGGACGGGATCATCACCACCCGCCACGTCGATCCCGATTACCGCCGCCGCATGGAACTCGATGACTTGCTAGGCGCTCTCGATTGCTTCCGCGCCAATTAGATCCAGCCAGTCGGTCGAACGGATAAGATTGAGAAATGCAGCGGCCTCGCGCGATCGCGGCCTGCCGGCAGCGCTATAGATCGCCACCGTACGCTTCAGATCTAGCGCCGAAAGCCTGAGATGCTTGACCTTTTGCGACTGGAGCGCGCTTCCCCAGACCAGAGCGACCCCGAATTTGGCAACAACCAGCGCCTCCAGATCACGAGCCGAATCGACCTGGTGGGCGCTATCAAGATCGATCCCGGCCTCAGCGAGCTTTCCCGCCCCGAATTCGGTAGGGTCGGTTCCGTGGTGGACCAGGAACTGTTCCCCCTGCACCAGTTCGACATCGAGTTGCAGCTCGTTAGACATCGCCAGCCGGTGCTCCGAACCGACGACCAGGTCGAAGGTTTCGCTGAACATTGGCCAGGCCTCGAGGCGGTCCCAGTTTTCGCCCATCGGCCCGCCGAGCGCGAGTTCGACTTCGCCGTCCTTGAGCATCGTGCCGATTTCATGGCCGCTGCCTCGGCGCAGTTTCAGCTGTATGCCCGGGAAGCTGCGTTGCATTTCATTCAACGCGCCCAGGATCACATCGACTTCCAGTGTCCGCGCTACGGCGAGGGACAGCGTGGGAACCTCACCCTTCTTGATCTTCGTCGCCAGCGTCTTGGCCGAAAGCGCGCTGTCATAGCATTGCTGGAGCAATGGCTGCATGCGGTTGCCCAGGTCCGTCAGATGCGAATTGCGGCCTTCGCGGCGGATCAGCTCGCCGCCAAACTCGTCTTCCAGCTGCTTGATGGCCCGGGTCAGTGCCGGTTGCGTGACATTACACTCCTCCGCCGCGCGGGTGAAATTGAGCGTGCGCGCCACGGCTAGAAAATAACGGACCTGCTGCATTTCCATCGGCTGATGCGATCTCCACCCAAGACTGGCTGCGCCTTATTAAGGTAACCGCGAAACAATATCTACTGTAGCTTAAAGCGGCTCTCGATCATCAATCCTGCGTAAATGGCGATGACCATGGTGGTCAAAGCAACCCCTGCATAGGGCAGCAGAAGCGGCAGCCCGACCAGCGAAAGTCCGTCGTTACTTCCCGGAATCAGCAGACTGCCAGCACCCATCAGCACGCCGCCGAAAAGGCATCGCGCCGCTGTCGAAAGTTCGGGCCTCACCAGCTTCAACCGACCGGCTGTCCAGCCGCCCGTAATCGCTCCGCCCAAAAGCGCAGCGAACAGCCACAACCTGGCCGCAGTTTCTGAAGCCATGCCATGCGCCAGTTCAGCCAGCGCCTCGGTATAGGCCCAGCTGCCCACTGTCAGCATCATCGCGAGGAAAGCCAGTCCGATCACCATGGTCGCCTGATGCGGTGCCCAGATGTGGGCGGCGAAGCGCCCTTCGCGAACCGCACGGACCGCGTCGGCACCACGCCACATCGCAAACAGCAAAAGCGGCCCGGCGAGCAGCCCCGCCGCCGGAAACAGGGGAGAAGGTGACGGATAGATCGCGGGCTCGCTGACCAGCGGCAGTGCGACCAGACAACCGAGAAGAAAACCCATCGGCGTGAGCATATAGGCCCAGTCGCCCGATCCGAGCCGTGCAATCGAACCGAACACGCAAGCCCGGTTGATCAGTGCACCAAGGCCCAGCAGAGCGCCGCCCATAAGCGTTGTGCCGGTGACCGCGAAATTCGGCGGCACCATTGTCAATCCATTAAGAAGGCGGGCGATCACCAGTCCACCGGCCACCCACAGTCCCGCTTCCAGCAGGGCAACGAGCTTGCCTGCCCGGCGTCTGGTCACCACCTCATCGACAGCTGCGACCAGGCAGGTCCCGCCGCGCTGGATGGCGAATCCCATCAGCGCGGCGCAGATCAGACCGAAGCCAAGCGGCAGACCGGCGAGCATTGGCCCTACCGTGCTCACTTGGCTGCATCGGCAGCAATCGAGGCAGCAACCTCGCCAGCCATCTTGAACTGGGCGGCCTTGTCGACAATGCCATAACGCTTTTCGAGGAAGGCGAAGTCGCTCCAGGCGAGCCAGACGCTGCCGTCGTCCTCTTCGAGCACCAGCATCCGCACCGGCCAGTCAAGCCCGGCATAGGGGTTGGACTGGAGGAATTGCACCCCAAGCGGCGGATTGCCGAACAGCACCAGTGTGGACGGGCGGATATTAAGATTGGCTCCAGCGCCAAGTTGCGCCTGGTCGATCGCATCGAACAAGCGCACGCCCTTGGCGGTGACAGCGGCCTTCACCCGCTCGACGGTTTCAGCGACGCTGTGGTTGCTGCGCAGGCGCAGCACGCCCTGGGCATGATATGGGCGCGTCTCGGCGGTCGGGGCACTGGCCGCCTGCGCCTGCTGCGCGAGGATTGGAACTACAGTCAGACTGCCGGCGACGCCAACGGCCAGTAGCGGCTTAATCCATGCCAGTGCCAGTTTCGGTGCGAACTTCATGATGAAATCCCTTGTCTCCAGCCAGTCCGCCATGGACCGGCAACCAGCATTTCTTCGCCGGTTCGGCTCGCAGAGTGAAATCATCTTCAAGCATATGTTTCATGCCGGATCGCTATCGGCACCCGCACCATCCCCGCATCGGGCTCCTGACGCGCAATCAGCCATAGTCTCCCACGAATGCTTTCGCGAAGTCGAAATAGTTCTTGTTCCAGGCGAATTCGCACACGCCGACGCCCGGCTTGCCGTCGAAATCCAGCGTCGCGCAGCCGGTGTTTATGCAGGACTGGGTGTCGTGCGACGATGAAAGGATGCCGAACATCGTGAAGGCAATCTGCGACTGACGGCCGGCGGTGTCGGTCACCTTGAGGTCGAATGTCTTCTGCAGCATGGCGTCGTCGTAGACGAATTCATAGTCGACCCGGTCGATATGCCGCATCTCGCCGTCCTTGAACAGAAAGCCGCGCAGTTCGGTGCGGCCGAACGCCTGCATTTCGAAGAAATGCATCGAGCTGTAGCCAGTGGTGGCGTGGACCCACTTGTAATGCTGGTTGAGCCCCCAGACGCGCGGGCCCCAGCTGTGGTCGCGCACCAGAAAGCCTTCGTGGTGGAGCTTGCGCCCGTCGAGTTCGAGCTCAGCGATCACGCGCCCATGCTGTTCGGTGCGATCGCTGCCGAAGTAGGGCGGATTGCCGCGCGGGTGCGAACTGAAGGAATAGGCCGGGTGGGTGGCGGTGAACTCCCCCTTGAAGCGGATGCGGGTACCGTTCCAGGCGATGTTGACCGCTTTCAGCGGATCGACCACTTCCATGTGCAGCGGGCCGTGGCGCCAGTCGCCAAAGTTCATGTCGTCGGCTACCGGGCTTTCCTCAACCTCGACGATCTGTTCGGGGAAATCGGGGCTGAAGAAGCAGGCGGTCGACTTGCCCGCGCCGGTGCCCAGCATGGTCGGGTAGATGAAGCCCGCGATCTTGTGCTCGGGCATCAACAGGATGTGCGCCAGCGACTCGCGCCCTTCGGGTGCCAGCTTGTGGCGATAGGCGTGTTCGGGAGCGACGGCACGCGGGGGCTGGGACATTTCTGGCACGGTTCGGGGTCCTTTTCGATGAGGGCTCGGTTACTTCAGCGCGCGCCGCACAGGCTCGCAAGATCGGGCAATTCGGCGGGATCGGGATCGAAGCCGGCGTCCTTGAACCACACCCGCTCGCGCCGGTTCTGGCGGATGGCAAAGGGCAGCACCGCCGCATCGACGCGCGCGCGCCAGCCAGGCTCGGCATCCTCGGCAACGGCCTTGGTCAGCGCGGCAATGCCGCCTGCGAGCGCCAGATAGCCGGCATGGGGATCATCCGCTTCCGCATCGGCCAGAAGCGCCGCGAGCGCTTCGGCTGCGGCGCGGCTCCGCGGTCCACCTGCTGCCCCTTCAACGATGGAGGCGGCGGTGGCGTGCGCATCGTCGCGGCACAACCGGTTGTAGCGATCGGCAAAGGGCAGCTGCTTCAGCAACATCGTCAACTGCACCAGGATCAGGCCAGATTGTTCGACCGCCAGCGCCTCGTCCGGGTCGATTGCCGGGAAGATCACGTCGCGCAGTCCATGGACAATGCTTTGCAGCCGCACTTCAATGCTCGGCGTCATGGGCGATTTCCTTCAAGCAAGTGGCCCAATGTGCCCGCTATCGCGATTCCGCTGGCACTGAGGTAGCCGAGGAATGCGCTCTGGTGGTTGGTGCCATCGCGCGCGGCGCGCACGCCGGAGGTGAAATTCATTGTCGCCAGCTTGAAGCAGTTGAACACATTGTACCAGTGCAGCACCTGCGGATCGATCGAGCGGCCCGAGCGCTGCTCATAACCATCCAGGAAGTCACGCTCGGGCATCATCGATGCGATCAAACGGTTGCCCTGCGCATCACGGCTGCAGAACAGCGGCACCAGCGAATAGGCGACATCCTCATGAAAGTCGCCGATATGCGCCAGTTCCCAATCGAGAACAGCCGTCATTTCCAGCGTGTCCTCGTCGAACATGAAATTGCCGAGGCGATAGTCACCATGCAGGATGACCGGCGCTGCGCAGATGGGCATGCGGTCGCGCAGCCAGCAGGCGGCATAGGTCAGCAAGGGCGACGGGTCGATCTGATCGTCCTCCAGCACTCGTTCCCAGAAATTGAGCTGCCAGAGCGCTGCCTGGTTGGTACCGGCCCGGGGCACGGCATATGTCGAAAGGTCTGCGCTGGTGAAGTCGAAGCCGTGGATGGCGACGAGATTGCCCAGGTATTGCGGGATCAGCGCAGCCGAGGCGCGCTCACCCATCACGATGCCGATGCCGGATGGACCTGCCACGGAGTCGCGCGGCTTGGTGGCACCCGACACGAATCGGGTAATCATCGCGGGCTGCCCCATAATGCTGCCGTCGGGATCGACAAACGCCACGCTGGGGGCCGGCACGACCCCGCTCATCGCCTTGATCAGCTGCGCTTCGCGCTCGCGTGAGGTTTCGATAATGCCTTCGAGCGGGTCCATCCGCAGCACGTGCTGCTGCGCGGTCCCACCGGCTGGATCGACCAGATCGAACAGAAACTGCTCCTTGGAAGCACCGCCGCCCATACGGCGGACATTACGCGCCCGGCCCGGCACGCCCCGTGCGGCCAGCAACTTGTCCAGCCGCTCGGCCACATCCTGCGCTTCGCGCGGCTTGTAGCTGCCCTTGCCCTGGCGAGCGTGCTTGGCATCGAGCAACGCCAGCAGGTGCGGCTCCATATCCCTGCGCCAATCCAGCGCGCCGCCGTGATCGGCTTGCAATTGCGCCACGATGAAATCCTCTCACAAATTCCGTGTCGTCGAATGTCTGTGCGAATCCGGCTTCGGCCGCCACGGTTAGCAGCCCACGCCCGAGTTGCATCTGGCTATGTCGCCCGTGAAATGTAGTCAAGTAGTTTACAATCTTGGATGGTCGCATTTCGATGATGCGGCATTCCTGCTCCCGATAAATCCCTTCTGCGAATTATTCGCAGGTCATTGATCGGATTTGCCGATTACCAATCGCGGAATTTTCCGATGGTCTTGGCGGGTGGTTCGGCCCATGACAGCATCGTTGCCAACCCCACGCACAGGAGCAGGACCATGGGACTCAAGGGCTCGAAGACCGAAGAAAACCTCAAGGCTGCGTTCGCCGGCGAAAGCCAGGCCAATCGCCGCTATCTCTATTTCGCCCAGAAGGCCGATGTCGAAGGCTATAACGATGTCGCCGCGGTGTTCCGCTCGACCGCGGAAGGCGAGACCGGCCACGCCCACGGCCACCTCGAATATCTTGAGGAAACCGGCGATCCGGCGACCGGCCTGCCCATCGGCAATACCCCGGCCAACCTCAAGGCCTCGATCGCGGGCGAAACCCACGAATATACCGACATGTATCCCGGCATGGCCAAGACTGCCCGCGAAGAAAGCTTCGACGAAATCGCTGACTGGTTCGAAACGCTGGCCAAGGCCGAAAAGAGCCACGCCGGCAAGTTCCAGAAGACGCTGGACAGCCTGGACGCCTGATCTGCCATTCGGGCAGTCTGAAGTTCCAACTCCGCTCTTGTCGAGCGAAGTCGAGACACGTTGCGCCATAGCTCGGTTCAGCGTGTGATCCCTCGACTTCGCTCGGGATGAGCGGACTTGTGTGGAAGTGATAAAATGGAAGGCAGTCTCGAAGCGCCGACGCGCCATGCGATCCCATGGCAGGACCCCGCCTGGTACGATGAAGCCGCGCTCGAAGCCGAGTTGCGCCGCGTCTTTGACATCTGCCACGGCTGCCGCCGCTGCTTCAACCTGTGCGACAGCTTCCCGATCCTGTTCGACGCGGTGGACGAGAGTCCGAACGAGGAAGTCGCAGACCTGTCATCCGGGCAGCTCAAGGCAGTCGTCGATGCCTGCACGCTGTGCGACATGTGCTTCATGACGAAGTGCCCCTATGTGCCGCCGCACAGCTTCGATCTCGATTTTCCGCATCTGATGCTGCGCCACCGTGCGGTCGAGCATCGCAGTGGCAAGACTTCGTTTGCAGACCGCGAGCTCGCCAAGATGACCCGCAATGGCCGCATGGGCACGGCGCTGTCGGGCATCGCCAACTGGGCGACCAAGGAAGGCAATGGCCTGACCCGCCCGATCATCGAGGACGTCACCGGCATTGATGCCCGCGCGCATTTGCCGCCGTTCATGGAGACTTCGCTGGTCAACAAGGGGCCGGCGATCATCCCTGCGCCCAATCCCGATGGCCCGGCCTTTGGCAGGAAGGCGGTGCTCTACGCCGGCTGCCACGACAATTTCAACGACGGCACCCCCGGCGAGGCGGCAATGAAAGTGCTCGCCCACAATGGCGTGCAGATCCGCATCGAATATCCCGACTGCTGCGGCATGCCCAAGTTCGAGAATGGCGACATGGCCGCGGTGGCCAGCGCGGCGGGGCGGATTTCGGCCTTCTTTTCGCCGATGATCGACGATGGCTGGGATGTGGTTCCGCTCACCACCAGCTGCGCCTTGATGCTCAAGTTCGAATGGCCGCTGATCGAGCCCGACAGCGCCCAGGTTGCACTGCTGGCCAAGCACACGTTCGACGTTTCCGAATATGTCGTGCGCCTGTCCAAGGCTTGCGGACTGGCCCCGATCGAGGCGATGCCCAAGTCTATCGGCGTCCACTTCGCCTGCCACGCCCGCGCCCAGAACATGGGCCCCAAGGCGATGGAAATGCTACGGCTGATCCCCGAGGCCAAGCCTGCGCTGACCGAGCGCTGTTCGGGTCATGGCGGCAAGTGGGGCATATTCAAGGAGAATTTCCCGCGCGCGATCAAGGTCGGCAAGCCTTCCGCCAAGGCGCTGATGAAGGAAAATCCTGATATCGTCGTCAGCGAATGTCCGCTGGCGGGGCCGCATCTGCGTCAGGTGATCGAAGCCAACGGCGCCGAACCGCCCGCCCGCATCGGCCACCCCATCGAAGTGATGGCTCAAGCTTACAAACTATAGGGGCCTGCGGGCTCTGAAGGAACAACCATGCCCCGCGACCAGCGAACCATTACCGCCTCCGATATCCTGCCGATCGCCCAGTACGATTTGATCCGGGCAGACAAGAAACAGGAAGCCATTGCCCGCAAGCAGCTCACCCGCGTCAGTGTCGGTCCGTATGCGACGGTGCTGTTCGAGACCTGGGACAGCATGTGGCTGCAGATCCAGGAAATGCTGCGGATCGAAAAGGGCGGCGGGGCGCAGATCGCGGACGAGATCGCCGCCTACGATCCGATGGTCCCCAAGGGCAGCGAGCTCACCGCAACCGTGCTGTTCGAGATTGCCGATCCCGAGCGCCGCGATACCTTCTTGCGCACCATCGGCGGCATCGAGAACCATATCGCGCTGCACGTTGGCGGGCACATCATCCCAGCGCGGCAGGAAGGCGATGTCGAACGCACCCGCGAAAGCGACGGCAAGGCCAGTGCCGTCCATTTCTTCCATTTCGATTTCACCCCCGAGGCCAAAGCCGCCTGGCAAAGCGGTGAAGGAGCGGCGATGCTGGTGATAGATCATGCCAATTACGGGCATGCCGCGATGATCGGTGCGGAAACGCGGGCGTTCCTGGCGCGGGAATGTTTCTGATCGGCCGCTGTTATATGCTGGGCGGTCTACACTTAGAAGTCGCTTGAATCGGACGCACCGGCACGTCTCAGCGATTCCTCTTCGATTTGGTCAAGCTCCTCCTGCGTGGGTTTGTGGCTCTTCTTCGGAACATTCGCGCCGCCGGGTCGCGGACCGGCTGACTCACCCGCTTGAGGCGGGGGCGGCATCCGGCGGCCAGCCATGCCCGGCGGCATTGCGCCGCCATTCGCAGAATCGCCCAGATAGGACTCGCCGATGTCGTCGTCATAGCGCTCGTCGCCCGACCAGGCCACCGAAGCGCCGCTGCTGCGGCCCGCACCCCCGCCGCCACTGCCCCATCTGCCATCGCTGAAGGTCACGCCCCTGCCGACGATTTTCACGCGTTTCTGACCGGATGTTTCCGCGTTCAGCACGCGGTTGCCTTGCTTTTGCGAATGGATGGAACTCGCCATGACTTCGCGGTTCTCGCCATCGGCAAACATGGCAATGCAGGCGGTAATCGATACCGTCATGACCGCAAAGTGGCGGTATAGAGAGGGTGACACGACCGGAGGGCGGGATCGAGCGACACGGGCCATGCCAATTCCCATAGCCCATGGGGTTTAACCCAACGGTTCACCGGTATGGTTTCCGAAAGGTTGACGCGGCAAGTGCAGCTTTCCGGGCTGAATGCTTCATCGGGCGGCGCAAGATCGGCGTCCCGATGTAAGCATAACCGACAGGGTCATAGCCAAATCGCCCCAAACTGCGGCTCGCATTGCGATTCCGCAAATATCGGCTGTCAGATTTACCGACATTTTACTCCTTTGCCTTAACCATTCCGGCAAGGCCCGTTTTGGGTCCGGAAGTTGGCCGAGCGTAACCATGATCCGCCTGTTCAAACATTACATCCCGCATGCAGTGATCCTGCTGGGGCTTCTGGATCTGGCATTGCTGGTGGCGGCAGGCGATTTCGCCTGGTTGTTGCGGGCGAAACAGATCGACATGGATCCGGGCCAGTTTGCTGATCGCATCGCGCCGCACATGGGCTTTGCCCTGATGCTGCTGATGGCGATGATCTCGGTAGGTGTCTACGGAGCTGATTCGCTGCGCTCGCTCCGCTTTGCCTGCGCACGGATTCTGGTGGCGGTTTCGCTGGGTGTTATTGCTCTGGCCTTCGTCGATTTCATGATTCCCGGCCAAACTTTCTGGCGCTCGACGCTGTTTTTCGGAATGGTGCTGGCGATTGTCGTGCTGGCGCTGAACCGGATCGTCGTCGGCGGCATCCTTGGCGCTTCGGCGTTCCGGCGGCGGGTGCTGGTGCTCGGCGCTGGCGACCGGGCACAGCGGCTGCGCGAACTGGGCGAGCGGCCCGAGAGCGGCTTTGTCATTGTCGGCTATGTCGCGATGAGCGAGGCCAAGCCGGTCGTCGAGGAAGCGATCGCCCGCTCGGCGCTGCACAATCTGACGCGCTTCGTCGAAAACCTCGGGGTCAGCGAAGTGGTTCTGGCCCTGCAGGAACGCCGCAACGCCTTGCCGCTCGGCGATCTGCTGCGGATCAAGACCACCGGCGTCCATGTCAATGATTTTTCGAGCTTTATCGAGCGAGAGACCGGCCGCGTCGATCTCGATACAGTCAACCCGAGCTGGCTGATCTTTTCCGACGGATTCTCCTCGGGCCGGGCAGTGTCCAGCGTCGCCAAGCGGATATTCGACATTACCGCCAGCGCTTTGCTGCTGCTGCTGACCGCGCCGGTCATCGCGATCTTTGCCATTGCCGTGAAGCTCGACAGCAAGGGCCCCGCCTTCTTCCGCCAGCCGCGCGTCGGCCTCTACGGCCAGAACTTCGACGTCATCAAGCTGCGTTCGATGCGCACCGACGCCGAAGCCAATGGCGCGCAATGGGCCTGCAAGGACGATCCGCGGATCACCCGCATCGGCCGTTTCATCCGCAAGGTGCGCATCGACGAACTGCCGCAGGCGTGGAGCGTGCTCAAGGGCGAGATGAGTTTTGTCGGCCCCCGCCCGGAACGTCCGGAATTCGTCGCCGGGCTTGAGGTAGAGCTGCCCTTCTATGCCGAACGGCACATGGTCAAGCCGGGGATCACCGGCTGGGCGCAGATCAACTATCCCTATGGGGCCTCGATCGAGGATTCGCGCCACAAGCTGGAATACGACCTTTATTACGCCAAGAATTACACGCCTTTCCTCGATCTGCTGATCATCCTCCAGACCATCCGCGTGGTGCTCTGGCACGAGGGCGCGCGCTGATGGACAGTTTCGCCAACGGGATGTGGCAGCTGGCGAGCACGGTTTTCCATGTCTCGGGCGCGGTGGCCGTAACGACGGTGGCCGCCTGGCAACTGGGGCAACGCGACCGGTTTGGCGGCGCCGGCAAGGCTATAGTCGCCGGGCTTGCCGTGACCGCGTCGTGGTGCCTTGCTGTCGCAGTCTGGGGAGGCACCAGCCCCGCCGCCAGCCTGGCCGAAACCCTGCGCAACCTGGCCTGGCTGCTGGCGATCTACCAGCTGTTCGCCGGCGATGGACGGCATACCAGTCTTGCGCCGATCCGGCCGGTGGTGGCGGTGCTGGCACTGGTGGAACTGCTCCATCTCGGCGTGGTCGTGATGACAGCGCAGGTGCCAACTACTGGACAGGCGGCTGCCAATATTTTCGAGGCCAGCATACTCTTGCGTATGCTGATGGCGATCGGTGCGCTGGTGCTGGTGCACAATCTGTTTGCCGGTGCATCGGCCCCTTCGCGGATTGCACTGCGCTGGCCGGCAGCGGGTCTGGCTCTGCTGTGGGCCTATGAACTCAACCTGTTCACGATTGCCTATCTGAGCGGGTCATGGCCTGCCGAGCTTGCCGCGCTGCGCGGGTTGGCGGTGACGGCGCTGGCTGGGTTGATCGCCATCGGCGTAGTCAAGGGCTTCGACACGCTGCGTTTCCGGCCGTCGCGCGCGGTTGCCTTCCAGACTTTTTCGCTGCTGGTCATCGGGCTTTACCTGGTGGGCATGGTGGCGATCGCCAACTGGCTGTCCTTCGCCGGCGGCGATTTCGCGCCGATGATCGAGCTGGGCTTCCTGCTGGTGGCGAGCGTGCTGGCGCTGCTGGTGCTGCCTTCGGCGCGAATGCGCGGCTGGATCAGGGTGACGCTGGCCAAGCATCTGTTCCAGCACCGCTATGACTACCGCGCCGAGTGGCTGCGCTTCACCCGCACCATCGGCAACAACGGTGCCGAGGCAATGCCGCTGGGCGAGCGGGTGGTGCAGGCGATTGCCGATATTGCCGAAAGTCCGGGCGGACTGTTGCTGACCCCCGGCGATCACGGCGACCTGATCCTGGCCGCGCACTGGCAATGGCCCAATGCCGATGTCCCGGCAGTAGCCATGGCGGCAGGCGACGCCGCCTATTTCGAGCGCGAAGGTTTCATCGCCGATCTCGACGACATCCGCGCCCGGCGTGCTGCAGCGGCGCATGTGCCGGACTGGCTGCTGGAGGAAACCCGCGCTTGGGCGCTGGTGCCACTGATCCATTTCGAGCAGCTGGCCGGCCTGGTCGTGCTGGCGCGTCCGCCGGCCGCGCGCAAGCTGGACTGGGAGGACTTCGACTTGCTTCGGGTCGTTGGCCGCCAGCTGGCGAGCTATCTTGCCGAACATTCAGGGCAGGAAGCCCTGGCCGAGGCCAGCCGCTTCGACGATTTCCACCGCCGCATCGCTTTCGTCATGCATGACATCAAAAACCTCGCCAGCCAGCTCAGCCTGCTCGCGCGCAACGCCGAACTCCACGCTGACAAGCCGGCCTTCCGCGACGACATGCTGGTGACGCTGCGCAATTCGGCCGACAAGCTCAACGCGCTGCTGGCGCGGCTGGGGCGCTACGGCACCGGCGGTGCCGACAGGCTAGGCGAGGTATCTGCAACCGACGTAGCCAAGGCCGCAGTGGCCCGCTTTGCTGCCGGACAGCAGGTGGTGCTTGCCGAATGCCAGGACTGCACGGTGGCGGCAAACCGCGATTCGCTGGAACAGGCGCTCGTCCATCTCATCCAGAACGGCCTCGACGCCAGCGCATCTGACGCTTCGGTGTTCCTCAGCGTCAGCAGCGACGGGCTGCATGCACGCTTCGAAGTGATCGATGCGGGTAGCGGCATGTCGCCGGAGTTCGTCCGGACCCGGCTGTTCAAGCCGTTTGTCTCCACCAAGCCCGGCGGCTTCGGCATCGGCGCTTTCGAAGCGCGCGAGCTGGTCCGGGCGATGAACGGCCGGCTCGACGTCGAATCGCGCGAGGGGCTGGGCTCGCGGTTCATTGTCCAGCTGCCGCTGGCGGAAGCATCCGATCTTTACAAGAACCTGACTGACAGGGCGCAGAAAGCAGCATCATGAACGACGCAAAACCCAAACTTCTGGTTGTCGAGGACGATCCCGGCCTGCAGGCTCAGCTCAAATGGGCCTATGAAGATTTCGAGGTGATCATCGCGGGCGATCGCGCGGCGGCGATGGCGGCGCTGCGTTCGGAGGAGCCGGCGGTGGTCACGCTAGACCTCGGTCTGCCGCCTGATCCTGACGGCACCAGCGAGGGCTTTGCCGTGCTCGACGAGATCATGGCGATCAAGCCAGATACCAAGGTCATTGTTGCCTCAGGCCACGGCGCGCGTGACAGCGCGCTCCAGGCGATCGCCAGGGGTGCCTATGATTTCTACCAGAAACCGGTCGATATCGACGCGATCGGCCTGATCGTGCGCCGTGCCTGGCAGTTGCATTGCATCGAAAGCGAGAACCGCACGCTCGCCGCCAAGGTGGCCAAGGACGACCGCGTGCTCGGCCGGATGATCACTGCCGCGCCGGAAATGATCAAGGTCGCCCGCACCATCGAGCGGGTCGCCAATACCAATGTCTCGGTGATGCTGCTGGGTGCCAGCGGCACCGGCAAGGAACTGCTCGCGCGCGGTCTGCACGATGCCAGCGACCGGGCCAGCGGCGCATTCGTCGCCATAAACTGCGCCGCGATCCCCGAAAACCTGCTCGAAAGCGAGCTGTTCGGGCACGAGAAGGGCGCGTTCACCGGGGCGGTCAAGACCACCGAGGGCAAGATCGAGCAGGCCAATGGTGGCACCTTGTTCCTCGACGAGGTTGGCGACATTCCGCTGCAATTACAGGTCAAGCTGCTGCGCTTTCTGCAGGAGCGGGTGATCGAGCGGATCGGTTCGCGCAGTTCGATTGCCGTCGATACGCGCATCGTCTGCGCCACCCATCAGGACCTTGAGGCGATGATCGGCGAGGCCCGGTTCCGCGAGGATCTGTTCTACCGGCTCGCCGAAATCGTCGTGAAGATCCCCAGTCTGGCCGAGCGACCGGGCGATGCGACGCTGCTCGCCAAGGCCTTCCTCGCGCGTTTTTCCAAGGAAATGAACCCGGCGGTCAAGGGTTTTGCCGCCGATGCGCTGACCGCTATCGACAGCTGGCGCTGGCCGGGCAACGTCCGCGAGCTGGAAAACCGGGTGAAGCGCGCGGTGATCATGGCCGACAGTAAGCTGGTTTCCGCGATGGATCTCGATCTGGTCGAGCCGGGCGACGAGCAGATCAACGCGCTCAACCTCAAATCCGCGCGCGAGCATTCCGACCGCAAGGTCATCCGCCACGCGCTGGCGCGCAGCGAGGGCAATATCTCAAGCACCGCCAAGATGCTCGGGATCAGCCGTCCCACGCTCTACGATCTGCTCAAGCAGTATGACCTGCATGCCTGAGGCCACAGCACCGCCCCGCTGACCTGCTTCACCCTCGACAATCCCCTCCGCCTCCGGCAGGTGCCGGTCAGGCAAGCAGGAGGCGAAGATGGCAGGAGCACTGGACGGGATTACCGTGATCGAGCTGGCGGGGATCGGTCCGGCACCCTTCGCGGGGATGATGCTGGCCGACCATGGCGCGCGGGTGATCCGGATCGAGAGGCCGGGGCAGGTGACGCGGCTGGGCGATCTGGGCCACCGCGACATCATGCTCCGCAACCGCGAAATAGAAGTGCTCGATCTCAAGAATCCGGCCGATGTCGCCCGCGCGCGCGAACTGGTGCGCGGGGCCGATGCGCTGATCGAGGGCTATCGCCCCGGCGTGCTCGAACGGCTGGGCCTTGCTCCCGAGCTGCTGCTGGCCGACAATCCCCGGCTCGTCGTCGGCCGCATGACCGGCTGGGGGCAGGATGGCCCCAAGGCCAGGCTGGCCGGGCATGACATCAACTATATCGCGCTGTCGGGCGCGCTCCACACCTATGGTCCTAAAGGCGGCAAGCCGGTGTTCCCGGCCAATGCCGTCGGCGATTTCGGCGGCGGCGGGATGATGTTGGCCTTTGGCGTACTGGCCGGGATCCTTTCGGCGCGCAGCACCGGCAAGGGTCAGGTGATCGACTGCGCCATGGTCGATGGGGCCTCGATCCTTTCGGCGATGACCTATGCAATGCACGGCGCGGGCATGTGGAAGGACGAGCGCGGGGTCAATGTACTCGACGGCGCGGCGCATTATTACGACACCTACGAAACGTCCGACGGCAAATGGATCTCGATCGGTTCGATCGAGGGTCCGTTCTATGCAGAACTCCTCGAAAAGCTCGGCCTGACCGGCGATCCCGATTTTGCCCGGCAGGAAGACCAGGTGCTGTGGCCGGCCCTGAAGGCGCGGATTGAAGCGATCTTCCTGACCAGAACCCGCGACGAATGGTGCGCGATCATGGAGGATACCAACATCTGCTTTGCCCCGGTGCTCAGCCTCACCGAAGCACCGCGCCATCCGCACAATGTCGCGCGCGGCACATTCATCGAAGTCGACCAGATGATCCAGCCCGCCCCCGCACCGCGCTTTTCGGAAACCCCCGCCCCGTCGGTGCGGATGACCGGCAACTGATGCTGAAACGTATCGACCGGATGGTGCTGATCGTCCTCGCGGCGATCGTGCTGGCGAGCCTGCTGCCGGCGCGGGGGCAGGCCATTGTGCTGGTGCATGGCCTGTCCAATGCCATGGTTTTCGTACTGTTCCTGCTCTACGGTCTCAAGCTCGCCCGCCGCGATGTACTCGCCGGGCTGGCGAACATGCGCCTGCTGGCCCCGCTGACGCTGTTCGTGTTCGGGGTCATGGCTGCGGCGGGATGGCTGATCTGGCGCGAGGCGACGGGCTGGTTGCCGCCCGCGCTGGCCCTCGGCTTCCTGTTCCTCGGCTGCCTGCCCTCGACCGTCCAGTCGGCGACGGTCTACACTTCAATTGCCGGGGGCAATGTCGCGAGCTCGGTGGTTGCGGCGGCCTTGCTCAACATCGCCGGGGTCTTCATCAGCGCACCGCTGTTTTCACTGCTGGCAGGTGCTGGGGGAGGCGGGGTCGGGGGCGGTTCCTTCGCCAAGGTCGCAGGTCTGATGTTGCTGCCGTTCGTCATTGGCCAGATCATGCAGGGCTGGTTCGGCAACTGGGTGCGCGATCACAAGGGCCCGGTCAGCATGCTCGAGCGCGGCACCATCGGCCTCGCGGTCTATTCGGCCTTCTCGGGCGCGGTCAACGAGGGCATCTGGCAGCGGGTGGACCTGACCGGCTGGGCGGGCCTGACGCTGGGCTGCCTGGTAATGCTGGTGGTTGGCTATGGCGGCTCATGGCTGCTCGGCAAGCTGCTGCGCCTCGACCACGGCGACCACGTCGCCATGGTCTTCGCCGGCGCGCAAAAGAGCGTCGCCATGGGCGCTCCGCTGGCTTTGGTACTGTTTCCCCCGGCAGTCGCGGGAATCGTGATGATGCCGCTGCTGGTTTATCACCTGGCGCAGCTGGTGGTGGCAGCGCCGGTTGCGGGGCGGTTGCGGGCAGGTTAATCACTTCGGCTGATAGGTCTGCTCCACCCCCGAAAACACCCGCGCCCGGACTTCCTCCCCAAACTCAGCCTCAGGCCGCCAGCCTGAAATCGGCATGGACGCTGTCCCATAGCACGGCGACCCGATCCACCGCCTGCCGCTCGATCAGGCCCTCTACGATAAGCGCCGAGACATCCCCGTGCACCGATTTGTAATCGCGCGCTGCCGCTGCGGCGAGGGCGCGGATCGAGCTGGGACCGGTCTGCCGCAGGGTGCGCAGCAGGGCAAAGCGTTTGGGGGTCAGCACTGTCAGCAGTGCTTCCATATCGGGGTAAGAGAGATGCGTCTGGGCGGGCACAGTCTCGCCGCGATCCAGAGCGCGGGCAATATCAAGCGCTCGAGTCTCGAAACTGCTGGCGGGTTCGATTTCAAATGTCAGGCGATTTCCAGCCATCATTCACCACTTTCCTTAGCCACATCGGCAAAAAAGTCCTGCATCAGTTGTTTCATGCTTTCAAACACATAAGGCACTTCGCGAGAGCCGTAGTGGCGATGATCGCCTTTGCCTGCCTCATTGTCATAGCCGACAATCCGCTCTCCTACGCGGCCATAGTAAACCGAGTATTTGAGACCATGCTGACGTTCGCTGGTGGCAACTGGCAATTGCCAGATCTTGATTTCAACGATTGTACCATCGGCATTTTGCCGTTTGAGAAAAACCAATGGTATCGCTGCCATATGATGCAAATACCATATAGTGTCGGCGCATTCAAGTCGCAGGGCAGTTCAAGAGCCTTCCCCCTCATTTCGGCTGATAGGTCTGCTCCACCCCCGGAAACACCCGCGCCCGCACTTCCTCCGCATATTTCGCCGCCGCGCCGGAGATTGTTTCCGCAATCTCCTCATAGCGCTTCACAAAGCGCGGCACGCGTTCGAACATGCCGAGCATGTCCTCGGTGACCAGCACCTGTCCGTCGCATTGCGCCGAGGCGCCGATGCCGATGGTGGGGCAGGCGACGGCCTTCGTCACGTCCACCGCAATCGGCTCGACCACGCCTTCCACGACAATCGCGAAGGCCCCGGCGGCATCGAGCGCCTGCGCATCGGCGAGGATCTTCGCCGCTTCGGCATCGCTGCGCCCGCGGGCGTTGTAACCGCCCAGCACGTTGACCGCCTGCGGGGTCAGCCCGACATGCCCCATCACCGGAATGCCGCGCGCCGAGAGGAAGGCGACGGTCTCGGCCATGGCCTCGCCGCCTTCGAGCTTGATCCCTGCGCAGCCGGTGTCCTTGAGGAGGCGTGATGCATTTTCAAAGGCTTGGGCCGGAGACTGCTCGTAGCTTCCGAAGGGCATGTCGACGATCACCACCGCATGATAGCTGCCCCGCACCACCGCCGCGCCATGCGCCGCCATCATGTCGAGCGTCACCGGTACGCTGGAGGGCAAGCCATAGATCACCTGGCCCAGCGAATCCCCGACCAGCAGCAGGTCGCAATGTTCATCGAGCAGCTGCGCTTGCCGCGCGGTGTAGGCGGTGAGCATGACGATGGGCTCGGCGGTCACCCCGTCCACCTTGCGCTTGCGGATCGCGGGGATGGTCAGGCGGCGCATCGGCGCGGGCGTCGGATGGGCGCGGCTGGTGGCGGTGTCGAGCTGGAAGGTCGTGGACATGGTGGCCTTCTAGCGGGCCTGACAAGGCTGGGGAAGGGCGCGCTTTAAGGCCTTGCCAATATGGCACGCGGCGCTAGCTTCCCCATCCAAGTGCCGCCGTTTGAGGAGAAGTGCATGTTCGGTCGCGTTAAGCCGCTCGACGCCATTCTGGCGACGGCCGAGAAGAAGGCGCTGCACCGCTCGCTGGGCGCGTTCCAGCTGACCATGCTCGGCGTGGGTGCGATCATCGGCACCGGCATTTTCGTGCTGACGGCAGAGGCGGCGCAGAAGGCGGGGCCCGGGATGATGCTGAGCTTCATCATTGCCGGTGCGGTCTGCGCGGTGGCGGCGCTGTGCTATGCCGAAATGGCCTCGATGGTGCCGGTTTCGGGTTCGGCCTATACCTATAGCTATGCGGTGATGGGCGAGATGCTGGCGTGGATGGTCGGCTGGGCGCTGGTGCTGGAATATGCGATCGCGGCGGGAGCGGTGGCGGTCGGCTGGTCTGGCTATTTCGTCGGTATGCTCGCGCATTTGAATGATTATGCCCCGTTTTTTCCCAATATCGTGATCCCGTTGGAACTGGCTGCCGGACCTACCGGCGGCGGCGTGATCAACCTGCCGGCGATGATCATCGCTTTGCTGGTGACGGTCCTGCTGGTGGTCGGCACCAAGGAAAGCGCATTCGTCAACGCCTGTCTGGTGGTGGTCAAGATCATTGCCCTGACGGCTTTCGTGGTGCTGGCGATTCCGGTGATGAACGGGGCCAAGTTCGAACCCTTCGCGCCGCTCGGTTTCGGAGGGATATCGGCGGCTGCGGCCTCGATCTTCTTTGCCTATGTCGGTTTCGACGCGGTTTCGACCGCCGCCGAGGAAACCAAGAACCCGCAGCGCAACATGCCGATCGGCCTGATCGGCAGTCTGGCGATCTGCACGATCTTCTACCTGCTGGTGGCCGCCGGTGTGATCGGTTCGGTTGGCGCGCAGCCGATGCTCGGCGCGGACGGGCAGGGGCTTGCTCCCGGCTCGTCCGAGCTGACTGCGGCCTGCAAGGCGATCGGCGATCAGGCTGTGGTCTGCTCGCGCGAGGCGCTGGCCTGGACCCTGCGCGAAATCGGCTGGCCGCAGATCGGCAATCTGGTAGGCCTCGCCGCGATCCTGGCGCTGCCTTCGGTGGTGCTGATGATGATGTTCGGCCAGACCCGCATCTTCTTCGTGATGAGCCGCGACGGGCTGCTTCCCGAGGTGCTGTCATCGGTGCATCCGCGCTTCAAGACGCCGCATGTCATCACGATGATTACCGGCGTGTTCGTGGCGCTGTTCGCGGCCTTCTTCCCGGTCGGGGCGCTGGCGGATATCTCGAATTCGGGCACGCTGTTCGCTTTTGCTATGGTGGCCATCGCGGTGATCGTGCTGCGCCGGACCGATGCCAACAGACATCGCCCCTTCCGCACACCTGCAGTGAACATTGTCGCCCCCTTGGCGGTGCTGGGCTCGATCTATCTGTTTTTCAGCCTGTCGTGGTACACGCTTGGGTTGTTCGCGGCCTGGGCGGTGCTCGGACTGCTGATCTACTTCGGCTACAGCCGCAGCCGCAGCCATGTCGGTCGCGGACTGGTCGAGGTGCATGAGGACGATCCCGGCATCCCGCCGCAGCCGGTGCCGCCGATGCCGGGTGCTTCGCTGGATTGAGCCGGGCTTGTCGCTGGATCAAAATTGAGAGCTGCCGGGCGAATGGGGAATTCGCCCGGCAGGTTTTGTCAGGCTTTCGGGCGTCAAAGATCGACTTCGCTGTAGCCGCCCTTGATCTTGTCGGTGACGTCCATTCCCAGCATCATCCGGGCGGTGTCGAGCACGCCCAACTCGCCGGCCCAGATTGCGGCGTTGCCGAGGTCCATGCGCAGCATCAGCAGGTTGGGATCGTCCTTGCCGCCGGGAAACCAGGCCTGGACGAAGTTGTTCCACTGTTTGTCGAGCCGCTCGCGGCTGGTTTCCTCGCTCAGCATGCCGTTGAACCGGCAGAAGACGTCGTGGTCCCGCGACGAGTAAGTTGCGGTAACCGGACCCTTTGCGGCGAAGCGGTTGTCGCGGGCGGTGAAGAACCAGATCGCCGAATCGGCATGCTTGTCGAGCTGTGCGGTCATCGGAGCGGCGCTGTCCGGATCAGAGTCGAGCTGAAGCATGACCATCTGTGAGTCCGTCATCGCCTTCCAGAATTTTTCCCTGAGTTCCTTCGGGTCGCCTTGGTCGTACTTCATGGGGATTTCTCCTTGAGGGGTTGCCTTCAGGAAACGGCGAGAGCGAGCTGTGGTTCCGCCTGCCTGAACGAATAAACGGAGCTGCGCACGCTCGGTCACTGCCGTGTCGGTCACTGCCGGGGGCATATGCCAATTTCGTTGTAGCGAATCGCGCTCAATAAGAACATAGTAGGAACATGAATACGATTCCCATGTCCGCTGCCCGCGCTGCCGAGTGGCGTCCCGGCCTTGGCTCCGGTCTCACCGCCGATACCGCGCGTCACAGCGAGGTCTTCGCCGCCGCGCGCGAGGGCAGCGGTGCGGCGCTGGCGCTGGCTTTCGCGCAGGACGCGGTGCCTGCCGATCAGCGCCCCTGGCTGTGGGTGCAGGACAAGGCGGCGCTGCGGCTCACCGGGCGGCCCTATCGCCCAGGCCTGCCGCTGGAGCTGCGCCACCGGCTGATCCATGTCGCTGCCAGCACGCCCGAGGATGCGCTGTTCGCGCTGGAAGAAGGGCTGCGCTGCCGCGATCTCGCTTTCGTTATCGGCGAGCTTTCGGGCAACCCCAGGGCGCTGAGCTTCACTGCCTCGCGGCGGCTGAGCCTGGCGGCGGAACGGCACGGCGCGCTGCTGTGGCTGGTGCGGCTCGATGCGGTGCGCGACCTTTCGTCGGCGCGGCTGCGCTGGCAGGCGCGCGCGGCTGCTTCCTCGCCGCCGCGCTGGAACGGGCAGGCGCCGGGTGCGCCATCATGGCATGCAGAACTGTTCCGCGCGCGCGCTCATCCTCCGGGAGAGTGGGTGCTGGGTGGTGAGGAGGGCACCCTCGGCGCGCGTGCCTCGATCCTTCGACAAGCTCAGGATGAGCGGGATTCGGGATTGGCGGGGTTTGTACTGGAAACAACACCCGCTCAGCCGGAGCCTGTCGAAGGCCGCGCGCGTGCCTAGCCGCCCATGTCCCCGCTCCCTTCCCGCCGCATCCTGGCAATCTGGCTGGCGCGCCTTGCGATCGATCGCTGGCAGCTGACCGAAGGCGAAAGCGCCGGCCCGCTCGCGTTGATTGCCGAGACCGCGCATGGTCCGCGCATCGCCGCTGCCAATGCCGCCGGGCTGGAGGCGGGCGCGCGGGCCGGCATGATGCTCGCCGACGCCCGCGCGCTGTGCCCCGCGCTGGCCGCGGCGCCGTCCGATCCGGCTGGCGACCTCGCCTTCCTCGAAGGGCTGGCGCTGTGGGCGCAGCGCTGGGGGCCGTGGAGCGCGCTCGATCCGCCCGATGGACTGGTGATCGACATCACCGGCGCGGCGCATCTGTTCGGCGGCGAGGCCATGCTGATCGCGGATGCGCACGAGCGGCTGGCGGCGCGGGGGCTGGCCGCGCGCCTCGCTATTGCGCCAACGGCGGGCGCGGCTTGGGCTCTGGCGCATTATGGAACGCCCCATTATGGGACAGTTCAGGCGATATTCCATCCGGGCGACAGCCTCGACCAGCTGCCCGTCGCCGCGCTGCGTCTCGATAGCGATATCCTGCTGTTGCTGCGCCGCCTCGGCCTCAAGCGGATCGGCGACATTTCAGGCATCGCCCGCGACGCGCTGGCCCGGCGTTTTCGCACCCGCCGCGCGCCTGCCGCCAATCCGCTGGTGCGGCTGGACCAGTTGCTGGGCCGCGTTCCCGAGCCGCTGCTGCCGGTGCTGGCCGCCGAGACTCCGCTGGTCCAGCGCCGGCTGATGGAACCGATCCGCCACCGCGCGCTGCTTGACCGGGTTCTGGCTGACCTTGCCGCAGACATGGCACGGGTGCTGGAGGGCAGGGCGCTGGGCGCGCGGCGGCTTGAGCTGGGCATGTGGAAGGTGGATGGCGAAGTGCTGGTTTGCCGCCTCGAACTCGCCGCCGCCAGCCGCGATGCGGGGCATATCGCCGCCCTGTTCGCCCGCAGGCTTGACGATGTCGACGCCGGTTTCGGCATCGAGCTGGTCCGCCTGCGCACGCCCTGGACCGAGCCTCTGGCGCTGTCACAGGCCGATTTTGAGGCTGCTGCCGAGGCGCATGGCACCAGCCTTGCCGCCTGCATCGACCGGCTGACGGTGCGGCTGGGTGAAGCGGCGGTGCGCCGCCCGGTCCCCCATGCCAGCCATCTGCCCGAGCGCGCGCAGCGCTGGGAGTCTGGAATGGGTGGCCAGGCGGGGGAGCGGGCCGGTACCGCTTCCGGCCGTGAGGCTGGACAAATACGCCCCTTGAAATTGCTGGACCGGACCGAGCCGATCGCGGTGCTCTACGCCAGCCCCGACGGCCTCCCCCGCCGTTTCCGCTGGCGCGGCGAAGTCCATGAGATCGTCCGCGCCGAGGGGCCGGAACGCATCGCCCCCGAATGGTGGCGCGAGCGTTCGGGCACGCGGCTGCGCGATTACTACCGCATCGAGGACGAGCAGGGCCGCCGCTACTGGATCTACCGCGCCGGGCTGGCAGGGGATGGCAGGGGCAATGATAGGCAAGGGCGCGCGCCGGAGTGGTTCCTGCAGGGGATGTTCGGGTGAGGGGGGGCGCTGGCGATATGCTCTCTCCCCGTCCGGGGAGAGATACGCAGGCTTGGCAGCTTGTCTGCCTAGCCGGAGTAGAGAGGGGGTTCTGCCCTCTCGACGTCGTACACCCCTCTCCAACTGCGGCTAGTTCGCTTCGCTCTCAAGCCTACGTATCCTCTCCCCTCCAGGGGAGAGGGAATGGGTGGCCATGCCCGAAGTCCCGCTGACCCCCGCCCGCCGCCATGCCGAAGCGGACGATCTTGCCCCGCCCGGGCGGGCACCTTTCGTCGAGCTCGGGCTGGCCAGTTGCTTCTCCTTCCTGCGCGGGGCCTCGGACGCGGTGGACCTTGCCACCATGGCCCGCGGGCTCGGCTATGATGCGCTGGGCATTGCCGATGCGAATTCGATGGCCGGGGTGGTGCGCCTGCACAGCGAAGCGCGGGTGCTGAAGCTGCGGCCGGTGATCGGCTGCCGGATCGAGACCGTGGAGGGGCTGGCCTTCCTGGCCTATCCCACTGACCGCGCCGCCTATGGCCGCCTGTGCCGGCTGATCTCGGCCGGGCGGATGGGGACGCTCGATGGCGAATGGCAGGACAAGGGCGTCTGCGAGATCAACCTGGCGATGCTGGTGCAGTGGAGTGAGGGCGTCCAGCTGGTGCTGCTGCCGCCTGCCTCGCTGGAGGCGGAATTCACGATTGCGGTAGAGAGCAATGTCGTTGCGTTCGCGCGATTTGATTCACGCCCTTCGACTGCCTTGCGCAAGGCAGTCGAAGGGCGTGAAATTACTTCGTTGACCGCCTCCTTCGCTGCCATCATCCCCCACCTCACGCAGCAACTCCCCACCCTGCGTCACATCGCCGCGAGCTATCTCTACACCGGCGACGATATCGCCCGGATCGAGGTTCTCGACGCGCTCGCCCGCGAAAACGGCCTGTCGATCCTCGCCACCAACGATGTGCTCTACCACGCCGCGCATCGCCGCCCCTTGCAGGACGTGATGACTGCGATCCGCCACAAGACGACTGTCGCCCGCGCCGGCCACCTGCTCCAGCCCAATGCCGAGCGTCACCTGAAGTCGCCGCAGGAAATGTGCCGCCTGTTTGAACGCTGGCCCCATGCCATTGCCGCCGCGCGCGAAATTGCCGATGCCTGCCGGTTCAGCCTTGACGAGCTGCAATACGAGTATCCCGAGGAAGTGTGCCCCGGCGGCCTCGATCCGCAGGCCCGCCTCGATCAGCTGACCTGGCAGGGCGCCGAGGGCCGCTATCCTTCCGGTACTCCCGAAAGCGTGCGCGATACGCTGGCGCGCGAGCTGGCGCTGATCGGCAAGCTGAACCTCGCAAGATACTTCCTGACCATCAAGGATATCGTTGATTTCGCGCGTAATCAGCAGCCGCCGATCCTGTGCCAGGGGCGCGGCTCGGCGGCCAATTCGGCGGTGTGCTATTGCCTCGAGATCACTTCGGTCGATCCGGCCAAGCACGCGCTGCTGTTCGACCGCTTCATCAGTGAAGACCGCAATGAGCCGCCCGACATAGACGTCGATTTCGAGCATGAGCGGCGCGAGGAGGTGATCCAGTACATCTACCGCCGCTATGGCCGCCACCGCGCCGGGCTCTGCGCAACGGTGATCCACTACCGCCCGCGCATGGCGATCCGCGAGGTCGGCAAGGCGATGGGGCTGAGCGAGGATGTTACCAGCGCGCTTTCCCGCACGGTTTGGGGCGGTTACGGGCGCGAGATCGGCGAGAAGCACGTTGCCGAGACGGGCATGGATCTGGCCGACCCGCATCTGCGCCGGGTTCTTGCCCTGACCGAACAACTGATCGGCATGCCGCGGCATCTTTCGCAGCACCCCGGCGGCTTCATCCTCACGCAAGGTCCGCTGACCGAGACCGTCCCCATCGGCAACGGGGCGATGCCGGATCGCAGCTTCATCGAATGGGACAAGGACGATATCGACGCGCTGGGCATCCTCAAGGTCGATGTGCTGGCGCTGGGCATGCTCACCTGCATCCGCAAATGCCTTGACCTGCTGGGGGCGCATTACGGCCAGAGCCTCACCCTCGCCACGGTCCCGCGTGAGGATCCGGCGGTTTACGACATGCTGTGCAAGGGCGATTCGCTGGGCGTGTTCCAGGTCGAAAGCCGCGCCCAGATGAACATGCTGCCGCGCCTGCGCCCGCGCTGCTTCTACGATCTGGTCATCGAAGTGGCGATCGTGCGGCCCGGGCCGATCCAGGGCGATATGGTCCATCCCTACCTGAAGCGAAGGCGCGGCGCGGAGAAGGTGGAAATCCCCGCGCCCGGGCCGGAGCATGGTCCGCCTGACGAGCTCACCTCGATCCTGGGGCGCACATTGGGGGTTCCGATCTTCCAGGAACAGGCGATGAAGATCGCGCTCGATGCGGCGAAGTTTTCAGGGCTGGAAGCCAACCGGCTGCGCAAGTCGATGGCGACATTCCGGTCGCGCGGGATGGTGGCGGAGCTGGAGGAGATGATGGTCGGGCGGATGGTGGCGCGCGGCTACGATCCGGACTTCGCCCAGCGCTGTTTCAGCCAGATCAAGGGCTTCGGCGAATACGGCTTCCCCGAAAGCCACTCCGCCAGCTTCGCGCATCTGGTCTATGTGTCGAGCTGGCTGAAGTGCCACTTCCCGGCCGCCTTCGCCTGCGCGCTTTTGAACTCGCAGCCGATGGGCTTTTACGCCCCCGCGCAGATCGTGCGCGATGCAAGGGAGCATGGGGTCATGGTGCTGCCGGCGGATGTGAATGCGAGCGGGTGGGATTGCACGCTGGAAGAAAGTGGTTCGCGCAGAGAGCGCAGAGGAAGCAGAGATCGCAAAGAGGTCGCGAGCGCCGCAGGCATTCGTGAATCATGCGAGGCCGGATTGGAAATGCGGCTTTGCCGCGAAAGCGACATCTCTGCGACCTTCCTTTCCTCTGCGCCTCTGCGCGAAACCCTCTCTTGTCTCCGCCTGGGTCTGCGCCAGATTGACGGGCTGCCCGAACACGCCGCCGCGCGGCTGGTTGCTGCGCGCGAGGAGCATGGGCCGTTTGGCGATGTCCGCGAGCTGCGCGATCGCGCCGGGCTTTCTCCTGCCATTATCGAACGCCTCGCCGCCGCCGATGCCTTCACCTCTCTCCAGCTGCCAAGGCGCCAGGCGCTGTGGGATGCGCGCAGCCTGATCGCCGCGCCGGACCTGCCGCTGTTCGCCCATGCCCGGTCCCGCGACGAGGGCGCGGAAGCTGCCGCCACGCGCCTCCCCCAGATGCCGCTCAGCGAGGAAGTGGTCACCGATTACCAGACGCAGCGTCTCTCGCTCAAGGCCCACCCGCTCGCCTTCCTGCGCGCGTCGCTGGCCGAGCGCGGCTTCACCCGCTGCGCCGATCTCCGCTCGCGCAAGCTGCGCGCCATGGTGCAGGTCGCCGGCGTCGTGCTTATCCGCCAGCGGCCCGGCAGCGCCAAGGGCGTGGTCTTCGTCACCATCGAGGATGAAACCGGCGTGGCCAACGTGGTCGTCTGGCCCGACATGACCGCGAAATTCCGCAAGGCGGTGATGGGCGCACGGCTGCTCGAAGTGCGCGGCCGGGTGGAGCGCGACGACGAGGTCATCCATGTCATCGCCGCGCATATCCACGACGCCAGTGGCGATCTGGCGCTGCTGTCGGAAGGGCTGGAGCCGGCGGGCGAGGGCCATGGTGGCCATCCGCGAACGGTTCGGGTGATCCCGAAATCGCGGGATTTCCATTGACCTTGCCTGCCGCGCCGTAAACTACGCAGGGTTATGGACACTGGCACACTCGCCGCCTTCGCATTGGTCACCGGGCTGACCAGCCTGACGCCCGGGCCGCAGATGCTGTTCGTGCTGACGCAGACCGCCTGGCGCGGTGCGCGCAGCGGGGTGGCCGCACTGGCCGGGCTGCAGCTGGGCAATGCCAGCTGGTTCGTAATGGCCGGGCTGGGGCTGGGGACGCTGGCCAAGGCTGCGCCGGCAGCATTTACCGGACTGGCACTGGCGGGCGCGCTCTATCTGGGCTGGCTCGGGGCAATGGCGCTGCGCCATGCGGGCAAAGGCGCACCGGAAGCGAGCAGGGCGAAGCCGTCCAATTCGCGCCATGCCCTGCGTGACAGTCTGGTTGTCGCACTGAGCAACCCCAAGTCGCTGGTCTATGTGCTCGCGCTGCTGCCGCCGTTCGTTGACAAGGCGCAGCCGGTCGCGCCGCAGATTGCGCTGCTGGCGGCGGTCGCCATCAGCCTCGATGTTGCGCTTGGCCTCGCCTACATCGCGGCGGGCAGCACGCTATCGGCGGCAATGCAGCGCCATGGCGTGCGGCTGTGGCTGGACCGCGGTGTCGGCGCGGTGTTCCTGATCATCGCGGCGGCAGTGATCTATGCCAGCACTCTTGCCTGATATGATCTATTGTGTATCATTGCGGCAACTGGACGTATCAGAGGCTTCGAAACGCATCCCATGGAAAGTTCGTTCACCGCATCTCTTGTGGAGCATTATCAGTGGCAGCTGTCGCTGGTCACGCTCGCCGGAATTTTCGGGCTGAGCTTTATTGGCAAGAAGCTGCTGATGCTGGTCCCGGCGCTTGCTGAGGCCGAGCGCCTCAACGCCGATACCCTGCGCGAAAAGATGCAGCGGCCCAGCTATGCGGCCAACCAGAAATGGAACCGCAAATGGTCGATCCTGTTTCTGGTGATCATTTTTGGCCTGATCCTGCCGTTCTGCCTGACGCTGGAGCCGCAGCCCTGGTGGAACATGCTGCTGGATATGGCCGTGATCCTGATGTTCTATGACTTTTTCTATTACCTGACCCACCGCTTCCTGTTCCACGACAGCGCCTTCCTGGGCGGGCCGCTGAAATGGATGCACGCGGTCCACCACCGGCAGCACAACCCCTGCCGCTGGGATTCCAGCTATATCCATCCGCTCGAAGTGGCGATCGGGCTGGGCCTGTATGTGGCGAGCATCTTCGTTCTGTCGATGCTGATGGGCAATTTCCACGTCGTCACCATCGTCATCACCTGGATCGCCTTTTCAGAGATCAACCTGCACAACCACAATCGCTGGACCGAAGACCGCTTTCCTTACCGCTATCTGAATTTCGTGTCGGCAATGCACCACAACCACCACGCGAAATTCACAGGCGGTAATTACGCCACGATCTCGCTGCTGTATGACTGGATGTTCGGCACACTGGACTATGGCGAGGCCGGCAAGGCCAAGACCGCAGCGAGCGAGCCTGCGCCGCAGCTGTAGTCAGGGCGCCGGATCAGCCCCGGCCGCGATGCAGCCAGCAATTTATCGAGAAGCGTGCATCGGCAAATTGGTCGCCGGGCAGGCAGACCGGCATTACCTCGTGCGGGACGAAGGAGGGGAAAACCACCAGCCGGTTCGATCGCGGTTCGATGGTCTGGACCACTTCAGTTCCCATGATCGAGTGGATAGCCAACTCGCCGCCGGTAAAGGCCTTTGGCTGGCGGTGGAAATAGAACACGCCTGAAACGATGCGATCGCTCGGCTCTGCCGATCGCGCGTCATGCGTGAAAGTGTCGATGTGCTTGCGGTAATAGGCGCGGTCCCGGTGCGCTGCCAGCGATAGCTCGGTCCGGACGACCGGAAACGGTGGAATCCCCACCCCGCGCCAAATTTCAGCAAGTCGGTCAAATATGGCAGCTTCAAACGCCTTGCCGAGCGGACCCGGCAGGCTGCCGCAATCCAGCGCAACGCGGAATTGCGGATCAAGCTTCGCACCCTCCACCTTTGCCTGGCGGAAATGGGTCTCGCTGGCAATGGCATGGTCCAGCAGCACCGCGACCAGCGGCGGCGCAAGAAAATTGTCAAGGATCAGGACTTTGGGTGCCAGGGAACCGGTCGCCGCTCTGTTTTGCGCCATGGCTGTCCGCAATCCCGAGATGGTGACCCCTACGGGAATCGAACCCGTGTTTCAGCCGTGAGAGAGACCCCGGTTTTTCCGATTCGCATCCGCATGGCTCCGCATAAATCATGTTAAATCAGTTATATAGAATTTTCAGGTCCGCATGCGTCCATCGCCGTACGCATCCGCTTATTTGACGTATATTTGATGACTTTGTATAGTGGGGCATGTCCAGGACCATCAATGACGCCCCTCTCACGACGCGCGAGGCACGAAAGCGGCTGGCGCCAGGACTCTATTGGCGCAGTGTAGATACAGAGATCCACGTTGGATATCGAAAAGGGAAGCGGGCTGGCGTTTGGCTTGTTCGTTGGCGCAACGGAACGGGATACCGACAGGCATCCATAGGACCGGCAGACGACGTAATCGCGATCGGCAATCTCGATTATCGCGCTGCCGTCAAGGATGCGCTCGATCATGTTACGGCCGCTCGGATCGAGGCAAAGGCGCTAGCAGATGGCCCGCAGCAAACAGTGAGGCTCGCCGTTGAGGCTTACATCGAAAGTCGGAACGCGCGCGCCAGTCGGCGGGTTGGTCGAACGGTGCGCTCCGATGCAGCACATCGTTTGGAACGATACGTTATTGGCCGGTCGAAGCACGGACAGAGGAAGGCAGTTGCCGCTGCCCCTATATCTGAGATTGCGCTCCACAAGCTGACCGAACGAAATCTGTTAGACTGGCGCGAGGGTATGTCGGCCGGCCTCAAGGCTACCGCCGTCCAGCGTTTGGTGAATGACTTCAAGGCTGCCCTGAATAGCACTTATGAACGGAACCGGGATCGCCTGCCTCCTGCGTTGCCAAGCATCGTCAAGTCAGGACTGAAGGCCGCGCTTGTCGACGAGGATGAAACGGTTCCGCTCGCGCGCGAAAATCAGAATTCTCTCGGACGCACAGATAAGCGATCTGATCAGGGCCACCCATGAGGTTGATGCCGAGCATGATTGGGACGGAGATCTTTTTCGGCTCATCGTCGTAATGGCCGCGACCGGCGCGCGATTCTCGCAAGTTGCCAGGCTGCGGGCAATTGATGTGCAGACCGGGGCGGGGAGACTTATGGTCCCGGCAAGCAGGAAGGGACGCGGTGGAAAGGGAGGCGTGACGCCGGTCCCGGTAGGGCGCGATGTCCTTGACGCTCTCGCTCCAATTTTGACTGGCCGCAGCAAAAATGCAGTGCTGCTCGAGCGTTGGCGTTATGCGCAAAAACCCGGGACGATCAGGTGGCATCGCGAGCGGCGCCAAGCCTGGGAGACGCCCAGCGAGATCGTTCGTTTTTGGGGTGAGATCCGCGAACGAGTCGGACTTCCGGATGTTGTCCCCTATGCATTCCGGCATTCCTCGATTGTTCGAGGCATTCGCGCAAATCTGCCGCTGCGCCTCGTTGCTGCAATTCACGATACCAGCGTGACGATGATTGAGCGCCACTATGCCCGCTTCATTGCCGATGGATTGGATATGCTCGCTGCACGGGCAATCGTGCCTCTAGTGCCGGACATGGGAGGCGGGACCGATCGGCTGGCGGTAGCCTGATCAGGGACAACCATGTTGCATTCTGATCGTCTCGGGAATGGCTATGCGTCGGCTTCGCCTATCCATTCGACATTGAGCCGATCAAAGCCGACCTGGATGCCCTCGGCGGTGACCCGGCATCCCAGCAGATCGGGGTCGACGTCGTCACGATTAATGACCCAAAGATCGCCCGCGTCCGTCAGGATGTTTAACCCGCGGCCGCCGTGGTTTAACACCCCGCTCACCCGCTTTCGCCGATTGCTGCCATTTCCGAACGACGAACTCACTTGGCCCCCCAGAAAGAAAGGACGTTCCGCACATAGGATGGTGTCTCACCATTGAGCGGAATGCCGCCAGCGCGCTCAACCGCGCCGGGACCTGCATTGTAGGCTGCGATGGCGAGATGGACCATGCCGAACTTGTCCAGCATCTGACGCAAGTATCGCGCCGCGGCCCACAGGTTCGCGCGCGGATCGAACCGGTTGGCAACCCCCAACTCACGCGCGGTTTTGGGCATCAATTGCCCGAGACCTGCCGCTCCGGCACCGCTGATGGCAAAGGGATTGTAGCGGGATTCGGTCCAGATCAATGCATCGAGCAGGCCGGTCGGCAGGCCGTATTGCGCTTCGGCGGCGTAGACGTGCGGAAGGTAGGCTGCGCGCCGGAAGTTCGATGCAGCGCTTTGCGGCCGTTTTGATCCTTGTCGCGACGTGGCTCTTGGTGTGCCCGAGACGACGTCCGACGAAATACCTACCGACGGCAGCGGGGCCTCCGGCGAACGCCAGACTCCGTGCGTGACAAGTTCGAAGCCAGCATCCGAATTTTCGATGCGAAAGCCCGAGGCGGGGTTGGACGACGGTGCTGAAACGGTGCCGTCATCCTGCGCGACGGCAGGAGTGGTGGTTGCGAGTCCCGCCACCGCGAGGAGCGCAGCGATCAGTTTTTGAGCCATTTTCGATTCCTTCTCTAGCCGAATCGGAAGAGAACATATAAAGAACATACGTTGTAGGAAAACTCATTGTCAGTGGCGCAGAGCGGAGGCTGCGCGGGTGGAGGCATGTCACCGATGGAGATGCCCCATGTCCCAATGCCGCAGGCGCTCGGCGCTTGAAGACCGCGCCCGCAAGATCGTCGAGGGGCTGGAAGGCACCTGGTCGCGCTCGCGCGGCATGTGCTGCTGTCCGGCTCATGCCGACCGCACGCCGTCGCTCAGCATCACACTCGGCAAGCGTGCGATCCTGGTTCATTGCTTTGCTGGTTGCACCAACGAGGCAGTGATGCAGGGCCTCGCCAAGGTCGGGGTCCGGATCTCCGACCTGTTCGACGGGAAGGGCGAGGCGATCACGCCGACGCCGCGCGAAGAGATCGCCGATCGCAATGCGCTCCGGCTGTGGCGCGATGCAGCGATCCTCGCCGACAGCCCAGCCGCGCGCTACCTTGCGGGCCGCGCCATCACCACTTCGTCGCCGGACCTGCGCTTTCTTCCCCGCACGCCGCTGGGACCCAAAGGTGCAGTCCGATTCCTCCCTGCGATGGTCGCGGCGGTTCGCAACGATGCCGGCGTGCTGGCGCTGCACCGGACTTTCCTTGATCCGGCGGGCCAGGGCCTTGCGCGGTTCGACCAGCCAAAGCGTGCGCTCGGTAGCCTCGGTTCGGGGGCAGTGCGTCTGGCTTTCCCACGCGGCGGCCGCCTTGGTCTCGCCGAAGGGATCGAAACGGCGCTCTCGGCGATGCAGCTGTTTGGCATCCCTTGCTGGGCGACACTTGGCAACGAGCGCTTCGGCCTGGTCACGATCCCGGAGTCGGTGCGCGAGTTGCACCTGTTCGTGGACAACGATGCTGGCGGCCTTTTGGCCGACGAGCGCGCCCGCGAAGCTCATGCCTGCGAGGGTCGCCGGATTGCCACCCGACGGCCCGAGCGAACCGATGACGATTGGAACGACGTGCTGATGCGCCGCGTCCGCGTGACGGTTTGAGCGTCGCTGAGAGGAAAGGGGGCTTGGAGCCTTGTGAGGCCCCGGACGGACTTGGGCCTCATCAGGAGGTTCCCGATGTCCCACGCTTCACCCGCTTTCGCCTTTCCCGCTCCCGCCAAGCCGCTTGTGCTCAGCGCGGCCCGCGAGCTCGCTGTTCGGCTAGGCGCCTTCCAGATCGTGACGCGCAGCGTCCTCAATGCGGTCATGGGCGAACACTTCGGCGGAAGCGATGCCGCGGGCCGTTGGTCGGTGCGCGATGCCCATGCCGCGCTTGAACTCGCCCAGGTGCTGTTTCTGAATCAGGTTACCACACTGACCTGCGCCATGCCGTCCGATCAGGCGGATCGCGCCTTTACCCGCCTCGAAGCGCAGGTGCCGACGCAGACCACCCGCAGCGACGAGCAGATCGAGTGGCAGCAGTTCGCGACCCCACCGCGGATCGCCTGGCTCGCCGGGCGGGCTTGCGCGATTTCTCCCGGCGAACTTGTGCTCGAACCATCGGCCGGAACCGGCATGCTCGCAATCTGGGCTGCGAAAGCGGGTGCGCGGCTTGCGCTCAATGAGATTTCGCCGCTGCGCCGTGAGTGCCTCGGAGCCATGTTCCCGGGTGCGCCGGTGACCGGCCACGATGGTGAATCTGATCGACGAACTGCTCGAGCCCAGTGTCGCTTCGAGCGTGGTGCTGATGAACCCGCCTTATTCGCACGGCATCGAGCGCGGGCACGACGGACGCACCGGGGCACGGCACCTGCGCTCGGCCTGGAAGCGGCTGCTACCCGGCGGCCGTCTGGTTGCGGTGATGCCAGAATGGTTCGACCTGCCGCGCTTCGTCAGTGGTACTGCCGGTCCAGTGGCGCTGCGCCTCAACGCCGCGATCGAGCGCGGCTTCGTCAAGCAGGGCACCTCGATCTCCACCCGGCTCTGGTGCTCGACAAGCTCGATGGCGGTGTCAGCCCGATCATTGCTAAGCCCGTGAACTTCGCCGAACTTTGCTTTCTGGTCGACACCCTGCTGGTGCGAAAGCAGTCAGTCGAAGAACCGGTCATTGCATCGAGGTCGTTCACGCCGCTGCGCCTCATCGCCACGAGCAGGAAACCGGTCCCGCTCACGGTTCGACCGGTTGCTGCCGCGCCTGCAATCCTGCCACTCGCCTATCAACCACTTGAAATGCCCGCCCCGATCGCGGAGCAGGTCGGGCATTATCTGCCCTACCGGCCGAGCCGCATTGCGATTCCAGGCGCGGTCGAACATCCAACCCCGTTGGTCGAATCCGTCGCAATGGGCTCGATCACCGCGCCGGTGCCACAGGCAGTCCCGCAACTTCCTTCCGATCTCATTGCCAGGGGCGTGCTTTCAGCCGCTCAGGCCGAGACGCTGATCTATGCCGCGAGCGCCCACGCCCGCGACCTCACCGGTCGTTACGAACCCGAGGACAGGGGCTGCGCGCTCAAAGCGAGCGGCGAGGGCAAATCCTATCGCATGGGCTACTTCCTTGGCGACGGGACCGGAGCCGGGAAGGGGCGCCAGGTCGCCTCGGCGATGCTTGACCGCTGGGTAAGGGGCGAGCGGCGCCACATCTGGATATCCAAGAACGAGGCCCTGCTCGAAGATGCCCGCCGCGACTGGTCGGCACTGGGCGGCCTGCCGATCGACATTCAGCCGCTCGGACAGTGGAAGCTCGGTGTTCCGGTCGGGATGCGAGAGGGCATCCTCTTCGTCACCTATCCGACCCTGCGTTCGGGCCGCAGCGATGCGACCCGGCTCGACCAGCTCCTCGATTGGGCCGGGGAAGACTTCGAAGGGGTGATCGTTTTCGACGAAGCTCACGCCATGGCGAACGCCGCGGGCGGTGAAGGCTCACGAGGAAAGGTCAAGGGATCGGAGCAGGGCGTTGCCGGGGTGCGGCTTCAGAACCTGCTGCCGCGCGCTCGCGTGCTCTATGCCTCGGCAACCGGGGCGTCAGACGTCAACAATCTCGCCTATGCGACCCGGCTTGGCCTGTGGGGACCGGAGACCGCCTTCGCCAACCGCGAGGCATTCGTCGCCGACATCCGCGACGGCGGCATTGCCGCGATGGAACTGGTCGCCCGCGATTTGAAGTCGCTCGGGCTATACACTGCGCGGGCCTTGTCGTTCGCAGGGGTTGAATACGAAATCCTTGAGCACTGCCTGACTACTGACCAGATCGCGGTCTATGACGCTTATGCTGAGGCTTGGGCGATCATCCATGCCAACCTGCGCGAGGCGCTCGAAGCGACCCGGATCGTCGATCAGGACAGCGGCGACACTCTGAACTCCGGGGCCAAGGCGGCGGCGCTCTCGGTGTTCGAAGGCACCAAGCAGCGCTTCTTTGCGCAAGTCCTGCTTTCGATGAAGTTGCCGAGCCTGCTTCCCGCGATCGAGACCGCACTGGCCGAGGGCAATGCCGTGGTGGTGCAACTCGTCTCGACTGCCGAGGCCATGCTCAACCGTCGCCTTGCCGATCTGTCGAATGCCGAACGTGAGGCGCTCGAGATCGACCTCAGCCCGCGTGAATATGTGATCGACTACCTCACCAAGAGCTTCCCGGTGCGACTGATGGCGGTGTTTACCGACGAGAACGGCAATGCGCGCTCCGAGCCGATGAGCGACGAAACTGGTGCGCCGGTGCTGTGCCGCTCGGCGCTCGCCGCCCGCGACCGGATGATCGAACAGCTCTGCGCGCTGCCGCCGATCGCGACCGCGCTCGATGCGATCATCGAGCGGTTCGGTGTCGACCGGGTCGCCGAGGTCACTGGTCGCACGCGCCGCCTGATCGTCGGGCGCGACGGGTGCCAGAAGCTCCAATCCCGCAGCCCGCGCGCCAATGTCGCCGAGACCCAGGCATTCATGGATGGGATCAAGCAGGTGCTGGTCTTCTCCGATGCTGGCGGCACTGGGCGCAGTTATCATGCCGATCTTGCCGCGAAGAACCAGGCGCGGCGCGTGCACTTCCTGCTCGAACCAGGCTGGCGCGCCGACGCCGCGATCCAGGGGCTGGGACGGACAAATCGCACCAACCAGGCCTCGGCGCCGATGTTCCGCCCGGTGACCACCGACGTGCGCGGCGAGCGTCGGTTCATCTCGACAATCGCGCGGCGGCTCGACAGTCTCGGCGCCCTGACCCGCGGTCAGCGCCAGACGGGCGGACAAAACTTGTTCGACCCCGCCGACAACCTTGAAAGCACTTACGCCAAGGAGGCGCTCCACCGCTGGTTTGGCCTGCTGTTCACCGGCAAGCTCGACGCCGTAACACTTGGGCGGTTCGAGGAACTGACGGGACTCAGGATCGAAGGACCCGAAGGATCGATGGTCGACGATCTTCCGACGATCCAGCGCTGGCTCAATCGGCTCCTCGCGCTGCCTATCGCCTTGCAGAATGCGATTTTCGATGAGTTCCTGGGGCTGGTCGAAGCCCGGATCGACGCCGCCCGGCAAGCCGGCACGCTCGACCTCGGGGTCGAGACCATCGCGGTCGAGCACTTCGAAGTCTTGTCCGACACGCTGCTGCGCACCGACGCGCTCTCGGGCGCGACGACGCATCTCCTCGAAATCGAGATCGCCCGCGCACTGAAGCCGTTGTCGCTTGCGCGCCTGGAGGAACTGCATGGTCTGCCGGGCGAGCGCCAGCGCATGATGCGCAACAGCCGCTCGGGCCGGATCGGGTTGCTTGTCCCGGCACGCGGCCTGCTCGCCGACGATGGGACGCGGATCGCGCGCTTCGAACTCGTCCGGCCATTGAAACGCGGCTACCTCACCGCCGATCAACTGGGCGAGAGCAGCTGGGAGCTGGTCGACGCAGCCGAGTTTCGCCGCCTCTGGCAAGCCGAGGTCGACGAGGCCGCCACCAGCCACAAGCGCGAACGCCTTCACCTCGCGACCGGGCTGCTGCTGCCGGTCTGGGACAAGCTGCCATCCGACTATGTCCGGGTGAGCCGGATCTCGGCGCGCGACGGGCGCTCGCTGCTCGGCCGCGAGGTTCCTTTGCATTGCGTCCACGAGCTGTGCCAGGCACTTGGCCTGGAGAGCGAACATGCTTTCTCGGCCGAGCAGGTCGTCGAGGCTGTACTTGCCGCGGGTCGGCCGATGCAGGTGCAAGCGCGCGAAGCGCTCACGCTCAAGCGCAGCCTTGTCAACGGTGCGCAGCGGCTTGAGCTTGCCGGTTGGTCAGCCGCCCGGCTCGATTGGTACAAGGCGCAGGGCTGCTTCATCGAGATCATCCGCTACCAGACGCGATTGTTCGTTCCCCTCGACGGAGCAAGCAATGTTCTGGCTCAAATCAGCGAAAGCCCAAGCTAGTTGCCGGGCCTGAGCGATCCGGCCAGTTTCATGCCGAGTCTCCGGCCTGAAATTCGCCGCACCAGTCGCTTACCTCCAACATGGCCCACCCTTCGTAGGTGGGTGGGAACCGAAGACAGATGCCAATGTCATGGCCGTCTTCATCGGGTGTCTGGTCCCAATAGTGGCAAAACCCGCAGCTTTCGATATTTCTCTGGTTCACTGTATTCATGGTTCGAAGCCTTAGCGCCCGCCCCGCAGCAACCGCAATAGAGGTTGCCAAATGGCATTTAATCCCGTATATGGTGCCATATGGAGAATTGCCATGTTGGCTTTGCAACCCGTTGATACTGCCGCCCAAGCGTTCCGGCCCGATCCTATTACGCAGGAGGAGGCGGCTGCCATGTTTCGGGCGGCACTGGGCCTGTTCGGCAAGTGGGAACTGACCGACGAACAAGCAGCGACCCTGCTCGACATGCCGGTGCGCTCCTTTCGCCGATGGAAGGCCGATGGTCCCGGGCGTATTTCCCGGGACGGCTCTGCCCGTCTCTCCAACATCATGGGCATTCACAAGGCGCTGCGGATCATCTTCTCGGAGGCCCAGCGGGGTTATGCCTGGATTAAGGCAGGTAATACCATTTTTGCCGGGGCGAGCGCCCTTGATGTGATGCTCGGCGGTGAACTGACCGACATCATGCGCGTGCGCCGCTATCTCGACGCCGAGCGCGGTGGCTGGTGACGGAAGGCCAGCATATCCCCATCAGCCGAGTTTTGTGGAAAGGCGCTGTCAGGATCATCCGCAGTGCCTTTCCACCGATCGACCTGTTCGAGGACATTGCGGACCCGGCGGATTGGCCGCTGCTGATTTCTGCAGAGCAGAAAACCAACCCGCGTATCATGGCCACGATCGGCAGTCTCGACCTCGTGCCAGCAGGGCGCCGGGTAGGCGGTGACGGGGCGTCCTATCTGATGGCGCCGTTTACGCACGCCAGCACGGACCGTCCGAGCCGCTTCACCGATGGCAGCTACGGCGTGCTTTATGTCGGAAATGTCTTCGAGACGGCACTGTTCGAAACGATCCACCACCATGGGCGCTTCATGGCCCGAACCGCCGAAGCACCGGGCTGGTCGTCTCAATTCCGCGAGATTGTTCTATCGGTCGGTGCCAGCCTGCATGATTTGAGAGGAGCCGGAGCGGCCAATCATCCAGCTCTTGATCCTAGCAGCTATGAGGCTTCTCAAGGCTTGGCGGTGACGCTCAAAGCCGATGGAGCCGACGGGATTGTTTACCCGAGCGTTCGTCACCAAGGCGGCGAATGCGCCGCGCTCTTCTATCCCGATTGCGCGTCGGACCCCGCCCAGGGACGCCACCTCGACTACCATTGGGATGGCAAGCGCGTTGATCTGGTGCGCGATGCAGGATCCGGCGAGGTCTTCCGGGTGGTACATCAACCAACAAACTAGACGAGCGCTTGCTCTCTTGGTGGCGGCTTTGCGCCCAGATGCGGTCATCCGGCTACGGTTTAATCGATCCTAAAAGCGGCCATTTGTTCACGTCGGTCTAGGCATCACGCCATGACCCCAAGGGCGCCTCCAGAGGCACCAAATGCGTGAAAGAATCTCTTGCGAATAGCCCTTCAGACTCTGAATATGGGCGGATGATCGGTAGGCGTAGCTTCGACGAAGCAATCCATAATGGAGAACGGAATCGGGACACGATGCCGCTCATCACCAATTGGTGCGCAAATGCTCGGATCGAAGGCATGGGCTACGGCCTTCTGGCGCAACAGACAAAGCTGCCAATCGCCCATCACTGCATTCACTGTAACTTCGCGATCGATGACAGCAGTTCCTATTTTTACGAACTGAGCGAAGCGGCTGTCGATTTCTATGACCGAAATTGCGTCAGTTGTACGCACCGCAAGGGCTGCCGGTTGCCAAATCTGCTGGAGTCTCGTTGGCAAGCGGGATCGTGCACGCGCGCTCCAAGTCACCGAGAACGAGAAGGCCACCGAAGCCGCAAAAGCCGAGCTCGCTGATCGCGACGATGCGCGCCTCACGCTTCGCAAGCAGCTTCCGCCGGTCGGACAGACGTTGCTCGACGATATTGGCGATTATGACCATGATCGATCGCGGGAGAATCTCGACCGTCTGATGCGAAGCGCCGAAATGGCTCCGGAGCATTTCTCCAAGCCGCTGGTTGAGTATATTTTCGGTGTGCTCGAGACCGTGAACTGGCTCGATGCGCCGGGGCTCGAAATGCTTGGGGCGATCGATGCCGACCCGCCGCGCCTATGGTGCTCGCCGCAGCACTCGATTCCCTCACATATCTCGCGCTCGAACGGTTCCATCCGGGCTGGGAAATCAACGATGGATCGTGCGGTCTGCTCGTGATCGAAGTGCCCGAAGCCAGCTTCGTGCTCGAGTGTAGCCTGCGCTACACCGGCTACGACGAACATTTCACCGGTCTCTAGAGGAGGACGTCATGGCACACTGCTATTTTCACGCGCTCTCCTCGGTTCGCAAATGGGGCGGCAGACCCGAGGATTATCTCCCCCTGCACCAGTGGTTCGATCAGTCCAAGGCCATCCTGGCCGACCCCCGGCATCGTGCCTTGCGCCATCATGCCGAGGGCATCTTCATGCTCGAATGTGTCTTCGGGGCGACGATCGTCAACGCCGACGGCCGGATCGTTCCGGTGCGTCTGATCGGTGAACAGCACGTGCGCGAGGACTTGGGCTCGATCCCTTCCTTTGCCGACTGGGCGCGCCTCATCGCCCCGCAGACCTGGATGCTGCGCGGGCACCGTCTGGACGAGACGTTCGATGGAGATGACGCGAACGCAGCTCCCGGTGGGGCCGTTTCGCGTGCAGGTTTGCGCGGCGGTGAAAACCGGTCGGTGCGGATCGCGATCTGACGCTGGAACGCCGGGGCGGGTGGGGGACTGGCAAACGGCCAGGACACTTGGGATCGAGGTCAGCACCTCCAGACCAACCATCCAGGACACCCCGTCACGCATGCGAACCGTCCCTTGAATCAGCCCCCGGACGAGACGCAACCCGGATCAGGTCCGGCCGTGTTGCCGGGCTTTGCCCGGCTGCCCGCACCACCCGAACCAGTTCCGGGTTCCCCTGCGGTGCGCATCGCCGTTGGCCGCTTCTTCACTTGGTTCGCAGCCGGGATGGTCCCGGATGCTCGATCAGGAGAAGACCCATGACCAATCTCGTTATCCTCGTTGGCCGCATCGCCCGCGACCCCGAAACCCGCACCACGGGAGGCGGCACTGGCATCACCTCGATCTCGGTGGCGACCAACCGGCCCGCCCGCAAGGAGGGCAAGACCTACAAGGACGAAAACGGCTACACCGCCAAGGACAGCGAATTCCACCGCATCACTTGCTTCAACGGTCTCGGCCAGAACGTCGCCAAGTACTGCACCAAGGGCCAGTTGGTGACCGTCGAGGCGCGCCAGCGCGAACCGGCTGCCGAGGCTTTGCAGGATGCGCGAGCAGATCTCTCTCCGGTTATTCCGGGCATGAATTCGCCCGAGCGGGCAGGGGAGGTCGCTCCATCTGTCCCAGCCAGTGAAGGCGAGGTCGCAGCCGCACTTGCGCAAAGTACGGCGCTCCCGACAGGCAGCAGTGAAAGCCAGGAAAAGGGCCCGGAAGAAGCTCCGCGCAGCGATGCGCCGAGGTTCGTAAAACCTGCGGGCGAGGCAAAGCCTGATATTCGGCTGGGCGTGCCAAGCGCGCCTGTCGAAGCCCGCAAGCTGATGCTTGAGGATGGCTTATCCGAGCCCGACGACCCTGCCCGTGACGAACGCGGGATCGGTGAAGCGGACATGGAAATCTGATCCCAATAGGCGTCCGCCGGGAGCGCGCGACATGCTATCCGTTGCCAATGTCCGCACTGCCGGCGGCGCCGCAAAATACTTTGCGGCCGACAATTACTACACCCGCGCCGACGCAGACCGGTCGGGAGCCTGGTTCGGCAAGGGCGCCGACAAGCTCGGGCTTTCAGGCGAGGTCGACCCCCGCCTCTTCGAGTCGGTGCTCAAGGGATTTCTTCCCGATGGCACCCGCCTCGGCAGCGACAAGCGCGAACACCGGCCCGGGACCGACCTGACCTTCTCGATGCCCAAAAGCTGGTCGCTGCTGGCTCTTGTCGGCGGAGACAAGCGAATCCTCGAGGCCTATACCGAGGCGGTCAAGGAGACCCTCGCTTGGGCGGAAAAGAACCTCGCCGAAACCCGCATGGAGGTGAAGGGCAAGGAGAAGGTAGCCCAAACCGGCAATCTCCTGATCGCGCTGTTCAGCCATGACACCAATCGCAACCAGGAGCCCAACGCCCATATCCATGCGGTCGTCGCCAATGCTACGCAAGGCCCTGACGGTAAGTGGCGGGCGCTGCGCAACGACAAGCTTTGGGAGCACAACACGCTCCTCAACGCGATGACCATGGCGCGCTTTCGCCTGTCGGTCGAGCGCCTCGGCTACGAGATCGGCGAGGTGGGCAAGCACGGCAACTTCGAGGCAGCAGGTGTGCCCAAAGAGGTCCGCGATGCCTTCAGTTCGCGCCGCGCCGAGATCCTGCAAGAACTCGGAGGAATGACATCCAAAGGTCTCGCCGCGCGCAATGTCGCCAACCTCAAGACCCGCTCCGAAAAGCAGACGATCAAGGACCGCGCTGCCCTGGCTAGGCAATGGGCAGACAAGGCCGCAGCTATGGGGTTTGACCCCAAGGCAGTCATCGCCCGGGCCAATGCCCGCGCCGCGAGCGATATCGGCAATTCTGGCGGTATCGCGATGGCCGCACGCGATCTCGCGGTGCGCGGCAAGGAATTGATCGCGGCGCTGCGCCGAGCACTTTGGTCTGCGCGAGGGTGATCCTCTGGTCCCCACCGATCTGGGACGCCGTCCGCAGGAAGAGGTCGCCGCGATCCATGCGGTGGCCTCGGCGATTCGGCACCTGTCCGAACGCGAGGCGGCCTTTGCCCGCACCGACATCTATAAGGCCGCGCTCGGCTTCGGGCTCCCTGCCAGCATGCCCGCGATCGAGCGCCGGGTCGCACAATTGGAGCGGCAAGGGGAGCTGCAACGGGGCAAGGGCGCGGACCGGGGTCTGATCACCACGGCGGTCGCGATTGGCACAGAGCAGCGCATCGTTGCAGCAATCGAGGAGGGGCGCGGCAAGGCTCCGCCGATCGTCGCCCCGGAGCAGGCCGGCACGCGCCTCCAGGCTCTATCGCAACTCAAATACGGTATGACCCTCAACCCGGGGCAGGAAGCCGCTGGGCGTCTGCTTCTCGGTTCTCACAACCGCATCGTTGCAATCCAGGGGGTCGCCGGGGCAGGCAAAAGCACGGTGCTCAAACCTGTCGCCGATATTCTGCGGGAAGAAGGCAAGCAGGTGCTCGGGCTCGCGGTCCAGAACACGCTTGTCCAGATGCTCGAGCGCGATACCGGGATTCCGTCGATGACCGTGGCGCGGTTCCTGAAGCGCCATGCCGCGCTGCTGGATGGTGGTGACAAGGCCGCGCTCGCCAAAACGCGCAAGGAACTCAGCGGGACCGTGGTTCTGCTCGATGAAGCCTCAATGGTCGGCAATGCCGACAAGGAAAAGCTGGTCGGCCTCGCGAACCTGCTCCAGCTCGACCGTTTCGCTGCGATCGGCGACCGCAAGCAGTTGGGCGCGGTCGATGCGGGGAAGCCGTTCGACGTGATGCAGCAGGCGGGCATCGAGACCGCGACCATGAGCATCAACATCCGCGCCTGGTTGTCGCCGAGATCGACCAGCACGTCGTCGCCATCGCTCAGCGTGGGTTCCATCGAATCTCCGCGCACTCCGATGATCGAAAGGCTCGGGGACTTGCTTGGCGTCAGCTTCCGCAGCCAGTTGGGATCAAACCCGAATTGCGCGCTTTGGGCTTCCATATCGGCCAGAGCGCCGTGACCGGCCGAGGCTTCGACTGCGAGGATTGGGACCTGGACAAGATCGACCACGGGTCCCGAACGGTGGGTCGGGCCGCCGAGGACCGACTCGTCGACCCCGAAGAAGCGTGCGAGCACGCCCCGGTCTCGCTCGTCGAGATAGCGCGGGCTGCCTTTGCGCAGGTACTGCTGGATATAGGACGTGTTGCGCCCCAACAGCCGGGAAATTCCCGAATAATTGACCCGCCGCTCGGCGATCAAGCGGTCGAGCGCTTCGCGTGCCTCGTCCATGTCTCTTGGTTTCAAAGCTGCCTGCATAGGAAATTTTCCTAGACTCTAGGAAGATCGTCCTATACGGAACATACCAAGAACGCAAGTCTTAAGTGAGTCGAACGGCGATGGAGCTTCTGGACCAGATCGAGACCTATCTTGCGCAACACCGCATGCCACCGAGCAAGTTCGGACGGCTTGCGGTTGGGGATCCGCGGTTTGTTGGAGACTTGAGGGGAGGGCGGTTGCCGAGGGTAAGGACCCGTGAAAGGGTGCTGAACTTCTTAAGCCCGCGCTAGACGGCACCTTCACGCCGTTATTGCCGCACATTCGCCCACTGATTCTAGCGCCCCACAGGCAACAGCCCATTCAGGTCTCGCCCAAGACAGACCTCGCGTACCGACAATCGAACTTTCGATAGGTCGAGGTGAAGTCCAGATTAACGACGCAAATCTGGATGCCCGGAAAAATGCGATGGCTTAGTTGCCAAGATGTTCTATCATCGAGCGATGGGGAAGAAGATCACCGACAACCAGCTCATCGGTGAGCTTGGTGAAGCTGCGGTCCGCAAGCGGTTCCTTTCTATGGGCTTCCAATTCGACCAACGTAGCCGACTTGAAGCGGGCATCGACGGCCTCGCCGAGGTCATGATCGACGGCGAGCCAACTGCCCGCATGATCGCGGTTCAGATAAAGTCGACGCGAGCCGGAAAGTACACGTCCGAAACAGATATTCGGCAAGCTCTTGGTCGAGCGTACCACCCGGCGAGAAAAACGCGGATTTCTTGAGGATCGTCCAGGTATAGTTCCGCGCCACGCCGGGATTGACGTCATCGTACTTGCCCGCGCCCGCCGCCGTGGTGCTGGTGCGCTGGCCGCGGGTGCCGCAGCCGTGTTTGGCGGCGGCGTAGTCGGTAAAGATTCCTTCGCTGTTGCCGATCGCCTCGCAAATCGCCTTGTCGGCCAAATCGCCCTTCGGCCAGATCCCGCCCACCAGCCCCTGCGCCAATTCGCAGGAGTTGATGTTGAGATTGTTCATGAGTTGCGCCTTCTGCGAGAACTCCTGCATGATCTTCGAGCACTCGGGGCAGACTGTGTCGATCGCGAGGGAGAACGCGAACCCGACCGCGTTGTTGGCGACGGCCTTGAGCATCGCGACGATCTCGCTCGCGTTGATGAAGCTGAAGGAGCCCGCAAAGATGTCGATCCCGCCGCAGCCCGCGCGGGCGCGGGGCAACTGGAGGTTAGCGATGTTGGTCGTCTTCTGCGGGAAGCGCGTCCAGACGTTGCCGAGGCTGTAGTAGCCCGCCGACTGGCCCTGGAATGCGGTTGGACCGTTGACCTGCGCGGCGCCGCCGACGTCGTTCAGAAACGAGTCCATCGAACTACCGACATCGGCATGGAGCGAGGTCAGGGGGAGGGCGGCGGCGAGTAGCATCGCCGCGATGCGTTTGAACCTAGTAGTCACGTCCGGCTTCCTTCGAGGTCAGGAGATAGATGCGGTCCTGGAGTTCGTCGGCGCTCATCACGCCGTAACCGATCGGGATCGCGCGTTTCGCGGCGGCGTCCCAGAGCACGACGGCCGGGGTAATGCCGGGATCGAGCCCCATGCGTTGTCGCTGGTTGGTCTCGACCGTGTAGCGCGGGAAATTCCGCGAGGGTCCGCCGTCGGTCGAGATCGCGCGAACCGTGATGTGCCAGGTCGTGGCGACGCCTTGCACGATCGGCGACATGACTTCGCAGGCGCCGCAGCTCTGCGCGAAGAAGTAGAACAGCCCGTAGCGCTCGGAGAGGTGGGCCATCACGCCGTCACGTTCGGTCTTGCGGTTATCCTGCCAGGCACGTTTGCCGAGGGTCGAAACCGGGCGCTGGAGCGTGTAATCAAGGTCGGGTTCTTGCCAGATCGAGCGCTGCCAGACATCGCTGAACAACGAGGCCTGATCGAGCTGGCGGCGTTGAAAGCGGATATAGGCGGTGACGTTCTCAGCTGTCGGCTCGAGGATCGCCTTGGCCTTAAGTTCGCGTAAGGTCGCGGTGATCGCATCGAGGCGGCTCGTCGCGCTCTGCTGATCCAGCGGCTGTGGATCGACCCGTTCGGGCGGCTTGGGCCTGGTGCAGTAGAACCAGTACCCGAGGCGCCGCTCGGCGCAGTAGAACGGATCCTGGCCATCGGGGGTAGTCACCGTTGGCGCGTCACCGGCCAAAGCCGGGAGCGGGGCGATGGCGAGGCTGGCGGCAATCAGGCAGGCGGCGACGAGCCGCTGGCCGCACTTATTGGCGAGCACGAGCATAGTAATCCTCGATCTTCTGTTGGATCTGGGTGGCGGCCTGGAGCTCATCGGGGAAGCGGTATTGCTGCTTGCGCATCACCGGCATCAGGTATTTGCCGCAAAGTCCCTTGCCGCCCATCGTTCCCCAAGCGACGAGTTCGCGGTGGAGTTTGTAGGCAAAGCGCGACAACGCGAGCCGCGAGGCCTGGACATGGCCGATCGTTGCCGAGACGTTGCCATTGAGCGGATACATCGAGCCCTGGCATCCCGCGCACCAGAACAGGCTATCCGAAGGCAGCTTGGTGGTGGCGAGCAGGCAGTCGGCGGCGCAGGCCGCAAGCGCGAGCGGATTTGCGAAGAGCACCGCCTCGGGGTTGATGATCGCGGTGAGTTCGCTGTCCTGCCACAGCGGGTCGATCTCGGTGATATAGAGGATATCGACCGAACCCGTTTCGAGGCAGAGGAAGTCGGCGACCAGCTCCATCCAGTAGATCAGCGGGTAAGCGTACCAGTGGATGTTCCACTGCGAATTGTACTGGGTCGCGCCGCCAACCGCCGACGGCCCGGCCATCGTCTTGTGGCCGATGTCGAACCCGGGATCGAGCTTGAGCCCGCCGAGGTTGACGAAGCACCACGGCTTCATCGAGACGTCCGCAAGCCGAACCGGCTCCCAGAACCCCATCGCGATCCCGGGGCGCAGCCCGCACAGGCACACCGGCAGCACCGGGTTGTCGGGATCGGGCCGGTTCGAGGGCCAGATCTTGAGCCCCCCGATCGAGATCGGGAACAGGCACGACCAGCAGATGTCGGTGATCGGGTTGACGAAATGCCCGGTGCAGCGCCCCGGCGTTCCCGCCGTGGCGGGCGTGGTGGCGCCAAGCGCGATCAGGCCTGAGGTGAGGAGTTTGAGGCAACGCCTTGCAAACGATGACTTCTTGCGCGTCATGACGGCCTCGCTGTTGGAAGTTTGGGGGGCTGTTCGGTGACAAGCAGTTGGCGGCCCTGCTGCTCGACCACGGCCGGGACTGCGCGGATCGAAAAGTGCTCTGTGAGCTTGCCGCTGCTCCTCCTGTTGGTCGGGGAGGATTTCGCACTCGCCAGATCCGGAACCGGACCAGCGCAATTCCTCGGGGAGCTCTTCAAACGTGCGCCGCTCGAGATAATCGAACAACTGGGTGAGGATATCGATGAGCTGCGTCCTCGTTGGGCGCATGGCACTGCCAAATTGCTCGCACGGACGCTCACCCAGCACATAGCCAACCTGCGCCTTCTTTGGTTAGGATGGATTCCGCCAGGATTGAGCGAGCACTGTTGCCAGTGCACAGGAACAGGACGTTGTAGATCTTCTCTGACATTGCAGTCTCTCAGGCGTTGCAGGTGAGTTCGCCGAGGATGTCGGCGCACATTTCAGGCGCGCCCTGGCAGCAATCCTGCATCAGGAATGCGAGCAGGCGGCGCATGCTGGCATAGTCGGCGCGATAGTGGATCAGGCGGCTCTCACGCTCCGACTGCACCAGCCCAGCCCGTTCGAGCGTTGCGAGATGGTGCGACATGGTCGATGGCGGCACATTCGCGGATTGGGCGATGGCTCCGGCGACCAGTCCGCCAGGCCCGGCTTTGACCAACATTCGAAACACCGCCAACCGCGTATCATGGGATAGCGCGCCAAGGGCATCGACAGCCCATTCCTGTATGTTCTCCACACTCATAATCTGACCTTTCCAGAATCATCGAAATAACTATGGAAACCGCGAGGTCAATCGATAATTCGAGAAATATCGAATTATATAGAGATTGCTTCCTGAGGTTGGCGCAGCAATCCGCCCGTCCATGCAAAAGCTGGCTGCTAACCAACGATCAAATGAGAGCGGTTGCCGCCAAGGTCGATGGCTAAGGGCCAAGCATCGAACTGAAAAAAATAGAGAGAAGGTCGCAAGGGCGTCTGAGCGTGATCCACCGGCCCGTCAAATAAGCGCGACAGTTGATCGTCGTGTAGGGGGCGAGTTTGCCACCCTGGCGCTCGGCGCTCTTTCTAGCGAAACAACCGTCGGTTTCCGTCGCTCCGAATGATGCGTCCGCCAGCGTCCGTGTGGATATATTCGACGGTTACTTGACGAAAGGCGCGTGAAATTACCTAAGTCATTGATTTTATGGTGACCCCTACGGGAATCGAACCCGTGTTTCAGCCGTGAGAGGGCCGCGTCCTGACCGCTAGACGAAGGGGCCGATTGGCTATCGGCAGCCCATCATAGCCTGCCCGTGCGGGCGAGGGAAGATGGTGACCCCTACGGGAATCGAACCCGTGTTTCAGCCGTGAAAGGGGAAAAGTCAACAACTTCAATAGCCCGTCCCCTTTTGACCAACATTATGGGGTCTATATATTTCAATAGGTTACAAGGCCGGGGGGACGAAATTTGGCTGCCAGATAAGCAAAGAAAAACCGCTGGAAGGGCGGCAACCCCTCGCAGCGGCAATTTCGATAGCTGTGGTGCTATTCTTCCCGTTTACCGGATCACGGAATCGCGTGCAAGCGCGAACGTGCGGGGCGGTGCGAAATGAGCGCTTCACTCGCCCATGGTGGCTTACCAGATGGGGTGAAGCCCTATCAGCTTGTCGCGCTGGTCAAGCAGGTTTCAAGATCGGTTGAAAGAACCAACCGAATCTCCCGAACCGCCGTCGCATTGCTCGAATATTGTATCAGCTGTTGCCGGGACGGTGATTTTGGCACCGGCAAGATCTGCGGAATCTGGGAACAGCCTGGAACGATTGCGGCCAAGCTCGGCATCTCGGCGAAAGTGCTGAACAATGCGGAAGCGGAGCTACGCGAGAAGGAGCTGATCGAGCGCACGTCAGTTGCCCATGCCCGTCGTCATGGGGAACGCCGCAATGGCGTGATCGTCAGTCTGGCAGGGATCAGCCTTCGACCGCTGATCGACGGGTATGCCAAGCTCGTCGCCATTCGCGATGCCATGCAGTTGCAGCAAGCCGCCGTATCCGGGCTCCGGCAAGAAATCTGTCAGTTGAGGCGGCAAATACGTGACACTGGCGATCCGCAGATTGCCGATGAGGCGGAGGCGATCCTGCATCGCGGACGCACGTCGCGGATCGTTCAGGCGGACAAGCTCGAACAGATCAGAGCCGGGCTTTTGGCGCTGCTGGTGTTCATCGAAGTTCCGTCTGGTGCGCAGAAAACTTCCGAACCGGACGGAAGAAAACTTCGCACCCATTATACTGAAAGAAAACTCATCCAAAAACTGTAGCGACCGAGTGCTGCCCTTACTCAGAACCTGTTCAAAATGGCCGGCAGGAAGTCCGCAGGAGGCGACGCATGAGCTACCGACCAAAACGGCCATCCAAACCGCCGATCCCTCATGATGCGCTGCTCAGGCTGCTTGCCAACAACAGCTGGACGCCAAACATGCGGCTCCGCGAGGACGGGCTGATCAGCTGGCGCCATTATGCCGCTGCCGCGATGCGCGACGTCCATATTGCGAGGGTCGCCGAGATACTTGCCAACGTCATCGAGAAGATGGAAATCCTGACATGGAATAGGCTGATCGCGGAATTCGAAGAGCAACCGCCTACGTCTGAACCCTTCGCGTTCAACGATTGGTACGCGGTCTGGCGCGAACATTTCGACCATTGGGACGACCCTGTGCGGCAACTGATCGCAGGCGTTGGCCAGACGCCCGACGGACGCAATTTTGGCGAGCGGCTTCATGCTGCCGACGGACAAGTCCTGCTCGATTTCGTGCTGGAGGCTTGCCTTGCCTGGTCGATGATGCAAAGAATGGCGCTGAAAGCTGGCCTGGCATGTCATCCTGCGGCGGCTCGCTTTCCGATCACCTTGCAAGATAGTGGCAACGAACGCGCCATCGCAACCTTGTACCGTGCACTTTACGCGCGCTTCATTGAAGGCGTCTCATTTGCAACTCTGCCCGCGCCAAAGGTGCTGGAACTGGGGCTCAACTTTGACCGGCTTTTCCCGCTTGAGCCAAGCTGGACAGCACAACCCAAAACGGGAGATGCAACATGAGCCTCTCCATTTGTCCCTGCGGACAGCCGGTGCCCGATATCGGCAAATGCCAATCCCCGATCACAATTATCGAAGGTCATCCTTGGCCTGTTTTTTTATAAGGGGATTACAAACTACACGCTACGGGGTAGCCTTGCCTGGTTCGGCTCAGACCGCCGCAAAACAGCCATTCTATGGCCTAGGCGCAAATCTAGAAGTGCTGGAAAAGCTCTGTGTGGCGTGCAATACAAATGTGTTCGCCTCCTAGAAACAGCCTATATCAATGACTTAGATTCTAGGCGCTGGTTGGCCCCTTCATCCGTGCGGGGCGGGTGACATGGCGCAGATCAATATCGCCCTCGAGGACCATATCGTAGCGACACTCGACCGGATTGCGGACGGCAAGGTGGAACTGCTCATGCCCGATGACGAGTTGCGCTGGTTCAACCCGGACAAGCTGCCGCGCAACCTCAAGTCCGATGCCGTTACGCTGTTTCAGGAAAAGGAAATCGCGCTGCACCAAGGCGACCGCATCCGCTGGACGGCGAAAGACGCCGAGCGCGGTCTGCTCAACGGTGACCTAGCCCGCGTCGACAAAGTGAACGCCGACAGCGTGACGGTCACCACCGACAATGGCCAATCCCATGACCTGCCGCGCCAGGACCCGATGATCGAGCGGCTCGATCTGGCCTATGCAATCAATGTCCATGTCGCCCAAGGCATGACCGTCAAGTACGGCATCATCATGATGAGCGCATACGAGAAGATGCTCAACTCCGCGCAGGCCTTCCTTGTTGCCGTCACCCGCATCGCCGAGAATGCAACACTCGTGGTCGATGACGTGAGCCGCGTCGAACGGCAGGTCCAACACAATCCCGGGGGCAAGACGGCCGCGCGCGACGTCGGCAAGGAAAACAACGCCAAAGCCGAACAGCCAGAACCCGAACTGAAAATCGAGCGCACACGCGATCTCGGCCTCAGTCTGTGATGCTATCGGGCACAATGCCCTGCATGTGGACCTGTCCACATGTGAACATGTGAAGGAATGAACATGACCACAATCGCCATTGTCAGCCAGAAGGGCGGAGCGGGAAAAACGACGCTGGCAATTAGTCTTGCTGCGGTAGCCCTTCGCCACGGTCAACTCTCGCTTATCATCGATGCCGATCCACAGGCGACCGCCAGCAGCTGGGCCGACTGGCGCGGCAGCGAACCGCCGGAGGTGATCGATAGCGCACCGGGCCGCATTGCGGTCAAGGTCGATCAAGCAAAAGCCGAGGGAGCGAAGCTGGTCATCATCGACACACCACCCCATGCCGATGTTACCGCGACCCGGGCGATGGAAGCGGCGGATCTGCTCCGCGACAAGACCCGGCCTTCGCGCATCGCTCCGCTCAAGCCTTAGGTGGCCGAACGCGTAGTGGCGCTGACCCTGACCGATGCGCCGGGCGAGACGACGCACTGGACGGCTGACATGATGGCCGCTGCCAGCGGTATCAGCGCCAGCGCGGTACGCCGCATCTGGAAGGCGCACGGCCTGCAGCCGCACCGCTTCCGGCAGTTCAAGCTGTCGAATGACCCAAAGTTTGCCGATAAACTCCACGATGTCGTGGGGCTGTATGTCGATCCGCCCGCGCACGCCATCGTGCTGTCCTTCGACGAGAAAAGCCAGATTCAGGCGCTCGACCGCACCCAGCCCGGGCTGCCGCTGAAGAAGGGGCGGCTCGGCACCATGACCCATGATTACAAGCGCAACGGCACGACAACCTTGTTTGCCGCGCTCAACATCCTTGATGGCACCGTGATCGGGCGGAACATGCAGCAACATCGGCATCAGGAGTTCATCCGCTTCCTGAACACGATCAATGCCAGCGTGCCAGCCGACAAGGCGGTGCATGTGATCCTCGACAATTACGCCGCCCACAAACACCCCAAGGTGCGTGCCTGGCTCGACCGGCACCCGCGCTTCTCATTCCACTTCACGCCAACATCCTGTTCGTGGCTCAACGCTGTCGAGGGCTTCTTTGCAAAGCTCACCAATGCGCGCCTCGCCGCTGAGAAGATTGCTGCTGATCGCGCTGCTCGCGAAGTTGAGAGGCAGAGAACAGCCGAAATCGCCCGCGCAAACGCTGAGGAAATCCGCCTGCGTCCGTTTCGTGCCGCTCTACACGTGGGCAGCAAAACCAATTGCGGAACGGTTATTGCAGTACGAAGTCCGCTCGTTCAGGTGCAACTTCCGCCATACGTTACCGCTCCTAGCGGTGCGCGCGAGTTTTGGGTGAGGCGCGACGAGCTTACCGACGCGGGCCCTCCGACGGGCTGTCGTTTCGGGGGATGACAGAGATATCTCGCACGATGGCCGTAACGCTGAATTAAGCCGTCGCACAATCTCGGGCTGCAGATCGGCGGGAATCGACGAGTTCTTGGACGTTCAGCTATCGATTGATCCCGTCGCAAACCCGCCGTTGGTTCAGGGGTAATCGAGGTGCAATTTGATCAGGTTTTGGGTATTCAGGGGCAATGATCGAGACAGCCTTCTGGCGACGATTGGATGTGTCCGGTCGCGACGTAGCACGCCTTACCAACGTGGCGGACGGCTATGTCCTTGCCGGTCAAGCTGTGTTTCTCGACCCATGCGGGCCCGCAGCCTTGCAATACATGATTCAGCTTGCGCCGGACTGGACGACGCGTGAGGGGCGCATTCAAGGTTTCATAGGATCGCGAACTGTCGAAACCCGCGTCATCCGGACCGAACGCGGATGGCTTGTAAACGAGCGCGATTTTCAAATGGCAGAGGTGCTCGAACCTCGATCTCGGTTTTACGCCTGCAACGAACACGGCCCAGTCCCGCCGGATCGCGCTTGCAGTCGGTCAGGAAGCAGGATTTGACGTTGCTTGGCTTGATGCCGGCAGCACCGATCTCATACCATTACCGCAGAATTATCGACAAATCTCCGATGCGGCCTATGATTATCGCTCACCGACTGTCGGATACGAAGCGACCATTTCTCTAGCGGAAAACGGCTTTGCAGCGGATTACCCCGGATTGTGGAAACTCGAAGCGTGATCGGGGACGGACGACAAGATACCGGACATAGCGTTCTACTTCTCCGCCTGCTAAAGTCGGACGATGAGCAAACGTATCGCCACATGTCTATGCGAGAAACTGAAGGTCACCTGCACAGGTGAACCGGTCCGCGTCTCAGTCTGTCACTGCCTGAATTGCCAGAAGCGAAGCGGGAGTTCATTTGCCGCGCAAGCGCGATGGCCGAACGAGCAAGTTGAGATAGAAGGGCAGTTCACAGAGTATGTTCGGCGCGGAGAAAACGGCAGTGCTTGTACCTTCCGTTTCTGCCCTAGCTGCGGCGGGACCGTGATCTATGAGCATGAGGAGATGCCCAACCTCACAGCAGTTCCCATTGGGGCATTTGCCAACCCTGGGTTTATCCCACCCCAATACTCAGTTTACGAAGAGCGCGCCCACGTATGGGTGGCCATAGTTGGTGAAGGCATCGAACACTTCGACTGACTGCACAGCAGCTATTTTACCGTACATCCGCAGAAGTATACTGTCAGCGCCTCACTCAAATCGACGTGAAGAAACGCCTTATCATTAATGCAAAACTGCCGCCCCTGAAGGGCTAGCAGTTACAAAGTCGCGTAGTCTACCAGTTCTCGCTCGAACGCATCGTTAAGTCCATCAACTGCCTTTATCGGTGCGTTAGCTAGTTCGGCGTCATTCAAATCTTCGAGGGAGGCAACGTTTACGTAGACCCAGGCCTTGTCACGGGGAATAATGTCGGGATTGCTGCCACCAAAGGCGTGAATTCCACACCCTGAACAAAATTCGTGCCGGAGCGTCTTCTTCCCAAATTGATAAGTTGCGAGTTTAGATGTCTCGTTCAGGCGAAAGGCTTCAGGCTTGATCAGCACAAACCAGCTGCGCGCCTTGCGGCACCAAGTACAATTGCACTTTGTCGTGCCAGCACTAAGATCAATATCCGCTTCGAATTTCACTGCTCCGCAATGACATCCACCGTGGTAGGTTTTCTGCATCTTTGGCTCCTTAGTGACTTACTGCGGCTTCGCCGCATTCTTAGGCTTCGCCGCATTCTTATCGAAGTTTCAAACCAATGAAACCTTGAAACGTTCCCATTGTGGGTTAGCTGAGTTGATAAAGAACATTTTTATGGTCGCTGGTGTGTCCGCTTTCCGCGTCGGCCTGCTAAAACCCGAAAGTCCGCACCCCCCAACAAAGTTGTTATTCAAGCCGCGAGAGAAGGCGACCCGCAGCACCTGCTTCAGCGGCTATCCTTGGCGCTTGGCGCGACCCCGCACCTGCTGAACGCCGGTGCTATGGCGGATGTGGTGGGAACACGGATGAGCTCAATTCCCGAAAGTCTGCGCGAGAAAGTGCTGACGAGCCATCCGCGCAGCGATTTCAAGCAGGAAATGAAACGCCACATGCAGGCTGAGCGGCTGGCAACGCCAAACACCAGAGCGTCCTTCCTGATGACAATCGGGTTTGCCAAACTGGTCGACAATGCACCCTTTGACGGTTGATTGACGGAGTGAAGGAAGGTCAGTCTAATCCAGTTACCAGTTGGACAACTGACTTTCCGGAGTCGGCAACATTTCTGCCATTGGCCTTTATCCCAATGCAAACGGGACGGCATAGCCGCCCCGCTGGATGGTCACTCCTCCATGTCGTCTTCGACGGTCTTGACCTTGGCTTTGGCGAGGATCGCGAAACCATCGGCGATCAGGTCAACCGAGTATTGGGTGTGTCCGTCAACCTTGTATTTCGACTGGCCGATGCGCCCGGTGATGCGAACAAGATCGCCGATGCCAGCTTTGTCGAGCCGCTCGCGCAATTCGCCAAACAGGGTGATGCGGTGCCACTGCGGATCGGACTTCCATGTTTCGCCTTCGCGGCGGTTGTAATTGGTGGCAACCGAGATGTGGGCGACGTTCCTGTCCAATGCCGTTGTCCTCCAGGCATTCGGGGTGAACGACTTTCATACCGCCGATATGCTCTCGAAATCGATGGGCCGCGAAACCATCGCCTACGAGACAGGCGGGCAGAGCGAAAAGGACGTGATGTCCAAAACCCCGAACGATCCTTGAGCAAAACCCAGCATCTCGGCGCGCGCAATTTGATGGACCCGAACGAGATCATGAAACTCACGCCTGATATGCTGCTGCTCACGCGGGTCGGTGAAAACCTGCTGATCGTGAAAAAGTTAAGCCATTACGCCGATAAGGAATTTGCTGGGCTTTTCGATCCGGCGTGAGGGATATGGCCAATTTCGACAAGTTTTCGGTCGTTTCCGGCACAACGAACCCCCATCAACAGCGGAAATGGGGCGCCATCCTCGGATACCTGTTCAGCGCTGTCTTATTTTGATAGGCATCACACGATGAACTTGCAGGATGCAACCTCAGTCGCGGGCGCAAACAATCGCTATTCAGCGACTATTGACCCCGAGTGGTGCATTTGGGGTCCAATTGGAGGCTATGTCGCGGCCATAGCGCTACGCGCCGTTGGTCTTTCGGCACCATCCCAACATCGCCCGGTGACTTTGACTTGCCAGTTTTTAGGCAAAGGCGAGGAAGGCGAAGCAGAAGTAATTGTCGAGCCACTCAGGTCGGGAAGCACCTCGTTTTACAACGTCCGCCTAATGCAAAATGGATCTACCTTCCTCCAAGCGCAAGTTTGCACGACTTCCAAAGTTGATGGGCCCGAGCATAGGGGGAGCACTGCACCAACCCTTCCTCGACCGGAAACGCTAGAATCCTTTGCTGGTCAGCTTATGCGTTTCGGACACCAGCCGATAGGTTTTTGGAAAAACGTCGATGGCAGACAAGTTGATTTCCGACCTCCCGGCGTTCCTGATCCTCGAGGTTGCCGCACAGAGTGTTGGCTGCGCTTTGAAGATTGGCAAGAAACCAGCGATCCATTTCTTGACGGTGCACGGGCGGTAATCCTGATCGATACACACATATGGCGTGCGTATAATCGCGGCCAATCGGAGCTACCAAAACACGTCGCTCCTTCGCTTGATCTCTCGGTCTGGTTTCATGACGCGGACCCGGAATCCAGATGGCAACTTGCCGACGCCCGTGCCGACTTCGCAGGTCACTCGCTCCTGAACGGCTTTGCTGATATCTGGTCCGAAGATGGCAGATTGGTCGCCAGTGGTGGTGGTCAATGCTTGTTCGTTCCGCTCAAGCGGGAATGATCGAAAACGTGGTTGTTGAAATATTTGCGGGCGTTCCCGCCGATGAACAGCAACGCTAAACGCTGCCGTTCGCTTGGATGAGTGCGGCAGGCGGGAGTGCCGATGGTTTTGCGATGATTGCGCTCGCCCCTGCAACTTCCAGCTCTTGGCGAGTCCCGTAGCCCCATAACACGCCAATTGATCGAATGTTATTTGAGCGCGCGCCCGCAATATCGTGCTTTCGGTCGCCTACCATGACGCAGGACTCCAACGCGATCCGGTGCGTAGCGATGATGTAAGCAACCAACTCAGGTTTGTGGTCAAATGTCCCGTCGTCCTCGGACCCGTGAATGTCCTCGAACAAGTCTGCAAGACCAAGGTGCTCGATGATCCGCACGGCAAATCGCCGCCGCTTCGAGGTGGCGATAAACAGCCGCGCGCCTGCTCGACACATGGCCGACAGTGCTTCAACAATGCCGGGGTATAGCGAGCTGCCAAACAATCCGCGCTCGCTATAGTCCGCGCGATAGGCTGCAACACCTTCTGTGACTCGATCATCGCCGTATCGCGCGAGCAAATTGTGCATGATTTCCTCGATGGGCGGACCGATCAGACCAGTCAAGTCAAGCAATCGTGGGGGCGAATGGCCAAGGGTTTGAAGAGCAGCGCGGCAGCTAGATTGTATGCCCGGAGCAGAATTGATCAATGTGCCATCTAGGTCAAGAAGGATGTTCGAGCCGTGCGACGTCATTTCAGTACTCAAGCCCGTCGGCAACGATACGGCGACCCAAGCTGACACGCTCTTCAACGATATAGCCAAGGCGCTGGTAGAACCGAACTACTGCCTCGTTGGTAGTTCGAACCTGCAAATTAACCTTAGCACAACCGATCTCACGTAACGCATCTTCGGCCTTGCGAACCAGCAAGGTGCCAATACCATCACGCTGATATTGTTGGCGTACAGCAACTGCATATAGCCAGCCTCTATGTCCGTCATATCCGGCCATGGCCGACCCGGCGACCTGGTCGCAATCTACCGCAACAAAAAGCAAATTTGGCTGAAATGCCAATTTGGCGGGAACTGCATAGCTCGCTCGATTCCACGGCGGGTCATCGGGAAAGGCCTCGTTCCATAAGGCGTCGATGCCAACAAAGTCGCGTTCTCCGTAAGACCTAATCTCCATGCCGCCCCCTTCTCCGCTTTGGCTGATCGACAGCTTACAAGAATTTTGCAATGAAACCAGACAGTCCGGACTCCACAATCTAGACGACGGCCTCCGACAAGATTGTGGGCATTCAGTCGTAAACTGGCCATTGATTAAAGCTGCCATACGTTCAGTAGCGCTAACAACGGCTCCTCGCCGCAGCGAAGTGTCATTGCGATTGCTCTGCAATGGAAATCGCCGCGGCAACATCCATGGCCAGAAAGCGAGCGGTATTCGCTATGTACAGATCGCCGGGCAAAATCTGAACGGCTCGCAGGTTGCCTGACCCTAGTCGATGCAGGCGTTTGTGCTGCGCAATATATGAGTCCACTAGCCCGCAGCCACCTAAACATGCTAGCAGTAGGTTTATGGAAGGGCTGATCATAACCTTTATCGAAATTGGCTTGGTGTTGGGCTTTCTTTGGATGGGTTTCCGTTCGATTTTTTCGCTCTGGCGTGTAGACAAGTTCTTCTTCTTCCGGCCTGTTATGCAGGTGGAAGGGGTTGTGACCGGGCATGGAAAAATGGGCTTCACTGATGATTTCGGTCGAGAATATGACCTGTTTTGTGCAAAGTTTTCCTTTGCTGATGATGCAGGAAGGCTGATCGAGTGCAGCGACCAGTGGGGATCCCAGATGTCATCTCGTCCACTATTTGGGACCAAGGTTCCCGTCATTTATCCCATTGGCTTCCCTGAAAAGGCGCGACTGAAATTTGGGTTGAAGAATAGCCTGACCAACATGAAGAGAGGTGGCCTGGCAAAACTGCACAGGGTGATAAGTGGATTTTCTGCCTGACGGCGGCCATCGTGCCGCATGACAGGAGATCAGATGAGCAGACGACCACGCCGGAACCACAGCCCGGCATTCAAGGCGAAGGTGGCATTGGCTGCCGTGAAGGGCGAGAAGACGCTGGCCGAGTTGGCGCAGTTGTATGACGTTCACCCGAACCAGATCACGACCTGGCGGACGCAGTTGCTGGACGGGGCCGCAGGCGTTTTCGGCGCTGACAACGTTACCGCAGCGGCGGAGCCGGCGATCGACGTGAAGACGCTGCACGCCAAGATCGGCGAGTTGACGCTGGTGAACGATTTTTTGGCCGGCGCGCTCGGAAAGGCGGGTCTGTTGCCGAGCGCAAAACGATGATCGAGCGTTCGCACAGCCTGCCGTTGGCGCGGCAGGCTCGGGAGTTGGGGATCAGCCGGGGCAGCATATATTACCTGCCCAAGCCGGTGTCGCCTGCCGATCTCGCCATCATGCGACGGATCGATGAGCTGCACCTGGAGTTCCCCTTTGCGGGCAGCCGGATGCTGCGCGACCTGCTCCGGCAGGAGGGCGTCAAGATCGGCCGCCAGCACGTCGCCACCTTGATGAAGAAGATGGCGATCGAGGCGATTTACCGCCGCCCGAACACCTCGAAGCCCGCCCCGGGGCACAAGATTTATCCCTATTTGCTGCGCAAGCTGGCGATCGTGCGGCCCAACCAGGTCTGGGCGACCGACATCAGCTACATTCCGATGGCGAAGGGCTTCGTCTATCTCGTTGCCATCGTTGACTGGTTCAGCCGCAAGGTTCTGGCCTGGCGAGTGTCGATCAGCATGGAGGCCGATTTCTGCGTCGAGGCTCTGGAAGAAGCGCTGGCGCGCTTCGGCAAACCGGAGATATTCAACACCGATCAAGGCAGCCAGTTCACGTCGCAAGCCTTCACCGGCGTGCTGCTGCGCGAGGAAATCGCCATCAGCATGGACGGCCGGGGCGCGTGGCGCGACAATGTCATTGTCGAACGCCTGTGGCGCTCGGTGAAATACGAGGAGGTCTATCTGCGCGCCTACGGCGCGGTCAGCGAGGCACGGGGCTCGATCGGTTGGTATCTGAGCTTCTACAACGGAAAAAGGCCGCATTCGAGCCTCGCCGCCAGGACCCCGGATCAAACGTACTTTGACAACCTGCCACTGCAATGGCAGCATGAATTGGCCGCCGATATGGGGCGTCACTCCGGTCGGGCTACGCCCTCCCTGCATGACGCCCCATATCGGCAATTCGAGGAAGCAACCGGCAGACGATCCACTTATCCGTTGCCGATCCCTGTCCAGACCAACCCGGCCACCTCTAAGAGCTACATAATGAGCATCTTTTTGTCAGTGGTGGGTTTGATTGGGCTGTATTGGTTTTGTACAGGCGATGGCCGCGTGACACTGTGGGTTGCAACCATCCATTTGAAACTTCTGGAACTGATCGCATCCATTTTTCAGTGACGAAATTGGCCTCTGTGTGGTATCGGGACACAGATATGCTGTAGGCCTTCAAACTGGCAGGGATTGCTAAGAATGCGGTCATTGTCTGCCAAAATTTTCGTTTCAGAAGCGGTCATCCCGAAACGCACGAAAGGCCGACCAAACGACGTTGGCGCTCTTCATCAGTGATGTCTTGACCTACTATGGTGCTGACCATCGTCATGGTGGTGGCGTCGGCTCCAGACGCAGCGTTGTGCCTTGCGGCTCCATATTTTGCCACTACGGCAGCCATGGTTCCGGCTGACATGGTGGTCACCCGAGCGGTGTCCGTAAACATGATCGTCACTACCGCGACCGCGTCGGGCTTCAGCAGGGACGGATAAGCCAACAATCATTGCAACGGATAGTATCCCGGCAAATGGCTTGAAGAATCGGGTCATGACGTACTCCTTTCGACTCAGTGCGCTGAACCTAGTCGGCCAGAAGCGATTGCTGCAGGATGAACCGGAAGGAGTCCGATAACTTTTTGGTCGATTGCTGGTCTCACAGCCTCCCCAAAAAACCGCCGTCGCCCCGCACTTGATGAGGTCACCGCAACCATTGTTCCGTAAACAACGCTAAGCGAGAACAAATGTGAACGGGCCGGATGTGCCCCGGTTTTGAGCGCGATCGCGGGTGGGTCGCCTACCGGCGGCAAGCGACAACTTTCCGGTCGTTCGCGGCTCCAAATCAGTTTTTCGGAAGCCGACCTTCGTTCACGCTGGTTTTACTCTTCCGTAGACCAACTGCCGGTCGAAAAGAGACAGGCGGTTCTCCGGAACGGAACGCCCAATAATTGCCGGTCAGCAACGGCGCTGATGGCGGGCAAGGCGACCCAATTTTACTGATCCCGTTAAATGCCGACCTGCCGAAGGCGGGCACTGTCCATTGTCGCAGCCATCGACCCTCTGCATCGTAACGCGAAGTGGCAAGCCCGCTGCTAATCCGAATGACGTGGTGCACTCGTATCGACGATCGGCACAAAACCGCCCATGATCAACCGCTTGCCGTCAAAGGGCATCGGCATGCTGCCGGGTTGGTCTTCGGGTGCGCCTTCCTTGAAGCGGTCGTCGGCCATCGACGCTTCGTTGCCTTTATCGCGCGCCGCCCGGTCTGGCCAAGCGATCCACGAAAATACCACGGTTTCGTCCTCCGTCGCGTTGACCGCTCGGTAAAAGTCCGCGAGCTCGCCGTGTCTCAGATCGTCACCCCAAGTTTCAACGACGGCCTGCGCGCCGTGATCGATGAAGATAGGCGCGGACGCTTCCGCTACGCGCAGATAATCGGCCTGCTTCCTGACCTCGACGGGAATGACAAATCCATCGATATAACCCATGCTCTTGTCGGATCCTCTTTCAAGGATCGGCGCAAAGCCTGAAAAGATCATGCGTTTGCCGTCAAATGGCATTTCGCCCATTTCCGCCATGCGCGGGTCCGACATCATCCTTGCGTTTGCCGCATCACGCGTTGCCTTGTCGGGATATTCGCACCAGCTGAACACTACGGTTTCGTCGTCCTTGGCCTTCACCGCGCGTTTGAAGTCGGTAACCTTGCCATCGGGAATATCATCACCCCAACATTCGACCATCCGGGTCATGCCGAATTCCTTGAAAATCGGCACGGCACCTTCGGCATGCTTACGATACTCTTCCTTCTTTGCGGTAGGGACCGCTAATAAAAATCCTTCGACATACATTGCTCTTCTCCTTCGGTTTTAACCCCCAAATCTTGGTCATGCTTCCGCCGGCTTGTTCCTAAAAACGCAACTGCCCAGCGACCTGCCCGACATTTTGCGGATTACAAAATATGCAGTCGCAACGGTTTGCTCGCCTCGCGCGCGATGACGCGCTTTGCTTCTAGATCAAGCTGCGCAGCCTTGAGCCACCAACCGGCTTTTGCGCCGCCCGGAAATAGCGCATTGGGGAGCCTGGGCAGCAGCGCAGCCTTGGCTTCGGCAACGGTCAATCCAGCCGGGGAAGCTGGAAGAACCGCCAGCAGCGCTTCTCGCATCGCTTCATATTTTGCGCGATCGACCCGGCGCCGCGAGTTTGGCGAAGTGAAGTTTTCGATTTCGATTTTGTCATCCTTGTCCGACATCAAGTGTTCCTTTCACGCATGTGATTTTCGGCGTCTTAAATCGCATTGCGATCCACGCCGATATGAGTTTTGTGAAAAACGCGAGTGATTGGCGTCGAGAATTGGGAATATTGTCAGGAAGAGTCGTGCCCTTCGGGAGGTCCATCGTCATCGTGCGCAACTCGGGCTGCGGCATTTCTCCGGGGAGCCAGCGCTGGCCATAAATGTCGATCCAATGCCCTTTGGTGAAATCGAGAAACATCGCTGAATTGCAACATGCAGCAATTACACGGCGTGTTGGTGATTCCGGACGCAAACGGAATTCCCTGAGGTGCTCAGCGCCGGACCGGCACGCGAAGCGGTCTTTGCGATAGAGGACGAGCCGCGAAGCGCCGTGTTGGTCAAGCAGCGGCTCCGCTCCCGGAAGCGTCGCCATAAATGCACCGGCAGTCCGGCAACTAGTGCACGTGCAATCCGTCGTCAGGATCGGTGCTCCACTCAATTGGAGGGAAACCTTGCCGCATCGGCACGTCAAATTGGTGGTATCAGTCGTCACCGGCCTTCTCCCGATTTGAGCGGAGTTATGGCACGTAGCTCCCGCGAACGACGCCACAAGTTGACGAAAACCATCCAGGGCATGGCAGGCTACTCCTCAATTGCGAATCATCCTTGCATCCAGCTGCCACATATAGTAACTAATAGCAACTATGAAGTTACAAAAAGAAACTACACAGCACGGCAGATGGTATGGTGACGCCTGTGGCACCGCTTTCGCGCTTGAGTTGATTGGGGAACGGTGGGCGTTGCTGATTCTGCGTGAGATGATGTTCGGCCCGCGCCAATTCACCGATCTGCGCGCCGGGTTGCCCGGCATCAGCGCCAAGGTGCTGACCGAAAGGCTCGAAAGTCTGGAGCACGCGGGAGCGGTGCAACGCAGGCAATTGCCGCCGCCTGCTGTAACGCAAGTCTACGAGCTGACCGAATGGGGCTGCCGTGCTGATGTGGCGATCATGGAACTAGGGCGCTGGGCTGCCTATTCACCTGCGCACGATCCAACTCTGCCGCTTTCTTCCGCCGCGCTTATGATGAGTTTTCGCACCATGGTCAATTCAATGCGCGCTGCTGGCCTCGCAGTTATGGCAGCGATCAACATTGGCACGGATAGATTTCAGATCAGAATCGCTGACGGCCTGTTGCGCGCCGAACGGGCCGAGCCGGACCATCCCGATTTTACCATCACGGCACCGCAGGCAAGCGTGATCGCCGGTGCGATCTATGGCAAAGTCCCCTTCGAAGAGCTGGCGGCTGCAGGTCTTTCTGTCGTCGGAGACCAGGCGCTGGCAGAGCGCTTTGTCGATTTGTTCCAGTTGCCGGCAAAAATTGGACCATCCTCCTGAGCGTCAAACCGCTGTGGTGAATCCGTTTGTCTTGGGCGATTTTGGCTTAAGGATCATCGATAGTTACCGGGTGTCATACGTGGTATCGGTGCAATGGGGCAAACGAAGCTAGTGCGAGCTGGAGATGAAGATGCCGAGCCTACCATGAATTCACGTTCCACACTGTTTCCGGTTCTTCGTTACCGCGACGCATCGGCAGCCATCGAATGGCTGTGCCAGACCTTTGGGTTCAAGAAACACCTGGTCGTGCCCAGCGCCGACGGCACCATCGCCCATGCCCAGCTCACCCTCGGCGGCGGCATGGTGATGCTCGGCTCCGCGCCAGACGACGGAATTCAAGGCGGCCCCGAAGTCATTGCTTTCGAGCACTTGAGTCCCGACCACAAGATGTCGACTTATGTCGTCGTGCCCGATCCCGACGCCGCCTTTGCTAAGGCCAAGGCGGCGGGAGCCAGGATTGCGATGGAAATCAGGGATGAGCCTTATGGGGGTCGCGACTTCAGCTGCTATGATCTCGAGGGTCATCTTTGGAGCTTTGGTAGCTACGATCCCTGGTCGACAACGTGAAAGTCATCCTGGCGCGCGCACTCAAACCCCATGTGCTGCTGCGGACGGCCGCGCTGCTCACAATCTTTCACGCGATGTTGAACACTTTCGCAGGCTTACTGAGCGGAACGTCGAAAAACCGCGAGGAGGTTGTCGTTCTCGAGGCGATGAAGGCGCTGCACTTCGACGCCATGGGGTCGCCGCGAACCTACTGGGATTTCTACTTCGGTTTTGGGCTATTTCTGACACTCAGCTTGCTGTTGATCGCCGTCTTCCTTTGGCAGCTCGCCTCGCTGGCAAAGATCGAACCCGCAATCGTCCGCCCGTTCACCGGAACGTTATGCATCGCGTTCGCAGCTTTCGCAGCGGTTTCAGGACTTTATTTTTTCATCGCGCCGGTCGTGCTCGAAGTCGTTGTTGCGGCCATTCTGGGCATCGCCTATGCCCAGATGCGCCGTCCGATCGCCGATGTCGTGGCCGCGCTGTGACCTTGGCACCATCTGGTTCGCGGTGAATGGCGAAAAAACGCGCCGCTGTCGCAGCTGCCGCCTGTGTGAGGTCATCTCAACCATTGCTCTGCCAAACCCTGTAGATGAGAACATATGGTTGCTGTGGTGTCTGCTCCCGACAACAAATCGGACATGCGGCAAGCTGCGGAACTTATGAGAAGCTGCCGCATTTAGGGAAAAACAGTGTCAAGCGAGGAAGCGCCGAAATCTTCAGCACATCCCGAAGCACATACAGACGGATGTATGTACCGGAGTAATACGATGGCTTACAAACCCGATGGCTACAACGACGTGTCTCCTTATCTGCTGGTAAGGGATGTGCCTAAAGCCCTTGAATTTCTGAAAGTTGCTTTCGATGCGGAGCAGTTGCGAGTCATTCGGCGTGAAGGTGGGGACGGCATCGAACATGCCGAAGCTCAGATCGGCGATAGCGTGATCATGATGGGCGAAACGCCGGAAGGCCCTGACGTTTTTGTCCATGTTTACGTTGCGGATGTTGAGGCGACTTTTGCCCGCGCGATCAAGGCTGGAGGGTCGGTCGTTCAGGCCCTCAAACGCCAAGGCGACGGCGACTACCGAGGCGGTGTTGCCGATGGTAACGGTGCAGTGTGGTGGGTGTCTCAACAAGACGAGCTTTCAGTTTAACCAGCTATTCTGCCAAAATCTGAAAGTCAGCCCCCACAACATAATCGCCAGAGCAGTTGGGCAGCGAACGACAAGAAAGTGGTCGCCAACTTTGCCATATTCAGTGCTCCTAATCGGTCGTTGGTTCAACCAGCTGCAAACGTCAGGACTTCAATCTTGTTGCCGTCAGGGTCGCGGACAAAAGCAGCATAGTAATTCGCATCATACTCCGGCCTAAGACCCGGTGGACCGTCAGCGCTTCCGCCGTTCGCGAGTGCGGTTTCGTAAAATTTATCGACGGCCGCTCGTCGTTCAACCTCGAACGCAACATGGACACCGTTACCCGGCGATGCTGGTCCGCCGTCAGTCGGCAAGTTTAGACTAAATGAAGTTATCCCCGCACCATAGCCGACGGCCTCATCCACTTCAAACGTGCGACGCAGTCCCAGCGATAACATGACCGGATCATAAAAAGTTCGAGCCACTTTCAGGTCGGTCGTTCCCAGCGAAACATGATGAAGCATGGCGCTGTAACCTTAATCTGCCCGAACAGCAGTCCGATCACAGAGTGGCAGCCAGTGGTCCTCCGGCTTCCATTCCCAACTTATGGTTTGCTCGCGACCGTCGGCAGAAAATTCAATTCGTGCGCGTTCAGTAGGCCCGCTGTAGGTCCAGATGTTTCCGTCACGATTAACCTGATAATCGCGGTAAAAGCCGTGGTTCTCGAATGATCGACAGAAATATTTTCCCTGATCGTCGAGGCCCAACACGCTCAAAGTATCGAATCGGTAGCCTTCTATGTCTGCACGTTCGTTCTCCACGACGAAGAAGCGGCCTGTGTGCCACACCGACTCATGTGTGCTTGTCCACCTTTGCCCGTGCGCCTTGGGGTCCTCGCCGGTTTGATCCGTCCCGCCATAGGAGGTGCCATTCGCTGTCCACTTCCCGACAAATACCTCAAGTGCATCGTGTAGTGCTGACCGGTCAGGTGCCGTTTGGGCCATATCGTTCTCCTTTTTGCAAGACAACCCCGCAGGGTTTGTTTGAGTTCCTAGGTCCGCTTTGTCTTGGTCGCCTCTCAATACCGGCCTGTCCGGAATCCCCAACTTTTCGGCCAGTTCGGCAGGAACTGAAACAGGAAGGCTTAGCCTTCGGCATAGCCAACCAGCTTCAACCGCCCCTACTGTAAATCCCGTCGCGATTGAGGCACCAACGACACGTCTGCGAACAGAATAGAGGGAAGGGGGAAGGAATTTCCGGATTTGAAGAATTCGGAAAGGACAGACTATGTCTTGCTACTCCCCAGGATGGCGGAATGACGCCTTCCTCCTATCGTTAGAAGAAGCCGCCGTTGCGATGGGCAGCAAATGGGATCATCGCTTTGTTGTCTATGGGATTTTCGACCCGACGCAGCGCGATCCGGCCCAGCAACATACGCAAGGCTTGCCGATCTATGTCGGTCAAACCTGCACCATAGGCAATCGCATGCGCGGTCACTTCAAAATGGCGGAATCAGCGCGACGCAGGCACTATTGTGTACGCGAGCAGCTGGCGCGGATACTTGAGCAGCACATCGTTCCGGTCTTCGTCATACTAGGGTGTTTCGAAAAGCGGCTTGAGATGCTGAAAGCCGAAACGATGTGGGCGCAAAAGATGCACCATGATGGCTACAAGCTGGCCAATCGGCATAGGGACCAGCGGTCACGGATGCAGACTGTGGGGCTGGCCAAAGCGCTCAAGAGCAAACTGAGTTGGATACCGATTTTCGAGGCGATTGCCACTGGCGTGGAAGTGGTCGCAATCTGCCCGAAATGCGAGGGCCGCCTGGCGATTGATCTGCAAGCCAAGCTCAACGCACTCCCAACCGAAGCGTCATGCAAAGCCCCCACAATGGCCAGAGTGCTGTCGAAATCGACATTCTGTGCGGCGTGCGGAAGGAAAATGGCCTATCATGTTGACGACGGGGTCAATCCGAACCAGTTGGTGCCAGGTTTCGCGATCAAGGTTCGGAAATCGACTGCGGAAAGCGGGAGCACTAAGCGCAAATCATGGCGCGAGCGGAAACGGTTGCGTTTGGAAAAACAAAATCAGAATGAGAGGAGCGAATTATGACACCTATCCGAAGCGCCATTTCACCCGCTTTGGCCGCTGCAAACCGACTGAATTGCAAGCTCAACGTCGTGGCTGCTCTGGCCGTGTTGAACCTTGCCATCTATAGTTATGTCGCTTGGCAAATCGCCTGAGTGGCGTTGGGCAGCTGCTGCTCAAATGTTCACACGTCCACATGTTCGCTAGTACGTTTGCACCAACGAAACGGTGCGTGCTGCCCGCCTGCCAAAGCCGCTGATAGCTTCGAAGTTGCGGGCTGTGCATTGAAGACAGGCCCCGTCGAAACCGTTGCACAGGCGGAACTTAGGTAATTGGTTACCTATACATCCTGTCCGCCATGATCTGATGGTGAGATTTGCGGTAAGGAGTTTTGAATGCCGGGCTGGTTTCGAAGTGTCAATTGTCGCGGCGAAACCAGTTTAAGCCCTGCGCGACCGGCTTACCAAACAATGCTTCGATACCGATTAGAGAAGCAAGTAATATAACAGCCAGTAACGCACCCGGCCATGCCGTATCTGCCGCGCCTAACAATTCCACATCGGCCAGCCGCGCCAACCCGCGCTCATGCCGCGCCGCGACCTGCCACAACCGCTGATCGCGCCGCTCCGCCGAACCACGCGGCGAGAGCACACGCACCTTGCCCCCTTTTGCGGATCAGGCGATTATACAGCTCGACGGCTTCGGGCTGGTGTCGGTCAAAATTCAGGCCGAATGATCGCCGCCGAGACAACAGATCATATTCCCGCGCCAGATCATCCCCCAGCTGGGGGGTCCTCCAAGCGGACTTTGGATATTAGATCGGTCAGTCGGAAAATGCTGGAGCCTCAATTGGCACGAACACCCATTTCACGCCCAAAAATCGGCGGTCGCCTTTGTCTGCTGCCGATTTCCAAGCCCCAATTGAGCGCTCTAACTTTCCTAACGACCTATAGCCGAGCACAGCGGCAATTATGCTGACCACGCTGAAAGCAGCCAATGCGATGCCCGCAGAGTCACCGCTAAGCCAATGATCATAGAACGCCAGCAGATAGGCGACAGGCACGAGGAAGGCGAAATGGATCGCTAGTCGGATCGGCAGGAGTTCAACTTGCGTGACGCCCAGACGTTGCAGCGTCTGCGTGTAGTTCGGGCTAAACGTTTCAAGAATTTTGGCCAGCTCGTCGCGTGCATCGTCGTTGTCGTTCATCACGCGGCTCTTTCAGTCAGGTATTTTGCGGTTTCAACTGACAAATGGCCGGTTTCCATCCATTGCCGAACCAATAGCGCGACAATTTCCGCTTCTTTCTCGACAGGCGGCTTCACCGGCAGCGATTTGCCAAATTCGCGAACCACAACGCACGCTTCCTCGATCTTGTTGAATAACGTCCCGGGCTCTTGAGAACCCCAACCTGTTGCCAACCAGAGGAAATCAACGTCGTGATTCTGGGAAATTTTAAGGAGAAGGGAGAGGGATGGCTCAGTCAGGCCCTTTTCGTAGTTTTTATAGGCAGTGGCGGACACCTCCAGCGCCTCGGAAAACTGGGCCTGGGTAAGGCCTTTCCGCCTTCGAACGGATTGCAATCTGTCGCCAATCATCGCAGCCTCTTGCGCATGGTCTGAAAAGTGTCTAATTATACACTTATCGGTCTATTTTATGATTCTCTTAGTCTTTTAGTTTCATTTATGCGAACTTCAGGAAAAATGCCATGAGCTTAAATCTCGAAAGTCCACGCCAGCTTTCCAAGCGCACGGGCTGGCCCGAGCGACGCATCCGAAGCCTGATTGCCGAGAATCGTATCAAGCATCTGCGGATTGGCGGAAACATTCTTCTGCCAGTGGATGCCATCGATGAGTTCGTTCGAACGAACATGATCGATCCGAACCGTGACGGTGAACCTCAGCCCCTCCCGCAAGATCACGAGGCCAGAAATGTCTAATGCACTGAAGTTGCCAGCGTGGCCAGCGCGCCTCAGCGAAGATCTCGCGGCCAACTACCTCAGCGTAAGCCGCTCCACATTCCGCTTGCGTGTGGCCAATCACGAATACCCTCAGCCGGTACGGGAGGGCGGACGGATTTACTGGTCCAAGCTTCAACTCGACGCCCTTGTCGCCACTCAATTCGGTCACGCACATTTCCCACCAATTGAGGACAACTCATGGGCCGATTTGCGCTGAAAAACGTCTGCGAAAAGCAGGGCAGGCTTTATTTCCGGAGAAAGTCACAGGGAAAGGATTCCTATCACCGCCTTCCGCCGTTCGATGACCCGCAGTTCGCCGAAGAGTATCGACGGCTATCGGAACCGGCCAAGGTGCGTCAGAAGCCAAAGTCAGGAACGATTGGAGCACTTGTCGCAGAATACCGGGCTGCAAGCGAATATCGCACAATCAAATCAGACAAAACCCGGCGCAACACGACCTACTATCTAGGCCTGATTGAGGAGGCGCACGGTCATCGCACTGTTTCAGGTTGCAAGCGGATTGACGTGAAAAAGATGCGTGACCAATTCGCCGACAGGCCTGGGACAGCGAATAACTGGCTCGCGGTCTTTAAGAAGCTGATGTCATATGCTGTTGATGCCGAGTGGCGAGACGACAATCCGGCAATGGGTATCTCACTTCTCACAACGGGCGAACACGAGCCTTGGCCAACCGAAGTGCTTAATGACGCACTCGAACATGCATCTCTGATGATGAGGCTTACCATCGTTACCGGCCTATGTAGCGGGGCAAGAGTTAGCGACGCAATCAAGATGCAACACAATTGGCATGACGGTCACATCATGCGATTCGTCACATCGAAGGCCGTCGGGCGCGAGAAAAAGGGCGTAGCGGTCGCTGTCCCGATGCATCCAATCTGGCTTTCAGCAATTGACGCGATTCCTCGCGTTGGTCCTACGCTCCTTTATGATCGCTCTGGAGAGCCGTTTTCCAGTGCCAAGGCCATACAAGCGCGAATGCGGACATTGATGGAATCCATTGGCTCACCAACATATATGAGCAATGGAAAAGCCCGTCTCTATAGCTTTCATGGCCTTAGAAAAAATGCAGCATGCTATTTGGCGGAATTGGGCCTCAACGATAGTGAGATCGGCGCAATTTGCGGCATGACGCCTGATACAGTCCGTCACTATACCAAGCGCGCTCGGTCGCTGACGATCGCCCGCACTGTGGCAGACAAAATCACCCGGGGGGACGTCTTACCCACTTCGGGGGGACGGAATTAACAATGGAAGGAAAATACCATGCAAAAACAATATGGTGACCCCTACGGGAATCGAACCCGTGTTTCAGCCGTGAAAGGGCCGCGTCCTAACCGCTAGACGAAGGGGCCATGCCGGCAAGCGCCGTTGGCAAGGTGAGGGCCATTAGGCAAGGCCGGGGAAAGGGTCAAGTGTTGTGTCGATGGCGGCCGCGGCTGGCACCGCCTAATCCGCCCAGGCGGCATCATCGATATGCAGCTCGGCCTGGACCCGGCTGGACCAGTCGTCGATCTTTGCCCGGCCCGCCAGCCAGAAGCGGCGGTGCTGAGCGCCGTGGAGCAGCGCCTGGCCCATGTCGCTTTCGGCCGCCCTGAAAGCGACGGCCTTGAAGCTACCGCCGTCCTCGCCGCGTACGATCAGCCGGACGTGATCCTTGCCGACCACGTCCGCCTTGACCAGCCGCAGCGGGCCGATGGCAATGCGCGGGCCGGGCCAGCCCATGCCGAATGGTCCGGCGCTTTCCAGCGTGGTGACCAGTTCGGGCTGCAGTCCGCGCGGGGCCAGCGCCAGGTCGAGCAGCAGCGCCTGGTTGGCCGAAGCCGCTGCCACCGCCGCGCCCAGCCGGGTGTCGAGCCAATCGCCCAGCGCGTCGAGCTGGCCGGGCGCGATGGTCAGCCCCGCCGCCATGGCGTGACCGCCGCCGGCAATGAGCAGCCCGGCCTCGCGTGCGGCGATGATCTCTGCGCCAAGATCGACTCCGGCGATCGAGCGGCCCGATCCCTTGCCATTGCCGTCCGCGTCGGCATCAAGCGCGATGACGATGGCGGGTTTGCCGCACTTCTCCTTGACCCGCCCGGCGACGATGCCGATCACCCCGGGATGCCAGCCAAGCCCGGCGAGCAGCAGCACCGCGCGGTTGTGTTGCCCGGCGATCTGCGCTTCGGCCTCTTCCTGGACCACGGCTTCGATGCCGCGGCGTTCCTCGTTGAGGCGCGAGAGCTGTTCGGCCAGCGCGCGGGCTTCCTCCGGGTCTTCGGTGATCAGCAGGCGCACCCCCAGCGTCGATTCGCCGACCCGCCCGCCGGCATTGATGCGCGGGCCGAGTGCGAAGCCCAGATCGCTGCAGGCCGGCGCGCGGGTGAGGCGGCTGGCGTCGATCAGCGCGGACATGCCCACATTCTCGCGCCGCGCCATGACCTTCAGCCCCTGCGCCACGAAAGCGCGGTTGAGGCCGCGCAACGAGGCGACGTCGGCAACCGTGCCCAGCGCCACCAGATCGAGCAGGCCGAACAGGTCAGGCTCCTTACGGCCCTCGAAAAAGCCGCGCTGGCGCAGCGCCCGCAGCGTGGCAACTGCCAGCAGGAAAGCGACACCGACGGCGGCGAGGTGGCCATGCGCGGCGCCGATATCGCCCTCGTCGAGCCGGTTGGGATTGACCAGCGCGGCGGTCACCGGCAGCTCGGCGGAGCATTTGTGGTGATCGACGACGATGACATCGACCCCGGCGTCATGCGCCTGTGCCAGCGCTTCATGCGCCATTGCCCCGCAATCGACGGTGACGATCAGGCTGCTGCCCTGCTCGGCGATCCGCACCAGCGCCTCCCCCGAGGGGCCGTAACCCTCGAGCAGGCGGTCGGGGATGTAATAGTGCGCCGCCAGCCCCAGCGACCGCAGCAGCCGGATCAGCAGCGCCGCGCTGGTAGCGCCATCGACATCGTAGTCGCCGTAGATGGTGACGGTTTCGCCAGTGAGCACGGCCTGCGCCAGCCGTTCGGCGGCTGCGTCCATGTCGCGAAATTCGGAGGGGTTGGGCAGGAAGGCGCGCAGCGATGGGCTGCGGTGGCGATCTATATCCTCGCGCGCCACTCCGCGTGACAGCAGCAGCTGCGAGACGATGTCGTCCTCCAGCCCGGCCGGGCCTTCGATCCGCGCGCTTCCAAGGTCCATGTTGCCGCCCCGCCAGCGCCACGCCTTGCCGCTCAGCGAGCTGTCGATGCCGAAGATGGATGCGGGGGTTGAAGCCATTGGGCCGGATTAACCCATCGCCGCCGGCGCGCAAAGCGCGGCGCATCGCTTTGACGTGGATTGACAATTAATGGTCACAGGCGTTCGCTATGGCTGTCGTCCTTTCAGGGGAGAGACTCGCCATGAAATCCAGTCAGATCATCGCTGTCGCCGCCGCCGCCGCCGCCATCGCCGCCATTCCTATCCTCGCCCAGCAGCGACCCGCCAGCGGTCCGGTTGCCCGGTACGACATGCGCGCGGGGACAATTTCCGGGATGGGCGCGATGGGCGGACGCGGCGGCGGCATGTTCGGCATGATGACGGGCGGCGGCCGCAGCAATAATGTCCAGCACGAACTGCTGCTGCGGCTGGGTTCGACGCGCCCGCCCGACAAGGGTGCGGCCAAGGCGGATCACTTCATGCCGCCGGGCGTCAAACTCGGCAAATCGGTGGCGCTGGTGACCCCGCGCGAGGAACGCGGTCCCGTCGATGGGTTGCCTGAAAAGCCCCAGGGGCGGATGCTGATCTACTGGGGCTGCGGCGAACACGCGCCCAAGGGCCAGCCGGTGGTGATCGATTTCGCCAGGCTCGCCGCCGGGCAGGTGCCGCCAGGGTTGTGGAGCACTTCGATCATCCGTGACTGGGGTCCGACGCTGCAAAATAGCCGCAGCTTCGGACGCTGGCCGGCGGAAGACGGCAAATACGCCAAGCCTGACAGCGCGCTGCCCGGGGCGCACCGGGTGGCCGGTAATTATTCTCCGGAGATCGCCTTTACCCTCGCCAGGGACTTCATGACGCCGCTGCGTTCGACCACGGCGGCCAGGCCCAGCGGGGCGACCTTGCTGAGCTGGACCGGCATTGCCGACGCTACCGGCTATATCGCCACGCTGTTCGGCGGCAAGCAGGGGCCGGGCGGCAGAATGGGCGACATGGTGATGTGGTCCAGCAGCGCCAGCCGCCAATTCGGCGGCGGGCTGAGCGACTGGCTGACGCCGGGCCAGGTCGCGCCGCTGGTACGCGATCGCACGGTGATGGCTCCGGCCTCAACCAGCTGCATCATCCCCGCCGAGGTCAAGCGCGATGCGCCCGACTTCCGCTTCGGCACGCTGACCGCCTTCGGCCCGATGGAGGAATTCTCCTACCCGCCGCGTCCGGCCAATCCCAAGCTGGCGTGGAACCTTGAATGGACCGCGAGGATCCGTCATCGCTCCAGCACCAGCTGGATGGAAGCGCAGGGCATGACCATGGGCGCACAGGGCGATACCGCCGCGCCGCCGCAGGAATGCAAGCCCAAGCGCGGCCTCGGCGGCGGACTGGGCGGCGTGCTCGGCGGGGTGCTGGGCGGCGGTGGCGGTTGCTAGCGATCGTCTGGCACAGCCGGACCGGTGCTGCCCGCGCCATGGCCGAAGCTGCGCTGGAAGGGGCTGGCGAGGGCGCTGTTCTGATTGCGGCGGATGCGGCCGGGCCGGAAGAACTGCTGGCGGCGAGTGGCTACCTGTTCGTTTGCCCCGAAAATCTCGCCGGGCTTACCGGTGTCATGAAGGAGCTGTTCGACCGCTGCTATTACCCGCTGCTTGGCCGGATCGAGGGCCGGCCCTATGCCACTGCAATCGCCGCCGGATCGGACGGCCACGGTGCGCAGGCCCAGCTTGACCGGATCGCCACCGGCTGGCGACTGCGCCGGGTGGCAGAGCCGTTGATCGTCAATCTGGGCGCGCAGACACCGGAGCAGATCCTTGCCGCCAAGACCGTCCTCCCGCCCGATTTGCAGCGCTGCCGCGGCTTGGGCGAAGCGCTGGGAGAGGGCCTGCGGCAGGGGATTTTCTGATAGACTGATCCAATATGGCGCAATCACTCAAGCCGGGACTCGCTTGTGTGTTGATTTGGTGCCACAAACCGCCGGGGACAAGGGACGTGAAGCGGGATGAGGGTCACGGGAAATAATCTGCAAGTACAGCAGCCTGCGGCTGGACTGTGTCTTGTGTTTGCGGTCGGCGATCGTCCTACGGCGGATGATATCGAACGCCTGCTTGCCGCGCCCGCGTATCCGTCAATGCAACCGGCGATCGGTGCGCAGGTCAGCCTGAGGCCGCCAGACAGCGCAGACTGGCTTGAACTGCTAGCCAGCGGGCTTGCTTTCGATCTCACTGGTCTGGCACCGGGCGCAGCGGATACCGCGCCCGAAGCGGCGCATCTGTTCGGCGTGGACCGCGCTCTCGCCGCCTCCCCGGGTGAGGCGACTACGCTCGCGCCGGGCCCGCATATTGCCAGTGGCAGTGCGATGATGGCCATCGTCCGGGTCATGACCGGGCTGGCCGCCGGGCTGGCCCTGGCGCTGCCGGTCAAGGCAGTGTGCTGGCGTCCGGCGGGCTGCTGGATGGAGCCAGCCTATTTCGCGCGGATCGTCGAATCATGGCTTGCGGGCGGGGCCTTTCCGGCGCTGGGCCTCACCGGGCTGGAACGTGCGAAGGATGGATCGGTGACCAGCCATGGTCTGGCCTACTTCATCGGGCAGGAGTTGCGGGTCGAAACGCGAGCGGGCGAAAGTGCTGCCGATACCGCCAAACTCGCCGCGCGGGTGATTGACGAACTGGTCCGCCACGGCCCGCTCGCCGGGTCGCGGGATATGACCGGCCCGCATGGGGAGGCTCTGCGCGCCAAAACATCCGCTGATGCCCGCCTTGTCGTCGTCAGGCGCGGGGCTTGAGCGCTTCACAGACAAGGCCGCGCGGCAAGCTGGCCTTCCGTTCGGTCAACCGTCGCGGCGATCCCGGCCACGACGCCGGGCTGCAACGCCACCATCTGATGCCGCGCCAGCTGCTCGGCGCGCGCTGCTTCGGGCCACTGTTCGACGCCATCGGGCGCGAGCGCACCGGATTCGACGATTTCCGCGCCAACGTCCTGCTGCTCCCGGCCAGCGACAAGGCGGCGGTGCGCATGGGGCTGCCGCTGCACCGCGGCCCGCACCGCAATTACAACGCCATGGTGATAGAGCGCGTCGGCCAGGTCGAACAGGGCTGGTCGGCACTGCGGCTGCGCGCGCCCGAAGTCGCGCTGGACCAGGCGCTGATGCGATTCGGCCTGCTCCAACGCGCGCTCCGCCGCCGCCTGCTCGATCCGCTCCGCAGCCGCCTGCTGCTCAACCGCCGCGATCCGCTGGGCCAGGCCTTCGACTTCACCGAACTCGACGCCATGGCTGATGCACTGTGGGGGGAGACGGAGCTGGAGGCCTAGAGCAAGCCACGGAAAGACCAACGCGAAGTTCCTCCCCCTCTGGGCACGGCTATCGCATATTCCATTTGGTGCCTGTGCATCCCAGTTCCCCTCCCGCTTGCGGGAGGGGTTAGGGGTGGGCCAATCGCACGAAATCGACACTTTCGCGCCAAATTCAAACTCACCCACCCCCAACCCCTCCCGCAAGCGGGAGGGGGGAAGAAAGGGCAGTTCGGAACATGCGATAGCCCTGCCCTTCTGGGGGAGGTGGCCTGCCGAAGGCGGGTCGGAGGGGGCCAGAGGAGTGCCGCATGACTGGCCCCCTCCGCCTCGCTCCGCTCGGCACCTCCCCCGCAGGGGGAGGATTTGGGAGTGGTTCAGACTTTCCGGTTTTCGCTTTAGCCACCCCCCTAAACCGCGTTGGCCGCCCCCAGCACCGCCCGCACACTGGCGGTGGCCACGTCCTCGTCGATGCCGACACCCCAGATGGTCTTGCCGTCTGCGCCGGTGCATTCGACATAGGCGGCGGCGCGGGCGTCGGAGCCGGCGCCCATGGCGTGCTCGGTATAGTCGCTCACATCGAGGGCAACGCCGAAGCTTTCGGCCAGCGTCGCCACCACCGAGGATATCAGCCCGTTGCCGCGCCCCGAAACCGACTGCACCCGGCCATCGACGCCGATCTTGCCGGCGAAAATCCGCGATGCCGTCGGCACTGCGGGTTTCCTCGTAGTCCTCAAGCTGGAAGCGCTGCGGCCCGCTGAGCCGGTAGACGCGCTGGAACACCTGCCAGATATCCTCGGCGATCAGCTCGCGGCCCAGCTCATCGGCCAGTTCCTGCACGTGACGCGAAAAATGCGCCTGCATCCGCTTGGGCAGTTTCAGCCCCTGGTCCTGCTCGAGCACCCAGGCAAAGCCGCCCTTGCCGCTCTGCGAATTGACCCGGATCACCGCCTCATAGCTGCGGCCGAGATCGGCGGGATCGATCGGCAGATAGGGCACCGCCCACAGCTCGTCGTTGCGCTGCTCCTGCGCGGCGAAACCCTTCTTGATGGCGTCCTGGTGGCTGCCCGAAAAGGCGGTGAACACCAGCTCGCCGCCATAGGGATGGCGCTCGGCCACCGGCAGCTGGTTGCAATATTCCACGGTCTGGATGACTTCATCGATGTCGGAGAAGTCCAGCGCCGGATCGATGCCCTGCGTGTACAGGTTGAGCGCGACCGTCACCAGGCAGCAGTTGCCGGTGCGCTCGCCATTGCCGAACAGGCAGCCTTCGACGCGGTCGGCGCCCGCCATCAGCCCCAGCTCCGCCGCCGCCACGCCGGTGCCGCGGTCGTTATGGGTGTGGAGCGAGATCACCGCGCTGTCGCGGTTCGGCAGATTGCGGCAGAAATACTCGATCTGGTCGGCATAGATGTTGGGCGTCGCCGCCTCGACCGTGGCCGGCAGGTTGAGGATGATCGGGTGCTCGGGGGTGGGGGCCAGCACCTGCATCACCGCTTCGCAGCATTCAATGCTGAAATCGAGCTCGGCGGTGGAGAAGGTCTCCGGGCTGTATTCGAAGTGCCACTGCGTCTGCGGGAAGCGCGCCGCCTGATCGCGCAGCACTTTCGCGCCGCCCACCGCGATGTCCCTGATCTGCGCCGGTTCGAGCCCGAACACCACCTGCCGCCACAGCGGCGACACCGCGTTGTAGAGGTGGACGATCGCCGCCCGCGCACCTTCCAGGCTTTCGAACGAGGTCTTGATCAGATCCTCGCGCGACTGGGTGAGCACCTGCACCATGACATCGCCCGGGATCCGGCCCGAATGGACCAGTCCGCTGATGAAATCGAACTCGGTCGCCCCGGCGGCGGGAAAGCCGACTTCGATCTCCTTGAGCCCGACCTTGACCAGCAGGTCGAAAAAGCGGGTCTTCTTCTCCGCCCCCATCGGATCGATCAGCGACTGGTTGCCGTCGCGCAGATCGGTGGAGAGCCAGCGCGGGGCGCGAGTGATGGTGCGGCCCGGCCATTGCCGGTCGGGCAGCTCTATCTGCGGGAAGGGCCGGTACTTGGCCGAGGGATTCTTGAGCATGGTCATGATCGAATTTCCGGAAATTCTGGACTGCGGGCTTGGTGCGGAAGCTCCCCCGGGCGCAAAGCGCGCCGGACTTCCGACGCGTCAAGTCACGCCCGGGGGCGGATAAGTCGCAGGGTCAGGCCCAAAGCCGGAAGGCGCCGAGTGGTCATGGGGCCAAGCTATGGGGAACGGCGCGCGGGATGTAAAGAGGGCGACAAAGGCGACACAGTGTCACCCTGTTGTCACTGCGATTATTTGGCATGAAATCAATATCCTGTGCCCGAAAGGTGACGGGTGACACATTGTCCTGAGCGGACGCCTTGTGCGGCGGCGAAGTGCATCGACGCAAGGCTGGCGCAGGGACTGTGACAGCTCGGGGGGATGTAGGAAAACGGAATGGCGGGTTTCTGTAGCGGAGGTGGGCGTTCCCGCGACTGGCAGCTGCTTTCCAAAAAACGGTGGTTGAGGGCATTCGTGACAGGCGCAGCACAGTTTTCGGTTGCCACTATATAATATTTTGTATATCCATGGCCTGTGACCGAGAGAAGCAAACCCGTCGAGTTTCGCGGTACGTCGTTAGCTGACCTGCGTGATTTTCCCGATGGTGCGCGTCGCGAGGCGGGTTTTCAACTGGGACTGGTCGAACTGGGCCGTGACCCGTTTGATTGGAAGCCGATGGTGAGCATCGGCAGCGGCGTCAGAGAGATACGCATTCGCGAGCCAGATGGAGCGTTCCGTGTGATTTATGTCGCGAAATTTGAAACGGCGATATTCGTGCTGCACTGTTTTCAAAAGAAAACACGGACGACGAGTCAGCAAGACATCGACCTGGCAACCCGGCGCTACAAGGATTTGGTGAAGGAATTGAAGTCATGAAACAGGAACGATTTGCCAGTGTGTGGGATGCCATTGAGGCGACGCCTGCCGAGGCTGAGAATATGAAACTGCGGGCCTCGCTCATGCTGGCGCTGCAGGATCGGATCAAGGCTGCCGCGATGACGCAGGTTCAGGCTGCGAAACTGTTCGGCGTCACCCAGCCCCGCATCTCCGATCTGATGCGCGGCAAGATTGATCTGTTTTCTATTGATACACTGATCGCCATGCTGGCAACCGCAGGCCTCCATGTCGAAATGCACATCGCTGAGGCGGCTTGAACGGCCCATTCCGAGGAGATTTCGGTCGTTCGCGCCCTTCACAGCTTTCCTCGAAAACTACCTTCCGTTCAGTTTTTACTTTGCGCCGTTAGTGGCCCGTTCGCTCAACGCCATCCAGAGACCCAAGGTTGGTGTTACGCTTCCAATCCCTGAGGGCACGACAGGGATTGAACGGACATAGGGTGCTTTCTGCGCGCCTACCCGCGATCACTCCGCTGGGCGCGCCTTAGGGCTAGGCTTGGCCGCTCTTGGGATATCGAGCGCCGAAAGGTCAGCTTCTGGAAAGTACTTAGCGGCGAGATCTTCTGTTTCGCCCGCTTTTTCGTCCTGCACGGCCGATTTCCTCTCGCTAATCATGTCGCGCGCAACGGCGAAGCTATCATCTGGATCGATTACAAACCTGTGCGCAAAGAATGCCTGCAGCGAATTGTAATATTGGACCTGCTGTGGACCGATCTCGATCGCTTGCCCCCCTTTGATTGCCTTTATCATCGCGGCGACAGGATCGAGATCGCGAGCGGCAACGACAGCTTCTTTCATCTGCGCGGCAGAAATCTCACCCGCCATCAGCTTCGCCAGCGCATAACCCGCCACCTCTTTGTTGCGAGCTTCATCAGCTGCCTTCATCATGTTGCCCAACACCGCCTTGTCGTAAGCGCACAGCAGTACATCCGATGAGAGCGGCAAGTAAATTTGGATATAGGCTGCCCCAATGCCCAAATGGCCAGTATGCACGGTCTTGGGTTCGTCATTGTGAAGCACGACCGGATGATCACCGATGTAAAATGAGTGACCAGCCGGGGCGGTCATCAAAAAGAACTCTTTCTCTGCGATTATCTCGGCATACTTCTCGATGTTCTGCACCTGGTGCCTGATGTGCTGGCGCTTAAGCCCTTCGGCGTCGAGGTCGAAAAGACCGTGTATCCGGTTCGTGTCGAGCCCCATCGAGCGCACGTGCTTCCGCATCTGTGCATCGAACCGCTCTGGAAGCAGGCGCATACCTTTGGTTCGCACGAACTGAAAGGCGACGAGCAAAGACAAATCCCCAAACTCCTCGCTCGTCCGCTCGAGAGTTTTCTCGGCCCTGATCCGTTGCACCAGTGGTGCGACATGAGACTCTACTCGGTTCGTCCAAGGCTCGATGCTGGCCAGTGTCTCGTCGTCGACCCAAAAATCGTTAAAGCGGGTCTCGCCCATGATCTTGTCAATTGAGGCTGGAAAGGAACGTTCGTTTTCGAAGTCGAATACGTGAACCTGCCTCTGTTCGGCGCGCTTTGCATCCCGGCTCAAGAAACCGCGAAGCAGGAGTTTCGGTACATAGTGTTGATGCTGGGCAGCCATTGGAAAAAGATACACGAGAGCACCTCAAAATCCAGATCTCTCCGCAGGAAAGCTAGCAGCGCGTGCCAACCACTGAACGGCTGCTTTCGGGATGGTCCCTTGATCGAACTGGGGGTTGAGATTGTGGCGCTTTGCTGTCGCCACCTGCACCGTATGAACGTCCGCTATTAATACTAACGGCCCAAATCCCGACAGTCCCCTCCCCCCCAACCCCCGCCATCACAAGCCCCACTTCCCATCACCCTCTTCCCCGCCCCGAAAAATCCCCTACCATCCCCCCCATGACCCAAATCCGCCCCTTCACTCTCGCCGTCCCGCAAGCGCAGCTGGATGACCTCCACGCCCGCCTCGATCTCGCCCGCTGGCCCGAGACGGAGCCGGTGGATGACTGGTCGCAAGGGGTGCCTCTCTCCGCCCTGCAGGAACTCGTCCAATACTGGCGGCATGGCTATGACTGGCGCATCTTCGAGGCGCGGCTGAATGCGCTGGGGCAGTTCGTCACCGAGATTGACGGGCTGGACATCCACTTCCTCCACATCCGCTCGCCGCACGCCGACGCCGCGCCGCTGATCATGACCCATGGCTGGCCGGGTTCGGTGGCGGAGTTCATGGCGGTGGTGGAGCCGCTGACCGATCCCGTCGCGCATGGCGGCAGGGCGGAGGACGCCTTTCACCTCGTGATCCCGTCGCTGCCGGGCTACGGCTTTTCGGGCAAGCCCGCGCGTACCGGCTGGGGGGTCGAGCGGATCGGCCGGGCCTGGGCGGAGCTGATGGCGCGGCTGGGCTATACCCGCTGGTTCGCGCAAGGCGGCGATTGGGGGGCGATCGTCACCACGCCGATGGGTGCCATGGCGCCGCCGGGGTTGGCCGGGATCCATGTCAACATGCCCATGGCGCGGCGCACCAGCGAGGATTTCGACGATCCAAGTCCCGAAGCGCAGGCCGCGATTGCTGCGGGCGAGCATTATCAGCAGTTCGAATCGGGCTATTCGGCGCAGCAGCGCACCCGCCCGCAGACCATCGGCTATTCGCTCGTCAATTCGCCGGTGGGGCTGGCGGCGTGGATCTATGAGAAGATGATGACCTGGACCGACAATAAGGGGCGGCCCGAGGATGCGCTGTCGCGCGACGCGATTCTCGATAATATCACGCTCTACTGGCTGACGGCCTCGGGTGCGTCGGCGGCCAGGCTCTATTGGGAAAGCTTCGGTTCGATTGGCAACCCCGCGCCGGTGCTGCTGCCTGCCGGAGTGAGCAATTTCCCCAAGGAAATCAGCAAGGCCCCGCGCGAATGGGCCGAGCGGACCTATCGCAATCTGGTCTATTGGGGCGAGGTGGACAAGGGCGGGCACTTCGCCGCCTGGGAGCAGCCGGAGCTGTTTGTGGATGAGCTGCGCAAGTGCTTCGCGCTGATGCGGTGAGCGGGCCGGGCGAGGGTTGCGCGTGTGCTTCGACAAGCTCAGCATGAGCGGGTGTGGTGATTAACTCCAACCCCCGCTCGCCCTGAGCTTGTCGAAGGGCCGCGCGCAACCCTCGCCCCAACCCCAATCAATTCTTCGCTTTGTCCACCAGCGCATTCGCGCCGATCCACGGCATCATCGCGCGCAGCTGGGCGCCGGTCTGTTCGATCGGGTGAGCGGCGGCGGCCTTGCGGGCGGCTTTCAGCTCGGGCTGGCCGGCGCGGTTGTCGAGGACGAAGTTCTTGACGAAGCGCCCGGCCTGGATGTCCGCCAGGACGCGCTTCATTTCGGCCTTGGTCTCGGCGGTGATGATGCGCGGGCCGGTGGTGATGTCGCCGTATTCGGCGGTGTTCGAGATCGAATAGCGCATGTTGGCGATGCCGCCCTCATACATCAGGTCGACGATCAGCTTCACTTCGTGGAGGCACTCGAAATAGGCCATTTCGGGGGCGTAACCGGCCTCGGTCAGCGTCTCGAAACCGGCCTGGATGAGGTGGGTGAGCCCGCCGCACAGCACCGCCTGCTCGCCGAACAGATCGGTTTCGCATTCCTCGCGGAAGTTGGTCTCGATGATGCCGCTGCGCCCGCCGCCGACGCCCGAGGCATAGGCCAGCGCGACGTCATGGGCGTTGCCGGTGGCGTCGTGGTGCACCGCGATCAGGCAGGGCACGCCGCCGCCGCGAACATATTCGCTGCGCACGGTATGGCCCGGGCCCTTGGGAGCGATCATGATGACATCGACGTCCGAAGGCGCTTCGATCAGGCCGAAGTGGATGTTGAGCCCGTGGGCGAAAGCCAGCGCCGAGCCGGGGCGGAGGTTGCCCTTGACGTCGTCGGCCCAGATCGCCGCCTGATGCTCGTCTGGGGCGAGGATCATCAGGATGTCGGCCCATTTGGCCGCGTCCTGGTTCGACATCACCTTGAAGCCCGCGCCTTCGGCCTTCCTGGCGGTGGCGGAGCCGGGACGCAGCGCGATGGCCACGTCCTTGACGCCGCTGTCGCGCAGGTTCTGGGCATGGGCATGGCCCTGGCTGCCATAGCCGATCACGGCGATCTTCTTGCCGGTGATCAGGTTGATATCGCAATCGGCGTCGTAATAGACTTTCATGGTACGTCCTTATCCTAGAGCGGGTTGCGCTTAATCTGCACCAGACCCGCTCATGCTGAGCTTGTCGAAGCACAGGGTTGTTACGGTGAGCTCACCGGAGCACGAGGGTCCTTCGACAAGCTCAGGATGAGCGGAAATTTGAAGTTTGATTCAGATTAAACGCAAGTTGATCTAATTCGTCATGCTGAACTCGGTTGAGCTGCGCTCGTCTCCGACTCCAGCACGATTGTGCCTCGTTCACCGAACTGCGCCTTTAGGCACAATAGGCCCTGAAACAAGTTCAGGGTGACGGTGAAAGTGAAAATTCGTTAGCGTCAGGCCCCCTCGGCTCCCCGCATCAGGCCGACAACACCGCTGCGGCCCACTTCGACCAGTCCCAGATCGCGCATCAGCGCAACGAAAGTATCGATCCGGTCCGAAGTATCGGTCAGCTCGAAAATCGAGCTTTGCGGGGTACTGTCGATCACCCTTGCGCCAAATGCGTCGGCGTGGCGCCGGGCGTCGGCGAGACCGGCCCCGGCCACCTTGATCAGCGCCAGCTCGCGCTCGACATGCGGGCCGAGTTCGGTGAGATCGACCACCCGGTGTACCGGCACCAGCCGCTCAAGCTGGGCGTGGATCTGGTCGATCATCGCAGGTGGCCCCTGGGTGACGATGGTGATCCGGCTGACGGCGTGGTTTTCGGTGATGTCGGCCACGGTCAGGCTGTCGATATTATAGCCGCGCGCGGTGAACAGCCCGGCGATCTTGGCGAGAATCCCCGCCTCGTTATCGACCGTGATGGCGAGGACGTGACGCTCGGCCAGTTCGTGCTTGATCTTCATCATCTAGATCCTCCCCGGAACGGGGAGGGGGACCATGCGAAGCATGGTGGAGGGGTCGCGACCTATCCCCAAACTCAACGCAAGCGGCGAGGTTCCGACCCCTCCGTCACACCTTCGGCGCGCCACCTCCCCGTTCCGGGGAGGATTTGAGAAAGTAATACCCATCACACCAGCGCCTTTGCTTCGTCATCCATCGTACCCGCAACCACATCCCCTTGCAGGATCATGTCGGTATGCGCCGCGCCGCTGGGGATCATCGGGAAGCAGTTCGCCTCGTTGGAGACGCGGCAATCGACGATCACCGGGCCCGGATGGTCGATCATCGCCTGTATCCCGGCGTCGAGGTCGGCCTCGTTTTCAATGCAGATGCCCTTCCACCCGTAAGCATCGGCGAGCTTGACGAAATCCGGCAGGCTGTCCGAATAGCTATTCGAATAGCGGCTTTCGTAAGTCAGTTCCTGCCACTGGCGGACCATGCCCATCCACAAATTGTTGAGGATGAACACCTTCACCGGCAGCCGGTATTGCGTCGCGGTGCCCATTTCCTGGATGTTCATCTGGATCGAGGCATCGCCGGCGATGTCGATCACCAGATCATCGGGATTGCCGCACTGCGCGCCGATGGCCGCCGGAAGCCCATAACCCATCGTCCCCAGCCCGCCCGAGGTCAGCCAGCGGTTGGGCTGGAAGAAATGGAAGTGCTGCGCCGCCCACATCTGGTGCTGGCCAACTTCGGTGGCGATGATCGGGTTGCGATGTTTGGTCAGCTCGTAAAGCCGCTGCACCGCAAGTTGCGGCATGATCGCCTGCTTGTTCACCGGATAGGCCAGACTGTCACGCGAACGCCAGCCGTCGATGCTGGCTTTCCACGCGCCCAGGTCCTGCGGCTTGCGGGTTCCCCAGGCCTCGATCAGCTGCGCCAGAACGGTTGCGCAATCGCCAACAATTGGCAGATCGACGTGAACCGTCTTGTTGATCGAAGACCGGTCTATATCGATGTGGATCTTGGCCGATCCGGGCGCGAAGGCATCGAGCCGCCCGGTGACCCGGTCGTCAAAGCGCGCGCCGATGCAGACCATCAGATCGGCCTGGTTCATCGCCATATTGGCTTCGTAGGTGCCGTGCATGCCGAGCATGCCCAGCCAGTCGGCGTGATCGGCGGGGAACGCGCCAAGCCCCATCAAGGTCGAGGTCAGCGGCGCGCCGGTCAGCGCCTGCAACTCGCGCAGCAGCTGCGCCGCGCGTGGTCCGGAATTGATCACGCCGCCGCCGGTGTAGAAGATCGGGGCTTTCGCCTTGGCCAGCATTTCGATGGCGCGGGCGATGTCGTCCGCGCCGCCTTCGATCTGCGGGGTGTAGCGGTTGCGGCGCTGCGGCGCGCCGGGGTGCCACGGTGCCGAGGCGATCTGGACGTCCTTGGGAATGTCGATCAGCACCGGTCCGGGGCGGCCGGTGGTGGCGATCTGGAAGGCCTCGTCGACAATTGCGGCGAGTTCAGCCGGGTCCTTCACCAGATAGTTGTGCTTGGTGCAGTGGCGCGAGATGCCAACCGTGTCGGCCTCCTGAAAGGCGTCCGAGCCGATCAAGGCAGATGGCACCTGGCCGGTGATGACCACCAGCGGGATCGAATCCATGAAAGCGTCGGCAATGCCGGTGATGGCATTGGTCGCGCCGGGACCGGAGGTGACCAGAACAACCCCGGGCTTGCCGGTGGAACGGGCATAGCCCTCCGCTGCATGCGCCGCGCCGGCCTCGTGCCGCACCAGGATGTGGCGGATGCGCTCATCGCCGAACAGGGCGTCATAGATCGGCAACACCGCGCCGCCGGGATAGCCGAACACGAATTCGACCCCCTGCCGGACCAGCCCTTCGACCAGAATATTCGCGCCGCTGCGCTCTTCGCTCACTGTGTTCGTCCTTCTCAACTTTTTACCTCCCCCTTGATGGGGGAGGGTTACGCAGGCTTGGCAGCTTGCTGCCTAGCCGTAGTTGGGAGGGGGTGTGCTCGCCGCACAGAGCAGCTCTTGCAGAGAGCACACCCCCATCCAACTTCGCCTGGACCTCATCGAGGCCAAGGCTTTCGTATCCTTCCCCCACCAAGGGGGAAGAAGGTAGTTCATAAAAAAGAGCCGACCCGGCACAGCAACCGCCATGCCGGGTCTCGTCTCAAACTCGCGCGACACCCGCCGGGGCGGATTTGTGCGGCGCAATATAAGACAGGAAATATCGTGTCAAGTGCTATTGTTGAAACAATGATGCGAAATTGACGTCGATATCGACATCAAATGACTCGATCAGCGGCCACTCCGCCGGCGGCTGGCGGCGGAACCAGGTATATTGGCGCTTGGCGTAGTTGCGGGTGGCCTGACTGGCGCGGGCCTGTGCGTCCTCAAGCGCCCATTCGCCGCACAGATAGCCCGCCACTTCGCCTACACCGATGGCGCGCATGACGGGCAGTGCCGGATCGAGATTGCGGGAGAGCAGGGCCTCGACCTCGGCAATCGCGCCGGCCTCCAGCATCCGGGCAAAGCGCAGGTCGCAGCGCTGGTAGAGGAGTTGGCGGTCGGGCAGCAGGATGGCGGGGTGCAGCTCCACATCATCGCCGATCCCGCCTGTTTTCTCGGCCTGCCAGCTGGCGAGGCCGCGTCCGGTTGATCGCACCACTTCCAGCGCGCGGGCGATGCGGGCAGCGTCGGCCGGGGCGAGCGCGGCGGCACGCTGTGGGTCTTCGCAGGCGAGCGCAGCATAGGCCTCGTCCACGGGAAGAGCGCGAACCTGTTCCCGCACCGCCGGGTCGATCTGCGGCACCGGGGCAATGCCGTCGAGCAATGTGCGGATATAGAGACCGGTGCCACCCACCAGGATCGGCACACCGCCTGCCCGATGCACTTCCGCAATCACCCCGCGCGCCGCCGCCGCCCAATCCGCCGCCGAACAGGCCATGGCTCCGTCCCATGCGCCGAACAGGCGGTGCTCGATCCCTAGCATCTCCTCCGGCGAGGGCCGCGCGCTCAGCACCGTGAGATCGGCATAGACCTGCGCGCTGTCGGCGTTGATCACCACGGCATGCTTGCCCGACGCTTCCAGTGCCAGCGCCAGGCGCACCGCAACATCGCTCTTGCCGCTCGCCGTCGGCCCTGCAATGAGCGCCAGCGGCGGCAGTTGGGCTGTGCCTGAAGGAGAATCCCCGGTGATCATCGCCCGGCTGATAGCAGATGCTTCCGCGCTGTCCGCAAATTGTGAACGTGCCGTCGCCGCCTTGGCGGGGCAGGGGATCGCGGCCCGCGCCTCGCCTTTCGGGGCGAGCGGCTGGCAGTTCAGCGCCGATGCGGGCGATCCGGCGGTGGTGCGAGCCGTGCTCGACGCGCAGTTCGCACCCTCCGATCTGCTGATTGCCGATCACGAGCCGCGCGTGCCGCAGCTGTTCGTCTCCGACATGGATTCGACGATGATCATGGCCGAATGCATCGACGAGCTCGCCGATTTCGCCGGGATCAAGCATCATGTTGCCGCCATCACCGAACGCGCCATGCAGGGCGAGCTTGATTTTGAATCTGCGCTTCGGGAACGCGTGCTGCTGCTGCGCGACCTGTCCGAAGATGCCATCGGCGAATGCCTGCGCACCCGCATCGCGATGATGCCGGGGGCGAAGGTTTTGGTCGAAACCCTCAAACGCAAGGGCTGCCGCACCGTGCTGGTCACCGGCGGCTTCCACCAGTTCGCCGATCCGGTCGCCGAAGAGCTCGGCTTCGATCTGGTGGTGGCGAACCGGCTGGAAGTGGCGGAGGGACGGCTGACCGGCGGGCTGGTCGGGCCGATCACCGACAGCGCGGTCAAGCGGGCAGTGCTGCTGGAGGAAGCGGCGCTGCTGGGCGCGGGAGCGATCACGCTGGCGACCGGCGACGGGGCCAACGACATCCCGATGCTGGAGGCGGCCACTTACGGGGTTGCCTATGCCGCCAAGCCCAAGGCGAGGGCGGCAGCGGATGGCTGGGTTGATCGGGGGGATCTGACCGGGGTTCTGGAACTGCTGGGGATTGCGCGGAACGAGTGGGTCTGGGAGTAGGAGGTCAGGGCTGATAGGCGAGGCCGAGGCGTTCGGCCTGGGCGTGAAGGTTCTTGTCGCGAGTCCAGATACGCACCGGCTCGTCATCCGCAGAGGCTCGGGCAGCGGTCAGCAGGTGCGCGTCGATATAGCTGAGTTCGCTGCCGTGAAGCGCCGCGGTTTCGACCAGCAGTCGCACCTCGTGGTCTTCGGCGGTTGGTATCCGGTGCAGGTCGCTCAGGAACGCAAGTTGCCCGGTTCTGTCCTTGAGCGACCCCATGGCGATTTCGCCGACCACGAAATCGTGCATGACCACGGATTCCCCGGCCATGAGATCGGCAAGGTGTCCGTCAGAGCCGCGGTTGATGTGATCGATCCAGACCGACGTATCGACCAGGATCATGCAGCTTCCGGACGCCGACGCGGAGCAGCCCAGGCATCGGGGTCCGAACCGCCAAGACGCGCCAGCCGCCGACCTGCTTCACGGGCGACAAGGCTTTCGAGCGCCATGCGGATCACGGTCGCCCGCTCTTTTACGCCGGTATACTCCATCGCCTTGGCAAGGAGCTCGTCGTCGATGGTGACTGTTGTTCGCATGCAGGGATAATAGCATCAATTGATGCATTGCGCAATGCAACCGCGCTTCAGATAAACACTGCCCCGACCCCGACATCGGGATGCACCGTCGATTTGCCCGGCGGGTGCAGCGTGAAGATGCTGCCGTCGGAATTCATCGCATTGAACACTTCCATCTGCATCGGCGCCGAGCAGCAATCAAGCAGCTTGCCGACCAGTTCGACGAAGCCCGGATCGGCGCGGACCGCGGCGACGATCGCGGGGCTTTTCCAGCTCTCGATAGCGACGAATTCGCCCGGGCGGCTCCAGCCGTAGAACACGAAGTTGGTGGTCTCGCCCATGGCGTCGCGGAAGCCATCGACCAGTGCGGTGAACATGCCGAGGAATTCCTCACGCCGTTCGGGCTTGAGCGTGAAGCGCGAGATGAAGCAATCGCCTTCGGTGATCAGCGGGGCAGTCATAACCGGTTTCCTTTGTCAAAGCCCAGCCGCACACTGGTGACGCCGCGGTGGAGCAGGCCGGGCCAGTAGGCGGTGTCGCTGCCCTCCAGCAGGCGCAGGTTCTTGAGCCGCGCCAGCAGGGTGTTGATGCCCACCGCCAGCTCCTTGCGCGCGAGCATCTGGCCCAGGCAGCGGTGCTGGCCAAAGCCGCCGAAGGCGACATGCTGGTGCGCGTTCTTGCGGCGGATGTCGAATTTGCCGGGGTCATCGAACTTGCCGGGATCGCGGTTGGCGGCGTCATAGCGCAGCAGCAGCGCCGCGCCTTGCGGGATGGCCACGCCGCCAAGCTCGGTATCGCGCGCCGCCACCCGCCACATCGACGTAGCCGGCGTTTCATAGCGCAGCAGTTCCTCGACCGCACCCCGGGTCAGCTCGGGATCGTCCGTCAGCGCCTGCAACTGCGCGGGATCGCCGATCAGGCGGACGATGCCGCTCATCAGCGTGTTGCGCGTGGTCTCGTTGCCCGCCACTGCGATTTCGAAGGCGGACGGGGCGATCTCGTCGTCGGTGAAGGGCTCCATGCCATCGACCCGCGCGGCGATCAGCAGCGAGATCAGATCGTCTGCGGGCTGCGCGCGCCGCGCGGCCACGGTGGCCTTGATGAAGCGGCGCATTTCCAGCACCATCTTCGCCGCTTCGAGTTCCTCTGCGGGGGTGCCCATCCGGCTGACGATCCGGATCACCCCGTCCGACCATTTGCGCACCTTGTCATAATCGGCGCGCGGCAGGCCGAGGATGTCGGCGATGATATAGGTTGGCAGCAGCACCGCGTACTGGTTGACGAAATCGCACTCGCCCGCCTCGATGAAATCGTCGATCAGCTCGTTGGCGATGCGCTCGATGGTCGGGGCCATGTTGGCAATGCGGCCCTGCGCGAAGACGGCGTTGACCAGCGCGCGGTAGCGCTTGTGCTCGGGATCGTCGGAGATCAGCAGCCGCGCCGGGTCGATCCAGTCCTGCGCCAGCACCGCCGCAACTTCGGGCGAGCTTTCGCCCCCGGCCATCAGCAAATGGCCCATCTTGCTGGAGAAATCACCCGCGCGCTTGGATACTTCCTCGACCAGCGCATAGGAAGTGACGAGATAGAACTGCTGCCCGCCCGGCCCTTCCGCCAGCGCCACCGGCGCCTCGTTGCGCAACTTTTCGTAGAAGGGGAAGGGGTTGGCCAGCAGCTGCGGATCGCTGAAAGGTACCGGCGGTGCGGCAAGCGTAGCCATCCTCGTCTCCTGTCGTTTTTCCACGATTGTAATCAAGCATACTATTGGTTAGCGTCAGGGCTGTCAAAACGAATCCCGGCCTTCGGGGTCGAGGCGAGAGGACGCGGCGCATGCTGACCCCCTATGACGAATTTCCGGTCCACCAGTCGGCCTACAGCTTCAGCCATGTGCCCTCGACGGACTACAGCTGGGACGATGGCTATTACTTCGGGGTGATGAGTCCGGAGCACGGGGTGTTCCTGGCGACCGGTCTGCGGGTCAATCCCAACAGCGACATGGTCGGCGGCTATGCCCTGCTCAACATCCGCGGGCGGCAGTTCACGCTGCGTTTCAACCGCTGTTGGCGGCCCGATTTCTCGTTGCGGATCGGCCCTTACGAGATCACATTTGTCGAGCCACTCAAGAAGATCCGGCTGACACTCGATCCCAATGACAGCGGTCTGGAGTTCGATATCCTGTGGGAGGGAACCTCCGCCGCCTATCTCGAAGGGCACCACTTCGCCGAAAACCGCGGACGGCGCACCACCGAGCAGTCGCGCTATTCGCAGCCCGGCGTGGCCAGCGGCCATATCGCACTGGCGGGCGAGCGCTGGGAAGTGACGCCGGACAAGTGGACCGGCACCCGCGATCACAGCTGGGGGCTCTACACCGCACGCGCGCCGCTGGCACCCGATCCGGCGCTGCTGCCGCCCCGTCAGAACAGTGGCCCGGCCCGCGCTCTGCGCTTCTGGTCGGTGTTCCGCACCGAAGACTACAGCGGCTTTTACCACCTCCACGAAACCGCCCAGGGCGAACAGCTCAAGATGAACGACGTTTTCGGCACGCCGTTCGAAGGCAAGCTGTTCAGGGGCTGGGATGACGAGACGGTCGATCTGGCCACCGGCCGCCACGAGCTGAGCTTCCAGCCCGGCACGCGCATTCTCTCCGGCGCGACGATCCACCTGACCGACACCCAGGGGCGACCGTGGCGGCAGGAATTCCGCTTCGATACGCCGCCCTGGGTGGTGCAGACGATGGGCTACCACGCCGGCAGCTGGAAGGACGGCGGCACTTTTCACACGTATCACGGATCGGAAACGCTGGCGCTGGAATGGGATGATTTCGATTTCTCGGTCCAGCCGTTCAAGTTCACCCCCTATGTCATCGGCGACAAGGCGCGCGACGATTTCAACCTGGGGCTCGATACCAATGCGCTGATCCACGGGCTGGAGTATCTGGGGGACATCACCACCATCGCGCCCGACGGTTCGCGTTATCGCGGTGCAGGGCAGGTCGAATGCATGATCAGCGGGCCCTTTGCGCCCTATGGCTTCGCATGATGGACCTGCTGGTCCAGCCGCTTGAGGCCTATGCAAGGGCGCGTTTCGGTCCCGGTGCACTGATCGATCATGCCGAAAAGTTCCCGCGCGGTTCCTCGCGCGAGACATGGTTCATCACCCTGCGGCGCGAGGCCGGGGCGGCTCCGGAGAAGTTTGTTTTCCGCGCCGATCACCCCAGCGGCTCGACGATCCCGACATCGCTGCGGCAGGAGCACGACATCTATGCTGCGCTCGGCCGCACTGCCGTGCCGATTGCCCGGGTGCTGTGGTGGGAGGACGATCCGCAGTGGGCAGCGAGGCCGTTCTTCGTGCGCGAGCAGGTGGAGGGCAGCTGGGAACTGCCCGATTTCATCAATCTCGATCCGAAATTCGACGATTACCGCATCGCCATATCGAAAGAGCATATGCGCAAGCTGGCCATGGTCCACACGGCGGACTGGCGGGCGGCGGGGCTGGGCGATCTGCTATCTGCGCCTGGAAACGAAGCCGATTGCGGCGCGCATTGCCTGCGGATCATCCGCGCGCAACTCGCTGAATTCCAGAGCGAGGCGATCCCGGTGATGACCGCGGCCTTCGGCTGGCTGGCGAAAAATGCTCCGCCCGCGCCCTGCGTCAGCCTGTGCAAGGGCACCAATGGCCTGGGCGAGGAAGTGTTTCGCGATGGAACAATTGTCGCGATGAGCGACTGGGAAGAAGCGCTGATCGGCGATCCCGCCAATGATTTCGCGCATTGCCAGAACTTCATCCCCAGTGTCGTCCACGATGGCGAGGCGGTGTGGGGACTGCCGCAGGCGCTCGACTATTACCATTCGCTCAGCGGCATCCGGGTGACACCGGAGGCCGTCGGCTATTACGGGGTGATGCGGGCGCTGCGGATGGTGGTGTTCAGTCACAAGACCGCGACCATCGTCGAGGGCAATCCCGCCGCCAACATCCGCCAGACCTGGACGGCGAGCGAGGTCATGCACCTGGGCAAGCAGGCACTTGGTGCCGCCATCGGCCTCTGCGCAGCGCCATCGGCGGCGCATTATCTCGAACTCAACGATACCGTGGAGTAGGCGCAATGATCGTTCCGACCGCAGCGCAGATGCTCAAGACCGTCCAGCATACCTTCGATGCCGAACTGCGCCCCGATCTGTCCAGCACCGCCACCCGCAGCGCCGCCGCGACGATCAGCCACATGCTGCGCGTGGTCACGCTGCGGATCGAGACCGAGGGGCAACTGCTGCTCGACGAAGGCTTGCGGCTGGACGCGCTGCTGCCGCGGGTGCGGCGCTGGCTGGAGGAGCAGGGACTGCCCTCGGCTGCCAGTATCGCTGCCGCCCCGCCGCATGCGCCCGGCACCTATCCCAGCCTTGCCCTGATGGCAGAGCGGAACGGAGCACTGCGGCAGGGAGTCTGCGACGCGCTCGAAGTGTTGCAGGCGGCAGAACTCGACGCCGATGGCAGGGCGCTGCTGGACGAGCTGCACGGCATGATCGCCTGGCAGCTCGAACAGGAAGGCCGGATGATCGATCCCGCCACCATCGGCCACGGGCCCAGACGCTGATGAGCGCCGCAAATCTACGCCGCTAAGATTTACTGGAGAACAAATATGCCCGATCCCGATCCCAAGATCTTCGAAGGCTTCAGCGTCGATCTTTCAGGCAAGGTTGCCGTCGTGCTCGGCTGTTCGGCCGAAGGCGGCACCGGCTGGGCGGTGGCCGAGGCATTGGCGAGAAATGGCGCAAAAGTCGTGGTCGGATCGCGCACACGCACCGAGCTTGACCGGCTGGCGGCGAAGATCGGCGGCACTGCGGTGACCTGCGATGCAGGCGACGAGGCGCAGGTCAAGGCGCTGGCGCAGGCGGCGCTCGACACTTACGGGCGGCTCGACATCGCGGTGAATTCCGCCGGTCAGCCGGTCATCAGCCTGATTGCCGATATCGAACAGGAACAGCTCGACCAGGCCGTGCGGGTCAATCTGTTCGGCAATTTCTACTTCGTCAAACATATGGCCGCAGCCATCGGTTCGAACGGGTCCATCGTCATCATATCGTCGATCAGTTCGACGCATCCGATCCTGCCTCATGCCGGCTATGCAGCGGCCAAGGCGGCGAGCGACTGTCTGGTGCGCTATGCCGCGCTTGAATATGGCCCGAAGAATATCCGCATCAACTCGATCCTGCCCGCATCGATCAAATCCGACATGGCGAAGGAAGCCTTCGCGCTGGCGGAGTTTGAAGCGATCCAGGCGCGCGAAGTGCCGCTGGGACGGGTCGGGTTTCCCGAGGACTTTGCCAACGGCGTGCTGTTCCTTGCCGGGCCTTCCTATATGACCGGTGTGAACTGGCAATTGAACGGCGGCAACCAGCTGACCCGCCTGCCCTATCTCGACGAGCTCCCCGGCGGACGCGAAGCCTATGGTTCGGGCAAGGTGCTGGGCGACCGTTAGCCTGCTTCGGCCCGCACTTGCGCTGGATTGATACGGTTGTATACGGTTCGTTTTTGAACGTATCTCCCCTAACGGGCAATCGGGAACGACACGCGCATGGCAAACAGGACAAAAGCCGCGAAGGCAGTCGAGACGGCCAAAATCCGCAAAGTCGCGCCGCAGCCCTACCTCAAGATCGGCTTTCTGGTGCATGACGTATCGCGCATGCGCCGGACCCTGTTCGATCAGCGGCTCAAGGATCTGGGCATAACCCGGGCGCAGTGGTCGGCGCTGGCGGCGCTGTCGCGGCACGAAATCGAAGGCACCATCCAGAGCCATCTCGCGCGCGAGCTGGAGGTCGGCAAGGTCACCATCGGCGGGCTGATCGACCGGCTGGAGGCCAGCGGCATCGTCGAGCGCCAGACCGACGCCGAAGATCGCCGCATCCGCCGCGTGTTCATCACCGCCAAGGGCTATGACGTGATCGAGCAGATGCAATCCATCGGCCGCGAGCTCAACACGGTGATCATGAAAGACATCACCACCGACCAGATCCACCTGGCCGAGGAAGTGCTCCACCAGATGAAGGTCAATCTGCGCGAGGCTCTGCTGCAGGAATGAGTGGGGCTGCAGGAATAAACACCTGCCGAATCCGGTTGATCGGGAAAGTCAGCTAGCATATCGTTACCTAGCGAGCTTGATTGGCTCGGCGGAGGGATGGGCTGTATTGCCGGGCCCGCGCCAGCCCGGGTAATGGCCAGGTTATGGAGCACCAAGTGGGAAGATTGCTGGAGGGTAAGGTTGCCATCGTGACCGGAGCGGGGCGAGGGCTGGGCCGGGCCTATGCGCTGATGCTGGCAAAGCATGGTGCCAAAGTCGTGATAAATGACCTTGGCAGCGCCGTCGATGGATCGACCTCGGACGATACGCCCGCCGAAGAAGTCGCCGCGCTGATCCGCGCCGACGGCGGCGAGGCGGCGGTCAACACCGGCGACGTCACCAGCTGGGACGCGGCAAAGGCGATGGTCGAGCAGGCGGTGGACAGCTTCGGCACGCTCGACATCCTGATCAACAACGCCGGCATCCTGCGCGACCGGATGCTGATCAACATGACCGAAAGCGAATGGGACCAGGTGGTGAATGTCCACCTCAAGGGCACCTTCGCGCCGATGCACCACGCCGCCAATTTCTGGCGGCTGGAGCAGAAGGCCGGCAAGCCGGTCGACGCGCGGATCATCAACACCACCTCGCACAGCGCGCTGTTCGCCAACATTGGCCAGACGAATTACGCCGCAGCCAAGGCGGGCATCGCCACCATGTCGATCGTCGCTGCGCGCGAACTGGCGCGCTACGGGGTTACCGTCAACGCCATCGCCCCGCGCGCCAACACCCGGATGACCGAAGGCCTGCGCGAGTGGACGCCCGAACAGGTCGAAAAGCGCAAGCCTGACTGGATCGCAGCGCTGGTTGCATGGCTCGCCAGCCCCGAGGCGAAAAGCGTCAGCGGCCGCGTGTTCGAAGCCTGGGGATACGGCTATGCGGTGATGGAAAGCTGGCAGCACGGTCCCGCCATGGAGGCCTCGCAAGACCCGACGGCGATCGGCGAGGATGTGAAGCGGATCGTGCGGTTTGCCCGGGCCAACGCCGGGATCAATGCCAACGAATGGCTCGATCCCTAATTGGCCTGATCCGACTCAGCTCCCGGCCACGCGGGTATCGCGATCGGCCCAGTAGGGCTCGCGCAGGGCCTTGCGCATGATCTTGCCGACCGGGCTGCGCGCAAGTGGCTCGGCTTGCAACACCACCTGCGCGGGCTTCTTGTAGCTGCCCAGCTGCGCCGCAACCAGCTCGACGATCTCGGCTTCGGTTACCGTGTGGTCCGGCTTCACCACGCACAGCGCCAGCGGCGCTTCGCCCCATTTGGGGTGCGGCACCCCGAACACGGCCACTTCGGCAATTTCGGGATGGTGAGCGATCACCTGTTCCAGTTCGGAGGGCCAGATGTTGTAGCCGCCCGAAATGATCATGTCGTCGCTGCGGTCGACGACATAGAGGTAGCCGTTGCCATCGATCCGCCCGATGTCGCCGGTCTTGACCCAGCCATCGACGATGCGCTGGGCAGTGGTTTCGGGGTTGTCCCAGAAGCAGGTCAACTGGCCATCGGCCCGCGCGACAATCTCGCCGGTTTCGCCAAGCGGGAGGGGGGTGTTGTCCTCGTCCCAGATGGCGACCTGCGAGAACGGCATGACCATTCCCGAGGCGCGCAGCGGAGTGGAGCCTTCGACCTCGGCAAACCATTGCTCCGGCCCCATGAAGGCGATGGGCAGGACTTCGGTCTGGCCGTAGCCCTGATAAAGCACGTCTCCGAGCAGCTTGCGCCCGGCCAGCGCCGTGGCTTCGTGGATCGGTGCCGCGCCGATCAGCACGCATTTGAGGCTCGAAAAATCGCGGGTTTCCGCACCCGGATAATCGACCAGCGACCGCAACATCGTCGCGACCATCATGCAATAGGCGATCCGCTCGCGCTCGATCAGCGCAATCGCTTCGCCCGGATCGAAGTGGTTGACCATGACATTGCAGCCGCCTGCAAACCAGACCGGCAGATACTGGTAGCCCGACCCGTGCGAGACCGGCCCGATATGCAGGCAGCTGTCGCCCGGCACGACCTGCGGGAAAATATAGAACCAGTCGCGCACGCCAGCGAGCCATGAGCGGTGCGAAAAGGCGACGGCCTTGGGCTTGCCAGTGGTGCCCCCGGTGTGGCGGATGAGGTAGATATCGTCGGGCTGGATGGCGACGACGGGCTCGATAAGGCTCTGCGCCGCCAGCCATTGTTCATAATCGGGGCCGCGCACCATGACGTGCCGCAGATCGGGCAGCGAGCCGCGAATGGCCTCGATCTCGGCGGCATAGTGATCGCTGACCACCACCCCCTTGCAGCCGGTGTGGCCGATCATGTGCTGGTGCGCTTCGGGGGCGTTGCGGGCGTAGAGCGGCACCCTCACGAGGCCCGCAATGGCGCAGGCCTGGATGAAATCGGCGGCCTCGATGCTATTGTCCTCGAGCACCGCGACCCGGTCCCCCGGTTCCAGCCCGATGGCAAGCAAGCCATTGGCGAGCCGCACGCCGCGCTCCCACGCCTGGTTGAACGTCAACCGCCGGTCGCCATGAATGACCGCGATCCGCTCGCCATGGTAGCGGACGGCCTGTGCCATCAAGGCTCTGACATTGATCATTCGTTTCCTCTCGGCATGGGGCTTATGCCAGCTAGAACATATTGAACTTAGTCTGAATCGAGCCTCAAATTTCCGCTCATCCTGAGCTTGTCGAAGGACCCTCGTGCTCCGTTGAGTTCACCTTAACAACCCTGTGCTTCGACAAGCTCAGCATGAGCGGGTCTGGTGCAGATTAAGCGCAATTCGCACTAAGCTCTCGGAACTCGGCTTGTGTCATCTCAGAAATGCCCATCCCTTGTCCCCGCGAAGGCAAGCCTCATAAGCGTCGGGCTCAAGCGGCTGCAAGATGCCCGTCGTCACTTCGCCGTCGCAGTTGATGCGGCAGTGATGTTCGTTGAGGCCGCGCAGGTGCAGCCGGTTGGCGGGGTCAGACAGGTCGAAGCGATCGCCCTGGACCAGATTGTCGCCGACATAGTCGCCCTGCCAGATAGTCTTGTCGGGCGATCCGCCATAGAGGCCGCAGGTCATGTAGGCGGTCTGGTTGCCGATGCGTTCAAAGCACACGCGCTTCACTTCGCCGCCATCGAGCGTGTAATCGATTTCGCCTTCGAGGAAGATCCTGGTGTCCTCCTCGAAGCGCAACCGCCGTTCGACTTTCCTGACTTTGCCGTGGCCCGCGCGAGGGTCGCCGTGGCGGTAGAGCACGATCGGTCCCCAGATCGCGAAGTCCCGGAAGGCGAACCAGTTGCCGCCGATCCAGCCAGCCTTGGGAGGCTTGGCACCTTCCTGGAAGCGCGGGCCGCCGACACCGCGGCCGATGCCCCAGTGCCGGTCACGGGTGCCGCGTCCGGTCAGCGCAATGCGCGTCCCGTCGATCTCGACCCAGCCCTCGACTTCGCCAAAGCTTTCGAACCCCGCGGTGACGTGGCGCTGGCGACCATCGCTGAGCGGGCTGTAGGCCGAGCGGTACATCTGGCGGTGGGTATCGTGCCAAGAAAGGTCGAATGCGATGCCGTGATCGTTGGGCGCGAGCACATGCCGCCATTCGCGCATCCCGGCGATGATCGTCGGCTGGATCGGGCCGACATGGATATTGCCGCGATTGGCCCCGATCCGCCGGAAGGCGCGGACCGAAGTCTGCACGCCCTTCCAGGTGACGATGGCATAGGCTTCGGCGGTGTCGAGATTGGGATAGAAGCTGCCCCCGGTCGCGATCAGCAGCTCGCCTGCCTCGTCGTGGAAGACATTCCAGTGGCGTTCGAAAAAGCGCGGGTTGGTGGAAGCGACCACCCGGATCGGGTTGGGGGTCTGGTGGATCAGGTGATCGTCGAGCGGTGACAGCGGGGCCTGCGCGCCGAAATGCGCGTCCGCTTCGAAGGCCCAATCGCCCGTCATGCCTATGCCTTTCGTCATGACAATTTCAGCGGCAGGCGGGTTGGCCCGCGCGTGACCATGGAATTGATCCAGGGAATGTCTGCCTCCGGCTCGGCCAGCTCGATGCGGCTGAAGCGTTCAAGCAGGCATTCCACCGCCACCTGACCTTCGATCCGCGCGAGCGGGGTGCCGAGGCAGAAATGGTGCCCCTTGCCGAACGCCATGTGCGGGTTCGGGTTGCGCGTAATATCGAGCATGTCGGGATCGGCAAAAACCTGCCCGTCGCGGTTGGCGGCCACCAGCATGGCGAAAATCCGTTCACCCGGGGAGAGTTGCTTGCCGCCCAATTCGGTCTCCCTCGCTACCATCCGGCCGATTGACAGCACCGGACTGTCATAGCGCAGAAATTCATCGACGGCACGCGCCATGCCATCGGGGTTCTGCCGCAGCGCCTCAGCCTGGTCCGGGTGATGCGCCAGCGCCAGCAGTGAATTGTTGATCAGATTGGCGGTGGTCTCGTGCCCGCCGTTGAGCACCATCATCAGGCTGCCGATCAGCTCGTCGTCGTTCAGTCGCTCCCCCCCGGCTTCGGACAGGATCAGCTGCGAGAGCATGTCATCGCGAGGGTCGGTGCGGCGCTCCTCGATCATGCCCTGGAACAGGCCTGCCATCGCCACCGCGCCGCGCCGGGCACGTTCGTATTTATCGGGCACACCGCGCGCGCTGCCGATGAACAGCATCATGTCGTCCGACCAGCCCTTGACCTCCAGCAGCCGGTTACGCGGCACCCCCATCAGGTCCATGATCACCATGCCCGGCAGCTGGATCGAGAATGCCGGGAGAATGTTGACAACCTCGCCGCGTGGCAAGCCGTCGAGCAGGGTTCCGGCAATCTCGCGGATCGAACCGCGCAGTGCTTCGAACACCGGCAGGTTGAGCACCCGGTTCATGTGGCGGCGCAGGCGGGTGTGATCGGGCGGATCGCGGAACACCATCCAGTGGCTCAGCCAGCGCAGGATCTGGGTGGCAATTTCCTGGACCGGCGCGGGCAAATGCTTGCGCACGCTGCCCAGGCGCTCGGCGGAATAGGTTTCGGCGTCGATCAGCACATTGCCCGCCAGTTCGTAGCGCGTCACGATCCAGGCCTGCATCGGATCGCTCCAGTGCACCGGATCTTCTGCGCGAAGCTGCGCAAATATGGCATGCGGATTGCGCAAGGTCGCCGGGTTGGAGGGATCATAGACAAGGTCGTCGATCATCGGACCGTTCCTGTCTGCGGGCTCAGCCGCGAGAAGATCAGATCGAGATGTTCGGACAGAACCGCCTCGCGCTTGCGCCCCTCGAACACCCAGCCCTTGAGCGCGCGCATATGCGACAGCAGGATGATCTCATGCGCCAGCAGCCGGTCATCGACCTTGCGAAACACATCGATGGCGACTTCGGCGCGGATCAGGTCGCCAAAGAATTCGGCGATCTTGCGTTCCTCGGCGGTGTAGCGTTTCTTGGCTTCCTCACCGAGCGACTGGTATTCCCGGTAGGCGACGAGGATCGATGCGGCTGCGTCCCAGTGCCGGTTCCAGTAGGTGCAGATTGCTGCCTGCAGCTTGTCTTCCACGCCCCGCGCGGCCTCGGTGGCTGCGATCATGTCCTCGATCAGATTGTCGTTGATCTCGTCGCAGACCATTTCGAGCAGGTCGCTTTTGGTGTCGATATGGCGGTACAGTCCGCCGATGCTCATGGCGGCGCGCTGCGCCACTTCATTGACCGAAACCGCGTCAAAGCCGCGCTCCTCGATCAGTTGCATGACGACTTGCGAGAGGTGATGCCGCCGCTGCCGCGCGCGCTCCTGCCGGATGCCGGTGCGCGGCCTGGGCGGGTTTTCCGGCGGTGGCTTGAGGGCGGTTTCCATGTGCGACCTAATCCTGAAACCGGGCGAGCAGCATGATCGACCCGTCCGCGTCGCCGCCCACCGCGATGCTGCCGTCTGCCAGCGCGGCAATGTCCGAGAAGGGCAGCAGCGGTCCCGGCATCAGCAGATCGATACCCGGCAATGTGTTGATTTTCATTCCCGAGCTCGCGCCAACCGGAAGCTGCGTGGCGACAATTTCGGATGCGCCGTCCGCCAACCTGTGGAGCGATCCCGTGCCCCGATCCAGCACGAAGACCGCGCCGCCCGAAGAGGTCACACCGTGCGGCTCGACCAGCCCCTCGAGCATGGTCGCGACGTGGCCGTCCTTGATATGCACGACCCGGCCCGCGCCCGCTTCGGATACGACCACGCTGCCATCGGCATGACAATGAACCCCGGTCGGCACGGACAGTCCGCTCGCCAGAACCTGCGTTTCTCCGCCCGCGCCGATGCTTAGCACGCGGCCCGCGCCCGCTTCGCACACCACGACATCGCCGGTGGCCGCCAGCGCCACGCCCATGGCGCGGTCAAGCCCTTCGAGCAGCGGGACGGCCTCTTCGCCCAGACGGTAGCGCGCGACCATGCCCGCGCTGTTGCTGGTGATATGGGCGCCGTCGGGCGCAACTGCGATGCCGCGCACATAACCGGGAAAGCCATGCTGCAGCAGCATAGCCGGTCGATGGACGCTGCCATCCTCGCCGATCTGCGCCAGGCTCATCCCGTCCGCCGCGACCAGTGACCCGCCGGGGTCGGCGGCAAGACCGAACGGTCCAAGCATGCCGCCGCACACGGCCTGCCGGGTAGTGCCACCCGGCGAAACTTCAACCACCCCGCCGTCGGTGAAATGCGAGACGAACATCCGTCCGTCAGGCGCGAATTCGAAATTGTCGATCCCGAAGGCGAGGCGGGCGAATTCGGTCTTCCTGCCCGATGCCAGGTCGAAATGGGTCACCGCGCCGCTGCCCGATTCGACGACAAACAACCGCCCGGCGGCATCGAATTTCACCGCAGTCGGGATGCTGAAATCCCCCGCCACCCGTTCTGCCGCTCCGCCGGCGACGGGAACCCGCCAGACCTCGTTCAGCGGCACCAGCGGGAAGTAGAGGCAATCGTCGGGGCCAAGGCACAGCGCGTTGGGCATCATCAACCCGCTGGCAATCACCCGCGGCGTTGCACCATCGGCGAACAGTTCGAGAATGCGGCCATCGGGGTTGAATTCGCTCATGAAGATGCGGTCACCGTGCACGGTGATGCCGTTGGCAACCGGGACATCGGCGGCGATCACATCGACTTTGCCGCCGGGCCGCCAGGCACTCACCCGCGCGCTCATCACTTCGGTCGCATACATGGTGCCGTGGCTGTCGAAGGCGAGATCGTCGGGGGCGATGATGGGGCCGCCTGCCGGGCTGATGATTTCTGCCGCACCGCTCGCGACATCGACGGCGCTCACCTGTCCGCCAAATGCCTGCGCGACGTAGAGCCGCCCGTCGGGCCCCCAGCGCATGCCGTTTGCACCGATCAGGGCAGCGGGGGCAGCGCGGGTTTGCAGCGTCCAGCCTTGGGCGCATTGGGGAGCAGGTGCGGATTGTCCAAGCCGGTCAGTCAGAAGTCAGCCCTCCCGTTCCCCATCGCCGACAAACCGGCAGTCCCGCGCATTCATCCGCCGATGGAGCGCTTCGATTTCAGGCGTGGGCTCCTGCCGGGCGACAATGTCCTGCAACTGCAGATTGCGCGCGGCGGCGCGGCGCAGGGCGGGGTCGTTATAGCCGGGTGGCTCTACGGCTGGCGGCGGCGCATCGGCGAGCGGGCCAAGCACTCGCTCCATGTCGGCATTGTCCTCGCCAATATGGGTGGGGGCGAGGTCCCAGCTCTTCTCCAGCCGCCCCAGCAGATGCAGCGCGGCCTTGATCTGGCTATGCGCAGCGCCCTTGGGGACCGCCGGCAGCACGCCCTCTGTAAGGCTGGCGCGCAGCCCGGCGAGCAGTTCCCCGGTGCTAGGCCGCAGCACTTGCCGCCTCCCGGTTCTCGCCATCGATCCAGTCGAAGCACAGCCGCACGCATTCGGGGATCTTGGCCGCCCGGTCGATATGGCGGAGGTTGGCGGTATCGCCGCGCGCGAAGGATGCCGCGGCAGAAACCGAAATGACCGCGAATTTCACCTCGCTGAAAATGCGGTAGTACAGGATGTTGCGGCGGGGGATGCCGAGTCCATGCGCGCCTGCGAACTCTTCAAGGCTCATGAACCGTTCCGGGCTCCACAGCACGCGATAGGCCCATGCCACGTCTTCGGCCGGATCGCCGATATGCGCCATTTCCCAGTCGAGCAGGGCCTCGATCCGGTCGCCCTCGAACAGGAAATTGCCGGGGCGCAGGTCGCCGTGGATCAGGCTCAGGCGGGAGGGCGGCGGCACTTGCGCCTTGAGCCAGCGGAACAGCCACGCCAGCGCGGGCAGGGGCTCGAGGCGGTGGGCGAGGAAGCGCGATTCCCAGAGCAGCACTTCATCGAGCGGGTTCCGAGCCGTCAGACCCGCTGCGGCCCAATCGAAGCTGTGCACTCTGGCGATCGCCTGGGCCAGTGCTGCGGTCGCGGAGCGCCCTGTATCCCGGTCAAGCTTCAGAAACTCGACCGCGCCCGCCTGCCCCTCGATCCGTTCGAGCACCAGAGCCGGGCCGCCGGTCACAACGCCGTCCGCATCCAGCGCCAGCGCGGCGGGGGCGCACAGCCCGTGCCCGGTCATGGCCCGCAGGACGCGGAATTCCTCGGCGGTATCGGATTCGACATGCTTGCCCGCCACTTGCGCGAGCAGGATGCAGGGCTGAATTCTGCCGTCACCGGCAACAGCGTCGAACGACCAGGCCCGCCGGGCATTCCCGCCCGAGACCGGCTGCAAACCGGCAATCGCCACCCCGCCGCCCAGCAGTGCGGCCAGCCTCTCGGCGAGGCCCGGGTCGCTCACCGTGTCCCCGCCGAAACGCGAATGACCTCGCCGGTGATCGCATCGGACAAAGGTTCGAGCAAGAAGGCTATCATCTCCGCCTCGTCGATCACCGTCGCGAACTTGCCCAGCGCAGTCGCGGCGAGGTGGCGTTCGACATAGGCGCCGCCGAAGGTTTCGGTCACCTTGTCGCTGAACACCAGCCCGGGGGCGACGGCATTGACCCGGATGCCGCTCTTGCCAAGCAGCAGGCTCAGCGTCTGCGTCAGCGCGACCACTGCCGCCTTGGCGGGGTTATAGGCGGCATCGCCGAGGTCATGCCGGTTGGCGAAAGCCGCGAGCGAGGCCAAGTTGACGATCTTGCCATAGCCCTTCTTCACGAAATGTGGCTCGCTGTGCTTGGCCATCAGGAAGGCGGTATCGACGTTGACCTGAAAGGTCCGGCGGAAATAGCCGATCTCGATCTGGGCCAGCGGGCGGTCCATTGAACTCGGCAACGATGTCGATCATCCCGCCCGCGATATTGGCGACACCCTGAAGATCGCCGAAGGTTGCAAGGGCGCAATCGACTGCCGCTTTGGCCTCTTCATCGACCGAAATATCGGCACGGTAGGTCGCCAGCCTGCCGGGGAGGTCGGCGCAGCCCGCCGCGAATGTGTCGAGCCGCCGCTGGCTGATGTCCACGCCGAGCACATTGCTGCCGACGCCGAGCAGGCGCTTGGCGGTCGCCCCGCCAATGCCGCCGGCAGCGCCGGTGACGATATAGGTCCGCACTTCAGACATAGGACACCGGATTAAAATTGGGCGGGCGCTTCTCCTTGAGTGCGTCGAGCCCTTCGCGCGCTTCGGGGCCGGTGAAGCCCAGGATCCCGAAGGCCAGCGATGCCTCAAACGCGGGCCACGATGCCTTCATCCAGTTGTTGAGCGACAGCTTGGTCCAGCGCACGGCAGCGGGCGGGCCCTTGGCGAGGCGTGTCGCGATCTCCAGCGCGCGCGGCACGCATTCCTCGTCGGGCACGCAGAAACTGACCAGTCCGATCCGCTCCGCCTCGGGGCCCGGGATCGGTTCGCTGGTCATCAGATAATACTTGGCCTTGGCCATGCTGGTGAGCAGCGGCCAGATCGCCACCGCATGATCGTCCGCTGCGACACCCAGCGCGGTATGCCCATCGACCAGCTTGGCCGATTGTGCCGCGACCGAAACATCCGCGAGCAAGGCGACGGCAAGGCCACCCCCGGCCGCTGCGCCGTTGATCGCGGAGACGATCGGCTTGGAGCAGTTGATCATGGCATCGACCATCCGCCGCCCGTCCTTCCACATCTTCATGCGGAAATCGTTGCTGGCGATGATCTCCTCGATCATGTCAAACTCGCCGCCCGCGGAAAAGGCGCGGCCCTCGCCGGTGACCAGCACGGCATTGACGTCGGGGTCCTGATCGATCAGCGACCAGATACCCGCCAGATCGTGGTGCAGGTTGTAATCCATCGCATTCATCTTGCCCCGGCAGATGGTGATCCGCAGCACGCGTTCAGCCGGCCAATCGAGCTTGAGACTGGCATATTCCGGATAGGTCATGGGCTGGCCCTGGCTGGATGAAATGTGCGAGCAATCACTCGCATAACCGATCCTATCGCTTGACCGGAGTTCAAGTCAAGCAGCTTGACAGGCAGATGCCAGCATATACAAATGCGAGGGTTAGCTCGCTTATTTCAGCGGCGGGTGATCCTTGGCAGTGGTGGGAAAGCATGTCGGCAGAGCATTACGACGCGGTGATCATCGGGGCCGGTTTCGGCGGCCTGCGGGCGCTTTACGAGCTCCGCGAAATGGGGCTTTCGGTGCGGGGGATCGAAGCCGCATCCGACATCGGCGGCACCTGGTACTGGAACCGCTACCCCGGCGCGCGGACTGACAGCGAGGCCTGGGTCTATTGCTATGCCTTCTCCAAGGAAGTGCTCGAAGAGTACGACTGGCCCGAGCGCATGCCCAATTGGGAGCATGTGCTCGATTACCTCGATTTCGTCGCGAAGAAGTTCGATCTCAGGAAAGACTTCCAGTTCGACACCCGCGTCAGGTCTGCGGTCTATGACCAGGAGGCCAATCGCTGGACCATCACCAGCGAGGCCGGTGAGGCTTTCACCTGCATCTATTTCGTCGCTGCCAGCGGCCTGCTGTCGGTTCCGGTCGATCCGCCATACCCCGGCAAGGAGCGGTTTCAGGGCGAAACCTACATGTCGATGCGCTGGCCGCACACGCCTGTCGACTTTGCCGGCAAGCGGGTCGGCATAGTCGGCAGCGGATCGACCGCTGTGCAGATGCTGCCGATCATCGCCCAGACCGCGGCGCAGGTCACCATGTTCCAGCGCACGCCGAACTATGTGATGCCGGGGCGCAATTATCCGCTCGACGATGCCACCCGGGCGGGGATCAAGGGCGATTACGACGCGATCTGGCAGCAGGTGCGCAACCACGTGTTTGCCTTCCCGATGGATTACACCGGTCGCGATTTCGATGGGATGACGCCCGCACAGATCCACGCGGCGTTTGATGGCGCCTGGGAGGATGGCGGCTTTCGCTACATCTTCCGCGCCTTCGACGATCTGCTGGTCAACCCGCGCTCCAATGCCGCTGCGGCGGAGTTTTTCCGGGGCAAGGTGCGCGCGATCGTCAAGGACCCGGAAGTGGCGGAACTGCTATGCCCCGACTATCCGATCGCGCTCAAGCGGCCGCCGCTCGGCAATTTCTATTATGAGGCGTTCAATCGCCCCAATGTGAAGCTGGTCGATGTCCGCACCAACCCGGTGCAGGAAATCACCGAAACCGGCCTGCGCACCGGCAACACCGAATACGAATTCGACATCCTGATTTTCGCCATGGGCTTCGATGCGATGACCGGGTCGCTCACCCACATGGACGTGCGCGGGCTGGACAATGTTTCCATCGCCGAGAAATGGGCGCCGGGCGCGCGCACCAATTTCGGGCTGACGATTGACGGGTTTCCGAACTTCTTCATGGTCTCGGGGCCGCAAACCCCCTTCGCCAATGTTCCGCCGCTGGTGGAAAGCGCGTCGCAGTGGATCGGCAAGGCGATTGCCCATGCCAGGGCCTCGGGCAGCGATTATTTCGAGGCGACGCCGGATGCGGTGCAAGCCTGGGTCGACAAGATCCAGATGCTGCTGGACGCGACTTTGCTGGGCGGGGCAACCGAACTGCATTCATGGTTCATGGGCGCGAACATCCCCGGCAAGGCACATGCGCCGCTGTTTTACTTCGGCGGGGCAACCGCCTATTTCGACGAATTGCAGCATTCCATGGACTCCGGCTTTCCCGGATTCACCACCAAGCCCGCGCGGGCGAGGGAACTGGCGTAAATCTGCAAAACCCAAATCAATCTCGAGAGGATCCGGAACATGGGCAAGCTTTCAGGCAAAGTCGCAATCATCACAGGCGCATCTCAGGGCATGGGCGAGGCGCATGCCAAGGCTTTCGTCGCAGCCGGTGCCAGGGTGATCCTGACCGACGTCAACGACAAGGATGGTCAGGCGCTGGCAGACAGCCTTGGCGAGAATGCGATGTTCATCAAGCACGATGTCCGCTTCGCCGATCAGTGGCACGACGTGGTCGCCAAGGGTGAGGCGCGCTTCGGCAAGGTGACGGTGCTGGTCAACAACGCCGGGATCATCGGCACTCTGTCTGACACCATCAACATGAAGCAGGAAGAGTATCAGCTGGTTTGCGACATCAACCAGCTTGGCGTGTTCCTGGGCATGCAGGCGGTGCTTCCCTCGATGATTGCGGCGGGCGGCGGAGCTATCGTCAACATATCATCGATTGCCGGGATGCTGGCCTGTGCCGGTGCGCCGAACCTGGCCTATGTCGGCAGCAAGTTCGCGGTGCGCGGCATGACCAAGCAGGTTGCAAACGAGTATGGCCCGCAGAACATCCGCTGCAATTCGGTCCACCCCGGCTACATCCTCACCCCGATGATGGTCGCGGCAACCGACGAAAACGGTGGCGGGGCAGGCGACCTGACCCCGCTCAGGCGCATGGCCAAGCCGGACGAAGTCTCGCAACTGGTGATGTTCCTGGCCTCCGAGGAATCCTCGTTCATTACGGGCATGGAACATGTGATCGACGGCGGGATGACGGCTTGTTGATCAACGGCACCCCGGCGCGAAAGTGACCGGGGGATCGCCCGGCGACCAGGGTGCAACCCGCGTCATGATCGCATCGAAAAGGGCAGATGCGAGGTGGCCGGCCAGCCAGGCCCTGAGATGGGGTAGCGTCTGCGCGTCGAACCAATCCCGGTCCACCGCCGCGAACTGCCGCACAAAGGGCATGATCGCGGCGTCGGTCAACCCGCGCGCAGCTCCGCAAAGCTGGTCTGCACCGGCCAGCCGTCCATCGATCTGGCGCAGGAACGCCAGACCCCGCTCGCGATGGACGAGGGCGCAGGCGCCGTGGCGTTGGGGATATTTGTAGCGGTCAAGATCGTACTTGAAAGGGCCGTCGTTCGCAGCAATCAGCGCCGCGTCATCGCGTCCAAGCCAGCCTTCGGGATCCCACTCCGACAGAGCCCACCGCATGATGTCGAGGCTTTCGTCGATCACTTTGCCGTCTGGCAGGACCAGCACGGGAACAGTTCCCTTGGGCGAGGCGGCAAGCATTGCCAGGGGCTTGGCCGAGAGCCTGACCTCGCGCAGCTCGCACTGCGTCCCGCTGACGGCCAGCGCCAGCCGCGCCCGCATCGCGTAGGGGCAGCGGCGGAAGCTGTAGAGGACCGGATCAGTCGGAGCAGTCATCTGCCCGATCGATCCGGACCGCACCGATATGCGCGCGGCCTTGTGCAGCGGCGAGCATCTCCTGCCGCTGGCGTTCGCGATAGGAGCCGCGCTGCTCTTCGGTCCGCTCGGAATGGCACGCGGCACAGCTTACCCCGGCTTCGTATTGCGGCAAGAGGCAGTCATCGCCGCTGACCGGGCGGCGGCATGCATGGCAAAGCATATGCGAGCCTTCGGCAAGGCCGTGACCAACTGTCACCCGCTGGTCGAACACGAAGCACTCCCCCCGCCAGAGACTGTGTGCCTCAGGCACCGTATCCAGATACTTCAGGATGCCGCCCTTGAGGTGGTAGACAGTCTCGACCCCCTCTTGCTTGAGAAAGGCAGTCGACTTCTCGCAGCGGATGCCGCCGGTGCAGAACATCGCGACCTTTGGCGGTTTGCTTTGCTTGCCGGAACCGGCGCCCAGCAAATTCTCGCGCTCGCGGCGAAACCATTCGGGGAAATCGCGAAAGCTGGCCGTTTTCGGGTTGATCGCGCCCTCGAAGCTGCCCACCGCCACCTCGTAATCGTTGCGGGTGTCGATCACGATTGTGTCGGGATCGGAGATCAGCGCGTTCCACTCATCCGGCAAAACGTATGTTCCGGCACTCCCCCGTGGATCAATGCCGGGCTCACCCATGGTGACGATTTCGCGCTTGAGCCGCACCTTCATGCGATGGAACGGCATGGCGGATGCGCTTGTCAGTTTGACGTCGATCTCGGCGCAGTCCGGCAGGGTGCGAATAAAGGTCAGGACATGTGCGATCCCATCGCGGGGTCCGGCAATGGTGCCGTTGATACCCTCTGCGGCCAGCAGCAGCGTGCCGCGAATGCCTTGCTCGCGGCACAGGCGCTCCAGCGGTGCGCGCAGGCTCGCGCAATCCTCGAAGTGCGCGAAGCGGTAGAGGGTAGCGACCTGGAGCGGCTCGGGGGATTCGCGGTGCGGCGGTTGCATGGCAGGACCCTTCATCAGCCCAGCCGCTTTGCAATCTCCCGGTGGAAGGCGGTCAGCCGGCCCTCCGCCGTGTTGAACATGTAGCGCTTCTGTCCCAGCGAATGCGCGACCTTGCCCCAGCCGTTGATCACGGCTGCGTCCTCGGTGGAAACATCGACGAAGTTCTGCCAGTCGCGTTCGTTCTGGCTCTGCCACTTCTCCTCGGTCAGCCCCTCGGGGCAGGGGCCGACCATGCCCCATGCGGTGAGGCGGGTTTCGCATGCGGAGACCGGCCAGATGTTCCAGGTCTGCAAATGCGACGGGAAGCAGCTGAAGAAGGTGCCCGGAAACGCCAGGTAATGCGTGATGTGCGAGGCGCGGTGGTCGGCCCCTGCGCCGGCGCGGTCGGTCAGGCCCTTGACCGGGATCGACATCCAGCTGTGCGGGTCGCAAATCCGCAGGTGCGCCTTGCCCCACTGGACGATCTCGGACAGCGTCGGCCCGTGGGTATAGGGCACGTGCCAGGTCTCGTTGAAAGCATCGACCACGGTCTTCCAGTTGGCATTGAGAGTCAGTTCGAAGCGGAAGCGGGTGTCGAATTTCTCCATGCCGAACCAGTCGAGTTCGGTGGCTATATCGCCCAGGTATGAGCGCAGATCGGGCACATCGTCTGACAGGCAGATCCAGACAAAGCCAGCATATTCGGCTACGCGGACGGGCGGCGCGCGCAGGCCGTCGAGCAGTTCCTGATCGAACGCGGCCTTCATCGGGGTGAAACGGACCTTGCCGGTCAGATCGTACTGGAAACCGTGCCAGGGGCAGGTGAAGCGCGCTTTCTCGCAGTGGCCAGATGCGGCGACAATCCTTGTGCCGCGATGCTGGCAGACATTGTGCCACGCCAGAATTTCGCCCGCGTCGCCGCGAACCACCACCACCGACTGGCCCAGCTGTTCGAACACCACAAAGTCGCGCGGGCTGGCCACATCCGCCGAGGGGCAGGCCGGAAACCAGGTCTTGTAGAAAACCGCCTCCACCTCGCGCCGGAACCGCGCCGGGTCGGTATAGGTCCGCGCGTCAACCACGCTGGGCGGCAGCGGATATTGCTCGATCGGTTCAGAGCTTGTCATCGCTTCCTGCTTGCATCAAAACCTGCGGGCATGTCACGCATTCACTTCATGTCGCGCGTGAATCAGCTAGCAAGGATGTTCAGCCATGGGTGAGCCAGAATGAGTGCGGGACCGGCCCCGCGCCTCGAACAGTACCGCGAGCGCTACGAGAACATCGCGCTCAGCCGCGATGCCGACGGCGATACTTCTGATGCGGTTCCACACCCAAGGCGGCCCGCTGGTGTGGAGCGCGCTGGCGCATGAGGAGCTGGGCTATTGCTTCACCGATGTCGGGGCAGACCGGGACAACAAGGTGGTCGTCATGACCGGCACCGGGGCGAGCTGGTGCGAGCAAATTGACGCCGGCAGCTTCAAGCTGAGCACCGCCGGTGACTGGGACCTGACCTTCTACGACGGCCGCCGCCTGCTCGGCAATCTGCTCGATATCGAAGTGCCGGTGATCAGCGCGATCAACGGCCCGGCGCGCATTCACCCGGAAATCCCGGTGATGTCGGACATCGTCATCGCCAGCGACACCGCTCTGTTTCAGGACGCGCCGCACTTCATGTCGGGGATCGTCCCGGGCGACGGTGCGCATGTCGTCTGGCCGCATCTGCTGGGGGCGAACCGCGGACGCTATTTCCTGCTCATGGGGCAGGAACTCGGCGCGGCGCAGGCGCTGGAATGGGGCGCGGTGAGCGAGGTTGTCCCGGCGGACCGGGTAATGGCGCGCGCGTTGGAAATCGCCGCGATGATCGCCGCCAAGCCGATGCTGACCCGGCGCTACACCCGCGTCGCGCTGACCCAGCGCTACAAGCGCCTGATGCACGAGGGCCTGAGCCTTGGCCTTGGCCTCGAGGCTCTGGCTGCGACCGATGCTCTGCCCACCGAGGGCCGGATGAAGGACGCGCAGTAGGTGCAGGTTACTTAGATCAACTTGCATTTAATCTGAATCAAGCTTCAAATTTCCGCTCATCCTGAGCTTGTCGAAGGACCCTCGTGCTCCGTTGAGTTCACCGTAACAACCCTGTGGTTGACTTCGGTCGCCTTCGGCTCGACAAGCTCAGCATGAGCGGGTCTGGTGCAGATTAAGCGCAACCCGCTCTAATCCCTCCTCCTTGAGGGGGACTATGCCGCTAAAAATCCATGGAAAGGCTGGCAACCAGCGTGTCGTCGGTAAAGTCTTCCACTCGCGGTCCGCCAATGCCGAAATACTCCAGCCCCAGGCGAATGGCGGGGACAGGCCGGAAACCCACGCCAGCCGACCAGTCGACCGTGGTCCGCTTCGCGGCGATCGAATAGGCACCCTTGGTATAGCCCGCGTGTAGCTTGGCGTCGAACGAGGTGCCCGGCACACGCCACACCAGATCGCCGAACAGGTAGATGTTGTCCCTGTTTCCGAACGCCGCCTGCTCCCACGCATACCAGACGCCAACCTTCGGGGTGAAGGCGCCGAATTGGCCGGTCAGCTGCACCGCCGTTTCAAACGAATTGGTGTGGGGAACAGCCGGATTGCCATCGGGGTAATAGTAATAATACAGGCTCACTTCGGCCGTGATGCCGGGCGCAATCGGTTTTGCCAGACCGGCAAACACATCGACCTCCAGCGCACCATAGGCGGGATGGTTGCCGAGCGTGCTGACAAAGAGGCCGCCAAACAGCCCGCTTTCGTGCGCCGCAACCAGCGATGCCTGCGCCACCGGCTTCCCTTCCGAATAGGAGGTGCCGCGAAAGCGATAGTCGCTCGTCAGCACAGCATTCGCCGAGAAATGAATTGCGGCGGGCGGATGTCCGTCTGTGCGACGACAGAACTGTCCTGCGCCTCGGACGAACTTGCCCGTACCACGCCTGGCATCATGCCCGCCATCACGGCGACGACACAAAAACCAGCCCTCATCGAGCCCATGCTCCCCCCGTTCTTATTGTTTGCGCGGCTCAAACCTCGAGCTGCGGCTGACCCTCATCAGGCCGAACCTCACAGTATCTCGAAATGTTCCATGTTCGGCGCACCGGCGAAGAACGGTCCGACCAGCGCCTTGAAGCGGTCGAACTCCGGCGTCTGGGTGAAGGCAACGTGCAATTCGACGCTGTCCCATTCGAGCAGAAGGACGAATTTCCCGGGGTTCTCGACGCCGCGCCCAACTCGTGCGGATGAGCAGCCCGCAGCGCCTGCGAGGATGGCGGTGCCGGCGCTGGCCATGGCCTGGGCGAAGTCTGCTTCCTTGCCCGGGGCGACGGGGATTTCTGCGCGTTCGACGAACATGTTCATTCTCCTCGGGTTAACTTGAGACGCTCGACCGCGAGTGCGGCGAGCTTGAATTTCTGGGGCCGTCCGGTGACGGTCAGCGGGATCTCGTCCGCCTGCATAAACAGCACATGGCGCGGGACTTTGAAGCGCGCAAGCCGCTCCGCACAGACCGCGCGAAGTGCTTCCGGATCGGGACGCTCGCCGCGCCGCGCAACGATGCACAGGCAGCCGGTTTCGCCCGCCCGCGCGTCGGGCACGCCGACCACCAGCGCCTGCTCGATCTGCGGATGATCGTCGAACAGCATCTCGATCTCGCGCGGCATCACCATTTCGCCGTTGCAGCGATAGGTCTCCTTGATGCGGCCGGTCAGAGTTACATATTCGTCCGCGCTGACCCGGCCGACATCGCCGGTGCGAAGCCAGCCATCGGGGGTGAAAGCCGCAGCGGTCTCTTCGGGCTTCTTGTAATAGCCGCGGGTGACGATGGGGCCTTTCACTACCAGTTCGCCTTCGGCATCGGGCGGCAAGTCGGCGAGCGTTTCCGGGTCGATCGTCTTGTAGATCGCCACGCGCCCGCCGATCGCGGGATCGCCCGCAACGCTGGGCGGTTTGAAGCGGCCATGCGTTGTCAGCAGCATGGTATCGTCATCCTCGGGCACGCTCGATGTGGCGGAGGCCGAGGTTTCGGTCATGCCATAGCCCATCCGCATTTCGCGGGGGCGCAGCACTTCGCGGATCGCTTCCCAGATGCCGGGCGGGTTGGCCCCGCCGCTGTTGAACATCACCCGCAGATGCGCCGAATCGAAGCCGCGTGTTCGCGCGAGTTCGATCAGCTTGACGGTGGTGATCGGCACCGCGACCAGTTCGGTGGTGCGGTGACGCTCGGCCGCGTCGAGCATGTCCGCCGCGTCGAACACCAGATGCGGAATGATCGCGCCGCCTGCGAACAGCACCGCCAGCAGGCACTCGGCATAGCCGAACACATGATACATCGGCATCGCAAACTGCATCCGCCGCCCGTCCTCGAAGGCGCCTGCGATAACCGAGGAAAAGGCTGCGCGAAGAACCATGTCATGGGTCAGCATCACGCCTTTGGAGCGCCCGGTGGTGCCCGAGGTGTAAAGGATGTCGCTGAGCGCAGTGCCATCCGCCGCAGCCTCGCGCCGGGCCAGTTCGGCGTCGCTCTCGGAGGTGGCGCTGGCGATCAGCGCGTCGATGCCGGGTAGCGTGAAGATATGCCGCAATGCCGGGGAGATCAGGCCTGATCCGCGCAAGGTCGGCGAGATAGTCATGCCCGCGAAACTCTTCCATCGTGATCAGCATCGCCGAATCCGACTGGTCGAGCACATAGGCTAGCTCCTGCCCGCGCAGCATGAAATTGACCGGAATGCATACCGCCCCGGCGCGGGCGATGGCGAATTTGATCGCGGTGAACTCGGGATGGTTGGCCATATCGAGCGCGACATGCTCGCCCGCTTTCAGGCCGTGCGCGATCAGCCCCGATGCGATCCGGCGCGACCATGCCTGCACCTCGGCATAGCTCCACTCGCGCGCGTCGGTGATGATCAGCGGGCGGTCGGGCCATTGCCTCCACCGCGCGGTCCAGCCGGCCGGAAATGGTCAGCACCTCCCAGGCCGGGTAACGCGCTTCCAGCAAGGCGCGGCGCTGTTGCGGGGTCATCCAGTCCACTCGATTCTGCCCGATTGACGGCATGGTGCAATCGTCATAACAAACATTTGTTTCTTGGCAAATGCAGGTTGACGGAGCTGCGCCATGGATTTCCGCTTCAATGACGAACAGCGGATGTGGAACGACACGGTTCAGGACTTCATGGTCCGCGAAGTCGGTCAGGATTATACGCTCGAACACGATCTGTCGCGCGAATTTCCCGAGGATGTCTATCGCAAGATGGCGGATCTCGGCTGGCTCGGTCTGCTCGTGCCCGAAGAGCAGGGCGGCATGGCGACCGATCCGGTGATGTTCGCGATTTTCTGCGAGGCCATCGGCAAATACAGCCTCGATACCGCCGCCTGCATCATGACCTCGGTGTTCACTGTCACCAACATCTGCCGCCATGGCACGCCCGAACAGGTCGAGCGCTACATCAAGCCCTTCCTGCGCGGCGACCAGAAGTTCTCGATCTCGATCAGCGAACCGCAATCGGGCTCCGACGCTGCCGGGCGGGCGCTCGACGGCGCGGCTGGAGGGCGATGAGTGGGTGCTCAACGGCAACAAGGTGTGGTGTTCCGGCGCGCAGCTTCCCGGCGCGGTCATCGCCATCCTCGCGCGCACCAGCCAGGAGCGTTACGACGGCTTCTCGATGTTCCTGGTCCCCAACGATACGCCGGGGCTGCACATCAAGAAGATGCAGACGCTGGTCCGCAAAAGCCTCGGCACCACCGAATTCTTCATGGACGATATGAGGATCCCGAAGGATGCGCTGCTTGGCGAGGTTGGCAAGGGCTGGCACTATATCGGCGAGCATCTCGATCTCGAGCGGCTGAGCATTGCTGCCTCGCAGGTCGGTAATGCCCGGACAGCGCTGGATGACACGAAGAAATACCTCAGCGAGCGCGACGCCTTCGGGAAAAAGCTCTCGTCCTATCAGGTGCTCAAGCACCGCATGGCTGACGACGAAACCGAACTCGCCGCCGCGCGGTTGATGGTCTATTACGCGGCGGACAAGCTGGCGCGCGGCGAAAAGGCCAATGCCGACGTCGCCAAGGCCAAGCTGTTCACCGCCAAGACCCTTTTCCAGATCGCCTTCAACGGCATGCAGGCGCTCGGCGGTTATGCCCAGCTCCCCGAATATCACATGGAACGCTATTTCCGCGAGGCCAAGCACGGCATGGTCGGCGGGGGCACCAACGAAATCCTGCGCAGCATCATCGCCAAATCGATGGGGCTGGGGCGTGACGGCTAGGGGGCGAGACGTGGCGGAGGCGATTGAAGCTGTAGCAGGCCCGCGCGAGGCGATCATGGATGCTGCGATGCATCTGTTCGGCAAGCAGGGCTATTCGGGCACTTCGATGCGCGACATTGCCGGCGCGGTCGGCGTTCTGCCGGGCAGCCTCTATGCGCATATCGCCAGCAAGGAAGCCCTGCTCGTCGATATCGTCGAAGGCGGGATCAACCGGTTTCTGGCCGCGATCCGCCCGCACGCCGCGTCGAGGGCAGGCGCCGGCCGAAAGGCTGCGCGCGATGATCGTTGCGCATGTCGTCGTGGTTGCGGATAATCCCGAACGCTCGCTGGTGGTCTTCCACCAGTGGCGCTTTCTGGGCGAGGCCAGCATGCAGGCGGCCATTGGCAAGCGCCGCGATTATGAGCAGGCGTATATCGGCGTGATCGAAGCGGGGATGAAGGAGGGGGTGTTCCGTGCCGACCTCAACCTGCGGATCGCGGTTTTGACCCTGCTGGGCGCGCTCAACTGGTCTGCGGAATGGCTGTCCCCCGACGGCAGGCTTTCGCCCGAGGAGGTGGGCGGGTTGATGGCGGATACGCTGCTGGCGGGCGTACTGGGATAGGGAGCGGCATGGCATTCCCGAAACTTGACTCCCGCACACGCCCGCCATACCAAAAACAAATGATTGTTTTGAGGACAGCATGACAGGTCGCAGCTTCACCGACCCCCAGGCGAAATGGTTCGAAGATTTCGAACTCGGCGATACCATGACCACGCGCGGGCGCACGGTGGACATTGGCGATATCACCGCTTTTGCAGGGCTGACGGGGGATCATTACCAGCTCCACACCGATGCCGCTTTCATGGAAAAGCTCGCGCTTCGGGCAGCGGATCGCGCATGGGCCGCTGACCTTTCGCTCGCTGTCGGACTGGTTGGTGGCAGCGGGTTTTACGGCGATGCGATTGCCGCGCTTGTCGAGATTACCGGGTCTCAAGGCGACCAGACCGGTGTTTGCCGGGGATACGCTGCATGTCGTCGCCGAGGTCGCCGGGCTCGAGGCGAGCGGCGAGCAAATATGGCACACTGGCAGTGGCCTATTCGGTGCGCAATCAGAGCCGGCGACGAAGTGATGACATTCCTCCAGACCATGCTGGCAAAGCGGAGAGCGTGAATGGCTGAAAACTGGCAGCTGCATGTCGATGCGGGGCAGGACAATGACCCGCTGTTTGTCGGCGTCGGCGAAATTCCCTCGGGGAAATTTCCTGATCGCAGCTTTATCGAAGCGCTGACCAGGGTGGCGATCCTGGCGCTCAGGGATGCCGGCATGGTGCCACGCGATATCGACACGATCCTGCTGATCCCCTGCCTGCACAGCGGCGAGGATCAGGCCGATCTGGTGTTCTCGCGCATGGTCGAGGAACTGGGCATCCACGGCTCGTGCAAATCGAGCTACATGGTCCATTCGGGCGGATCGACCAGCGACAACGCGGTGCGCGCCGCGCACGGCCTGATCGCGACCGGGCATGCGCACAATGTGCTGGTGCTGCAATGCGAGCGCTGGGGTTCTGCGGACCTCAACGCGATGATCACGATGCTGTCGAAGAACGGCATCCCCGGCGAATGGGAACTGCCCACCGGCATCCAGTTCAACGCCATCGGCGCGATGATCATGCGGCGCTATATGCATGCCTCGGGCAGCACGGCGGCAGGAAATGGCCTCGGTCTGCGTGACCTTGCGCAACTGGGCAAACCTCAACGAAAACGCGATGTTCTACACCAAGCCGCTGACGGTCGAGCAGATTCTCGCCTCGCGGATGGTCGCCGATCCGCTGCACAGCTTCGAATGCCCGCCGATGGCCGATGGCGCGGTGGCGTTCGTGATGACCAGCACCGGCATCGCCAGAAAGCGCGGGATCAGCCATGGCATCCGCGTTGCGGGATCGGGCGGCTGTGTCAGCCATTATTGCCTGAGCCAGGAAGCGGATCAGGCCGTGCTCGGCTGGCCTTTGGCGGCAGAGCGGGCGTGGAACCAGTCGGGCTGGGGGCCGGGCGATGCCGATATTGCCGAGATCTATGACAGCTACGCCGCCGTCACCGCGATTGCGCTGGAGGGCATCGGCATCTGCGAGAAGGGCGAGGGCGCGCGCTGGTTCGCGGCGGGTCACGGCGATCCGGGCGGCAAGTTGCCGATGAACACCAATGGCGGGCTGCTTTCGGCGGGGCATACCGGCGTCGGCGGCGGAACGGCGCTGCTGGTCGAAGGGATTCGCCAATTGCTCCACCGCGCACCGGTCGAAGCGGCAGGTCGAAAGCTGCGAACGCGCGATCATCGGCGGGACTGGCGGCAGTTACATGGATGCGCAAATCCTGCTGCTCGAACGCACCAGGCTAGGAGGTCTGAGCGATGAAGACACCGGTGATCGTTTCCGACTTTCGCGCAGGCCTGGCAGGCGGCGAGCTGCTGATCCAGCACTGCAACGATTGCGGCAAGCCCAACATGTGGCCGCGCTATGCCTGTCCGCATTGCCAGTCGGATAATCTTGGCTGGGTAAAATCGGCGGGCAGGGGCGTGCTGCACAGCTTTTGCGTGCTGCGGCAGGGCGCGCCGGAGCGGGTTCGAGGATGATCTGCCCTATGCCATCGGCGTGGTGAAGCTGGCCGAGGGCGTGCAGCTGCTCGCTCGGCTTGAGCCGAGCGGCGAGGATGACTGGTCGGCATACAGTTGCGACGATGCGGTCGAATTCGTCGCGGCCAGCGCCGGCGAGATCGATCGCCGCCCTTGCGCCACTTTCCGCCGCGCGGGATAATGAACAGCTTTGCTTTCCTTGAGAAATCGGCGCGGCAGTGGCCCGATACGGTGGCGCTGCTGCAGGGCGAGGAGAGCTACACCTACGCCGAATTCCGCGATCGGGCGCTGGCGGTGGGGGGCAATCTCCGCGCGCTGGGCTGCGAGCCGGGTGACCGCGTGGCCTTCTGCCTCGCCAACTCGCCGCGGATGATGGAAGTTATCTTCGGCTGCTTCGCGGCGGGACTGGTGGTGGTTCCGGTCAACGCGCGGCTGCATGCGCGCGAAATGGCCTATATTATCGGCAACTGCGGCGCGAAGGTCCTGATCCATGGGCCGGAGTTTGCTCAAGGCATCGCCGCCCATGCCGATCTGTTCGGCGGGCTGGCGCACCACATATCGAGCCGACGATTTCGGGCTCACTGCTCAATCCCGCCAATGCCCTCGCCTGCGCGGTCGATGCCGCACCTGAGGACATCTGCTGGCTGTTCTACACCTCCGGCACCACCGGCAAGCCCAAGGGCGCGATCTGGAACCACCGGATGGTCGCGCGAGTGATCATGAATTACCTCGCCGATCTGCATAATATCCAGCCCGGCGAGATGGTGTTGCACTGCGCGCCGATGTCACACGGCAGCGGCATCGTCGCGCTGCCGGCGGTGGCGCGCGGGGCGACCAATGCGATCACCGAGAGCGCCAGCTTCGATGTCGATCATTTGCTCGGCGGCTGTCGAGCGGCTCAAGGTCTCGCATATTGCCTTCATGGCCCCGACCCAGATCATCAAGCTGCTCGAGGATCATATGCCGGGCCGCTACGATCTCTCCAGCCTTCAGGCGATCTGCTATGGCGGCGCGCCGATCTATGTCGATCAGCTCAAGCAGGCGATGGCCATGTTCGGGCCGGTGTTTGTCCAGCTCTACGGTCAGGGTGAGGCACCGATCACGATCACCGGGCTGACGGCGGCGGCGCACCGGACGCTGCTCGATGCTGACGATCCCCGGATTGGCTCGGCCGGGCAGGTGCGCACCGACGTGGAGGCGCACTGCGTTGACGGGGATGACAACCCGTTGCCCGCTGGCAAGGCGGGCGAAGTCGTCGTGCGCGGCGATGTCGTGATGCCCGGCTACTGGAACGACCCCGAGGCGAGCGCCGAGGCGCTGCGCGGCGGCTGGCTGCACACCGGGGACATCGGCTATTTTGACGATCAGGGCTATCTGTTCCTGCTCGACCGCGCCAAGGACATGGTGATCAGCGGCGGCAACAATGTCTATCCGCGCGAAGTGGAGGAAGTCATCATTCTCCATCCCCAGGTGGCCGCTTGCGTGGTGTTCGGCATTCCCGACGACTATTGGGGCGAGGCCGTTCATGCGGTGGTCGTCGCCAAGCCCGGCGCAGAACTCTCCGCCGCAGAAATCATCGCCTTTTGCGGGGAGCATATGGCGGGGTACAAGAAGCCCAAGGCAGTCGATTTCGTCGATGAGCTGCCGGTGAGCGGCTATGGCAAGGTGCTGCGCCGCGAGGTGCGTGAGGCCTATTGGGCCGGGCACGAAACCCGCATCGGTGGTGGAAGGGCTTCAGCATGAAGGGCGTCGCCATCGCCGGGATCGGGATGACCCGGTTCGGCAAGCAGACAGGCCGCGGCCTGCGCAGCCTGGCCTTGGCTGCCATCGACGACGCCATCGCCGACAGCGGGATTGCGTCCGAGCGGATCGAACGCATCTATTTCGGCAACGCCATCGCCGGGACGGTCACCCAGCAGGAAATGATCCGCGGGCAGGTCGCGCTTCGCCATCAGCCGCTGGGCAGGGTGCCGCTGTTCAACATCGAAAACGCCTGCGCATCGGGAGGCTCCGCCTTCAGCCTCGCCTGCGAGGCGGTGGCGAGCGGGGTGGTGGAAGTGGCCCTCGCCGTCGGTGCGGAGCAGATGAGCCATGCCGACCGCAGCCGCCCCTTCAATGCCCTGCGCGGCTCGACCGATATCGAGGAAATCGGCGAATCCGAACCGGGGCAGATCAGCGCAAACTCGCTGCTGATGGATTATTACGCCGCCGTGGCGCAGCGCTATCTCGATGACTATGGCGCGGAGGCCTCTGACTTTGCCCGGGTCGCCGTCAAGAACCGGCGGCATGCGGCGATGAACCCGCTGGCCCATTTGCGCGAGCCGCAGTCGCTGGAGGAAGTGCTGGCCAGCCGGATGATCGTTGCGCCGCTGTCGCTGCCGATGTGTTCGCCGGTGACCGATGGCGCGGCGGCGGTACTGGTGTGTTCGGAGAAACTCGCGGCGTCGCTGGGCGGACCGACGGTGCGGGTGCTGGCCTCTTCGGTGGCATCGGGCGCGGGCGGCAAGCCGGTCGATGATGCCGCGGCCAAGGCTTACGCGGAGACGGGCATGGGCGCGCAGGACTTTGACGTGATCGAACTCCACGATGCCGCAGCCCCCGCCGAGCTGATGCAGTATCACGAGATCGGCCTGTGCGCCGAGGGCGACGGGTTCAAGCTGATCCGCGAGGGCACCACCGATCTTGGCGGGCGCACCCCGGTCAACACCAGCGGCGGACTGCTCAGCCGGGGGCATCCCCTGGGCGCGACCGGGGCCGCGCAGATCGTCGAACTCGTCCTCCAGCTGCGCGGCACGGCGGGGCAGCGCCAGGTCGAAGGCGCGCGGCGGGCGCTGGCGGTCAATGGCGGCGGCTGGCTCGATGGAACCTATGCGCTGGCGATAGCCACTGTGCTTGAGCGGGTGTAGTGCGGCGGGCCGAAAATTTCTGCCAGTCAATCCTCCCCCGTTGGGGGAGGTGGGCCACCGCAGGTGGGTTGGTGGGGGTCAGTCGCGGTTCAGGGCATGACCCCCACCGCCTTCACTGCGTTCAGGCACCTCCCCCAAGGGGCAGGGCTATCGCATATTCACCTCAACTCTCACCGTTCGTCATCCTGAACTTGTTTCAGGACCCATTTCTCGGCACAACCGGAGCGTAGTTTTCGGGAGGAAACCTACCGATTTGCGCCCTTTCGGCTTGCTCCGGGCTTGCGGCACGATGGGCCCTGAAACAAGTTCAGGGTGACGAATTTGGAGAGAATTGGGAATATGCGATAGCCCTGCCCCAAGAGGGAGGATTTTAAGTGAGTAACAATTCGCGCGTTTTACAATAGGCTGCCGGCATGACCTACGAAACCATCCTGCTTGATCGCCCGGCCCCCGGAGTCGCGATGATCACGCTCAACCGCCCGGATCGCGGCAACGGGGTGGTGCCCGAAATGGCGCGCGATCTGCTCGCGGCGCTCGAAGCCCTGGAGGCCGACAAGTCGGTGCGCGTGCTGGTGCTGACCGGGGCCGGCAAGCAGTTCTGCGCCGGGGCGGATCTTGTGCGAGTTCCAGAAATATCTCGCCGAGGATCATGCGCGCGAGCAGGAGCCCTACAACGCCCGCGTGCTGTGGCCGGTGACGCAGCGGTTGGTTTCATGCCGCCTGCCGGTGGTGGCTGCAATCAACGGCGGCGCTACCGCAGGGGGCCTCGATCTGGCGCTGGCCTGCGACATCCGCATTGCCTCGACCAGGGCGAAAATGGGCGAGACCTACATCAAGCTGGGCCTCAATCCCGGCAATGGCGGCACGTATTTCCTGCCGCGCCTGGTTGGCAGCGGGATGGCGGCGGAGCTGGCGCTGACGGGCGATCTGGTCGATGCCGAACGTGCCCTGGCGATCGGTCTGGTCAACAGCATCGCCGAGCCTGACGCGCTGATCGCAACCGCAGTGGCACTGGCTGCGCGGATCGCCGAGCGGCCCCGGCTCGCCATAGAGGCAACCAAGCAGCAGCTTCGCCAGAGCTGGCACATGGATCTGGCCGGATCGATGAACGCCAGTTTCTGGGCCGTCGCGGCGCTGACCTACAGCGACGATCTGCGCGAAGGCGTGGCCGCTGCGCTGGAGAAGCGCGATCCGGTTTACAACAAGGGTGATTTGGGGTGATCATCGACGCTGTCGTCCACCCATGGAACATGTCGCCCGAAAACCAGAATCCGGCGGCGCAGGCGCAGATCGATGCAGTCTATGCCTCGCACCGGCTCTCCTACGACGAGGCGCACGCCGACTACATCCTGCAGCCGCATGAATTTTTCCGCGACCTGAGCTTCGATGTGATCGCACGCGCGGAATTTGTCGAAAGCCCGGTGGATTTCGCGATCCTGCATTCGCTCCCCAATCTCGGCTTCGGGCTTGGACACATTACCCTGCCGGAGAAATGCGCCGCGTTCAGGGATCGCTTCCCGCATCGCTGCAAGATGCTCGGCACTGTCGGCACGCCGGTTGCGGCCACGGCCATCGAGGAGATCACCCGCCAGCATGGCGAGCTCGGGATTGACGGGGTCAAGCTCTATCCCGCGTTCTTCTATGACGGCAAGGGCGAGGGCTGGCGGATGGACGGCGAGGATTGGGCGACGCCCTTCCTGGAGGCATGCCGCAAGCTGGGGCTGACGCGGATCGCGATCCACAAGGCGCTCTGGCTCGAACCTGCGCCGAAGTCGGCCTTTGGTATTGACGATATGGGTCCGCCGCTCGACCGCTATCCGGACATGACCTTCGAGATGGTGCACGGCGGCGCGGCGTTTCTCGACGAGACGATCGCCCTGATGCAGCGCCATCCCAACCTTTATCTTACGTTGGAGACGACCTTCTCCTACGTCCTCACCCGCCCGCGGGTGTTTGCCAAGGTGCTGGGCAAGCTGGTCAGCGAAGTGGGATCGGAGCACCTGCTGTTCGCCAGCGGCAACAACCTGGCGCACCCACGGCCGCTGATCGAGGCGTTCGATGGCTATCAGTTTCCCGAGGCGCTTCAGCAGGAGTTTGGCATCCGCCCGCTGACGCACCAGGATCGCGCCAATATCATGGGGCTGAACGCCGCCCGCCTCTATGGCTTCGACCAGCAGCCCATCGACGACCTCTTCTCCCGCGCGCGCGCTGCCGGGGTTCCGGGGCCGTGGAGTGCGATCCGGCCATGACCGATCCTGCGCTGATCGCCCGCATCGAGGCGGCACTCACCCGGGTCACCGAGCCGTGCAGCATCGCCTTTGGCAGGCCGATCAGCATCGTCGAAATGGGGCTGGTCGAGGGGATCGAGGTTTTGGACGGTCATGCCGAAGTCACCCTCTGCCTCACCGACGCGGCCTGTGTTCATTTCGCGGGAATGCAGCGTTTCATCCGCGACGAGCTGCTCACGCTGCCCGAAATCCATTCGGTCGAAGTCCGGCAAACGCTCGACCAGCTGTGGACGCCGGACCGGCGGCGGGTGGCATGAACCTCGGCCAGACTCTTCCCGGACTCAAGGTGCTCGACCTGAGCACCAATATCGCCGGGCCGTTCGCGGCGATGATCCTCGGCGACATGGGCGCGGATGTGATCAAGATCGAGCGCCCCCCGCATGGCGACGATACACGCGCACTGCCGCCACAGTTCGAGAGCCAGGCGACTGTCTTCCTCGCCGTTAACCGCGGCAAGCGCAGCCTGCTGCTGGATATCAAGTCGCCGGAAGGCAAGGAGGCGCTGCTGCGGCTGGTCGAAAGTGCCGATGTGGTGATCGAAAGCTTTCCGCCCGGCCTGGGTGAGAAGCTGGGCATCACTTTCGAGGCGCTGAAGGCGCGCAACCCGCGTATCCTCATGGCCTCGATATCGGCGTTCGGCGATGGCCCGATAGGCCGGACCATGCCAGGCTACGATGCGCTGGTGCAGGCGGTGAGCGGGATGATGAGCTTCACCGGCTCGCCCGGCACGCCCACCGTCCGGCTTGCGCCTTCGGTGCTCGATCTCACCACCGGCATGTGGGCGGCGATGGGGCTGCTGGCGGCAGTGATGCGGCGAAATGCCGGGGGAGGGGCCGAGCATGTCCGCCCCAGCCTGATCGATTCAGCCTTCACGCTGATGAATCACCAGCTGCTCGGCATGCTTGCGACCGGCCAGCCCCCCGAAAAGCTTGGCTCGGGCGCGCCCAGTGCGGCTCCCTACGGGGTCTTCCGGACCGCCGATGGCGAAATCATGATTGCCACCGCGAGCGAGCCCCAGTTCCCGCGGCTGTGTGCAGCGCTGGGTCTGGAGGAAGTGGCGGCCGATCCCCGCTTCGGGGCGATGGCGGACCGGCTGGCCAACCGCGGGCCGCTCGATCGGGCCATCGCGGCTGTTATCGCCGGGCAATCGACCGATCATTGGCTCGGTCATCTGGGCCATGCGGGGATATCCTGCGGGCGGGTCAACGATCTCGCCGAAGCCCTGGTGCTGCCGGTGGTAGCCGAGCGCGGACTGCTTGAACTCGATGCAGCTGCGCCTGCCAATCGAGCCGCCGGGTCAGCCGGCCCGGAGACCGGCTCCCGCGTTGGGCGAACATTCGCAAGAAGTGCTGCAGCAGGCCGGATTCGATGCACAAGAAATCGCACGGCTGGGTTTCGACCAGGCGACTGGCCTTCTGAGGGGGTAAAGCTAAGGCTGACATCATGGCAAGACAGACGAAGAAAATAGCCGAACCGACGACTTTGATTGGCAAGCGCCGGTCTGCCGCAGGGATCGATTCCCGCGAATCCTATGCAATCCGGCGACAGGAAATTGCCGAGGCCGCTGTCCGCGTGTTCAACCGGCTGGGTTACAAGGGCGCCAGCCTGAGCGCCGTGGCCAGCGAGCTGGGCGTCGACCGCGCCACGCTTTATTACTACTTCTCGTCGAAGGAGCAGATGTTCGACGAAACCGTGCGCGCGGTGATCGAGGGCAATGACGAGCTGGTCCGGCGCATCGCCGCCAGCGCGATCAGCCCCAACCGCAAGTTGCGCGAACTGATCACTTCGATGATGGTATCCTACGCCGCGAATTATCCGCTGCTGTACATCTACATCCGCGAGGACCTGAGCCACGTCAGCGACAAACGCTCGACCTGGTCCGCGGAAATGCGCGCGCTCAACCGCAGCATCGAGAAATCGTTCATCGGCATCATCGAACAGGGCTATGCCGACGGCAGCTTCCGCCGGGTCGGGTCTGCCCGCACGGTAGCTTACGGCATTCTCGGCATGCTCAACTGGAGCCACCGCTGGTTCAAACCCGGCCAGGCAGAATCCGCCGACGAGATCGGCAAGGTGTTCGCCGAAATGGTGCTCTCCGGGCTGGAAACGCCCTATTGAGCCGGCGCGATCCGGCTCACAGTGACAGGATATCGCGGGTTTCACGTAAATAGAGCGTGCCGCTGGACGTGTCGGTCACGGTCACTTCATGCCGCACATAGCGGCGGCCGCGCTTCTCGTACTTGTCGATCGCCCGGGTGGTGATGCGGACCGTGGCCCCCACCGGGATCGGCTCGAGAATTTCGGAATCGTGGTAGGTGTGGATCGATCCGATCGCAAAGGGTTTGGTGTGATCGAACTGCACCGACAACACGAAATGCGACACCAGCAGCGGCGGCACGATCGCGCTGCCGAAGGGCGATTCACCCGGGATGTACCAGGTGTTCATCCGCCACCCTTCGTACCACGGATTGAAGTCCTCGACGGCATCGGCATAGAGGATGACGAGTTCGGGCGTGATATGGAGGTCGCGGGACAGCTCGTCGCCGATCTCGACCATATCCCAATAGGTCTGCGATTCCTGCTCCAGCCCTTTGATAAAGGCGCGCGTCTGGGCCTCCTGGATGGGGCTTTGGGGGTGGAGGTCTGTGTCATTGGTCATCGGCAATAGTCCTTTGATCTGACGGGAAGTCTGCTCGGTCGATTGGAGTGTCGAGCAACTTCCCCTCTCCCCTCGAGGGGAGAGGATACGAAGGCTTGCAAGCTTGCTTGCTAGCCGCAGTTGGAGAGGGGTGCTCTGCCCTGTCGGCGTGGCACACCCCTCTCCAAGCTTCGCTAGCCCCTGAAGGGGCAAGCTGCGCTATCCTCTCCCCTCCAGGGGAGAGGGCAAGTGAATCAAACGCCAACATCGACTTCCACCCATCCGACGGTCTTCTTTTCACCCGCCTCGTTGTCGCACCAGATGTCGACGGTGAACCGGTAGCCGTTGCCTTTGGGCGTCTTCTCGCGAACCACGCCGTGGGTGGTGATCACTTCGCCCGCGAGTGTCGAGGCGACATATTTGCAGACTACCCGCGCATTCCTGAACATCTGCGCGCCGAAGTGATTGACGCACATCTCGGTCAGATAGGCCGACGACATCTCGCCAGTCTGGATCGGCGCTTTGAGCCCGGTGGCTGCCGCATATTCGGGATCCCAGTGGTTGGGATTGAACCGCCCCCACAGCCGCGATCCCATGAGCTGGATCGCCGCGCGCTTCTTGATCGGCGCCAGCTCGAAACCGACTGGGGTGTCCTTCGTGACCAGGGGAAATGCCTTTGAAACCGCTGCGTCGTCCATCATAGTCTCCCACTCAGCTATTGGCCGTCCGCTCCGTGCCGAGCAGCACGAAGCCTTCATATCCCTTTGCCGCCGTCTTCTCCAGGATCCGGCGATAGCCGCGTACACCTCCCGAGTAGGGCATGAAGACCTGCGGCTTCCCCGGCATTTCCGCTCCGAGATAGTAGGACGGCGTCAAGGGGTAGAGCGTCTCCAGCGCGCGTTCGTTGACATGCGCGACCCAGTCCCGCTCTGCTTCGGCGGTGACTTCGATCTCGGAGACACCCTGGCTGCGGGCGAATTCGAACAGCCCTGCCAGCCAGTCGATCTGCTCCTCCGATGACAGCAGCACATTGCTCAGCAGCGAGGGACTACCCGGTCCGACGATGATGAACATGTTCGGAAAGCCGTGGACGCCAATGCCCAGATAGCTGACCGGCCCGGCCGACCACTTGTCCCGCAGCGTCAGGCCGCCGCGCCCGGCAATTTCGGGCTTGAGCAGCGACCCGGTGAAGGCATCGAACCCGGTCGCGTAAATGATGACATCCAGCGGGATTTCCCCCGCCGACGTGCGAATTCCGCCCGGCGTGATCGCCTCGATCGGGGTTGCGCTGATATCGACCAGAGAAACATTGGCGCGGTTGAAGGTGGCGAAATAGCCGCTGTCGACCGAGGGACGGCGGGTGCCGAAGGGAAAGCCCTTCGGCGTCAATTTCTCCAGGACCACCGGATCGTCGACCTGCTCGGCGATCTTGGCGCGGATGAATTCGGCTGCGGTCTCGTTCGAGCGGAGGTCGAGCAGGATGTCCTTGAAGGTCAGCGCGAAACCGAAGCCAAGCCGGTTCCACGAAGCCTCGAAGGCGGCGCGTCGCTCGTCTTCGGGAACGTCGGTGGCCGATCGCGTGTCGGGCACGAAGCCCAGGCCGCTGGGCGAATTGCGCGCCGCTTCGCGCCGTTCGGCATAGTTCGCCTTCACCTCGCGGTCTTCCTCGTCGGAGACCGGGGCATTGGCGGCGGGGATCGAGAAGTTGGCGGTTCGCTGGAACACCGAAAGATGCGACGCGACCGCAGCGACTACCGGTGTCATCTGCACGCCGGACGATCCGGTGCCGATGATGCCCACGCGCTTGCCGGCAAGTTCGACGTGGTCCTTCGGCCAGCGCGCGCTGTAAACAATGCGCCCGGCGAAGCTATCCTGCCCGGGATAGACGGTGTCCTTGGGCGCGGACAGCTGCCCCATCGCCAGGATCAGCTTGCCAGCTTGCCAGCGCCGCCCATCCTCAACCTCGACATCCCAGACAGCATGCGCCTCGTCATAGCTTGCGCGCGTCACCCGCGTGTTCAGCTCGATATCGCGGCGCAGGTCGAAGCGGTCGACGACATGGGCGATATAGCGCAGAATTTCGGGCTGGGTGGCGTAGCGTTCGCTCCAGCGCCACTCCTGCTCCAGCTCGGGCGAGAACCGGTAGGAATAATCGAAGCTTTCGACATCGCAGCGCGCGCCGGGATAGCGGTTGAAATTCCACACCCCTCCCACGTCATCGTCCGCTTCCAGCACAGCGACCGACATTCCCATCGACCGCAGCGTGTGGAGCGCGCGCAGCCCCGCAAATCCGGCACCGATCACAACAGCATCTACTTGCGCAGCCATGGGACTCCTATCCTTCGCTGCCGCCGATTTGTCACACGCGGCGACAATCGTCAACGCAGTCGTGGAAAATTTGCGTAGCAGCATTGACGCATGATCCGCGCCTTGGGTAATCTTTGGGCACATGACCGGGCAATTCGCACCTCCGTCGCGTAAAATCGCCATCGTTACCGGGGCTGCACGGGGCATTGGCGCTGCCATTGCGCGCCGATTGGCGCAGGATGGCCATGACGTCGCGGTGGTCGATCTCAAGCTCGATGCCTGCGCGGATACTGTCGCCGCCGTCGAGGCGCTCGGCCAGCGCAGCGTGGCGATCGCTGCCGATGTGTCGGACGAAGCGGCGGTGCGGCGCGGGGTGGCCGAGGTGGTGGGTGCTCTGGGAGCGCCGACGGTGCTGGTCAACAATGCCGGCATCCTGCGCGATCGCACCCTGGCCAGGCTCACTCTTGAAGACTGGGAAACCGTCATCGACGTCAATCTGCGCTCGGTTTTCCTGATGTGCCGCGAAGTGCAGGCTCACATGCGGGCGGCGCGCTGGGGCCGGATCGTGAACCTTTCCAGCATCGCCGCGCTCGGCGTGTTCGGAGAGGCCAATTATGCCGCGGCCAAGGCCGGGATCCAGGGCTTCACCAAAACCATCGCCATCGAACTGGGCCAATACGGGATCACCGCCAATGTCGTGGCGCCGGGCTTCGTGGTCACCGACATGACCCGCGAAGTGGCGGAGCGGATGAAGGTGAGCATGGAAGAGATGACCGAGCAGATGCTGCGCGACATTCACGTCGGACGCCCCGGCGCGCCCGACGACATCGCCAACGCCGTGGCTTTTTTCGCGGATGAGCGGTCCGGTTTCGTTACCGGGCAAGTGCTCTACGTCGCGGGAGCGCCGCGCGGATGAGGGCATCTGTGGCATTTTTCGCACAGGCGCGGCCAAAACCGCAACCGGCCTGCAAAACGTCAACGCCGGTGTTGACATGGCCAATGGCCGATTATAAGACCGCTTCAAATCAATAAACCTGCAGATTTGCTATGGGGAGTATCATTATGACAATTCGGAACTCTGCTCTGCGTTCGGCGCTGTTCGCGCTTGCATGCAGCACCAGCGGCGTAGCGCTGGCGCAATCCGACACCAGTGCGCAATCGTCCGATGAGAACGAAGGCCTTGGCGAAATCATCGTCACCGCAACCAAGCGCAGCGAAAACCTGCAGGACGTTCCGGTCTCGATCTCGGCAATCGGGGCCGAGCAGCTCCAGTCGCGCGGGGTTACCTCGTCGAATGATCTTGCTGCCGTGGTGCCCAACCTGCAGGTCAGTTCGCAATACGGCGAAACCTCTCCGAACTTCTCGCTGCGCGGCGTGGGCGTGGCGAACGAGTTTACCGCCAACACGGCGTCGCCGATCGGCGTCTATGTCGATGAAGTCAGCCAGTCCTACCGTTACACACACGGTCTGCAACTTTACGATCTGGACCGGGTCGAAGTGCTGCGCGGGCCGCAGGGCACCCTGTTCGGCCGCAACACCACCGGCGGCGCGATCAGCCTGTACACCCGCCAGCCGAAGCTGGGCGAGGCCAACGGTTATTTCACCGCCGGTTACGGCAATTATGACCGCATGAAGCTGCAAGGCGCGGTCGAAGTCACCCCCGTGGAAGACAAGGTCGGCCTCCGCGTCGCCTTCAATCTACAGGCGGGTGACGGCTATTTCAAAGAACCGGACACTGTCGCCGGCGCTCAGAAAACCTACGGGTTCGCCGATTCCGTCGGCCTGCGCGCCAACCTGCGCCTGAAGCCGTCCGAAGATCTGGATATCAAGATCGGTGCCTATTACGCCAAGGACAATCCGATCGGATATCCGCTGCACTATATTGGCCTGGTCGGCAGGAATCCCACCACTGGCGCTGGCGGAACCGACTTCTTCGGTAACACCCGCAATGGCGACACTACGCCCGGCGGCGCAATCTGCTGCAACTATAACGAAGTCTCACTTGACAAGGGTGGGCACTTCCTGACGGAATCCTGGGGCCTCAACCTCAACCTGAATTATCAGCTCAACGATAACTGGTCGATTACTTCGGTCACCGGATATACGGATTCCAAGTATAATCTTGATATCGATAATGATGCGACGCCGTCGGATGCCTACTTCATCTTCTATCGTTCCAAGGGTAAGGATTTCAGCCAGGACTTCCGCATCAATTACAGCAGCGACAGCGTAAAGGCCCTGCTCGGGTTCTTCTACGGTAATGACACGCTCGATACCAACAACACTGTTCTGGCTTATAACGTGCTGCCCGACGCGCCTGCAGGCCAGGACCCGTCGCTCTGGGCCCCCGGCATCTCCAACTCCTTCAACGTGCGCTTTGGTTTCAAACAAAAGCGTAAGACATTTGCTGTCTACGGCGAAGGAACTGTCAGTGTCACGCCGCAGCTGGAATTGACGGCCGGCCTTCGTTACACGAAGGACAAGATGAAATATGCTGACGGTTACTCGGTGCCGATTACCGATGTGCCGGGCTCGGACCTCTTCACTCTATACCAGAACCTCAACATCCCGAATGATTACGAGAACTGGTCAGGCCGGGCGATCGTGAACTATGCTTGGACCGATTCGATCAAGACCTATGTCAGTTTCAGCCGCGGCTTTCGCTCGGGCAGCTACAATGGTTTCGGTTTTGTCACGCCTGCCGCTGTGTACTTCGTCAAGCCCGAGCGGCTGGATTCATGGGAAGTCGGCTTCAAGACCCGCTTCGCCGATGACCGGATCCAGCTCAACGGTGCCGCGTTCCACTATGATTACAAGAACCAGCAGGTCAGCGAAGTTCGCGGCGGCCTTGCCTTCCCGCAGAACCTCAACGCGAAGGTGAAGGGTGCCGAGCTCGAATTGCTTGCCAAGCCGATCTCGGCGCTGACACTGCGCGGTTCGGTTGGTTACCTCGACACCAAATACACTGACGACAACCCCTGCCTGAGCCCGGCAGGGACACCTCCCTCGCCCGCTTGTCCAACTGGCGGCACGCCCGTTGCCGGCAACAAGGTGCCGTTCGCGTCCAAATGGACACTCAGCTTTGGCGGCGATCTGACGCTGGCCACGGTAGCCGAAGGCGACATCGTGCTTAGCGGCGAAGTCGCGTACAAGAGCAGCTTCTGGTACGATATGTTCAACGAGAACGCCCGTCCGCCAGCACTTGTTCAAGATGGTGAGGGTGGAACCACCCAGCTCTATCCGGGCGGCAGGACGACTTTGGTCGGATCGAAGGGCTATGCTCTCATCAACGCCGGCCTCGCCTGGAACGGCGAAAGGGTTCAGGTCCGCGTCTGGGGCAAGAATATCACTAACAAGAAGTATTATCCCTTTGGCTATGACACCGCCGGTGCCTTCGGCACGGTGCTGCTGACACCCGGCACGCCGCGCACCTACGGAGTCGAGGCAACATTCAAGTTCTAGGCTGACCGCAACAGCCCGGCGAAACGCCGTTCGCGCCAGCATTGACCCTTACGGTCGATGCTGGCGCTTTGCGTTTGGGGGGGCGTACTTCCCTCTCCGCTGGTGGGAGCATGTTTCCATTTTACCTTATTTCGTCACCCTGAACTTGTTTCAGGGCCCATCGTGCCGCAAGCGCTGAGCAAGCCGCATGAGCGCAGGTCGTGAGGTGTTCTCCCCGAATTTACGCTCCGGATGTTTCGAGAAATGGGTCCTGAAACAAGTTCAGGATGACGAGCAGTGAGAGTTGAGGTGCCATGCGTCAGTTGGAGAGGGGGGGCGCCGCCCTCTCGATGTCGCACACCCCTCTCCCAGCTTCACTAGCCCCCAGCGGGGCAAGCTGCGCCAGCTCTCCCCTCCAGGGGGGAGGTGAAGTTTGCGCCCCGCCACCCCCATCAAAAAATTCCACGATGGTGTTGACGATCGCAAAAACCGCACCTAGCATCATGCCAAAGGGCGCGCTGCGACTCGCCTGCGGTTTGGAGAGTGTCATGATCGACGGGCTTTTCGTGCTTGATGCGGTGGCGCATGCCTACAACCATCTTCCCACCAACTGGGAAGATCCGGTGCTGGGCGAAGCGATGGTCGATCTCGCCTATGCCCTCGCCGCCGATCCGCCCGATCCGCAATACGCGATGAGCCGCCGCGATTACCTGCGCGACTGGACGGTGGACGATGCCGCCAATCTGCTGTTCGGTGAAAGCCAGACCGATATCGCCGTGGTCCACCCGCTGGCAATCTCCTCGTTCAAGGATGGCTATTCGTCGGTCGCCAAAGCAGTCGAGGCGACGTCGAAATATCCCTCGCGGTTCATCGGTGCCTATGTCTGCGTCGATCCGCTCAAGGGTGCCGATGCGATCCGGTCGATGGACGAGCAGGTCGAACTCTACAGACCGCTTGGGCTCAAGCTTTACCCCACCAGCTGGGATGGCAAGGGCCCGGTATCCTGGCGCATGGACGATCCCAAGCTGATCTATCCGCTCTATGAGCATGCCGCCAAGCTTGGTCTCAAGCATGTCGCGGTCCACAAGGCCGTGCCGATCGGGCCGTTTGCCGTCGGCAATGCCTACAACCCCAGCGATATCGAAAATGCCGCAACCGACTTTCCCGATCTGACCTTCGAGATCGTCCATGGCGGCCTCGCGTTTCTGGAGGAAACGGCGTGGCTGCTGGGGCGGTTCGGCAACATCCAGATCAACATGGAAATCCAGAACATCATCGTCGAACGGCGGCCGCGGGTGTTCGCCCAGATCTTGCTCGGGCTGTGCAAGGTGGGCGGAACCGGCATGCTCGACCGGCTGTTCTGGGGTTCGGGCGGAACGCTCCACCATCCGCAACCGGGCCTGGAGGCCTTCGCCAAGTTCGAATTCCCCGAGGATATGCTCGAGAATGCCGGGCTGTTCATGCCGATGAAGCAGATCACCCGGGCCAACAAGGAGAACATGCTGAGCGGCACCTTTGCCAGGTCGCATGGCATCGACCTCGAAGCCTGCAAGCGCGCGATTGTCGGCGACCAGTTCAGCCTGCCGGAAGGCGCGGCGCTGCCCGCGCCCTATTCGACCATCGCCATGGGCGAGCAGCTCACCCATGCCTGATACGCGTGCCGCCATCGTCGCCCAGCTGGACGAGATCAAGGATCCGTGCAGCGTGGCAAGCGGCGTGCCGATGGGGCTCGCGGAAATGGGCCTGGTCGATACCATCGATATTTCACCCGCCGGTGATGTTGCCATCCGGCTGCGGCTGACCTCGCCGTTTTGCCACATGATCGGCTTTTTCAAGACCGAGGTTCAGCGCCGGGTCTCGGCCTTGCCGGGAGTGTCCAGCGTCTCGCTCAGCGCCGATAACGGGCTTGACTGGTCGCCGGACCGGATCTCCGCACCCGCACAGGCGCGCCGCGCCGCCCATCTGCAAGACATGGAAGCCAGACTGGCCTGAAGGAACCGGATGATGAGTGGACGCCTCGCAGGAAAAGTCGCGGTGGTTACCGGCGCGGGTTCGGGCATGGGCCGGGCGATGGTCCGCCAGTTCTGCGCGCAGGGGGCGAAAGTGCTCGCCGCCGATGTCTCGGGCAAGCAGGACGATCTGCCGGCGGAACTGGGCGCTGCCTGCATCGCCACCCATGCCGATGTCTCCAAAAGCGCCGATGTCCGCGCGATGCTCGATCTTGCCGTGGAGCACTTCGGGCGGCTCGATGTGCTGTGCAACAATGCCGGCATCCAGGGTCAGATCGCCCCGACCGCCGAGCATGACGACGACGCCTTCGACGAAGTGATCGCGGTCAACCTGCGCGGGGTGTTCCTCGGCATGAAATACGCGATCCCGCTGATGCTGCGCACCGGCGGCGGATCGATCGTCAACACCTCGTCGATGGCCTCGCTGGTCGCTTTCACCGGGATGCCAGGATACTCGGCGTCAAAGGGCGGCGTGTCGATGCTGACCAAGCTGACCGCCGCCGAATATGCCGCGCAAGGCATCCGGGTGAACGCCATCCTCCCCGGCGCCATCGATACCGGCATGACCAAGGCTCTGCCCAAGGACTATCTCGAAGGCGCGGTGGCGGCGACGCTGATGGGCCGGATAGGCACGCCCGATGAGATCGCTCATCTGGCGGTGTTCCTGGCGAGCGACGAGAGCTCGTTCATCACGGGAACGCTGACCCCGGTCGATGGCGGCTACACGCTGGTGTAGAGTACCGTGCGTTTAATCTGAATCGAGCTTCAAATTTCCGCTCCGAACTGCCCTTTCTTCTCCCCTCCCGCTTGCGGGAGGGGTTGGGGGTGGGTGCGTCTGAATTTGACACGAAGGTGTCGATTTCGTGCGACTGGCCCACCCCTAACCCCTCCCGCAAGCGGGAGGGGGACTGGGATGCACAGGCACCAAATGGAATATGCGATAGCCGTGCCCTGAACGGGAGGGGAGCAGAGTCAGTGCAATGGGCGATTGGTATGACCCGGACTCTCAGATCATGTGCCCGGCCGCCAGCAGTACGGCTATCCCCACGATCCAAACCCGGTAGAGCGTTTTCCAGTGCGGCAGCGCGTGGCCGACTTCCATGAACCGGCTCGCCACCACCTGGCCCTTGAGCGCGGCAATGGCAAAGATCGCGGCGAGCGCAATGCGGTGGCCGACCAGACCATCCGCCGAAGCGAACGACACCAAGGTCAAGGCGATCAGCGCGATCCAGGCGAGGCTGAGGCTGCGATCGACCGGCATCATCTTAGCCCCGCAAGATAGAGCAGCGGGAACAGGAACAGCCACAGCAGATCCACGAAATGCCAGAACAGGCCGGTGTTCTCCAGCTTGGCCAGATAGGCAGGGCGGCGAACCTCCACCCTGGCCCGGCCAAGGCAATGCGCGATGAACACCATGCCCGCCAGCACGTGCAGGAAATGGATCATCGTCAGCAGGAAATAGAAGCTGTAGAACGAATTGGTCACCGGCGAGATGCCGGCCGGCGAACTTGCCGGCGTATTCGGTCAGCTTGCTCGCCGCGAACAGCGCCCCGCAGCCGAGGCCCAATGCCAGCCTCGTCCTGACCAGCGCCGCCTTGCCCAGCCTGGCTGCGGCAACCGCTTCCGCCACGAACAGCGAACTGGTCAGCAGGATCAGCGCATTGACCAGTCCGAACAATGGATCGAGCCGGGCCTGCGATGCAGCAAAGACGTCTGGCAGCCGCAGCCGCTCCGACAGGTAGACGATGAAGAACAGCGAGAAGACGATCATGTCGATGAACACGAAGGTCCAGATGCCGTCCGTGCCGGGGGGCGCAGAGGGAGTGCTGGCCGGCCGCTGTCTGTTCATCGATGCCCCCTCTGACGCGGTCGGGCGGCCCTGCATTCCGCAAGAGCCGCCCGCACGTCGTTTCTCTTAGGCTGTTACAGTCCGGCCTGCAGCGCGTGCCTGTTCTTCGGGCGCCTTGTAGACATGCTTCAGGACGTAGATGTTGTAGACCAGGAAATAGGCCCAGATCCACATGCTGAAGATCACCCAGAAGTTCCACAGCCCCGGAACCGTGAACGGCCCCTCGGTGACGAACGGCATGAACACCAGCGCCACGAAGCTCACGCCGACAGCAATCGCTGTCCAGCCCGCCCAGGCCGGGAACATGGTCTGGCGCTTGTTGAGCACGGTGAACAGCCCCATCGCCACCATCTGCATGGTGGTGATCATGTAGGTGCAGTCAAATATGAACCAGGTGAAGGTGTGCACCATCTTGATGATGTCGGGGGAGACCTGCGTGACCAAAACCGAACAGGCCGCCCACATCGCCGAGCAGAAGGCGAACAGCCAGCCGGTCAGGATCCCGCCTGCCAGTTCCATCATGCTTAGCACGCCGAAGCTTCCGTTCTCCTCGCGCATCAGCCGGGCAACCACGATCGACCACAAGGTGTAGAACAGGCCGACAGTGGCCGCGCCGATCATGCCCGGGCCGATACTGGGGTATTTGCCGTAATATTCGGAAACAAGCTGTTCTGGCGTCATCGCCATCATGTTTGGCGGCGGCAGATTATGACCCATCACTGCCCAGAAATAAATGATCAGGACAATGAATATCGGGCCGCACCATGCGAGCCCACGTTCGACGGCCCTTGTCGCAGATTCGTCCATTCTTCCTCTCCTCTTCGCTGATCAGATGTCAGGATTTTGACGGCAAACTCACCCGCGGCGCGACTTCCTTTGCGCAGAGTTCGAGCGAGTGGAACCATTCGCCCGGATCGTCATAATAGTCGTGCGATTCGATCTGCAGCGTGCCCCAGCCGCCGCACTGCTCGAACAGATGGTTGAGCTTTTCGACCACAGTATCGGGCGAGCCGACGATGAACACATGATCGACCAGGAATTCCAGATCGACGGCAAGTGAATCAACGCCGTGATCCTTGGCAAAGCCGTCCATCATGCCGAAGCGCCGCCAGATCGGAATCAGATAGCGGTTGAAGCAATAGCCAACCGGGCCTTCCATGACGCGGCGCTTGGCCTCGGCGTCAGTATCGGCGCAGAAGATCGTGTGCGACACCGCGTGGCGCTGGCGATCGGGGGTGAAGCCTGCCTTGATGTTGGCTTCGGAATAGATTTCCCAATGACGCTTGAGCGCGTCGATGCCCGAATAGATCGACACCGGCTTGAAATTGCGCTCACCTGCCAGCCGCATCGACGGCGAATTGGCGCTGAATCCGGTGACCGCGAATTCGGGGAAGGAGCCGCCCCAGGGTGCGTAATTGGCCAGCTTGTGCTGCTCGTCTTCCTCGGTGACGGCTGGTTCCTCATGAGGGTAGCCGGCATCCCAGTATTTGCCCTCAAAAAAGAACGGTTCGCGCTTCCAGATCTTTTCCATGATCGTCAGCGATTCGCGGACCATGTCGTTGAGGTGTTCGGTATTCTGGTCTTCCTCCTTGATGCCGTGCATGTAGGAGGCGAGCGGATAGGCGCCCGCGCCGATCCCCATGAAATAGCGCCCTTCGAGTATCTGCGAGAGCCAGCCGACGGTCATCGCCAGCTTGGTGGGGTTATGATGCGGCAGGATATGCGCCATCGGCGCGAACTTGATATGTTTGGTCTGCAAGGCGGCAGCCGCCATGATCAGTTCGGGGGCGGGAATGTTTTCCCAGACCTGCGAGGCATGCTCGGAGATCATCATGGTGGTGAAGCCGATCTTGTCGCAGGCGATCGAGCTTTGCACCCCCCACTCGAAGGTCTGCCGGGCGGTGCGCCCGGGCCGCATGTAGGGGTGGAAAATCAGGCCGGTGTCCATTGCCATGTCGCGTACTCCCAATGATTCTGCATTAAGCCAGTTGGCTTAGAAATGACCTGCTACGCGCTCGCGGTCAAGGGCTTTCAACGTGCATGTTGATCCAGCTGTTATTTTTTCGCAAGCCTGCAATGTTGACGTGCGCGCGAGCCTAAGCCAAATGGCTTAAATGCCCCGACAAAGTCCGATCATAGCTGCTCCGCACCCGCTGCTGGCGGACGACAATCCCAAGGTCGCGCTGATCCTGGCTGCGGAGGTTGCCTTTGCCCGTAACGGGATCGACGGTGCGTCGCTGCGTGACATCGCCGCGAGGGCAGGGCAGCGCAATCATCACGCGGTCCAATACCATTTCGGCTCACGCGAGGCACTGGTGCAGGCGGTGTTCGACTACCGGATGGACCAGATGGAGGCGGCGCGCGGCGCCATGCTGGAGGCGGCACGGCAGGCCGGAAGGATCGGCACGACCCGCGCGGTTGTCGAGGCGATTTTCCTGCCGCAGATCGAGCTGATCGACGAGCACGGCGACAACAGCTACGCCTCGTTCCTCAGCGAATATCTGCAACGCTATCAGGGCAGCCGCTTCGGCGAATTCGGCGAGCGGATCGCGCCGAATCTGGGCGAGGTGCTGCAATTGCTGCGAGCGTGCATGGCCACCTTGCCCGAAGCGGCCGCACAGCGCCGGCTGATCTCCGCCTGCTTCATGTTCCTCAACATCCTGGTCATCCACACCCGCGGCGGCAATGCCAGTGCGGAGAGTTTCGAGGCGGCGCTGGGCGATACGCTCGATCAGATCGTGCTGACGCTGGAAGCGCCGTATTTGGTAGGGCGATAGGATGCTTTTGAGGCAGTTCAAGCCGCCTCGGCTATGTGCATTTCGACATGTAGTCCCGCCGTTGCCAGCATGGCGACCAATGAATCAATCGCAAACAGATCGATCTTGCCGCGCATCAGATCGGAGATGCGGGGCTGGGTAACGCCGAACAGTTTTGCAGCCTGAACCTGTGTCATCGCCGAAGCCTTGATCCGGTCTTGCAGCGCCAGCATGAGCGATGCCCGCAGTTTCATACTCTCGGCCTCGGCAGACGTTGCCTCAATGGCATCCCACACACTGGCAAATCGTTCCTGTTTCACAGCTTCAATTCCTTCACCAAATCCTTGTAGCGCCGGGTTGCCAGGTCGATATCCTTCTAACTCGTTGTCCGTGTTTTCTTTTGAAAACAGTGCAGAACGAAGATCGCCGCTTCAAACTTCGCAACATAAATCACGCGGAACGCTCCGTCTGGTTCGCGAATGCGTATCTCTCTGACGCCGCTGCCAATGCTCACCATCGGCTTCCAGTCGAACGGGTCACGGCCCAGTTCGACCAGCCCCAGCTGAAAACCCGCCTCGCGACGAGCACCATCGGGAAAATCGCGCAGGTCAGTCAGCGCCGTGCCGCGAAACTCAATGGGCTTGATGCTTTCGGTCACCGGCTTGCAGATATACAAAATATTGTATATCTGCAAGCGAAAATTGAGTCACGCCCCACTCAAACCGGGGCACCGGCCCTACCCCCCGAAGAAAATTTCCTTGGCGTGCTGGGTGTCCATGTATTCCTTGACGTCGCCGATCTTGCCGCCGCGCAGGGTAATCAGGAAGTGGTACTGGCAATCGTACTCGCGGCCATCGAGCAGTTCGGCATAGCCCGTCGCTTCGACTGCGACCTTGTCGCCCTCGGCGATCATGCCTGTCGGCGTGATCCGCAAGGCTCCGGCCTTGTAGCCGGCGTTTGCGCCAACCAGCAGCGGCGCGAGGCCAGCGGCGGTGTAGCTGCCCGAAAAACCATCGAGCTTGCCCGACACCCACCATGTGCCGTCGGACGCCATCGCCGCGATGATGGCGGGGACGTTGCCGGTCGAGAATGTCTCGAAGAAGCGGGCGACCAGCGCCTTGTTTGCTGCGGTATCGGTATCTGGGCCAGAATCAGCCATCTTCTTTCTCCCGGATTGGTATGCGGTCGGTCAGCTGCAGGCCAAAGCCTTCGAGCGCCGCCATCTTGCGAGTGCTCGATGTCAGCAGCGACATCTTGCCGACGCCGATGTCCTTCAATATCTGCGCACCGATACCATAGTCGCGCTCGCTGGCGCGAGTGGCGTATTCGCGGCGTCCGCCTGCGACCCGGCGCGAGATCGAATGCGGATCGGGATCCTGGACGAATACCGCCGCGACCGGTCCGTCATGCGCGGCGAGCTGTTGCAGCGCCGCCGAGACATAGTCCGGATGGGCATTGCGATAGCCGAGCAGGTCTGCGGTCAGATCGAACTGGTGGACGCGCACCAGCGTATTGGCGTCGGCATGGATGGTGCCGCGCACTAGTGCGACATGCTCGCCGCGATCGAGCAGGTCGCGGTAGACCCTGATGGTGAAGCCGCTGCCATAGTGGCTTTCGAACGGGCCGGTGGCGACGCATTCGACCAGCTTCTCCGAACGGCGGCGGTGCTGAATGAGATCGGCGATCGTGCCGATTTTCATGCCGTGTTTTTCGGCAAAGGGCAGCAGGTCGGGCAGGCGGGCCATGGTCCCGTCCTCGTTCATCACTTCGCAGATCACGCCCGCCGGAAACAGCCCGGCTGCCCGCGAGATATCGACTGCGGCCTCGGTATGGCCGGCACGAAACAGCACGCCGCCATCGCGCGCGACCAGCGGGAAGACATGGCCCGGGGTGACGATATCCGCTGGCCCGAACTGCGGATTGATCGCAACCGAAATCGTGCGTGCACGGTCATAGGCCGAAATGCCGGTGGTGACGCCTTCGCGCGCTTCGATCGATACGGTGAAGGCAGTGCCGTGGCCCGACTGGTTATCGACCGACATCGGCGGCAGCTGCAATTGCCGCGCCCGGTCCTCGGTCATCGCCAGGCAGATCAGCCCGCGCGCATGGGTGGCCATCATCATGATCCGCTCGGGCGTGGCGAACTGCGCCGGGACGATGATGTCGCCTTCGTTCTCGCGGTCGTCGGCATCGACGAGGATATAGGGCCGGCCGTTCTGCGCCTCTGCGATGATTTCCTCGATGGACGAGAGGCCGGTCATGACGGCGTCAACGCCCGGTCCAGACCGGCTTGCGACCCTCGGCGGCGGCAGCGTTGCGTTCGCGCACATCGTCGCTTGTCGCATAGTGTTCGATTTCCTCGAACCGTGACATCAGTGCCACTTCGAGTGGGTGGCCGAGCCTGCCCATCACCGCTGCCTTGGCGGCATAGTTGGCGCGGGGTGCGCATTTGGTGACCTTGCCCGCCCACTTGGTCGCGGTATCGGCAAGATTTGCGTAGGGCACGACTTCGTTGACCAGCCCGTACTGCGCGGCGGCAGCGGCATCGATGCGCTCGCCGGTGAGGATCATGGCCATGGCGATGTGGTGGGGCAACTGCCTGATGGCGCGGTGGACCACGCCGCATTCGCCGATGATGCCGTGGCGGGTTTCGGGCAGGCCGAACTGGGCATTGTCCGCAGCAACGATGATGTCGGCACACATCGCCAGTTCCAGCCCGCCGCCGACGCAGAAGCCCTGTACGGCGGCGATGAGCGGCTTCTTGAGGGTAACCAGCGGCCCGCCGATCCCGGTTAGCCCGCCCGCCAGCGCCATCCGTGTCTTGCGCTCGGGGCCTTCCGACACATCCGCGCCGATGCAGAACGACTTCTCGCCCTCGGCGGAAACAATCGCGCACCAGATATCGGGATCGGCATTGATCGCGGCCCAGGCATCGAACAGCAGATCGTCCATCTCGCCGGTAATGGCGTTGAGGCCCTGCGGCCGGTTCAGGTGAACGCGGGCAATGTTGCCATTCTTGCTGAATTCAACGTCTGCCATGTGTCAGTTCCCGGTATCTCTGGTGTAGGGTTTGAGCGGCGTTGTCGGCGCCGAGCGATATTCGGCGATCAGCGCCTTGAGCCCGATTTCGTCGCCGCGCTGCTTGACGGCGTGGACTGCCGGCGACTGGTGCAGCAGCGCGTCCATATCGGCGACATGGGCAGCGGCGGCGCGGAAGCCCTGGGCCTCGGCGGCGCGGTTGATCGAATGTTTCTTGATCCGCAGCACCTCGGGCGGGGTCAGCGCGATGCGCGCGGCGAGCCCTTCGACCGAGGCGATGAGATCGGCGGCGGGCACACAGTGGTTGGCCCAGCCCCATTCGACCGCGGTCGGCCCGTCGATCGAATTGCCCGGCACGAAGGCCAGTTCCTTGGCGCGCTTTGGCGCCGACAAGTGTCGACCACACCGGCGCCAGATAGCCGCCGCCGATGGGAATGGTCGGCTCGCCGATGCGCGCATCGTCGGCGACCACGGTGATATCGGCGAAGACGCACATCTGCGTCGCGCCGGCCAGGCAATAGCCGTGAACGGCGGCGATCACCGGCTTGGGATGGTCCCAGATCGCCAGCCAGCGATCGAGATTGCGCTGCAACCGCGCGCGGTCTGCAACCGGATCGACCGCAGTTCCGCCCATCTTGCCGACCTGGTCGAGGTCGAAGCCTGCACAGAAACCCTTGCCCTCGCCGCGGATGCCCACCACCGGCGCGCCTTCGCCCCCCAGCAGTTCGAGCGCGGCGGAGAATTCATCGAGCATCGCGTTCGACATGGCATTGGCGCGGTCGGGCCGGTTGAGCACGATCCAGTCGATGCTCGTGCCACGGTCAATGCGGATGTGTTCGAAGGTCATGAGTGAAGCCTATTCGGCGCGGCCAATCGGGTTTGCCGTCTTGACGTGATAGGTGGTCGTCATCGTCGTCTTGAGGACGCGGGTCTTGAACTTCCACTGGCCATCCTGCTTGACGACAACGTCGTGGTACTGGCCATAGAGCACGCCGTCGGGCCGCTCGCGCGTGTAGCGATGGATCGCCATCAGGATCGCCCGGACATGGGCCTCGGTATCGCTGACCCAGTCGATGACCACGCCCGAGACATGGTGCGATGTCGCGCTGAAGAAGGTGCCGATGCCGTCAAGCGTCTGCTTGTAGGCCTCGATCCCGCTGGCACCGAAGTTCGGCGCATAACTGACTTCGCATTCGTCGACGAACAGTTCGGCCATCTTGTCCGGCTGGTTCATGTCGAGATAATAGGCGTAGTCATGGACGATCCGTTCGATCGCCTTTTCTTCGGTCAGTTTCCGGGCGTCGGTCATGGCGGTTTCAGTCATCTTCGATCCTGTTGATTTTATTCAGATTGAGGCGTTGAAAAGAGTCAGCCTTTTCGTCGCGGGAAATCGGAAGGAGCGGGGTCAGCGCCCGGCCAGCGCACATTATTGGTCTCGGTCATCGAACCGGCGACCAGGTCCCAGCTGGCCAGATGGACGGTGCGCATTTCGCGCGTCGCAATCCGCCATTGCCCGTCTTCGCGCTCGTAGCTGTCAAGATAACGCACCGCGCCGTAAACCGTGGTGCCGCCGATGCCGATCTCCAGATGCGCCATGACCGTGCCGGTCGCCGTATCCGGCCCCGTAAATTCAATGTGGACGTAATGCGGTGTGTGGACGGTCTGCTGCATCGCCGAGCGGGCCGCCTTGAGGAAGGCCATGACGCCATCGCGACCATCGCCGCCATCGAAACCGCTGGCGATGAAGCGGGCATCGCGGGTGAAGCACGCGGCCAGCGCTGCCACGTCGTCATCGTCGGTCACCTTGAAATAGCGCGCCACGAGATCCTGGATCTCCGCGCGATCTTCCAGCTTCCGGATTCGGTGTTCGAGCGTCGCCAATGGTGCCTCCGTGTGACGGGATTTGGAAGATTTGCACCCGGCAGTCAACGCTTAAGTTGACAGCTTGCGGCCGATCCTCAATGTTGGCGGGCATGAACGGAATTTCGATCCCGGACCTGCGCGCTGAAGCCGAGCAAATGACTGCCGGACTAGCCGACGGTGAACCGCTTGATGCGCAATCCGCGGCGCTGGTGGCGCTGGCCGTTGCCGTATCGGTGACCGCGCTTGATCGCGCCGCAATCGCCCGGGCGATTGCCGGAGCATTCGAATTCGGGAGCGAGCATCGCCCAGGTGCAGGAAATCATCGCGCTGGCTTCGGGGCTGGGGGTGCACAGCCTGATGGCCAGTTCACTCGCCGTGCTGGAAGAAGCGGCGCGGCGCGAGCTGGTCGATCCCGGCGCTGCGCTCGATCCCGAACGGCAGGCGCTGTGGGACCGGCACGTCGGCGAGGATCCGTTCTGGACCGGATTTTCAGAGGAACTACCCGGCTTCCTCGAAGCGATGCTGCGGCTGTCACCCGACATTTTTGTCGGCTTCTTCGCCTATTGCGCAATCCCGTGGCGCAGCGGCACCGTCCGCGCGCGGGTGAAGGAGCTGGCCGCACTGGCCTGCGACGCCGCACCAAGCCACCGCTTCCGCCCCGGCTTCCGCGTCCATCTCAAGAACGCCATCAAGCTTGGCGTGGGCCGCTTTGCGATTATGCAGGCGCTTGATTTGGGCGCCGCAGCGCCCGAGCATCAAGGCACCGGTTAGAGCATCTTGCCCTTAATCTGATACCAATCGCCCATTGCGCCGACTCTGCTCCCCTCCCAGGACAATCGCAAAAGGGCTGTTTGGTTCACGCAGAGGCGCAGAGGGAAAAAAGGCCGCAGAGATGTATCCTGAGCCGAAGGCTCGTGTCCTGTTCAGAGCCCGAGATTTCCGTGATGCGATCGGACTGAGAGTGGCTTCACGATAGGAAAAACCCCTTTGCGATCTCTGCTTCCTTTGCGCCTCTGCGCGAAACCATCTCGCGAAACCCATATGCAATTGCCCTGGCTCCCCTCCCGTTCAGGGCACGGCTATCGCATATTCGATTTGGTGCCTGTGCATCCCAGTCCCCCTCCCGCTTGCGGGAGGGGTTAGGGGTGGGCCAGTCGCACGAAATCGACGGCTTCGCGTCAAATTCAAACTCACCCACCCCCAACCCCTCCCGCAAGCGGGAGGGGAGAAGAAAGAGCAGTTCGGAATATGCGATAGCCCTGCCCCTCCCCTGAGACGCAGTCGAGCGCAGCTCAACAGGAGGGGTTCTGGTGCAGAATAAACGCAATTCTCTCTAGCCGCCCAGCCCCCGCCAGGCCAGGGCCCCGCCGTCGATCAGGTACGACGCGCCAGTGATGAACGAGCTTTCGCTGCAAGCCAGAAACACCGCCAGCTTGGCGACTTCCTCGGGCTCGCCCATGCGTGGGATCAGATTGGCGCCGCTCAATTCGGCCTCGGTCGCTGCCTTGTCGTCCGAGGCGGCGATGTAGTTGGCCAGCATCGGCGTTCGAATTGCCGCCGGGCAGTAGCAGTTCACGCGAATGCCGAATTTGGCGAGGTCGGTCGCGCTGGCCTTGGTCAGCATCTGCACCCCGCCTTTGGTGGCGCAATAGGCACCGGCCATCGGATAAGCGACATGGGCACCGGTCGAGGCGACATTGACGATGGCCGGGGCCCGGGACAGCTTGAGGTAAGGCACCGCGAATTTGGTGCAGAGCCAAACCGCTTTAAGGTTTATGTCGTTGACCACGTCCCAGATGGCTTCGTCCAGCTCTTCGATCGAGGTGTTGGGGGTGAGTTCGGTTTCATGCACCGCAGCATTGGAGTGGACCACGTCGATGCCGCCATAGGTCTGGGCCGTATCGTCCATCAGCGCCTTGATCGACGCGCTGCTGCGCAGGTCGACGCGGGTGAACTTCGCCGTGCCGCCTTCATCGGCGATCAGGTTGACAGTTTCCTGCCCGGTCGCCTCGTTGATGTCGGCAACCACCACCTTGCCGCCCTGCCGCGCCATCTCGCGCGCGCTTTCACGGCCCATCCCCTGGCCCGCGCCGGTGACGACGCAGACCATGCCTTCGAGCTTGCCCGGCATCAGGGCCTGGACCACACCAGCGGCACGTTCTCCACCGCAGCAACGATGCCGGAATGATAGATCGGCCGCGCGCCCTCGGCGAGGCTGAATGCGGGAATGCGCTTGATCCATTCCTGCAAGGTTATCGTCGCTTCCATGCGTGCAAGATGCAGGCCTGCGCAGCGGTGCGGACCGTGGGCGAAGGTCGAATGCTTGATCTGCTTGCGTTCCCAGTCGAGCGTCCAGGGCTCGGCATTTTCGGTTTCGTCGAGACCGTGGAGCGTGGTTGGCAACAGGATCATGTCGCCCTGCTTCATGGTCACGCCGCGATATTCCATGTCGTGAGCGATCATCCGCGCGTCGGACACCACCGGGAAGCGGCGGAACAATTCCTCGACCCCGCGCAGCAGTTTCAGCTCGTCGCCCTGCAGCTCGGCGACCGTATCGGGATTGCGCGCCAGATAGATCATCATGAAGCTGAGGAAGTTGACGACGGTATCCAGCCCGCCGAGCAGCAGCAGCGAGATCAGGCCGAGCGCCTTGTCGTGCGGCATCGGCTTGCCGTCGACAGTTCCGTTGACCATGGTGGTGATCAGATCCTTGCCGGTGCCGCCGATCCGCGATGCGATGATCGGTTCGACATAGGCGAAGAAGTTCTGGTTGGCGGCATCGAGGCAAGCGGCCATTTCCTCGGGCGTATTGCCTGTAGGCCGGGTCATGTCGTCGGACCACTTCACCAGCTTGGGGACGTCCGAAAGCGGCAGATCGGAAATCGCCATGAACACCCGGACCGGAAACACCTTCGCGTAATCGGCAGAGAAATCGCACTTCCCTTGCGCGACCAGCGGCTCGATCAGATCAATTGCGGCCTGTCTTACCATCTGCTCGACATCGCGCATCCGCGCGGGATTGAGCCCGGTGTCGAGCAGCTTGCGATAGGGCGTATGCTCGGGCGGATCCATCCGCGTCGGCACCATCAGATATTTCACGCCTGCCTCCTTGGGCAGGAAGATGACCTCGCTCGAAAAGCGTTCGGGGTCTTCGTAGATGTCCTTGATCATCGGGCCGTTCATCGCGATCCAGTGGCCGCCGGTGAGCGGGGTCCAGACGAGATCGACAGTCTCCTTTGACTGGATGCCTTTCCATGCTTCGTGGAAACCGGATTCCAGGCCGTCGAGCGCATACATGTCGATGTCGCGGACAAGGTGTTCGGGAACATGCGCGGGGCGCGGGGTGCGGTTGCGATTGTCGATGGTGGCGGCTTCGGTCATATCTGCGTCTCCGGCGATCAGGCGATTTCGGGGTCGATCACGGCTTTGATTACGGCACCCTTGGCCGTGGCCTCGAGCGCGTCGAGTGCCCCGGCTATGCCGAAGCGGTGCGTGACCAGTTCTGCCAGCGGATATTCACCCTGCAACCTTGCCGCAAGGTGAAGCGCCTGGTGGTAATGCTTGGGCTTGGGGAAACTCGCACCGCCGATTGTCAGGTTCTTGATCGACAGGTCGCGCGGGCTGATCGACTGGGTGCCGATCGCACCCCACAGGCCCAGGATGACGTAGCGGCCATGGTTGCCGGCCAGATCGACGCCCTCGGGGAAGGCCTGCAGGACACCGGCGGCTTCGACGACTAGATCCGGCCCGTTCGAGGCGACCCGGTCATAGATCTGGCGGCGGCGCTCTTCCGGGCTGTCCTTCAGCGATACCGTCGCGGTCGCGCCCAGCTTTTTGGCTACGGCCAGCCGGTTGTCATGCATATCAACGGCGATGATCTCGCGCGCGCCCGCCAGCTTGGCGACAAGGATTGCCGACAGCCCGACCGGCCCGGCACCCTGGACGACCACCGTGTCGCCCAGCCGCACCGGTCCGCAGCGGTCAAACCCGCGCAGCACCGTCGGCAAGGCGCAGCCCAGCGCAATCACGGCATCGGTCGATGTGCCATCCGGAACGCGGAAGAAGGCGAGGCCGTTGGGCAGCACAGCGTAGTCGGCATAGCTGCCCCAGTTGGGCTTGTCGGCATGTTCGAAGAATTGCGAATTCTCGCACGGCGTCTCTTCAAGCACGGTGCAGCTGTGGCAGCGGTGGCACAGCGCGATCGGCGCCCAATAGACCAGATCGCCGGTCTTGACCGGAACCCCGGCATAGTCGGTGGTCACGCCCGGCCCCAGCTTCTCGACCCGGCCAACGCCTTCGTGGCCGAGGATGATGGGGAAGGGCATCACTCCGGCCTCGCCAGTCATGATGTGGACGTCGCTGCCGCAGACCCCGCCCGCGACGATTCGGACCATCGCGCCGCCCGCGGGCGGATCGAAAATCGGCACGTCCCAGGTTTCGACGCGGTTGGGCTCGACCAGCACACAGGCCTTGGCGGTACTCATCGACACATTCTCCCATTCCGCTTCGCGCTCTTGCCTGCGAAGTCGATCATTTCAGCTCGGCATCCGCACTTTCGGGCAGACCTCGACGGCCAGCCGTCGCAGCGATTCTTCCCAGGGCTTGGGATCGTCGAGGCTGTCGTGCTGGTTGGCAACGATCTGTCCCCAGCCGCCGCAGGCATCGGCCAGCTTTTCGAGCTTTTCAATCACTGTTTCGGGCGATCCGCACAGCACGACATGTTCGGCGAGGAAATCCTCGTCGATGTTGTCGGGCGTGATGTCCACTCCGGAATCAAAAATGATCCCGTCGAACAGCCCGAACTTGACGTAGATTTCCTTGAGATACTTCGACCAGGTCTGCATCATCCCGCTCTTGAGGAACAGGCGCTTCGCCTCGGCATCGGTATCGGCGATGAACACGTCGCGGCAGACGCGGTAGCGCTTGCGGTCGGGGGTGTAGCCTGCCTTGATCTGGGCATCGGACCAGGTGTCCCAATGCGCCTTCATCTGCGGCGTGCCGCCGAAGAAGGAAATCGGGCTGTAATCTCGCTCACCCGCAAAGACCATCGACTTGGACACCATCGAAAGCGCCGTCACCGCGATCTCCAGCTTCTCGCGCCCGCCGTAGGGACTGTTGTTGGCGATCAGCACATCGTATTCCGGCATGGTGTCCTTGCCGGGGAAGCCAGCCTGGAAATATTTGCCCTTTTCGACAAAGGGTTTGCGCTCCCACACCCGCTCCATCAGATGCAGCGCCTCCAGCTGGCGTGGCGGCAGGTCGCCCACCAATTCATAGCCGTGCAGGATGGCGTCGGTGTGGTGACCGCCGGGGGCCACGCCCAGGAAATAGCGGCCCTCCATCACCTGGCTGAGCCAGCCGACCCGGATCGCGAGAGTCGCGGGATCGTGGTAGGGCAGCAGATGCGCCATGGGGGCAAAGCGGATCTGCTTGGTGGTCTGTGCGCAGGCGGCGATGATCGCTTCGGGCATCGGGATATTTTCCCAGCCCAGCGTATAATGCTCTCCGATCATGAAATCGGTGTAGCCAGCCTCGTCAGTTATCCGCGCGATGTCCAGCGCCCAGTCGAACACCTGGCGCGGGGTGCGGCTTGGCGGGTTGTAGGGAGTCATGAAGACTCCGCACTGCATGGGCATCAGGGGCACTCCTCAAAATTCCGGCACACTGTGGCGTTTCAAGCGCCTAAACCCAGATTCCGTCCTTGTCCTTTTGCGAGAATCTCGGCGCAACCTTGGCGATGAAATTGTCGAGCTCTTCCTTGTTCTCATCGGGCTCGAGATGGCCCTGGCCGAACATCAGGAACAGTTCGTCGAATCCCAGCCGATCATGCGCCTCGCTGATGCGATCGGCAATCTCGTCGGCGGTGCCGATCAGCACATTGGGCGGGCGCTGGCCCATCGGGATGAACCATTCGTCCCAGAACCACATATGCTCTTCCATCAGCTGCGCCGCGCGGTCCTTGCTGTCGGTCAGCATCAGGAAACCGCCCCAGGCTGAAGCCTGGGTGTTGGTGACTTCGCGCTCCACTTTTGCAGCCGATGCGATGTAGCGATTGTTGAGCGATTCGCAGAAATCGAGGTTGTCCGACAGCACGATCAGCTTGCCGCCCTCTTCGGCCCAGAAGTCGATAGTGCGACCCGAAGCGGCGAAGCCACCGTAGATCGGCGGGTGCGGTTCCTGGTAGCAGCGCGGCGCGATGCCGATCTGGCGGACGATGCCGTCAGCGTCCTGGCCCTTGCCGAACTTGGCATAAGCCGGATGGCCGCCCGATCCGCCTTCGGGCGGGAACTGCCAGTTATCGCCCTTGTGGTCGAACACATCGTGGGTCCAGGCCTTCTTGACGACGCGCACGCCCTCTTCAAACAGCGAGCGGTTGCGGGCGTCCTGCTGGTCGCGGGCCTTGACGTTGTCCGGCGTGGTCGCCCCGACGCCTTCCTTGATGCCATAGGCATCGACCCAGCGCGCGTGATAGCCGCGGGTGAAGCCGCAATAGAGCCGCCCCTGCAGCATATGGTCGAGCGTGGCGATTTCCTCGGCGACGCGCACCGGATTATGCGTGGTCATGGTGTAGCCCATGATCCCGGCCTTCAGCCGCTTGCTGTGCTGGCCCACGAACAGGCTGAACATACCCGGGTGATTGTTGGCCTCGAACCCCTCTATCTGGAGGTGGTGTTCGGGCTGGCAATAGCCATAGAAGCCGAGGTCGTCGGCAAGCTGGACATAGCCCTTCACCTCTTCGAGAAAGCGCTGGTACAGTTCGGGGCGCTGACCGGCCATGCCGGCTTCGATCTCGCGGCGCCTGCCAACTACGCCTGTCTGCATGAGGTGGAATTTCATGACCTCAGAATCCCCGTAACCCGAATTATCAACACACGCGTTGATAGGTAGCCATGGCAGTGCTTGTCAATGGCGAAATGGGGGCACCGCAGGGCAATCGCATATGGACCCTTCATTCATTCATCGTCACCCTGAACTTGTTTCAGGGCCCATCGGGCCGCCCAACCGGTGGCAGAAGAAAGGGCGAAAACCGCAAGGTCATGCTCGAAATTCTGAGCTCCGGGTGCGCGGTGAAATGGGCCCTGAAACAAGTTCAGGGTGACGAAATTGGGTGGAATTGGTCCATATACGATAGCCCTGGGGGGCACCGGGAATTCGTCAACTCTTGCGTTGACAGAGATCGAATGGCTTATCATCTAGGGGCAGAAGCCCGGCAGCGCGGGCGGGAGACGATACGATGGCATTTGGCGACTGGTCAGAAGTGTGCCCGCTTGCAGACCTGCTGATCCGCAGTGCCGCGCGGCATCCGGACCGCAAGGCGCTGGTGCTGCCGACGTTCGCCCTGACCTATGCGCAGCTGCGCGACGCGGCGATCGAGGTTGCCCGCGGGATCATTGGCCTGGGCACCCCGCCGCGCTCACATGTCGGCATTCTCGCCAACAACAGCCGCGAACTGGTGGCGGCGATTTTCGGAGCGGCGCTGGCCGATTGCGTGGCGGTGCCGCTCAACGCCCGCCACAAGAGCAGCGAGCTGGGGTTCATCGCCGAGAATGCCGATCTGGCGCTGATCCTGACAACTGCGGCCGACACCAGCTTCGTCGATTTTCGAGCGTCTCTGACAGGCGCCATGCCGTCGCTTGCCGCAGCGGGTCGTGATCAAGTGCTGGACCTGCCCGAAGCGCCAAAGCTGCGCCACATCGTCCTGCTCGAAGGCGAAGCGCCCGCCGGCTTCACCAGCCGCGAGGCTTTCGCCCGCGCGGGTGCGTCCGTAGCCATCGATCAGGTCGATGAGGCACGCCAGCGCACGCGGATTCGCGACACTGCCGTGATCATCTACACCTCGGGGACCACCGCCAATCCCAAGGGCTGCATGCTGACGCACGAGGCGCTGACACGCGGCCCGGTGGAACGCGCCGACCGCCGTTTCCGCAGCAGCGACCACGACGTCACCTGGGGCGGCGGGCCGCTGTTTCACATCGGTTCTTTCGCGCCGTTTCTCGGCTCGATCGGTACCAGCGGCACCTATCTGACCGATGTTGCTTTCGACGCTGGCCGGGCGCTCGACCTGATGGAACGGGAAGGCGTAACCTCCGCCTGGCCCTGGTTCCCGGCGATCCTCCAGCCGCTGCTCGATCACCCCGAGTTCCGCCCCGAACGACTTGCCAGCCTGCGCAAGGCGCTGCTGATCGGGCCGCAGACGCTGGTCGAGCGGGTGCAGGCGATCTTCCCGCAGGCCGAATTCATGCAGGCCTGCGGGATGACCGAAACCGCCGGCATTTTCGCGCTGTGCGGCCCGGATGAAACGCCGCTGCAGCGCGCGACCAGCCACGGCAAGGCAGTGCCCGGTGTCGAAGTGCGCGTGGTCGATCCCGAAAGCGGCGCGCCGATGCCGCACGGCACGGTCGGCGAAATCCTGGTCCGCGGATATTGCGTGATGAGCGGCTATTACCGCTCGCCGGAAAAGACCGCCGAAGCGCTCGGTGCCGATGGCTGGCTCCATACCGGCGACCTTTATGCGCAAAGCGCCGACGGCAGTCTGACTTTCAACGGCCGCGCCAAGGACATGCTGAAAGTAGGCGGTGAGAATGTCGCGGCAATCGAAGTCGAAGCCTATCTGTGCCGTCATGCGGCGGTCAAGATTGCCGAAGTGGTCGGCCGCCCCGATCCCCGGCTGGACGAAGTCCCCGTCGCCTTCGTCGAGCTGCGGCCCGGACACAGCGCCACACCGCAAGAGCTGATCGATTTCTGCACCGGCAAGATCGCCAGCTACAAGGTGCCGCGCGCGGTTTACATCATGGCCGAAAGCGACTGGCCGATGTCAGCGACCAAGGTCGACAAGCGCGCCTTGCGGGCCCGGCTTGCCGATATGGATCAGGCCTGATGGACCTTCATTCCGTCAAAGAATATGTCGCAGAAGGCGGCGGAAATCTGGTCGCGCCGAATGCGGCCCGGCGGGCTGATACCAGCGGTGCGTCCAGTTGAGCATGCCGAAGATGGCATTGGCGGCAATCGACACCGGAATGTCGCGCCGCATCTCGCCGCTCTCGATCAGTTCGCTGACCAGGCTGAGCACCATCCGCTCGAAATTGCGGGTCTGGCTGAGGATGCGCTGCGCCCAGGTGCTCTGTTCACCGGTGATCCGGCTCATCTCTTCCTGGATGTAGACATACATATGGGGATAATAGTGGTCGTAGGCCGCCATCAGCTGCTGGATCACCGCGCGCAGCCGGTCGCGCGGGGGGCGGGCCTTGTCGGCGAAGATGCGCTCGCATTCGGCGATATTGGCATCGACGCCCAGCCGCACGCATTCGCGGAAGAGTTCTTCCTTGCTGCCGAAGTAGTAATAGACCGTGGCCCGGTCGAGCCCCGCCTTGTGGCCGATTTCGGCAAGTGTAGTCGCCTTGAAACCGTTGGCCTTGAACTGGCGCCCGGCAATTTCGACAAGTTCCGCGCGCTTGGCGAGATAGTCCCCGCTGCCTTCTTCAAGTGCGGTCTTGCGGCGTCGGGAGATATTGCTGGCTTGCCCCATGCTCTCCTGCCTACCCGGCAAGCGCGGCAAGGGCCAGAGGGATTTGATTTCGCAATCGCAAACTGAAGGATTTGACATGGGAAAACTTGACGGAAGAACCGCAATCGTAACCGGCGCGTCGCGCGGCATGGGCGCTTCGCATGCGCGGCGCTTCGTCGAGGAGGGCGCGCGAGTGGTCCTCACCGACATGAGGGTTGAGGCAGGCGAGGCGCTGGCCCGCGAGCTTGGCGATGCCGCCCGCTTCATCCAGCACGATGTGACCAGCGCCGCCGACTGGGACCGGGTTGTCGCCGAGGCGGAAAGCTTCTTCGGACCCGTCGGCGTTCTGGTCAACAACGCCGGCATCCTGGGGGTCATGGCCAGGACCGCCGAGGTAACCGAAGCCGACTACCTCCAGGTTTGCGCGGTCAACCAGCATTCGGTTTACCTTGGCATGCACGCGGTGATCCCCTCGATGCTGAAGGGCGGCAAGGGTTCGATCGTCAATATTTCGTCGATCGCCGGGCTCGTCGCCAACTACGGCTTTCCCAGCCTCGCCTATGTCGCCAGCAAGTTCGCGGTGCGCGGCATGACCAAGGCGGCGGCGGTCGAGTACGGACCCGACAACATCCGCGTCAATTCGGTCCATCCCGGCTTCATCATGACCCCGATGATGGTCGAGGCGACCAACGAAGAGGGCGGCGATGCCCTGTCGATGATCCCGCTGCGCCGGATCGCCGAGCCTGAAGAGGTATCGAACCTGGTGCTGTTCCTGGCCTGCGACAATTCGTCGTATATCTCCGGTGCGGAGCACGTCATCGATGCGGGAATGACGGCGCAATAGGCTGACGTTGCGGGTCATTCCACAATACCGTTGATTTTTTCGTCAATTGGCCTTTAAGCCGTCAATGTACATCGAAAAATTGGCGATCCTATGAGCATGACGACTGATCCGGCCACTTCTGATGCGGCTTGGGCTGTATTTGCAAACGCCGGGTTGCCGAACGCGGGGGTGCGATGATGGACCTGCCCGTTGAAGTCGAACAGGTAGAAGCAACGCTCGTCATTGCGATCAACCGGCTGGCGCAGCGTAATGCAGTCAACCGTGAGGTTTCGCTCGCGATTGCGCAAGCGCTGGACCGGCTCGATGCGGACCCCGGCCTGCGCGTCGGTGTGATCACCGGGCGGGGCGGTTATTTCTGCTCGGGCATGGACCTCAAGGCCTTTCTCGACGGCGAGCGGCCTGAGCTTGAAGGGCGCGGCTTCGGCGGCCTGACCGAAGCGCCGCCGAAGAAGCCGCTGATCGCCGCGGTCGAGGGCTTCGCGCTCGCGGGCGGGTGCGAGCTGGCGCTGGCGTGCGACCTGATCGTCGCCGCGCAGGACGCATGGTTCGGGCTGCCCGAAGTATCGCGCGGGCTGGTCGCAGGATCGGGCGGACTGGTGCGTCTGCCGCGCCGCATTCCATCCGCGATTGCGCTTGAATATGCCTTGACGGGTGAGCGGATGGACGCCCCGACCGCGCACGCTTGGGGCCTGGTGAACCGGCTCTCCGCCCCCGGTGAGGCACTGGCGGATGCGCTGGCGCTCGCAGGCAGTATCGCGGCCAACGCGCCGCTCTCGACGCTGATGACCAAGCGGATCATCCAGGAATCTCCCGGCTGGGCCGAAAGTGAAATCTGGGAGCGGCAGCGCCCGCTCACCGAATCTGTACTCGCCTCCGAAGACGCGCAGGAAGGCGCCCGCGCTTTCGCTGAAAAGCGCGCGCCCGACTGGAAAGGCCGATGAACCGGCGCGTGGCGGTTGTCGGCGGCGGCACCATGGGGGTCGGGATTGCCTATGTGTCAGCGATGGCGGGCGGCGAAGTTACGGTTGTCGAGCCGGACGATGCCCGCGCCGAAACGTTCAATAAAATCGTGGGCGAAACGGTCCAGTCGTCAATCAGGCGCGGTAAGCTCGATGAGGCGGGCGGCGCTGCGCTGGCGGCGCGGATAGTGCGGATCGCTAGCGTTGACCGGATCCCCGAGGGACTGGACATCGCCATCGAGACCGTGCCCGAACGCCTCGAGCTCAAGCTCGATGTCCTCGCTCGCATCGCCGCGCGCGGGCCGAAGCTGATCGCCAGCAATACCAGCGCCATGTCGATCGACCGGCTGGCGCAGGCGCTGCCCGATCCGGCTGCGTTTCTGGGGATGCACTTCTTCAACCCCGTCTGGTCGCTGCCACTGGTCGAGCTGATCCGGGGCGAGCAGACTTCGGAAGCAACGCTCGATCAGGCACGGGAGTTCGTCGGCTGGCTCGGCAAGCAGTCGCTCACCGTGCGCGATGTGCCGGGCTTTGCGACCAGCCGGCTCGATCTGATTGCCAGCCTTGAGGCGATGCGGATGCTAGAAAGCGGCGTCGCCAGCGCTGAGGATATCGACCGCGCGGCGGTGCTGGCCTATCGCCATCCGGTCGGGCCGCTGCGGCTGAGCGATATTGTCGGCCTCGACGTCCGCCTCGATATCGCTCGCACCCTGCAGACGGCGCACGGCGACCGGTTCGCGCCGCCGCAGATATTGATAGACATGGTCGGCGCAGGGAAGCTTGGCGCCAAATCGGGGCAGGGCTTTTTTGATTGGCCCGATAGATTGGCCCGATAGATTGGCCCGAATAACTGGAGTGAACTGAAATGTCGTCCGAACTGTTCCAAACCTCGCTCTGCGACACCGCGGATCACCACCGCGACCTGCGCGACGCGGTCAGCAAGCTCGTCGGCAGGTTCGGGCGGAAGTATTTCCAGGATGTCGTGAACAAGGGCGAGCAGCCTGAGGCGCTGTGGCAGGAGCTGGGCGAGGCCGGGTTCCTCGGCGTCCATGTTTCCGAAGAATACGGCGGCGGCGGCGGCGGGCTGGCCGAGCTCAACATCTGTATCGAGGAAACGGCGGCGCAGGGCTGTCCGATCCTCTCAATGGTCATTTCCGCCATCACCGCCCCGATCATCGCCGCCTGCGGCTCGGAAGAGCTCAAGCGCGAATGGCTGCCCGGGATTGCCAGCGGCACGCGCAAGATGTGCTTTGCGATTACCGAACCCGATGCCGGATCGAACACCCACAAGGTGACCACCCACGCGGTGAAGCACGGCAACGGCTGGGTGATCAATGGCGCGAAATACTGGACGTCGGATATCGATCAGTCCGAAGCGGTGCTGGTGGTGGCCCGGGACGGCGCGCCGGTAACCGACGGTTCGCGCCAGGGCCTGTCGCTGTTCGTGGTGCCAACCAATAGTCCTGGCATTTCGATGACCCGGATCGATGCGGCGCTGCGCACCACCGAGAAGCAGTTTTCGGTGTACTTCGACAATGTCGAAGTGCCGGGCGAGGCTTTGATCGGCGAGGCCGGGGCAGGTCTGAAACAGGTGTTCTCCGGGCTCAACCCCGAACGCGTTGCGGCGGCGGCGATCAACAACGGCATATCGCGCTTTGCCCTGTCGCAGGCGGCACAATATGCCAAGGACCGTTCTGTCTGGAAGGTGCCGATCGGGGCGCATCAGGGCGTCGCCCACCCGCTCGCCGAATGCTACATCAACGTGCAGGCGGCGCGGCTGCTCAATGCCCGCGCGGCGCAACTGTGCGATAATGGCGAGGATGCGGCGGAAACCGCCAACATGGCGAAGTTCGCCGCCGCCGAGGCCTCGCTCAAGGCGCTGGATCAGGCGATCCAGGTCCACGGCGGCAATGGCCTGTCGAACGAATATGGCCTAGCCGACCTGTGGTTCATCGCCCGCCTGCACAAGACCGCGCCGGTCAGCCGCGAGATGATCCTGAACTTCGTCTCGACGCACGCGCTGGGGTTGCCCAAGAGCTATTGATCCGATGGAAACCAACCTGCTCACCCTGTTGCGCCAGCACGCAGCCCGAACGCCGGATGCGCCCTGCCTGACGTTCCAGGGCGAGACGCTGAGCTTTGGCGCGATGGATGCGCGGGCCAGCCGGGTGGCGAATGCGCTGGCAGGGCAAGGGGTTCAGCGCGGAGACCGGGTCGCGATGATTGCGCGCAACGTGCCGGCGCATTTCGAACTCCTGTTTGGCTGCGCCAAGGCCGGGGCGATCTTCCTGCCGATGAACTGGCGGCTGTCAGCGCGCGAGATTGCCGGGATCCTCGCCGATGCCGCGCCGACGCTGCTGATCGTCGAGGACGATCTGCGGCACCTGCTGGCTGAGACATCCAATCCGCCGCAGACCATCTCGCTTGGAGACTATCCCGCCTGGCGCGATGCGGCATCGCCTGAGGATAGCGGCCTCGCTCCAGCACCCGACGGTCCGCTGCTGATCCTCTACACCTCCGGCACCACCGGCCTGCCCAAGGGTGCGGTGCTGAGCCATGGCAATCTTTCCTACCTCGCGCGGATGGCGCAGGAGCTTTGGGGCTTTACCGCCAGCAGCGTCAATCTGGTGCCGGGGCCGATGTTCCATATCGGCGGGATCGGCTATGCCATGACCGGGCTCAGCCAGGGTGGGCATACTATCCTGATGCAGCAGGTCGTGCCGGGCGAGATCGTCGCTGCCTTCCAAAAATACCGCGTCACGCACGGCTTCTTCGTGCCAACCGTGATCCAGATGCTGCTGGAAGTGCCGGGGGTGGCGGACATGGACCTGACCAGCCTCGATCGCATTTTCTACGGCGCGGCTCCGATCGGAGAGGCTGTGCTCAAGCGCGCCATCGACGTGTTCGGATGCGGTTTCAGCCATACCTACGGGATGACCGAAACTGCCGGAACCGTGGTGACACTGGCACCCGAAGACCATGATCCCGGCGGTCCGCGCGGACACCGGCTGCGGTCTTGCGGGCTGCCGATGCCGTGGATCGAACTCGCGCTGATCGATCCCGCGACGGGCAATCCCGTGCCCACCGGCGAAGTCGGCGAGATTCGCATACGGTCGAAGGTCAATATGCTCGGATACTGGAACAAGCCCGAGGAAACCGCGAAAACGATCACCCCAGATGGCTGGCTCTGCACCGGCGATGCCGCCTGGCAGGATGCCGACGGCTACGTCTACATCCATGACCGGTTCAAGGACATGATCGTCTCGGGGGGCGAGAATATCTATCCTACCGAGATCGAGAACGTCCTCTACGATCATCCCGGCGTTGCGCAGGTGGCCGTGATCGGAGTGTCGCATGAGCGCTGGGGCGAAACGCCCAGGGCCTTTGTGGTGGCGCGCGCAGGCGCCGCGCCGGGCGAGGCCGAACTCATCGCCTTTACCCGCGAACGGCTGGCGCGCTACAAATGCCCCACTTCAGTCGCCTTCGTCTCCGCGCTGCCGCAAAATGCCTCGGGCAAGATACTGAAAAAAGAGATGCGCGATCCACGCTGGCTGGAGGAACACTCATGACCATCAGCCAATCCGCCCACCTGCTGCGCGGCTTTGCCGTGGATTTTCTCACGGCCCATAATCTTGACGCGGTCGAGGCGATCATGGAGCCTGACTACTGCCTCAGCATCGGCGGGCATCAGTTCGGCGGGCGCGACGACGGCTATCTTCCCGTCACCGCGGCGCAGCTCGAACAGTTCCCGGGCCTGTGCGTCACGGTCCATGACACAGTGATCGGCCCGGACGCGGCCGCGATGCGCTTTACCGAGCATGGCGCTTCCGTCCGCCACGGCGGGCGGTTCTCGACCTGGGGCGGAGTGACCCTGTTCCGGATCGTCAACGGCCGCCTGCACAGGGGCTGGGCGGAAGAAGACTATTACGCCCGCAAGCGTCAACTGGCGAACGGCCTGTGCGATGCGGTCAAAGCGCCCGCTCCCGCCCCCTGGGACGCGCCTTGCGAGGCGTCCGACGACGCGATTGTAGCACTTGCCAGCGCCTGGATCAGCAATCCCGCCAGTTGGACCGACACATCCCGCATCGACGAAATCAGCGCCGATGGACCGCGCTTTGCCGATCTTGTCGCGATTGAGGCCATCACGGTGAACCAGCTGTTCTCGGCGGGAAATCGCGGCGCGTTCCACCTCTCCTGCACCGGAAGCTACTCCGGCGGTTTCGAGGATGTCGATCCGGCGCGCATCGGCAAGAGCGTAACCCTGCGTCTTGCCGGGATATTCGACGTTGCCGGCGGCCAGATCTCCCGTGTCCAGGTCACCGCCAACCGGCTCGGCCTGCACCGATCACTGATGGGATTTACATGAGCAAGATCATCGTCACCTGCGCGGTTACCGGCGGCGCGCATACGCCAACCATGTCGGATGCGTTGCCCTGCACGCCGGCTGAAATTGCCGAACAGAGCATTGCGGCGGCCGAAGCGGGTGCGGCGATCCTCCACCTCCACGCCCGCATGCCCGAGGATGGCCGGCCGAACCGGCGATCCCGAAGTCTATGGCCAGTTCCTTTCGGTGATCAAGCAGCGCACCGATGCGGTGGTCAATATCACCACCGGTGGCTCGGCGACGATGCCGCTGGTCGAACGGCTGCGCGCCGCTGTCCGTTTCAAGCCGGAAATGTGTTCGCTCAACATGGGGACGATCAACTTCGCCATGTTCCCCGCCGCCAAGCGGATCAGCACGTGGAAGCATGAGTGGGAAAAGGACTACATCGTCGGCTCGGACGATTTCATCTTCCGCAACACCTTCCGCGATATCGCGACGATCCTTGAGACAATGGGCGAGGCCGGGACGCGGTTCGAGCATGAATGCTATGACGTCGGGCACCTCTACAATATGGCCTATTTCGTTGACAGCGGCGCGGTGAAGCCGCCGTTCTTCATCCAGATGATCTTCGGTATCCTTGGCGGGATCGGCCCCGATCTCGAAAATCTGATGTTCATGAAGGGCACTGCCAACCGATTGTTCGGCAAGGACACATTCCAGTGGTCGGTGCTGGCCGCGGGCAAGCACCAGATGCCGTTCCTGACGCAAGCCGCGCTGATGGGCGGGCATGTCCGCTGCGGGCTGGAGGACAGCCTGTTCATCGAGCGCGGCCAGCTCGCGGTTTCGAACGCGCAGCAGGTGGAGAAAATCGTCAGGATCATCCGCGAGATGGGGCATGAACCCGCGACCCCCGATGAGGCGCGCTCGATGCTGGGTCTCAAGGGCGGTGACAGGGTGGAGTTCTAGGACATGGCACGCAGGATCGTCGATCTCTCGATCTATCTCGAAAACGATGTGCTGTCCGATCCGCTGCCTTACCGGCCCAGGATCGAATATATCGATCACAACACTTCGGTGCCCGAGCTGATCGGCTTCTTCCCCGGCCTCAAGCCCGAAGACCTGCCCGATGGCGAAGCCTGGGCGATCGAGCGGGTGGAGCTGATCACCCACAACGGCACGCACCTCGACGCGCCCTATCACTTCGCTTCGACCATGAACGCCAATTTGAAAGAAGGGGGCGAGCGCGCCATCACCATCGACGAGGTGCCGCTGGACTGGTGCTTCCAGCCGGGCGTCAAACTCGATTTCACCGCGCTGCCCGATGGTCATGTCGTGACCGCCGCCGAAGTCGAGGCGGAGCTGGCCCGCATCGGCCACACGCTCTCGCCGCTCGAAATCGTCGTCTGCAATACGGCGGCGGGCAAGCGTTACGGGCGCGAGGATTACGTCACCGCCGGCTGCGGCATGGGCTATGAGGCGACGATGTACCTGCTCGAACGCGGGGTCCGCCTAACCGGCACCGACGGCTGGAGCTGGGACGCGCCTTTCGCCCATACCCGCGAGGCCTATGAGGCGACTGGCAATGCCGGCCTGATCTGGGAGGGCCACAAGGCCGGGCGCGACATCGGCTATTGCCACCTCGAAAAGCTGCACAACCTCGAAGTGCTGCCGCCCAGCGGCTTCACCATTGCCTGCTTTCCGATGAAAATCAGGGCGGCGTCAGCCGGGTGGACGCGCGCCGTGGCGATATTCGACAACTGAACCCGAGGGACATCTGCCCATGAAAGCTTACCAGTACCGCATGGGCGAACCGATATCGGCGCTGCGGATCGTCGACCTGCCGATGCCGGTCGCCGGACCCGGGCAGGTGCTGGTGAAGATGCACGCCGCTGCGCTCAATTTTCGCGACATTCTGGTCGTGACCGGGCAGTTCCCGCGCTCGCAGCAGGAAGTCATCATCCCGCTGTGTGACGGCGCGGGCGAAGTGGTGGAAGTGGGCAGCGGCGTGACCACGCTCAAACCCGGTGACCGGGTGACGCCGCTCTACAACCAGAGCTGGATGGCGGGCGAAATGCAGGACAGCGACACGGCCTGGTCGCTCGGCGGCTGCGTCGACGGGGTGGCGGCAGAGTACCGCGTGTTCGGCGAGATGGGCGTGCTCAAATTTCCCGACCATATGAGCTATACCGAGGCCGCGACGCTGCCCTGCGCGGGGCTTACCGTGTGGAACGCCCTGCACGGACCGCGCCCGCTGACCGCCGGAGACACCTGCTGACGCTGGGCACCGGCGGCGTTTCGATCCACGCGCTACAAATGGCGCATGCGGCGGGTGCGCAAGTGATCGTCACTTCGTCGAGCGATGAAAAGCTGGCGCGCGCCCGGGCACTCGGCGCCGACCATGTCATCAATTATGCGACGAGGCCCGATTGGGACGAGGCCGTGCGCGAGATCACCGGCGGGCGCGGTGCCGATCATGTCCTCGAAAACGGCGGCGGCTCGACGTTGCTGCGCTCGGTCAGGAGCACCCGGCGCGGCGGCTGGATCCACATCATCGGCCTGATCGCACCTGGCGAGATCGACCCGGTTCACATACTGCTGAGCGGCGTCCACCTGCGCGGGCTTGAGGTGGGCTCACGCGAAATGTTTGCCGCGATGAACCGCAGCCTCGCGCATTCCGTGATCAAGCCGGTAGTCGACCGGGTGTTCGCCTTTGACCAGCTGGCCGAAGCGCTGGGCGAACTGGGCACGGGCAAGCATTTTGGCAAGCTGGTGCTGTCGATCGGGTGAATTCCATGCCGCCTTCCTCTCTCTTGGAGGGCTTTCGTGTATGCACCAATTCCTCCCAATTTCGTCACCCTGAACTTGTTTCAGGGCCCATTCCGCCGCGCACCCGGAGCTCTGATTTTAGAGAAAGACCTCTCGGTTTGCGCCCGTTCTGCTGGCTCCGTTCATGCGGCCCGATGGGCCCTGAAACAAGTTCAGGGTGACGATGAATGACTGGGTCCATATGCGACAGCCCTCACCCCTCAAAGGGGAGAGTAGCTTACCTCACGCCGTCTCGCGCACCGGTGCGTGCATCTTGCGCAGTTCGGGCATGATTTTTTCCGCGAACAGCTTTTGGCTGTTGTGCCCCAATTCGAACGGCAGGCCACCGAAGGAAAACACCAGCAAGGAATTGAAATCGCCAACAAGTTCGCGCCGCGCATGATACTTTTCGATCACCTGCTTCGGCGTGCCATAGTTCTGCGCTTCGATGTAAGTCTTTTGCGCTTCCTCCATGCCGGCGCTCTTGATCAGGTCGGCACCAACCTGGTAGCCCTCATAGCCCCGGATGTTCTTGAAGTGATCGCCGGCGAATTCGTAGTGGTCGGTCACCGCGACATAGTGGTTGCCGATGTGCTCGTAGGCGAGGCGCTTCGCCTCTTCCTCGTCCTCATGGATGACAGTGACGTCGGTCAGCACCGGCGAGAGCACGGCGCGGCCGGGATGGGCTTTGCGGAACTGTTCCCGATAAAGCTCGATCATCGGCATGTGCCGTTCAAACGCGAACTGGATGAAGGTCATCATCCGCCCGCCGAGATCGGCTGCGGCGAGTGCGGAATCATTCGACATCGCGACGCAGTAAAGATCGTCGCGATAGCCGCGGATCGGGCGCGGCCTGATTTCGACGCGCGGCTGCTGGTAATGGGGTCCGTCGCCTTCGATGAAGCCGGTATCGAGCGCCTTGAGAATCATCTCCGCAGCCTCGTCAAAGCGCCCGCGCGCCTCCGCCATATCGATGCGCATGCCGCGATACTCGCGCCGGGCAAGCCCGCGCCCCATGCCAAGTGCGACGCGGCCGGGTGCCAGATATTCGAGCACCGCCATCTTTTCGGCAACCCGCAGCGGATCGTTCCACGGCAGGATCACCGCGCCGGGGACGAGCTTGGCCCTGCTGGTGCGCGCGGCCAGGTTCGAGAGATACTGGATATTGTCGGGGCACAGCCCGTAATCCTCGAAATGATGTTCGACACACCACAGCGAGTCGTAACCCAGCCGGTCCGCGGCGATGGCAAGGTCGATTTCGCCCTCGTACATCTGGAAGTCGCTGAGATCCTTGTGCCAGTTCTGCATCACATTGAGGACGCCGATTTCCATCTTTCGCTCTCCATTGGAATGAACTGAACCGCTTCGAAAAGGGCAGGCGGGCAACAGGGATGGCGCGACCCAATGCTGTTGTCAACGGTAATGTGGAAAAGGCCTTGTCGGAGCCGGATGGCTGGCGTAATCTTGGTTTCCGCCGTGATCGGACACAACCGTTCGGCGGCATCAGGAGAGGTTATGCCCAGCAGCGAGTCGCAGGCGGTTCTCAGGCTCAACCGCGAATTGCGAGATGCCTGGCTGGCCGATCCGGGCTACACTTTCGACGACTTCCGCCGGATTTTCGAGGACTGGCTGGCGCAGTTCGCGATACCCGAAGGCACCCGCATCGCCAAGGTCGATTGTGACGGCGTTCCCTGTCTGTGGGTCGATGCCCCTGGCAGTGCGCAGGACCGGGTGGTGGTCCATTTTCATTCCGGCGGTTATTTGATGGGCTCGGCGAATGGCTATCGCTCATTCGGCGGTTATCTGGCCGGGGTTACCGGCTGCCGGCTGCTGCTGGTGGATTATCGGCTGGCACCGGAACACCCCTTTCCCTCGGCCATCGACGATGCCCGGACGGTCTACAAATGGCTGCTCGCGCAGCATGTCGATCCGGCCAGGATCATGATCTGCGGCGATTCTGCCGGGGGCGGACTGGCGCTGATCACATTGCAGATGCTGCGGGACGAGGGCCTGCCGCTGCCCTCCGCGGGCGTAGCAATCTCGCCGCTAGCCGATCTGACCCATTCGGTTGAATCGCGCTTCACCAATGACGGCATTGACCCGCTGGTGACGATGGACCTGATCCAGATGATCGGTGCCGCCTATTGCGGCCCGCTCGATCCGAAGCTGCCGCGCATCTCGCCGCTCTATGGCGACTGGACCGGACTGCCGCCGTTGTTGATCTTCGCCGGCGAGATCGAGATGCTGCGCGACGATGGCAAAATGTGTGCCGCCGCCGCGTCGCGCGACGGGGTCGATGCCACCTATGTGGAGGGCGAAGGCATGGCGCATATCTGGACGCTCTACGCCGATCGCCTGCCCGAAGCCCGCGAGGCGCTCGACCAGATCGGCGCCTTCGCGCGCCGCCACATGGACGCTGCCTGAAGCGATGACCGCCGAGCGGCAAACCATGATCGTGACGGGTGCCGGGTCGGGCATCGGTGCGGCAACCGCCGAATTGCTAGCCTCGCGCGGGCACCACGTCGTGGTCAGCGATCTGAAGCTGGAAGCGGCGGAACTGGTCTGCGAAGGGATCCGTGCCGGCGGCGGATCGGCACACGCCTTCGCCACCGATGTCAGCGATCCGCAGTCATGCGCTGCGCTGATGGCGGCACTGGCGGACAGCGGACTGCGCGCCGACGGACTGGTCAACAGCGCCGGCTGCGCGCACCGCTCAGCCGTGGTCGATCTCGATCTGGCGGCGTGGCGCAAGGTCATCGACACCAACCTGACCGGCACGTTGACGATGTCTCAATTGTTCGTAAGGCAATTGCAGGGCGGGGGCGGCGCGATCGTCAACATCGCCTCGGTCATGGCGCATTTCGCCGCCCCCAACCTCGCCCCGTACATCGCTTCGAAAGGCGGCGTCGCGATGCTGACGCGGGCGATGGCGGTGGAGCTTGCCGAGCAGGGCGTCCGGGTCAACGCGGTCAGCCCGGGCTATATCGAGACGGGGATGACCGCACGGGTGCTCAAGGTCCGGCGCTATGCCGACGCCATCTTGCAGCGCACGCCAATGGGGCGGTTCGGCTCTCCGCTCGATGTTGCGAAGGTTGCGGCCTTCCTGCTGTCGGACGATGCCGGATATGTCACCGGGCAGGTGCTCGCAGTCGATGGCGGGATGACGGCGGGCGACACTGGGCTGGCATCGCCGTCGCTTGAAGAAATCGAAGCCGCCGAGGCCGCTTCGCTGCTCTGACTATTTCAGCCGAGAAGGAAACCACCGCCATGTCGACCCGGTCCGTCATCGAAAAATACATGAACTACATGTTCACGGGAGACTTCGCCGCCGCATTCGAGATGTTCACTCCTGACGGCAAATATACCATCATCGGCGACACTCCCGTCTCCGGGACCTATATCGGCCCCGATCATATCAAGCGGGATCTGCTGGGGCTGCTGGCCGAACGGTTCATTTCACCGCCGGTCGTCTCCTGCACAGACATCATTGTCGAGAATGACCGCGGCGTCGCGCTTGGCTTCGGCGAAGGGCCGGCCAAATTCGGCCACTACAAGCAGCGCAACTATGCCTTTGCCTTCCGGATCGACGGCGAGCAGGTGACCGAAATGATCGAGTTCATGGACCCCAACCAGCTCAGCGCGAACTGCTTCGGGCAAACCCTGTCCGAGCCGCTACCGGCTTGAGGCGGCGGGGCTTTCCCGCGGCACATCAGCTTGTGGATTAAACTATCGTGCGTGTAATTTGTACCATTCTTTTCCCCTCTCCCAGGTGGGAAGCGCAGCTTGCCCCGCTTGGGGCTAGCGGAGCTGGGTGAGGGGGTTCGACGCCGAGAGGGCAGAGCCCCCTCTCCAACTCCGGCTAGTTCGCTTCGCTCTCAAGCCTGCGTATCCTCTCCCCGCCGGGGAGAGGGGAGGGCGATGCTCATTTGAGGCACGCTGCCTATGCCTTGTGCTTCTCGGCGAATGCCCCGATCGCTGCTGATTGCTGCGCCGCCAGTTCGTCGCGGACCGCCCGCGTCGCCAGCTCGCTCTGCTTGAGCCTGCGGTTGGTCTGCTTGAAATGCGGGATCACGAAATCGGCGAAGATCTCGTAGTGATGCTTCTTCGCCGCCCACGGCGCCCAGTTGTGATCGAACAGCATGTAGCACCCGAAGCCGCCGTTCGAGAGCACCTTGAGCTTTTCGATCTGCTCGATAGCCTCGTCATAGGTGCCGATCACCGCCGCGCCGGTGGACATCGCCCATTCGATATATTCCTCCACGCTATTGCCGACGGGCACCAGCTGCGGGGTCGGCGTGGTGTGCTGGAGATAGTCGCAGAATTCGCGCAGGCCATAGGCGACATCCTTGATCGCCTGCTCCTTGGTATCGGCGAGGTGCATCAGTCCGACCAGCCGCCAGTTCTTGCGGTCGACGGTCTTGCCGCATTCCTTGGCGCGGGCTTCGGCGACGTCCCAGTGCATTGCCAGCACGTCGATACCCGCCTGCATGGTCGCGCCGATTGAGATCAGTCCTGCGCCGTGCGTCCCGGCCAGCCGAGGCCCCGAGGGTGAAACGATCGCCGCCGCCGCCACTTCCGGGTGGGGATCCTGGTAGAAATCGAGCTGGAGCTTGGCATTGACCAGCTTGTAGCGCTTGGTTTCGATCGAGATCGGCTCCTCGCTGGTCATCAGATGCATCAGCACCGCAGCATCTTCTTCGAGTGCGTCGCGCTGTTCGGAGGGATGAATGCCGAGCATGCCGGCGTCCGTCGCCAAAGCGCCCGGGCCGAGGCCAAGCATCACCCGGCCGCGCGTCAGGTGGTCCAGCAGGGCCAGCCGGTCTGCGACCCACAGCGGATTATGGTAGGGCAGCGAGACAACGCCCGTGCCCAGCCGGATATATTTGGTATGCGCGGCGCAATGCGCCATGAACAGCATCGGATCGCCGATGGGTTCCGCACCGCCCGAATGATGCTCACCGAACCAGGCCTCTTCGAAGCCGATGGTGTCGAGCAATTGCACCAGCTCGACATCGCGCTGCAGCGCGTAGGTGGGATTGTAATTCACTGGCAGATGATGCGGCGGAACAAACGCGCCAAATCGCAGACGGTCAGACATCGATAGCTCTCCCGCTCGGTTTGCCTGTGCCCGGCGGTAGTGGGCCAGGCTGCAGCAGTCATATTCCACACCTGTGTGGAATGGTCAATCCGGCGCGCAGCAATTGGCCAGTACTGGCCTATGGGCTTTTGCCTGTCGCTTGTTCTACAAGGCGCTCTTGGCAATCTGGCAGGAACGGGGAGCGCGGTGATGAATGCAGACGCCCATCTTGAAAGTGCGTGCGGCCAGGTTGCCAGCACTGCCGGCGCAACTGCCGGGCGCCTTCAGGTGAAATGCTTCTTCGACGAGGCGACCTTTACTGCCAGCTATGTCGCCCACGATCCCGAGACGCGCAGGGCGGCGATTATCGACAGCGTCTGCGATTTCGACCAAGCATCGGGACGGACATCGTTCGAAGTCTGCCAATGCGATTGCCGCATATGTGCGCGAACAGGACCTGACCATCGACTGGCTGCTCGAAACCCACGCCCACGCCGATCACCTTTCGGCCGCGCCATATTTGCGGGAAAAGCTGGGCGGCAGAATCGCGATCGGGGCGAAGATCACCGAGGTGCAGGCCGTCTTCGCCAAAGTCTTCAACGAAGGAAGCGAATTCGCCTGCGACGGTTCGCAGTTCGATCGGCTGTTCGCAGACGGCGACAGCTTTGCGGTGGGCGGCATTCCCGCGATCGCGCTGCATGTGCCGGGACATACGCCCGCCTGCATGGCCTATGTCATTGGCGAAGCGGTGTTCGTCGGCGATACCATGTTCATGCCCGACTACGGCACTGCGCGCGCCGATTTCCCCGGCGGTGATGCCAGAACGCTGTTTCGCTCGATCCGGCGGCTGATGCTGTTGCCCGGCGAAACCCGCGTGTTCCTGTGCCACGATTATCAGGCGCCGCAGCGCTCCGAATATGTCTGGGAGACGACCATGGGCGAGGAGCGGACCGGCAATGTCCACGTCCACCAGGGCATCGCCGAGGACGCATTTGTCGCCATGCGCACCCGGCGCGATGCAACGCTGGGAATGCCGCGGCTGATCCTGCCCTCGATTCAGGTCAATATTCGCGCCGGTCGCTTGCCCGAACCGGAAAGCAATGGCACGCGCTATCTCAAGCTTCCGCTGAACCTGCTGTAAGGACCACCCATGGAACCGATGCCCTTCCTGATACCGCTGAGCGGCGGATTGCTGCTTGGCACGGCGGCAGCGCTGTTCCTGCTACTGACCGGGCGGATCGCCGGGGTCAGCGGCCTGGTCGCTGCCGCGACGCGGATTGCCGACAGTGGCCCGCCGTGGCGGCAGGCTGCGGCATTTGTTGTCGGGCTGCCGCTGGGGGGCTGGCTTACGGCAAGTTTCGCGCGCATCCCCTATATCGAGGTGACATCCTCGGTTCCTCTGCTGATCGCGGCAGGCCTGCTGGTCGGTGTCGGCACCCGCATCGGCAATGGCTGTACCAGCGGACACGGCGTTTGCGGCATCGCCCGCCTGTCGCCCCGGTCGATAGCCGCAACCGCGACATTCATGGCGACTGGTTTCGCAACCGTCTTCGTCATGCGCCACGTGGTGGGGGGTTGAGGCCATGAAACTCCCGCTCGCTTCACTCGCCACCGGCATGCTGTTCGGTGCCGGCCTGGTGGTTTCGGACATGGTCAATCCTGGCCGGGTGCTGGGCTTCCTAGACCTGGCCGGGGACTGGGACCCATCGCTGGCCTTCGTCATGGGCGGGGCGATCCTGCCGATGGCGATCGCCTATTTCTTCTCGCGGCGCATGGGCAGTCCGCTGCTGGGCAAGAGCTTCTTCATTCCCGAGAACCGTGTGCTCGACCGGCAGCTGATTTCGGGCGCGGCGCTGTTCGGGATCGGCTGGGGGCTGGCAGGCTTCTGCCCGGGTCCCGCGATTGCCGCGCTGGCGTTCGGGCTGTGGCAACCCTGGCTGTTTGCCGGGGCCATGCTCGCCGGGATGGTCATCCACCGTATCGCGATGTCTCCCGCGAAGGGCTGAGGCATGGCCGGACATCTGGCGCGCTATCTGCCGATCCTCGACTGGGGCCGGAGCTATACGCGCGCTACCTTGACCAGCGACCTGCTGGCGGCGCTGATCGTCACGATCATGCTGATCCCGCAAAGCCTGGCCTATGCGCTTCTCGCGGGGCTTCCGGCCGAGGTGGGGCTCTATGCCTCGATCCTGCCGCTCCTGGCCTATGCGCTGTTCGGGACCAGCCGGGCGCTGGCGGTGGGACCGGTCGCGGTTGTATCGCTGATGACGGCGACGGCGATAGCCCCGATCGCTGCGCAGGGTACGCCCGAATATCTGGTTGCCGCGATGGCGCTGGCGCTGCTTTCGGGGGCGATCCTGGTGGTGATGGGCGCGCTGCGGCTGGGGTTCCTGGCCAACCTGCTGTCGCATCCAGTGATCTCGGGCTTCATCAGCGCCAGCGGTATCCTGATCGCGGTGAGCCAGCTCAAGTCGATCCTGGGCATCAAGGCCGGCGGTGAGGCGCTGCCGGCGATGCTCGGCAGCCTCTCGGCCAATATCGGCGGCGCGAATCTGCCGACCATCATCATCGGCGTGGCGGCAACCGCTTTCCTGTTCTGGGTGCGGCAGGGGCTGAAACCGGCGCTGGTGCGGCTGGGACTGCCTCCGCATGCCGCCGGGCTGCTGGCCAAGGCCGGGCCGATCCTGGCGGTTGCAGCCTCGATCCTGGCAGTGGTGCTGCTCGATCTTGAAGCGAAGGGCGTCAAGACCGTCGGCGCCATCCCGCAAAGCCTGCCGCCGCTGACCCTGCCGGGCTTCGATCCCGGGCTGTGGCAGCAGCTGCTGGTCCCGGCGATCCTGATCAGCGTGATCGGCTTCGTCGAATCCGTTTCCGTCGCCCAGACCCTGGCCGCCAAGCGCCGCCAGCGGATTGCGCCCGATCAGGAACTGATCGGCCTCGGTGCCGCCAATCTCGCATCGGCATTGTCGGGAGGCTACCCGGTGACTGGTGGCTTCGCCCGCTCTGTCGTCAATTTCGATGCTGGTGCCGAGACCCCGGCAGCTGGTGCCTATACCGCCATAGGCATCGCTGTCGCCGCGCTGTTCCTGACCCCGCTGCTGGCCTCGCTGCCGGTAGCCACGCTTGCCGCGACGATCATCGTTGCGGTGCTCAGCCTGGTCGATCTCAAGACGCCGCTGGCGGTGTGGCGCTATTCCAAGCCGGATTTCGCCGCGCTGGCGGCAACCGCTGCGGCGACCCTGCTGCTGGGCGTCGAGACCGGCGTGATCGCCGGTGTCGCGCTGAGCCTGGCGCTATTCCTGTGGCGCTCGTCGCGGCCCCACGCCGCCATTGTCGGGCGGGTTCCCGGCACCGAGCACTTCCGCAATGTGAAGCGCCACAAGGTGATCACCCTGCCGCACCTGCTGACCATCCGCATCGACGAAGCGCTGACCTACCTCAATGCGCGCTGGCTGGAAGAGTTCGTGCTCGAGCAAGTCGCCGAACATCCGGCGCTGCGCCATCTGGTGCTGATGTGTTCGGCGGTCAACGCCATCGACGCATCGGCGCTCGAAAGCCTTGAAGCGATCAATCACCGGCTGGCCGATGGCGGGGTGACGCTGCACCTGTCCGAAGTCAAAGGCCCGGTTATGGACGCACTGGCGCGCTCGCATTTCCTCGATCAGCTGAGCGGCAAGGTCTTCCTCTCGCAGAACGATGCCTTTGCGGCGCTGAGCCTCGATGACGGCTCGGCCAGTCCGCTGCCCGATGGCGAAGACCTGTGGCTGGCAAGAGGATTGATCTGAGGCTTGCTGCGCTTGCCGTTCGACGACAACGCCGGGCGAGAGTGACGACGAGGCGCTCTTTCCAAGGGCGGCAAGTCTGGAGGGTAACCATCGCTTTGGCATGCGATGACCAAGCGGCTTGCGGCCGGTTCGGTGGGCACCACGACAGGCGCATAGCGAAGCCATTGAAAACACTGGTGCCGGCAATTCCCGGCGGCAACCCTTGAAATTGGTAACCTGACTGCGACCGATATGCCCCAAATCATCCTTGCAAATCGAAAGCACTGCTTTTAGTTTGCAAGGATGATTGAGCGATATGCCATGGCAAAATTGCAGCGCGCGCTAGGCAGGCAGGCAGCGGTTGCACGGATCGAGCCCTAGCTTTTCCAGCTCGCCGCGGTCCTCCGCCGCCTGCATCCCGCGAGGCTCATCAGGTCGGAGGAAATGTGGCTCTGATAAAGCGTGTGGTAATGCTCCGGACCGCCCGCCGCCGGGATGTTGAACAGGCTCAGCATCTTCATCATCATCTGATGCCCGCCGCGATAGCCGGGGAAGAAAGTATCGACATGGTCGGTATAGGGATCGACCCCGGTGGTCGCGCGCTGGGCTTCATAATATGAGCGCTGCCACGCCGGGAACTCCTGCTGGCTGCGCGGCACGAAGCTCAGTTTGCCGGTGGTGCCGGAGCTGTGGCCGATCCGCATGCCGAACGCGTCGAGCCGGGTCATCCAGTCGTCGAGCGTGGTGAGGCCGGACAAGTCCATCTCGTGCAGCGGCAGTGTGGTTAGCCGCCCGAGCCAGGACGTCAGCTTTGGCAGGTCGCGGTTTTCGATCAGCGAGAGCGGATAGCTCTTGTAGATGCGGTGATCGAACAGCAGCGGCAAGGCATCCTCGATGCTGTCGATCCTGGCGATGTCCTCGCGTCTCGCCAGCTACTCAAGCGCTTGTACGGGACCGTTGAACTGGTCGAACAGCCGCTTGAGCACTTGGAGCTGGACATCGCCATAGTCGCGCCAGCTGAGTTCGAACAGCGGCTCGAAGCGGCCGTCCAGCCATTTGTCCGGGCACGCCGGATCGAGAACGGTCGTCTCTGCAACTGTCGCCACTGCGAGTCTCCTCACTCTTTCCCGAACTATGCCGGAGTAAATTTAATCGGCAAAGTCTCCAGCCCCCAGACCCCCGGAAAGCGCCGCCAGGTGGGTGTCGTCCGCGGCGAGGGCAGGCGAGGCTCCAAGCACAGATGCGCCCATGGTGCCCAGTATAACCCGTCGAATTCATCCGCTGCATTTTTCGTAACTCTTTTGTTCGAATGCGTCAGGCGGTCTCGCCGGCGTCGACGACAAGCGTCGTACCCGTCATGAATATCGACATGTCCGAAGCGCAGAACAGTACCGCGCGGGCGATGTCGTCGGGCACGCCAACCCTGCCGAGCTTCGAGGAAAACATCGAGGGGATGTGTTGGGCGGCGGCTTCCGCGATGCGCGGATCGGCTTGCATCATCGCCATGTTGCCTTCGGTGACCATGAAGCTGGGCGCGACGGCCAGGACGCGGATGCGCTGCGGGGCGCATTCGAGAGCGAGCTGACGGGTGAGGCCTACCACCGCGTGCTTGGAGCTGACATAGGCGGCGAGGCCCGGCGAGATGCCGCCCAGCCCGGCCAGTGAGGCGATGTTTACGATCACTCCCCCGCGCCCTTGCTCCACCATCGTCCGAACCGCCGCGCGCGCGCCAAGGAAGGTTCCGCGTGCATTGACTGTGAGCACGCTGTCCCAGTCTTCGTCGGTCATGTCGGTGATGGCGATACTGGGGAAGATGCCCGCATTGTTGACCCAGATGTCGATCCCGCCGAACTCTGTCGATGCCCGCTCCGCGGCAGCAGCGACCGAAGCTGAATCACTCACCTCCATGGCAATGGCAGTCACCGTACCGGGATAGCGGGCGTCCAGATCGGCTGCTGCCGATTTGGCCTGCACTTCGTTGCGGTCACCGATCAACACATTTGCGCCCGCCTCGGCGAACCGCCTGGCAATACCCTTGCCAAGGCCCTGCGCACCGCCTGTGACGACGGCGGTGCGGCCGGAGAGCGACACGAGCTCTTTGATGGAGTGCTCGGTAACGTCGGCGATCGTGTCCACAGTTATGACTCCTCTGGCCCGGCAAAAATGCTGGCAATTACGCTACATAGTATCGCATAAAATCTCGAGTTCGAGTGACTGGGCGGTGTCAGTCAGCGCGTGAAGCTTCCGGCGCGCTGGTCAGCGCTGCACCGCACATTGTCTCCGAAAGTCGGCTGCGGAATGACTTGGCCGTTTGCTTCATGCGATCACCCTTTTGCGGGACTGGCCCCCATGCTGGTCAACGGCGTGGACATTGCGCCATCAAGCCGGATGGTTTGTCCGTTGAGGAACGGCGTTTTCAGGAACGCTTCGACCAGCGAGGCATATTCAACGGCTTGTCCGAAGCGCTTTGGGAAAGCGACATTGGCGATCAGCGCAGCTTTTAGCGCTTCGGGCGCACCGGCGAGGCGCGGCGTCCAGATCGGGCCGGGGGCGATGGCAAGTGCGCGGACCCCGATTTCGGCCATATCGCGAGCCATTGCCAGTGTCATGCCGACGATTGCGGATTTGCCTGCCGAATAGGCGGTCTGCCGGGCTTGCCCGTCAAAGGCGGCGGTAGATGCGGTGTTGACGATCAGGCCGCGCTGTCCATCGCTGTCTGGCGCGTTCTCGGCGAATGCCGCCGCGCAGAGGCGCGACATGTTGAACGGTCCGAACAGGTGCAGTTCGATCATCGCGCGGAACAAGGCCATGTCATGCGCAATGCCGTCCGCAGTGGCTGTCGCCTGAGCAGCGATGACCGTGCCTGCCGCATTGACGTTCACGCGAAACTCGCCAAGTTGCCGGGCAACTGCAATAGCGCGGCCTGCGGCCGCTTCGTCCGCATGATCACCGCCAACGCCGATCGCGCCTGGGCCAATTTCCCGGGCAAATTCCTGAGCCCGGGCTTCGTCCGGCTCGAACACCACGACCGCCATGCCAAGCTCTACCAGGCGGCGCGCTGTCGCCCCGCCAAGTCCGCCTGCGCCCCCGCTAATCAGCGCCGATTGCCGGGAGAAGTCGGGTGTCACGGCTCAAAACCGGGAGCCGGCGCGAGTTTGACTAGCAGCTCCGACAAACCACGAATGATGAAGCTGGGTTCGAAATCGAAGTCGCGCTTGCCTGCCGGGCCGTGACGGCTTTCATCGAGTGCTATGTTCGAGGTGTGCGCAAGGAATTTCTCCAGGATCACCCGCACTTCCACGCGCGCCAGCGGCGCCCCGGCGCAGACATGCTTGCCGCGGCCGAAGGCGACGTGTTCCTTGATCTTTGGGCGGTTCAGCCGAAATTCGGAGGGTGCGTCCCAGCGGCGCGGATCGCGGTTGCCGCCGGGCAGGCCAATCAGCACCTTGGTGCCGGCCTTGACCGGAAGATCGCCGATTTTGGTGTCGCGTCGCGCAAGCCGGGAGAGTTGCTTGGTCGAACCTTCGAGCCGCAGCACTTCTTCCAGAAGCGCGGGTATCAGCTTTGGATCGGCACGCAGCTGCTCTTGCAGCCCGGGCACGTCGATGATGAAGCGCATCGCATTGCCCAGCAGCTTGGCACTGGTATCCTGCCCGGCGCCGAACATGAACACCCCCAGAGTCATCAGGTCCATCATCGAGGGCAGGGTGCCGTCGTGGTATTCCGCCTGGGCCAGTTCGGTGAGGATGTCGTCCTGCGGCTTTTCCTGGCGCTCGGAAATGTAGCGGTAGAAGTATCCGGTCATCGCCACCATCGGGTGCGTCTCGCCCTCGTGGGTGTTGAGGCTGGCGTCGAGATTTCCTGGCGCAGGCGAGGCGTCGATGAGCTTCATGAAGGTTTCGCGGTCTTCGGCGGGCACGCCGAGCAGGTCGGCGATGACCAAGGTGACGAAGGGCGTGGCGATCTCGCTGATCAGATCGCATCGGCCCTTGGCGACGACCTGGCGTACCATCTTGTCCGCCAGCGCAGTCATGAACTCTTCGTTCGCCTTGAGGCGCGAAGGGATAAACAACCGGTTCATCAGCGAGCGCAGCTTGGTGTGCGGCTCGTCGTCGAGCATCACCACCTGGTCGCCGCCGAGAAACTGCGAGCGATTGGCCTCGATCTGATCGGTGATGTCGGAGCCCTCGGGCTCGAACGGCAGCGGTGCGGCGGCTCCGGCGAGGCCGATGATCGCAGAGAAATCGCGGTGATTGTTCAGGATCTCGATGGTCTCGTCGAAGCCGGTGACGATCAGGTAGTCCTTGTCCGCTGGTTGAAATACCGGGCCGTGCGCGCGCACCGCCTCGAAAAATGCGTAAGGGTCGCGTGCGACGTCATAGTCTGAGAAATAATCGCGATCTTCGAGTTTTAGCACGTCACAGCTCCAGTTTTGCGGTGTTCGCCAATCCCAATCGTTCGAGCAGATTGATCCGCTGTGGAACGGCAGCTATATGCGATATAGTGGCGCATAATCCGACGTCCCGGGACTCGTCAAGCTCCAATGGGCTCTAGTCAGGCACGATGATCGATGTGACCAGCAGGCGATGCAGCATGCCTGCAACCTGATCGACGCTGTAGGCATCTTCGGGTTGTCCCACCCACCAGGCAAGCGTTTCGGCTATCAGAGTAGCGGCGCAAACCGTACCCAGTTCGGTCGGCAACCAGCTGTTGACCGGGGCTTCGAGCGCGGCGACAGCCTGCGACTGGCGCACCCACTCTTCGCGCATGGTGGCCCCTGCGCCGCCGTTCAGCAGGGTCGCCCACAGTGTGCGATGCCCGGCAACATAGGCGCACAGCGCCTTGAACCCGGCGGCGTAGTCTTCGGAATCGCGAATGGCCAAAGTCAGGATGTTGAGCTGGCGGATCTGTTCTCGCGCGATTTCGTCGAGCAGGCCTTCCTTGGTCTGGTGATGCCGAAAAAATGTCGCGTAGTGAACGCCAAATTCGGCACAAATGTCACGAATGGTTATCTGGTCGAAGGGCTTACGCAGCAGCAGCGCCAGCAGGGCGTCGCGAAGCGAGACTGCTGATCGCACCGCGCGCGCATCCTTCGATCTTGACGATGAGGGCTCCTTCATTTTATGCGTCATACTGTCGCTCAAATCGCATTCTCGCGTTGTCACTTTTGCCAATGCAATACTGTGGAGCACAACTTGCCAATGGCGCAACCTGGAAGTTGACCTGTTTGGCAGCTTGACCTGTCGAATGAGGCTGCACCGTCAGACGAAAGGGACAGGATACGGCCGGATTGTCAATCGGCGCGCAAACGGGGACCGGGATCGGCGAGATGGCGCGGCGCGGCGTCAACTGGCTGGAGATCAGGGAGGCCAATCTCTGGGTCAACCGCATGATCGGCGACTGGAATTTCCAGCCCTTTGCGAGGCCGGAAATAGAGCTTCAGCCGTCGCCGCAGACATCGCAACAATTGCCACAGTCACAACGAACGAGATCCTGCCAAGAGCAAACATAAGTCGACCTCTCCCACTGCTTCCCGGTTCTGGCGTCGCCAGCCGCGATTGGCTTGATCCGGCGCTGGGCGATGGCATTCTTGCATATTTACATTCCTCTATGTAACGCAAAGTCGGCTCGTTACTGGCGTACAAATCAAGTGAACGGAGAATTGGAGCAATGGGCAAGGCGGCTGACCTTCTTTTGTCACACATGCCTGCGCGAACGGGTTTCGATCAGGCTTATGGAGACATTGCAGCGCTTCAGATTGCCGCGATCAACGAGCGGTTTCAGGAATGCGTCGGCGCGATCAAGCTGCTCGGCATGCGGGCCAGCGAAAGCGGAATCGACGAAATCCGCTCGCTCCAGGATGTGGTGCCGCTACTGTTTCCCCACACTGCTTTCAAGAGCTACCCGGAGAGTTTCCTTAGTGGGAAACGCTGGGACCGTCTGACAAAGTGGTTGGGTACGGTTTCGACCAAGCCAATCGACACCATCGACGTCGCGGGCGTCTCGGACGTGGATAGCTGGGTCCGCGCGTGTGAAGCAGCTGGCCACCTGGTTTCGTGCACGAGCGGCACGACAGGCAAGCCGGCAATGCTGCCGGCAGTCCAATCGGATCTCGATTTCGCCGCGCGCGAAGTCGTCGAAGCGGTGCAATGGGGCTCGGGCATACGCGCCGGTGACAAAAGGACATTCGTCAGTTTTGGCGCGACCGCGCAATCTCCGCGCAACACGGTCACCGGCATGGCCCTAGTCGGAGCCTTCGCCGATCTCACGACAATGGCGCCGCCCGCCGAGGGCCCAGGGATCACCATCGGCTCGATCACGCGGATGATCGAACTGCGCAAGGCAATCGCCAATGGCACGGCCAAACCCGAGGAGATTGCCGAGTTCGAGCGCGAAAGTGCTGTCCGCCAGCAAGCGCTCGATGGCGCGCTGGACAAGGCGGTGGAACGCCTGATCGCCGTGCGCGGCGAGAGGCTGATGATCATGGCGATGTGGGGCCCGCTCTATCAACTGGCCGAAGCGGTTCGCGGCCGGGGCTACAGCGCAAAGGATTTTCATCCGGAGAACGGGGTATTCCTTGGCGGCGAACTCAAGCGAGCCAAGGTTCCCGACAACTACAAGGAATTCATATTCGAGACCCTCAACCTGTCTCCCCGCTTTGCCTACCAGATGTATGGCATGCAGGAGACGCAGACATCCATGCCGCGCTGCATCGAAGGTATGCGCTATCACATCCCTGCCTGGATGGTCTGCTTGCCGCTCAACAAGGAAGGCGACAATCTGCTGCCGATCGGACAGGAACCGGTCGTCGGCCAGCGCCGCCTTTTTCGACTTGTCGATCAAAGGGCGCTGGGGCGGGGTTATCTCCGGCGATCGCATCGAAGTCGATTTCAACCCCTGCGCTTGCGGCTCGCCGTCTCCATCGATCCGGGACGATATCGCGCGCTACGCCGATCTTGAAGGGGACGACAAGATTGCTTGTTCAGGAACTGTCGATGCATATGTTCGCGGACTGACATAGGTCTTCATCCGCTTTCCGCGCACCGCTTCTTCAAACAGATCGCAATTGGCGAGGGGAGCGAGCAATTGCGCTAAAGCTGTCATGCGCTCTCGCCGTCTGGTCCCTCAAGAGGCACCGATGCCAAACGTACGATAAGAATTTCGATGATCCTGACGACTTTCTCAGTGGGATAATCGGTTGGCTGGCCAAGCCACCACGCCAGGATTTCAAACAACCCCGACACAACGAACGCTGCCGCCAGGTCCGAAGGGAGCCAGGGGTTCAAAGGCTCGCGGGTGCCGCCGATTTCCCGGGCGATGCGCTTGAACTCCTCGCGCATGACCGGGGCTGCGCCACCGGTCAGGAGTCGCGTCCATGATCACGCCATCGGTCATCCGGCCCCTGCCGCCCTCATGCGTGACCTGCTTGCAGTAACGAAAGGGGGTGTTGCCCGCCACCGCCCAGCCGACGCTGTAATGCGGATAGGTGGTCGGCCCAACCCACTGGTCGTAGAAACTCATGTTGTCCGAGGCGCTGGGATAGCCGCCCGTGACGAGACGGGCAGGTGATCCCACTTGCCCAGGGCAAAGGTGCGATAGCCGCTCTGGCGCAGTTTGGCCGCGACGCTCCCGGCCGAAGCGGGGGTTTGCGCGTCATAGCCGGGGAACGCCCGCGCCGAAGCGGCATGGGCACCCATATGCACGGTATGCGGATTGCGGCCGCTCAACAGCGCTGCGCAGCTGGCCGAACAGATCGCGGCAGTATGAAAGTTCGAATAGCGCAGTCCCATTCGCGCCACGCGGTCGATGTTCGGCGTGGGGACCAGCCCGCCGAACGAGGAAAGCTGCGCGAAGCTGATATCATCGAGCATCCAGATCAGCACGTTCGGCCGCGACTGCTCTCGCGGGAGCGTCGCCGGGGCCAGCTGTACCGCCGGCGCGACCGCCTCTGCCATAGCCGGAGAGCCCGCCCATATCCCCGCGACCAGCGCCGCGGTCGAGATCATCCTTCGCAAGTCGTTCTCCCTCGTCGTTCCTCAGGCGCCACCAGGACCACGCGATGCTTTGTTGTCGATCCGCACGACCGGGTAGAGCAGTTCTTCCAGCCAGTGCGCATCGTGGCCGGGCACGCCGTATTACGACGGGCGCCCTTTGGGGATGTGCAGCGTGCCGAAGGCCCAGTTCCACAGCGAGAGCATGACGCCAAAATTTCGATAGCTCGCCCCGTCCTTGCCATATCCATGGTGGGGCCGCGCCCACGATCAAAAAGGCGAACGCCATGCTGCGCCTCGAATGCCTGGACACTACGGGTCAATGCGGGCTGACTGATTCCCTCCTCTTTGGCCGCCAGCGAAAAGCTGCCAGTACGTGCAATGGCGACGATGTGGCGCAGACGGTTGAGGTTGGATTCCATGCAGTGAGGTTATCCTAACCTCTGCAAGAATGCATTAGACATTTGTCGTCCTTCTCCATAGCGAACCCACGAAAGGAGCCTTGTCTCAAGCTTGGAATTCGGGCGCAATGGCCCTGATTGTGAAAAGAAGCCCTGTAGCGCACTGGGCCGGCAAGGGCATACGAGGGGGAGAAAACATGAAGAACCTTGTTTCAATCGTAGCGCTCGCTGCAGCAATGGCGATGACGGCGCCGGCATTGGCAGATGGTCCCGTCGCACCTCCACCTGCCGCGGCGCTTGCGCCCCAGGCACAACAGCCGAATGTCCTGATCTGGTTGCTCGACGATATCGGTTTCGCCCAGCTGAGCAGCTTCGGCGGCCTTGTGCCCACCCCCAACATCGATCGCGTGGCTGCCATGGGCCTGCGCTACAGCAATTATCACACGTCAGCGATCTTTCCCCCACCATTCTCGCTGCCGCCCGCGTGGAACTGGCGCCGGTGATCAACAACGTTCCCCAATCGCCGATGGAAGGGCAGAACGTGATCGCGACTTTCGCCGATCCCAAGGCGCCCGGGCATCAGGGCCCGCAATATGTCGAGATCTACGGCAACAAGGGCCTTTGGCAGGATGGCTGGGCAATCGTCACCGACCACCGCTTCCAGACCTGGAATGTGCGGATGACCAAGCCGGTTGACGAACCCTGGGCGCTTTACGATCTGGTCAAAGATCCGGGGCAGAGGGTGAACCTTGCAGCACGCTATCCGCAGAAGGTAGCGGAAATGGCCGCCGCCTTCGAAGAGCAGGCCAGACGGTACAACGTCAACCCGATCGGAAACATCAGCGATGCCATGCCCGAAGGCATCCGTCAGGCGCAAATCGATTTCCAACGCCGCGGCGGCATGTGGAGCTACGCCGGCCCGGTCGGCAACATTACAGGCCAGATGGCCCCGCCGATCATGTTCCGCCCATTCCGCATGACGGCCACGGTCACCCCGGCCAGCACCTCGCAGACCAGCCCGGTCTTCGCCTTAGGCGGACAGCCGGGCGGCATGGGTTTCTACCTGCGGCAGGGCAAGCCAGTCTTCGTGATGACCGATATCAAGGGGCGCAGCACCGAAGTCGCCGCGAGCGAGGCCCTGCAGGCCGGAACATCGACCCTGGAACTGGATGTCACGCACCCCGTGGCAGCGCCTGGAGTGGAGACTGACTACACCGTCTCCATCCGGGCCGGAGGGCGGGCCCTCGCCAAACGTTCAGTCCGCTTCGCCATGCCGATGACCTTCGGCATCGCCGAGACGTTCGGCGTTGGCATCGACCACGGTTCAACTATGCTGCCGGGTGCGCGCTCAGGCCAGCCTTTCGCCGGAAGCCTGACCAACGTGGTGTTCCAGTTCCCGATGGCCAATCCGGCCACACATGCCGGCCACTGAGCAAAGGAATTGATCTTGCGGTCGAAACTGATCGTCACCGCACTGATCGCCTGCGTTTCCGCGCAGGCGCTGGCTCAGGCTACGCCTGTCCGCACGATGTTGCCCATCCCGCAGCCGGCCTTTGACGGCCAGATCGCCGAGAACGTGCTCGATTCAAAGCCCGGGACGCCTCATCGGGTCCGGGCGCCGCAAGGGGCGCCCAACGTGCTGCTGTTCATGGCCGACGACGTCGGCTTTGCCATGTCCTCTGCCTTCGGCGGCCCGGTGCCGACGCCGAACATGGAACGGCTGGCGGCGACGGGGCACCGGTACAACCGCTTCCACGTCACCGGCATCTGCTCGCCCAGCCGCGCGGCCTTGCTCACCGGGCGAAACCACCACAATGCCGGGGTAGGCTATCTCAGCGACCTGTTCGCGAACTTCCCTGGCTATGGCGGGCGCATCCTGCCGGAAACGGCGACGGTCGCGCAGGTCCTGCGTCTCAATGGCTACAACACCGGCATGTGGGGTAAGCACCACAACAATCCCGGCGAGGAACGCGGTCCTTCCGGGCCGTTCGACAACTGGCCGACCGGGCTGGGATTCGAATACTATTACGGCTTCCCGCACGGCGATACCGACCAGTGGGAGCCGATCATGTATCGCGGCACCCAGATGACCGATCCCGACGAGGGCAAGGGCGATGTGGTCGACAAGCGGCTCGCCGACGACATAATCCACTGGGTGCACAACCAGAAGGCGTCCGCGCCGGGCAAGCCGTTCCTCGTCTACCTGGCTCCCGGCTCCACCCATGCGCCGCATCAGGCGCCGGAGGACTGGATTGCCCGCTTCAAGGGCAAGTTCGACCAGGGCTGGGACCGGATGCGCGAGGAAACGTTCCGCCGTCAGCTTGCCATGGGCGTGATCCCCCGCGGCGCCAAACTGACGGCGCGGCCCGCCGAAATCCCGGCATGGGGTTCGCTGACGCCCGCGCACAAGGCCTTTGCCGCGCGCTCGATGGAAGTGGCGGCGGCTCAGCTTGCCTACCAGGATGCGCAACTAGGGCGGGTGATCGACGAGCTGCGGCGGATGGGCCAGTACGACAACACCCTCTTCGCCATCGTCCAGGGCGACAACGGCGCCAGCGGCGAGGCGGGCCCCAAGGGCACGATCAACGAGCTGCGCGGCATGGGCACGCACGACGAGGACGAGGCCTGGCTCCAGGCCAACACGCCAAGGCTCGGCGGGCGGATGACCTATGGCTCCTATCCGGTCGGCTGGTCCTGGGCGATGAACACGCCGTTCCGCTGGGTGAAGCAGCACGCCTCGATGCTCGGCGGCATCCGCCAGGGCATGATCCTTTCCTGGGGCAACCGCGCTGCGCGCCCAGGCAGCATCTGTTCGCAGTTCGGCCATCTCATCGATATGGCGCCGACCATACTTGAGGCCGCGCAGCTGCCAGTGCCCCAGACTGTCCTGGGCGCAAGGCAGAAGCCGATGGACGGGCAGAGCCTGCTGCCCAGCCTGCAAACCTGCGAAGCAGACCGGCCGCGGACGCAGTATTTCGAGATCAGCGGCAAAGTAGGCCTCTATCACAACGGCTGGTTCGCCAGCATGGACAATGCCCGGCCTGGCTGGGAGCTGTTGCCTCCCACCGGTGCGCGGCCCAAGGTGGAATGGACGCTCTACGATCTGAACAAAGACTTCTCGCAGGGCATTGACCTTTCGAAACAGAACCCGGCGAAGCTGGAGGAGCTCAAGCAGGTCTGGCAGCAGGAGGCCACACGCAACAACGTCTTTCCGCTGGATCACCGTTTCGGCCCGGGCCGCGGTAACTACGCATCGCGCGCCGGTGGCCGGAAGAGCTTCGATTTCTGGGGCAAGAACGTCTCGATCCCCGCGACCAACGATCCGATCCTGATCGGCCGCAGCTTCACGCTCAATGCAGAGGTCGTGCTCGACAAGGCCGAAGCCTCGGGAGCGGTGGTGGCCATGGGTAGCCACTTCGGCGGCTGGAGCCTGTGGCTGGACAAGGGCCGGCCGCGCTTCATCTGGGCGCGTTCGACCGATCCGAAGGAGATTGTCGAGCTGAAGGCCGAGCAGTCCCTGCCGCAGGGAGCATCGAGGCTGACCGTGCGCTTCGCCTCACAGGGCATGGGCAAGGGCGCCGACATCGTGATCTCGACGGGCGGCACGGAAGTAGCGCGCGGTTCCGTGCCGATCAACTACTTCAATCCGGCGGGCGGCGGCGAAACGCTCGACATTGGCCGCGATCTTGGCGTCACCGTCACGGACTATCCGACGGATCGCGGCAAGATCGAGGGTGATGTGCCGCATGTCCAAATCGATTTCGACTGACGGCATGATTGCTATTCCCGGTGGCACTTTCGCTATGGGTTCGGATGCCTTCTATCCGGAGGAGGCGCCTGTACGCCCGGTTCGGGTCGATGGCTTTCGCATCGACGCGACGCCGGTGACCAATGCGCAGTTCGGCAGGTTCGTCGCCGAAACCGGCTATGTCACGCTGGCCGAAATTGCCCCCGATCCGAAGGATTATCCCGGTCTTCTGCCCGAGCTGGCCCATCCCGGCAGCCTGGTCTTTGAGCCCACCCCCGGCCCGGTACCGCTCGCCGGGGCGCCGGTCTGGTGGCATTTCCGCTTGGGCGCGAACTGGCGCGCACCGACCGGGCCGGGCAGCACGCTCGAAGGGCTCGGGGACCATCCCGTCGTCCACGTCGCCCATGCCGATGCCGAGGCCTATGCCGCCTGGGCAGGCAAGGAACTGCCCACCGAAGCCGAGTGGGAATGGGCCGCGCGCGGCGGGCTGGAGGTTCGCGCCTACGCCTGGGGCGACGAGCTTGCACCGGGCGGCGCGATGCTTGCCAATTACTGGCAAGGCCCCTTTCCCCACGGCAACAGCCTGGAGGACGGCTGGTTGCGCACATCGCCGGTGCGGTCCTACCCGCCCAATGGCTATGGTCTATACGACATGATCGGCAATGTCTGGGAGTGGACTGCCGACTGGTATGCCCAGCGCAGGATCGAACGGAAACGCGGCGGTCACTGCTGCGTACCGGCCAACCCGCGCGGCGGCACGCGCGGGGGCAGCATCGTCATGAGCGACCCCATAAGGATTCCACGCAAGGTGATGAAAGGCGGCTCGCACCTGTGCGCTGAAAGCTATTGTCGCCGTTACCGGCCTGCCGCACGCTATGCCCAGCCGATCGACACGGCGACCGGGCACGTGGGCTTTCGATGCATCTCGCGCATCCCGTCCCTCGATTGACCTTGCCATTTCTGCGCAGTCGGTATTCGTTCGCCTGGCGGTGGCCGGTCGTATCCCGGACATCCGATGAGGCATTCTCGTTCATCACGGCTTCGCGCTGGCGCACCAGCAATTCGCGCGAGTGGTGCAGGACGAGTACCGCCTGGCGTTCCGCGTCCTTGGCTGGCATGACGTGCATGGTCGGACGCTGCACTGCCTCGCAGATCGCCTCGGCATCGGCGGCGTCGTACTTCTGGCGCCGCAGATAAGCCTTCACATAGGCCGGCGGCATCAGGCGGACCTCATGGCCCAGCGCCGAAATCTTGCGCGCCCAATGATGCGAGGTGGCGCAAGCCTCCATCCCTACCAGGCAGCTCGGAACCTGCGCTAGCGTGTCGAGAAGCGCACCTCGCCGCACCTTCTTGCGCCAGACCACAACGCCTTCGGCGTCAACGGTGATTTCCCAGCCGTAGTTGATCCGCGGGGTGATCAGCCAGCCGACATAGACGCACCAGACCATTGCCCGGCGGTATTCGGTCCACAAGATCTCGGGGGCAGGCGCCTCGCTGACCCCGTGCGCGATCAGGCATTCGCGGTAGAAGGCCAGCAGTTCGCGCTCGTTCGCCCGCCGCTGGGCAATCGAGAGGCCAGTGGCAATGACATAGCTGACGTCGTGCAAGGCAAACCACTGCGAGGCGAGCTGCCAGTCGTACAGTCCGCCCTTCTCGCCCGGGAGGGCATAGGTGTTGCCGATGTGGGTATCGCCATGACACAGCGTCTGCGGCAATCCCGCTTGGTGCAGCTGCACCCTGTGAACCTGCTGGAACAGCACATCCGGCGCGACCCCCAGCCGCTCGACCATTTCGCGCTTGAACTGCTCGGCCTCCAGTTCGCGCTGCAAGTGCGGCGGCAGCACCTGTGGCGACGCGAACTGGTCGTGAATCTCGCCCCGGGTATGGGCCTGCAGCCATCCGCTCGCCGCTTTCAGCTCCGGGCTGTTCCAGTAGCGGGCATGAAGCCGGGCCAGCTGATCGAGCAACACCCCGCCGCCGGCATAATGCTTGGACCGGCCCTCACGTTCGGATATATCGCGGCACGGTCGATAGTGGGAGGCTGTGGAACCTCCGATTCCCAAAGCGGGTCTGTTCGGCTCCAGCCCTAGTCGAGCTTAACAAGCTGGTCGATGACGCACCATGCAGGACAATCATCTGAGATCGGATCTAAGCCG
>CAWBTL010000006.1:0-158048 GCA_963791765.1 uncultured Alphaproteobacteria bacterium
CCCAAACTGAAGGTTCTTCCGCGATGAAAGCTGCTTATATCCAGAACGGCAAAGTCGAGACCGGCACGTTCGACGATCCCATCCCCGGCAAGGGGCAGGCGCTGGTCCGCACCCATAGCTGCGGCATGTGCGCGTCGGAGGCGCATTTCCTCCACGCCGGTCAGAATGTCATCGATCTCTCGCGGCAATTTGGCGGGCCCTATGCGCAACTGACCTTCGATCAGCCGTTCGTGCCGGGCCATGAATACGTCGGCGAAGTGCTCGATTATGGCCCGGGCAGCGAACGGCGGGTTAAGGTCGGGCGGCGGGTCACGTCGGTGCCGATCATGCGGGTGGGCGGATCGCACAAGGTGATCGGCTTTTCGCATGAATGCCCCGGCGGCTTCGGCGAGCTCATGCTGCTGGACGAAACCATGCTGCTCGAAGTTTCCGACAGCCTTGAGGACGATCTCGCCGCGATGATCGAGCCGCTGGCGGTTGGGCTGGAGCACGCCCGGCGCGGTAATCCGCAGTCGGGCGACGTGCCGCTGGTGCTGGGTTGTGGGGCGATCGGGCTTGGCGTGATCGCCGGGTTGAAGCTGCTGGGCGCAGGTCCGATCATCGCCGCCGACTTCCATCCCGGACGCCGGGACCTGGCTATCAGGATGGGGGCTGACATCGCCATCGATCCGCGAGAAACCGATCCTTATGGCGCGCTCCCGGATCTCGGCGCCCGCCGCGTGAACCTCATCTACGAGAATGTCGGCCAGAAGGGTATGCTCGGCCGGATTGTTGCCGCAGCTCCGTTCGACGGACGCATCGTCATGGGCGGCTATTGTATGGAAGAGGAGGCGATGTTCGTCTTCGCTGCTCAGAACAAACGCCTCAACATCCAGTTCGCTGGCGGCGAAGAGCCGCAGGACATGGACCTTGCTATGCGCGCGATCGCCGATGGTCGCATTGATGTGCGGAGTTGGCTCGGCGAACGGATTGGCGTGTCCGGAGTAGCCGATGCCATGGCGAAGATGTCTGGACCAGAAGCCCCGGTGCGTTCCGTCGTCGATCCACGGCTCTGGTGAGGACAGATTGATGCAGGAGACCGCCAATCGTCTCGGAATTGAGCTGCTTAGCACTTTCGGCATGCCGCCGCTGGAATTCGTGCCGCTCGTCAGCAATCTCGGCTGCCGAAACCTGTCCATCGGCCTGACGGGCCTGCCAATGATTGATTGCGGTTATCCGGCATGGTCGTTGCGGGAAGATGCCGGTCTGCGGCGTTCCTTCATCGCCGCACTGCGGGAGCATGGCGTTCGGATATCGCAGGGCGAAGGGTTCCTGGTCCGCTCCGGTGCCTCAGTCGCGGACATGGCAGGCGACCTCGATCTCATGGCCGAAATGGGCGCGCTTGCTATCGGTACGGCGGGCATGGAGCCGGACCCGGCCCGCGCGCTCGACGAGTTCGCTCTGTTGGCTGCAATGGCCGGCGACAGGGGCCTTGCCGTCCATCTCGAATTCGTTCCGGGCCTTTCGGTCAGCGACCTGGCGTCGGCGCTCGCCATCGCCGAGCATGTTGGCCGGCGGGATTTTCGCATCATGCTCGACGCGATGCATTTCTTCCGTTCCGGCGGTACCATTGCGCAACTGGTCGCTGTCGATCCCGCGACGATCGGTTATGTCCAACTGTGCGACGCGCCGCTGACGGCGACTCATACTGAATACATGACCGAGGCCATGACTGCCCGATGCGTGCCGGGCGAAGGTGAGCTTCCGCTTGCAGCTTTCGTCGGCGCCTTGCCGAACGGCATCCCGATCGGCCTTGAGGTCCCTAACCTGGCCGCGACAAGCGAACCTGGCTGGCAGGAAACACGGCTGCGGAAGGCTGTGGAGGCGGCGCGCGCACTGGGCGCATAACAGGTCCGGTTCCCTGACCCGTCTTCAGCCTCGAAGACCGGATTACTATCGTTGTTTCGGGAGAATGCAGATGCGCGAATGCCTTCATCACTTCATCGGCGGCCGCTGGGTGCTCAGCGCGGGTGACTTGCGGCACGATGTCATCAACCCGGCCACCGAGGAAGCGTGCGCCGTGATGGTGCTGGAAACTCGGTCGATGTCGACGCTGCGGTCGCGGCTGCACCGTTTGGCGGATACAAGCGCTCTGGCAATGGCCGCGAGGGCGGCGCTTACGGGCTACGCGATTTTCTCGAGTTGAAGGCAATTGTTGGGGGCTGACGCTGACTGGCCGCATGTAGAAATCGAACAAACCGGAGCATGTCGAATGACGCAAGCCAATCCCCTGCATCCCACCCGATACCTGCACACGATCCACGCAGCACCCGAGTGCGACCGTCTCCGGCAGATCTATACGCACGTGTTCGGTGGCATCACCTTTCACGAGAGCTATTTTGCACCTCAGGATCGCGATGCGGCGCTGCTCTACGTCGCCAACCACATGATCGAGGTGATGGCGCCCCGGCACGTTGACGACATGAACTTCATGTATGCCCGCTATCTTGCCAAGGCCGGGGCTGGCTACCACTCGATCTCGTTTCGCATCGATGACGTCCGCGCTGGCCGCGAACGCTGTGACGAACTTGGGGTAAAGATCAACACCGAGGGGCCGGGCCTGATCTTCCTGCACCCCAAGAGCACGGGCGGGCTGATCATGGAGTTGACCGAGCATCGCATGCCTAACGATCCCTGGGACCTGCCAAACTGGCGTCGGGACTGGGCCGCGGGACGACCGGCCAAGCCGCACGCGCTGGCCCATATTGTGTGCGCTCCGCGCTACCCCGAGAATGCGCTGAAATTTCTGGTCGAGGTGCTGGATGGAAAAGCCGGGCCGGCCCGGACAATCGCCTGGCCAGAACTTGCCAAGGCAACCCCCGTCGAAGTTGCAGACATGACGTTGCTGATCCTCCAGCCCAAGAATCCCAACGGGGAGCTTGCGCAATTTGCGGGCGGCACGAATGGCGGGGTCTATGCACTGGCCTGGCAAGTCGCGGATCCAATCCAAATGGCCAAATGGTTCGCAGACAACGCGATCTTCGAAATCGCTGCCGCATCGCTGAACGTCGAAGCAGCGCCGTACACCCACGAGGTGCTTCTGAACGGTGCAAGGCACTGGTTTGTGGCAGGGTAGGTCCCCGAGATTGCGCACGATGACGTCATCATGGCCAATTGCTCCTCACTACCATTGCGGGCGCTAGCGCGATGTGCTCTCTTCTCGGCAAAACAGGGGAAAGCGTATGAAGTCTTCGCGTCGCCAGTTCGCCAAGACAGTCGTTTTCGGTGCAGCAGTCAGTCAGGTGGATTTCATGTCTAATTCTCAAGCCGCTGACGGCCCCGCCCTCACTTCCAACGGCGTCCATCTACCTGCGCGAACCATTCCCAACCCGAAATCCATCAGCCCTCAAGCGCAGGCCATGATGGCGACGCCGACAATGGTGGCGCTCCCTTATCCGCCCGTCGACCAGCCGGAAGCCTGGCGTGTCTATACCGCGAAGATGGATGCTGCCGTGATGCCGATGGTGGCGGCTGTGGCATCGAGCGTTGCCGCCAATGTCGAAGAAATCCGGGTTGGTGAGGCCACCGTATTCGCCATCACGCCGGAGCATGCCCAAGTCGATGATCGGTTCGTCTATCTCGACATCCATGGCGGCGGCTTGGTTATGGGAGGCGGAGCGCTGTGCCGTGCGTTCGGAATGGCGACCGCGGCGCGCTATGGCTCGAAGGTCTGGACGGTCGATTACCGCATGCCGCCAGATCATCCCTATCCTGCACCGTTAGAGGACTGTGTCGCTACCTATCGCAAGCTGTTGACCCTACACCGGCCAGAGGAAATCATCATCGGCGGTGGATCGGCAGGCGGCAACCTCGCAGCTGCCATGATCCTGCGCGCGCGCGATGAGGGCCTGCCATTACCGGCGGCTACCTATCTCGGCACACCGGAGCTTGATCTCACAGAAAGCGGGGATAGCTTTCAGACGAACCTAGGCTTGGATGCACGGCTGACTGAAAGCCTCATGCGGGCCAACCTGCTTTATGCTGCCGGCCATGATCTGACCCATCCCTACCTCTCGCCCCTCTTCGGGGACTTTTCCAAGGGCTTTCCGCCTACGCTGCTTACAGCCGGCACCCGCGACCTGTTCCTATCGAACGCCGTCCGCATGCATTGGGCACTGCGTAACCACGGCATACCGGCTGAACTGTTCATCGACGAAGCTGGCTCCCATGGGGGGTTCGGAGGCTGTCCCGAGGGCGCGCAGGTTGAACGGGAAGTCCGACGCTTCTTGAAATCCTATTGGGGACGTCAAGCCTAGAGAAGTTCAGGTTAGCAGAGCCTTCTTGATGTCCGCTTTCCATGTCAGCCAGCCTGAAAGGAGAGTGTCCGGAGCCCACGACTTTCCGACCCGAACGACCGACATTAACGGATGTCAGCGATCGGGCGTCGATTGGATTGGGCGCAAGGACCGGAATCGGGGCGGCGACGGCCAGTTGGGAAATGGGTACGGCGCAACGGCCGCTCGCGACCTCGTTTTCGCCTTTCGGCAGCCCTTGAACACTCCACGAAAGCAAGCGGAAGTCTTTAATGAGGACTTGTCGGCTTTCGCTCGCAGTGTGAAAAGGTGAGACGCAGAAGACTTAAAGCCACCGTTAGCAACGGTGTAACAAGACTGAGAACTCTCGATGAGCGATCAACCAGACCTGGTAGCAGCTTTTTTCACGTTGGCAGGCAATGTCAGCCCTTGTGGCGGATCGCTGGTGAGTCCGCATGATTTGCGCGAACGCGCCGAGGCCGCCTCGCGTGCCGGCTATGTCGGAATGGGTTTCCTCTCGATCGATCTCGTGGCCGCGCTCGAACGCCATGGCGTTTCGGGCGTAAAGAGTATCCTGGCTGACAACGGCATCCGCTATCTCGAACTGGAAGCGATCGTCCACTGGCTCACGGAAGGCGAGGATCGGGTAGCAGCGGATGCACACCGGTGCGAGTTGCTTGAAATGGCGGGCAAACTCGATGTCTGGAATATCAAAGCGTTGGGTGACTTCAGTGGCCGTGAATGGCCGGTAGATTTCATGATCGATCGCTTTCGGACCATCTGTGCCGATACCGCGGCCCAAACCAATGCGCAGGTAACTATCGAAATCTTTCCAACGACCAACATCCGCGAACTGGAAACAGCGACCGCTGTAGTCGACGGCGCGGCGATGGCCAATGGGGGGCTTCTGCTCGACATCTGGCACATGACTCGGGGCGGCGTGGCCTATGCGGATTTCGCCAGAACCCCCAGCCATTGGATCAGGGCGATCGAACTCAACGATGCAACCGCCGAACTTGTCGGCGAGATGATGGACGATTCGAGCAACCGCCGACGCCTCCCCGGCGAGGGGGAGTTCGATGTCCCATCGTTCCTGCAGCATGTGCGTGACACAGGTTACTGCGGACCCTACGGCGTCGAGATCGCCTCGGCGGAGCATCGCAAGCTTCCGCTAATCGACGCGGCGCAACGATCCTTCGATGCGACTATACGTCAGTTCGCCCTGCTCGAACCCGCGGCCTGACAGCGCCCCATGGCCTCAGCCCTTCGGCGCGGTTAGGGCCTTCATCGCTTGCGCTGAACCCTCCAGGACATCGCGGCGCGGCATTGTCATCAAATGGTCCATGGTTGCCTTGTAGCTGGGATGGGACACAAAGGTTGGGCCGTTGCCAATATTCTCCAGTGTGACGCGCGCAACCTCTTCGGCTGACATCAGGCCTTCCGCTTTGGAGACGTCCATGCCCTGCAGTTCGGCCGCCTCTGACTCAGTTGGCCCGGGACACAGTGTCAGCACTTTGATGCCTTCCGGCGTGAGTTCGCCCCACAAGCCCTCGCCCAGGCTGACCACCATGGCTTTGCTTGCTCCATAGGCCGCTGAATACGGCATGCCGATCAGCCCCTCGACCGAACTGGTGAAGATGATCCCACCCTTTCCTCGCGCGCGAAGGCGCGGGATAAAGCCGTGCGCGAGCAGCATCGGCACATGACAGTTGACCATGAGCATGTCGCTCATTGCTTTGGGATCGGTCGCGGCATGTTCCCCTTTGAGCCCGAACCCCGCATTGCTGACGACCAACCCGACGTCTAAGGCATCGGTGGCGTCCAGGACCTGCCCCGGCGCACCGCTTTCCGCCAGATCGGTCTCGCATAGCGTGACCTTGACCCCATCCTGCTCATGCAGTCGGGCGGCGAGTTCTTCCAAACGCTGGCGCCGGCGCGCAACCAGCACCAGATCCAAGCCAATTCCCGCCAGCACTTCGGCAAAGGCCTTACCGATGCCAGACGAGGCACCGGTCACCAGTGCGACAGGTCCGAATTCCTCTTTGAACGCGTTGCCATTCATTATTGATCCTTTTTTGTAAAAGAGTGCTCGTGCCCTGTTCCCATACTCTGACAAAGTCCTCGCGTCCCTAAACTTGGGTTCGGAAACGCATTCATCAGCCAAAATCCTGACCTCGCGCTTCGCACGACGTGGCCATCGAGAAAACCCACACCAGAACAGATGGCCGTGTTCGGGCAAGCAAGTGAGCGAGAGAACGTCTGGAATGTCAAAGGATTTCGGGCGCTTGAGCGTACGAAATCCTAACATGCAGGAACCCGCGGGCAGCACGCGCTGTGTTATGGGGATTTGTGCTTAGGGCTGGTCCGGCTGGCGGCGTGCGGTGCTGGTTGAGCGGTGCGGAGCCGGCGCGGCGAGCATCTTTCGACCAGGGATTTGGTAACAGGTGCGGTGACATTGCCGATGTCAGTATGTCTGGCCGGGCCTCCGGCGATGCAGCGCACAGGTGGCTTCGTTGGCCGGATCGGGCGTGAAGCGGCCAGCGGGGAAGATGGGCCATGCCGGGTCATGGCGTGAGTTCCCGGGTCGGCGGCGCGGACGCTGGTGGTGCCCGTGGCTGGCGCCACCGCGCAAAGACCTCGATGACGATCATGCGACCGCCGCAGCACGGGCATGTCCCCAGGCCTGGACATTGTAGCGAGGGCCTACGAGGCTCCACGAATGACCGGTTTCGGCGGAACGGGACGTTCCCTTTAGGGGCGGCGACCGGCAAGTAAGTCCCAGTTGCCGGCATCCGGCGACGCACAGAAGCGCCAAAAAAATACATCCCGATCTGGGAACAATGTCCATGAGGCTGAACCGCAAGGATTGGGCGCAATGCTGACGATCACCCTCCCTTCTCGATCGACCACACCTTGATCCCCATCTTTCGGGCCTTGTCGACCAGATTGGCATTGATGCCGTTGCCAGGGCAGGCAATCACCGCCTTGGGCAGAGCTTCGAGCATCTGATCATTGCGCTTGAACGGCGCGGCTTTCTTGAACCGGTCCCAGTTCGGCCGGAACGGATAATGAGTGATCTTGCGGGCGTTGGCCCAGAGCACTGCGATATGTTCGCCGCCCGTGGGATTGCCGCCGTGGAACAGCACCATGTCGGGATATTTGGCAAGCACCCTGTCGAGCGTCGCCCAGATTTTGCGGTGATCGTCATAGGCTGGACCTGCGGTGAACGCGACCCGCGTGCCGGTGGGAAGTAGTGGCTCGATCTCGGACTTGCGCTTGGCAGCAAGGAAATCCCTGCTGTCGACCATCGATGCGGTCATAGTGCGGTGATTGACGAGTGATCCGACATACGGTGTCCAGCTCTTGCGGAAATGACGTTCGAACTGGTCGCCAGCGGCTTCGCGCATGAACTCCATGCTGTTGCGGCGTTCAATGAGCCCCAGGCCTTCGCGGAGGTGCCGCTCCAGTTCGACCGAGCGCACTTCGGAGCCGTCCTGTTCCTTCTGGCTGCGCTTCTGCGCATCCTCATTGTCGTCGAGTTCGCGTTGGATACGGCTGCCGGCGCGGTGGAAGACGTTGGTGACCGACCAGCACAGATCTTCCAGATCGGGTTCGAGCCGCGTATCGAGCATCGTCGCGATCAGGGCGTCAAAGATGTCGGCGATGGCACCTGCAACCATCCGTTCTTCGGGCAATGGTCTTGTGTCAGCTTCATCGGAGAAGGGCCGGTAGCCGTAGAGGCTGAGTTCATCGAGCAAATGGCTGGTCGGGGATGCCTCGTGTTCGGGTTCAAAATCTTCGTGAATATCGGTTCCCATCGGCTGATCCTTCGCTGCTGTGACCGCGCGTCACGCTCGGCCTTCGTGGCGATCCTTTTGGCCGGATGGGACGGGCCTGCACCCTGGTGGCCGCAGCGTCAGCGAAGGACGGCGGGCGGCGGCTATTTTGCTTCGCGGTGTAAAGGCGCGCTTGCGCGCCGACGGAAAATAGTGGCCGCCCGCCGTTGCAGGCCCGGCCCATCCGGTCTCTCAGATCGCCCTTGCAGAGGGCCGTGCGCGCGGCTCTCTCAGGCGGAAAGATGTCGGAACCAGGTAATCATAAACCCGAACCCGTAACTTCGCTTCCCTTCCCGGCCATTGCCCAGTCATTCGAGGAAACGCCTTAAATCCGCCCGGTGAAGCTGGGCCACAAGATCGAGCGCCAGTTGGCGGGAACCGCGTTGCTGCAAATCGTCATTGAAGTCGCCCAGGTGTGGCACCAGAGGAATGACCTCGATCCCGATTGGTTCTGCCCGTTCGGTCAGTGTGACCACTGCAGCATAGCCCGCCGGATCATCGTCACGGGCAACATAGAGGCGCTTGAGCGTTGCCGGGAACAGGATCGCCGCGAGATGCGCGGATGATGTGGCAGCTACGAGTGGCATGGCGGGCATGACCTCACGCAGCGACAGCATGGTCTCGATGCCCTCGCCAGCGATCATGACATCGTCCGCAATGCCGAACCGGATCGCATGTCCGAGGATATTGCCCATCGCACGGCGCGGTGATGCGACCGGGGCCTTTGATCAAAGCGTCCGGATCAATCCATGTCCGATGCACGCCGGTCGTATTGCCATCCAGATCGGTGACCGCTGCAATTACGGCTGGCCATGCCGTGCGGGTGCCCGGCGCATCGTCTTTGGAAGGGCCGGTAATAGCAATGCGGATGAAACCGCAGCGGGTCTGTCGCCCGCAGGGTCATGATCGCGCGGCGGTGAAGATAGGTTTCTGCAACTGTGCGGCGCATTGGCTTTGATGCTGCGAACAGCCGCTGTGCTGCCGCTGGCGACCCCGCTGGCACTTTGGATTTTGGCCGATCCCGATGTTGGTCTGCGTCAACTGTCAGCATGGGCAGGCTCAGAAAGCGTCGGGCTTCATCGAGTACATCTCGCAGCTGGTGATACCCTTGACCCAGAGCAATGATGTCGAGCAGGTCGCCGTGCTGGCCGGTGGCCGCATCGGTCCATTTTCCAGCTGGTCCCTTTTCCATATCGACGAGCCGGACATAGAGGCTGCGCCCGGGCTGGTTGCGCACATCGCCAACCAGCCAATAGCGTCCCTCGCGGTAGCCCTTGGAGAGATAATGACGACACACCGCCTCGGCCTGTTGGCCGAGACGGTGTGCGATCTGGGTTGCGGGTTTTTCCATGGTTGCCTCACAGTATCCGTTGCCAAAATGCGATGAGCAAATCGGCGGCGTCAGGCGGCTCTGGCGTCGCTGCGGCGGTCAGTGACCTTCTGGACAGGGAAGCGTTCGATCAGTTTGGTTAGGATCTGCGGCCCATCAGTTACCCGTCGGCACGAACAGCCGCAGCTTCCACGAGATTATTTCGGAGAGCAGCCCGAGGGCCTTCAACCGCTCGACGCCGAGGTCGTTGAACCCGGTAAGTTCGATGCGCGGCGTCCCCATCGACCGGACACGGGCCAGCATTTGCCCCTCGGCCAGATGCAGTGCGGCTTCCCCGGCCAGCAACATCGTCCATGCCTGATCGGCGGAGAGTTCAGGAGCTTTGTCCCTGAGCGTGGCTGCCACCCAAGCGGGCGATACCCGCCTGCCGACGATGCGTTCGCCGGTGTCGGCCTGTAAGCGGTAAACCCGCGAGGATTCATTCGGCAGGCTCTTCCAGATCGGCAGGAGCAAGCCGGTCACGATGTTGAGCAAACTGGTCACGAACTCGGGGACATCGGCGACCTCGGCATTCCAGGCTTTGGCGAAAACGGCCTGATCGGCCTGTTCCCAATGGGTCTGGGCCATGGCGTCGCGGGAGACGTTGCTCCTTTCCATCGGTCGGATCAGCCGGATGCGCTTTTCGACCGAGCCATCATCCAGCATCACGCTGCGCGCGCCGGTCTGCACTGCTGCGCGTCCCGATCGGCTGTTGACCAGCAGCATCGCGCCTGCCTCGCGGGCATGGTCGAGCGCATCGGCCAGCAGCAGCGGTGCATTGCGATGCTTCTGTTCGATGGTCAGCAGCCGCGTTTCGGCTTGGGTGCCGGGATGGGTATAGATGGTCTGCCGGTCGGTGACGGTGAAGCTCTCGGCGATTAGCGTCTCCAGCCCCATCTCATAGGTGCCACTCGCCATCGCGCCCTCGATCCGGGTGGCCAACAAGCCCTCGAACGCGGTGAACAGGATGTCCTGCATGTCGATGGTGAGCGCCAGCATCCGGTTGAGGAAGGTGGTGATCGGCGGCAGTTCATCGCGCAGACCGCCATCCTGGCCATCGATCAGCTTCAAGCCAGTGGCTGCCTCGAACTGTCCCAGCGAGCAGCCTTCGACCTTGCCGCGCACCAGCAGTTGATAGAGCTGGCGCAGAGCATCGCGGGCATAGTGCGATTCCAGATTGTCCTCGGGGCGGAACATGTTCTGCCCGCCGGTCTGACGCTGTCCGCGCGTGATGGCCCCGAGCGTGTCGAGCCGCCGGGCAATGGTCGAGATGAAGCGCTTCTGCGCTTTCACATTGGTCGTGACCGGACGAAACAAGGGCGGCTGCGCCTGATTGGTGCGGTTGGTGCGCCCGAAACCCTGGATCGCACTGTCGGCCTTCCAGCCCGATTCCAGCAGATAGTGGACCCGCAAGCGCTGGTTCCGGCAACCGAGATCGGCATGATACGATCTGCCCGTGCCGCCGGCGTCGGAAAAGACAAGGATCTGCTTCTCATCGTCCATGAACGCTTGGGTCTCGCCGAGATTGGCGGAAACAGGCCGGTTCTCGACGGCAAAGCGCGTGGTGCCATCATCGCGGGTGCGGGCAACGATACGCCGCGAGCGGCCCGTTACCTCGGCCACCATGTCGGTGCCAAAACGCTGGACGATCTGATCGAGCGCGCCAGGCACCGGCGGCAGGCTGGCGAGCTTTTCGATCATGCGGGTTCGGCATTCCACCGCGTCGCGGGATTCGACCGGCTGCCCATCGTCGGAATAGACCGGACGCGAAGACAGATTGCCCTCACCGTCAGTGAAAGGCTCGTAGAGCTGGACGGGGAAGCTGTGCGCCAGATAGTCGAGCACATATTCCCGCGGGGTGATGTCGACCTGGATATCGTCCCAGTCTTCGGTCGGGATGTCGGCAAGTCGCCGTTCCATCAGAGCTTCGCCGGTCGAGACGATCTGGATGACAGCGGCATGACCTGCCGCCAGATCCGCATCGGCCCTGGCAATCAGCGTCGGCGTCTGCATCGCAGTGATAAGGTGGTTGAAGAAGCGCTGTTTGGCGGATTCGAAGGCCGAACGCGCCGCCGACTTGGCTTGAGAATTGAGATTGCCGTTGGTGATGCCCAGCGCCTCGTCGAGGTTGCTGTGGATCACCTGGAACGCCCCGGCATAGGCATTGTAAATGCGGGTCTGCTCTTCGGTCAAGGCATGTTCGACCATCTCATATTCAACTCCGTCGAACGACAGCGAACGTGCCGCATAGAGCCCGAGTGCCTTCAGGTCGCGGGCGAGAACTTCCATCGCCGCCACGCCGCCGTCCTCGATTGCCGCGACGAACTCGGGACGTGTCGCGAACGGAAAATCCTCGCCGCCCCACAGGCCAAGCCGCTGCGCATAGGCGAGATTCTGCACCGTGGTCGCGCCCGTCGCCGAGACATAGACGATCCGGGCACCTGGAAGTGCATGTTGCAATCGCAAGCCAGCGCGGCCTTGCTGGGACGGGGCCTGGTCGCCTCTGCCTCCTTTGCCGCCAGCGGCATTGGCCATGGCATGGGCTTCGTCGAAGACGATGACACCGTCAAAGTCAGCGCCCAGCCAATCGACGATCTGCTGGACACGGCTGACCTTGTCACCACGATCCTGCGAACGCAGAGTCGCATAAGTGGTGAACAGGATGCCATCCCCCAGTTTGATCGGACTGCCCTGTTTGAAGCGCGACAAGGGCGTGACCAGCAGGCGCTCCTGTCCCAGTGCCGCCCAATCGCGCTGCGCATCTTCGAGCAGGCGGTCGGACACCGAGATCCACAGCGCGCGCCGGCGGCCTTTCAGCCAGTTGTCGAGGATGATCCCGGCGACCTGACGACCTTTGCCAGCCCCGGTGCCATCGCCCAGAAACCAGCCACGCCGGAACTGGACCGCGGCTTCGGAATCGTCGGGTGCAGCCTCGATCTTGTCCCAGGTCGCATCAACGGCCCAGGCGCCGGACAGGAAGCCGGAATGCGCTTCACCGGCATAGATCACCGATTCCAGCTGCGCATCGGACATCATGGCATCGCTTACGATTCGCGCCGGCAAATGCGGACGATATGTCGGCTTGGGCGGTGCGACGGACGCCATGGCCGCTGATTGCACCATAGCGGTTGGATGCGGATGCGCTCCGGCGATGCTGAGCGACTGGAGCGCATAGGGCTCGTAAATAGCATCAGTCAGTTTGACGGCCTGTTCCGGCACCCAATCCTTGACCGCATAGTCCAGCTCGTGGGCTTCGGTCGGCGCGATGATCCGCACTGGCTGCGGGGATAGCGAGTTCCCTGCTCGTGCCGCTTTTGCGGGCACCGGCCAATGCTTGATGCCGGCGCTCCGCCACAGACTGCACCCGACACTTCGAGACGCGCCGGGACATGTTCCAGAACCCAGGTGAGCAGCGTGGCCGTATCCGGTGCTGTGCCGGGTGATGCCGGGAAGGCAGCGGGATCACCTGCTGGAACGCGGTCGATCACGGTCAGTCGGGTCGAAACCGAGGTGCCATGCTTGGCATAGGCTCGCCCATCGATGGCGGCGCTGAACAGCACGCGACCGCGTTCCTGCAGCTTGATGAACGCATCGCGCCAGGCGGGCATCTCCGGGCCGAAACTTGCGCCGGTAATGGCGACGAGACGGCCACCCTCGGCGAGCCGCGCCAAAGCCGATGACAGATGGCGAAGCGCCGCATCCTTCATCGCGTGGTCGACATGGGCCATCGCGGAGAAGGGCGGGTTCATCAGCACGACGCTGGGACGAACAGCTGTGCCAAGATAGTCGTCGATCTGCGCGGCATCATGCCGTGTGACAGCCACCCCGCCAAACAGACGCTCCAGCAGTTCGGCGCGCGTGTCGGCAAATTCGTTGAGCACCAGTGATGCGCCTGCCCGCTGGGCATGGATCGCCAGCAGGCCCGTTCCCGCAGAGGGTTCGAGGACCACGTCGGTCGGCGCGATCGTGGCGGCAATGGCGGCAACCGTGCCAAGGCCGACCGGCGTGCTGAACTGCTGGAGCGCTTGCCCCGCCTGCGAACGGCGGGTGTGCGTGGGGAACAGCCGTGTGATCTTCTCGATCATCGCCAGCAGTGCGGCAGGATTGCCGGAATGTCGGGTGAGAGCCGGGCCGAACTTGCGGAGGAACAGGATCTGCGCAACCTCGCAGGCCTCATAGGCGGTCTTCCAGTCCCAATGCCCTTCGGCGTCCGAACCGCCAAAGGCGGTTTCCATCGCGGACCTCAATGTCGCAGTATCGATAGCAACACCGCGCTCGAGGCGGGGCAAAAGGGCTGATGCAGCCGCGATGATCGCATCAGCGGAAGAACGGGAAACTGCAGACGCGAGCGAAGCGACCGCCGGTGCGGCGGCTGAGGCAGAATTGGTCATGTGGGAGTCCCTTGAAAGATCGGTGAACGGGCAAGCCCGCGCGGTCTTTCTCTCAACCGGCAGGCTCGCCCTTCCGGGGCATCCCTCTCGCTCTGGCCGCGGCCGGCAATGCCGGCCGCGGATCGGCACACACAGAAATGCCCGCCACCGGAAACCGATGGCGGGCATCAAGGCGACGCTGTTGGACTTGTTCAAGCCGCCTGCGGTTCGAACCGCTGATGTTCGCGCTCGTCGATCACGAAGCCAAAGCGTCCGGCCTGATATTCGCTAGCAGGCACCAGATAGAAGCGTTCCTCTGTAAGCGCCCGGTTGCCGGCGATCTTGGCAACGCATTCAACGAAGCCGGGGTGACGATCCGACCTGATCGCGGCGACGACAACCCAGTCGGCCGCATGGCGGTGCCGGAACTGCCGTTCATCCTTCACCCGGGATTCGCCCGGTGCCAGCGTCACGCCGTGCATGTGCTCCCAGACATCGGGATAATCATTGCGTAGCGACTCAGCCGCACATCGCCGCTCGCGGGTGGTGAACAGGCGAGGAAAGCTGAATGCGACTTTGGCCCATTCAGCATCCTCCTCATACCAGCCATCGCCGTTTCGCCACATGGCATGAACCAATGCGTTGCGTTCACTGCCAAGGTGAAATCCGCCATGCCCTGCCGTCGAATGGCAGAGAATGCCGTCAGCGTAGTGGTAACTCTGCTGTGAGGTTCCCCACGGCGTTCCGACCCGCATCCCCGTTTCAGGGCGAGACAGCACAGCCAATTCGCGCTTGTGCTGGGCGACATCCTCAACATGGGTACGGAAGGCTATCTCGTCGGCCACGAACCCGTCGGCACCATAGAAGTCGGCAGACACCCATGTGTCGATAGGTTTGGACAAGCGCCAGGCGCTTGCCATCCGCAGGCCGTTGGCCACGGGAATGGCGAGCCAGCCCAGATCTTCGACCTGTGCAGCGAGATGACCTTCGGCGGTTCGCGCGAACATGGCTGCGATGGCTGGAGCGTTGCTCATGCCGCCCTCCGCAGTTGGTCGAAGCGATTGGCTTCATCGGCTTCGACGACCTCGAAACGCATGTCGGAATAGTGGTGGTCAGCTGCCCAGGCCTCGGCGGACGCCATGTTGGCGGCCAGGTGCCGCATCTCGATAGTGCCGTTCCATTCGGTCAGCACACGGACCATGCCGGCTTGCGGAACTTCGACGATTTCGAAGGCGAGCGGGCTGGCAAGCTGGTAATGGCGGGTGACGACAATGATCGTAATACCGCCGCTGCCATAGTCGCCCAGATGAAGCTGAAATCCCGCTGGCATCCAGTGACTGCCGATCAGTCGGCGCGGTTGCTTCGCGGTCAACCTGCCCGTGCCGTTATAATTCTCCCATGCGGAGAGCTTGCGGTTGAAGCGCGCAGGCGGCCGAGGTTCGCCGTCCGAGAAACGGATGAGCGCGCCAAGCGGTGCGTGCTCGAAAATATGCAGTGCGGACATGATTGGTCTCCATAAAACGCAAAAAGCCCGGCACATGACCGGGCGAACGAAATTAAAATCCTGTAATGGCGGGGTGGTCAGATCGGCTGCATTTCGCCCGCTGCGACAGCCTCGGCGATGAACTGCGCCATCAGATCATGGGTCGATTGCCCGCGAGTTTGGTCAGCGGTTATCAAGATCGCCATGCCGCCGAAGCCATCGGGGCGCATCTTGTCGCAGGTGAACGACGCGATCACCGAGAGATGGTCTAGCGTCTCTGAACGGCGCACCACGTCCTGAAGGATGTTTTCCCACCAGCCGCCTGATGCGTCGAGCTCGATCTCATCGTCGCCAAGGACGGCCGTGCCATGTTGGTCGACGATCTGTTTCCATGCCGTTGTGCCCTCCGCAGCGGGATCATCAAGACAAGGCCGCAGCTTCTCGGCATCCAGATAGAGCATGTCGGATACGCCTTCGTCGCTGCAGAGGTAGAGGGCGTCGTCATCGATTTGCATGTCGAAGATCTCGGCGAGCAACAGGCGTTCCAGGGCCGTGAGATCGTTGGCAGGGATTGCCTGCTGGACGACGATGGGTGTGTGATAATTGGCCATGATCGGCTCCTTGATATGAAAACGCCCCCGGCTGGTGAGGCCGAGGGCGAAAGGTGAAATAGATGCCGGGGCGTCCGAAGCCGCCCCGGATCAGTGGGAGCTATTCAGCCGCGATGGCGTAATGCTCAGGGTCGAGTTCTTCGTCAGTCGGTTCATCGCTGTCGCCAGCATCGTCGTCAGCGAGGAAGGCTGGCAGGTCTTCGACCGTGGCCACATGGGTCACCTGCTCAGCCTCGACTGCAACAAGTCGCAGCGGCTCAGGCAACCAGCCACTGCCATCGAGCAGCCGTTCGGCCTCCTTCGCCATGTCGCCCTTCTTCAGATGATCGATCAGCCCGACCATCTCCTCGCCCCGGGCTTCACGCACAGCTTCGAGGATGCGCGGCTTGGTGACGCGGCCAAGATAGTTGGCGACGGTCGGCTGCCACCCAGCTCGCGCCATATCGAGGCCGATGGTGCGGGCGATATGATCGGCAGATGCGATCCGCTTGTTGACGCCGTGGGCAGATACATGGCCCTGGTTGTAGCGGTTGGCCGGCTCATAGAGCGCATTGACGCTGAGCGCCGTGCAATGCGCCAGCAGCCGCATCTGCTCATCCGAGTCCATCACCGTGAGCACGTTCCAGAGCAGATCCGGATCATCGGGCAGGATGTCGCCCCAGGCCTCATGGCGCTGCTGGATTGCCTGAGCCCAGACTGTATCGCCCAGACCCGGAGCCACATTGCCAAGAAAGGCGTGCCGTACGGATATCTCCACGCAGCCCGAGGTGGCGTGCGGCGCGAAGACCGAACGGCACAGCGAATGGAGCAAGGCGATGAAGGCGGCGTCCGGCGCTTCGGCAAGTGCATTGCGCAGCGCCAGGGTGCGTTCCGCCGTCAGCTCGCTCACCAAGCGTTCGGGGAGCGGACGGATGACATCGTCTTCCTCCTCCACCGGTTCGACTACTGCCGCCTGCCCACCAATGGTGACTGTCGGCTGCTGTGGTCCGATTGCACCGGCATCATCTGGCACCTCGCCCGTTTCGGCATCGACGACAGGCTCGTCTTCGGCCCGGACATAGCCGCGATCGATCCGCAGCACGCCATTGCTTGCCAGCGAGATGAACACACCTGCGCGTGCCACTTCCTGCGGGTCATAGATCGCCGGGCGGCGGACGTAGCCATCAATGGCTGCTTCCAGTTCGCCCAGACGGGCATCGACTTCCTCGGGCAGATCGTCGCCGCCGTCATAGTCTTCGGTCAGCTGGTCGAATTCGGCCATGAGCGCGTCGCAGGCCGCCTGCTCGGCTTCGTTCAACGGTTCGGTCGTGCCCGTGATCCGGCGATGACCATATTCATGGCCATAGGGCAGATCAGCGGCGGCCTCGATCCATTTCCAGCCTTCACTGGCGACGGAGTGGGCGGTTTCCGACAGGTTTTCGCTCACGATCCGGTCGAGCAGGGCAACATCCTGCATCCAACCGCCCTGATCGACCGTGAACAGGTCGCGCATGATCGTGCCGCCCGCTTCCTCATAGGCGGCGATCCCGACGAACTGCGCCCGGCGGTCGTTCACCGGCACGGCTTCATTGGTCAGCAATCGGCGGATGCTGTGCGGCTGATTCGCATAGCTTTGGCTGACATCAGCCCAGACCTGCTCCTGGCGGTCATGGTCCGATGACACACTGAATGCCATCAGCTGGTCGAGCGTCATGCCATCGTCGGCATAGATGTCGAGCAGTGCTTCGGACACCGATGCCAGCCGCAGACGCTGCTTGACGATGCTGGGCGTGACGAAGAAGCGCGCGGCGATTTCTTCCTCCGACGTCCCCTGCTCGCGCAGAGCCTTAAACGCGCGGAACTGGTCGAGCGGGTGCAGCGCCTCGCGCATGACATTCTCCGCCAGCAAATCCTCCTCGGCGCTGCCGCCCTCGCGCACCACGCAGGGCACTGGCTGGGTTTTCGCCATCCGCTTGGTCTTGACCAGCAGTTCGAGCGCGCGGAAGCGCCGCCCGCCGGCAGGCACTTCGAACTGGCCGGTGTCCTGGCCATCGGCATCGAGGACGGGCCGGACATTGAGGCTCTGCAGCAGGGTCCGGTGGACGATGTCCTCGGCGAGCTCGCCGATCGAGACGCCGCATTTGACGCGCCGGACATTGGACTGACTGAGCACAAGCTTGTCGAACGGGATGTCGCGCGAACTGCTCAGGCGCAGCTTGGGGACAGAACTTGCCATGGTATTTCTCCATGACGGGCAGCCGGGAGACTCTCTCTCGACCCTCACCCGTCACGAACGGCGAAGCCCCCCTCTCACTCTCACCCGAACGCAGCCCGGATCGCGGCCAGTTCCGGCAAGGCCTGGCGTGAACACGCCGACTGCGGAGCCCTGCTCGCGCCCGATCGCTCCAGCGACCAGCGGCATTGGGCCAGAAAAAACCGCACCCTGAAAGAAGGCGACGGCAATAGGGCTTGTGCGGGATTGGCCAGGGGACGGGGCCTGTCGTCCCGGTCAATCCCGCGCTGGCCCTTGCCGAGCCGATTCAGAGTGCGTGCGGGGCCTTCATACAAACTTCGCACCCTGGACGATTTTCAATCGGCCAGAGCGCGTCATCAGCACCGCTCATATCTGGGGCGTTGCGGGGTGTCCCCGCAGAAGGGGTCCGCCGAGACCAGAAGGGCTCGGCGGCAGGGGAAGGCCTTCCCCTTTCAGCATTCGTTTGCTTCACCAGTGCTCGTTCACTTGGTCGCGTAAGCGGAATCTACTCCCACGTAAGCAGATTTCACCACGCGCGTAAGCACCACCGGGACTGCCTCATCAAGGCCCGTGAGCATGCGCGCGGTCAGGGCAGCCCTCCAGAAAACCTCAATAAAATGAAGAGTGAGAGGCTAACTCCGCCGGGAGATACCCAAACGCCGCCGTTTCTGGGAGTTCCACTGCTTACGGGATGCTTACTTTTGTATTTTTTCAAAGCGCGTAAGCAGAAAAAGCGACCCGTAAGGATCGCTTAATTGCTTGAATTTTCTAGGAAAAACTGGAGCGGGCGAAGGGATTCGAACCCTCGACCCCAACCTTGGCAAGGTTGTGCTCTACCCCTGAGCTACGCCCGCTCGAACGTCCGGAGCCCGCGCCGATGGGCGGCGGGCCGGGGTGAGGCGCGCGGTTAGCATCGGGGCCCGCGCCGGGCAAGGTCTAAAAAGCGTGGCGCGGGCGAAAATCACATTCTGGTCGCAGTTGTTGGCAAAGGCTGCATTTGCCCTTCACAAATGGCCGGAAAGGGACAAATTGGGGATCAACATTAACATCGCATCGCGGAGTATCACCCTTGGCAAGCGCCGGCCTGAGTATCGAAGAGCAGAAAGCGGTCGACCGCTTCCGCAAGAACGTCGCCGAACCGTCGATGACACAGCTCGTCATCCTCGATTTCTGGGCGGAATGGTGCGGGCCGTGCAAGGCGCTGACCCCGGTGCTGGAAAAGGTCGCCGCCGAATATGCCGACAAGGGCGTGATCCTGGCCAAGGTGAATATCGATGAGGAACAGTTCATCGCCGCGCAGTTCCAGGTGCGTTCGATCCCCACCGTCTATGCGCTGTTCCAGGGCCAGCCGGTTGCCGATCTGACCAATGCCCGCAGCGAATCGCAGCTCAAGACCATGCTCGACCAGCTGCTCGCCAAGCTGCCGGTGCAGCCGGGCGGAGGGGACGGCGGTGCGCCGGAGGAGGATCTGGCGCCGCTGCTCGCCATGGGCGAGGAAGTGCTTGAAGCCGGCGAAGGCGAGCGGGCGGCAGGGATTTTCTCGCAGATCGCCGAGATCGCGCCGGACAATGCCCAGGCCCAGGCCGGGCTGATCCGCGCGCTGACCCTGGCCGGGCACATGGATGAGGCGGACAGCGTGCTCGTCGCGCTCGCTCCGGAGCTGGCCAAGGACCCGATGGTCGAGCGTGCCCGGCTGGCGCTGGAGCTGGCGAAGGACAAGCCCGACGAGGGCGAACTCGCTTCCCTGCGTGCCGCCGCCGCCGATCCTGCCGATATGGACGCGCAGTTCGCATTCGCCAGCGCTGCATTTGCCGCGGGCGAGCGCGACGAGGCCGCCGCCACCCTGCTGGCCATGGTCGCCGCCGACCGCGAATGGAACGACGGCGCAGCGCGGGCCAGGCTGCTGCAGATGTTCGAGGCAGTGGGCTTGGAAGACCCCTGGTCGATTGCGACGCGGCGGCGGCTGTCCACCGTGCTGTTCGGCTGATCGTGACGGCACGGCGAATCTCGATCTTTCCGCTGACCGGGGCTGTGCTCTATCCCGGGTTGCAACTGCCGCTGCACATCTTCGAGCCGCGCTACCGCGCCATGGTCAGCGATGCCCTGGCGCGCGACCGCCGGATCGGCATGATCCAGCCGCAAAGCGATGGCGAAGGCGCGGCGCTGTTCACGGTCGGCTGCCTCGGCAAAATCGGTGAGGTCGAGGCGCTGGATGACGGGCGCTTCAACGTAGTCCTGGAGGGGGAATCGCGCTTTCGCGTGCTGCGCGAGATCGACGTCACCACCCCATTCCGCCAGATCGAGGCCGAGCTGATCGAGGAGCCTGCGGGCGAACATCTCGCGCCCGTCGAGCGCGCCGGTTTCGAACGCGAATCGCGGCGCTTCGCCGATGCCCAGGGCTACCGGGTGGACTGGGAATCGGTGGCGCGGCTGGATGATGTCTCGCTGATCAACGGCGTCTCGCAGATCGCCCCGTTTGATGCGGCCTCGAAGCAGGCGCTGCTGGAAACCCCCGACATCGCCGCGCGCTGCGAGCTGCTGGTGCAGCTGATGCAGTTCTTCGGGCGCAGGGACGGGGATGATAGCCGGATTACGTTGCAGTAGGGGTTTGGGAGGGGTTGCGCGGGGGCTTCGACAAGCTCAGCCTGAGCGGGGTTTTTTCTTGCTCGTATATACTCAACATCCGCTCAGGCTGAGCTTGTCGAAGCCACCGCGCTGAGGCCGCCCCAAACTACCCCAAAACCGCCCGCACCCCGTCGATCACATATTGCGCGGCCAGTGCCGCCAGCAGCACCCCCAGCAGCCGGGTGATCACTGCCTCGACCTTGCTGCCGACCAGCTTCATCAGTGGTCCCGCTGCGGCCAGGGCGGCGAAGGTCAGCAGCATCACCGCAGCCAGCGCGGCAAGGACGACCAGGGTCTGCTGGGTCCCCTCGGCGCGCGCCATCAGCAGCATCATGGTCGCGATCGAGCCGGGGCCGGCGATCATCGGCATGGCCATGGGGAAGGTCGAGACGTCTTCGACCTCGGGAGTGGCACGGATCTTTTCGGCACGGTCCTCGCGGCGCTGGGTGCGCTTTTCGAAGACCATGTCCATGGCGATGACGAACAGCATGATGCCCCCGGCGATGCGGAAGCTGTTGAGCTCAATGTGCAGCGCGCCGAGCAAAGCCTCGCCGAACAGCGCGAACAGCACCAGGATCAGCGCGGCAATCAGGCTGGCGCGCAGGGCCATGCTGACCCGCTGACGCTGGCTCGCGCCGCTGGTCAGCCCGGCATAGATCGGCGCACAGCCGGGCGGGTCAATGACCACGAACAGCGTGACAAAGGCGGAGATGAACAGGTCAAGCATGGCCGCGCTCAGTGCCGCGCTCAATGATCGTGCGGGGGGACGCTGGTATCAATGACCGTGTCGAATTGTTTGCCGTCCCACACGCGCACGGCGATGTGCCGCAGGCCGTCGGGTTCTACCGTGGTTTCCCAGGCCAGCGAGCTGTCGTCCGACGCACCGGACTTGTGATCGCCAGTACCGCTATAGCCCGCAGTGGTCCCGGCCAGGGCAGCGGCGACTTCGGCCGCCTGCTTCGCACCCTTGGGACATTCAGCGACTCTGGCGGCGATCATTTCGGGCGGGGCGGGCGGGGCTTCGGTGGCGATACTCTGGTCGGACACCCATTTATAGCCGCCATTCTTCTGGCGCTGCCACACGGTCATGAAGAAGCCCATGGTCCCGGCGCGCTGCCAGGCACCGCGGGTGACGGCATGCGATCCGTCGCAGCTCGACCATACTTCGTAAGGCTGCCAGGTGACCGAAACCGGCGGATTGGCGCGGCCTTTCAGCCAGTCTGCGGCCTTGACCCGCTGCGGCACGAACATTTCGGCGCCCTCGGCTGCAGTGTCGAGAAAGGCAGTCCACTGGCCCTTGGTCTGGGCGAGCTGGTTGAAGGCGAGCTCGGCAGCGATGACCTTGCTGGGATCGGCGGCAGGTCGCAGCCTCGGCCCGTCACCCATGCGGCCCCCGCCTTGCGAACAACCGGCGAGCGCCAATGCGGCGACGAGGGCGATGGCTCTCATAGTGTTCCTTCCGCCAGCGCGATGCCGGCATTGCGGTGAGCAGCGACCACACTGTTGCGCAGCAGCACGGCGATGGTCATCGGCCCAACTCCGCCCGGCACCGGGGTGATCGCGCCTGCGACTTCACTGACCCCGGCAAAATCGACATCGCCGACCAGCCGGGTCTTGCCCTCTTCGGCAGCGGGAACGCGGTTGATGCCTACGTCTATGACGGTAGCGCCGGGCTTGATCCAGTCGGCCTTGACCATCTCGGCCCGGCCTACGGCAGCCACGACGATGTCGGCGCGGCGGACCACGTCAGGGAGATTTTTCGTGCGGCTGTGGGCAATGGTTACGGTGCAGCTCTCGGCCAGCAGCAGCTGCGCCATCGGCTTGCCGACCAGGATCGAACGTCCGATCACCACGGCATCGAGGCCAGACAGGCTACCCAGCCGGTCCTTGAGCATCATCAGGCAGCCCAGCGGCGTGCAGGGCACCAGCCCCGGCAGGCCCAGCGCCAGCCGGCCGGTGCTGACCGGGGTGAGGCCATCGACGTCCTTGCCCGGCGAAATCGCATCGACCACCGCCTGCTCGTCAAGGTGCGAGGGCAGCGGCAGTTGAACGAGGATGCCGTCGACCGCCGTATCGTCGTTGAGCTTGTGCACCAGTTTGAGCAGCTCGGCCTGGCTGGTGTCGGCTGGCAGCAGGAACTGGAAGCTTTCCATGCCGCAGGCCACGGTCTGCTTGCCCTTGCTCCGGACATAGACCTGGCTCGCCGGGTCTTCGCCGACCAGCACCACCGCCAGCCCCGCCTTGCGGCCAGCTGCCGCTTCGAAGCTGGCAGCGACTTCGGCCACGCGTGCGCGAAGGGTTTCGGCGAAGGCCTTGCCGTCGATGATGGCGGCACTCATGCGAGGGCAGACATGGCGAGGTTGCGGAGCACGATCTGGACGATGGTCAGGCCGATGATCAGCACCATTGGCGACAGATCTAGCATACCGGTATTGGGCATCATCCGCCGGATCGGCGCCAGCACCGGATCGAGCAAAGCATTCACCGCACGCCAGATCGCGGCGACGAAGTCATTGTGCAGGTTGACCACGTTGAACGAGATCAGCAGGCTCAGCACGAACTGGACGATCACCAGCACGACGACGATGTTGATGAGATAACTGACTATTTCAAACAGCGTGTAGAACAGCACCGCGCGACCCTTTTCTGGGAGGAGGAAACCGCGCTGATAGCCGAGGCGGGGCGGTTACGGCAAGCGGGGTGGTTGGGATATCCCGTGCGGCGGCACTCTCCCCTCCCGCTTGCGGGAGGGGCAGGGGGTGGGTCGGTCGAAGCTATGGACCCAGCCTTGCAGGACCCACCCCTAACCCCTCCCGCAAGCGGGAGGGGGACTGACCCCGGCTTGTCCTCAGCCCGCCCGGATCAGCGTGCCCGCGCCCCTCGCGGTGAAGAATTCGAGCAGCATCGCATGCGGCACCCGCCCGTCGAGCACCACCGCCGCCTCGCAGCCGGCTTCGACCGCGTGGATGCAGGTTTCGAGCTTGGGAATCATCCCGCCCGAGATGGTGCCGTCCTGCTGCAACACCGCGATATCGGCGGGGGTCAGGTCGGTGAGCAGGTTCCCGGCCTTGTCGAGCACGCCCGCTACATCGGTCAGCAGGAACAGCCGCGCCGCGCCAAGTGCCGCCGCGATCGCGCCGGCCATGGTGTCGGCGTTGATATTGTAGGTCTCGCCGTCGCGGCCCGAGGCGATCGGCGCGATCACCGGGACCATACCGGCAGCGCAGATGGTTTCGATGATCGAGGTATCGACAGTCTCCGGCTCGCCGACGAAGCCGAGATCGACCACCTGTTCGATCTGGCTGTCCGGGTCCTTGGCGGTGCGAGTGACCTTGCTGGCAGTGACCAGCCCGCCGTCCTTGCCGGAAATGCCGATGGCCTTGCCGCCCGCGCCGGCGATCCAGCCGACCAGTTCCTTGTTGATCGCACCAGACAGCACCATTTCGGCGACTTGCGCCGTCGCCTTGTCAGTGACGCGCAGCCCATCGACGAAGCGCGATTCGACGCCGAGCTTCTTGAGCATGTTGCCGATCTGCGGCCCGCCGCCATGCACCACCACCGGATTGATGCCGACGGCTTTCAGCAGCACCACATCCTCGGCAAAGTCGCGCGCCAGCTCGGGATCGCCCATGGCATGACCGCCGTATTTGACGACGAAAGTGCGCCCGGCATAGCGCTGCAGATAGGGCAGCGCCTCGATCAGCGTTTCGGCCTTGGCCAGGCCGGTGGTTTCGTGCGGGTTCGACATGGCCGCCGCTTTAGCCGCCTTGGCCGCAATTTGAAGCACTTTCCTGTCCACGCCCTTAGCTAAGGCCTTAAGCCTCTGAAACGGATATAAAACAGGGGTTTCTCCGGATGGCGGCTTTGGCCTGCGCCGGGTGAGACCGTGCGCCATGGCCAGCACCCCCCTGATCCTCGCCGCCGCCTTCGCGCTTTGCACGGACGGCCCCCGCACCACCTGCGTCGTTGATGGCGACACCTTCTGGATCGCCGGCGAAAAAGTGCGCATCGCCGATATCAATGCGCCGGAGACGCATTCCCCCCGGTGCAGCTCGGAAGCCTCGCGCGGCGAGGCGGCCACCCGCCGCCTGATCGCGCTGCTCAACGCCGGACCCTTCGCGCTTGAAGCCGGCGTGCGCGACACCGATCGCTATGGCCGCTTGCTTCGCGTGGTCACCCGCCATGGCCGCAGCCTTGGCGAGCAGCTGGTTGCCGAGGGACTGGCCGAGCCATGGCAGGGGCGGCGCGGCGATTGGTGCAACGGGGCTGTTCGCGGCTGATCGCAGCGGCTAACGCAGGGCGATGGGCGATGTCGTACCCTTTCGCCGCGAGAAACCTCGCTGGACCCGGCCCGAGGACTATGGCCTCCCACCCGAGGACCCCCGCGAGCCCCGCCCGCCGCGTCGGCCCAGTCGCTTCATGGCAGGGCTGCGGCCGTGGATCCTGCTGTCGCTGCTGCTGGCGCTGTTCACGCTCTACGATCCGGCGCTGGTCGAACCGCCGCGCTTCCTTGCCAGCGAGCCCGAGCCGGTTGCGGGCAAATTCACCCGCTGCGGCCCGGGCCGGGGCAATCTTTGCGTGATCGACGGCGACACCTTCAAGATCGGCGAGCGCAAGATCCGCCTGATCGGCATCGATGCGCCCGAGACGCATTCGCCAAAATGCCCGGCCGAAGCGCAACTGGGTGAGGCAGCAACGGCCGAACTCCAGCGCCTGCTCAATCTCGGTCCGTTCATCCTGCTCGGCCGCATCGACGCGCCCACCGACAAATATGGCCGCGAACTGCGCGCCGCCTTGCGCAAGGGGTCCGATGGCAGCGACCAGTCAATCGCAGATACGCTGATCGCGAGCGGCAAGGTCAAGCGCTATCTCGGCGGCCTGCGCGGCGGCTGGTGCTCCGCTTCCACGCCGGGATGAATCCTTAACCGCGCCATGATAATGGCCGCCGCATGGAGGCTTGGTTCATCTGGGCGGGCATCTCGCTTTGCGCGTTCTCAATCTGGGCAATCGCCCGGCATGACTGGTTGCGACTGACCAGACCCTCGCGCCGGGTGATGGCGCGGGTTACCGGACACCGCATGAGCTGGGAAAATTCAGCCAGGAGCTACGCACCGATCTACACCTTCGTGGCGGAGGGCGGCAGTCATCAGGTGGAGGATGCGGTCCATTCCAGTTTTGCCAAGCCGGAAGTCGGTACCTTGCGGGAACTGGCCTACCCCGACGGCCATCCCGAACTCGCCCGTCCGCAGCGCCCGTTGATGTGGACGGTGGTCTATGGTTTTTTGCTGGTTCTGATGGCCCTGCTGTTCAGCCGCTGGATGAACTGGATTCACTAACAGCCTTGCACCTGCCACGCTTCCCGGCAAGCATGGCCCTTTCCCGGAGTGACACCAATGAACGCGCAGGATTTCCGCAATCGCTACGGCCCGCTCGCGCTGGTGACGGGGGCCTCGTCGGGCATCGGCTGGGCCTTTGCCGAGGAACTGGCCGAGCGCGGCTTCGATCTGGTGCTGACGGCGCGGCGGTCGGTCCGGCTGGAGGAGCTGGCCCGGCAGCTGGAGGAGCGGTACGGCGCGCGTTCGCTGATCTGCGATGTCGATCTGGCGCAGCCTGGCGGCCCGGCCAAACTGATGCAGCTGACCTCGGGGCGCGAAGTGGGGCTGGTGATCAGCAATGCCGGCTTCAGCGTGCGCGGGCTGCACGAGACGCTCGATCCCGACGAGCTGGCCGAGATGCTGATGGTCAACTGCCACGCGCCGCTGCAGCTGGCCCGGCTGTTCCTGCCCGGCCTCAAGGCAAGGGGGAAGGGAGGCCTGGTCATGGTCAGTTCGATCGAGGCGCTGTCGGGTTGTCCCTATTCAGCGGCCTATGCGGCGATGAAGGCGCTGGTGCTGCATTTCGCCGAAGGGCTGTTCGCCGAGGCGGCGGGAACCGGCGTCGATATCATCGCCTGCTGCCCTGGCGCAACCGACACCGAAGCCGGGGTGCGCGCCGGGGTCGACATGTCGAAGCTGCAGAACGTCCAGAAGCCCCGCGAAGTCGCCGCATCAACGCTGGACAATATCGCCAATGGCCCGGCGCACTTCCCCAATGCCGCCTACAAGGCGCAGTTCGACCAGCTGCTCGCCATGCCCAAGCGCGACGCGCTGCTGGCCATGGCAGCCGGCATGAAAGGGGCCTGAGGAAGGCATGAGTCGCGGCTGGCTCGACCGGCCGGGATAGAATACAAGGCTGGACCATGGAGCAATCAGGCCCGTGGGACGCGCTTGACGAGCACAAATTCGCCGATGAGGCCGAGGTTGTCGCGCGGCTGCTGGCGGCTGCGCCGCTGGACCCCGCGGCGCGGCGCGAAGTGGTTGGCGAGGCCGCGGCGCTGGTTTCCGGAACCCGCAAGCTGGCCACCCGCCAGGGCGTGGTCGAGAGCTTCCTCAAGGAATTCTCGCTGGGGACGCGCGAAGGGCTGGCGCTGATGTGCCTTGCCGAAGCGCTGCTGCGCACGCCCGACGCCGACACCCGCGACCGGCTGATCGCGGAGAAGATCAGCATGGCCGACTGGGCCAGCCATCTTGGCAGGTCGGACAGCCTGTTCGTCAACGCCTCGACCTGGGGGCTGATGCTCACCGGCAAGCTGGTCGATGTCGACGACGAGGCCCGGCGCGATGTCGGCACCTTCCTCAAACGCCTGACCTCGCGCGCCGGCGAGCCGGTGATCCGCCAGGCGGTGGCGGCGGCGGTGCGGATCATGGGCGAGCAATTCGTGCTCGGCCGCAATATCGGCGATGCGCTGGCGCGGGCCAAGCGCGAGAACACGATGTGCTCGTTCGACATGCTGGGCGAAGGCGCGCGGACCGCTGCGGATGTCGAACGCTATGCGGGCATCTATGCGCAGGCGATCGCGGCGGTTGGTGAGGCCGCGGGCGGTTCAGGTCCGGAGGCGGGCCACGGCGTCTCGGTCAAGCTCTCGGCGCTGTGCCCGCGCTATGAGGCGGTGCAGGAAGCCCGCGTCTGGGCAGAGCTCTATCCGCGGCTCAAGGCATTGGCGCTGATCGCCGCGCGGCACGACCTCAACTTCGCGATCGACGCAGAGGAGGCCGACCGGCTGGTGTTGTCGCTCAAGCTGGTCGAGCGGCTGGCGCATGAGCCGGAACTTGGCGAATGGCGCGGGCTGGGCGTGGTCGTGCAGGCCTATCAGAAGCGCGGGCTGGCGGTGATCGGCGCGCTGGGCGATCTGGCGCAGCGCAGCGGGCGGCGGATCATGGTCCGGCTGGTCAAGGGCGCCTATTGGGACAGCGAGATCAAGCGCGCGCAGCAGGCGGGCATGCCCGACTATGCGGTGTTCACCACCAAGGCCGCGACCGACCTGTCGTACCTGGCCTGCGCCCGCGCGCTGATTGCGGCCTCGCCCGCGCTCTACCCCCAGTTCGCGACGCATAACGCCCATACCCTTGCCGCTGTGCGCCGCATGGCCGCAGAGGCCGGTGTCGCGGTCGAGCATCAGCGGCTGCACGGCATGGGCGAGGCGCTCTATCAGGCGGCCTCTGCGCATTACGGGCCCCTGACCGTGCGCGCCTATGCGCCGGTCGGCGGGCATGAGGAACTGCTGCCCTATCTGGTGCGCCGGCTGCTGGAAAACGGCGCCAACAGCAGCTTCGTCCATGTCCTGCTCGACGAGAGCATTCCGCCCGATCAGGTCGTCGCGGACCCGGTCGCGCTGGTCGAGGCCCGGCCCGGGCCGCATCCGCGCATTCGCGCCCCGCGTGATCTCTACGGCAAAGGCCGGGTCAATCCGCTGGGCCGCGACATCAGCCAGCTGGCGGTGCGCGAGGCGCATGCGCGGTGCATTGCCGAAGTTGCAGCCACGCGAGTCATGTCGGGGCCGATAGTGGGCGGCAAGACGCTTGGCGGCACGTCTACCCCCGTGGTCAGCCCCGCGGATACCGCGCGGATCGTTGGCGAAGTCCGCCAGGCCGATCCCGCCATGATCGACGCTGCGGTCAGCCTCGCCCGCGCTGCGCAGCCGGGGTGGGACCGCTCTGGCGGCGCAGCGCGGGCCGCGATCCTGCGGCGCATGGGCGATGCGCTCGAAGCGGACATGGACCGGCTGCTCGCACTGCTCGCGCTAGAGGCGGGCAAGACCTTCAACGACGCGGTCTCCGAAGTGCGCGAGGCGGCCGACTTCTGCCGCTACTATGCGCTGCTCGCGACCCGCGAATTCGGCGCGCCGCAGCTGCTGACCGGCCCGGTGGGTGAGAGCAACAGCTGGCAGCTTTCGGGGCGCGGGCTGTTCGCCTGCATTTCGCCGTGGAACTTCCCGCTCGCCATCTTCACCGGCCAGATCGCGGCAGCGCTGGCCGCGGGCAATGCCGTGCTCGCCAAACCCGCCGAACAGACCCCGCTGATCGCCGCCGAAGCGGTGCGGCTGTTCCACGGCGCCGGGCTCGACCCTGCCCTGCTGGCGCTGCTGCCCGGCGACGGGGCAACCATCGGCGCGGGCCTGGTCGCACATCCGGGCATCGACGGCATCGCCTTCACTGGCGGCACCGAAACGGCCTGGGCGATCAACCGCAGCATGGCCGCGCGGCCCGGTGCGATCATCCCGTTCATCGCCGAGACCGGCGGCCTCAACGCCATGTTCGTCGATACCACCGCGCTCAAGGAGCAGGTGGTCGACGATGCGGTGCTCTCGGCATTCGGGTCGGCGGGGCAGCGCTGCTCGGCGCTGCGCCTGCTGTTCCTGCCGCGCGAAAGTGCCGACGAGATCATCGAATGCCTCACCGGCGCACTGGCGGCGCTGACTGTCGGCGATCCGGCGCTGCCAGCGACCGACATCGGCCCGGTGATCGACGCCGAGGCCCACGCTGCGCTGGAGGCGCATGTCGCGCGGCTGGAACGCGAAGCCAGGGTGATCGCATGCCATCCGGTCGAAACCCGCGCCGGGCATTTCTTCGCACCGGTCATCGCCGAAGTCGCCGAACCCGATTTTCTCGAGCGCGAGGTGTTCGGCCCGGTGCTCCACATCTGCCGCTATTCGCCCGAGGAATTGCCTGCCTACGCCGCCCGCCTCGCCGCGCGCGGCTATGGGCTGACACTGGGCGTGCACAGCCGCATCGAACGCTTTGCCCGCGAGGTGCAGGCGCTGGTTCCCGCCGGCAACATCTACGTCAACCGCGCGATGACGGGCGCAGTGGTGGGCGTGCAGCCGTTCGGAGGCGTGGGCCTCTCTGGCACCGGACCCAAAGCCGGCGGCCCCCACGCCCTCCACCGCTTCGCCAATGAGCGCGCCGTTTCGGTGAATATCATGGCGCAAGGCGGCGATCCGGCGCTGCTGCAGCTGGGGTAAAGCGGGGGTCCGAGAACCCGCCATACTCAATCCTCCCCCTATGGGGGAGGTTGCCCGCGGTACGCGGGTCGGTGGGGGTCAGTGGGGTCGATAGCGTGACCCCCTCCGCCTCGCTGCGCTCGGCACCTCCCCCAGTGGGGGAGGATTCGAAGTGAGTAAAACGAATCACTCTACCGCCGGTCTTCCAGCACCATCTCCGCACCCTTTTCGGCGATCATCATCACCGGGGCGTTGGTGTTGCCCGAGGTGATTGCCGGCATCGCCGAGGCGTCGATCACCCGCAACCCGTCCATGCCTTTCACCCGCAGCCGGGCGTCGAGCACCGCACCCATTGCTGCCGTGCCGACCGGATGGAAAATCGTCGTGCCGATCTCGCCCGCCGCGCGGATCAGATCCTCCTCGCTGGCGTATGCAGGGCCGGGGCGGACTTCTTCGGGCCGGTAGCGCGCTAGCGCGGGCTGGGCGGCGATGGCGCGGGTGATGCGGATGGCGCGGGCGGCGACGCGGCGGTCTTCCTCGGCCGAGAGATAGGCCGGGGCGATGGCGGGGGCCTCTGCCGGGTCAGCGCTGACGATCGCGGTGCGGCCGCGCGAATGCGGGCGCAGGTTGCAGACGCTGGCAGTGAATGCGGGAAACGGATCGAGCGCGCCGCCGAACGCCGCGAGGCTGAGCGGCTGGACGTGGTATTCGAGGTTGGCGCTGGCGAGGTGCGGGTCCGACTTGACGAACATGCCAAGCTGGCTGGGCGCCATCGCCATCGGACCGCTGCGCCGCAGGATATATTCGAGTCCGATCAGCCCCTTGCCGAACAGGTTTCCGGCGCGCTGGTTGAGCGTGGAGACGCCGGCGACGCGGTAAGCGCAGCGCAGTTGCAGATGGTCCTGCAGATTGCCGCCGACCTCCGCCCGGTCGATCTGGGGCGTAATCCCCAGTTCCGCCAGCCGCGCCGCATCGCCCACGCCGCTGCGTTCGAGCACCGCCGGAGAGCCGATCGCGCCTGCTGCCAGCAGCACTTCGCCGCGCGCCCGGGCCATGCGCTGCTCGCCGCCGACGCTGTAGGCGACAGCACTGGCGCGGCCCTGCTCAATCACCACCCTGTCGACCAAAGCTCCGGTCACCACCCGCAGATTGGCGCGGCTGCGCACGGGCTTGAGGAAAGCGTCGGCCGCGCTCCAGCGCCAGCCGCGGCGCTGGGTGACATCGAAGAAGCTCGACCCCGCATTGTCGCCGCGGTTGAAATCCGCGACCGGGGCCACGCCATATTCCGACGCCGCCTGCTGGAAGGCCTCGAGGATATCCCAGCGCAGCCGCTGCCGCTCGACCCGGATCTCGCCGCCCGCGCCGTGGAATTCGCCCGCGCCGCCATAATGGTCCTCGGCCCGGGTGAAATAGGGCAGGACATCGTCCCAGCCCCAGCCGCTCGCACCCGCCTGCCGCCAGCCGTCGTAATCCGCCGCCTGCCCGCGCATGTAGATCATGCCGTTGATCGAGGAGCAGCCGCCCAGCACGCGCCCACGCGGATATTTGAGGCTGCGCCCGTTCAGCCCGGGCTCGGCCTGGGTCGAATAACACCAGTCGGTGCGCGGGTTGCCGATGCAATAGAGGTAGCCGACCGGCACCTTGATCCAGATGTAATCGTCCTTGCCGCCGGCCTCAAGCAGCAGCACCCGATTGCGCGGGTCTGCGCTCAGCCGGTTGGCGAGTACGCATCCGGCGCTGCCGCCGCCGACAATGATGAAATCGAATTCGTCCATAACCCCCATCGGGTGCTTGCGCCTTGCCAAGGGGCGGATAGTCTGCGCGCCGCAATTTCGCAAACAGGAGGAATTTCCATGACCGATCCACGCGCTTTCATCCAGACCATGATCGCCCTTGCCTCGGCCTCGCTCGGCCTGGTCGCCGCGCTGGCCTGGAACGAGGCGATCAAGGCGACGCTGGCCAAATTGGGCCTCGGCGAGGACCTCGCCGGGCTCTACACCTATGCCATCCTCGCCACTGCCGTCGCCGTGATCGTGCTGTCGCTGTTGGGCAGGGCGGCGGCCAGGCTGGGCGGCGATGCGGCATTCCAGCGTGAGGCTGAGGGCTGAATTCCGGGGGGCTGCTCTAGGTCAGGATGCATTAATCGGCTTGGCCTTCAATGACGTAGTGCTAGACTGCGGGATGGGAGTCGAGTCGATGGACACGTCAGGGTCGCGGCGTCAGGTTCTGCTGGGTGCGGGGGCATCGCTGGCTGCTGCGGCGGTGCCGTCGCTTGCGCGCGCGCAGGCTGCCGGGTCCGATCCGCTGAGCCAGCTGCTGGGTCAGGCCCTGCCGCAGCAATTGCGCGCGATTCTGCCCAAGGAAGCGTTTCAGGCCGCGGATTTCGTCTCATCGCTGATCAAGCTGGAGGGTGAGGCCAAGACGCTGAAGCTGCCCGGCTCGCCGCTGTCGCCGGGCGAAGCGCCGCTGCCCACCGATCCGGACCGGCTGTACGAGCTGGCCCTGCCGCGTCTGGTCGCGCTGATCGACCGGTCGGAGCTGCGTAACCTTGGCTTTGCCGACCGCGCCGGCGGGCTCCTGGCCAGGCTCCACGATACCCAGTATGTCGCGCCTTCCGCATTCGGGAGTGCGCAGATATTGCCCGAAGGCGGCGCAGCGGGAGCGCTGCGGATGGCTCCGGGCGAGGAAGCGCCGATCGGAAGCGGCCTACCTCAAATTGACCTTCCCGAAATCGAACCGCCCGAAATCGAACCGCCCAGGATCGACCTGCCGCTGCCTGCTGTCGCGGCGGTGGCCGCTCCCGAACCGGCAGCACCGCGCCTCACCGTCAAGCGGTCGCTGCGCTTCGCAGACCTTGCCGAGGAGTATGCCGCCTACTTCGCCAGCGCCGAGTTCAACCCAGCGCACCGGCAGTCCGCTGACTGGCACCTCACCATGATGGGCCAGTCAAAGGCGCGCTATGCGGCAGTGGGCAAGCGTACTGGCGTGCCGTGGTTTTTCATCGCCGCGATCCACGGGCTGGAAGCCAGCTTCAACTTCCGCGCCCATTTCCACAACGGCGACTTCCCGCTCTCCGCCCGCACCCGCCAGGTCCCGGCGGGCCGCCCGGTGGTGTGGCTGCCGCCGAGCGACTGGGAATCCTCCACCGCCGATGCGCTGCGTTTGATGGGCTTTGCCGGCGCCAGCGACTGGAGCCTGCCGCGCACGCTCTACCGGCTCGAAGCCTTCAACGGCTTCGGCTATCGCCGCATCGGCCGGGTCACGCCCTATCTGTGGAGCTTTTCCAATCATTACAGCCGCGGCAAGTTCGTCGCCGACGGCCGCTTCAATGCCTCGGCCCGCTCGCAGCAATGCGGCGCGGCGGTGATGCTGAAACTGCTTGCCGACGCGGGTGAAATCGCCTTTGCCTGAATCCGAATGCGGTAAGGCAAGGGGTCGGAATATGCGCAAGTTGATTGCACTGGCAGGAGTAGCATTGGTCATGGTCTCCCCTCCCGCAAGTGCGCGCACGCCCGAGCAGATCGCCGAGGCGGCGCTCAAGGCCTCGCCGGTGTGGGACGGGCATAACGACGCCGCCGAGCAATTGCGCGACCGCCGCAACAACATGATCGCCGGGTTCGATTTCGCCGACACAGCCGCCACTGCCGAACCGGCCAAGGGCTTCGAGGCGATGCAGACCGATCTGGCGCGGCTCAAGCGGGGCCGGGTCGGGGCGCAGTTCTGGTCGGTCTATATCGATTTCCGCCTGCCCGAACCGCAGGCGGTGCAGGCGACGCTGGAGCAGATCGACACGGTCAAGCGTCTGATCGCGCGCTATCCCGGACAGCTGCAGCTGGCGACCAGCGCCGACGAGGTCGAACGGGCAATGCGCGCCGGCAAGATCGCCTCGCTGATCGGCATGGAAGGCGGCGGCTCGATCGGCAGCTCGCTGGCGGTGCTGCGCCAGATGCATGCGCTGGGCGCGCGCTATCTGACGCTGGTGCATTACCAGACCATCGATTGGGCGGATTCGTCGAACGACACCCCCAAAAGCGGCGGATTGTCCCCGTTCGGCCGGCAGGTGGTGCGCGAGATGCAGCGCCTCGGCATGCTGGTCGATCTCAGCCACGCCGCCGAAGACACCATGCTCGATGCGCTGGACGAAGCGCGCGCACCGGTGCTGTTCACCCATTCCAACGCCCGCGCCGTCGATGGCCATCCGCGCAATGTCTCGGACGCGGTGCTCGACCGGCTCAAGGCCAACGGAGGCGTGGTCATGGTCACTGCGGTCGACTATTTCGTCAGCGAGGAATTGCGCCAATGGCGAGCGCTGCGCGCGGCGGAGGAAGCACGGCTCAAGACCATCCACGTCGGTTATCCAGGCTTGGTGAAGCCCGCGCTCGACACCTGGCTCGCCGCGCATCCGCAGCCCAAAGCGACCCTGTCGCAACTGGCCGATCACATTGACCATATCGTCAAACGGATCGGCATCGATCATGCCGGGATCGGCGCGGACTTCGATGGCGGCGGCGGGATCGAGGGATTTGCGGACGCTTCAGACTACCCCGCGCTGTTCGCCGAACTGGCGCGGCGCGGCTATACCCAGGCCCAGCTCGAGAAGATCGCCAGCCGCAACATGATGCGCGCGATGCGCGCGGCGGAAGCCTATGCAGCGGCGCACAAGGGCGATCCGCCGGGAGAGACGCCAACTACGTTTTAGGCGGGTTGGTGATCAGTCGAAAGCCGTACCAAACACATCGGGCGAGGTGCCGGCCAGCTGGCGGTGCACGGCGGCGAGGATCGCGGCGAAGTAGAGTGTCATGACCCCGCCCAGTATCGCGGAAATCACCGCGGTGATGAAACCGCCGACCTGCTCCCCGGCGATCAGCGTTGCGAGCAGGCCGATCAGCACCGTGGCAATTCCGATGACGACAAGGAAGGCCAGTCCGATCAGCACATAGAAGGCGGCGAGGCGCAGGCTGTTGCCTTTGGTCAGCAGCCAGGACCGCTTCAGCGCCGCCACCGGATTGCGCTCGCTCTCCACGGCGATGACCGGAGCCACCAGCGAGGTCTTGATCGCCACATAGACCAGCGCGATGAAGATCGCGATCACGACGATAGCGATCAGCGGTGCCACGCCGCTGGCAATCGCCGCAGTCGCCAGCAGGCCGCCCGTGAGGCCGAAAGCGATGCCGATCAGGATCTGCGCGAGGAAATAAGGGATCAGGCCGATGAAGCCCTGCTTGATCGCTTCGCCCACGGTCGGGCGGGTGCGGTTGGTGAACAGGGTCAGCAGCGCCAGCGTGCCCGCCGCCTGGACGATTGTCATAGGAATCAGCAGAGGCGCGGAGCTGGCGAAGTATTCGCCGAACATCGCGAAGATCTGTTCGGCCGTGGCTCCGGCGGGCGGTTCGCTCTGCGGATAGATCAGGCTGAAGGCCAGCGCGGGCAGCACGAAGAACACCCCCGTAAGCGCCAGCACCACATCGCGGTTGGCGGTGACCGAGGCGGATGCTTCCTGCCAGGCGCGGTTGCTGTCGAATTTCATGGCGTTCCCCAAAGCGCGCTGTCGCGTGACGCCTCTTGATAACAGCAGCAAATGCCTTCACGCAACGCGCGATGTCCACAGTTCTGCCCGACACCATCGAACTGCGCTGCGACGATACGCCAGTGCCCTATCGCGAAGCGCTTGAGGCGATGACCGCGCGCAACGCGGCGATCGCCGCGGGGGAGGCGCGCGAGATGATCTGGCTGCTCGAACACCCGCCGGTCTACACCGCCGGAACCAGCGCGGCACCGGCGGAGCTGCTCGATCCGCGCTTCGAGGTGGTCGCGGCGGGGCGGGGCGGGCGATATACCTACCACGGACCCGGCCAGCGCATCGGCTATGTGCTGCTCGACCTCAAGACCCGGGCCCGCGACGCGCGCGGTTTCGTCCATGCCCTGGAGGGCTGGGTGATCGACACGCTCGGCGATTTCGGGGTGGAGAGCTTCCGGCGCGACGGGCGAATCGGCATCTGGACCTTGGGGCCGGACGGTCGCGAGGCCAAGATCGGCGCGATCGGCGTGCGCATCCGCCGCTGGGTGACGATGCACGGCTTTGCCGTCAATCTGAACCCCGATCTGTCGCACTTCGGCGGGATCGTGCCCTGCGGCATCGAGGAATTCGGCGTCACCAGTCTGGCGGCACTTGGCAAAGCGGTTGATTCACCGGCATGGGATCGGGCATTGCTGGCGCGCGCCGGTGCGTTCCTTGCCGCGCTGGATAAGCCCTGTCCACCGGAGGATGCCTGTGAAGTCTGAAATTCGAGCCGTTGTTGCGGCGCTTGCAGTGCTGTCGCTCAGCGCCTGCCAGGGCGAGAAGAAGGCCGCTGCCGGGGGTGTCGCGGGAGGCGAGATCCTGCCCGGATCGACCAGCGATGCGATGCTGCCGCTCGACACGATCCGATCGCAGCCGCCGCTGGCACAAGAGGCTACGGAAGATGCCAAGTCCCCCGGCAAGGCCAAGTCAGGGTCAGCTTCGGGGGCAGGGTCAGCAGCTCCGGCCATGTCCGAAGCTGCGCCGCCGGAACCGCTGCCGACCGAACCGGCGCTGCCCGAAACTACGCCGAACGCAGAATAGGCGAGCGTTGGGTTTCGCCCGGCTGGCCGTCCTCCAGCCCCAGCCGCCGCCGCGCCAGCTTGAGGTGGGGCTGGTCGATGGTGCGCCGGTCATACTGCAGGGTCGGCTCGCCTGGGCTGCCTTCAAAGCTGGAGACAATGTCGCGTGCATCCTGAAGCGCCGCTTCATCCGGGGTGAAGGCCTCGTTGATCACCGGCACCTGATCGGGGTGCAGCGCAAGCATTCCGGAAAAGCCATCCTCGTTGGCGAGCTGGGCGGCCTTGGTCAGGCCCTTTTCATTGGCGAGATCGCCATAGGCGGTGTCGATGGCGAGCATGCCGCAGGCGTGGGCGGCCAGCAGGATCTGCGCGCGCACAAAGCGCATCGCTTCGGGCCACCCGCCATTGACGTCGCGGCGGTTGGTCGCGCCAAGCGTGCTGCTTAAACCGGCATCGTCCCAGCTCATACCCGCCAGCCGCTGGTGCGGCGATTGCAGATAGGTGCCGATGGTCATGGCGGAAAGCGGCGTTTCGCCGGCCGAGGGGATGATCCTGGTCGAGCCGGCGGGGATCTGGTTGCGTTGTTCAAGCTCGTAGATTTCGGCGCCGAGCTGCTGCACCGCTTCCGGACCGGCCGAACGCGGCAGAACGATGCCGTCGGGCGCGCCGGGCATTACCGCCAGCAGGTCGTCGCGCCACAGCCGGCTATCGAGCGAATTGATCCGCACCCAGCGGCCGAGGCGGCGCTGCTCGACGATCTGATGGCGATGGATGTGCAGCCACTCCGCCGCGATCTGCCGCGCTTGCGGACGGACCGCCTGATCGATGTTGCTGCCCAGATCGACGACGATGACGTCGGCGCCGGTTTCGAGCGAAGCGCCCAGCTGCTGCTCGTCGTCGCCCGCCACCAGAAGCCATGAACGGTAAATCATCGTATCTGTCCTTGCCGCATTGCCGATCCCCTCGCCCCGGACCTTGTGCCGGTACGCTTGCGTATTAGTACGGCAATCTGGCGGTATTCGGTTAATATTGCCCTACCGCGGGAGGGCGATTCCGAAACAAATCGGTAGCCCGGTCACGGCAGGCACGCCGGATGGGAACTGCGCACAGCTGAAACAGTTCTCTTCCTTGGAAGTGGTTGCAAGGAGCACACGGAAATGGAACGCCAGGGCGAAGAAACTCACATCGAGACCAACGAGGCGAGGGCCGGCAGCACGCCGCATATTGTGCGCTATGTTCTCGCGGTCAGTCTGGCAGCAGCGATCATCGGCCTGTCTGCGGTCTGGATCACCGGCGCGCTGGCGAACTGAGCCCGGGCCATCAGCACCCATGGCCAAGGCCAAGAGCATCACTCCGGAGGCCGCGAACGGCACCGCCGGCATCATCGTCGATCCCCAGGAAGCCGCCGAAACGGCCGGGCTGCGCTATATCAGTGACGACCGGCCCGGAATCAGACGGCTCAAACGCGGCGCGGGGTTCCGATACCTCGCCGCCAATGGCAGGCCGGTAACCGACAAGGCCACGCTGGCGCGCATTCGCAAGCTGGCCATCCCGCCCGCCTACACGCACGTGTGGATCTGTCCGTTGGCTAACGGTCATATCCAGGCGACGGGGCGCGATGCCAGGGGCCGCAAGCAATACCGCTATCATGAACGGTTTCGCGAAATTCGCGACAGCACCAAATACGACCACATGCTCGAATTCGCGGCAGTGCTACCCCGGATCCGCGCCAGGATCGACCAGGACATGGCCCGGCGCGGTCTTCCCGCCGAAAAGGTGCTGGCGACCATCGTCTGGCTGCTCGAATCGACGATGATCCGGATCGGCAACCCGGATTACGCCCGGCACAACAAAAGCTATGGCCTGACCACCCTGCGGGACCGCCACGTCGACATCGACGGCGCCAAGGTGCGGTTCCAGTTCAAGGGCAAAAGCGGCAAGCCGTGGCGACTGGACCTGAAGGATCGCCGCGTCGCCCGCATCGTCAAAGGTTGCCAGGACCTGCCCGGCCAGCATCTGTTCCAGTACCTCGACGACCAGGGCGAGCCGCGCGAAGTGACCTCGGGCGATATCAATGCCTATCTCAAGGAAATTTCGGGTGCAGAGGTTACCGCGAAGGATTTCCGCACCTGGAACGGCACGGTCCTGGCCGCGCTCGCGCTGCGGGAATTCGAAAAGGCGGACAGCGAGGCCGCGGCCAAAAGCAACGTTAGGGCAGCGATCGAGGCAGTCGCCTCGCGGCTGGGCAACACCCCGGCGATCTGCCGCAAATGCTACATCCATCCCGAGATTTTCGAGAGCTATCTGAGCGATACGCTGGTGCTCGAACTTCGCGACGACGTCGAACAGGAACTGCGCGAGGAACTGCCCTCTTTACGCCCCGAAGAGGCAGTGGTGCTCGCCTTTCTGCAGCGCCGCCTGGCCGGAAAGACTCAGGCCGATGCTGACTGAATCGCACGATCTGCGCAGCGGCAAGCCATCGTGGGACGATACTGCCTGGCCGGTTCCACCAGCCGATCCGCTGCCGGCGGCGCGCCGCGATGTCGCGGTGATCGGTGCGGGCATATCGGGATCGATCATTGCCGAACGGCTTAGTGCAGAGGGCATGTCCGTACTCTTGCTCGACCGCCGCCCGCCCGGCCTTGGCAGCATCGCGGCATCGACGGCGCAGGTGATGTGGGCGATGGACTTTCCGCTGGGCGAACTTTCCGCGCGGATCGGCGAAGCTGAGGCCGGCCGGCGCTGGCGGCGCGTCTATGCGGCGGTGCGCAATCTGCACGAGCGGATCGACGTGCTGGGGATCGACGGCCGCCCGACGGCCTGCCCGACGGTCTACCTGGAGGGGTCAACGCTCGACGCCGCGGGCCTCGAGCGCGAGGCGGGCTTTCACCAAAGCGCCGATTTGCCAAGCCGGTTTCTGGGCGGTGAGGAGGTCTCGGCACGTTTCGACATAGCGCCGCGCGCCGCGATCGTGTCGGACGGAGGCATCTCCATCGATCCGGTGCGCACCGCGCATGGCTTTCTCGAAGCCGCCCGCACGCGCGGCGCCAGTCTGTGCTACCCCCGCGATGTCATCGGCCTCGCCGATGCCGGGAGCCATGTTGACATCGCCCTGGCCGATGGCGCGACCCTGGCCGCCGGGCAGGTCGTACTGGCGACCGGCTACGAGCGGCCATGGCTGTTTCTCCCCGACGATTTCAGACTGCTCTCGACCTTTGTCATGGCGACGGCTCCGGGCCAGCCTGCCCTGCCGGAGCGGGCGATGATCTGGGAGGCAGCCGATCCCTATCTCTACCTGCGCAGCGACGATCAGGGCCGGATCATCGCCGGAGGTGAAGATGTCGACTTCTGGAACCAGTCGGAGCGCGACGCACTGATTGGCAGCAAGGCGGGCGCGATCTCGGCGAAAGTGTCTGCTCTGCTCGGCCGCGACATCGCCGTCGACCGCGCCTGGGCCGCCACCTTCGGCACATCGCCCGATGGCCTGCCGGCGATCGGCAAGGCGGCAAATTTCGGGCGCACCTGGCTGGCGGCAGGCTACGGCGGCAACGGCATCGCCTTTTCCGCCGTAGCCGCCGAGCTGCTCTGCGCAGAGCTGTGCGGCGAGAGCGACAGCGATGCCGAATGTTTCGACCCTTACCGTTTCCGCAGCTGACCGCGGCACCTTTCCCCCCGCCATCCGTGCATCTCCGCTTGGCGCAGGCCCTGCCAGGTAATAGAGCCGGGGCCGAGATGGCGAATTCAGACACCACCGCAACCTGGCGCGGCCCCCTGGCGGGCATTCGCGTGCTCGATTTCACCCGCGTGCTGTCGGGACCGGCGGCGTCGCTGGCGCTGGCCGATCTTGGTGCGGAGGTGGTCAAGATCGAACCGCCGGGCGGCGGCGACGAAACCCGCAACTTCCCGCCGATCCGCGAGGGGGAAAGCCATTATTTCCTCAGCATCAACCGCGGCAAGAAAAGCGTGGTCCTCGATCTCAAGTCGGACGAGGGCAAGGCGCTGGCGCTGGAGCTTGCCGCCAAGAGCGACATCGTCATCGAGAATTTCCGTCCCGGGGTGATGGACCGGCTGGGGCTGGGTTATGAGGTGCTCTCGGCCACCAACCCGGGGTTGATCTATTGCGCGATCTCCGGCTTCGGCATGACCGGGCCGCTGCGCGATCAGCCCAGCTTCGACATCGTCATGCAGGCGCTGTCGGGCGCGCTCAGCGTCAATGGCGAGCTGGGTTCGATTCCGGTCAAACTGGGCATTCCGCTCGGCGATCTGGTCGGCGGGGTCAACGGGCCGATGGGCATCCTCGCCGCGCTTTACGAGCGCACCGTTACCGGGCGCGGGCGGCTTATCGACATCAGCCTGCTCGACGGGCTGATCGGCATGCTCGCCTATCTGCCGCAGATGGCCTGGTTCAACGGCGAGGATCCGGTGCCGCAGGGTTCGCAGCACGCCAATGTCGTGCCCTATGGCGTGTTCCCGGCTGCGGATGGTTCGATCGTTATCGCCTGCCTGATGAACAGCTTCTGGGGCAATATCTGCCGTTCGCTGGGCATGGACGACTGGGCGGGCGATCCGCGCTTCGATACGCTGGTCAAGCGCCGCGACATGCGCGATCCGATCAACGAACGGATTTGCGCCGCCACCAGCCGCCTCACCGTCGATGAACTGGTCGCGCTGTTCATCGCTTATCAGGTGCCGCACGCCCCGATTCTGGGCATCACCGCTGCGCTCGCGCAGCTGCAATCGGTGGCGCGCGAGATGGTGGTCGAGGTCGATCACCAGACGCTGGGCAGGATCCCCATCGTCAGCCGCTCGATCAAGTTCCCCGGCGCCAGGCAACCCACCCCCGCAGCCCCCCCGGCGCTCGGCCAGCACAGCGACGAAGTGCTGCGCGACATCCTGGGCCTAAGCGCGGACCGGATTGCGCAGCTACGCGCGGCGAAGGTGGTGAGCTGAGCGGTGCCGGCTGAAGCGGGTTTCACAACAGCTGGAGCGGGTAGCGGGAATCGAACCCGCCTAGCTAGCTTGGAAGGCTAGTGCATTACCACTATGCTATACCCGCCCGCGCACTGTACGTGCGAGCCGCGTTGCTATGCGACAGGTGGCGCGCGAGGTCAACTTTGGAGGGACGCTCCGCCGCGGCGATTTTGCCGCAGTGCAGCAGGTTTAACCTTGCGGGGCGCGGGCGGGGTTGTAACCTGCTTGTCAATCATTCCACCCTATAATGCGAATCGCCGCATGGCGCGGCCGCAGGAAGCGATGTTGTGAACTTGCCCGGGATCCGGCCTTCCGCTGTCACCAATAACCCCGCCAGGCGGCGCGGGGCGCTGCAGCTGGTAATGGGATCGCGGCTGGGCAAGCTGCTGCACCGGATAGGCATTGTCCCGCGCCCGGCCAGCAGCGAGGGCCTGCTCGATCTGGCCGGAGCACTGCTGTCGCTGCGCGGCCGCGCCTCCGGTCCGGCGCTGGCCTCGGCCTTTTTCGACCTTTACGAGGCGAGCGACATGGCGGCGCGCCATGCCTTCCTCGCCCAGTTGCATGCGCTTTATCCGCGCGATCCAGCGGCGATCGACCGCGCCATTGCCGGCTGGACACGGGACCGCAGCGAGGCGGCGGCGCAGGCGCTCAACGATGCCACCGAATCGCCCTGCGGCAAGCTCATCAACATGCTCAACCTCGCGCCGGGCGGCACCCGGCGACTGATCGCGATGCGTTCGGACCTGCTCGATGCCCCGGCCGGGTCCAGCGGCGGACTGAAGGCGCTTGATGCAGAGTTCGAAGCTGCCTTTACCGCCTGGTTCAACGCCGGTTTCCTCGAATTGCGGCGGATCGGCTGGGATTCGCCCGCCGCGCTGCTCGAACGCATCATCCGTTACGAAGCCGTCCACACCATCCAGGGCTGGGATGATCTGCGCCGCCGGGTCGAACCGGCCGACCGGCGCTGCTACGGCTTTTTCCACCCGCAAATGGCCGACGATCCGCTGATTTTCGTCGAAGTGGCGCTGACCGGCGAAGTGCCTGATGCCATTAGCGACATCATTGCCGAACAGCGGGACGTGATCGATCCGCGCGCCGCCAATTGCGCGATTTTCTATTCGATCTCAAACTGCCAGACCGGGCTGCGCGGCATTCCCTTCGGCAATTACCTGATCAAGCAAGTGGTAGGGCTGCTCTGCGACGAGCTGCCGCAGCTCAAGACTTTTGCCACGCTCTCACCGCTGCCGGGCTTTGCCAGATGGCTTAACGGCGAGTTGGGGGAAGGTGCGGATGTGCCGCCGCCCGAGAAGCTGCGTGCGCTGGCGGCGGATTATCTGATGACCGCGCGATCTGCGTCGGGCGCGGTGCTCGACCCGGTCGGGCGCTTCCACCTCGGCAATGGCGCGCGGCTGGATGCGGTGCATGCCGGGGCCGATTTTTCGGCGAACGGGCTGAAGCAATCGCACGGGGTGATGGTCAATTACGTCTACGATCTCGCCGAGATCGAGGCGAACCATTTTGCCCTCGCTGAACTGGGCACGGTAGCGGCGTCGAAAGCAGTGCTGGCGCTGGTCGAGCCGGAAGCGCCCAAGAGCGGGAAAAAGCCCAGGCGCGCGGCCTGAGTACTCAGTGCCCGGGAAAGTCCATCAGCGCATCCACTGAAAGCCCCGCTTCGCGCAACCTTGCGGCACCTCCCAGGTCCGGCAGGTCGATCGCGAACAGCGCCAGATCGACGCTGGCACCGGCCTGGCGCAGCAGCTGCACGGCGGCCAGCGCGGTGCCGCCGGTGGCGATGAGATCGTCGATCACCACCACCCGCGCGCCGGGGGCAATCGCACCGGGATCGACTTCCAGCGTATCGGTGCCGTATTCCAGCGCATAGTCGATCGCGAGCACCGGCACCGGCAGCTTGCCCGGCTTGCGCACCGGCACGAAGCCCAGGCCCAGCTGCGCCGCGACCGCCGCGCCGAAGATGAAGCCGCGTGCTTCGATACCGGCGATGGCCTCTGCGCCCGCAGCTTTGGCTCGCTCGGCAAGGTGATCGACAGCGGCGGCAAAGCCGGGGCCATGGCCGATCAGGGTGGTGATGTCTCGGAACAGGATCCCCGGCTTGGGGAAATCCGGAACGGTGCGGACGAAGGACTTGAGCTCATCCGGGGTCATACCGCTACCTCCAAAGCAAAATCTGGCTCCAAAGCAAACGCCCCTCGCATCGCGGGATGCAAGGGGCGCTGTGATTCGCAGCGGCCGGAAAAGCTCAATGCTTCTCGTCGGCCCAGACGTTGCGATAGGCCATGAAGCCGAGGATGGTCGCGAAGAGCAGGAAGCCCAGCACCGGCCAGCCCGACTGCTTGCGTTTGTCGAGCGAGGGTTCGGCGGTCCACACCAGGAAGGCGGCGACGTCCTTGGCCATCTGGTCGACGGTCGGCTTGGGATTGCCTTCTCCATAGCTTACCTGGCCTTCGCCGGTCAGCGGCGGGGCCATGGCGAGGTTGAGGTTGGCGAAATAGGGGTTGTAATGTGTGGTCGGCCCCGGATGGCTGTCCTTGGGCAGGTTCGCCGGAACCTTCGAATAGCCGGTCAGCAGCGAATAGACATAGGCCGCGCCATCATGCCGCGCCTTGGCCATCAGCGACAGGTCGGGCGGGATGGCGTTGTTGTTGGCAGCGCGCGCGGCGATGTCGTTGGCGAAAGGCTTGGGGAAATAGTCGGTCGCCAGACCCGGGCGGGTGTTGACCTCGCCGGTGTTGGGATCGACGCCGGGGACCTGGAAGCCGGCAGCGATAGCCTTCACTTCGGCCTCGCCATAACCCAGCGCGCCGAGATCGCGGAAGGCGACCAGCCGCAGCGAATGGCAGGCCGCGCAGACTTCCTTGTAAACCTGGAAGCCGCGCTGCAGCTGCTGCTTGTCGAACCTGCCGAAAGCGCCGTCGCTGGCCAGCGCCAGATGTTTCGGGTGCTTGTGGAAATCATGCTCAACCGTGTGCGGCAGGCCTTCCTGGGCGAGGTTGATCGTGCCCCACAGCAGCGACCAGGCAAGAGCGCCGGTGATGAACAGCCCGGCGAGGATGGAGAAGATGCGGATCATGGCTTTCGTCTTTCCGTCGCGCTGGGGTTCAGGCCTTGACCGGGGGGCTGAGCGCCGCCTGGCCATCGCTGCCCAGCACCGCTTCGGTGATCGAGAATGGCAGCGGATCGGGCCGCTCGATCGAGGAGACGATCGGCAGGATGATGAGGAAGTGGGCGAAGTAGTAGATCGAGGCCAGCTGGGCCATGATTAGATAGGGCTCTTCCGCCGGAGCGCCGCCGCAGTAGAACAGCACCAGCATCGCCACCACCAGCAGCCAGAAGCTCTTGCGGAACATCGGCCGGTAATGGCCCGACCGCACCGGCGACTTGTCAAGCCAGGGCAGGAAGAACCAGATCAGGATCGAACCGAACATCGCCAGAACGCCGAGCAGCTTGGCGGGGATGAACATAAAGTCGAAGGTGAAGGCGCGCAGGATCGCGTAGAACGGCCAGAAATACCATTCGGGCACGATATGCGCGGGCGTGCTCATCGGGTTGGCCGGGATGTAATTGTCGGGATGGCCGAGCGCATTGGGCGCGAAGAACAGGAAGGCGCAGTAGACGAACAGGAAAGCACCGACCGCCCAGCCGTCCTTGGCGATGAAATAGGGATAGAAGGGAACCGTATCGCTCTCGGTCTTTACCTCGACCCCGGTGGGGTTGGAGGAGCCCGGGATATGCAGCGCCCAGATGTGCAGGATGACCACCCCGACGATCACGAAAGGCAGCAGGTAGTGCAGCGAGAAGAAGCGGTTGAGCGCGGCGTTATCGGGGGCAAAACCACCCAGCAGCCAGGTTTGCAGCGGCTCGCCGACCAGAGGGATCGCGCCGAACAGCCCGGTGATGACCTTGGCTCCCCAGAAGCTCATCTGGCCCCACGGCAGCACATAGCCCATGAAGGCGGTGGCCATCATCAGCAGGAAGATCACCACGCCCAGCAGCCACACCATCTCGCGCGGGGCCTTGTAGCTCCCGAAGAAGAAGCCGCGGAAGATGTGGACGTAGATCACCACGAAGAAGGCCGAAGCGCCGTTGGCGTGCGCATAACGCATCAGCCAGCCCCAGTTGACGTTGCGCATGATGTGCTCGGTCGAATCGAAGGCGACGCTGGCGTTGGCGGCGTAATGCATGGCCAGGACGATGCCGGTGACCAGCTGCAGCACCAGGCAGACCAGCGCGAGAAAGCCGAAGTTCCACCAGTAGTTGATATTGCGCGGCACCGGATAGCCGGCGCCGACGGCATTATAAACCAGGCGTGGCAGCGGCAGCCGGTCGTCCATCCACTGCATGAAGGGATGGCTCGGCTTGTATTCGTTGGCCCAGGGAAAGCTCATGGTTATTCCTCAGAAACTCTTGGCTCAGCCGATCTTGACGACAGTGTCGGAAAGGAATGCGTATTCGGGAACCTCGAGGTTCTTCGGCGCGGGGCCTTTGCGAATGCGCGCGGCGGTATCGTAGGACGAGCCGTGGCAGGGGCAGAAATAGCCGCCGAACTCGCCCTTCACCTCACCCTCGCCCGCACCAAGCGGCACGCAGCCGAGGTGGGTGCAAACGCCCATGGTGACCAGCCAGTTGGTCTTGCCTTCCTTGGTGCGTTCTTCCAGCGTCTGCGGATCGCGCAAGGAGCCAATATCGACCTTGTCTGCAGCGGCGATCTCGACCGGGGTCAGATTGCGGATGAAAACCGGCTGCTTGCGGAACATGCCCTTGATTGCCTGGCCCGGCTTGATCTGGGAAATGTCCATTTCCACAGTGCTTTCCGCCAGCACATCGGCCGATGGCGACATCTGGCTGACCAGCGGCACCAGCGTGGCGAGCGCGCCGACGCCAGCCGCGCTGACTGCTGCGATATTGATAAAGTCGCGCCGCCGCACGCCTTCGCCGGCCAGGGTGTCCGGAGTGGCCCCCATGGTGATTGCTGGGCCCGCATCTTGTGACATGGTAGACCTTGCCTTGCTCTAGAATGCCCGCAGCGAGAGACCGGTGCGGGCAGAAATCTGAAAACTATGGTGCGTCTGAGACCCCCCAAACGCCCGCCCCGCCGCAGGTTGGACCTGTGGCCGGGACCGGCTTGGCGCGCTGATAGACGCGAAAATTCCCCCTGCCAACCGTGTTTTTGGGCTTTTTCCCAGCAATCGGAAACGAGGGCTTGGACTCTTTCCGATTTTGATCAAACCATCCAATGTCCGCTCATGTCGAGCGAAGTCGAGACACCTCGCGCGGCATGTCTCGACTTCGCTCGACATGAGCGGAGGTGGTTGATTCAACTTGAACCGGACGGATTCTAGCGCAGCCCTATCAGCGACATCTGGCGGCCATAGGCAGGCTCGCCCCGGTGTGTCGCCCGGCGGAACGAGTAGAACCGCGCCGGATCGGCATAGGTATCGAGGCTGAGCTGCCCGATCTTGCCGACCCCCGCTTCGGCCAGCCGGTGGGCCACATAGGCCTCAAGATCGAACTGCCAGTGGCCCGGTTTTCCGGCGGCAAAGAAGCGCGCGTTGGCGTGGTCTTCGGCCGAAAAGCGCGCGGCGAACCCCTCGTCCACCTCATAGCTGGCCTGGGCGATGCAGGGGCCGATCGCCGCCGAAATTGCCTCACGCCGGGCTCCGAGCGCCGTCATGGCGTCAATGGTTTGGGCGATGACGCCAGAGACCGCGCCTTTCCACCCGGCATGCGCCGCGCCGATCACACCTGCCTCGCGGTCGGCGAGCAGCACCGGCGCGCAATCGGCGGTGACGATGGCGAGCAGGCTATTCGGGCGCGCCGTCACCATGGCATCAGCCTGCGGACGGCCGGAATCCGGCCATGGCTCGGTCACGGTGACGCACAGCGGCGAGTGGATCTGGTAGACGCCCACCAGATCGGCCCCCGGCAACACCGCAGCCAAGGCGCGGGCGCGGTTTTCGGCGATGGCTTCAGCGTCGTCGCCCGATCCCAGCCCGACGTTGAGCCCGGCGACGACACCGGTCGAAACTCCGCCCCGCCGCCCCAGAAATCCGTGCGGGATCCCCGCCAGCGCTTCGCTGCGAATGACTTCGACGTCCTCGTGCAGACGGGCTTCAGTCAAGGCTCTTGCTCACCTGCTCCAGCGTATCGCGCGACAGGCTGGGCGCGGCGGCGATGCGTTCGAGCTGCCCGCGCATCAGCGCCGAGCGCCCCGCCTCGATCCGCTTCCAGCGCCCCAGCGGCGGCACGAATCGCGCCGCCGTCTGCGCGTTGATCGGGTCTAGCGACAGGATCAGATCGGCGATCATCCGGTAGCCCTCGCCGCTGGGCGCATGGAAGGCCGGCGGGTTCATCGCGAAGCCCATATAGAGCGCGCGGACGCGGTTGGGATTGGTCAGGGTGAAGTCGGGATGGCCGGCCAGCGCCTTGACGTGCTCCAGCGCGGCGGGATGCAGCGATCCTGCCTGCAGCGAGAACCATTTGTCGATGACCAGTGCGTTGCCGTCGTAGCGCGCCCGGAAGTCGTCCAGCATCTCCGGGCGCGGCGGCGTGTCGAGCCCGCACAGCACCATCAGCGCGCTTTGCCGGTCGGTCATGTTGTTGGCAGCGCGGTATTGCGCAGCGGCGCGGGTGGCGGCCTCCTCAGGCAGTCCGGCGGCGAGATAGACCAGCGCCTGGGTCTTGAGCTTGCGCGCACCCCGTGCGGCAGGCTCGCGGCTGTACGGCACGGCGCTGGCGCGGTCGTGCATACTGGTGAGCCGGTCCTGCAACGTAATCCCCAGCCAGGCCTTGAGTCCCTCGCGTTCGACATGAATCGCGGCGGGATCGGCGATCAGCAGCTGTTCGGCGAGGTAATTTTCCGCGGGCAGGATCATCAGTTCGCCGCGCATGAGATCGTCGAGCGCGGCATCGTCGATTATGGCAGCCAGGGCCCGGCCGATGGCCTCGCGCCCGGCATCGCGCTCGCTCGCGTCCAGACTGCCGCTTACCGCGCCGGTCAGATGCTGCACGATCAGGCTCTGCATTGCCTCATACCGGGCGAAGGGATCGTCGTCATGCGCGGCGAGGAACACCATATCCTCGACTGTGCTGCCGGTATCGAGCGCGACCGGCGCGGAAAAGCCGCGGTTGATCGACAGGACCGGCAGCGAGGCGAATCCCGGGAAGCTCAACTCCGCTTCAGCTTTGTCGAGTATGACCAGCTGTTTGCCATGGTGACGCCCGGTTTTCCGGTCGAACAGCGCCAGCTCCAGCGGAACCGGCATCGGCTGCTTGTCGCTCTGCCCGGGAGTCGGCGGCACCTGCTGTTCGAGGTGCAGCGTCGCCACATCGCCCGCATGCGCCAGCCTGACCTTGACCTGCGGCGTCCCGGCCTGCGCGTACCACAGGCGAAATTGCCCGAGGTCCAGCCCCGCGCCGTCCTCGATCGCCTTGACGAAGTCCTCGCAGGTTGCCGCCTCGCCATCATGGCGCTCAAAATAAAGGTCGGTGCCCTGCCGGAAGCGCTCCGCCCCCGCCATGGTCCGCATCATCCGGATCACTTCCGCGCCTTTGTTATAGACCGTGGCGGTGTAGAAGTTGGATATCTCCTGATAGGCATCGGGCCGGATCGGATGGGCGAGCGGTCCCGAATCCTCGGGGAACTGGCCCGAACGCAGCACCCGAACATCCTCGATCCGCTTGACCGCTTCCGAACCCATCGCAGCGCTGAACAGCTGGTCGCGCAGCACGGTGAAGCCTTCCTTTAGGCTCAGCTGGAACCAGTCGCGGCAGGTGACGCGGTTGCCCGACCAGTTGTGGAAATATTCATGCCCGATCACACCTTCGATGGCGTCGTAATCGGCGTCGGTGGCAGTTTCGGGCTCGGCGAGGACATAGCGGGTGTTGAAGACGTTGAGCCCCTTGTTCTCCATCGCCCCCATGTTGAAATCGGAAACGGCGACGATGTTGAACAGGTCGAGATCGTATTCGCGGCCGAATGCCTCCTCGTCCCATTTCATCGAGGCGATCAGCGAATCCATCGCATGCTGGGTGCGCCCCTCGTCGCCGGGACGGACCCAGATGTTGCAATCGACCTTGCGTCCGCTCATCGTGGTGAAAGTCGAATGGTTGGCGACCAGCTCGCCTGCGACCAGCGCGAAGAGGTAGCAGGGCTTTGGCCAGGGATCGTGCCATTCCGCCCAGTGCACGCCGTCTGCACCCTCTCCCTGAGCCTCGCAATTTCCGTTCGAAAGCAGCACCGGGAACTGCGCCCTGTCGCCTTCCATCCGCACCCGGTAGGTGGAGAGCACATCGGGCCGATCGGGGAAAAAGGCGATGCGGCGAAAGCCCTCGGCCTCGCACTGGGTGCAAAGCATGCCATTCGAGCCATAGAGTCCCATCAGCTGCGAATTGGCGGCGGGGTGGACCAGAGTGACGATCTCGATGGCGTGGCTGCTACCGGGCAGGTCGATCAGCAGGTCGGAGCCGTCCATGCGCCAGTCGTTCACGGCAGTGCCATCGACCCTGACCGACAGCGCCGCGATGCCATCACCATTGAGCCGGATCGTCTGCGCGCCGGTTCCGGCAGGATTGCGCGCGACCTGCAAGGTGGCGGTGACGCGGGTTTCGTCCAGCCCCAGCGCGAAGTTCAGCGCCACTTCGGGCACCAGCCATTCGGGCGGGTGGTAATCCTCGCGGCGGATCACGGGCGGAGCGGCTTCGGGGGTGCGGGCGATATCCATGGGGGGCAATCTAGTGCATGTACTTGCGATTGCCAGCCACAGCGGAATCAACCAGAACAATTAGCACCACCCCGCTCATGTCGAGCGAAGTCGAGACACAGTGGAAATCGCAATGCCGCGCATGTTCATTTTCGGCCTCGGCTACAGCGCCTCCCGCATCGCGAGGGCGCTGACGGCGTGTGGCTGGGACATGGTTGCGACAGGCCGCGACGGCGATCTGGCGTTTGACGATAGCGGCAATGTGCGGATGGCGCTGGCTGATGCGAGCCATGTGCTGTCCTCAGTCCCGCCCGGTGGCGAGGGGCTGGACCCGGTGCTGGACACCTATGGAGAAGCCCTGGGCGGCAAATGGCTCGGCTATCTCTCCTCCACCGGCGTCTATGGCGATGCCCTTGGCGCCTGGGTGGATGAAACGGCACCTACAGGCACCGGGCGGCGGTCTGCGCGGAGCGAGGCGGACGCGAACTGGCTGGGGCGCGGGGCAAGGGTGTTTCGATTGCCGGGAATTTACGGGCCGGGTCGCAGCGCTCTCGAACGGGTGCGCGAGGGTAAGGCCAATCGCATCGATCTGCCCGGGCAGGTGTTCAGCCGGGTACATGTCGATGACATTGCCGCGGGTGTGATCGCGGCGCTGGATGCACCGGGTGGGGCCTACAATCTCGCCGACGATCTGCCCTGCAGCCAGAACGCGCTGATCGAGGAGGCCTGCCGTCTGCTCGGCCTGCCCCCGCCGCCGCTGCTGTCACTGGAGGAAGCGCAGCTGTCGCCGATGGCGCGGGCGTTCTATGCGGAGAACCGCCGGGTTGCGAACGGCAAGGCGAAACGGGTGCTGGGCTGGCGTCCGCGCTATCCGACCTGGCGCGAAGGCCTGCGCGCGCTCACAGCGCCGCAATAGCGCGGTGAACTAACGTCGCTTGCACAAAGTTGCAGTTATTTGATGGAACAAAAGCAATCTCTACCCTGTTTCTCAGGCATTGGTCGAGCAAGTTTGGGAACGAGAAGATGGACCGCGATGATCGGCATGAAGCCTTGGCAATCTTTCTTGGGCGATGGACGGCCCGGGGAACATCCTATGGCGGCACGGACCAAAGCGAAGAAAACCCGAAGGCAAGCGGCCAGGCATGGCTCAGCACGCATGAGGGATCATGGCATACCGGCAAGTTCTTCCTCGTGCAGGATGAAAAGGCGGACATCGAAGGCTATCGCTTCGACACTCTCAGCGTGATGGGAGTAGCCGACGACGGCGAATACTTCGCGCGCAGATTCGAAAATCACGGGTTCTATCGTCACTATCGAGTTCGAACGCGACGGCAATTGTTGGACACTGTCAGGCGAGAGCGAGCGAGCCCGCATCGAGTTCTCCGACAACGGTCACAAACAACAGATTGTGTGAGAATGGAAAGTGGCGGGTGCTTGGCAGCCGCTCTGCGATCGCACAGCGGAGCGCATTGACTGAGAGATTATCGCAACCTGCGAATTGTGGTTGCACTCACAATGCCGCAATAGCGCGGGCCAGCGCACCGACATGCACGGGATCGCTGTTCCAGGCAGTAACGATCCGCGCGCCGTCATCGCCCCAGTCGTAGAAGCCGAAGCCCTGCGCGCGCAGCGCCGTCCGTTCCGCCGCGCTGGCGGTGAGGAACAGCTGGTTCGATTCGGCCGGATAGAGCAGCCGTCCGCCCGCTTGGGACGCGATCTCGGCGGCGGCGGCATTGGCGGCGCGGGCATTGTCCAGCCACAGGTCGTGCTCCAGCAGCGCCAGGATCTGCGCGGCGAGATAGCGGCCCTTGCTTTGCAAATGCCCGCCACGCTTGCGCCTGAGGCGTGCCTCATCGGCCAGCGACGGATCGAACAGCACCAGCGCCTCCGCCCCCATGCCGCCGTTCTTGACGAAGCCGAAGCTGAGCACATCGACTTCGCCCTCACAGCTGGCCTCGGCCGGCGTGCAGCCCAGGAAAGCCACGGCATTGGCAAAGCGCGCGCCGTCCATGTGAAGCGCCATGCCATGCGCGCGGGCGCAGGCTCCGATCGCTGCGACCTCGTCCACGCGGTAGCATTGGCCGAATTCGCTCGCCTGGGTGATCGAAATGGCATGCGGCAGCGGCTGGTGGACATCCCGGCGGATCGGGGCGATCACCGCCGCGATGCTGGCCGGGGTGATCTTCGCGCCCTCGCCCTCGGCCAGGATCAGCTTGGCACCGTGGGTGTAGAAGCCCGGCGCGCCGCATTCGCTGGTCTCGATATGCGCGAGCCGGTGGCAGATCGCGGCGCTGTGCGGCGGCACCAGACAGGCCAGCGCCAGCGCATTGGCGGCGGTGCCGCTCGCCACCCACAGCGCCGCGCAGTCCCGCCCGAACAGCGCCGAAAACGCCGCGTCGAGGCGCTGGCTGATCGCATCGCCATCATAGGGAACATCGGCAGCGTCGGCCGCCTGCATCGCGCGCCAGACGGCGGGGTGGACGGCAGCGGCATTGTCGGAAAGGAATTGCATGGCCATATCAGCGATGATGCGGGGCGGGTGTCCCGTCAAGTAGGGCCGTCAAGCAGGGGTATTTCATGGAAAGCGTTACCATCACCCGTCACGAGCACGGCGCTCGCGGCGAATATCATGCCCATGTGCCCGGCCACAGTGTGATCGGCCGCCTCACCTGGGTAGTGCGCGATGGTGCCAGAGTGGCCGAACACACCCTGGTCCCGCCCGAAATCGGCGGACGCGGCATTGCGGCCCGGCTGGTCGAGGCGCTGGTTGAAGATGCCGCAGCGCAGGGTTTCAAGGTGGCGCCCGAGTGCAGCTATGTGGAGGCGGCCTTCGAGAAGCATCCGGAATGGGCGGAGTTGCGGGTTTAAGGGTTTGCATAATCACTTTCTGCCACTATGTTCTTGTTATGAGCACAGGCCGGATCAATTCACCCGAGTCCATCGCAACCGCATCGCGCTTGTTTCGTGCGTTCAGCCACAGCTGGGACGAAATCGAGCGGGCTGCGGAGCGCCGGGAGGACGGGGTTTTCGTAATCCGGCGGAAGACCCTAGTGGCACGCGAAAAGAACTTGCGCTGAAAGCTGATTTGCGATGGGGCTCACACTCGTCGCAATTCTGACCGGCGCGCTTTTGCTGCCCGGATTGATCGCAGTCTATTTTTTCTACCGGACCGGCCGAACCAAGGAGGCCGATCCTGTCATTCCCTCGTTGGGTTCGCCACTTGGTCTGGCGCAGATCGGCAGTTTCGCCGTAGCGGTTCACTTTGTCTATGCGCTGATCCTGTGGATAGTCAGCCGGATGCCCTCTCGCATCGATCTGCCATTGGCCGACCCCTACCGGGTACTCGACCCATCGGGAGCGGCGTTGACGACTTCCGAAGACCGACTTGCGCTATTCTCAGGTCTGGGCTTTCTACTGGTTACAGCCGCCGCCTTGGGGCATATTCTTGGTGAATTATTTCGAATTCGCGCCAACCGGACAATATTCCATGGTCCGCTCAACGCGGTATTGGACAAGGCAGATGGGCCTGACGCCTTCATCACGGCCTATGTGCTGACCAAAATCGAGCATGCCGGCATGGTGCTCGGCTACGAAGGCACAGTCACTGCGCTGACCCGCGATGCCGAACTGCTGCCTGCCCGGGTCGTGCTGAAAGATGCCCGCCCATTCCGGATCGATATCGCGAAGGGCGGTTCCAAACGCGAAGAAGATGGGCCGGTCATGGATTGTATCGTCATAAATTCAACTGATTGGCACAATATAGCATTGCGCGTTTATCAGATAGAAGATTGATATTTCTAGATTAATTGACTCTTCGGCCAGCGCTTCCTGAGCGCACCAAACGCAGTTCCCGGCCCCTCGGCCAGCCGCGCCTCGATCATCGCGCAGATTTCCTCCGGGTTGTGGCGGTCGCTGTCGATCTCGAGGTCACAGAGGTCATTGGCATAGACCGCCTCGTAGAACCACGGCCGCAACCTATCGAGCCGGTCGACGATCTTGCGCACCGCGTCCTCGCCCAGCAGGTCGACGGGCAGTGGCTTGTCCATGGTGCGGTTGGCGACGCGTTGTTCCAGCACCGCGTAGGGCGGTTTGAGGCAGACGAACAGCACCGGCAGTCCCTCCAGCCGCCACACCAGATCCTGCAGCAGTGCCGGATCGGTCATTGCCAGATGATCGAGCACCACATTGCAGCCCGCGCGCGATGCGGCGGCGATCCATTCGTGCATCACCGCGAAGGCCTTGACCCCGTTCTCGCCAAGACTCCAGCGCAGCGGCCCGTCGGGATCGGCTTCGTCCAGCGGATGGGCATAAATCCCCTCGCGGCTGCGCGGACCGTGGTGGCCGAATTTGGAGGGATAGGTCGCGGCGAGGAAGTGGTCGATGCCGTAGAGCAGCCAGAACTCTTCCGAACGCTTCGCCCAAAGCTCGCAGGTGGTCGATTTGCCCGAACCCGAGGTGCCGGTGACGATGATGATCTGGCCATTGGCAATATCGGGCACGCTCATCCCAGCACGATCTCGCCGCGCGCCAGCTGGCGGAACGGCTCGGCGGGGGAGAATTCCTGATTGTCGCCCCAATGGGTCACGCCGTCCCAGTCCCATTCGGTGAGCGACCAGACCACGGTGTGATCGGTGTAGCCGGTGAAGACCTGTCCCGGATCGATTGTGCCGGTGGCGCGCATGCTGCGCCCCAGCGCGTCGGTGCCCTCGAACAGCACTTTGGCGGGACCGTACCGGCCGTAGTCCAAAACCGTCCGCATGCCCGACACCAGGCTCGCCATTTCGCCATTCTGCATGATGTAGCCGCCGATGCACTTTGCCTCGCGGGTCCAGCCATCTCCCGAACCCATGCACAGCGCGTGAAAGCTGCTGTCTGCCGCGATGCCCCAGAAATAGCCGCCGAAGGCCAGCGATTTGTAGTCGCGCGCGCCCCAGGAAGTGTCGCGCATCGAAAAGCAGTCGACCGGAAATTGCTCGCCGTGCCGCCGGATCATGCCCTGCATCCGCCCGGGCTGCTCGATATGGAAGCTGGCGGTAGCCTGCTGGCCGGGATCGCCGGTGATCAGCTGGTGCACCGGGCCGATGGCCTGCCACGTCAGGTCGAGTTGGAAGCCCTCCTTGTCGTAATCGATCTTGTAGCGCGCCAGCGGCTCGAGCACTTTCACCGCCAGCGAATTGCGCGCCTGCATATCGAATTTCTGCGCCCCTTCCGGCATCGCCTGCAAGTGGCTCCAGTTGTAGTAGAGGCAATTCCACTGGAAATGGCCCGAGGGATCCCACAGCACCGGCCCGCCATTGAGCATGCCCATGTTGGGGCGGAAATAGTACTGGATCATCCCGTGGATATGCCGCTCGGGGATCGAGAGTGAGAACCAAACGCTCTCGTTCCAATAGGGACTGTCGCTGCGGCCTGCTCCGAAAAAGTCGGCCCTCTGCATATCGATCGGCATAGCGAAGCTCAACCGAACCCGCGCGCAAGGAACGCCTCGCCCAGCCCGGCCAGCAGCGCGGCGCCGCGCGGCATGACGCTTTCGTCGAGCATCATCCGGGTGGAATGGATGCCGCAACAGCTGGTCCAGTCCTCGCCCTCATGACTGACCCCCAGGAAGAACATCGCGCCCGGCACCTTTTCCAGCACATAGGAGAAATCCTCCGCCCCCATGATCGGGCTGTCCATGCGGTGGAAGGCGGTGCTTCCGAACAGCTCGCGCGCCACCTGTTCGCCAAAGGTGACCGCGCGGGCATCGCAGATCGTCACCGGGAAGCCCTCGGTGACCAGGACATCGGCTTCCATGTCATGCGCTCCGGCGATACCGGCGGCGAGGCGGCGCACTTCGTCGCCCAGGCGCTGGCGGCTGGCGGGCGAGAGCGAGCGCATGGTGCCGCGCAGGCTCACCCGGTCCGCGATGACATTATGGGTGGTGCCGCCTTCGATCCTGGCGATGGTCAGCACCACCGGATCGGCGATATCGAACTTGCGGGTGACCATCGCCTGCAGCGCGGTGACGATCTCGCAGGCGACCGGCATCGGGTCCATGGTCTGGTGCGGCATCGAGGCATGGCCGCCGCGCCCCTCGACGACGATATCGATCTGGTCCGCCGCCGCCAGCAGCGGCCCGGCCCGGCCGGTTATCAGCCCGTGCGGGGCGTTGGGCATGATATGCAGCGCATAGGCGGCGTCGGGGAGCGGATCCAGCAGGCCGTCGTCGAGCATATGGCGCGCGCCGTGAAAGCCTTCCTCGCCCGGCTGGAACATGAAGCGCACTTCGCCCTTGAGCGTGGCCGCCCGCGCGCAGAGCAGTTCGGCGGCGCCGGCGAGCATCGCGGTGTGGGCATCGTGGCCGCAGGCGTGCATCGCGCCGGGTACGGTCGAGGCGAAGCTCAGGCCGGTTTCCTCGGGCATAGGCAGCGCGTCCATATCGCCACGCAGCAGCACGCTGCGGCCTTCTCCGGCTCCGCCTTTCAGAACTGCGACCAGACCGGTGGTCGATGGCCCCTCGCGCCAGTCCAGCGGCAAATGGGCGAGCGCCCTCCGGACCTTGTCGCGGGTCTTGGGCGTGAAAAGGCCAAGCTCCGGCTCGGCATGGATGGCGCGGCGCAAGGTGACCAGCTGCGGGGCGATGGCCCTGGCTTGGTCGATCAGCGAATCTTGGGACATGGCTCGCTCCGGCAAGAACAGGCGGCTAGATAAACACGCCGCGCGCTATGCCGCAATGCCTGCCGCGATGCGCCGGGCCGCCGCATTGTGCATCCGCACCGACAGCGCCACGCCGATGTTGAGCACGACTGCCTGGTAGATGAAGAACCACAGCGGGCTGCCCGCCAGCATCGACAGACCCAGCACGATCGCGCGCGGATTGGGGCCGAGGAACTTGTACAGTCGTAGCAGAGGCGGTGCTTCGGCGCGAACCAGCGCGCGGATCCGCTCCAGCTCGGCGGGATTGCCCTGCGCGGCGACCACCGAAGCATCGATGGTCTGGGTGTGCGGGGTCATGCCGACAGCAAGCTTGAGATAGCCCTCGACGACCAGTCCGAACAGGCTCTTGAGCTGGCCGCTGCTGCCCTTGGCCTGCGAATTGTTGAGCCAGGGCACGCCCAGCACCCACCACTGGTAAAAGCGGCGCTGCACCTCGACGTGGTTGGACTGCACGACATGGCTGAGCCCGGCCGCGACCATGATCGGCCAGGCGATCCAGCCCAGTTGCAGCGACAGCACCCAGCCAAGGATGAAATAGACGATGATGTGGCTGACATAGTCGCAGATGCCGTCAACCAGTTCGCCCAGCGGGCTGGAGCGGCCGGTGATCCGCGCCAGATCGCCGTCGGCGCCATCGACGACGTGCCAGGTCATATGCAGCAGCAGGCCCAGCAGCGCGCCCTGCCAGCCCCAGCCCTGCGCATAGACAATCCCGGCGGCAACAACGAAGCCGCCGCCGATCACCGAGACCATGTTGGGGGTCAGCGGCGTATGCGCCAGCGCCCTGGCCAGCTTCCACGCCAGCGGGTGGTAGAGGTAATGGTTGAGCGGATCCTGCAGCTCGCGCGGGCGCTGGGGACGGCGGGCTCCGCCGCTGCCGCTTGCCCCCATCCTGTTCGTCACGACAACATCTCCCACGCCCGCACAAAGCTTTGCGGGCACCCCGCGCCCTAATCGCGGCCACCGGCAATGGCAACCGCCACGCCGCATGCGGCAGGGCGATCGCATATGGACCCAACTCCACCCAATTTCGTCACCCTGAACTTGTTTCAGGGCCCATTCCGCCGCGCACCCGGAGATCTGATTTTCGAGCATGACATCTCGGTTTGCGCCTTTACTTCTGGCTCTGGTCGTGCGGCCCGATGGGCCCTGAAACAAGTTCAGGGTGACGATGAATGAAAGACTAGGGCTATATGCGATTGCCCTGGGCTTGATGCGATGGCCCTGGGCTTGCGGCAGGGCGATGTGGACAACGGCGGGCGGCGGGGCTATAAACAGGCACTGACAGTGGTCGCCGCCGCCCGTCCCGTCCCAAGGTTATCATCAAGCGATCAATGCCAAATTTCATCCCAGATTTCTCAGTTGCAATACCAGCTTCATCGTTCCTGCTGCAGCGCATGGCAGGGCTGACGGGCGTGGCGCGCAGCCTGATCATTGCCGATCTTGTAGGCGCAAGATCCGTCCATATCGTCGGCGGTGGGCCAGTCCCCTCCGATTGGGAGCAAAGCTTTGCCGTGCGCGAGCGGGCATTGCCGCAGGTGTCGCGGGTCGAACGTATCGAGGATATCGCGCTGGCTGCCGGCGAGCGTCTGATCGTCCTGCCCGCGGACATGCTGGTGACCCGCGCGGGGCTGCAACTGCTGCGCGACGATCCCCGGGCCGAGCCGCGCGCCGATGGCGTCCACTTCATGGCCCAGGCGCGGCCCTCCGCCGTTACCTGGCAGATCCTCCAGGCCTCGATGAAGCCCGGCGAAGGCTGGTTCGGGCGCAACATCAACCGGCCGATCTCGTTCCGCGCCTCGGCGCTGCTGATGCGCGCGAATGTGTCGCCCAACGCCGTCACCTGGTTCACTTTCGTGCTCGCCATGGCGATGGCCTTCGTGCTGGCGCATGGCGGCGCGATGTGGCTGGCGGTGGGCGGCGCGCTGTATCAGGCGGTCTCGGTGATCGACTGTATCGACGGCGACATTGCCCGGGTAACCTATCGCACCAGTCGGGCCGGTGCCGCGCTCGATACGGCATTCGATCAGCTCGCCAATCTCGGTTTCGTGTTCGGCATCATGGTCTGGGGTGGTGCGGACCTATGGGATGTCGCAGCTCGGCTATGCCTTCGGGCTGGTGGCTGTGGCGGCGCTGTGCATGCTGCTGATGACGCTGCTGGTCAGGCTTGGTCCCAAGCGGGGCAGCTTCGACGTGCTGCGCGCGGCGCTGGAACTGCGGCTGGAGCCGAAACCCCGTCTGCAGAAGCTGGTCCTGCTTGGCGAGAAGATCTTCAAGCGCGATTTCTACGCGCTGTTCGCCGCCTCGCTCTGCGTGTTCGGCGTGCCATGGCTGGTGCCGCAGCTTGGCGTGCTCGGCGTGTGCATCTGGCTGGCGGCGATTATCTGGTGTGCGCCGGTGATCGCGGCCGACAAGCAGGGCGAATTGCTGCCCAGCCACCTCAAGGCGACCTGATCATCCGGCCCGCCAGCAGCCGCTCCGGCTTGACGGCGCTGCCTTGGTTCGCCATCCCGCACCCCGCTTCAGACCAGAACAGCCGGAAGTTTCCCCGATGAAAGGCATCATTCTAGCAGCCGGACGCGGCAGCCGGCTCGGCGATGCCACCGGGGAACTGCCCAAACCGCTGATGCCCGTAGGATCGCGGGTCTGCATCGATTTCGCCATCGAAGCGCTGCTGGCAGTGGTCGAGGAGATCGTCGTAGTCACCGGCTATATGGCCGAGAGCGTCGAGGCGCATCTGGCACAGCGCTGGGCCGGACAGAGGCTGCGCGCCGTCCGCAACCCCGAACTGGAAGCCGGAAACCTCACTTCGCTCAGCGCGGCCCGCGCAGCAGTGGCGGGATCGCCGTTCATCGTCACCAATGCCGACCATCTGTTCCCCCCGGCGATGTACACCGGCTTTTTCGAGCCCGGCCCGGGCCTGCGCATCGCCTGCGAGAAGGACCGCGAGATCCTTTCGGACGAAATGAAAGTGGTTGATCGGGGCGGGCGGCTGGCGGCGATTTCCAAGACGCTGCCAAGCTTTGACGGCGCCTATATCGGCACCACCGCAGTCGGCCCGGACGCTGTCGATGACTATTGGCGCGCCTTCGACCATGTGCTGACGCACGAGGACAAGCGGACGGCTTCGGTCGAAATGGTCCTGGGCCGGCTGGCGCAGGACCCGGTTACCGCGCCCGAAATCTGCTGGATACAGGACCTGCGCTGGTACGAAGTCGATACGCCCGAGGATCTGGCGATCGCTCGGCAGGGGCTCCAGCCGTGACCATAGCGCTGCTGATCTTCGACCTCGACGGCACGCTGGTGCCGACCATGGACGACTATGCCGACCGGGCCGCCACGCTGATGGAGCAGAATTTCGGCACGCCATGGGCCGCGGCACGGCGCGATTATTTTCGCACCTCGGGGCTGCCGTTCGAAAAGCAGCTGCGGCTGCTCTACCCGGATCGGAGCGATACCGATGCGGTTGCAGCCGCTTTCGAGCACTGGAAGGACGCCTATCTGCTCGGCGTCGCCTTGCCCGCAAATGTCGCCGCGTTGTTCGGCGAATGGCGCGCGGCAGGCTTTCGCATCGCCATTTCCTCGAACAATCTTGAAGTCTATGTCACCCGGATGGCGCGCGACTGGCCTGTCGATTTCGCGCTCGGCTACCGTCCGGCGGACAATTTCGGCAAAGGCGAGGACCATTTCGCCGCATTGGAGCAACGCTTCGGCGTCCCGCGCTCGCGCTTCCTGTTCACCGGCGATTCGCCCAACGATGCCCGGATTGCCCTGGCGGCAGGCGTCGAATTCCGCGGAATTCTGACCGAAGCCTTCGTTCCGCAAGACTTTATTGCCGTAGACCCGGGCATCCGGCTGCTCGACAGTCTGGAGCAGCTGCTGGGCTCGCTGGACCAGGGAAGCACACGATTGTTTCCAGTTGATGACTAATGCGCAAAGGTTGACGGTTGGCGTTTTCTCCGCTCTGGGCTAAGTGGCTCCACCGGTTGCCGGAATGGCCGCTTTGGCGGGGCAACGGGCGCTCCAATTCCGGAGGGGGGTTTGAGGCATGACTGCCACACTCGGTCGCCAAGCGGCTTGACCTTGCGCAAACTTCTTGCTTTTGGCGCGCGAAATCACAATGACGCGGTTTCGAAGCCGCGTCGCGAATGTCTAAAGGGATCGAATTGATGAAGCCAATCAAGGTCGCCGTGATCGGCGTAGGCAACTGCGCAAGTTCGCTGGTGCAGGGCGTGGCCTACTACCGGTCGAACAACTCCCCGCAAGGCCTGATCCATGACCGGATCGGTGGCTACGGCGCGGGCGATGTCGATTTCGTGATGGGCGTCGATGTCGATGCCCGCAAGGTCGGCAAGGATATTTCCGACGCAATTTTCTCGGCACCGAACTGCACCGCCGTGTTTCACCGCGATGTGCCCGCCAGCGGTACCAAGGTCATGATGGGCCGCATCCTCGACGGTGTGGCTGACCACATGACCGATCACGGCGACCTCGGCTTCATCGTATCCGATGCTCCCGAAGCGACGCACGAATCGATCGTCGCCGCGCTCAAGGCGTCGGGCGCCGAAGTGCTGCTCAACTTCCTGCCGGTGGGCTCGGAAGAAGCCACCGAATTCTACATGGAATGCGCGCTGGAAGCGGGCGTGGCCGTGGTCAATTGCATGCCGGTGTTCATCGCCAGCCGCCCGCATTGGGAAAAGCGCTTTGCCGAAAAGCGCATCCCGATCGTGGGTGACGATATCAAGGCCCAGATCGGCGCCACGATTGTCCACCGTGTGCTGTCCAGCCTGTTCGGCGCGCGCGGCGTCGATATCGGGCGGACCTATCAGCTCAACACCGGCGGCAATACCGATTTCATGAACATGCTCGACCGCCAGCGGCTGGGCAGCAAGAAGACCTCGAAGACCGAAGCCGTGCAGGCCATGCTGGCCGAGCGTCTTGCCGATGAGAACATCCATGTCGGCCCTTCGGACTATGTGCCGTGGCAGAAGGACAACAAGCTTTGCTTCCTGCGGCTTGAAGGCAATCAGTGGGGCAATGTCCCGATGAACCTCGAACTGCGGCTTTCGGTGGAAGACAGCCCCAATTCGGCGGCCTGCGTCATGGACGCGATCCGCTGCTGCAAGGTTGCGCTGGAGCGCGGTGAGGGTGGGGCGCTGATCGGCCCGTCTGCCTATTTCTGCAAGCATCCGCCGCAGCAGTTCAACGACGATACCGCGGCCCAGATGGTCGAGGAATATATCGCCAACCACGCGCTGGCAGCCGAGTAACTCCGTTCACCGCGTTCCGAGGAGAGTTCAATGGACGCGATGATCATTGCCGCAGGCTATGGCAGCCGGCTGCGCGATATTTCTGATTTCAAGCCGCTGACGCCAGTCGCCGGAGTGCCGCTGCTCGAACTGGGCGTGCGGCAGGCAAAGGCGGCCGGTGTCGATCGGGTGGTCGTCGTTACCGGACATCAGGCCGTTGAGATCGAGAAATGTCTGCCCTCGATCTGCGCGCGCGTGGGCATTCCGGTGGTTTCCGAACGGGTGCAGCACTGGTCAACCCCCAACGGCCATTCGGTGGTGGCGGGCGCGGCGCGGATCGCCAGCATGGGCGGGGGGGATTACCTCCTGATGATGGCCGATCACATTTTCGAAGCCGGAATTCTGGAACGGCTGGCGCGCACGGGCACCAAAAGCCGGGGCGTGACCCTGGCGATTGACCGGCGCACGCAGAGCCCGCTCATCGACGCCGACGACGCCACCTGGGTCAAAACCGATGCCGATGGCCGGATCGAGGCCATCGGCAAGTCGATACCTGAATATGACGCCGTCGATTGCGGTGCGTTCCTCGCCACCCCCGAACTGGCCGCGGCGATTTCCGCTGCGATTGCCGAGGGCAAACCGGGCAGCCTGTCGGATGGCATGCAGCGCATCGCCGATGCAGGCCGCGCCGCGACCATGGATATCGGCGATGCCTGGTGGGTCGATGTCGATGATTCGCGCGCCCACGCCATCGCCGAGGCCGAAGCCCCGACGCGGCTCAAAGAGATTTACGCGGCGCTGGCCTGAAATTTACGGGCGTTTGAGAATCACGGGTACTTCATTGTCACCCGCGTGGTCAGCCCTGCGCGCGGGACGCTGAGTCGGACCGAGCGGAACGAGGGCAGTCCGGCGATCGTCGCCGGATTGTTGGTGAATCCGAAACCCTCGGCGGGAAAGCCGATGCCGGTGCGATCGAAGCGCTGGCTGGCGTTCTCGTCATGGTACAGCGCCAACGCATAGACGCCGGGCTTGGGCACGAAAATGCAGCCGCGGGTCGTGCCAGCGGTTACCGGCATGCGTCCGACATAGATCGAACCCTTCTTGGCAAGGAACTTGCTGCTGTTATCGGCATAGAGCGTGATCGCCAGCAGGCCATTGCCGTTGCGCAGCCCGCTGGCCACGACATTCAGCCAATAGGGGCTGGCCGGGCCAGTGCATCCGGGCGGCGGCTCGGCGCTCTGCGCGGAGGCAGAGGCTGCGGGCGCAGCGACTGCTGAAACAGCAGCCGTAGCGGCAAAGGCAATCACCGCGGCGTGAAAACGTCTCGGCAAGGTCATTGGCTTCTCAATCCTGATAGTGGAAAAGGGACTTACAATTGCGCGATCATGTTCCCCTAGTGGCCAGCGCATTGGTCCGTCTAGGGCTGTGTATATCCGATTCGCGGCGTGAATAGATTGTGAATTGGGCAGAAATGGGTCAGCAAGCTTCTTCTAGCTTGGTAACGCGGCCTTTTTCAAGCCAGACCATGCGATCTGCGAGTGCTGGCAAGCCGCCGCCGTGGCCGATGATGACTATCGTCAGCCTCTGGCGCAACCGGCCGATGGCCTCGGCGATGGCCGCTTCGTTCTCGCGGTCGAGCGCGCTGGCGGCTTCGTCGAGGATCAGCAGCGCCGGATCGCGCAGCAGCGCCCGCGCCAGCACGATGCGCTGGCGCTCGCCGCCCGAAAGCTGCCGCCCGCCTTCACCGGTGGGTGTATCGAGTCCGCCTGGCAGGTCGTCCACGAACCGCGCCGAGGCATCGCGCAGCGCCGCGCGCAGCCGGTCCTCGCTGGCATCGGGATCGGCCCACAGCAGATTGCTGCGGATAGTGCCCGAAAACAGCACCGGCTCCTGCTGGACATAGGCGACCCGCGAGCGCCAGGCCCGGCGCAGTTCACCATCGAGCGTGGCGCCATCGACCGTCACTGTGCCCTCGTCGGGCGAAATCAGCCCGCACAGCAGATCGGCCAGGGTGCTCTTGCCCGCCCCCGACGGTCCGCCGATGGCGGTGATGCGGCGCGCCGGGAAGATGAGTTCGGGGATGTCCAGCGCCGGTAATGCCCTGCCATCAAAACGGACGACGGCTCCCCGCAGCGTTATGAATTCGTCGAGCCCGGGCGGGACGACATTCCCGGCACCGCTCCCGCCCGGCTCGCGGCCGGCTTCGGTCACGGCGAGCAGCGCCTGGGTCGCGGTGAAGGCGGAGCGCGCATGCGCCCAGTTCTGCCACGACTGCTGCAAGGTGCCCAGCAGCGGCCAGGCCCGGGCAAACAGCGCCACCAGCGGCAAAATCTCGGTTGGCCGCGCGTTCCAGCGGACGATAGCCAGCCACACCAGCAAGGCCAGCAACAGCGATCCCGCGACATGCAGCGCAATCGTGCCGAGCCCGTTGTCGCGCACGAATGCGAGCTGCGCCCTGCGCAACCCCGCCAGGCTGGCGGCCGCGTCCTGTTCGGCGCGCGCCTCGCGGCCGAAGCTCTTGATCACCCGCAGCGCGCCGAGGCCTTCGGACAGATGGCCGTGGACCTGCCCATAGGCATCGCCGAGCTGCTCGCCCAGCAAAGCCGCCCGGCGGCGCATGCGGCGGTAGGCAAGCAGCACCAGCGCCCCGCCCGCCAGCGCCGCCAGCGCGATCGGCGGCGAAATCGCCAGCGCCGCGAGGCCCAGTCCGGCCAGCGTCACCAGGGTCGCCAGCCCCTGCAGCGCCTGGTTCACCCCATAGCCGATGCGGTCGATGTTGGTGATCAACAGGCTGGCATTGTCGGACTGGCGCATCGCGGACAGCACCCGCCAGTCGCAATGCAGCAGCGCCAACCACGCCCGCGCGCGCAGCCCGTCGACCAGCGCGATCTCGAAGCGCTGCGCCGCCATGGTACGAGCATGGTTGATCACCGCGCGCGAGGCCACCAGCACCGCGAACAGCGCCAGCAGCCCGCCCAGCGACGCGGGCGCACCGATCCGGGTCAGCCACTCCGCGACGGGCGAAGGGCTGCCTCCCCCCTCGCCGAGCGCGGCAAGCATCGGCACCAGCAGCACCAGCCCCAGTCCCTCGGTGAGCGCCGAAGCGAGCATCAGCGCGACGAGCCGCGCTGTCGACCGATGCGGCAGCAGTCCCGTCAGCATCGTTCTGAATTTGATCGGTTGTTCGGTCATGGTCCGACGCTGTGTACTGGGGGAGGCGTTCGGGACTAGCCCCGATTGGTGCCGTTTACATAGGAAATGAACCGCGCGGTGAGAAATCCGCGCGGCAGGCCCGCTGCCAATGGCATCCAGCGCTCGGGTTCGGTCGGGGTGGAATCCGGCCAGTCATCGAGCAGGGCTGCCATGCGGGCGGTATCGAACAGTGGTCCGGCGACGGGGTCGGCAGCGATCTGCGCGATCTGCGCGCGCAAGTCGGGCAGGCTGCGGGTCATGCGCAGATGCCAATCGGCGTTGTGCATGCCGATTTGCCGGTTGGTGCGCACCGTATCGGGAAGCCGGCCCACCGCCATCCGCCTCGCCAGCCAGCGCTCCTGGCCGCCGCGCAGGAACTGGTCGGTGGGCAGGCCCATGCAGAATTCGACCAGCGGCCGGTAAGTCGGCACATTTATCTGGCGCAGTCCGTAGATCTGCTCGAAAGCCTGATCGACATCGGTGCTGTGGGCATCGGACCAGTAATACTCGCTGCGGTTGAAGCTGCGCTGGCTCGGCACCATTTCATGATCGATATGCGCGCCGGTCGTCAGGGCGCGCAACCGCGCGGCTTCGGTCTCCGGCTGGCTGAGCATCGACACCAGGCTGTTGATATTGAACCGGTCGGGATGACGGCGCGTCCTGACCCATTCGCGAACCGGTGCCGGCATGATCCGCAGGACACTGAGCGCGAGGAACTTGTGCAGCAGCGTGCGATCGTCCCACGCGCGATGCTTCAGCGCCAGCGCCAGTTCCTTCCAGCGCAGTTTCAGGAAATATTCGACATAGCCCCAGCGGCCGTCGTTGCTGAATGTCTGGTTGCCGAAATCGGCGGATAGCATCGCATCGCAGCCGGCATCGCGGGCACCGGCCCAGACGCCGTGATAGGCCTGGTAATTGCACAGATGGTTGGGCGCGGCCCCCATCGCCAGAAAAAACTCGTTCCAGCGGGTGTCGAAGGACTCGCCGGGGTTGGTGGCGAAGCGGGCGTCGAGCCGCGGATGCATCGCGGCGAAGGCTTCGACGAAAGGTCGTTCGTCACCGTACATGCCGCTGGAGGTTATCTTGTCCCAACCGGGTTCGGGAATGGCGGTGAAGCTGTGCAGCGTCTGGCCATCAGGAAGCTGGCGAAGCACTTCATCGGCGACAATCGGCGAATCGAGACCGCCGGACAGAGAAATGGCAGGCTTGCGCACCTGGCAGAGCGCCTTGGAAACCGCTTCGGCAAGCATGGCATTGGCAGCTTCGACATAGTCTTCGTCGCGGCGCAGGCGCACCGGCGCGATGGAGTCGGGATCGTACCAGTCGATCCGGCGCGGCCCATCGCGGGTCAGATGCACCACGCTGCCCATCGGCACCTGCCGCGCGCCTTCGTACCAGCTGCGATCGCGTTCGAGCAGGTTGAAATAGAGGTTGTCGGCCAGCTTTATCGTGTCGAGCCGCGCCGGCAATCCCGCTGACAGCAGCACCCGCAGGACCGAGGCGACGACCGCCTGATCCTCGAACTGGCAGTAATGGAGAGGGGGTGCGTCCCAGGGGCTGCGCGCCAATCGCAGAGCCGATGGTGTGGTGAAGATAGAGCAATAGGTGCCAATGACGCGCCGGTCGGCGTCATCGGCCCAGCGGTCTACCGCAGCGCCATAAAGCGCCGCCGGTTCAGCGGCTGAAACGCCCAGCGCTTCGGCAATTTCAGCGGCATTGTCAAAGCTGCCATGGAACAGCACGGCAGCGCCGGAGGGCGAGCGCGCAGGCCGCCAGCCCCGTACCGGGCGCGCCAGTCTGGGCGCGGGAAGGTGGCTGAACAGGGTTGCGTCATCACGCCAGCACGGCGCGGCATGGCCCGCGAACAGGCCAAGCGATGCCGCAACACGCTCCGAAATCCGCGAGGAAGCACCGGACCAATCCCGCCAGGCAGCGATCAATGAAAGCCCCTAACCAACCTTATGAGCCCATACCTTTGAACCCAGACCAGTGAGTGCAGTAGCAAGGTCTCAGGAATTATTCTTGTTTTGAATTGAAGCCGGGTTGGCGCCCGCGACATCGGCGATCCGGCCGAGACGCTTGAACTCAGGTTTGGTCCAGCTTTTGGCTGGTATCGAGGTCTTGGTCATTCAATATAACTCCCGCATTTCAAGGTGGTCCGTCGCTATGCAACGGACTTCGAGCAATGAAAACCCTGGCAAGACTTACGGCTGCGGAAAAGCCGGATATCAGGAGTTGTTCTTGTTCTCTTTAGGGACAGGCTGCCCGCCTGCCACATCGGCGATCCGGCCGAGACGCGTGAACTCGGGCTTGGTCCAGCTTTTGGCCGGTGTCGAAGTCATGGTCATTGCGTATTGCTCCAGCATTTCAATAGGGTCCGCCCATATGTGCAGAGTCCTTTGTGTCGCGTTAAAGATGCCGGAAAATCGCCCGTGTTGCAACTGCGAATGGCGGGGCCGTCCATATCCGGGTCAAATCCGGCGAGATCGTTGCAGAAATCACACTATTCGCCCAGCCGCGCGGTGACGATCCAGGGCCCCGGCAACTCGCCGATCAGGCACTTCCCGCCCGCCTCTACCCAGGCATGCAGAGCGTCCTCTGCCGCACGTAATTCCGGCGGTCGGACGGCAAATATCACAGCATGCCTGACTCTACTGCGGCGCAGCAGCCAGCTGAGCGCCATGGCGCGGTGCAGGCATCTTGTGGTGAGGGGCAGCCGCCACGCGCCGCGTTCGACCTGGCGGGCAAGCCCGCGCGCCAGGGTCAAATCCGATTCGCTCGTCGCTCGTTCGGTGAGGCCAAGCCCGCCGCGCCACAGCCGGAAGGGCAGCAGCGCCACCGTCAGCCATGCGGCGGCAAGCAGGATCATCGCCCGAACCGTCAGCGCGCGGGCACGCCAGGCTTCATGCAAGGGCAACAATTCCCGCATCCGCAAGCTGGACCAGCAGGCCATCGACATCGGAGGCTATCGCTGCCTCTCCCGAATCGTAGCTCGACGAAAGCTCGGCGACGATCTCTTCGCGGGTGCGTGCGCCGTCGATCAGCCGCCAGATGTCGGTAGCGGTGCCGGTGAGCGAAAAAAAATCGCCGCTGTCCAGATGCATGACAACTATCTCGTCGTCGATTTCGGTCTCAGCGAATTTATCGCGCAATTTTTCGATCGGGGCACTCATTCGGGAACTCTTCCTTCCAGTATGGTCTTGGCAACCAGCGCCGCGACTTCACCAAAGCGGTCCGCTTCAAGCGGCCGCGCCAACTGGCTCATGGTTATGCTGCGGGCCAGACCTGCCTTGAAGCCGAATGCATCGGCAGCCTCGCGGCGGCTGGCAAGATCATAATACCAGCTGGTGTAATGGTCATCATGCAATCTTGCGAGCCGGTCGCTGCCCCTGACAGGCTGCCAATCGATGCTCTCACCCGCCTGAAGGAAAGTGAGATGCGCCAGCGGCAGCACCACGTCGAGCGTCCCGGCGGGCGGCAGGGCATAGAATTTGTCGATGGTCTCGCCCACCCGCTCCTGCGGTTCGATGTCCAGCAAGGCGATCGCCTGCGGGGTCAGCTTGAGCCGCTTGTGCCCCGGCAGCGCCATCGGCCGGGCAGGATCGGACAGGTCGAGGATCAGGGTATCGTCGCAGAACAGCGGCAGTCCGTGCTGGCCCAGCGCCGTCACCATGGTCGATTTGCCCGCCCCCGACGGGCCGCCAAAGGCATAGACCCGCCCGTCATGAGCGACGGCGGAGGCGTGCAGCGGATAGAAGCCGTTGATGCTGGCCACGGCGGCATAGACGGTGCCGTTGAGATAGAGCTGCTCGTCGTCCGGCCGGCAATCGGCTTCGCGGCCGATGGTGACACCCTGGCCTTTGCGGTAGTGAAAGGCGATGCCTTCCGCCGTGCGCAGCAGGAAACTGTCGCCCTCAAGGCAGTTGCTGCCCCATGGCACCGGCATGCCGTCCAGCGCATCGCCGACGGGGCCATAGCGAACGCGCATCTCGTGGCGCAACAATTCTGCAGGGCCTGCACTCATCGCCAAGCGCCATGGCGATGCCGCGCGAGGCCGTCAATCGGCGGCGGATAGGGGGACTTGCTTAGCAGGTGCGACATACTGTGTGGAAAACGCGCATTTATCGCCTTGTTCACCCCAGATGTGGTGTCTAACGCCGTTGGCAACCATGGCTTCGCCCCTGATCTCACCATCCATTCTGTCGGCCGATTTTTCCCGACTCGGCGAAGAGGTGCGAGCAATCGACGCGGCCGGGGCGGACTGGATCCATGTCGATGTCATGGACGGCCACTTCGTGCCCAACATCACCATCGGTCCGGGCGTAGTCAAGGCGCTGCGCCCGCACACCAAGAAGCCGCTCGACGTGCATCTGATGATCTCGCCGGTTGACGGGTTTCTCCAGGCCTTTGCCGATGCCGGGGCCGATATCATCACTATCCACCCCGAAGCCGGACCGCATGCGCATCGAACCGTCCAGGCGATCAAGGCGCTGGGCAAGCTCGCCGGGATCTCGCTCAACCCGGCGACTCCCGCCAAGATGCTCGATTATCTGATCGACGAGATTGACCTGGTCTTGGTGATGAGCGTCAACCCCGGCTTCGGCGGGCAGAGCTTCATCGCCAGCCAGCTCAAGAAAATCGAGGCGGTGCGCAAGATGATCGACAAGACCGGCCGCGATATCAGGCTCGAAGTCGATGGCGGCGTCGATGTTGGCACCGCGCGCGACTGTGTTGCCGCTGGAGCCGATGTGCTGGTGGCCGGCACTGCGACATTCCGCGGCGGGCCGGATCAATATGCTGCCAATATCGCGGCGCTGAAAGGAGTGGGTTAGGCCATGACCGACGCTATCGGCCCCGAAGCAATAGTCGATTCAGCACCAGTCGATTCCGGACCTGCCTATACCGAACTTCGCGATACCGGCGCCAGGGCCGCCATGCCGCTTGGCGGGGCGAGTGAGGAGGGGGTGTTGAGCGAGGAAGCCGCTGCGCAGGCGCGGGCGGGCGAGCTTATCGAACCGGGCCGCGCGCTGGCGCTCGCCGATTTCGCGCCGCCATCGCTGGGCGCAGGCGAGAGGCTGCTGCGGCTGGCCTACCGGATCGGCATTCCCAATGCGATGCTGACCGCGCCGATGGGCAAGGTCGCCAAAACCCGGCTGCTGGCGACGGTTGCCAACCCGCTGGCCGGCAATGCCGCGGCGGGGACCGCCCTGCGTGCAGGCCATTTCTTCATCCACGGTGTCAAGGCGCCGATCTCGCAGATCGACTTCGGCGGCGCGGCGCGGCTGACGCCGCCGGTCGAGCGCTGCGTGCACAGCTTTGCCTGGCTTGCCGATCTTGAGGCCTGCGCCCCGCGCGAGCAGGTCACCCAGGTCGCCGAGCGGATCCTGTCCGCCTGGCTGGATGCTAACGCCAAGCCGCCGGCACGGCCCGGCAAGCGCCCGGCATGGAGCCTCGCCAATGCCGGGGCGCGGCTGCTGAACTGGTTTGTCCATGCGCCGCTGATCCTCTCGGGCAAGAACAAGGCGCTGCGCTCGCGCACGCTGGAAGCTATCGCCGCCAATGCCCGCTGGCTCGATCGCAACGTTTCGCGCGCCGAGGACCAGCTGGCCGAACTCGCCGGCTGGTGCGGAATCATCGCTGCCGGGCTGCTGTTGCCCGACGGCAAGCCGCGCCGCCTGTTCGGCGAGGCCGGGCTGGTCCACGCGCTGGGCGAGCTGGTGGGCGACGATGGCGGCATACTCTCGCGCAGCCCGCTCGGCCAGATGGAGGCGATCTCGCTGCTGGTGAAGCTGCGCGCCTGCTATCAGGCGACCCGGCGCGAACCACCCGCCGCGCTGGAAGCGATGCTGGCACTGCTCGCCCCACCGCTGCTGGCGTTGACCCACGGCGACGGCTCGCTGGGCAGCTGGCAGGGGGCCTGGGCCATCGGCGCTGACGAGCTGGCCTTGCTGATCGCGGCGAGCGGCGTGCGCACCCGGCCGCTGCGCGATGTCCGCCAGTGGGGCTATCAGCGCGCGGTGGCGCAGAAGGGCGTGCTGCAGTTCGATGCCGCGCCGCCGCCGATGGCGCGCCATGCCCGCAACGGCTGCGCTTCGACGCTGGCCTTTGAATTCTCGCATGCCGGGCAGCGGCTGATCGTCAATTGCGGAGGGTCGGCCTGTGCCGGCGGGCTGGTGCCGGTGCGGCTCGAACAGGGCCTGCGCGCCACCGCCGCCCATTCGACCATGGTGCTCGACGACGTCAATTCCACCGCCGTGCTGATCAATGGCCGGATCGGCTCGGGCGTGTCCGAAGTCGATATCGACCGCCGCACCCTCGATGGCGAAAACGGCGCCAAGGGCAATTGGGGTGCCACCCGGCTGGAAGCCAGCCATAACGGCTATGCCGCGCGCTATGGCCTGATCCATCGCCGCATCCTGATCCTGCGCGACGACGGCAGCGAGTTGCGCGGCGAAGACCTGCTGATGCCGACCGGGCGCAAGGGCCAGCGCGGCAAGGTCGCCTATGCCATGCGGTTCCACCTCGGCCCAGGCATCGAGGCCGGGCTCTCGGCGGACGGCCAGGGCGTCGGGCTGGCGCTGCCCGATGGCAGCTACTGGCAGTTCCGCTCGGGCGGCGGCGAGGTCCAGATTGAAGAGAGCCTGTGGGTCGATGCCCAGGCGCGGCCGGTGCCGATCCAGCAGCTGGTCGTGCAGGGGCTGGTATCGCGCGGCGGCGGCGATTTCGCCTGGCTGCTCAAGAAAATGGGATAGGTTTCGCAAGATGAGTGACGTGACGATCCGCCGGGCGCTGCTGTCGGTGTCGGACAAGACCGGTCTTGCCGATCTGGGCAAGGCGCTCAGCGCGCGCGGGGTCGAGCTGGTATCGACCGGCGGCACCGCCAAGGCCCTGCGCGAGGCGGGGCTGGCGGTGAAAGACGTGTCCGAGCTGACCGGCTTTCCCGAGATGATGGACGGCCGGGTCAAGACCCTGCACCCCAAGGTCCACGGCGGGCTGCTGGCGGTGCGCGACGATCCCGCCCACGCCGCAGCCATGGCCGAACACGCCATTGGCGCGATCGATCTGGTGGTGGTCAACCTCTACCCGTTCGAAGCGACTGTCGCCAAAGGCGCGGCGCGCGACGAGATCATCGAGAATATCGACATCGGCGGGCCGTCGATGGTGCGCTCGGCGGCGAAGAACCACGCCTGGGTGACGATCGTTACCGATCCGGCGGACTATCCCGCGCTCGCCGCCGGGCTTGAGGCGAACAACGGCGCAACCAGCCTCGCCTTCCGCAAGGCGATGGCCGCCAAGGCCTTTGCCGCCACCGCCGCCTACGATGCCATGATCAGCCAGTGGTTCGCCTTCGCCGACCAGCAGCAGACATTCCCCGACATGCTGGCGATCAACGGCCGCCGTTCCGAGACCCTGCGCTATGGCGAAAACCCGCACCAGTCGGCCGCGCTCTACACCCCAGTTGGCCCGCACATCCGGGGCATCGCCCAGGCGCAGCAGGTGCAGGGCAAGGAGCTGTCCTACAACAATTACAACGATGCCGACGCCGCGCTGGAACTCGCCGCCGAATTTCGCGGGCAAGCCCCGGCCGTGGTCATCGTCAAGCACGCCAACCCCTGCGGCGTGGCACAGGCATCCAGCCTGCTCGAAGCGTGGCAGGGCGCGCTGCACTGCGATTCGGTTTCGGCCTTCGGCGGCATTGTCGCGGTAAACACGAAGCTGGACGGGGCAACCGCAGCGGCGATCTGCGAGATTTTCACCGAAGTGGTCGTCGCCCCCGATGCCGACGACGAGGCCCGCGCCGTGTTTTCGAAGAAGAAGAACCTGCGGCTGCTGCTGACCGGCGACACGCCCGATCCGCGCCGCGCCGGGCTGACGGTCAAGCAGATTACCGGCGGCCTGCTGGTGCAGACCCGCGACAACGGCGCGATCTCCGAGGCCGATCTCAAGGTGGTGACCAGACGTGCCCCCAGCGAGCAGGAACTCAGGGACTGCCTGTTCGCCTGGACCGTGGCCCGCCACGTCAAATCCAACGCCATCGTCTATGCCAGGGACGGGGTCACCGCCGGTATCGGCGCGGGCCAGATGAACCGCCGCGACAGCTCGCGCATCGCCGCGATGAAGGCCGCCGAGGCCGCGCAGACATATGGCTGGCCAGCCTCGCGCACCCTTGGCAGCGCGGTTGCTTCCGATGCCTTCTTCCCCTTCGCCGATGGCCTTCTGGCCGCCGCCGAAGCGGGCGCAACCGCGATCATCCAGCCCGGCGGATCAATCCGCGACGACGAGGTCATCGCCGCCGCCGATGAAAAAGGGCTTGCCATGGTGTTTACGGGCATGCGGCACTTCCGGCACTGAGCCATGCTGTTGATCTGGCTTCTCTTCCCAGCTTTATTGCTCGCCCTTTGCGGCATTGTCGCGGGATTTGGCGTGTGGTGGATTGGCCGCAAGCGCAATTCCCAAAATGGCCAAGCCGGAAAGACAGGCGGCCTCGCAGTCACAGGCTGTGCTTCCGTGCCTTTGTTGCTACTGCTGTTTGTTGTCGTCGGACTGCCGATATTGACCAGCATGCGACCGTCCTCCGCTGATTTCGAGGAGGGCTTCGGCGTGCAACCGGGCTCGGAGATTGAAAATTTGCGCGGCGAAACGCAGTCTGGTCCTGACTCACGCATCATCTATCTCGCCTTTGACAGCACGCCCGCCGCCAAAAGAGTGCTCGATGATCTCTCTTTCCATTCGAAGATTGTCGCACAAACTGACCGTTTGGACTCCGATATCTTTTCTGGAAATGCTCCCCCCTAGTTTAATGCTGGCGACCCCAGGTTTCAACGAAATGTTTGCCGGAAGCGTATTCTCCGGGAGTATCATTCATGGCGTTACTGGGACGATATGATAATCGTAGACTGTATCAGCGACGGTCGAGTCTATGTGCTTTTCAGCGTAATTGATTGATGGACCAAGCCAGCCAATCGCCGCCGCCGATGAAAAAGGCCTTGCCATGGTGTTTACGGGTATGCGGCACTTCCGGCACTGATTTGCATCGCCTCACCGCATTCGCCGGGCCGTTCGGCTTGGAAATGACCCGCATCTGCGTCCGTTCACTAGACGTAAAGACAATTTCTGCGATTGGGCGAATCAACGGATTAACCAATACGATTGACGAACCCATGGGCCTGTTCAAAGCCGATCTCTACCGCTCCTTCGCCATCGGCTTTGCTCTGGGTGCCGTGCTGGTGTTCGGTTCGCTGGGCATCAATGTCGGTGGCGGGATCGTCAACAGTGTTGCTCCTGTCGCGGTAGCCGCGCCCGCCGAGTGAGCATATCGACCAAAGTGAACCGGTCAACCATCCTGCTTCTTCCGATCCTGGCGCTAGCCGCCGCCTGCCAGCAACCCGCCGCCGCATCGGAGCGTGCCGTGCTTGCGCCTGCCGCCGTGCGCCAGGCCACCGAGGGCAAGACAGTCCAGACTGCGATCTTCGCCGGCGGCTGTTTCTGGGGCATCGAAGGCATTTTCAGCCATGTGCAGGGCGTGACCAGCGTGGTTTCCGGCTATCACGGCGGGTCGCGCGGCGAGGCCGATTACGGCAAGGTCAGCGGAGGCGCTACCAGCCACGCCGAAGCAGTGCGCGTAACCTATGATCCCGCGGTGGTGCGCTATGACCAGCTGCTGCGCATCTTCTTCTCGGTCGGAGCCGATCCTACCCAGCTCAACCGTCAGGGGCCGGACAGTGGCACCCAGTACCGTTCGGCGCTGGTGCCGGTGACCGAGGAACAGCGGCTGGCGGCCTCGGCCTATCTCGCCCAGCTGCGCGCCTCCGGGCTGTGGCGCAAACCGATCGTCACCCGGATCGAGCGGCACAAGCGCTTCTACCCGGCCGAAACCTACCACCAGGATTTCATGGCGAAGAACCCGCGCCACCCCTACATTCAGGCCTGGGACGTGGCGAAAGTGGCCAATCTGCAGCGACTGTTCCCCGGCTTCTACAAGCGCGGCTTCACTCCAGGCTGAATTTCGCGCTATAGCGGCTTATGAGCGATCATTCGCACCACGAACATTCGGGCGCGCCCCTGATCGATGCGGCACGCGACGTGCTGGTCGATGCCGGCGAGCAGTGGACAGATATGCGCGCCGATGTCTTCTCCGCGCTGGCCGCGCGGACACGGCCCGCATCTGCCTATGACATTGCCGAGAACGTATCGAGTTCACGCGGCAAGCGGGTCGCGGCCAACAGCGTCTATCGCATCCTCGACCTGTTCGTGCGCACCAACCTCGCCCGCCGGGTGGAAAGCGCCAACGCCTATGTCGTCAACAGCCACCCCGGCTGCCGCCACGACTGCATCTTCCTGATCTGCGACAGCTGCGGCCAGATGGTCCACCTCGACGACGACCGCCTGACCGGCGCGCTGGTGACGGCGGCCAAATCGGCGGGCTTCGCCGATGTCCGCCCGGTGGTGGAACTGCGCGGACACTGCGGGGATTGCAGTTAGGAGAAAGAAAGCGAAGGGGTTCACGCGAAGCCGCTAAGGCGCGAAGATAAGGTCGCCAAGAAGTTTGACCGTTGCGGCAAAGCCGCTTTGATGATGCAAACCTGCCCTTGAATGCGAAATGCCTACGGCGCGGCGCAACATCTTCGCACTTTCCTTCGCACCTTAGCGGCTTCGCGTGAATCAACTTTCTTGTTGGTCCTTCCTGCGCGCGCCTTGCCAAGGCTGCTCCCCGCCATTCCGCATAGTCAAAGCATCGAAAATGCACGCAGCTTCAATCGACACCCGATAAGCATCGGTGTAAGGGCCGCTGCATGACTGCCAATCCGGCCACCCCGCTTCTCGACACCGTCGATACACCCGCCGACCTGCGCCAGCTGCCGCCCGGCCAGCTGCGTCAGCTGGCGGACGAATTGCGCGCCGAAATGATTGCTGCCGTCGGCCAGACCGGCGGGCATCTGGGATCGGGGCTGGGCGTGGTCGAGCTGACGGTGGCGATCCACTACGTCTTCAACACGCCCGATGACCGGTTGATCTGGGACGTCGGCCATCAGGCCTATCCGCACAAGATCCTCACCGGCCGCCGGAATCGCATCCGGACCATCCGGCAGGGCGGCGGGCTTTCGGGCTTCACCAAGCGTAGCGAGAGTGAATACGATCCCTTCGGCACTGCCCACAGCTCCACCTCGATCTCGGCGGCGCTGGGCTTTGCCGTGGCCAACAAGCTGGCGGGCAAGCCGGGGCGCGGCATCGCGGTGATCGGCGATGGCGCGATGAGCGCGGGCATGGCCTATGAGGCGATGAACAACGCCAAGCAGGCGGGCAACCGGCTGGTGGTGATCCTCAACGACAATGACATGTCGATCGCTCCGCCGGTGGGCGGACTCTCGGCCTATCTGGCGCGGCTGGTATCCTCGCAGCGCTTTCTGGGAATTCGCGAGTGGCTGCGCCGCCTGTCGCGCAAACTGCCCGAGCCGCTGCACCGCGCCTCGCGCAAGGCCGACGAATTCGTCCGCGGCTGGTGGATGGGCGGCACTCTGTTCGAGGAGCTGGGTCTCTATTACGTCGGCCCGATCGACGGCCATAACCTCAGCCAGCTGATCCCGGTGCTCGAGAATATCCGCGATGCGGCGGAAGGCCCCTGCCTGGTCCATGTCGTCACCAAAAAGGGCAAGGGCTATGCCCCGGCCGAGGAAGCCTCGGACAAATATCACGGTGTGCAGAAGTTCGATGTCATCACCGGCGAGCAGGCCAAGAGCGCCGCCGGTCCGCCCAGCTACACCGGCGTCTTCGCCAAGGCGCTGATCGCCGAAGCGCAGCGCGATCCGACGATCTGCGCGATCACCGCGGCCATGCCCTCGGGCACCGGACTCGACAAGTTCGAGGCGGCTTTCCCCGAGCGCAGCTTCGATGTCGGCATCGCCGAGCAGCACGCCGTGACATTCGCCGCCGGCCTCGCCGCACAGGGCATGCGCCCGTTCTGCGCGATCTATTCAACCTTCCTGCAGCGCGCCTATGACCAGGTGGTGCACGATGTCGCGATCCAGAACCTGCCGGTCCGCTTCGCCATCGACCGCGCCGGGCTGGTCGGCGCGGACGGTGCGACCCATGCCGGAAGCTTCGATGTAACCTATCTGGCGACCCTGCCCAATTTCGTGGTCATGGCCGCCGCCGACGAGGCCGAGCTGGTCCACATGACCCACACCGCCGCATGCCACGACAGCGGCCCGATCGCCTTCCGCTATCCGCGCGGCAACGGCACCGGCGTGGCCTTGCCCGAAGTTCCCGAGCGGCTGGAGATCGGCAAGGGCCGGATCGTGCGCCACGGAACCAAAGTTGCGCTGCTTTCGCTGGGCACCCGCCTCGCCGAAGCGCTCAAGGCGGCGGACCAGCTCGAGGCCAAGGGCCTGTCCACCACTGTCGCCGACCTGCGCTTCGCCAAGCCGCTCGACGAGGAACTGATCCGCAAACTGATGGCGACGCATGAGGTTATCGTTACCGTCGAGGAAGCCAGCATCGGCGGACTGGGCGCGCATGTGCTGACCATGGCCAGCGACGCCGGGCTGACCGACGGCGGGCTGAAAATCCGTACCATGCGCCTGCCCGATGTGTTCCAGGATCAGGATTCGCCCGACAAGCAATACGACCAGGCCGGGCTCAACGCGCCGCAAATCGTCGAGACGGTGCTGAAGGCGCTGCGCTGGAACGATGCCGGAGTGGCAGAGGTCCGGGCTTAGGCTGCGAAGCCGAAAGGTGGGGCCTACCCTCATTCCTCCCCCGCTGGGGGAGGTGGCGTGAGCGAAGCGAATGCCGGAGGGGGTCAGTCTGGCTGGCGCACTCCGTGACTGACCCCCTCCGACCGCCCTTGCAGGGCGGCCACCTCCCCCAGCGGGGGAGGATTGACTTGGGCCGGATTTCTAACCCGCCTCCACCTCATCCTTCAGCGTATCGAGGTGCATCCAGCGTTTGACGATCGGTGAGACCAGCATCACCGCCACACCGATGGCGATGCTGACCCAGCCGATCTGTGCATAGACTGAAAGCGTCGCTTCCTTGGTCATCTCGCCGCCTTCGCCGCCGGTCGCCTCGCCGATCTTGCCGGCGATGAAATTGCCGCCGGCGGTGGCGAAAAACCAGCCGCCCATGATCAGGCTGGCCATGTGTTTCGGCGCCAGCCGGTTCATTGCCGACAGCCCGACCGGTGACAGGCACAGCTCGCCAGTAGTCTGGAACAGATAGATCAGGAAAATGAAGATCACCGGCACGGCAACCGCCATGCCCACACTTTGCGCCCCCCACACCAGCACCAGATTGGCAAAACCAACCTGCACCAGCGCCAGACCGAATTTGACCGGGGTCGAAGGCTCCAGCCCCTTTCTGGCGAGCGCCGTCCACAGCCATGCGAACAGCGGGCCGAGCAGCACGATATAGATTGGGTTGATCGACTGGAAGAAGGTGGCAGGCACGCCCTGCCGGTCGACATAGCGGTCGGTAAACAGGTTGAGGCTGCCGCCGGCCTGCTCGAACAGCCCCCAGAACAACGGCTGCAACAGCAGCAGGAAGATGATCGCGAACAACCGGTCGCGCGGATCGCGTTCAAGCTTGAAGGCCTGGACCAGCACATAGGCCAGCAATCCGGCCCCGCTGACCAGCAGCAGCGATCCGACCACATCCTGGAACTGGATCAGCACCCAGATGGTCGCCACCGCGGCCAGGCCGAGTCCGTAAAGCGACCATTCGCGCTGCTTTGCCAGCGCCACCGGCGGCTCGCCCTTGCCCATCAGCGCCTGCTTGCCGGCCACGAACATGATCAGCCCCAGGACCATGCCGATCCCGGCCAGGCCGAAGCCGTAACCCCAGCCGATGGTCTCGCCCAGATAGCCGACCAGAATGCCGCCCAGCGCCGCGCCGACATTGATGCCCATGTAGAAGATCGTATAGGCACCGTCGCGCCGGACATCGGTCAGGCCATAGAGCTGGCCGACCAGTACCGAGATATTGGCCTTGAGGAAGCCCACCCCGACGATGATGAAGGACAGCGCCAGCCAGAACACGTTGAGCGCCGGATCGCCTTGCCCGCCGTTACCTTCAACCACCATCAGAAGATGGCCAATCGACAGCAGAACTCCGCCGTACACCACCGCTTTGCGCTGGCCGAGCCAGCGGTCGGAGAGATAGCCGGCGAACAGCGGCATGATGTAGACCAGGCTGGTGTAGGCACCGTAGATCAGGTTGGACTTGCCGTCGCTGAACAGCCAGTGCTTGGTAAGGTAGAAAATCAGCAGCGCGCGCATGCCGTAATAGGAAAAACGTTCCCACATTTCGGCGTAGAACAGCACGTAAAGCCCGCGTGGATGGCCGGCAAACTCGCTGGACTTGCGCGAGGCGATGATCCCGCCGATCGCCAGCACCGCAAACAACGCGATTGCCGCGATGGCCGCAATCCAGTCGGCATCGCTCCACAGGCTCATCTCTTTCATGCGCGCTCTTCCTGCTTTTTTTGCGCCTGCATGGCTGCAAACGTTATTATCGGGGCAGATTAGCTCGCAAATTCGCTCTGTGAAGGGAATTATGGAACTTACCTGAATTGGCAGGCGGCGATGCCATTCTAAATCATTGCATTTCTGCCCGCTTCATGGCAGTTTTCTGACGGGTTGGGAGGGGCAGGCTGACCAGCGGCGGCATTTGCTGCTCACGGCCCCGATTGGGGAGTTGTTACATGATCAGGTCCGAACTACTGCAGTCTTTGGCCAAACAGAACCCGGAACTGCGCGCCGAGGATGTCGAGCGGGCAGTGGACACCTTCTTCGACACCATCGGCCAGCGGCTCGCCGATGGCGGCCGGGTCGAACTGCGCGGCTTCGGCGCATTCTCCACCCGTGCCCGCGACCCCCGCAAGGGCCGCAACCCGCGCACCGGCGAAGCCGTGCAGGTACCCGGCAAGCGCGTGCCCTATTTCAAGCCCGGCAAGGAAATGCGCAGCCGCCTGAACGTCTGATTCGAATTTCGCGAAAAAGCGAAACTCGGTCCGGCACCCGCCACCGGTTGCCGCTGCCCCCCAGTTCTGCCAAAGCCCTCGCGACCAGGGCGCGTGCGGACGTGGCGGAATGGTAGACGCAGCGGACTTAAAATCCGTTTGGGGTACCCAGTGCGGGTTCAAGTCCCGCCGTCCGCACCAGCGCCCCCTAGTGTGGTGGATTTGAAATTCGCCACATTAATCGGCCAGGCACTGAGCGAATTTCAAATCCTTGAACCACACTAGAATCATATAGTTGCTAGTGACCCTCTTGAATCTGAAGTTCGCTCTGCCCCATCCGAATAATGTGGCGAACTTCAGATTCGGGTCACTAGCCCATGGTTAACGCACCATTAGGCATATGCTGGCATGGTGCTGCGCTTACCAAGGCCGTCCCGCGCCGATTTCAGGCGAAGACGGCGCGAAGGGACGACGCATGATGGATACGCCCGCAGTAACCGCTTCTCCGCAAGCCTCGTTCGAGGAGCAACGCGGTGCGCCGCGGTTCACGCTGCTGATCCGCACCGCCAAGCTCGTCTGCGACAGTGGCGAGTTCCTGTGCGTGCTGCGCGATGTTTCGGAAACCGGGGTCCGGCTCAAGCTGTTCCACGAGTTGCCGCGCGATCCGCGGCTGGCGCTGGAGCTGGCCGACGGCGCGTTCTATTTCATCGAGCGGGTGTGGGAGCAGGGCGGCCACGCCGGCTTTCGCTTTGCCGCCCCGATCGACGCCCACGCATTCATCGCCGAATCCGCCGAAAGGCCGCGCGGCAATGTCCGGCTGCGGTTGGAACTGCCCGCCAGCGTCACCGCTGAGGGTGTGACCGGCGAGGCACGGCTGCTCGATATCTCGCCCGAAGGCGCGCGGATCGAATGCGACCGCATCCTGGCTGTCGGCCAGAAAGTGAAATTGCAGGTCGAGGGGCTGCCGGCGATCATCGCGAATGTGCTGTGGCGCTCCGCCCCGGAGCACGGGCTGGCCTTCCAGACCTTCTTCGCGCTCGACGAACTGGCCAGGCTTACCGCCGCGGTGCAGCTTGCCCATAAGCCGGTGGACGCAGTGCGCTTCGCCTGAGGGTTACGCCGCAGGGCGGAACAGCATCGCATCGCCGTTCATGCAATAGCGCTTGCCGGTCGGGCGCGGGCCGTCGTCGAAAACATGGCCGAGGTGGCCGCCGCAGCGCGCGCACAGCACTTCGGTGCGCGGAATGCCGCCGTCCCAGTCGGTGCCCGTGCGGATAGCGCCGGGCAGCGGCCGCCAGAAGCTGGGCCAGCCGGTGCGGCTGTCATATTTGGTGGCGGAGGCGAACAGCGGGTTACCGTCCGCCGCGCAGACATAAGTGCCGACGCGCATTTCCTTGAGCAGCGGCGAAGTGTGCGGATATTCGGTGCCTTTTTGGCGCAGGATATCGAACTGCTCCGGCCGTCAGCCGCTTGCGCCATTCCGCTTCGGTGTAGCGGACCGGATAGTCGCTGGCTTCGGCAGCGCCGCCGCCACAGGCGGCGAGCACTGGCAGCGCCGCGCTTGCCCCCAGCCAGGTGAGGAAGCGGCGGCGGGGGAGTGCGGGTTGCATGGACTTTCCTTGGGCAAGTTCGACCATGCCGAAGATCGTATTTCCCGGCACGATTTCAAGTAGCGGTCATGCGCGGGCCGGTTTCACGGGCTTCGGCCTACCGCCGCCCGCCGGGCCAGATTTCATCACCCGGGTGCGGAACAGGTTCGCCCCACCCTTGATGATCACCGCAACACACAGCGCCTGCCAGACCAGCGCGGCCCCATGCTGGCACAGCGTTTCGTCCTGCGCCGCGCGCGCCAGCATCGCGAAGGGCGAACTGAACGGAACGACGGCGGCGACGCGCCCGGTCACACTGTCCGGCTCGGCAATCGCATAGCTGGCGAGGAAGAAGAAAATCAGCTGCAGGAAGGTCACCGGCATCGACAGCGTCTGCACCTCGCGCACCGTCGCCGCCATCGAACCGATGGTCAGGAACAGCGCGCCGATCAGCAGATAGGCCATGGCGAAATAGATCACCCCGAGCACGAGAAACAGCGGCCAGCCCACCGCAGGCGCGGCCAGTTGCGGCAAGGCCTCGCCCGCCGACAGGATGAAGCCAGCCCCCGCCAGTCCCCACACCGCGATGCCGACGAAGGACACTGCCAGCATCGCGAACAGCTTTCCCAGGAACACCGCATCCATGGGCACGGCGGCGGCAAGAATCTCGATGATCTTGTTGCCCTTTTCCTCGACGAGGTTGGAGAGCACCATGCCTGCCAGCAGCATCGTCAGCAGGAACAGCATCATCTGCCCCGCCTGCGCGGTGACCAGCTGGCCGCGCCGGTCCTGCGCCGAACTGCGCTCGGTGGCGGTGAGAGTCACTTCGGGCCAGCGCTCGGGCGTGCGGCCCATCGCCTCTGCCGCAATCAGCGCCAGCGGGCCCTGCCAGCGCTCGATGGCGGCGTCGGGGCCGGTGAGGTGCGGGGCGGCCAGGCTGCCCCCGACGATGGCGGCGAGATTTTCACGCTTGCCGGCCAGCACCGTCCCCGCATCAAAGCTTTCGCCGGGTGCAGGCGCCTTCATGACGGTCAGCTCGGGCAGACTGCCGGGCAGTCGCGGCTCGAGGCGGGCCCTGGCCGACAGCAAGGCGGCGGCGTCTGTGGCGGGCATGGCGACACCGATCACCTGGCGGTTGGCGGCGTGCTGCACCTTGTCGCCGATTCCACCCGCCATCATCGCCACCAGCACCGGAAACAGCGGTCCGAGCAGGAAGAAAATGAAGCTGCGGCTCCACAGGATCGCTACGAAATCGCGCCGGGCGACGACATAGGCGACCTGGATCGTCGACAGTCTGCCGCTCATCGCGCCTGCTCCTCTGCCGTACCCTCTTCGAGTGCCCGCGCCGCTGCCTCACCGGCGATGTGGACGAAGGCGTCGTGCAGCCCCGCGCGCTCGATCGACAGCGAGAGGATGCCCGCCTCGCCCTCGATCAGCGCGCGCAGCAATGGCTCGATACCGCTTTCGGGCAGGGGGAAGTGCCAGAACTTGCCCTCGCGGCGCACGTCGGCGGGAAGTGCGGCGCGCCAGGCCCCGTCGGCCGCGCGGGTTTCCAGCCGGACCTGCGGGCGAATCCGGTCGCGGGCGACATCGACCGGCCCGGCGAAGGGCACCTTGCCCCCGGCGATGATCGCCACTTCGTCGCAGAGCCGCTCGGCATGGGCGATGACATGGGTGGAGAAAATCACCGTCGTGCCGCGCTCCGCCAACGTCCGGATCATCCGCTCGAGCCTGCCCTGATTGATCGCATCGAGGCCCGAGAACGGCTCGTCGAATACCACCAGCCGCGGCTCGTGGACCAGGGTGCCGAGCAATTGCACCTGCTGCGCCATGCCCTTGGAAAGCTGGCGGATCTGGCGGTCGATGGCATAGCCCAGGCCATGCTCTTCGAGCAGCGCCTTGCCGCGTTTACGCCCCTCGGCGAGCGGCAGTCCGCGCAGCGCGCCGACAAAGGCAATCGCTTCATAGGCCTTCATTGCCGGATAGAGCCCGCGCTCTTCGGGGAGGTAACCGATGGCATGGGCCACATCGTGCGGACGGTCATGGCCCAGCACCCGGCGCATACCCTCATCGGGATCGATGATGCCCAGCAGCATCCGCAGGGTGGTGGTCTTGCCGGCGCCGTTGGGGCCGAGAATGCCGTAGATCGAACCTTCGGGCACCAGCAGGTCAATACCATCGACAGCGGTGAACCCGTCGAACCGCTTGACGATACCGCGCGCTTCGATGGCGAGCGGGCGCGCTGGCAATTCGGCTGCATCGCCTGCGTTGCCCGTCACTCGCCATTCCCCTAGGTCAATCTTCATAGTTGTGGGCGATTAACCCTGCCTTGTGAACGGGAGCAACAGCAAGTTTGGTTAATGCCGGAGAAATTGCCGCGCTGCGGGCCGATCTGGAAGCTGAGGCGAAGCGCCTCGGCTTTGCCGCGCTGGGCATCGCTCCGGCCGGCGAGGACCCGGCGCGCGCGGCACGGCTGGGCGAGTGGCTGGCCGGGGGCATGCATGGCAGCATGGACTGGATGGCCACGCGCGAGCAGCATCGCCGCAGTCCGCAGGGGCTGTGGAGCGAGGCGAAAAGCGTCATCGCGCTGGGCATGAGCTATGCCCCCGGCACCGATCCGCTGGCGCTGGCGGCCTCGCGCGGGCACGGCCGCATATCCGTCTATGCCCAGGGGGCGGATTACCACGATGTCGTCAAGAAGGCGCTCAAGGCGCTCGCCCGCTGGCTGATCGACGCGGCGGCGAAGCGGGGGATGGAGGGCGTGGAGGTCAAGGTCTTCACCGATACCGCGCCGGTGATGGAGAAGCCGCTGGCCGAGGCGGCGGGGCTGGGCTGGCAGGGCAAGCACAGCAATCTGGTGAGCCGGACCCATGGCTCGTGGCTGCTTCTCGGCGAGATTTATACGACGCTGGAGCTTCCCGCCGATGCGCCCGAAGCCAACCATTGCGGATCGTGCAGCGCCTGCCATTCGGCTTGCCCGACGGACGCCTTCCCCGCGCCCTACCGGCTCGATGCGCGGCGCTGCATCAGCTATCTGACCATCGAGCACAAGGGGCCGATCCCGCTCGAATTCCGCGAGGCGATCGGCAACCGCATCTATGGCTGCGACGATTGCCTGGCGGTCTGCCCGTGGAACAAGTTCGCCGCCGCTGCGCAGGCCCAGCAGGCCTTCCTGCCCCGCGCCGAACTCGCCGCGCCGCGCCTGGAGGAGCTGCTGGCGCTGGACGACGCCGGGTTCAGGCGGCTGTTTTCAGGCTCACCGATCAAGCGGATCGGGAGGAACCGGTTCGTGCGCAACTGCCTGATCGCGGCGGGGAACAGCGGCGATGCGGGGCTGACGGCGCAGGTTGCGGCGCTGCGCGGCGATCCGGATGCGGTGGTGGCGGAAGCGGCAGACTGGGCTTGGGGGGAGCTCAGCGCGCGTGCTTCGACAAGCTCAGCATGAGCGGACATTGTTATTGACCCAGACCCCGCTCAGCCTGAGCTTGTCGAAGGCCACGCTCAACTTCGGGCCCAAACTCAATCCGGCAGCAATTCCTTCAGCGGCACACTCGCATCCGCCAGCCGCTCCAGATCGGGCGAAACCCGCGCTTCCACCAGTTTCCGCCCCTGGACATAGTCCTTGACCATATTGACGCAATCGAGCGCGATCACCCGGCCCTTCTTCAGATAGACTACCGAAAAGCTGCGATCCTCGGGCTTGCCGCGCAGCACGGTGCCGTCATAGCCCACCGACAGCCCGGCGGTCTGCAGGCGCAAGTCGTACTGGTTCGACCAGAACCACGGAAACGCGTGGTAAGGGTGGGCATCGCCGCAGATCGCCTTGGCGACGCAAGTTGCCTGGTCGTTGGCGTTCTGCACCGATTCGACGCGCATCACCGTGCCGCCGGCATAGTCGCAGGCGAAGGCGGCGCAATCGCCGATGGCGTAGATGTCGGGGAGCGAAGTGCGGCAGAATTCATCGACGTCGACGCCATTGCCCCCGGTTGCTCCCGCCGCGATCAGCGGGGCGACTGCGGCGACAATACCGATGCCGACGATCACCGCCTGGGCCGGAACCACTACGCCATCGCCCAGCCTGACGCCAGTGACCCGGCCATTTCCTTCGAGCGCCTCAACCACCACCCCGGTGCGCAGATCGACCCCGTGGGCGCGGTGTTCGGCCTCGTAGAAGGCGGACAGCTCTTCCCCGGCGACCCGTGCCAGCACACGCGGCAAGGCTTCGAGCAGCGTCACCTGGCAACCCAGCTTGGTCAGCACCGCCGCTGCCTCCAGCCCGATATAGCCGCCGCCGATCACCGCGATCTCTTTCACCCCGCCATCGATCTCGCCCATCAGCTGGTCGCAGTCGGCGCGGGTGCGCACGGCATGAACCCCGGCGAGTTCGCTGCCTGGCACCGGCAACAGCCGCGGATCGCCGCCGGTTGCCCAGACCAGCTGCCCGTAGCTGCACGTCGCGCCGTCGGACAGCGTCAGTTGCTTTGCCGCAGGGTCCACTGCGGTTACTTCGGTGGAGAGGATCAGCTCGACGCCCTTTTCGCCCCAGAACTGCGGCGGGCGGATATAGAGCCGGTCGAAGGTCTTCTCGCGGGCGAAATATTCCTTGGACAGCGGCGGCCGTTCATAGGGCGGCTCGGGCTCGCGCCCGATCATGGCGATGCTGCCGGTGAACCCATGCTGGCGCAGCGCGATGGTGCATTGCGCCCCGCCGTGCCCTGCTCCCACGATAATGACGTCTGCGTGCTTCATGGGATGATCCGTTTGGCCAAATTTGCGCGCAGGTCAATCCTCCGGTCAGTGCAAGGAGGATTCGCTCAACGCGCCAGCAGATTCCGGGCCTGTCCGGCAATCTGGGCGAGCATGGCGGGGGAGACCGCCATCGCCGTCTGCGCGCGTTCGACCATGGTGCGGAATTGGCGGACGGCTCCCGCCTGATTCTCCGCCCAGCGCGCGGCGGCGGCGGCTGGATCGCTTTGCTTGCGAACCACCCGGCGCAGGAAATCGAGCCGCATCTGCTGGAAATCGCGCGCGAGGCCCGCGACCAGCAACCGCTCCCACGGGTCGGACGGGTTCATCCGCGCCGCGCAGGCCTGCGCCCAGTCCAGCCCCAGCCGCGCGCCGATGTCGGTGAAGGCGGCAGTCAGCGCGGGCGGGGAAATTCCGGTCACTTTGGCCAACCGGGCCAGACCCATGATTCCGTCGATATCGTAAAGCTGCGCCACCATCGCCGCCTCGGTTTCGGGGGCGCCGGCTGCGGTCAGATCGGCACATATGCGCGCCGATTGCGCCCGCGCCTCGTCGCCAAGCAGGCTTTCCGCCACCCGCGCCAGCTGGCGCACACCCGGCGCGAGGTCTGCGGCAAGCTTCGATGGCCACACCGATCCGGCACCTGCCCGCAGCAGGTCGGCGACATGCGGCCGCAGCGCCGCCGCAGCCTGATCGAACAGCCGGATGCGCGCCGTCTCGGGCATAGTGGCGCTTTCCAGCGCCTGCCAGATGTCCGGCATGCCGAGCAGGCGCTCGGCCGCGACAAAGGCCGATGCCACCTGCGACAGCGTCGCGCCTTCTTCTTCGGCCAGTTCGAAGGGGTGGACCAGCCCAAGCCGGTTGATCATGCGGTTGGCGAAGCGGGTGGCAACGATCTCGCGGCGCAGGCGGTGGGTCAGGATATCCGCTTTGAAACGGCTGCGCATTGCCGCGGGGAAGGCCGCCAGCAGTTCGCCTGTGAGGCCGGGGTCGTCGGGCAGGCGGCTATTTTCGAGCGCATCCTGCAGGGCCAGCTTGGCGCTGGACAGCAGCACCGCGAGTTCGGGCCGGGTCAGCCCGTGACCGTCGCCGGAGCGGCGGATGAGCAGGTCGCTGGCGGCGAGGCCTTCGGTCCGTCGATCGAGATGGCCGCGCTCCTCGAGCATTTCGATCAGCCGGACATGCGATGGCGCCGCGCCGGGGCCGCCGGCTTCGGCAATCGACAGCGCCAGCGCCTGCAGGCGGTTGTCCTCGAGCACGCTGTCGCCGACATCGCCGGTCATCGCGGTGAGCAGCTTGACCCGCGCCGCTTCACTCAGCCGTCCCGCGCGACGGGCTGAGGCCAGCGCGATCTTGATGTTCACTTCCTTGTCCGAACAGGCGACGCCGGCCGAATTGTCGATGAAATCGGTGTTGATGCGCCCGCCCGCACCGGAACTGCCCTGAAGCGCAAATTCGATCCGCCCGGCCTGGGTGCAACCGAGATTTGCGCCTTCGCCGATGGCCCGGGCGCGGACCAGCGCGCCGTCCACGCGCAAGGCGTCGTTGGCGGGATCGCCGACGGTGGCGTTGTTTTCGGCCGCGGCCTTCACATAGGTGCCGATGCCGCCGAACCACAGCAGGTCGACCGGGGCCTTGAGGATCGCTGCGATCAGGGTGTCGGGATCGGCGCTGGCCGCCTCGATCCCCAGCGCCGCGCGGACCTGCTGGCTGAGCGGAATATCCTTGAGGCTGCGCGCGAAGACGCCGCCGCCCCTGGAGATCAGCTTGCGGTCATAGTCCTCCCAGCTGGAACGCGGTAGCGCGAACAGGCGTGCCCGTTCCGCCCAGCTGCGTTCCGGATCGGGGGCGGGGTCGAGGAAGATGTGGCGGTGGTCGAAAGCGGCGACCAGCCGGATCGCCTTGGACAGCAGCATGCCGTTGCCGAAGACGTCGCCCGACATGTCGCCGCAGCCCGCCACGCGGATGCTCTGCGTCTGCACATCGACGCCCAGTTCCAGGAAATGGCGTTGCACTGAAAGCCAGGCCCCGCGCGCGGTGATGCCCATGGCCTTGTGGTCATAGCCCTTGGAGCCGCCGCTGGCGAAGGCATCGTCGAGCCAGAAATCGACTTCCTCGGCCAGCGCATTGGCGGTGTCGGAATAGGTGGCAGTGCCCTTGTCGGCGGCGACGACGAAGTACGGGTCGTCATCGTCGCGCACGATCATGCCGGCGGGATGCACCACTTTGCCGCCGACGATATTGTCGGTGAGCGACAGCAGCGTGCGCACGAATGTGCGGTAGCTTTCCTTGCCCTCCGCCAGCCAGGCATCGCGGTCCAGCCTCGGGTCGGGCAGGCGCTTGGGATAGAATCCGCCCTTGGCCCCGGTCGGCACGATCACTGCGTTCTTGACGCGCTGCGCCTTCATCAGCCCGAGCACTTCGGTGCGGAAATCGTCGCGGCGGTCGGACCAGCGCAGCCCGCCGCGCGCCACCGGCCCGGCGCGCAGATGAATGCCCTCGACCCGGCGCGAACAGACGAAAATTTCGCGCCATGGCAGCGGCCTGGGCAGGCCGGGGATCAGCGCCGGATCGAGCTTGAAGGCCAGCGCTTCCTGCCCTGCCGCCACAAAGGCATTGGTGCGCAGCATCGCCTCGACCAGCGCGCGATATTGCCGCAGCAGCCGGTCGTCGTTGATCGCGGCGACTTGAGACAGCCCGTCGCGGATGGCCTCGTCGGCCTTCGCCTCGGCCTGCGCGCGGTCTGCGGCAAAGTCCGGATCGTGGCGCGCCGTGAACAGATCGAGCAGCCCGCGCGTCACCTGCGGCGCGCGATGCAGGGCATCGACCACCGTCGGAATGCCATAGCTCATCCCGGCCTGGCGCAGATAGCGGAACCAGGCGCGAAGCCAGTTGGCCTCGTGCGCGGCAAGACCTGACGCGGCGATCAGGCGGTTGAAGGCATCGTCCTCGCCAGTACCGTTGAGGACATCGGCGATGGCCACCTCGATGGCGGCGGAGCGCGACAGCACGGCAGAAGCTTCGAGACCGGCAGGCAGCACCAGCTCGAAATCGTGGACCGCACCCAGCGCGCCGCCTGCCAGAAGGGTCGGTAGTTCGCCGGCGACGCGGAAGCCGAAGTTCTCCAGCATCGGCACCGTGTCCGACAGCGCCAGCGCGCCCGACGCCTGATACAGCTTGAGCCGCAGCACATCCGGACCATCGCCGGTCTTGGCATAGAGGCGGGCCGCACGGCGCGGGGGCAGATCAGCGGAAGCCGCCTCAAGATGCCGCAGCCGCTCGATGTCAGCAGCAGCTTCTGCCGGACCCTGGCCGATGCGGTATGCTGGCGGGAAGGCCTCGGCATAGCGCCCGGCGATCACAGCGGCGCGCGAAGGCTCGATGTGGGCGGCCAGCTCGTCCTCGACCGCCTCGGCCCAGCCGCGCAGCATCGCCTGGATCTGTGTATCGAGCGCGGCCTCGTCGGGAACCGCACTGCCGTCCCTGACATCGAGCACAAACCGCAGATTAGCCAGATTGCTGCCCTCGACCGAGAGCGTCCAGTCGATCGTCCGGGCCTGCGCAGCGCCTTCCAGCAGGGCCTGTATCTGCAAACGCACCGCCGTTGTCAGGGCGTCACGCGGCAGCCAGGCGAAAGCAAAAAGGTGACGCTCGAGCGGCGCATGGACCAGCACCAGCCGCGAACGGGGGCGGTCGACCAGGCTCATCATCGTTGTCGCGACGCGCTCCAGATCGGCCTCGCCGAAACTGATCAGCAGGTCGTGCGGGAGCGCAGTCAGGGCATGGGCCAGCGCCTTGCCGTCATGCCCGTTCGGATCGAGCCCGAATTTGGTCATCAACCCGGCCAGCTGCGCGCGCAGCAGCGGCACCTGGTCGGGCGGCGCTGCCAGAGCGGCGCTGGTCCAGACCCCCGCGTGGACCGAGAGCGCAGTGACTTTGCCGCCCTCCCGCACCGGCACGATGAACAGGTCCAGCGGCACCCGGCGGTGAACATTGCTGGAATGGTTAGCAATGACGATCAGCGGCGCACGCGCGCCCTTCCGCGCAAACCAGGCGAAAGCGCGTTCATAATTTGCCGGGGCGAGCAGTGACCGTGTGCTTGTGCGGCAAATGCCGAGCGCGCCCGACTGACGGCCATCGCGGCGGCGCAGGACATGGCCAAGTTGCGTCAGCATTCCGCCGTTCAGCCAACGCAGAAATTCCCCGCCTTCGCCATCCCCGAGCCTTTCTGCGTCCGCCGACATCGCCGCCTGCAGCTTCGGCCAATCGGCAACTGCGGCGCGGACATCGCCCAGGGTGGTTTCCAGTCCTTCCCGCAATTTCACGCGCGTGCGGGCGTCTGCGCGGTCTGCTTCGATGTAGATCATCGATTCGCGCGAAACGCCTTCGCCCAGTGACTTCAGCAGGCCATCGAGATCGCGCCTGACGGCGACCACCGGATGCACCAGCCGGTCGATGGTCAGGCCATGAGCGGCAATCGTCGCGGCGACCGAATCGACCAGGAACGGCATGTCGTCGTTGACCAGCGCGATCCGGGTTAGCCGCGCGCCGACCGGGCCGGTCACCGAATCGACCGCGATCGCCGCCTCGCTGCCGCTGCGCTGCCCGGCCGCGGTCAGCACGAAGCGCGCGGCTTCTGCCAGCGCCGGGCCGGAGAGCGCCGTATCGCCGGGCAGCAGCGATGCCGCCAGCCGCTGGCCAATTGCCTTGGCAAGTGCGCTATCGGGTTGAGCTGGCTTGCCTTTCGCCATGGCTCACACCCTAAGCGCATCCATGGTCAGTTGCAACGAATGGCCGCGCGCCGCCGGGTCCCAGATCGATCCGGCGATGATCAGCTCGTCGGCACCAGTCCGCTCGATAAAGCGCAGGATGCCCTCTCGCACCGTTTGCGGACTGCCGATGGCGCTGGCCTCGCGCATCGCCATGAACCCGGCGACAACGTGCGCCGGCAGCGATTCGCGGTAGCCGGGGATCGGCGGCCTGAGACTGAGCGAGCCGCCGCTGCGCAAGGCAACATAGGTCTGCTCAAGCGAGGAGGCGAGCAGCACCGCCTCCTCGTCAGTGTCGGCGGCGATCACTGTCATGCCGACCATGACATGCGGCTTGTCCAGCACTTCGGAGGGGCGGAAATTGTCGCGATAGGCCTGCAGCGCCGCTTCGAGCTGGCCGGGCGCGAAATGCGAGGCGAAGGCATAGGGCAGCCCCAGATGCGCGGCGAGCTGCGCGCCGTAGGTGCTCGACCCCAGTATCCACATCTCCACCTGCGCGCCAGTCGCCGGTACCGCCGGGATCGGCAGCGGCGGCGAACCGGCAAAGCGTGCCTGCAACTCCATCACATCGTTGGGAAAAGTCTCCGCCGCGCGCATCAGATCCTTGCGCAGGGCCTGGGCAATGCGCCCGTCCGCCCCGGGCGCGCGGCCCAGGCCAAGATCGACCCGGCCGGGGAACAGCGCGTCGAGCGTGCCGAACTGCTCGGCGATCACATAGGGGTTGTGGTTGGGCAGCATGATCCCGCCTGCGCCGATGCGGATGGTCCGCGTGGCCTGGCCGATATGCGCCAGCACCACCGATGTCGCCCCGCCGGCAAGGCCCTCCATGCCGTGATGTTCTGCCACCCAGTAGCGCTGGTAGCCGGCGGCCTCGGCCGTCTGCGCCAGCGAGGCCGATTCGGCCAGCGCCTCGGAAATGCTGCCGCCTTCGCGAACCGGGACGAGGTCGAGGACCGATAGCGGAATTGTCATTTTCCCAGTTGCTCCAGATAGCCGCGCGCCGCAGTAGCCGCTTCGCTTTGCGGTGCCAGCGCCACCACCGATTGCCAACTGCGCCGCGCCGCCTCGTAGCGGCCCATGATCGCCGCGATAAGCCCGGCTTCGAGTGCGACTTCGGGATCTTCGGGCTGCAATTCCGCCGCGCGCTCGATCTGCACTTGCGCCTGGGCGAGCTTGCCCATCCGCCGCGACAGCGTCGCCGAGAACAGCCAGCCGAGCGGGTTGGTTGGGCTCGCCGCACGCGCCTCGGTCAGCGCCTTTTCAGCCTCAGCTTCGCGCTTGAGCGCGACCAGCGCCTGCGCCCGGTCGATGGCGATATCGCCCGCCAGCATCGGTTCGGAAGCGGCCAGCGCATCGGCGTCGGCCTGGTCGAATGCGGCAAGCGCGCGAGTGGCTGCGCCTGCTGCCATCGCCGCATTGCCGGCCATCGCGCCCAACCTGGCGCGCAGCGGCGTGTCGCTTTGCTCGGCGGCATCGCGCGCGGCAAGGAAGGCGCGCTCCGCCTCGGGCCACTTGCCCAGCCGCACCTGCGCCGCACCGAGGCAATGGCCGGGCTGCGTACGGGCTGCATCGCGGACCTCGGCAAGCCAGCTTGACGCCATCGCGGCAGCCTCAGACGGGGCGCTGTCAACCTTGGCCAGACACAGCCGCATCCGGTCTGGCGGCGGCGGGGGTGAGGGCGGTGCGACCACCGCCGCGCGCGGTGGCCGGCGGTTTTGCAGTTCGGGCGGCAGCGGCGAGGCAGGTCGCGGCGCACCGCCAACATGCGGACCAACTTGCAAGGCAAGCGCCAGAAGCAGCGACATCAGGCATGGTCTCCGATTGATTCGAGCAAGTCTGCCACCACGCGCAACAACAGGGCAATGTCCGCCGCGCGGCTGAGGCGGTGGTCGCCGTCCTTGATCAGCGTGACCTGCACATCGGCTGAACGCAGCGCCGCGGCAAGGCGCAGCGATATCTCCCACGGCACGTCGCTGTCGGCCTGGCCGTGCAGCAGCCGCACCGGGCAATCGAGCGCGATCTCGCCGCCGAGCAAGCGATTGGCCTCGCCGTCCGCCCAAAACGCCGGATATGTCGGCGTCGGTTCGGGGCCATAGGGGTTATCCTCGAACACCGTCTCGCCCGCTGCCAGCCGGAAGCGGTCCGCCTCGCCGAACCCCCAGTCGGTGAAATCGGGGGCACCGGCGATCCCGACCAGCCCCGCGACCCGCTCCGCACCCAGCGCCAGTGCCGTCAGCACCATCAGCCAGCCGCCCATCGACGATCCGGCCAGCACCAGCTTGCCGGGACAATGCACCCCGATCAGCGCCAGCACTTCCTCGCGCCAGCGGCTGAGCGTGCCGTCCTGGAACGCGCCCGAGCTTTCGCCGCATCCCGAATAGTCGAGCAACAGGCAGGCGCGGCCATTGGCTTGCGCCCAGTCGAACAGCGCCAGCGCCTTGCTGCCCGCCATGTCGGACATATAGCCCGGCAGAAACACCAGCGCCGGACCCTTTCCGGGCGTGAAGCGAAGCGCAATGCGGCGTCCGTCAGGCAAGGTGTGAAAGCGGGTTGCGGTCATGCCAGCCTATTGCACGATGGCGTGCCGGTCCGTCACGCATAAATTTGCCGGGTTGAGGCGCTTCCGCCTCGCCGCTAAGGGCTTGACCCATGGCCGAAATGTCCACGTTCAAAGCTCCCGGCGGACTGGCCGACTGGTTCAGCCGTTCGCGGGGGGCGCTGCTGGCCGTGTGGCTGGTCTATCTGCTGCCCCGTGCGGCGATGCTGCTGATCGAGGTGACGCCAACCTCCGACGCTGACTGGTATTATCAGCGCGCCATCGGGCTTGCCGCAGGGGCGGGCTATCTCGGCCCCGATGGCCAGCCGACAGCGTTCTGGCCGCCGGGATGGTCGTTTGCGCTGGGGCTTGAATTCCTCGTGACGGGGCCCTCGCCGCAGGCCGTAGCTGCGCTGAACCTGCTGTTCAGCGCGGTCATCGCCTGGCTGACGCTCGATCTGGGCCGGCGGCTGTTCGGGTCCAAGGCGGCAGGCCGTGCGGGGCTGCTGCTGCTGGCGATTTATCCCAACAACATCGCCTATATCCCGCTGGCGCTGACCGAGATATTCTACACCGCGCTGCTGCTGGCCGGCTGCCGCCTGCTGATCGCGCGCCAATCCGGCGCGGCGCTGATCGCGGCGGGGCTGGTGTTTGGCCTCGCCACGCTGGTCAAGGTGCAGACGCTGGCGGTGGTGCCGATCGTATTTGCCATCGCCCTGCTGCGCGAGCCCGGCTGGCGGCGGCAATTGCCGGGCGCTGTGCTGCGGATGGCGATGCTTGCCGCCATCGCCGCGCTGGTCGTGCTGCCGTGGACCATCCGCAACCATCAGCAGCTGGGCGGCTTCGTGCCGATTTCGGCCAATGGCGGCATTACCCTGCTGACCGGCAACAACGACAGCGCCGATGGCCGCTTTAATCAATACGATCCAGCGGTTGTCGCGCTCAACCGGCGCAGCGATCTCGGCGAGCTGGCCTACGATGCCGAGGCAAAGCGGCTGGCGCTGGCCTGGATTGCCGCGCATCCCGGCCGTTTCGCCGCGCTGATGCCGCTAAAGCTGGCGCAGCTGTGGGGCCCCGACGGTGAGGCGCAGTGGGCCTATGAGCTGGGCTATGCGGATTATGCGGCGCATGCCGGACTGTTCCGGGCAATCCGCATCGCCAACCAGGTCTACTACTTCGCGCTGCTGCTGCTGTTTGCCCTGGCTGCCGCCGCGATGATCCGCCAGCGCCGGGGTGCGGGCCTCGGCTGGATCGACTGGTGGCTGCTGCCCTACGGCATTGCCGCCTATCCCAGCGCAATCGCCATGGTGTTTTCCGGACAATCGCGCTTTCACTTTCCGGTGATGCCGTTTGTCTGCATGGCCTGCGGCTGGCTGCTGGCGCGTTGGCTGGTGCGGGGGCTGGCGCGTCCGGAAGGCGGGCACCGCGCAGCTTGATGCGGCTGCGGCGCTGCTCTAGTGGCCTTGGCCATGTCCCAAATGTTCACCATTACTCTCCCCGACGGTTCCGCGCGCGAAATGCCAAGGGGCTCCACTCCTGCCGATGTCGCCATGGCAATCGGTCCCGGCCTGGCCAAGGCGGCGCTGGCGGCGCGGGTCGATGGCGAGCTGGTCGATTTGAGCCGACCCTTCACCGGAAATGCGGCGCTGGCGCTGGTCACCGCGCGCGACGAGGCCGATGCGCTGGATCTCGCCCGGCATGACTATGCGCATGTCCTGGCCGAGGCGGTGCAGGCGTTGTTTCCCGGCACGCAGATCACTTTCGGGCCTTCGACCGACGACGGCTTCTATTACGACTTCGCCCCCAAGGACCGGCAGTTCACCGATGAAGACCTGCCCGCCATCGAAGCGGAAATGCGCAAGATCATTGCAGCCGACAAGCCCCTGCGCCGCGAAGTGGTCGAACGTGATGTGCTGATCGCCCAGTGGCGCGCTTCGGGCGAGAGCTTCAAGGCGGAATGGGCCGCCGAACTGCCGCAGGGCGAGGAGCTGTCTGTCTATCACAGCGGCGGTGACTGGTACGACATGTGCCGCGGGCCGCACCTGCCTTCCACCGGCAAGCTCGATCCAGCCGCCTTCCGCTTGACCCGCGTTTCGGGCGCATATTGGCGCGGCGATCAGAAGAACGCGATGCTCAGCCGCATCTACGGCACCGGCTGGCTGAGCAAGAAGCAGCTCGATGCCCATCTGCTTCGGCTGGAGGAAGCCGCCAAGCGCGATCACCGCAAGTTGGGTCAGGAGATGGACCTGTTCCACCTCCAGTCCGAAGCCCATGGCAGCGTGTTCTGGCACCCCAAGGGCTACATGATCTGGCGTGAGCTGGAAGCCTATATGCGCCGCGCCATCGATGGGGCCGGCTACAAGGAGGTCAAGACCCCGCAGATCATGGACGCGCGCCAGTGGGAGCAGTCCGGACACTGGGGCAAATACCGCGAGAACATGTTCGTCATCCCCGACGAAGTTCCCAACGTCGATGACGAGGGCCCGGTCATTTCGGGCGAGGCCGCATGGATGGCGCTAAAGCCGATGAACTGCCCGGCGCATGTGCTGATTTTCCGCCAGGGCATCAAGAGCTACCGCGACCTGCCGCTGCGCATCTACGAGAACGGCTGCTGCCACCGCAACGAGCCGCACGGGGCGCTGCACGGGCTGATGCGCGTGCGCCAGTTCACCCAGGACGACGCGCATATCTTCTGCCGCGAGGACCAGATCGTCGAGGAAGTGCGCAATTTCTGCGCGCTGGCCGACCGGGTCTACAAGGAGTTCGGTTTTACCTATTCGATCAAACTCGCCCTTCGTCCCGAGAACCGCCTCGGTTCGGATGCAGACTGGGACAAGGCGGAGAACGAGTTGCGCGATGCGGTGGCGCAGGCTGGTCTGGCAACACCTGAATACGGCTGGGAAGAGCTGCCCGGCGAAGGTGCGTTCTATGCCCCCAAGCTCGAATGGCACCTCACCGATGCCATCGGCCGCACCTGGCAGGTTGGCACCATCCAGTCTGACCGCCTGCTGCCCGAACGGCTCGATGCGAGCTACATCGGCGAAGACGGCGACAAGCACCGCCCGGTCATGCTCCACCGCGCCATCTTCGGCTCCTACGAGCGCTTCATCGGCATCCTGATCGAGCATTTCGCCGGCAAGCTGCCGGTCTGGCTCGCCCCGGTGCAGGCCGTGGTGGCGACGATTGTTTCGGACGCTGACGATTACGCGCGCGATGTTGCCGCCCAGCTCAAGGCAGCGGGCATCCGGGTGGAATCCGACTTGCGCAACGAAAAGATCAACTACAAGGTCCGTGAACACAGCCTCGCCAAGGTCCCGCACCTGCTGGTGGTCGGCAAGCGCGAGGCGGAGGAACATACCGTCGCCATTCGCACCCTGGGCGAAGAGCGCCAGCGCTTCATGCCGCTGGGCGAGGCGATAGCGATGCTGAAGGACGAGGCGACGCCGCCGGATTTGCGGGACTGAAGATTCCGGATCGCGGCCTCAACCTCGCACCAGTTCCAGGCTCTCGGCAATGCCATCGTAAACGGCGTCCAGCTGGGTCTGGGTTATGCAGTAGGGCGGCATCACATAGATGCTGTTGCCGAGCGGGCGCAGCAGCAGGCCGGCGTCGCGGTAGTGCTGCATCAGGCGCGGGGCCAGACAGGATAGATAGCCGGCGTCGGGCACCACTGCATCCAGCGCGATGATCGTGCCGAGCTGGCGGGGATTGCTCGCGCCGGGCAGCAAGGCCAGCCGGGCGAGGCCCTGCCGCTGCATCTCGCACAGCGCATCGATCCGCGCCTGCACCGGCTCTTCGCGCCAGATCGCCAGATTGGCATTGGCCGCCGCGCAGGCAATCGGGTTGGCGGTGTAGCTGGAGGAGTGGAAGAACATCTGCGCGCGGTCGGTCGAATAATGCGCTTCGAAGATCGGCGGAATGGCCATGGTCACCGCCAGCGGGATCGCCCCGCCGGTCAGCCCCTTGGCCAGGCAGACTATATCGGGGACGATCCCGGCCTGTTCGCAGGCGAGCAGCGTGCCGGTGCGGCCCCAGCCGGTCATGACCTCGTCGGCGATAAACAGCACGCCGTGCGCCGAGCAGATTGCGCGCATCTCCGCCAGCACCCGCGCCGGATAGACCAGCATCCCGCCCGAACCCAGGATCAGCGGCTCGACGATGAACGCTGCCGGGCGCTGGGTCCGGCAGGCCGTTTCCAGCGCATCGAGCGAGGCCTGCTCGGCCCCGGCGAAGGGGAAGGGGATCGTCCCGACATCGAACAGCAGCTCGGCATAGGCGCGGTTGAACACGCCGCGCTCGCCCACCGACATCGCGCCGATGGTGTCGCCGTGATAGCTGTGCTGCATCACCAGAATGCGGTGGCGCGGCTCGCCCCGGTTGACCCAGAAGCCCAGCGCCATCTTCAGCGCGACTTCGACGCTGGTCGAGCCGCTGTCAGAAAAGAACACGTGGTCGAGCGGGCGGGGCATAAGCGCCACCAGATCGCGCGCCAGCGTTTCGGCGGGTTCGTGGGTAAAACCAGCGAAGATGATCTGGTCGAGATGCCCGGCCTGCGCCGCAATGGCCGCAGCAATTCTCGGATGGGCATGGCCATGGGTGGTCACCCACCAGCTTGAGATGCCGTCGATGAACTCGCGCCCGTCGCTGGCATAGAGCACTGCCCCCTCGGCGCGCGTAATCTCGGGGATCGGCTCGCCCAGCCCGTGCTGGGTGAAGGGGTGCCAGATGGGCGAGGTCATGCGAATGCGCTTGTATCGATATTCCGCGCGAAGGCTTCGGTCAGCGTCGCGGCGTCGAGCGGATCGAGCTTGGGCAGGCGGCCGAGGTGGCGGCACTTGCCATAGCTTGCGATGGCAGCCTCGCTGGCACGGTTCTCATCGCCCGAGAAAGCGATCCCCGCGATGTCCAACCCGCGCGCGCGCAAAGCCTCCAGCGACATCAGGCTGTGGTTGATCGTGCCCAGCGTGGTCCGCGCGACCACGATCACCGGCAGATGCCACTGCGCGAACAGATCGGCGGCCAGCAGGTCGGCGGCGAAGGGCACCAGCACCCCGCCCGCTCCCTCGACCACCAGCGGATCGTCACCGGCGGGAAGCGTCAGCCGCTCAGGCTCGATCGCCACCCCGTCGATCCGCGCAGCTTCATGCGGGGAGCAGGGCGTGGTCAGCCGGTAGGCTTCGGTCAGCACCGTGGCGCGCGGGGCGAGGCGGGCGACCAGTTCGCTGTCGGTCGCTTCGTCCAGCCCGGCCTGCACCGGCTTCCAGTAGCGCGCGCCGAGAAACCCCGCGAGCCCGGCGGCGAACACTGTCTTGCCGACGCCGGTATCGGTGCCAGTGACGATAAAACCCCAGTTCATGCCGCGCGGTTGCCGGCGAGTTCGGCTTGCGCTTCGGCCAGCGTCGCGGCGAGACGGGCGATATCCGCTTCCCCGGCGTTGAGCGTTATCGAAACCCGCAGCCTTGATGTGCCCGCCGGAACTGTCGGCGGACGGATGCCGCGCACGTCGAGCCCGGCGGCCTGCAGGTGCGCCGCCAGCGCCATTGTCCGCGCGTCGTCGCCCAGGATCACCGGCAGGATCTGCGACCCGCTCGCCAGCGCGCCCAGCGGGGTGAGCAGTGCCTGCGCCTGAGCGATGTTCCGCCACAGTGCCTCGCGGCGTTCGGGAGCACCCTGCAACAGCGCAAGTGCGGCGCGGGTTACGGCCGCCATCAGCGGCGATGGCGCGGTCGAAAAGATGAAGCCGCGCGCGCGGTTGATCAGGAAATCGCGGACCACTCCGGCGCAGCACAGCAAACCGCCTTCGCTGCCCAGCGCCTTGCCGCAGGTGCGCAACGTGATCACGTTTTCGAGGGCCGAGATCGCATCGGCAAGCCCGCGCCCGTCCTCGCCGAACACCCCGGTTGCATGGGCCTCGTCGATCAGCAGCACGCCATCATGCCGCTCGGCGAGTGCAAGCAGTTCCGCCAGCGGCGCCCGGTCGCCATCCATGGAGTAGAGGCTCTCCACCGCGATCCACACCCGCCCGGTGCAGCCCTTGCGGCGCGCCTCGGCAATCAGCTGATCGAAATGAGCGATGTCATTGTGGCGGGCGGCCACGCAATCGGCCCGGCCCAGTCGCATGCCTTCGTGGGCGCTGGCGTGGATCAGCTCGTCATGGACAACCAGGTCGTCGCGCTGCGGCAGGGTGGCGAACAAAGCGGCATTGGCGGCGAATCCGCTGCTGAAATAAAGCGCGCTCTCGCTGCCGAAGAACTCCGCCGCCTCAGCCTCAAGCGCTTCGTGTTCGGCGTGGTTGCCGCTCAGCAGCCGCGAACCGCCCGAACCGGCCGGCACCCCGCGATCCAGCGCGGCGCGCGCGGCATCGGCGAGCAGGCCCGATGCTGCCAGCCCAAGATAGTCGTTGGAGGCAAAATCGACTCCGGTCGGCCTGACCAGCTGCCGCCGCCGCGAGGCGATGCCGAGCCGGGCAAGGTCGGCAGCGTGGGCGGCAAAGGGCCCGCCCGATTTGGTCACTCAGCGGGCTCCGTGGCTTTCGCGCATGCCGACGCGCGCAGCGGTTCCTCGCCCTGAAGCGGCTTGAGGCCCAGCCGCGCGAACAGCGCCGCATCGGCATCGTCGCCGGCATTGGCGGCGGTCAGCAGGCGGTCGCCGGTGAAGATCGAATTGGCCCCGGCGAGGAAACACAGCGCCTGGGTTGCCTCCGACATGCTCTCGCGACCGGCGGAAAGCCGCACCATGCTCGCCGGCATGCAGATGCGCGCCACCGCCACGGTGCGGACGAATTCGATGTCGTCGATTTTTGCCAGCGGCGTATCCGCCAGCATGTTTCCCAGCACCGTGCCCTTGACCGGCACCAGCGCATTGACCGGCACGCTTTCGGGATGGCGCGGCAGGGTGGCGAGCGCATGCACGAATCCGACCCGGTGCGCCCGCGTCTCGCCCATGCCGACGATCCCGCCCGAGCAGACGTTGATCCCGGCGCTTCGCACGTTTTCCAGCGTGTCGAGCCGGTCCTCGAAGCTTCGTGTGGTAATCACCTCGCCATAATTTTCGGGCGCGGTGTCGATGTTGTGGTTGTAGTAATCGAGCCCCGCCTCGGCCAGCATCCCGGCCTGCCTCGGCGTCAGCATGCCCAGGGTCATGCAGCTTTCCATGCCCATCGCAGCGACGCCTTTGACGATCTCGACAATCGCCGGCATGTCGCGGTCCTTGGGATTGCGCCAGGCCGCACCCATGCAGAAGCGTTGCGATCCCGCGTCCTTCGCCTGCGCCGCCGATTGCAGCACAGAGCGCACGTCCATCAGCTTGGTCGCCTCGATCCCGGAATCGGCGTGGACCGATTGCGAGCAGTAACCGCAGTCCTCGGGACAGCCGCCAGTCTTGATCGACAGCAGCGTGCACAGCTGCACTTCGCCCGCAGCGTGGTTCGCGCGGTGCACTTCGGCAGCGCGGAACACCAGCTCGGTAAACGGCAGGTCGAACAGCGCGGCAATCTCTTCGCGTGTCCAGTCGTTTCGCATCGTGGGCTCCTGGCCAGGCTGGATTCGGGGACTTCCGGTCCCGTCAAGCCTGCCATTAGGCAATGCCGGTGCAAATGCAATCCGGACCTATTCCCCGCCGCGCTTCAATTCGTCGCCCGCCAGCGTGACCACATGCAGCAGGTTGGTCGATCCCGGCGTGCCGAACGGCACCCCCGCCAGTGCGATCAGCTTCGATCCGGCGCTGCCGAAACCATGGCGCAGCGCCATGCGCTTGCCCTTGGCGATCATCTCCTCGAAGCTGCCGATATCCCGGGTCGTCACCGCATGCGCCCCCCACAGCAGCGCCACCCGCCGCGCGGTCTTGAGCGAGGGCGTCAGCACCAGCATCGGCGCGCCCGGCCGCTCGCGCGCCACCCGCCGCGCAGTCGATCCCGATCCGGTGAAGATGATGATCCCGGCAATCGCCACCGTCTGCGCGATCGCGGCGCTGGCCTGGGCGAGCGCATCGGCGGTGGTCGCATCGGGCATGACTTCGGTGAAGTGAACCCGCGCCGCATAGCCGGGATCTGCCTCAACCTGCATCGCGATCCGGTGCATAATCGTCACCGCCTCGACCGGCCAGGCCCCCGCAGCGGTTTCCGCCGAGAGCATCACCGCATCGGCTCCGTCATAGACGGCATTGGCGACATCCGACACTTCGGCGCGGGTCGGCGCCGGGCTTTCGATCATCGATTCGAGCATTTGCGTGGCGACGATCACCGGCTTGCCCGAACGCCGGGTCGCCTCGACGATGCGCTTCTGCAGCGGCGGCACTTCCTCGGGGTTGAGCTCCACGCCCAGATCGCCGCGCGCCACCATGATCCCGTCGGAAAGTTCGATGATTTCCTCGAGCCTGGTGACGGCGGCAGGCTTCTCGATCTTGGCGATGAGCGCTGCCACCGAACCGCGCGGGCCGCCCAGCAGCTTCCGCGCCTCGGCGACGTCCTCGGGCCGCTGGACGAAGGACAGCGCCACCCAGTCCGCGCCCTGCTCGACCGCAAAGGCCAGGTCGCGCCGGTCCTTGTCGGTCATCGCGCCGACCGGGATCACCGTGTCGGGCACGTTGACTCCCTTGCGGTCCATGATCACTCCGCCGACCTCGGCCGAGCACAGGATCGCATCGTCGTCGGCCGTGATCACCCGCAGCCGCAGCTTGCCGTCGTCGATCAGCAGGCGCTGACCCTTCTCGAGGATGCCGAACAGTTCGGGATGCGGCAGGCACACCCGGGTCTCGTCGCCGGGTGCCGGATTGCGGTCGAGCGTGAAATGGCCGCCATGCCGAATCACTGCACGCCCCCCGGCGAACTCGCCGACGCGCAGCTTGGGGCCCTGCAGGTCGCAGAGGATGGCGATAGGGCGACCGAATTCCTTCTCCGCAGCGCGGATCGCGGCGATGGTTTCGGCGTGGGTGGCGTGGTCGCCGTGGCTCATGTTGACGCGGAATGCATCGGCCCCGGCCTGCAGCAACTTGCCGATCATCTCCGGCGAGCGGCTGGCCGGACCCAGCGTTGCGAGGATTTTGACTTTGCGCCCCCTCTGATTGATTCTGGGCGGATCGAGCCTTGCCAAGTCAAATTCCCCTGTTGGATTGGCCTCGCCCTATGGCAAAGCACGGGCGAAACACCAAGGACGATTGAAATGGACCCCCTCGACCAATTGAGCGACGCCCACGCCGCTGACGCCTTCCGCCGCCTTGTCCGGCATCTGCGGCACCGCCACGATGCGCAAAACATCGACCTGATGGGGCTGGCCGGCTTCTGCCGCAATTGCCTGTCGGACTGGATTGTCGAGGCCGGTGCCCCGCTCGACAAGGCAGCTGCGCGCGAGGTTATCCACGGCATGCCCGCGGCAGAATGGAAAGCGAAGTTCCAGACCGAGGCAACGCCGCAGCAGCTTGCGCGCATGGAAGAGAGCCTGAAGCTGAACGGCGGCACGCACTAGCGCATCGTGCATGTAATCTGGATCAGGCTTCAAATTCCCGCTCATCCTTAGCTTGTCGAAGGACCCTCGTCCTCCGGCGAGTTCACCGTAACAACCCGGTGGTTGACCTACGGTCGCCTTCGGCTCGACAAGCTCAGCATGAGCGGGTCTGGCGCAAATTAAGCGCATTTCGCGTTGAATCCACCCCGAGACAAGCTCGGCAAGGATTTCCACAGGCTTCGCTTTGCCCGAATCTCCCGCACCGGCTACCGGCCGGGCCAAGCGATTCCCGCAATTGGAGATTTCCCCATGGCCGAGACCACCGACGACCGCCTGCGCCTGCTGATCGAACGCGTCGAACGCCTCGAAGAAGAGAAAAAAGGCATCGCCGACGATATCCGCGATACCTATGCAGAAGCCAAGGCGGTGGGCTATGACGCCAAGATCATGCGCCAGATCGTCCGCCTCAGGAAAATGAACCCCGACGACCGCAGCGAGATGGAAATGCTGCTCGATACCTACAAGGCGGCGCTGGGGCTGGGTTGATTGCCGCGCGCTTGGCAAGGAGGAGTATATGACCGATAGTCCCTGGGCCCGAGCCGAACAGTCAGCAGGAGGTCCCATGATCGTCACCACCACCGCCGTTATCGAGGGCCATCCGGTGCGCAATTATCTCGGCATCGTCACTGGCGAGGTGATTGTCGGGGCCAATCTGTTCCGCGACATCTTCGCCTCGATCACCGATCTCGTCGGCGGCCGTTCGGGCAAGTATGAGGAAGTGCTAGCCCGTGCCCGGACCGAGGCTTTCGCCGAAATGGAGGCCAAGGCGCAGGCGCTGGGCGGCAACGCGGTGATCGGCGTCGATATTGACTATGAGGTGCTCGGCAAGTCTGGCTCGATGCTGATGGTCAGCGTTTCGGGAACCGCTGTCGTCGTGTGATTGCCCGGCGGCCCGGTCTCGGCTAGGGGCGGCGCAACTTCCATCCCCAGCAGACGGCGACCCCATGGCAGGCCATTCCAAATTCAAGAACATCATGCACCGCAAGGGCGCGCAGGACAAAAAGCGCGCGGCGCAATTTTCCAAGCTTTCCCGCGAAATTACCGTCGCGGCGAAGCTGGGTATGCCCGATCCGGACTTCAACCCGCGGCTGCGCGCCGCCGTCAACGCCGCCAAGGCGCAGTCGGTGCCCAAGGACAATATCCAGCGCGCCATCGACAAGGCGAGCAAGGGCGACGCCGAGAATTACGAGGAAGTGCGCTATGAGGGCTATGGCCCCGGCGGAGTCGCGCTGATCGTCGAGGCGCTGACCGACAACCGCAACCGCACTGCCACCAATGTCCGCACCGCCTTCGCCAAGAATGGCGGCAATCTCGGTGCCAGCGGCGCGGTCAGCCATGGCTTCGAGCGGCTCGGCTTGATCGAATACCCGGCCAAGGCGGGCGACGAGGAAAAAGTCCTCGAAGCCGCGATCGAAGCCGGCGCCGACGATGTCGAAAGCGACGAGGAGGGCCACGCCATCTGGACGGCAGTTGAAAACCTCCACCCCGTCGCGCGCGAACTCGAAAAGGCGCTGGGCGATGCCGAGGCGGTCAAATTGGCGTGGCGGGCGGGTCTCAAGGTCGATGTCGGCGAAGGCGATGCGGCGACCTTGTTCAAGCTGATCGATGTTCTCGACGAGGACGATGACGTGCAGGCCGTATGGGGGAACTACGAGGTTTCCGATGCGGTGATGGAAAAGCTGGGCTGATGGTCGAATTGCGCTTTCGCCGGGCGCATTTGCCTTTGTGCGAGGTTGCAACGGTTCACGCGGAGGCGCGGAGGCGCGGAGAAAGTTCAAGAAGAAGATTTGAGGCGCACAAAGCCACGAAGGCACGAAGATGTTTCGCCTGGGGCGAAGCCCCCTTCGTTTTCAACGGCCGCTTTTGCCCAAAACCAGGGCGATCCAAGAGCCTGCGGCGCGGCGCGGTATCTCCGTGGCTTTGTGGCTTTGTGAGAGAAATGCCTTCTTCCTCTCCGCGCCTCCGCGCCTCCGCGTGAACAGAATTTCTGGCACCATGATCATAATCGGCCTCGACCCTGGCCTGGGCACCACCGGCTGGGGGATTGTCGCCAAGTCCGGCAACCGGCTCAGCCACATTGCCAACGGTCAGGTCAAAACCGACCCCAAGGCTGCGCTGGCCGAACGGCTGGTCACGCTCGACCGAGAGCTTGCCGACGTCATCGCGCGCCACCAGCCCGATAGCAGCGCGGTGGAGGAGGTGTTCGTCAACGCCAACCCGCAATCGACGCTCAAGTTGGGCCAGGCGCGCGGGGTCTGCCTGCTGGCGCTGGCCCGCGCCGGGCTGCCGGTGGCGGAATATGCGACGCGGCTGGTTAAGAAGGCGATTGTCGGCACCGGCGGGGCGGACAAGGCGCAAGTCCAGGCCATGCTGGGAGTGCTGCTGCCGGGGATCAAGCTGGCGGGAGCGGATGCGGCGGATGCGCTGGCGGTGGCGATTGCGCACGCGCATCTGGTGCGGGCTTCGACTGGCTCAGGCTGAGAGGCGCAGCCCTCACAGCCGTCCGAATTTTCCCTCGAACCCTGCGGTGTCTCCTGCCGCCAGAAACCGGCATTGCTCCACCCAGCTGTCGCGGCGGATGCGGCCGGCGAAGGTTCCCAGCTGCATGTCGATACGGTCGATGTCTGCTTCGTCCCAGGCGGCGATCTGGGCGAATTGGGTCACGCCGAGTTGGCTCAGCAAAGTCACCAGTTTCGGGCCGACGCCCTTGATCAGCGAGAGGTCGTCTGCCGCGCCGGGGGGCGGAACAGCGGCGGGGGCTGGCGCAGCTGCCACCTCATCGGCCGCTGCAACCGCGATCACTTCGCCGATGCCGCCGAATATGTCCGGTCCGGTGCCCGCCAGTGCCGCCGCCGTGGCCGACGGAGCGTCGATCAGCGCCTGGTTGCGCGCGGCGGGGGCGGCACCTTCATCGAGCGCGTCGGGGGCATGGTGACGCCGCCTTGTCCCGCTTGATCCGCGCCGCAGCAGCCACCAGCCGACCAGCAACACCGCCAGCACTGCCAGCGCGAGCACTGGCCAGTTGGCCTCGATCGTTTGAACCATCAGTAATCTCCGGCAAGATTCGGACCTTGCCGGAGAGCGTTAGCCGCCATCGCGCTCACGCTCAACGCTGCTGTCATCGCGCGCCAGCGATCCGGCGACTCCGACCAGGCGGACGAATTCCTGTCGCCAGAAATCGTTCTGCCGCCCGGCCAGCGCGGCGATACGGGCGTGGCTGAAGCCATTCAGCATCGAGTCCCCGCGCAGGCTCTGGCCGAAAGCGGCGACGGCGGCGGCGAATGCGAAGTCGCCGCCCGGCTGCGCGGCATTGCGCATCAGGCTGGCCGAGACCGGGCGCTCGATCAGCCGCGAGGTCTTGCCGTCGGGCAGTTTGTAGCGCAGCTTGACGAAGGCCAGTTCGCCCGACCGTCCCGTCTCCGGTGCAAGATATCCGACTGGCGGCTTGTCGTCGTAACGGCGCTGATCGGACCAGCCCGGACTGCCCGCCGGAACGATCTCGTAGATCGCGGTCACCTGATGGCCCGCGCCGATATCGCCGGCATCGACACGATCGTTGTTGAAATCCTCCTCGCGCAGGGCGCGGTTTTCATAGCCGAGCAGGCGGTACTGGCTGACCTGGGCGGGGTTGAATTCGACCTGGATCTTGACGTCCTTGGCGATGGTGAACAGCGTCGATCCCATCTCGTCGCCCAGCACCTTGCGGGCTTCGAGCGCCGAGTCGATGTAGGCGTAATTGCCGTTGCCGTGATCGGCGACCTGTTCCATCAGCGCTTCGTTGTAGTTGCCCTGTCCGAAGCCGAGCGTGGTCAGGGTGATGCCGTTTTCGCGCTCGCGCTCGACCATCGCGATCAGCGCCTTGGTGTCGGAGACGCCGACATTGAAATCGCCATCGGTGGCCAGCAGGATGCGGTTGACGCCGCCTTCGATCTTGTTGTCCCGGGCGATCTGGTAGGCGAGCTGCAGCCCGGCACCCCCCGCGGTCGATCCGCCGGCGCTGAGCCTGTCAAGCGCGGCGCGGATTTCGCGTTCGCTGTTGGTCGGTTGCAGCACCAGCCCGGCGGCCCCGGCATAGACCACGATCGAAACCTTGTCGCGCGGGCCAAGCTCGCTGGCGAGGCCTGCCAGCGCGGTCTTGACCAGCGGCAGCTTGTCCTGGCTCGACATCGAACCCGAAACATCGACGAGGAACACCAGATTGGCGGGCGGGCGGCTTGCGCGCGGCAGATCATAGCCGCGCAGGCCAATCCGCAGCAGCCGGGTCTGCTGGTTCCACGGGCTGACCGCGACATCGGTGGTCACCGAAAACGGCGTGCCGCGGCTTTGCGGGGCGGGATAATTGTAGCGGAAATAGTTGATCATTTCCTCGGAGCGCACTGATTCCTTTGGCGGCAGCTGGCCCGAAGTGAGGAAGCGGCGGGCGTTGGTATAGGCGCCGGTATCGACATCGACCGAGAAAGTGGAAACCGGCTCGTTGCGGGCGATATGGACGGGGCTGACTTCCTTGCCGTCGTAGCGTTCGGTGCCGGGGTAGCTGGGGACAATCACCGGCTGGATGTGATAGCCGGGGTGCGCCATGCGGTCGCGGCGCATTTCCGGCATCGTGTTCGCGGCTTTTCCAGCCATTACGGGGGCGGGATAGGATTGCGGCGGGGCGGGCGGCGGTGGCGGGGCGACAGTGACGGGAACGCCTTGCTCCATCGGGCCGCGCGCCTGTCCGGTTACGACGACTTCCCTGCTGGCATCGGCGGCTTTTTCCTCCCGCAGATCGCCGTTCGCGGCGGTGCGGTTCATATCCGGCTGCGCGGCGCATCCCGAGATCAGCGCGGCGATACAGGTGGCAGTGATGGTGCGAATGAGGCGCATGACGAATCCCTCTCTTCCGGTCGAATAACCGCAAGCAAAGAGGCCGTTTTTCGACTGAACCGCGACTGAACGCCCTGTGTCAGCGATAAAAGGTTATAGTTTGGCCGAGCAAGTCAGCCCCAGCCGAAAACATTCAAGCCGCAACATTCTTGCGGAACAGCACGCGGTCTTCGGGGCCGAAGCCCTTGTTCCAGATTGTCCAGCAATAGGCGGCGAGCATCGCGGGAAGGCCGAAGGCGAGTTCGGCCCATTCGGGCAGGTAATTGGTCGATACCCAGCCGATCGCGACCGCCGGCGCCGCCGCCCATACCAGACCCCAGCGCCAGTTGTTGATCGGCTCGCCCAGGATACGCGACAGCAGTCGCGACTTGACCAGCGAGGCGATGCCCAGCGAAACCATCAGTGCCGCCGCTGCCACCCCGGCGAGATACAGGTCACCAAGCCCCGAACGCTCGACCAGGATCATTCCGCCCACGGTCAGCAGTGCCTGCAGCGTGATCGTCGAGATCGAGATCAGCAGGTTTTTCATTCGCGCGACATAGATCAGCGCCGCTTCGCTGACGACAGCGGTTGCCGCCAGCACCTCGGCGGAGAGCAGAAAGATCAGCGCTCCGGTGCCGCCGACAAAGGCCGGGCCGACCAGACCCATCACGCCTTCGCCGGGAATGCCGAGTGTCAATGCGATCCCGGTTTGCGCGGCGGTGATCCAGAAGCCGACCTGGCACACCTGTTTGGCGATTGCCTTGTAGTTCTGCTCCTTGAGACTGCGGGTGATGACCGGGCCCAGTATCGGCTCGAAGCTGGTTTTGAGCTTCTGCGGCAGGCTCGCCACCTGCTGCGCCACGTAATAGACGCCAACCGCGGCGGGCGAGGCGAACAGGCCGAGGATGGCGATATCGAGGCGGCGCGAGCCCCATTCGATGGTCTCGGCAAAGGCCAGCGGCAGGTTGCTGCGTGCCAGTGCAAAAAGGTGCAGCGGATGCGGCCGCCAGCCCTGCGGCAGACCGTAACTGCGCAACATCACCACAATCGCGATGACCGCGGGCGCAAGTGTTGAAGCGATGAAGGCCAGCGCCAGCCCGCCGCTGGGTACCAGAAAATAGAATGCACCCGCCGCTATTGACAGCGTCCACGGCTCGACAATCGAACGCGCGCGCACCGTGGTGGCAATGTCATAGCGATAGGCCAGCGCCGACAGCGCGATCTCGGTCAGGGCCAGCGGCGGGATCGCCAGAGGCAGCAGCAGGTCCCACGACGAGAACTGGCCGCTGGGGAACATCGGCGCCGGAAACAGCATCAGCGCGCCCGCCATGGCGCAGGACAGCAGCAGCACAAGCAGCATGGCATCGGCCACGGCATTGGCGGGATGCTGGTCTTCCTCGGTCAGCCGCCGGGCAAGCCCGCGCTTGAGGCCCATGGTGCTGAACAGCGCAATCAGCTCGACGATCACCAGTGCAGAGGCCAGGCGGCCAAGGGCAACCTCGCCGTACAACCTTCCGGCGATGAACAGGAACGGGATGCGCGCCATCAGTCGCAGCGGGAACCCCAGAAGATTGGTGCGTCCGCCCTTGGCGATAGCCGCGATATCCTCGCGGGCGGTCTGCTCGCTCAAGCGCCGTCCTCCTGCTCGGCCTTGAGCGGGCGGGAGAGCAGTTCGGACACCACCGCCCGCGCCGGGGCTTCACCCGCCAGCAGACGGCAGACGGCCTCGACGATCGGCATGTCGATCCCGCCCTGGCGCGCGATATTGGCCAGCACCGGCGCGGTGGCCGCGCCCTCGGCGACGCTGTTCTTGCCCGAAAGCGCAGCGTTGGCGCTCATCCCCTCGCCCAGCGCCTTGCCCAGCGAGAAGTTGCGGCTGGAGGTGGAGGAGCAGGTCAGCACCAGATCGCCCAGCCCGCACAGGCCGGACAGCGTCTCCGCCCGCGCGCCCTTGGCGAGGCCGAAGCGCAGCATTTCGGCATAGCCGCGCGCGATCAGCGCGGCGCGGGCGTTCTGGCCCAGCGCCAGCCCCTCGACCACGCCGCAGGCAATGGCGAGAACATTCTTGACCGCCCCGCCGATCTCCGCGCCGATGACATCGTCGGAATAATAGGGCCTGAGCGCCGGGCGGGCGATGAGCGGAGCCAGCCGCTGCCACTGCGCCTCTCCCTCCGAACAGGCGAGGGTGACGGCCGTCGGCAGGCCCGCGGCGACTTCATGCGCAAAGGTCGGACCGGACAGCACTGCCAGTCTGGCACCGGGAACAGAGTCCGCTGCGACATCGGCCATCAGCCTGCCGCTGCCCGCCTCGATACCCTTGGCGCAAAGCACAAGATCGCGGGCGCCACCGGGAAGGCCAGCGAGTACCGAGCCGAGGAATTGCGCGGGCACCACCGCCAGCAGCACCGGCACATCGGCCAGATCGGCAATATTGTTGGTCGCACGGACTTCGGCGGCGAGCCGGGCACTGGGCAGGAACAGGCTGTTGGTGTGGTTCGCGTTGATTTCGGCAACAAGCTCCGGCTCGCGCGCCCACAGCAGCACTTCGCTGCCATCGCTGGCCAGGGCCTGCGCCAGTGCCGTGCCCCAGGCACCGGCTCCGAGAACAGCGATACTCATGCCTTGACCCCGGCACCGCGCACCGGCTCCGCAGCTTCATCCAGCGGCCAGCGCGGTCTAGCAGCAAAGTCGAGCGGGTCGGACTGGCCAAGCCGCTCGATCCCGGCCCAGGCGATCATCGCGGCGTTGTCGGTGCACAGCGCCAGCGGCGGCGCGGCAAAGCGCAGGCCGCTGGCAGTGGCCAGCCCATCCAGAGCGCTGCGGATCGCGCGGTTGGCGGCGACACCCCCGGCCACGACCAGTGCGGTGACATCGCCTGCCCGCTCCAGCGCGCGCGAGGTGCGGTCGATCACGCAGTCGACAGCGGCCTGCTGGAAGGCGGCAGCAATATCGGCGTCGGTGTAATTTGACTGGGCAGACGGAAGCGCGCGGGCTTCATCCTTCGACAGGCTCAGGATGAGCTCAGCCTGAGCGGGTTTGGATATTATAACAACATCCGCTCGTGCTGAGCCTGTCGAAGCACCCGCATCGCCCTCGCCCATCGCCTGCTTGGCCCGCAGCACCGCGCTCTTCAGGCCGGCGAAGGAGAAGTGCGGCTCGGCGCTGCCCAGCAGCGGGCGCGGCAGCTTGACGGCGCGGGCATCGCCCTGGGCCGCCAGCCGCTCCACCGCCGGGCCGCCGGGATAGCCGAGGCCGAGGATCTTGGCGGTCTTGTCGAAAGCTTCGCCCAGCGCGTCGTCGATGGTGGTGGCGAGGCGGCGATAGCGTCCGACGCCCTCCACCACCAGCAGCTGGCAATGCCCGCCCGAAACCAGCAGCAGCAAGTAGGGAAATTCGAGCGTCGGATCGGCCAGTCGCGGTGACAGGGCATGGCCTTCGAGGTGGTTTATGGCGATCAGCGGCTTGTCACTGGCCATGGCCAGCGCCTTGGCCGTCACCAGCCCGACCATTACTCCGCCAATCAGCCCCGGCCCGGCAGTGGCGGCGATCGCATCGACATCGCGCAGGCTCAGCCCGGCATCGGCGAGAGTGGCCGCGATCAGCGGGGTCAGCACTTCGGCGTGGGCGCGGGCGGCAATCTCGGGAACGACCCCGCCATAGGGGCGATGGGCTTCGTCCTGCGAGGCGATGCGCTGCGCAACAATGCGGCGTTCGCTGTCAACCAGCGCCGCCGCGGTTTCGTCGCAGGACGATTCAATTCCGAGGACCAACCCCATAGGCGCTTTCCCTGAACGCAATTGCGCACTAGCACAAGCGGCCCATGCTCGACCGTCCACTACGCCTTGGCACCCGCCGCTCCCCACTCGCTATGGCGCAGGCCGAAGAAGCGCGCGCGCGGCTGGTGGCGGCGCATGGGCTGGCAGAGGCGGATATCGAGCTGGTCCCCGTCACCGCCAGCGGCGACCGCATCCAGGACCGGCCGCTGGCAGAGATCGGCGGCAAGGCGCTGTGGACCAAGGAGCTCGACGCCTGGCTGCGCGAGGGCGAGATCGATTTTGCGGTGCATTCGGCCAAGGATGTCGAGACGATCCGTCCCTCTGGCATCGCCTTGGCCGCGATCCTGCCGCGCGAGGATGTCCGCGATGTGCTGGTCGGGGCAGCCTCGATAGCCGCGCTGCCGCAGGGCGCGCGGGTCGGCACCAGCGCCCCGCGCCGGGCTGCGCAGCTGCTCCACGCCCGGCCTGACTGCACGGTGGTGCCATTTCGCGGTAATGTCGCCACCCGGCTGGCGAAGCTGGCGGCGGGCGAGGCCGATGCGACTTTGCTTGCGGCGGCGGGGCTTAACCGGCTGGGCGAGCGCGATACCGGCCATCCGCTGCCCGCCGATGAATGGCTCCCTGCCCCCGGCCAGGGTGCCATCGCCATTGAATGCCGGGCACACGATGCCCGCATCCGCACGTTGCTGAACGCCATCGACCACGCTCCCAGCCGCGCCGCAGTGCTGGCCGAGCGCGCGCTGCTGGCGGCGCTGGGGGGCAATTGCCACAGCCCGATTGCGGTGCTGACCACTGCCGATGGCGATGCACTGAACATGCGTGCGGCGTTGTTCAGCCCTGATGGCGCCGAACGGGTCGATGGCGAACTGCGCTTCACGGCGGACGATTCCGATGCCCCGGCCCGGCTCGCCGCCGATCTGCTCGCCCGCGCTGCCGCTGCCATTGCCGTGCATTTCTCCGGGCGATGATCCCGGTCGTCGTCTTCCGCCCCCAGCCCGGCTGCGACGCCAGTGTCGCCGGGGCCAAAGTGCTGGGGCTGGAGGCGTACGGGTTTCCGCTGTTTACCGTCGCGCCTCTGGCATGGGAGGCGCCCGAGCCTGAGAGCTTCGACGCGCTGCTGATCGGCAGCGCCAATGCCCTGCGCCACGGCGGCGCGGCGCTTGAAAGCTATCGCGGCAAGCCCGCCTATGCCGTTGGCGAGACCAGCGCCGCAGCCGCGCGCGCCGCCGGGTTCGCGGTGGAGGCAGTCGGAGCGGGCGGGTTGCAGGAGCTGCTCGGACAGATCCGGCCCGAACACCGCCGCTTGCTGCGCCTGGCCGGGCGGGAGCGAGTGCCTCTGACTGTGCCCGCTGGATTCACGCTGGCCGAATGCGTGGTCTATGCCAGTAAACCGCAGCCGATGCCGCCGGAGCTTGTCGCGCTGCTCGCCAGACCGGCCCTTGTCCTGCTCCACTCCGCCGAAGCCGCAGGGCACTTTGACCGCGAATGCATTAGCCGCGCAATCGACCGCTCGCAGATCGCCATCGCGGCCATCGGCCCGCGTGTGGCGGATGCTGCGGGCGAGGGCTGGGCCGCGCTAACCTCTGCCGCATCACCCGGTGATCCGGCCTTGCTGGCCTTGGCGCGGGAGATGTGCCAAACATCGCATGACCGCGAACAGGACAGACCGCCAACCATGCAGGACGAAATACTCACCCCGCCCTATGTGCCCGAACGCCGCTCGCGCGGTTTCCGGACGATGGCGATCATCGCCCTGCTGGCCTTCCTGCTTGGCGCGGCGGGAGTCGCCTGGCTCGACTGGAAAGGCACCGTCGATTTCGCGACGCTCCCGGAAGGCGAGGCCAGCGGAGTTCCGCAACGTCTCGCCTCGGATCCCGATACGCCTTCGCTGGCGATAACCGCCCCGCCGCTGTCCGGCGGCCCGGTCGAAGCGCGGCTGGCCATTGTCGAGGAACGCCTCGCCCGGCTCAACCTGCAGGCCGAAGCTGCATCGGGCAATGCCGAGCGCGCCGAAAGCCTGCTGGTCGCCTTTGCCACGCGGCGTACACTCGATCGCGGCGCGCCGCTCGGCTATCTCGAGGATCTGCTGCGGCTGCACTTCGGCGATGCCCAGCCCAACGCCGTGCGGATCATTATTGAGGCGGCACGGGTGCCGGTGACGCTTGACGAGCTGTCCAGCCAGCTCGATGCGGCCGGCCCGGCGCTCGCCAGGTCTTCAGGCGATGAAGACGCCTGGACCAGGATCAAGCGCGAGGTTTCCGGCCTTGTCGTCATTCGCCGCGACGATACACCTTCGCCAGCACCCGAAAGCCGGCTGTCGCGGGCGCGGCTGATGCTGGCGGCAGGCAAGGTGGATGGCGCGATCGCCGAAGTAGAGCGGCTTCCCGGAGCCGGCGGCGTCAGGCCGTGGATCGCCAGCGCCCGCCGCTTCAGCTCAGCGCAGCGAGCGCTCGATCTGATCGAGACCGCCGCCATGCTCGATCCGCGTTCGCTTCCGGAATTCCGGCGCAAACCAGCAGCATCAACTGCTGTTCCGCCGGCACCGTCGCTGGACGTCGATCCGGCCGTCTGATCCCAAACCTCACGCAGCCAGAGCAGGCGCTTCCAGCCGGTAGCCGACATTGCGCACCGTGCGGATCCATTCCCGGCCGATCTTCTTGCGCAGCCGGTTGAACAGCACGTCGATGGCATTGCGGCCGCATTCCTCGTCGTTGACATGGAGATGATTGCGGACTTCGTCGGTGCTGAGTGCCCTGCCTTTGTTGAGGAACAGCAGCTGCAGCAGGCGAAACTCATTCCGGGTGAGGGCAAGCAGCTGTCCCTGCTGCCAGGCCTTGGCAGTGCCAAGATCGAGCTCCATGTTGGCAATGGCGATCCGGTTGACCGCATGCCCGGCGGCGCGGCGCACACTGGTCCGCAACCAGGCGACGGCCTCTTCAGCCCGGACCGGCTTGTCGAGGCAAAAATCCGCGCCGGCTTCAAGGCAGGCAATACGCTCTTCCCATTCGATGCCGTCGCCGGCAAGCAGGATTGGCAGGCGCGGAGCGAGGCTGCGCACCGCGCGAATCGATTCGATGCTGGAATTGCTGCCGCTGGCGGCATCGATCAGCACGGCTGAAGCCCGGCCAATCGCACTCTCGATCAGTGATTGCTCGGAATGCCCCGCCCGGATCGCCACGATGTCGGCATCCCTCAGCCTGGTAGACCACCAGTTTCCGGTTTCCGCTCTGCTTTCGATCAACAGGATTTGCATCGACCAGTTCCCTTCCGCCGCGACAAGACGATCTTTACGCGGTGCATGTTATACGTGCGCCCGAGGGCGGTTTTGCATTGCGATGGATGGATCATCGCATACAAAGCTGACGCCAAGCTGATAGTGTGTCAGGGTTTGGTCAGGCCACTGTGCCAGAAACTGTCGCTTGGCGATGAGGGGCTGATTCTGAATGCGAATATTGCTGGTTGAAGACGATGCCGAGCTGCGCCGCCGATTGTCGGAACGGTTGGCGACGGCCGGATTTGCCGTCGATACGACCGAAACCGTCGCGGATGGCCGCGAATGGCCCGATCTGGATCAGGTGGGAGCGGTGATCCTCGATCTCGGCTTGGCCGATGGCGACGGGTTCGAACTACTCCGATACTGGCGGGCACGGGGCGAAACGGTTCCCATCCTGATTCTGACCGCGCGCGGCAACTGGCGCGAAAAAGTTGACGGGCTCAACGCCGGCGCCGACGATTTCGTGGTCAAGCCGGTGCGCTTCGAAGAACTTCTGGCCCGGCTGCATGCAATGTGGCGGCGCGGCGATGGACGCAGCCCATCGCTGATCGAGGCCGGCGGCTTCGCACTCGATCCGGTCGCAAAATCGGTCACCTGCGGCGATGAAACGCTCAATCTCAGCCGCCAGGAATTTCGGCTGATGCATCTGTTCATGCGGCGTGCGGGGCATATTCTCCAGCAATCCGACATTCTCGAACACCTCTATGCGCTTGAGGCAGAGGTCGACCAGAATTCGATCGAAGCGCAGGTAAGCCGCCTGCGCCGCAAGATCGGCCGCGATGCCATCACCACGGTGCGCGGGCTGGGATACCGTTTCGAGCCGTGAACGAATTATTCTACAGCCTGCGCGGACGATTTCTGCTGGCGATGATGTCATGGGTGCTGATCGGCCTGGCGGGGATCTGGTATTCGACGTCTCAGCTGTTCGCCAGCAATGTCGAAGAGGAATTCCGCGACGAACGTGTCGTCCACGTCCAGGAACTGGCAGCTCTTGCCGATGTCGATGCAGCCGGAAATCCGGTCCTGGTCCGGCCCTTGTCCGATCCCCGTTATGCCCTGCCGATGTCCGGATATTACTGGCAGGTGGCGCGCAATGGCTTTCGCCCGCTGCGATCGGCGTCGCTGACGCGCGGCAGTCTGGATGCAGGGATTGCCGGTTCGCTGCAAATCGCCAACCGGAACACATCCGGTCCGACCGGCCCGGCCATCGGCTATGGGTTGGTGCGGCGTCTGCCCGGTGGCGAGCAGTTGCGCGTCGTCATCGCCACCGACCTGCGGCATCTCGATGCGGATGTCGACGCCTTCCGTGGCAAACTGGCGGTCTGGTTGGGCATGCTGGCGGTGGCGCTTACGACCAGCGGCGTGGCGGTCGTCACCTTCGGCTTGCGGCCGATCGCACAGCTGGGAGTGTCGATCTCCGCTTTGCACAGTGGTCAGTCCGAGACCCTGGAAGGTGAGTTTCCCAGCGAAATCGAGCCGTTGGTCGCCGATCTCAACGCCTATGCCGAACGCAACCGCGAAATTGTCGAGCGCGCCCGGGTGCAGGCTGCCAGCCTGGCGCATTCGCTGCGTACGCCGCTGGCCGTGATCACCGACGAGGCTGAACACATGCTCGGCAGCGACAACGCCAGCGAAACCGCTCGCGGTCAGGCGCTGCTGTCCGAAGCGGAGCGGATGCGCCGCCAGATCGACTATCATCTTGCCCGCTCGCGGTCGAGCGGGTCTCGCGAGGGCATTGGCAACCGTTGCCGGCTGGAAGACGTGCTACCCCGCCTGTTCCACGCCATGCACCGCATCCACCGCGGCAAGTCCTTCGAATTCCCTCTGACGCTGAGCCTGGTTCCCGCCATCGCCTGCGACGAGGATGACCTAAACGAGGCCCTTTCCAACCTGCTCGACAATGCCGGTAAATTCGCCCGGTCGCTCGTCAGGGTATCGGCAAGGGGACGGTTCGGCGAACTGCGGCTGACTATCGAGGACGACGGTCCCGGCATCCGCGCGGAAGACCGGGCGGCGGCACTGGCTCTGGGGGTCAGCCTTGAGGATGTGCCGGAAGTGTCCGGACTGGGCCTGGCCATTTCGCGCGACATTGCCCGGGATTATGGCGGCGACCTGATCCTCGAAGATTCACCGCTGGGCGGGCTGGGCGCAGTGCTGGTCCTGCCGCAGGCCAGGGAATAGGTCTGGAAACAACAAACCCCTCCCGGATGGGAGGGGTTTGCCTGGACCCGTAGCTTCTGCGTCGCGATTTACGCGATCAAGTCGGGGGCTGCGATCAGGGAGTGATTGCCGTCCAGCCGGATCTCGAATTCGTAAGTGCCGAGATCGAGGTCGGTGTTGCCCCGCAGGTAGGTGTTGGCACCGTCATAGACCACGGCCAACTGGCCTTCGGCGGTGAAGGCGTTCAGGCCGATGAAGCTGAACGCATCGTCGCCGCCGCCCGCAATCGCATCGACCAGGCTGAGGTCGATGACATCGCCGCCGGCTGCACCGTCGCCGGTGAAGTCGGTGATGCGATCCGCTACGCCGCCCGCCGAGTGGCCAATCGCGCTGAAGGCGAATATGTCATCGCCGAGCCCGCCGGTCAGGGTGTCCTGACCCGCGCCGCCGTCGAGCCGGTTGGCCACTGCGCTGCCGGTAAGGCTGTCGTTGCCCGATCCGCCGATGGCATTTTCAACCGATGTCAGGGTGACGAAGCCGCCCGATGCGGTTCCGGCTGCCAGATTGACGGTGACGGCAGCAGTGGTGGAGCCAAAGCTCAATGTATCGCTGCCGTTGCCGAGGCTGGCATTGATCCGTTCGACATTGATAACACTGCCGCCATCAAGCATGGTCAGCGAAGTGCCGTTGAAGCCCACGATCAGGGTGTTGTCGGAACCGTTGGCAACCACGTTGATCGCATCGGTCTCTGTCCCGCCATCGACGGTATCGGTGCCGCTGCCGAGCAGATAGTTGATGTTGTCGCTGCCGGCTCCGCCATTGATGATGTCGTTGCCGGTAAGGCCGCCATCGAGCACATCGTTGCCGTCGCCGCCATTGAGCGTATCGTTGCCGGCCTGGCCCCACAGCGTGTCGTTGCCGCCCAGGCCATTCAGGATGTCATCGCCGCCCAGCCCGTAGAAGATGTTGTCTTCGCTGGCGACGCCGCTGATGGTGTTGCCGGTGGCATCGCCGGTGTGGATGTGGAGGGTCTCAGTGTAAGTCAGACCCCGCGCATCGGCCACCTGCACGACCAGATTGTAGGTCGTGCTTTCAGCCATCGACTGCCCGGACAGCAAGCTCAGCGTACCGGTGTTGTTGGCGTTGGAGACGAACCCGAAGATCGGGGCGCTGGCCGACAGTAGCGAGAAGCTGAGCGGCGTGGTGTTGTCCGGATCGACCGCTCGCAGCGTGGCGATATTGGTTCCGGCCCCCGGCAGAAGGTTCGACGGGGTAAAGGAGCTGATGCCGATGTCAGTGGGCGCATAGTTGCGAATTGCGGCAAGCGTTCTGGTGCCGTCCGCGAACTCGAAGTTTTCGACGTTTTTAACCACATCGCCCACGGAGGAGGTGTCGATGCCGCGGTTGTCGATGATGCGCAGCAATGTATTGTCGGTCGTTGAAATTGCCGAAATCGTGTAATCGCTCAGGTTGCCGGTGAACACCGCGACGTCAGCGCCGAAAATATTGAACCGGCCGTTGATGGCATTGTCACCCGCACCGCCGACCAGGCGGTCGCCGAAGTTGGACCCGTTGATATTTTCGATCGAGATCAGCGTGTCGGTTGAAACCACGGTTGACACCGAGGTTACCGTCCCGGTCAGCTGGCTGGTTTCTCGGGCGGTGTTTGCAGTGCCGTTGGCGGCAGTTGTCGCACCAAGATTAACGAGGACCCCGCCAAGTGACGAGCCATAGTCGACCGTGTCAATGTCGGCCCCGCCATCCATGATGTCGCTGCCGATGCTGCCGCGTAGCAGGTCATTGCCAGCTTGCCCGGTCATGTGGTCCCAATTCACGGTACCGGAAAGGGTATTGTTTCCGGCATCGCCGTTCACCAGATTGTAGGTGTCGTCGTTGACAATCGTGCCCGTGGCAAAGCCGGTGCCCCCGATCGTGGCATTGGCCGGATTGGTCAATGTTACACGGAAGCCTTCATTGCCCTCCAGCTGATAATCGCGGATGACTGAGATGGTGACGCTCGCCGAGGTTTGACCGGCGAGAATGGTCACGGTGCCGGTCTTTGCAACATAATCGGTGCCCGCCTCGGCCGAGCCATTGCTGGTTGCGTAGGTCACGGTGACATCGTTCAGGTAGGCATGGTTGAGTGTCACCGCGAAGACAAAGTCGGTGGTGCCGAACAATCCGCTGCCTTCCGCCTGCGTTACGTTCGCAATGTTAACGACCGGGGGAAGCATCTCGACATAGGTGAACACCTGGCCGGTTTCGAATTCGAAGAACTCGACATCGGCGACCAGGTCGCTGCCCCCGGCAGCACTGGTGATGCGCAGGACGTTGTGTCCGGCGAAATTCACCTTCTCGATGGTGTAGTCGGCGGGAGCGCCGGCTAGCATCAGCCTGTCACCGGAATTGTCCACCGGCACGGTGTTGTTCGCGCCGGTATCGCCCAGCACCATGTCCTTGAAGCGTTCGGTGCGCAGCATTTCGGTGAAGTGCTTTTCATAATCAACACCGCCAAGCTGACTGTTGGCCGCATCAAGCAACCCGCTGCTATCCAGCGTATCGTCCCAGGCAATGCGATGCGACGCGCCCTGATAGAGCTTGTCCATCTGCTCCTGGGTATAGGTGCCGTCATGGGTCACGCCATTGTCGAAGATGCCACTGGCATTGGCGTTGTCGTTGCCATTGTTGTGGGTGTAGCCCCCTCCATCAACCGGTGCGAGATTGGCCGTGGTGTATTTGCCGATGACCGTATCGAGCCGCATCGACCCGCCGATGATGACATCGTTGCCAAGCCCGCCAGCGAACTTGTCCGCGCCGGAGCCACCGATCAGCCAGTTGTTGTTGATCGCTTCAACTCCGTTGTCGCCGGTAAGCGTATCGTTGCTGACCGAGCCGACAAGGCCTTCGATTTGCGTGGCCGCCGGAACCGGTGAATTGCCGTCGATTTGCACCTGCGGATTGGCCTGGTTGGTCAGGTCGTAGGTGATGCCGTTGAGCGAGGCATTGTTGTCGGAGAAATCCATGATGTCGAAGCCGGTATCAGTGATGCCGTCGCCGCCAAGTACTTCGTCGGGTCCACCGCCCAACGCCTGCGACGGGTTACCCTGGCCGCAGGATATCGTCGCCGTTGCCGCCGTAGATGATGTCCTGGTTCGCCGCGCCGACGATAACATCATCGCCGTTGTCGCCGTACAGGTTGTCGCCGGAAATGCCGCCGTCGATGTAGTCGTTGCCGTCGCCGCCATGGGTGAAGGGATCGGTGTCGCCTTCGCCATAGATGACGTCGTCGCCGCCGCCGCCGGCCAGCTTGTCGATACCGACCCCGCCGGACATATAATCATTGCCCATACCGCCGATCAGCTGGTCGGTGCCCGCTGCCGCTGTGGTGCTCGAATCGCCATAGATCCGGTCGTCGCCTGCGCCGCCGTCGGTCAGTTCGGCACCGTCTCCGCCGTAAAGCGAGTCCTTGCCGTCGCCGCCATAAAGCCGGTCGATGCCGTTGCCGCCATAGATGATGTCGTTGCCGCCTTCGCCATAGACGGTGTCGTCGCCGCCGCGGGCATAGATGAGGTCGTCAAAGCGAGTGGCGACGATGACTTCGGTGGATTCAGAACCGGAATTGTCGGTGCCATCGATGCCCAGACCGCCGTTCGGGGCATTGGGATCGGTGACGCGGGTGTCGCGGATATAGGTGCGCGAAACCAGCTGGCCGGTTACCGGATCGGTGATCCGGACCGTGACACTCTGCCCGTCGCGAAGCTGCGATGAGCCACCGTCAGAGAAGATGCCGCGGAGGTTGCCGGGCGCGTCGAGGATCGAGCCATACTTGTGGTTGTTGTTGACCGTATTGAGCAGGTCCGGCGTCGCGCTCAGATCGTAATACTGGTCGCTGTAGGAGAAGGCGCTGCCGCCCAGGTGGGTGAGGCCGGTGTTGCGCTCGATGATGTCCTTGAACTGGCCGCCGCCCACTTCGTCCGCGAACTGCTGGTTCACCAGCCGATAGAGGTAATAGAAGCGGTCACCGTCCTGGATGCGCTCCATCTGGTCGACAAAGACCAGGTTGAAGGTTTCGCCGAGCAGGCCGCCGGTGACATGGACTTCGGCAAGCCCACCGAGCCAGGTGTCGATCCGGTTCACGCCGTCGTCGCCGCCATTCATGAATGTCAGCGCGTAGTCGGCGGCATAGGCCGCGAATTCGGCGTCGGTCATGGTGCCCTGGTCGAGGCCGAGCGTGCCGGCCAGCGTGATCGCTGCGGCATCGTCGGCATAATTGCCGTCGTTCAGCGCCATGATTGCTTCGGCCTTGGCAACATCGCCGTCGAACGAATAGGCCGCAATGAAGTTCACCAGATTGTCCGGGTGGATCATGTTCGATCCGAAATCCGTCCAGCCGTCATAGGCGCGCAGGCCGACTGCCTGACGGAACTCGTTGAGCCCAGGAATGCCGACATCGCGGCCGCGGGCAATGTTGATCGCGGCAAGATCGAGCGGCAGACCAAGCAGGCCCTGGTTGAGCGCGGGGGTGACAAATTCGTCGATTTCGTTGCCCTGCTGATGGGTCATGCCCAGCGCGATCGCGCCGGGTCCGACCTCCGCGAACCCATCCGGATTGAGGAAGGCGAGCTTCAGGGCATAGCCCGTGATCTTGCCGGTCAGGCCATGATCCGGATCGATCGTGTCGATCGTCTCGCGCAGCTGCGAGTGACCGAAGCGGAAGATCGACTGCGCGTATTCGAGGCTGACGGTCGGGTTCTCGCTGTTGGTATAGCCGACGAATTCCTTGATGTCGGGTGTGACCGAGCGTGCATACTGGTCGATCGCGACGTGCTGATATTCCATTTCCACGGTCAGTTTGGCCGCGTTGAACATCACATCGAGGTTCCAGGCAGCTTCGCCGCCGATTTCCCAGTTGCCGGTGGCGTTGTTGAAAGTGGCCCCTTCCGAAATCTGGAACTGCTTCATGTATTCGGAATCGTAAGTGCCATCGTTCACCGATCCGACTCGCGCATCGGCTTCGAGGTGGATCGCATTCTCGAGGTTGGCGATCTGGAAGTTGTGCTCTTCATGGAAGACATGGTGGACGGTGGTGAGGCCGAAGTTCTCGTTCACGCGCCCGTCGCCGGCAATGTAGTGATCGCCGACAGAGGCCAGCAGGATGTCACCCACCGCGTCGCCCACTTCACCGACAGTGGTGGAGCCAATCGCCGAGGTATCCATCACGCTCATGTTGGCGAAATTGACCCACAGCATCAGGGCGTTGGCCCCGGTATAGGTGCCAGCCGGAATGGTCGATGGGCCAGCCACGAGGTTGGTTCCCAAGGTCAACGTCAGTGTCCCGGCGACAAGGCCGAAGCTGTCTCCATCGCCGGCTCCCGGTGCGGATTCGCCCCGGATTGCGCCGTTGCCGGGATCGCCAAGAAATGCCACCGCATCGCTGATGGCAGTGTCCTGCGCCGCGTCGCCCTTCATCAGATGGGCTTCGTCGAAGCGCGGATTCATGTCGAGGATCAGCGCCTGGCCGCTGGCGTGATAGTTGGTGATGTCGCCCCAGGTCAGGTTGGTCCGACCGGTTTCGACGACATGCGCGCGCAACTCGTTGAGCGTCGGCAGCGTCTGGTTGGTCATCGTTCCGTCAGGCAGCATCCATTGCGTCGCCAGGGTTTCGCCGTCGAGCATGTACATGCCCGGCTTCCAGACGCCATCGACCGGATCGATCACCCATTCGCGCAGCAGCTCGGTGACCACTTGATTCGAGCCATAGGTCTGGCTCTGATCGATGAATGGCGAGGTGTGGTTGACATATTCGGGATTCCCGTCGGCATCGAAGCCGCTGACGGTGGCGCGGGAAATGGTGATCGAGGTTGCCGGGCGGCCATCGGAGCCGATCGCGCCATAGAGCGGATCGTCCTGGGCGAAAGTGATCTTGATCGATTTGCCCTGACCGCCCTTGTCGATGAAATCGAGCCCGTGATCGAAGAACTGTCCGAACAGGGTGAACCAGCCGTTGGTTGGCGAAACGCCGGGATTCTGGGCGGCGACGATGAATTCGTTTTCCCAGTGGCCCGTTGCCGGAATCACCGGAGTGGTATCGGTGGCAGGAACTTCTGGAGTGTCTTCCACCCAGAACTGGCCCGCGGTGCCGTCAAAACGGGCCTGTGCGTCCTGGATGCCAAAACCGGCGCCAAGCTGGCCCCAGCTGGCAACAGTTGCCGCGCCATGGGTATCGACGATATTGCCGTTGCCGTCGCGGACAAATTCAACACCGCCGGTGGTCACCAGCAGGCTGATCATGCGCGGGGTATAATCGACGATGTTGCCCAGCTCGCCGTTCTGGATCTGGCCGTCGTGGTTGGCGTCGGTGACCGCATAATTGGTGGTGTAGGTCTTGCCGCTGATGACAAGATCAATGAATCCGTTGCCGTTCAAATCATTACTGGCAAAGCCGCCTGCGCCGCCGAAGGCGTTGGCAAAGGTCTTGTTGGCCCAGAAGGCGCTGCCAAGAATGGTGCTGCCATACTGGTCGATCCCGGTGGCATAATTGGTTTCATTCGCAAAATAGGCATGGCCATGGCTGTCCATGTCATATTGTGCTGCGACCGTGCGCAGGAAGGCTTGGTCAACCGCGCCGTAGGTGGAGGTGATCAGGTTGAGGTTATTGTTGACCCCGGTGACATCGCGCAGGCCGTAGGAGGACGTGACGGTGGGATAGGAAATCCCGAAATGGGCGACTGCCGCGTCGGCAAGGTCGATCACCGTATCGCCGTTCAGGTCAGTGAGTGCAGGCAGGATCGGATTTCCGGCAGCATCCATGATGTTAATGCCATCCCAAAGCAGATCGCCGTTGCGGTCATAGATGCCATTGCCATCGGCAGGCGCCTCGCCGTCCCAGTTGATCAGGGCGTTCCCGGCTGAATTGAACAGCGGCAGGAAGTTGATCTGATTCAGGATAAACTGGATGTCATTTGCATTGAACACAAAAGGCTTGAGCGAGCTGCTGTAAAAAGTGGTCATGATGTCGTCCTCATTCTGAGAGTGCGATTGCCCGCACATGAGATTGCAGATCTTGATCGGCTTCGAAGTTCACCTCCGAAACAAATCGCGCAGTTTATCGACCTGCCAATCGGCAGAGTCGCTTCTAAAAAATGCGAAGATTTTACTTCGCCCCGATTGCGCCCTGGTTAGCCTTGCGTCTTATCGCCAGACAACCCGATAGTAAATCGACGGATAACCAACTTCAACTGCAATCTAACAGGGTTCTTGCACCATTTCTGGACAAATACGGGCTATCTGACATGAATATTACTTATACTGACGCCAATCTTACGTGTTAGTTATTTAAAGTAATAAGTAACGTCTGATCGGGGTAATTGAGTTGCGCCACCCTCTCCTCGCCGACGAGGGGGTGAGGGTTTCTGTCGAACAGGCATCGCAAAAGCACCGCCAGAGCGGCGCAGCTCACCAGCAGGGAGGCGGGCCGATCAGCCTTTGCGGCAGCGATAGCTCGATGCGCGGTTGGGGTCTGCGCCGGGCTCCAGCACCGACCGTGCCGGAAAGGCGCAGTGCAGTCGTTCCCTGACCGGTCCGGGGGCCGTGCCGCCGGGCATCATCGCGAAGCTGAAAGTGCCGACGACGCTCTCGGGCGTCCTGCCGGTCTCCGCCCAGCTGCGGATGGCCATGCCGATGTGGCGGGCCGGATTGTCGGTGGGGGCGGGTGCGAACAACTGGCCGAACGAGGCCGCGCCCGGTCCGCCGGCGCAGTGCTGCATCCCCGACATCCAAGTGGATTGCACCCGGCACTCCCCGAAATTTCCAGTCACTCAGCCGGTGCAGTCTGCGGCCCTTCCGCCGGCGTGGCCAGCTGGCGGCTATAGAGCCAGCCGATGCCGATCAGGCTGAAGCCCAGCGCCACGAACGAGCCGATCCGCAGCAGCCCCTCAAGCCCCGAGGCGTCGAACAGGAACACCTTGCCGACCGCGCCCAGCATCAGCACCAGCGAGGCGATGCGCCAGTCATGCCGCCGGGCTTTGATGCCCCACAGCAGGAAGCCGATCGCCAGCGCCAGGATCACGATCGAGCGCAGGATATTCTCCCACGGATAGACGCCGGCCTCGGTTAGCAGCGAGCCGTGGAAGACCTGACGCAGGCTCGCCCAGGCGAAGCCGGCGGTGAGCACCATCAGCAGCAGCTGAGAGGCGTGGCCGACAATCGCGGGCCGGTTCGGCACCAGCTTGCCGAGCAGTTGCAAGCCCAGCGGGACGATAACAAACGCCGGAATGAGCAGATTGGCCAGCGGCAGGCCGCCCACCGCCTGCTCGGTCCACATGGGATTGTGCAGCGCCAGCGTGTACCACAGGGCATGCGCCGTCCCCGCAGCGGCAAGACCGATGGCGAGCCTGCGATGCATGCGCCGCATCGCCAGCCAGCTGCCTCCGATCAGCAGCGCCTCCCAGACCAGCCGCTGGGCAAGCCCGGTCTGGACGAAATCGCCGCCAAAAGCCTGGGTAAAGCCGATGCGGTAGAGGCAATGCAGGGCAATTCCCGCCGCCAGCGCCGCCAAACCAAGGCCGGCCCCGGAGATTCGCTCGGGCAGCTGACTGCGCATGCTCCAAAGTGCTCCGCCCCACAGCAAGGCCGGGATCAGCAGGCGGCGGATCACCTCGCCAAGGCCCAACGCTTCGCTGTCGAGTGTCATCGGCAGCCCTGCCAGCGACAAAGCCGCGCGCGCGGTCCACTCGGCGAGTGGGGCCAGCGCCCAAGCGGCGCTGAGCATGCCAAAGCTTGCTGCGGCCATATGCAGCCGCGGCCAGTCGAAACGCCTTGCCGCAAGCAACATCGCCGCCCCGCCGATTGCGGGAGCAAGCATCAGCCAGCCACCGGCGATCAGTTGCGCGGTCAGGCCGTAAGCCAGCAGCGCGGCGGCGATCTGCCCGGCGCGCTGTCCGGCGTCGCTTCGGGCCCGCACCGCATAGAGCAGCGCAAGCAGCGCAAGACCGCCCCAGCGCAGGGCCGCCACCGGCGCAACCGCCTGGTCGCTGCCCCACAGCCGCGACCATTCGGCGAAGGCGCTTTCGCCGGTGATTGCCAGCAACAGCACCCCGGCAAGGGCGAAGCCCCCGGACAGCGCCTCGACCGCCCGCGGTCCGCGCCGCTGCCCGATCGCGAACAGCGCCAGCGCCACCGCCGCCATGGCCAGCGGCAGGCTCCAGCCTGCGACGATCTGCGCCAGCGCGCCATAGGCCAGCCCCCCGGCCAGCGTCAGCGCGGCGAAGCGCAGGTCGCGGCGTTCCGCACGGGCGGCGAACAGTGCGAACAGCGCGGTCAGGCCCGTCCAGCGGATGATCGCCTGGGCAGATAGCGCGGGATCCGCGCCCTGCCACAGATGCAGCAATTCGGCGGGCTGCGGCATGGTCAGCACCAACGCGGGCAGGGTCAACCCGGCGAACCCGGCAGCGATGCCCTCGATCCGGGAGTCATGCGCGGCTTTGCCGAAGAACAGCAGCGCGGCGGCTATCGCGGCGATGCCCAGCGGCACTTGCCATTGCGGCAGGATCAGCACGAGGGCCAGTGTCAGGAGAGCGGCGGCGGTTGCGGTCAAGCAGGCGAAGCGGCTATCGCCTTCACGGCCCTCGTGCTTCCAGCCGCGCGCGATGGCAATGCCCGGCAGCAGCGCCGCACCAAGAGCGACCCTGGCGAGCATGGCATCGCTGCCACTCCAGAAATGCCACTTGGTCAGCAGCGGCGCGGCAATCGCCAGCGCGCAGAGCTCCAGCGTGCGCTGCAAGGAGGGCGGCGACTGCCACAGCCGGGCGAGCAGCGGCAGCGCATGGACCGCCGCGAGTGACAGCCCGATCAGCGTGAACCAGTAGGCTGCCGGGTCCGGCCAGATCGCCAGCAGAAGGCCCGACAGCGCCAGGCTGATGCTGGGGACGATAGCGAAGTTCGCCTCGCGCCATGCCAGCCACTGCCCGGCTGCGGCCAGCAGCGCGAACAGCCCCCAGTGCAGCGGCGCGAAGCCGCCATAGGCGACCAGCAGCGCCAGCTGCGCCGCGCCGACAATCGCCGAGGCCGAGCGCAGCAGCGCCGCGCGCGGTCCGCTCATCGCCAGCATCGGCAGGGCAATGGCGAGCAGCAGCACGAAGCCGCCGATTGACAGCGAGGCCATTGTGTCGAGAGCGCTCGACGCGAGGATCATCCACAGGCTCCAGCCGGCGCCTCCGACCAGCGCGGCTAGCGCCAGCCACGGCCAGCGCTGCATCCGCGAGACCCCGGTCAGCCCGGCAATGGTCAGGCCCAGATAGACCGCCAGCAGCGGCACATTCGGCTCGAGGCTGCCGGTCATCGCCGGGGCGGCAAGGCCACCCGCCAGCCCCAGCAGCGCGCTCGGCGCACCAAATCGCAGCGACAGGCCCAGCGCCGCAGCGGTTATCAGCGCGAGCGCGATGAAGGCCGTCAGGGGCGCGATCAGCGCATAGGCGTTGGCCGCGACCAGGATCGCCGCATAGAGCGTGGCTAGCCCCGCGCCCGACAGCGTCTGCGGCACGCGGATATCGCGTACCTTGTCCTGATTGCGCCAGGCAAATTCCGCCCCGGCAATCAATCCCGTGCCGAACAGCAGGCCGGTGATGACCTGCACCCCATGGGTGAAAATGCGCGCGAAAATGCCGGCATCGATGGCATATTTGACGATCAGCACCCCGGCGATGGCCAGGGTGATCCCTCCGGCCCAGATCGGCAGCTGCTTGCCGAACAGTTCCTCGAAGCGCGAGGCCATACTGGGCTTGGGTGATGGCGGGGCGGCGGGTTCGTGGTAGGCGGGTTCGGGCTCCGGTTCCGGTTCGGGCGGGACGTAAGCGGCGGGTTCTGCCACCGGTTCGACCAGTTCGGCGGTCACTGCCGCTTCGGGTGCAGCCTTCAGAGCTGCCGCGCGCAAGGGTGCGGGCTCCGGTTCCGGCTCGATCACCGGTTCCACTTCGACCAGCGGCTCGGGCGGCTCTGGTTGGGTAACCGTTGGTTGGGTAGCGGGGGGCTGGGCAATCGGGGGCTGGGCAACAGCGGGTTCCGCCAGCAGCGCCTGGCGCTGCAAGGCGCCGATGCGCCGGGCGGCTTCCGCCAGTGTTTCCTCGGCCCGCCGCAGCCGTCCGCGGACATCGCCCAGCATGACGAACAGCACGACTATGGCAATGAATGCCAGAAATTCGAACATTGCGCCTTCCCCCTCGCGTCATTCGACTAGCGAATGTTACGCACCCTGCACGCTTTGGCGTTTAGGGCAATCGCCTTGCCAAATAGTAGACGCCAAATAGTAGACGCCAAATAGCAGAGAGCAGCGGCCCGGATCGGTGGCGGGAGATCGCGCGCAAAAACGACCCCTCCCCGGCGCGGGAAGAGTCGCTGGTCTGTCAAGCAATCGGCAATACTTACGGCGCTGTGCGGGTCCACATCTGGTCGGCGGTGAAGCCGGTGCGCGGGGCGTTGTTATCGGCCAGCTTGTAGACCGCGCCGTCGGCGATGGCGAACACACCCTTGCCGCCGGCGGCGTCGAGCAGGATGGTGCTGCCGTCCTTGTACCAGTTGTACGTGCCCTTGACGGTCTTGCCGTCGGCCCCGGTCCATTCATAGCTGTCGTCTGCGCCGAGCTTGAGCGTGGTGACCTTGCCGTCGGCTCCGGTCTGCGCATAGCTTCCGGCGAACTGCAGCGTCTTGCGGGCATCGGTGGCGATCGCCGGCATGGCGGCAGCCGCAGGCGTTGCCGCAGCTTCGGTGGTGGCTTCGGGTGCGGCGGGGGCTTCCTTCTTGCAGGCGGAAACTGCGGCAAGCATGGCGAGTGGCAGGATTATGCGACGCATCGTGGTTTCTCCTCAGTGACTTCCTGCGGTCCCTCTGGCCAAAGCAGCGCGAGCCATAGCGCAGGAAAGTGATTCGTCCGCCATCAATTTCGCGGCAATTGCGGTTCAGCTTGCCACTGGTGCGAAGTCGGTCACTGCCCATTTCGGGTGCTGCGGAACAGCCTGGCGGTAGAAGTCGGCAATTCGCGCCATGTCGGCACCGTAATCGCCGGTGGGCATGATCTCCAGCCCGAGTCCGCCGCGCATGTTGCGGTTATCGACCCAGGCGCAGACGATAGGCACGCCTGCGCCAAAGGCGATGTGGTAGAAGCCCGAGCGCCATTTGGTCACCGCGCCGCGGGTGCCTTCGGGCGCGATTACCAGAGCGAATTCCTCGCGCTTGCCGAACTCGGCGATCATCGCCTGCGCATAATTGCCCTTGGCGGTGCGATCGACCGGCACCCCGCCCATGTCGAACATGAAGCGCCGCAGCGGCCAGCGGAACAGGCTGGACTTGCCCATGAAGTTGGGCTTGATCCCGAAAGCGTGGGTCGCGCCGATGAAGAACACGAAGTCCCAGTTGGAGCTATGCGGCGCGCCGATGATGACGCAGCGCTTGCTGGTGGGGGCCTGGCCTTCAAGCTTCCAGCCCTTCAGCCGGAACAGCCATAGCAGCAAGCCGCGGACCAGCCGGGATGTCAGCGAAGGCGGGCGGCTGCCGGGCAAGTGTTCAGAACCCTGGCGCGTCGGGCCAGGTCGGCGCGGCGAGCCCCATGACCTTGAACAGTGCGCCCATCTGGCCCTCGCCGATCAGCCGGTCCCGGGCGGCGTGGATCGCGGCGGCGTGCTGCGGGGCCTGGGCGGCGAGGGCATCGGCGCGCGCCTCGATGCCGAGCGCGCGCAGCCAGCGGCCCTGCGGCACGGTGCCGAGATACTTCACCCCTCGCGACTGCGCGATGACGGCTAGCGAGGCGAAATCGACATGGGCGGTGAGATCGGCCTCGCCCGGCGCGATGAAGGGATCGGTCATGCGATGGTCGCGCACTGCCTGTAGGGTCGATCCGTCGCGCAATTCGTCATGCCCGTAATCGATGAACAGCGCCGCGCCGCCCTGGTCCATCAGCCGTCCGGCGACCTCGTAAACGGTTGCCGCCGCGCCGGGGCAGGTCTCGATAATCGTGCCGGGCGGTGCTTCGCGTCGCGCCTCGGGAACCGCGGCAATCATTGGCTGCTGGCCGGCGACAGGGATGAAGCGGCCCTGTTCGCAGGCGACCATGCGCTCGCGCCAGCCGTCTTCGGTCATCACCAGCTGGCGCACCGGCAGGGCATCGAGGAATTCGTTGGCCACCACCAGCACCGGTCCATAGGCGGGGATCGTCGAGAGGTCATAATGCCACTGCGCGGTGGGGACATTGGCCAGCTGCACATCCTTGAGCGCGGCCGAACCTTCGACGAAATGGATGCCCGGGGTAAAGCCGTAGCGCTTGGCTGCACGCAGTGCATCGCGCGCCAGCGTGCCGCGGCCGGGGCCGAGCTCGACATAGTGCACCGGCTCCTCGCGGCCTGCCCTGATCCAGATGTCGGCCAGCCACAGCCCGATCAGTTCGCCGAACATCTGGCTGATTTCGGGTGCGGTGATGAAATCGCCCGCCGAGCCCAGCGGATCGCGCGAGGCATAATAGCGGGCGTTGGCTTCGCCCATATAGTGCTGCAGGCTGATCGGGCCGGTGGTGGCAATCAGCCTTTCGAATATCGCCGCCAGCGGCTCGACAGGCGCGGACGCATTGCTCATGCCGGGACAGCGGCTCCGCTGCCCAGCGGCGGGCGCATCAGGGCGCGGATGGCGAAGAACAGCCCGAGCGCGATCAGCGGCAGGGTCAGCCACTGGCCCATCGACAGCCCGGTGCTGCGGGCGAATTCGGCGAGCTGTGCATCCGGCTCGCGGAAATACTCGACGATGAAGCGACCCAGCCCGATCCCGGCGGCGAAAATGCCGACCAGCAGCCCCGGCCGGTAGCGAACGCGGCCTTTCCAGAACAGCAGCAGCATGACCACCATCAGCAATGCACCCTCGAGCAGCGCCTCGTAAAGCTGGCTGGGGTGGCGGGCGAGCTGCAGCGGATCATCGGGGAAGATCATTGCCCATGGCAGCGATGGGTCGGCTGCGCGGCCCCACAGCTCACCGTTGACGAAATTGGCGAGCCGGCCCAGCAGCATGCCCAGCGGCACCACCACCGAAATATAGTCACAGATGCGCAGGAACGACAGCTTCCCGCGCCATGCCACCCAGGTGATTGCCAGGACCACGCCCAGCAGCCCGCCGTGGAAGCTCATCCCGCCCTGCCACAGCTTGATCAGTTCGCCCGGTTGCGACCACAGTTCGGGCGCATAGAATGTGACATAGCCCAGCCGTCCGCCCAGGATGATGCCCAGCGTGCAGTAGAAGAACAGATCGTCGATATGGCGCTGTGCCAGCGGTGAGCCCGAGGTGCGGATCATCTTCGCCATCTGCCAGTAGCCGAGCAGGATACCGGCGAGATAGGCCAGCGAGTACCAGCGCAGCATGAAAAAGCCGAGGTCGATCCCCCGGGTCAGGCCGAGATCGACCCAGTGGATTGGCTCGGCCGCCGCTGCAGCGACTGACAATAGTGACAGCACGGACTTGACCCCCTAATATTCTCGCGTGATGCCGCAGCATCGAATGCGCCGCCTTCTGGCATAGCCAAGCCCGGGATGTAACCCGGCAACTGCGGCGGATGGGAAAAGGATGCCGGATGGCAAGCGAACTTGACGCCCAGATCAATGCTATCTTCGATCGGCTGACTGCGCCGGGCGGCCCGCTGGAGACAGTCATGGCCGATCGCGGCGGTGTGGCCATGCCCTCGATCAAGGGGGCTCCGCCAACGCTTCCGGCGATGTTCGATCACTTCTGCGCGCAGCACGGCGCGGCGGAATTTCTGGTCGATGGCGACATGCGGCTGAGTTTTGCCGAAGTCCACGCCCTGGCCCGGCGGGTGGCGGCGGGGCTGGTGCTGCGCCACGGGGTCAGGCCCGGCGACCGGGTCGGCATTGCCGCGCGCAATTCGGCGAACTGGATCGTAGCCTTCATGGGCGCGGTGATGGCCGGGGGCTGTGTCAGCCTGCTCAACGGCTGGTGGACCGGCGAGGAGCTGGCGGGCGGCATCACGCTCGCCGGGTGCAACCTGGTGCTCGCCGATCCGCAGCGGGCCGCCCGCCTTGGTGGCGAAGGCGGCAATGCGGCGGTTGTGCCGTTCGACCATGGAACTCCCGAAATCGGCCTCGCGGCGGTGCTGGCGCGAGAGGGTGAGCAAGCGGCGCTTCCGCAAGTCGCCGCCGAAGACCATGCCACCATCCTGTTCACATCGGGATCGACCGGTGCCTCCAAGGGCGCGCTGTCCGATCATCGCGGCGTCGTGCAGGGCACGATGAGCTATGCCGCGCAGTCGCTGATGCTGCTGAGCTGGCTGACCGAACGCGGCGAGGCACCCGGGGTGCAGCCCTGCGCGCTGGTCAACGTGCCGCTGTTCCACGTCACCGGCCTTGTGCCGCTGTTCCTGCAAAGCTTCGTGCTGGGGCGCAAGCTGGTGATGATGGCCAAATGGGACGCGCGCGAGGCGATGCGGCTGATCGAGGCGGAGCGGGTCAACTATTTCGTCGGCGTGCCGCTGATGAGTTACGAAATCGCCGTCCACCCCGATCGCGGCCAGTTCGACCTTTCCAGCTGCAAGTGCTTCGTTGCCGGTGGCGCGCCGCGCCCGGTCGAACATGTCGCGCGCCTGCATGAGAACCTGCCACAAGGCATGCCGATCATCGGCTATGGGCTCACCGAGACCAATGCCGTGGGCTGCCTCAACTTCGGCGACAACTATCTGGACAAGCCGGGCAGCACCGGCATGCCGAGCAGGCCGCTGGTCGAAGTGGCGATCTTTGGCGATGACGGCAGCCAGCTGCCGCAGGGCGAGATGGGCGAAGTCGCGATCCGCAGCGTCGCCAATTTCCTCGGCTACTGGAACAATGCCGAAGCCACCGCCGCCGCGCTGCGCAGCGATGGCTACTTCCTCTCCGGCGATCTCGGCTATATCGATGCGGACGGCTATCTGTTCATCGTCGATCGCAAGAAGGACATCATCATCCGCGGCGGCGAGAATATCTCGTGCATCGAGGTCGAGCAGGCGCTCTACGCCCATCCCGGCGTGGCCGAAGCCAGCGTCTTCGGCCTGCCCGACGAACGCTACGGCGAAGTGCCGGTGGCGGTGTGGCTGGCCAAGCCCGGCCATGCGCTGGGAGCCGAAGAGCTGGGCGAATTCGTCGCCGAACATATCGCCGCCTTCAAGGTGCCGGTGCAGTTCTGGCAGGAACACGAAACCCTGCCGCGCCTTGGCACCGAAAAGATTGACAAGCGCGCGCTGAAGGCACGCTATTCGCCGGGGTGGGAAACGGCTAGAAGCAAGGGATGAACCCCAGCCCGATCCCGAACCAGCGCGCCATCATTGACCGGCGGGCGCTGGGTGAAGCCATTGCCGTTGAGGTCGAGAACAAGGGCGGTCCCGCCGCCCTGCCGCGCGTGGTCGAACTGCTGCGCGGCGCGCTGGAAAGCGGCCGCGCCGAAATCGCCCGCCGCCTCGCCATCAAACCCACGGCGGGTTACGATTGTGCCGAACAGCAGGCCTTCCTGATCGATCAGCTGATCCGCATCATCCACGACCACGTCGTCGGCGACATCTACGGCGCCAGCAACCGCACTTCGGGCGAGCGCCTGGCGGTGATGGCGGTGGGCGGCTATGGCCGGGGCGAAATGGCGCCGCATTCGGACGTCGATATCGCCTTCCTCACCCCGATCCGGCACACCCCTTGGTGCGAGCAAGTGATCGAGGCAATGCTCTATTTCCTCTGGGATCTGGGGCTGAAAGTCGGCCAGTCAAGCCGCTCGCTCGACGATGTGGTGCGGATGGGGCGCAGCGATCTGACGATCCGCACGGCGCTGCTCGAAGGCCGCTATGTCTGGGGCGACCAGCCGCTGTACGAGGAGGCGCAAAAGCGGTTCTGGGCGGAAGTGGTCAAGGGCACCGAGCGCCAGTTCGTTTCCGAAAAGCTCGCCGAACGCAATGAACGGCACAAGCGCCTGGGCGACAGCCGCTATGTCGTCGAGCCCAACGTCAAGGAAGGCAAGGGCGGACTGCGCGATCTGCACACGCTCTACTGGATCGGCAAATATATCCACAAGGTGAGGCATACCGGCGAGCTGGTTACAGCCGGCCTGCTCACCCAGCCCGAGCTCAAGGCCTTCCGCAAGGCCGAGAACTTCTTCTGGGCAGTGCGCTGCCACCTCCACACCCTCACCAACCGCGCCGAGGACCGGCTGACTTTCGATCTGCAGCGCGAAGTGGCTGCGCGGATGAGTTTCTCGGATCGTCCGGGGCGCAGCGCGGTCGAGCGGTTCATGCAGTATTTCTTCCTGCAGGCCAAAGTGGTCGGCAATCTGACCGGGGTGTTCCTCGCCCAGCTCGACGAGCAGTTCGCCAAAAAGCAGCCGCGCGGGTTGCTGGCCGGTTTCCGCGCCCGCCCGCGCCTGCTCAAGGGCTATTCGGTGTTCGGCGGCAAGATCAGGGCGGTGTCGGACGACTGGTTCGAACAGGACCCGGTGCGGCTGCTGGAGGTGTTCACCATTGCGGACAGCGAACACCTCGAAATCCACCCCGACACCATGCGCCTGGCCGCCCGCGACGCCCGCCTGATCGATGCCGGCGTGCGCAAGGACCCGCGCGCCAACGCGCTGTTCATGGATCTGCTGACCAGCCGGAACGAGCCCGAAATGGTGCTGCGCTGGCTCAACGAGGCCGGGGTGTTCGGGCGGTTCGTGCCCGATTTCGGCCGGGTCAACGCGCAGATGCAGTTCGACATGTACCACCACTACACGGTCGATGAACACACCATCCGCGCCATCGGCCTGCTCGCGCGGATCGAGAAGGGCGAGCTCAAGGCCGAGCATCCGCTGGCCGATGGCATCATCCACAAAATCCAGTCGCGCCGGGCGCTCTATGTCTCGGTGCTGCTGCATGACATCGCCAAGGGTCGCGGCGGCGATCATTCGGCGCTGGGAGCGGAAATCGCCATGAAGCTGTGTCCGCGGCTGGGTATGGACGAGGCCGAGACCGAGCTTACCGCCTGGCTGGTGCGCAGCCATCTGCTGATGAGCGCCGTCGCTTTCAAGCGCGACCTGGCCGACTGGAAGACGATCGGCGATTTCGTCGCGGTGGTCGAAACGCTCGAGCGGCTGCGCGTGCTGACGCTGCTGACCATCGTCGATATCCGTGCGGTCGGGCCGGGCGTGTGGAACAGCTGGAAGCGCCAGCTGCTGCAGGAACTGCACGACGCCGCCGAAGAACGCCTGCGGCTGGGCCATGCCCAGCATGGCCGGGCGCAGCGGGTGGCCGCCAAGAAGGCAGTGGTCGAGCAGCGTCTGGGCGGCGAGGGCAGTCTCGTCGCCGAAGTCGGCGGGCTGCTCGGCGATGCCTACTGGATCGCCGAGCCCGACGATATCATCGCCATGAATCTCAAGCAGCTTGCCGAGGGCCAGGGCGAGGCGCTCGATATTGCCTGCGAATACTACGCCGCGCGCGGGGCGACGCTGGTGACGGTGCTCGCCGCCGATCACCCGGGGCTGTTCTACCGCATCGCCGGGGGCATCCATCTGGCGGGCGGCAACATCATCGACGCGCGCATCCACACTGCCCGCAACGGCATGGCGGTCGATAACTTCCTCGTCCAGGATCCGCTCGGCCGCCCCTTCATGGAGGCAGGCCAGCTCGCCCGGATCAAGACCGCGATCGGCGATGCGCTGGCCAACCGGGTCAAGCTGGTCCCCCAACTCGCCGCCCGCCCGCTCGCCCGTCCCCGCGCCGACGCCTTCGAAGTTCGCCCGCGCGTTGAATTCGACAACCAGGCCTCGAACCGCTTCACCGTCATCGAAATCGGCGCGCGTGATCGCCCGGCCCTGCTCAACCGGCTGGCGCGGGCGCTGTTCGAATCCCGGCTGATCGTTCACTCGGCACACATCGCCACCTATGGCGAACGCGCGGCGGATACGTTTTATGTGACGGACCTGCTGGGCGAAAAGGTCGATTCAGCGGCCCGGCTCAGGGCTGTGGAGAAGAAGCTGCTGGAGGCTGCGGGCGAAGAGACGGTGGAAGTGGCGGCGGCGTGAGGGTGGATGGGCAAACGGCTTGCAATGTGTCCTGACGCAGAGTATCTTACATATATCTTACCACTGGAGGCGCGCGTGGGCATACAAGAGCGGATCACTACTGTGATCTCGACCAAGGGGCAGGTGGTCCTGCCCAAAACGATTCGCGATCTGCGTCAGTGGGCTCCGGGCACGCGGCTCATCGTGGAGGAAACGCCGAATGGCGTCCTCCTCAAGTCGGCGTCTGCCTTTCCTGATACTACAATCGATTCGGTCTTTGGTTCGCTCCGGCATGGCGGGCCCGCCTTGTCTCTGGAAGATATGGATGCGGTTATTGCCAGCGAAGCGAAGCGTCGTGCGCGCGATTGATACCAACATCGTCGTGCGCTTCCTGACCGCCGACGATGCCAGGCAGGCCAAGGCAGCGCGCGGTGTGATCGAAGCGGGCGATCTATTCGTTGCGACTACGGTTGTGCTCGAAGCCGAATGGGTGCTGCGGGCAGGCTACGGCTTCAGCCCGGCGCAGATCGCTATGGGATTGCGGGGCCTTGGCGGTCTGGCCGGAGTTGCCTTTGAAGAGCCGACGCAAATTGCCCAGGCTCTCGACTGGATGGGCAAGGGTATGGATTTTGCAGATGCCTTGCATTTGACCCGATCGAGCCATTGCCGCGCGTTTGTGTCGTTCGATCGCAAGCTCGCCAAACGCGCTATGGCCCTGGCGACAGTCCCGGTCGAAAGTCCCTGATGACTTGAGCCATTCACGGAACATTTAAATTCAAATACCGGTCGAAGTCACAATTATGGAACTCCTCGCAACCTGCTCACAGCCGCAGCTTGCCCGATCAGCGGCAGCAAAGCGCCCATGTCGGGACCGTGGTCCATTCCGGTCAGCGCCTGGCGTAGCGGCAGGAATAGCGCCTTGCCCTTGCGCCCCGTGGCTTCCTTGAGCGCTCCGGTGAGTGCGTGCCACGGGTCGTCGCCCCAGGCCTGCGCTGCGAGGGTATCGGCGGCGGCGGCAAGGAAGCTGCGGGTCTCATCGTCGAATTTCGGCTGAGCGACCGGTCCGGTCACCACCTGCCACCACGCCTCCGCCTCGCCGATGTGGGCGAGGTTGGGACGGATGGCATCCCAGCCGGCTGAGTCCATGCCCGCGGGCAGCAGATGCGCCACGCGGGCGAAAGGCAGATGGTGGACTATGGCGGCATTGACCCGGTGCAGATCGGCCTCGTCGAAGCGCGCCGGAGCGCGGCCGAAGCGGGCGAGGTCAAAGCTGGCGGCAAGCTCCTCCGAGCCCAGCGCAGGATCGACCGGGTCAGCGGTCCCCAGCCGCGCCAGCAGCGCGATCAGCGCCTCGGGCTCGATCCCGGCCTCGCGCAGTTCGGCCATACCCAGCGAGCCGAGCCGTTTGGATAGCTTGCCCTCCGCGCCCACCAGCAGCGCCTCATGGGCAAAACGCGGCGGTTCCGCCCCCAGCGCAGTGAACATCTGCAGCTGCGTCGCGGTGTTGGAAACGTGATCCTCGCCGCGCAGCACGTCGGTTACGCCCATGGCCACATCGTCGATCACCGAGGGCAGCATGTAGAGCCATGAACCATCGGCGCGGCGGATCACCGGATCGGACATCTGCGCGGGTTCGAAGTGCTGCGGCCCGCGAACGCCATCGAGCCATTCGATCGGTTGGCCATGGTCGAGCCTGAAGCGCCAGTGCGGCGCCTCTCCAGCTGCTGCCCTGGCGGCGTGATCGGCACCGGACAGCTCCAGCGCGGCACGGTCATAGACCGGCGGCAGGCCCCGCCCCAACCGCACCTTGCGCTTGAGATCGAGTTCCTGCGCGGTTTCATAGCAGCGATAGACCTGGCCCGCAGCGACCAGCCGCTGGAACTGCGTCTCGTACAGATCGAACCGCGCCGACTGCCGCTCCTCGCCGTCCGGAACCAGCCCCAGCCAGCCCAGATCGGCACGGATCGCCTCGACATAATCCTCGCGGCTGCGCGCCGTGTCGGTATCGTCGATCCGCAGCAGGAAGCGCCCGCCATCGCGCTTGGCGAGCAGCCAGTTGTGCAGCGCGGTGCGGATGTTTCCGACGTGGAGATAGCCCGTGGGGGACGGGGCGAAGCGGGTGACGATTGGGCCGATGTTGGTCATTCGGTTAGGCTGTTGCCAGTCGCTCAACCGGGGGTTGTTCGTGCGTCAAGGCCACCGCCAACTCATAGTTCGACTGCAGCCCCATCCAGAAGCGCGCCGTGCTGACGCCAGCTCGTTCGAGGCGGATAGCGAGATCGGGGCTGATTCCGGAGCGGCCATTGACCACGCGCGACAGCGCGACCCGCGACATGCCGAGCTTCTGTGCTGCCTGCGTCACGCCAAGCCCAAGCGGCCCAAGCACATCGTCGCGGAGCATGATTCCGGGATGGGGAGGTGTTTTCATCATCGCATCACATCCTTCAGTGATAATCCTGGTAATCTACCAGCTCGACATCCTTGCCGACAAAGCGAAATGTCACACGCCAGTTGCCATTGACCCAGATTGACCAATGTCCCTTCAGCTCGCCCTTCAGTGGATGCAACCGGTAGGATGGGAGCGAAAGTTCGTCCGGCCCGATAGCCACATCCAGCGCCGCCAGAACGCTGAGCAATTTCTGTGCATGCGCCGCGTTCACACCGCGCGCCGATCCCGTTTGGTAGAGGAGCTTGAGTCCCTTGTGCCGAAAGCCGACGATCATGGAATTTCTATAAAGCGTAACGATACGCGATGCAAACGCAAATCACCCTGTGGGGAAGTCATGCTTCTTCGCCAGCAGCCAGATGTGCATCTGGGAAATCAATTTCATTCTGCTGGAGACGGTGAACCGAATCTGGTTCACATGCTATTACCCACCTGTATATACCCACCTGTATATGTTGCGGACCACCTGAGGAGCAACCAATGAAGCTGTCTAATGCCATGTCACTGGCAGTTCTCATTTGCTCTGCCTCCCCGGCAATTGGGACGACCTACTATCTCGAGAAGTTCACATGCCCGATAGGAGGTGAAAAATTCACTGCGAATGTCGTTGGCAGCAATTCGACTTTCGGGCAGCGGCCGGATGGTCGCGCCTACAGCCCGCTCCCCGTCGATCCAATCGTCGAATGCCCGAAGAACGGCCTTCTCCTCATTGAGGAAAAATTTACCCCTGAGGAACTGGCTACACTGGACGCAGCCATTGCTTTGCCAGAATACCAAGCGATGCGCACGAGCGAAACGCAGCATTATCGAGCGTGGTGGCTGATGACCAAGCTCATGCGTGAACCTTACCAAGTGGCATGGCAACTCCAGCAGGCCAGTTGGGAGAGCGATAACGACGTTGATCGAAAGGTCCGCTATCAAGTTGCATTCGTGGCCGCGGCGACAGGGCTTAAACGAAATGCTGAAAATGCCGACGCGTGGATGATGTACCAAGTTCGTGCAGCCAATGCACTGCGAGAGTTGGGCCATTTCGACATTTCAATCACACTTCTGGACCGAATCGATAAGCCCGAGTTTCTGCCAACAAATGCCGAAAATGCAGGATTTGCCCGGGAGTTCATCGCCGGCCTGCGCATTCTGGCGCATGAGAAAAATCCAGCATCTGAACCAGCAAATTTAATTCCAAATTCACAGGCTGCTTACAGGTGTGAAATAGCCGTTCCGCCACTGACACCGGTCGAAGCCGAAGTATGCGTCAAGCCCGAACTTGCAGGTGCGCGCAAACAGGCGCGACATTGGATTGAGGAAGACAAAAAGCAAAAAAAGTCAGACCATTAGATCTGCTTGAGTACATGCTTAAGGTAAGTCCAATCACCCCGTCCGGAAGCTGTGCGTGATCGGATAGCGCCGGTCCCGCCCGAAGTTTCTTGTCCCCAGCTTGACCCCCGGCGGGGCCTGCCTGCGCTTGTATTCGGCCAGGTGCAGCAGCCGTTCGATGCGGATCACGGTGTCGCGGTCGAAGCCTTTGGAAACCAGCTGTTCGACGCTTTCCTCGTGTTCAACCAGCCCCATCAGGATCGGGTCGAGCACCTCGTAGGGCGGCAGCGAGTTCTGAATCCTTCTGGTCGGGGCGCAGTTCGGCGCTGGGCGGCTTGGCGATGATGGTTTCGGGCATCACCGGGCCATCGGGGCCCAGCCCGATCTTGGGCTTGTGCAGGTTGCGCCACTTCGAGATGGCGAAAACGGTCATCTTGTAGGCGTCTTTCAGCGGGTTGTAGCCGCCCGCCATGTCGCCATAGATCGTCGCATAGCCGACGCTCATCTCGCTCTTGTTGCCGGTGGTCAGCAGCATCGGCCCGAACTTGTTGGACAGCGCCATCAAGGTGACGCCGCGAATGCGCGACTGGATGTTCTCTTCGGTGATATCGACCGGCTTGTCGGCGAAGCTGCCCTCCAGCATGGCGTCGAAGCCCGCCACGGCCGGCTGGATCGGGATGATGTCATGGCGGCAACCGATCATGCGGGCACATTCGGCAGCATCGTCCAGGCTCTCCTGACTGGTGAAGCGGCTGGGCAGCATCACGCACCACACGCGGTCCGGCCCCAGCGCATCGGCGGCGATGGCGGCGCAGATGGCGCTGTCGATCCCGCCCGAAAGCCCCAGCACCACGCCGGGAAAGCGGTTGCGGTTCACATAGTCGCGCAGCGCCAGAACCATCGCGCAATAGATGTCCTCGGGGTGATCGGCCAGGCTCGCCATTTCGCCCTTGTCGCAGCGCCAGCCCTTGGCGGTGCGGGTCCAGTGGCACGTGACCTCCTGTTCCTCCCAATCGGCAAGCTGCACCGCCAGGCTGCCGTCTCCGTTGACCACGAAGCTGGCCCCGTCGAACACCAGCTCGTCCTGTCCGCCGACGCGGTTGAGGTAGGCCAGCGGCAGGCCGGTATCGACGGCGCGACGCTTGGCGACACCATCGATGCGCAGCGCGTCCTTGTCGATCTCATAGGGGCTGCCGTTGACGCAGACGAACAGCTCGGCCCCGAAATCGGCGAGGTGGCGGCAGACGTCGGGATGCCAGATGTCCTCGCATATCGGCACGCCGATCATCACCCCCTTGACGATGATCGGTTCGGGCAATGGCCCTGGCTGGAACAGGCGAACCTCGTCGAATGTGCCGTAGTTGGGCAGCTCATGCTTGAAGCGCACCGCCGCGACCTTGCCCTGTTCGAGCAATGCCACACCGTTATGCAGCGCGCCGTCGCGCACGAATACCGAACCGACCAGCATCGCCGGACCGGGGCTGGCGGTCGCCGCTGCGAGCTTGTCGAGTTCGGCGGCGGCGCGTTCGATCAGCGCGGGCTTGAGGATCAGGTCTTCTGGCGGGTAGCCGATCAGTTGCAGTTCGGGAAAGACGATCAGGTCCGCGTCGATGGCCCGTTCGCGCGCGGCGAGCATGGCGGCTGCATTGCCGGCGAGATCGCCGACCGACTGGTTGAGCTGGGCGAGGGTGATCTTGAGGGTATCGGCCATGTCGCGGTGATGCCGCCAAGGCCTGCGTCATGCAAACAAAAAGCCGAATGCGTCGGGGTCGGACCGGCGTTTCGCACCGGTCCGGCCCCGATCGGCAATTACATCTTCTTGGCGGCGTCCGCCGGCGGCGGCATGGTGGTGGGATTCGGGCTTCCCGCGGGCGGCGTGGCGGCACCATCGGCAGGCGGAGCAGCGCCTTCAGGCGTTGGCGTTGCGGCCGGATCGGCAACGGGTGCCGCTGTGTCGTCGACCGGGCCCATCGCTTCCTCGGCCGGCATCTCGACGTTTTCGGCGGAAGCTTCCTCGCTGGCGCTGTCCGAACTGCCGCAGGCGGCAAGTGCCAGCACGGCGAGCGAAGTAAAGGTGGCAAGTGCAATTTTCTTCATGAGTTACCCTTTTAAAATTCGATGCGCCGGCCCGTTAGGTCGGCAAGCCAAACGCGATCATTCTTGCATCAGTGCAATCAACATGGCCTTGCGAATGGCTGGAATCAACCCGAACGGCGCAGAATCTCGACAGCTTGCATAGATATAAAGATTTCTTTATATGATGCCGAATGCGGATCGATCCCCTCTTGCGCGCACTGGCCGACCCGACCCGGCTGCGCATCATGCGCCTGCTTTCCGCGATGGAGCTGGCGGTGGGCGAACTGGCGCAGGTGCTGGGGCAAAGCCAGCCGCGCGTCTCGCGCCATATCCGCATCCTGTGCGATGCAGGGCTTGCCGAACGCCGCAAGGAAGGCAGCTGGGTATTCCTGAGGAGCGCCATCGGCGAGGATCGTGCCCCGCCACTGGGGTCTGCCGCCGCGCGGTTGTTGGCAATCGCCGAAAGCGATGACGCTGCATTCGCCGCCCGCTGCGCCGAAGATCGCCGCCACCTCGCTGCGATCCGGTCCGCGCGCGAGGCGACGGCGCTGGCCTATTTCGCCCGCCATGCCGGGGAATGGGACCGGCTACGTGTGCTCCACAGCCCGGACGAGCCGGTCGAGGCTGCGCTTGTCGCGGCGCTGGACGGTGAACTGGGCACATTGCTCGATGTCGGCACCGGCACCGGCCGCATGGCCGAATTGTTCGCGCCGCGCGCCGCGCATGTCACGGCCTTTGACAAGAGTCCGGAAATGCTCCGCGCTGCCCGCGCCCGGCTCCAACACCTACCGACTGGCAGCACCGCGCTGGAACAGGGCGATTTCACCGCGCTGCCCTTTGCCGATGCCAGCTTCGATACAGTGCTGTTCCACCAGGTGCTGCACTATGCGCAGGAGCCCGAGGCGGTGCTGTCCGAAGCCGCGCGGGTGACTTGCCCAGGCGGCCGCATCGCCATCGCCGATTTCGCCGCGCACGACCGAGAAGAACTGCGCACTGCCCACGCCCATGCCCGCCTCGGCTTTTCCGACGAACAGATGCTGGCGCTGCTCAGCGACGCCGGCTTTACCGCTGATCCCGCGATTGCCCTGCCCGGTCGCCCTCTGACCGTGAAGATCTGGACCGCGCGCAGGTTGGGAGGAGTGCAGCCCTCACGATATGCCAAATCCGCAGAAAAGACCCTCCATCCATGAATGTCTCCACTCCCTTGCTCGACGCGCCGCTCTTTGCGGGCCTTCCCGGCGACATCTCGGTGTCCTTCGAATTCTTTCCCCCCAAAACGGAGAAGATGCAGGAGCAGCTGTGGAATGCGGTGCTGGAACTGGCACCGCTGGCCCCGCGCTTTGTTTCGGTGACCTATGGTGCAGGCGGTTCGACGCGTGAGCGCACCCACGCCACGGTGGCGCGGATCATTGACGAGGCGCAGCTGCCCGCCGCCGCCCACCTCACCTGTGTCGATGCCACCAAGGCCGATATCCGAGCCGTGGCTGAACAATACTGGGAAGCAGGCGTGCGCCATATCGTCGCGCTGCGCGGCGATGCGGGAGAGCCCGGTGCGCCGTTCACCCCGCATCCCGACGGCTATGCCAATGCCGCCGCACTGGTGGCGGGGCTCAAGGAAATCGCGCCCTTCGAGATTTCGGTCGCCGCCTATCCTGAAACCCACCCCGACGCGCTGAGCGCCGAGGCCGATCTCGACAATCTCAAGCGCAAGCTCGATGCCGGGGCGAGCCGGGCGATCAGCCAGTTCTTCTTCTCGGCCGAAACCTTTCTGCGTTTTCAGGACCGGATCGCCGCAGCTGGCATTACCGCGCCGGTGGTTCCCGGCATCCTGCCCGTCACCAATGTTGCGCAGGCGCGCAAGTTTGCGGCTTCGTGCGGCGCGGCGATCCCGGAATGGATGGACGGGCTGTTCGAAGGACTCGACGATCATCCCGGTACCCGCCAGCTGGTCGCCGCCACCATAGCCGCCGAATTTTGCCGAAGGCTCTATGCAGGCGGGGTCCGCGACTTCCATTTCTACACGCTCAACCGGGCCGAATTGAGCTATGCGATATGCCATCTGCTGGGCCTGAGGCCGGAGAAGAAGCCATGACCGATTACAGCGCACTCCTCCCCCCTCGCGGGGGAGGAAAGACTTGGCTTGGCGCTTCAGCGCCTAGCAAGTCTTGGAGAGGGGGATGGTCCGCGCACCGCCGCAGACCCCCTCTCTCGCTGCGACTAGGCAATAAATTGCCAAGTCTCGCGGTCTCTCCCGCGAGGGGAGAGACGCAATGTTGAGCGCACGCAAATCATTTATTTCAGAAGCTGCGAAACGCATCCTCATCAACGACGGCGCGTTCGGCACCGAAATTCAGCGCTGGAAGCTCAGCGAGCCCGAATATGCCGGTTCGCTGGGGCTGGCGAAGGACCAGAAGGGCAACAACGATATCCTGGCGCTGACCAGGCCGGACGTACCCGAAGCGATCCACCGCAGCTTTTTCGAGGCGGGCGCGGATATCGCCGAGACCAACACGTTCTCCGCCAACCGCATCAGCCAGGCCGACTACGGGGCGGAACATCTGGTGCGAGAGATCAACCTCGCCTCCGCCCGACTCGCCCGCCGCGTGGCCGATGAATATGCCGCGAGGGACGGCAGACCACGCTTTGTTGCCGGTGCGATCGGGCCGACCAACAAGACGCTGTCACTCTCGCCCGACGTCAACGATCCCGGCTACCGCGAGATCGACTTCGATTATCTGACCGATGTCTATCTCGAACAGGCCCGGGCGCTGGTCGAGGGCGGGGCGGACTTCATCCTGATCGAAACCGTGTTCGATACACTCAACGCCAAGGCCGGGGTAATGGCGGTGAAAAAGCTCGAAGCAGAATTGGGCCGCGAAGTGCCGATCATGCTGTCGATGACGCTGACCGATCTGTCGGGGCGGAATTTGTCGGGCCATACCGTCGAGGCCTTCTGGCACGCGGTGCGGCATGCCAGGCCCGTCACTATCGGGCTCAACTGCTCGTTCGGCGCGGCGCAACTGCGCCCGCATGTGAAAGTGCTTTCCGAAATCGCCGATACGCTGATCATGGTCTATCCCAACGCCGGGCTGCCCAACGAGCTGGGTGCCTATGACGAAATGCCGGAGACCACCGCCGGTCTGGTGCGAGAATGGGCCGAGCATGGCCAGGTCAACATTCTGGGCGGCTGCTGCGGCTCGACGCCTGCCCATATCGCGGCGATGGCCCGGGCGGTTGCGGGATTACCGCCGCGTCAGTTTCCCAAGCTGCTGCCCGTCACGCGTCTTGCCGGGCTGGAGCCGTTTATTATGGCGGCTTAACTCCCCTCCCGCTTGCGGGAGGGGCTGGGGGTGGGTCAGTCTGACTGACCCTGCGCCCAGTTCCATATCACCCACCCCCGACCCCTCCCGCAAGCGGGAGGGGGGAGCATGAAATGAACGCAGTTTCCACATCCCCCCGCCCCAGTGGCTCCGCCTTCGTCAACATCGGCGAGCGCACCAATGTCACCGGCAGCGCCGCGTTCAAGAAGCTGATCCTCGCGGACGATTACGCGAAGGCAGTCGAAGTCGCGCGCCAGCAGGTCGAGAACGGCGCGCAGATTATCGACGTCAACATGGACGAAGGGCTGCTCGATGCGGTCCACGCCATGACCACTTTTCTCAAGCTGATCGCTGCCGAACCCGATATCGCGCGGGTGCCTTTCATGATCGACAGCTCGAAGTGGGAGGTGATCGAGGCCGGGCTCAAATGCGTTTCGGGCAAGCCGATCGTCAATTCGATCTCGATGAAAGAGGGCGAGGAGGCCTTCCTCGCCCAGGCCCGTAAATGCATGGACTATGGCGCGGCAGTGGTGGTCATGGCCTTCGACGAGACCGGACAGGCCGACACCAAGGCGCGCAAGGTTGATATCTGCGAGCGGGCCTACAAGCTGCTCACCGGCATTGGCTTTCCACCCGAGGACATCATCTTCGATCCCAATATCTTCGCAGTGGCGACCGGGATCGAGGAGCATAACAATTACGCCGTCGATTTTATCGAGGCGGTGAAGGAAATCCGCATCCGCTGCCCGCATGTGCATTTTTCGGGCGGTCTCTCCAACCTCTCGTTCAGCTTCCGCGGCAACGAGCCGGTGCGCCGGGCGATGCATTCGATCTTCCTCTACCACGCCATCCCGGCCGGGCTCGACATGGCCATCGTCAACGCGGGCCAGCTGGATGTTTATGACACCATCGACCCGGCGCTGCGCCAGGCCTGCGAAGATGTGATCCTGAACTCCGACGAAGGCGCCACCGAACGCCTCGTCACTCTCGCCGAGAAGTTCCGCGGCACCGATGCCGCCACCGAAAAGGCCGCCGAGGAATGGCGCGGCTGGGACGTCGCCCGCCGGCTCGAACATGCGTTGGTCAAGGGCATCGACGCCTTCGTGGTCGAGGATACCGAGGAGTGCCGCCAGACCTTTGCCCGCCCTATCGAGGTTATCGAAGGCCCGCTGATGGACGGCATGAACGTCGTCGGCGACCTGTTCGGATCGGGCAAGATGTTCCTGCCGCAGGTGGTCAAATCGGCGCGGGTGATGAAGAAAGCGGTCGCCCATCTCATCCCCTTCATCGAAGCCGCCAAGGAACCCGGCGCGCGGCCCAAGGGCAAGATCGTCATGGCCACGGTCAAGGGCGACGTTCACGATATCGGCAAGAACATCGTCGGCGTGGTGCTGCAATGCAACGGCTATGAGGTGATCGACCTTGGCGTCATGGTGCCTTGGTCCAAGATCCTCGAGACTGCGAAGGAACAGGACGCCGACATCATCGGCCTGTCCGGACTGATCACGCCTTCGCTCGACGAGATGGTCACCGTCGCCGAGGAAATGCAGCGCGCGGGCTTCACCATTCCGCTGCTGATCGGCGGCGCGACTACCAGCAAGATCCACACCGCGCTGCGCATCGATCCGGCTTACAATGGCCCGGTGATCCACGTCCTCGACGCCAGCCGCGCGGTGGGTGTGGCCTCGCAGCTGCTGTCGGACACCCAGGCCGATGGCTTCATCGCGGCCACCGCTGCCGAGTACGAGCACGTCCGCGATGTCCGTTCGGGCAAGCAGGCGAGCGTTCTGCTCAGCTTGGAGGACGCGCGCGCCAACAGCTTCCGCGCCGACATGAGCGACAAGGCACCGCCTCCCGAACAGCCGGGAATCCATGCCTTCGCCGACTGGGACCTCGCCGATCTGAGGGAATGCATCGACTGGACACCGTTTTTCCGCGCCTGGGAGTTGGCGGGGACCTACCCGGCAATCCTGGGCGATGAAGTGGTTGGCGAAAGCGCGCGCGGGTTATATGCGGATGCCCAGGCGATGCTCGACACGATCGTTGCGGAAAAGTGGCTGACGGCCAGAGCGGTGTGCGGTTTCTGGCCCTGCGCGCGCGAGGATGACGATGTCGTGATCCATCTCGTCGAGGAAGAACGGCATATCCGCGTGCCCTTCCTGCGCCAGCAGATCCGCAAGAGCCGCGACCGCGCCAACTACTGCCTGGCCGATTTCATCGATGGCGACGGCGACTGGATCGGCGGTTTTGCCGTCGGCATCCACGGCATCGAGCCGCATCTGGCACGCTTCCAGGCGGCGCATGACGATTACAACGACATCTTGCTCAAGGCTCTGGCCGACCGCTTCGCCGAAGCCCTGGCCGAGCGGCTGCACCAGCACGTCCGCACCACCCTGTGGGGCTATGCTCCGGGCGAGCAGCTGACCAACGAGGCGCTGATCAAGGAGCAGTACCGCGGCATCCGCCCCGCGCCGGGCTATCCCGCCTGCCCCGACCACAGTCTCAAGCCCATGCTGTTCGAACTGCTGAACGCCACCGAAAATGCCGGCATCACCCTGACGGAAAGCCAGGCGATGCTGCCGACCGCGGCAGTCTCGGGCTTCTACTTCGCCCACCCGCAGTCCGAATATTTCGGGGTGGCGAGGATCGGGCGGGACCAGCTGGAAGATTACGCGGTGCGGCGCAGGTTGGATCTGGCAGTGGCGGAGAGGTGGCTCAGGCCCAATCTGGATTAATCGAAGATTTCTTCAAGCCAGTGCTTTTTGCGCTTGTGGCCATGCTTGCCGTAATAGGGATCGTGATGCGGCTGATGGGATTGCATCATCGGCTGACTTTGGGGCTGACTTTGGGGCTGGCTTGGCCGCACCGGGGCAGCGGCTTGGGGCGCGCTGCGTTCAATGATCTTGTCGAGCTCGCCGCGGTCCAGCCAGACGCCTCGGCATTGCGGGCAGTAATCGATTTCGATGCCCTGACGGTCACTCATCGTCAGCGGCACCTTGCACACCGGGCAAGGCATTCCGGCCATCTCATCGCTCGAACGCATCGTATCTTCCTTCGCAGCAGGGTGCGGCCAAGATAGGTGCGGTTGGTGCTGGTTCAATGCCGGCCAAGCTGCAATTTTTCTCAGACCCCGGCCCGGGCCACCAGCTTCTCGCTCTCCTCCCAGCAGCGGTCGATCACTGCCTGATCTTCGGCAAGCGGGTTGGGCGACTTGAGCTGGCGGTGGTAATACCAGTATTGCCCGGTGCAGCGCCCTGCCTCCTCGCCGCTTGCCAGCCAGAGCAGCGTATCGGCGCTTTCGGCCACCGGCATTTTCGCTAGCGTCGCGGTGTAGGCTGCGGTTTCGGGCGGGAGGTTGGCGAAAAAGTTGGAGTTCGCCGTGCCCGGATGCACCGCATGGGCGACGATTCCGTCCGCCGCCAGCCGCTGCGCCAGTGCTTTGGCGTGTAGCACATTGGCCAGCTTGCCGGTGCAATAGGCAGCGCCGGGGCTCCAGTTTTCAAGGTTCTGGAGATCGTCGAGGTTGATCGCATCGATGTATTCGCTGCCGTCCGAAGACGTGTTGATGATCCGCACCGAGCCTGCGGGACTATCCGCCGCCGCGGCGCGCAGCAGCGGCAGAAGGCGATTGGTCAGCAGGAACGGGCCGAGGTGGTTGCCGGCGAAATTCTCCTCAAAGCCTTCAGGCGTCATCACCAGACGCGCCGCCATGCCGCCGGCATTGTTGATCAGTACGTCAATGCGGTCGGTGAGCGCTGCAATTTCGCCCGCCAGCCGCGCGGCATCGGCCAAAAGCGCCAGATCGGCGCGGATCATGGTGACGCCCGCACCGCTCGATGCTTCGCGGATTTCCGTTTCGGCAGCAGCGCAGCGCCCGGCGTCGCGCCCGGCGTCGCGCCCGGTGGCGATCACCCGCCAGCCCTGTGCGGCGAGCATCCGCGCGGTTTCCCTGCCGATGCCGGAACTGGCGCCGGTCACCACCGCGACGCGGGGGGCTGTATTGTCCATGATGTGCTCTCCGGTTGATCCGGCCCGGGCATAGGCAGCGCCGTGTGTGCAGGCAAGATTTGCCGTAGCGCGGCGATCTGGCATAGGCGGCGGGTGACCGTCATCGCCGACCCCCTCGAAGCTCTCCACGCCACGTTCGGCTTTTCCGCGTTTCGCGGCAAGCAGGCCGAGGTGCTGGACCGGGTGCTGGCGGGGCGCTCGACATTGGCGGTGATGCCGACCGGGGCGGGCAAGTCGCTGACCTATCAGCTGCCAGCCGTGATGCAGGCCGGCACCTGCGTCGTGATTTCGCCGCTGATCGCGCTGATGCATGACCAGCTGCGCTCGGCAACCGCCAACGGCATCCGCGCCGCAACCCTGACCAGCGCCGATTTTGACCGCGAGGCGACTATCGAGCGGTTCCGCGATGGCGCGCTCGACCTGCTCTATGTCGCCCCCGAGCGCGCCTCGCAGGCCCATTTCCGCGAGTTGCTGTCCAGTTCGCACGTCAGCCTGTTCGCCATCGACGAGGCGCATTGCGTATCCGAATGGGGTCATGATTTCCGCCCCGACTACCGGCTGCTGCGCCCGCTGATGGACCAGTTTCCGGACATCCCGCGCCTGGCGCTCACTGCCACCGCAGACGTCCATACCCGCGCCGATATCCTCACCCAGCTCGGCATTCCCGAGGACGGGTTGATCGTCGCGGGGTTCGACCCGCCGAATATCCGCTACGCCATCCGCCACCGCGAAAATGCGGCGCGGCAGCTGGCCAAGCTGATGGACGAGCAGCCGGGGCCGGGGATCGTCTATGCGCCGACCCGCAAGAAGGTGGAGGATCTGGCAGAAAAGCTGGCCGCTGCGACCGGGCGGCGGGTGCTGCCCTATCACGCCGGGCTCGATCCGCAGGTCCGCGCCGCCAACCAGGCGGCGTTTGTGGCCTCGGAGGACATGGTCATCGTCGCCACCGTCGCCTTCGGCATGGGCATCGACAAGCCCGATGTGCGCTTCGTCGCCCATGCCGGCGTGCCCAAGTCGATCGAGGCCTATTACCAGGAGACCGGCCGCGCCGGCCGTGACGGCGATGCCTCGCTGGCGGTGATGTTCTGGGCTGCCGCGGATTTTGCACTTGCCCGCCAGCGGCTGGAGGAAGTCGCCGAGAACCGCCGCGCCGACGAACGCACCCGGCTCGTTGCGCTCGCCGTGCTGGTCGAGACCCACGCCTGCCGCCGCGCCGTGTTGCTGCGCCATTTCGGCGAGGACCCGCCTGCGGCTTGCGGCAACTGCGACAATTGCCTGGAAGCGCCGGGCGTCCACGATGCCACCCAGCTGGCGCAGAAGCTGCTTTCCGCCGTCTATCGCACCGGCCAGAGCTTCGGCTTCGGCCATGTCGAAAAAGTGCTGACGGGAGCCGCCGACGAGCGCGTCCGCCAGCGCGGGCACGACCAGCTGAGCGTGTTCGGCATCGTCGACGCTGACGAAGCCCCGATGCTGCGCCCGCTGGTGCGTGCCTTGCAGGCGCGCGGGACACTGGTGCCCACCGAGCATGGCGGGCTGGCGCTGGGCGGTGACTACCGGGCGGTGCTCAAGGGCGATGCGCCAGTCTCGATCGTGCTCGCCCCGCGCAGCGACCGTCAGCGCAGGCGGGATCGGGGAATCGGACGCGGTGAGGCCAACCCCATCGGCAATCCGCTGTTCGAGGCGCTGCGCGATCTGCGCCGCGAGCTGGCCACGGCGGCCAATGTCCCGCCCTATGTCGTCTTTCACGATTCCACCCTGCGCGATATGGCGGCCAGGCGCCCGGCGACACTGGCGGCGCTGGGCGAGGTCAGCGGCGTTGGCACGCGCAAGCTGGAGGCCTATGGCGAGGCGTTCCTGGGCGTAATCCGGCAGTTCTGAAGCGATAATCGGGAGAGAATGAAATGACCGAAACTGGCAAGCACGCAGCGCTGCATATCCCGGCGCGCGATATTCCGGTGCCCCGGCACCTCAGCGCCGAAGCGCAGGCGTGGCTGGCGATGCCGCGCGCGGCGGGCGATGCCGGCTATCCCGCGCTGGACGATGCGGCAGGCTGGCGGCAGCGGATTGCAGCCATGGATGCGATGGTCATGCAGATGTACATGCATCGCCCGCCTGCGGTTCCCTGCGCCATCCGCGACATCAATGAAGGCGCGGCGCGCGGCTATGAAATCATTCCAAAGGGCGTCTCTGCGGATGACCGCCGCGTCTATCTCGACATCCATGGCGGTGCGCTGATCATGGGTTCGGGCCAAGTCTGCAAGGCCATGGCGACAGGTTCGGCCTGCCGCCTGGGTGCCCGGGTGGTGGCAGTGGACTACCGCATGCCGCCCGATCACCCCTATCCCGCCGGGCTCGACGATTGCCTGGCCTTCTACAAGGCATTGCTACGCGATCATGCTCCGGGCGAGATCATCGTCGGGGGCGGTTCGGCAGGGGCCAACCTGGCCGGTGCCCTGCTGCTGCGCGCCCGCGACGAAGGCCTGCCCATGCCCGCCGCCGCCATGCTGATGTCTCCCGAAGCGGATCTGACCGAATCGGGAGACAGCTTCCACACCAATGCTGGTATCGATGCGATGGGCTCACTGATGCAGGCCAATCTGCTTTACGCTGCAGGCCATGATCTGGCGCATCCTTATCTCTCGCCACTGTTCGGCGATTTCACCAAAGGCTTCCCGCCGACCTTGATCACGGCAGGCACGCGCGATGCATTCCTGTCCAACGCCGCCCGTCTGCACCGGGCGTTGCGGGCGGCGGGTGTGTCGGCGGAGCTTCACATAATGGAAGCTGCTCCGCACGGCTCTTTCGGTGGCGGTTCGCCTGAGGAAACCGAGCTGGATCAGGAGATGCGCAGGTTTTGCGAGCGTTGGTGGGGGCAGTAACCAAACTATCCAGTGCCTCTGCCCGCAGGCCGCGACAGCAGAAACGGCAGTTCGGGCGAGGTTATGCTCGACTGCCGGCCATTGGCATGGATCAGCGCGACCCGACCGGTGCCCGGCGATGCCACCACGGCCACGGCAGTATCGACCCACGCGTGCAGCACAGCTCTCGCCGCGGCGAGCGCAGCATCGCCCAGGCTCGCCTCGCCCGCATTTTCGAGCTCGGCTTCGAGTTCGACGACGCGCGCCGCTGCCTCGCGCACTTCCTTGGATGATAGGTTTGTGTCGCCGTTCTTGTCGGTCATGTCGAATTTCCTCGGATCTCAGTACCCGCAATCTGGGCGAGCCGATGCTGCGGATCAACAGCCCTTGCGGCATCTACACCACCAACTGCGCCTTTGGCGGGCTGGACAACCGCACGCTGTTCATTACCGAGTCACGCTCGGACACGATACTGACTGCACCCATGCCCGCGCCGGGGCGGAGATTATGTTCGCGCGCGCCATGATGCCCGGCTAGGGGATCAGGCAACTGCACCCGCGAGCTTGATCCCCGTCAAGGGAATCGGACAACACCGGCGACTATCCTGAACAGGGAAGAGCCCGAATTCTGGAGTGGATATGAACTGCCAACCGACTGACGTTCCGCCGCGCGAAGAGATCGATATCCCCGCGCTGCGTGCCAAATATTATGCCGAGCGTGACAAACGGCTCCAGGCCAAGGCGGGCGATCAATATCTCCAGGATGGGCCGGGCGAGCTGCACGGCATGTACAATCATGACCCGCACATGCCGGTCCAACCGCGCGATCCGATCGTCGAGGATCTCGATGTGGCGATCCTGGGTGGCGGATTCGGCGGCTTGCTGGCGGGCTACTACCTGACCAGGCAGGGCGTCACGACGATGCGCCATATCGACCACGCCGGCGATTTCGGCGGGGTATGGTACTGGAACCGATATCCCGGCATCCAGTGCGACAATGAAAGCTACTGCTACCTGCCGCTGCTGGAAGAAACCGGCTTCATGCCTTCGCGCCGGTTCGCGCCGGGGCCGGAAATCATGGGCTATTGCCGCATGATTGCGGAGAAATTCGGCTTTGCTGACCAGGCATTATTCCACACCCTGATCACCTCGCTGGTCTGGGACGAATCGATCCAGCGCTGGCATGTCAAAACCGATCGCGGTGACGATATCCGCGCGCGCTTCGTGGTGCTGGGCTGCGGTGTGCTCAACATGCCCAAGCTGCCGGGGATCGCCGGTATCGCCAAATTCAAGGGCAAGATGTTCCATACCTCGCGCTGGGAATATGATTACACCGGCGGCACCTGCGACAATCCGGTGCTGGACAAGCTTAAGGGCAAGCGAGTCGCCATCGTTGGCACCGGGGCAACCTCGATCCAGGCGGTGCCGTTCCTGGCGCAATATTGCAAACAGCTCTACGTCGTCCAGCGTACGCCAAGCTGCGTCGATACCCGGCCCAATCCGCCGACGGATGAGGAATGGCTCAAGAGTCTGCTGCCCGGCTGGCAGCAAGAGCGCATCGCCAATTTCCAGCGCTACGCCCAGGAAGCGCCCAAACCCGATGACGTCGATCTGGTCTGCGATTTCTGGACCGAGATTAACCGCAACCTCTTCGCCGAAATGGCCGCCGAGGGCTGGCCTCAGGAAACGCCAGAACAGTTCATGGCGCGGCGCGAGGTGGTCGATTATCAGGTGATGGAGCGCTTCCGCCGCCGGGTCGATGCGGAAATCAAGGATCCGCAGCTCGCCGAACAGCTCAAGGCCTATTACCGCTTCCTGTGCAAGCGCCCGCTGTCGAGCGACACCTATTATGCCTGTTTCAACCAGCCCAACGTCACCCTGGTCGACACCTCGAACACCCAGGGGCTCGAACAGATCACCGAAAAGGGCTTCATCCAGGACGGGGTCGAATACGAGGTCGATTGCATCATCTTCGCCTCGGGCTTCGAAGTGTCGAGCAGCCTTGAACGGCGCTGGGGCTTCGATGCCATCGATGGACGCGGCGGCAAGTCGCTCTACGATCACTGGCGCAAGGGACCGGTAACCCTGCACGGCGCGATGACCCACGGCTTCCCCAACATGTTCTACATCGGCTACATCCAGGGCGCGCTCAACGGCTCGGTGACCGAGCAGTTCGGCCGTCAGGGCGAACATGCCGCCTATATCATCGCCGAAACCATGCGGCGCGGTGCCAAGGTGGCCGAGCCGACCGCGGAAGCCATGGCGGCCTATTGCCAGCACTTCGCCGAGGTTGAGTTCGATACCTCCGCCTTCCAGGCCGAATGCACGCCCAGCTACTTCTCCAACGAAGGTGCCAAAGACGCCCCCTGGCAGCTGTTCCGCGCCTATGGTCCGGGCTGGGGCGCCTTCATGAAGTTACTCGCCGACTGGCGCGCCGACGGCAGAATGGAAGGGATTGCCCTGACGGAATGAGCGCGCCGGCTTTTTCGCGGCCGTTTACCTAACTTTAGGCAAAATCGGTGATCCTCGCGCGGCATAGGAGGCCGTGCATGCCTTGGATCGGGTTGTTGGCGGAATTCTCGGACGAGCCCGAGAGCGTCGAGAAAAGACGCACCGTGCGGCGCAAGCTGCGCTTCGAATTGATATTGAACTCGGATCGCAATCCGGCGAAGGTGGTCGTGCTCGATCTGTCGGAAGCGGGCTTGATGCTCCATACCACCGGCGATCTCGCGGTTGGCGAGATGTTCGAACTCGAACTCCCCGAATCCGGAATGGTTCAGGCCAGGGTCGTCTGGAAGCGGATGACCCTGTTTGGCTGCGAGTTCGTGTCGCCGGTTTCGAAGGCTGCTATCAGCGCGGTGCTTCTCAAGGCCGCGCAGCATCGCGACGACCGCTAATACCAACTGCCCGATGAAATGACCTCTCAAGCCCCTCCTGTTGCGCTGCGCTCGACTGCGTCTCAGGGGAGGGTCAGGGCTATCGCATCTTCCGAACTGCCCTTTCTTCTCCCCTCCCGCTTGCGGGAGGGGTTGGGGGTGGGTGAGTTTGAATTTGACGCGAAACCGTCGATTTCGTCCGACTGACCCACCCCTAACCCCTCCCGCAAGCGGGAGGGGGACTGGGATGCACAGGCACCAAATGGAATATGCGATAGCCCTGCCCTGAACGGAAGGGGAGCAGAGTCGGCGCAATGGGCGATTGGTATAATTCCATCCGACCCCAGGCGCACCAACGGCTCGCCCCGCGCATCGACCGGTTGGCCAGAAAGCTAACTATTGCTTAACCACTTTCCTTCGACATGGCCTTCCGGTCGGGAGTCGATTCGATGGCCATCGCCGCTCATTTGGAAGAAACTGCGGGGCTGCCGCGCGAGCCGAGGCGCAAATTGCTGCTGGAGGCACCTGGCGCGCTGAGTTCGGGCGCCGAAACCGCAGTGCTGATTTACAACCTGTCCGCAACCGGATTGCTTCTCGAATGTCCGATCGCGCTGGCGATTGGCGAGCGTATCGGCATCGCCCTTCCGCATGCCGGAGCCAATTGGGCGAATGTCGTCTGGGTCAGCGGAAATTTCTATGGCTGCCAGTTCGGGTCGCCGATTTCCGCCGCCTCGTTGAGCGCTGCGCAATTGCGAAGTGCGGCAGAGCCAGAGCTGGATGTTGCTACGCGGCGCGAGCCGACAGCCGATGACGCGTTCGGCTTCCGGCTGCAGCAGTTGCGCAAGAAAATCGGGCTCAGCCAGTCCGACCTTGCAGTCAAACTTGGCGTCAGCAAACCGACGGTATGGGCCTGGGAGCACGGCAAAGCGCACCCTATCGCCAGCAGGCTCGACTCGCTGGCGCAGGCGCTGGGTGTTGCGAAGGCCGTGCTGATGCCCGAATTGCCCACTGCGGCGCTGGACCTGTTCATCGCCAAGAGCCGGCAACAGATCGCCGCCGCCGCCGGCACTACGCCTGGCAAGGTGAGGATCTGGATCGAGCTTTAGCAGTCTGCTGAAAAAGTTCACTTTGCGGGCCTGACCGGCTCATTTCCCAGCGACCAAGGCGCCTCGCACCGCTCGACATCGACGGGGAAATGTACAAATGGCGCCACCTCATCGAAAGTTTCGTCTGTAATACCAATAGCCCGATGACCTGACTCGGTTTGGGGATTCCTTTTTTGTCAGGAATATGATTCGGAGGCGGCTTCATTGGATGGAGCCGCAGATGCATGGATCGATAGTCCTCCGGGACGATTACAGCGCGGGAGATTTGCGCAAGCTGGCCCGTCGGGAGAACAATGGCCGCGTAGCTTTGCGGCTGACGGCAATCGCGGCTGTTCTGGAAGGGGCGAGCCGGAAGGACGCTGCGGCGCGCAGCGGGATGGATCGCCAGACCCTGTGCGACTGGGTTCACCGTTTCAACGAGAAAGGGCCGGACGGTTTGCGTGATGCGCCCTGCGGTCATCCCAAGAAGCGGCTGACGGCCTCGCAAGAAGCGGCGGTGAAGGCGCATGTGCTGAAAGGCCCTGACCCCGAGAAGGACGGGCTTGTGCGGTGGCGCTGTGTGGATATCCAGAGCTGGATCGAAGCGGAATACCAGGTTCGATACCATGCGCGCACGATTGGCAAGCTGCTCCATGCCCTGAACCTGAGCCATATCTCGGCGCGCCCTTGCCATCCCAAAAGCGACGTTGAGGCTCAGGCTGCTTTTAAAAAAACTTCGCAGCCAAAGTTGCGGAGATACTCCCCGCACATGCCGCCGGAAAGCGCCTCGAAATCTGGGTCCAGGACGAAGCCCGGGTAGGCCAGAAAGGGACGCTCACCTATGTCTGGGGCGAGAAAGGCACCCGCCCGCGCGCCGTGCGTGATCAGCGGTATGAATGCGCCTATATCTTCGGAGCCGTCTGTCCGGCACGCGGCGTAGGAGCGGCGCTGGTCATGCCCTTTGCCAACACCCAAGCCATGAACGCACACCTCATCGAAATCAGCAGCCAGGTGGAGGACGGCGCGCATGCCATCGTCATCATTGACGGAGCTGGCTGGCACACCACAAAATCCCTCAAGACCCCTGACAATATCAGCCTGCTCCGCCTGCCGCCTTACAGCCCCGAGCTGAACCCGCAGGAAAACATCTGGCAGTATCTCCGACAAAATGCCCTCGCAAACCGGGTCTATGAAACATACGAAACCATCGTCACCGCTTGCTGCAAGGCTTGGAACGACCTCATCGATCTGCCAGATACCATCAAATCCATCGCCAGCCGCGAATGGTTCCAGTGCGTCAGCTCATAGGGCCGTTGGTATTAATCGCGCGATGTTCTG
>CAWBTL010000007.1:0-134835 GCA_963791765.1 uncultured Alphaproteobacteria bacterium
GTGATTTTTGAGGCGGGTGGGCTTGAAATATCTGACAAGTCACAGGAATTTTATCAGGGTGTCACAACGGGCGACCCATACTTCGATCTCGACATCACCAGGCTGCGCTATTTCGGCGGCTCATCCAACCATTGGGCTGGATGGTGCCGCGCGCTGGATGCATTGGATTTTGAAGCGAAGCCGCATGTGCCGGACTCAGGCTGGCCGATCACGCGGGCGGACATCGAGCCGTTTCTTGGCAAGACGCATGACATTCTGGAGCTTGTTCCGTTCAAATCGGACAAGCCGGTTTCGGACGGCATAAGGTGGGTGCAGCTGATCAAAAGCCCTGCGATCCGCTTCGGCGAAAAGTTTAAAGGCGAGTTTGAAAAGAGCGAAAAGATTGCTCTTGTGCTCAACACATATGTGACCGAGCTGACCGGCGACGGCAAGCGGGTTTCCTCTGCAAGGCTATGGTCGAATGGCGCGGACGGCGGCGGGTTTTCTGCGCCTACCTTTGTGATCTGCACAGGCGGATTGGAAAACTCCCGCCTGCTCTTATGGTCGAATGTCAAATCCGCCGGCGGCGTTGTGCCCGAAGCTGAGGCGCTTGGCCGCTACTGGATGGAGCATCCGCAGTTCGAGGGCGGAGACGCAGTCATATTCGACAAGTCGTTGTTCGAGCATGACGCTACAGGCGAGGCGTTTTTCTCGCCGTCGGCCAAGGCGGTGGCGGAGCGCCAGATCATGAATTTCGGCATCCGCCTGATCGAGCAGCCCTATCCGGGGCTGAAGGCGATGATTGCCGACCTCGCCTGCCAGGCGCCCGAAACAGCCGAATGGGTCGCCGCCGGCCTTGCGCAGCATCTGCGCTGCGCCGCGCAGCTTTATGTGGGCTGGGAACAGTCGCCGCTGGCCTCAAACCACGTCGCGCTGCACGAGACGGAGCGCGACGCAGCCGGTGTTCCGCGTATCAATCTAAATTGGAAAAAGGGCGAACTGGAGCGCCGGACGCTGCTTGAGGGACTGAAACTGTTCGGCGAAACGCTGGTGAAGAACAATGCCGGGCGTGTTCGCATTGCCGATTGGGTGATGAGCGGGCAGGACTATCCGACCGATCAGGAACTCGCTGGCCACCACCATATGGGCGGCACGCGCATGGGGACCGATCCAAAAAAGAGCGTGGTCGATGCCAATTGCAAAGTGCATGGAATGGAGAATCTCTTGTCGGCGGCTCGTCGGTGTTCACCACCTCCGGCCAGTGCAATCCAACGACCACCATCGTGGCGCTGTCGCTGCGGCTTGGGGCGCATTTGGGGGAACTCTGAAAGTCTGAGCAAGACTTGCATCCGCGGCCCATCCTGCCCAATAGGGCGGCATGGAACTCTGGATACCCATCACCCTTATCGCTGCCTTCCTGCAGAATATCCGCTCCTCCCTCCAGAAACATCTGAAGGGCGCGATGGGCACGACTGGCGCGACCTTTGTGCGCTTTGGCTTCGGCATGCCGTTTGTGCTAATCCTTGTTGGTGTCTTGCACTTCGGGATCGGTTACGCTTTCCCGCCCATCAGCCTGCGTTTCCTCATCTGGATGGCGTTCGGCGCGCTGTCGCAGATCGGCGCGACGTTTCTGCTTGTGCACCTGTTCTCATTCCGCAACTTCGCCGTCGGCACCGCGTATTCGCGCACCGAGCCGGCGCAGGCGGCTATTTTTGGCTTGGTGCTTCTCGGCGATAAGTTGAGCGGCTGCGGCGTTCTGGCGATCCTGATTTGCGTCGCAGGCGTCATGTTGATTTCCGTGGCCCGAACACAGGTCACCTGGCGCTCACTTCTCACATCTGTTGGTCAGCGCACCGCCATTATAGGCCTTATGTCCGGCGCGGGCTTCGGCTTCTCCGCCGTCGTCTACCGCGCCGCCTCGCTCTCTTTGGGCGGACCGAATTTCTTCATGCAGGCGGCGGTGACGCTTGCGTTCGCCATTTCACTGCAGACCATTGTGATGCTCATCTGGATGGCAGTCCGCGAGCCGGGGCAATTCGCGCTGATCCGCAGGGCGTGGAAACTGTCGCTTGTCGTCGGCATGGCGGGCGCGACGGCCTCGCTCGGCTGGTTCGCCGCCATGACGCTGCAGAACGCAGGCAGTCGTCAAGGCCTTGGCGCAGGTGGAGATGATTTTTACCTTTGCGACCTCGGTGTTTGTCTTCCGCGAGAGGATCAACCGCTATGAGATCGCTGGATGCCTGCTGATCGTTTTGGGGATTATCGTTCTGATGGCGCTGCGCTAAGGCACGATCAGCGTTCCCGCGCCATGCTCGGTGAAGAGTTCCAGCAGCACCGCATGCGGCGTCTTGCCGTTGAGGATGACGACGCCTTCGACGCCGCGCTGGATCGCCTCGATGCAGGTCTCGACCTTCGGGATCATGCCGCCGGAGATCGTCCCGTCGGCGATCAGCCTGCTGCGCCTCGGCGACCGACAGTTCCTTGATAAGGTTCTTGTCCTTGTCGAGCACGCCCGGCACATCGGTCAGGAACAGCAGGCGCGCCGCCTTCAGCGCGCCGGCGATGGCGCCGGCAAAAGTGTCGGCATTGATGTTGTAGGTATGCCCGTCGCGGCCCGGCGCGACCGGCGCGATGACCGGGATCATTTCCGAGCGGGCGAGAAGATCGAGCAGCGTGCGGTCGACTTCGACCGGCTCGCCGACAAAGCCGAGGTCGAGCACGCGCTCGATGTTGGAATCCGGGTCCTTGAATTTCTTGTGCGCCTTTTCGGCAAACACCATGTTGCCGTCCTTGCCGCACAGGCCGATCGCCCATTCGCCCTCGGCGTTGATCAGCGCCACGATCTCCTTGTTGATCGAGCCGGCCAGCACCATTTCGACGATCTCGACCGTCTTCTGGTCGGTGACGCGCAAGCCCGCCCTCGAACTTCGATTCGATGCCCATCCTCGTCAGCATCGCGCCGATCTGCGGTCCGCCGCCATGCACGACGATCGGATTGATGCCGGACTGCTTCAGCAGCGCGATGTCGCGCGCAAAAGCCCGGCCCAGCGAAATGTCGCCCATGGCATGGCCGCCATATTTGACCACGATGGTCTTGTTCTCGTAGCGCTGCATGAAGGGCAGCGCCTCGGCCAGAAGCCGCGCCTGGGTCTCGCCCTTTTCGAGGGAAGTGTCGCTGGTCATCCATGCCTCCGGCTGATTTGCGGCTGCTTTTAGTCAAGAATGGCGGGCTGGGCAATCGACGTTTGAGCAGCCTTTCGGGCAGATCATCACCAAACGAAGGCGTTCAAATGAAAAAAATCATCGTCCTCACCGACATTCACATCGTCCATCCCGGCCAGACTATCATCGGCATCGACCCGACGGCGCGGCTGGATGCGGCCATTGATCATATCCACACGACAAGCGCCGACGCGGATATGGTCATCATCACCGGCGACCTCACCGATCAGGGCCACCCGGACTGCTATGAGCGGCTGAAGGCCTCGCTGGCGCGGCTGCGGCTGCCATACCGGCTGTTGATCGGCAACCACGACAACAGGGCAAATTTTCAGACAGCGTTTCCCGATGCGCCGAAGGATGCGAACGGGTATGTGCAGTTTTTCGAGGACATGGAGGACTGGCGTCTCATCTGCCTCGATTCCGTCAATCAACCCCGCATCGAGGGCACGCGGCATGGGGCGGGGCAGTTTTGCGAAAAGCGCTATGAATTTCTGGAAAACGCCCTTGCAAGCGGCAAGGACCGCCGCGCCATTGTCTTCCTGCATCATCCGCCGTTCATTTCCGGCTTCCCCGGCATGGACGCGATCCGGCTGATGGAGGCGGAGAAATTCATTGCGGCGCTCAAGCGCCATGGCAATGTGCAGCTCGTCGTCTCCGGCCATATCCACCGCACCATGTCGGCCGTCATCAACGGGGTGCCGCAGGCTTTGTTCAAAAGCACCGTGCATGAAATGCCGCTGGATTTTGTCTCGCCCGATTCCTCCATCGCCTGCGTCGAGCCGCCCGCCTATGGCATTCTGCTGCTTACGGAGGAGGGCGTTGTGGTCCACACCGAGGACTATCTCTGGCCGCCTGTGACGGGCGAGTCACTTAGCGCTTGACGTGAGCGGCGCGGCGCGCTTCAAAACGCTGCAATAAATCCAGTTTGGAACTGTAATGGCGCATGACGAGGTATCAGGTCTGATCTCACGGGTGGCGCTGCGCGACCGCCCGGCCTTTGACCGTCTGTACCAATTGACCTCCTCGAAACTTTTTTGCGTCTGCCTGCGTATCTTGCGTGAACGGGCAGAAGCAGAGGATGCGTTGCAGGAAATTTATGTGAAAGTCTGGGGGCGGGCCGAACGGTTCGCCGCAAGCGATGCAAGCCCCGTCTCCTGGCTGGTGGCGATCGCCAGAAATCACTGCATCGACCGCATCCGCGCCCGCAAGGCGCCTTCTGTCAATCTGGACGACGCTCTTGGAGATTGCCGATCAAGGCATGAACCCTGAGGCGCGCGCGGTGAACAGAGGCGAGGGGGCTCGCATTGACCGCTGCATGGGTGAGCTGGACAAGGACCGGGCGCAGGCCGTGCGCGCCGCCTATGTCGAGGGCCACTCGTATGAGGATTTGGCGCGGCGCTTCAATGTGCCGCTCAACACGATGCGAACCTGGCTGCGCCGCAGCCTGTTGAAACTGAAAGAGTGTTTGGAGAAATGACGCGCGAGCTCGACGACACAATGCCAGAAGGCGGCGATGACCTCATCGCAGCTGAATATGTGCTTGGCGTCCTCGCTGGCGGGGAGCGCGAGGCTGCGGCGTTGCGCGTGCAGAACGAGCGCGGCTTTGCCCGGCTCGTAGATCAGTGGACCATACGATTGTCACCGCTGGATGACAGCTATGGGGAAATCGCGCCGCCTGCCTCCATTAAGAAAGCGCTGGACGGCAGGCTGTTCGCCTCCGCGTCTCAGACTTCATCCCCTGGATTCTGGCAGAGCCTGAACCTGTGGCGCGCGTTGACCGTCGGCGCGCTCGCCGTCGCCGCGATCGCCCTCGCGCCAAGGTTCCGCCAGAGCGAGCCGCAGGTCGCGCAGCTGCCGCCGCTTGTCGCCCCGATGCAGGCGACGGACTACGGGCGAAGTGCGCTTTGTCGCGCTGTATCAGCCGGGATCAGATGAAATCCGCATCTCCCGCGTCAAGGCGGAAAAGGGCGCGGACAGGGATTATGAGCTTTGGCTGGTCGATGACGGGGCAAAACCCGTCTCGATGGGAATCATCCCCGATCAGGGCGAAGTGCGGCTTAAGGTCAGGCCCGAGCTGGTCAAGCTGATTGATTCCGGCGACGCGTTTGCCGTTTCCGTCGAGCAGACCGGCGGCTCGCCGACCGGCGAGGCGCAAGGGCCGGTCATTGCTGTCGGCGCGACCAAGGAAATCTGATCCGGCTTAACAAATCGCGGATTTAGGCGTAACATTGCGGCGTTGCCGAGGCTGGCCAGTCATGACGAAACGCGCCGCTGCCCTTCTCACCGCATTGCTCCTCGCAGTTCCCGCCGCCGCGACACCGGCAGTGGAGAAGAACAGCACTGGCGTATGCGTCGACGTGACGAACATCGAGGAGACAACGTCTTCGTCCTTGGTCGCCATGCCGGCGCGGCCCTTGCCGCCGCGTGCCTGGGAACGGAAGGTGGAGAGCGGCGTGCGCTTGATATAGCCGTCCATGGTGACGGTGACGACCATCTCGTCGCGCTCGATCAGGTCTTCGTCGTCAAGGCCGTCCCATGCCGCAGTGATCTGGGAGACGCGCGGGGTGGCGAATGTCTCGCGGACCTGAACCAGCTCGTCCTTCATCACGCCGTAGAGCTTCACCCGGTTGGCCAGGATCGAGAGATATTCGGTGATGGCGTCGGCCAGTTCCTGCAATTCGCCGCCAATCTCGTCGCGGCCCAGCGCGGTGAGGCGGTGGAGGCGCAGGTCGAGGATTGCCTTCACCTGCGCTTCGGACAGCTGGTAGCTTCCGCCGGATGTATCCTCGGTGTCTTCCTCGATCGCCTCGACCAGGCGGATATAGGGCGCGATTTCGCCGATGGCCCATTCGCGCGCCAGCAGCGAGGCGCGGGCGATGGCGGGGTTGCGCGAAGCGCGGATGATCCGCACCACCTCGTCCAGATTGGTGACGGCGATGACCAGCCCGAGCAACAGATGCGCCCGGTCACGCGCCTTGTTCAGTTCGAACTTGGTGCGGCGGGTGATAACCTCTTCGCGGAAGGCGATGAAGGCCTGGATGATATCGCGCAAGGCCAGGGTTTCGGGGCGGCCGCCGCGAATTGCCAGCATGTTGGCGGGGAAGCTCGACTGCGCGGGGGTGTGCCGCCACAGCTGGTTGAGAACCACTTCGGGGGTGGCGTCGCGCTTGAGATCGATGACTACGCGCACGCCCAACCGGCTTGATTCGTCGCGGATGTCGGAAACGCCTTCGATGCGCTTGTCCTTGGCCGCTTCGGCGATTTTCTCGACCAGGCTGTTCTTGCCGAGCTGATAGGGGATCGAGGTGAGCACGATCGAGCGCCGGTCCCCGCGGCCTTCCTCGATCTCGTGGCGGCAGCGCTGAAGGATGGATCCGCGCCCGGTCAGATAGGCCGAACGGGCTCCCGCCGTGCCCAGGATCAGCGGCGCTGTGGGGAAGTCGGGTCCGGGAATGATCTCGTAGAGCTGTTCGGTGGTGATCGCTGGATTTTCGATGAAGGCAAGGCAGCCATCGATCACTTCGCCCAGATTGTGCGGCGGAATGTTGGTCGCCATGCCGACCGCGATGCCGCCCGCGCCATTGACCAGCAGGTTGGGGAAGCGCGCCGGCAGCACCGTCGGCTCCTGTCGCGAACCATCGTAGTTATCGGTGAAGTTGACGGTATCCTTGTCAAGATCGTCAAGCAGGCTGTTGGCGACTTTGGCCAGCCGCGCCTCGGTATAACGCATCGACGCCGGATCGTCCGGGTCCATCGAGCCGAAATTGCCTTGGCCGTCGACCAGCGGCACCCGCATCGACCAGTCCTGCGCCATCCGCACCAGCGCCATGTAGATCGCGAGGTCGCCATGCGGGTGGTAGTTACCCATCACGTCGCCGACGATCTTGGCGCATTTGCGATAGGGCTTGCCGGCGACCATGCCGCCTTCCTGCGCCGCGAACAGGATACGGCGGTGCACCGGTTTCAGCCCGTCGCGGACATCGGGCAGCGCGCGGGAAACGATCACGCTCATCGCGTAATCGAGATAACTCGCCTTCATTTCATCGACGATGTCGATGCGCTGGTACTCGCCCTGGGGGGCAGGAATATCGCTATTGCCGGTGTCGTCGTCGCTCACGCGTGAATTTCGTTTCTGTTGGCGGAAAGGGTGTGTCCAAGGCCCTAGGGCAATGCCCCCGGCAAAGCCAGCGCATGGGCGCCTTAAGACCCCCGCGGGGGCTGCTTTTCCACATATGCAGAAGCGATTGCTGAATGGCTGCACCATGGGCTATTCAATTGCCGTTCAGCGCGCCGGCCATAGTGCGCGAGACGGTTGCCAAGCGGGCGAATTCTCGCCAAGGGCAGGCGGAAGTTTGGTAGCGGCAGCCAGCCATTTTGCGGCGGTGCGCCAGTATATTCGAGGAGACCATTGCTATGTTCCGGATCAGCATGTTCAGCCGTGCAAATCTGCTTGCCCGCACCGCGCCAGGTATTGCTATTGGTGCCGCTGCGCTGGCGCTGGGTGTCGTCACCGGCGGCGCTGTTCTCAGCACCCCCGCGATGGCGGCGAAGACCCCGAAACCGCCCAAGCTGGCCCTGTCCAAGCCGTTCCAGACGGTCGCAGCGCCGCTCAGCACTGCCATCGACGGGGCAAAGGCGCGGCCCGACGTGGTTGCCGCGACCAATAACGTAAAGACTGCCGAAGCCGCCTACCAGCAGTCCAAGGGCGCTGCCCGGACTCAGGCGAAGGCCAGCTACGATGCGGCTGTTGCTGCGCTCGGCAACACTCTGGCTGCTGAAAAGTCCCAGCTCGATACCGCCTTCGCCGCAATATCGACCCCGGATGACAAATTTACGTTCGGCCAGCTCGCGATCAGCCTGGGTGGCACTGCCATGGACAAGCAGATGCAGCGACGCGGCCTTTCCGCGATGATCGACAGCGGCAAGTCCAATCCCGCAGACGTGCCGCGGTTGCAGTATTTTCTGGGCTCGACGGCTTATGACATGAAGGACTACCCTGCCGCGCGAACAGCCTTGCAGGCGGCGGTTTCGGCCGGATATCATGACAATGACGCCGATGCGCTGCTCGCAGAAGCCTATATTTCGGACAATCAGGCCGCGCAGGGGCTCACTATGCTCCAGCAGGCGATCGACTACCGAAATGGCACTGCCAGCAAGGCACCGGCCGGCTGGTATCGCCGCGGTCTGGGCGCTGCCTACAAGGCGAAGCTTTCCGACCAGGCCGCGAAGTTCTCGCTTGGTCTGGTCAAGGCCTATCCGAATGCGGAAAACTGGGCCGGCGCGATCACCGTGCTGCGCGAAGTCGGCGGCTATCAGGGACAGGAAGTGCTCGACCTGATGCGGCTGATGGGTCGCACCAACAGCTATGCCGAAGGCCGCGATTATCTGGAATATCTCCAGGTCGCCGATCCGCGCCGACTGCCGGGCGAGGCGATCAAGGTGATCGATGCCGGGCGGGCGTCAGGCAAGATCAAGGCCGACGACCTCTATGTGTCCGATTCGCGCAAGATCGCCAGCGACCGCATGGCGGCCGACCGCGCCTCGCTGCCGGCGACCGAACGCGCCGCCCGAGCCGGTGCCTCGGCGACCAACCTGATGGGCGTTGCCGATGCCTATCTGAGCTATGGCGATTCGGCCAAGGCCGAGGAGCTGTTCACCCTGGCGCTGACCAAGCAGGGCGTGGACGCACCGCGGGCGCTGACCCGCATCGGTATCGCCCAGTTCGATCAGGGCAAATATGCCGAGGCCCAGGTGACATTCGCCAAGGTAACCGGTTCGCGCAAGTCGATCGCCGATTTGTGGGCGCTCTATGCAGCGCAGAAGGCCGCGCCGGCAGCCTGAGCTGTTTGCAATTCAAATTCGGAAAGGGCGGCGGGCAACTGCCGCCCTTTTCGTATGGGAAGCTCCGCTATAGCGAATTGCGTTCAATCTGAATCGAGTTTCAAATTTCCGCTCATTCTGAGCTTGTCCAAGGACCCTCGCGCTCAAGCGACTTCACCGCCACAACCTGGTGGTAGACCTTCGGTCGCCTCCGGCTCGACAAGCTCAGCATGAGCGGGTCTGGTGCAGATTGAACGCAATTCGCGCTACACTGCCGGGTGAAAATCCCCGCTTGCCTCGTCGAGCAAATGCAGCACGCCGTCTGAAATGGCGAAAAATGCGCCGCGCAGCCTGATCTTGCCGTCGCGCTCCTTGCGGCGGATGCAGGGGAAGCTGCGCAGATTGGCCAGGCTGACCCGCACGCCGGCCTGTTCCATCGCCCGCTCCGCCTCGCGGCCCTCGGTGCCCAGCCTCTCGGCTATCGGCCCGCGCACTTCGTCGAGCAGGCCGATCCAGTCAGCGATGAAGCCGCCTTCGCCCGGCTCGGTGCCATGCAGTTCCTGCGTAAGTGCCACCTTGCAGCCGCCGCACATGCCGTGGCCCATGACGACGATCTCTTTGACTTCAAGCGCTTGCACCGCGAATTCCAGCGCCGCAGACACGCCGTGGTGTCCCGGCGCGGTCTCAAACGGCGGCACCAGGGCGGCGACATTGCGGACCACGAAAATCTCGCCGGGATCGACATCGAAAATTTGTGCGGGATCGACGCGGCTGTCCGAGCAGGCGATCACCATGATATCCGGCTGCTGGCCTTCGCGCAGCGTGCGCCAGCGTTCGCGGTGGGGAGTCCATGCTGTTTCGCGGAAACGGCTGTAGCCTTCGAGAAGGCGGGAAAATTCGGGGGTTGGGTCTTTGGCCATGGTCCGCCTCATGGCGTCGTCGATTGCCTCTGGCAAGCTTGGAAACATCCGCCTATCTGGACGCCATGAACGACTTGTCCACTACCCCAAAGCCTGAACGCCAGCGCAAGCCCGACTGGATCCGCGTCAAGGCCCCGACCTCGAAGGCCTATGGCGAAACCCGCGATCTGATGCGCAGCCTGGGTCTCAACACGGTGTGCGAGGAAGCCGCATGCCCGAACATCGGCGAATGCTGGACCAAAAAGCACGCCACGGTAATGATCCTGGGCGATACCTGCACCCGCGCCTGTGCCTTCTGCAACGTCAAGACCGGCATGCCCGGCAAGGTCGATGCCGATGAGCCCGAACACGTCGCCGAAGCGGCGGCGAAGCTGGGGCTGGAGCATATCGTCATTACCTCAGTCGACCGCGACGATCTGGCGGATGGCGGAGCCAGTCAGTTCGTCAAGGTCATCGAGGCGCTGCGCCGTACTGCACCTGGCATGACCATCGAAATCCTCACCCCGGACTTTCGCGGGCGGATGGAAGCGGCCGTCGAGGCGATCGTCACCGCGCGGCCCGATGTCTATAATCACAACCTCGAAACCGTGCCCCGGCTCTATCCGACGATCCGCCCTGGCGCGCGCTATTACGCATCGCTGCGGCTGCTCGAACAGGTCAAGCAGCACGATCCCTCGATCTTCACCAAGTCGGGGATCATGCTGGGGCTGGGCGAGGAGCGGCTTGAAGTTCACCAGGTGATGGACGACATGCGCTGCGCCGGGATCGATTTTCTGACCATGGGTCAATACCTTCAGCCAACGCCGAAACACACCAAAGTTATCGAATTCGTCACACCGCAGGCCTTCGATGCCTTTGGCGCGATTGCCCGGGCCAAGGGCTTCCTGCAGGTGGCGGCAAGCCCGCTCACTCGCTCCAGCTATCACGCCGGCGACGATTTTCGCGCCATGCGCGCGGCGCGGGAATTGCAGCTGGCAAAGGCGCGGTAATGCCTTCGATCAACGAAGTGCGCCAGCTGCCCTACAGCGCCGGGCAGATGTTCGATCTCGTCGCGGACGTCGGCCGGTACGGCGAATTCCTGCCCTGGGTAATTGCGACGCGAGTGAAGTCCGACAGCGACACCGAAATGGTCGCCGATATGCTGGTCGGTTTCAAGGCGTTGCGCGAAAAATTTACTTCGCGCGTCACCAAGCTCCGTCCGGAACGCCTGCAGGTGCATTACGTCGACGGGCCGCTGCGCGATCTCGACAATGTGTGGCTGTTCCGGCAACTCGGTGACAGCGCCTGCGAAATAGAATTCTCTGTCAGCTTCGCCTTCCGCAATCCTCTGTTCGAAAGTCTGGCCGGGCAATATTTCGACAAGGCTTTCCGCAAGATGGTGACCGCTTTTGAGGTGCGGGCTGAGCAGCTTTACGGCAGCAGCAGTTCCAGCGCGACCAGCGTCGCCTGAAGGCGCACAGCAGCGCGGCTCGATCCGTCGAGCAGGCGTTCCTCGGCCTCCACTTCATCGCTGCCCCTGACCGCACGAGCGAAAACCACGGTGCCCACCGGCTTCATCGCGCTGCCGCCGTCCGGACCTGCAATCCCGCTGATCGCCACCGCGACATCGGCCGTGCTGGCCTTGAGCGCGCCTTGCGCCATCGCCCAGGCCGTCGCCACCGATACCGCGCCAAACGTGTCGAGAATTTCCTCCGGCACGCCGAGAATATCGCGCTTGGATTCGTTCGAATAGGTCACATAACCGCGATCGAGCACGGCCGACGAGCCCGCAATTTCGGTGAGCGCCGCGCAAACCAGTCCGCCGGTGCAGCTTTCGGCCAATGCCACCGTACGCCCCGCCGCGATGTTTTCGGCAATGACGCGGGCGGCGAGTTCGAACAGTTCGGCCGGAAGCATGCTGCCGGCCATCACGCCGGGCACAGGCTGAACTGGCCGACCCTGGCCTTGCCGGTCTGCGATCCTAGCCCGGCCGCCACCGCGATCAGTTCGGCGGTGTTTTCCGGCGGCAGAGGTGCCAGCAGCCGCACGACGCGGTCGATCGTCGCGCAGCGTTCAGGCTTGATCTGCTGGCCAACCATGCCTTCGATCAACGCATCGAGCATGGGTTGGAGCGAGCTGTCGGGCATGCTCTTGAAAATTCCGGCGGTATCGCTGCTACCCGAGGCGCTCAGCTTCAAGAACGCAGCCTTGGCGCCGGGCCAGGCCGCAGTCTTGCCTTCACCATAGCGCGATGCGAGGTCACGCCCGTTCTGGCGCAGGAAAGCGCCGGTCGGAAGTGTCGCAGCGCAGCGCTGAGTGGTGCCGCTGATCACGCTGGGCAGCGCGTAACCGGCCAGCGACGAGAATTCCGCCGAGGTCAGGCAAGGCGGCTCTGCGGCGGCAGCAATGCCGGGCAGGGCGGTGACGGCCAGGGCAACAGAAGTGACCAATCGGCGCATGGCGAATTCTCCGTGTCAGTTGAGGAAAAGGGTGGCGACGGCCTGGGCGGCGATACCTTCGCCCCGGCCGGTAAATCCGAGGCCTTCGCTGGTGGTGGCCTTGACGCTAACTGCAGCGGGCTCGACGCCCAGAATTTCGGCCAGTCTGGCGCGCATGGCTTCGCGGTGCGGCGCGATTTTCGGGGCCTCGCAGATCAGGGTGACATCGACATTGGCGATGGCATAGCCTGCCTCAGCTGCGAGCGAAGCGGCATGGGCGAGGAAGGTCGAGGACGCCGCCCCGCGCCACTGCGGGTCGCTTGGCGAAAAGTGCTGGCCGATATCGCCCGCGCCGAGCGCGCCGAGCAGCGCATCAACCAGTGCGTGAATGGCAACATCCGCGTCGCTATGCCCGGCAAGGCCCTGGAAGTGCTCGATCTTGATGCCGCAAAGCCACAACTCCTCGCCGTCCGTTAGAACATGGACATCGTAGCCGCTGCCCACGCGAACTGGTGGCTGGGCGGAAGTGAAATCGCTGGCAAAGGTGATTTTCCGCAAGACCTCGTCACCCTCGATCATGGCAATGTCGATTCCCGCTGCCTGCGCGACCTGGGCATCGTCGCCGGCATCGGCATCGCCAAGCCAGGTGTGGTGGGCAGCGAGAATTGCACCGAAGTGGAACGCCTGCGGCGTTTGCACGCGGCGCAGGGCGCTGCGTTCTGCCGGACTTCCCATCATGCCCTCCCTGTCATGCGCGAGACTATCGACCACTGGCAGAACCGGGATGGCTGCGCGATGAACGTCAAGCGCCGAGGTGAGGCGCGCGATGACCGCCGATGGCAAAATGGGGCGAGCAGCGTCGTGGATCAGAACACGTTCCGGCGCATGGGCTGCCAGCGCTTCGAGGCCGAGGCGCACCGATGCCTGCCGGGTCGCGCCGCCAACGATCAGGCGGACGCTGGCAATCCCGCCTAGCGCCTCCGCAGCGATTTCCTCCGCGCCCGCCGGTATCGCCACGACAATCGGAGATACGCCCGCCCGTGCCAGCGCCTCAACGCTGTGCCGCACCAGCGGCTTGCCACGCCATTTCTCGAACTGCTTTGGAAGCGCCTGTCCGGCGCGCAGACCCTGTCCGGCGGCGACTACCACGGCGGCCATGCTGGGACGGTGGCCTGGATGAGGGGAGGGGGCTTTCATTGCCTCCGCGGTTAGACACTTGCCGCCGCAAGGGCAATCCACTATGCGCTGCCCAAATTTTAGGCAGACACATGACTTCGCTTCCCGTACCGCCCGCGCTGAAATCGATCGACATCGGCCCCGTCCGCATCGATTGCCCGGTGATCCTGGCACCGATGACCGGCGTCACCGACATGCCGTTCCGCAGGCTGGTGCGCCGCTTTGGCTCAGGGCTCAATGTCACCGAGATGATCGCCTCGCCGGCCATGATCCGCGAAACCCGCCAGTCGCTGCAAAAGGCGGCATGGGATGCGCTGGAAGAACCGGTGTCATTGCAGCTGGCGGGCTGTTCTCCGGCGGAAATGGCCGAGGCGGCGAAGCTCAATGCCGATCGCGGTGCGGCGATCATCGACATCAATATGGGCTGCCCGGTCAAGAAGGTCGTCAACGGCGAGGCCGGATCGGCGCTGATGCGCGACCTGCCGCTGGCGGCCCGGCTGATCGAGGCGACGGTCAAGGCAGTCGATGTACCGGTTACCGTCAAGATGCGGATGGGCTGGGACCACCACTCGCTCAACGCCCCTGAACTGGCCCGCATCGCCGAGGATCTTGGCGCGAAGATGATCACTGTGCACGGCCGCACCCGCTGCCAGATGTACAAGGGCGAGGCTGACTGGGCCTTTGTCCGCGGTGTCAAAGCGGCGGTTTCGGTGCCGGTGATCGTCAACGGCGACATCTGCACCATCGCCGACGCTGCCCGCGCGCTGGAGCTTTCGGGCGCGGATGGCGTCATGATCGGGCGCGGGGCTTACGGAAAACCGTGGCTGCTGGGGCAGGTCATGCACTGGTTGCGCCATGGCAGCGCGTTGCCGGATCCGGTGCTGGACCAGCAATTGTCGCTGCTGCTCGAACACTACCAGGCGATGCTGGCGCATTATGGCGAGGATACCGGCGTCAAGATGGCGCGCAAGCATCTGGGCTGGTACACCAAGGGTCTTCCGGGATCCGCCGAGTTCAGAAACCGGGTAAACTTTATCGACGATGCTGCTGAAGTTATGCGGTCACTTTCGGAATTCTACGCGCCGTTCCTGCAGCGCCAGGCGGCATGACCGCTGGTCCAGACGCCCAACGCCAGCTTGCCAGCCTGCCGCTGGCGGTGCTGCTGCTGGCTCCCGGACAGACGATTGCCTCGGCCAATCCTGCCGCCGAGCAGTTCTTCGGTCAGAGTGTGCGGCGATTGGCGGGGCGCAAGCTGCTGGACACACTCTCCTTCGACGAGCCGCACCTCGCCGAGCGTCTGGGCGACAGTGAAACACCGGTTTCCGCGCGCGAAATCGACGTTACCGTGGCCGGAATGGGCACGCGGCGGCTTGACGTCACCTTCACGCCTATCGCCGATGAACCGGGCTGGCAGATGATTACCCTCCACGATTCCAGCGCTGCGGAAGCCATGGGCGACGATCCCGGCGCGGGCGAAAATGCGGTGCTGCGCGCGCCCGAAATCCTGGCGCATGAGATCAAGAACCCGCTGGCCGGCATCCGCGGCGCGGCGCAGCTGCTGGCCCGCAAGGTAGGGCAGGGCGATCGCGCACTGACCAGCCTGATCGCCGACGAGGTTGACCGCATCGCCAAGCTGATCGACCAGATGCAGACGCTGAGCCGCCGCACGACCTCGTCGCTCGAGCCCTGCAACCTGCACGAGGCAGTGCGCCGGGCCAGTGCGGTGATCGCTGCGGCCGGCGGGCCGGTTTCGCGCATCGAAGAGGAATTCGATCCCTCGCTGCCGCCGCTGATGGGCAACTCCGATGCGCTGGTGCAGGTGCTGATCAATCTGCTCTCGAACGCGCGCGAAGCTTGTAGCGAGGCCGACAAGCCCCGGATCGTCGTGCGCACCCGCTTTGCCAGTGGCTTGCAGCTGCATTCGACGGGCAGCGGCAAGCCCGTCCGCCTGCCAATCGAGCTGCGGGTCAGCGACAATGGTCCGGGCATCGATCCGGCGATGCGCGAGCACGTGTTCGAGCCTTTCGTTACCACCAAGAAGAGCGGGCAGGGGCTTGGCCTGGCGCTGGTGCGCAAGTTGGTGCGCGAGATGAACGGCCGTATTACCCATGACCGCGACGATGCAGGGGGCTGGACCCATTTTCGCCTGCACATGCCGCTGGCTCAGGAAAGCAGAAAGCGAGGCAAAGCCGCATGAGCGTGCTCCTGCTCGAAGACGACGCCTCGATCGCCATCGTCATCACTGCCGCGCTGGAGGCCGAGGGGTTCGCGGTGACGCATTGCGAAAACATCGCCGAACGCGACCGGCTGCTGGCGCAGGGGCGCTTTGACGCCTTTGTAACCGATGTCATGCTGCCCGACGGCGACGGCATCGAGACGCTGGCCAGGGTTCGCGCCCATAATACCGACATGCCGATCATCATCCTTTCGGCGCAAAACACGCTCGATACCGCTGTCCGCGCCAGTGACACCGGTGCCTTCGAGTATTTCCCCAAGCCCTTCGACATCGACGATCTGGCCAGGACAGTCCGCCAGGCCATCGGTGCAGCCGCGACCGGCGCGGACTTTTCGGATGAGGAGCCGATGGTGCAGGCTCTGCCGCTGGTCGGCCGCAGCGCGCCGATGCAGGCGGTATACAGGATGATCACCCGGGTGCTCCGGAATGATCTGACGGTGCTGATCCTGGGCGAATCGGGCACAGGCAAGGAACTGGTCGCCGAAGCCATCCACCAGCTTGGCCATCGCCGCACGGGGCCCTTCGTGGCGGTCAACACCGCTGCCATCCCCGCCGAGCTGATCGAAAGCGAGCTGTTCGGGCACGAAAAGGGTGCGTTCACCGGCGCGGTCGCCCGGCACATCGGCAAGTTCGAGCAAGCGGCGGGCGGCACCTTGTTTCTCGACGAGATTGGCGACATGCCGATGCAGGCGCAAACCCGGCTGCTGCGCGCGCTCCAATCGGGCAGCATCCGCCGGGTCGGCGGGCGCGATGAAGTCAGCATCGACGCGCGGATCGTCGCTGCGACCAACCGCGATATCGAGCCGATGATCGCCGCCGGCCAGTTCCGCGAGGACCTGTTCTACCGCATCAACGTGGTGCCGATCCATCTGCCGGCTTTGCGCGAGCGGCCCGGTGACATCGAGGCTCTGGCACGCCATTTCCTCCAGCAGGCGGCCGGAGAGGGGTTGCCGCGTCGCCAGCTCGCCGCCGATGGCGCCGAACTGCTCAAGCGCCAGAACTGGCGCGGCAATGTCCGTGAACTGCGCAACTTCATTTACCGCCTGGCGCTGCTGGCACGCGAGGACATCATCGACGCCGAAACCATGGCGCCGTTGCTGGAGCAGGCAAACAGGCCCCCGATTGGCATGCCGGAGGATACCGGCACCCTGAACACTGCCGTCGCTCGCTGGCTTGACATGGCGCGGCCACAAGCAGGTTCGGTTTACGATGAGGCGCTTGCGGCTTTCGAACGGCCGCTGTTTGCGCACGTGCTCGCCGAAACCGGTGGCAATCAACTTCGCGCGGCGCAATTGCTTGGCATAAACCGCAACACTTTGCGCAAGCGGCTTGGCGAGCTGGGAATCGAGGCGGACAGCTTCATCCAGCGCGGTCCGGGGAAAAGTCTCGATATTTAGATTGCGATCTGGCCACAGTGGTGTTGTATTGCTGCAACTATGATGGCGGAAACATCCTCCGGTAAGCGGCGCTGGCCCTATTGGTGGCGCCGGCTGCAGCTGGCCGCGCGCCGGGCCAATTTCTTCGCCATGATGGAAGTGGCCGCAGTGTTCGGCTTTGTGGTGATGACCTTCACCACCTGGCTGCTGCTCAGCGAACAGATGGAGAAGGGCAAACTGCTGCCCTCCAACCTGACCGCCATGTTGCTGATCGGCACCTTGGTGCCGGCCATGGCGATCCTGGTGCTGTTGGGTTGGCGCATGGCGTTGCGCCGGGCGGCTGAGAGCGGCGGCGGCACCGGCCGCATGCATGTGCGGCTGGTGTTCCTGTTCTCGCTGGTTTCGGCGATCCCGACGCTGCTGGTGGTGATCTTCGCATCGTGGCTGTTCCAGTCCGGTGTCGAATTCTGGTTTTCTGACAGCTCACGCGGAATGCTGGAAAACGCCAACAAGATGGCGCGCGGTTATTACGAGCAGACCCAGCGCGACGTCGGCTATGAATCGCTGGCCATGGCCGACGATATCGGCGCGTTCCTGAGCCGTGAACCAATCTCCAGCCCGCGCTTCGCCGAGTTCTATTCGTACCAGATTTTTAACCGCAAACTCAACGAATCGGCCATTTTCCAGAAAGGCGCCGATGGCAAATTGCGCACGGCCGCGATCTCCGCCAAAAGTGCGACCCTGAACATCGCCCCCGATGTCTTGCGCCGGATCGATGCGGGTGAGGCCAGTGTCGTCAACGCCAACGCCAACCGCATCGAAGCCGTCACCCCGATCGATCGCCGTGCGGGGATATATCTCTACACCGCGCGCAGTTCCGATTTGCTGGCGCTCAGCCAGGGGCAGCGGGCGCAGAATATCGTCCGCGCCTATGAGGTGCTGACCAGCCGCGCGCAGATCCTGCAGCTGCGCTTCAATGTCGCACTGTTCGTGCTGTCACTGGCGCTGGAAGGCTTTTTCGTGTGGTTTGCGCTGCGTTTTGCCGACCGGCAGGTCAAGCCGCTTTACGAACTGGTCGATGCCGCACGGCGGGTCGGTACCGGCAACTTCTCGCTACGCCTCGAAGGGCGCGCCGGCGCGGATGAAATCGGGCTGCTCAACCGCGCCTTCAACCGGATGACCGCGCAGATCGAAAAACAGACCCAGGCTCTGGTCGGCGCCAATCAGCAATTGCAGGAACGCCGCACCTTTATCGAGGCGGTGCTCGAATCGGTGACCTCCGGGATTATTTCGCTCGACGGCGAAGGGCGGATCCTGCTGATGAACAGCACCGCCCAGAAGCTGCTGTTCGATCGAAGCGGGCCGGGGCCGGTGGGTCAGCCGCTGGGCGAAGTCGCCTCGCCCATCGCCGCCCTGATCGACGCGGGGCTGACCAGCGGTCTGGTGCAATACGGGAAGAGCGGTGAACTGCTGACGCTGGCGGTCAAGATCGGCAGCGGCGGCACCGGCTCGGTGATTACTTTCGAGGACATCACCCGGCAGTTGCTCGATCAGCGCCAGGCAGCATGGTCGGATGTCGCCCGCCGCATCGCCCATGAGATCAAGAACCCGCTGACCCCGATCCAGCTTGCCACCGAACGCCTCAGCCGCCGCTATCGCAAGCAGATCAGCGATAATCCCGAACTGTTCGAGGAACTGACCAGCACGATCATTCGCCAGGTTGGCGAGCTGCGCAAGATGGTCGATGAATTCTCGTCGTTCGCCCGCCTGCCCAAGCCGGTGTTCCGGGTCGAGGAGCCCATTGACCTTGCGCGTCAGGCGATGTTCCTCCAGGAAGTTGCGCATCCCGATATCGATTTTTCCTTTTCGGCACCCGACGACATGCCGGCCATCGCGGCCGATCGACACCAGTTCGGCCAGGCTATGACAAATGTCCTCAAGAATGCCATGGAAGCTATTGAAACACGCTCGAAACTGGAGGGTGTAGACTATCGCGGACACATCGAAGTGGCGATGAGCCACGATGCCGATAGCATCGGCGTATCGATCACCGACAACGGCATCGGCCTGCCCCAGGACCGCGAACGGATCGTCGAGCCCTATGTCACCACCCGCGAAAAGGGCACCGGGCTGGGCCTCGCCATCGTCAAGAAGATCGTCGAGGAACATGGTGGCGACATGACCTTTGTTCCGGCCGAAAGCGGCGGAACCTGCGTGACACTGATCTTTTCCTGCGACCCGCTCGCCGGAAGACGCAACACGGAGGCTGCAGAATGAACACAGGGTGCAAGTGGAGGCCGCATGGCGCTTGATATTCTGATAGTCGATGACGAACGCGATATTCGCGAACTCGTGGCGGGCGTGCTCAGCGACGAAGGCTACGATTGCCGCACTGCTGGCGATAGCCAGACCGCGCTGGAAGCGATCGATCAGCGGCGACCCTCGCTGGTGCTGCTGGATGTCTGGCTCCACGGCAGCCAGATGGACGGGCTCGAAGTGCTCGATGCGATCAAGCTGCGCGAGCCGGACCTGCCGGTAATCATCTTTTCGGGACACGGCAATATCGACACGGCGGTCGCCGCGATCGGGCGTGGCGCGATGGATTTCATCGAGAAGCCTTTCGAGGCGGAGAAGCTCATCCACCTGGTCGGGCGAGCCACTGAAACCGAGCGGCTGCGGCGTGAGAATGCGCAATTGCGGCAGGGATTCTCGAACGCCGAGGAGTTCACCGGCAACAGTTCCGCGATCAACATGGTGCGCGCAACCATCAAGCGTGTCGCCAATTCGGGCAGCCGGATGCTGATTACCGGACCCGCCGGGGTGGGCAAGGAAGTCGCCGCACGGCTGCTGCATAGCTGGAGTCCGCGTTCGGCGGGGGCATTTGTCTGCGTGAATTCGGCGCGGATCACGCCCGAACGCTTCGAGCAGGAGCTGTTCGGCGAGGAACTCGACGGCAGCCTGGTCAGGCCTGGCCTGCTCGAAATTGCCGATGGCGGCACGCTCTACCTCGATGAAGTCGCCGACATGCCCCTGTCGACGCAGGCGCGCATTCTGCGGGTGCTGACCGAGCAGGCCTTCGTGCGGGTCGGCGGACACCGCCAGATCCGCGTCGATGTGCGGGTGGTGACGTCAACCTCGCGCGATCTCGAGAAGGAAATCGCCGAGCACCGCTTCCGTGAGGATCTGTTTTACCGGCTCAACGTGGTGCCAGTAACCGTGCCGGCGTTGACCGAGCGACGCGAGGATATTCCGGGGCTGGTCCATCATTTCTTCGCCCGCTACGCCAACGACCAGGGCCTGCCGCCCCCCGATATCAGCGCCAATGCGATGACCGCGTTCCAGGCCTATGACTGGCCCGGCAACGTCCGCCAGCTGCGCAACGTCGTCGAGCGCACCGTGATCCTGACCCCGCGCGAGCGACTGGGCCGGATCGAAGCGGATATGCTGCCGGCGGAGATTTTGGGCGGCAGGATTCTCGGCGACACCGGCATTTCGACGATGATGGGCGTGCCGCTGCGCGAGGCGCGGGAAAGTTTCGAGCGCGAATATCTGCGCATCCAGATCCGGCGATTCTCGGGCAATATCTCGAAGACGGCTGGCTTTATCGGCATGGAACGCTCGGCGCTGCACCGCAAACTCAAGCTTCTAGGCATGGTCGAGCGCCGCGAGGGCGAACTGGAAGATGAGGATATCGACGTGTAGTCCTGCCATCACGCATTTGTCATTTACGGAACGTAGCGAAGCCAGTAGAATAGCATCATTCGCGGTATGACCTCAGGGACTTGCCAGATTGCGGATCGCACAAGCGGCCGCCAAAAACAAAGGAGCATGACACATGGCTGGACGCACCCTTACTGCGCGCCCCAAACCGGCACCCGATCCGGATGAAACCCCTGCAGCGGTGGCACCGCCCGCCGGCAAGGGGCAGAACCTCCAGGACCAGTTCCTCAATCTCCTCCGCAAGGAAAAGACCCCGGTGACGATGTTCCTCGTCAAGGGTGTCAAGCTGCAAGGTATCGTCACCTGGTTCGATAATTTCTCGATCCTGCTGCGCCGCGATGGTCAGTCGCAGCTGGTCTACAAGCATGCCGTATCCACGATCATGCCTGCCGCCCCGGTCGATGTCCGGCAGTTCACCGGCGTAGTTGAGGGCGGCAAGAAGCAGCAGCGCCTGCTTCAGGACGTGTTCCTCTCCAGCATCCGCAACGCTGGCGTGCAGGTGACGATGTTCCTGGTAAACGGTGTCATGCTGCAGGGCCGCGTCGCCGCATACGATCTGTTCTGCATGTTGCTGGAACGGGATGGCTACGTCCAGCTCGCCTACAAGCACGCGGTGTCAACCATCCAGCCGGTGACCCCGGTCGATCTGACGGGTGACTGGGACGGCGAAGAGACCTGAACCAGCCTGACGATCTTTCCGGTGAAGTAACCCGCGGTGCGCGGGCGCTTGTGGTGTGTCCGCAAATGCGCGGGCGCGGCGCGCAGGACGGCGATGCGCGGATCGAAGAGGCGAGGGGGCTTGCGACGGCGATTGGCCTGGTGGTCGCAGACTGCTTCGCCATACCGATCCGTGCGCCCAAGGCGGCAACGCTGTTTGGCGAAGGCCAGGTGCAGAACATCGCCGTGGCCTGCGAGCAGCACGAGGCCAACCTCGTGATCGTCGATGGCGCGCTGACCGCGATTCAGCAGCGCAATCTGGAGGAAAAGCTCAAGCGCAAGGTCATCGACCGGACCGGGCTGATCCTCGAGATTTTCGGCGAACGCGCCGCGACCGCCGAGGGCCGTTTGCAGGTGGAGCTGGCTCATCTCGACTATCAGGCCGGCCGCCTGGTGCGCAGCTGGACCCACCTTGAGCGCCAGCGCGGCGGCTTCGGGTTTCTGGGCGGACCTGGCGAAACCCAGATCGAGGCCGACCGCCGTCTGATCCGCGACCGCATGGCCAAACTCCGCCGCGAGCTTGACCAGGTGCGCCGCACCCGCGGGCTGCACCGCGACCGCCGCGGCAAGGCGCCGTGGCCGGTGATTGCCCTGGTGGGCTATACCAATGCCGGAAAATCAACTCTGTTCAACCGCCTGACCGGGGCGAACGTGATGGCGGAGGACCTGCTGTTCGCCACGCTCGACCCAACCATGCGCGCCATCCGGCTGCCGGGGGTAGAAAAGGCGATCCTTTCCGACACGGTGGGCTTCATCTCCGATCTGCCGACCCAGCTGGTCGCCGCCTTCCGGGCGACGCTGGAGGAAGTGACAGGGGCCGATGCCATCCTCCACGTCCGCGACATCGCCAATCCCGACAGCGAGGCGCAAAAACTGCAAGTGCTCAAGGTGTTGGGCGAGCTGGACTTGATCGAAGCGGATGACGGTGAATTGCGGGTGCCGATCGTCGAGGTCTGGAACAAATGGGACCTGCTGGACCCGGATCGGGCGGCGGAGCTGGCGGAACAAGTAATCGCGCATGGTGACCGGATTATCGTGCCGGTATCGGCTGTTACCGGGCATGGCTGCGACGAGATATTAGACATGGTTGGCCGCCTGCTGACGTCCGATGCCAAGGTCCACCACTTCGTCATTCCAGCGCGTGACGGCCAGAAGATCGCCTGGCTGCATGCCCATGGCGAAGTTCTGGCAGACGAAGATGCCGGAGAGTGGGAAGGGGGGCCGCAGCGCCGGCTCAAGGTGCGGCTCACCGCGCGCGATCTAGGCCGGTTTTCGCGGCTCTGAGGCCTTGACCGACAGCCACAGTGCCTCTTGCTCATCGAGGTCCAGCGCGCTGAATTCTGTGCCCGTTTGCGAAGCCAGCGCCTCCATCGCGCGGTAACGGCGTTCGAATTTGGCGTTTGCGGTGCGCAGCGCGTCTTCCGGGGCAATGCCGTAAGCGCGCACCAAGTTTACGGCTGCGAACAGCAGATCGCCGGCTTCCTCCAGCTGCTCTGCCGGACCGGCCTCTGCCAGCTCAGCCATTTCCTCGCGCAGCTTTTCAGCGGGTCCGGCGGTGTCCGGCCAGTCGAAACCCTGACGCGCCGCGCGCTTCTGCAGTTTTTCCGCGCGCATCAGCGCCGGCAGCGCCATGGCGACGCCGTCAAGCGCGCTGGTCGCGCCATTGGCCTGGCGTTCGGCGGCTTTGAGTTTTTCCCAGCGATCTGTCTGGCGCTGGCCATCGTCGGCAGCATCGCCAAAGATATGCGGATGGCGCGCCTCGAGCTTGCCAGCAATTGCTGCGGCGACATCGTGGAAGGCAAAGTCACCGGCTTCCTCGGCCATGCGCGCGTGGAACACCACTTGCAGTAGCAGATCGCCGAGTTCGTCGCGCAATCCCGCCATATCGCCGCGCTCGATGGCGTCGGCGACTTCATAGGCTTCCTCGATCGTATAGGGCGCGATGGAGCGGAAGTCTTGCGCGCGGTCCCATTCGCAGCCCGATATGGGGTCGCGAAGGCGGGCCATGATGCGGAGGAGGCGGTCTAGCGCGGTGGACATATAAGATTGATAATATATATTATGTTAAATGAAAGATAGGTGGAAATGAGCCCTGCCGGGGGAATGGCTCAAAATCACAGGCCATCGGGCGCGACGCGCCCGATTACGAAAGCCAGCACCGCGATGATCAACGTCCAGGCCACTGCCATCCACGCCTTGTTCTCGAAGGAGAGTCCGTGCGAGCGCAAGGCCCGGACTGCCAGAAACAGGCTGGCAGTCGCGGCGATGAGTGAGACTATAATCGATCCGTCCATCAAGCCTCAAGCTCCATCCCGTCGTAGCCAACCAGCACATGCGCCGGCACTTCGGCTGATAGAGTGGCATAATCCATGCTTTTGTCGAGATGTGTCAACACGGTGCGCTGCGCCCGGCAAGCATCGGCCAGTTCCAGCGCCAGCGCCAAATTGGCATGGGTGGGATGCGGATCGCGGCGCAGGCAGTCGCTGACCAGAATGTCGCAGCCACCGAACAACTCTACCATTTCCCGGGTAATCGCGCTGAAGTCTGTTGCATAAACTATTGACTTTCCGTCGCATTCAAATCGGAATCCGGTAGTCTCTGTATGTCCGTGCGGCATCTGGCAGTGGCCGACGCCGAAGCCCGCGCAAATCCGCAGCCGCTCGAGGGTTTCCAGTGTGACGATCGTCGGATAACCAAACTGCCCGGCGAAAACATAATCGAAGCGCTGACGCAGCCGCCGCGCGGTTTCCTCGTTGGCATAGCCCGGCAACGGACCGCCGCGACCGTAACGCATAGCGCGCAGATCGTCGATGCCGTGGCAGTGGTCGGCATGGTCATGCGTCCAGAACACGCCGTCGAGCCGGTCGATTTCGTTGGCGAGCAATTGCGCGCGCAGATCGGTGGACGTATCCACCAGCAGACGCCCGCCCGCGCAGTTTTCAACCATGATCGAAACCCGCGTGCGGCGGTTCTTCGGCTCGCCAGGGTCGCAATTGCCCCAGTCGTTGCCAATCCGCGGAACGCCGGTCGAGGTTCCGCTACCCAGAACCAGCAGTTTCACGCTGCCGTCCTGTGGAAAAGCCTGTGGAAATTCTGTGTAGTCGTTTCAGCCAGTGTTTCCAGGCTTACACCGCGCAAGCCCGCGACAAATCGGGCCGTGTCGGCAGTAAAGGCCGGCTCGCAGGGCCTGCCGCGATGCGGTATCGGCGCAAGGAACGGCGCATCGGTTTCGACCAGCAAGCGATCCTCAGGCAATTCCGCCGCTATCGCCTGCAAGTCCTTGGCATTCTTGAATGTAACAATCCCTGACAACGAAATCGTCAGCCCGAGATTCAGCACCTTGCGGGCGAAATCGGCCGAAGCGGTGAAACAGTGGATCAGCGCCGGGAAGGTGCCCTTCCCCATTTCATCGGCGAGGATCGCGGCTGTATCGTCCTCGGCGTCGCGGGTGTGGACGATCAGCGGCAGCCCGGTAGCGCGTGAGACGGCGATGTGGGTGCGGAACAACGCCTGCTGGGTGCCGCGGTCGGAGTGGTCGTAATAATAATCGAGCCCGGTCTCGCCGATGGCGATGACTTTGGGATGCTCCGCCGCTTCGATAAGTGCCGCTTCGCCAAGATCGGCGTGTGCGTCCGCCTCGTGGGGATGGATGCCAACGCTGGCCCAGACATCGGGCTCGCGTGCCGCCGTGGCGATCACCTGGTCCCACTCGCGCTGGCGGGTGGAGATGTTGAGGAACCCGGCGATGCCGGCCTGCCGGGCACGGGCAAGCACACCCTGCTGGTCCTCGACCAGGCCCTTGTATTCAAGGTGACAATGCGAATCGATCAGCATCGCGCCAGCTCCGGAGATATTTTCTCCGCGTCTCCGCGTCTCCGCGCGAACCGACGCTTTCTGATTTCACGCGGAGTTGCGGAGACGCGGAGGGAAATCCCTGCGCACATCATGCATCGGCTTCCGCAGGGAGTTCGAGACGGGGAAAAACGCCGACAGGCTGCGCTATGCGGAAGCCGCTCTCCACCAGGCGGGCGAACCACCCGGCATCGTCCAGCGCCGCGAAATCGCGGGCATCGGGCGGGATGCCGATCTGGTCGAGCAGCATGTCTGCCGAATCCGGCACCACCGGGCGCACGGCGATCGTCAGATCGCGCACGCAGCGCAGCAGGGTCATCAGCACCGCTTGCATCCGCTCCGGATCGTTCTTGCGCAGCGTCCAAGGCGCCTGTTCATCGACATACTGGTTGCAGGCGAAAACCGCGCGCATCCAGGCATCGAGGCCGTCGCTGAAATCGAGATTGGCGAAGGCGGCGCGCAAACTTGCGATACCGCTGCGGACTTCACCTTCCAGCGCGGCATCCGCATCCGAAACTTCAAGCCCGGACTGCAAATTGCCATCCAGGTTCTTGAATATCATCGACAGCACCCGCTGCGCCAGATTGCCGAAGCTGTTCGCCAGCTCAGCATTGGCGCGGGTGACGATGGCTTCGGCGGAATAGCTGCCGTCCTGACCGAAGCTGATCTCGCGCATCAGGAAATAGCGCAGCACATCGACGCCATAGCGTTCGGCCAGTTCCATCGGGTCGGTGACATTGCCCAGCGACTTCGATTCCTTCTGGCCGCGATTGAGCAGGAAGCCGTGGCCATAGACTTGTTTGGGCAGCGCAATTCCCGCGCTCATCAGGAATGCCGGCCAGTACACCGTGTGAAAACGGACGATGTCCTTGCCAATCAGGTGGAGGTCGGCGGGCCAGAATTTCGCCATGTCGGCAGTTTCGTCGGGATAACCGAGCCCGGTCAGGTAGTTGGTCAGCGCATCGACCCACACATACATCACATGGTCTTCGGCACCGGGAACCTTGACCCCCCAATCGAAACTGGTCCGCGAGACCGAAAGATCGCGCAGCCCGCCCTCGACAAAGCGCATCACTTCGTTGCGGCGGCTTTCCGGGCGGATGAAGTCGGGCTCATCGCGGTAAAGCGCCAGCAGCTTGTCCTGATAGGCGGAGAGGCGGAAGAACCAGCTTTCCTCGACGGTCCATTCCACCGGCGTGCCCTGCGGCGAGAGCTTTTCGCCGCCCTCCCCGCCGGTCAGTTCGCCTTCTTCGTAGAAGGCCTCGTCGCGGATAGAATACCAGCCCTCGTAGCGATCCAGATAGAGATCGCCGTTCTTCTCCATCGCCTGCCACAGCGCCTGGCTGGCCCGGTGGTGCTCAAGCTCGGTTGTGCGGATGAACCGTTCATGCGAGATATTCAGTTTATCAAACAACACTCTGAAATGCTCTGACATTTCATCGCATAACTGACGCGGAGTAATGCCCAGCTCGCGCGCCTTCTGCGCCATTTTCAGGCCATGCTCATCGGTCCCGGTCTGGAACCGCACTTCGCGGCCGCTGGCGCGCTGGAAGCGGGCGATGACGTCGGCGGCAATCGTCTCATAAGCGTGGCCGATATGCGGCTTGCCGTTGGGATAATGGATCGCGGTTGTGATGTAATAAGGATCGGCCATGAGCGGCGCGCGGACTTTCTGTGTCAAAGGGGCTAGCTTGCCGTCTCTCTAGGCAGTGCCGCCTTGGCCAGCAACCCGCCAATTTCCATGACCAGCAGGGCGGGATCGAAGTTGTAGGTCGGCGCCTGCGCGGCGAGGCGGGTAATCGCGCCATGTGCCTCGATGATCCGCGCCTGTCGCTCGCGCGGGGCGGTGGCAAGGTCTTCGGCGAGGGTGGCGCGGGCGAGGTCGAGCGCGGCGGCGATGCGCTCGCGGTCGGGCCTGGCGCCTACTTCCCCGGCGAGCGCGCCGCGCAGCACCAGGCCGTCATCGCCCTCGCGGATGATGCGCTGCATGAGATCGTGCAGGGGCGCGAGGTTCTGCGCGACGAAGGCCAGCGCAGCTCCGGGCGAACCTTCGGCGGCGGCGATGGCGGCGGCGCGAGCACCGCTGTCGGCCTCGGGTGCTTCGCGGCGCAGCACCTTGTCAATCTCCTCACCGCCAAGCGGGGCGAAGCGCAGCATCCGGCAGCGCGAGCGGATCGTCGGCAGCAGCCGCCCCGGACGGTGCGCGACCAGCAGGAAGAACGTGCCGGCGGGCGGTTCCTCGAGACTTTTGAGCAGGGCGTTGACCGCGCCCTTCTCCATGTCGTCGGAAGGATCGATAATAACCGCGCGGCGGCTGCCAAGCGTCGGCCTGGTGTTGAGCCGCAACTGCATGCGGCGGATCTGGTCGATGGTGATGTTGCGTTTGAGCTGGAACGGCTTGCCGTCGGCCCGCTTCTTCTCCTCGTCGTCGTTGGCGGGGAGATGGTCGAGCACGATGATGTCGGGGTGGTATTCGCCTTCGGGCTGGGGAATGCCAGATTCGGTCAGCAGTTCGCGGGCGGCGGCGCGGGCGAAGGCCCCCTTGCCCACGCTCTTGATCCCGGCAAGGATCCAGCCGTGATGCATCCGCGCCGACGCCATGGCGGCGCGCCATTCGTGCCAGGCTGCGTCGTGGCCGGCCAGCGTCATGATCCGTCCGCCAGCAGCGGGGACAGAGCCACGAGTATCCCGGCGTGAGTTCGCATCGATATCGCCGTTACCGTCGATCCGGGCGAAGCGGGCAGGTTCCGCCGCGGCGAACTGCGCGAAGGCGGCAGCCACCCTGGCGTGATAGGCGGCGTCGCGACCGCCGATGCGGTCGCTGCCATCGGGATCGCGGCGGGAGAGGCGCGCCGCGGCCTCGTCTGGCGAAATTTCGATCAGCAGCGTCAGATCGGGCAGCAGTCCGCAGCTGCCGATACGGTGGAGCGCGAGCACTTCCGCGTCGGAAAGCCCGCCGCCTCCGCCCTGATAGGCGCGGCTCGAATCGACGAAACGGTCGCAGATCACCCATTTTCCCTCGGCGACCGCCGGGACGATCAGCCGCTCGACGTGGTCGCTCCGCGCCGCCGCGAACAGCAGTGCTTCGGCGCGCGGGTTCCAGTCCTCGCCGTCAAGCCCGAGCAGCAGCGCGCGGATCGCTTCGGCCCCCGGCGTGCCGCCCGGCTCACGGGTGACCACGACCTCGATGCCGCGCGCGCGCAGGGCTTCGGCGAGCAGCCGGGCCTGGGTGGACTTGCCCGCCCCCTCCCCGCCTTCGAGAGCAATGAATTTGCCTGTGGTCATGTCAGCAGACCCATAAGCCCGTTCCACAGCTGGTCCAAGGGTCCAGCCTTGCCAACGGCTGCGCCAGCGTAGAGCGGGATCCGGCTTGTCGAACTCCCCGCGGCAATCTCCAGTTCCGCGACCTGCGCGCCTTTGGCAATCGGTCCGACCAGCGGACCGGAATAGGCTATTTTCAAGGCAAGGGGTTCGGCATATCGCGCTTTTTGCGTGGCATGGACCGGGCGAGCGGCGACTAGATTGACCTGCCGCGCATCACCGCCCTGGACCCGCGCCTGGCCTATCGGTACGCCCGCCGCAAACAAAGGCCGGGCCTGCCATTCGCTGAAGCCCCATTCGAGCAGCGCACGTGAGGCTGCTGCCCGCTCGGCCTCGCTGGCCGCACCGGCGATCACCATGACCAGCCTGCGCGCGCCGCGCTCTGCGGAACCAAGGAAATTATAGCCAGCCTCGCCAGTATGCCCGGTCTTGATGCCATCCGCGCCCGCCACTACGTCCAGCGTCGGATCGCGGTTGCGATAGGTTACGCCCTTCCAGACGAAGCTCTGTTGCCCGAAATACCGCCGGTAAAGCTCGGGATGCCGGGCTATCAGCGCATCGGCCAGCCTTACCAGATCGGCGGCGCTGACATAGGTCGCGCCATTGTCGGGCCAGCCGTTGGGCGAAGCGAAGTGGCTGTCGTTCATGCCGAGTTCGCGGGCTTTGGCATTCATCAGCGCGGTCCAGCCAGCTACCGATCCGGCGTACCCCTCTGCCAAGGCGATCGCGGCATCATTGGCGGAGACCGTCGTGATACCGCGCAGCAGGCTGTCGACCGTGATGCTGTCGCCCGCCTTCAGATACAGGCTGGTGCCCTGCCCGCTCCACTGCCGCGCTATCGCCGCACTGACAGTGAATTGCTGCTGCGGCTTGAGCCTGCCTTTCGCCATCTCCTCGAAGGCGACAAAGGCTGTCATCACCTTCGTCATCGAGGCAGGGACGAAGCGCAATTGCTCGTTGCGGGCGTGGAGTACCCGTCCCGAACCGAGATCGACGAGCACGCTGACCGGCACAGATGCAACTTCGGTGGGGAACGGCTGCTGGGGTGGTCCGACGGGAACATCGGCAACTGCGCCGCCCGCAATTACGAGTAACGCCAGCAAAACCGCGGACAATATCCTGTTCAATTTCGCCCCTCACGCGCCGGAAATGCTCTCCCGGCGAGCGAGCGATTGCAGGCAATCAGTCAGCGCGCTGGATTCTGGCGTCCTTATAGCCAGCGCTTCTGACCTTAGCCAGCGCGGCCTGAGCCTCGGCCTGCGAGCCGAACGGACCCTTGCGCAGCCGCCACATCCGGCCCGCGGCGATCACCTGCCCGCCGATCTTTGTGGCACCAGCATCGGCATTGGTCTTGGAGGCGAAGGTTCCGGCCTGGATATAATAGGGATGCGAACCCGCAGCCGGGCTGGGCCTTGCCGAAGGTGCCGGGCTTGGCTTGGCCGCAGGGCTTGGCCGCGGTGTGGGCGCGGCGGCGGGCGTTGGCCGCGGCGTAGGCGTCGCGCTCGGCTTCGGCACAGGCTTGCCTTTCGGCAACTTCTTTGCGGTTGGCGACGGCACCGGTGCTGGGATTGCAGTGGCAACCGGGCTGGGACTCGCCAATGGAACGGGATTGAGCTTGCGCATCAGCACGCTCAGCAACGGCTTGGGGGTTTCCATGCGGAAGGGTGCCCGCTCTCCGGCCCGCAGCAGCGCGCGTTCCGCCTCGGGCGGATTGACGCGACGCACCCGCACCGGGACCCTGCCCGAGCCGGAGAAACCCAGCTGCACGGCGGCACCGGGGGAAAGTTCGATCAGCTGTTCATTGGCCATTGGCCCTCGCCGTTCGAGCCGGACCAGCACGGTCTTGCCACTGTCCAGCGCAGTGACTTCGGCATAGCTTGGCAGCGGCAGCGTCTTGTGCGAGGCGGTAATGGCGCTGCCGCCTTCGTTGCCCAGCGCTGCATAGCCGACTGCGTCGTAATTCATCCGGTCAGCCGGGGTATGAGTGATGCCATCGATGACGAAAGGCTTGCCGACGACCATCGGGTAATCGGCAGCCGGCCCGCTGCGCACCGTTGGCAGCGGCTCAGCCTTGCCGCCGCCGCCGCCCATTCCGCAACCCGTCAGCAGTGCCAGCGCCAGCGTTGACGCCAGCAATGGCGAAACTCGGTTAACGGCCAATTTCATCGGCAAGCAGCCCCACGGATAAAGCGTAATAATTCGAGCAGTTATATTGCAGGATGACCCTATAATTCCCGGTTAACAGATAGGCGCGGGTTCCCGGACCATCGGTTTCCAGCAGCGTCGCCATGGTGTTGTCAGCGATGGGAGCCTGCGGAATTACACCCAGCTGCCGCCATTCGGAAACCGGCTTCCACACCGAATGCCGGGCATGGACCCGGGTGCAGGACGACGAGCTGATCCGGGGTGAATAGGCGGCGGCGACCAGTCCTGCCGGGACGCTGGCCCGAACCCCCCAGGGCTCGCCGGTCCGCCAGCCGGCATCGCGAAAATAGTTGGCGATCGAGGCCAGCGTATCGGCGCGGCTGTTCCAGATGTCGCGGTCGCCATCGAAATCGCCGTCCGCCGCAGTGCGCAGATAGACGCTGGGCAGGAATTGCGGGTTGCCGAAAGCCCCGGCCCAGCTGCCGTACATCCGCTCGCGCGGCACGCCCTGGTCGGCCATTTTGAGCAAGGCAACGAATTCCCCCGCAAACAGCTCGCGCCGCCGCCCTTCATAGGCCAGCGTCGCCAGAGAGCGGGCGAGGTCGAAATCGCCGGTGTAGCGGCCGTAATTGGTCTCGTGCCCCCAGATCGCGAGCATGATCGGCATCGGCACGCCGTAGCGCTGCTCGATGCCGGGGGCGAGACCGGCAACCTCGCGGTACATGGCGCGCCCGCCGTTGATCCGCGCCGCGTCGACATGGCGGCCGATATAGGGCGCGAAGGGTGGCGGCGTCGGCGAAATTCCTGGTTGCCCGCGGTCCAGCTCGACAACGCGCCAGTTGTAGGTGAGCCCGCTGGTCATCCGGTAGATCGTCGCCTCGCTGACCCCTTCCGAACGGGCCCGCGCGGCGAGCAACTGGACATAGCCGCCGAAATCGAGGCCAGGACTCGACTGCGCGCCCGCCGGTGGCTGCGGCGAAGACAACAGCAGTGCCAGCCCGAGCGGGGCAACGATTCGGAATTTGCGCAGAAGACTCATTGCAGCCAGTGTCGCACAGCGGCACCCGGTTGTGAAGGCAGCGCTCGTTTCAATCCGCGACGCTATGGAACGCTTTGACGCGCCCTATTCGATCCGATCAAGCCGGACTTGCAGCATTCGCCGCAGCACGCTAGCCGCATCTGCACCGAGGACAGGTGGCCGAGTGGTTTAAGGCAGCGGTCTTGAAAACCGCCGTGGGTGCAAGCTCACCGTGGGTTCGAATCCCACCCTGTCCGCCATATTCCATTGAATTTATTATATAATATCTCGCCATATCGAGCTATTTCCTTAACCGCTCCCCAATAGGCTCCCCGTTTGGGCGCACAGAAGGCAAGAAGTCGGCGTTTTCGCCTGAGGATATCTCGCAAACCGGCTTTCGTATCGCAGGGCTGATACGTCAGATGTGAATCGCCCGCCCGAATGCGGCGAGGGTCGATTCGTGCATCATTTCGCTGAGCGTCGGGTGCGGGAACACGCTCTGGATCAGTTCGGCCTCGGTGGTCTCCAGTGTCTTGCCGACGACATAGCCCTGGATCAGCTCGGTCACTTCCGCGCCGATCATGTGTGCACCCAGCAATTCGCCGGTTTTGGCGTCGAACACCGTCTTGATGAAGCCCTCGGCCTCGCCCAGCGCGATGGCCTTGCCGTTACCGATGAACGGGAAGGTGCCGGCCTTGACCTCGTGGCCAGCTTCCTTCGCCCTGGCTTCGGTCAGCCCGACGCTGGCGATCTGCGGGTGGCAATAGGTGCAGCCCGGGATGTTGCCGCGGTCGAGCGGATGCGGGTGAACGTCCTTGTTGCCCAGTTCCTGTGCGATAGCTTCAGCGGCGGTGACGCCTTCGTGGCTCGCTTTGTGCGCCAGCCACGGCCCATCGGTGCAGTCACCAATCGCCCAGACGCCGGGTACATTGGTGCGGCCAAGCGGGTCGGTCTTGATGTGAAAACGCTTGTCGGGCTCGATCTTGAGCTCTTCGAGGCCGATATTCTCAAGGTTTGGAACGATCCCGACCGCGACGATGACATGGCTGAATTCATGGACAGCCTCGGCGCCGTCCCTGGTCTTGATCGTGGCCTTGACGCCCTTGTCCGACACTTCCACTGCCCCGACATTGGCCGAGGTCAGGATGGTCATGCCCTGCTTCTTGAGCGCCTTTTCGAGGAAGGCGGAGACATCGGCGTCTTCCACCGGCACTACCCGGTCCATCATCTCGACCACGGTAACTTCCGAGCCAAGATCGTTGTAGAAGCTGGCAAATTCGATCCCGATTGCACCCGATCCGATCACCAGCAGTTTCGTCGGCAGTTCCGTCGGCACCATGGCATGGCGATAGGTCCAGATGCGCTTGCCGTCGGCCTTGGCTTTCGGCAGCTCGCGGGCGCGGGCGCCGGTGGCGATGATGATGTGTTTGGCGGTCAGTTCCGTTGTCTTGCCATCAGCCTCGACCGAAAGCTTGCCCGGGGCGGTCAGCTTGCCCTGCCCCATGTGGACGTCGATCTTGTTCTTCTTCATCAGGCCGGTGACGCCCTTGTTGAGCTGCCCGGCGACACCGCGTGAACGCTTGACGATGGCGGCGAGGTCGGCGGTGATATTGTCCGCCGAGAGGCCATAGTCTTTGGCATGCTTCATCTGGTGAAACACCTCGGCCGAACGCAACAGCGCCTTGGTCGGGATGCAGCCCCAGTTGAGGCAGATCCCGCCGAGGCTTTCGCGCTCGACAATCGCGGTTTTCAGCCCGAGCTGCGCTGCGCGGATAGCGGCAACATAGCCACCGGGGCCGGAACCGAGGACGATGAGGTCGTAGGGGTCAGACAATTCAAACTCCATTTAACGGCCTCTCTCCATTTGCGGAGAGGGCGAGAGAAGCGGGCAGCGGTGCCTGCAGATTAAGCCAGATGGCGTTGGCGACCTGTTCCGAACGCGCTAGAATATCGTTGTTCCAGAAGCGGAGTACGGCAAAGCCTTCGCTCTTCAAATGCGTATCGCGCCGTTCGTCATAATCGCTTTCCGCATGCTGCGAACCATCGGCTTCGACGATCAGGCGATGCTCAAAGCTCACATAATCGGCGATGTACCAGTCCAGCACCACTTGCCGGTTGAACTTGTACCCGGCAAGCCGCTTGTTGCGGAGAATTTGCCAGAGCTTGCGTTCGGCTTCGGTGGGGTTGGAGCGCATGTGTTTGGCGCGGGCCAGAAGTTCTTCACGGGTGGGAAGGCCCCCTCTCCCGCTGCGACTAGGTTCGCCAAGCGGCTCACCAAGTCTCGCTCCCTCCCCCGCGAGGGGGGAGGGGTGCGCAGCTTTGCTCCTCCCCCCTCGCGGGGGAGGATACGAAGGCTTGCGAGCTTGCTCGCTAGCCGCAGTTGGAGAGGGGGGCGGTGTCAAGCCAGCATCCCCAGCGGCTTCTCCACCATATCCTTGAACGCCGCCATCAGCCGGGCACCATCCGCCCCGTCCACCGCGCGGTGATCGAAGCTGCCGGTGGCGGTCATCACCGTCGCCACGCCCAGCGCGCCGTCCACCACATAGGGCCGCTGCTCGCCCGCGCCGATCGCCAGGATGGTGGCTTGGGGCGGGTTGATCACGGCGGTGAACTGCTTGATCCCCAGCATGCCCATGTTGGAGAGGCTGGCCGAACCGCCCTGGTATTCCTCGGGCCTCAGCTTGCCTTCCTTGGCGCGGGTGGCGAGGTCGTTCATGGCCTTGGCGATCGACGACAGGCTGCGACCATCGGCGTCCTCGATGATCGGGGTGATCAGACCGCCGGGAATGCTCACCGCCACCGAAATATCGGCGCGGGAATAGCGGATCAGCTCGTTTCCGGCGAAGCTGACATTGCAGGCGGGAACCATGACCAGCGCCTTGCCCAGCGCCTTGATCAGGAGGTCGTTGACCGACAGCTTGACGCCCTGCTTTTCCAGCGCGGAATTGATTTCGGCGCGCATCGCCAGCAGCCGGTCGAGCCGCACATCGACGGTGAGATAGATATGCGGGGCCTGTTGCATCGACTGGGCGAGGCGGCGGGCGATGGTCTTGCGCATCCCCGAAAGCTTCTCGACGCTGTGCGGGATGCGGGCATCGAGCTGGGCGCGGGTCTCGTCGGACATGGCGATGTCGGCAACAGCAGGGGCGGCGGCGGGGGCTTCGATGGCCACCGCTGGCGGCGGAGCCTTGGGCACTGCCCCGCCCTGCGCTGCCTCAACATCGGCCTTGACGATGCGCCCATTGGGACCGCTGCCAGAAACGCGCCGCCAGATCGACTCCCTTGTCGGCGGCAAGGCGCTTGGCGAGCGGGGAAGCGATCACACGGTCACCTTTGACGGCAGGGGAAGCAGGAGCGGCCTTTGCCTGGGCGGGGGCCGGAGCAGAGGGCGGCGGCGGAGGAACTGGTGCAGCATCCGTTTTGACGGCTGGCTCTTTCGCATCCTCTCCCTCAACAGTCAGCGTGGCGATAATTGTGCCGACTTTCACATTGTCGGTCCCCTCTTCCACCGCGATCGAAGCAATCACACCTTCGTCCACGGCCTCGAATTCCATCGTCGCCTTGTCGGTCTCGATCTCGGCGAGCAGGTCGCCCGAGGCCACGGAATCGCCCGGCTTGACCAACCATTTCGACAGCTTGCCCTGTTCCATCGTCGGGGAGAGCGCGGGCATCTTGATATCTATGGGCATGGGATGTTCTATTGTCCGCATGAGAGCGTTGAAACTGTCCCATCATTGGCCAAATTGGCGGCGCGGAGCAAGCGCCTTGCACATCGGTGAATTGTGCCTGATAGGATGGAGCCCGGGGGTCCTGGCGATGCGCGTCTATCTGGTGATCGTCGATGAGACGGAAGAAGCGACAGTTGCGCTGCGCTTTGCCTCGCGCCGCGCCGCCAAGACGGGGGGTGCTGTCCATCTGCTCGCGCTGATTCCGCCCCAGCAATTCGTCGCTTTCGCCGGCGTCCAGGCGACCATCGAGGAAGAAGCACGCGCCAAGGCCGAAACCATGGTCACCGCCGCCGCCGGCAATATTCTCTCCGAAGGCGGGCAGATGCCGGTTATTTCGGTGCGCGAGGGCGAAGGCGCCAAAGTGGTGCGCGACTATCTGGGCGAGCATCCGGAAATCTCGGCGCTGGTGCTGGGCGCGGAGAAGGAAGGCGGACCCGGCCCGCTGGTGACGCATTTTGCCGGCGCCAACGCCGGTCAACTGCCCTGCCCGGTGTTCATCGTCCCGGGATCGCTGAGCGAGGACGATATCGACCGGTTGAGTTAACGCCCCCGCCCCTGATGGCGGATATTCCCCGGACGCCCGCGTTTCCCCGCCAGATGCGCGCCCTTGCGTTTCAATGGCAAGGGTTTGCCCCTTGGCTCGATGCCCCCGCCACCTTCCTCAAGCTCGAACTTCAGTGCCCCGGTCAGAGGATTGGCCTCGGCGAGCCGCAGCCGCAGCCGGTCGCCCACGGCAAAGCGGGTACCGCTGTGCTTGCCGGTCAGCGTCTGGGCGCCATCGTCGTAGGTGAAATATTCCTCGCCCAGCGTCGAGACCGGCACCAGCCCGTCGCCGCCGAGTCCGACGATGGTGGCGAAAAAGCCGAATTTCTGCACCCCGGTGATGCGCGTATCGAACACCTCGCCAACCCGGGCGGAAAGCCAGGCGGCGACATAGCGGTCGATGGTTTCGCGCTCTGCGGCCATGGCGCGGCGTTCGGCCATGCTGATCGCTTCACTGACTTTGCCAAGGTCGTCGCGGTCGCGGTCCGAGAGGCCAGAAGTTGCGGGCAGCCTGGCTTTCGGTGCGGGCTGTTCGAGATGGAAACCGTCAACCAGCGCGCGGTGCACCAGCAGATCGGCGTAGCGCCGGATCGGCGACGTGAAATGCGCATAGCTGCCCAGCGCCAGCCCGAAGTGCCCCATGTTGCGCGGACCGTAATAGGCCTGGGTCTGGCTGCGCAGCACCGCCTCCATGATCAGCGCCTTCTCGGTCTCGTCGGCCACGTCCTTGAGCATGCGGTTGAACAGACCGGGGGTGATGACCTGTCCCAGTGCCAACTTCATGTCGAAAGTGCTGAGATAGTCCTTGAGCGCGACCAGCTTCTCGCGGCCGGGCGGCTCGTGAATCCGGTAGACGACCGGCGAGACCTTGCTCTCCAGCGCCTTGGCGGCGGCGACGTTGGCGGCGATCATGAAATCCTCGACCACCCGGTGCGCATCGATCCGTTCGCGCAGCGCGATCTCGGTGATGCGGCCCTGCTGGTCGAGCACGACCCGGCGTTCGGGCAGTTCCAGCTCGAGCGGATCGCGGGCATGGCGGGCCTTCTCGAGCGCGCCCCAGCAGGCCCAGAGGTTCTCGAGGCTCTCCCCCGCGTCACCCGAATCGATACGCGCCTGCGCATCCTCATAGGCAATCACTTCGGCGATCCGCACCAACGCGCGGGTGAAGCGCCAGTCGGTGACATGGCCCTGCGCGTCAACAGTCAGGTGGCAGGCCATCGCTGCGCGGTCCTCGCCGGCACGCAGTGAGCAGACATCGGCGCTGAGCACTTCGGGCAGCATCGGCACCACCCGGTCGGGGAAATAGACCGAATTGCCGCGCGTCCTCGCTTCGCGGTCGACCGCGCTGCCGGGGCGGACGTAGAATGAGACATCGGCTATGGCGACCAGCGCGCGGAATCCGCCCGCACCATCGGACTCGGCCCAGATCGCGTCATCGTGATCGCGGGCATCGACCGGATCGATGGCGACAATCGGCAGGTGGCGCAGGTCTTCGCGCTTCTCAGCAGACAGCGGCAGCCGGGCCGCAAGCTCGGCCTCTTCCAGCATTTCACTGGTGAAGACATTGGGGATACCGTGCTTGTGGATGGCGATCAGGCTGAAGGCGCGCGGGGCCAGCGGATCGCCGAGCACTTCGGTCACCTTGACCCCGGCGCGCGGGGATCGGCCGGCAGGTTCGGCCAGAACAAGCTGGCCCTTCTCCGCACCGCCCAGATCGGAAATCGGCGAACTGTTGCGCACGCGCTTGTCGACCGGTGCCAGCCAGGCCTCGCCCGCCCCGTCCACCTCGACCACGCCAAGCAATTGATCGGTGCGCTCGGGCAGCTTCTTCATCGGATGCGCCCGCCAGCCTGCTCCGGCTTCCTCGGTGCGGGCCAGCACTCTGTCACCGACCTTCAGCGCGGATCGCTTGCCCTTCTCCACCATCCGCAAGCGCGGCGGGGGGGAAGCATCATCAGGTTGCCAGTTGTCCGGAACCGCAATCGCCTCGCCGTCCTCGATATGGGTGACGCGCAGAACGGTGACCTTGGGCACCCCGCCCATGCGGTGAAAGGCGCGCTTTTCCGCGTCGATCAGGCCTTCATCGGCCATGTCGCGCAGCAAAGCCTTGAGCGCGATTTTTTCCTGCCCCTTGAGCCCGAACCCCCGCGCAATCTCGCGCTTGCCGGCGGGCGTGGGCGACTGCGCGATGAAATCGAGGATCTGCTTGCGCGTGGGCAGGCCGGGGAGCGGCACTTTGGACAAAATATTGATTCCTAAATTCAGACGAGGCGGAAAATCATGCGGAGCGAAGCCTCGACCTCATCCAATTCCTGGTCGGACAATGTGCCAGTTACGACTCCGATATCAGAGCGTTTTGCCGGACTGATCTTGTCGATCATCAAGGCGCTCGCCTCGCGAAGTCCGTTCTGTGCGCTCGGCTGGAAAACTGGTCGCATAACCATGTCGCCGGGAACGTCGCTGGTAAATGGTGCGATCAAAACCGTTTTTGTTCCCAACCATAGATCATTCTGCACAATCAATGCCGGTCGAGGCTTGCTGCCAATTCCACTCGCGCCTGAAACAACTACAATGGTGCCGCGGATCACCACTTGTAATCCGGCTCGTCATCCCAAATTCCGGCACTGACGGCTTCGATCCAGCGCTGGACGTTCTCTTCCTCCTCCCTGCAGCCAATCATTATGCTTTCCTCGCGGATACGCTGGCAGATAGCCGGATCGTCAAGGTCAGGAACCCACACCTGCTTGAGCCGAAAACCCTTGGCGCGCATTTCGGCGCGGTGCTTGCGCACCCGCTCGGTGCTGCTTGGCTTGATGACTTCATGCTTGCCCATGACCGGCCTTTCGGTGTTAGCTATACATAGGGTGTTTCAGCAACACTTGCAACCATTCGACTCCGGCGTTCCAGCCAGATCGTCCGCTGGATAGTCTCATCGAGTATACACCAGGGATCGCCACTTTCGTCGGTCGGATCAGTCAAACCGGAGGCAGCTTCATAGCTCCCGCACTTCCTGTCCCGCCGGATGATCCATTTACGCTGCGAGTTGCGCAACTGACTGCGGCGTATTCTTCCAATTCTGCTCATCGCCAGACTATAGGTCCGGTTCAGAACATCGTTCTGCCGCGCCATTTCGCCTTGGGTGCACCCCAATCGGTCGCGCCCAGTGGTGGTTTCGTCATAGCACTGGATATAGGTTTGAGTATATCGCTTGCCCGCCGTCGTAGCGAGCCTGTCGCCAAGCTCATGGGCGAGCAAGGGTGCAGATACAGCCAACAACATTGCTGGAGCACGCCATATCACAGCTTTGCCCGTCAATAAGCCCTCGCCACATAAATCCGTTCGACCGCAGGCTGGCCGGTGAAAATGCAGCTGCCCGAAACCGCCTCTCCGCCCATCGGCGTGTTGCGGATGGTCAGCTTGAGCGCCTTGAGCTTTGCCGTCACCGCTTCCAGTTCCGCGCCGGTCGGTTTTGACCAGCCGAGTTCCACCCAGCCGGGGTAATGGGCGTTGTCGTCATAGAATTTCGCGAGCGCCTCGAAGCTGTCCACCCCGCGCTCGATATTGGCGTCGCGCCGCGCCAGGGCTTCGGCGTGGAGTTCGCGCTGGATGCATTCGAGTTCGGTGGCGGCGGCGGAGAGGAACTGTTCTTTCGCCATGGCGGCAAAATCGGGTTTGCCGTCATCGCGCCACAGCCGGTGGCGGCGCAGCACCGAGACCTGGCCGCCCGCCGCATCGCGTCCGCCGATCTCGAGCACCAGCGGCACTCCTTTCTTGACCCAGCCCCAGCGCTTCTGCGTGGCCTTGCCGGGCCGCTTGTCGAGCAGCACGCGGACGGGTTCACCCAGCGCCTGCTGCCCGGCCAGTGCGGCGCGCAGCTCCTCGCAGTAGGTCAGCAGCGCCGCGTCCTCGTCATTGTCGCGCAGCATCGGCAGGATGACGATCTGCTGCGGCGCGATTCTAGGCGGCACGCGCAGCCCGTCGTCATCGCCGTGGGTCATGATCACCCCACCGATCAGCCGGGTGGAAACGCCCCAGCTGGTGGTGTGGCACAGCGCCTGCTGCCCCTCACGGTCCTGATAGCGGATCCCCGCCGCCTCAGCGAAGCCGGTGCCCAGGTAGTGCGAGGTGCCCGCCTGCAGCGCCTTGCCGTCCTGCATCATCGCCTCGATCGAGTAAGTGGCGACGGCGCCGGGGAAGCGCTCGTTCTCGGGCTTTTCGCCGGCGATCACCGGCATGGCCAGCACGTCCTCGGCAAAGGCGCGGTACATTTCGAGCGCGCGCAGCGTCTCGGCCATGGCATCGGCCTTGTCGGCGTGGGCGGTGTGGCCTTCCTGCCAGAGGAACTCGCTGGTGCGCAGAAACATGCGGGTGCGCATTTCCCAGCGCACGACATTGGCCCACTGGTTGGTCAGCAGCGGCAGATCGCGCCAGGACTGGATCCAGCGGCTCATGGTGGCGCCGATCACGGTTTCGGAGGTCGGCCGCACGATCAGCGGTTCTTCAAGCTTGGCCTCGGGATCGGGGACCAGCCCGCCCTTGCCGTCGCCGATCAGGCGGTGGTGGGTGACCACCGCCATTTCCTTGGCGAAACCTTCGACATGTTCGGCCTCTTTGGCGAAGTAGCTCAGCGGGATGAACAGGGGGAAATAGCAGTTCTCGACCCCCGCCGCCTTGATCTGTTCGTCCATCAGCTTCTGGATGCGCTCCCAGATGCCGTAGCCCCACGGCCGGATCACCATGCAGCCGCGCACCCCGCTCTCCTCGGCCATTTCGGCTTCGGATATGACCTCCTGATACCAGGCGGCAAAATCGGCTTCGCGGGTGACGGATAGGGCGTGACGGATTGCGGACACAGTTATGGGCTTTCGGGATTCGGGTTTGCGGTAAGCCGGAAACGCGTCGGACTATTTGGAGATTTCGTCCAGCTTCTTCTGCATCGCGGCCATCTGTTCGCGCAGCACGTCGAGTTCGCTGGCCTTGGTGGGCTCGCCAGCAGCAGGTGCCGCCGTTGGCTCGGATTGGGCTGCCCCCGGCATGAACGCGGCGGCGGCGGTGCGAAACATTTCCATGTTCTGCTGCGCCAGCTTGGCCAGCGGATTGCTGCCGATGCTGTCCTCGAAGGCCTTGGCGAGCTTGACCTGGTTGGTGCGGAAATTGTCCATCGAGGCTTCGAGATAGTGTGGCACGAGGCTCTGCATCGAATTGCCGTACATGCCGATCAACTGGCGCAGGAAGTTGACCGGCAGCATCTGCTCGCCGCCGGCTTCTTCCTCCATGATGATCTGGGTGAGGATTTGATGGGTGATTTCAGCCCCGGTCTTGGCGTCGAGAACTTTGAAATCCACGCCCTCGCGGGTCATTTTGGCGAGGTGATCCAGCGTGATGTAGCTGGACGAGCGCGTGTTGTAGAGCCGCCGGTTGGCGTATTTCTTGATTATGACGGTATCGCCGTCCTTGTCAGACTGTGCGCCCATATGCCTTTATCCCCAGCAAACCCCGGCAATGTTAGCACTTGCAGCAACGGCAATGCAACATATCCGTGTTGCGCAACAATCAGCGCAATATGTGCCAGGCCGGGACTCAATCGGTCAGGTCGCTCCAAGCGTCCTTGAGCCTGTCGAAGAAACCCTTCGAATCCGGGCATTCTTCGCCGGTTTCGGTGGCTTGCAGTTCACGCAGCAATTCTTTCTGACGGGCGGAAAGCTTGGTCGGGGTTTCGACCACGATCTCGATGACCATATCGCCGCGCCCGCGGCCCTGCAGCACCGGCATGCCGATACCGCGCATGCGCAGCTGCTTGCCCGACTGGATGCCGGCCGGGATGTTGACTTCGTGGCGCGCGCCATCAAGTCCGGGGATGCCGACTTCGCCGCCCAGCGCGGCGGTGGTGAAGGTGATCGGGATGCGGGTGATCAGGGTGGTGCCGTCGCGCTCGAACATCGGGTGGCGGCGGATGTGGATGAAGATGTAGAGGTCGCCCGGCGGTGCTCCGAAGGGGCCGGCCTCGCCCTTGCCGGTCAGGCGGATGCGGGTGCCGGTATCGACGCCGGGCGGGATGTTGACGTCGAGCGACTGCGCCCGGTCGACCCGCCCTTCGCCGCCGCAACTTCGGCAAGGCTTCTCGATCACCTCGCCGCGGCCCTGACAGGTCGGACAGCTACGCTCGACCATGAAAAAGCCCTGCTGCGAACGCACCTTGCCGTGCCCGCCGCACAAGGTGCAGCGCCGCGTACCGGTGCCGGGCTCTGCACCCTTGCCGCCGCAGGGATCGCAGGTCTGCGACACCTCGATCTCGATCTGCGCCTGCTTGCCGTGGAAAGCCTCATCCAGGCTGACTTCCATATCATAGCGCAAATCCGCCCCGCGCCGCACCTGCTGCCGCCCGCCGCCGCCAAAGGCACCGCCGAAGATCGATTCGAAAATGTCGCCGAAGTCGGAGAAACCGGCCCCGCCACCGCCCTGGCCGCCGCCGTTCTGGAATGCGGCATGGCCGAACTGGTCGTAAGCGGCGCGTTTCTGGGGATCCTTCAGGCAATCATAGGCCTGGCTTATCGACTTGAACCTGGTTTCCGCTGCGGCATCGCCGGGGTTCTTGTCCGGATGAAAACGCATCGCTAGCCGGCGATACGACGATTTGATCGTCGCATCGTCGGCGCTGCGCTCGACTTCGAGCAATTCGTAGAAATCGGCTTCGGTGCTCACAGGTGCAATCTTCCCCCCGGAAACGGACAAAGCCCCTCCGCTTCAGGGGAGGGGTTGGGGTGGGGGCTATCCGCCAGGCGCTACCAAGCCGCACCGCCCCACCCCGCTGCGACTAAGGCCGGCTACGCCAGCCCAAGTCTCGCTCCCCCTCCCTCAAGAGGAGGGGGCTTAGTCAGCCCTTGTTGTCATCGACTTCCGAGAATTCGGCATCGACCACATCCTCTTCACCGGCGGGCGCTTCCGTCCCCGGGGAAGCTGCCGCGGCCTGTTCCTTCTCGTAGATCGCCTGGCCCATCTTCATCGCCTTTTCGGTGAGCGCCTGGGTCTTGGTGTTCATCGCCTCGGCATCGCCGCTTTCGATGGCGGACTTGGTTTCGGCAATGGCTTCCTCGATCTCGGCCTTGAGCGCGGCGTCGATCTTGTCGCCGTTTTCTTCGAGCTGGCGCTCGGTAGCGTGGACCAGGCTGTCGGCGTTGTTCTTCGCCTCGGCCTCGGCACGGCGCTTCTTGTCCTCCTCGGCGAAGGCCTCGGCGTCGCGGACCATCTGGTCGATGTCGGCATCGGACAGACCGCCCGAAGCCTGGATCTTGATCTGCTGCTCCTTGCCGGTGCCCTTGTCCTTGGCGGTGACGTGGACGATGCCATTGGCGTCGATATCGAAGATCACTTCGATCTGCGGCACGCCGCGCCGCGCCGGCGGGATGCCGACGAGGTCGAACTGGCCGAGCATCTTGTTGTCCGCCGCCATTTCACGCTCGCCCTGGAAGACGCGGATAGTCACCGCCTGCTGATTGTCTTCGGCAGTCGAATAGACCTGGCTCTTCTTGGTCGGGATGGTGGTGTTGCGATCGATCATGCGGGTGAAAACCCCGCCCAGCGTCTCGATGCCCAGCGACAGCGGGGTGACGTCGAGCAGCAGCACGTCCTTGACGTCGCCCTGCAGCACGCCGGCCTGAATCGCTGCGCCCATGGCGACGACTTCATCGGGATTGACGCCGGTGTGCGGCTCCTTGCCGAAGAATTCCTTCACCACTTCGCGCACCCGCGGCATGCGGGTCATGCCGCCGACCAGAACCACGTCGTCAATGTCAGAAGCCTTGATCCCGGCATCGGCCAGCGCCTTCTTGCAGGGATCGAGCGTGCGCTGGATCAGATTGGCGACCATCTTTTCGAGGTCCGCGCGGGTGATGGTTTCGACGAGGTGCAGCGGCGTGGTGCTGCCGCCTTCCATGCGCGCGGTAATGAACGGCAGGTTGATTTCGGTGGTCGCCGTGCTCGACAGCTCGATCTTCGCCTTTTCGGCGGCTTCCTTGAGCCGCTGCAGCGCGAGCTTGTCCGTCCGGAGATCCATGTTCTCCTTCTTCTTGAACTGCTCGGCGAGATATTCGACCAGCTGGGTGTCGAAATCCTCGCCGCCCAGGAAGGTGTCGCCGTTGGTCGACTTCACTTCGAAAACGCCGTCGCCGATCTCGAGGATCGAGACGTCGAAGGTGCCGCCGCCAAGGTCATAGACGGCGATGGTCTTGCCTTCGTTCTTGTCGAGGCCATAGGCCAGCGCTGCCGCAGTCGGCTCGTTGATGATGCGCAGCACTTCGAGGCCGGCAATCAGCCCGGCGTCCTTGGTCGCCTGGCGCTGGGCGTCGTTGAAATAGGCAGGCACGGTGATGACCGCCTGGGTGACAGTTTCCCCCAGATAGGCCTCGGCGGTTTCCTTCATCTTCTGCAGGATGAAGGCGCTGATCTGCGAGGGCGAATATTCGTCGCCGCCGGCCTTGACCCAGGCGTCGCCATTCTTGCCCTTGACGATCGGATAGGGAACCAGCTCGGTGTCCTTCTTGGTCACCGGATCGTCGAAGCGGCGGCCGATCAGGCGCTTGACCGCGAAAATCGTGTTGTCGCCATTGGTCACTGCCTGGCGCTTGGCCGGCTGACCGATCAGTCGCTCACCATCCTTGGTGAAAGCGACGATCGAAGGCGTGGTGCGCGCGCCTTCCGAATTTTCGATAACCTTGGGCTTGCCCCCATCCATCACGGACACGCAGCTGTTGGTCGTGCCGAGGTCGATACCGATAACTTTAGCCATTATACCCCATTCCTCGTTTAAACTGGACACTGCGCAACTGGCCTCCCCCGATGGGCAAGGCGGCTCGGCAGCTCTTGGACAGGCGCGATATAGGTCGGGTTTTGCTTGGCACAAGAGCATGCAGGCAGTAGCGACGGCGAGAAAATTCAAACCGCTGTGGAAAGGTTACTGCCGATGCGCCCAGCCCGTTTCGCGATCCCGCTCGCTGTACTGTTGCTCTGCGCGTGCCAACAGGCCGAAGATGAGGCTGCCCAGCCCAACCCCGATGCCAAGCCCGGCCTCACGGTCAGCGACGCCGATCTGGTGCTGCCGGCCGTCAAGGGCAACCCCGGCGCGGCCTATTTCACTCTTGCCAACAAGGGCGAAAAAGTGGTGGAGTTGGCTTCGGTGTTCATCGACGGCGCAGCCCGGGCAGAAATGCATGAAACCCGCGGCGGTGCGATGGATTCGCTGGCCAAACTTCCGGTCCGGAAGGGCGAAGTCGTCAAGTTCGAGCGCGGTGGCAAGCATGTCATGCTGTTCGATCTCGATGCCAAATTGCAGCCCGGCGCCAAGACCGAAATGACGCTGACCTTTACCGATGGCGACAAGCTTTCCGCACCGATCGAAGTGAAATCCGCTGGCGATGCCGGGGGCGGGAACTGAGCGAGCCCCAGCCCGTCCAGTCCTGCCCGGCCGGCGGCGAGCGCGCCCTGACGGCGGGCGAGGCGGCGATGGTACGCTCGATATTCGGCAGCGCAGTGGATTGCGGCAAGGTGCGGATCAGGCGGCGGCGCTGGCATCCGCTGCAGCCCAGCAGCATCACCATGGCCCCCTGCGGCCACCTCCATTTCCCCCCGCGCTCGGCCCATTACTGCGACGATTTCAGCCAGGCGGACCAAAGCCTGCAAGGCCTGTTCATCCATGAAATGACCCATGTCTGGCAGGCCCAGACACGCGGCACCTGGTACCTGCCGCTGCGCCGCCACCCCTTCTGCCGCTATGACTACAGCCTCAGGCCGGGTTGGCCGCTGACGCGCTACGGCATCGAGCAGCAGGCCGAAATCGTCCGCCACGCCTTCATGCTGCGCCGGGGCTGGAAACTCGCCGGGGTCAGCGATGCCGCGGCCTATGATCAGCTGGTGAATTTCCCGGGGGCTGGCGCAAGTGCCGCGGTCCTGACAGACTGACGCCCATGCGCCAGAAAGAACTCCGCATCGCGCTCGTCTGCTACGGCGGCATCAGCCTTGCGGTCTATATGCACGGCGTCACCAAGGAACTGTGGAAGCTCAACCGCGCCAGTCGCGGCTTTATTGCCGGGGAAGTACCGGCGGGCGGAGTGGAGGCGGTGTACCGGCGCCTGCTCGATCATGTCCGCGATCATCACACGCTGCGACTGCGGGTGCTGACCGACATCGTCGCCGGGGCCAGCGCGGGCGGGATCAACGGCGTGTTCCTGGCGCAGGCGATCCATTCCGGCCAGTCTCTCGAACCGCTGACCCAGCTGTGGCTGGAGCGCGCGGACGTCGATGTGCTGCTCGATCCCGATGCAAGGCCATGGTCGCGCTTTGCCAAGTTCTGGGCCATGCCGCTGGTGTGGTTCATGCTCAAGCGGCCCGGCAATCTGGTTTCGGTCAGCGTCGCCCCTGAAACCCGCAACGAAGTGCGCGCCAAGCTTTCCCGCCTGATCCGTTCGCGCTGGTTCGAGCCGCCCTTCGGCGGACTCGGGTTTTCGCGGCTGCTGGCCGATGCGCTGGAGCTGATGGCCCGTTCCGAAACCGGGCCGCCGCTGCTGCCGCCTGGCCATCCGGTCGATCTGTTCGTCACCGCCACCGACTTCAAGGGCCATATGGAAACGCTGCGCCTGCACAGCCCGCCGCTGGTGCAGGAGAGCGAGCACCGGCTATCGATCGGGTTTCACAGCCCCGCCTCGGCGCGCGGCGGCGGCGACCTCGCCTCGCCGCTGGAGCTGGTGTTCGCGGCGCGGGCCACGGCCAGTTTCCCCGGCGCTTTCCCGGCGCTCCAGCTGGGAGAGATCGACGCGCTGGCGCGTGAGCGCGGGCTCGACTGGCCGAACCGCGATACCTTCACCGCGCGGATCATGGCCGAACACGCCCGGCGCGGCGATGTCGAGGGGGTGTCACTGATCGATGGTTCGGTATTGGTGAACGCCCCATTCGCCGAGGCCATGGGGGTGCTGCGCGGCCGCCCCGCCAACCGCGAGGTGGACCGGCGCTTCGTCTATATCGACCCCCGCCCCGACCGCGTCGGCGGGCTCCATCGCGACGATCCGCGACCGCCGGGGTTCTTTTCGGTGATCTTCGGCTCGCTCTCCTCGATCCCGCGCGAGCAGCCGGTGCGCGACAATCTGGAAGCGCTGGCGCGCGAATCCGCCGAGATGACCCGCCTGCGGACTATCGTCGAAATGCTTCGCCCCGAAGTGGAACAGGCGGTCGAGACGCTGTTCGGGCGCACGCTGTTCTTCAACCGGCCGACCGTCAAGCGGCTGATGAGCTGGCGCGGCAAGGCCCATCAGGCCGCTGCCGAGCGCGCTGGATTTGCCTACCACGGCTATGCCCAGGTCAAGTTTGCCGGGATTGTCGACGATCTGGCCAAGATCATTCACGCCGCCGCGCCGGAACTGAAGCTGGCCTCGCCCGAGCCGATCGCGCATTTGCTTACCGTCCACCTCTCGCAGCACGGGCTTGACCGGATGTCGGCGCTACGCGGAGGCGGAGCGTCACCGGCGGCGATAGAATTCTTCACCGCGCACGATCTGCCCTTCCGCATCCGCCGCTTGCGCCTGCTCGCCCGCCGTTTGACCCAGGACTGGGACGACAACGAAGATGTCTCGGCGAGTGCACGCGAACGTGCCCGCGAGGTCGTCTATGGCGCGCTGGCGCTGTATTTCGACCGAGAGGCGGCGAATGCGCTGGGCGAGGATTTTTCCGCGCTCGCCGCCCGGATTTTCGAGGACCCTGCGGCGGTCCTCACCGGAATCGCCGAGCGCCGCCAGCTGCGCCAGACCAACCTGCTGGTCGATGCCATGCTGGCCTCGGCGATGGAGGAGATGTCGCTGCCGCTCAAGCGCCGTATGCTTCACGCCTATTTGGGCTTCCCGTTCTACGACGCAGTCACCCTGCCGCTTCTGCGCGGTGAGGGGCTGACCGAGTTCGACCCGGTCAAGGTCGACCGGATCTCGCCCGACGATGCTCCCGCGATCCGCCCCGGCGGCACGCATGACACGCTGCGCGGGGTGGAATTCTACAACTTTGGCGCCTTCTTCAGCCGCGCCTACCGTGAGAACGACTATCTGTGGGGCCGCCTCCACGGCGCAGAACGCATGATCGACCTCGTCGCCTCCGCCCTGCCCGACAACGCCACCCTGTCGGCAGATGAGCTGAGCGGCTTCAAACGCGATGCGTTTCTGGCAATCCTGGACGAGGAGGAAGGACGGCTGATGGCCGATCCTGGTCTGGTAGCGGGGATTCGGGGGGAAATTCGGGTCTGAAGGCTTTGGGCCAGATAACATTACGCGGTCCGCTCATCCTGAGCCTGTCGAAGGACCCTCGTGCTCCGGCGAGCTCACCGCAGCAACCGGCTGCTTCGACAAGCTCAGCATGAGCGGGTCTGGTACAATCAAGCGCAATTCGCCCTAAAAGTTGGCAGAAGCGATGCGGCGGTTCTCGACTGAAGCTCGCAGCGCTTCCCAGATCGCATCGTCCAGCGACTTCGCTTCGGCGTCGCCGCGATCTTCCACCGCGGCATGCAAGTCGATCAGCTTCGCACGCAGCAACTCATTGCCCGCCTCCAGCGACGACACCCTGAGATCGCTGTCATCGCCTAGTTCGCCGGCAACCCCGCCGCGTAGCAGCAGCGCACGGAAGGTGGCGTTCTCCGGCACCAGCCGCGCCGCCGCGCGGTCCCATTCCTCGGCGACCATATCGAACATCGCCGCCATCATTCCGGCATTGCCGGCGCGAAAGCCGGTCAGTTCGGGCGCGATATCGTCGCGCAGCAGTGCGGCGAAATTGGCGACTGCTTTGGCTACGGCGGGTTTCATAGCTTCCCCATCAGTTCGAGCATGGCGCGGTCCTGCGCGTTGCGCAGCCACCAGGCGGCATAGGCGTGGATGACCTGCGGATCGTCGCTGCTGTTCCAGGCGGCGACCCCGGCGTTCCAGATCGCCTGGCCCTTGATGCACATCATCAGTTCCCACCAGTGGAGCGCAGCCGGATCGATGGCGAGGCAGCTCGCCGCCTGCCAGATGCGCAGCGCATCCGCGCGCGGCAGGATGCCGCTGCGGCGGTCATCCTTGCCGAACGACAGCACCCGCGACATGGACCAAGCGAGATCTTCCAGCGGATCGCCGAGATGCGCCATTTCCCAGTCGAGTACCGCGACCAGTTCGCCATTGTCATCGTAAAGAAAGTTGCCGGCGCGGAAATCGCCGTGGACCATCGCCAGCTTTTGCGCAGGAGGCGGCGGGTTGCGCCGCATCCAGCGGATCGCGGCGCGAGTGATCGGTTCGGCCCCGACATCGGCCTTGTCGAGCGTCGCCTCCCAGTAGTCTAGTTCCTGCATTGCCGTGGTTTCGGGCGTTGAGGGCTTCATGAAAGCCAGGTCGAGCGTATCGACCGGCAGCGCCGCCAGCTTGCCCATCGCCGACCACATGCCCTCGGCGAGGCGCGGCAGGCGATCGGCCCATTCCGGTCCCTGGATCTGGTACTCGCTGTTGTGAAATCCGCGCATGTCCTCGGCGAGCGAAATCGCGCCGTCGAAATGCACCGGGTCTTCCTCCAGCAGCAGCATCCGCGGCACCGGAATGCCCTTGCCATAGACCGCCTTGTAGGCGTTGTATTCGTGCTGGCGGTCGCTATCGACATTGCTGGCAGGCGGATCGCGGCGCAGGATCACCTGGTCGGCATGGCTGCCGGCATCGTCCTCGTAGGCAAGATCGAAGCGGAAAGTCTCGCGGCTGGCACCCATCGGCAGGCGGTGCAGATCGCTGACCTTGATATTGCGCCAGCCCGGCATCCGGCGGGTCAGGTAGTCTGTCAGCGATTGATCGGTAATCGGCTTCATGGGCGGTTCCGTGGCGAGAATTTCAGAAAGGGATCAGCTGGGCACGACCAGCAGCTTGACGTCCGCGCCACCAGCGCTGAGTGAGGCGAAGGCCTTGTCGATGCCGGTAAGCGGGACGTGGCCGGTCACCATCGGCGCCATGGTGTCGGGCGCGCGGCAGATCATCTCGAAGGCCTGGGCGAAATCATCCGCCGAATAAGCAAATACGAAGCGCAGCTGCAACGATTTCTGCAGCAGGAACGCGGGTTCGATCGGATCGGTCTCCATGCAGGTGCCGATGACCATAATCGTCGCCCCTACCGGTGCCGACTGGCCGATGCCCATGATCATCCCCGGCTTGCCGACGCAATCGAACAGCACCGCCCGCTGGCGCTTCTTGAGCCCGGGTGCCTGCGCCATCGCATCCGACAGGCCAAACGGCAGGCCAAGATCGTTGAACCAGCCCTCAATCCCGGCATCGCCGGGCGAGGCGACGATATCCGCACCCATCTTCTCCGCCATCGCGCGCCGCGCCAAGTTGGGTTCGACCGCCAGCACCGGGTCGTAACCCAGCGCCTTCAGCCGCGCGATCACGAACAGCCCCACCGGGCCGCAACCGAACACGGCATAGGCGCAGTCCTTGTCGCCGCCGCTTTCGGCGATGGCATGGACGGCAACCGACAGCGGTTCGGTCAGCGCCGCAACGTCGGTCGGGACATGGTCGGGCACGGGAAAGGCGCTGCCGGCATCGACCAGCATCTGTTCGGCAAAGGCCCCGTTGAAGCGGTTGGAATAGCCGATCAGCTCGACACCGTCCGGCCCGGCAATGAAGGGAAGCGCGACGACACGCTGACCGCGCTCGAAACAGCCGGACTTTTCCAGCACTTCGCAGCAGAATTCATGCCCCATGACGACTGGCTGGCCGGGGTCCATGAACCCCCGGAAGCCGGCGCGGTGGAGCAGGTCGCAGAGGTGCCCGGTATGCTCTTTGGCATGCAGATCGCTGCCGCAAACCCCGCAGACCAGAGGTCGGCACAGCAATTGCCCAGCTTCGGGCCGCGGCTCGGCGATATCTTCAAGCGCGAAATTGCCGCCGTCCAACACCATCGCTTTCATAATGATCCTGTCCTGATTCCGATTATCTTCGAACGATTTCGTCCGACCATAGTTGCAAATCACTCCGCCAGCAATCGCGTTGATCGCGGCGGGAGCCATCCACCGGAGCGGCCCTGCTTGCTACCACCGCAATCCCTCGGTCGATGCCACATAGGGCCGGTCATAGGAAGGATCCTTGCCGTCCCAGCGCGCTTTGAGGAAGCCTTTGACGTTGTCCGAGAAGGCCCAGCTGGCGTCGCAGTTCGCGGTCATTTCGATGGTGCATTTGCGCGTGAGCATCCGCCATTCGCCACTGCGGCGCTCAAGCTGGTCGAGATAGCGGCCGAAGGCGATGGTGGTGGTTTTGCCGTCGAGCCAGAACAGCCCGCCTACCACATAGGATTCGCAGTAGGCGGTATCGCCGTCGATCTCGCAGACCTGGTTGGTGATGTTGTGGCTGGTCATGTGGAAATTGGCGCCATGGCCAAGGTTGGCGCGCACCGCATAGTCCTTCGCCGCGGTGATGACCGAGCCGTGCTCGTCGATGCCGTCTTCCCACCAGCAGCCGTTGATCTGGTCAACATCCTGCCGGTCGCGCGCGCGGCATTCACGCTGGATGCAGGCGAGAATGGCCTGGCGGCCCATGACCTCCTGCATGTCGGCACGCAGTTCCTGCACCGTAGCGCGCAGATGGGCAAGTTCATGCTCGATATCCATGGAATTGTCCTTTCCCGGTGGCTGGTCCAGCTTTGCCTTTGCAGCGGATTGTCCCGCCGCGTGGCTGGACCTTGCGGCCTTGACGCAGCATAGTCCACCATATGAGCGACGATATCGCAACTCTCGGACTTCTCGACGATGAAGAGATCGAGCTGGACCAGGCCGCGCTGACGCTGAGCGAGCTGGATCACGAAGGCATCGATATCGGACCTTATCTCGACCTGCTCGACGAGATCGGGCTGCGGCTGGAAGTGGTCGGTGCTGCGGCGCGGACCCCGCAGCAACAGGGCGCAGCACTCGCCCAGGTATTGGGCAAAGAGTTCGGCTTTTCGGGCGATCTTGCCGGCTATGACGCACCGCTCAACGCCGATCTGATCCGCGTGCTCGATCGTCGGCGTGGCTTGCCGGTGAGCCTGTCGATCCTCTATGTCGCCGCCGCCCGGCGCCAGGGCTGGATGGCTTTCGCGCTCAACACCCCCGCGCATGTGCTCGTCCGGATCGGCGACGAACCAGCGGTGCTGATCGACCCGTTCAACCACGGCGCGCCTTTTTCGCATGACCAGCTGGCCGAATTGCTGCGCGGTGTGCTGGGGCCTGACGCCAGACCACGGCCAGACCATGTCGCTCCGCTCGACAACCGCGGGGTGCTGCTGCGTCTGCTGCGCAACCAATCGTCGCGGGCCGAGCAAGCCGGCGACACCGCCCGAGCGATGGCGCTGTACGAGCGAATGACCCTGGTCGCGCCCGGCAATCCCGACAGCTGGTGGGAACTCGCCCGCATGCAACTAGCTGAAGACGATCCGGCAGGCGCGCGCCACAGCCTCAGCGCCATGCTGGAAATCACCCGCGACCCGCACCGCCGTGAGGCGATCATGGCGACACTGGGCGCAATCGCGGCAGGGTGACGTACCGGTCGCGCCAAGGCGAAACTGTGGTGAGCCCTGCGCGGCTCGAACGCGCGACCTACTGATTAAAAGTCAGTTGCTCTACCGACTGAGCTAAGGGCCCTCACCACGCGTGGCCGATAGGGAGCGGGCGGGGCCGGGTCAAGCGCCGGGCGAGGCGAAAGTTGAGCTGTCGTAATGTCAGCCCGGTCACAGGGTCGCGCCAGCCGGGCGCAATGGCGCTGGCGGGGGTCAGCACAAAGCCGCGCTGGCGGAAGGCGAGATGCGGGATTGCCAGCTCCGGCGAGGTCCAGATCCCGCCCGACCACAGCACGATATCGAGATCGAGCACCCGCGCGCGCCAGCGCTGGCCGCCGCGCCGCCGGCCGAAATTGCGCTCGATGGCCTTGAGGTGGGCGAGCAATTCGGCTGGCGCAAGTTTCGTCTTCACTACGGCAGCGGCATTGGCATAGCGGCGGATCGAAGGGCCTAGCGGCGCGCTCGCGACAATCCGTGAAACCGCTTTCACTTTCACTCCGTCGCCGTCCAGCGCCTTGAGGGCAGCGCGCAACACGCCCGGCGGCAGGCCGTGGCACTGGTGCCGCTGGTTCGATCCCAGCGCGATGAGGTAGCGCGACTGGCTCAGATATCCTCGCAGATGCGCGTGTAGAGCTGCGGGCGGCGATCGCGGAAGAAGCCCATGCCGGCACGGTGTTTGGCGGCGCGGGCGAGGTCTATAGTGGCGGTGAGCACGCCGCTTTCCTCGGCTCCGTATTCGGCGACCAGATCGCCCCATTCGTCGGCGATGAAGCTGTGGCCGTAGAAGCGTTGGCCATCCTCGCTACCGATACGGTTGGCGGCGATCACCGGCATGCAGTTCGACACCGCGTGGCCCTGCATCGCCCGCCGCCACATCCGGCTGGTGTCGAGGTCCGGGTCATAGGGCTCCGAGCCGATCGCGGTGGGATAGAACAGCAATTCCGCCCCCAGCAGCGCCATAACCCGCGCCGTTTCAGGGTACCACTGATCCCAGCAGATGCCGACGCCGATGCGGGTGCCGCAGACGTCCCACACCTTGAAGCCATCGTTACCGGGCCTGAAATAGTACTTCTCTTGATAGCCTGGTCCGTCGGGGATGTGGCTCTTGCGGTAGGTGCCGAGGATCTCGCCGCTCTCGCCGATCATGGCCACGGTGTTGTAGTAATGCTGGCCGTCGCGCTCGAAGAAGCTGGTCGGGATGGCGACTTTCAGCTTGCCCGCCAGTTTCTGCATGGCGATCACCGAGGGATGTTCGCGCAGCGGACGGGCCAGGGCAAACAGTTCCTCGTCCTCGACCTTGCAAAAATAGGGGCCGGAGAACAGCTCGGGCGGCAGGACAATGCGCGCGCCAGCCTTGGCCGCAGTCTCGACCAATGTGGAGACGGCAGCGATGTTTTCCGCCTCGTCGGGCGAATCGAGGGGAAGCTGCAGCGCGGCGACAGTGATCTCACTCATGCGCAGGACTTATTTCGGCTCCAGCGCGAAGTCCACCTGAACCGATACCCGGGTCAGCGTGCTGCCAGGCCGTATCGAGACTGGCGATACCGGCGGGGGCGGCGCAGACACTGCAACTGCCGCTTGCTCGGCCATGGCGTCCATCGGACCATAGGGTATCGGCCCTCCGCCAAACTGCCCGCCGTCGCGAATGGTGAGCACGCGCGAAATTTCCATTCCGGCGGCTTCGGCATAGGCCTCGGCGCGGGTGCGGGCGGCGCGGTATGCGGCAATATAGGCGCCGCGATTGGCCTTTTCCGGATCGCCGATACGCAGCGACGGACCGGACAGGACGTTGGCCCCTGCCCCGGTCGCCGCCGCCACCACCGCGCCGGCCTTTGTCGCGTCGCGCAGCCGCAATTGCAGGATGTTCATCGCCTGGAACTGGCCTTTGCGCTTGCCGTATTCGACGCGGTTCAGCGAGAGATTGCGAGTCTGGGTGTCCTTGTCGGCAACGCCGTGCGCGGCGATCGCCGTGGCAATCTTGGATATCTTGTCCTCATTGGCCTTGCTGGCCGCTGCGGCATTACCGCCGAAGCTTTCGACGCCGATCTCGATATAGGCCATGTCGGGCACTGCCTCGGCCTCGCCGCTGGCGCTGACAGAGAGCAGGGTCTCGTCACGGTCGACACCGCGCCGGTCGGGCTCGGTGTCACCGCATCCGGCAAGCAGCAGCAATGTTGCAGGCAAAAGCAATCCGCGCATGAAATCCTCCAGTGAAGCCGCCAGCGCGATGCGCCGGCAGCGATGAACTGTGGCTGACAGCGTGAATGCTCAGTCCCGCTTCTTGAAAACCAGCGTCATCCGGTCGCTCTCGCCGATCTCGGTGTAGCGCGCGCGCTGAACCGGATCGACTACGTTGCGGAAATTGGGCGGGAGCACCCAGACGCCCTCGGCATGACTGGCGGGATCGCGCTTGTTGGTGTTCACTTCGCTCTTGCCGGCGAACTCAAAGCCGTTGGCCTCGACCAGCGCAATCACATCGCGCTCGCGCAGATAGCCCTTGCTGCCGTTGACATAATCGGCGCGGGCTTTTTTCCCGGCGCGGTGCTGTTCGATACCGAGCAGTCCGTCTTCGTTGAGTAGCGAACGGACTGTCGCCAGTTCATTGCGCAGCATGTCAAATCGCCAGAGATTATGGACTTCGCGCATGATCAGCACGCGATCGACCTTGCCCTTGAGCGAATCCGGTACGTTGTCGCTGTTGTAGGCTGCGATGCGCTCGGGCATGACCCCGGTCCATTGCGCGGCCTGCGCCGGGAGTGTCTGCCCCAGATTGCCAAAATATTTCTGCAACGTCTCGCTGCTTTTGGACACATCGGGATTGAGCCCGATGTAACGGCCCTTGTCGCCCAGGTAGGGCACGAGGATGCGGGTCCACCAGCCACCCGAGGGCATGTAATCGACCACGGTCATACCCGGCTTGACCTTGAAGAAAGCCAGTGTTTCGGCGGGATGCCGGTACTGATCGCGCGCGCGGTCACCATCGCGGCGCGGATCGGCGAGGACGACAGCGAGTGCCTGCGAATCGGTAATCTTTTCCTTCGCCTCGACCGGAGCAGTCAGCGGCGAAGGCGTCGGCAGCGCCATTGCCAGGGCGGCGAGCAGAAGAATTTTACGCATGGAGGTTCCCCGTATCCGCGGCGGTGACAGACGTTGCCGGCGCGCCTATATTGCAACGTTCAAAGGAGTAACGGAAAAATGAGTGAAACTGCAACGGCAATCGTCGCGGGCGGATGCTTCTGGTGCACCGAAGCCGTGTTCCGCGATGTCATCGGCGTCAGCGGGGTCGAAAGCGGCTATATCGGGGGCGCGGTTCCCAATCCGAGCTACAAGGCGGTGTGCAGCGGCAGCACCGGCCATGCCGAGGCGATTCGGGTGAGCTTCGATCCCGATGCCGTCAGCTATGGCGACATCCTGGACATTCACTTCGCAACCCATGACCCGACCCAGCTCAACCGCCAGGGCAACGATATCGGCACCCAATACCGCTCGGCGATCTTCCCGCTGGACGACGCCCAGCGCGCCGAAGCCGAAGCGGCGATCGCCCGCGCCAATGCGGACCATGACGGCAAGGTTGTAACCACTATCGAGGGCCCGGCACAGTGGTATCCGGCGGAGGACTATCACCAGGAATACTGGGAAGGCGAAGGCCAGCGCAATCCCTATTGCCTGGCCGTGATCCCGCCCAAGCTGCAGAAATTGCGCAAGAGTTTCGCGGCGCGGGTGAAGGGGTAGCTCCTCAGGAGTGCCGAGGTCAGAAAAGCTGGTTCGCGCGAAGCCGCTAAGGCGCGAAGGAAAGCGCGAAGCAGGAGGACCACTGCGGCATAGCCGCTCTCATCGGATCGGCTTGGCAATGACGCGAACTGCCTGCGGCGCAGCACAATCTTTTCGCGTCTTCCTTCGCGCCTTAGCGGCTTCGCGCGAAAAAACTCTTCCTTCACTCCCTGCTCGCACCGATCCAGCAAAGCCGTTGCTGATTCTACCTCTGCCACCGCCCGACAAAAAACCCGTCGATTCCGCCAGCCCCGGCCAGCATTCCCGGATCGGTGCGCAGCCAGCCATCGGGCGCGGGCAAGATGCCGTCGGGCAATTCATCGGCGCGGATCGGATCGGGGGTGAGCGGCACTGCGGCCACTTGCCCTTCCCCCTCCTCGCCCTCCAGCGAGCACACCGCATAGACCAGCCTGCCGCCCGGTTTCACCCAGTCGGCCGCGCGTGCCAGCAGCGCCGCCTGCAGTTCTGCCATTTCGGCGATGTGGCGCGCGCCGATGCGGTGGAGCACGTCGGGGTGGCGGCGGCAGGTGCCGGTTGCGGTGCACGGAGCATCGAGCAGCACCGCGTCGAAGGGGTCGGGCGCTTGCCATTCCAGCGCATCGGCCTGAACGATTTCGGCGGTCAGCCCGGTCCGCTCGAGGTTTTCGTGCACCCGGCCGAGCCGCTTGGCGCTGGCATCGAGTGCAGTGACCCGCCAGCCCGACGCTGCCAGTTGCAGGGTTTTGCCGCCCGGGGCCGCGCACATATCGAGCACCCTTCGCCCCTCGCCTGCACCAAGCAGCCGCGCCGGGAGGCTGGCGGCGAGGTCCTGCACCCACCAGGCGCCGTCGCTGAAGCCGGGCAGGCTCTCCACCGAGGAACCGCGCTCCAGTCGGATGTGGCCCGGCATCAGCGAAGTGCCGCCGAGTTCCTCCGTCCAGCGTCCAGTTTCTCCCGCATCGCGCAGGGCAAGATCGAGCGGCGGCGGCAGCGCCAGCGCGGCGGCTATGGCTCCCGCCCGTTCGCCCCAGCGCTCGCCCACACCAAGGGGCAGTGTCGGTGCCTCGGGCAGGCTGACCTCGCGCTTGACCAGCGTTGAGAACACCCCATGCGCCAGCCGCCTGGGACCGCCGGTGAGCAGCGCCAGGCCGGTGGCGATCACCGCATGCGGCGGGGTATCCAGCCGCAGCCACTGCGCCAGCATCAGCCGCAGCACTGCGCGCGGCTTGGCATCGTCCGGCAAGGGCTTCGCCGTGGCGCTGTCAATCAGCGCATCGAGATCGAACAGCCAGCGCAGCGCCTCGGCGGCGATGGCCCGGGCGAGCGCGCGGTCGGCCTCGCCGCGCACATGCTGGAGCGCGCCCGGCCCGGCCTGCTCCAGAGTCTCCCCCGGCGCAGCACGGCATCGAGCAGGCGCAGTGCGGCGCTGCGGGCGGGTAGTCCGGGAATATCCATGGCGCGGCCCTATGCCGGATTGCATTGCAGCGCCAGCGCGGCCATTTACCGGGCATGGAAAAGCCAATGCCAAGATCGACCAAGCGTCCCGCGACCTTCGCCAAGCCAGCGCATTGGAGCAATGAACCCGCGCCCACGCCAGAAGCAGCGAAAGACGAAGCAGACCCATCCGGTCTCTCCCCCACCCGCTACGGAGATTGGGTGCGCGACGGGATCGCCGTGGATTTCTGACATCCTGCAACGAGAAAGGCCCGCCCCGGTATTCCGGAGCGGGCCCCATTCCCCCTGGCGGAACGAATCAGAATGACAGCTTGAGCGTACCGACTACGGCATTGTCTGAGAAATCGTCGTACGAGTAGCCTTCGGTGCCCAGGTAGCTGACGCCAATCGAAAGCTTGGGCGTGATGTTGTAGCTGGCGCCAACTGACCAGTCGAACCCGCCGCCGGTATCGATCAGCGAAGGATCTTCGGCATCAGCGGCCGCGATCAGGCTGGTCAGGAACTTGGGCGACTGGACACCGTCGGCATAGCCGAGGTGGGCCGAAAGCGAAATCGGGGTGTCGGGAATGCCCATGCCGAGGTCGGTGTAGATATAGAGATTGTCCTCATCACCCAGCGCTGCCTGCTTCCAGGCATAGGCAACGCCAACCTTGGCCGTGGCCGGGCCGATCGCTGCGGTCAGCGAGGCGTAGGGCTCGAAATAATTGGCCTTGCCGACATGGCCGCCCGGATAGACATAATAGAGCAGGCCGACATCGGCCGTCAGGCCGGATCCGACTGCGCCGGTCCAGCCGCCGTAAAGATCAACTTCGGTGCTGCCATAGACATCGGAATCTTCGATGCTCGAAGCCCAGGTGCCGATGTAGAAGCCGCTGGCATGATTGACGTTGATCGAACCCTGGATTGCCGGATCGCCGGCGGAAAACGACAGGCCGCGGAAACGGTAGTCATTCACCAGAGCAACATTGCCCGAAACCGTGATTTCGCTGGGCGGATCGGTTTCGTCAGCAAATGCCGGGGTGGCAGCCAGCGCGGAGCCAACCAGAACGGTAGCAGCCATAAGGCTGCGGATGGACGTAAGCATAGTCAATTCCCTCAAAGGTTAAACTGCTTCGTCCCGCCTGCGCGCGCACCGTGTACCTCTTTGATCGGGTTCCACTGATGAATGCAGCGATGATTTGCCGCGAAATGCTGCAATGCACAAGAGGAAAAATGCAGCGCAGTCGACATTGGCGTCGAGGTGTGGATTTCTGGTCACATATCGGCTTTTCACATGCAGTTTGCTTGTGGTAGCCGCGCTGCTCGCATATAGCGCGGTGCAGCAATCGGCATGATCGAAGCCCTCCGCCAACTTTTCCGGCCCAAGCCCAGCGGGCCACTGCCTGCCATTCCGGCGGGACAGCGGCTCTATGCGATCGGCGATATTCACGGGCGGCTGGACCTGTTCGAAGCCCTGGTGGCCGCAATCGAGGCAGACGATGCCGCCCGAGCCGCTGCCGAGACCACCATCATCCTGCTGGGCGATCTGGTCGATCGCGGCGCAGACAGCGCCGGGGTGGTCGCGGCAGCGCGGGAGCTTTCGGCGCGGCGCAAGGTCAGGATTCTCGCGGGTAATCACGAGGAAATGTTTCTGCGATGTTTTGACGATGTCGAACTGCTGCGCCACTTCCTGCGCTTTGGTGGAACCGAGACGATCCTGTCCTATCCCGTCGATCCCGTCGCTTTCCGCCGCGCCGAACTCGACGAGGCGCAGGAGCTGATGCGCGCTGCAGTCCCCGAGGCCGATCGCAGCTTCATGCAGGGCTTCGAGGATACGATCGTCATCGGCGACTATCTGTTCGTCCACGCCGGCATCCGTCCGGACGTGCCTCTCGACCAACAGAAACTCGATGACTTGCGCTGGATTCGCGAGCCCTTCCTGAGCCATTCGGGCGATCACGGCCATATCGTGGTGCATGGCCACACTATCACCGATGCGCCGGTGATCGCGCGCAACCGTATCGGCATCGATACCGGTGCCTACAAATCCGGGCGACTGACCGCACTGATGCTGGAAGGAACCACGCGCTGGTTGCTCCAGTCAGTGGAAAGCGACGGCACCATTGCTTGCGAAACCAGAGCGGCATGAACGGGGATAGCGAATGAAGATTGCCATGGTTGGCTCGGGCTATGTCGGCCTGGTTTCAGGGGCGTGCTTTGCCGATTTCGGCCACGATGTGGTCTGCATCGACAAGGACCCGGCCAAGATCGAGCGGCTCAATGCCGGCGAAATGCCGATTTTCGAGCCGGGCCTTGCCGAGCTGGTGCGCAGTAATGCGCGCGGCGGGCGGCTGTCATTCACCACCGATCTCGCCGAGGGAATTGCCGGGGCCGGGGCGATCTTCATTGCGGTGGGCACCCCTTCGCGGCGCGGCGACGGGCACGCCGACCTCAGCTATGTCTATGCCGTGGCCGAGGAGATCGGACAGCACCTAAGCCACCCCGCAGTGATCGTCACGAAATCTACGGTCCCTGTCGGCACCGGTGACGAGGTCGAGCGAATCCTGCGTGATTCGGGCAGCACGGTGCGGTTCGCGGTCGCATCCAACCCGGAATTCCTGCGCGAGGGCGCGGCGATCGGCGATTTCAAGAGGCCCGACCGCATTGTCATCGGCACCGACGAGGAATGGGCACGCCAGCAGATGCGCGAAGTCTATCGCCCGCTGTTCCTCAACCGCGCGCCGCTGCTGTTCACCAGCCGCCGCAGCGCCGAGCTGATCAAATATGCCGCCAACGCCTTCCTCGCAACCAAGATCACATTCATCAACGAAATGGCCGATCTCTGCGAGAAAGTCGGCGCGGATGTCCAGGATGTCAGCCGCGGGATCGGCATGGATGGCCGCATCGGCAGCAAATTTCTGCACGCTGGCCCGGGCTATGGCGGCAGCTGCTTTCCCAAGGACACGCTGGCCCTGCTCAAGACCGCCGAGGATTTCGAAGCCCCGACCCGGATCATCGAAGCGGTGGTCAAGGTCAATGACAGCCGCAAACGCGCCATGGGCCGCAAGGTCATCGAGGCGCTCGGCGGTTTCGACGTGGCGCGCGGCAAGCGTGTCGCGCTGCTCGGCCTCACCTTCAAGCCCAACACCGATGACATGCGCGACGCCCCTTCGCTCGCCATCGCCCAGGCGCTGCTCGATGGCGGCGTCGAAGTCACTGCCTATGACCCCGAAGGCATGGAGCTCGCTGCTGCACTGCTGCCCGAGGTGGCGATGAAGCCCAATGCCTATGCCGCGATCGAGGGCAGTGACGCAGTGGTTATCGTCACCGAATGGGACGCCTTCCGCGCGCTCGACCTGAAGCGGGTAAAGAAGATCGCCAGAACCCCGCTGCTGGTAGACCTGCGCAACATCTACGACCCCGAGGAAGTCCGCGCGGCGGGGTTCGAATATGTGAGCGTGGGGCGGCGGTGAGCGCCGCTTCCGCCGCGGGGAATAATTTGCCAGGGGGCCTGTAAGCTGATCTATTATTTGTCAGTCAAGGTAGTAGTCGATTGTTGTAACCACTCGCACCCGCTGGTCCGGGGTGGTCGCGGTGCGGCCTGATCCCCCTGATTCCTCGTCGTCGCCCCCCGCCGCATCGCGACTAGACACGGTGAAATAGCCTTGCCGTGCCGACTTGATACCGCCCACAGCAGACCCGGAATCTTCGGCGAATTTCTCCGCGGCGTTGCGTGCATCCTTGGTTGCCTTGGCGATCATATCGGGCTTGATCTGGTCGAGCTTGGTATATTCATAGCTGACGCTGACATCGTCCACCACCAACCCCTGCTGCGCCAATGCATCCTTGCCTGCCTCCACTTTCTGCACGCCGGTGACCTTGTTGGTTGAAAAGGCGATTTCACGGCTGACCGTGTAGATCGTCCTGCCTGTGGGTTTTTCCTTGATCGTCTCTGCGATGACACTGATGTCCGCGCTCCCTGGCAGGGTCGGGTCACCGCTGAAGCCCTGATCCTTGAGATACGACCGTATTAGGCCGGTATCATGGTCGACCTTTGCCAGCGCCTCCGAAAGCGAGAAGGCGGTTTCGGAATAACTCACACCCCACGTAGCCCAGTTCGCGGTAACATCGCGCTGCGCTACACCGCGCACCGTGACTTCGCGATCGGCGCGTTTCATCTCAACCATGCCATCGGCCAGCGCCACCGAGCCCAGCCCGAAACCAAGTGCAAGAATGGCGGTGCCGCACAGCAAGGCAACGCGGTTGTTGTTGGCGATCCCGGACAGCATTCTTTCGGCCAGATTCATGGCAATTCCCCCCGCGATCACCACACCGGCGATTTCGACTCTCTTAGCGATGACTCGTGCAAAAATCAAGATGAATTGAAGTGCCAGGGGGCCTGTAAGCCGGGTTCTGTCTTGCGGGAGGTATCCTTTCGGACCTGCACCGCATGGGCAGCCATTCCTCTAGGCGATGCATTGCTGCAACGCTCAAGCAACCAACCCGGGCGGTCGATGCGAAACCATCTGCCGATTCTTGCGAACCGGCACGCCGCCCCTATTCGGTCTTGCTCCGGGTGGGGTTTGCCATGCCGCTTCTGTTACCAGTCGCGCGGTGCGCTCTTACCGCACCCTTTCACCCTTACTCCATCAACCCGCTCATCCTGAGCTTGTCGAAGGAGCGGTCTGCTCTCTGTGGCACTTTCCCTGGGCTTCTCCCCGCCGCTCCTTCGACAAGCTCAGGATGAGCGGGGATCGCCCGGCGGGCGTTACCCGCCACCCTTGTTTCGTGGAGCCCGGACTTTCCTCGGCCTTCTCCCCGCTCATATTGAGCTTGTCGAAGGACGCGGCTGCCCGGCCCCCTGGCAGCTGCTATCTAGCCCGTCCCTGATCCCGGTCCAACAACAAAGCGAACAGGATCGCCGAAATCTCGCCGTCGACCACGCCGTCGATGCAATGCGGCCGCCAGCGCCGCTGGAACGCGCGCACCGCGGCGGGGCCGTCGGAGATGTCGTAGCCGAAGCGCTCGAGCGCCAGATAGAAGGCGCCGTCGTTATCGAAAGGCGATGGCATCGTCACTTTCGGGCGCGGCAGGGCGAGCTTGTGCGCGGCGAGCAGGTCCCAGTCGAACAGTTCGCCCGGATCCTCCTTGCGCGCCGGGGCCACGTCGGAATGGCCGACGATGTTGGCGAAGGGCATCTTGTAGCGTTTGACGATCATGTGGAGCAGCGGCAGCAGCGCCTCCATCTGTGCGTCGGGGAACGGGCGGTAGCCCCATTCGTGGCCGGGGTTGACCAGCTCGATGCCGACGCTGGCCGAATTCACATCGGTGGTGCCGCGCCAGTAGGAGCGCCCGGCGTGCCAGGCGCGCTTTTCCTCCGGCACCATTTGCGTGACCGTGCCGTCCTCGTCGATCATGTAATGCGCGGAAACCTTGGCCTGGGCATCGCACATCCGTTCCAGCGCTCCGGCGGCGTCGGGCATGCCGGTGTAGTGCAGCACCACCATCGTCACCGGCAGTTCGCGTTCGTCCCAGTTGGGCGACGGCGCTTCGCGGTGGACCAGTTCGTTCACGTCAACTGGCCGGCAGCACGGCGCCCATTACCAGCGCCTCGTCGGTGAGCGCGAATTGCAGGCCGCCGCCGACCGCCTCGGCCAGCTGGCGGATCATCGCGGCAGGGGCGGTGCGGCTGGAGAGTTCGCCGACCGGCAGCGAGCCGTCGAGCGCCCGCCCGACATCGGCGTCGAAAGCGATCTTGCTGCCCGCCGCGCGCACCACGATTTCGCTCGATCCGTCACGCAGCTCCGCGCCCAGTTCCAGTGTGCCGCCGCGCACCAGCGCATCAATGGCGATCAGCGACAGGTTGAGAAGCACCTTGACTGCAACCTTGGGCAAGGCGTCGCCACTGATCGACCACTCGACCTTGATCCGCTCCTTGTTGCCGACCAGCGCATCGACCAGCGCCTTGGGTTCGGCCACCGCTACCATCTCGCCGAAACCGCCTGCCGCGCCGAATGCGAGGCGGAAGAATTTGAGCTTGTCGGCGGAAATCTTCGCGCTCTGCTCGAGCAATTCCATGCAGCGCTTGCGCATCTCAGGGTCTTTTTCGTCGGCGAGCAGCTCCAGCCCGTTGGTCAGCGCGCCCACCGGACTGAGCAAGTCATGGCACAGCCGCGAGCAGAGCAGGCTGGCAAGTTCGAGGGAATTGACCAACATTTCTGGACCTTCATTGACGAATTACCCGCCCTTACTCCCCAACCACCCCATAGGAAAGCGCCGCGAAGCCATTCTCCCCATCGCGCCAGAACGTCACCTCCCCTCCCGCAATGATCGCCCAGACGCGTCCATCGCCGCTGGCGTGCTCGCAATCGGTGGCGGAAGGCAGCGGGTGGCCTGCGGGGTGAGAGTGGTAATATCCGGCGAGCTGTGCGCCGCCGGCCCGCTCGGCACGGTGGGCGGCGATCAGCGCGGCGGGATCGATCTCGAAATGCCGCAGCGGATCGGGCGCGATATTGGCGGCGGAGCGGACTTCCTCCACTCGCCCCCCCTGCCCCAGCAACAGCCCGCAGCACTCTTCCGTGGCCGCCAATGCTGCTTCTTCGAGTAGTGTGGCAATTGCGCCACTTGTCACTTCGATGTCCATGCCCATGTTCCTAGCAATGGACCGGGGGGAAAGCATCATCGAAGGCGTTATCGCCGAGGCGGGCCAGCGGCTCGACAAGGCGCTGGCCGAAGCGAGCGGACTATCGCGCGAGCGGGTCAAGGCGCTGATGGGTGAAGGACGGCTGATTCTGGACGGCAAACCCGCCAGCCAGGCCTCGCTCAAGCCCGGTGCGGGAACTGCCTTCACTCTGACCGTCCCAGCAATCATCGCCGCCGAAGCAGCGGCGCAGGATATCCCGCTTGCCGTGGTGTTCGAGGACGAGCACCTTATCGTTATCGACAAACCGGCCGGGCTGGTCGTCCATCCCGCCGCCGGAAATTTTGACGGCACGCTGGTCAACGCCCTGCTGCACCACTGCCGGGGCCAGCTTTCGGGCATCGGCGGAGTGGCGCGGCCGGGCATCGTTCACCGCATCGACAAGGACACCTCGGGACTGCTGGTGGCCGCCAAAAGCGATGCCGCGCACGAGGGGCTGGCCCGGCAGTTCGCCGATCATTCAATCACCCGCGCCTATCTCGCCATCGTCGCCGGGCAGCCCACGCCGGCCGCCGGCACAGTTCGCGGGTCAATCGCCCGCTCATCAGCCGATCGCAAGAAAATGGCGCTGGTTTCGGAAGGGCGCGGCAAGCACGCCGTCACCCACTTCAAGACCCTGGAACGACTGGAACGCGCCGCATTGGTCGAATGCCGGCTAGAGACCGGCCGCACCCATCAGGTGCGCGTTCACATGACATCAATCGGCCATCCGCTATTGGGCGATCCTGTTTATGGACGCACCCCATCGCAACTCAAGCCACTGCTCGCCGCGCAGAATTTCCGCCGCCAGGCTCTCCACGCGGCCGAGCTGGGCTTTGTTCACCCGATTTCCGGCGCCGAATTGCATTTTATCAGCGCGCCGCCGGCAGATATGGAGGCGTTGTTGGTCGAATTGCGCAACTAAATTCGAAGTTCTGTGTTATAGGTGATCCAAGTGTGATGGCCGCGGCTGGATGCCTCTCAAGGGTCCACCAAGGGTGCATCGACGATGAAAGGACGGAAGAAAATCGTGTCTAGCAATCAAGCCAAACTGCCGGCCCGCAAGACGCTCGCGCCTACACTCGGCGGCGAAGACGGTCTCAACCGCTATCTGACCGAGATCAAGAAGTTCCCGATTCTCGCGCCCGAGCAGGAATACATGCTCGCCAAGCGCTATCAGGAGCATGAGGATCCCGAGGCTGCCGCGCAGCTGGTGTCCAGCCATCTGCGACTCGTGGCCAAGATCGCCATGGGCTATCGCGGCTATGGCCTGCCAGTGTCCGAACTGATTTCCGAGGGCAACATCGGCCTGATGCAGGGCGTCAAGAAGTTCGAGCCCGATCGCGGTTTCCGTCTTGCCACCTATGCGATGTGGTGGATCAAGGCTTCGATCCAGGAATTCATCCTGCGCAGCTGGTCGCTGGTCAAGATGGGCACCACCGCGGCGCAGAAGAAGCTGTTTTTCAACCTGCGCCGGATGAAAAAAAACCTCGACGCTTACGAGGACTCCGATCTGCACCCCGACGATGTCAAAACCATCGCCACCAAGCTTGGCGTGTCTGAAACCGAAGTCGTCAACATGAACCGGCGGATGATGCTGGGCGGTGACGCCAGCCTCAACGTGCCGCTGCGCGAAGACGGCGATGGCCAGTGGCAGGACACCCTGCAGGACGAACGCGCGCTGCAAGACGAGACTGTCGCCGAGGCTCAGGAAGCCGGCATGCGCCACGCCATGCTGACCGAGGCCCTTGGCGCACTCAACGAACGCGAACGCGCGATCCTCACCGAACGCCGCCTGACCAACGATCCCAAGACGCTCGAGGAATTGAGCCAGGTCTACAACGTAAGCCGCGAACGCGTACGCCAGATCGAAGTACGCGCCTTCGAAAAGCTGCAGAAGGCAATGACCCGGATCGCCACGGATCGCAGGTTGCTACCGGCGGCTTGATCGCAGATGCGGCGGTTCCCCTTCGTCAGGAAGGGGAACTGTCCGTTACCACCAGCTCCTTCGCGGCCCGCTTCTCGGTGAAGCGCATGAACAGCAGCGTGCCTTCGTAGAGGATCACCAGCGGGATCAGCAGCATCAGCTGCGAGACGACATCGGGCGGGGTAATCACGGCCGCGACGATGGTAATCCCGACAATCACATAGCGCCGCGACTGCACCAGCTGCTGACGGCTGACGATGCCCGCCCGGTTCAGCAACAGCATCAGCACCGGCAGCAGAAAGCTGATCCCGAAGGCGAGGATGAACTGCATCACAAGGCTGAGATAGTCGCTGGTACCGGGCAGCGCCTCCAGTTTAAGCCCGCCGCGCGAACCTTCGAAGCCCAGGAACCAGCTGAAAGCCGTTGGCATGACCACGTAATAGGCCAGCGCCGCGCCGCTGGTGAACAGCACCGGCGTGGCAATCAGGAATGGCAGAAACGCTTTCTTTTCTTTGGCATAAAGCCCGGGCGCGACGAAGGCCCAGAGCTGGTTGGCGATGATCGGGAAGCTGACGAAGAAGGCCGCGAACAGCGCCACCTTGATCTCGACGAAAAAGGCTTCGTACAGCTTGGTGTAGATCAGCCTGCCCTCGCCCGGCGGGAATGCGGCGGTCAGCGGGCGCACCAGGAAGCCGAAGATATCATTGGCGAAATAGAGGCAGACGGCAAAGGTCACCCCCAGCGCCATCACGCAGCGCAGCAGCCGGGTGCGCAGCTCGATCAGATGGTCGAGCAGCGGGGCCTGGGTTTCGTCGATGTCGGAGATGTTGAGGGCCATGGTGGTCAGTTCAGGGCGGAGGCAGCGGCAGCTGGGGGGTAGGTTCGCCCTTTGCGGACTTCCTTGCCTTGCGGGTCGGTTTGGCGGGCGGCACAGGCGGTTTATCGTCCATCACTTCTTCCTCGGAAGGGTGCGGATGGGCCTGCATGATCGCATCATTCTGATCGCGCCACTGCTTTTCCATCTCGGCCAGTTCGGCTTCGCGGATCATGGTTTCGACGCCCGAGCGGAAATGGCCCGAGACACGCCGCACCTTGGCAATCCAGCGCCCCGCCGCGCGCAGGGCCAGCGGCAGGTCTTTCGGCCCGATGACGACGATCGCGACAATCACGATCAGCAGGAATTCGGATGCACCGATATCGAACATGGTGCTGACTCAGCTGTTTAACGCACGCCGTCCTGCTTGGGATCGACCACAGTCTCGCCATTGAGCGTCGCCTGCTGCTGCGGCGGTGACTGCGGGATCTGCGCGGGAGGCGGAGCTGCAGGTTGGCCAGTGGCATCTTCGGACATGCCTTGCTTGAAGCTTTTGATACCCTTGCCGAAATCGCCCATCATCTCCGAAATGCGGCCACGGCCGAACAGCACCAGCACCACCAGTGCCACGATCAGCAGGTGGGGAAGTGACAGACCCATCATCGAACTTACTCCTGAATTGCGGATCGAACACGGCATCGCGCCGGAATTCCGCCTGCGCCCTATCTAGGCGCTTTCCTCTTCACTTGCCAGTCCATCGGCAAATTCCGTTTCACCGCCTTCCGAGAAAGACATTGCCGCCATGGCTTCATCGACCGGATCGAGCAGCCCGGCGGCGCGCAATTCGTCGATGCCGGGCAGGTCCTTGCGCGATTCGAGGCCGAAGTGGGCGAGGAATTCGGGGATGGTCGCATAGATCACCGGTCGCCCCGGCACTTCCCGGCGACCGGCCACCCGCACCCAGCCCGCCTCGAGCAGCACGTCGAGCGTACCCTTGGCGGTCTGCACGCCGCGGATCGCCTCAATCTCGGCGCGGCTGACCGGCTCGTGATAGGCGACGATCGCCAGTACCTCGGTGGCGGCGCGCGAGAGGCGGCGCACATCCTCGCGCTCGCGGCGCAGCAGATGGGCGAGGTCGGGCGCGGTCTGGAACAGCCAGCGCTTGCCGCGCTCGACCAGCTGCACGCCTCGCCCTTCGTAGTGCGAGGTCAGTTCGCGAAGGGCATCGCTGATATCCGCACCGCCGAGGTGGGTGGAGATCGCCTCCACGCTCATCGGCTCTTCGGCGGCGAACAGTGTCGCCTCCACCGCGCGGGCGAGGTCGCCCGGCCGCTCACCCTGAGCTTGTCGCAGGGTCATATCTTCACCTGCCGCAGCCGCAGCGGGCCGAATGTCACGTCCTGCGACAGTTCCGCCTTGCCCAGCCGGGCCAGTTCCAGCGCCGCGACAAAGCTGGAGGCGAGCGCCGAGCGGCGCAAGCGGGCATCGGCGTGCGGGGGCAGGAAGTCCTGCAGTTCCATCCAGTCGAGCGTAACCCCGAGCATCGCGGACAGCCGCGACAGCGCGCTGTCCAGCGTCATCACCATGCGGTCGCGGACCATATGCACCACCGGCTGGGTGCGCGCCTTGACCTGGCCGTAAGCCTGGACCAGCGCATACCAGTCACACTGCCAGCGGTTTTTGCGGTCCACACGCAGCCCCTCGGGAGCGCCGCGCATGAACACATCGCGGCCGAGCCGGTCACGCCCCATCAGCCGCGCCGCCGCCTCGCGCATTGCGCCGAGCCGTTGCAGCCGCAGTTGCAGGCGCAGCGCCAGTTCCTCGGGGCTGGGGTCTTCCTGCTCCTCGCGCGGCAGCAGCAGCGCCGATTTGAGGTAGGCCAGCCACGCCGCCATCACCAGATAGTCTGCCGCCAACTCCAGCCGCATCGCCTCGGCCCGCTCTATATAGCCGATATATTGATCGACCAGTTCGAGGATCGAAATCTTGCGCAGATCGACCTTCTGCCGCCGCGCCAGATCGAGCAGCAGGTCGAGCGGGCCTTCCCAGCCATCGAGCTCCAGATAGAGCGCAGAATCGTCCGTAGCAGCCACTGCCGGGCCTTCCCATTCATCGTCCGGAGCCAATAGCATGGGAATGGTGGCAACATCGTTCACGCGGCGGACCCCGCCAGCGCCAGCAGCCCATCGCGCTTGGCCAGCAGTGCGCCTTGATCGCCGTTGGCCCCATCGAGCCGCATGGTGGCCAGCGCGTGTTCGAGACGTTGAGTTGTTCTCGCGGACATGGCGGGAAGCCGACGCGCAATTCCGGTCATGTCGTCCATCTTCGCCCAGCAATTGAGCGCGATGTCGCAGCCCGCCGCGACCGAGCGTTCGGCGCGCTCGGGCACTGTGCCGGTGAGCGCCTGCATGTCGAGGTCGTCAGTCAGCAGCAGCCCGTCGAAGCCGATGCGCCCTCGAATTATCTCGCCGATTACATAAGGTGACTGGGTGGCGGGATTCGCGCTGTCCCAAGCAGTGAACAGCAAGTGCCCGGTCATCCCGATAGGTGCGGTGTTGAGGGCGCGGAAAGGCGCAAGATCGGTCTCCAACTCGGCATCGCTGGCAGTGATCGTCGGCATTTCGAGGTGCGTATCGCAGGTCGAGCGGCCATGCCCGGGCATATGTTTGATCGTGCCGGCAATTCCGGCCCAAGCGAGGCCATCGAGCACTGCCCGGCCCAGCGCCGCCACCCGCAGCGGCTCGTGCCCCAGCGCGCGATCGCCGATGACATCGTGGGTGCCGGGTTGACGCACATCGAGCACGGGAGCGTGGGTGCACGTGATCCCGACTTCGGCAAGATCGTGACCCAAAGCCTCGGCATTGGCGCGCGCCGCTTCGATGGCGCTGACTGGGGCCAGATCATAGAGCCGGTCGAACGCCGCGCCCCAGGGCCAGGCTGGCCATTCGGGCGGTTTCAATCGCGTCACCCCACCACCTTCCTGATCGACGGTAATGAGCAGCTTCTCCCGCCCGTGAATGCCGCGCAACTCGTCCGTCAGCGCGCGGACCTGTGCCCGGCTCTCGCAATTGCGACCGAACAGGATGTAGCCGGCGGGATCGGCGTCACGGAAGAACGCCCGCTCGTCGGCGGTCAGCACCAGTCCGGAAAGGCCGAAAATCGCGGGCGTCATTCCCCCGAAATCGCAGGAATGCGCCGCTTTCGCAAGCGCACTGTCGCCTGCGAGTGTGGATATGAGTCCCGCTTAGTTCTTGACCTGACAGGCCAGCCCCGCCGACTTCAGCCGCGAGCACAGCCCTTGCGCCGCCGCTTCACTGCCGGCGACGGCCTGCAAGCGGTATACCGTGCCGATATCGGCCTGACCTTCGATCACGCGGTGGCGCAGTCCGGACAGCGCAGAATAGCGCTGCGACAGGCGGGTCCAGCCAGTCTCGGCCAATTCGCGCGAGGAAAACGCGCCTACCTGCACGCCGGGACCGCTCGCCGGGGCAGCGGCCGCTGCAGACGGAGTTGCTGGGGCGGGAGCGGTTGCAGCGGCGGGCTTGCCCGGTGGCTTCACAGCAGGCGCGGAGGAGAGATCGACGCCGGGCTTGGGCGCATCGTCCTGGCCTAGTCGCACCGGGCGGGACTTGCCCTCGGACACGGCAAAGCTGGTGTCGCCGGTACCCTCGAAGGTCTTGCCGCCGGGATCCGCCGGCTTTTCCTTGTAGGGCGCGTCCGGCGCTTCGATCACCCCGCCATCGGCTATCAGCGCAGCGTCGGGTTTTCGATTCGTAGTCCACCAGATGCCGCCGACGATCACTGCGAGCGCAGCTACACCGATCAGGACCAGCCGCAGCATCCCGCCGCCCGAACCCGGTTCATCGTTATAATCGTCATCGCCTTCGAGCCACGGCAGACGGCCATCGTCGTCGTCTTCGAGTTCGAGCTGGTCGAGCGCTTCCGGTTCATGATCTGCGCCGGTTTCGGCCCGATCATCGTCGCCAGTCCGGTCATCGCCGTGCTGTTCTCCATAAGGCCCCGTCATGGTTACATTTCCTCCACTGCCTCAACGCCCATCAGACCAAGACCATTGCGGACAATCTGCCCGATTTGTGCGGCAAGAAAGAGTCTGGCGCCAGTCAGTTTACCATTCTGTGCCACAATGAACCGCTTTTCCGGCTGATCGTTGCCGAGGTTGTAGTAACCATGAAAGCCTGCGGCAAGCTCCTGCAAAAAGAATGCGATACGGTGCGGTTCGCGCGCGGCGGCGGCGGCTTCGACAATCCGCGGGAACTGCGCGGCAAGCTTGATCAGGTTGATTTCTTCGGGACCGAGATCGGCGATATCCGCGGCCGATGGCGCGAAGTTCTCCGCTGCCGCCTTGCGCATGGTCGACTGGATCCGGGCATGGGCATATTGCACATAGAACACCGGATTGTCCTTCGACGCCTCAACCACCTTGGCGAAGTCAAAATCCATCTGCGCTTCGGGCTTGCGGGTCAGCATGGTGAACCGCACGACATCCTTGCCAACTTCGCGCACGACATCGGCAAGCGTCACGAAGTTGCCGGAACGCTTCGACATTTTGACCGGCTCGCCACCCCGTAGCAATTGCACCATCTGCACCAGCTTGACTTCGAAGGGGGTGGGCTTGCCTAGAGTTCCGGTCATCGCCGCGACGGCCGCCCTGATCCGCTTGACCGTACCGGCATGATCCGCGCCCCAGATATCGACCAGCGCGTCGGCGCTCTGGGCCTTCTGGAAGTGGTAGGCGAGATCGGCGCCGAAATAGGTCCAATTGCCGTCCGACTTCTTGATCGGCCGGTCCTGATCGTCACCATATCTGGTCGAGCGGAACAGCGGCAGCGCGACCGGCTCCCAGTCGTCGAGCACTTTGCCCTTGGGTGCTTCCAGCTCGCCGTCATAAACCAGATCATTCGCGCGCAGCCACTTTTCGGCCTCTTCGGGCTTGCCTGCGGCCTGCAATTCGGCCTCGGAGGAAAACAAATCGTGGTGAATGCCGAGCAGCGCCAGATCGTCCTTGATCATCACCAGCATCGCCGCGACGGCGCGGGTGCGGAACAGCACCAGCCATTGCGCCTCTGGGGCCTTGGCGTATTTATCGCCGAATTCCTGCGCCAGTTCCTGCGCCACCGGGATCAGGTAATCGCCCGGATAGAGCCCCTCCGGAATCTCGCCGACTGCCTCACCCAGCGCCTCGCGGTAGCGGATATGCACCGAGCGGGCCAAGACATCGACCTGCCCGCCGGCGTCGTTGACGTAATATTCGCGGATCACCTTGTGGCCGGCAAATTCCAGCAGCGTCGCCAGCGCATCGCCCACCACCGCGCCCCGGCAGTGGCCCATGTGCATCGGTCCGGTCGGGTTGGCCGAGACATATTCGACATTGACCGTGGTGCCGCCGCCCACGGACGAACGACCGTAATCCGCGCCCAGTACGGCCAGTGCGCGCAATTCCTCCAGCCAGGCGCTGTCTGTCAGGCGCAGGTTGATGAAGCCCGGTCCGGCAATGTCGGCGCTGGTCACCAGCGGAAGTCTGGCCAGTTCCACCACCAAAGCCTCGGCCAGTGCGCGCGGGTTCATGCCGGCAGGCTTGGCCAGCACCATCGCGGCATTGGTGGATAGATCGCCATGCGAAGCATCGCGCGGCGGCTCGACGGTGATCGCGCCGCGGTTCAGGCCAGCGGGCAGCGTCCCGGCGGCTTCAAGCGCATCGAGCGCGGCGGAGAGGTGGCCGGTGAAGGCGGTGTAGAGGGTCGTGGTTTCGGACATGGCGCGCGGTTAGCGGGTTTGGGCCGCGTTGGGAACAGTTTCGCGCGGAGGCGCGGAGATGCGGAGGAATGATGAAGCAGAAAAAGGCGGTTCGCGCAGAGGCGCAGACGAAGCAGAGGGCGCAGAGAGTTCCGTTTCGGACGAAGCCCATATATTCCTTTCGTTGCTTCAAGCGGTACGGCGGCAGGTGAAGGAACTGCCTGCGGCGCAGTGCAACAGCTCTGCGTCCTCTGCTTCCTCTGCGCCTCTGCGCGAAATGCTTTCCTTCATCTCCGCGTCTCCGCGCCTCCGCGCGAACCCAATCTTTCCTTCAAAACCCCGCCAATCTGGCCTAGGGCGCGCCGATGCCCTCAACCCCGCCCCCCTCGACCTTCAAGGTCAAGAGCTTCGGCTGCCAGATGAACGTCTATGACGGCGAGCGCATGGGCGAGCTGCTGACCGCGCAAGGCATGTCCGCCGCGCCGGAGGGGGCAGAGGCCGATCTGGTGGTGCTCAACACCTGCCACATTCGCGAAAAGGCGGTCGACCGGGTCTATTCGGATATCGGCCGCTTGCGCCGCAGCGACGGCTCGGTTCCGCTGATCGCCGTCGCCGGCTGCGTGGCCCAGGCCGAGGGCGAGGAGATCATGGCGCGGGCGCCGTCGGTGCGGATGGTGGTCGGTCCGCAGGCGTATCACCGCCTGCCCGACATGCTGGCGCGGGCTGTCACCGGTGAGCGTGTCACTGATACCGACATGCCCGCCGAAACCAAATTCGACGCCCTGCCCCGCCGCCGCCGCTCGGGCGCTTCCGCCTTCCTCACCGTGCAGGAAGGCTGCGACAAATTCTGCACCTATTGCGTGGTTCCCTATACCCGCGGCGCCGAAATATCACGTCCGCTCAATGATCTGATCGACGAAGCGCAGAGACTGGTCGAAACCGGAGCGAGCGAGATCACTCTGCTCGGCCAGAACGTCAACGCCTGGGCGGGAGGAGACGGCAAGGGCCGCTCCGCCGGACTTGATTCGCTGATCCGCGCGCTGGCCGACCTGCCCGGGCTCCAGCGCATCCGCTACACCACCAGCCATCCCAATGACATGACCGAGGGCCTGATCGCCGCGCATGGCGAGGTGGCCAAACTGATGCCTTACCTGCACCTGCCGGTGCAATCGGGCAGCGACCGGGTGCTGCAGGCGATGAACCGCAGCCATAGCGTCGAAAGCTATCTGCGGGTGCTCGACCGGGTGCGCGGCGTCCGTCCGGACATTGCAATCTCGGGCGATTTCATCGTCGGCTTCCCCGGCGAGAGCGACGCGGAGTTTGAAGATACACTGCGGCTGGTCGATAGCGTCGGCTATGCGCAGGCCTTCAGCTTCAAATACAGCCCCCGGCCCGGCACTCCGGCGGCGACGATGGAGGGCCAGATCGCGCCGGAAGTGATGGACGAGCGCCTCCAGCGCCTTCAAGCCGCGCTCCAGCGTAGCAGCCTGGCCTTCAATCAGACCAGCGTCGGACGCCGCTGCGACGTGCTGATCGACCGCAAGGGCAGGCAGCCCGGCCAGTGGCTCGGCAAATCGCCATGGCTGCAATCGGTGTATTTCGAGGGCGACGTTGCCATTGGCGAAATTGTCGAGGTGGAGCTGGTTGAAGCGGGGCCGAATTCGCTGCGTGGACGGGTGGTCGGATGAATGGGTTGCGTTACATCCACACTAGACCCGCTCATGCTGAGCTTGTCGAAGCACCAGGTTGTTACGGTGAGCTCGCCGGAGCACGATGGTCCTTCGACGGGCTCAGGATGAGCGGAAATTCAAGCAGTTGAATGAAAACTCCCGTCAAGAGAATTCCCTCACACCAGCCCCAGCTTCGCCAGCTCTCCCACCATCCGCCCCGGCAGCACATCGCCGCCATCTTCAATCCCCCCGCCGATATCGGCAGGCGCATTGTCGTCGTCGAGATAGCGCCAGCCCTGATGCGCGCGTTTGGCGCGGGGGTGGACCGGGATCAGGCGCGGATCGAGGCGGATCCACCAGCGGCCATCGTCCTTTTGCTCGAAACCCAGCAGCGGCGAGCGGCCGACAATCGCGTTCTGGTGGATCCAGTAAAGCGAGCCGCCAGCCATGTCCGCGTGCCGCTTGGGCAGATAACGCGTGGTCAGCCGTGCTTCCCCCGGGAACGCGCCAGCGGCGCCCTCACCCTCGAGCCAGGCTCGTAGTGTCGCCGGGCTTTCGCTTTGAAAGGCGATCTTGGTCAGATGCAGCGGCATCAGCCAACCAGCCCGCTCGACACCGCCAGGCCCAGAAAGGCGAAAAAGCCCATCGAATTGGTGATCATCGTCACGAACACCGAGGATGCCACCGCCGGATCGACATCGAGCCGGTCAAACACCACCGGCACGATCACTCCGGCCAGACCCGCGATGAAAATATTGACCACCACCGCAGTCGCGATCACGCCGCCCAGCAGCGGGCTGGAGAAAAACAGCCAGGTGGCGATGCCGATCAGCGTCGCCACGGTGACCCCGTTGAGCAGTGCGACCCGCATCTCGCGCACCAGGATACGGGCGGTGTTGGCGCGGGTCAGCTGGTTGGTGGCAAGCGCGCGCACTGCCACGGCCATGGTCTGCGTCCCGGCATTGCCGCCGATCGAGGCGACCATCGGCATCAGCGCCGCCAGAGCCACCAGTTTTTCGATGGCCCCGCCGAAGCTGGTGATGATCGTCGCGCCGAGCAGCGCGGTCACCAGATTGGCGACCAGCCAGCGCACCCGGCTGACATAGGTGTCGCGGATCGGCTCGTTGATGTCGCCGTCGCCCGCGCCGGACAGCAGCAGCACGTCCTCGCCGGCTTCTTCCTGGATGATGTGGACGATATCGTCGACGGTGATCTGGCCGACCAGCCGCCCCGATTCGTCGACAACAGCGGCCGAAATCAGCGCATATTTCTGGAAGCGCAGCGCCACTTCCTCCTGGTCCATGCTTACCGGCACCAGCGTCTGGTCGCGCTTCATGACGTCGGTCAGCGCGACGTGGCGCGGGCTTCGCAGCACCCAGCTGAGCGCGCAGCTGCCGACCGGATGATGCCCCGGATCGACGATGAACACTTCCCAGAACTCGGTCGGCAGGTAGAAGTTTTCGCGCAGGTAATCGATCAGGTCGCCGACGGTGAGATGCTCGGGCACGGCGATGAAATCGCGGCTCATCAGGCGGCCAGCGGATTCTTCCGGGTAGGATAGCGCGGTTTCGATCGCGGCGCGGTCCTCGGGCTCCATTTCGGCGAGCACGGCCTGCTGGTCGTCCTCGTCGAGATCCTCGAGCATTGCCACCGCATCGTCGGTGTCGAGCTGTTCGGCGATATCGGCGACCATGCCGGCGGGCAGCGCCTCGACCAGCAATTCGCGGACGTGGTCATTCAGCTCGGCGAAGACTTCGCTGCCCATCAGATCGGTGATGGCAGCGGCGAATCCCGGGCGTTCGGAGGGGGAGAGCAGCTCGAACAGATCGGCGATGTCGGCGGGATGCAGCGGCTCGACCAGGTCGTAGACCGCGTCCTTCTCGCCGGCTTCGAGGGCTTCGCGGACCCGGCGGACATAATCGGGCTTGAGCAGATTATCCTCGTCGAGGCTCTCGGATTCGCGCGCGGCATCGCCCGCGGAAGCGGCGATATCGAGCAGCCTGTCGTCGAGTTCCTCGGGATTCATGCGCGACGGTCTAGGGCCGCAAATGACAAAAGCAACCGGGCAGGCGCGCGGGGCGTGACATTGTCCGGAACGGCCCTATATCGACCGGCAAATTTCAGGAGATTACCATGTCAGACAAACTTACCCTTAGCCTCGACAGCGGCGACGTTGTCATCACGCTGCGCCCCGATCTGGCCCCCGGCCATGTCGGGCGGATCAAGGAGCTGGTCGGCGAAGGCTTCTACGACGGCGTCAAGTTTCACCGCGTCATCCCCGGCTTCATGGCGCAGGGCGGCTGCCCGAACGGCACCGGTATGGGTGGATCGAGCAAGCCTGACCTCCAGGCCGAATTCAGCGACGAACCGCACGTCCGCGGCGTCTGCTCGATGGCGCGCACCAGTGCACCGCACAGCGCCAACAGCCAGTTCTTCATTTGCCTCGACGACGCGCGCTTCCTCGACAAGCAATACACCGTCTGGGGCGTGGTCGAGAGCGGCATGGAACACGTCGATGCCCTGCCCAAGGGCGAACCCCCGCGCGAGCCGGGCAAGATCGTCAAGGCGAGCGTGGACTAGCCAGACCTGCGCAGACACAGTTCCGCCCCCGCAGGCGGCTGGCCTACCCCGCCATCTGCCCGAAATCGGTGAGCGCCTCGTCACGCATGCCGCGCCACACCCGCGCCGCCTGCACGGTTTCCACCACATCGTGCACCCGCAGCAGCTGCACCCCGGCATCCATCGCCTTGACCGCAAGCGTCAGCGAGCCGCCGGTGCGCTGATGCGGCTGAGCCTCGTTCGACAGCGCCCCGATCATGCGCTTGCGGCTGGCACCGATCAGCAGCGGCTGGCCCAGCGCATGGAACAGCGGCAGGGCGTTGAGCAGGGCCAGGTTTTCCGCCACGCTCTTGCCGAAGCCGATGCCGGGATCGAGGATAATCCGCTCGCGGGCGATACCGGCGGCAAGCGCGGCGTCGCGGCGGGCCTTCAGCCAGTCGAACACATCGAGCACGACATCGCGGTAATCGCCGCCGCTGTGCAGATCGTCGCCCTGCCCCGGCGCGTGCATCAGCACCACCGGCACACCGCTGCGCGCGGCCAACTCCAGGCTGCGTGGATCGTGGCGCAGCGCGGACACGTCGTTGATGACATGCGCACCCGCGGCCAGCGCCGCTTCCATCACCGCCGGGCGGCGGCTGTCGATGCTGATCGCCGCGCCCGAGGCGGCCAGCCGCTCGATATGCGGGATGACGCGCTTGAGCTCGTCGCCCTCCCATACTGCCGGTGCGCCGGGGCGGGTCGATTCGCCGCCGACATCGACAATCGCCGCGCCTCCCTCGAGCATGGCAGCAGCGTGGGCGCTGGCCACTTCGGGATCGTCGAGGAATTTGCCGCCGTCGGAGAAACTGTCAGGCGTGACGTTGAGGATGCCCATCACTTGCGGCTGGTCGAGCCGGATGGTGCGCGCGCCGCATTGCAGCGGCGCATGCGCCTTGCCCAGCGCCGCCCACTGCGCCGCGCCCTCTGCCGCCAGCGCATCTGGCAGCCCGGCGAGCGCTAGGGCCATTTCGGGCACGGACAGCCGCTGGCGGGAGGTGACCTTGCCACTCTCGCGCAGTATCAGCGCGAAACGGCTGGCGTAGACGAGGCCCCCGGCGAGACGGATCGCCTCGCCTTCTTCGCTTTGCGGGCTTTCGGCGAGGGCGATGGGGCGGATGTAGAGGGTTTGGGTCATAAGTTACAGCTACGTATCTCTGAAGCGGCGCGCAATCGAACGGGAAGTAAATTTTTCGCGCGGAGACGCGGAGACGCGGAGAAATCACGTTATCGGCGAAGCCGCCGTTCGATCCGTCGCATTAATGGTGGCCAGCACAGCAATAGATACAAAGCGCCTTCAGCGCGGAGCATCCCCTCCGCGTCTCCGCGCCTCCGCGCGAAAGGCACATTTCTACTCAATCCTCGGTCGCCAGCAGATACAACTGCCTGAGCGCATCCACCGGCTTGAAATCGCCTGCATGCTCGATGTGCCAGAAGGTCCAGCCATTGCACGCCGGCGCGCCTTGCAACCTGGCGCCAAGCCCGTGGATCGAGCCCTTTTCGGTGCCCGAAACCAGCGACCCATCTGTCAGCACCGTTGCCTTCAGCCGGCGCTTCTTGTCGAAAATCACTGTCCCCGGCGCGATCCAGCCGGTTTCGACCAGCGTGCCGAAGGCCACTTTGGGCGCGGTCTTGGGGCTTTGCATTGTCGCGATCGCGCTTTCGTCGAGCGGCAGCGCCATTTCGATGCGCTCCATGGCGACATCGCGGTAGACACTCTCGCGCTCGCAGCCGATCCACTGACGGCCAAGCCGCCTGGCCACGGCTCCGGTGGTGCCAGTGCCGAAAAACGGGTCGAGCACGACATCGCCCTTGTTGGTCGTCGCCAGCAACACCCGGTAGAGCAGCGCCTCGGGCTTCTGCGTCGGATGGGCCTTGGTGCCATCGCGCTTGATCCGTTCCTGCCCGCCGCAGATCGGCAGAACCCAGTCAGAACGCATTTGAAGTTCATCATTCAACGTCTTCATTGCACGATAATTAAAGGTGTACTTCGCCTTCTCCCCGGTCGAGCACCACAGCAGCGTTTCATGCGCGTTGGTGAAGCGGGTGCCCTTGAAATTGGGCATCGGATTGGCCTTGCGCCAGACGATGTCGTTGAGGATCCAGAAGCCCATGTCCTGCAGGATCGCGCCGACGCGGTATATGTTGTGATAGCTGCCGATCACCCACAGCGAGCCACTGGGCTTGAGCACCCGCCGCGCTTCGGCCAGCCATTCGCGGGTGAACTGGTCATAGGTCGCGAAACTGGCGAACTTGTCCCAATCGTCGGTCACCGCATCGACGTGGCTGCCGTCGGGCCGACTGAGATCGCCGCCAAGCTGGAGATTGTAGGGCGGATCGGCGAAGACCATGTCGATGCTGGCGCTGGGCAGCGAGCGCATCGCCTCGATGCAATCGCCGGACAATATCTGCCCAAGCGGTAGTACGGCCTTTTCCACGGCGCGCGGACGCACCCGATCCTTCAGCATTACCTGCACCATATGCCCCGCATTAGCCCCCTTGCTTGTGCCATAGGGTGAGTCCTCGCGGAGTCCGCGTCAAGTCGCAACTCCGCGCAAAGCCTAGCGCAGCATGGTTAACGGGCCGTCAACGCAGGGGGAACGGAACGAGTCCCCCACTGCATGTTGAGTCTCGCAGAGAGCGAGGACTCGATATGTTGTGGTGTGGCGTTACGGACTCGCTTCGTCGCAAATATTTTCAGGCGGGTGCCAGGTCCGGGTCAATGCCGGTCATCTCGACCGAAACATCCCACAGCCGACGTGCGAGCTGCGGGTCCTGAGCCGCTTCGGTTCGCTTCGCCTCGCCCGAAACGCCCTTGTATCCGCCTAGCCCCTGCGGGCCATAGTAACCGCCCGGCTTCGCGCCCGGATCGCAGGCCGCCTGCAGCGCCGGCCAGGCACCCCTGGCAGAGGTGTTGAGGAACAGGCCAAACAGCGGCGTGACCACGCGGAACGGCCCGGCGTGGCGCATCAGATCGGTCGCGGCGACACCGGGGTGGCAGCCCAGCGCCGTCACCGGCGATCCCGCCGCGCGCAGCCGCCGGTCAAGCTCTGCAAAGAACAGCATGTTGGCAAGCTTGCTGTCCGAATAGCGCGCGCCCCGGCTGTAGCCTTTCTCCGCGTTCAGATCGTCCCACTGAATATTGCCGCGCTGGTGGGCAAGGCTGGCGGTGACCACCACCCGCGATCCCGGCACCTCGGCGAGTTTGGGCAGCAGCAGCGCGGTGAGCGCAAAGCAGCCGAGGTGGTTGACCCCGAATTGCAACTCGAAGCCCTGCGCGGTGCGGGTCAGCGGCGGGAACATCACCCCGGCATTGTTGAGCAGAACGTCGATCCGGGGTTCCCGCGCGGCCATGTCCGCCGCCCGCCGGACACTGGCGAGATCGGCCTGGTCGAGCGGCAGAAAGACAATGTCGGCCAGCGCGGTTTCGGAGCGGATCCGCGCCATCGCGCCCTCTGCCTTGGCTTGATCGCGGCAAGCCAGCAGCACCCGCGCACCTCTCGCCGCCAGCACCCGCGCCGCGTCGAAGCCAAGCCCGGTGTTGGCGCCCGTTACGATGAAACATTTGCCCGACTGATCGGCGACATCGGCTTCGGTGAATGGCATTTCCGGTCTTCCGTTAGCGCGCGGCCTTCGACAAGCTCAGGCTGAGCGGGGTTGGTTTATTTTCCAAGTTCCGCTCATGCTGAGCTTGTCGAAGCACACACGCAACCCTCGCCCAGCAACTCCAGTTGCGCCACCGGCGCGAAGCTGCGCCGATGCGGGGGAGCGGGGCCGTGCCGCCGCAGGGCCTCGAGATGTTCGCGCGTGCCATAGCCCATGTTGCGCTCCCAGCCATAGTGCGGATGCGCCAGCGCGGCGGCACGCATCAGCCGGTCGCGGTGCTCCTTGGCGATGATCGAGGCTGCGGAAATGCACGGCTCGATGCCGTCACCGCCGACAATCGCGCGCGCCTGCCAGCGCCAGTCCGGCACGCGGCGCTGCGGAGTCATGTTGCCGTCGATCAGCACAAGGTCCGGCTCCAGCGCCAGTGCCTCGCACAGCGCGGCGACGGCCCGGGTCATCGCCTGCATGGTCGCCTGGAAGATGTTGATCCGGTCAACCTCGTCCGCTTCGGCCACGCCCAGCGCCCAGTGGCAGCTCGCCTTGATCTCGCCTTCGAGAACGCCGCGCCGCCGGGCGGTGAGCTTCTTGGAATCGTCCAGTCCGACCGGGCAAGGATCGCTTAGAACCACCGCCGCCGCCACCACCGGACCCGCCAGCGGCCCGCGCCCGGCCTCGTCCACGCCGATGACTATCCGGCCTTCCACAGGCTTGGCAAGCATCCATCGACTGGCCATAATCGCGTCCATGAAAGCTCCAACCCTCCGCCTCGTCCTATCCATCTTCGCATTGCTTCCGGCAAGCTGCAGCGCTTCGCAGGCTGGGGATAGCAACACTGCGTCGCGAAACCCCTTCACCACCGCCGAAGTCGCCAAGTTCGACGAACCTTGGGCCATGGCGATCGATCCGGGCACGGGGACGGTATTCGTTACCGAGAAGGCGGGACGGATCAAATTCGTCGAACCCTCGGGGCAAATGGGCTTTGTCACCGGCGTACCCAAAGTCGCTTACGGCGGTCAGGGCGGGCTGGGCGATTTCATCTTTGCGCCGGGGCAACACTCGACCAGTCTCGACAAGCGCACCGTCTATCTGAGCTGGGCCGAAGCCGGTGACGGCGACACCCGCGGAGCCACCGTCGGCCGCGCCGAATTGGTCTGTGCCGATCATTCCAGCTGCGCGTTGCAAGACCTGCGAGTGATCTGGCGGCAGACCCCCAAAACCACCGGCCGCGGCCATTATTCGCACCGGCTGACCTTCTCGCCCGATGGCCGCTATCTGTTCGTGGCCTCGGGCGATCGGCAGAAGTTCACCCCCGCGCAGGACATGACGGGCAACCTCGGCAAGATCGTCCGGCTGCTGCCCGATGGCACGCCCGCGCCGGGTAATCCCTTTGCCAGCCAGGGCGGCGTCGCGGCGCAGGTGTGGACGCTGGGGCACCGCAATATCCTCGGGCTGCAGTTCGATGCGCAGGGCCGGTTGTGGGACCTTGAGCATGGCCCTGCCGGTGGCGACGAGCTCAATCTGGTCGAACCGGGCAGGAACTATGGCTGGCCGCTGGTCTCCAACGGCAATCATTACGATGGCCGGATGATCGCGCGCCATGCGACCAGACCCGAATTCGCCGCCCCCGCGATCAGCTGGAACCCGGTAATCGCGCCGGGGAACTTCATTTTCTACCGCGGCAGCGCCTTCCCGGCATGGCGCGGGCAGGTGCTTGCCGCCGGACTGAAGGCGCAGGGCATCGTGCGTGTCGCCATCGAGGGAACCAGCGCGCGCGAGGTCGAGCGTTACAATATGGACGCCCGCATCCGCGCCATTGCCGAAGCCGCAGACGGCTCGCTGTGGGTGCTGGAAGACGGCGATGGCGGCCGCTTGCTCAAACTTTCGCCGCGCGCCCGGTAAATTCGGTCGACAAGTCCGGCCACCGCCCTTATCGGCGCGCGGCCCATGACCAAGATCGTACCCCTCGCAGATGTCGATTCCGCTTTGATCGAAGCGCTGCTCGACCGCGCCTTCGAGCCCGAGCGCCACACCCGCACCGCCTACCGGCTGCGCGAAGGGCTCGACTGGCTGCCCGGACTGAGCTTCGCCGCGCTCGACGAGGACGACATGCTCGCCGGGACCATCCAGTGCTGGCCGCTGGCGCTGACCGACGCCAATGGCCGCGATCATCCGCTGATCATGGTCGGCCCGGTGGCGGTGCTGCCCGAACAGCAGGGCCGCGGTTTCGGCAAGGCGCTGATGTTGGCAAGCCTCGGCGCGATCAGTCCCGAAGCGCCGCTACCGCAGGTGATGATCGGCGATCCGGAGTATTACGGCCGCTTCTGGGGCTTCATCGCCGACCACACCGCTGGCTGGAAGCTCCCCGGCCCCTGGGACCCCCACCGCCTGCTCGCGCGCTGCGACAATCCCGCGATCCTCCCCCGCGAAGGCACGCTGGGGCCTTGGCGGCGGTAGTTCGATCTGGCATCGCTTCGCCGATGCCTTACGAGCCGCCCCCCGAACTTGCCGCGCTCTCGCTCTCCGAGATCGCCCGGCTTGTGGAGCAGCGCAAACTGCCGCCGGTCGATCAGTGGCACCCAGAGCGCAGCGGTGACAGTGTGATGCGGATTGCCGCGGATGGGCGCTGGTTCCACGACGGCGGCGAGATCACCCGCCCGGCGATGGTCCGCGCCTTTTCCGCGCTGCTGATCCGCGACGAGGCTGGCCAGCACTGGCTGGTGACGCCGCAAGAGAAGCTGTCGATCGTGGTCGAGGATGCCGCCTTCATCGCCGTCGATGTCCGGCTGGAAAGCGGGGGGCTGGCCTTCCGGCTCAACACCGACGAACTGGTCATCGCCGGCCCCGATCACCCGATCCGCGCGGCGGGCGATCCCGACACCCCGGCACTCTACATCGGCGTGCGGCACGGGCTGGAGGCCAAACTCAATCGCAGCACATATGCCCAGCTGGCTGAAATTGCACTGGATGGAGGCAGTCTCAGTGTCTCCAGCCAGGGCGTCACCTTCGCGCTGGTGCCGGCATGAGCGCGCTGTTCGGGCGGGTCAGTCAGCTCTTCGAACAGGGCCACTCCGGTGAACCGCCCGTCTTGTTCGGCGACCAGCGGCTCGAAGGCATCGAGCAATTCACCCCCGCCGCCGTGCTGATCGCGGTTACCGAGCGCGAGGGCAACCCCGGCGTACTGCTCCTCCACCGCCCGTCCAACATGCGCTCGCACCCCGGCCAGATCGCCTTTCCCGGCGGCAAGGTCGATCCAGGCGAAACGCCCGTCGAGGCGGCGCTGCGCGAGGCGCATGAAGAACTTGGCATCGACAGCCGCGACGTACGGGTCATCGGTGCCAGCGACGTCTATCGCACTCATTCCGGCTTCGAGATCACCCCGGTGCTGGCTGTGGTGCCAGCCAACCTCAAAATCGTCCCCAACCCCACCGAAGTGGCGCAGTGGTTCGAGGCGCCAGCGAGTTTCGTGCTCGATCCCGCCAACCATGTCGGGCAATGGGTGGAATGGGAGGGGTCGATGCGGTCCTATTACCAGATCCAGTGGCAGGAACATCAGATCTGGGGCGTGACGGCAGCGCTGCTGGTCAATCTCTCGCGCCGGTTGCGGTGGCATGGATAGCGCCCTCCCCCCCGCCGACTGGACCCGGCGCAAAGACCTCGCCCGGCTGATCGCCGCGCTGGGGCCCGGCAACGCCCGCTATGTCGGCGGAGCAGTGCGCGATACGCTGCTCGGCCTCGCGGTGAAGGATATCGACCTGGCGACGCCGCTGGTGCCCGACGAGGTCATCGCCCGGCTCGATGCGGCAAAAATCCGCAGCGTCCCCACCGGTATCGCCCACGGCACCATCACCGCGCTGCTCGGCGGCGGGCCGGTCGAGATCACTACCCTGCGTCATGACGTCAGCACCGACGGCCGCCGCGCCACCGTCGCCTTCGCCGAAGACTGGCGCGAGGATGCGGCGCGGCGCGATTTCACCATCAACGCGCTCTACGCCGATCCGGTTTCGGGCGAGATCTGGGATTACTTTGGCGGGCTGGACGACCTCGCGGCACGGCGGGTGTGCTTTATCGGCGATCCGCACGAACGCATCCGCGAGGATCACTTGCGGATCCTGCGGTACTTCCGGTTTCAGGCGAGGTTTGGATCATTACCGGCTGATATAGCATCGGAAAATTCCTGCGCTGAACTGGCCGCGACGCTCAAGGGCCTGTCGCGCGAGCGGGTGGGCATGGAACTGCTCAACCTGCTCGCCCTGCCCGATCCGGCTGCTACAGTAGCGCGCATGGCGCAGCTGGGCGTGCTGGGGGTGGTGCTGCCCGAGGCTGCGGTCGATGGGCTGGCGGCGCTGGTGGGCGAGGAGCAGCGGCAGGCTGTTGCCCCTGATGCGCTGCGCCGGCTGGCCTCGCTGCTGCCCGCCGATGTCGCGGCGGCAGAGGGCGTCGCGGCACGGTTCCGGCTATCGACAGCGCAGAAAAAGCGGCTGATGTCAGCGGCGGGACGGGACCAACCCTTCTTGCCCCCCTCCCCGGCGGGGAGGGGCTGGGGGGAGGGGAGCGAGGCGAAGCCGAGCGTCAACGCTGGTGCCAAAGCCCAACGTCGCACACCCCCACCCAACCTCCCCCTCCAGGGGGAGGGGCTTGAAGCGCATGAGGCGGGTACAGCGCAAGCCCGCACCCTCGCCTACCGCCTCGGCCGCGAACAGGCCCTCGACCGGCTGCTGCTGACCGGCGCGGATACCGCCCCCATAAAGGACTGGTCCATCCCCACCTTCCCGCTCAAAGGCGGCCAGATCGTCGCGCGCGGGGTCAAGGCCGGGCCGCAAGTCGCGCGGATATTGCGCGCGGTCGAGGATCGCTGGGTTGTAGAGGGGTTTCCGGGCGAGGAGCGGGTATGGGAGATTTTGGGGGAAGAGTTGGGCTGAAACCCTCCGAACTTGCCCGCAACATGTGGCAATGCTAAAATCGCACCATGAACGCTGACAGCGAAAATCTGATCCGGCAGTACGCCAACGGTGACATTACCTGGCGTGCCCTTCGCGAGCGCGGATTCGATGATTATGTCCAGGTGCTGGCTGGACTCGGCGAACTCGGCCTGCGTCCACCCGTCGCGCCGATGACCGGCCCGAATGTGGCGTCGCGCACACGCGGACGGGCATTGTTGCAGCAGCTATTGCAGAACCAACGGTCGCCATGAGCGCGCCGTTCAGCCTTATAGTAACTGACACCTCGCCGCTCTTCACTCTCGTTCTTGCCGATGCGCTGGACATGCTGCTGCGGCCCGGCATTGCCGTGACCATCCCCGATGCCGTCTATGTCGAGGCAACGCGCGTGCATGGCGCGCCCGGCGCGGAGCAGATCGTCGCCTGGATCAACGCCAATCTTGAAAGTGTCCGCATCGTGCCGACCGACATTGGTATCGACCAGCAGCGCCGCTTCGAGGAAGGCCGCTCGGCCAGAGGCCTGGGCGAGCAGGCGGCGGTCGAGGCGCTGGAGCGGTTTCTGGCGGGCAATCCGGAGGCCGAGGCGCTGCTGCTGTTCGAGGACAACGACCTGAGCAAACGCCGCGCCATTCTTGACGAACGGGTCAGTCTGATCAGCACCGGCGATTTCCTGCGCGGGCTGGAAGGCGCGGGACTTATCCAGTCGACCGACTACATTCTCGATCTGGCCGCGGAGCAGGGGCGCAATGTCGAACGTCAGCGGCTGGCGGCAAGCGATGGATTTACGCGCAAGCGTTTGGCTGAGCAGCTTCGGGATCGGCGTTGATCGAGCGCAATTTTCGCGCGGTTGAGGACCGCTGGGTGGTAGAGGGCTTTCCCGGCCATGAACGAGGCTGGTAGATTTTAGGGGAGGAGTCGGCGGGGTGATTGAGGAACAGGATTACACGGCAATTGACGCCTTGATTAAGCGGCTAGAGACCGAGCATCAAATCGACCACTTGGAATTGTGGGAGAAGGCGAAGGAAGAACGCCTTGCTAACATCGAGCGAATGTTTGATGAAGGCATCACATGGGGTGAGGCCATGGGAGCGCACCCAATCCTTAACCAGAGCGAGGATTCCTTTCGGTCCGAGCTTCTATCCATAAAGCAAAACCTAAACGCTCAGATTGATGTATTTAGTCATGGCCTCGATGAATATTTCAGAACAGGCGATCATCCACCGCCTTATTATCCTATGCGAATTGCAATCATTTTGAGAAAGCACAAACAGCACGGACGCGAATGCATTTTTCTGGCCGCGTATTGTAAGCATTTTGCTCCTACGGCAAGATCGCGTATCGACAATAAGTTCGTTGAGCGTGCTAGAAAGGTGGGCGTAGTCATCCCAGACTGGGGATGCTAATTATTTAGGGTGATATCTATGAGTAGAGATAGCGTGATGGCGTACTGGATTGAGTCCGATACGAGTGAATTTTGTAGCAAGTGCATGGGTAGCGCCGATATCTTTCGGGGTGGCACCTATGAAAGCGAGGTCATACTGAAATATGCCCGCAATCCGCTCGATTTCGATATCGTCGTTATCCCATTTGACCAGCACGGGAGCGATTGGGCCAAATCTCAGGTTCAACGTCTAAAGGACAAGTCGGCGACACTTTGAAATCAGGTGATCGCTAATCCGCAGCCACGTTGAAACGGACGGTCAGCTCCCCCATCTAAAACCGCCCATCCCTCGGAAACCCCGTCGGCGGCAACCGCCCAGCCGCGCCCCGCGCCACCTTCCACAAGCCAACGTCCTTCTCGGTCCGCACGCGCCCGGTATCGCCGCCCATCGCCCAGCTCAGCCCATCCTCCAGCTTCAGCGTCACCGCATCGGCCAGCCCGCCATCGCGATAGCGCTGGAGCGTCACACCCTGGCCCTTGGCCAGCACCGGCAGTTCCTCGAGGCTGAAGATCACCAGCTTGCGGTTGTCGCCCACCACTGCGATGTGATCGTGCTCCGCCGGGATTTCGCGGACCACGGTCAGCTTGACGCCGGGCTTGGTGTTCATCACCCCCCGGCCCTTGCGGGTCTCGGCGAGCAGTTCGTCCGCCTCGGCGGCGAAACCGCGGCCCAGGTTCGAGGCCAGCAGCAATTGCGCGCCAGGCCTGTAGACCATCACCGCGACGATCTGCGCTTCGGAGTCTACATCCAGCATCGTCCGGATCGGCTCGCCAAAGCCGCGTGCGCCGGGGAGTTTGTCGGCGCCGAGCGTGTAGAACCGGCCGTTGTCGCAGGCGATCAGCAGCTTGTCGGTGGTCTGGCAGTGCAGCGCCCAGCCGGGGCCGTCGCCTTCCTTGAACTTGAAATCGCCATCAAGCGCGAGATGGCCCTTGGCCCCGCGCGCCCAGCTCTTGGCCGAGAGGATCACCGTCACCGGCTCCTTCTCGATCATCGCGTCCATGTTGAATTCGCGCGTCGGCGCAGCTTCGGCCAGCGTCGTGCGGCGGCGGCCCAGCAGCGTATCCTCGGCATAATCCTTGCGCAGCGCCGTCAAATCGCGCCTTAGCCTTGTCTTCTGGCGAGCCGGGCTGTCAATCAGCTTGAGCAGTTCCTCCTGCTCCAGCAGCAGCTCGGCATGCTCCTTGCGCAGCTCCATTTCCTCAAGCCGGCGCAGGCTGCGCAGCCGCATGTTGAGGATGGCTTCGGCCTGCCGGTCATTCAGCGCGAATTCCAGCATCATCACTGGCTTGGGTTCGTCCTCGGTGCGGATGATCTCGATGATCCGGTCAAGGTTGAGGAAGGCGATGATATAGCCTTCGAGCAGCTCCAGCCGTGCCGCGATCTTGTCCAGCCGGTGCTGGCTGCGGCGCAGCAGGATGTCGATCTGGCTGAGCGTCCATTCCTGCAGCAGCAGCTTGAGCCCGAGCACGCCGGGGGTGCGATTGGCATCGAGCACGTTGAGATTGAGGCTGAACCGGCTTTCAAGGTCGCTCAGCTTGAACAGCGATTCCTTGAGAAGTTCGGGATCGACATTACGGTTCTTGGGCACCAGCACGAGGCGGATCTGCTCATCGCTTTCGTCGCGAATGTCCTCGAGGATCGGCAGCTTCTTGTCGGCGATCAGGCCAGCGATCTGCTCGATCAGCTTGCCCTTCTGCATCATGTAGGGGATTTCGCTGACCACCAGCTGCCACATGCCATTGCCGAGCCGCTCTATCCCGGCCACGCGGTCCTCGGCGTCCTTCGCCTCGGCGGCATGGAAGCGCGCGCGCACCCGGAAAGCGCCCTTGCCGCTCTCGTAAGCCGCCGATATCGCAGAGGGACTATCGACAATCACGCCGCCGGTGGCCAGATCCGGCCCGTGGAACACTTCCATCAGCTGGGCGTGTTCGGCGTGGGGATTGTCGATCAGCAGCAGCGTCGCGTCGATGATTTCGGCGACATTGTGGCTGGGGATGCTGGTCGCCATGCCCACGGCAATGCCCATCGCGCCATTGGCGAGCAGATTGGGGAACAGGCCGGGGAAAATCTCGGGTTCCTCGTCCTCGCCATTGTAGGTCGGATGATAATTGACCGTGCCTTCGTCGAGCCCGGCCATCAGCTGGATCGCGGTTCTGGTCAGCCGGGCTTCGGTATAGCGATAGGCGGCGGCGTTATCGCCGTCGATGTTGCCGAAATTGCCCTGCCCCTCGACCAAGGGATAGCGCAGCGAGAAATCCTGCGCGAGGCGGACCATGGCGTCATAGACCGACTGGTCGCCATGCGGATGATACTTGCCGATGACATCGCCGACGACGCGGGCAGACTTTTTGAACGCATCGGTCGGGCTGAGCTTGAGAAGCCGCATCGCCCAGAGCAGGCGGCGGTGGACCGGCTTAAGCCCGTCGCGCAGATCGGGCAGCGAGCGCGCGGTGATCGTGGACAGCGCATAGACCAGGTACCGCTCCGACAGCGCGCTATCGAAGGGGGCATCGACGATGGCGTCGAAGGGATCTGGGCCAGGATCGTCTGGTGGGCTGGTGTCGGTGGTCATGCTGGGTGCGCCCTAGCAATGAGCGAAGCTGGGTGCCACTCGCTCTGCCGGGTTTTGCGCAATCACGAAATGAATATGGGATTCGCGTAGAGGCGCGGAGACTGGAATTGAACACCAATCCCTCTCAATCTTGACATCACGTCCACTGCATCAGCTTCCCATTCTTGACAGACACCTACCGCCGTTCCTCCCGCGCATGCCAGAGCCGCAGGATCAGGATTTTATCGCCGACGATCTCGTAATGCATCACATAGCGGCCAATCGACAGTTTGCGGACTTCTTTGGCAACATAGCCCTCCACGCGCTCGCCGAGGCGGGGATGGGCGATCAGTTTGGCCGGTGCATCGTTGAGGCGGGCGGCGAGACCGAGCGCGGCATCGCGGTCATGCTGGGCAAGAAAGAAGTAGAGCCGTTCGGTGTCGATCAGAGCCTTTTCCGTCCATTGAACCTGCACGGTCAGCTTGGCTCTGGCCGGGGCAGCGGATTGTCAGTCCCAAGGCTGCGTAGCCACAGACTGGCCTCAGCATGGGGGATCAGCCGCCCAGCCTCCACATCTTCAAATGCCTCCTGAAGCATCTGATGCCGCGCTTCCTCCAGCGCGACCCAATCCATCAGTGCCTGCTTCACCGCCCAGCCACGCGGGCGATCCAGATGTGCAGCAATCGCATCAACCTTGGACACTAGCTCTTTGGGGATGTGAGCGGTGACTGTCTGCGTCGCCATATTCCCGACTCCTTTTGATTGCGTAATAATCAAACATAATCAAAATTGCAATGAGACTAAGCTAACGCCGCTGCATATCGTGGCTTTCCCCCGGAATCCGCACTTCCAGCCCGTCCAGTGCCTCGCTCAGTTCGATCTGGCACGACAAGCGGCTGGTGCGGGCGACATCGGCGGCGAGGTCGAGCATGTCTTCCTCGTCGCAGGAAGCGGCCTCCAGCTTGGAAAACCATTCGGGAAGTACCACGACATGGCAAGTCGAGCAGGCCATCTGGCCCTCACAGGTACCTTCGAGCGGCAAGCCTGCAGCCTGCGCCAGCGCCAGCAGACGATCCCCCGGCTTGCCCTCGGCCGTTATGCGCTCACCCTGCGCGGTAATGAAATTCACTTTGACCAAGTTCAAACTCCCTGCGCCACCGCGGCGGCCTCGATTTGTGCGCAGGCATCCTCGACTTCCTCCATAGTCGTATAACGCCCGAAACCCAAGCGGATCGAGCTTTTCGCCATTCTCGAATCGAGACCAATCGCCGTGAGCACCCGGCTGGGCGCGCCGGTGCCACTGCCGCAGGCCGAACCGGCGGAGAAAGCAATCGCGCGGCAATCGGTCATCAGGCGGGGGAAATTGAGGCCTTCAAGGCGCAGGCTGAGGTTACCCGGCCAGCGCGATGTTTCGCTGCCATTCAGCGTCCAGCGCGAGAGAATGGAGCGGGCCAGGCTGGCGAGACCGGAAAGATGCTGGAAATCAGCGTCCATCCGCGCATTCGCCAGCGCCGCCGCCGCGCCAAATCCGGCGCAGAGCGCGGGGCTTAGCGTGCCCGAACGCAGCCCGCTTTCCTGCCCGCCGCCCTTGATCAGCGGGGCCACTTTCACGCTATCGCGCACCCACAGCGCACCGATGCCTTTGGGGCCATAGAGCTTGTGCGCGGTTATCGCGATCAGGTCGGCATGCTCGGGTGGAGCCAGTTTGCCTGCGCCCTGGACGGCATCGCAAAGAAACAGTGCGCCGATGTCATGCGCGCGCTCGGCCAGGCGCGCTACGGGCTGGATTGTGCCGATCTCGTTGTTGACCTGCATCACGGCGACAAGGGCGGTGCCCTCGGCAAAGTCCACTTCCGGATCGACCAGACCTTCGTTGCTGACCGGCAATTCCTGACACTGTGCGCCGCTCGCCAGCGCGGAATTGACCACCGCCGAATGTTCGATCGCCGAGAATGCAATTCCCCCGCCCCCGGCAGACTGAGCCGCCTGATTGATCGCCTCGGTCGCGCCACTGGTGAAGATGACCCGCCCCCCCTTTGGCAGAAGCGCCGCAACCTGTTCTCGCGCCACCTCGACCGCTGCTGCGGCCGCCCTGCCCGGCTTGTGCATGGAGTGCGGGTTGGCGAAACCCATGGACTCGGGCCCCGACAGCCAGGGCAGCATCGCATCGCGCGCTTCGGGTGCGAGCGGGGTGGTCGCCTGGTGGTCGAGATAGATGAATTGGGGCGGCATGGCTGAAAATCTTGCTTTCAAAGGGATCGTTTCTATATAGCGCTGCGCTTCCAATCATACTCCCCTTGTCGCACGGCTGTCGTTTTGCCGTTGCCGAACAAGGCGGACCTTCAGTCGCCAGGTAACAAAACAGATGCCAGCAGTCATTTTTCCCGGTCCCGAAGGCCGTCTCGAAGGCCGTTTCCAGCCGGGTCCGCGTCCGCGTGCGCCGGTGGCGATGATCCTGCATCCGCATCCGCAGGCCGGCGGCACGATGAACGACCGCATTACCCAGGCGATGTACAAGACCTTCGTCAACCGCGGTTTTGCAACCCTGCGCTTCAACTTCCGCGGCGTCGGTCGCAGCCAGGGCAGCTTCGATAACGGCATCGGCGAACTGTCCGATGCCGCCGCCGCGCTCGATTGGGTGCAGTCGATCCATGCCGAGGCGCAGACCACCTGGATCGCCGGCTACAGCTTCGGCGCGCTGATCGGCATGCAATTGCTGATGCGTCGCCCGGAAATTCGCGGCTTCATCTCGGTGTCGCCGCCTGCCAACATGTACGATTTCAGCTTCCTCGCCCCTTGCCCCGCCTCGGGCATAATCGTCCAGGGCGCGGGCGATACGGTGGTGACGCCGCTGGCAGTGCAGAAGCTGGTCGACAAACTGCGCACCCAGCGCCACATCACCATCCACCACGACGAGATCCCGCGCGCCAACCATTTCTACGAGACCGAAATGAGCGAGATGATGCGGTCGGTGGACAATTACCTCGACATGCGCCTCGCGCCGGACTGTCCTATCAAATAATGGCCGATCAAGTAGCGCCCGATCAAGTGATCATTCGACCTTGAGCTCCCGGCCCAGCGGCGCAGTGCCGCTGGCGTCGGGCAGGGTCCAGATGGCGATATTGATCGCCACCACCCCGGCCAGCACCAGCATCAGCATCGCCTGCTTGCGCGATCCGCCGCGCCGCCACAGCCAGATGCCGCCTGTGGCAAGCACCAGCGCCGTCAGCACCATCAACGACAGAACTATGGCCATGCGGGGGTCTCCTCTCAACCGGGGTCATCGCCTAGCAGATCGCCGAGCAGACTGCCCAGCCCTTCCGGCCCGCCGCTGCCCTGCGTGCCGCTGCCACCGGCCCGCGCGGCAATATAACCGCAAGCGAGCATGGTCAGCCCGGGCAGTATCAGCGCGAGCTGTTCCGGATCGCTGCCGGAGTTTGCACCGGCTTCGGCCAGCATTTCAGGCAGGTCAGTGCCGGAGCCAAATATCCGGGCGATCATGAGCTTGCCGGTTGCGTCGTCAAACTGGCCGGCATCCATCACTTCGGCAGCGATCGTCCCGCCGCCAAACTCGCCAAACATCGCCAGCAGAGCTTCGACGCCCGCCATGCCGCCGCCATTGCGGCGCACGTAGCTGCGCAATCCCACCACCAGTCCGGGCAACAACCCCTCGGCTGCGGCATTTACCGACAGCGGCGACATGTTGAGGTGCCTTGCGAGCGCCTGCAATCCCCCGGCGCGTTGCAGCGTCGCGAACAAATTCATAAGTGCCTCTTCCGGCACGTGCCAGGAACAGTGTTTTGCGACCCAGGGTTCGGGTATCGGAGTTCGGAGTGGGGCGAAAGCTGCGCTTGCCGAGGAAACTGGGGATAGTCTCTATCGCCGTACCGACGGCATTGTTTGACAACAACTCCTGCGCTCGTCAGTCTTTGATCATGAACCATGCCGATTTCTCGCGCCGGCAGGCTTTGGCATTGCTGGCCGCAACGGGCGGAGCGCTGGCGCTGCCCGGCTGCATTTCCCAGCACTCGCTGACTTCCGCAGATCCAGTCAATCCCGCCGCCGCCGCGCCGCTTGATCAGATCGCCTGGCGCCTGCTCGAAACCGGGCCCGAGGGCGCCACTTCGCTGGGCGTCGACAAGGGTGAGCGCGCCGGGCTGCGGTTCCGGCTGGGCGATCGTTCGCAGGCCGGCATGCAGCATCTCGCCGCGCTGTTGACCAGCGATCTGGCGCGGGCCGAGGGGATCGACCCAGCTCCGCTCGACCCTGCGATGCGCACCAGCCTGGAAGTGGTCAAATCGGCCTATCGCACCGCGCTGGACGGACTGTCGCTGCCCTACGGCGATGTCGCGGTCGGCGGCTGGCGCAATACGCCCTACACCGTGATCCAGAACGTAGGTGCCTATCTCGATACGCCGCGCTTTCTCAATTCCAACCATCCCGTGGCCACTGCCGAGGACGCTGAGGCTTATCTATCCCAACTCGGCGCGATGGCAGTGCAGCTTGACGGAGAGACCAACCGCATTCGCGCGGCTCGCGCTATGCGGCTGGTGCCGCCGGCCTTCCTGCTCGACAAGGCCATCGCCCAGATGAAGCAGAGCTTGGCCGATGCCGGGCAGGAAGGCGGCGGCGATCTCGTCAAGTCGCTGGTCCGGCGGACTGCCGCAATTCCGGGCGCGTGGCAAAAGCGTGCGGGCGAGACTGTGCGCGGGCAGGTGCTGCCGGCGCTGCGCCGCCAGCTCGCCGAACTCATCGCGGAGCGCGGACAGGCCGATAACCGCGCCGGGATGTGGGCCCGGCCCCAGGGCGAGGAATATTACGCCTGGGCGCTGCGGGCGAGCACCACCACCCAGCGCAGTCCCGCCGAAATCCACGCCCTCGGCAAGGCGGAACTGGCCGCGCTGCATGCCCAGATGGACCCGATCCTGCGCGGACTTGGCTATACCCAGGGCACGGTCGGCGCGCGGATGACGGCGCTGGGCAAGGATCCGCGCTTCCGCTTCGCGCCCGATGACAACGGCCGCGCCGAGATTGTCGCGCTGATGCAGTCCAAGTTCGATTTCATCCGCACCCGCCTGCCGCTGGCTTTCCGCAAGCTGGTGCCCGGCAGGCTCGAAATCCGCCGCTTGCCGCTGGCCGAAGAGGCCGGCGCGCCCAATGCCTATGGCGGGCCGGGTTCGATCGACGGCACGGTGCCAGGCAAGGTGTGGCTGAACCTTGGCGATACCGCGCGCCATTCGCGCTACAGCGTGCCGACGCTGGGTTTTCACGAGGGCATTCCCGGCCACGTCTGGCAGGGCGAATATGCGCAGCAGCTGCCGCTGATCCGCTCGCTGCTGGCCTTCAACGCCTACAGCGAAGGCTGGGCGCTCTATGCCGAGCAGCTGGCGGACGAGCTGGGCGCCTATGCGGGCGATCCGGTGGGCCAGCTCGGTTATCTGCAAAGCCTGGCTTTCCGCGCCTGCCGATTGGTTGTCGATACCGGCCTTCACGCGCAGCGCTGGACCCGCGAGCAGGCGGTTGAATGGTTCATGACCAACAACGGTTCGGGCCGCCCTGAAGTCGCCGCAGAGGTCGACCGCTATTGCAGCTGGCCGGGGCAGGCCTGCGGCTACAAGATGGGCCACAGCGAGATCCTGCGCCAGCGCGACAAGGCCCGCATGGCACTGGGCCAGCGCTATGATCTTCGCGATTTCAACCAGGCGGTGGTAGGCGGCGGCAATGTCCCGCTCGATGTGCTGGCGGGCAATGTCGATCGGTATATCGCTGAAACTAAAGCATAGTAGCCGCACAGAATTCGCTTCACCTGCCGGGCAGACGTGCTAGGCCTTTGCCCAGCAGGGGTTAGCGGAAATCCTTCGATTCGCCGCGCAATTTCAGGAGTTGTTTGAGATGTCGATATTCGGAAAGATCAAGGACGCCATTTTCGGAGGCAAGGCCAAGGCGGCAACGCCCGCCGCCGCCTCGCCAGCAGCACCGGCAGCTGCACCCGCCACAGCAGCGCCTGCCCCGGCATCAGCACCCGTCGAAGTCGATGTCGATGCGGTGCTGACCGGGCTTGCCGGCAGCCAGAACCTCAACTGGCGCACATCGATCGTCGATCTGATGAAACTGATCGGCGTCGATTCCAGCCTCGCCAACCGCAAGGAACTCGCCGCCGAACTCGGCTACACCGCCGCGCTCGACGGGTCGGCGGAAATGAACATCTGGCTACACAAGGCGACGATGCGCGAACTGGCGGCCAATGGCGGCAAGGTTCCGGCCGAACTGCTCGACTGACGGACAGCTCTCCCTGACATGAAAAGGCCTGGCCGCCGCCACCAGTTGCCAGGCCTTTCTCATTCCAACGCGGATTATTTCCTGCCGAGCATTCCAGCAATATCGTCGAGCGGATTGCCGTCTCCGTCGCGGTCGAGCATCGCGGCCAGCCCGCCAAGGCCGCCCAATCCGGAGAGTATTCCGCCAAGCCCGCCGCCTGCCGGCGCTTCGGCCTGCGGATCGCTCGGGTCCTGTACTGCCCCGCCAGCTCCAGTCAGCGCGCCGACCAATGCGCCAAGCCCGCCGGTGCCGCCGAGCTGGCCGACAATCTGGCCCAGCATGTCGGTCGGAAGGCCGGACGCCTGCGCCGCCGTTTCCACCGTATTGCCGGGTTGACCATGGCTTTGCGTGAGCGCGCCTATGGCCGATTCAGCCATTGCGGGATCGATCCCCAGCTTGCTGGCGATGGCACTGGCAGCCTGCTGCTGCAGTGATCCGGAAATTCCGTCAAATAGTCCCATATCATGCCACTCCCTTAGTGAATTCAAGATCATGACTTCACTTGCCGATGAAGCAAGCGCTATCTGAAACACTTCGCCAGAGCGACCTCAAGCCGCGACGGGAGCAGCCCGGCGGACGCCTTCGTCGACATGAGCTTCGAACTGGGCGAAATTGGCGATGAACTTGCGCACGAGATCCTGCGCGGTGCGATCATAGGCGGCGCTATCGGCCCAAGCCCCGCGCGGGTCGAGAAGCTTGCTGTCAACGCCGGGCACGGCCACCGGCACATCGAAGCCGAAGTTCGGATCTTCGCGGAATTCGGCATCGTTGAGGCTGCCATCCAGCGCGGCGTTGAGCAGGGCGCGGGTGGCCTTGATCGGCATGCGGCTGATACCCGGCATGGTCGCCATGCCGCCGGTCCAACCGGTGTTGACCAGCCAGCACTTGACCCCGCCTTTGGCGATGCGTTCCTTGAGCAGATTGCCGTATACCGACGGATGGCGCGGCATGAACGGCGCGCCGAAACAGGTGGAGAAGGTCGCCTCGGGCTCGGTCACGCCGATTTCAGTGCCGGCGACGCGGGCGGTATAGCCCGAAAGGAAGTGATACATCGCCTGGTCGGGCGTCAACCTGGCGATTGGGGGCAGCACCCCATAGGCATCTGCGGTGAGGAAGATGATGTTCGAAGGGACTGGTCCGAGATTCTCTTTCGAGGCGTTGGGAATGAAGTCGATCGGATAGGAACCGCGGCTGTTCTCGGCGAGCGAGGCATCGTCGAAATCGAGTTGGCGCGTGACCGGATCGATCTTGACGTTCTCAAGAACCGTTCCAAAACGTTTGGTTGTGGCAAATATCTCAGGCTCTGCCTCAGCTGAGAGCCGAATCATCTTGGCGTAGCAGCCACCCTCGAAATTGAACACTGCAGTGTCCGACCAGCCATGCTCGTCATCGCCGATCAGGGTGCGGCTGGCATCAGCCGAAAGCGTGGTCTTGCCGGTACCGGACAGGCCGAAGAACACTGCTGTCTTGCCGTCGGAGCCGATATTGGCCGAGCAATGCATCGGCATCACACCCTTGACCGGCAGGAGATAGTTGAGAATGCCGAAGACACTCTTCTTCATCTCGCCGGCATAGGCAGTGCCGCCGATCAGGATCAGCTTCTCGGTAAAATTGACCGCAACCACGGTTTCGCTGCGCGAGCCGTGGCGTGCCTGATCGGCCCGGAAACTTGGCAGGTCGATGATGGTATATTCAGGGATCATTGTGGCAAGTTCATGCGCCTGGGGCCGCACCAGCAGCGTGCGGATGAACTGGTTGTGCCAGGCGAGTTCGTTGATCACCCGGACATTGACCCGGTTTTCCGCCTGCGATCCGCCAAACAAATCGGCAACGTAGAGCTTGTCCTTGGCGGCCAGCGCGGCAAAGAATTCCTGTTTCAGCGCAGCGAAATGCGTAGGCGTCATCGGCACATTGGTCTTGCCCCACCACACGCTGTCGGCGGTCTCGGCGTCCTGAACGATGAATTTGTCTTTGGCCGAACGACCGGTGTGCTTGCCGGTTTCGACCACCAGCGGTCCGTCGGCGGCGAGCATGCCCTCGCCATTGCGGATCGCGTGTTCGACCAGCGCCGGTGTCCCCAGATTGGCGAATATCGTCGCCCCGGTGACAATTCCCTGGCGGTCGAGCGGATAGCTGAGCGAAGCGGCGGTCAATTTCGTCTCCGTATAGTCAGCCCGGAGAGCGCCGGAATAGGCGGTGCCCGCAGGTTCTGGAGTGCAAAGGATTCGGGGGGCGCATAGCGCTGCTGGTATCAACCGTCAAATAGGTCCGGATGTCGCAACGTTGTCTTGCGTCAATCAAGCGGCTACCCCTTGGTCATGGTCGAACCTACCGAGCATCACACCGCCTCGCCGGAAGCGCCCCGGCACTCGATCGCGCTGGTCGACGACGACCGCAACATCCTGACGACGGTGTCGATTGCGCTGCAGGCCGAAGGCTTCGCCACCAGGGTCTATGCCGACGGCCAGACCGCGCTCAAGGCGCTGCTGGAAAACCCGCCCGACCTGGCCATCTTCGATATCAAGATGCCGCGCATGGACGGACTGGAACTGCTGCAAAAGCTGCGCGAGAAAACAGGGCTGCCTGTGATCTTCCTTACGTCCAAGGACCAGGAACCCGACGAAGCGCTGGGGCTGGCCTTGGGCGCGGACGACTATATCGCCAAGCCGTTCAGCCAGCGCCTGCTGGTAGCCCGGATTCGCGCCATCCTGCGCCGCAGCGAGCTGGCGCGGCCGGGCGAGGCCAGCGACCCCGCCGAGGAACTGCCCGAGCCGATCCGCCGCGGACGCCTGACCATGGACCCCGCCCGCCACCACGTTACCTGGGACGGCAAGCCGGTTTCGCTGACCGTCACCGAATTCCTCATCCTCGAGGCGCTGGCCAGTCGACCGGGGGTGGTCAAGAGCCGTAACCAGCTGATGGACGCCGCCTACAACGACGACGTCTTCGTCGACGACCGCACCATCGACAGCCACATCAAGCGCCTGCGCCGCAAGTTCCGTGCCGGTGACCCCGGTTTTGCCGGGATCGATACGCTGTATGGCGCGGGATATTCCTTCACCGATGGTTGAGCGCGGCGGACCGCCCGGACGGCGGCGGATCGGCTGGACAACGCGGTTTTCGCTGACCCCCCGCATTCTCGCGGTCAATATCGTCGCGCTGGGCCTGCTGGCGGGGAGCCTGTTCTACCTCGACAGCTACCGCAACCGCCTGCTCACCGAACGCTTCGGGCTGGCCCGCGCCGAGGCCGAAATCGCCGCGCAGGCTCTGGCGATCGCTGGACCGAACGAGCGGCGACGGCTGCTCATCGAGATCGGCCAGACGCGCAAGCTGCGGCTGCGGCTGTACAATGCCAGCGGCAGGCTGACTGCTGACAGTTTCGCACTGGCCCCTCCGTCCTTCACCCTGATCGATCCCGACAGCGAGCCCTGGTATCAGAATGCGGCGCGCGCGCTCGATAGGGGAATGGACTTCCTGCTCGGCACCCCGCCGCTCCCGCGCTACCAGGAACTGCCGGCCTGGCCGGAGGTCGCCGAGGCACGGCGCACCGGTGTCACCGCGATCCGGCAGCGACTGGCGCCAGACCAGACCCCGATCGTCACCGCTGCGGCCAGGTCGGGCAGGCGCGGCGCGGTGCTGCTGACCTCGCGCAATTCCACCGACATCACCCAGAACGTGCGCGATGCGCGGCAGACGCTGGCGATCATCGTCGGCACCGCGCTGATGATCTCGATCCTGTTGTCGCTGTTCCTTGCCCGCACCATCGTCCAGCCGCTGCGCATGCTGGTGCGGGCGGCGGTGCGGGTGCGGCTGGGGCGTGACCGCGAGGTGGTGGTGCCGCGCCTGCCCGATCGCCGGGACGAGATCGGCATGCTCGCCCGCGCCATTTCTGACATGACCGCCGCTTTGCGCCAGCGCATCGACGCAGTCGAAAGTTTTGCTGCCGATGTCGCGCATGAAATCAAGAACCCGCTGGCGAGTCTGCGCAGCGCGCTCGAATCGCTCGACAAGGTCGAGGACCCGGTGCTGCGCCGCCAGCTCTCCGGAATTGCCGCCCACGACGTGCGCCGGATCGACCGGCTGGTCACCGAGATCGCCGACGCCAGCCGCATCGATGCCGAACTCAGCCGGACGATCTTTGCCCCGGTCGACCTGCTGCAACTGGCGCGGGCGATCAGCGAGGCCCGGCAGCGCGGCGGCGTCGATGGTGACCGCCGCATCCGGATCGGCCAGTCCGGCGAGAGTGAGTGGATCGTGCCCGGCGATGCTTCCCAGCTGGAGCGGGTGCTGGAAAACCTGCTCGACAATGCCGTGTCCTTCTCTCCCGAGGGCGGCGAGATCGACCTCGAACTGGCCGCCCGCGACGGCTGGATCGAAGTCGCAGTGAGCGACCGGGGGCCCGGCATCCCGCCCGGGGAGCGCGAAAAGATCTTCGAACGGTTCCATTCGCTCCGCCCTGCCGGCGAAGACTTCGGCAGCCACAGCGGGCTTGGTCTTGCCATCGCCCGCACCATCGTTGTCGCCCATGACGGCACGCTGACCGTGCAGGACCGACCCGACGGCGCGCGCGGCGCGCGGCTTGTGATCAGGCTGCCCGCCTGGGAGACTGACTGATGCAGCCCCACCAGGCCAGCTGCGTGGCGATCGGCGGCCGGGCCTTGCTGATCGAAGGCATGCCCGGCAGCGGCAAGTCCAGCCTGGCCCTCGCTTTGATCGACCGCGGAGCGCTGCTGATCGGCGACGATTCGGTGATGCTGGAGCCGGTGGCGGGCCGGCTTGTCGCCCGCCCTCACCCCAATACACGCGGCCTTCTCGAAGTGCGCAATCTTGGCCTGCTGCACTATCCGCTCTGCGAGGAAGCGCCAGTGGCCCTGGTAATCCGGCTGGACGAAGCGGCGGCGCGTTATGCCGAAGCAGCGGATCGGGCCGAGCGGGCAGGCATTCCCCTGCCGCTGCTGTCGCTGTGGCCAGGCAGTCCCGTTTTGCATCTGCGCGCAGAACTGGCACTGGCGCGCTACGGACTCAGCTTCGGTTAAGTCTCCATAAGGGACAATGCGTTCAGCCCCCTTTCCTTCCGCCGATGACAGGCGCAAAGCACCCGCCCATGCCGAGCGAGTCCAGCATCACCGGATCGTCCGACGCCAGGCAGCGCGTGCTGCTGGTGACCGGCCTGCTTGGCGCGGGCAAGACCACGGCGCTGCGGGTGCTCGAGGACCTGGGCTGGGAGACGCTCGACAACTTCCCGGTGCGCCTGCTCGAGCGCCTGATCGGCAAGCCTGAAGCCGTCGGCTCCGAACCGCGCGCGCCGCTGGCGATCGGTTTCGACACCCGCACCCGCGGCTTCGATCCTGCCAATGTCATTGCCCGGGTCAAGCAGCTTTCCCAGCGCGACGATCTGGAGCTGACCACGCTGTTCCTCGACTGTGCGGGGGCCGAGCTGGAGCGTCGCTATAACGAGACCCGCCGCCCGCATCCGCTGGCGCAGGATATGCCGGTTTCGGCGGGAATCGCCGCCGAGCGCGAATTGCTCGAACCGCTGCGCCGCTGGGCCGACATGGTGATTTCCACCACCGCATTTTCCGCCAACGAACTGCAGCAGGCGATCCGAGAGAAATTCGCCGCCGGATCGGGGCGCGGCATGACCGTCACCGTCACCAGCTTCGGCTTCGCCCGCGGCATGCCGCCGCTCGCCGACCTGGTGTTCGACATGCGTTTCCTCGACAATCCGCACTGGATCGACAGCTTGCGGCCGTTGACCGGGAAGGACCCCGAGGTTGCGGCGCACATCCGCCAGGACCCGGTATTCGCCGATGCCTATGCCCGGATCCGCGACCTCATCCTGCTCCTTCTCCCGCGCTACGAGGCGCAGGGCAAGGCCTATGTCAACATCGCCTTCGGCTGTACCGGCGGGCGGCATCGTTCGGTGTTCGTCGCAGAGGAAATCGCCGAAGCCTTGCACAAGGCCGGATTTTCGCCCACAGTGCTGCACCGCAATCTGGGCTCGCGCGCGGCTGACCTTCTCGAGGAGGCGCGGTCATAATGATGACAATCAACTACGCCCGGATGCTTTTGCAGGGCAATCGGAGCGCAATTCTCACATGATCGGCATGATTCTGGTCACTCACGGCAACCTTGCCGAGGAGTTCGTGCTGGCCATGCAGCACGTCGTCGGCCGCCAGGAAGACGTGGCGACGGTGTGCATCGGCCCCAATGACGACATGGAAAAGCGCCGGCATGAGATTGCATTGGCGATCAAGCGGGTGGACAGCGGCGATGGCGTCATCGTCCTTACCGATCTGTTCGGCGGCACCCCCTCCAACCTGGCGATTTCGCTGATGCAGGCCGGCAAGGTCGAAGTGATTGCCGGGATCAACCTGCCGATGCTGATCAGGCTGGCCAAGGCGCGCAACTGCCTGGGGCTGCGCGAGGCGGCGCAGGCGGCACGTGATGCCGGGCGCAATTACATCACCATCGCGTCGGAATATCTGGGGCAGGATGCGTGAGCGGTCCATACGAGGCAATCGTCATTACCAACCAGCGGGGCCTGCATGCCAGGGCCAGCGCCAAATTCGTCAACCTGGTCGCCGCCCTGCCTGAAGGGATCGACGTCAAGGTCAGCAAGGACGGCATCGATGCTGCCGGCGGCTCGATCCTCGGTCTGATGATGCTGGGCGCGGCCAAGGGCGATACCATCGAGATCAGGGTCAGCGGTGATGGCGCCGAAAGCGCTTTGGCAAGGCTGGCCGGTCTGGTCCGGGACGGTTTCGGCGAGGACTGAGTGCATTCGCGCCGCGCCATCACCGGCTTCTCCAATCCCGTGGTCAAGTTCCTGCGCTCGCTGCGCGACAAGAAGCACCGGCGGCGCGAGGGCAAGTTTCTCGCCGAGGGGCTGCGACTGCTGACCGACGCGCGCGCCTCGGGCCGCCTGCCCGAAATGCTGGTCATGGCCAGCGGGCGCGAGGCCCATCCGCTGCTGGATGCACTTGAGGCCGATGTCGTCGCGGCGGGCGGCGAAGTTCTCGAGATGGACGAGGCAATCCTCGCCAAAGTCACCGGCAAGGACAATCCGCAGGCTGTCTGCGGCGTGTTCGCTGAGTTTGACACCCGGCTGGAAGCGCTGGACCGCAGTGCCGTGCCGATCTGGTTGGTGGCGCAGGCGCTGCGCGATCCCGGCAATCTCGGCACCATGCTGCGCACTGGCGATGCGGTCGGCGCTGGCGGGCTGATCCTGATCGACGATTGTGCCGATCCGTTCTCGGTTGAAGCGGTGCGGGCGAGCATGGGGGCGGTGTTCACCCAGCGAATCGCGCAGGCACGCTGGGACGACTTCATCGGCTGGTTGCGCGCGGGAGAAGCAGGTCAGCTCGTCGCCGCCAGTCTGCGCGATGCCCGGGATTACCGCACCGCGCCCTATGCCGCGCCGTGCTTCATTCTGGTCGGCAATGAATCGCGCGGCCTTCCCGAGGCTTACGAAGACGCCTGCGACCTGCGCGTCACCATTCCGATGCTGGGGAGAGCCGACAGCCTCAACGCGGCCGTCGCCGCAGCGGTGCTCGCCTACGAGGCTTTAGCGCACTTACCTGTGAATTAAGCAGCCCCGTTCATCGCCCGCTCAGACCGACTCGGCTAGCTTGCCCGGCATGCGCAAAACCACCCTCCCCGTTGTCCTCTTCGCCCTGTTGGCAGGTTGCGCTGCGGCGACTGGTGCGGGTTCTGGCCTCGCCAACTCGGACTGGCGATTCGTCACGATAGACGGCACTGCCCCGGTCTCGGAACGCGCTCAGCTCAAGTTCGAGGGCGACAACATCGCCGCGCACGCCGGCTGCAACGGCATGGGCGGCAACTGGCGCGTTAGGGACGGAAGACTGATCGCCGGACCGCTGACGCAGACCGAGATGTATTGCGAAGGCCCGGTGTGGGGCCAGGAACAGGCCATCGGTGCCCTGCTTACCAGCGCCCCTGAACTGAAATTGTCCGGCGAACGCATGGTGCTGAAATCGAGCGGCCATTCGGCGGTGCTGCGGCGGGTGAAGTAGCGCCTACGAGGCTACCGCCTCATCATTGGCGGGGCCGGCTATCGGGATTACGCCAACTTCACCTGTGACCTCCGTATGACGCGGAGCGCTTTCCACCAGCGGCACTTCCTCGATCTCGCGCTTGCCGATCTCGATATGCTTGTCCTTGAGCCGCCGCCCGGCGGACAGCACATTGCGCTCGAAGCTGCCGACGAATTTGTTGTAGCTGTTCACTGCCGTATCCAGCCCCGATCCCACCCGCTTGAGGTGTTCGGCTGCAACCGCCAGCCGGTCATAGAGTTCCCCGCCCATCCTGCCAATTTCGCGAGCCTCTTTCGCCAGACCATCCTGCCGCCAGACCTGCGCAATGGTCCGGGCGATGGCGACCAGATTGGTCGGCGAGGCCAGCAGCACCCGGCGTTCGAAGGCGAAATCCCACAGCTGCGGGTCCTGCTCCAGCGCGGCGGCGACGAAATGCTCGCCCGGCACGAACATCAGCACATAGTCCGGCGCCTCTTCGAACTGGCTCTGATAGCTCTTCGCCCCCAGTGACTGGATGTGATTGCGCATCGACGTGGCATGCGCGACCAGCGCCAGCGCGCGGACACCATCGTCCTCCGCCTCATAGGCATCCTGATAGGCATTGAGCGAGACCTTGGCGTCGATTACCAGCAGCTTGTTGCCCGGCACCCGCACGATCGCATCGGGGCGCAGCCGCCCCTCTTCAGTATCGATCGAATGTTCAGTGACGAAATCGGTGTGTTCGGCCAGCCCGCACTGCTCCAGCACATTGCGCAATTGCTGCTCGCCCCAGCGCCCGCGCGCCTTGGGAGCATTGCGCAGCGAATTGCCCAAACGTGCCGCTTCGGCCCGGACCTGCTCCTGCCCGGCACGCATCGCCTCGATCTGCCCGGTCAGCTGGCCAAAGGCATCGACGCGGTCTTTCTCAAGCTTGCCGACCTGCGCCTCATAGCTGGCGAGCCGCTGGCCGACCGGTTCGAGCAATGACTTCAGCCGCTCGGCACTGGTCTTTTCGCTTTCGCTGAACCGGTCCTGCGCGCGCTTGAGGAAGGCCTCCTGCGCGCCTTCGAGCACCCTGGCCCCGGCCAGTTCGAATTCCTTCTTCAGCGTCTCCTGCGCACCAGTCAGCAGGCGCTTCTGCTCGTCGAAATTGGCGGCATTGGCGCTGAGCGTCGCCAGTTCGATCCGCGAATCGCCCAGTTCCTTGATCGCCTGGCGGAATTTCCCGTCCAGCTCGCGCGCCTCGCCGTCACGCTCCAGAAGTCGCTGGCGCAGTTCGGCAATGGGGCGTGTGCCGATAAACCAGCCGAGTATTGCGCCTGCGGCAAGGCCGGAAACCAGGGTGATGAGGGTGATGATCTGCGGGTCCATTTCGCCAACTCGACTGGAACGAAATGGGAACCTACTGTGTGTCGACCGATCTGGCAAGCGTCAGCGCGCGGGCTTCGACAGGCTCAGCCTGTGCGGGCTTGGAAGGAGGTTAGAATTTATTCAAAATCCGCTCAGCCTTAGCTCATCCTGAGCCTGTCGAAGGACGAAGGCCTCGCGCAACCCAAGCCCAAACTCAAGCCGCCTTGCGCAGCTTCTCCAGCTTCTTCAGCGCCATCTGGCGCTTGAGCCGCGACAGGTGGTCGATGAACAACACTCCCTCGAGGTGGTCCATCTCGTGCTGCAGGCAGGTGGCCATCATTCCGTCCATCGCCTCTTCGTGGACCTTGCCGTCGAGATCCTGCCAGCGCGCGCGGATGCGGGCCGGGCGTTCGACATCTGCATAGATTTCGGGGACTGACAGACAGCCCTCGTTGTAGACGGCCAGTTCCTCGGAAGGATCGAACACCTCGGGATTGATGAACACCCGTGGTTCCTTTTTGAGCGGACGATGGCTGTGATGCTCGCCGCCGTGCGCGGTGCAGACCTCGGGCTCGGCGTCCTCGTCCTCGGGTTGCAGATCGATCACCAGCACTCGCAGGGGCACGCCGATCTGGATCGCGGCGAGGCCGATGCCGGGGGCATCGTACATCGTCTCGAACATGTCGGCGACAAGTGCGCGCAGTTCGTCGTCGAATTTCTCGACGGGTTCGGAGATCTGCTTGAGATACGGATCGGGGGCTTCAATGATGGTGCGAATGGTCATGCGGGGTCAGATAGTTTGCGTTGCGCGGTTGGGCAAGGGGAGCGCGCATGCTTCGACAAGCTCAGCATGAGCGGACTTCGGAAAAGAACAAGACCCGCTCAGCCTGAGCCTGTCGAAGGCCGCGCGCAACAGTGCCTCACCCCATCGGACGCCTTGCACGCAAGGCTTGGGCCAGCGTACCCTCATCAAGATAATCCAGCTCACCCCCAACTGGCAGGCCGTGGGCCAGCTGAGTGATCCGCACCGGCAGGCCCTCGAGCCGTTCTGCGATGTAATGCGCGGTGGTCTGCCCTTCGAGGGTCGCGTTCATGGCGAGGACGACCTCGTCGATCCCGCCCGCGGAGACCCGCTCGATCAGCCCGGCAATCGACAGGTCCTCGGGCCGCACCCCGTCCAGCGCCGACAATCGCCCGCCCAGCACATGATAGCGCCCGGCAAACAGCCGCGCCCGGTCGAGCGCCCACAGGTCGGCGACATCCTCGACCACGCACAGCGAGCGGGCATCGCGGCGCGGATCGGCGCAGATCGCGCAAGGGTTGGAGGTATCGACATTACCGCAGCTGCGGCATTCGACCAGGCTCTCGCGCACCGCATCCAGAGCCTCAAGCAGCTGCACCAGCGAGGTCTCGCGCCGCTTGATCAGCCACAGCACCGCGCGCCGCGCCGAACGCGGGCCTAGCCCCGGCAGGCGCGACAGGGCCTGGCTCAGATTTTCGATCGCTTGCGATGCCATGGCGTGAGGGATAGGGCCAGCGCGAGGAAACGAAAAGACCTATGCGCATCATCTTCATGGGAACCCCCCACTTTGCCGTGCCGGCGCTGGTGGCGCTGATCGCGGCGGGGCACGAGGTGGTGGCCGCCTATACCCAGCCGCCGCGCCCCGCAGGCCGCGGCAAGCAGCTCCAGCCCTCCCCCGTCCAGCGCGAGGCCGAAGCGCGCGGGATCGCGGTGCGGCATCCGGCGAGCCTGCGCGATCTCGATGCCCTGGCCGATTTCGCTGTACTTGAAGCCGATGTGGCCGTGGTCGCTGCCTATGGCCTGATCCTGCCGCAACCCGTACTCGACGCGCCCCGGCACGGCTGCCTCAACATCCACGGCTCGATCTTGCCGCGCTGGCGGGGTGCCGCGCCGGTGCAGCGCGCGATTCTGGCGGGCGACGCCGTCACCGGTGTGGCCATCATGCAGATGGAGGCTGGGCTCGATACCGGCCCGGTGCTCGCCGAGGCGACGACCCCGGTGGACCGCAAGACCGCGGGCGAATTGTCCGATGAACTCGCGCAGATGGGCGCGCGGCTGATGGTGGAGGTTCTTGCCGACCTGCCCGGCCACCGCCCGCGTCCACAGCCAGAATTCGGCGCAACCTATGCCAAAAAGCTCGACAAGGCTGAGGCTCGGCTCGATTTCAGCCATGACGCCGAATTCGTCGAACGCCAGATCCGCGCCTTTGCGCCGTCGCCGGGCGCCTTTTTCGAGCTTGAGGGAGGCCGCTACCGGGTGCTGGCAGCCGATGTCATCGCGCGCAGCGGCGTTCCGGGAACAGTCATCGACGACCAGCTCACCATCGCCTGCGGCTTCGGGGCGATCCGTCCGAGCCTGATCCAGCGCGCGGGAAGGCCGGTGATGGACGCTGCGGCGCTGCTGCGCGGGCGGCCGATCCCGGCGGGGACGGTTTTGAGCTGATGTTGGCGTGCGGGCTTCGACAGGCTCAGCCTGAGCGGGATTTGGGTATAGGAATTTCACACCATTGTCCGCTCAGCCTGAGCTTGTCGAAGGCCTCGCACCACACTAGCCCCAATCCATGACCCGCTTCGCCCTCACCCTCGAATTCGACGGCACACCATTTGCGGGCCTGCAACGCCAGACAAATTCGCCGTCGGTGCAGCAGGCCATCGAGGAAGCCGTCCGCGCCATCACCGGCGAGCAGGCAGTCCTCCACGCCGCCGGGCGCACCGATGCCGGAGTGCATGCCCTCGCCATGCGCGCGCATATCGATGTGGCCCGCGACATCGCCCCGTTCCGGCTGATGGAGGCGCTCAATGCCCGGCTCCGCCCCGCCCCGATCGCCGTGCTGGCCTGCGAGGCTGTGCCTGACGACTGGCATGCACGCTTTTCCTGCATCGGCCGCAGCTATGTCTACCGCGTGGTCAACCGCCGCGCGCCGCTGACGCTGGAACTGGGCCGGGCATGGCAGATCAAGCATCCGCTCGACACCGAAGCCATGCACCGCGCCGCGCAGGCGCTGGTGGGGCTCCACGATTTCACCACCTTCCGCTCGGTGCACTGCCAGGCGACGAGCCCGGTCAAGACGTTGGACCGGCTGGATGTGCGGCGGGACGGCGAGCGGGTCACAATCGCGGCGGAGGCGCGCAGTTTCCTGCACCACCAGGTGCGCTCGATGGTCGGCTGCCTGGCGCTGGTCGGGCTAGGCCGCTGGAGCGAGAGCCGTTTGGCCGAGGCGCTGGCTGCCCGCGAACGGCAGGCGCTGGGACTCAATGCGCCGCCGCAGGGGCTCTATTTTGTCGAGGCGAAATATCCGGCCTAGGCCGTCACCCCTTCCCCACCACACTTTCCGGCAAATCCGTCCCGAACACGCGCTGGTAATATTCCGCCACCAGCATCCGCTCGGTCTCGTCGCACTTGTTCAAGAATGACAGCCGGAAGGCAAATCCCGCGTCCTTGAAGATCGCGGTGTTCTGCGCCCAGGTGATTACCGTGCGCGGGCTCATCACGGTCGAGATATCGCCGTTGATGAAGCCCTGACGGGTCAAGTCGGCAACCTTGACCATGTCGGCGACCATTTTCTCGTCAGTGCCGGCAGCCTTGGCGAGGACGATCTTGCTCTCCACTTCGGCGGGCAGATAGTTCAGCCCGACGACGATGTTCCATCGGTCCATCTGGCCCTGGTTGATCGCCTGGGTGCCGTGATAGAGGCCCGAGGTGTCACCCAGGCCGACAGTGTTGGCGGTGGAGAACAGGCGGAACCACGGATTGGGGCGGATCACCCGGTTCTGGTCCAGCAGAGTGAGCTTGCCTTCGGTTTCCAGCACCCGCTGGATGACGAACATCACATCGGGGCGGCAGGCGTCGTATTCGTCGAAGACCAGCGCGGTCGGCGTTTGCAGCGCCCAGGGCAGCAGGCCTTCGCGAAATTCGGTAACCTGGAGTCCATCGCGCAGCACGATGGCGTCGCGGCCGATCAGGTCGATGCGGCTGATGTGGGCATCGAGGTTGATGCGGATGCAGGGCCAGTTGAGCCGGGCCGCGACCTGTTCGATATGGGTTGATTTGCCCGTGCCGTGATAGCCCTGCACCATGACGCGGCGGTTGAAGGCAAAGCCCGCAAGTATCGCCAGGGTGGTGTCAGGATCGAACACATAGCTGTCATCGAAATCGGGTACACGCTCGTCAGCCTCGGAAAAGGCCGGAACCATCATGTCTACGTCGATGCCGAAGAGTTCACGCACACTGATCTCGCGGTCGGGCGCGGATAGCACGGTGGAGGAGCGGCTGTCGGGCTGGATGTTGGGTATATCGGTCATAGGCGGCATCGCCTATACGCGGGGAAGCCTGGCTGCAATAAGCTTTGCACCGTCGCCTGCCGATTTCACCCGGCTTTTCATTCCGATCCGTCAGGCTCTGAGGGAATGCCTTGTCGTGCGGGCCCAGTCGTTTGTTTTTTAGTGGAACCATGTTGCGCCTGCATGGTTTGACCACAACACAAAGGAGCCGAGGCCATGACCAGAATGATCTTCGTGAACCTGCCCGTCACCGATCTTGTGCGCGCGAAGGATTTTTATACCGCGCTGGGTTTCCATAATAATCCGCAATTCACCGACGAAACAGCAGCCTGCATGGTGTGGAGCGAGGCGATCAATGTAATGTTGCTGACCCATGAAAAGTGGAAGACATTCACCACCCGTCCGATCCCGCCATCGACGCACAGCGAAGTGCTGCTGGCGATATCGCTTGATAGCCGCGAAGCCGTGGACGCAATGAACGATGCTGCTGCGGCCAACGGCGGTACGGCCGACATCAATCCACAACAGGACCTGGGCTTCATGTACAACCGCAAACTCGCCGATCCCGATGGCCATGTCTGGGAAGCGATGTGGATGGACCCCGCCTTTGCCAGCGGGGATGGGGAAATTCCGGAAGAGACTGGCTGATTGCATGTGCTAAATATGGAATTCGAGTCGGACCGCAGCAAGCGATTGCCGCTGCGGTGCTGCTCGAAAGGGGGCGAATGCAAAGAGGAAATGACCATGTCATATATCGAAGGCTTCGTTATCCCGGTACCCGACGCCAACCGGAACAAATTCATCGATCATGCCCGCCTCGGCGACAGCGTGTTCATTGATCACGGCGCGAAGCGCGTTTTCGAATGTTGGGAGACCGATGTTCCCGAGGGCAAGACCACCGATTTCTTCGGCGCGGTCGATGCCCGCGAAGATGAAGCGGTGGTGTTCAGCTGGATCGAATGGCCCGACAAAAGCCGCCGCGATGCGATGGGCTCGCAGATGGACGAGCTGATGAAAAGCGACGACCGGTTCAATCCCGAGAAAAACCCCATGCCGTTCGACGGCCAGCGCATGATCTATGGCGGCTTCGACGCGATTGTGGAAAAAGGCACAGCTTCGCCGGACAGCTATGTCCAGGGATTCCTCATCCCGGTGCCTGAGGCCAAGCGCGAGGCGTACCGCAAGATGGCCGAGGAGGCTTGGGACATGTTCAAGGGTTACGGCGCGCTGCGGGTGGTCGAAGCCTGGGACGACGATGTGCCCGAGGGCAAGGTCACCGATTTCCGCCGCGCGGTGAAGGCCAAACCCGACGAGAAGGTGGTATTCTCGTTCATGGAATGGCCTTCGCGCGAAGTCTGCGATGCGGCACAACAGAAGATGATGAATGACGACAGCATGAAAATGCCTGATGACATGCCTTTCGATGGCAAGCGCATGGTCTTTGGCGGATTTACTCCCGTCGTCACACTGGCATCGTAACCTTGACCTCATGACTTTGGGAGTTTGATCATGACCAACCCCGCCGGCAGTTTCATCTGGTACGAGCTGATGACCAAAGAGCCGGAGGGCGCTGCTGCCTTCTACGGGCCGGTCGTCGGCTGGACCATCACCGCCCATTCCGATCCCGGAGTGGGCGGCATGGATTACCGGATGATCGTGCGGTCCGATGGTGGCAATGCCGGTGGGGTTCTCAAACTGACCGAGGAAATGCTGAACGGTGGAGCCCGGCCATGCTGGCTGGGCTACATCGGCGTAGGCGACGTCGATCGGGCGGTCGATGCCATAACTGCGGACGGCGGAACGGTGCAGATGCCCGCCACGGATCTGCCGGTGGGCCGCATCGCCATGGTGACCGACCCGCAGGGCACGCCGTTCTACATCATGAAACCCGTCCCGCCCGCCGGCAGCGAGGGCATGGACAGCGACGTATTCTCGCCCACCCAGCCGCAGCACATCCGCTGGAACGAATTGCGCAGCAGCGATCCCGATGGTGCCGTCGCCTTCTATACACGCCACTTTGGCTGGACCCAGAACGGCGACATGGACATGGGCCCGATGGGCAAATATCGCTTCATCCAGCATCAGGGCGATGCCATCGGCGCAGTCATGGCCAAGCCAGCCGAACTGCCAGCGAGCATGTGGGGCTATTACATCGGCGTCGATGATATCGATCGCGCTGCTCAGGAGATCGAGGTTCAGGGCGGCAAGATCGTCATGGGTCCGATGGAAATTCCCGGCGGCGAATATTCGCTCGACGCCATCGACCGGCAGGGCGCACACTTCGGGCTGGTCGGTCCGAAGAAAAGCTGAGATGGCAACCCGCGCGCAGTCCCTCGCCCCTGAACTGGCCGTGTCGCAGTGGTTCAACACGCCCGAACCGCTGTCGCTGGCCGGGCTCCGCGGAAAGGTGGTGCTGCTCCATGCCTTCCAGATGCTCTGCCCCGGCTGCACCGCGCATGGCACACCGCAGGCCGAGCGGGCACATCAGATGTTCGGGCGCTCGGGCCTGCTGCCGCAAGACAACGAGATGGCCGACTATTTCCGCTGGCTGTTCTTCGCCGCCGGGCCGGTAGAGGCGGCAGTGACAACGCGGGCGCTGGGACTTGAACTGTCGCCCGACAAGGAAGCCATGGCCGGCTGGGGAAGCTTCGAGCGCGCGCTGACGACGCTTGAGAGCCATTTCGCCGCCAGCGACTACGTCTGTGGCAGACGCTTTACCATGGCCGATGTCTATGTCGGCAGCCAGATCGACTGGGGGCTGAATTTCGGAACCGTGCCGCCCAACCAGGCGTTTGTCGGTTACGCCCAGCGGTTGCAGGCACGCGACGCCTATCAGGCAGCCAAGGCCATCGACAACGCCCTGATCCAGGAGATGCGCTCATGAACTGGAAAAACACTATCTGCCTGTGGTTTGATGGCCAAGCCCAGGACGCAGCGGATTTCTATGCGGCCACTTTCCCCGACTCACATGTCAGTGCTGTCCACCGTGCGCCCTCGGATTACCCGGACGGTAAGGCGGGCGATGTTCTGACCGTTGAATTCAACGTCTGCGGCATCCCCTGCATCGGCCTCAACGGCGGGCCGATCTTCAAGCACAGCGAGGCCTTCTCGTTCCAGATCGCCACTGACGACCAGGCGGAGACCGACCGGTACTGGGACGCAATTGTCGGCAATGGCGGTGAGGAGAGCCAGTGCGGCTGGTGCCGGGACCGCTGGGGCATCTCGTGGCAGATAACACCACGCGTCCTCACACAGGCCATGGCCGAAGGCGGCGAGGTCGCCAAACGGGTGTTCGAGGCGATGATGACGATGAAGAAGATAGAGGTTGCCGCGATAGAAGTGGCAAGGCAGGGCTGAGCCGATGCTCGCTCTCTACGGCCACCCCTTCTCGTCCTACACGTGGAAGGCGTTGATCGCTCTCTATGCCAGCGAAATTGCGTTTGAATTCCGCATTGTCGATGCCGATCATCCCGAGCATCTGGCAACGGTGCGGGGTGCCTCTCCGTGGGGCAAGTTTCCGGTGCTTGAGGATGGCGACAACCTGATTTTCGAAGCGACCTCGATCATCGAATATCTCAATGTCCGCCATCAGGGCGTCGAAATCCTGATCCCCAACGATCCCGCCGCATCAGTGGCGATGCGCATGCTGGATCGGGTGTTCGACAATTACGTGATGGCGCCGGTGCAGGCGCTGGTGGGCGAATATATCGAAAATCCCGGCGCGCCCGACGAAAACCGCCTCGCTGCCTTGCGGGGCCAGTTGCGCCAGAGCTACGCCTGGCTCGATGGCTGGCTGGAGTATTACCCCTCCTCTGGCCAGATCACCCTGATCGAATGCGCCGCCGCGCCAGCGCTGTTCTATGCCGACTGGCTGGAGCCGATCGGCGACGCCTGCCCCCGCCTCGCCGCATGGCGCGCCTATCTGCTGCGGCTGCTGCCGGTGGCCAGATGCGTCGAGGATGCCCGGCCCTATCGCGCCCAGTTCCCGCCTGGCGCGCCCCACCGGGATTGAGGACAAGGAGCACGCCATGACCGCCCAGCTCAACCACACCATCGTCTGGTGCAGCGACAAGGCCCGGTCCGCTGCGTTCCTCTGCGATGTCCTCGGCCTGCCGCCAGCCAAGCCGTTCTCGCATTTCCTGGTGGTCGAGATGGCGAATGGCGTGTCGCTGGACTACCTTGAGAAGGATGGCCCGGTTTCCGGCCAGCATTACGCCTTTCTGGTCAGCGACTCTGAATTCGACGCAGGTTTCGCCTTTGTCACCGCGCAGGGCCTGACCCATTGGGCCGATCCCGCGCGCGAGAAGCCCGGCGAGATCAATCGCCACTGGGGCGGCCGCGGGTTCTATTTCGAGGACCCCGACGGGCACCTGCTCGAACTGATCACCAAACCCTATGGATCGGAGGACGACCTGTGACCGGAAACTCCCACGAACTTTCCGTCACCCGCTTCATCGCCGCGCCGCCGGACAAGGTCTGGCACATCATGACCGAACACCAGGAGGAATGGTGGTGCCCGGTGCCGTGGTACGCCAGGTTCGACAAGCAGGATCGCCGCGCCGGGGGCGTCTGCAACATGACTTTTTATGGCCCCGATGGCGAAGAAGAGCCGCAGAACGGCATCTACCTCGCCTGGGACGAAGGCCGCCGGTTTATCACCACTGATGCCTTCACCGAAGACTTTATGCCCTCCGGCCCGTTCATGGTCGGCATCTGGGAAATCGCGCCAGAGGAGTTGGACGAAGTCCAGGGCACCCGCTACACCGCCCGCGCCCGCCACTGGACCGACGAATCAATGCAGCAGCACGCCGAGATGGGCTTCGAGGAAGGCTGGGGTGCCTGTGCGGACCAGCTCAAGGGATTGTGCGAAGGGAGTTAGGGCGATGTTGGAGGGGGGATGCGATTGCGGCAAGGTGCGCTACCGGTTGCTCGATAATCCGATTGTCGTGCACTGCTGCCACTGCCGCTGGTGCCAGCGTGAAAGTGGATCGGCTTTTGCGCTGAATGCCGTGATCGAGGCCAGCCGGGTCGAACATCTCGCCGAGGAGCCCGAACGGATCGAGACGCCCTCGGCCAGCGGCAAGGGCCAGGCGATCTTCCGCTGTCCGCAATGCCGGATCGCAGTGTGGAGCCATTATGCCGGGGCCGGCGACAAGGCCAGCTTCATCCGCGTCGGCACGCTCGACAATCCAGACGCCTGCCCGCCCGATGTCCATATCTTCACATCCAACAAACAGCCCTGGCTGCTGATCCCGGAGAATTCCGAGCAGTTTGCGGAGTTTTATTCGGGCAAGGATGTCGTGCGCATCTATGGCGAGGAAAATGCCGCCCGATGGAAGGTATTGCGCGGCGGATAATCAGGCGAACACTGCCGATTTGCGCAACAGCTGATAGGCCTCGACCACCCCCTGCAGCCGCGTCTCGAAGCTGCGGTCGCCGCCGTTGCGGTCGGGGTGATAGCGGCGGACCAGTTCCGAATAGCGGTTGCGCAGCGCCCGGCGGTCGGCGTTGAGCGGCAATCCCAGCACATCGAGCGCGCGGCGCTCGTCAGGGGTGACCAGCTTGCCGTCATCGCGCCCGGCCGGTTGCCGGATCCGCGCCCGGGCGGCGATTGCCTCGAGCGGATCCTTGAAATCAGCCCAACGCGGCGTGTTGTCGATGCCGGCAGTGGGATTGAAGGCGCGAGTCTCGCGCTCCCAGCCATGGAGCGGCGATTGCGCGGCGATCACTTCCTCGGCGCTCATCCCCTCGAAATAGTCGTAACCGGCGTTGAAGGCGCGGACGTGATCGAGGCAGAACCAGCGGTATTCGCCCGGCCCGTCGAAGCCCGGCCGACGCGGCCCCGGCGCACGGAATTCGCCGGGCTCGGTGCATCCGGTCCAGTCGCAGCACCGGTCCCGCACCTGATGGCGGCCATGGAAGCGATCGTGTTTCACCATTTTTCACATGGCGTGCGATGCGCTAGAATGCCAGAGAGTTCAGAAGGAAAATCATGACTGAAACCATGAGCGAAGAAATCACCCGGCTGCTGACCGCAGCCTTTGCGCCAACCAAACTCGCGGTGATCAACGACAGCGCCAGCCACCACGGCCATGCCGGCCACGACGGCAGCGGCAAATCGCATTTCACCGTAGAGATCGAAGCCGCAGTCTTCGCCGGAATGCCCCGCCTGCATCGTCAGCGCATGGTCAATTCGGCTTTGGGGGACATACCGGGGCAGCGGGTGCATGCGCTGGCGATCAAGGCACGTGCGCCGGGGGATTAGGGGCTCAGCCGCCTGGCCAGTCCTTGGGCTATTGAAATTGAGCCCAATCTCTCATTCTTCGTCACCCTGAACTCGTTTCAGGGCCCATCTGGCAGCACGACCGGTGCAACCAGAAAGGGCGCAAACCGTGGGGTCATGTTCGGGAAACAGAGCTTGGGGCGCGTGGCAAAATGGGCCCTGAAACGAGTTCAGGGTGACGGCACTGGGTTAAATCCACTCCACCCAAGCCCCATGCGCATGCGCTGCTGCCAACAGATGCTCCTCACCTACCCCGGGCCAGAACCGCACCGACAGGCGGTGGCTCAGCACGGTCCGGTCAGCCTCCAGCGCCACCCATGCAAGCGGACGCTCCGGCGTGGCCGCCATCCCCGCGGCCTCCATCGCCGCCGTGACCCGTGCCTGCTGATCGGCGGGGACATATTGCCAGACGATCGAGTGCATCAGCACCCGCGTCGTCCCGGCCTGCTGCGGCCTCGCCAGTTCCTGCTCGACGAAATCGGCGGCATTCATTGCGACCAGATCGGGCTCTTTCGTCCGCACCGCCGCTATCGCCGCTTCGAGCCGGGCGAAGCGGACTGTATGTTCCGGCCAGATGTAAGCCTTGATCCGCAGGGCCTGCGCCGGATCGGCGAGGTCGACCGGCGCGACATCGCAGCCCTTGAGCGCGGCGAAGGAAATCGCGCGATCGGGCGGAGGCGGTCCGCGCCATTCCGGGGTGAATGACATCGCCGCATCCTGCGGTCCGACTTTCACTCCTCCAAGATCGTAGGCGTAGCGGTCGAGCATCAGGTTGATCCCCGCGCTTGAACCGATCTCAAGGCACTCGAAGCGCGGCGGTAGTCCACGCCCGGCCAGCCAAAGCAGTGCTGCGACAAATCCCGCCGAACGCCCGGCCTCATTGGTCTGCGGCGGGCCGTCCAGCCAGGGCAGCAGCGCAGCCTCGTGCCGGATGACGACCTCCGCGACAATCGCGGCATCGTCCGCCGGTTCATTGGCATAAATTGGCGCGAGTTCAGGTGATGCGCCCGACAGATGCAGGGCATGCAGCCCGCCTGCGGAGCGCAATGGCAGCGCATCGGCAAGCGGTGAACCCGGCCAGTCGCGGATGCGTTTGATGAAGGCACCTGGTCGGGGCAGTTCCAGCAAACTGGCGACAGCCCCGACAATCCGCGCCGTCACCGTGGCGTCGTTGCTCAGGCAATAGTCTACCTGGTTGGCATAGGCCTCGCGCACCGAAGCGACGTTGAAACCGCTTCCCAAAGCCGCCGCGTCATTCTTCTGCGCCATGTTGCCCTTTTCCCGCTTGCCGCCTAATGCGCCCGGCTATGCCCAATCAGCTGACCTTCGCCGTGCCCAAGGGGCGCATCCTCGATGAGGCGCTGCCGCTTATGGCGCGTGCAGGCGTTGTGCCCGAAGCGGAGTTCCACGACAAGAAGTCGCGCGCACTGTCCTTCGCCTGCGAGAACAGCGACATGCGCCTGATCCGCGTGCGCGCCTTCGATGTCGCAACCTTCGTTGCGCACGGCGCGGCACAGGCGGGGATCGTCGGTTCCGACGTGGTTGAGGAATTCGCCTATGCCGATCTCTATGCGCCGGTCGATCTCGACATCGGCCATTGCCGTTTGTCTGTGGCGGAGCCGGCAGGTGGCAATGACTCGGGCTCGGTCAGCCATCTGCGGGTTGCCAGCAAATATCCAAACCTCACCCGCCGCCATTTCGAGCGCCAGGGCATCCAGGCCGAAGTGGTCAAACTCAACGGCGCGATGGAGCTGGCGCCAGGTCTTGGCCTCGCCAGCCGGATCGTCGATCTGGTCTCCACCGGCAAGACGCTCAAGGACAATGGCCTGGTCGAGACCAGCGTGATCCTGCAAATCTCGGCGCGGCTGATCGTCAACCGCGCCGCACTCAAGACCGACGAGCGGGTCGGCGCGCTGGTCGAGGCTTTTCGCGCGCTCGCCGCCGGGCAGAGGGCTGCCTGATGCTGCGTCTCAACAGTCGCGATCCTGGTTTCGCCCAGGCATTCCAGCGGCTGGTCGATGACCGGCGCGAGAGCGACGACGATGTTGCGCGCGACGTCGCCCTGATCCTCAAGGACGTGCGCAATCGCGGCGACGAAGCGCTGGCCGAGCTGACCCAGCGCTTCGATGGCCACTCGCTGGCGGCGGAAGACAACTGGCGCATTTCGCTGGACGACTGCCGCGAGGCCTTCGACGATCTCCAGCCCGACCTGCGTGCTGCGCTCGAACTCGCCGCCCAGCGCATCCGCGCTTTTCACGAAGCGCAGCGGCCCGCGGACAGCGATGCCGTCGATGCCGCCGGAGTGCGGCTTGGTGCAAAGTGGCGGGCGGTGGATTCGGCGGGGCTGTATATTCCCGGCGGCAGGGCGTCCTATCCCTCATCGTTGCTGATGAATGCGATCCCCGCAAAGGTCGCCGGCGTCGAGCGTCTCGTAGTGGTGACTCCTACTCCCAAGGGCGTGATCAACCCGCTGGTGCTCGCCGCGGCGCATCTCGCAGGCGTGGACGAAGTGTGGCGGATCGGCGGGGCGCAGGCGGTGGCCGCACTGGCCTATGGCACGCAGCGTATTGCCCGGGTCGATGTCGTCACCGGCCCCGGAAATGCCTGGGTGGCCGAAGCCAAGCGCCAGCTCTACGGCGTCGTCGGCATCGACATGGTCGCCGGGCCGAGCGAGATCCTGCTGATCGCCGATGGCCAGAACGATCCCGAATGGACCGCCGCCGATCTGCTCAGCCAGGCCGAGCACGATCCCGCCGCGCAGTCGATCCTGATCACCGACGATGCCCTGTTCGCCGATACGGTCGCCGACCGGGTCGGCGTCGAGCTCGCCATGCTGCCGACCGCGCGGGTAGCGGCGGAGAGCTGGAATACGCACGGCGTCATCATCGAAGTCGCCAGCCTCGACGAAGCCCCAGCCCTCGCCAACGCACTGGCGGCGGAGCATGTCCAGCTGTCGGTGGATGATCCCGAGCCGCTGATGGCGGCGATCCGCCACGCCGGATCGGTGTTCCTCGGCCGGATGACACCCGAGGCAGTGGGCGATTACGTTGCCGGACCCAACCATGTGCTGCCGACCGGCCGCCGGGCGCGGTTTTCTTCGGGGCTGTCGGTGCTCGATTTCATGAAGCGCACCAGCTTCATCCAGCTTGACGAAGCGGCGCTGCGGGCGATCGGTCCCGCCGCCATCGCGCTGGCCGATGCCGAGGGCCTGCCGGCGCATGCCCGCTCGATCGAAGTGAGGCTTGGAATATGAGCAAGGCCCGCTCCGCCGCAAGGCTCGCCGCCGTCCAGGCGCTCTATCAACACGAGATGGAGGGCACTCCCCTCGCCCGGCTGCTCGACGAATTCCACCGCCACCGGCTCGGCGCGGAGATCGACCCCTATCTCGAAGGCGATCAATATGCCGAGGCGGAAGTCGCGTTCTTTGACGATGTCGTGAAGGGCGTGCTGGCCCGGCAGGAGGAGATCGACGCGCTGCTCTCGACCAAGCTCGCCGAGGGCTGGAAGCTAGAGCGACTCGACAAGACCATGCGCCAGCTGCTGCGCGCCGGAACCTACGAACTCCTCGCCCGCGCCGATGTGCCAACCGGTGCCGCCATCGGCGAATACCTCGACGTCGCACATGCGTTTTTTGACGAACGCGAGGCGAAGTTCGCCAATGGCGTGCTCGATGCCGTGGCCAAGGCGGTTCGGTGATTGAGACCATGTCTCCTCCCCCTTGATGGGGGAGGGATACCGAAAGCTTGGCAGCTTGCTGCCTAGCGCAGGTTGGGTGGGGGTGATATCTCCTCCGGGCGAAGCGACTTCCGGAAAGCTCACCCCCATCCAACTGCGACTAGCGAGCAAGCTCGCAAGTCTCCGTATCCTTCCCCCATCAAGGGGGAAGAAGGAGTTCTGCTGAATGAAGAAGCATCCGCCGCCCATCTCGATCCTACGCGCACGCGAACTGCGCAAGAATGCGACACCTGCCGAACGGTCGATGTGGCGATTGCTGCACGAGAACTTTCCCGAAGCGCGTTTCCGCCGACAGGTTCCGCTGCGCCACTACATCGTCGATTTCGCCAGCCACCGCTTCAAACTCGTAATTGAAATCGATGGCGGTCAACATTCCGATGCCAATGATGCCGTAAGAACTGCTGATATAGAAGCCGAAGGCTACCTGGTGGTGCGCTTCTGGAACAACGAAGTACTTGAGAACGGCGAGGGATGCATGGTCCGGTTAGGTCAGTTTTTGCGGCGCGATCACCCCCATCCAGCTGCGACTAGGCAGCAAGCTGCCAAGTCTGCGCATCCTTCCCCCATTATGGGGGAAGAAAGGTGACCTCCGAACTCGCCTTCATCCAATCCCTGCGCAGCCTCGCCAACCACCCCGGTGCGCGCGGGCTCGACGACGATTGCGCGGTGCTGGAAGTGGGCGGCGAGGCGCTGGTGTTTACCCACGATGCCATGGCCGAGGGTATCCACTTCCTTGCGGAGCAAGACCCGGCCGATGTCGCGTGGAAGCTGGTCGCCACCAATCTGTCCGATCTTGCCGCCAAAGGGGCGGAGCCGCTGGGCGTGCTGCTCGGCTACCAGTTCGGCAAGGATGATGCCCGCTTCCTCGAAGGCTTGCGTGAGGTGCTGGGCCACTATCGCGTGCCATTGCTGGGCGGAGACACGATTGGCGCGACGGGGCCACAAGTGCTCGGCCTAACTGCTATCGGCCGGGCGACACACTGGCCCGTGCCCTCGCGCGCCGGTGCCAGGCCGGGCGATGCGCTCTACATCACCGGTCCGGTCGGCGCGGCGATGCTGGGGCTGGAGGCATTGCGGTCCGGAGAGGGTGACAGCGCCGCCTTCCGCCGCCCGCAAGCCTTGCTGGCGCAGGGACAGGCGCTCGCCCCGCATGTCACCGCGATGATGGATGTGTCGGACGGATTGCTGCTCGACGCCGCGCGGCTGGCGCGGGCAAGCGGCGTCACCCTCGCCATCGCCGGGGCCGATGTGCCCGTCGCAACCCCCGAAAACCGCCTTGCCGAGGCCCTGCGCTGGGGTGAGGACTATCAGCTGCTGTTCACTGCCCCGCCCGGCACCGCCCTGCCCGTCGCGGCGCATCTGATCGGCGAGGCACTGCCCCCCGGCGCGGCCCCGATCCTGCTCGATACTGTCCCGCTCTGCGAGGCCGACGCGCTTGGTTACGAACACCGCTGACATCGAAACAACGCAAAACCGGGCAGAAATGTGGCGAAAATGCGTTCTGGGGGTTGCACGCGGCGACGCTTGCCTCTAGCGGCGTGCGGTCTTTCGGCCCCGTATCCGCGGGGCATTGCACTATGCGTAAACAAACAGGGGGAGTCGCTTCGTGGACCTCGTACAGATTTCAATCGGACTTGGGTTGGTGGCCGTTCTCTACGGCCTGTTCACCAGCCGCCAGGTGCTCAGTGCATCGGCCGGCAACGAAAAGATGCAGGAAATTGCCGCGGCGATCCAGGAAGGCGCTCAGGCCTATCTCACCCGCCAGTACCGCACCATCGCCATGGTCGGCGTGGTTGTCGCGGTCATCGTCGGCTATTTCCTCGGCCCGGTTTCGGCGGCGGGCTTTCTGCTCGGCGCGATCCTTTCGGGTGCGACCGGCTTCATCGGCATGAACATTTCGGTGCGCTCCAACGTGCGCACCGCTGCGGCGGCGCAGGTCGGTCTGCAACAGGGCCTGACCCTGGCATTCCGCGCCGGTGCGATCACCGGCATGCTGGTGGCGGGCCTGGCCCTGCTCGCGATTGCGGGCTTCTTCTGGTACCTGACCGGCCCTGCCGGACACACCGTTGGCGGTGAAGACCGCACCGTGATCGACGGCTTGGTCGCCCTCGCCTTTGGCGCATCGCTGATCTCGATCTTCGCGCGTCTCGGCGGCGGCATCTTCACCAAGGCTGCCGACGTCGGTGCCGATCTCGTCGGCAAGGTCGAGGCCGGTATCCCCGAAGACGATCCACGCAACCCCGCAGTGATCGCCGACAACGTCGGTGACAACGTCGGTGACTGCGCCGGCATGGCTGCCGATCTGTTCGAGACCTATGTCGTCACCATCGGTGCGACCATGGTGCTGACGGCGCTGCTGCTCAAGGGCGCGGACAATCTGATGGCGTTGATGAGCCTGCCGCTGCTGATCGGCGGCGTCTGCATCGTCACTTCGATCATCGGCACCTATTTCGTCCGCCTTGGAGGCGGCAAGAACATCATGGGCGCCATGTACAAGGGCTTCCTGGTGACGGCCGTACTGTCGATCCCCGCGATCTGGTGGGCGATCAGTTATGCGCTGGGCGGCGACATGGAAGCTTCCATCGGCGGTCAGGCCTACACCGGCCGGACGCTGTTCTATTGCGGCTTCCTCGGCCTGGTCATCACCGGCCTGATCATCTGGATCACCGAGTACTACACCGGCACCAACTACCGCCCGGTCCGTTCGATCGCCAAGGCATCGGAAACCGGCCACGGCACCAACGTCATCCAGGGTCTGGCGATTTCGCTTGAATCGACTGCCCTGCCGACGCTGGTGATTGTCGCCGGGATCGTCATCGCCCACCAGCTGGCGGGCCTGATGGGCATTGCCTATGCTGCCACCGCGATGCTGGCTCTGGCCGGAATGGTCGTGGCGCTCGACGCCTACGGTCCGGTCACCGACAATGCCGGCGGCATTGCCGAAATGGCCGGTCTCGACGACGACGTCCGCGCCAAGACCGACGCGCTCGACGCCGTGGGCAACACCACCAAGGCCGTTACCAAGGGCTATGCCATCGGATCGGCCGGCCTTGCCGCACTGGTGCTGTTCGCAGCCTATACCACTGACCTCAAGGAGTTCTTCCCGCTGCTGTCGGATGGTGATCTGGCCAATGGCGAAGTCAGCTTCAGCTTGGAAAACCCCTATGTCATCGTCGGGCTGCTGCTCGGCGCGCTGCTCCCGAACCTGTTCGGTTCGATGGGCATGACGGCGGTGGGCCGCGCCGCAGGTGAAGTGGTCAAGGATGTCCGCGACCAGTTCGCCAAGAACCCCGGCATCATGACCTATGAATCTAAGCCGGACTATGCCCGCACGGTCGATCTGGTCACCAAGGCGGCAATCCGCGAAATGATCATTCCCTCGCTGTTGCCCGTGGCAGCACCGATCGTGGTCTATTTCGTGATCACGGCGGTTGCCGGACCGGCCGAAGGCTTTGCCGCCCTCGGCGCCCTGCTCCTCGGCGTTATCGTCGGCGGGTTGTTCGTGGCCATCTCGATGACCTCGGGCGGCGGCGCCTGGGACAATGCCAAGAAGTACATCGAAGACGGCAACCACGGCGGCAAGGGCTCCGAAGCCCACAAGGCCGCAGTGACCGGCGATACGGTCGGCGATCCCTACAAGGACACCGCCGGCCCTGCCGTCAACCCGATGATCAAGATCACCAACATCGTCGCCCTGCTGCTGCTCGCGGCGCTGGCGGCTGGTAATTCGGTGGGCTAACACCTAAACGAACCTGCCAGAGCAAATCGAAGCCCCGTCCGGTGATAACCGGGCGGGGTTTTTCGTTGCGGTCTTCTCATTAACGCAAATTTGGTTATCGCCTGCTACCCACCGGCCTGCAGCAGGGGATGCTGCACGGGGCAAGGGTTAACGGCGTGGCGACAGCGGCACTTCCGGTCGAGGCTCAACTGCCGCTTCTTGCGGCCGAACCGGTGCCCGTGGTCTTCACCGAAATGCGCGCTCTGGACTGGCCCTGCACCGCCGCTCCGAGTATCCTGAGGGCATGGGACGCGCTGCCTGCCTGCGCGGCCGAACCCAACCCGTTCCTCGAAAGCTGGTACCTGCTGCCATCGCTGCGCGCGCACGACCCCGGCGAGAGCGTGCAAATGCTGCTGTTCGAAGCCGATGGCGCGCTGGCCGGAATGATGCCGCTGGCTCGCGCGAAACACTATTACGGCAAACGAATATCGCATCTCGCCGCCTGGTCGCATCCAAATGCCTTCCTCGGCGTGCCGCTGGTCGCCAAGGGTCTGGAGCGCCCGTTCTGGCGGGCGCTGCTCAACTGGGCGGACTGGCAGTATGACAAGGGCCTGTTCCTCCACCTGGCCGGGCTACCACTGGAAGGCCCGCTCTACACTGCGCTGGTCGATGAACTCGCCAGCCAGCAGCGCCCTTCGGGCTGGTCCACCGCGAGGAGCGCGCGTTGCTCGCCGCCGGGCAGCGCCCCGAGGACTATTACACCGCCGCGCTATCGGGCAAGAAGCGCAAGGAGCTGCGCCGCCAGCTGACAAGGCTGTCCGAGCTGGGCGACATCGGTTTCCTGCGCCAGCACGACAGTGACGGGCTGGGCGACTGGGTCGAACACTTCCTCGAACTTGAAGCCGCCGGCTGGAAGGGCAAGGCCGGATCGGCGCTGGCCGGTCTAGCCGCCACCGCAGGACTGTTCAAACAGGCCATGCACGGCGCGGCGGCGCAGGGCAGGCTGGAGCGGCTGGCGCTGACGCTGGATGGTCGCCCCATCGCCATGCTCGCCAACTTCATCACTCCGCCCGGCGCCTTCAGTTTCAAGACCGCTTTCGACGAGGACTACGCCCGATTCTCGCCCGGGGTGCTCTTGCAATGCGACAACCTGTTGATGCTCGACCGGCAGGACATCGCCTGGACCGACAGCTGCGCCAGCGCCGATCACCCGATGATCGACCATATCTGGCGCGAACGCCGCGCCATCGGCCGGGTGTCGATCGCCATCGGCGGCAAGTTCCGCCGGGCCGCTTTTGCCCAGCTGCTCAAAGTCGAGCTGGGCCGCAATCCGACGGGGGTTGCGCCATGACGGTCTTCCCCGAGGCAGCACGCGCGCAGTTTTCCGCCAGCTATCCCGAAGTTCCCCACAAACTTATGCACAGCCTCGGCGCGCATCCGCTGCTCGAGCTAGAGGCCCTCGCCACACTTGCCGAAGCGCTTCCGGAAGCTTCCGTCGAGTATAATGCGGGCGATCAGCCGATCGGGGTCAATGGCAAGCCGCAGCCGACCGGCATCCCCATCGGCGAGACCATCCGCAAAATCGACCAGACCGCCAGCTGGGCGGTGCTCAAGAATATCGAGCAGGACAGCGGCTATGCCGAGCTGCTCGCCAGCCTGCTCGGGGAACTGCTTCCGTTTATCGAGCCCAAGACCGGGAGGATGATGAAGACGCAAGGCTTTGTGTTCATCAGTTCGCCCGGCAGCATAACCCCCTATCACTTTGATCCGGAACATAATATCCTTCTGCAAATCAGAGGCAGCAAGGTGATGACCCAGTTTCCGGCAGGCAACCCCGCCTATGCCCCCGACGAGACCCACGAAAGCTATCACACCGGCGGCGCGCGTGAACTGCATTGGCGCGACGATCTGGGGAGCGGCGGGCGCGAGTTCGCGCTCTCACCCGGCGATGCGCTATTCGTGCCGGTGATGGCCCCGCATTTCGTGCGCAACGGCCCGCAATCCTCGGTGTCGCTGTCGATCACCTGGCGCTCGGAATGGAGCTTCGCCGAAGCCGACGCCCGCGCCTTCAATGGCATGCTGCGGCGGATGGGGATGGCCCCTCGCAGCCCCGGACGCTGGCCCGCCAGCAACCTCGCCAAAGCCTATGGCTGGCGTTTGTTACGCAGGTTTAGCGTCTAGCGCCTGCGAGAGTTGCCGGTACTGCCAGTGGCCCCGGGCTCCAATGCGTCCACAGCCAGCGCTCGCCTGGCGGGAGCTCATCCTCGTGCTTGTTCTGCCATTCAACCAGCGCGAAATTGTCGATGCCGATCGGCAAAGTCCCTGCCGCCTTGTCGCCACGATAGGTCACCGTGAGGATCGGCCGCAGCGGCGGCATTTCTGCACCTTCAGCGAACGAACGTGTGAAGTCGAAGCGCACCCGCTGCCAGCCCGGAGCTGCCGGCAGATCGATCTTGCCCACGACATTGCCCTTCCACGGCGAACTCGGCTTGCCTTTGAAAGTCGCGGGCGGCTTGTCCTTCACCGCCAATTCCACACTCGCCGGACGCTCCAGCCTGATGTCGGCGACCAGCGAATAGCTTCGCCCCGCCAGCTTGCGGAAATAGGGCTCGGTATAGAGGATCGCCGTCTGCCCCGCTGTCTGCGGTAGCAGCGCCAGATACTGGTTGCCGCCCGTCTCGCGGCGGATTTCGCTGGAGGCAGTGCGCGTCGCCCAGGTGCGGTCGCGCGCCACTTCGTAGCGGGCATTCTCGAAATCGCCGCGCATCGTCAGGTCGCGGCCAAAACGACCGCCCTCGGGCAACCGGCATTCCTCGCCCGGCAGAGCCAGCGCGAAGCGGCGGCGCAGGATGCCGGTCGCGTCGGTCCCGCAGCCGGGCCCGTCGCGCACCACTATCGCTTTGGGCCTGGAACCGTCGAGCCGCACCACAGCGTGTCCGCCCGACATGCGGAAATGCGTGTCGCGCCGCGACGAGAGCGCGAACACCCGCCGCAGCAGCGCCTCGCGCATGGTTCCGACCGCGGGCACCGGGCGGTAATCGAGGATCTGGATCGGGATAACTTCGGCGCGGAACAGCTTGCCTTTGTCCATCCACACCTTCAGCGTGAAGCTGATCTGGGTTTCGACGAAGTTCTGGTCGAACATGAAGTTGCCCAGCGAATAGGCAATCAGACCGCCGTTATAGAGCTCGAAGCCCTGGGTGACGTGCGGGTGATGCGATGCCACCAGCGGCGCGCCTTCGTCGATCGCCAGTCGCATGCGCTTGACCCCGAACTCGGTGGGCTCATCGGCATACTCGGTGCCGGTGTGGAGCTGCATGATCGGCACGCGCCCGGCGCGCCGCTCGCGGTTCATGGCGGCGGCGATATTGGCGTCGCTGCCATGCATCGCCCCGCCCTTGCCCTCTTCGGCGACCAGATTGGGTTTGAAATAGCCCGCCCATCCGACAAACCCCAGCAATGACAACCGGTTGCGCGGCAGGTCGAACTGTTCGGCCGCCGATGCCAGCGCGATCTGCGCGCCCGATCCGGAATGGCGCACCCCGGCGCGGTCGAGCGCACCCTCGGTCAGGTCGAGCCCGGCGTCGAGGTAGTCATAGGTGTGGTTGTTGCCCAGCGAGACATAGTCGATCCCCGCCCCGGCAATGGCGTCGGCCAGTGCCAGCGGACTGTAGAAGACGATCAGCTTGTTGGGCGATCCTCCCGGCTTGCTGTCGGCCAGCACCGTCTCGAGATTGACCGAAGCGATATCCGACGCGGCGTAATAGGGCTGCATCGGGCGGAACAGCGCGGCCAGATCGTTCTTGATGGTATCGCGGTGGACCACTTGCCGCTTGCCTGGACCGGGCTCCAGATAACGCCGCCCGGCCATGGTATCGCCGCCGAAGAACAGCTCGACCCGCCCTTCCCTGCGCTCGACCGGTTCGATTGCGGGGACGAGCAGGCAGGCACAGACGGCATCGCGCAGCTCCTCGCCGCCGAATGTCTGGACCATCGGAAAGACATTTTCGCCGCCGATGGCCAGCTGGTAATAGGCTGAAGCGGGCACCCGCGCCGAAAAGTGCCCATCCTCGCTGACCGGTGCGGCCGATCCGTTGATGGTCAACGTCACCTTCGAGAAATCGATCCGCTCGCGCCGCCCGTCAAGCTGGCCGGCGATCAGTTCCATGCCCGGTGTTTCAGCCTCATGCTCGTTGATGCCATGCGCAGGCGATGCCGCCGGGTTAACCCCCAGCAGCAGCAGCGCGAGCAGCGCCGCGATATTACGGCTGATTTTCCCCATTGCGGACACGCAAAGATGCTTAACGCAAAGCTGCGAACAAACGCTTAAGCCCGCACAGCAACTCAGCCTTTGACGTGATAGAAATCGTACACCGCCTGCGCCACCGCCGCGCTGACCCCCGGCGCACGCTGCAAATCATCCAGCGAGGCTGCGCGCACGCCTCCCGCCGTGCCGAAATGCAACAGCAGCGCGCGCTTTCTGGCCGGGCCGATGCCGGGGATTTCGTCGAGCGGACTGGCGCTGATGGCGCGGCTGCGCTTGTCGCGGTGCGCGCCGATGGCGAAACGGTGGACCTCGTCGCGCAGCCGCTGGAGGTGGAACAGCACCGGCGAGTTCACCGGCAGGGTCTTTTCGCGCCCGTCGGGAAAGTGGAACACTTCGCGGCCCTCGCGGCCGTGGCCGGGGCCCTTGGCGATGGCGATCAACGGTACATCCTCGATGCCCAATTCGGCGAGCACGTCGCGCACCGCACTCATCTGGCCCTTGCCGCCGTCGATCAGGACGAGGTCGGGCCAGGTGCCGCCCTGCCGGTCCGCATCCTCTTCCATCGCCCTGCCGAACCGCCGCTCCATCACCTCGCGCATCATCGCGAAGTCGTCGCCAGGCGCAGTTTCGGCGCGCTTGATGTTCCACTTGCGGTACTGGCCCCTGATGAACCCCTCCGGCCCGGCAACGACCATTGCGCCCAGCGCATTGGTGCCCTGAATATGACTGTTGTCGTAGACTTCGATCCGCTGCGGCGGTTCGGCCAGTTCGAGGAATTCGGCCATTTCGCGCAGCGTTCTGGCCTTGGTGCCGCTCTCGGCCATGCGCCGGTCGAGCGCTTCGACCGCATTGCGCTGCGCCTGTTCCATCATCCGCCGCCGGTCGCCGCGCTGGGGCACCGAAATCTCGATCCTGCCGCCCGCCCCGCCGCGAAACGCTTCAGCCACCAAGTCCGCCTCGGGCAGTTCGCGGTCGACCAGGATCAGCCGCGCCGGCGGCACTTCTTCGTAAAACTGCGCGAGGAAGCTGGTCATCACCTCCGCTTCGCTCAAACCCTCGGTGTGGCTGGGGAAAAAGGCGCGGTGGCCCCAGTTCTGACCCCCGCGGATGAAAAAGGCCTGCACCGCGACTTGCCCGGCCTTGGTGGCCATGGCGAACACATCGGCATTGCCGACACCTTCGGCATTGATCGCCTGGCTGCCCTGAATGAAGGTCGCCGCGCGCAACCGGTCGCGCAGCATCGCGGCGCGTTCGAAATCGAGCGCCGCAGCGGCTTCCTCCATCTGCGCGGATATCTTCGCCTGCACTGCCGAGCTCTTGCCGCCGAGGAATTGCTTGGCCTCCCCCACCAGTTCGCCATATTCGGCCGCACCGATTCGCCCGACACAAGGGGCCGAACAGCGCTTGATCTGGTAGAGCAGGCAAGGCCGGTCGCGCCGGGAAAAGAAGCTGTCGGTACAGCTTCTTAGCAGGAACAGCTTCTGCAGCGCATTAATCGTGACATTGACCGATCCGGCGCTGGCGAAGGGTCCGTAATAGTCGCCCCTGGCCTTCCGCGCGCCGCGATGCTTCATGATCCGCGGGAATTCATGATCCGCCCGCAGCAGGATGAACGGGAAGCTTTTGTCGTCACGCAGCAGCACATTGTAGGGTGGGCGGAAGCGCTTGATCAGCTGCGCCTCCAGCAGCAGCGCTTCGGCCTCGGAATTGGTGGTGACGATGGTCAGGCTGCGGGTCTGGCTGACCATGCGCCGCAGCCGGGTGGGCAGCCGTTCGACCTGGGTGTAATTCGCCACCCGGTTGCGCAGCACCCGCGCTTTGCCGACGTAAAGCACATCGCCGCGCGCGTCCTGCATCCGGTAGACACCGGGCCTGGCCGGCAGGGTTTGCACAGTCTGGCGGATCGCTGCGACGCCCGCCTCAAGGTCAGGCTGGTCGCTGCCCTTCAGCGTATAGGAGGCGCGATCCTCGTTGAAACGGTCCGAGGATTCGCGGTCAGTGGGCGGTTTCGCGCGGGGCATCACCCAGCGATAGGGGATTCGGCGGCTGTTTGGGAAGTAGCGTTCAGAAAACCTTGCGCAGATCGATCCCGATCATCCGGCTGCGCGGGTCGAGATAGTCTGGCTGGTAGCTCAGCGGCACCACACCGTTGGCGTCTGTCACCTTCTGGCGCGAATTGAGGATATTGTCGAACTGGAACGCCAGCCGCATGCCCTTGAATATCGGCGACATGTCAGTCAGTCGCTTGTGCTGGCCGAGGTCTGAGAACAGCCGCAGATCGAGCCGCAGCACGCTGCCAAAGCGCAGGTTGGAGGTGCCGGTGATCCGGGTTGGCGCGCTCCAGCTGCCGTTGAGCCGCAGCCCGAAGCCCTTGTGGAAGGCACCGCCATCCAGCTCCAGCGCATGCCGCGACACCCCGCCGCCGCTCAAGGCATCGCCGCCGAGCAGATCGAGCACCGGCCCTCCCGGCGCGACCACAACCTGCTCGTCAAAGCGAACGGTGTGGTAGAGCGCGAGGTTCCAGCGGCCCTGTCCGCCGCCGCCACCGCCGCCGAGCATCCGCATCAGGCCGCCGCCCCCACCGCCACCGCGACCCGGTCCGCGCCCAGGTCCACCGGCGACTTGAGGCGGACCGCCGGGTCCGCCGAAACCGCCGTCACGCCCGCCCCGGCGACTGCCCTCGCCGGCTTCGCCGCCTTCACGCCCCGGCGGCGGTTTGCCGATGCTCCCGGAAATATTGATGCCATAGCGCAGCCGCGACGAACTGGTTTCACCGAAGGTCACCGGTCGCCGGTCGATCGCGGTCAGCTGCCCAGTGACAGGATCGCGCTCGACGCGGTCCGGAAACGCCGCTTCGATTTCCGGCGTCAGTACCGGGAAAGCGGCAGTCACGTCATCCGACCGGTTGCGGAAATATTCGGCGATCAGGCTCGAATTGCGCAGGAACGGCAGCTCCCAGTTCGCCGAAAACTTGAGGTCGCGCTGCTTTTCCCGCCGCAGATCGGGGTTGCCGCCGCTGCGGATCGTCACCAGCGCGGTCTGGCCCGTGGCGAAATCGAACACCGGCACATTCAGCGTCTCGATAAAGGGATTGCCTAGATCGCCCAGCGATGGCGCGGCCTCGTTGACCAGATAGCTCGCCCCCAGCGTCAGCTTCTCGAAGGGCTCCCAGGTCAGACCGGCGCTCCAGTCGGTCAGCGTGCCGAAGTCCGACAGCCGGTTCAGCCCGGCGCTGAAATTGAGCGACAGATCGCCAAGCCCGGCCAGCACCTCGTCGCGGCGGCTGGCGATGGGCAGGCCGATGTTGACCCCGGCGCTGGTGTCGCCGCGCTTGAGCTTGACCGTGCCGAGGTTCTGACGAGTGTCGCTGCTGGTAAGACCGGTCCAGGCAAATCCGGCCTTGACCGTCGCGGTTACGTCGCCCGCGGGCATGCGGAACGCCCGCCCGGTGAGGGTCAGCAGCGAGTTCGCCGAATCGTTAACCACCCGCGCCCGGTCCACCCCGGCGGGCACCGTGATCGGCGCCATGGCCGGAATGGCGCGGCGATCGATCAGGCTGGTTGTGGTGACGTGGCCACCATCGAGCGTCAGCGACAATTGCCAATTGCCCAACGGCCTGTTGAATGCGCCGCCGCCTTCCCAGCGGTGAGTCAGGCTGGTGCGGGTCAGTGGGTCCACCAGCGGCAGCAGCACGCTGTCCAGCCCCGACAGCGAGCGGGTGTCATTGCGCGCATAGGAGGCGTTGAGACTGAGCGAGCCGCCCAATCCGTCTTCGCCCAGCCCTTTGGACCAGCTGCCGTTGACGCCAAGATCGCGGCTGTCGGCGATCAGCGAGCGGAACTGCGCTGGATCGGGATCGCCCGGAACCACAGGTGAGCCCGGATCGGGTTGGATCACCCCGCGCTCGCCCTCGGTCAGCAGGCTGGTGTCTTCGGCGAAGATGTTGAGGTTGAACCGGCTCGCCCCACTGATCGTCAGCAGCGAGGCCATCGCTTCGCTGGTTGCAAAGCCGCCGCGCGTCGGGATGTTGTATTCTCCGTCGAGCGTGCGGCTGGAGAAATTCTGCTTGAGGATGAAATTGACCACCCGCTGATTGGGAGGAAAGCCATAACGCAGCGCTACCTCCTCGGGGAGAACCTCCATCCGTCGCACCGCTTCAGGCGAAATTCCGCGCATCTCACGGAAGTTGGAAATGCGCTGGCCATTGAGCAGCACCAGCGGACGACCGCCGCCGCGTCCTCGCCCGGAGCCGGTCTGCGGGCCCAGCGCGGATATCAGGTCGCCCAGCGAGCTCGCGCCATAGGCGGCGATATCCGCCTCGTTCAGCGTCACCACCGGCGCCTGCGGCGCATCGACCTGGCCCGGCAGCCGCGTGGCGACAACAACGATCTCGTTGCCGCGCGCGCCATCGTCCTCCGCACCTTCCTCGGCGGAGGCAGGTTCCGGCGCGGGCGCGTCTTGTCCAAAGGCAGGTACGGCGACGAAAAGCAGCGGAAGGAATGTAAGCGATCGCAGGGTTATTCTCCAATGGCCGGTCCCGACTGGCGAATTCCACTTCCCCGTGCTCTGGAATAAATGCTGGAATGCGCGAGACTTGGCAAGTCAGGGCCGGGTAACATTGTGTCACAGCCCGGTTACGCCGCGATGAACGGCCTGGAATTGCCCGCCTTGCACCAAGGCTTCCCTTTTCCGCAACCCGCAGCTATGGCGCGCGGCTAACTGGCATTATTGAAATGGAATAGCATCGCGGATGGCGAAGGAAGAACTACTCGAAATGCGCGGCATGGTGGTCGAGCTGCTGCCCAACGCCATGTTCCGCGTGCGTCTGGAAAACGATCACGAAATCCTCGGCCACACCGCCGGCAAGATGCGCAAGAACCGCATCCGCGTGCTGGTCGGCGATGAAGTGCTGGTCGAACTGACGCCTTACGATCTGACCAAGGGCCGAATCACCTACCGCTTCATGCCCGGCCGCGGCGGTCCCGGACCGTCCTGACGGCTGACGGGGGTGTGACGCCGCCCGCACTTGTCCTTGCCTCGGCCAGCCCCAGGCGCCGCGAGCTGCTGGCCAGGCTGGGTGTCACGCCCGCGCGAATCGCCGCAGCAGATATCGACGAAACTCCGCTCAAGGCCGAAATCCCACGCGACTATGCCCGCCGCATGGCACGCGAAAAGGCGCTGGCGGCGGCCGACAGCCAGGCTCATGTTCTGGCCGGCGACACCGTCGTCGCGCTGGGCCGGCGCATCCTGCCCAAGGCCGAGAGCGAGGATCAGGCACGCGCCTGCCTCAAACTGATGTCGGGCCGCCGCCACCGCGTGCTGTCTGCCGTAGCGCTGCTCGCGCCGGACGGGACGCTGCGCGAACGGTTGAGCGAGTCGATCGTGCGCTTCAAGCCGCTCTCCAATCAGGAAATTGACGCCTATATCGCTGGCGGCGAATGGCACGGCAAGGCTGGCGGCTATGCCATCCAGGGCAGCGCCGAAGGGCTGATCGCGTGGATTTCGGGCAGCCATTCGGGCGTGGTCGGACTGCCGCTGTTCGAAACGCGCGCCTTACTGCTCGCGGCGGGGTTTGCACTTGGCTGAGTGGCTGATTGAAGAAGGGATCGGCGAGCATCGCGCTGTCCGCATGGACGGCGGCGAAATTGCCGAGGCTCGTGTCGTCTGGCCGGGCGCGCTGGCGCCGGGTCATGTCGAGGATGCCGTGCTGGTCGCCCGCACCGCTGGATCCCCGCGCGGCACCCTGCGCTTTGCCAGCGGCGAGGAGGCGCTGGTCAGCGGCCTGCCGCGCGATGCCAGCGAGGGCAGCGCAGTGCGCGCCAAGGTCACCCGCGCCGCGATCGGCGAGCGCGGCAGGCTCAAGCTGGCTCAGGCCAAACCATCGGAACTGTCGCCCCGCACGGCCCCGACGCTGGCCGAGCAACTGCGCGCGCAGGGGCATGACGCCCGGATAGTCCGCCAGTTCGAGGGTTGGGACGAACTTTTCGCCGAGGCCTGGGAGGGGGAAGTCGCCTTCGCCGGCGGCAGTCTGATCATCAGCCCGACCCCGGCGATGACCCTGATCGACATAGATGGCGTGCTGCCGCCCACCTCTTTGGCGCTGGCTGCCGTCCCGGCGCTGGCAAGTGCGATCCGGAGGTTCGACATCGCTGGCTCGATCGGCATCGATTTTCCGACCTTGGAGGCCAAAGCCGATCGCCGCGCGGTCGACGAGGCGCTGGCGGCGGCGCTGGATGAATGGCCGCATGAGCGCACCGCCATGAACGGCTTCGGCTTCGTCCAGCTGGTAGCGCGGCTTGAACGGCCCTCGCTGCTCCAGCGCATCGCCTGCGACCCCGCCGGTGCGGCAGCGCGGCTGCTGCTGCGCCGGGCCGAACGGGTTGCCGAACCGGGAGTACTGCTGCTCACTGCCCACCCCGCGGTTCATGCCGCGGTCAGCCCCCAGCTGGAGGCCGATCTCGCCCGCCGCACCGGCCGCATTCTGCGCTGGCAGGATAATCCCGCGCTTGCGCTCGACGGCGGATTCGCGCAGGCGGTGGCGTCATGACGTCGACCCGCCGGAAATGCCCGATCTGCGGTAAACCGCGTGCCGAGGCGCATACGCCGTTCTGTTCGCAGCGCTGCAAGGACCGCGACTTGGTGCGCTGGCTCGACGATGGTTATGCCCTGCCCGGCCCCGCCGCCGATCCCGATCTGCCCGAGCTTTTGCAGGATTCCGGACCACCCGAAGACTGATTACCGCTTGCCAAGCCAGCCCCGCTTTGCCAAAGCCGCGCTTCCATTCGCTCGCCGCCCCCGCGCCACATGGTTTTGGGGCCAGCCGCAGCAGCGATGCCCGGGTAGCTCAGTTGGTAGAGCACATGACTGAAAATCATGGTGTCGGCGGTTCGATTCCGTCCCCGGGCACCATT
>CAWBTL010000008.1:0-94931 GCA_963791765.1 uncultured Alphaproteobacteria bacterium
TGCGACGGCTCAGGCGGCACAGGTTGGCGTTGTCGCTTGCATCCGGCCAACCGCTGCTTGGTAAGCCGCTTCCGCGCGGGCCGCAGTCCGCATGGATTTACAACCTTGAGGATTCGCAAGACGAGCTGGACCGGCAGGTGTCCGCTGCCTGCCTATTTCACGGCATAGTGCCGGACGACTGCCGAAACCGGCTTTGCGTCGATAGCGGGCTTGTCCAGCCGCTTTGCACGGCAACCGAGGATCGCGACGGCTTCGCCATTGCCGAGGGCGTGTTTGCTCAGGTAGCGGCGACGGTGCGGGAGCGGGGAATCTCGGTCGTGATCGTGGACCCGTTCGTGTCCAGCCATACCGTGCGGGAAAGCAGCAATGAGGCAATCGACGCCATCGCCAAGCGGTGGAAGCGGCTGGCTCAGGAAACCGGCTGCGCTGTCGTGCTGGTGCATCATACCAAGAAGCTGGGCGGGCGTGAGGTGACGGCAGAGGACGGTCGCGGCGCGGTTGCCTTGCGCGACGCTGCCCGCGTCGTGCTGCCCCTCAATGCCATGAGCCAGGCCGAAGCCGAGGAACTGGGCATTACCGATCCCCAGTTGCGCCGCTCGCTTGTGCGCGTCGATACCGGCAAGGCCAATCGCGCTCCCCCGGACGTGGCAACGTGGATCAAGCTGGAAAGCCAGTCTCTCGACAATGGCGACGGCACAGTGCCAGCCGATCATGTTGGCGTCGCTTCCCTTTGGGAAAAGCCGGACGTGTTCCACGGGATGAGCACGTGGCACCTCTATCAAGTGCAAACACGTGTCGCGGCTGGCCAGTGGCGGGACAGTGTGCAGGCTAAGGATTGGGTCGGCAACGTGGTCGCTCAGGTCGCCGGGCTGTCCGTCGATAAGGACAAGGCGCGAATCAAGGCGATCCTCAAAACGTGGAAGCGCAACGGCGCGCTCAAGGTCGAAAACCTGCCCGACAAGAACGGCGATGAACGTCCGTTCGTCGTGGTCGGTGATCCCGTGGACCCGTCTCAGGTGACTTACCCGCACCCTGAAAAGTGCGGTGCGGAAAGTGCGGAAAGTGCGGCTGGCGACCCGTGCTGAACCCGTCCGCACCTTCCGCACTTCCCTTATAGGGAGTGCAGGTGGTGCGGGTGCGGGTGAGTGGAGTTTTCAGGACTAAATCAAAGGTGCGGATATGACGGCGAAGAACAACACGGCCAAACCGGCGCGGCGGACCAAGGCGAGGGCCAGCGCCCAACCGCAAGAGCGGACGGTGACGATCCCGTTTCCCGAAACGGACAGCGAGGACGAGGCCAATCGCATTCTGGCGAGGGACGTTCCCGGCTGGGACAAGCTCGACAAGGACGAGCGGGCGGAACTGCTGCGGCTGATCCGCGATCATCGCAAGCGCGGCACACCGGCCAAGGTGAAGCTGATCCGCAAACCCGATGGCGGATGGAGCATCGAACCGGCAGGCAAGAGCGAAATGCTGGCGGTGCTCAAGCTGCACGAAACCTTTTCGGCCAATTCCATTGACCCGGTGAATGCGCGGGCAAACGAATTGCTGAAATATCTCGGCTCAGTCGGTGCCGACAATGAAGGGCGTTACAACGCGGCGCTGTCGTTCATCGAAAGCATGGCCCCGCGCGATCAGGCCGAGGCGCTGTTGTTGGTGCAGATGTATTGCACCCACGACGCGGCAATCCGGGCACTAAGCCAGCTTGGATCGGCGGAATGGGTGCCAACCGCTCAGACATTCGGAAACCTCGCCACGAAGCTGTTGCGCACCTCTCAGGGGCAAATGGAAACGCTCGCCCGGATGCGACGCGGCGGGGAACAGGTCGTGCGGCATGTCCATGTCGATAATCGCGGCGGGCAAGCCGTCATTGCCGAGAACGTCCACACCGGGGGGAAGGGAAATGGAAAAATTGACGATCAATCCCATGCAACCGGAGCGGCTGGCATCGGCCCCGCGCTGCTTGGCGCGGACCCGTTCGGGAACGGAGTGCCAATCCCCAGCCGTGAAGGGGCGGAAGCGGTGCCGTATGCACGGGGGCACGAATCCGGGTGCGCCTGAGGGGAATAGCAATGCCCGGAAGCATGGCGGGCGCTCAGCCAGGGCGATGGCGGCGGCTCGATACCTGAGGGGGATTGCGCGGCTGGTGCGGGAAGTGGACTGCTAGCCTTGCTCGTTCGCCTGACGGTTCTGGCAAGCTGCCGAGGCAGCGCCGTCCTTCAAAGTGTCGGTGGCATTGTCATAGGTGAACACTATCGGATTGCCGCGCGTTTCGCCCGTCGAACTGGACTGAAAATCTGCCCGTCCACTAATCATGCGCCCATCAATCTGCGCGGCCTTGACGACATATCGGGCGTCTTGTCCCATGTATTGATACCTGATCGTCCCTTGTCGCTCTGACGTATTCAGGGTGAGCCAGTAATTGGACAAGCCGCTGTCGCTGACGCAATATTTTTCTAGCTGGAGCGGAAGCGGCTTATCATCGCAGGCGGTTGCTGACAGTAGGGTCACCGTCACCAAGGCAAAACGCGCGACTGCGATAAATTGGATTGCCATCACTTGACGCCTATCGTTTCTGACAAGCAACAGCGTAGCGGCAAACTGGTTGGTTGCAACAAAGGTGGGGCTTATGACCGACGCGATGGGTAGTGCTAATGGCGTCGGCCCAAAGCCCCGCCGCAATTGGTGGAAAGCTGCGTTTTTCGTGGTTCTTATTGCTTTTGAACTTACGCGCGAACTTGCGGTGTTAGCAGGCGCAGAAAGCGCTAGGCCGAACACCCATGCGCACCTATTCAGCTACGGCGGCTATGTTAGTGCTCAGGGAAGCTGGAAACGCATTGACGGCGGCGGGGCGCTTGTTCCCGGCACGGTCACAATCGAATGCCAGCGGGAGACGGGCCGCTGCCTCGAAGCCTCAGTGATGGTGAGTGAGCAATATGTGTATGCGCCGGAAATTGACTGGTTTGACGCGCGGTTCTCACCGGATGCTGTTTCCTACGAGAATGACCGTCCAGACTGCGCCCGCTATTCGGTGCGGCTGGACCTGAAAATGCAAAAGGTCTTCGCGGTGCGCGACCGGAAGGAGAATCCGTCCAATCCCAACTGCGCGAATTTGGAACGCAGGATTGAGATGCAATTGGGCGACGGCTTCGAGTCCAGCCGAACCGCGCTCGACGGGCATTTCGTTCCGATCATAGGAGCCATTGCGTATTTGGCTGAGCACATTTGAAGGGGTAGCATAGTCCCGCTTGGATGCATGGTTCGGAGTGCCATGACGATTAGGGGTGCCAATGGGCGCTCCAACCGGTAGGGTATGAGCATGGGTGTTATGGAAGCCATTGACCGCGACCCGTTGCTTGCGGGCTTCTACAGCATCGGGGATGCAACCCGATTGCTGGGGGTATCTCATGCCGCCAAGCTGCGCGGCTGGATCAACGGATGGCCAACCAGCAAGTCCGGGCCGATTGTGGATCGCGACTTCAAGAAGTCCCCCACGGTCAGCTTTTTGGACCTGATGGAACTGCGCTTCATTGAATACTTTCGGGGCCAAGGCGTCTCGATGCAGACGCTTCGCAAGGCCGCCGAAATGGCGCGTAAGGAATGGAGTGTTCAGCATCCCTTTGCCCTGTCCGATGTGAAATATCTAACCGACCGTCGCCGCGTGATTGCTCAGGCTTCCGAAGCGGTGGGCGACCGGCCAACTTGGGAACTAGTGACAGGTCAATATCTGATCTGGGATGCAATCGAAGCGTCGATTGCCAAGGGTGTCGTCTTTGATCCGGCGACACATTTGGCGTCGCGCTGGAAACCTCGCCCCGGTGACCATCCCGATATTGTTCTCGATCCGGCGCGGGCATTCGGCAAGCCGCTGGTGGACAGTGCGGGCATTCCGACCGATGCCTTGTTTCGGCAATGGAAAGCGGAAGACGGCAACTTTGACAGAGTGGCGCGTTGGTTCAACGTGTCACGCGGGCAGGTTGAGGGTGCCGTTCGCTTTGAGCTTGATCTGGCAAGTTGAGGATAAGGGCAGACGAGCACGTCGCAGAGGCGATTATCAAGGCGGTCCGCGAGATTGCATTGCGGGACGGCTGGGCGCTGGATTCTGTCGTGAGCGCCAGACAAGCCGGAAAGTCAGACGTTCACTGGATCACCGAGTTTATGGCCGATGGCGGCGATGCGATCCTTACAGCCGACCGCGACTTTTTGGAAAACCCCCCTCAGGTCGATGCAGTCTTCCGGACTGGCGCAAAGGTGATTCATCTGCCACCGAAATGGGGGCAGGCGAAAGGCACCATGCAATCTGCCCACATTCTCATGTGGTGGGCCAGGATTGAAGAATGCATCCTCGCCATGAAGCCCCGGCAATGCTTCCGCCCGCCGTGGAACATCAATGAGACCGGAGAGCTACAGCCGGTAGCGATTGACTTTCAGTCGGCCCAAAAGAAGCTGAAGAAGGCGGTCAAGAAGGGCAAGGCGAGTTGATCCGGCACCGAACAGGCCTACGTCAGTTCAACGTGTCGCCAACGGTCGCGCGCCTGACAAATTAAGCCATAAAAATCAGTGCCATGCGTTGTAAGCAAATCAGTTCGACGTAACCAAGCCGCCCATACGTCAATGTGATTGAGAAGTGACCATAGGCCAAGAGCCGCACAAATCCGCCATTTTCAGCCGCGATTTGTCGCGTACGGTGTGTAGGCATTTACTCATCCATGCAGACCGGAAACGCGGCCCGAATTGGACTGCCGGGCCTGCACTGCCAATCACTCGGAATTGGCCACCGGCTGGCGCGCATCATCCCTGCTATGGAAGTCGATTTGTCCCGTGGCGTCCAGCCTCAAGCGTGCGCTCTATCGGGGAGCGGTTATGGGAACCAATGCCTTGACTTGTAAAATTACCAATAAAATCAAAGCAAGGTGGCGGAGCGGGAGGGATTCGAACCCTCGATGAGCTTTTGGCCCATACTCACTTTCCAGGCGAGCGCCTTCGACCACTCGGCCACCGCTCCGCATGCTCTGGAAGGCGCGCCCTAGCCGTGTGTTGGCGCTGGCGCAAGGCGCGCGGGTTTGCCACAAGGGCGGGCATGAACAGACTGCTGCTCTTCGCCCTCGCCGCCGTGCTGGCGCCTGCTGCATTGGCAGCAGCCGCCCCCGCGCCAGCGGAGCTTGCCGCCGCGCTTTCGCCGGGGGAGATTGTCGAGGCGGCACCGGCCTCGGATTGGGTTGCCATCGCGCCGGCGGACCTGCTGGTGATGGAGCTGGCGCGCGATGCGAAAGGAAGAGCGCGGCGGGTGACGATCCAGCTGATGCCAGCGCCGTTTTCGCAAGGGTGGATCGGCAATGTGCGCAAGCTGGCGGCGGCGCACTGGTGGGACGGGCTGAGCGTCAACCGGGTGCAGGACAATTATGTCGTGCAGTGGGGGGATTCAGATGGGGAGGACAAGGCGAAGGCGAAGAAGTTGCCGGAGGGGTTGAGCCGCGTTGTGCAGGATGCGTATTCTGTCGAGGAATCAGAGATTTTTGGGGAACCCGAGACAATTGATGCCAAGGATGCAGAACTAGCTGCAAAGCTTGCTGGTGAAGCTGCATCTCAAGCGGCAAATGAGCGATCCGCCGCAATTGCAGCCGGCGAGAAATTTGACGATCGTCCACCCGATATGGGGGAACTGCCTTGGGAATTTCGGGATCCCTACGCACATGAGGTTCGCTTCCATCGCGGTTGGCCATCGGCATCATCGAGAATGAATTTTGCTCCCGGTCGCAAATTCGGACAAACTCGCTGGCCCATTCATTGCTACGGCATGGTCGGCGTCGGCCGCGACCTCCCGCCCGATACTGGCTCCGGTGCCGAACTCTACACCGTCATCGGCCACGCCCCGCGCCACCTTGATCGCAACATCGCGCTTATCGGCCGGGTGATCGAGGGGATCGAGCATCTTTCCTCGCTGCCGCGCGGGACCGGGGCTTTGGGGGTCTATGAGACGGCGGCGGAGCGGGTGCCGATAGTCTCGGTGCGCCTGGGAAGCGAGATGGAGGCCGATCCGGGGCCGCGCTTCGAATATCTCTCGACCGAGAGCGCCAGTTTCGCGAGCTATGCCGATGCCCGCGCCAACCGGCGCGATGCGTTTTTCGTGCGACCTGCCGGGGGCGCGGATATCTGCAATATTCCGGTGCCGGTTCGGCGGGTGAAGTGAGGATTGGTTCACGCAGAGGCGCAGAGGAGCAGAGCAGTAAATAAGACAAATTGTTTCACGCGGAGACGCGGAGACACGGAGGAAGAAAAAGGGAATTCACACAGGCGCGCGAAGAAATGGCGATTGCGGCAAAGCCGCTTTCAAATGGGACCGCTAAGTTTATTGTGACGGGAGTTTAACACACAATGGGCGGTGTCAACCTGAAGCGCAACACTGCTGAGCAGTAGCCTGCGCCTCCGCCACCAGTCTTGCAAAGACCTCGTTGGGGGTTTCGAAGTCGAGCACCTTGCGCGGTTGGTTGTTGAGGCGTTCGGCGATTTCGTTGAGCTGGTCCTGGCTGAACGGCGAGAGGTCAGTCCCCTTGGGCAGGTACTGCCGGATCAGGCCATTGGCGTTCTCGTTGGAGCCGCGCTGCCAGGGGCTGTAGGGATCGCAGAACCAGACTTTGATGCCGGTGTTTTGTGTGAGCGCCGCGTGGCGCGCCATCTCGGTGCCGCGATCGTAGGTCAGGCTTTTGCGGAACGGCTCGGGCACGTTTTCGAACACGCGCTCGAAGGCGCATCGGGTGGTATCGGCATCGAGCGCGTCCATGCGGGCGAGCAGGACGAGACGGCTGGTGCGCTCGACCAGGGTGCCGACGGCGGAGCGGTTGGCCGCGCCCTTGATCAGGTCGCCCTCCCAGTGGCCGGGGATCAGCCGTCCGGCGACGTCTTCAGGTCTTTCGGCGATTTTCACGTCATCGGTGACGAAGCCGCGCCGGTCTTGCCCGCGCGATCTGGGGCGTCGCTTGTGGTGTCCCTGGCGCAGATGGGCGATCAGTTCGTGCTTCAGCTCGCCGCGCGGCAGGGCATAGAGCGCGGTGTAGATCGTCTCGTGGCTTGCTGTTCCGGGGCGGTCATGTTCATCCATGCGGCGCAGTCTGCCCGCGATTTGCAGCGGCGACCAGCCTTGCCGGATCTGGCCGGCGACGTGCACGAACAAGGGGCTGCCAGGGATCAGCTTGCGCCTGCCGCGCCGGCTATGCGAGCGGCGGTGGAGCGCATTAAAGAAAGCGGGCGGAGCATCGTAGTGGGTCTGCCAGGGTTCGATCCGCCGGATATCCCGGCTCACCGTCGAAGGGGCGCGGCCCAGACGCCGGGCAATCGCCCGAATGCTCAATCCGCAGCGACGCCCCTCGTCAATCGACAGCCGCTCGACATAGCTCAGATGTTCGTAACACGCTCCCATCGCAACGCTCCATTTCAGACAACAGGATCATGCCCTGTTGCACTTACTTTTGGAACGCGCGATGCCTGCGGCGCTGCACAATCCCTCCGCAACTCCGCGCCTCCGCGTGACACCCTTCCCTTCCCCTCCCCTCTCAAGAGCCTGACATGAACGAACGCATCGCCCACACCGGAACCCTCTGGCGCTGGACCGGCGGCAATGGCGGGAACTGGCATTTCCTGACCATCGACGGCCTCGCTGGCGAGACGCTGTCTGCCACCGCGCTGATGCGGCGGCTGGAGGGGATGTCGCGCGGGTTTGGGTCGCTGCGGGTGACTGCGCGGATCGGGGAGAGCTGCTGGCAGACCTCGGTTTTTCCCTCGAAGGGCGACGGCTGGATGCTGCCGGTCAAGGCCGCAGTGCGCCGCGCCGAGGGGCTGGGCGAGGGTGACACGGCGGAGCTGGTGCTGGAGGTTCAATGAGCGCCGCGATGGAACCACCTCTGCCCCCGCCCGACGACCGCGAAGACACCCCCGGGCTGCGCAAGATCATCCATGTCGATATGGACGCCTTCTATGCCAGCGTCGAACAGCGCGACGATCCATCGCTGCGGGGGCGGCCAGTGGCGGTGGGCGGCTCTTCCGAACGCGGGGTGGTGGCAGCGGCGAGCTATGAGGCGCGGGCCTTCGGGGTGCGCTCGGCGATGCCATCGGTGCGGGCGGCGCGGCAGTGCCCCGAACTGGTGTTCTGCCGCCCGCGCTTCGAGGTTTACCGCCAGGTTTCGCGCCAGATCAGGTCAATCTTCCGCGACTATACGCCGCATGTCGAACCGCTGTCGCTCGACGAGGCCTATCTCGATGTTACCGAGGATCTGCGCGGGATCGGTTCGGCGACGCGGATTGCCGAACTGATCCGCGCCCGCATCAAGGCCGAAACCGGGCTCACCGCCAGCGCCGGGGTTTCGTACAACAAGTTCCTCGCCAAGCTCGCCAGCGACCAGAACAAGCCCGACGGGCTGTGCGTGATCCGCCCCGGCGAAGGCGCGCAGTTCGTTGCCCTCCTGCCCGTCCGCCGCTTCCACGGAGTCGGCCCGCGCGGCGCGGAGAAAATGGCGAAGCTGGGTATCCAGACCGGGGCTGACCTGCGGGCGAAGGACATTGCTTTTTTGCGAGAACATTTCGGATCGCAGGCGGACTATCTCTACCGGGCCGTGCGCGGCATCGATCTGCGGCGGGTCGATGCCGATCGGCCGCGCAAGTCGGTGGGCGGCGAACGGACTTTCGACAAGGACATTTCCACCGGCTCGGCGCTGCGCGAAACGCTGGACACCATCGCCGGTATCGTCTGGGACAGCATCGAGAAAAGCGGCGCGCGCGGGCGGACGGTGACACTGAAGCTGAAGTTCGCCGATTTCACCGGGCTGACCCGGGCGAAGTCGCTGCCGCACTCCGTGGCGGACCGCGCGGAATTTTCGCGGCTGGCGCATGCCCTGCTGGATGAAGTTCTGCCCCTGCCCCAGCCGGTGCGACTGATGGGGCTTACTCTCTCTGCGCTGGAAGGGGACAAGGAAGCACCGCCGCATCCGGACGACGGGCAGCTGTCATTGCTGTGACCCAGCGCGGCAGCTCGCGGCGCAGCTGCGCGGGCATGTCATCGGGCAGGGCATGGAGCGCGAAGAATGCCGCCTCGATAATCTCGCGATTATCGGCTCGAGGCCGGTCCGATGTCCATCCGGCGACCACATGGACACTATTGCCCGCGCCGTGCAGCCGTTCTTCGACGAGATCGAGCAGATGCGCGGCTTCGAGGCGGCATCCGGTTTCCTCGCGCAGCTCGCGCATGCCGGCGGCCAGCGCATCCTCGCCGCGCGACAGGCCGCCGCCGGGAGGCATCCACTGGCGCGAGCCATAGCTGTGGCGGACCAGCAGCACGCGGCCCTCCCCGTCGATCGCGAGCACCCGGCAGCCGCCAAGGCGCGGGCGGCGGATGCGCCACCAGCACTTGCGCAAGCCATGGGCGAGGCGCAGGCCCGTGCGGTGCAGCGGTGCCGGGATCAGGTGAAGCATGTCACCGGCCGGTGCGCGGCAGCCAGCAACCGCGCCACCGGCAGATCGTTTTCGCCAGCCGCCGCCGCCGCGAACAGCGCGCGCTTTTCCGCCCCACGGATCACGAACAGCAGCTCGTCGCAGTCAAGCAGCGCCGGGATGGTCAGGCTGAGACGGTCAAAGGGGGCTTCGGGTGGCAGCGGGTTGGGGGTCAGGCGGCGGACAGGCAGCGGGTCGTCGGGGCGGGGATCGGTGCTGGGGAACAGCGAGGCAATGTGGCCGTCGCCGCCCATGCCAAGCCAGACCAGCGCGAAATGCGGCGGGCGGGAGTCTTCGGCCAGCGGTACGATGCGCGCGCCCGCCGGCTCGAGCAGCTCGCGGATGCGGCCCGCGTTGCTGGCGGGGTGATCCTCGGGAACAATACGATCGTCGCCGGGCCACACGGCAAGGCGTTGCCAGGCGAGCGGGCACCCTGCCAGCCAGGCCAGGATCGGAAACGGCGTGGAGCCACCAGGCACTGCGATGGCGACCTCGCCGGGGCAGGTGGCCAGCGCTGCCGCCATGCGCTCTTCCAGCCAATCGGCGATGGCAGCATCGTCCGCGCCGTCAATAATGTTGATCTGCGTCATCGGCCGGGCATAGCACCGAGCAGCCGCTCTTTCACCCCAGCACGGCGCTGAGGAACCATACACGGCGTTCGGCCTGGTTGGTCCAATCGTCAAGCATGCCTTCGGTGGCGTTGTCGCCCGCGGCGGTGGCGGTTGCTTTGGCTTCGCGCAACGCCTCGATCAGCGCGCTGTTGTCGTCCCTCAGCTCGGCGATCATCGCGGCGGCGCCCATCGCGACATCGTCCTGGTCCTTGACGCGCGACTTGCCGGCGATGGCGCCGATCGAGGTCAGCGTCGCCGCGCCGTTCTTGCGGACGCGTTCTGCGATAATATCGGTCAACGCGAACAGCTCTGTGGCCTGTTCGTCGAACAGCAGGTGCAGGTCGCGGAACTGGGGGCCGGTGACATGCCAGTGGAAATTCTTGGTCTTGATATACAGCGCGAAATGATCGGCGAGCAGGCCGTTGAGATTGTCGATCAGTGCGGCTTTGGCGTTATCGGTCATGGCAGGGTTCTCCGGGATTTGGATTGTGGAGGGATTTATACCCGGCGCCGAATGATCGCTTAAACAAATTGAAATGGATTTCCTGATCGCTTCTGACGATCAAATGATACGCATCGCCGTCAGCCCGGCGAAAATCGCGACCGCAAGCAGCAGCACACCGATAGCCCGCCTTACCAGCAGCATGTGCGGATGCAGGCAGAGAGCGGGAAGGAACCAGCCGGCAGCGATGATCGTCGCTCCGCCCAGTGCGCCGCCAATGCCCGCCGGGAGCGGTGCCTTGGTCGCCACCGCGATAGCGAAAATCAGGAACCGCGCGGCGTCGGTCAGCTGGTGGGCCAGCAATACAAGGGTCGCGGCCCCCAGCGAGTGGGTTGGCTCCAGCGGCTTGCGGGTGGGTGCCAGCAGCAGCGATTCGATCCCGGCAAATCCCAGCGCCAGCGCCGCGAAAAACAGCCGGGCCCGGGGAAGCAGCAGCGGCGCGATCAAAGTTGACGCCCAGGCGGCGAAGGCTGCGGTCGCAAAGCACAGCAGCACACCTACCAGCAGCAGCGTCACCCGTTGGCCAAGCTGCTGCGTCAGCATCGCCACGGTCGCCTGATCGCGCGCGCCCAGCCCCGCCAGCAGAACCGCGATGAGGGTGAAATAGAAGGCTGTCATGCGCTAGCCGGCACGGCGTCATCCCCAGCCTCTACCTCAGGCACGGTCCGCAGTCCCCACAGCAGCAGGCTGCCCAGCACGATCGCCCCTGTCACCAGCCACAGGAACAGCGCGAAGGAATCGCCGGTCAGCTTGAGCGTCAGGCTAAGCGTCAAGGCCCCGGTGGCCGAAGCGAGATAGACCGAGGCATAGACCAGGCTGGCAACGGTGCTGAAAATCTCCAGCCGGAAATAGCGCGCCACCAGGAACGAAAGCAGATCGCCCTCGGCCCCGAACGACAGCCCTATCAGGAACATCGCAAAAGCGATTTCCGAGACGGTGTCATAACTGCTGGCCAGGACCGCATAGCCGATCGCGGGCAGCCCCATCGAAATCGCGGCGACCGGCGCGGTGGGATAGCGGTCCAGCGCCAGCCCGCAGGCAATCCGGCCGACAATCGTGCCGCCGGCATAGACCGACACCATATAGCCCGCCTGTATTGTGGTCAGCTGGTTGGAGACCAGCATCAGGCTCAGCTGCGAGGAGTGCAGCGGGGTTTGCAGCACGCACAGGAATATGCCGCCCATGATGAACCACAGCGCCGGTTCGCGCAGGATCTGGCGGTAGACGGCCTTGTCGGCGCGGGCCTTCTTGTCGGATGGCCTTTCAGCAGGTCCGGCGCCCTTGTCGGTGGGGCGGATCATAGACACCGCGATCAGGCCCAGCCCCAGCACGAACAGGGCAATCGCGTGATAGCCGCTGCGCCAGCCAAAGGCTTCGACATAGGCTGTCAGCAACGGTGATCCGACGAAGCCGAACAGCGCCGGGGTGCAGGTGACGATGGTCAGGGCCAGCCCGCGCGCCTGGGTGAAATTGGCGGCAATCATCCGCGCATAGACCACTGGTGTGGTCAGGCTGCCGACCGCCAGAACGGTGACCCCTACAATCAGATATTGATAGAACGGACCGTTCATCAGGCTGAACCCGAAGAAAGCGGCCGGGGTCAACAGCACGCCGAACAAGGCCATCCTGCGTGCGCCGTAGATGTCAGTCGCGCCGCCGATGAAAGGCAGCACCAGCAGTGTCGAGAACATCGCCAGCCCTACCAGCGCGAATTGCGACTTGGACCAGTGGAACTCCCTGAGAAGATAGGGCGCCATGATCGAGCTGGCATAGCCGAACAGGCTGAGCCCAGCCCCGACACCCAGGCTTGCGGCGGTCAGCAACCGGGCATTCTCGCGCAATTCGCCAAGGTAGCTCAAGACTGCATCCTCCCGTTATCGGGCAACGTGCTGGCGCAGCAGCGCGGCCATGGCAAGCGGGGATTGCCGGGCAGGAAGGGTTACGAGACCCGTATCCCCGGCGTCCCAGCCTCCATTTCGCCGATCACTGCGGCGCGCTCAAACCCGGCTGCGCGCATCTCGCCGAGCACCTCCTCCACCCCTTCCGGCGCCACCGCCACCAGCAGCCCGCCACTGGTTTGCGGATCGCTGAGAACGTCGCGCTGCCAGTCTGCCAGCCCGGGCGACAGAGACACTTCCGCGCCGTAGCTGTCCCAGTTCCGCACCGCCGCTCCGGTCCGGTAGGGAACCTGGGCCAGTCGCTCGACGCCCGCCAGCAGCGGCAACGCTTCGAACCGCAACTGTGCGCCAAGGCCCGAGCCCCGGCACATTTCCAGCCCGTGGCCGAGCAGGCCGAAGCCGGTGACATCGGTCATCGCATGAACCGCGTTGAGCTTCGCCAACACCTCGCCCACGGCATTCAGCTGCGTCGCCGAAGCGACCAGCGCTGCATAGCTGGACTGCTGCGCTGCTTCGTCCAGCTCTCCGCTTTTCAGCGCGGCGCTGATTACGCCGACGCCGAGCGGCTTCGACAGGATCAGGACATCGCCTGCCATCGCGCCCGAATTGCGGATGATGCGCCGCGGATCGACCAGTCCGATCACAGCAAGGCCATAGATCGGTTCGGGCGAATTGATCGAGTGACCGCCTGCCACCGGAATTCCCGCCTCGGCGCAGATCGAGGCCCCGCCCGCAAGGATCGCCCGCACGCTCTCGGGCGAGATTTTACCAAGCGGCATGCCCAGGATCGCCAGCGCCATGATCGGTCGCCCGCCCATGGCATAGATGTCGGACAGGGCATTGGCGGCGGCAATGCGGCCGAAATCCGTGGGATCATCGACAATCGGCATGAAGAAATCGGTCGTCGCCACCACCGCCAGTTCGTCGCTGATCCGGTAAACGGCGGCATCGTCGCCAGTCTCGGTGCCGACCAGCAGGTCCGGGAATGCCGCCATCGCCGGCAGGCCCGACAGCAGTTCGCGGAGCACTTGCGGTGAAAGCTTGCAGCCGCAGCCGCCGCCATGCGCCAGGGCGGTGAGGCGGGTTTCGTATTCGGCCATGTTCAACGTCCCGTGGCAATGCCATAGAGCACTCTCCGGAGGCTTCGTTGCACACAGAGAACCCGCTCCGCAAGCTGCCGCAGGTGCAGCGCCTGCTCGATGCGCCGGGCGCGGCAGAGCTTTGCGCGGAATATGGGAGGGGAGCGGTGACCAAGGCGCTACGCGATGTGCTGGAAGCACTGCGCGCCGAGGTCGCGCGCGGGTTGGCCAATGTGCCGGATAGCGAGGCAATTTTGCAGCGCACTTCGCAGCTGCTGGCCGAGCGGCGCAAGCCGGGCCTTCGCCGGGTGATCAACGCCACCGGCATCGTCCTCCACACCAACCTTGGCCGCGCCCCGCTGGCCGCCGAGGCGATTGCCGCCATCGCGGATGTCGCGCGCGGCTACAGCAACCTCGAATTTGCCCTCGCCAGCGGCAAGCGCGGCTCGCGCACGGCGGCGCTGGAGCCGTTGCTGCGCGAGGTCACCGGCGCCGAAGCGGCGCTGGCGGTTAACAACGGCGCGGCCGCGATCCTGCTGGCGCTGAGTGCACTGGCCGAGGGCGGCGAAGTAATCGTCTCGCGCGGCGAGCTGGTCGAGATCGGCGGCGGCTTCCGCATCCCCGATGTCATACGCCAGGGGGGCGCGCGGCTGGTCGAGGTGGGATCGACAAACAAGACGCGGGTTTCCGACTATCGCGCCGCCATTACCCCCGACACGCGGATATTGCTCAAGGTCCACCAGAGCAACTTCCGCATCATCGGCTTTACCGCCGAAGCCGGGATCGGCGAGCTTTCGGCACTGACGCGCGACAAGGGCCTGCTGCTCGTCGCCGATCTTGGCAGCGGCTTGCTGGCGCGCGCGCCGGGCAGCCTTGAACCGACGCTGGGCGAAGCGCTGGCGGCGGGCGCAGACCTGATCACCTGCAGCGGCGACAAGCTGCTGGGCGGGCCGCAGGCGGGGCTGATCCTTGGCCGCAAGCAGGTGCTCGATCCGCTGCGGGGCCATCCGCTGCTGCGCGCGCTGCGGCTCGACAAGATGTCGCTGGCGGCGCTGGAAGCGACGCTGATGCTCCACCGCGATCAGCCGGAGCGCGTGCCGGTGCGCCGGATGCTGGGCCAGGGCGAAGCGGAATTGCAGGCGCGGGCTGAGCGGCTTCAGGCCATGCTCGGCGGCGGCGAGATCATTGCCACTGTTGCATACGCCGGCGGCGGAGCGCTGCCCGAGGAACGGATCGCCAGCCGGGCGCTGGCGCTCGATCCGGCGATGGGTGCGGATGCGGCGGCGGAGTGGCTGCGTCTGGGTGAACCGGCGGTGGTTGGCCGGATCGCTGATGGGCAGCTGTTGCTCGACATGCTGACGGTGCCGGATGATGAACTGCCGGCGCTGGCCGAGGCTCTGCGGGCGTTGCCGGGGTGAACCGCCTTGTCGTCGGCGTGATCGGACATGTCGATCACGGCAAAAGTGCGCTGGTCAAGGCGCTGACCGGCGAGGATACCGACCGCCTCGCCGAGGAAAAGGCACGCGGCATAACCATTGCGCTGGGCTTCGCCAGCCTGGGCGGAACTATCGACCTCATCGACATGCCCGGACACGAGCGCTTCGTGCGCACGATGATCGCGGGCGCGACCGGGATCGACGCGGTGCTGCTGGTGGTCGCGGCGAACGAGGGGGTGAAGCCGCAGACCATAGAGCATGTCGAAATCGCCGCGCTGCTGGGCATTCGCCGGGCAGTGGTGGCGGTGAGCAAGTGCGATCTGGCATCGGTGGATGAGGCCGCGCTGGTGGCGGAGGAGGCGCTGGAGTTGCTGGCGCGGTGCGGCTTTGCAATAGTTTGTGATGGAACCGGCATATCTCCCCTCCCCGGCGGGGAGGGGCTTTCGGTGGTGTTGACATCGACCTTGCGCAATCAAGGCATCGACACTCTCCGCACTGAGTTGCTCGCGCTCGCCTCGCAACAAAACCATCGCCCCACCGATGGCCTCGCCTTCCTCCCCATCGACCGGGCGTTCTCCATGACCGGGCATGGCCCCGTGGTCACCGGCACCCTGCGCGGTGCGGCCATCGTCACCGGCGACAAACTCGAATTGCTTCCCGCAGGCCGGGGAGTGCGGGTGCGGGCCGTGCAGGTGCATGGCGAGAAAGTGGAGCGGGCGCTGCCGGGACAGCGCGCCGCGCTGAATTTGCGCGATGTCGATCTGGCCGGGCTGGAGCGCGGCATGGCGCTCGCCGCGCCCGGTTCGCTGGTGCCATCGGACTGGCTGACCATCGCCATTCGCGCGGTTGCTGGCGCGCCGCCGCTGAGCAATGGCAAGCGGCTGCGCGCGCTGCTGGGCACCGGCGAGGTCGAAGTCCGGTTGCGCCTGCTCGACCGGGATGCGCTGGAGCCGGGCGACAGCGCATTCGCCCAGCTGCGCTGCAGCGAGCCGGTCGCGCTGCCTGCGGGCGAACATGTCATTTTGCGCCTGCCATCTCCCGTGTGCACAGTAGCGGGTGGCAGGCTGCTGGAAGCGGCGGAGCGGCGGCTCAAGCGCAATTCGCCCCCGGTTCTGCAGCGGCTGGCTGAACTGCGCGATCTGCCGCCTGCCGGAATCATTGCTGGCGAAGTGCAGCGCGCTGCGGCGGCGGGGACGACACTTCGCCACCTCTCCCGGCTGACCGCGCTTTCGCCCGCCCGCGTCACCGAAATGCTCCAGCCGCTCGCCGTGGACATTGGCCGGGGCGGCGAAGTGCTGCCCTCCGCCGAACGCGAACGCCGCCGGCAGCTGAAGCCTCGCCCGCCGGACGAAGCCCAGCTGCGCGCTGATGCGGAATGGGCGGGACGAATTGCCGAAACGCTCCACCAAGCCGGGCTGACTCCGCCGCTGCCTAAAGACTTGGTCGTCGATGCCGCTTCGAACCGCGCGGTGGAGCGCCTGCTGCGCGATGGCACACTGATCCGCGCCACCGACCGCGACAAGGGCAAGGAGCTGCTGTTCCACCGCGATGCCGTGGCCAAAGCGCGCCGCATCCTGACGCCGCTGCTGGCCAGCCAGCCCGGCCTGCTCGTCAGCGAAATCGCTGGCGCGCTGGGCATCAGCCGCAAGTTCTGCATGCCGCTGCTCGATCATCTCGACAGCGTGCGCTTCACAAGGCGTCAGGGGGACAAGCGTGTGCTTTACGCCGCACCTTCGGCCATGCCATGAACGGCGCAGGAATTGGGGACCGTTGTGACAAGACCGCTCAAGAACATGTGCGAAATCGCCGTCATCGGCGGAGGCCTCGCCGGGCTGGCCGCCGCGCGTCATGCAGCCCGGCTGGGGCGGCTGGTGACTTTGTTCGAGGGCAGTGGGCTTTATGGCGGGCAGGTGGCGACCGTCCACTATGTCGAGGGGCTGCCGGTCCCCGGGAAGTTCTCGGGGCAGGAACTGGCGATCGGCCTGTATGAGGACGCTCGCAAAAACGCGGTGCAGATCGTCGAAGCGAACATCGACAGGCTGGAGCTGTGCGAACGCATCGGCCTGACCGACTGGGAAGGCAAAAGCTACCATCCCGAGGTAGTGATTGTCGCCTCGGGCGCTTCGCTGCGCAAGCTCGGCGTTCCGGGCGAAGAGGAGTTCGCCGGGCGCGGCGTCTCGCGCTGTGCCACCTGCGACGGCGGCTTCTATCGCGGCATGGAGGTGGTGGTCGCCGGCGGCGGTGACGCGGCGGTGCATGAGGCGCTGGTACTGGCGCAAACCAGCGGCCAGGTGATCATGGTCTGCCGCAGCCCGCTCAAGGCCAAGCGCGAATATATCGACCGGCTCGATGCCAAGGAGAATGTCCGTTTCGTCTGGGACAGCGAGATCGAGGCGGTACTGGGCGAGGCCAAGGTCGCGGGCGTCCGCATCCGCAATGTCAGGACCGGCGCGATTTCCGAGATTGTTTGCGCGGGGCTGTTCCCCTTCATCGGGGTCGAGCCGAACAGCGCATTCCTTCCGGCTGAACTGCGCGGGCAAAGCGGCCATGTCGCCACCGGCCCTGACTTGGCCAGCGCCGACCCGCGCATATTCGCGGTTGGCGCAGTGCGCGCGGATTACGGTGGCAACGCGGTCGAGGCCATGGCAGAGGGTGTCAGTGCGGCGCAGGGCGCAACCCGGCTGCTGAAGGACAAGGGACTTTGACGATGGCGAACCAGACTTCCGGAAGCGGCCAGTACGATGTCGTCTGGCCAAGCGGCGAGCGCAGGATGGCGGTAAGCCCGCTGGCCAGGCGGCTCGATACGCTGAACGGCAAGACCGTGGCGCAGCTGTGGGATTTCCTCTTCGCCGGCGACGAGATTTTCGCGGCGCTGGAAGAGGAACTTGCCAGGACCTATCCCGATGTCAAATGGGTGAGCTGGCGCGAGTTCGGCTCGAACTCATGCGGTCAACGAGAAGGAGCTGCTGGCCTCGCTGCCGCAGCGTTTCAAGGATCTGGGAGTCGACGCCGCCATCTCGTCCATGGCCTGTTGAGGCTCATGCACGCCCGCCGTGCTGCGGGCTGCGGAAGTTTGCGAGAAGGCCGGTTTTCCGACGTCATCGCTGGTATGTGAGGGCTTCCTTGGTCAGGCGGCTGCGACTTCGGTCGGGCTTGGCCTGCCCAATCTGCCGCTGGCGATCATCGTCGGCCACCCCGGCGCGCAAAGTGTCGAGGAAATCCGCCGCAACGCCGTGGAAGTCACTGCCGCGCAGGTCATCGACAATCTGCTGACCCAGCCCGCGGCGATCGAACTGCCCGAAGAACCCGCCGCGCGCGATATTGTCTTCTCGGGCAGCTTTGAGGACGTCAACGCCCACTTCTACGCCAGGCAGTGGAGCGACGGTCTGCCGATTGTCCCTCCGACCATAGAGAAAGTCGAGGAATTCCTCAGCTTCACCCCGCGCGGGTCCGACGAAGTGCTGGGCGTGGTGCTGCCCGAAAGCCGTGCGGTGACGGTGTGGGCGACGGCGGTCAACGGGGTGATGGCAGGCTGCCGGCCCGAATATATGCCGGTGCTGGTCGCCTTGGCGGAGGCGATGTGCGACCCGGTTTACGGCGTCGAGCATTCGGGCAACACCCCCGGCTCCGAAACGCTGATTGTGCTCAACGGCCCGATCATCAAGCAGCTGGGCTTCAACTACGAGCAGGGCGCGCTGCGCGACGGCTTCATGGCCAATACCAGTGTCGGGCGCTTCTGGCGGCTGGCCTTGCGCAACATGGCCGGCTTCCTGCCGCACAAGACCGACAAGGCCACCTTCGGTAACACCTTCCGCGTTGTCCTCGCCGAAAACGAGGATGCGCTGGCACGGATCGGCTGGCCGTCGAACGCCGAAGACATGGGCTTCCGCACCGGCGACAACACCGTCACCATCACCCGCATGACCGGCGGCGGCGTCATGCCCTCAATCACAGGCAGCACGCCCGAACAGATGATGCCCTATCTGGCCGACGGTGTCGCCAAGGAGACCGGCTGGGAAGTGGTCTTCACCGTCGGCGGGCTGACCTATGGCACCCTGCGCCCGGCGCTGGTGCTGAGCCCGATCCTCGCCGAAACCATCGCCAAGGCAGGCTGGAGCAAGCAGGACGTCAAACGCTACCTCTACGATCACGCCCGCATGCCGGCCTGGCGGGTGGAAATCCTTCACCGAGACCTGGGCGGATTTTCCGATCGGCTCACTCCAGCACCAGGTCAATCTGGGCCGTCTGCCAAAGGACTTTGCCCTGTCAGACGATCCGAACCGGATGGTGCCGATCGTCACCGATCCCGCCGATTTCATGGTGCTGGTATCGGGCGACCCGCTGCGCACCAATGCCTATGCCTTCGCGCAGAACGGCTATCTCGGCTTCCCGGTGGCAAAGCAGATCGAACTGCCCGCAGGCTGGGCGGAGCGGGTGGCGGAGCTGCAGAAATAGCGCAACTGGCGGAAGCGGATGGGAATCGAACCCACCGCCCGCTGTTCGCGGGCCACCGGTTTTGAAGACCGGGGAAGCCACCAGGCTCCAATCGCTTCCTTGATAGTGTGCCACCGCGCAACCTGCGCGCGGCGCTTTACATGCTGCGTTGTCAGCGCTTATTCAATTCGGGACGCGTAAGGAAGGCTGTTCTGAGCGGCGGCCCGATCAATGTCGGGGCAGTCTGCGTTTTCTGGGCCCCGAAGTCAGGCAGAGGGCATTACCATGCGCGTCTGGGATATCCCGACCCGGTTGTTCCACTGGCTGCTGGTCGGCCTGCTCGGCTTTTCCTGGTGGAGCGCCGAGAATGACGCGATGGACTGGCACCGGCTCTCGGGCATTGTCCTGCTCGGGCTGCTGCTGTTCCGGCTGATCTGGGGCTTCGCCGGTGCCGATACCGCCCGCTTCGCCAGCTTTCTTCGCTCACCGGGCCGGGCAATCGCCTGGCTGGCTTCGGACAGCAAACAGGCGCCGTCGCCGGGGCACAATCCGATTGGCGGTTACAGCACTGTGCTGATTCTGCTGCTGCTGGCCGTGCAGATCGTTTCCGGTCTGCTGGCGGTGGATGTCGATGGACTGGAGTCGGGCCACCTCTCGCACCTTGTCAGCTTCGATCAGAGCCGCGCCGCCGCCGAGGTGCATGAAATCGCTTTCACCCTGCTACAGGCCGTCGCCGCGCTGCATGTGCTGGCGATCCTGATCTATCTCATCGTCCGCAAGCGCAACCTGATCGTGCCGATGATCACCGGCCGCGACCCGCAGCTGGACCGCACCGCCGCCGCCATGGTCCCGGCAGGGGTGCTGCGCTTCACCCTGGCTGCCCTGGCGTCGGCGGGCATGGCCTGGTTCGTCAGCACAGGGCCGGGCACATAGGCTCAGGCCGGTTTGAGCACGTCCCCGTCAATTACCTTCGGTTGCAGCCGTATATGCGGCACTGCCAGCATCACCGCAGCAGCCAAAGCGACGAATGCGATGAAGATCGCGTCATAGCTGCCGGTCTGATCCGAGATCAGCCCGAAGATCGGCGGCGTTGACAGCAGTGCGCACAGCACGACCAGATTGAGAATCCCCGACGCCTTGCCGACCACATGAACGCCGTAGATGCGCGGCATCATCAGCCCTTGCATCGGCGTCATCATCCCCCCGAACAGGCCGATCAGCGCAACGCCGCCAAGAATGACCCAGTATCCCATATCGGCCAGGATCATGCAGGCCATGCCGGTGGCAAATCCGGCCAGGCTGACGAACATCAAAGTGCGCGGATTGAGCCGGTCGGCGATGCCGGCGAAGCCCAGCTTGGCGAAAAAGCCGCAGGCCGAATAGATCGAGATCAGCGGCGCGGCCTGGCTGGCGGTAATGCCCTCGTCGCCGGCGATCTGCGCAAGATTGGTGACCATGCCTTTCATCCCCGACATGACCAGCGCAAACACCGCTGCGAACAGCCAGAAGGTCGGATCGGTGAACAGCGTTCTGGCCTTCAGCGGGATCGCCGCCGCCCGCGCCTGAGCCGGGGTCACCTGGGGTTCGGCGTCTGCGCCATCGGGTTGCAGTCCCCGGTCGGACGGGCGGTTGACCACCAGCGCGGCGGCCAGGAACGGTTATGGCGAACAGGATCAGTGCCAGCCAGCGCATCGCCTCGCGCCATGGGAAATTCTCGAGCAGAGCCTGGATGACCAGCGGAAACACGAAGCCGCCCAGTCCGACCCCGGCGATGGCAATGCCCAGCGCCCGCCCGCGCCGTTCCACAAACCAGCGCGACAGCAGCACCGCAGCGATCATCGGCCCCATCAGCACATTGGCCGGGGCCATGAACAGCCCGAAGATCGCCAGCACCTGATTGAAAGAGATGGCAAAGGACAGCGCCAGATAGCCCGCAGCCAGCAACACGCAGCCCAGCAGCATGAGCATGCGCAGCGAGGTGCGATCCATCAGGCTGCCCAGCACCGGCGAAAGCAGTGCCGTGACCAGCGACAGCACCGTCATCGCCAGCATCAGAACCATCCGCGTCGGTCTGAATTCTTCGGCCAGCGGCACCGCGACGATGCTGTAGGCCGATGCGACCATCGCGATGGCTGCCATCAGCACCAGACAGGCGCCTACCTGTCGCCAGCCGGTGGTGAAACTTCCTGTCAGATTCATCATCCCCACCCGGCTTTGTGCATGGCGAGGGTATTGCCGCTTCCCACCGGTTTGGAAAGAGCCAGTTGGCCTCGCCAATCTTTCGCTTTTGGAATGCACGTGCAAGCAGCTAAGGACCGGACAAATGCGCAGTCACGGCTTCGATCGTGTCGCCCAACAGAGAGATGAACCGCCTGAATGTCAGCCCCCGTTCTCCAGACCACCCTCATCCCTGACAGCCCCGAGGCGCAGGCCCGCAGCCTCCATAACCGCGCGCTTGCCGAAGCACTGCGCGCCCGTGTGGCCGAGGCGGCACTGGGCGGCAACGAGAAGAGCCGAGAACGCCACACCGCGCGCGGCAAGCTGCTGCCACGCGAGCGGGTGGAGCGGCTGCTCGATCCCGGCTCGCCGCTGCTCGAACTGGGCCAGCTGTGCGCCAATGGCCTCTACGACGACGAGATTCCCGGTGCCGGCATCATCACCGCGATCGGCCGGGTTTCGGGCCGCCAGTGCATGATCGTCTGCAACGATGCGACGGTGAAGGGCGGCACCTATTATCCGCTGACGGTCAAGAAGCACCTGCGCGCACAGGAGATCGCCGAGGCCAACCATCTGCCCTGCATCTATCTGGTCGATAGCGGCGGGGCGAACCTGCCCCACCAGGCCGAAGTCTTCCCCGATCGCGACCATTTCGGGCGGATTTTCTACAATCAGGCGGTGATGAGTTCAAAAGGCATCCCGCAGATCGCCTGCGTAATGGGCAGCTGCACCGCGGGCGGGGCCTATGTCCCGGCGATGAGCGACGAGAGCGTCATCGTCAAGGAACAGGGCACGATCTTCCTGGCCGGGCCGCCGCTGGTCAAGGCCGCGACCGGCGAGGAGATCAGCGCCGAGGATTTGGGCGGGGGCGATCTGCATGCGCGCAAATCGGGCGTGGTCGATCACCTCGCCGAAAACGACGAGCACGCGTTGACGATCGTGCGCGACATTGTCAGCCACCTTGGCCCTGTCCACCCGCACGGCCTGCCGCTCAAGGAACCGCGCCCGCCGAAATACGATGCGGAAGAACTCTACGCCGTGGTGCCCGACGATGTCCGCGCGCCCTACGATGTCCACGAGGTCATCGCCCGGATTGTCGACGGCAGCGAGTTCCACGAGTTCAAGGCGCTTTACGGCAGCACCCTGGTCTGCGGTTTCGCGCATATCTGGGGCATGCCGGTGGCGATCCTCGCCAACAACGGCGTGCTGTTTTCGGAAAGCGCGGTCAAGGGCGCGCATTTCATCGAGCTCGCCTGCCAGCGCAAGATCCCGCTGCTGTTCCTGCAAAACATCTCGGGCTTCATGGTCGGCGGCAAATACGAGGCCGAGGGCATCGCCAAGCACGGGGCGAAACTGGTGACGGCGGTGGCGACGGCATCGGTGCCCAAGCTGACGGTGATCATCGGTGGCAGCTTCGGCGCGGGCAACTACGGCATGTGCGGACGGGCCTACGATCCGCGCTTCCTGTTCACCTGGCCCAACGCGCGGATCTCGGTGATGGGCGGCGAACAGGCGGCATCGGTGCTGGCGACCGTCCACCGCGATGCCGACAAATGGGACGAGCGCGAGGCTGAGGCGTTCAAGGCCCCGGTGCGGCAGAAGTATGAGGACGAGGGGAACCCCTATTACGCCACGGCGCGGCTGTGGGACGACGGGGTTATCGATCCGGCGCAGACGCGCGATGTTTTGGGCCTGGCGCTGGCGGCGAGTTTGGAGGCACCGATGGCGGACGGGCCGAGCTTTGGGGTGTTCAGGATGTGAGGGGATTGAGTAATGCGCGCTTTTCTCTCTCAATCCTCCCCGGAACGGGGAGGTGGACGCGAAGCGGACGGAGGGGCCGGGTGCTCTCGTCCAGGCGCAACGCCAGCCGGAGGGCTCCCGGCCCCTCCGTCAGCCGCTTCGCGTCTGCCACCTCCCCGTTCCGGGGAGGATTTCGCAAATGAGTGAGGCTCCGGATGATCCACGCGATGACCCACAGGACAAAGGGCGCGTTCGGCACCGGACATTAGGTGTTTCGGATAAGACGGTGAAGCTTGCCCGCGCGCTCCGCATGAAGATGTCGCTACCCGAGGTGCTGTTGTGGCAACACCTCAAGGGCAAGCCGCTTGGAATGAAGTTTCGCAAGCAGCATGGGCTGCTCACCGGTCATGTCGCCGACTTTGCCTGCGTTGAGGTACGGCTGCTGATCGAGGTAGATGGCATCGCGCATGACATGGGCGATCGCCCGGAGCGCGATGAGGCGCGGACGGCAGAGTTGGAAGACCTGGGCTGGCGGGTGATTCGCTTTACGGCGAAGGATGTTCTGAAGGATGCGGCTGCTGTGGCGGAAAGCATCGTAGACTTGGCGCTGTCGCGCCTGCCCCTCCACCACCCGGCAAGAGCCGGGCGGTCCCCCTCCCCGAGACAAGCTCGGAGAGGATTTCAGGAAGAAATATGATCCATTCCCTCCTCATTGCCAATCGCGGCGAGATTGCCTGCCGGATTATCCGAACTGCCCGCCAGATGGGTATTCGCACTGTCGCGGTCTATTCGGACGCTGACGCCAAGGCGCTGCATGTGCGCTCCGCGGATGAAGCCGTGCATATCGGGCCAAGCCCGGCGCGCGAATCATACCTGGTCGGCGCAAAGATCATTGCCGCTGCCAAAGCCACCGGGGCCGAGGCGATTCATCCGGGATATGGGTTTCTCTCGGAGAACGCCGAATTTGCGCAGGCGGTGATCGACGCGGGCTTGGTCTGGGTCGGGCCATCGCCGGCCAGCATCACCGCCATGGGCCTCAAGGATGCGGCCAAGACGCTGATGGCCGCGGCTGGGGTGCCGGTGACGCCGGGCTATCTCGGCGCAAACCAGGATCCGGCGCATCTCGCCAAGGAAGCAAAGGCCATCGGCTATCCGGTGCTGATCAAGGCGGTTGCTGGCGGGGGCGGCAAGGGGATGCGGCTGGTCGAAAAGGCGGGTGAATTCGCCGACGCGCTCGCTTCGTGCCAGCGCGAGGCCTCGGCCTCGTTCGGCAACGCCCATGTCCTGATCGAGAAATATATCCAGCGCCCGCGCCACATCGAAGTGCAGGTGTTCGGCGACAGCCACGGCAATGTTGTCCACCTGTTCGAGCGCGACTGCTCACTGCAGCGCCGCCACCAGAAAGTGATCGAGGAAGCCCCCGCGCCGGGGATGGACGATGCCACCCGCGAGGCGCTTTGCGCAGCGGCGGTGCGCGCGGCGAAGGCGGTGGACTATGTCGGCGCGGGCACGATCGAATTTATTGCGGACGCCTCAGAGGGCCTGCGCGCGGACCGCATCTGGTTCATGGAAATGAACACGCGGCTGCAGGTCGAGCATCCGGTGACCGAGGAGATCACCGGGGTCGATCTGGTCGAATGGCAGCTGCGGGTGGCCTCTGGCGAGGCGTTGCCGAAGCGGCAGGATGAGCTGGCGATCAATGGCTGGGCGATGGAAGCCAGGTTGTATGCGGAGGATCCGGCCAAGGGGTTTTTGCCGAGTGTGGGGCGGCTCGATTTCTTCGACATCGGAGAGTTTCATCAAGTGCGAATTGAAACTGGCGTGGAACTTCACAGCCAGATTTCGCCTTTCTATGATCCGATGATCGCCAAGATCGTTACGCATGCGAAGACGAGAGAATTTGCGGCCTATCAGCTTGCGAATGCCTGCGGTAATTCCATCATTGCCCCGGTAAAGACGAATGCCGCTTTCCTCGCTCGTGCACTAACACATCCGGAGTTTCGATCAGGAGAAATTGATACGGGGTTCATCGGCCGAAACGAAGCGGAACTGGTGGGCAGCGATGAGCCATCGACTGAGATCGTCAACACGGCTGCTATGGCTGTTCTGCATGACGAGATGGGCGATAGCGATGCAGTGCACCTTTGGCGTTACAAGGAAAGAGAGGAGCCGGAGCCTTATCCGGGCTCTGTATGGCGTTCGCTTGCCGGTTTCCGCATGTCGGCACTGTCGCGCTTCCACATTGAAGTCAGCTGCGAAGGAAAGCATTATATCCTCGACAAGCCCGTGCAACAGTCGGCGAAGCTTTCGACAATCATTGCAGGTGACAGCGTTCTGGTGGCTGACATGGGACAGAGCTTCGTATTCAAGCGGAGCCGCACCGACGGCAGCCAGGGCGGCCCCGCCTCCTCCGGCACCATCCTCTCCCCCATGCCCGGCAAGATCATTGCCGTCGAAGTGCGCAAGGGCGATGTCGTGGCCAAGGGGCAGAAGCTGCTCACGCTCGAGGCGATGAAAATGGAGCACACCCTCACAGCACCGTTTGACGGGGTGGTGGCAGAGCTCAACGCCGTGGCGGGCGGGCAGGTGCAGGTCGAGGCGCTGCTGGCGCGGATCGAGGCGGTGGAGGAATAAAATCCTCGCTGTGCCGATCCCTCAACCCGATAGCTGATCCGACAGATTGCGCGCCGAGGCCAGCAGCGCCTCCTGCAATTCGGCCAGCCCGCTGCGCTTGAGCGCGCTGCCGATGCCGATGGCGACGAGGGCGTGGCTGGGCTTTCCCCGGTTCTGGCCGGGCGCTTTCCATACCGGCGCGGCGAGCACGGTGACGCCGGAGATGTAGTTGCCCTCGTCAATACCGAAGCCCTGCGCGCGCGTCTTGGCCACCTGTGCCTGCCACTCGGCGAAGCTGGGCGGTTCCTCCCAACGCAGCTTGGCGAAGCGAGCCTCAAGTTCGCTTGAGGAATAGTTTCCGAAGGCGGCGATGCAGCGGCCGGTGGCGCTGATCAGCGCCGGGAAGCGGCTGCCGACCTGCACGCTCAGCTGGAAGCCGCCCGATTGCGAAGCCGCGACCGTGACGATGTGATCGAGCCCGAAAATTTGCACGCCGAGCATGGTCACGCCGAAGTTCTGCGCCAGCCTGTCCAGCACCGGCTGGGCGAGGTCGGAGAACTGGTTGCGGCGCAGCCATTGCCGGGCGAGGGTGAGCACTCCGGCTTCGAGCGTGTAGCGCTTGGTATCGGCATCGAAGGCAACCAGCTCCTCTGCCACCAGCGCGCGCAGCACATAAAGGCAGGTGCTGGGGTTGAGCCCAAGCGCGCGCGCAATGGGGTTGAGGCCAAGCGGCGCGTCGCTTTTGCCAAGCAGGCGCAGCACCGCAGCGGCGCGGCTGATCGCGGGGGCCTTGCTGTCCTTGACGGTCTGGGCGAGTTCGTCTGTCATTCTGTATATTGAATATCATTCACTATTTGCAATAGCAAGCGATTCGTGACATAGGCCCGGCCATGGCCCGACTCACCGACTACACCAGCTATGCCGACGCCTTGGCGCATGCCTCTTCCGCCGCGCCGTGGGAGCTGTTCGATGGGGACCGCGAACATCTCAACATCGCGCAAGAATGCATCACCCGCCATGCAGACGGCTCTGGCCGCGCGGCGGTGCGGATTGCCCATGCTGACGGTGCCGACGAGATTCTGAGCTTCGATACGATCTCCGCCGGGTCAGCCCGCTTCGCCCATTGGCTCGACGCCGAGGGTATCAAGCCCGGCGACCGCATTGCCTTCATGCTCGAACCCTCGCTGCCGTTCTATGTGTGCCTGTTCGGCGCGATGCAGACCGGTGCGATCTCGGTGCCGCTGTTCACCCTGTTCGGCCCGGATGCGCTGCGGCTGCGGGTGGGAGACTGCAATCCGGCGATCCTGATCACCAATACCGAGAAGGCGGAACTGGCGCGCTCGGTCGCCAAAGACGATGGGGCCCCGCGGGTGGTTGTGGCTGACGACGGGCTGCTGGGCGAAATCGCCAAATACCCCGCGACCTACACGCCCAAGACCAAAGCCAGTGACATGGCCGTCTTCCAGTACACCTCCGGCACCACCCGTGAATTGCCCGAGGCGGTCAAGCATTCGCACCGCACGCTGGTGACGCTGATGTTCGCCGCGCTTTACGGCACCGGGATCCGTCCGGGCGACGAGTTTTTCTGCCCTTCCAGCCCCGCCTGGGGTCATGGCCTGTGGCACGGCACGCTCGCTCCGCTGGCCATGGGCGTGACCACCGGAACCTTTGCCGGACGCTTCGATCCGGTGCGATTGATGAAGGCGCTGTCGGACTACCGGATTACCAACATGTCGGCGGCGGCGACGCATTACCGGATGATGAAAAACTCCGGCAAGGCTGATCTCTTCGCCTTCCATTTCCAGAAGCTGTCCTACACCGGCGAGCCGATTGACCCGGCGACGCTGGATTTCGTCGACGCCGCGTTCAAGGTTCCCGCCTGCTCGATGTATGGCACCACCGAAATCGGCGTGGTGCTGGTCAACTTTCCGGGCGCGAAGGACTTCCCGGTCAAACCCGGCTCGCTTGGCAAGGCCATCCCAGGGCAGAAACTCGAAGTGCAGCGTCCGGACGGCAGCCCTTGCGATCCGGATGAGGTTGGAGAGCTGATGCTGTGGCGGCGCGAGCGCTGGGAGAGCACCAAGGATATGGCGCGGATCGACGAGGACGGCTATTTCTACCACTGCGGACGCGCCGACGATGTGATCATTTCCGCCGGGTGGACGATGTCAGCGGTCGAGATCGAGAACACCATGCTCAAGCACCCCGACGTTCAGGAATGTGCCGTGATCGGCGCACCGGACCCGACACGCGGGCTGGTGGTCAAGGCCTTCGTCGTCAGTCCCCGCGCGCCCAGCGACGCGTACGTCAAGGAACTGCAGGACTTCACCCGCGAGCGGCTCGCCCAGCACGAATTTCCGCGCCTCGTCGAATTTGTCGCCGAGCTGCCCAAGACGCCGGCGGGCAAGGTCCACCGCAAGATTTTACGCGATCAGGAGGCGGCCAAGGCAACATAATTTCCCCTCCCGCTTGCGGGAGAGGCTAGGGGAGGGCCTGTTACAGGACCTCGCCTGACAAGCCCTCCCCCGACCCCACCCGCAAGCGGGAGGGGAGAACAACTGAATTTCAGGAGAACGAATAATGTCAGCGAAATTTCCCAAGATCACCGAAGCCGGTCTCGACGACCTGCGCAGCCGTATCGGCGTCAAGATCGAGAACACGGTTGAACCGTGGAACTACGAAGCCACCCGCGACGCGATCCGCCACTATGCCCACGGCATCGGCGACGACAACCGTTTGTGGTGCGATCCGGAATATGCCGACAAGACCAGCTATGGCTCGATCGTCGCGCTGCCCAGCTTCCTGTTCTCCACCAGCCGCCTGATTTCGGGCTATTGCGGCGGGCTTTCGGGCGTGCACGCGATGTGGGCGGGTGCCGACTGGACCTGGCACAAGCCGGTGCTGCGCAACGACACGATCCGCACCGAAGCGCACCTCAAGGATCTGGTCGAGCATCAGACCAAGTTCGCCGGTCGTTCGTTCCAGCAGATCTACCACGTCGATTTCTACAACCAGCACGGCGATCACGTCGCCGGTGCCGACAGCTGGGTGTTCCGCACCGACCGCGACGAGGCCCGCGAGCGCGGCACCAAATACACTGAAGCGCGCGGCCGCGTCGAACCCTTCACCGAAGAGCAGCTGGCCGAATATTCGGAAATTTACGCCAACGAGGAAGTGCGCGGGAGCACTCCACGCTATTGGGAAGACGTCCAGCTCGGCGATGTCCTGCCGCGCATGATCAAGGGGCCGATGACGGTCACCGGATTCATATGCTATGCGCAGGGCTGGGGCGGGCTTTACATCCGCGCCAACAAGCTGGCCTGGAAGATGCAGCAGGCCCACCCCGGCCTCGGCATCAAGAACCGCTTCAACGTGCCCGATTGCCCCGAGCGCGTGCACTGGGACGAAGCCTTCGCGCTCGAAGTCGGCGCGCCGGGCGCTTACGATTACGGTCCGGAGCGTTGCAGCTGGCTGACCCATGCCATGACCAACTGGATCGGCGACGACGGTTTCCTGCGCAGCTCGAACTGCCAGATCCGCCGCCACAATCCCGATGGCGACGTGATCTTCATCGACGGCGCGGTGATCCGCAAGTTCGAGGAGGGCGGCAAGAAATACGTCGAAGTTGAACAGAAGGCGACGACCCATCGCGGCGAAGTTTCGGCGTTCGGCACCTCGGTGGCCCAGCTGCCCAGCAAGGTTGGCTAGAATCATTCCGCCATTGAATGCGTTAGGGGCAAGTGATCCCTGGTAGCCCTCTCCCCTTCAGGGGAGAGGGTTGGGAGAGGGGCGTCGCGGCCGCAGCGCCCCTCTCTACTCCGGCTAGGCAGCAAGCTGCCAAGCCTGCATATCTCTCCCCTGAAGGGGAGAGAGAAAAGCAGTCAACCAAGTAGGCGCGGCATTACGCGTCCTTGCATAGCGCCTCGGGCACGGTTTCGCGCAGCCATTCGAGCATCTCTTCGCGCATCCCGTTCCGCAGCTTGTCCAGCGCCGCCGGATCCCTCGCGCTCATCACCAGCCTGAGGTCGATCGAGCCGACCCGAACTTCCCCCACATGCAGCGCGCCGCTGCGCTGGTCCCACTCGGGCCGCTCCGCCAGCAATGCCAGATAGGCTTCGCGGACCGGGGCGATCGGCGTGCCGGGCATCACCGGCAGCGTCACCGTGCCGGTGATCCCGCCCGAAACCCGCGTCCAGTTCTGGAAGCTGGTCTCGAGGAACTTGATCGTCGGCACGATGATCCGCCGCTCGTCGGCAGTGCGGATCACGGCATAGGTCAGGCGGATGTCCTCAACCCGCCCGCTCTCACCATCGATGACGACCAGGTCGCCCAAGCGGATCGGCTCGGTCAGCGCCATCTGGATACCGGCGATCAGCGATTTCAGCGCAGGCTGCGCCGCCGCGCCGACAGCCAGCCCGACCAGCCCCGCCGATGCCATCAGCGTCACCCCGATATTGCGCACCCCGGGGATGCCCAGCAGCATCAGCGCCACCGTCACGAATATGATGATGATCCCGGCAGTGCGCGAGAGGATGGCGATGCGGGTACGGCGGCTGCGCGCCGCGAACTCGTCTTGTGCCGCGGCGGCATGGTTTTCCAGCACGTCGGCGAATGCCCTCACAATCGCAAACGCCGTCCAGCCCAGCAGTCCGGGAACCACAAAGCGCGATGCCGTATCCCAGAACCACGCGATCAGCGGATCGCCCTCGGCGGCGATCGAAATGGCGATGGCCAGCAGCAGCCACAGCAGCGGCAGACGCATTCCCGCGAACACGATATCGTCGCTGCGGGTTTCCGACATTCTCGCCAGCCGGCCGAGCAGACGGAACACGCCGAAATGGAAGGCAAGCGCCAGTACCACCGCGACGCAAACGCGGATGGCGGCTTCGATCACAGCGCCCGACCAGCCGCCGAGGAGGTCCGGGAGGGAGATCAATGCGCCGCCCCCCAGCTGGCCCCGGTGCCGATCTCGATCCCCAGCGGCACATCGAGCTCGACCGCCGGCAGTGCTGCCTGCGCCATCACCCGCTCGATCACCGGGCTCGCTGCGGCGACGTCGCCCTCGGGCAATTCGAACACCAGCTCGTCATGCACCTGCAGCAGCATCCGCACGTGGCCCAGCCCGGCCTCGCCCAGCGCCGGCATCATCCGCACCATCGCGCGCTTGATGATATCCGCGCAGGTGCCCTGGATCGGCGCGTTGATCGCGGCGCGTTCGCTGCCCTGGCGCTCGGCCTGCTGCGATGACTTGATGCGCGGGAACCAGCATTTGCGGCCGAACAGCGTCTCCGAGTAGCCCTTCTCGCGCACGCTCTCCAGCGTTTCGTGGATATAGCGCTGGATGCCGGGGAAGCGTTCGAAATAGCGGTCGATCATCGCCTGTGCCTCGTCGGGCTCGGTGCCGAGGCGGGTTGCGAGGCCCCAGCGCGAGATGCCGTAGAGGATGGCGAAGTTGATCGTCTTGGCCCGCCCGCGTGTGTCGCGGTCGACCGTGCCGAACATTTCCTGCGCGGTGCGGGCGTGAATATCCTCGCCGTGGGCGAAGGCCTCCTTGAGGCTGGCGACGTCGGCCATATGCGCGGCAAGACGCAGTTCGATCTGGCTGTAGTCGGCGGCGAGGATCACGTTGCCGGGTTCGGCGACGAAGGTGTCGCGGATCTGGCGGCCGATTTCGGTGCGGATCGGGATGTTCTGGAGGTTCGGTTCGGTCGAGGATAACCGCCCGGTCTGCGCGCCAACCAGGCTGTAGCTGGTGTGGACGCGCCGCGTGGCGGGGTTGATCGCCGCCTGCAGCGCCTCGGTATAGGTCGAGCGCAGCTTTGACAGCTGCCGCCAGTCGAGCACGCGGGCGGCCATGGTCACCCCCTGCGCCGCCAGCCCTTCAAGGATGCCGACGTCGGTCGAATATTGCCCGCTCTTGCCCTTGCGCCCGCCCTTGAGGCCCATCTTGTCGAACAGGATATCGCCCAGCTGTTTGGGGCTGCCGATAGTGAAAGGACCACCCGCCAAAGCGTGGATCTCGGTTTCGAGCTTGGCGGTTTCGTGCGCGAATTCGGTGGACAGGCCAGCCAGCCGCTCGCGGTCGACCTTGATACCATGACGCTCCATCTGCGTCACCACCGGGATCAGCGGGCGATCGACACGCTCGTAGACGCGGGTGCCGGACTCTTCGACCAGGCGCGGCTTGAGCACATGGTGAAGCCGCCAGGTGACATCGGCATCCTCTGCGGCATAGGCGGTCGCTTCCCTGAGCGGCACTTCGGCGAAGGAAATCGCTTTTTTGCCGGTACCGCAGACATCCTTGAAGGCGATGCAGGTGTGGCCGAGGTGACGCCGGGCAAGCTCGTCCATGCCGTGCCCGCCTCCGACACCGTCCTCGCTGCGTCCGGCGTCGAGGTCGAAGCTGATCACCATGGTATCGTCGATCGGGCCGACGGCAATCCCGTGGCGAGCCAGCACGTTGATATCGTATTTGGCATTCTGCCCGATCTTGAGCACCGCGTCGCTCTCCAGCAGCGGCTTCAGCCGGGCGAGCGCGGCCTGCCGGTCAATCTGCTGCGGTTTTTCGGCGAACATGTCAGTGCCGCCGTGGCCGAACGGAATGTAGCAAGCCTGATTCGGACCCACCGCCAGACTGACCCCGACCAGATCTGCCTGCATCGCATCGAGCGCGCTGGTCTCGGTATCGAATGCGATCTTGCGCGCCGCAAAGCTGCGCGCGATCCAGTGATCGAGTTCGTCCAGCGTCTGCACGCATGAGTAGGCGCTGTGATCGATCGCCGGCAATTCGGGCAACGGTTGCCGCGCCGCACCCTCGACCGGGGCCTGTCCGGCATTGACCGGCTTTGCGGGGTGCAATTGCACGGTGCGTTCCGGACTGCCCGAACCCGCACCCAACCGCCGCAGCAGGCTGGTGAAGCCGTGCCGCTCCAGAAACGCCGCCAGCGGCTCGGGCGGGATCGCCGTCAGCTTGAAGTCCTCCAGCGGCAGCGGCAGCGGGCAGTTCTCCTTCAGCTGCACCAGGACCCGCGACAGCCGCGCCATGTCCGCCTGCTCGATCAGGCTCTCGCGCAGCTTGCCCGGTTTCATCTCCGGTGCGGCGGCGAGAGCCGATTCGAGATCGCCGTGTTCCTGAATGAGTTTGGTTGCTGTTTTCGGACCGATGCCGCGGATGCCGGGAATGTTATCCACAGAATCGCCCATCAGCGCCAGCACATCGCCAACCTTCTCCGGGCCGACGCCGAACTTCTCCGCCACTTCGGGCAGATCGATACGCTGGTTCTTCATGGTGTCGAGCATGTCGACGTGGCCGCCGCTGGCATGGGTGCCGATCAGCTGCATCAGATCCTTGTCGGATGAGACGATGGTGACGTCCCAGCCGCGCTCGCTGGCGGCGCGGGCATAGGAGGCGATGATGTCGTCGGCCTCGACATCCTCCTCCTCGATGCAGGGCAGGCTGAAGGCTCGGGTGGCATCGCAAATCAGCGGGAACTGGGGGACCAGATCCTCGGGTGCGGGCGGGCGATTTGCCTTGTATTGCTCATAGATAGCATTGCGGAACGAGGTTCCGGCCTTGTCAAGAATAACCGCAAGGTGGGTTGGTCCGTCGGCCTTGTTGAGGTCTTCGGCCAGCTTCCACAACATCGTCGTATAGCCATAGACTGCGCCAACCGGGGTCCCCTGCGGATCGGTGAGCGGCGGCAGGCGGTGATAGGCGCGGAAAATATAGGCCGATCCATCAACCAGATAGAGGTGCTGTTTGGGTTCCATAGCCCTGTCCTAGCAAGGCCGGAACCTTGCGTCAGCTTGCATCTGCGCTGCGACGAAAAATGGCCCCGGTCATACGTTCGACACATTTACCCTTCAGACCAGCCGACGATCAAAACAGCCGAAGTGAGTCGCGTCATGCGACTATCGCTTGCATCATCGCGCCAACACGATTAATTGACGCGTGAAGTCTACCGTTATAGTAGGCTTTCCACTCGGCCTTGAGTCGAGCCTGGTCCACTCGCTGTTCAAGGAATAACATACATGCGCAAGATCGTTCTCGCCGCCGCCGCTGGCGTCCTCGCTCTCTCTGCTTGCTCGGAAAAGGCTGAAGAAGCCGCTCCCGAGGCCGCTGAAGCCGCTGCTGACGCCGCTGCTCCTGCTGCTGACGCTGCCGCCGAAGGCGCTGCCGCTGCTGCTGAAGGCGCTTCGGACGCCGCTGCCGGTGCTGCCGACGCTGCTGGTGCCGCTTCGGACGCCGCTGTCGGTGCTGCCGACGCCGCTGCCGGTGCTGCTTCGGACGCCGCTGGCGCCGCTGCGGATGCCGCCAAGAAGATGTAATCTTCGCCTTCTGGCGTTACGTTACACGGATCGGGCGCGCGGGACATTGTCCTGCGCGCCCTTTCTTTTGTCACGATCGAAGGCACGGCAGGGCCGTGCGGATCATGTTTCGGTTGTTCTGAAGCAAATCGCCGACTTACGCCGGGATGGAAAATCAGCGTGAGGCGCTGCGACGCAGGCTTGCATCTTCCCAAAGGTAGCCATCGTAAATGGCGCGGGCGATGTTGGCGATGCGGGCCTCGCGATTGAGCTTGCCGCCCTGCCCGGTCACATAAATCGCGACGGCAAAGGCACGGCCATCGGGGGTGGCAACAATGCCGACATCGCTGGACGTGTTGCTGAGCGAGCCGGTCTTGTGCGCAACGCGTGCGCCTTCGGGCATCAGCGCGGGGATGCGGCGCTTGCCGGTGACACAGCGCGACATTGCACCCAGCAGGACTTCGCGGCTGTTGCGGCTCAGCCATTCACCGCGGTGCAGCCCGGACAGCAGCCGGACCATTGCCTGGGGCGTGGAACTGTCGCGCAGATCGATGGTTGTCGCCGGATCGACGGCACCGTCGTCACGCACCAGCGTGGCAATATCGCGATCAATGCGGGCGCCCGAAATACCAGACCTCGCCATCCACTCATTGACTGCGCGCGGACCGCCGACGGCGGCGAGCAGTGCATCGGTGGCACGGTTATCACTGCGGGTGATGGTAAGATCGATCAGTTCCAGCGCCTGGGTAAGATCGCCCGCGCGAACCGGGGCGATCGCACCGTCGAACTTGCGCGAAGGCACCGGCACCATCAGCGGATAGTAATCGGTGAGCCGGTATCGGCCAGCGATCTACGCCATCCAGGAAAGTGGCGACAATCGCGATCTTGCTGGTGCTGGCCATCGGGAAGGGCTGATCGCCCAGCACGGTAACGCTGCGGCCGGTAGCCAGATCGACTGCGGCTACACCGATGCGGCCTGCTTCGGCGCTGGCCAGTGCGGCGATCTGGGCTTCGAAGGCGCTGGCATAGCTTCGGGGTGCGCGCGGTTGCCCACCGAAAGTCTGGTCGAAAGCGGTTTCGACATTCTGGACCTCGCCGGCATGTGCGGCGCTGAGCGGGGCGGCAAGGGCTGCCGACAGCGCTATAAGACCCGTAAGCCCTCGGTTGAACATCTTTGTCACAATCGTGAAACTACCCCTGTCATCCTTAGCATAGGATTAAGACCAGAGCTTAATTGACACTCGTTCCGCCGCATAGCTGCAAGCGACGAAGCGCCGCGCGGATGCGGGCAATTGCGTATGGGGGTCGATAAACCACGGACGGCAAGGCCATTCAACCGCGTTTCCCAGCCTGTCCGGCAGCGGAACATATCTGTTTTGAGGAGCATTGGTTCAAGCACCGATCGCCTTTCGCGCGCCCTTTCGTATTTTTCCAGCATTCTGCCTCCACCGGATATGCGGCTCCTTCCCTGCCGCTGCGCCCCGATTGCGGGGTTGTTCCTGTCTGATCTAGTCACAAATTCAGGCCGGACAAGATGGATAAATACGCCTCTATGCCCTTGCCCGGTATACGCAAAAGGCCGGAGGGATCGCTCCCCCGGCCTTCGCATTGCTTGCGGGTGAACAGGCAGGCTTTAGAAGCCCATGTCGCCCATTCCGCCCATGCCGCCACCGGGCATGCCGCCCATGGCCGGCTTGTCGTCGGGACGATCGCTGATCGCCGCTTCGGTGGTGATCAGCAGTCCGGCAACCGAGGCCGCATCCTGAAGGGCGGTGCGTACGACCTTGGTCGGATCGATCACACCGGCCGCAACCAGGTTCTCGTAGACGTCAGTCGCGGCGTTGAAGCCCTGGGTCTGATCGCCTTCGCGCAGCAGGTTGCCAGCAACCACGGCGCCATCATGGCCGGCGTTCTCGGCGATCTGACGCAGCGGGGACTGGATCGCCTTGCGGACGATGTCGATCCCGCGGGTCTGGTCGTCGTTGGCACCCTTGAGGCCGTCCAGTGCCTTGGTGGCATAGAGCAGCGCCGTGCCGCCGCCGGGGACGATGCCTTCTTCCACCGCAGCGCGGGTAGCGTGCAGGGCGTCGTCGACGCGGTCCTTGCGCTCCTTGACTTCGACTTCCGAAGCGCCGCCAACCTTGATCACGGCAACACCGCCGGCCAGCTTGGCCAGACGTTCCTGCAGCTTCTCGCGGTCATAGTCAGACGTCGTCGTCTCGATCTGGGCGCGGATCTGTTCGACCCGGCCCTTGATGTCGTCGGCATTGCCGCTGCCATCGACGATGGTGGTGTTGTCCTTGTCGATGGTGACGCGCTTGGCCTGGCCGAGCATGCTCACGGTAACGTTCTCGAGCTTGATGCCGAGGTCTTCCGAGATCATTTCACCGGCGGTCAGTGTGGCGATATCGCCCAGCATGGCCTTGCGGCGATCGCCGAAGCCCGGCGCCTTGACGGCGGCAACCTTGAGCCCGCCGCGCAGCTTGTTGACCACCAGGGTGGCCAGCGCTTCGCCTTCGATGTCCTCGGCGATGATCAGCAGCGGACGGCCCGATTGCACCACGGCTTCGAGGATCGGCAGCATCGACTGTAGGTTCGACAGCTTCTTCTCGAAGATCAGGATGTAGGGGTTTTCCAGCTCTACTGTCATCTTCTCGGGGTTGGTGACGAAATAGGGCGAGAGGTAACCGCGGTCGAACTGCATGCCCTCGACGACGTCGAGTTCGAATTCGAGGCCCTTGGCCTCTTCAACGGTAATCACGCCTTCCTTGCCAACCTTTTCCATGGCCTCGGCGATCTTCTCGCCGACTTCGACGTCACCGTTCGACGAGATAATGCCAACCTGGGCGATCTCGGACGAACCGGACACCGGCTTGGAACGCTTGACCAGATCTTCGACGACCTTGATCACGGCGATATCGATGCCGCGCTTAAGATCCATCGGGTTCATGCCGGCGGCGACCGAAGTCATGCCTTCGCGAACGATCGCCTGAGCGAGCACGGTGGCGGTGGTGGTGCCGTCACCGGCCTGGTCGTTGGTCTTCGAGGCAACTTCGCGCAGCATCTGTGCGCCCATGTTCTCGAACTTGTCCTTGAGCTCGATTTCCTTGGCGACGGTGACGCCGTCCTTGGTGATGCGCGGTGCGCCGAAGCTCTTGTCGATGACGACATTGCGGCCCTTGGGGCCGAGCGTGACCTTCACCGCATTGGCGAGGATATCAACGCCGTTCAGAATGCGTTCGCGCGCGTCGCGCGAAAAGCGTACTTCCTTGGCAGCCATTTTTCGTTTCCTTGTTAAATCGGTTGGATAGTTACGATGGTCTTCAGCCGATAATGCCGAGGATATCGCTTTCCTTCATGATCAGCAGATCTTCGCCTGCGACCTTGACTTCGGTGCCCGACCATTTGCCGAACAACACGCGGTCACCAGCCTTGACGTCGAGCGGGGTGATCTTGCCTTCTTCCGAGCGGGTGCCGCTACCGACCGAGACGATTTCGCCCTCGGCGGGCTTTTCCTTGGCGCTGTCGGGAATGATGATGCCGCCGGCAGTCTTTTCCTCAGCCTCGATGCGGCGCACAAGCACGCGGTCGTGCAGCGGACGAAAACTCATGAGAACTCTCCATTTTCCAGTGAATGCATATGCGATTGGCACTCCCTTGAGGAGAGTGCCAGCGGGGCGCATATGGGTGGGCGTTCATCCCGCGTCAAGGAGAGTCTAGGCGAAAAATTTCAGGCTGCAGTTGATGAAGCTCAAATCGGGACCAGCCGCAGCACCTCACGCCGGTGCCAGCGCCACAGCAGGAGTGCGGCGACCACCACCAGGCCCACCGCCAGCCCGATCCAGATGCCGAGGCCACCAAGCGGCGTGAAAAATCCGAGCAGGATCGCCGTGCCGAAACCCGGGAGCCAGTAGCCCGAGATGGCAAGGACCATCGGCATGCGGGTGTCCTGCAAGCCCCGCAGCGCCCCGGCGGCGACTGCCTGCACCCCGTCGAACAGCTGGAAAGCGGCTGCCACGGCGAGAAACTGCACCGCATAGCCGATCATCGCCGCATTGGCAGGCGCAGAGGCATCGACATAGATCGAGATGATCGCCAGCGGGAACAGCAGCATCGCCGCTGCTCCTGCAATCTGGAAACCCAGGCAGGCGACCACTGCTGCCCAGCCCGCGCGGCCCATCGCTGCCGCTTCGCCCGCACCGTAATGATAGCCCACCCGGATCGTCGCGGCCTGGGCGATTCCGAAGGGTATCTGGAAAGCCAGCCCGGCAACCTGGAAGGCGATGGCGTGGCCCGCAAGCGGGGCCGAGCCGATCAGCCCCATCAGGAATGTCGAGCCGCCGAACAGGCCGCCCTCGGCGACAACCGTCAAGGAGATAGGAATGCCCAGCCGGACGATCTCGCGCAGCCGCTGCCATTCGCACCGCCACCAGCGGCCAAGGATGTGATAGCGGCGCAAGTGCCTGTCTGCGCGGATCGCCGCGAGATAGGCGCCAAGCGTCACCAGCGCGGTAATGACTGTCGACAGCGCCGATCCGGTCAGCCCCATTGCCGGTGCGCCAAAATTGCCGAAGACGAAGGCATAGTTGCCTGCCGTGTTGACCAGCAATGCCACCACCATGATCCCCATCGCCAGATTGGGCCGCCCCAGCGCGGCGACGAATATGCGCAGCACGTTGCAGACAATCTGTGGAATGATGGCGAGGCCGAGCAAGGCAAGGAACGGCCCGGCCTGCGCCGCCACTTCTCTCTCCTGCCCGGTCGCCAGCAATATCGCCTCGCCGAACTGGCACACCGTAAAGGCGAGCAGGCCAAACCCTACCGCCAGCCACAGCGCCATGCGCACCGATCGTCGCACCTCGCGCACGGCCCCCCCAAATCGAATTGGCCGCTTGCGCCCCAGCTCTGCCGCAATCAGCGGTGCAACCGCGCCGGTCAGCCCCGACAGCGCCCAGACCATCAGCCCGACCAGCGATGTCGAAAGCGTCGCTGCCGCCAGAGGCGTTTCCCCCAGCCGCGCGACGAAGATCACATCAATTGCATAGATCGCCATCTGCAGCAGGTTGGCCAGCGCCAGCGGCGTAGCGAGACGCAGCGTTGCGCCGAGCTCGACGCGAAAAAGAGAGGCGGGGGCGGACTGTGACATGCAGCCGGGCCGGATAGGGGAATGCGGCGCTTCGGAAAAGCGAAAGCTTGTCATCGCGCCGGCATTCGCAGATGAGCAGGCGGATTGTTCGCCAGCCCGGGATGCCGCAAATGAAACTCAACCTTACCGTCGATGAAGTGCTCTCCACCACCCGGGCCGTGCGCAAGCGGCTCGACGTAACCCGGCCGGTGCCCCGCGCCCTGATCGAAGAATGCCTCGAGCTAGCCTTGCAGGCCCCCAACGGCTCCAACAAGAACATGTGGCGCTGGATCATCGTTGACGATCCGGCACTGGTCGCCAGGCTGGCCCATGAATACCGCACCGCCATGGGCGTGCTCGCCAGCGGCGATAAGCCCAGTCCGCTGCCTCCGACTGGCGATATTCCGCGCGAGGACCGGCTGCTGGATTCGGCGTATGCCCTCGCCGAAAAACTTGACCGCATGCCCGCCTTGCTGATCCCGCTGATGCCGGGCCGCGTCGAGGGCAAGGGCCTGGTCGACCAGGGAGCAATGTGGAGCTCGATCATCCAGGCGGTGTGGAGCTTCATGCTCGCCCTGCGCGAACGCGGGCTGGGCTCGTGCTGGACCACGGTAACGTCTCGCCGCGAGAAGGAAGTCGCCGAACTGCTGGGCATTCCGTTCGAGGACTATACCCAGGTCGGCATGTTCCCGATCGCCTATACCGAGGGCACCGACTTCAAGCGCGCCTGGCGCAGGCCGGTGGGCGAGGTGTTGAGCTACAACCGGTTCTGATCCCGCCAGCTGTAGCGGAAAAGGGCGGAACCTTGCGGCTCCGCCCTCCCATCTGCGAATGCTTCAAGACACCCGCAAAACTTGAAAGCTTACTTGATTTCGACAGTGCCGCCGGCTTCTTCGACCCGCTTCTTGATCTCTTCGGCTTCGGCCTTGTTGACGCCTTCCTTGATCGCCTTCGGAGCCGATTCCACAAGGGTCTTGGCTTCGGTCAGGCCGAGCTGGGTGATGGCGCGGACTTCCTTGATGACCTGGATCTTCTTGCCGCCGTCACCGGTCAGGATGACGTCGAATTCGGTCTTCTCTTCCACGGCTTCGGCAACCGCAGCGGCGGGTCCGGCAACCGCGACAGCAGCAGCGGCGGAAACGCCCCATGCTTCTTCGAGAGCCTTGGCAAGGTCAGCCGCCTCAAGGACGGTCAGCTTCGAAAGTTCTTCAACGAGTTTGGCGATATCGGCCATGGTGTAACACTCCTGATAAGTTGATGCCGGAAATTACCGGCGAGATGGGTTTGAACAGTCTTACGCGGCTTCTTTGGCGGCATAGGCGCCGAAGACGCGGGCGAGCTTGCCGGCAGGCGCCGTGACAACCTGAGCGATTTTCGTCGCCGGTGCCTGGACGAGGCCGATAAGCTTGGCGCGCAGTTCGTCGAGCGACGGCATCGAGGCGAGCGCCTTGATCCCGTCCGCATTCAGAACCAGCGCACCCATCGCACCGCCAACGATTTCCAACTTGTCGTTGGTCTTGGCGAAATCGACAGCGATCTTTGCCGCGGCAACCGGATCGACCGAAGTCGCCAGCGCCACAGGACCGGTGAGCAATTCACCGATCCCTGCATAGTTCGTGTCTGCGATGGCCAGCTTGGCAAGAGAGTTCTTCGAAACCTTGAACGATGCACCTGCTTCCCGCATCTTCACGCGCAGGGCCGTGGACTGGGCCACGGTCATGCCGAGGTTGCGGGTGACTACCACCACGCCGACCTCGTTGAAGGTTGCGTTGAGCAAAGCGACCGAATCGGCTTTCTGCGAACGATCCATGCTTACTCCTTCGATGTGTCCGCATGGTCAAGCCATGCGGTGGCACGATGGCCTGACGCACAAATGGCGAAAGGCCGGGCTGCGTTGACCGCTTCCGGAAAACCGGAGGCGGGCGAGTCCGTTGAGGGGGGAAGGAGAGGCGTGAACCCACGCCAAACGCATGACCTGCGGCAAAGCGCGGGGCAGCGGCTGAAACTCTTTTCCCCGTCTAGGCTGGACATTAAGCCCCGGGCAGAACCCTTGGCACCAACTGTCTCGGACGGATGAACGGCGGCGCTTCGATTGCTCTGGGCACCGCCGTCCGGGCCGGGCCTCTGGCGCAAGGGAGGGGCCAAGTCAAGCAAATCCGCGCAGGCGTGCGGGATTGCGGCTGGGAATGGACCCGCCGGAACTTCACAAACTTCTGCAACCTCATGCATGCAGCACATGGAATGATTTCACCCTGCGAGTCGCGGTTTGGCACGCCGCGTGGATGGCGAGGGGATAGGGGATGCGGGGGATGTAGGAAAATTTTTGGGGGTGGGGGAAGTGTGGGACGCCATCTGGCTTGGCTGTCGTACGCACGAACTGCAAATTTAGCCCGGTTATCCTCGTTTATCAGTCATACGCCGACAGTTTTAGAGGCAATTTAACGAAAAATCGTTGAAATTGCCCTTGAAGTCGCTAATTTAGCGGTTAGAGGGAGTCCATGCTACATCAGATTGAGATCGAAAATTTTTACGCGATCCGCGATCCCCAGATCATCAATTTGCGGGTTGCATCGAACGTACCCGATACGCCTGGGCGGTTCGCGCCCTTATGGGCAGGCTCAACTGAACGTGCTCCCAAAGTTGTTGGGCTGTTCGGTGCCAATGCCTCTGGTAAGTCCACGGTGCTTCGCGCCTTATCGTTTATCGCTTGGTTCGCGCGTGAAAGCTTCAGCATCGCACCCAATGCCGCCTTGCCGTTCCTGCGCTTCAACAGCAACGAGGCTACCTCAGCGCCAACCAGGCTCGCAATTCAGTTGGCGGGGGTTAATCCCGTCGACTGGATGCTCGGAGAAGTGCGCTACGCCTACGAAGTAATATTCGGTCGGTCGCCCGAAGGAATTGATCAGGTTGTTTTTGAGAGCATGCATTATTGGACTCACGATTCACGCCGCAAGGTCCGGCTTTTCGAGCGTGACTTTGAGGGCAAGGTGAAGACCGGGCCCGAATTTGGAATGTCGGGCTTCACTCAAGCGCTGGGCAAGGTTCTCCAACCCAACGCTAGCGTCATCTCGACACTTGCTCAGCTCAAGCACGGCTTTGCCACGACAATTTGGGAAGCTGCGCAAAGGGTGTTCTCCAATATCCTTATTGAGCGCAATGACACGCTCGAACAACAAATGGTGCAGTTCTACGCGCAGAATCCAGCGATGGTTGATGCACTCAACCGCGAGATTCAGCGGGTCGATCTAGGTATTGAAGCGATGCGGATTGAACAGGGCCCCAATGGTCCGCTCCTGCTCTTTACCCATACAGGCCATGACGGGCCAATGATGCTGCATTTGGAAAGTCACGGCACGCGCATGTTCGTCCGAACCTATCCATTCCTGTTGCGCGCGCTGGAAACCGGAGGCATCGCCTTGCTCGATGAACTTGATACCGCGATCCATCCACTACTGCTGCCTGAGATTCTGCGCTGGTTCTATGATCCAGTGCGAAACCCGCATGATGCGCAAATTTGGATGACCTGCCACAATGCGTCGCTGCTTGAGGACCTGGCGAAAGAGGAAATTCTCTTCACCAGCAAGGACCGGCAGGGACGCGCTGAAATATACGGGCTAGGGGACATTCAGGGTGTACGGCGAGACGAAAATTACTATCGAAAATATCTGAGCGGCGCCTACGGTGCCGTGCCGCAAATCGGATGAGGCGCCAACTCGTTCGACGTCGGGTGCCGCGGGTCCAGCGAGTGCGATCTTTCGTCGGGTGCGAGGGCGAAAGCGAACAAGGCTATGTCGCGCTATTGCAGCGTCTCGCCAACGAAGTTGGACTGGCACTACACCTTGATGCGGTCGTACTCGGAGGCGGAGACCCCTGCGCGATTGTAGAAGAGGGCGTACGCCGGATGCGCCAGCGAGAGCGTCAGCATGGCAGAGTATATGCCCATCGTATTGTTTTGCTGGATGCCGATAGGCGGGGACAAGTCGTAGAGCGCGACGAACGCGCCGTCCAACTAGCCGAATCTGCGGGCTTGCAGACTCGTTTGGCAGGATCCTTGCCACGAGGCCCTGCTTCTACGCCATTTGCCCGATTGTGCGCAGTTGCGCCCACCACTCGCATCTTTGGCTGAGCGGCAGTTAGCGCAACATTGGCCTAACTACCGAAAACCTATGCCTGCAGTTCGCCTATCTGAGCGGATCGATTTGGACGCGCTAAGGCGCGTGCGGCCGGTTGAAACTGAACTCGCCGCGTTTCTTGTCGCGATCGGCCTTCTTTAGGCGATGCCTACAACGCTTGGCAGACTTGCACGGCACGATTGTCCGCTTCCGCAAAAACCATCCTAAATCCCGCTGTACCCCCCTCACCCTAACCCCCAAAAAACAACCCCCATCGTCAGATACCCCGCCAGCCAGAACCCGCAGTCCATCGGTCGCTCGCGCCTTGCCAGCCCAGCCCGGGCTTGGCTGATCCACACCGCCGGGATGACGGGGTGGTCCAAATGATGCGCAAGGCCCACGGCATCGCCCCGCGCCCCAGACCCGCCAGCCCTCAGCTACCCGCAACAAGCCTCCCAAGATGCCGCCCGGCGAGGTAGCCGAAGGTCATGCCCGGGCCCAGGGTGCCGCCGGCGCCGCCATAGGCGCCGGCCAGCACTGCGCCCATGGCATTGCCTGCCGCGTAGAGGCCGGGGATCGGGTTGCCTTGCCAATCGACCACCTGCGCGTCGCCGTTGGTCTTCGGACCGCCGCAGGTGCCCAGCGCGCCGGATTCCATCTTGACCGCGTAGTAGGGGCCCTGATCGATCAGGCCCAGCGTGCGGAAGGGAGGGTCGAAAGCGGGATCGCCCCACATGTAGAAATTGTCGTAGGTGTTGTCGCCGCGGTTGAAATCATCGTCGTGGCCCTTGCGCACCAGTTCGTTGAACCGCGCCACTGTGTCGACAAGTCCTGCGGCGTCGATCCCCGCCATTTCGGCCAGCTGTTCGAGCGTTTCGGCCTGCATCATGTAGGAGGGGATGGGCGAGCCGGGCGGGGAGGTGAAGGTGGGGTATTTGTCCTTGTAGCGCTGATCCAGGATCAGCCAGTAGGGAAGATTGGCATAGCTGTGGTTGCCGGCGTCGAAGGCGAGAACAGCCTTGCCCATCGCGTTGTAATTGGCCGCCTCGTTGACAAAGCGGTGCCCCGCGCGGTTGACGAGGATCGCGCCGGGGCGGGCGCGCTCGTCCGAACCCAGCAGATAGTTGGGCTTGGCATTGCGGTGCTGCGGTTTGAACTCCAGCACGCTCTGCTGCCAATAGGCATCCTGCATGCTGCCGAGCTTGGCCCCGGCCTCGATCGCCATGATCAGGCCATCGCCCTCGTTTTCCGGCACGCTGACCGGCCCGGTGAGCGGCCCGCGAACGAAGGTTTTGACCAGTTCCTCGTTCCATTCGAAGCCTCCCGTGGCGATGACCACGCCGCGCCGTGCGCGCACGCGGAAGTCGCGGCCATGGGCGTCTTCGGCGACGACGCCGACCACGCGGTTTCCGTCCTTGACCAGCTTGCGGGCGCGCTTTTCGAACTCGACCGGGATCCCGCGATCCAGCACGGCCTTGAACAGCGCGCCGGCCAGCGCCTGCCCCAGGCCCCGGTAATCGCCCGCTTCGCGTGTCGCCAGGGTGGCTTCGTCGAGCGTGCCGCTGACCGCCTCCATCAGGCTGCCGCGCAGCGGATAGGCCATTTTGCTGGGGTTCACCCGTGAGGCCCATTTGCCCAGCCGCTCGAACGAAAACGCGTCATTGTCCAGCGAACGTCCGCCGTCGGGCTTGGCCCCCGGCATGTAGGGCTGATAGTCGGGGAAATCGGCATAGGCGTGGAAGCGGACGGGCGTCTTGCCCTCGAGATAGCGAATCAGCTCCGGCCCGGTTTCCATGAACGCGCCAAGCGTCTCGGGGTCGAGCAGCCCCGGAGCGAGCGAGTCGAGGTAAGCCACGATGTCGTCGTCAGACTCCTCGATACCGGCCGCGAGCTGGTGGTGGTTGCCGGGGATCCACAGCATGCCGCCCGACATGGCGGTGGTCCCGCCGATCATCCCGCTCTTTTCCAGGATGACCACATCCGTCGCCCCGAAATCATGCGCGGAGATCGCCGCGGTCATGGCTGCCCCGCCAGAGCCCAGCACGACGACGTCAGCCTCAAGGTCCCATTTGAAGTCTTCAGTCATCGTCGATCTCCTTGGCAATCCAGCCGTGTGAGGAGCGCCAGGCGATCTCTATCGCCGCGCGGCCATTTGCCTTGGAACTCTGTAGATTTCATCCGGGCCGGCTAGCCACTCCACTATGTCATAGGGCGGCTGGAACCGGCCGCTGCGCTCACCCCATCGCCCAGAACACCGCCCCCATCGTCAGGTAAGCGACCAGCCAGAACCCGCAGTCCACCAGCCGCTCGCGCCTCGCCATTCCGGCCCTGGCGTGGGTGATCCACACTGCCGGGATAACAAACGCCAGCGCAGCGCCGCCCGATTGCATGAAGTAGAGCCACGGCTTGGCATCCAGCGTCTCGCTGCCGATGCGGGCGAAGCTGTGGCCGAGCATGGCCGCGCCGATCAGCATCACCAGCACCATCGGGCCATAGCTGCGCGCGCTGCGCACTTCGTCCAGCGGGGTGCCCTCGATCAGGGCGCGGCCGGTGCGGAACAGCGGGCCGTGCCAGACGATGCCGATCGCCACCGCGGCGTTTGCCGCCAGTATCACTGCCAGCCAGTCAACCAGTTCCATGCGCTTGCTCCCTGTTTGTCCGATGGACGGTAGCGCAAAGCGGCAAGGGGGTGTAGGGGCCGCGCGATATGGCAACCCAGCTTACTCCCCAAACGCTCCCGGCGCAGCCCCGGGTCGGCATGGTCAGCCTCGGCTGCCCCAAGGCGCTGGTCGACAGCGAGCGCATCCTCACCCGGCTGCGCGCCGATGGCTATGCGATGAGCGCGGACTATGCCGGGGCCGATGTGGTGCTGGTCAACACCTGCGGCTTCCTCGACAGCGCCAAGGAAGAAAGCCTGGCCGCGATCGGCGAAGCGATTGCCGAGAACGGGCGGGTGATCGTCACCGGCTGCATGGGCAACGAGGCCGAGGCGATCCGCGCGAAGTTTCCCGCCGTGCTGGCGGTGACGGGCGCGCATCAGTATGAAGCGGTGGTCGAGGCGGTGCATGAAGCCGCGCCGCCGGGACAGGGTCCGTTCGTCGATCTGATCCCGCAGAATTACGCGGACATGGCCGATATCAAGCTGACCCCGCGCCACTACAGCTACCTCAAGATTTCCGAGGGCTGCAATCATTCCTGCGCCTTCTGCATCATCCCGCAACTGCGCGGGAAGCTGGCCAGCCGCCGGATCGACGCGGTGCTGCGCGAGGCGGAGAAGCTGGTCGCTGGCGGCACGCAGGAACTGCTGGTGATCAGCCAGGATACCTCGGCCTATGGCGTCGATACCCGCCACGAAAGCCGCGACTGGCACGGGCGGCAGGTGCGCGCGCATATGACCGATCTGGCCCGCGAACTGGGCGGCCTGCGCACCGCTGCGGGCCGTCCGCCGTGGGTGCGGTTGCACTATGTCTATCCCTATCCGCACGTCGATGCGGTGATCCCGCTGATGGCCGAGGGACTGCTGACGCCCTATCTCGACATCCCGTTCCAGCACGCCTCACCCAGAGTGCTCAAGGCGATGCGGCGGCCGGCGAACGAGGCGAAAGTGCTCGAGCGGCTGCGCGACTGGCGCGCGATCTGTCCGGATATCGCGGTGCGATCAAGCTTCGTGGTCGGCTTTCCGGGTGAGACCGAGGAGGATTTCCAGTATCTGCTCGACTGGCTCGACGAAGCGCAGCTCGACCGCGTCGGCGCGTTCCGGTTCGAACCGGTCGCGGGGGCTGCGGCCAACGACTTGCCCGGAGCGGTGCCCGAGGAGGTCAAGGAAGAACGCTATGCCCGGATCATGGCCAGGACCGAAGCGATCGGCACTGCCAAGCTGGCGGGCAAAGTCGGCCGCATCCTGCCGGTGATCATCGACGAAGTGGGCGAGTCCGATGAAGACGGCGACATCGGCGCGACCGGCCGCTCGCAGGCCGATGCGCCCGAGATCGACGGCAATGTTTTCCTGCGGAATGTACAGGGGGGGCTGGCCTCGGGCCAAATTGTCGAGGCGCTGATCGAAGATTCGGATGCGCACGACTTGTTCGGGGTCATCGCCGGCAAATAGAGCATCTTGCTTTTAATCTGAATCTAGCTTCAAAATTCCGCTCATCCTGAGCTTGTCGAAGGACCCGCGTGCTCCGGCGAGTTCACCGTAACAACCTGGTGGTAGACCTTCGGTCGCCTTCGGCTCGACAAGCTCAGCATGAGCGGGTCTGGTGCAGATTAAGCGCAATTCTCAGATCGCAGAACCTGCAAGTCGCGCTTTTCGCACGCCCGGGGGCCGGTTTCACACCGGTCCCTTTCTTCATGGCCGGGCTTTTACAGCAGCACCGCCGCCAGTTCGCGCCAGACCGGGCGGGCCGCACCGACGTCAACGCCCTCGCCCGTGATCACCTGCATGCAGACGTGATCGGCCCCGGCGTCGAGATGCTGCTGCACTCGCGCGGCGATCTGTTCGGCGCTGCCCCAGGCGAAGATCGAATCGAGGAACCGGTCGCTCTCGCTGGCGATCTCGTCTTCCGAAAAGCCCAGCCGGCGCCAGTTGTTGATGTAGTTGGGCAGCGACCGGTAGAAGTCGAGCGCCCCTCGCGCCAGCTCGCGGGCCCTGGCGGGATCGCTTTCCAGAATGACGCCCTGTTCGGGCGCGAGCAGCTTGTCCGGGCCGAGGATTTCGCGGGCCATGGCGGTGTGATCGGGATTGGCGAGATAGGGATGCGCGCCGGCGGTGCGCTCGCCCGACAGCCTGACCATCTGCGGTCCCAGCGCGGCGATGCACAGCCGGTCCATCGGCACGCCGGCCGCGGTGCAGCGCTCGATCCATTCGCGCGTCACCTTGATCGGCTTGCCCCAGCTGTCGCCGACAGTCGGCGCATGGCTCACGCCCACGCCAAGCAGCAGCCGCGCCTGCTGCTCTGCCGATTTCCCCTGCCACCAGGCGGCGACGTCTTCGGGTTGCTGCTTCCAGATGTTGATGATGCCGGTAGCGATGACCGCGCGCTTCGTGTGCGCCAGCAGCCGGTCGATATCGCCCAGCACTTCGCCGTCGATCCCGCCGGGCATCCAGATGGCGCCATAGCCCAGCTCGTCCAGCTCGGCGGCGGCCTCGTTCGCCGCGCCGTGATCGCCAAAGCGCAGTTCCATTGACCAGATGCCGATTTTGCCCAGCATTGTACTCTCCTGATTGCGGTTTTGTCTGCGGCAGTCTTAGGGGGTGCATGACCTTCCCGGCAAGCGCCATTCGCGCCGACGGCTACAGTCTTTCCGGCTCACGCCGGATCGGCACCAGCCCACTCCCCCGCCCGGCCACCCATAATGTACAATGGCTTGGGTGGCCGGGCGGGGGAGCGGGCTGGTGCCGTCTTGACCGGAAAGCCTCTAAAGCCAGCCGATCTTGCGGAAGCGCAGCCACAGTCCGGTGCAGATCAGGAATATCCCGCCGACCACCGCCGGATAGCCATAGCGCCAGCGCAGTTCGGGCATGACATCGAAATTCATCCCGTAGATCCCGGCAATCGCGGTCGGCACGGCGAGGATCGCGGCCCAGGAAGCGAGCTGTCGGGTCATCGCGCCCTGGCGGTGCGATTCGAGCAGGCTGGCGGTTTCGACGATGCTCGCCAGCGTTTCCTTGAGCCCGCGCATGCGCACCATGGTGCGGCGGACATGGTCGAGCACGTCGCGGAACCAGATGCGCGCGGATGGATCGACCGAAGGCAGGTCAGTCTTGGCCATGCGGTCGCAGACTTCCTCCATCGGCCCCACAGTGCGCTCGAAGCGGCGCAGCTGGCGGCGCAGGCGGAAAATGCGGCGGATCGTGGCCTGTTCGGGAAAGGCGTTGATCGCGCCTTCCTCCATCGCCTGCACCGCGATCTCCAGCTTCTCCATGATCGGCTGATAGCCATCGACGATGAAATCGAGCAGGGCATGGGCGACGAAATCGGGGCCTTCGGTCATCCGGTCGGCGTCGGTTTCCAGCCGCTGGCGCAGTGCGTGGTGGGCGCGGGTGGAGCCGAAACGGACCGTGACGATGAAATCGCCTCCAAGAAAGATCGCAGTCTGGCCATAGGCGATGGTCTCGCCCTCTTCGATGGCGGCGGTGCGGGCGACTATGAACAGCTGTTTGCCGTACACTTCCACCTTGGGGATCTGGCTGGGATTGAGCGCGTCTTCCACCGCAAGGGGGTGCAGGCAGAACTGGGCGCGGATCAGCTCCATTTCTTCCAATGAGGGATGCGACAGGCCGACCCAGTCGAATGTCCCGGCGGGCAAAGGCTCGCGCTTGCCGCCATCGATGGCGATGGCGTGTTCCGATGGCTTTCCATGGGTATAGCGGCGGGCGGCGATCACGGGCATGGGTGTGCTTTGGCAAAGCCGGAACGTGCTGGCAATCCGCCTTGGCTTGACTTACATCAGTGTCAGCAATTCTGGAGCCTGCAATGAACGCCGAAACCGCCCTGACCGCCCCGCTCGACGTGCTGATTGTTGGCGCGGGAATTTCCGGCATCGGCATGGCCGCGCATCTGGCGCAGAAGTGCCCGCAGCGCAGCTATGCAGTGATCGAGCGGCGCGAGCAGCTGGGCGGAACCTGGGACCTGTTCCGCTATCCCGGCATCCGCAGCGACAGCGACATGTACACGCTGGGCTTCGATTTCGAGCCATGGCGACACGAGAAATCCATCGCCGAGGGCGATGCCATTCTCGATTATCTGGGCCATGTCGCCGAATCTCGGGGCATCTTGCCGCACATCCGCTTCGGCCAGAAGGCGACTTCGGCCAACTGGGACAGCGCGGCGGCGCTGTGGCGGGTGACGCTGGAAGACTGCGCCGGAAAGCAGACCCAGCTGGCCGCGCGCTTCCTGTTCCTTGGTTCGGGCTATTACGATTACGACAATCCGCACGATGCCGGAATTCCGGGGCTGGCGGACTACAAGGGTGAGTTGATCCATCCGCAATTCTGGCCAGAGCAATTCAACCATGCCGGCAAGTCGGTGGTGGTGATCGGCTCGGGTGCGACTGCCGTGACGCTGGTCCCGGCACTGGCGGAGAGCGCAGCCCATGTCACCATGCTCCAGCGCACCCCAACCTGGTACGGAATGCGCCCGCTGCGCGACGGGATTGCCCTGGCGCTGCGGCGGATCATGCCGGAAAAGTGGGCCTACCGCCTGATCCGCTTCAAGAATATTCACCTGCACAATTTCCTTTTCAAGCGGGCGCGGGCACATCCGCAAGGCGTCGCCAATTTCCTCCAGGGCAAGCTGCGCGAAGAGCTTGGCGATCACTACCGCGCGGAAGACTTCACGCCGCCCTACAACCCCTGGGAGCAACGCCTGTGTCTGGTGCCCGAGGGTGACATGTTCAAGGCGATGAAAGCGGGCAAGGCCAGCATCGTTACCGGCAAGATCGCGAAGGTGGACGGACGAGGCATCAGCCTTGAGGACGGCCGCCGTCTGGACGCGGACGTGATTGTCACCGCCACCGGCCTGCGCCTGGCGGTGCTGGGCAAGATCGCGCTCAGCCTTGATGGCAAGCCGGTGACGATTTCCGACCACTGGTATTACCGCGACTGCATGTTCTCCGACATTCCCAATTTCGCCGCGCTGTTCGGCTATCTCAATGCCGGCTGGACGCTGCGGGTCGATATCGTCGCCGACTGGCTGTGCCGGCTGTTCAACCAGATGGACACATGGCGCATGGATGTCGCCGTACCGGTGCTGCCCGACGACCACGCCCTTGAAGTGGATCCGGTTTTCGAGCTGTTTTCATCCGGCTACCTCCAGCGCGGTCGCCACCTGATCCCCAAGAGCGCAACCACGCCGCCATGGCAGATCAGCATGGACTACCTCGCCAACCGCAAGGAGATGCGCGACACTCCGATCGACGACGGGGTGCTGCGCTTCGAACGGGTGAATGTGCCGGCTGGCACCGTCTGATACCAAGCGCCCGATGGAATGACCGGTACGATTGCTCTCTCCCCGAGAGGGGAGAGATACGGAGACTTGCGAGCTTGCTCGCTAGTCGAAGTTGAGAGGGGCATGGGATGCGCGCGGTCCCCTCTCCCAACCCTCTCCCCTGAAGGGGAGAGGGCTTCAATGAGTCAGTGCGCAGGGCGATTGGAATGATACCAATCCGCCCCTGGGCGATATCGCCCTCGCGCTTCCCGCATCCGATTGACGCTGGACCCTCGGCCGGTATCCTGCCACGCAAAAGCGACAGTCAGAAAACGGAGAGCGCCATGACCACCGCCACACTCGAGGAGCCCTCCGCTCGATCGACGATCAAGGTCATCGATGCCGATACCCATCTGACCGAACCACACGATATGTGGATCAAGCGCGCGCCCGCGAAGTTCAAGGACCGGGTGCCGCAGGTCAAGATGCTGAACGGCCAGCGCTGCTGGGTGATCGACGGCGACAAGTCGATCGGCACCGGCGCGCATCCCAACAGCTCGGTGCTTAAGGAGGGCGGCAAGGTCCGAGATCTCGCCAAATTCCTCAAGCTGCAGTTCGAGGATGTCCACCTCGGTTCCTCCGATGTGAAGGCGCGGATCAAGGTGATGGACGATGCCGGGATCTATGCGCAGATCGTCTATCCCAACATCCTCGGCTTCGGCGGTCAGGCCTCAGCCAAGGTCGATCCCGAACTGCGGCTGATCAGCGTGCAGATCTACAACGACGCCATGGCCGAGCTGCAGGAAGAAAGCGGCCAGCGGCTGTTCCCGATGGCGCTGCTGCCGTGGTGGGACGTCAGGGAAGCCGTGAAGGAGACCGAGCGCTGCGCCAATATGGGGCTGCGCGGGATCAACATCAATTCCGATCCGCACACCACCCGCGACGACAACGGCGATCTGATCCCCGATCTCGGCACCGAGCACTGGTTCCCGCTGTGGGAGGTCTGCGAAGGCCGCAACATCCCGGTGAACTTCCACATCGGCGCATCGGAAACCGCGATTGACTGGATGGGACAGCAGGGCTGGCCCTCGCTCAGCCACGATCTGCGCTCGGGCATTTCGGGTGCGATGATCTTCTTCAACAACGGCAAGGTCGTGTCCAACCTGATCTATTCGGGCATCCTCGACCGGTTCAAGGGGCTGAAGTTCGTTTCGGTCGAAAGCGGCATCGGCTGGGTGCCGTTCCTGATGGAAGCGCTGGACTATCAGCTCGCCGAAATCGCCGAGACCCGGGGCTTTGAAAAGAAGCCGTCGGAGTATTTCAAGAGCAATTTCTACGGCTGCTTCTGGTTCGAAAAGAATGACATCTCGGAGGTTCTGCACAAGGTCGGCATCGACAATTGCCTGTTTGAAACCGATTTTCCCCACCCGACTTCGCTGTATCCGATCGACAATCTGGAGCAGCGCCTGGCCAGCCTGACCCATGAGGACCGCGCCAAGGTGCTCAGCCTCAATGCGGCCAAGCTTTACAACATCGCGGTGTGAGGGGGTGGAGGTCGACTTCCCCGCTTGCGGGAGGGGTTGGGGGTGGGTGAGTTTGAATTTGGCGCGAAACGGTCGATTTCGTCCGACTGGCCCACCCCTAACCCCTCCCGCAAGCGGGAGGGGAACTGGGATCCACAGGCACCGAATGGAATATGCGATAGCCTTACCCCTGAAGGAGAGGGGCAATTAGGGAGAAAGCGTTGACACTGGCAATCGACCTCGGCGGCAGGACCATCCTGATCAACGGCTGCCACAAGGGCGGCATCGGCGGCGCGACGGCGCGGCAGGTCGTCAGGGCCGGCGGAGCGGTGGTGCTGCTCGACAAGGACCGGGAGACGGTCGACACTACTGCCGCCGAAGTGCGGGCGATGGGCGGCACCGCGCATGTCATGGTTGCCGATTTCCTCGACGCCGCGCAATGCGAGTCGGTGATCCCCCGGGTGCTGGCCGAGTTCGGCCCGATTCACGGCGTCGCCAACGTGGTCGGCGGTACCCGTGCGGACGAATGGATGCCGCTGGAGGACACCACCACCGAAAGCTTCCGCAAGACCATGGCGCTCAACTGGGAATATGTCTTCTACATCTGCCGCGACGCCGCCAAGGCGTGGATTTCCGGCGGGCAGGGCGGGGCCATCGTCAATGTCGGCTCGGTCAGCGCCAAGGATGCGGCACCCTGGCACGGCCCCTACGGCGCGGGCAAATCGGCGATAATCGCGCTGACCCGGACCATGGCCAACGAGTGGCAGGAGCTGGGAATCCGCGCCAATTCGGTCTCGCCCGGTGCGGTGATGAGCCAACGGGTGATCGACAAGGCGGCGGCCATGCCGCAGGCGGCCAAGGACAGTCGCAACCCGTCTGACAGCGTGATCTTCTCCGAGCCCATTGAACTGGCCAATGCCATCGCCTTCCTGCTCAGCGACCTCGCATCGGGCATATCGGGCCAGAACCTGACGGTCGATCGCTCGCTCAGCACCAAATTCTGCGGCGGCGCGCGGCGCAGTCGCAAGGAAATTCTGGAACTTCAACAGCAACACTAACGCAGGATACCCGCCATGGAACTTGGCATGCTCTACGAATTCGAAGCGCCCAAGCCCTGGGCCGGCGAGCACCCCTGGGGGCAGCGCACCGCCGAACGCATGGCCTACAAGAATTGCATCGAACAGATCGCGCTGGCCGACAAGAAGGGCTTCCACACCGCCTGGCTGGTCGAGCACCACTTCCGCGAGGGCCGCAGCCACATGCCCTGCAACGATGTCGTGCTGGGCGCACTCAGCCAGATCACCGAGAATATCCGGCTTGGCTTCGGTGTGGCGCTGATGCCGCATGAATTCATTCACACCGCCCGCATTGCCGAGAAAGTGGCGACGGTGGACGTGCTCTCGGGCGGGCGGGTCGAATGGGGCATGGGCCGCTCGACGCCGATGGAGCAGGAGGCCTTCAAGGTCGATGTGCCCAATTCGAAGAAGAAGATGCTCGCTGCCGCACGCACTGTCGTCGGCATGTGGGAAGAGGAATATTACGAGGAGCATTCCGAATATCTCGATTTCCCCGCGCGGATGATAACGCCCAAGCCCTATCAGTATCCGCATCCACCGTGCTGGATGGCGGCAAGTTCGGAAGAGACCATCCGCATGGCGGGCGCAAACGGGCTGGGCCTGCTGTGCTTCTCGATCATGCAGCCGCTCGACAAGCTGGCCGAGCTGATCCGATACTACCGCGAGGAGCAGAAGACCGCCACGCCGGTCACCCGCATCCACACCAACAAGGTCGGCGTCTACACCATGGTGCACTGCACCGAATCGCGCGCGAAGTTCGATACCAACCGGGTGTGGGATTCGATGTGGTGGTGGTACCGGGGCACCGCCGAATTCATCCTCAAGTGGGAAATGTCGCAGCTGCCGCAGGAGGCCAAGGACCAGGCCTTCCCGCTGCTCAAGGCCCAGGCCGACGGTGACTTCGACATCCATTCCTTCGACGATCAGGACATGGTGATCATCGGCACCCCCGAGGAATGCCTGGCCAAATTCCTCAAGTATGAGGAAGCCGATGTCGATCAGGTGCTGTGCTACACCAATTTCGGCTACCTGCCGCAGCAATCGGTGCTGGAATGCATCACGCTGCTGGGGGACTATGTAATCCCGGAGCTGAAGCGGCTCGGTGCGGACCGGACCGCGAAAGGCCTCGAAAGTGCGGTCGCGATGCAGCAGGCGGCGGAGTGAATGTGAGTATGCTGGCACCTGCGCCACTCCTCCCCCCTTGCGGGGACGAGATATCGCATATTCCACTCAGTGCCTGGGCATGCCAGTCCCCCTCCCGCTTGCGGGAGGGGTTAGGGGTGGGCCAGTCGGACGAAATCGACACCTTCGCGCCAAATTCAAACTCACCCACCCCCGACCACTCCCGCAAGCGGGAGGGGAGAAGAAAGGTCAATTTGGAATATGCGATAGTCCTCCACCGCGAGAGGGGAGGAGTGGATGTCCATTAACCTTCCTCCCCTCCGACCGGGCCGTCCCGCCGATCCCGACCTTGCCGAGCGGCGCGGGCAGATGCAGGCGGCGGTTGATGCCGGAGTCTGGAAAACTGCCAGGCCGCCGCTGGAAACCACGCTCGCCGGGCGGCGCTGCCTGCGGGTTGCGCCGGAAGGCCCCCCCAAAGGCTATGTGCTCCAGCTTCATGGCGGCGGCTTTCGTATCGGCCGTCCGGAGTTCGAAAGCCTTTTCGCCGAGGCGCTGGCCGCGCGCTGCGGGGTGGATGTTGTCGTGCCGCAATATGGCCTCGCCCCCGAGGCTCCTTTCCCGGCTGGGCTGATCGACGCGTTTGACTCGCTTACCGCCTTGCGCGCCGAGATCGGCGATGCGCCGCTGATTGTCGGCGGGGATTCGGCGGGAGGCGGGCTGGCGGCGAGCCTGGGCCTGCTCAGCATCGCCGGGCAGGCACCGCGGATCGATGGGCTGGTGCTGCTCTCGCCGTGGCTGGACCTGCGGGTGAGCGCGGCAAGCTATGCGGAAAACGCTGCCAGTGATCCGCTGTTCTCGAAGGAATCGGCCGACATCGCCGCCGAGCTTTACCTGCAAGGCTTCGATCCCACCCACCCGCTGGTCTCGCCGCTGCTGGCCGCGATTGCCGCCTACCCGCCGAGCCTGATCAGCGTCGGCAAGGGCGAGGTGCTGCGCGATGACAGTGTGCTGTTCCACGACAAGCTGCTTGCCGCAGGGCTCGAATCAACGCTCAGCATCATCGAAGGCATGGACCATGTCGCAGTGGTTCGGGGGCTGGCCTTGCCCGGGGCGGCGGAGACATTCGAACTGGTTGTGAAATTTGTCGATAAGGTGCTGCAGCACGGATAGGGACAGGCCTTACTGTTCATGGGAGATAAGCATGTCAGTCAAAACAGCATTGGTCACCGGCGCGGCGGCCGGCATCGGCGCGGCCTGCGCGAAGCGGCTGGCGGCCGACGGCATGGCGGTGGGCGTGCTCGACCTCGACGAAGCGCGCTGCACCGATACGGTCAAGGCGATCAAGGATGCCGGCGGCATGGCCCTGGCGCTGGGCGCCGACGTCTCCAACCGCGAGCAGGCCTTCGCCGCCGTCGCCAAGCTGCGCGCCGAGTTCGGGCCGGTGACAGTGCTGGTCAACAATGCCGGGGTCACCGATTTCACCAAGTTCGAGGATATCGAGGATGACCGCTGGGACTTCGTCTATGCGGTCAACGTGCGCGGCCCGATGATCATGACGCAGGCGGTGCTGGGCGATATGAAGGCGGCGCATTGGGGGCGGATCGTCAACATCTCGTCCTCCTCGGCGCAGACCGGCGCGGTCGGCATGGTCACCTACAGCTCATCCAAGGGCGCGGTGGTCACCATGACCCGATCGATGGCGCAGGAATTCGGACCCCATGGCATCACCGTGAACAACATCCCGCCGGGCTCGGTGATGGGCACGATCATGTCGGAAGCCAACCGCGACCGCTTCCAGATCCCGACCGAAGTGCTGCTGGGCACGATCCCGGTGCGCCGTCTGGGCGAAGTCAACGACATCGCCCACAGCTGTTCCTATCTGTGTTCGGAAGGCGCGGCCTATGTCACCGGGCAGACGCTGGGCGTGAACGGCGGGCGGGTGGTGAGCTGATCGGCTAAAGACTTTCCGACTGACGTCGAACCGGTACCAGCCCGCTCCCCCGCCCGGCCACCCAGTCATGGTATCTAATGGGTGGCCGGGCGGGGGAGCGGGCTGGCACCGTCTTAACCGGAAAGACTCTATTTCGCGCCGACCTTGAAGCGTTTCGGCTTGGCCACCTTTGGCGGCGCGAGATCTTCACCCTCGGGCGAGTCAAATACGGCTTCACCCTTGGCCTTGTTGCCGATGGTGTACTTGTAAATGACGTAGGCAGTCGCTGCAGCCACGGGCCAACGGATCAATTTCACCCGAATTCTCCACGATATCCGGCAAAACCTAGCGCCGGTGAATTGGGGCGCTGCAATTGCTCTTCGCGGGCTGGCTTGTCAATGCCGTGGTATCCCGGACTCAGGTCAATCGCATAAGGGCTGTTTGGTTCACGCAGAGGCGCAGAGTAAGCAAAGACCGCAGAGATGTATCCTGAGCCGAAGGCTTGTGTCCTGTTCTGAGCCGGAGATTTCTGTGATTCGAACGACCCGAGAGTGACTTCACGATAGGAAAAACCCCTTTGCGCCTCTGCGCGAAACCATCTCCGAAAACTCATATGCAATTGCCTTGATCCGGGACTATATCCCGAAGCGCAGCTTGATCGCGTGGTAGCGGTCCTGCAGTTGCGCCGCGCGCTCCGCCTTGCTGACCATCGCCGTGTCCCTCGGCAGTGCCGCCAGCAGCTCGTTGCGCTTCACCAGCCTTGACCGGAAAGCGGCCGGGTTCTGGCTCATCAGGTTGCGGTAGCCAAGATTGCCGGTCTCGAAACCTTGCGTATCCAGCCAGTTGTGCACGCCGGGATCGTCATGCGCCATGACCAGCCGGACGACATTGTCGCTGTCGACCCTGGTGCGCGCGGGCGAAAAACTGGTGCTGCGGTACAGAAAATCCATCGACTGCATGAACGGCCCGCCCATGCCGAACAGCCAGAAGCCGTCGTGACAGTCCATCTCGACGATAAGCGCTTCGTCGGATTTGAGCGCCCACACCATGTTCGCCGCCATCCGTCCGCGCTTGGCATCGTCGGCAGAGTCGGAGGAAACATCGGGGAACACATTGGGCTGATGCGGATCGCAGACCCCGCCCGATGTCGCCCATGCATGCTCGGGCCAGTCGCGCATGAAGCCACTGACAAACTCGCCCGCCCAGCCCATCGCCTCGATCATCTGATCGGGCGTCGCCATCGGGCGCGGCGCGTCCATTCCGACGCGCTCGATGGAAAGCGTGGTAGGCGTCTCGAACCAGGCGTCGAAAGCCTCGCGGATGAACAGCTTGCGCGAGCCTTGGGTGGTTGGCAGCCAGTTTTCAGGGCGCTGAGGTCCGCCGATGTAGAGTTCGAAATTGCCCTCAGCGTCGGTCTTTATCTGGCTGCCCAGGACATTGCATTCGGGCACATCGCCGAAGGGCTCGTGCAGCGGCGCGAGATCGGTGCCGGGCACTTTCGCGGGCTTGGGCCCCTGCACCGTCAGGTTGAACCAGCGCGCGGTGCCTTTCCGGCCGGTGATTCGGTAGCTGTGATCCCCCGAAATCCAGGCCTGCCGATAGGTGAAGTCCGAAACATCGCCGCCCAGTTTCATCGCCGGATGGGTGAAGTAATGGATCTGGGGGTAAGCCGGATCCCTGGTCTCCAGCGCCAGTTCGAAGGCCTGGCCGAGGTTCTGGGTGAGGAAGCGGAAGCCATCGGCGCGGTGGATCGGCGCGGGCGGGTTGGCCGCCTTGAACACCGCGTCGCCGGCACCCTGAAGCTGGTCGCAGAAGGCGTTCCACGCGTTGCGTAGAGCTTCGTCAGCAGGTCCGTCGCCATAGGGCATGACTTTCTTCCTCCTTTTTCTTTCCCCTCCCCCATGAGGCAGGGCCATTGCACCTAAACCCTGTCTTTCACTCATCGTCACCCTGAACTTGTTTCAGGGCCCATCGGGCCGCACGACCGGCGCAGAAAGTAAGGACGCAAACCGTGAGGACATGCTCGAAAATCAGAGCCCCGGGTGCACGGTGAAATGGGCCCTGAAACAAGTTCAGGGTGACGAGATTGGGTGGAATTGTTTCATATGCGCTATCCCTCCCCCAACCCCTCCTCGTAGGGGAGGGGGTTCTACGCTCCCAGCTTCACCAACATCTCCGACAAATTCTCAGCCGCGCGTCTGCTCGCCGCGTAGCAGCCTTCGCCATCGATGCGCGGGCCGACCAGTTCGAGGTCGAATAGGCCCCCGTATCCCGCATCCAGCACATCGCGCAGCAGGCTTTCGATGGGGATCATACCATCACCGGGGACGGCGCGGCACGGGGTGGTGCGATCGCCCGCGACATAGTCGCTGACCTGCACCAGTCCGGCCATGGGCATGGCGCGGGCGAGCTTTTCCCTGATCCCGCCCTCGAACCAGCAGGCGTGGAGCTCGATGCACAGGCCGATCCCGGCGAGCTCCGCCAACCGTACTGCATCGCCGAGGGTGAGCGCGAGATGGATGTCGACATTGAAGGGCGAGGCATTTTCGACCAGCAGGCGCACATTTTTTGCGCGCGCCAGCGGCAGGCAGGGTGCCAGCAGCGCGGCAAAGCGCTCGGCCGCCGCCTCCCAGCTCAGCCGCCCGCGCCCGCCGGTGATCAGGTAGATCAGCGGCGCGCCCAGCGCGGCGGCGATCTCGATGGCCTCGGCGAGCCGCGCGCTCTCTTCACTGCCGGCCAGATCGAGGTTCGAGCCCATGGCGATCGGGTGGTTCACCACCATGGCGCGGGTTCCGCCCGACGCGAGCGCCGCCTGCGCCTCGGCCAGCCCGCCCGGTTGCATCAGCTTGGGGGTCACCAGCGTCATGTTCAGCACGCCGATGGCGCGGCAATGCTCGATGAAGGCACTGGTACTCTCGCCCATGAAGGCGACCTGGTGGAGGCAAATGCGCGGGTGCATGGCCATCACTTCCGCACCTCGATATCAACCCCGAACCGCTCCCTGAATGGGCGGAATTCCTCGTTGAGTTCGTCGATGTCATAGCCGGCATCGGTGAGCAGCGCGGTCGAATATTCGAACTTGCCGTGGCGGTCGCCCTTGTTCGCCGCCAGATAGCCGCGCATTGCCGCCTCGGCCAGCGCGGTCAGCTGTCGCCCGGTGAATTCGTAATACCCCCGGATCGTGCCGATCGGATCGGCGACGAAATCACGGTAGCGCACGTGGTGGACGCGGGCGTCCGTGACCAGCGGGTTGGCCATGGTGTTGGCAATGCTCATCCGCACCCGTTCGAGATGCATTTTTGCTTCGGCCACCACGTCGATCGGCCCGACTATGCCCTCCATGATGTCGCGCATCATCGCGGTGGAGCTTGCCGCCACCTGCACCGGATCGCGGTGCAGCCAGACCAGACTGGCGTCGGGATAAGTGTCGAAGAACTCCTTGAGGCGAAAGCCGTGGAAGCCCTTGAGAACCCAGTATTTCTTCGGGCGGTTATACTGGAACGCCTGGAGCATCATGCGGTGGATACGGTTCTGCGCGGCCGGATCGGTGGGCAGGCCCATCGACAGGTTCTGCATCGGCACCCGCCACCAGGCGGTTGGCGTCATCACCCGGAAATCGAAAGCCCAGGTACGCTCGTCCTCGGGCAGGCCATTGCCGAGCATGTCGTTATAGGGGTGGCAGTGCAGCCATTTTCCCATCTTGGCGTTGATCTCGCGCCATTCCGCATCGGCCAGCGCAATGCGGGGATCGGTGCCTTCGACCACACCGGGCGGTGGCGAGGGGTGCATCACTTCCCGGAAACGCAGCGCCCGCGCATCGGGATCGACGCTCATCAGCGCATGCATCAAGGTCGTGCCCGAACGCGGCTCGCCGGTGGCGAACATAGGGCGGTCGATAAGCTCGTCGGCGAGCGGATAGCGCTTGCGGTCCTCGAAGAATTTCAGCCGGTCGGTCAGCAGCCAGTGGCAGTTGGCCGCCGCCGCCTGCCTCCCCTTGTCGTCCATCGGGATCGAATTGATGTGGCGGATGGCCAGCCCGAAGCGCTCTTCGAAAGTCGCATCGCCCCAGTCTGACAGACCAGTCTCCGCCCTGGCCGCCGCGATTAATTCACCGGCATCCAGCTCGCTCATGCGCCCTCGACCAGCTTCTGGATTTCATCCTCGGTTTCGCGGACCTTGGCGGCGGACGTGGCGCTGAAGCGCGCGCCGCCCATGCTGCCGTATTCCATCAGCTTGTAGACCTGCATCCCGGCATCGGCGAAGCCCTTGATCTTGGCGGCGACTTCTTTCGGCGTGCCCACCGGAAAGATGTCGCGGATCATCCGCGTATCCAGCGCATCGCAGAATTCGATCATCTTTTCGCGGGTCAGCACATGCGGATCAAAATCCATGATGCCGTGCCAGTCCGGGCCCATCGGGTGGCTGTAGCCGAACTGTTCGACATCCTTGGCGTTGAGCATCAGGATGATCGACTTGACCATCGGTGCCTTCAGCATCTCCGCGATCTCGCCCTCGTCGCCGATCAGGCAGATTTGCGTCAGCGCAGGCACGAAATGCGACATATCGCGGCCCACCGCATCGCCGGCATCGCGGATGGTCTTGAGCTTGGCGGCGTAGTCTTCGGGCGTATAGGAGCCCGCCGGCCACCAGCCATCGGCCTCGCGCCCGGTGATGCCCAGCATGCGCGGGCCGGCCGCCCCGGTCCAGATCGGCGGGGCCTTGCCGCCAAACAGCTCGGCATCCATCCGCGCGTGTTCGAGCTTGTAGAATTCGCCCTCGAAATCGACCGGGCCATCGGAGTGCCACAACAGCTTGATGACCTTGATCGATTCCTCGAAGCGGCTGACCGGCTTGCGGAAATCGAAGCCATAGGGAACCGTGTTCTCCAGCTCGCCCGAGCCGAGGCCAAGGATAAAGCGCCCCTTGGACAGGTGGCTGATCGTCAGCGCTGATTGTGCCAGCAGCGAGGGGTGGCGGCGCACCGTGTCGATCACCGTGGTGGCGATTGGCGTCTGCTTCGTCAGCACCGCCGCTGCCGCGGCCACCGCCATGCCGTCCAGGTGCCGGTGCGGGCTGGGCGAGGCCACCGCGAGGTCGGTGAATTCGGGCGTCCAGATCGAATCCGGCCAGAAGCTGACCATGTGATCGGGCAGCCAGATCGAATGATAGCGCCCCGAATCGTACTGCTCGACCATGTCTATGCCGAGCGGCAGGGTGGTGCGCAGGAAGGCTGCGGGCTGGACTGACATGGTGATCCTCCTGGCAGCGGGTCGCAGACGCGAACCGCTCTCGTTAGCGCCATGTTTTCAGCACTCCCGCGCGACACTGCAAGCCCCAATTGCGCCGCTTGGGCGATCAACGTGCTACGCGCCATGCCCGGCGGGTCTGGAGCGATTGACAGGCAGGGGAAATCGGACAACGACCCTTCGGAATCCCCCTCGAACGGGGACGAAGGTCCGGAGACGTCGCAATGCCCCAACCGCTTTCAGGCAAAGTCGCCCTCGTCACCGGTGCCTCCTCGGGGATTGGCGCGGCGACGGCGGTGGCGCTGGCGGCGGCGGGGGTCACTGTCGCTCTGTCCGCGCGCCGCAAGGGCCGGCTGGACGAACTCGTGGCGCAGATCGAGGCCTCGGGCGGCAAGGCGCTGGCGCTGCCCGGCGATATGGCGGTGGAAGCGGATGCTTTGGGGGCGGTGGCGGATACCGTTGCCAGGCTCGGCCGCATCGATATCCTGATCAATTCGGCGGGGGTGATGCAGGCCGGCGGGATCGAGGGCGCAGACCTGGCCGAATACCGCCGGGTCATCGACATCAACCTGCTCGCCACGGTCTATACCTCGCAGGCGGCGATCCCGCATATGCTGGCGCAGGGCGTGGGCGACATCATCAACATCTCGTCGCTCGCGGGGCGCAAGGGCGGGCCCGAGACCAATGCCTATTCGGCCAGCAAGCACGCGGTCAACGCCATGACCAATGGCATGCGGCAGGAGCTGGGCGACCGCAACATCCGGGTCAGCTTCCTGATGCCCGGCGCGACCGAGACCGAAGTCGCGCAAGGCATTTCCAACCCCGCCTGGCGCACGGCGATCCAGCAGCATGTCACCAAGGCAGGCGTCGTCCAGGCGTCCGACATCGCCGATACGCTGGTGTTCATGCTGTCGATGCCGCGCAATGTGAACATTTCGGAGATTTCGGTGCGGCCGACGATCGACACCACGGCTTGAGCAAACCCGGACAGGAGAGAGACAATGGCCGGAAGGCTTGAAGGTAAGATCGCCGTCATCACCGGCGCAGGTTCGGGCATGGGCAAGGCCATGGCGGAGATATTCTCTGCCGAGGGCGCGCGGCTGGTGCTGGCCGATATCAGCGGCAATCAGGATGCTGTAGCGGCGACCGTCAATGCCGCGCATGGCGGCGGATCCGGGAATGCGCCAATCGCGGTCGGCGTGCACTGTGACGTTTCCAGCGAGGGCGATGTCCAGAACATGATCGCCACTGCCGAGCAGACTTTCGGCAAGCTCGATATCCTGTGCAACAACGCCGGCTTCGGCGGCGGCATGGCGCCCTTGCACGAACAGAGCCTCGAGCACTGGAACCGCATCCACGATACCAACATCAAGGGCGTGTTCCTGGGCATGAAATACGGCATCATCTCGATGCTCAAGTCGGGCGGCGGCGCCATCGTCAACACCGGCTCGGCCTCGGGCGTGGTCGGCTGGAAGCACCACAGCGTCTATGGCGCGGCCAAGGCCGGCGTCCATCACCTCACCAAGATCGCCGCGCTAGACTATTCGGGCCACAACATCCGCTGCAATTCGATTGCGCCGGGGACGATGTGGACCGGGCTGGTCGAAGCCTCGAAAGTCCATGCCGAACCGCCTGCGGATGTCTTCGTGCTCGCCGGCATCCCGCTCGGCCGCTGGGGCCTCGCCCGCGACATCGCCAATGGCCGCACTCTATCTGGCGAGCGACGAGGCGGCATACGTGACCGGCGTCACCCTGCCGGTCGATGGCGGCTATTGCATCGGATTTTCCGGAATGGGCGCGGAGCGGCCCGGCGTGACCACGGTCAATACCGACGGCACCTGACGGCGATCCAAACCCCCCGAAATATATGAGGCCCCCGTTCCCGAAGGAACACGGGGGCCTCACAGACCGTTGCGACACGGGAGGGGGGAGGGCGGCAACGATCAATGGGTAAACCCGGCCGGACGCATCCGGTTCCCGCACCCGCCAAAAAATTTTTGCGCATGCGCCGCAATGAGGCGCGTCTTTATGAGCGCGCGCCGGAACTTTTTGGCGCGCCGGGACTTCTGGATCAAGGCGGGGCGCATGTGTGCGCTCCCAGGAGATCGATCATGACCGACAGGAAAGGTGAAGGCTCTTACGAGGGTGCCGAAAAATTCCAGCAGGAGCAGCATGCATTTGCCCAGTCCGGCCGCGTCGATGAAAAGGCGCGCGAGGCCGCAGATGCGCTTGACGGTTCCGAAAAGGACGAACTCGAAACTGCGCGCAAGGCGGCGGCGCAGGGTCAATCCACGTCAATGGGAAGCGGCAACAGCCGCGGCAAGCCAGCGGATTCGGTTGGCGCGGACGCAGCCGGCGGCAAGGCGCCCGATCCGCGGCGGCATTATGACAGCCCCGAAGATCTGCGCGATGACATCAACCTTGGCCTTGCCGAGCGCGAGGAGCTGCTGCGCCAGTGGAAGCAGGATATCGACCGCCGGCTCGAATCCGAGGCCGAAGGCATGAGCGCGCAGGATCCGATGTCGCAAGACAAGGAATCGCGACTCGCCAGCGAGGAACGCCGCGTGTCGGCGCTGCTGGCGGATATTGTCGATGAGCGCGAAAAGGCAGGTAACCTGAGCGCGCCGATTGGTTAAATCCGGCAACTGCGCGGAAGCAGCAAAGGCACCGCCAATCCCTCAATTCCAACTGGTTTTTTGAGCTATGGGGAATCACTTAGTCGTGGTCTAAGAGCCTTACCGCTAGATAAGGCCGGGCCCGGGTGCTATCTTGTCAGACGCGCTGAAATTCAACACGGTTGGGGATGCTCCATGACGATTGCCGAAAAAGTGGGCCTGCAACTCCCGTTACTCAGGCGCTACGCCCGCGCCCTAACCGGCTCCCAGGCCACCGGCGATGCCTTTGTCCGTGAAACGCTGGAAGCGGCGCTGGCCGACCGCGACTTGCTGGACCGGATCGGCGAGGGCAGGGTGCCACTCTATGCCGCATTTCACCGGCTGTGGGCCGCGTGCAGTCCCTTGAACGGCGAACATGAGCAACAGGCCGGTTTGCATGAACTGGCGGCGCAGGAGCGGCTGGCCCACATGACGCCTACCCACCGCGCGGCACTGCTGCTGACCACGCTGGAGGATTTCACCAGCGAGGACGCTGCCGAAGTTCTTGGCCTCGATTCTGCCCGGGTCGATGATCTGGTCGCGCATTCGCTGCGCGAAATCGAAGATGAATCCGCGACCGATGTGCTGATCATCGAGGACCAGCCGCTGATCGCCATGCAGCTCGAAGGGCTGGTGAGCGAACTCGGGCACCGGGTTGTCGGCACGGCCAGCACCCGCAGCCAGGCGCGCGAGATGTTCGCCAGGGACGGAGCCGGGCTGGTACTGGCCGACATCCAGCTTGCCGATGGCAGCTCGGGGATCGACGCGGTCGAGGACATTCTGAGCACCGCAGATGTTCCGGTGATCTTCATAACCGCCTATCCCGAACTGCTGCTGACCGGCGAACGCCCCGAGCCAACCTATCTGATCACCAAGCCCTTCCAGGAATCTTCGGTGCGCGCCGCGATCAGCCAGGCAATGTTCTTCAATTCGAGCCTGCCGCTGGATTAGGGCGAGACGACTTTACTTTGAATCGTCATTGCGAGGACCGCAGGTCCGCGGCAATCCAGAGTGTCGTGCTCTAATACCAACCGCCCATTGCGCCGACTCTGCTCCCCTCCCGTTCAGGGCACGGCTATCGCATATTCCATTTGGTGCCTGTGCATCCCAGTCCCCCTCCCAGGTCAATCGCATAAGGGCTGTTTGGTTCACGCAGAGGCGCAGAGTAAGCAAAGACCGCAGAGATGTATCCTGAGCCGAAGGCTTGTGTCCTGTTCTGAGCCGGAGATTTCTGTGATTCGAACGACCCGAGAGTGACTTCACGATAGGAAAAACCCCTTTGCGCACTCTGCTTCCTTTGCGCCTCTGCGCGAAACCATCTCCGAAAACCCAAATGCAATTGCCTTGGTCCCCCTCCCGCTTGCGGGAGGGGTTAGGGGTGGGCCAGTCGGACGAAATCGACGGTTTCGCGTCAAATTCAAACTCACCCACCCCCAACCCCTCCCGCAAGCGGGAGGGGAGAAGAAAGGGCAGTTCGGAATTTGCGATAGCCCTGCCCCTCCCCTGAGACGCAGTCGAGCGCAGCTCAACAGGAGGGGCTTGAGAGGGCATTTCATCGGGCAGTTGGTATAACGCTCTGGATTGCTTCGCTTCGCTCGCAATGACGATGGAAATGGATCGAAGCATCGGACGCTTGGTATTCTTCTAGATCAACTTGTGTTTAATCTGAATCAAATTTCAAATTTCCGCTCATCCTGAGCTTGTCGAAGGACCCTCGTGCTCGGTGAGTTCACCGTAACAACCCTGTGCTTCGACAAGCTCAGCATGAGCGGGTCTGGTGCAGATTAAGCGCAACCCGCGCTAGCCCAGGCGGGCTGGTGAGCCGATCACGAGCGGTCCGGCCGGCCATCGTCGCGCAGCGTGAATTCGGTGAATTTGCGGACCGGCACGCAGAGCACACAGCGCACTCCTTCCGACTCGAAATGCAGCGTGACTTCGGTCTGCAGTTCGCTCGCAACGATCTTTTCGATGAGCTCGCGGCCAAATCCGCGCTTGGTTGGGGCCACCACCGGCGGGCCACCGTATTCGCGCCAGTTGAGCTCGACCAGATCGGGTTTGGCCATGTGCCAGATGATCGAGACCCGGCCCGCCGGCACGCTCAAGGCCCCGTATTTGGCGGCGTTGGTGGTCAGCTCGTGGATAGCCAGCCCCAGCGCCAGTGCATCGTTGGGGGCAAGTTCGACATTGGGTCCCGCCATATGGACATGGCGCTCGTCCGCATCGAGATACGGGGCGAGTTCGGTGCGGATGATCGCGCCAAGCGAGGTGGAATTCCATTCGCCTTGCGCAATCAGGTCATGCGTTGCGGAAAGCGCCCTGAACCGGCCGGTCAGTTCGTCGGCGAAAATGTCAAGATTGTCTGCCCGCCGCCTGGTCAGCGCGACGATCGACAGCACGTTCGCCAGCGTGTTCTTGACGCGGTGGTTGAGCTCGCGCGACAGCGACGTGCGGATGGCCACCTGCCGGGTAAGGTATTCGCGCACCTGGTAGTCCTCGCCCGATCGTCTGGCGATGAGCGAGCCTAGGGCCAGCATCATCAGCGAGATAACCGATCCCAGGATCAGCGTCAGCGAGGCCAGTTGGGACAGGCCATCGGTCTGCTTGTCGCTGACGCGCAGAATCCAGTTGCGATTGGCTATCCGGATGCGCCGATCCCGCACGTGGTAGTTATCGCCCGGCCGTTTCAGCTCGGCGAGCAAGGCATCGGGCGTCACCGCACCGTCGAACAGCGCGATCTCCAGATTGTTCTCGCGAAACAGCTCGGCCGCCGAAGCGAGGAATTCCTCGGCCCGCATGGGGATATAGACCAGCCCCTTGGGTTGCCTGGTTCCTGAAGCTGTCCGCTCGAATACCGGCATATATAGGAGAAAGCCCGGTCGCGGGGGCTGGCCAGCATCCTGTACGAGTTGCACTTTGCCTGAAAGGACGGGCTCTTTCAGCGCAATCGCGGTTTCGATCGCTTGCCTGCGGACCGGATCGGAGGACATGTCAAAGCCGATTGCGAGCCGGTTTTGCGGAGACAGGGGCTGAAGATACACGATCGGCGTTGCGTAGCTCCTGGCGGGCGCGGGGCGCGGCCACACCCTGTATGCCGCTGTTTCGGACTGCCGCATGCTTTCCTCGAACCTGGCGATCCCCGAATAGCTGACCATCCGTGCCCAGCCCAGTCCCAACGAACCGCGAAAATCCTGACCCTCGTGGATGCGGTTTGCGTAGTTGATGAACATTTCGCGCGAAACCTGGTCACCCGTTGAAAAGATCGCGGCAGCACCCAGCAGCAAGCCGATGTTCTCAGTGGCCCGGCGTTGCAGGCCCGCGGTTATCACCGCGACGCTTTTTTCAAGCTCCAGATCGCGCCGGGCAGATTCGGCCCTTTCGATCGCCAGCACGCTCAGCAGGGTCCCTAGCGCGCCGAAGGCAAACAGCAGCAACGGAAAGACGCGGGGATACCGGTGAAACCATGCCTGGTTCCCCAGCCTGACCGGCGGCAAATCTAGCTTGTCCATCGGCCTCCCATCGCCCTTTGCCGCCACAATCCAACCCTCCCCGCCCACGGTAAATGCCGCTACCAATGCGGGAACTAATCAGACGCTGCGTTGTTCCAGAGTGACAGGATAAGGCGATCGACCGCTTGACCCTTCCAAGGATTTCAGGGGACATAGGGATATTCATCATGGAGCTGACCTTGAACCAGATCAAGGGCCCGAAGCTGACAAAGCGCAAACAAGGAATTCGTCACCCGCAATCGTGAGGGGGAAGAGCCGGGTTGGGCCGATGGTCTGCGCAAGCTCTATCAGTCCGTGGCCGATGAGCCATTGCCTTCGGCCTTCGATGACCTGCTCAAAAAGCTTGATGAGGCTCACGATGGTTGAGTCCGTCAAACCAGGGGCAGATCAAACAGAGGGTTTCAAGCGCGAGCTGGTTGCGGTGCTGCCGCATCTGCGCGCCTTCGCGCGGGGCCTGGCAGGGCAGGCCGGATGTCGCGGACGACCTGGTCCAGGAAACCGCGATGAAGGCCTGGGCGGCGCGCGCGCGGTATGAGGCGGGCACCAACATGCGCGCCTGGACTTTCACCATCCTGCGCAACCACTACCTCAGCGAGCTGCGCCGCAATTATCGCCAGGTCGATTACGATCCACAGCTGGCCGAGCGTCTGCTGTCGATGGAAGCAGACCAGGAGGGCGGTCTGCATCTGGCCGATATGCAGCGCGCTCTTCTGAAACTGCCCGCCGAACGGCGCGAGGCGGTGATGCTGGTCGGTGCGAGCGGATTTTCCTACGAAGAGGCCGCCGAGATCTGCGGCTGCGCGGTCGGCACCATCAAGAGCCGGGTCGCCCGCGCCCGCGCCGCACTGGTGAGCATGCTTGAAGCCACGCGCGCCGAAGAAGGCGAGACGACCGAAACTTTGCCGGGCGAAACGTCGTCACGGCTGGATCGGTTGTTGCACCAGACCGTCGATCAGGCCGGATAGCGCCAGGCGGTTCCGCGTTCGTAGCATTCGGATGCGAATTGCCAGTTCAGGCAATGCGCGGTCACCGCCTCGACATAGTTTGCGCGCTTGCTCTGCACATCGAGGTAATAGGCGTGTTCCCACACGTCGATCGTCAGCAGCGGATTGACCTCCAGACATAGCGCCGAGGCAGCGTCGTGGGTCGTCACGATCCGCAACTTGCCCGCCTCATCGGCGACCAACCAGGCCCAGCCCGACGCGAAATGATCGGTGGCCGCCTCCGCCAGGCTGTCGCGGCAGGCATCGAGCGAACCGAAGTCCCGGTCGATTGCACCGGCAAGTTGCGCTGAGGGAGCGCCTGGCTCCGGCGACAGGCTGTGCCAGTAGAAACCGTGGTTCCACGCCTGCGCGGCCACATTTAACAGCTCGGTCTCGCCGCCTGCGTCGGCCGCAAGCACGATTTCGTTCAATTTGCTGCGTTCGTAGGCCGTTCCGGCGATGGCCTTGTTGGTCTTCTCGACATAATCGTGGTGATGCGCGCCGTGATGGAGATCGAGAGTCTGGGCGGATATATGCGGTTCAAGCGCGTCCTGAGCGTAGGGCAACGCGATCAGGGTAATAGCCATGGCGGCGAACTCCGGTCAGGCAAACACCGAACCCGGTCGCGCAGCTTGGCGCGGCCGGGTTCGGTGTAACGTCGAAAGTTAACGGACAGAACCGCGGCGAAACAGATTGACGATCGCCAGCAGGACCACTGCACCGAGGAAAGAGGCGACCAGCGACATGATGTCGAACGCGCCACTGGTGATCGGGGCACCGCCGATCAGCGGGGTGATGATAACACCGGCGATCAACGCGCCGACAATACCAACCACCACGTTGAGGATGATACCTTGCTGGCCATCGGTACGCATCAACATGCTGGCCAGCCAGCCGATTATGCCGCCTACGATAAGGACGAGGATGAGCGTCATGATGCAAGATCCCTTATGGAGTAATGATAATTGTTAAACCAGCGATCCCCCCGAAAGTTCCCGCTGGCTGCGGATGATTCCGCATTCGTTCATTTTGGGCGCCGGTCTGACGTCGAAGAAATCCTGAACTCCCGGGAACTCGCGCACCGTTCGTGAATTTATAATTTGCCACCTTTTGAAGGAGTCACCCCCCAAATGTTCGTCGCTGCCTACAAGTGGAGCGTTCGTCCCGGACAGGAGGAGCAGTTCTGTGCAGCCTGGCGGCGCGGCACCCGGCGGATCGCCGAGAAGTACGGCAGTTGCGGCTCGCGCCTGCATCGCACCGTAGACGGCGATTTCATCGGCGAGGCGCAGTGGCCTGACACCGCCAGCTGGCGAGCCGCGATCGTGGCGAAACTCAGCGACGATGATTGCCTGGTCGAGGATTTGATTCTGGGTGCAATTGCCCAAAGCGATGATCATGCGATGTTCCTCATGGAAGTAACCCACGAACTGCTCACCGACTCGTATTGATCCCATTCAAAAAAAGCGGCGGGCAAACCCGAAGGGTTGCCCGCCGCCATTGGCTTCAAGAGCCGACCGACCATCAATAGGGATAATTCATCCCGTAATAGCCATAGACCTCTCGGCCATAATCGGAATCGAAGCTGGGCTCCTTATCGCTTGTATAGCGCGGAGCGTCCGTCAGTTCCGAAACGTCGCGATCGATGACATAGCCGCTTTGCACGGTGTCATAAGTCAGCGTGTCCCAGGGCAGCGGATAGTTGTCGCCGCCCATTCCGAACAGCCCGCCCGAGCGCAGCACCGCATAAGCCACACTGCCCGAACGCTTGTCGACCATGAAGTTGTCGATCGTGCCCAGCTTGTCGCCGCTGGGGTTGTAAACGGCGGTGCCTTCGACCTTGTTCGACGCAATCAGTGTGCTGGTTTCATCGCGTGCTAGAGTTTCTTGACCCATGACAATCTCCTTGGGTTTAGGTTGTCTGGCTGAAACGATGTTGGGGGATGCTGGTTCCAGCTTATCTGCAAGATTTGCCGAGGCTGCGACCAGCCGATGCCGGTGCGCGGCATTCCGGAGCCAGACCGGTCCATCACGGGTTGATAACCGTGAACTCCGCCTCCGGCATGCCGCCATCTGCGGCCTCTTTCTGCAGCGACTGTTTGCGGGCAAGCATCCGGTCGCGCATCTCGACAAGATCGACATCCGCATCGCGAGCCTGCGCAAAGATGCCCTTGCCGGCCTCCTCTTCCTCCTCGACATGGTGTTCGATGAGTTCGGACAGGACCTTGACCTTGGCGCCGAAAAATTCGCTGTCCGGATCTCCGCCGATGATCTCGTTGATCAGCACTTTCGCGGCATCGTGCTCGACATAGGCTTCCTTGAGATCATCCTCGTCAACTTCGCCTTCCAGCGCGGGGTAGAAGATTTCTTCCTCCAGCATGGTGTGAATCTGCAGCTCGTCGCAAATCTGCGCGGCCAGCGCCTGCTTGCGGTCGCTGCCCGCTTTTTCGAATTTTTCGAACAGATCTTCGACCGTGCGGTGGTCGGCCTTGAGCAGGGCAATCGCGTCGGTAAATTCTGACTTCGCCATGGGGAAATTCCTCTGGGTTGGGGGACAAGCCTATCAACCCGGCGCTCCCGCCCAGGTTCCCGCCCAAGTTCAAACAGCGCGCCGAAACGCCTCAAATTTCCGGCAGCGTCTGGCTGGCCAGGCCCCAACGCGACAGTTCCGGCGAGGCGGCGCGGTCCACCAGTTGCCCAGCGTCGCCCACATGCCAGTGCGATGCCTTGTCCAGATCGCGCAGTTCCTCCCAGCTCAGCGGCACGGCAACGGGCGCGAACTCGCGCGCGCGGGCGCTGTAAGGCATGACGGCCGTCGCGCCGCGCTGGTTGCGCAGATAATCGATAAAGATGCGCCCTTTGCGCCGGGCCTTGGCCATCGCCGCGGTGAAGCGATCAGGCTCCGCCGTCGCCAGTGCCGTCGCCAGCCGATGGGCAAAATCCTTGACCGCCGGCCACTCCGCCGACGGGGTCAGCGGCACGATGACATGCACTCCCTTGCCGCCGGTGACCATGGCAAAGCTGACCAGCCCCATCTGCGCCAGCACCTCGCGCAGGTGGAATGTCGCCTTGATCACCACCGCGAAATCCATGCCCTCGTCGGGATCGAGATCGAAAGCCATGCGGTCGGGCTTCTCGACGTCCTCGATCCGCGCCCCCCAGCCGTGGAACTCGATCGAGCCCATCTGGACGCAGCTCAGCAGCCCCGCCGGGGAATCGATATACAGATAGGCTTCCTCGCCGCCGTCCTTCTCGCGGATGGCGACTTGCCTGACGGCGTCGCCGAAGCTTCCGGCGTCGTGCTTCTGGAAGAAGCATTTTTTCGCGCGGCCCTGCGGACAGCGGACCAGGCTGACCGGGCGGTTGCCCGTCCACGGCAGCATTATCGCGGCGACGCGCTCGTAATAGTCGGCAAGCTGACCCTTGGTGATCCCGCATTCGGGAAAGATCACCCGGTCGCGGTTGCTGATGGCTACGCCGCTGCCTGCCGCATCGCCGAGGCTGTTTGCGGGCGTTTCCGCCTCCATCGTCACCGCCTCCGCCTGCTTGTCCTGCCGCAGGCCGAGGTAGCTGGAATGGCGCAGGACGCCATCGGCGGTGACTTCGGTGAAGGCGATTTCCGCCACCAGCTGTGGCTTGATCCAGTGCGCAGACCTGACTGAGGCAGCCGGCGCGGAGACTGGCGCGGTCTTGCGGGCGAGCGGCGTCATCAGCTTGAGCAGCCGGTCGATCTCGTTGGCGGAAAACCCGGTCCAGACCTTTCCGGCATAGTGCAGCTTCCCGCCCTGGTTGACCCCCAGCAGCAGCGAGCGGAAGCCCCGCTGGCGCTGCGAAGCGGTCCACCCGATAATCACGAACTCTTGCCGCCGGGTGCATTTGGTCTTGACCCAGCTGCCGCTGCGCAGCCCGCCATAGCGGCTGTCGCTGCGCTTGGAGATCACCCCTTCCAGCCCCGAACTGCAAAACCGCTCGAACAGCTGTTCGCCCTTGCCTTCAATATGGTCCGAATAGCCAAGTCTGCTGCGACCCTTGCCCAGCAGCTTCGCAAGCTTTGCCTTGCGTTCGATCAGCGGCAGCTTGGTGAGGTCTTCGCCGTCCAGCTCGATCAGGTCGAAGGCAAAGAAGGCTATCGCACCCGGATCGTGCTTGAGCGCCGCCTGCAGCTTCGCGAAGCTGCTGCGACCGTCGGGCAGCATCACCACCGCCTCACCGTCGATCAGCGCGCTCGTGGCTTTCAGCTTCAGCGCATCGGCAATGAGCCCGGCAAAGCGATCGGACCAGTCGAGCCCAGAGCGGGTATAAGCGCGGCCCTCGCCGCCGCCGATGGCGATCAGCACGCGGTAGCCGTCGAATTTCTGCTCGTGCAGCCAGTCATCTCCGGCCGGGACATGATCGGCCAGCACCGCCAGCTGCACCGGCCGGAACGGCGGCGGCGTTGACGTCTTGGCCTTACGCGCGGCCATTTTGGGCGCTGGTTTGCCCTCCGCGATTTCATCCATCGTTCGGCCGCTGTCGATGCTGGTCAACTCGCGCGTGACAAGATCGTCCGAGCCGCCGGCATGTTGATCCTGGACCTTGCGCAGCAGCCAGTTCTCGCGCTTCTCCTTGCCGCGCGGCTTGAGGCGGATCAGGATCCACTCGCCCTGCATCCGGGTGCCGTGCAGGATGAAATGGAGGTGACCCCCGGCCAACGACTTCCGCGGGTCCTTGCCTTCGACCATCTCCCAGCTGCCGCTGTCCCACAGCATCACCGTGCCGCCGCCATATTCGCCTTTGGGAATGGTGCCTTCAAAACCGCCGTAGTCGAGCGGGTGATCCTCGGTGCGCACCGCCAGCCGTTTGTCGTCCGGGTCGAGGCTGGGGCCGCGGGTCACCGCCCAGCTCAGCAACACACCATCGAGCTCCAGCCGGAAATCGTAGTGCAGGCGGGTCGCGGCGTGCTTCTGGACGACGAAAGAGTTGCCGCTGGCCTTGCGCGTCGTCCCGGAAGGTTCGCCGGTGCGGGTGAAGTCGCGCTTGGCGCGGTAACTGGCCAGCGCATCGGGATTTTGCGACTTTCGCTTGGCGGCGGGTCTGGCCATGGCGACTTCTGCTCCGATCAGGCCCGCTTGCGCTGCGCAGGCTTAGCCCTGGCCTTTGTGGCAGTTTTTCGCGTCGCCGAGGCAGCGCCGCCGTCGCCGAGCGATTTCTTGAGCGCGGCCATCAGGTCGATCACGTTCGAGCCGCGCTGCGCATCGTCGCCGCTGCTCTCGATATTGAGTGTCTTGCCCTTCTTCTTGCGCTCGATCAGCTCGATCAGCGCATCAACATAGCGGTCGTGAAAATCGCTGGCGTCGAACTTGCCTGTCTTCTTCTCGATCAGGCTTGCGGCCAGCTCCAGCAGCTCGGCGTCGGGTTCGACGTCGCCGATATCGCGGAAGTATCCGGCCGACTTGTTGATCTCGTCGTCATAGCGCAGCGTTTCCATCAGAATGCCGCGCCCGCAGGATTTGAGACTGACGACATATTCGCGGCCGCGCATGGCCAGCTGACCCAGCCCGGCCTTGCGGCTGCGCCGCAGCGCCTCACGCAGCACGATGAAAGCCTCCTCGGCCAGTTCGTCGGCTGGAACCACGTAATAGGGCTTGTCGAAATAGATCATGTCGATTTCGGCAAGATCGACGAACTGGGTCAGCTCCAGGGTCTTCTTGCTTTCGAGCTTGACGCCTTCGATCTCGTCCTCGTCCAGCAGGACATATTCGCCTTTGGCGTACTGGAAGCCCTTGACGATTTCATCGGCGCTAACCGGGCCGATGCCGGGCACCACCTTTTCATACTTGATGCGCTGGCCTGAGGGTTCGTGGATCTGGTTGAGCGCCACCATCGCACCGCTTCTGGTGGCGGCGAATATTTCGACAGGAATGGACACCAGCGCCAGTCTGATCTGGCCTTTCCAGTAGGGGCGTGCAGGCATGGCGATCTCCTCGGTCGCAGGAGTCAATGCCTGGGGGCCAGACTGGTTCCCCGACCGGCGCGGGCAGAACTACCGCGCCGCCCGCTTCCATCAACATTCAGCAACAAACGCCTCGGCGATCCACGAGGATCATGAAAATGCAACCCCGGTGGTCGAACGAATCGCTTGTAGACTTTGACCGTCAAAATCGAAAGGTCGATCTCGTATTCTATCAATGAATGGGCAGCCGCCCTTCTCGATAACGCAGCAGCGTTCGGCCGAGTCGGTCTTTTGAATGCCATTTGGACATTTGTAATCTTCGTGCTACATAAAATGCACTTTGAGTAGTGCGAAGACAACAAATGCCGACACCACATCACCCTCCCGCTGCCGTCCGGCGTGCCTTGCGCAAGCTGGGTGCGGATATCCATGACGCGCGCCGCCGCCGCCGCTTGCCCATGGCGATCGTGGCCGAACGCGCCTTCACCTCGCGCTCGACGCTGCAGAAGATCGAAGCCGGCGATGCCAATGTCGGAATCGGTATCTATGCTGCCGTGCTTCAGGCGCTCGGCCTGCTCGACGGACTGGAGGATATCGCCGATATCGGCAGGGACAGTGTCGGACAGGCATTGGCCAGCGCCGATCTGCCGACCCGCAGCCGGATCAAGCGCAACCAGGCGGTGACGTCGGATGGCTGACATTGAAGTCCATATCGAGCTTGGCGGCGAAACCCGGCTGGTCGGGCTGGCGCGGCAGAACCTCGCGCGCGGCGCCGAAACGGTGGTGTTCGAATATGCCGAAACGTGGCTTGGCTACGCCCGAGCCTTTGCGCTCGAACCGGCCCTGCCGCTGACGCGCGGCAGCTTCCCGCCCGCGCGCAACCAGGCGATCTTCGGCTCACTGGGCGATTCCGCGCCGGACACCTGGGGCCGCCAACTCATGCAGCGGGCCGAGCGGCGCGCGGCGGAACGTAAAGGCCGCCCGGTCCGGGCCTTGTTCGAAACCGACTATCTTCTTGGCGTGTCGGATGAAACCCGCCTTGGCGCGCTGCGCTTCCGGCGGGTCGGCGAGACCGAATTCCAGGCGCCCGCCCGCGCCGGGGTGCCGCCAATCATCGAACTGGGGCGGCTCCTGCAGGTCACCGAACGGATCCTGCGGGACGAAGAAAGCTATGAGGATCTCCAGATGATCTTCGCGCCGGGCTCGTCGCTCGGCGGCGCGCGTCCCAAAGCCTCGATCATCGACCAGCATGGCCGTCTCGCCATCGCCAAGTTCCCGAAGGAAACCGACGACTACAGCATGGAGACCTGGGAGGCGGTCGCGCTGCGCCTCGCGCAATTGGCCGGCATCGACACGGCCGAGCATGAACTGCGCCAGATCGCGGGCAAGGCGGTGCTCTTGTCCCGGCGGTTCGATCGTGACGGAGCGCTGCGCATTCCCTTCCTCTCGGCCATGGCCATGACCGGGTCGCGCGACGGGACGCGCGGAAGTTATCCCGAGATCGTCGACGCCCTGGCGAGGGCGGGAGCCCAGGCCAAGGCGGATGCCATGGAACTCTACCGGCGCGTCGCCTTCAACGTCCTCGTCTCGAACGTCGACGATCATCTGCGCAACCATGGCTTCCTCTGGACCGGCAAGGCCGGTTGGGTGCTCTCTCCTGCCTATGACCTCAATCCGGTTCCGGCAGACATCAAGGCGCGGGTGCTGACGACCAATATCGACCTTGACGAGGGCACCTGTTCGCTCGACCTGCTCGAAGCCTCTGCGGGCTATTTCGGTCTGGGTTTGGCACCGGCACGAGTGATCATCGCCGAGGTTGCAGCCGCGACCAGGGCATGGCGCGATATCGCGCGACGGATTGGAGCGCGTTCCGCAGAGATCGACCGAATGGCCAGCGCCTTTGAGCATGGCGAGCTGGAACAGGCGTTGCGGCTCTAGTCGAGGTCGTCGTCCCAATCGAGTCCAAGCGCGTAGCAAAGCGAACGGAGCGCCCTCCAGTCTTCTGTTGTCATTTCCAACAACAGTTTTTCGAGCCGGGACCGATCCAACCCCGCAATACTTGCAGCAATCTCCCCGATCCTGTCTGGTGGTTCATCGCCTTGCCCGCCAACTTTATTCGCGACGAGGGCAGTCGCCACCATATGCTTGCAAAATCCGGAATCCTCATAGGCAGGGCATGAGCAATGCCCTGAAATCCCAAGTCTGGATCGTTTCAGCCAAACGGTATAGTCGTCCGTGCCGAAAGCAGCGGCGAGCACCCCGTCGTCATTTGCGCTCAACAGGGCAATATGGCCGTGATCGGCATAGCCTTGGCCGCGAGCGAATGCCTTGTCTCCGGCCAATTTGAGAAGTTCGGCTTCGTCGAACAGCAGGTGTCCACGGGATTTCATATATGCGGCTGCAAGATCGGATCGGTTTCGATCATGTGCAGTGCCTCATCAAGCATCGCAGAAGCGTGGTAGGTATACCATTGCCCGGTATGGCGGTGCCACATAATGTGGAAGCGTGTTTCGGTCAGGCATTCTTCGTCATGATCGAGCCGCACCCAGGCCGAGTCAAACACTTCACCTGCATTGTCTTTCCAGCCGGAACGGTAGCGGATGAAGAAGCTGTATTTGCTGCCGCGCCATTTGCCGTGGAGTGCGATTGGGTAGTTCCATTCGGTTGGCCTGATCTCGGGCAGAAATCGAGGTGCCAGTTGCTCGGTAATGAATGTCTCGCAGCGCAAGGCAATCAACAGCTTCTCGTCCTTCGTCAGCTCACTGACGCGGACCCAGCGGCGGACAGATTTGGTCATTTCAGCTACCCTCTCCTCCCCAACCCGCGTGACCAATTGCAAATGACCGTCAACCGATTGACGTCAACCTGCTTACCACCCTTCAATTTCCTGAGGGCGTAGTGTTTCATTGATCCATGCTTTCCAGAGCGGCTGGATTGGCAGGGAGAGGGCTATGCATCGTCGCAGGAAGCGCAAGCCTGATTTGAACAGTGAGGTGAGTGATCTGAGCGCCTGTTTTAGAGTCCCCCTTTTAAGCCGTTTTCGGCGTCTTGCTGTTCTGCGAAGGCCCCGCAGGAGACTGCCCAGTAGAGCGCTATACTCATGACCAGAATGAGCCGTTCGAGCCGCTCGGGTTTCTTGATCTGGCTTTGCATCAGGCCAAAGCCCCGGCTTTTGAAGTCGGAGAACATGGTCTCGATCCCCCATCTCATGCCGTAATCGAGCACGGTATAGCGCGACGGTTTGGCATCCATGGCGATGATCCAGGCTTCTTTGTGGCCCTTTTCATGCAGGGTTCCGATGTTGGTAATGACACCACTTCCGCAGAGCTCTGCGCCGACAATGCCGTCGGGGCACTGGGATATCACCTCGCCAGTCGAGAGTTCGCCGCCTTGGTGCGCCAGCGTCAGATTGCCTTTCAAGCGAATGCGGTAGCCCCATTTGGCCTTCTGGCACCAGCCTATCAACGCAGATGTCCCATAAAAGCGATCCGCCGCCAGCATCACGGCTACGCCCTCAGGAAGCCAGGCCTTGATGCTGTCCAGCAGTTCCTCTTGAACGCCAAAGCCAATATTGCCCTGCGTCGAGCGCACTCGCCAGCCAATCGGCAATGCCCGCTTGCCCGCCCGCACCGACACCATCAGCACCTCATTCACGGCGTTGATATGACTCTGATCAATCTGCAAAATGATTGTCTCGCCGTGCGCTGCTAAACGCGTAACGACTTCAAAACCATAAGATTTGATCACGTCATCACACCCGATCGCAGGGTTCATCAACTGCCGCTCAATATACTGATAACGGTCATCCGCCGCGCCAATGTCGCGCGGCAAGCTCGCCGCCAACTCCATCAAATTGGCGCTGCGTACCTCCAACATCACGCCCGCCAGAGCCGACAACCCCTCACGACGCGACTTGTGATATCCCGGTAAACGCCCCGAAAAATCCGCCTCAATCGCTGCGATCAACCCCGAACGCTTCATCTGCCAAGCCTCCAAACAAAATGGAGACTCTCTGAATCACATCCGATTCCTAGTCGTCAAGATAAATTGAAGGGTGGTAAGGTTGGCGGGTTGGTCAACTTGACAAATTCACGAAATTAGTTATTTTAGAGATATTAGCCAATATGAGGAATTTTTCATGTCCGAAGCGACGATTGTGGCTTCGACCGAGTTTCAGAACCGGGCAGGGCTTTATCTGGAAAAGGCAGCCAAAAGCCCAGTTTTCATCACTCGCCACCGGCGCCCGGTGCGGGTGTTGATCGACATTGATGAATACGAACGCCTCAAGGCGCGCGACACGCGGCAGGCCTATTATGTCCACGAGTTACCGGACGAGTGGCTGAAAGCTCTCGAAAACGCTGACTACAGCCATCTCGACACCAGCCTCGATCACCTGATCGAGTAGACGCGTGAATAAACCGGATCCCGCCGAGGGACTGATTATCCGCTACGACTATCTTTGGCGTGACGAGGCGAAGCGGGGCCGTATCGAAGGTGCAAAGGACCGACCCTGCGCCATCGTTGTTGCAATCCAGGCGGGGAGTACTTCGGCTGCGACAGTGCTCCTGGCGCCCATCACCCACAGCCTGCCCGGCAAGGCTGACCACGCCGTGGAAATTCCGGCTGCGGTCAAGTGCCAGATTGGCCTTGATAGCGACCGGTCCTGGATTGTCTTTGGCGAGCTTAACAGCGTTGCCTGGAGCGATCCCGGAATCGTCCCTGCCAGCCGCACAAGCTGGGAATACGGCTATCTGCCGGCGAAGCTGGCTGCATCGCTGCGGAATCGCATAATCGAACTGAACCGCGCCGGGAAACTGGTCATGACGGATCGCAAGAGAACCGGAAAAGGCAGCCGACCATAGGACCAATGCCATCCGTCGCAGCCAATGCCCACCAATCAGCTTGCCCCCCGCCTAGATCGCTTGCCCTTTTCCCCCACTGCCGATAAGGGCGCGGGCTTGGAATTTTCAGGCTTCGTCGCTTTGCGGGCGTGGCGGAATTGGTAGACGCGCTGGTTTTAGGTACCAGTATCGCAAGATGTGGGGGTTCGAATCCCTTCGCCCGCACCAGTTACGCACCGCGCCGCCCGGCTGAGCGACAGCGAATTTGAAGAAGGCTTTGAGTATCATGCAGATTGTCGAGACCGCCCATGAGGGTCTGAAGCGCGGCTATACCGTTACGATTTCCGCGAAGGATATTTCCGCGCGGATCGATGACGAAGTGCGCAAGGCCGCCCCGCAGGTGCGCATGCCGGGCTTCCGGCCAGGCAAGGTTCCGGCGAATCTCGTCAAGAAGATGCACGGCCCCGCGCTGCATCAGGATGCGCTCAATACCTCGATTCGCGAGGCGATGGACAAGCTCGTTGCCGAACAGAAGCTGCGCCCCGCCATGCAGCCGGATGTCGCGCTGGGCGAAGGTTATGAACAGGGCAAGGACGCCGAACTGACGGTCAGCCTGGAAGTTCTGCCGCAGATCGAAGCGCCCTCGCTCGACGGGCTCAAGCTGGAAAAGCTGGTGGTGCCGGTGGCTGACAGCGAAGTCGACGAGGCGGTTGCGCGTCTTGCGTCCGGTCAGAAGAGCTTCACCGACGCCAAGAAGGGCAAAAAGGCCGAAGATGGCGACCAGGTGCTGTGCGATTTCGTCGGCAAGCTTGATGGCGTGGCCTTTGATGGCGGCACGGCTGAAGGACAGGCGATTGAACTGGGCTCGGGTCGGCTGATCCCCGGTTTTGAGGAGCAGCTGGTTGGCGTCAAGTCCGGCGAAGAACGCCAGATCACGGTGAACTTCCCCGACGATTATCCCGCCGAAAACCTCAAGGGCAAGTTCGCGACTTTCGACATCACTGTCCATGCCGTAAAGGTGCCGGGCGAAACCACGATCGACGACGATTTCGCCAAGATGCTCGGCCTCACCGATCTCGAAATGCTGCGCAACCTGCTGCGCGGTCAGATCGAACAGGAAAGCGCCGGGCAGACCCGCACCCAGATGAAGCGGGCTTTGCTCGATCAGCTGGCGGCGGGCCATGACTTCGACGTACCGCCCTCGATGGTCGAAGCCGAATTCCAGCAGATCTGGGCGCAGCTCCAGACCGAAGCCGCCAACGAGGAAGATCCCGAAGCGGCGCTGAAGGAAATCGAAGGCGAGAAAGACGAATACCGCGCCATCGCCATTCGCCGCGTCCGTCTGGGGCTGCTGCTGTCGGAAATCGGTCAGGCCAACAGCGTCGAAGTTTCCCAGCAGGAAATGGCGATGCTGGTGCAGCAGGCCGCGCAGCAGTATCGCCCCGAAGACCGCCAGCGGTTCATGGAATATGTCCAGTCAGACCCGATGGCCGCTGCCCAGCTGCGCGCGCCGCTCTATGAAGACAAGGTCGTCGATTTCCTGTTCGACAAGGCCGAAGTCACGACACGCGAAGTGACCAAGGAAGAGCTGCAGGCCGCGATCGAGGCGGAAGAAACGCATGTCCACGGCCCGGATTGCGGGCACGACCATGGCGCCAAACCGGCCAAGAAAGCCGCCGCCAAGAAGGCTCCGGCGAAAAAGGCCGAGGCCGAGGCCGCTCCTGCCGAGGACAAGCCGGCAGCGAAAAAGGCCGCCCCCAAGAAGGAAGCGGCCAAGTCCGATGAGGCCGAAGCCAAGCCCGCGCCCAAGAAGAAGCCCGCCGCCAAGAAGTGAACCGGTAAATCTGCAACAGAACCGCTCATGCTGAGCTTGTCGAAGCACCAGGTTGTTACGGTAGACTCGCCGGAGCACGAGGGTCCTTCGACAAGCTCAGGATGAGCGGAAATTTGAATCTCGATTCAGATTAGACGCAAGCTCCCCTAATCCATCACCACGATCGAAATCCGCCGGTTGCGCGGGTCCTGCGGGTTGTCTTTCACCAGCAGTTCGCGGTCTGCCACGCCTTCGATGCGGCGAAAGCGGCTTTCGGGGATGCCCTGCCGCAGCAATGACTGGCGGGTAGCTTCGGCGCGGCCCGCCGATAGCGACCAGTTGTTCGAGGCGACACCCGCCCGCCACGGCAGCGAATCGGTATGGCCGCGCAGGGTCAGCCCGCCACCATCGGGAGCGACCGCCTGGGCAATGGCCCGCAGCAGCGCGGAAGCGTCCGGGGTTAGGATCGTCGTGCCCAGCTGGAACATGGCGAAATTGGCGTCGTCGACCAGATCGATGCGGATGCCCTCGCTAGTATCGACCATGCGCACCTGCCGGGCCAGACGGCGCAGCTGCTCGGTGGCCTGGAGCCGCTTCTCCAGCTGCTCCTTCATGCGCTGGACACGTTTGACATGGCCTGCGCCCTCCTTGGGGCCGCCGGTAGCGTCGCGCGGGATGGTCAGCGCTTTGGTGCCGGTCTGGCCTGCCTTGTGTGGATAATTATCCACATCGGTGATCGAACTGCCGCCGAGCAGCCCGTTGGCGCCGGCGCTTTCCTGCCGCATCTTGACCAGAGTCGGGGTGAAATAGTCGGCGATGCCCTTGCGCTGTTTCTCGGTGGTCGCGCCCAGCAGCCACAGCAGCAGGAAGAAGGCCATCATTGCGGTGACGAAATCGGCATAGGCGACCTTCCACGCACCGCCGTGGTGACCGGCGGCGACGATGGTGATCTTCTTGACGATGATCGGGGGGGGAGCTCGTTCTTGCCCCGCTTGGCACCAGCGGCCACGGCCTATTTGCCCCGCAGCGCGTCGAGCATTTCCGACAGGCCCGGGCGGAAGGCGTGGCCCAGGCCGGAGCGCGCGCTTTCGACCACCAGCGGCTGCGGCCAGCCGTGCAGGCTCGCGATCACCACCTGCTTGACCGCATGGAAGATCTGCTCGTCCTGCTCGATGATCTGCTTGAGCCGCCCGGCCAGCGGCGCGACCACGCCATAGGCCAGCAGCACGCCCATAAAGGTTCCGACCAGCGCCGATCCGATCATTCCGCCCAGCACCGCCGGCGGCTCGTCGATCGACCCCATGGTCTTGACGATGCCCAGCACGGCGGCAACGATGCCCAGCGCGGGCAGGGCATCGGCCAGGGTGGTCAGGGCGTGCTGCGGCTCGTGCATTTCGTGGAAGTGCGATTTCAGCGCATTGTCCATCACTTCTTCAACGGCGTGAACTTCGAGCGTGCCCGAGGAGACCACGATCAGCGTCAGCGTATCGGCAATCAGCGCGATCAGCGGCTTGTTGGCCAGCAGCCGGGGAAATTCTGCAAAGATCGCCGAATTGGCCGGGTCCTGGACATGGCCTTCCAATGCCACCGGCCCTTCCGAGCGCAGCAGCTTCATCAGCCGGGTGGTCAGGATGATCGCGTCGATATGGTCCTGTTTGGTGTGCCGGGGGCCCTTGAAAATTTTGGCAAAGCCGCCGCCGAGCGCTTTGAGCTCATGCATCGAATTGCCGGTGACGGTCGCGCCGATCGCCGCGCCGCCGATGATCAGCATCTCGTGCGGGATGGCGTGCATCACCGGTCCCAGCGCGCCGCCGGTGAGGGCAAAGCCGCCGAATACCATGACGATCAGGATCACCATCCCGATGGCTGCGTACATTTCTCAGGCCCCCTTCACGTGTAAAATTCAGCGCAGCTGGTCGAACAGTGTCAGGCCCGACAGCCGGGCGAAGCTCGCCTGGCTGGCTTCGAGCACCAGCATGATTTCCTGCAGCTGCGCGACTGAGGCAGCGATATCGGTGCCGCCGATCTCGGCCTCTTCGCCCGAGCGCAGTTCAGCCAGATCGATGCGGCGCTCGGTGGTGAGGTCGATCCAGGCAAGCCGCGCGCCGACCAGCGTCTGGCCGGTGGTGATCTTGTCGAGCCCGGCGGAGAGCGTGTCGAGCATGTCGTGCGCGGCCTGCGCGGGATCGGCAACGCCTCCCTGCAATGCATCGCCGAGCGTCTTGATTACCGCCATCAGGTCTGTCGGCGCGCCATTGGCGTTGAACTGGAGGAATTCGGGGCCAGTCAGCCCGCGGCTGACGCTCTGACCGTCGCCCAGCGGCAGTTCGCCGGCCGTGGCGGTGCCGGTGTAGACCGCATTGCCGCTGGCATCGAGAACATAGGCCGCGCCCGCCGTTTCGCCGCCGAACAGTGCGTGCCCGGCTGAATCGCGCGAATTGGCAAGCGTTACGAGATTGCCGTGCAGCTGCTGCAGCTCATAGCCGATGCTGGCGCGCTGGGCGTTGGTCATCGTGCCGTTGGCAGCCTGCATGGTCAGTTCGCGGGCGCGAGTGACATAGCTGGCGAAGGATGACAGTGCCCCGTCGGTCAGGGTCAGTTCGACCGTCGCGCGGTTGGCGTTCTCCATGTCGATGCCCGCGTGGCTTGTCGCGCGCGACAGCGTGCGCAGCCGCGATGCGGCGACGGGATTGTCCGAGGAGCGGCTGAGCTTTTCGCCCTTGCCAAGCTGCTGCTGCACCGCCTCGGCCTGCGCACGCAAGGAACCGATGCTCTGGGTCGAGCGGTCGAAGAAGGCGCTCGTGCTGGTGCTGAAAATGGTCATGACCGGGTCACCTGATTGCTAGCAGCGTGTCGAAGATATTCGAGGCGACCTGCATTACCCGGCCCGAGGCCTGGAAGGCCTGCTGGTAACGGATGAGGTTGACGGCCTCCTGGTCGAGATCGACGCCGGACTGTGCTTCCATGGCGATGCGCGCGGTCCCGGCGATGGTCTGCAGCGCATCGCGGGTGACACTGCGTCCGGCGACGGCGCCGGAAATGTCGAACAGCAGCGCATCGGCCCCGCCCGCCGGATCGGCGGCGGCAAGGGCACTGCGCAAGGCGGCGAGATTGCCCGGGTCGCGGCTGTTCGCTGGGGAACCGGGAGGGGCGGTGGCGATCAGTGCGCCGCTCTCGAAGCCGAGCGCGATTGTTGCGGCGCTGGTACCCGCGAGCAGCGGTTGTCCGGCACTGCCATCGAGCGCGACACCGCCGGCCTGCGCGGCGTTGATGGCGGCGATCATGCCGGTGGCGATGGTATCGAGCTTGTCGCGGACATCGGCGAGCTTGGTCAGCGCCTGCGCCTTGCCGGCCAGCGAACCGGCTGCGGGCGAAACCGGGCTGCCGCCGAGGGTGAAGGATATGGTGCCGTCGGCGGCGCTGGTCATTGCGAACGGGGTAGCAGTGCCGCCCATCACCAATTGCTGTCCCGACGAGCCGCCAAGGCGGACTTCCACCGTTTCGTCGCGCGATATTGTGGCGCTGACATCGACATAGGTACTCAGCTGCTGGAGCAGCAAATCGCGTTGGTCGAGCAGGGCGGTCTGGTCGCTGCTGGCGTCCGAAGCGCGGGCGAGGCGCAGGTTGACGCGCGCCAGCTCGCCGGCGAGCAGATTGACCTGGGCAACTCCGTCGGTAGCCTCGAAGCGCAGGCTTTCGCCCACCGCGTCAAGGCCCGTCGCGGCGAGATTGAAAGTGCGGGTCATGGTCCGCGCGTCCTCGATTACCGAAGCTCGCAAGGACGGATCAACCGGATCGGCGGCAAGGCGCTGCAACGATGCTTCGAAGGCGACGATGGCCGGGAACAAGTTTGACTGCTCGACGGCGGTCTCGATGTTCTCGAGTCCGGAGACTTCTGAACCGGCGCGCGCGGCATCGGCACCGGTGCGGCGCACTTCGGCCTGGCGGAACATGTCGGCGTTGCGCACCACCCGGTCGAGCCGCACCCCCGACAGCGAGACGTCGCCAATGCGCAGAAACCCGCCCGCCGAGGCGACTTCCTCTAGCCGCACGCTGCGCCGGACATAGCCCTCGGACGAGGCATTGGCGATGTTCTGCGCGGTGACATCGAGCGCCACCCGCGCCGCCTGTGCGCCGCTGCGGGCGATGGAGAGGAGGTCGGAAGCCATGGGTTATATGTTCCTGGCTCGGGCAGGGGTCAGCGCGCGGCCTTCGACAAGCTCAGGCTGAGCGGAATTCGCAAAATTCACAACATCCGCTCGTGCTGAGCTCATCCTGAGCTTGTCGAAGGACGAAGCACCTGCCCCCACCCGCGCGCTCAATTGCGCCTCGATCATTTTGGCCAGCCCGAACGATCCGCGCTCGGCGGCGATATCGGCGAAGCGATCGTCCTGCATCTGGTGGAAGGTGCCCAGCGCCTCGCTGCCCAGCATCGATTCGCCGAAACTGCTCTTGCGCGCCGCCGCCAGCATCTGGCGCACGAAGATCGCCTCGAACTGTTTTGCCGCGCCCGCCAGCTGCTCGCGCTCGCTCTTTGGGGCGGGCGGCGATAAGGCGGAAATGGGGGTGAGGACCGGGTTCATATCACCACCATCTCCGCCTTGAGCGCGCCCGCCTGCTTCAGCGCCTCGAGGATCGCCACGAGGTCCGAAGGGCTGACACCCAGAAGATTGAGCGCATCGACGATCTTGGAAAGCGAGGCTCCGCCCTTGAAGTGGGCGACATGATCGCCGTCCTCTTTCGCATCGATCTTGCTGCTTTCCTGCACCGCTGTTTCGCCCTTGCTGAAGGGTGCGGGCTGGATGACCAGCGGGTCTTCCTCGATCCGCACCGTGAGCTTGCCATGGCTGATCGCGGCGGGCGACAGGCGCACCGCGCTGTTGATCACCACCGTGCCGGTGCGACTGTTGATGATGACCCGCGCCGGGGTTTCGGCGGGTGTAATCTCGATCATCTCTATGACTGCCATCAGGCTGGCGCGGGTATCGGCACCCTGCGGCAGGCGCAGCGCGATGGTGACGCCGTCCTCGACCGAGGCAGTGCCCGGCATGCGCCGGTTGATGGCATCGCGCACGCGGGCGGCGGTGAGGAAATCGGCGGCGAACAAGTTGTAGCGCACGACGTCGCTGGTCTCGAAGCCGGTGGCGACAGCGCGCTCGACGCTGGCGCCCTCGGCGATGCGGCCGACAGTCGGCACGTTGACAGTCAGCTGCGAGCCGTCCTTGGCGGATATGCCGAGCCCGCCGACCGCGAGATTGCCCTGCGCCATGGCGTAAATCTGCCCGTCCGCGCCGATCAGCGGCGACATGATCAAGGCCCCGCCGCGCAGGCTCTTGGCCTTGCCGATGGTCGAGACGGTCACGTCGATGCGCTGGCCCGGCTTGGCGAAGGCAGGCAGGTCGGCAGTGATCATCACCGCGGCGGCGTTCTTGAGCCCCGGCGAAACTCCCGGCGGCAATTGCACGCCCATCCGCCCGGAAACGCCGCGCATCGCCTGGGTGAGGTATTCGAGGTTGTCGTCGCCGGTGCCCGCCAGGCCGACAACGATGCCGTAGCCGGTCAGCTGGTTGGAGCGCACGCCCTGGTAAGCGCCGAGATCGCGGACGCGTTCCGCGTGGGCAGGAGAGGTCAGCAGCGCCAGAACCATGAGGCAAAGGCAGCGCGCGGCCTTCGACAGGCTCAGGCTGAGCGGACCTCTCTTTGATTTCCCCCCAACCCCGCTCATGCTGAGCTTGTCGAAGCACGCGCGCAACAGTCGATCCAGGATCTGCATCGTCTCATCCCCCTCAAAACGGACTGATCATGTTGAAAAACTTGCTCAGCCAGCCTTCGCGGCTGGCGCGCTGGATCGCGCCGTTGCCGGCATATTCGATCCGCGCATCGGCGACCCGGCTGGACAGGATGCGGTTGTCGGGGTCGATATCGGCCAGCCGCACTATGCCGGCGAACTGGATCCATTCCTGTCCCTGGCTCAGCAACATGCGCTTTTCCCCGCGAACCAGCGCGGTGCCATTGGCCCGCACTTCAGCAATGGTGACGGAAAGCTCGCCGACGAAGCTGTTCGACTGCGTGGCGTTTCCATCACCCTTGAACGACGACTGGCTCGAAGCTTTAAGGCTCTCGGGATTGAGGAAGCCGAACGGCCATCCGCTCGGCGGGGTAATCCCGCCGCTGCCGGCGCGCTGGGTTTTCGATCCGGCGGATTTGGAGGTGGTGGTGGTCTCGATCAAGGTAATCGTCAGCGGATCGCCGACGACGCGCGCCCGCATGCCCTCGTGGAGCGCGGCATAGCCGGCACCAGCGTTGAAGATGCTGCCATCCGCCACGCGCGGGGGCGGTGGTGTTGCGGGGAGCGAGGCTTCGAAACCGGCGGGCGGTTTGGACTTGGCGAGGGCGGGGGAGACTATGGCGAAAGTCACCATGGCGATTACACCCACCCCGCTCATGCTGAGCGGGGTTTGGAAGTAGGGAGGTTTCACGCCCATCACAGCGTCTGGTTCGCATTGCGCAGCATCTCATCGACGGCCGAGATCATCTTGGAATTGATCTCATAGGCGCGCTGGGTCTCGATCATATCGACCAGCTCCTCGACAACATTGACGTTGCTCTGTTCAAGCATGCCATGCTTGACTTGGCCGCGGCCGCCCTCGCCGGGGACGCCGATCTGCGCCGGTCCGCTGGCGCCGGTCTCGTGCATGAAATTGTCGCCCGCTGCCTGCAGACCCGCGGGATTGGCAAAGCTTGCCAGCGTGATCTGGCCGACACTGGCGGCTTCGCTGCTGCCGGCAACCGCGGCGGAAACGGTGCCGTCGTTGGCGACGCTGAGATTGACCGTACCTTCGGGGATCGAGATCTGCGGCAACACCGGATAGCCCTGCGCGGTCACCAGCTGGCCGTCGGCCGAGCGGGTGAAATTGCCGGCGCGGGTATAGCCGGTCTGGCCGCCGGGCATCTGCACCTGGAAATAGCCATCGCCGGCAATCGCCATGTCGAGCGGATTGCCGGTGGTCTGCAGCGCGCCCTGCACTTCCATCCGCGTGGTCGATTCGATCGACACCCCGGTGCCGAGGTTGAGGCCGACGGCATAGGCGGTTTCGTTCGATGATTGCTGCCCGGCGACTCGCGCGTCCTGATAGGCGAGCGTGGCGAAATTGGCGCGGTCGCGCTTGAAGCCGGTGGTGCCGACATTGGCGAGGTTGTTGGCGATGACACGCATGCGCGCATCCTGTGCCTCGAGCCCGGTGCGGGCGACGTGTAGGGCGGAAGTGGGCATTGTCTGTTCTCCGTCAGGCGGTGATACGCATCAGGCTCGCGCCGCTCTCGTCGAGCTCCTTGGCGGTCGCGACGCATTTGGTGCGCAGATCGTAACTGCGTTGTGCCTCGACCATTTCGATCAGCACTTCGCTGGGATTGACATTGGATTGTTCGAGCGCGCCGGGCATCAGCCGGGCATCCTCGTCCATGGGCAGCACTCCGCCCTCGCGCACGCGGAACAGGCCGGTGAGATCCTTTTCGAGCGCCGAGCCGCGCCAGCTGGCGAGCTTGATCCGCGCCACTTGCACCGGCGGCTGGTCAGGGGCCGCCGGATTGGCCGCCATCACTCCGCCATCGGGCGCGATCGACACGCGCGAGCCCAGCGGCACGGTGATCGGGCCTTCCTCGCCGAGCAGCGGCAGCCCCTCGCCGTTCTGGAGCACGCCTGCGGCCGTGACCACCAGATCGCCGCGCCTTGTATAACCTTCGCCGCCATCGGGTGCCTGCACCGTCAGCAGCGCCTCGCCATTGACCGCAACGTCGAGCTCGCGCCCGGTCTGGATCAGCGAGCCCTCGCGCATCGAAGCGCCGCGCACTTCGCCGTGGGTCATCGATCGCACCTGGATCTGGCGGCCTTCGAGCGTCATCGGCGTGAACTGCATGGTCTCGGCGCGAAAGCCGATGGTCTGCGCGTTGGCCATGTTGCTGGCGGTCACCCGCTGGCGGTTCATCGACGCATTCATGCCGGTGACGGCGGTGTAGATCAGGCGGTCCCCCCCTCAATTTTCCCCTATTACGACCTCAGGTTGATGATGGTTTGCGAGATCTGGGTGGCGGTATCGATGGCCTTGGCGTTGGCCTGGAAGTTGCGCTGGGCGGTGATCAGCGAGACCAGTTCCTCGGCGATGTCGACATTGGAGCGTTCAAGCGCGCCCGACAGCAGGCGGCCGTACTGGCCAGCACCGGGCAGGCCGTAGCGGGCGTTCCCGGAGAGCCCGGTCGATTCCCAGTTCGACGAACCGACCTGCTTGAGCCCGGTTGGCGCGATGAAGGCAGCGAGCGATACCTTGCCGATGGTTTCGTTGGTGCCATCGGCGAAGGAGGCGATAATGCTGCCGTCGCCGTCGACGGTGAGCCCCGCGAAATCGGCGCCCGCGCCATTGGCGGCGGGGACGGTGGCATCGACCGGGGTGGTCGAGGTTACATTGCCGGCGGCGTCGGTGGGGAACACTTGCAACCGGTTTTGCGCGCCATCATGGATGAAGCCGCTGTCGTCCATGGTGAAGCTGCCGTTGCGGGTATAGAGCGTCTGCCCGGTAAGCCCCGAAACCATGGTGAAGAAGCCGTCGCCGTTGACCGCAATGTCGAGCGCCGACCCGGTCTGCTCGATCGGCCCCAGCGCGAAGTTCTGGCCGATCGCTTCCACTGTCGCGCCGATGCCCTGGATCAGCTTGGGGTTGGTATAGGCCGATCCGGCGACGATATCGGCAAATTCGACCCGGCTGCGCTTGAAGCCGGTGGTTTCGACATTGGCGATGTTGTGGGCAATGACGCCAAGGTTGGTCTGGGCGTTCTTGAGGCCGTTGAGCGATGTGTAGAATGACATGGGTTAGCTCCTTCAGGAAATGGGGGGCTGGCGGCGGTGGCCGCAGCCTGCGAGGCGAGCATGGCGTCGAGCTTGGTGGCGATGGCTTTCAGCGTGTCGCCCATCTCGGCGATGCCCGAGAGCGAAGTGAACTGCGCCATCTGTGCCAGCATTTCCTTCTGATCGACCGGATCGAAGGGGTCCTGCTGCTGCATCTGCACGGTCATCAGCTTGAGGAAATCGCCCTGGTCGAGCGAGGCAAGCCCCGCGCGAGCGGCGGATTGCGGCGCGGCGGATGCGGCATTTGAAACGGAACTTATGGTCATCTGAGCCTCATTGTTTCGAGCATGAGCTGCTTGGCGGTGGAGAGTGCTTCGACCAGGTTCTGGTACTGGCGCGAGCTTTCGAGCATTTCGACCATCTCGGCGTTCTCATCGACCGGGCTGGTCCAGACATCGCCGTTCTCGTCGGCGAGCGGGTGATCGGGCTGGCGTTCCCTGACCGCCGCGGCGCGTTCGCGGACGATAGCGGAGACGTTGACGGTGGCGAGGCCGCTGGAACGGTCGAGCTGTTCGGAGAAGACGGCGCGGATCGGGCGGTAGGCGCCCTCCTCGCTGCCGGCGACGGTGCCGGCATTGGCGAGGTTGGAGGCCGCCGCGTTCATCCGCACCAGCTGGGCGGACATGCCGCGCTGGGCAACGTCGAACAGGGTCAGGCTGGCGGGGCCGGGCACGCTCATTCGCCCTTGAGCGCGCGAGTGATGGTATCGACCCGCCCGCGAATGAACGACAGCGTCGCCGAATATCCGACTGCGTTCTGGCTGAAGGCCAGTTGCTCGGTGGCCAGCTCGACGGTATTGCCGTCGAGCGAGGGCATCACCGGCACCCGGTACTGCGTGGCATCGGCGCTGGCCCTGCCCTCGCTGACGCCCTTGCTGCGGGCATTGAGTGCGGCGGCGAAATCGATGTCGCGGGCCTTGTAGCCGGGGGTGGCGGCGTTGGCGATGTTGGAGGCGATCAGCCCCATGCGCTGCGATTGCAGCTCCAGCGCAGCGCCGTGAATTCCGAACAGACTGTCACTCATGGAAGTCTCCACACTTGTGTTGGACTTGTATGAGCAAGGCGCGTGCCAGTTGCGGAAGTGGCGGAAATGCGCGGGGATCAGGCGGGGCACACCGGCATGACCGGCAAGACACTGCCGGAAAGCGGCAAAAATTCTCCGCTCAGAGGCTGAATTGCCGGGCGCGCTGCCGTTCTTGGCTTGCGAAGGAGCGCCCCCGATGAACCCCGCCAGCCTGTTGGATCCCGCCTCCGCCGCAATTGTCGTGGGCGGCACGCTGCTGGCGACTGTCCTGCGCTGCGGCCTGCGCAATTGCGGTCTTGCAGTCACCGCAGTTGCGCAGCTCGGCCGCCCCGGCTTCGATACCGAAGGCGCGCGTTCGGAGATGGCGGTGCAGATCCGCGAGATCCAGAAGGACGGATTGCTGCGCGCGCATCCCCACCATTTCGGCGACCGCGAATTCGACGAGGCGACCGAGGTGTTGATCGGTCGCCGATCGGTCCCGGCGCTGCTCGCCGCGCATGAGAATCACAAGGCGCGCCGCGTCGATGCCAGCGAGCGCGCCGTATCGACTCTGGCACAGGGGGCCGAGCTGGCGCCGGTGTTCGGACTTGCCGGAACGCTGATTTCGCTCAGCCAGCTGCCAGTGGATGGCATTGCCCGGGGCGCTTTTGCCGGGGCGATATCGATGGCGGTACTGACCACGCTCTATGGGCTGCTGCTGGCCAATCTGCTGCTGGCGCCGCTCGCCCGGCTGGTCGAACGCGCCGCCAATGCCGAGGAGCGCGAGCGGCAGAAGATTGTTGACTGGCTGGCCAGCCAGGTTGCTCCGGTGATGGCGCGGAGCAAATCCGGCAGCCATGCCGAAGCCGCATGATAGCGCGCGCCGGCAGTGGCTGGCAAACGGTGCTGGCCGATCTGTCGCTGATATTGTTCATGGTGACGGCGTCGGCTTTGTCGCCAGCGGAAAGCGAGGCGGGAGCGGTGCAGCCTTCCGCCAAATGGCGCGCCGCTGGCGGTCTATCGCGCCGGACCGGGCTCGCCGCCGCTTGGCCAGTGGCTCGCCGATCAGGGCGGCGACGCCCGCCTGCAGCTGACCATCGTCGCGCAATATGCACCGGGGGGACTGGCCGAGGCATTTCGAATTGCGGGGGCGCTTGCCCGCGACGCGGGCGCATCGGGCGTACGGCGCGGATTGTGGTCGAGCCGGGCGCGGGCGGGGTCGGCGCCTCGCTGGCCTACGATGTACCCGAAACGGTTCTGGCACGCGGCTTGCTTAACGAAGGTCACGACCCCGTCTCACAGGGAATCTTACCATGAGCCTTTCGCTGGCGCTGATCATCGCCGCAGCCACCTTCGCCGATCTCGATGGCATCGACCGGCAAGTCGCCGCCTTCACCGCTGCCGAGGGCGGCGCTGCCGTGCCGCTTGACCGGCGGTTGCGGCTGAAGCCCTGCACCGCGCCGCTGGCGCTGGCGTGGCGGGCGGAGCGCCGCGACACCGTTATAGTGCAATGCCCTGACCGTGGCGGCTGGCGGCTGTTCGTGCCGGTCAGTGGCGGACAACTCGCGCCTTCCGGTCCGCCCGCCATCTCGCGCGGCGATCCGGTGACGATTGCCGTGTCCGGCGGCGGATTTAGCGTCTCCCAGCCCGGCGAGGCACTGGAAGCCGGTGCCACCGGCGCGTGGATCCGGGTGCGCCCGATAGTCGGAGCGACCAAACCGGGCGGCCAGGTAATGCGCGCGCAGGTGATCCGTCCCGGTCTGGTTGGCGTGCCGTTGCAGTGAACGGCTTTGCCGCATCCCCGGCAAAATCTCGCCGCCTCACCACTTAAACAAACCTTTCACCCGCCGTTCTCAGCTCCAGAAGTAACCAAGGAGCGGCATCATGCCTCGAATCGAATTGGGACCCGCGCGCCCTGTCGGCGCGATCGATGTCCGGAACGCCCGCATCGCGGGTGGCCACGGCGAACGTCCGGCCAAAACCGAAAAATCCGCAGCCCCGCTGGTCAAAAGCGACGCGCTCGACCCGGCCTGCCGCCGGTCGATAGCGAACGGGTCGAACTGATCCGCAAGGCCGTCGAAACCGGCACCTATCCCATCGTCCCCGCCAGGGTCGCCGATGCGATGATTGCGGCGGGCATCCTGCTGAGGAATGGCAAATGAGCGAATTGCACGAGACCCTGCGGCAGATGCTTGCCGTGTTGCAGACCGAGCGCAGGCGCTTGCCGGACTTGATCTCGATGCGATCCTCGGCGCGGCGGTGGACAAGAAGGCACTGTGCGGGCGTCTCGATCAGTCGGGCGCATCCACCATCGACGAGGAATGCCGCGGGACGCTCGACGCCGCGCGGCGGCTCAACGAGGTAAATCGCCAGGTGCGCAACCTGATCGCCGCCAATTTCGCCTCGCGGCTCGACGCGCTGACCGGAACGTCCACGCTCTACCGCGCCCAGCCTGGCCATGGCTACGCAGCGCTGCGCGGAAACTGGCACGGCCTTTGCTGAGCATTCCCCCGGTAGCAATCGCACCGGGAGCACGTTTTGAGCGAAGTCCAACCAGTTGGCAGTCCGCAAGTCGGCAGTCCCCACGTCCGCGCGGCAATCGCCCGTGCGGCGGAAAAGACCGGCGTCGATTTCGACTATCTGCTGGCGCAGGCCAGGCTGGAGTCCAGCCTCGATCCCTCGGCCCGCGCGGGAACCTCCAGCGCGGCGGGGCTTTACCAGTTCACCCGCGGCACCTGGCTTGAAATGCTCGACCGCCACGGCGCCGAGCATGGGCTTGGCTGGGCAGATGCGGCGATCGAGGGCGGGCGGATGCGCGATCCGGCGATGCGAGCGCAGGTTATGGCGCTGCGCTATGATCCCGACGCCTCGGCGCTGATGGCCGCCGAACTCGCGCAGGACAACCGCGCGGCGCTGACCGGCGTG
>CAWBTL010000009.1:0-50703 GCA_963791765.1 uncultured Alphaproteobacteria bacterium
CCCGGCCCGCGCCGGTTCGCGGATGCTCACCCGTGTTGGGCATGACGACCGCCCTTGGCCGTGCGGCCTCTCGGTTTGGTGCAACGAGCCACCAGACACGAAAGGACATTTTCATGGCCCGCAACAATCCCGCACCAGCCCCCGAGGCCAAAGCCCCGGATTTCATCGCCTGGCACGTCGCCAACAAAAGCGAGAAGGCATTCTGGACCAAGGTCGGAGCCGCCTGGTTCCATCGCGACCGCAAAGGCATTTCGCTCCAGCTTGAGGTCGTGCCGATCAATGGCCGGATCGTCCTGCGCACGCCGCTCGACGATGCGGCTAAGGAACAGCCGGGCGCTTAGTGCCCGGCGATGCCACACATCGGCCGTTTCTTCTTGGCAGATCGATGGATCGTCATCGCCCTGCTGCACTCGCTAGATCAAACCGCTGGTTTCCTTGGTTTGAAAAATACGCTTTAGATATATAATGAGTTCATCTAAGATGCCTAAACTCAAACCACTGCTCGACGCGTGGCAACCACATATGGTTGCCACGAGCGAGTGGCTTGGCGCTCGCGGGATCACCCCACAGGATGTCCGCAATTACGTCGGGTCGAAGTGGCTTGTCTCGCTGGGGCGTGGTGCCTTCAAGCGCCCAAGCGAGACGGTCACCTGGCAAGGCGCGCTGTGTAGCATTCAAAAGCAATTGGGCCTGCCTGTCCATATCGGCGCATTGACCGCCTTGGAGATGACCGGGCACCAGCACTATCTGCGCCTCGGTGGAAGCAAAGTGTACTTGTTTTCCGAGCCCAATGCCCTGCTGCCAAAATGGTTTCGCGCGCATTGGGGCGCTGAGGTCCGCCACGTCCGGACCGAGCTGTTTCCAGCACAGACGGCGATAACGACAAAGGAAAGCCCGGAGGGCTTGCCGCTGATCTGCTCGTCGCCTGAGCGAGCAATCCTGGAAACACTGCACCTGGCACCAAAGGACTTCGACCTGGTCGAGGTCGCCTTGATCATAGAGGGAATGGTCAATCTGCGCCCGAAAGTCATGCAGGAGCTTCTGCAGGTCTGCGCTTCGATCAAGGTAAAGCGCCTGTTCCTGTATCTCGCTGAGCGAGCAGGACTAGTCTGGTCCAGCATCTCGACATGAGCCAGTTCGATCTTGGCACCGGTAAGCGCGCCATTTCGGAATCAGGACGTCTGACCTCAAGTTACGGACTGCTGCTTCCTGAGGAACTGGTTACAGATGGCAGCTGAGGCCCTGCTACCATCAGGTCACCCCTACGGCAGCGGCGAGAACTGATTCCACGCAGCCAACATCGAGGATCGAGATTTGCCTTGACTGTGTACGTTGGTAACAGTATCTGTGATCAACGTTAACAGATGGGACCGAGTCGCTGGCCGAGCAAGAAGAACTGGTGGGTATCAACGAGATCGCGGCGATGGCCAAGGTCTCGCGGCAGGCGGTTGCGAACTGGAGGAGCCGGTTCAGCGACTTCCCAAAACCAGTTGTCGATCTTGCGGCCGGGCCGGTCTTCAGGACCACTCAGGTCCGATCTTGGCTAAGAAGAAGGAAAGTACCAATGGCTCGTGTCGTTTCTCTCATTAACCTCAAGGGTGGCGTCGCCAAAACGACTACCACCGTCGCGCTCGCAGAAACGCTCGCTTCACAGTTCGGCAAACAAGTCCTCGTGATCGACCTCGATCCGCAGACCAATGCGACCACGATCTTGGTTGGCGAGAAGCGCTGGAAGGAGATCAATGAGAAGGGTTGGACGTTGGCCACGCTCTTCAAAGACGCCCTGGACCCACACAACAAGGCGTTCGATCTGTCGAAAACGCTTCAGAAGGGCGTATCTGATGTGCAAGGCGCGCAGTCAGTAGATTTGCTGCCATCAAGTCTGGATTTGATCGACGTGCAGGACAAACTGGCCAGCGCGCCGACGGGCCAGTTTTACTCCGTAACTCCGATCGACCTGCTGCGCCTGGCCGTTAAGCCCATCCTCGACAATTACGATATCGTCCTCGTCGACTGCCCGCCGAATCTCGGCATCATCACATTGAACGGGCTCCGGATTTCAGAGGGTTACATCATTCCAACCGTTCCCGATGTCCTGTCGACTTACGGTATCCCGCAAATCGTCACCCGCGTAGGCAATTTTGCTAAGGAGGTAGCCGAGGATATCGTGCCCCTGGGCATCGTCATCACCAAGTATCAAGAAGCGAGCACCATTCATGTGAACGTTTCTCGTGACTTGCGTCGGCGGAACGATCCTCCCGTTTTTGAAACCGTCATCCGGCAAGCCAACCAGATCGCCGCTGCCGCCGAGTTTCAGGCGGAACGTCGCACGCTCAAGCAAAAGTACGGGTATGGCGATCTTGCGACGCGTTACATCGACCTGGCTCAGGAGCTGCTCACCCGACTGGATATGGAATGATGAACCTCAAAACCCGCTTGGCAAAACTCGCCGCAGCTATCGCCGATCAAGCCGCGCGTGATCCAGCATTCGCCTCAAAGATTGAGGACATCATGGCTGGAAGCGTTTCTAACCCTGGTAAATCAGCTCGAAGCCCTGCCGTTCGAAAAGGTGGCCGCCGCGCTCCGGCGCGCATAGATCCAGTGGCTGTCGCGCAATCAGGGGAAGAAACTCTTCGTGAGGCTCTGCGACCTCTCGACCTTGGGCAACTGCTCGACGTGGTAGCCGAATATGGCATGGATCCTGGTAAGCTTGTAATGAAGTGGAAAGACAGCGATCGCGTGATCGACCGCATCGTTGAAGTTTCGCTCTCTCGCGCGACTAAAGGCGATGCGTTTCGATCGGAATAGATTCGTATGGATTGTTGGTCACAAATACTCGACCAGCATCGAACACCAAGGATTGATCAGCACAATGAGATGCAGTTGAGCCGGTCTATGTCGACCGGCTCAACTATCAAAATTCCATTTGCAGATCAGGCGGCATGTTCGTACTTCATCGGCGATACGGCGTCGCCGTTCCGCAGCTGATCAAGGTAGTCGCTCCACCACTGGTGCATAGTGACCCGTTCCTCCCAGTATTTACCCCGATTGTAGATGCCGCGGACGGCATCCTTGTCGGCGTGGGCCAGGGATCGTTCGATTGCGTCGGGGCTCCACTTTCCGCTCTCGTTGAGCAGCGTTGAAGCCGTCGTCCGCAAGCCATGCGGGGTGACCTCGCCAACCCCGTAGCCCATGCGGCGAAATGCCTGGTTGATGGTGTTTTCGCTTAGCGGACGCTTCCATGTGTGGAACGCCGGGAAGACATATCCGTCAGGTCCGGTGAGGGGCCGTAGTTCTTCCAGATAGGCCAGCACCTGATGGGACAGCGGCACCATGTGCGGGCGGCGCATTTTCATCCGCTCAGCCGGGACCTTCCAGACTGCCTCTTCGAGATCGAATTCCGACCACAGAGCCATTCGCAGTTCGCCGGGCCGCGACATGACATGCGGAGCAACCTGCATCGCAAGACGGGTCACCTTGTGGCCTGAATAAGTATCGATCGCCCTGAGCAGCTCACCCACATCCTTGGGTTCGAGCAAAGCCGCGTGGTGCGTTGTTCTCGGCACGACAAGCGCGCCGCGCAGCATCGCGGTGGGATCGGTTTCGCCGCGACCGGTTGCAACCGCGTAGCGGAACACGCGGCTTGCAAAGGAACGGCAGCGGCGCGCCGTTTCATGCTTGCCGTGCGCTTCGAGGCGCTTGAGCGCGGCCAGGACATCGACTGGCTTGAGTAAGGTGATTGGCTGATCGGCAATCGGCTTCAACTGATCCAGAAGCCAATGGGCTTTGCTGATCGTGGTTTCAGCTCGTCGGTCGCCGACCATCTTTTCGAGGTACTCCTTGGCCATGTCGCCGAAGGTGTTTGCTGCCTGGTAAACCGCGATCAGCTTTTCGCGTTTGCGATTGGCCAGCGGATCGACCCGGTTGTCCAGGTTCTCTCTCGCCTCAAGCCGTCTGCGCCGCGCCTCGGCCAAGCCGACTTCGGGATAGCGGCCAAGCGCAATCCGCTTGTTCTTGCCCATGTAGAGGTACTTGTAGCGCCAGAGCTTCGAGCCGTTCGGGCTGACTTCGAGGTAGAGGCCCTTCTCGTCGGTGACTTTGTAGAGTTTATCCGCCGCTTTGAGTGAGCGGATTTGCACGTCTGATAATGCCATGAGCGATTCTCCTGCTTCGGTTGGAACACTGTTCCGCAGGGATCATCTGGCAGATCGCTTTCAGCGTCGCCCAACGTCACGGGCCATGGATGCAAATGCGGGCCATTTCAGCCCGATCTCATGGCCCGTTTCGAGGGGAACTGGACGAAACCAGCTTGAACTCCACGGAACAGAACCAAGGACAGAATGGCAGATTTCTGCCGTTTTGTCGATGGTTTCGGTGTGCTCTCGGGAGAACAAATGGTGCCCAGAAGAGGACTCGAACCTCCACGCCCTTGCGAGCGCCAGCACCTGAAGCTGGTGCGTCTACCAATTCCGCCATCTGGGCACGGGTGGCACCCTCGCCTTTGTGCGCGGGTGCCGGGTAGGAGCGGGCCGATAGCTGCGGAGGTGGCGGCTTGTCAACGAGTATCGCTGGCCGGCGCGAGCAATGCGCCGCCTTGGCGGTTGCGCGGGCGCGCGGGGCTGTGCCATGGGGCGGGCAGGCAAATGGGAACTGGCGGTCATGGCTCAGGCAAAAGACGATACGGCGCTGCGCGGCAAACTGGTGGTGGTGCTGGGCGGCAGCGGCTTTTTCGGGCGACATCTCGCGCAGGAACTGCTGGCACGCGGGGCGCGGCTGCGCGTTGCCAGCCGCAATCCCGAGCGGGCCTTTGCGCTGCGGCCGCTGGGCAACCTTGGCCAGGTGCAGTTCGCGCGCTGCGATGTGACGCGTCCGGAAAGTCTCGCGGCGGTGCTGGCCGGTGCCGATGCGGTGGTCAATCTGGTGGGGGCCTTCGCCGGCGATCTCGATGGTGTGCAGGGCGAGGGCGCTGGCCGGATCGCCAAGGCGTCGCGCAAAGCGGGGGCGAGGGCATTTGTCCATGTCTCGGCGATCGGCGCGGACGCGGAGTCCTCGGTCGATTATGCGCGGACCAAGGCCGCGGGCGAGGCGGCGGTGCTGGCGGCATTCCCCAAGGCGACGGTGTTGCGGCCCTCGATCCTGTTCGGGCCGGACGACACATTTATCAACCGCTTCGCCGGGTTGATCGCCATGCTTCCGGCGCTGCCGGTGTTCGGACCCGAAGCGAAGTTGCAGCCGCTGTTCGTCGATGACGCCGCCGAGGCGGTCACACAGGCGCTGGGCGATCCCGCCAGGCACGGCGGCAAGACCTATGAGATTGCCGGGCCGGACGTGCTGACCATGCTGGAGCTCAACCGCCGGATTGCGGCGGCGCAGGGGCGTGACCGGTGGTTAATCGAACTGCCCGATGCGGCCTCGGGCGCTTTTGCCGCACTGACTGGCTGGGCTCCCGGCGCACCGATCACCAGCGACCAATGGCAGCTGCTCAAGGCCGGCAATATGGCGGGCGGCAAGCTGCCGGGGCTCACGGCGCTGGGGGTGACGGCGCGGCCGCTGGGGCTGTTCCTCGACCGCTGGATGGTGCGGTTTCGCAAGCACGGGCGGTTCGGAGAAAAAGCGTCAGCGCGTTGACCGGATCACGCCAGGACTGATCCCCGGACGGACCTCAACTCACGCGTTCACATCCGCATAGTGGCTTGGCGGCTGGATCACTTCCATGCGTTCGGACAGCAGCGGGCGGAAGCTGGGGCGGCTTTTGAACACCGAATACCAGCCGCGCGACTGGTCGTGGCCGGCCCAGTCGATACCGCCGAGATAATCCGCCACCGAGATCTGCGCGGCGGCGGCAAGGTCGGCCAGGCTCATCGTCGCACCACCCAGCCAGGGGCGGTTGTCGATCAGATAATCGATGTAATAGAGATGCTCATGCGCCAGCTTCATTGCCTCACGCAGCATCTTGGAATTGGGTGACTGGCGCATCACCAGCCGCTTTTTCATGCGTTCGTGGAGCAGCGGCGCGGTGACATCGGCGAAGAAATTCTCGTCGAACAGTGCGACCAGCCGGCGGATTTCCGCGCGGCCGGTGGCAGTGCCGTTGATCATCGGGTTCTTGTCGACCGTCTCTTCGAAATATTCGCAGATCGCCTGGCTGTCCGACAGCACGATCTTGCGCTCGGGATCGTACAGCACCGGGGTGCGGCCTGCCGGGTTTAGCGCAAGAAACTCGTCGCGCCCTTCCCACGGGTTTTCGCGCCACAGCTCATAGGCGATGCCCTTCTCGCTCATCAGCAGCCGCAGCTTGCGGCTGAACGGGCACAGCGGGAATTGATAGAGCTGCCACATGCGGCGATCTAATGCAGAAACGCGCAGGCGGCGTCCACCCGGCGCGAGACCGGGTGGGCGCGAATTGACGTGGATAACCGAGGGCTGGCCTTCGGTTAAGCCGGCACCAGCCCGGCGTGAGCCGGAAAAAGCCTACTCTCTGGGCATGGCGTCCTTCATGCGCTCGCCCATTGCCTTGAACTGCGGCAGCATCGCTTCCATCGCACCGGCCATTCCGGCCATCGCGCCCATCATCGCCGGCACTTTTCTGGATAGCTCCTGCGGCATGCGTGCGGCTTCGGGGCCGGCCATGTCGCGCAGCGTGGCATCGGGATCGATCTCGCGGGCGGCATCCTTGTCGCCCATCGATTCCATGGCCTTGGCGAACGGTGCCATCTTCATGTCGAGCATTGCTTCGCTCATCGCGGCGATGGCACCGGCCATGGCGTTCTGCAGCCTGGGATCGGACAACTTGGCAGCAGCGTCGCCAAGGCCCTGTTCGCGGGCGGAGGCAGTTACAGGGGCAAGCAAAGCAACAGCGAATGCGGCGGCGATAACAGTGGAACGCAGTGTCATTACAACGAACTCCCGGCCCTCCTGATGAGGCTGGGGAGCTGTAGGACCGGCGAGCTTTCGCGAAGCTGAATGCGTTCATGTATCGGGTGCATTTGATGAACAGTGGCGCTGCTGGCAAATCCGCCGAGCTTGTCTTCGATATCCTTGCACAGCCGGGCAAAGGCGCGGTTGGGATGGGAGCCGCCGGCAAAGCTGCCCAGCGGCGCACGCAGCACGGCCGATTGTTCGACCAGGCTCGACAGCGGAATTTTCGGCCAGCCCGTCGCGATCGACTTGGCGACATCGCTGTGAAGTTTGCGGCGACCATCGTACATGGTCAGTACCGGGACAATCAGCGGCGGATCCTGGCATGTCCGCAGCAGTTCCATGCGGATCGCTTCCAGTGCGCGGAGCGACAGCGGCGATGGCGGCAGCGGCACGATCACTGCATCGGCGGCGTTGAACACCTGTTCGCTGAGCTCGCCGAAGCCGGGCGGGCAATCGATGACAATGCGTTCGAATTCCGGCTTGAGGAACGCAGTCATCGTCGCCAGCCGACGCTTCAGGCCAAGCCGGGCGAGATGCACCGGCAGGCCGCGCAGGCTTTGATCTGCCTGCAGGATCGACAGGCGATCGTAGCCGGTGGGAGTGATCAGCTGGCGGGGTTTGCCGTCGCGCTGGAAGACCGAGGCGGCGCGTTGCCGGACTTCCTCGTCCATGCCAAGCAGGAAGCCGGCCCCGCCCTGCGCATCAAGGTCCCACAGCAAGGTGTTGAATTGGGAGCATCTGGCGAGCCGCCAGGCAAGATCGGTCGCAACCGTGGTCTTGCCCACACCTCCCTTAACGCTGAAAACCGCGATTACAGACACCCATTGCGACCTTATATGGCTTCGGGGTTTGCCCCTTATGATGTTAGAGTCTCACAGCTTTTTGGATCGCGCAATGCCCCCGTTCTGCCAAAGCACGTCAAACCGAGGCAATTTTCAGTTGTGTTGCATTTCAGGGCATCGCCGCACCGATGCCGCACAATTCCACCGATTGGCCAAGAATGCACGGCTGACAATGCCGCATCGCCGGGATAAGAGGTTGGCGAGTCACCTCAAACTCCGGAGAGAATCATGTTCACCCATGTCGTGGTCGGCAGCAACGACCTTGAAAAATCAAAGAAATTCTACGATGCCCTGTTTGCGTCGGTCGGCGGCAATCCGGGCGCGGATATGGGCGGGCGGCTGGTCTACAACCACAACGGCGGCATGCTTCTGGTCGGCACCCCGATCAACGGTCAGCCGGCAACCTATGCCAATGGCGGGACAATCGGTTTTGCCATGACCAGCGAGGACCAGACCCACGCGTGGCACGATGCCGGCGTTGCCGCGGGCGGCACCAGCTGCGAGGATCCGCCGGGAATGCGCGATCTTGGTTTTGCCAAGCTGTACCTTGCCTATCTGCGCGATCCGGACGGCAACAAGCTGTGCGGCATGATGGCGATGGGCTGAGGACCCGGTCAGGTGCGCCTGCTCAACCTGCGCCTTGGCACCAACGATCTCGCCAGGGCGCGCGCCTTCTATGACGCGACCTTCGCGGCGCTGGGTGTTGCGCCGTCGGCCATGCCGGCGGAGTATCCGATCCTGATGTACCGGCTGCCCGGCGGGGTGAACTTCGTTGTCGGAGCGTCGCGCGACGGCAATCCGGCGACCCATGCCAATGGCGGCACCGTGCTGTTCGAGGCGGACAGCGATGTCCAGGTCGCCGCCTGGCATGCGGCGGGACTGGCCAACGGCGGCACCTGCGAAGGCCCGCCCGAACCCAAGCCGCAGGCACGCGGGGCATATGGTGCCTATCTGCGCGATCCCGATGGCAACAAGCTTGGGACCTATCATGGTCTGAAGCTGGGTTAAGCGGAGATGGCGGTTGAAGTCCGGCCGGACGGCAGCCGCCATCCCGTTTCGCGCCAATGGGTGCCCGAGGTGCCCGTCGCGCTCGAATTCAACGGCCTCGCCTATGCGGTGATGATGGCGACCCCGGCCGACCTTGCCGATTTCGCTACCGGCTTCGCCCTGACCGAGGGGCTGGCGGCGCATGCGGACGAAGTGACGGATCTGGACATTGCCGAAGTCGATCTGGGCTGGATCGTGCGCGCGGCGCTGTCCGGGCTGGGCGCGGAGCAGCTGGGCGAACGGGTGCGCAGCAGGGTGGCGGAATCGAGCTGCGGGCTGTGCGGGATCGAAAACCTGGAAGCGGTGGCGCTGCCGCTGCCCAAGGTTGCCGCGCACGAGCCGCTGGACCCCGCCGCGATCTTCGCCGCGTTGCAGGCGCTCAGGGGCAGCCAGCCGCTGGCGCAAGCGACCGGCGCAGCCCATGCCGCTGCCTGGTGCGATGTGACCGGAACCATCGGCTGCCTGCGCGAGGATGTCGGCCGGCACAATGCGCTCGACAAGCTGGTGGGCGCGATGGCGCGCGATGGGCGGAAACTCTCTCGCGGCTTTGTCCTGTCAACCGCGCGCTGCAGCTTCGAGATTGTCGAGAAGGCAGTGCGGGCCGGGGCGACGGGGCTGGTTACGGTGTCGCTGCCGACCAGCATGGCGGTGGAACGAGCCTCGGCTGCGGGCTTGAATTTATGGGCATTGGCGCGCGATGACAGTGTGCTGCTGGTGAACCCGTAGATTATCCGAGTTGGTCGAGCGCGTGGTGAACTCGCCGGGGCTCGGTGGTCCTTCGACAAGCTCAGGATGAGCGGAATTCTGAATCTCGATTCAGATTGAATGCAAGTTGATCGATATCCTCCGCGAGACAAGCTCGGGGAGGATTTTACCGCGAAAGCAGGAAAATCGCATGCTCGGCGCGGAAATTCGCTGCCGAGGCGCTGGTCAGCCTGTCGCCGTTGAGGAACCAGGCCTGTTCGACCTTGATCCCCCGCTCGGCGACATGGGCGCGGAAGTCGGCGATAGTCAGGTGGTGGATGTTGGGGGTTTCGTACCAGGCGACTGGCAGCAACCGCGTTACCGGCATCCGCCCGCCCCACAGCAGGCTCAGCCGCACCCGCCAGTGCGCGAAGTTGGGAAAACTGACGAAGGCCTGCTTGCCGATGCGCAGCAGCTCGTCCAGCACCAGATCGGGCCGCTTGGTAGTCTGCAATGTCTCGCTGAGGATGGCGTAATCGAAGGTGGAGTCCGGGTAGAAGGCCATGTCGGAATCAGCGTCGCCCTGGATCACCGAGAGGCCCTTGGCGACGCACAGGCCGACATTGGCCGGATCGATCTCCATTCCCCGCGCATCGCAGCCACGCTCGTCGCGCAGCGCCGCCAGCAGCGCCCCGTCGCCGCAGCCGACATCGAGCACGCGGGCACCCGGCGCGACATGGCTGGCGATCAGCGCGAGGTCTGGGCGGAGTGCACTCATTGGCTGAGGAACCCCGCGATCACCCGGTCGAGCGCGGGCACATCCAGCAGGAAGCTGTCATGGCCGTAGGGCGCGGACAGCTCGACGAAGCTCACCGGCGCTCCCGCCGCGTTGAGCGCATGCACCAGCCGCCGCGATTGCTCGGTAGGATAAAGCCAGTCGCTGTCGAAGCTGATCACGCAGAAGCGCGCCCTGGTGGCCGCGAAGGCATCGGGAAGGCGGCCGCCGTGTTCCTCGGCAAGGTCGAAATAGCTCATGGCGCGGGTGATATAGAGGTAGGAGTTGGCATCGAAGCGGCTGGTGAAGCTGACGCCCTGGTGGCGCAGATAGCTTTCCACCTGGAAATCGGCGTCGAAACCAAAGCTCTTGGCCTCGCGGTCCTGCAGGCGGCGGCCGAACTTCTCGGCGAGGCTTTCCTCGGACAGATAGGTGATATGCGCCGCCATCCGCGCGACGGCGAGCCCGGCATCGGGGGCCTTGCCGGTGCCGTAGTAGTTGCCGTCCTGCCAGTTGGGATCGGCGAGGATCGCCTGGCGGCCGACCTCCTGGAAAGCGATGTTCTGCGCGGCCATGGTCGCGGTGCCGGCGATCGACATGATCCGCTGCGGCAGGTGCGGCCAGTTGGCGGCAAGCGACAGTGCCTGCATCGCCCCCATCGATCCGCCGACCGCGCAATACAATTGCGCGATCCCGAGATGCTCCAGCAGCGCCACCTGCGCGCGCACCATGTCGCGGATGGTGATGACGGGAAAGCGCATGCCATAAGGCTTGCCGTCCGCGGCCGGGCTGGCAGGCCCGCTCGATCCCATGCAGCTGCCCAGCACATTGGCGCAGACCACGTGGAACCGATCAGTGTCGATCGGCTTGCCGGGACCGACCATCCGGTCCCACCAGCCCGGCTTGCCGGTGATCGGATGCGGGCTGGCGACATGCTGGTCGCCGGTGGTGGCATGGCAGACGAGGATGGCGTTGCCCCGGTCCGCGTCCAGCGCGCCATAGGTCTCATAGGCAATGCGCACGCCTTCGAGCCGCTGGCCGCTGTCCAGCAGCAGCGGTTCGGCGAGTTCCAGCACTTCGCTGACGGTAACGGTTGCGGCTTTGCCCATGCTGGACGCGACTTGGGGGGATCGGCGGGCGCTGTCAATTCCATCCGCGCTGCCGGGACAGGGCAATCGCGAATAAACCCAATCACAAATTCTCCGTCACCCTGAACTTGTTTCAGGGCCCATTTCACCACGCACCCGGAGCTCTCGATTCTCAAGCCTGACCTCGCGGTTTGCATCCCTTTAACGTGCTCCGGTCGTGCGGCTTGATGGGCCCTGAAACAAGTTCAGGGTGACGGGATTGGGTGCAACTATCGTAACTAGGATTTCCCTGGCTGCCTGGACGAACTGGCTGTCATTTGGCGGCAAGACTGCTATGCGCACCGCGCAATGACTTCTACGCCCGTCCCCAAGCCCTGGATCGACGCGATCCATGCCTATGTCCCCGGCAAGTCCGCCGGGGCCGACGGGCGTCCGCTGATCAAGCTTTCGGCCAACGAGAACCCGCTCGGCACCAGCCCGCTGGCGCTGGCGGCGCGGGAATTTGCCACGCCGCCCTCGCGCTATCCCGATCCGGACAGCACGGCACTGAGAGGGGGTATAGCGGCACTGAACGGCATCGACCCGGCACTGATCGTATGTGGAACCGGGTCTGACGAGCTGCTCAACCTTGCCGCGCAGGGCTATGCCGGGCCGGGCGACGAAGTGATCTACGTCCGCTATGGCTTTTCGGTGTATGATATCGCCGCCCGCCGCTGCGGCGCGACCCCGGTGGTCGCCCCCGATGCAGACTACGGCAGCGACGTCGATGCGCTGCTGGCGCTGGTGACCGGCAAGACCCGCGTGGTGTTCATCGCCAACCCCAACAACCCGACCGGAAGCTTCCTGCCCAAGGGCGAGATCGCCCGGCTGCACGCCGCGCTGCCCGCCGACGTGCTGCTGGTGATCGATCAGGCTTACGGCGAATATGTCGCGCCCGAGGACGACGATGGCGCGCTGGCGCTGGCCGCCAGCCATGACAATGTCCTGGTCACCCGCACCTTCTCCAAGATCTACGGCCTTGCCGGCGAGCGGATCGGCTGGGCTACCGGCGCGGCGCGGATCATCGATACGCTGGGGCGGATTCGCGGACCGTTCAATGTTTCGGGCACCGGCCAGGCGATGGCATTGGCGGCGCTGGGCGACCAGCACTTCGTCGAGAACTCGCGCCGCCACAATGCCACGGAACGCGCGCGTTTCGTGACCGCGCTTGGGGCTCTGGGCAACCACGGCCTGCGCCCGCTGCCGAGCCAGGCCAATTTCGTGCTGATCCTGTTCGAAGGCGCGCTGAGCGCCGAAGCTGCCTACAACGGGCTGGCGGAACGCGGCTATATCACCCGCTGGCTGCCGGGTCAGGGTCTGCCGCACGGGCTTCGCATCACCATCGGCACGGCGGAGCAGATGGACGCGATTGCCGCGGCCTTGCGCGAAATGGCGGAGAGCCTGCGATGAGCTTCAACACGGTCGCCATCATCGGCCTGGGCCTGCTCGGCGGCTCGATCGGGCTTGCGGTGCGCGACTATCTGCCCGGCGTGCAGACCACCGGTTACGATCTCGATCCCGCCACCCGCCAGCGCGCTGCCGAACGCGGGCTTGCCGGCACGATCTGCGATACTGCCGCCGAGGCCGTGCGCGAGGCCGATCTGGTGATCTTCTGCGTTCCGCCCGGCGCGATGGGTCCGGCAGCGCGCGAAATCGCCGATGCCCTTCCGAAGGGCGCGCTGGTCAGCGATGTCGGATCGTGCAAGCAGGCGATCGCCAAAGCCTTGGGCGAGGCTCTGCCCGGCCGTGCGATCATCCCCGCGCATCCGGTTGCGGGGACCGAGAATTCGGGGCCAGACGCGGGCTTTGCCAGCCTGTTCCAGAACCGCTGGTGCATTATCACACCGCCCGCCGGTGCCGACCCGGCGCAGCTGGCCGGGCTCACCGCCTTCTGGCAGGCGCTGGGCGCGAATGTCGAGGTGATGGACGCCGAGCACCACGACCTGGTCCTGGCCGTCACCAGCCATCTGCCGCATCTGATCGCCTATACCATCGTCGGCACCGCCTCCGACCTCGAGGCTGTGACCCAGAGCGAAGTCATCAAATACTCCGCCGGCGGTTTCCGCGATTTCACCCGCATCGCCGCCTCCGACCCGACCATGTGGCGCGACGTGTTCCTGGCCAACAAGGATGCCGTGCTGGAAATGCTGCAGCGCTTCAGCGAGGATCTGACCGCGCTCCAGCGCGCGATCCGGGTGGGCGACGGCGACGCGCTGTTCGACCAGTTCACCCGCACCCGCGCCATCCGCCGCTCGATCATCGCCGAGGGCCAGGACGATGCCCGGCCCGATTTCGGGCGGAGCGATCACGTCAGGGATTAGGATAGGCTCCAGATTCCTGAAATCTATTGCCCTCTCCCAGTGGGGCAGGGCTATCGCATATTCAGTTCAGAGCCAGTGCATCCCAGTCCCCCTCCCGCTTGCGGGAGGGGTTAGGGGTGGGCCAGTCGGACGCAATCGACGGTTTCGCGCCAAATTCAGACGCACCCACCCCCAACCCCTCCCGCAAGCGGGAGGGGGGAAGAAAGGGCCATTCGATTTCCCACGCGACGCGTTAAACCACCAGGAAAATCCCCGCCACCGCGAACATCACCGCGGTCGAAATCCAGCCCCCGATTGCCAGCCTTGGTCCAATCGTCAATTTACCCATCGCCTGCGGATTGCGCGCGATCAGCATGGTCACCAGCATCAGCGGCGGCGCCAGCAGGCCGTTGACCACCGCCGCCCAGTAGAGCGCCTTCATCGGATCGATGGTGAGGGCGTTCATCGCCACCCCGGCCAGCGTCGCCACCGCGATCACCCCGTAGAAGGCCTTGGCCTCGCGCGGCTTGCGGTCGAGGCCTTCGGTCCAGCCGAAGCATTCGCTCACCGCATAGGCGGCGCTGCCCGCCAGGATCGGCACTGCCAGCAGTCCGGTCCCGATGATGCCGATGGCGAACAGGGCAAAGGCCAGGTCACCGGCGATCGGGCGCAGCGCCTCGGCCGCCTGCGCAGCGCTTTCGATATCGGTGACGCCGTGCGCATGCAGCGTCGCCGCAGTCGCCACGATGATGAACAGCGCGGTGAGGTGCGAAAAGCCCATGCCGATCAGCGTATCGGCGCGGATGCGGGCGAATTCGACCCCGGCGCGGCGCGGCGAGACATGCAGCGGCTTGATGTGGCGGCGATGCTGCTCCTCGACCTCCTGTCCGGCCTGCCAGAAAAACAGGTAGGGACTGATCGTGGTGCCGAAAATCGCCACCAACGCCATGGCGTGCGGCTTGTCGAAGGTGAAGCTGGGGATCAACGTGCCGCGCAGCGCCTCGCCGATGGGGACATCGGCGACGAATACCACCGCGACATAGGCAAACAGCGAAAGCGTCGTCCATTTGAGGATGCTGGCGTAGCGGGTGTAGCTGGTGAACACTTCGAGCAGCACGCTGGCCACCCCGAACAGCGCGACATAGGCCAGCGCCGGGCCGGGCAGCAACAGTCCCATCACCGCGCCCATCGCGCCAAGGTCGGCGCCCAGATTGATGACATTGGCGATGAGCAGCAGCACCACCACCCCTTGCAGCAAGGGCCGCGGATAATGTTCGCGCAGGTTCTGGGCGATGCCCATGCCGGTGGTCGCGCCGATCCGCGCGCAGATCGCCTGGATCGAGACCAGCAGCGGATAGCCGAACAGCATCGTCCAGGCCATGCCATAGCCGAATTGCGCGCCGACCTGGCTATAGGTGCCGATACCGCTGGGATCGTCGTCGGCCGCGCCAGTGACGAGGCCGGGACCGAGCACGCTGAGCGGCGAGCGCTTCTTGGCGGGCCTGGAGCCATGGCCTTCGGTCAAGCTGCGGGTTCCCGGTTCGACCGGTTGATCGCGGCGTGCACCCGGGCTTCGATCTCTGCGCGTGGCAAGCCGGGCTGGATGGCTTCGCCAAAGTCGAACGTCACGGTCCCGGCGCGTTTCCAGCGGCGGTGGTACAGCGGTCCGCTCGACACTGCCACCGGCACCACCGGCAGGCCGAGCAGCTTGTAAAGCCCGGCAAAGCCCGATTGCAGCGGCGGCGTCTGGCCGTGCGGGATCCGGGTACCCTCGGGAAAAATCGCCAGCGGGCGGCCCTCGCCCGAATGCTTGCGCGCCGCCGCGACCATCGCCCGCAACGCCCTGGCACCCTGGTCGCGCTCGACCCCGATCAGCCCGAAGCGCCTGCCCACCCAGCCCCACAGCGGAATGCGCAGCAGTTCGGCCTTGGCGAAGACGGCCGGGTGCGGCAGCAGCCACGGCAGGTCGATCGCCTCGAAAAAGCTCTCATGCTTGATCGCCACCAGCACTGGACCCGAAGGCGTCTGGCCGCGCAGTTCGACACGTATGCCCAGCAAAGCGCTGGCGCAGCGCCGGTGATAGCCCGCCCAGCCGCTCACCAGCCAGCGGAACAGACGCTGACTCAGCGGCAATGCCAGCAGCGCGACCAGAACATATCCCACCGAGCCGATGTAGAAGACAGTGTAGAAGGCCAGGCTGCGCAACACCTCGCCGGGAGTGGCCGCGCCGGAATGCGCCGCCATCACCCGCCCCACAGCACGGCCGCGCGCCGCGCCAGCAGCTTGTGGTATTCGATAAACAGCACCTTCAGCGACGGTTTGGAAACCACCGCATCGCGGACCAGGCTGACGCCGTCCGGTAGCATCCGTTCCAGCTCGTAGGCCGCGCGGCGCATGTGCCAGTCGGTGGTCACCAGCCGCACCGAGCGGAGCTTGTTATCGGCGATCCAGCGCGCGGTTTCGCGGGCATTCGACTGGGTGTCCCAGGATTCAAAGCCCAGGGTTACGCAGCATTTTATCTGCTCTGCCGGAACCTTGTAGCTCGCTTGAAATTCGACCGGGCGGACATGCTCATCGACGCCCGACACCAGCAGCTTGCGCGACCAGCCCTTGTCCAGCACCTCAAGGCTGCGTGCTATCCGACCCGGCCCGCCAGTAAGCACGGCGACGCCGTCGGTCTTCGCGCCATACTGCGGCTGCGGCAGGGCGATGGCGAACCAGATGAAGCCGAGCATCCAGACCAGCAGGATCAGTGAGGCAATGCGTTGGAACATGGCAGCGGCCCTACACTACCTTGCGCAGCGCGCGCAGCACGGTGATCCGCGCCGTCAGCATCGCCAGCACAGTGGCGGCAAGCGGGATCGTGGCGAGCAGCAGCCAGTCGCCCCAGCCCAGCGCGCCGCCATTGACCATGCCCGCGCCCAGCCCGGAAAACCGCCGGCCCAGAAACAGGATCACGACCACCGCCAAGGCCAGCCCGACCGCACCGCCGGCCGCCGCATCGACGCCGATCGAACGCTGGAACACCCGCGCGATCTGCGTGTCGGTGCCGCCGAGCAGATGCACGATCTCGATGGTTTCCCGGTTGGTGCCCAGCGCCGTCCGCGCCGCCAGCAGCACCGCCGCTGCCAGCGCCATCGCCAGCAGCACGACCAGCGCCGCCACCAGCCACTGCAGCGATGCGATGGCTTCGAACACCGGGGTCAGCCAGCTTGACTGCGCATCGACCCGCGCCGCCGGGGCCACTTCGCGCAGTGCGCGCTGAATGTCGGCCAGGCGCTGCGGCGTGGCGGCGCCATCGATCTGTGCGTCGATCAGAGCCGGGACCGGGATCGCCTCGCCGGTATCGCCGCCCAGCCAGGGCTGGATCAGCGCGTCCATCTCTGCCTTGGGCACCAGCCGCTGCGAGACCACGCCTGGCATCGCGCGCAGCAGCGCCAGGCTGGCCTGCGCCTGGCGATCGCGCGCCTCGGGAACTGCCTCGACGATCTGCACGGTCAGCCCGCCGGCAAGGTCGGCGGCGGCGACCTGCGCGGTGTTGCGCAAGGCCAGTCCGCCTCCCGAAGCGATCACCGTCAGCGCCACCATGATCGCAATAACCCATGGCATCGGGCCGGAGAGGCGCGCCTGCGGGACCAGTTGCGCGGCATCGCCGCTGCGCGGATTGCGGCGGAAGCGCCCGCTCATCGCATCTGCCCCTGCGACCCGGGAGCAGGCGAAGCCCGCCGCGGCGGATAGCGCAAGAGACCGGTGGGATCGGACAGCCGGCCGTTGACCAGCCGCATGATCAGCGAATCAGGCACTTTCTTGAGCAGGTGGACGTCGTGGGTGGCGACCACCACTGTCGTCCCCAGCCGGTTGAGCGCTTCGAACAGCCGCAGCAGCTTTATCGCCATGTCCGGATCGACGTTGCCGGTGGGCTCGTCGGCGATCAGCATTTCGGGCCGACCGATTACCGCGCGGGCGATGGCGACGCGCTGCTGCTCGCCGCCCGAAAGCGTAGCCGGGCGGGCATGCATGCGATCGGCAAGGCCAACCCAATCGAGCATGTCGGTAACCGGCTTGATCAGATCCTTCTCCGCCGCTCCGGCCACCCGCAGCGGCAGCGCGACATTATCGAATGCGGACAGGTGCTGGACCAGCCGGAAATCCTGGAACACCACCCCCAGCCGCCGCCGGAAGGCGGGCAGGCGCTGCCGCGAAAGCGTGATCGCATCGGCGCCGAACAGGCGAATCATGCCCCGCGACGGGCGCTGGGCCAGGTAAAGCAAGCGCAGCAGCGAGCTTTTTCCGGCACCGCTGGCCCCGGTCAGAAAATAGAAGCTGCCCGAATGCAGGGTGAAGGAAACGTCGCTCAGCACTTCGCGGTCCGTGCCATAGCGAAGGCCAACACTGTCGAAATGGACGATTTCCCCGTCGGCGGCGTTAGTCATGATAGGCTGTATGATCCGGTCCGGCGCGGTGCAGAATGGGCGCCGGGCAGGCTATAGCCGTCATTCAGTGTGGAAAAAAGAGCATTGCGACCCGGCTTTTCCGCAACGCACCTTGCCGGGTGCGAACCGGGCGTGCTTAACGGGCGGGCAATGATCATCGCCTGCCCAGCCTGTGCGACCCGCTATGTCGTGCCCGATAGCGCGATTGGCGCGGATGGACGCAATGTACGTTGCGCCAAATGCCGCCACAACTGGTTCCAGGACGGCCCGCCATTGCCGCCGCGCGAAACGGTGGCGGAAGCGGTGGCGGCTGAAGCACCGCCGTCGCCGCCCCGGCAGGTGCCTCCGTCTGCACCCGAGGAAGCACCTGCTCCGCCTGCGCCGGATCTGGTAGAACGCTCGCTGCAGCAGCCTCCGCCTGAGCCCCCGCCAGCAGAGGCCGCCGCGCCCGAGCCGCCAGCGCCGCCGCCCGAACCCGCCGCGCCGCAGCCATCTGCCTGGGACGAGCCACTCGCCGAAGTTCCGGGCCTGCGCACCGAACCGGCCTACACCCCTGGCGGCCGTTATGGCGAACCGCGCTCAAGCTTCGATTACGAACCGCCGTTCCGCCCGCGCCGCAACAAGCTCAAGATGTGGACCTGGGCGGCGGCCTGCTTTGCCGGGATATCGCTGGCGGCGATCGGCGCGGTCGCTGCCTATGGCCTGCCTGACTGGATGCCGATGGCGCGGCCGAACCTTTGCCGAGGCGCAGCCCGATCTGGTGCTCGAATTCCCGCCCAACCGGCAGGACCGCCGCACCCTGCCCAACGGCACCGAATTCTTCGGCGCCAGCGGCACGGTCACCAACGTCGGCAAGGCGTCGCGGACGGTGCCTTCGATCCTGATCGTGCTGCGCGACGCCCGCGAACGGATCGTCTACAGCTGGATCGTCGCCCCGCCCAAGCGCCAGCTCGCCCCCGGGGAGAGCGTATCGATCAACGAGGCGGTGACCGACGTCCCCAAATCCGCCGCCTCCGCCGAGATCGGCTGGAAGCCAGGCTGAACCCGATTACCCGGACTCGCCGCTTGCGGGCGTCCTGTCCCTTTGCTAAGGGCGCGCTCCTACCCCCCCGGAGCGCCACGATCCAAGAGATTGCCGCTTCGTTGATTTAGCGGTCGTGGCGGAATTGGTAGACGCGCAACGTTGAGGTCGTTGTGGGCGAAAGCCCGTGGAAGTTCGAGTTTTCTCGACCGCACCAAATTGCTCTCGGGCCATTTTCCCTGCCGGGCACTTTGCCGCCAAGCAGCCGGACGCGCTGTTTCAAGCCGAGACAGTTGCGCGCCTTTCCTCCGGTATTATACTTAACCCGTTTACATTGATCGCTAGTTATGCGAGGCTCTGCGAAATATCTATATGCCCTTGGGGCCCAGAATTCAGAAGGAATGGAGTAATGGCGGAAATCGCGGCAGGTTCGAAATTGCGGAACCGAGTGGCTGGGGCTCTGGCTGCCTTCTCGTTGATCACAATTCCGGTGGTGGTCCAGGCCGATGCGCCGGGGCCTGGATATTCCAAACAGGCGAAAAAGAAAGCCTCCAAGCGCAAGGCTGCGGCCCGCAAGGGTCAGCGTCGCCTGGCGCGGCGTCCGGCTCCGGTTCGTTCGGCGCAAGCCTTGCCGCAGTCGCAGCCGGCCCCAACCTGGGTTGAGCCGACCCCCCCCCCCCGCCGCCGGTTGAAGTTCCGCCGCCCCCCCCTCCTCCCCCTCCTCCGCCTCCTCCGCCTGAAGTCATTCCGGTTGCAACCTCCGGAGGCGGCGGCAATGGCTGGCTGCTGGGCGTGCTCGGCTTGCTCGGCGTGGGCGGCATCATTGCCGCTGCAGCCGGCGGCGGCGACGATTCGCCGGGCGGCTGATCGCCGGCGAACCGCCTACCAGGTGTTACCTGAAGCTATTGCACATTGCTCGGCCGGGCTCGATGTCCGGCCGAATATTGCGTTGCGGTGCGGGAAGTGTCCGTAGCGGGCGATCATGCGGTAGTGCGCCCCGGCGAAAGCCGTAATCCAGGGATCGCCAAGCCGGGGAAGCAGCCGCATCGCCAGGCGCTGATCGGCAATCGCCTCGCTGTGCATCAGTGGCAGATACAGAAACTGGCACGCGGACTTGCCCAGACCGCGATCCCAACCGCGCGCCCGCGCGCCCTTGAGGATCGCCCGGGCGAGTGGATCGCTGGCAAAGGCCTGCGGGGTGCCGCGATGGAGGTTGCGCGGCAGCTGGTCGAACAGCAGCACGGCCGCACGCGCCGTCAGCGGATCGCGCAGAAACTCGCGCGCAGGCCTGTTGGCCAAAACCGCGAGAGTGCTGCCAAAGCGGCGGTCCAGCTGCGCATCCACTTCGTCACTACGCCCGAACCATTGGTCCGGGCGCAGCTGGTGAAACCAGTAATGCAGCAGTTGCGCGGGCCAGCCTGACCGGGCGGCAGTCACGGCGTCCGATGCGGGCGCGAGGTCAGTCGGCCACCGCAACCTTGCGGTAGGGGACGAAGTCTTCCAGCCCGACAAAGCCGCTGAAGAAAAAGCCCGAGCGGTCATGCAGATGCACCGTGTCCAGCCGGCAAAGCTGGCTGGAGTGCAGCTTGGTGACCATGACATCGTCATCGTCGAGCGATTCGGGATGACGCGGCGGGTTCACGTAGATCGTGCGGCCGCTGTCATAGACGATCGCGGTCTTGTCGATGATCCGCGCTTGCTGCGTGCGGTTGAGCGGGATGCAGCTGACGGGCTCGCCGGCGACGCGGCCTTCGAGCAGTTTGGCGAGCTTCGCCTCACCGGTCAGCCGTTCCTTGGCCTGCAGGGCAGGGCCTGCGATCAATGCGGCTCCGGCGGCGAGAATGAGGGCAAACTTGCGCATATACGATTCTCCTGTGCCGTAATGACGGGAGACTACCACAAGTTCCTGAATGCTGCCTGAAAAAGCCGGGGAAGAAAACCGGGCCTGAAAAACCGGGCCTGAAAAACCGGGGCTGAATAATCAGGCGGTCCCGCCCACGGTCAGCCCGTCAATCAGCAGGGTCGGCTGTCCAACCCCGGCAGGCACGCTCTGCCCCCCCTTGCCGCAGACGCCGACGCCTTCGTCCAGAGCCATGTCGTTGCCGATGCCGATTACCCGGGTGAGCACGCTGGGCCCGTCGCCTATCAGCGTCGCGCCCTTGATCGGCGCGCCGAGCTTGCCGTTCTCGACCTTGTAGGCCTCGGTGCAAGAGAACACGAATTTGCCCGAGACGATATCGACCTGGCCACCGCCGAAGCTTTTGGCGAAAATGCCGTTCTTCATCCGGGCCAGCAGTTCCGCCGGATCGTCTTTGCCGCCGCGCATGAAAGTGTTGGTCATCCGCGGCATCGGCGCGTGGGCGTAGCTTTCGCGGCGGCCGTTGCCGGTGGCAGGAACGCCCATCAGCCGGGCGTTGAGCCGGTCCTGCAGATAGCCCTTGAGGATACCGTCCTCGATCAGCACGTTTTCCTGCGTCGGGGTGCCCTCGTCGTCGATCGACAGCGAACCGCGCCGTCCGGCAATCGAGCCATCGTCAACCACAGTCACTCCCGGAGCGCCGACGCGTTCGCCGATGCGGCCGGAAAAGGCGCTGGTGCCCTTGCGGTTGAAATCGCCTTCGAGGCCGTGGCCGACCGCCTCGTGCAACAACACGCCGGGCCAGCCGGGGCCGAGCAGCACGGTCATCTCGCCGGCCGGGGCATCGACGCTTTCAAGGTTGACCAGCGCCTGCGCCAATGCCTCGTCGATGGCGCGGTTCCAGTTCTTCGGATCAAACAGGTCGTCGTAAAGCCAGCGCCCACCCATGCCGAAATTGCCGGTCTCGCGCCTGCCATTGCTCTCGGCGACGATGCCGACGTTGAGCCGCACCAAGGGCCGCACATCCTGCGCGATGAAGCCGTCGGCGCGAACGATCTCGACCACCGACCATGAACCCGAAATGCTGGCGCTGACCTGCGACACCCGCGGATCGCGGGCCCGCGCGGCGGCGTCGATCGTCTCGAGCAGCTTGACCTTTTCGGCAAAACCCACCGCATCGAGCGGCGAGGCTTCGGTGTAGAGGTGCCGGTTGTTCATGCGCGGCGGGGGCGAAGGCTGGCCCTTGGCGGGATCGAGCAACTGCAGCGTCTCCCCGGCGCGGCGGATGGCGGCGGCGGAGATATCGTTGGCATGGGCAAAGCCGGTCATCTCGCCCGAAACCCCGCGCAGGCCGAACCCGGCATCGCGCGAATAGTCGGCAGTCTTGAGCCGGCCATCGTCGAAGCCGAAACTCTCCGAGGCGATGAACTGCAGGTAAAGCTCGCCGTCGTCGCATCTGGACAGGGTTTCGCGGGCCAGCGCCTGCGCCTCTTCAGGCGAAAGCTGGCCGGTGCGATAGAGGAGCGAGCGGGGGTCGAGCATGGTCATGGGGGTGATATAGGCGCGAATGGGTCCGCGCGAAAGGCCATGTCGGTGCGTGTGCAGGGCAATCGCTTCAGATGAACGGGACTGGTGTTGATTGTGGCGTTGTGATTCAGACGAGGCTCCATATTGTGGGAGCCGTTCATGTCTGCATCGCCATCGTCCCGTTCAATTCTCGATCATTTTTCTGCGCTTCGCGATCACCGGGAGCAGTGGCGGGTTTTGTATCCGCTTCGTGAGGTATTGTTGCTGGTGCTGTGCGCAACGCTTTCGGGGATGGAGGATTTTGTCGAGATCAGGCTGTGGGGTCAGCACCGGCTCGATTTTCTGCGCCGTTTTCTGCCCTTTGTGCATGGGATACCGGCGCACGATACACTCAATGATGTCGTCAATGCGCTGGACCCTGAGCTGTTCAAAACCTGCTTTGCCACTTGGGTGGAAGCGCTGCGCGACGATGCGCCCGATGTGATCGCGATTGATGGCAAGACCTCGCGGCGCAGCCATGCGCGCAGCAAAGGTCGCGCGCCGCTGCACATGGTCTCGGCCTGGGCCTCGCGTCAGCGGCTGGTTCTGGGACAGGAAGCGGTAGACGTAAAATCCAACGAGATCACCGCGATCCCGCTGCTGCTCGAACGGTTGGAGCTGACCGGCGCACTCGTCACCATCGATGCGATCGGGACACAGACCGCGATTGCCGAGACCATCGTGAAGCGCGGCGGCGATTATCTGCTCGCGCTCAAAGGCAACCGTCCGGCGCTGTTCGCGGATGTTGTGGACTTCTTTGCCGACCCGCCCGCCGATATGATCCTTGCGCCCCACGTCACTACCGACGCCGATCATGGCCGCATCGAGGAGCGCCATCACCGCGTCTGTCACCATACAGAATGGCTGTTTTCCGACCGCCGTTACACCGACGAACCCCATTTCCCCCATCTCGCGATGATCGCAATGGTCGAAAATCATGTCGAGCGGGAAGGCCGCAAAAGCACCGAACGGCGCTATTATCTCGCTTCCGTCAAACTCGACCCCCAAGCCTTCGCCGCCGCCGTCCGCGCCCACTGGGGCATCGAAAACCGTCTCCACTGGGTGCTCGACGTCGTCTTCCACGACGATCTCGCACGCCTGAGAACCGGATATGGCCCGCAGAATATGGCCGTCGTCAAACACATCGCCATGAACATGGTCCGCAATCCAAACGACAAACACAGCCTCAAAGTCCGCAGAAAACGCGCCAATCTCGATCCCGATTACCTCGAAACACTCGTCACTCAACGAAGCGCGTTAATCTGAAGCGATTCCCCTGGGCGCGCGTGCTTCGACAAGCTCAGCATGAGCGGGCCTTTTGATTGAAACCCTATCCCCGACCCCGCTTGCTTGAACCCCTATCCCCAACCCCGCTCATCCTGAGCTTGTCGAAGGATGTCGCGCTACGCCGGCCAGGGATCAGGCCGCCTTCGAGCCTTCCGCAGGTCCACCCTTCAGCACAAACCGCCGGTCGCAATAGCCGCATTCGGCATAGCCCTTCTCGTCGATCTGCAGCCACACGCGCGGATGGCCGAGCGCGGCGCCGCCGGGAATATCGGTGGCCCCGTCGCAGCTGACGAGGGCGGATGTGGCGATGACGGTTTCGGGAGGGTTGCTCATGGAGACAGCACTAGCAACGCGTCGCGGCGAATTCCAGCCCCCGGGTCAATCGCATAAGGGCTTTGTGGTTCACGCAAAGGCGCAGAGAAAGCAAAGACCGTCGAAATGCATCCTGAGCCGAACGCTCGTGTCCTGTTCAGAGCCGGAGATTTCCGCGATGCGATCAGTGTGAGAGCGGCTTCTCCAATAGAACTACCCTTTGCGATCTCTGCTTCCTCTGCGCCTCTGCGCGAAACCATCTCCGAAAACCCATATGCAATTGTTTTGGCCTCCGACCGTCCCTGTCGCCAAGGCTTTACGCCGCGCCAATCCTGTCGCAATGCACCTCTCATGACCCTGCCCCCCGCCATCTCGATCCGCAACCTCGTCAAACGCTATGCCGGCTCGGGGGGCAGCGAGAGCAAGCTGGCGCTGGACGATGTCAGTTTCGATGTGCCGCAGGGGCAGATCTTCGGGCTGCTCGGCCCCAACGGCGCGGGCAAATCGACGCTGATCAATATTCTGGCCGGGATGGTGATGAAGACCTCAGGCGGGGCTTCGATCTGGGGTTTCGACATCGATCGGGACGTGCGCAACGCCAAGCGCGCGATCGGTATTGTCCCGCAGGAAGTGGTGTTCGACGCTTTCTTCACCCCGTTCGAAGTGCTGGAGAATACCGCCGGGCTGTGGGGCGTGGCCAAACCCTTGCGGCGATCGATGGAGCTGCTGCGCGCGGTGCATCTGGGCGACAAGGCGCACGCTTATTCGCGGACGCTGTCTGGGGGCATGAAGCGGCGGCTGTTGATCGCCAAGGCGCTGGTCCATTCGCCGCCGGTGCTGGTGCTCGACGAGCCGACTGCCGGTGTCGATGTCGAACTGCGCCGCCAGCTGTGGGAACTGGTGCGCGAAATGAACGCCGAGGGGGTGACGGTGGTGCTGACCACCCACTACCTCGAAGAGGCCGAAGAGCTGTGCGAGCGCATCGCCATCATCGACCACGGCAAGCTGATCGCCAACAAGACCACCCGCGAACTGGTCGAAATGGCGCGCGAGAAAATCGTGGTGCTAACGCTCGACCGCGATGTCGGCGCGCTGCCCGCGCATCCCGCCTTCCTCAAATGCGAAAGCGCGGGCGAGCGGGTGCTGGAGATCACCTATGACAAGGACCGCACCAACGCCGGGGAAGTGATGTCGGTGGTGCAGGGGCTAGGACTGGCGATTGTCGATGTGACGACCCGGGAAGCGGACCTGGAGGATGTGTTTGTATCGTTGACGAGCAATGGTTGAGCCACGGACAACTCGCTATTTCATAGAGCAAGTCTTGCGCAAACGGCCCTATCTGACTCTCGCAATGTGCATGGAAGTGGTGGCGAAGCCCATCCGCAAGTCAGTCCAGGAAGATGGCCGCATCCGGCACTGGGGCATGGTATCCTTGCCAAATGAAACCGAACCTCGCATCTTGCGGGTTGTAACACTTGAGGATGGCGTAACGATCCACAACGCCTTCCCCGATCGCAATTTCCGCGAGGACGCGCCATGAAGCTGCACTATTATGCCGAGACCGACAGTCTCTACATCGAACTTCGTGCAGGTTCCGGCGTGGAAGTCCGGGAAATTGCGGAGGGTCTTAATGCCGACCTCGACGCGAACGGGCACGTGATCGGGCTGGATATCGACCACGCCTCGAAAATGCTGGACCTCTCAACGCTGGAAACGATCGCGCTACCGGTCACCTCGATGAAGGCGGCCTGAGGCATTTCGGGGCCGATCCTGACATGACCCACGACGTCATCGTCGTCGGCTCCGGCGCGGCCGGGCTCACTGCCGCGCTGGCGCTGGCCGAGGAGCGCAAGGTGCTGGTGCTCGCCAAGGGCAGCCTCACCGGCGGGTCGACCGCCTGGGCGCAGGGCGGGATCGCGGCGGTGCTCGATGCCGGGGATACGTTCGAGGAGCATGTCGGCGATACAATGGTCGCCGGGGCCGGGCTCAACCGGATCGAGACAGTCGAATTCGTCATCGAACGCGCGCCGCACGCCATCGACCGGCTGGTCGAGCTGGGCGTGCCGTTCAACACGCAGTCGGGCAAGCTCCACCTCACCCGCGAGGGCGGGCATTCGCAGCGGCGCATCGTCCATGTCGACGATGCCACCGGCTGGGCGGTGCAGCAGGCGCTGGTCAAGGCCGCCACGGCGCATCCCAACATCACCCTGCTGCCGGGCCGCAGCTGCGTCGATCTGATCACCGGCCAGCACGAGCTGCGCTATTCGGGCTCGGGCCGGGTGTGGGGCGTCTATGCGCTCGACGAGGCGAGCGGCAAGGTTGAGGCGCATGTCGCCCGCGCCACCGTGCTCGCCACCGGCGGGGCAGGCCGCGTCTACCAGTTCAGCACCGCACCGCGCGGGGCCACGGGAGACGGCATCGCCATGGCCTGGCGCGCAGGCGCGCGGGTCGCCAATATGGAAATGATGCAGTTCCACCCAACCTGCCTCTACAACCTGGAGGTCAAGAACTTCTTGATCACCGAGGCGGTGCGCGGCGAGGGCGGGCAGCTCAGGCATCCGGTTACCGGCAAGCGTTTCATGCCCGATTACGATGCCCGCGCGGAACTGGCCCCGCGCGATGTCGTCGCCCGCGCCATCGATGCCGAGATCAAGCGCGACGGGCTCGATTTCGTCCACCTCGATATCAGCCACAAGCCGCCGGAATTCGTGCGCACGCACTTCCCCAACATCCACGACAAGCTGCTCGAACTGGGCATCGACATGACCAAAGCGCCGATCCCGGTGGTACCGGCGCAGCATTATACCTGCGGGGGTGTGGTCATCGATCTCGACGGGCGCACCGATCTGCCCGGGCTCTATGCCGCCGGCGAATGCAGCGAGAGCGGGCTGCACGGGGCGAACCGGCTGGCCTCCAACTCCCTGCTCGAATGCTTCGTTTTCGGCGAGGCGGCGGCTGCGGATATTCTCGCCCGCTGGGACAGCTTCGATATTCCCCCGCCGGTCCGCCCCTGGGACGAAAGCCGCGTCACCGATTCCGACGAGGAAGTGATCATCAAGCAGAACTGGACCGAAATCCGCCGCTTCATGTGGAACTATGTCGGCATCGTGCGCACCACCAAGCGCCTCGAACGCGCCGCCCACCGCATCCGCATGCTGAGCGAGGAAGTGGCGGAATATTACGGCAGTTTCCGCGTCACCACCGACCTCGTCGAACTGCGAAACCTGCTGCAATGCGCCGATCTGATCGTGCGCTCGGCACTGAAGCGCAAGGAAAGCCGGGGGCTGCACTACATCCTCGATTACCCGCAAACCGATGCGGAGGCGGCGGATACGGTGCTGGTGCCATAGGTTCAACGTCCCCAAATCCCGCTCATGTCGAGCGAAGTCGAGACACCTCGCGCGACGTGTCTCGACTTCGCTCGACATGAGCGGACTGGTGTGGCGGACAAGATCGGGGCAACACATATACCGGCACAGGCTTGATGGCTTCGGATAACTTCAGTCCGCAATCTCGCGCGGGTTGGCGCCGAAGCGGTTAGGTCCGACATTTCCCCGCCAGAGAACCAAGATAAGACAGACAAGCCCGTATACCGAGAACATGCCCTCGAAGGGCTGAGATGCAAGCATTCCCAATATTCTGTCGCCCAAGGTGTCGGCCTCGGCAAACCGTATCGTGCTGAACAGATGGAGGCCGAGCGGGGGCAAGAGCAGTAGGGTCAGCCAAGCGGAATTCCCCAGATCATGCAGCCGCCGAGCCAACAGGGCGGGCAAGGGAATTACGAAGAGGCACAGAAGCGAGGATATAACGATATTTGTCTCGTCATATGTAAAATTACCAATAATGAATACGCTAATAATAAAAATCAATATAAATGCAAAAAGACAATAGTTCAATAATTCCAACCTTCGTGATCTCCCACGAAATTTGGCAACTCCGAGAATTGCCATTTTTGTGTAGTATGGCAGCTCGTTTCTATCGCCGCAGGCCATGACCCAATTCCCTATTTCACACCCACCCAAGCTGCCGCCCGATAAAGATCAGCACCATGCCGCCGATGATCGAGGCGAGGCAGCCGGCGCGGCTGACACCCTCGCCGATGCCGCCGGGGCTGCGCGAGGCTGTCACCAGTCCGGCCAGCAGCGAGCCGCCGATGCCCAGCGCAATCGTGATCAGCCAGTTGGCCTCGACATCGCCAGGGTAAAACCAGCGCGCGAGCACGCCGACGAAGAACCCGCTGATGACCGCGCCGATGATGTTGAACATGCGTTGCTCCCTTGAGGCCGCGAATACAGCATATCCCGGTTGCGATGCGAGGAAAACCGGATCGCGGCGATCAACGCCATTCGAGGCGCCAATCCCAACCCCAGGTGACATTGGCCTCAAAAACCTGTCGATGGCCGCAAAAAAGATTCCACCCGAAAAATTTTTCGACAGATTCACTTTGACTCTTGCACACCGCGCGAGTGCTCGAAATCCCGCGCGTCGCTGCAACGCAGCATGAGTCTTTGCGGTCACAAGAGCGTCGCGTGATGGTTAATAGGCTATTTATCCTCTTGCGTCAGATTCAGGATCAGGCACTATCACTAGTGGTTGAGCATCAGGGCGGACCTCTAGACCTAGATTCATCGCTTCAGGGGCCAGTGGCGCCGCAAGCGGGGATTCGGGTCTGCAAGGCAGTTTGCTGATGCCCGGCTGGGGAACGAATGGGGGATAAGTTTTTCCCAATAGGACTCGCGTTCTGCTAGGGTGGCCGCTTGCCTGCCGAGTCGAACGAATGTGGAACATGATGGCCAGCCCGGATTTCGGGCCGGATCAGGACTGAGGGGGCGTGAAGAGTGGATTTCAGGACTGGGGATGAGCCGGAATTGATCTACGGCGAAGGGACAATGGACGTGCTGGTAAAAGAACAGGTCGCGGTAATGGAGGCGGGCACAGGCCCGGCAATGGCAATGGCGGAAAAGACCGATGCGGGATCGCAGGCGCTGGTCGCCGGGATGGGCGCAGAGGCGCTGGCCGGTGCGGTGAAAGCCGTGTCGAAGGCCCAGGACGCCCGCGATGCCGAGGATTCCAAATCGATCAACGCGCGGCGCTTCACCATCGTCACTGACGCATCGCGCGATGCGCTGCTGACCATTTTCGGCAAGGACACGCTCGACGACCGCTATCTGCTGCCCGGTGAAACCTATCAGGATCTGTTCGCCCGCGTCGCCGATGCCTATGCAGACGATCAGGGCCACGCCCAGCGGCTCTATGACTATATCTCGCGGTTGTGGTTCATGCCTGCCACGCCGGTGCTGTCGAACGGCGGCACCGGGCGCGGGCTGCCGATCAGCTGCTACCTCAATTCGGTCGATGACAGCCTTGAGGGCATTGTCGGCACCTGGAACGAGAATGTCTGGCTGGCCTCACGCGGCGGCGGCATCGGCACCTATTGGGGCAATGTCCGCGGCATCGGCGAGCCGGTGGGGCTTAACGGCAAGACCAGCGGCATCATCCCCTTCGTGCGGGTGATGGATTCGCTGACTCTGGCGATTTCGCAGGGCTCGCTCCGGCGCGGTTCCGCCGCCTGTTACCTTGACGTCTCGCATCCCGAGATCGAGGAGTTCCTCGAAATCCGCAAGCCCTCGGGCGATTTCAACCGCAAGGCGCTCAACCTGCACCACGGCGTGCTGCTCACCGACGAATTCATGGAAGCGGTTGGCGCGGGTACGGAATTCCACCTGCGCAGCCCCAAGGACGGCTCGGTGCGCGCCACGGTCGATGCCCGCTCGCTGTTCCAGAAGCTGGTCGAAACCCGGCTGGCGACGGGCGAGCCCTATATCGTCTTCTCCGATACGGTGAACCGGATGATGCCCAAGCATCACCGCGACCTGGGGCTCAAGGTTTCGACTTCAAACCTGTGCTCGGAAATCACCCTGCCAACGGGCCGCGACCATCTCGGCAACGATCGCACCGCGGTGTGCTGCCTGTCCTCGCTCAACCTCGAAACCTGGGAAGAGTGGCACGACGACCGCATGTTCATCGAAGATGTCATGCGCTTCCTCGACAATGTGCTGCAGGATTATATCGACCGCGCGCCGGAAGAGATGGCCCGCGCCAAATATTCGGCGATGCGCGAACGTTCGGTCGGCATGGGGGTGATGGGTTTCCATTCCTTCCTGCAGATGAAGGGCATCGGTTTCGAAAGCGCCATGGCCAAGGCCTGGAACCTCAAGATGTTCAAGCACATCGCTTCGATGGCGGATGAGGCATCGCTGCTGCTGGCGCAGGAACGCGGCGCCTGCCCCGATGCCGAGGACATGGGCGTGATGCAGCGTTTCAGTTGCAAGATGGCGATCGCGCCGACCGCCTCGATCAGCATCATCTGCGGCGGCACCAGCGCCTGCATCGAGCCGATCCCGGCGAATATCTATACCCACAAGACGCTGTCGGGCAGCTTCGTGGTCAAGAACCCCTATCTCGAAAAGCTGCTGCAATCGAAAAGCAAGGATTCGAACAACATCTGGAATTCGATCCTGGAGCACGGCGGCTCGGTCCAGCACCTCGATTTCCTCAGCCCCGAGGAGAAGGCGGTCTACAAGACCAGCTTCGAGATCGACCAGCGCTGGCTGCTCGAATTCGCGGCGGACCGCACCCCCTACATCGATCAGGCGCAGTCGCTGAACCTCTATATCCCGGCCGATGTCGACAAGTGGGACCTGATGATGCTGCACTATCAGGCGTGGGAGCGCGGCATCAAGTCGCTCTATTACCTGCGCTCGAAAAGCGTGCAGCGCGCAGGGTTCGCCGGCGGAGTGGAAGCGGACAACACCGCCGAAGCGCCAATCATGGAACTCGCCGCGCAGACCGATTATGAGGAATGCCTGGCCTGCCAATAAGTTCGGCCCGTCGACGCCTGCCTGAGGACTTTGCCATGGATCAACAGAAAGGCTGCGTCGCGATTGGCGTGATCATAGGAATCGCGCTGCTGCTTTTGGCAATGTTTGCCTATCCCCAATACCGCGTCTATTCGCAGCGGCTGGCAGGCGAGGCGGCGCTGGCCGAGGCGCAGTCATCGCGTCAGGTCGCCATACTCGAGGCCCGCGCCAAGAAGGAAAGCGCCATCGCGCTGGCCGAGGCGGAAGTTATCCGGGCGCAGGGGGCGGCAAAGGCCAATGCCATCCTGCAGAACAGCCTGGGTGGACCAGAAGGTTATCTGCGCTACCTGCAAATTCAGGCGCTGGAAGATGCGAAGGCTTCGTTGATCTATGTGCCGACCGAAGCAGGCTTGCCGATCACTGAGTCCCGGCGGCTGGGGGAACGGTAAGGTCGGGACAGCAAGGAGCCAACATGACTTTGACCATGTGGATTGCGCTGGCGCTGTGGAATGCAGTGATTGTCTATGTGTTCGTCAAGGTTCGCAGCGTCATGGCCCGCAACAATCGGGCGAACGCCAGGCTGATTAGCCGCGAGCCGGGACCCATCACAGACCGGGGCGTGCTGATCAACCGGATCGCGCTGCTGGTGCTGCTGGCGGCCAGCAATTGGGCGATCCTGCGTTACGGAGCGGGATTTCTTGCTTGAAAATAAGTTGCGTAGCCGATGGCTTGCAGCTTCGCGAATAACTCCCACCATGGGATCGTTGAAAGGTTATCAATGAGCTGGCGGACGTCATATCCGGCGATTCAGGCGCGCAAGCTGATCCGCACGCTGGGTCTGCGCAGGGTTCTGTCGCGCCTGCTGCCGGGCGGCGGTTACGAGAATGCATTCCATGAAGCGATGCTGGCCCGGCTCAAGGCAGGAACTATCGTCTGGGATGTCGGTGCCAATGTCGGCATGTACTCGGAAATCTTCGCGCAGGCCGCGGGTCCGCAGGGGCAGGTGTTCGCCTTCGAGCCCAGCCCGCGCAACCGCGCGGCGCTTGCCGCCAATGTGGCCGCGCTGCCCACAGTCACGATCATGCCGATGGCGCTGGGGGCAACAGCGGCAACGATGAAATTCCTCGAAACCGATATCGAACTCGGCGATCACGGCGTCACCAGCCGGATCAGCGATGCCGGCAATGTCGAGGTTGCGGTGCAAACCGGCGATGCGCTGGTGGCGAGTGCCGCCGCGCCGGTGCCACACTTCATCAAGATCGATGTCGAGGGCTTCGAGCTCGACGTGCTGCAAGGCATGCGCGCGCTGCTGGCGCGGCCCGAATTGTCGACTGTGGCGATCGAGGTCCATTTCGGCGAGCTGGCCGCGCGCGGACAGGCCGATGCGCCGGCGCAGATCGAGAAGATCGTCGCCGCATCGGGGCTGAAGTGCCGCTGGACGGACCCTTCGCACCTGATGGCCACGCGCGGCTGACATGGCGGAACTAGCCCACCGCCGCGTCGTGACCGGGCTCGATGCCGCTGGCCGCAGCGCCGTGGTCATCGACGGGCCGATCCCGCGTTTCAACGCTATCTCAGCCGCGCTGGTCTGGCAGACCGACACCGTGCCCGCCGACAATTCCGGCAATCAGGACACCGCCGAGCCCTATTCCATCGATCTTCTGCACACCCCCGGCAGTAATTTTGCCATTTGCGAATTCAGCCCGGGCAGTTCGGCGTTCATGCACGCTACCGACACCATCGATTATCTGGTGATCCTGTCAGGCCAGGTCACGCTGGTGCTGGAGCAGGGCGAGACCGTGCTGGGGCCGGGCGACTTCGTGGTCGATCGCGGCGTGCTGCATGGCTGGCGCAACGACGGGGCCGAGCCCTGCGTCGCTGCCGTGGTCAATCTGCCCGCGCAGCCCGTCGGGAAAGGACGAACCATATGAGCCACCAACCCCGCCGGGTGATCTGCGCCACCGGACCGGACGGCAAAAGCTGCGTGGTCCATGACGCGCCGCTGCCGCATGAGTTCGCCCCCGGCATGCCGATCGCGGTCAGCAATGTCTGGTCGGGAGCAGTCAGCCCGGTCGACAATGCCGCGCCACTGGATCAGGGCCTCGCCGCCTTCCGCATGGAGCAGCTGGCCGAGCCGCTCTATGCGATGATGTATGTCGAATACCAGCCCGGCCACGGCAGCGACGATCCGCACATGCACTACACCGACACCGCCGATCACTTCACCGTGCTGGAGGGCGAGGCGGTGCTGGTGCTGGAAAACGGCGAAGTGCTGCTGAAGCCCGGCGACATCGGCGTGCTGCGCGGCGCGGTGCATGGCTGGCGCAACGATGGCGATAGCCTGTGCCGGATGCTGACTTTCATCCTGCCGGCGCTGCCGCTGCCGGGCCGGACAGGGGTGCCGCTGGTATGAGCGAGACCTTGATCCTCCACGGCATGGGTAGCCCCAATGTCACCAAGGTGGTGATCATGCTGGAGGAGTGCGGGCTCGATTACGAGCTGCGCCATGTTGCGGTATTCGCGCAGGAGCAGTTCGCGCCCGATTTCCTCAAGCTCAATCCGCTGGGCAAGGTACCGGTGCTGGAAGATTCGCGGCTTAGTATCCCGCTCGCCGAATCGGGAGCGATCCTGCTTTACCTTGCCGAGCGCGAGGGGCGCTTCCTCCCCGCCGCCCAGCCTGCCCGCGCCGAGGTCATGCAGTGGCTGATGATCCAGATGGCCAACATTGGCCCGATGCTGGGCCAGGTGAACCACTTCTCCATCGTCCAGCGGCGCGGCAGCCACCCCTATGCCGAAGCGCGCTACCTCGCCGCCGCCGAAAAGCTCTACCGCCTGCTCGACACCCGGCTGGCCGCGCATGAGTGGATCGCGGGTGGGGATTATTCGATCGCCGACATGGCGATACAGCCCTGGGCCAACTATCTGGAGCCTCACGGATTCGATTCTGCCGCTTACCCCGCGCTGCTGCGCTGGCGCGCGGCGGTGGCGAGCCGGCCGGGGGTAGCACGCGCGCTGATCCGGGCCGACCAGGCCTTCACCGCCCCCGCCGAGCGTACCCGCAAGGCGGCGTCGAACGAAGACCTCGACCGATTTTTCGGGCGCACCGATAAGGTGCCGCCCGCCGATTTTTCGCCCGTCCGGGATATGTGAAAAGCTGATAGAAGCACCAATGAACCGCCCCGAAAACTACGGCCTGCTGGGCCTGACATTTGCACTTATCAGCCTGGTGATGATTGTTTCGCCCCGCCATGCTTGGCACCCGGCGCTGATCCGCCGCTTCGGGCCGCCGGGCCTCGGCACACGCCTGGCCGGGGCACTGCTGCTGCCCGCCGCACTTTTCATGTTCCTCGCCGCTGATCCTATTTGATATCCGTCAGAAAGTAACCGCCATGCCACTCCTCGAAGCCCGCAAGACCTACAAGCCCTTTGAATATCCCTGGGCCTATGATTTCTGGAAGCGCCAGCAGCAGATCCACTGGATGCCCGAGGAAGTGCCGCTGGGCGAGGATTGCCGCGATTGGGCGCAGAACATCTCGGAGCATGAGCGCAACCTGCTCACCCAGATATTCCGCTTCTTCACCCAGGCCGATGTCGAGGTGCAGGATTGCTATCACGACAAATACGCCCGCGTGTTCAAGCCGACCGAGATCAAGATGATGCTCGCCGCCTTCTCCAACATGGAGACGGTGCACATCGCCGCCTATTCGCACCTGCTTGACACCATCGGCATGCCCGAAAGCGAATACGGCATGTTCCTCGAATATGAGGAGCTGCGCGCCAAGCACGATTATCTGCACACCTTCGGCGTCGACACCGACGAGGATATCGCCCGCACCCTCGCCATGTTCGGCGGCTTTACCGAGGGGCTGCAGCTGTTCGCCAGCTTCGCCATGCTGATGAACTTCCCGCGCTTCAACAAGATGAAGGGCATGGGCCAGATCGTCACCTGGTCGGTCCGCGACGAGAGCTTGCACTGCGAAGGCATCACCCGCCTGTTCCACACCTTCGTCAAGGAACGCGGCTGCCTGACCAAGAGCGTCAAGGAAGACATCATCGATTGCTGCCAGAAGACGGTGCGGCTGGAAGACGCCTTCATCGACCTCGCCTTTGAACAGGGCCCGGTCCCCGGCATGAGCGCCAAGGAAATCAAGCGCTACATCCGCTACATCGCCGACTGGCGGCTGGGCCAGCTCGGCCTGCCCGAAATCTACATGATCGAAGACCACCCCCTGCCCTGGCTGGCGCCTTTGTTGAACGGGGTGGAACATGCCAACTTCTTCGAAACGCGGGCGACCGAATATTCCAAGGGCGCGACGCGGGGCGACTGGAACTCGGTGTGGACCAGCTTCGACCAACGCCGCAAGGCGCAGGCGAATGATGGCGGCGATGAGGCTGGCTCGGTTGAGGATGAGGGTCCGGATATGTTCGGGGATCAGGCTGCGGCGGAGTAGGTCCGAATTGAATTAGATTGGACCTACATCGATTGACGAAGGCCCTGGCTTGCATTAGTTAGAACATAGGAGGAACGGCTAATGCATCACCGCCTGACCGTTGTCGATCTTTTCTGCGGAGCAGGTGGTTTGAGCCACGGCTTCATGCAAGCCGGCTACGAAGTGCTGTTTGGCTCGGATATCGACCCGACATTCGGTCGAACTTTTATGGCTTCGCATCGCGAGGCAAGCTTCGTCGCCAAGCCGATACAGGCGCTTACAGTGAATGAAGTTCTCGACGCGACGCGGCTGAAATCCGGGGAACTCGACGTTCTGGTTGGCGGCCCCCCTTGCCAGGGATACAGCGTGTATAATCACGGAAGGGGCGAGCAAGATCCCCGGGCCGGTCTGTTCAGGGAATATCTCCGGCTGGTGAGGGGGCTTCAGCCCAAATGGCTGGTGATGGAGAATGTCACAGGGCTGACCTCGATTAGCGGGGGGCGTCTGATTGAATCCATTGTCACTGAAATCAAGGCTTCGGGTTATGGCGATGTCGCGTTCAAAGTTTTGAAAGCAGAGGAATTCGGAGTTCCGCAGGAACGCAGGCGGATTGTTTTCATTGCTAACCGGCTAGGTATTCCTGTTGAATTTCCTGACATCAGCCATGATGGATTCAACAAGCCATTTGTCACGGTGTGGGATGCTATCGGCGACCTTCCCGCGATCCGGGAGCAATGGGAATTCGAAGCAGGCGCTGACTATGTCTCTGAACCGCAGAATGATTATCAGCAAATCATGCGGTGCAACGCTCAATCAGCCAGCAATCACTATGGCCCGCGACTGGGCAAGATCAATCTCGAACGCATTCGCCATATTCCACAAGGTGGGTCTTGGCGCGATGTTCCATTCGATCTCCTGCCTGCCGGAATGAAGAAAGCAAAGCGCAGCGATCATACGAAACGCTATGGTCGTCCTCGGCCTACCGACTTGGCCTGCACAATTTTGACAAAGTGCGATATTCATTGGGGGGCCTATATTCACCCAATCCAGAATCGGGCTTTCACCGTCCGCGAGGCTGCGAGATTGCAGTCCTTTTCGGATGATTTTGTGTTCTATGGCAGCATGACAGAACAATTTGTTCAGGTTGGGAATGCTGTTCCTCCGCTTATGGCCAAGGCCATCGCAGAAAGGATTCGCTTGGCCGAGCAGGTTCGAATATCGATGGCTGCCTGATGAAGGTCGCGGAAGTCTTCGGTTACGATGTTGCCAACCAATCGGACGCAGCGTGGCAGGCGCGAGACGCCAAGCATTGTCGCTTCCGGAATTCGCCTTGCACTAAATCGAGCATAACCGAGCCTTTGGGGGTCTGTTCACTTTCTGATGGCGATACCGCGGCAGCGCTTTGTCCCGTTCGATTCCTTGAGCGAAAGCGTATTTTTGCCGATGCCGCCGAGATTGCATTTGGCACTGGCTGTACCTTTGGCGTCTTTCCGGAGATTCGAATTCTGGAAATCCCACCCAAAATGGAAGGTGGCCGGTCCAAGAAAATTGGCAAGGTCGATTTTCTGCTCGGGAGGATAGACGATGGCAGAATCACGGATTTTGCAGCTGTTGAAATACAGGCAGCGTATTTCTCGGGCGGAAGTCTCCGCAAGGTTTTCGAACATTTTATGGTTGAACGCGGTCTGGACGGCATCGATACGAGACGCCGACCCGATTTCCGCTCATGCGCGCAGAAGCGATTGGTGCCGCAGCTCCAATTGAAAGTTCCGGTCTTTCGTCGCTGGGGCAAGAAATTTTTTGTCGTTGTAGACAGCGAGTTCTTCGATTCACTTCCCACGTTTCCAGCCACCACTCCTGGCAACAGCGAGCTTACCTGGCTTGCGTATCCAATTGCCCGCGACGGCCACGTGTATTCGCTTTCCAGACCGAAGATCGTGTTTTCGGAATGGGACGAGGTTCAAAATTCCCTGCGCGAAGGCAAGCCTCCGGAATCACATGAGATTGTCAGCGAATTGCAGGCGAAACTGGATGGCCCAGCCAAGCGCAGGCCTGAGATTTTATCTTGTAAATGATTGAAGGAATACATGGGTTGCGGCACCAGCTTACCTAACCCCCAATCCCCCATCCTCTTCACGGGAGGGCAAGCAAGACTTGGCGGCTCTGACGCCTGGAGACTTTCCATTTTATATTGAGCCACTTAACCCCTCCCCCTAGAGGGCAGAGCTATCGCATATTCGCAATTCTCTCCAAGCTCGTCACCCTGAACTCGTTTCAGGGCCCATCGTGCCACAAGCCCGGAGCAAGCCAAAAGGCCACAAACCGCGAGGTTTTTTCCCGAAAACTACGCTCTGGATGTGCCGAGAAATGGGCCCTGAAACAAGTTCAGGGTGACGAAAAATGAGAGTTGAAGTGAATATGCGAATCCCCTCCCCCTTGCGAGGGGGAGGTAGCGCAGCTTGTCCCGGCAGGGACTAGCGAAGCTGGGTGGGGGTGGTCCACCGTCTCGGCGGCAGTGCACCCCCACCAACTCCAGCCAGGCAGCCCCTCGACAAGCTCAGGACTGCCAAGCTTTCGTATCCTCCCCCTCAAGGAGGAGGGGCCAAGAGCGCTTTCCTACAACCCACCATATCGGTTATACTGACCGAATGACCGAACCATATCACCCCATCTCACCCCGCCCCCGCAACCTCCCCGATCGCTGGTCCAAGCCCCGGATGGCCGAATTCCTGCGCGAGCTTGCCGCCAGCCACTGCGTTGCTTCTGCCGCGGCGGCGGTGGGCATGTCGCGGCAGTCGGCCTACAAGCTGCGGGCGCGGTTGAAGGGGGAGCCGTTCGATATTGCCTGGGAGGCGGCGTTTCAGCATGGCTATGATGCGCTGCATCAGGCGGCGCTGGAGCGGGCGCTGCATGGTGTCGAAATTCCGGTGTTCCATCAGGGCGAACAGATCGGCACCCGGCGGCACTTTGACGAGCGGCTGACATGCTTCCTGCTCACCGCGCGCAACCGCCACGGGGCCCAGCGGCTCGGGCGGTACACAGTGGCTTCGGAGTTCTGGTCGGAACGCTGGGATGCCCTGCTGGAGCGGGTCGAGCAGGGCGCGACCGATTGGCAGGAAATGGGTGTCGAAACGCCCGAGGATTTCGCATTGCGCGACCAGCGCGCCGTAACCCAGCTCGAACGCCGCCATGCGCCCGACCCGCTGCCGCGCGGCCGTGAAGACGGGTGATCGCGCCAGATATGTGTCACCCGTCGCCTTTTGCCCGTAACGATCTGAACGGATTGCCAGAATCCGGGATGACGGCTGGGTGACACAGTGTCGCCTTTGTCACCTTCTGTTGCGGCCAATGCGCGCAAAAGGCTTGCTTCTTGCGGCGTTGCGGGCATTCTCGCAGCCACAACAACGGAGGGGAAGCAATCATGTTCAATGCAGCCAATCAGGCCAGTATCTTCGTGCCGATGCTGGTCATCGTCGCGCTGACTTTCGTGGGTTTCATCAAGATGGCCTCGGCGAGAGCGGCGGCGGTGAAGGCCGGGCATCCATCGGAGTATTACAAGGCCCATCTCGGACCGCCCGAGCCCGAGGCGACGGTAGTGGCGGTGCGGCATTATGGCAATATGTTCGAGCTGCCGACATTGTTCTACGCCGCCTGCCTGACGGCATTCGTGCTCGGCGCGGTGAGCACGTGGGTGCTGATCTTCGCCTGGGGCTATGTGGCGGCGCGGCTGGTGCAGAGCGCGGTGCACATGACCAGCAACAACCCCAACCAGCGCGGCGGGGCCTTCGTGCTGGGCGTGGTGTTCATGCTGGCGCTGTGGGTGATGCTGGGCATGGCGGTCTGCGCGCGGCTGTAGGGGGCGGGCAATTGCATATGGGTTTCGCGAGATGGTTTCGCGCAGAGGCGCAAAGGAAGCAGAGATCGCAAAGGGGTTTTTCTTTTGGTGAAGCCACTCTCAGTCCGATCGCATCACGGAAATCTCGGGCTCTGAACAGGACACGAGCCTTCGGCTCAGGATACATCTCTGCGGCCTTTTTTCCCTCTGCGCCTCTGCGTGAACCAAACAGCCCTTGTGCGATTGCCAAGTGTCACGGGGGCAGGGGAATCGCATATCAACCCAGTCTTTCATTCATCGTCACCCTGAACTCGTTTCAGGGCCCATTTCACCGCGCACCCGGAGTTCTGATTTTCGAGGATGAGCTCAAGGTTTGCGCCCATTCTGCTGGCACCGGTCGTGCGGCCCGATAGGCCCTGAAACAAGTTCAGGGTGACGAAATTGGGTGGATTTGGTCGAAATGCGGTAGCCCTGTGTCACGGGGTCTCCCCGCTCGCTATTCCTGCCACTTGGGCCTAGACCGGCATCGAGGCACCCGCCTCCCGGAGAAGTACCATGGCCAAGAGCCAGAAGAAGTCGAGCAAGGAAGTGCGCAAGCCCAAGGCGGAAAAGCCCAAGAAGCAGAATGCTTCCAACCCCTCGCAAAAGGGTGCGGGCATCGCGGCGAAAGTCTGATCCGGCGGAAGCTCAGGCTTCCAGCTCTACATCCCAGTAGAGCCAGTCGCGCCAGGTTTCGTGGAGGTAATTGGGCGGAAAGGCCTTGCCGCGTTCCTGCAGCTGCCAGCTGGTCGGCCGGATCGGCTTGAGCAGCAGCGGCATCCGCGCCTGCGCCGGGGTGCGGCCGCCCTTGCGCATGTTGCAGGGCGCGCAGGCCGTGGCGACGTTCTCCCAGCTGGTGCGCCCGCCCAGCCGGCGCGGCACGACGTGGTCGAAAGTCAGATGCTGCGGGCTGCCGCAATACTGGCAGGCAAAGCGGTCGCGCAGGAACACGTTGAAACGGGTGAAGGCGGGGAATTCGCTCGGCCGGACATATTGGCGCAGCGCGATCACCGAGGGGATCGGCATGGTCCAGCTGGGGCTGTGCACCTCGCGCTGGTAGCTGGCGACGATGTCCACCCGTTCGAGGAACACCGCCTTGATCGCAGTCTGCCAGGGCCACAGGCTGAGCGGGTAATAGGACAGCGGCGTATAGTCGGCGTTGAGCACCAACGAGGGGCAATCCGCCAGATTGCGGCTCGGGTCATCCCCGGCGCTGCGGAAACGGGCCGCGCGCTCGATCAGCTCCGACTTGAGCATGGCTCCCATTTGCACAGGCAGATGGCGGTTCGATGGCAGTGCATGAGTGCGAATGCAGCACGGGCAGGGGCTGCGCGTCAAGGCTTGTCATAGGAGGCAATCCACAACACAGAGCGGCGATGATCCGCACCCGCTTCGCCCCCAGCCCCAATGGCTCGCTGCATCTGGGCCACGCCTATGCCGCCGTGGTCGCGCATGACCTGGCGCGGGCGAAGGGCGGCGAGTTCCTGCTGCGGATCGAGGATATCGACGGCACCCGCAGCCGAGCGGCGCTGGTCGATGAATTTTACGCGGACCTGCAATGGCTTGGGCTGCAATGGGACGGCGAGGTGGTGTTCCAGTCAGCGCGGCTGGCCAGCTATGCCGAGGCCGGGGAGCGGCTGATCGCCAGCGGGCTGCTCTACCCCTGCCGGTGCACCCGGGCCGATGTGGCCGCCGCCGCTATCGACATGGGGCAGGACGGTCCGATCTATCCGGGAACCTGCCGCAACCTGAAGGCCGGTCCCGGAGACGACGTCGCCTGGCGGCTCGACATGGCCAAAGCGAGCGATCTGGCCGGACCGCTGTGGTGGGATGACGCAGTGGCCGGGCGGCAGAGGGCTCGCCCCGAGATGTTCGGCGACGTGGTGCTGCTGCGCAAGGAGGCACCCGCCAGCTACCACCTCGCCGCCACGCTGGACGACGCGGCTGCCGGAATCACGCTGGTCACGCGCGGGGCCGATCTGTTTGCTGCGAGCCATATCCACCGGCTGCTGCAGGCGCTGCTCGGCCTGGCGGTGCCGTTGTGGCACCATCATGGACTGTTGATCGAATCGGACGGTCGCAAGCTGGCCAAGCGGCGTGGTTCGGCCTCGCTGGCCGATTTGCGGCGCTCTGGAGCGGACGGAGGGGCGCTGGCAGAGGCGCTGCGCAGCCATCGCTTCCCCGCTGGCATTTCGCTCGGGCAAGGAGTAGGGGAGGCCCCATGAAAACTGCCTTCTTCACTATCGTCATCGTCGGCCTGATGGCCATGGTCGTCTACAGCCTGGTGCGCGGCATCATCGCTTTCATGCAGGGCACCAAGGAAGATCTGGGGCGCGACCCCGGCAGCACCGGGCCGAGCGCGAACCAGCTGCTGCAGAACAAGATGATGTTCGCGCGAATCAAGTGGCAGGCGGCGGCGATTGTCGTTGTCGGCATTCTGCTCGCGGTGAGCCGCTAGGCTCTTGGTCAAGCTCAACAAGATCTATACCCGCACCGGCGACGATGGCACCACCGGCCTCGTCGATGGCTCGCGCCGCCCCAAACATGCCGCGCGGATGGAGGCGATCGGCGCGGTCGATGAGGCGAACAGCGCGATCGGGCTGGCAGTGGTGGCGCTTTCCGGCGACCACGCGGCGGCGCTCACTCGCATCCAGAACGATCTGTTCGACCTGGGTGCGGACCTGGCCACGCCGGGCGAAGATTTCACGCCTTCGCAAATGGTGCTGCGGATCGTGCCGGCACAGGCCGTCTGGCTCGAGCAGGCGATCGACGCCTTGAACGAGCACCTGCCGCCGCTGACCAGTTTCATCCTGCCCGGCGGCAGCGAGGCGGCGGCGCGGGTCCATGTGGCGCGGGCGGCGGTACGGCGGGCGGAACGGGCGATGACCGCGCTGGCGGATCGGGAGCCGGTCAATCCGGCGGCGCTGGCCTATATCAACCGGCTTTCAGACTATCTTTTTGTGCAGGCGCGCGCGGTCAATTCGCAGCTTTCCGGCGATGTTCTGTGGGTACCAGGGCAGAACCGCTGAACTAGCGCTGGAAATGCTCGGCCATCCTCGATAGGCAATGCGCTCTGCTGCAAATGCGAAGGGATTTCGAATGGAATTGTTGGGGCCGATTGAAGCTGGCCAGCCGGATTCCGAAATCACCCAGTCTGTCGAAGAGACCGACACAAAGGCGAAAGGGAACGAAGTGCAGAAAGTAGCGGTTATCGGTGCGGGCATGATGGGTTCTGGCATCGCCCAGACCGCCGCGTTCTTCGGAAAAACCGTGCTGCTTTCCGATGTCGAGCAGTCTCTGGCCGATAAAGGCAAGGCAGCGATCGCCGAACGCATAGGGCGACTGGTCGAGCGCGACCGGATGAGCGCAGCGGATGCCGCAGCCATGCTGACGCGGATCACCCCGATCGCAGACTACGCACCGATGGCCGACGCCGATCTGATCATCGAGGCCGCGACCGAGCGCGAGGAAATCAAGTTCAAGATCCTCGAAGCAGCGGGCAAGGTGCTGGGTCCCGATGCAATCATGGCCTCAAACACCAGCTCGATCCCGATCACCCGCATGGCCGCCAAGACCCCCGACCCGGCGCGCTTCATCGGCATGCATTTCTTCAATCCGGTGCCGGTGATGGGGCTGATCGAGATCATTCCCGGTCTCGCCACGAGCCAGGAAACCACCGATCGCACCCGCGCTTTCGCGACCAGCCTGGGCAAGGAAGTGGTGCTGGCGGGCGACGAGCCGGGCTTTGTCGTCAACCGCATCCTGGTGCCGATGATCAACGAGGCGATCTTCGTGCTCGGCGCTGGCATGGGCAGCATCGTGGATATCGACATGGGCTGCCGGATCGGCCTCAACCACCCGATGGGGCCGCTGACCCTGGCCGATTTCGTCGGGCTGGATACTCTGTTCGAGATTATCAAGGTGCTCTACAACACCACCGGCGACAGCAAATACCGCCCCGCCCCGCTGCTGGTGAAATATGTCGAGGCCGGCTGGCTGGGCCGCAAGAGCGGGCGCGGTTTCTACGATTATTCGGGCGATGTGCCGGTGCCGACACGGTAATTTGCTACTTGGCCTGTTTCGCCCAGGGCGAGGCATGGCTGGCTTGCGCCGCATCAGCCTTTTTCTGCGATTGGTTGGCCGAGGGGACCGTGCAATAGGCGGTCGTCAATATCCCGGCAGACCACCACAGCGCTTTCCAGCGGCTGGCGAAGACCTGTGTCACCCGAGGCGTAAACATACCCATGCCTTCGCCATAGCGCGCCGTGGTTAAGAATCGGTGGCTGCATCGCGCTTCAATTGGTACAGCAGATCCAGCGCCTCACGCGGGGTTAACGCGTCGATATCCAGCGCGGCCAACCGTTCGCGCAGGGCGTCGCGCTCGTCGGCCCGCGCCTCCATCGCGGCGGCGAACAGCGGCAGGTCGCCCAGCCCGGCGGCGATACCGCCGGTTTCGGCGCGGCCCTTCTCCAGCCGGTCGAGCACCGATTTCGCCCGGGCGACGACCGGCGCGGGAACCCCGGCCAGGCGGGCGACGGCGAGACCGTAGCTGCTGGTGGCGGGGCCGTCGGCAAGTTCGTGGAGCAGAACCAGCTCGCCCTTCCACTCGCGCGCGCGAACGTGGTGGAGCGACAGCGCCTCGCAGCTGTCGGCCAGCCGCGCCAGCTCGTGGTAATGCGTTGCGAACAGGCAGCGGCAGCGGTTCTGCCCGTGCACCGCCTCGACCACCGCCCAGGCCAGCGCCAGCCCGTCATAGGTAGAAGTGCCGCGCCCGACCTCGTCCAGAATGACGAAGCTACGCTCCGTCGCCTGGCTGAGGATTGCCGCCGTCTCGACCATCTCGACCATGAAGGTCGATCGGCCGCGCGCGAGATTGTCGGACGCACCGACCCGGCTGAACAGGCGATCGACCAGGCCGATTGTGGCGCTGGTGGCCGGTACGAATCCCCCCGCCTGCGCCAGCAGCACGATCAGCGCGTTCTGCCGCAGGAAGGTTGATTTGCCGCCCATGTTTGGCCCGCCGACCAGCCACAGCCGGGATTTTCGCGCTCCCAACTCCGCTCGCCCTGAGCTTGTCGAAGGACCGCCACGAAAATCTCCGTCCGAGGGGGCTTCGACAAGCTCAGCCTGTGCGGAATTTCGGGAAACAGGGCTCATATTAAGGTAGCAATCGTTGGCGACGAAGCGTTCGCCGCGCGCAGCCAATGCCGATTCTACGACCGGATGGCGGCCGCCTTCGATGGCCAGGCACGGCTCCTCGACCAGACGCGGGCGGCACCAGCCGCCTTCCGCGGCGCGTTCGCCCTGCCCGGCGGCAACATCGATCCGGGCAAGCGCTGCGGCGGTTTCTGCGATGGCCTGGCGCGATGCCACAGCCTCGGCGACCAGCTCCTCGAAATGGGCTTCCTCGGCGGCGAGGGCATGGCCGCCCGCTTCGGCGATGCGGCTGGCTTCCTCGTGCAGCGCCAGCGCGTTGAAGCGTACAGCCCCGGCCATGGTCTGGCGGTGGGTGAAGCCGCTGTCGCTCCGCATCAGTGCGTCGCCGTGCTTGGCGGGAACCTCGATGAAATAGCCCAGCACGCCGTTGTGGCGGATCTTGAGCGCGGCGATGCCGGTCTCGTCGCGGTATTTCGCTTCGAGCGCGGCGATGGCGCGGCGGGCATTGCCCGAGGTTTCGCGCAAGGCGTCGAGCGCGGCGTCATAGCCCGCAGCAATGTAACCGCCCTGGCCGCGTTCGGTCGGCGGGGCGAGGACCAGCGCGCGGGCGTAGAGGTCGGTCAGCGCGCCATGGCCGCCAAGGCCGGGCAGCAGGCGTTCGAGCAGCGCGGGCCGATCCTCGCGGCTTTGTAAGTGGTCGCGCACCCGCCGCGCTTCCGAAAGGCCGTCGCGCAACTGGCCGAGATCGCGCGGGCTACCCCGCCCGGCGACAACCCGCCCCAGTGCGCGGCCGATATCAGGCAATGCGCGCAGGACAGTGCGCATGTCCTCGCGCAGTAGCCCATCGTCGTGGAGCCACTGCACCAGTTCGAGGCGCTCGTGGATCGCCGCAATGTCGGTCTGCGGGGCCGACAGGTCTTCGGCCAGCTGCCGCGCTCCGGCACCGGTGACGCAGCGGTCGATGGCATCGATCAGGCTGCCGCGCCGCCCGCCCTGGCTCGAGGCGAGAATTTCGAGACTGCCGCGCGTTGCTTCGTCCATGGCCAGATGCGCATCGCCCGCGCGCGCCAGCGGCGGTAGCAGCAGCGGCAGCGAGCCGCGTCCAGCATGGTCGAGATAGGCGATCAGGCCCCCGGCGGCGGCGAGCATCGCCCGGGTGAACTGGCCGAAGCCGTCGAGCGTGGCCACGCCGTGGACCGCCCGCAGCCGCGCCTCGCCGCCATCGCTGGCGAATTCGCGCGCGGGCCGGGTGATGGCGTCCGGCAAATCGGCCATGCCCTCGGGCACGACAATTTCGCTCGCTCCCAGCCGCGCCAGCGCCGCGCCGAGCCGGTTGGGGTCGCATTCCTCCAGCTCCATGCGCCCGGTCGAGATGTCGCATGAAGCTATGCCGATGGTCCCGCGCAGGTCGCAGACCGCTGCCAGCAGATTGGCGCGGCGCGGTTCAAGCAGGGCTTCCTCGGTCAAGGTCCCGGCGGTGACGAACCGCACGATATCGCGCGCCACCAGCGTCTTCGAGCCGCCCCGCAACTTCGCCTCGGCGGGACTTTCCACCTGCTCGGCAATGGCAACCCGGCACCCGGCCTTGATCAGCCGCGCCAGATAGCCTTCCGCCGCATGCACCGGCACCCCGCACATCGGGATCGACTGCCCCAGATGCTCGCCCCGGCTGGTCAGCGCAATATCGAGAACCTGCGCCGCAATCTTCGCATCGTCGAAAAACAGCTCGAAGAAGTCCCCCATCCGATAAAACAGCAGACAGTCCCCGGCCTCCTGCTTGAGCGCGAGGTACTGGACCATCATCGGGGTGGCCCCATCCGGGGACTTGGCGCAGTGCATTGGGGAGGGTTAGCGGCAGTGGGGACGATTCGACAGGGCTTTCGGCCTGTTACCCTCCGCTCAACGCCCTGTCGCGACCTTGCGCTCGGTCCCATCCGGAAACGCGGCGGAAATCACCAGCCGCCCGCCCATCGCCGCAACGAGTTTGCTCAAAGTGTCGATCTGCACTTTGCCCTCATCGACGCTCGCCTCGATCTGCGACAGTCCGCCCTTTGTGATACCCATCTGTGCGGCGACCTCCTTTTGGAGCTGACCCCGCTGCTTGCGAAGTTCGGCGATTGGGACGGGGAGGTTTCTACTCGTAGCTTCGCGCGCGTTCCACAGCGCCAACATACGGTCTGCCGCGGCTTGCCATGAGCCATAGCTTTCGTGAGCTGCTTCATTAAAGCCCAAATTGCTCCCGGCGATCAGGCCGAAGCCGCGATGCCGACTCCATTCCGCCTCGACCGCAAACCCATTCGGTGCATGCAGAGTTGCCACCCAAATTCCATTCGGGAGGACGGGCTTGCCGATCTCCAGTTCCACCCCGGATTGACCGGCGCTCCAGCGTTCGAGTTCGGCGGCAAGGTGTTCGAAATTGTTCATAGCGTTAGTCAGGATTCACTTGGGGCAGAGCACGCCATCGGCCCCTGGCTTGTCGAGCAATACGAGTCCGCGATCCGGGCCCAGGCGGACTTCGATCCGAATCGAACCATTGTCGCCGATCCAGATACTGTGCCTGCGGGCGTGGAACAGCGTCGCGCTAGGAACGGTGCTGACATGCTTTTGATCGTCTTGGGGCGGGTACATCCGGTCATGAGTCATCCAATTGTCTGGGTCGTAAGGCATGCCCGAATGAGCATCCTCGACTCCGTTCATCGCACCCTCCGACAGCTCGCCGGCCGACGCCACGTCAAACGCGGCTGGGGCATGCTCGAGCGCAGAGACGAACAACGCCAAGCGTTGCTTTTGATCCATGTGTTCGCTCCTTTGGCGGCGCGAGGCCCACCAATTGGTTCGGACACAACATTTTCTATCTCCTTGCCATGTTGCTTCAGCAAGCCTGATTATCTCACCAAGGTTACGTCTCACTCGACTTGGGATTAGTTACAGCTAAACCCAAGTCCGATCCAGGTCAAGCCCCCTATCGCGCCGCGCTCACATTGGTTAGGGCATCAGTCCTGACCAGGAGATTACCGGTGGCCGAAGAAAGCAACGTCAGTTTTACCGACCGCGAAGCGCTGTTTTATCACAAGACAATCCGCCCAGGCAAAATCGAGATCATCGCCAGCAAGCCGATGGCGACCCAGCGCGACCTCAGCCTCGCATACTCCCCTGGCGTCGCCGTGCCCGTGCAGGCGATCTATGACGATCCCGCGACCGCCTATGACTATACCGCCAAAGGCAATCTGGTCGCGGTGATCACCAACGGCACTGCCATCCTCGGCATGGGCAATCTCGGCGCGCTGGCCTCCAAGCCGGTGATGGAAGGCAAGGCGGTGCTGTTCAAGCGTTTCGCCGACGTCGATTCAATCGACATCGAGCTCGACAGCGAAGACACCGACGCACTGATCGAGGCGATCGCGATGATGGAGCCCAGCTTCGGCGGCATCAACCTTGAGGACATCAAGGCCCCCGAATGCTTCATCATCGAGCAGGCGCTGCGCGAGCGGATGAAGATCCCGGTGATGCACGACGACCAGCACGGCACCGCGATCATTTCCGCCGCTGGCCTTGTCAACGCCTGTTTCATCACCGGTCGCAAGTTCGAGGATATCACGGTGGTGGTCAATGGCGCGGGGGCTGCGGCGATTGCCTGCACTTCGCTGATCAAGTCGATGGGCGTGCGTCACGACAATGTCATCATGTGCGACAGCAAGGGTGTGATCTGGAAGGGCCGCGAGGGCATCGACCAGTTCAAGTCAGCCCATGCCGCAGATACTCCCGCGCGCACGCTCGCCGATGCGATGAAGGGCGCGGATGTGTTCCTCGGCCTTTCGGTCAAGGGCGCGCTTACCCAGGACATGGTCAAGTCGATGGCCAAGAATCCGATCATCTTCGCCATGGCCAATCCCGATCCGGAAATCACCCCGCCCGATGCCATGGCAGTGCGGCCCGATGCCATCGTCGCCACTGGCCGCTCGGACTATCCCAACCAGGTCAACAATGTGCTGGGCTTCCCCTTCATTTTCCGCGGCGCGCTGGATGTGCGGGCGACCGCGATCAACGAGGAGATGAAAATCGCCGCCGCCCGCGCCATCGCCGAGCTGGCCCGCGAGCAGGTGGCGGACGAAGTCGCGGTGGCTTACGGCAAGAACCACCAGTTCGGCCGCGAATACATCATCCCCGCCCCGTTCGATCCCAGGCTGATGGAAGTGGTGTCGTCCGCGGTCGCCAAGGCGGCGATGGATTTGGGCGTGGCACAGCTGCCGATCGAGGATTTCGACGCCTATCGCCACAGCCTCAAGGCCCGCCTCAACCCGACGACATCGGTGCTCACCCAGGTCTATGAGCAGGTCAAGGCCCAGCCGAAGCGGGTGATCTTCGCCGAGGCCGAGAACGAGGTAGTGCTGCGCGCGGCGATCCAGTTCCGCGATTTCGGCTATGGCACGCCGGTGCTGGTCGGCCGGACCCAGGCGGTGCTCGACAAGCTGACCGCGCTGGGTGACAGCGATCCATCGAGCTACGAGATCCACAATGCCGCCGATTCGCCGCATGTCGCAGCGATGGTGGCGATGCTTTACGAGCGGTTGCAGCGACGCGGCTTTCTGGAACGCGACATGCGGCGCATGGTCAACCAGGACCGCAACGCCTTCGCCGCGGCGCTGCTCAAGCTTGGCCACGGCGATGCCCTGATCACCGGCATCACCCGGCCTTTCGCGCAATCGATCCGCGAAGTGCGCCAGGTGATCGACCCCAGGGACGGGGAAGTGCCCTTCGGCATCCATCTGATGATCGGCAAGGCCAACACCGTGTTCCTAGCCGACACCACCGTGAACGAGCGGCCGACGGCGGAGGAGCTCGCGCTCATCGCCACCGAGACTGCCGCAGTTGCCCGCCGCCTCGGCCACGAACCACGGGTTGCCTTCCTGTCCTATTCGACCTTCGGGAACCCGCATGGCCGCTGGCTCGATCCGATTCGCGAGGCAATTGCCATCCTCGATGCACGGGGTGAAACCGGCTTCGAATATGAAGGCGACATGGCACCCGATGCTGCGCTCAACCCCAAGGTGATGGCGAACTATCCGTTCAGCCGCCTTTCGGCACCGGCCAATGTGCTGATCATGCCCGGGCTGCAATCGGCCAATATCTCGGCCAAGCTGTTGCGTGAACTGGGCGGTAACGCCACCATCGGCCCGATGCTGGTCGGCATGGAAATGCCGGTGCAGGTCGTGCCGATGACCGCCATCGCGCCCGATGTGCTGACGCTGGCGGTGCTGGCGGCGGCGGGGGTGTGCGGGTAAGGCGCTGGCTTATCGCACCCAGCTATCCCCAGGCGTGCCACAGCCCGTAAATGCTGGTCAGGGTCAGCACCGCCCCGACCAGCACCAGCATGATGCGCGGGGCGAAGTGTTTTGCCGCCCAGGCGCCGAACGGGGCTGCGGCAGTGCCGCCGATGAGCAGACCCAGCGTCGCCCCGGCCAGATCGGCAAACCCGAGCCGGGTGATGAAGGCGGCGGAAATCGCCAGGGTCAGGAAGAACTCGACCGAATTGACCGTGCCGACCACCTTGCGCGGTTCGGCGCCCTGAATCAGCAGGTTCGATGTCACCACCGGCCCCCAGCCGCCGCCGCCGCCGGCATCGAGAAAACCGCCGGCAAAACCGAGCAGGCGTACGTGCTTCACCTTGTGATCGCGCGGCTTGTAGTTGATCCCCCACCACAGCAGGTGCACGCCGATCCCGCTCAGGAACAGCAGCACAAACGGTTTGACCACCGATGCGTCGATTGCGGTCAGCCCATATGCCCCGATCACCCCGCCTGCCATCGCCGGCAATAACAGCCGCCAGAACAGCTTCCAGTCGATATTACCGTGCAGGACATGGCTGAGTCCCGAGATTGCGCCGGTAAAGCATTTCACCACATGCACCCGCGCCGAGGCCTGCGCCGGGGGCACGCCCATAACCGCGACCAGCAGCGTGTTCGATATGACCCCGAAGGCCATGCCCAGCGCGCCATCGACCAGCTGCGCGGCAAATCCGACGGCAATGAAAGGGAGCAGGTAGCCCACGTCGATAGTGCTGAAGTCGAACATGCGGGGCTCCGAATCAATATCGACCTTTGAAGTAGAGTTTTATCCCCCTGCCGACGATAGAGATTTTCAAGCGAGCGTCGAAGCGAAACTTTGTTGCGGCGCGCAGTATTTCAGCGCCGCCGATATCGGAAATACCA
>CAWBTL010000010.1:0-141570 GCA_963791765.1 uncultured Alphaproteobacteria bacterium
GGCATCGTCGAGCTGCGCGGCAAGCAGGTGTCGCACTGGCTGCCGTGGCATTTCGACCATTGCTACAACAACGAGCTTAACCGCGCCGGGGTGCTGCGCGCGGTCGATATCGTTCAGGACGGCGGCATCACCGGCTTTGCCGATGGTATCGCGATCTACAACGCTTTCCCCGCAGACCTTCGCGACCGTATCGAAGGCCGCGAAGTGCTCTACAGCCTGTCCACCCAGTACAGCCAGATGAAGTTCGGGGTTCCGGCGGACTTCAGGATCGTCCGGGCAAAGCCGATGTCTGCCGAATTCGAGGCCCAGGCCAAGGCCATGCCGCGCGCCATCCATCCCGCCGTCTGGACGCGCAAGTCGGGCGAGAAAGTGCTGCATGTCTCGCCCTATATGGCCGAGGGCATGGTTGGTGCTGAGGACGCGGCGGGCAATGCGCTGCTCGAGGAAGTCTGCCAGAAGGTCAACGCGCTGGCCGATGCCAAAAGCTATCATCACCGCTGGAAGCCCACCGATATGATCATCTGGGATAACTGGCGAATGCTGCATTCGGTATCCGGCAGCAATCCCCGGGAGGTGCGCACCATGCACCGCACCACGATCAAGGGCGATTACGGACTTGGCCGGTTCGAGAACAACGGCATTGGCGGCGGGATCCTGTCCGATACGATGGTCTGACATGCGGGTCTGATCCGCAGCAGGCGGACGGCGATTGGGAGAACGCAATGGCGCGCATTCGAAGTTGGCGGGCTGGAACTGGACTACCAGGGCTTGACGATTATCGGAGATGAAGCCGCGCCGCCGCTGGTGCTGACGCCCGGCGGGCGATATCCGCGCGACACTGCGGGAGTGCCCGAGCTTGGGCGGATTTTCGCCGACAACGGCTACCGCGTGCTGCTGTGGGACCGGCCCGGTTAGGGGCATCCGACATCGGCTTCACCGCCCCCACCAAATCGGTGATGAACGCCGAGGCGCTGGTCGGGCTGGTCGAGGCGCTGGGACTGAAAAGCATCACGCTGGTCGGCGGATCGGCCGGATCGCGGATATCGCTGATGGCGGGCATCCGCATGCCGGACAATGTCGCCAGGATCGCCGCATGGTGGTTCAGCGGTGGGCCGATCGGGCTGGCGGGGCTGGCGTGGTTCTATTGCGGAGATGGGCGTCACAGCCTCCAAGGGCGGAATGGAGGCAGTTGCCGAACTGCCAAGCTGGTCCGATCAGACGATGCGCAACCCGCGCATCCGCGACATTCTGCTGCGGCAGGACCCCCGATGAATATATCGCGGTAATGCAGAAATGGGCCGCTGCCTTCACCTACCGCGACGACACCCCGATGCCCGGCATCGCGCCCGCCGATTTCGCCCGGCTGACCATGCCGGTGCTGCTGTTCCGCAGCGGCAAGAGCGACATGGCGCACACCCGCCGGACCAGCGAATGGGTGCATGAGCTGATCCCCGGCTCGATCCTGGCCGAGCCGCCGTGGGGCGATCCGGAGTCGAATTACGTTTCCACCTTCCCCAATGACATTGCCGCCCGCCGCACAGCTTCGAACGTTGGCCGCTGATCGCGCCGCCGGTGCTCGAATTTCTGAAAGGGTGACTGCCATGGACGCCGAACTCGAGCGCAAACTGCGCGAACTGGTCGACCGCAATGAAATCTGGCGGGTGATGCGGCGTTATGCCCGGGGCCTTGACCGGCTCGATTTCGAGCTTGCCCGCAGCTGTTATTGGGACGATGCGATAGAGGACCACGGCTCTTACGTCGGCAAACCGGACGACTTCATCCGCTGGGCTAATTCGACCACGCTGGCCTTCAAATCGACCCAGCACGGTATCCTCAACCATTCCTGCGATCTGCAGGGCGACGATGCCTGGTGCGAAACCTATTACCTGTTCACCAGCAAGGCCGCGGTCGCGCCGCACCTGATGTCGACCGGGCGCTATGTCGATCACTTCCAGAAGCGCCCCGGCGCGTCTGGCCCAGAGTGGCGCATTGCCAACCGGGTGTGCATCGTCGAGGCCCAGTATGAATTGCACGACTATGTCCTCAGCCGCATGGCGCCATCCGCCTACGCCGACGATGAGCCCTGCCAGTCGGCGCGCGACCGGACCGACGTCAGCTATCACCGCCCGCCGGTGCCAAGGCAGCCCAGAAAGTCCTGATACAATCTGCGATTTGCCTGAATTGGCAAACTGTTGCACATAGTCCGCCTGCCCGATCCGGAGAAACCTGCCATGCGCCTGTCGTTTGCCGCCGTTCCCTTCCTCGCCTTCAGCCTCGCTTCCTGTGGCAACCCCGATACGCCGGCTGGCCGCGCCGCCGATGCCAGGCACGAAAGCTTCGAGGAGATGGGGGAAGCCTTCAAGGTGGTTACCGATCAGGTCAAGGCTGCCAAGCCGGACGTGGAGGCGATCCGCACCGCGGCTGGCACGATCAACGGCTTTGCGCCGAAAGTCGCAACCTGGTTCCCGGCCGGAGCGGTCCGGACGATGGCATCAAGACCCACACGCTCCCAGACCATCTGGACCAAGCCCGACGAATTCAAGCAGGCAGCGGCGAAACTGGTCGAGGAAGCCGGCAAGTTCAATGCCCTCGCGCAGGCGGGCGACGTGGCGGCAATCGGCGGCGGGATGAAGGCGCTCGGCGGTGCCTGCAAGGGCTGCCACGACAAGTTCCGCGAACCGGAGTGAGCGAGCAGTAGCGATGACGGATTCCCGGCGTTCGCGTTAACCTCGTTTTCACAGGTCATGGCCTATGCACAGGTTATGGCGAGCCGTGATTTCATCATGCAGCTGCAGGGCTACGGCCTGACGACGGTGGAAGTTCACTACTTCATGCCGGACCATCCCAGCTTGCTGCAAATGTTCGCCTTTCAGCAATACGACGTCGCCCCGAAGTTTCCGGTGCTGCGCGATTTCCTCGACTTCTGGCGGCGCGACATCGAGGCGGCGCTGCATTCGGTGCGGATTGCCCACCAACATCTGATCGGCCCCAGCGAATGGCGCGCGGTTGACGGGATTATTTCGATCCACTGACTGGCGGCGGCGCTACCGGGGCGTTCCAGCTTCACTGCCGCTGCACGCACCAGCGCGGCCTCCGCCACCGGCCACATCGCGGCATAGCCAGCCGCATTGGGATGGAGGTCGTCCCTCGAATAGCGCAGTTGCATGCCGCCCTCGCCATCGACAAGGACGGCATGATAATTCGCGTAGACCAGGCCCCGCTCGCGGGCAAACTCCTGCAGCCAGCGATTGAGTTCGACTATGCGGGGGGCAGGATTGCCGTGAATTGCCCCCTGCGCAGCTTGGACGGTGTCAGGCTGCCGATAACCAGAGCTATCCGGTTGGCTTTGGCAATATCGGCGATGGCGCGGATGTTATTCTTGAAGTCCCCGGGACGATTGGGGCCGGTATTGCCGGCTATGTCGTTATAGCCCGCCATGACGTGGACGATGCGGGGCTTCAGCGCGACAGCGTCAGGGTACAAACCCAACAATATCTGGGGGCTGGTCTGCCCGCTGATGCCCCGGTTGATCACCCCTGCCGGAAGGAAAGCGGGCTTGCCAAGCTGCCACCTTGATGTGATGGAATCGCCGATGAACACCGCGGCGGGCACCCGATCGACAGCTGCCTCGTTGGCGCTGCGGTAGTGGCAGAGCTCGGCCCAATCTTGCAACCGGCTTCGGCTGTCCTTCCGGTTGAGGTCAGTCCCGAGCGGCAAATGCACATTGCCGTTGCCGGGTGGGCAAGGCCGATCTGCCATGCCTTGCGGCGCACGGGTGAATAGCGCTGTCTCGGTCAAGGCAATCGCGCCCAGAAAACCGGCCAGCAGCAGCACTGGCCAAAGGAAACGCCTGGGTGAGCCAGCGACCTGCTTCGCCATCGGCCTAACCGGTGATCCCCACAGCCCTGCCCGCCCGCTCGAACATGCCGGTGATGGTCTGCACCTGCTCGGCCGGTGTTCGGCGCAGAGCGAGCAGCGCAGCAGGGTCATGTTCGCGGGCGTTGCCGGCGGTCTTGCCAGGTTGACGTAAAGCCCTTCGCGCAGCAGCGCCTCCCACATCGCCGCGCCGCGCTCCAGATCGGGCATGATCACCGCGATGATCGCGCTCTGCGGCTCATCGGTACCCAGCTGGAAGCCGAGTTTCTTGAGGTTGCCGTGCAGCGTCCGCGAATTCTCCCACAGATGGGCGCGCTTGTTCTGCCCATGCATCAGCTTGCGGATCGAGGTTGCCGCTGTCGCCACGACGCTGGGCGGCAGGCTGGCGGTGAAGACGTAGGGCGGCAGACCAGCCGCAGGATTTCGAACTTGGGGTGGTTCGATACGCAGAAGCCGCCGACAGTGCCAACGCTCTTGCTGAAAGTGCCGATGACGAAATCGACATCGTCCAGAACACCCTGATCCTCGGCAACCCCGCGCCCGTTCGGGCCGATGAAGCCCATCGAATGCGCCTCGTCGACCAGCACCATCGCGCCATGCTTTTTGGCGACCGCGATCATCTCCTTCAGCGGAGCGATATCGCCCAGCATCGAATAGACGCCTTCAAGGATCACCAGCTTGCCCGCGCCTTCGGGAATGCGTCCCAGCCGTTTGTCCATCGCTTCGATATCGTTGTGCTTGAAGGGCACGACTTCGGCGTCGCCCAGCTTGCAGCCGTCCCAGATCGAAGCGTGGCTGTCGATGTCGAGGACGATGTAATCGCCCTTGCCGGCCATCGTCGAAATGATGCCGAGGTTGGCCTGATAGCCGGTCGAGAACACCATGGCGTGGTCCATGGCGTAGAATTCCTTCAGCGCCTCTTCGACTTCGCGGTGCCCGGCATAGGTGCCGTTGAGCACGCGGCTGCCGGTGGTGCCCGCGCCAAAGTCGTCCAGCGCCTGCTTGCCCGCGGCGATGACATCAGGATCGAAGGTCATGCCCATGTAGTTGTAGGTGCCGAGCAAAATCGTCTCGCGGCCGTTGCAGACGGCGACGGTGGGCGAAATCACCCGCTCCATGACCAGGCTGAACGGATCGGTGACGCCAGACGACAACAGCCCGGCGCGCAGTTCGATCGTGGAATCGAATTTCGAGAATAGATCGGTCATCCCATACTCCAACCCCGCCCGGCCTGGGTTTGTCGAGGGCCGCGCAAGACCCTTCGACAAGCTCAGGGTGAGCGGACCCTGTGCTTTAACCCTGCAACTTCACCACCGCATCGACCAGCTGGCCGTAATTCTCGATCTCGGCCTGCGCGTTCATGCTGATGATGATGTCGAATTCGTCCTCGATGGCCGCGACGAAATCCATCACCGTCAGGCTGTCGAATTCGAAGTCTGCGGCAAAGGTGGCATCGTCGGTGAGCGCTATGCCCTTCTTGTTAAACGGTTCGACAATCGCAGCGATGCGTTCGGCGGTGGCGGCGCGGTCCATAATCTGTGCTCCCGAGGTTTTGCGGCCCATGGCCGAGGATTGGGGCGGAAAAGCGGCGGGTGGTGTCGGCTGTCACGTGGCTGCTTATTCCAAAGCACGCAAGCAATCTGCCCGTAACTCCGGCAAACTCATGCGGATCGTTCGCCAGATTGTGCCGAGATCGACCCGGTCGTAGTCATGCCGGAGCATGTTGCCGAGGCCGCGGACCGCATCGACGGAAGTCCGGGGCGAAATATCGGCCATGCGTTCGGGGCCAATCTTGATGACCGCCTCGGTGATCCTTTGCAGGCAGCGTTCGACGGCGTCCACAGTCCGGATGTCGGCTTCGAACGAACCAAGTTCGAGCCCGGTGACATAGGTCTCGATACGGTCAATATTCTCGATGATGTCCTGAAGCCGCAGCGCTTCGCGATCAGTAGACACGCAGGCGGTCCTGGTCGATCTGGGCCTGCATCCGCGGATTGCGCGCAGGTTCGACGACCAGGTCCACCCGAGAGCCGAGCAACCGTGTCAATTGCTCGGAGATTGCCGCAAAGCGGAACAGGTCGATTTGCGCAGAATTCATCAAGGGTGACCGCAAGGTCAATGTCGGATGCCGCCGATGCTTGCCCGCGTGCGGTCGAACCAAATATCGACAGTTGTGTAAGACCAAGCGCCTTGAGGCTTGCCTTGTTGCTGTTCAGCCGGTCGATGACAGATTGCCGGTCCATTCACCAAATTTGCCCCAGTTCGCTGAGGACGTCAACGCTTCCGCTTTCTGGCATGTGCATCAACCCACCAAAGCCTTCACCGCCGCCATGAACGGGCTGATCGATACCGGCTTGGCCAGATAGCTGTCCGCCCCCGCATCCCTGATCCGTTCTTCGTCGCCCTTGCCGGCGTAGGCGGTGACGGCGAGCACCGGGATCGTGCGTAGCAGGGGATCGGCCTTGGCCTGTTCGATCAGTTCCAGCCCCGAGATATTGGGCAGCTGGATGTCCATAATGATCAGGTTGGGGACGAAGAGGCGCGCACGGTCCAGCGCCTCGCGGCCATCGGCGCAGGGTTCGACTGCGTAGCCCTGGCTTTTCAGCACATCGCAAAACAGCTTTCGATTGAGATCGTTGTCCTCGACAACGAGGATTCGCTTTGCCATTCGCCTGCCTGTGCCCCATTTGGGTGGATGCGCACCCCTATGCGCTGGAAGCGAGGCTGACAATTCTGCGCGACAAGACATCCCCGCCGATCCTGAGGCACTTGCGTTGACCGCGCTCGGCTGGGTTCTGGGCGACGAGGATCGCGCCGGTCGGCTGCTGGCTTTGACCGGACTGACGCCCGAGGAACTGCGCGCCGGGCTGGGTGATGGCAGCGTGCTGGGCGCGGTGCTCGATTTCCTTTGCGCGCATGAGCCCGATCTGGTTGCGGCGGCCGATGCGCTGGGGGTTTCCCCGGCGGAGCTCGCCGGTGCGCGCGAAAGGCTGGGGGCATGAGCCGGCCGCTGGTCATCTCCGATTGCGACGAAGTGCTGCTGCACATGATCGGCCCGTTCCGTGACTGGTTGAGCGAACAGCATGGGATCGATTTCGATCTCAGCGGCGGCGAATTCGCCAATGCCATGACCTACCGGGATGGCGGCGCGCTGGTGGTGACGGAAGACATCTGGCCGCTGCTCAACCTGTTCTTCGACGGCGAGATGCACCGCCAGTCGCCGATCGCCGGAGCGGTCGCGGCGATGACGGCGCTGGGCGAACATGCCGATCTCGTAGTGCTGACCAATCTGCTCGATCACCGACAGGAATCGCGCACGCGCCAGCTTGCCGATCACGGGATGAACCTGCGGGTCTTCACCAATCAGGGGCCGAAGGGGCCGGCGCTGCAGGCGATCCTCGACGAGTACCGCCCCAGCCGCGCCGTGTTCATCGACGATCTGGCCCAGCACCATGATTCGGTTGCCGCGACCGCACCCGACGTGTCGCGGCTGCATCTATGCGGCGAGCCGATGATCGCGCCGCATATCGCCTGCGCGCACAAGGCCGGTCACGCCCACGCGCGGATCGACGATTGGGACACGGCCTTGCCCTGGCTGCTGGAAAGACTTTACGGAGCGCACGATGACTGACGCTGAAATCGACGCAAAACTGGCCGAAATGGGTCTGGTCCTGCCCGAGGCCGCTGCCCCTGTCGCCGCCTATGTGCCGGTGGTGGTGGCTGGCGGGCTGGCGCACGTGTCGGGGCAGTTGCCTTTCGTGGACGGCGTGCTGGTCAAGGGCCGGCTGGGCGAGGATGTCGATACTGCCCAGGGCTATGTGGCGGCGCAGGCCTGCGGGCTGATGATCCTGGCGCAGCTCAAGGCGGCGCTGGGTTCGCTCTCGCGGGTGGAGCGGGTGGTCAAGCTGGGGGCATTCGTCTGTTCGACCGCTGATTTCACCGATCAGCCCAAGGTCGCCAATGGCGCATCCGACCTGATGGCGACACTGTTCGGTGATGCCGGCAAGCATGCCCGCAGCGCGGTCGGCGTGCCGGTGCTGCCGCTGGGCGCCGCGGTGGAGGTCGATGCGATTGTCGCTGTTCGCGCCGATTGACCGCCGCTTCGCGCCGGCGCCCGACCCGACGCAAGGTCGGCTGGATCGGCGGGCATGCCTTTGCCCATCGCGGGCTGCATGGGCCGGGTGTGCCGGAGAACTCCCCGGCCGCCTTCGCCGCCGCCATCGCGCGCGGGCTGGGCATCGAATGCGACGTCCAGCGTTCGGGCGACGGCAAGGCGATGGTGTTCCATGACTGGGAGCTTGACCGGCTGACCGGGGAGCGTGGCCCGGTTGCGGCGCGCAGTTCCGAGGAACTCGGGCGGATCAGGCTTGCGGGCAGCGACGAGTCCATCCCCAGGCTGCGGCAGATGCTCGATCAGGTTGCGGGGCAAGTGCCGCTGCTGATCGAAGTGAAGTCGCGCAGGGACGTGCGGATCGCGGCGCTGTGCCTGGCCGTCGGCGAGTGCTGGAGGGCTATCGCGGGCTCGCATGCGGTGATGAGCTTCGATCCGCGGGTGTCGCGCTGGTTTTCAGTCCACTCGCCGCATACCGTGCGCGGACTGGTGGTCACCGAAGAAAATGACCAGGCGCTGGCCGGGCGCATCCGCCGGCACCTGTGCGTTGTGGCATGCACGGCCCGATTTCCTCGCCTACGACATCCGCGACCTGCCCAGCCGCTTCGCCGCCGCCCAGCGCCGCGCGGGGCCTGCCGGTGACCGACCTGGACCGTGCGCAGCCCGGAACTGCTGCACGCGCGGCCGAGCATGCCGACGCCCCAATCGCCGAGGGCGCGGGGATCGCGTGAGCGAACCTTGCGGTCCGCGTCGAATGCCTCGGTCGGAGCACTGCCCGCCGCCGAGTGGGATGCGCTGACCGATGGCGACAATCCCTTCCTCAGCCACGCCTTCCTCAGCGCCATGGAGGATTCGGGCAGCGTCGGCGGGCGCAGCGGCTGGCAGCCGCTGCCGCTGGTGATCGATGGCGCGGACGGGCGGCTGGCGGCGGCGCTGCCGGCCTATGCCAAGGGCCACAGCCAGGGCGAATATGTCTTCGACCACAGCTGGGCCGATGCCTGGCACCGGGCGGGCGGGCAATACTATCCCAAGCTGCAGATCGCCGCGCCGTTCACGCCGGCAACCGGCCCGCGCATCCTGACGCGCGACCATGCGCTCGCCCTGCCGCTGCTGCGCGCCGCCGAGCAGTTCTGCGCGCAGCAAGGCCTGTCCTCGGCGCATGCCACATTCATCGAACCCGAACAGGTGCCGCTGTTCGAGGCGGCGGGCTGGCTGATCCGCAACGACATCCAGTTCCACTGGGAAAACCGGGGCTATGCCAGCTTCGACGAATTTCTCGCCGCGCTGTCATCGCGCAAGCGCAAGGACATCCGCAAGGAACGCGCCGCCGCGCAGCAGGGGCTGGAGATCCGCGCGCTGACGGGCGGCGAATCCGCGCGGCGAACATTGGGATGCCTTCTGGCATTTCTACCAGGATACCGGCGCGCGCAAATGGGGCCGGCCCTATCTCACCCGCGAGGCCTTTACCCTGCTGGGCGAGCGGATGGCGGACCGGATCCTGCTGGTGCTGGCCTTCGGGACGGCGCTCCGATTGCCGGCGCGCTCAACTTCATCGGCGCGGATGCGCTCTACGGCCGCTATTGGGGGGCACTGGTCGACAAGCCCTTCCTGCATTTCGAACTGTGCTATTATCAGGCGATCGACGCTGCCATCGCGCGCTGGGCCTGAGACGGGTCGAGGCGGGGGCGCAAGGCGGTCACAAGCTGGCCCGTGGTTATGAGCCGGTGCGAACCACTTCGGCGCATTACATCGTCCACGAAGGCTTTCGCGAGGCGATTGCCGATTTTCTGGTGCGGGAGCAGGCCGGCGTGGCGCAGGACCAGCTCTATCTGGGTCGAGCGCACGCCGTTCAGAAAAGGTTAGTGTGATCTGCGCTTAATCGGCACCAGACCCGCTCATGCTGAGCCTGTCGGCGAAGGCGACCGAAGGTCAACCGCGGGGTTGTTACGGTGAACTCGCCGGAGCACGAGGGTCCTTCGACAAGCTCAGGAGGAGCGGGATTGTAAAGCCGATTCAGCTTAATCGCGCGATGTTCTGGAGGAGTTCAGGCGGCCTTGCGCTGGGTCATCGCGATCCATTGGCGGGCACGGCGCTGGGCTTCGGCGATTTCGCGGGCAGTCATTTCCTCGGAAATGTCGCCCGGCACATCTGCGCTTCGCTGTGTCCGCCAACGGCTGCGAGGTTGAACCATTTATGCGCTTCGATCAGATCGCAGTCGGCGCCGTGGCTGCCGGTCGAATAGGCGACGCCCAGGTCGTAATAGGCATCGGTGTCGCCTTGAGCGGCCGCAGCCAGGCAATTTGCCACCAGCAGGTCTGCAGCGATAATTGCGGCAGAATTGGCACCGGAGAATGCGTCGTCGTGAATCCAGGCAGTCGCCATTTTATGTTACCCCCAACCGGACGGAACCCCTGTAGTCCGTCGCGTTGAGCCCAAGCTCGCCCAGTTGTGGTCAACAAATGGTTAACGCGGTCCCGAAAATCTTCGATATGCGACGAACCGCCGATGCCATTGACCTAAATCATAAAGAAAAACCCGGTATGCGGCGGGATTGGCGCTTGTGTGGCCTTGAGGCCGTAACTATAGGCGCGGCGAACCCAGGCTTGCTGCCGGTTGCCGGGAAAGCCCGGAACTGCGCGACGCGGCAGGCCCGGGAGGAATGTGCGGAGATTCCGATGTCGATGATGATTGGTGACGAAATCGATGTGCTGGCCAAGGCCAAGCGAACCATGGGTGGGGATTACGTCCCTGACGAATCCGAACCCTATATGAGCGATTTGCAGCAGGACTATTTTCGGCGTTTGCTGCACGAATGGAAGAAATCGATCCTCAGCGCTTCCGCCGATACGCTGCAGCAGCTTCAGGAAGGCCCGATCCGCGAGCCCGATCTCAACGATCGCGCCTCGAGCGAGACTGACTGGGGCATCGAACTCAGAACCCGCGATCGCCAGCGCAAGCTGATCACCAAGATCAATTCCGCGCTGCGCCGGATCGAGGAAGGCGAGTATGGCTATTGCGAAGTGACCGGCGAGCCGATTGGACTGGGCCGGTTAAATGCACGGCCTATCGCTACCATGACCGTCGAAGCGCAGGGTGCGCACGAACGCCGCGAGAAAATTTCGCGCGACGATTAAGGGCTTTGCGGCCGTTTCTGCGTGTTAAGTGTTTATTCGCCGATTTGCTTTATCAGAAGCAGCAGACGCGCCGCCTTGACGGGTAACGCGCCATCGCGGTAGATTCTGTAATAAATTCGGCTCGTGAACAGGTATGGTAATGGAAGACAGCGGACAACGGCAGATCGCGCGCGACAGCCTGTTCGTCATGGCCGATTTACGCATTGACGGGATCGATGCCGAGCACCGCATCAAGATGCGCAACCTGTCTGCCGGCGGGATGATGGGCGAGGGTACCGTCAGGGTGCAGCGCGGCCAGGTGGTTGCGGTCTGCATCCGCAATATTGGCTGGGTCGAAGGTTCCGTCGCCTGGGTGCAGGAAGGTCGCTTCGGCATCGCATTTCGCGACGAGATCGATCCCAAAGTGGCGCGGGCGCCGCAGATCGAAGGCGATCAGGCACCGCGATACACCCGTGCGCCGCGGGCAAAGCCAGAAGAGAACGGGCTGATCCGCAAGATCCTCTGAGCAATCCGAAATGGTTCGGGTTTGCGGCATTTCCGGTTCGGGCAAAATCGGCTAGGGCGGCGGGCGATGCCCGAGCACCGCCAGATTGCCTTGAAAGTTGCCGCCGCCCTTGCGGTTACGCTGACGGGTGCCTGCGGCTCCAGAGACGATGCCACTGTTACCATCCTGTCGATCGGAACGGCATCTTCACCGTTTGAAAAAGGCGTCAGATTGTCGCCCTCGGCGCAGTTGGTGCGGGCTTCGACGGTTGAGGGTCTTGTCGCCTTCGACGAGCAGGCGCGGGTCATACCGGCGTTGGCCGACCGCTGGATCGTCACCGATGGCGGTCAGAGCTATATATTCCGCCTGCGCGACGGCACCTGGAGCGACGGCAGCAATATAACCGCCCAATCTGCCCAGGCGGCGCTGCGGCGGTCGCTGGCCGCGTTGCGAGGGACGCCGTTCGCGCTGGATGTCGCAGGGATCGAAGAAATTCGCGTCATGGCTGGAAGAGTCATCGAAATCCGCCTGACGCGCCCGGTGCCCGATCTGCTGCAACTGCTCGCCCAGCCCGAGCTTGGCCTTGCCCACCGGGGCGAAGGGGCCGGCCCGATGCGACTGCGCCGCGACGTCGACACCGCGATTCTGCGGCCGGCTTCTCCCAAGGAACGCGGTTTGCCCGACATCGCCAACTGGAACGATCGCGTTCGCGACATTCACCTTGCCGCGCAAACGGCCGAGAAATCCGTGGCGCAGTTCAATCGTGGTGAGGCCGATCTGCTGTTGGGCGGCAGGCTCGAAACCTTCCCGCTGGCAAAATCGGTCGGCATATCGCGCGGAACCATCCAGCTCGATCCGGTCTCTGGCCTGCTGGGCCTGGCAGTCGTCCATGACGATGGCTTCCTCGCCCTGCCAGAGAACCGCGAGACAATTGCCATGGCGATCGACCGCAACGCGATGATCGACCGCTTCGGGGTCAGCGGCTGGACGGCATCGACCCGGATCGTCGCCCCCGGCATGGCGGGCGATCTTGGCACCATCGGCGAGCGCTGGGCCGGGCTGGCCATAAGCGAGCGACAAGCCCAGGCGGCTGCACGCGTCGCGCGCTGGCGCCAACAGCATTCCGGGCCGGTCAGGCTGCGCATCGCCCTGCCGCCGGGACCGGGCTCCGAATGGCTGTTCGCCCGGCTCAGGACGGATTTCGCCGCTGCCGGTATCGAAGCGGTCCTGGTGGCCGAGGGCAAGTCCGCCGATCTGCGATTGCTGGATGTTGTCGCCCATTATGCGCGGCCCAGCTGGTACCTCAACCAGCTCAGTTGCGCTGCCCGGCGCGGTCTGTGCAGCGCCGAGGCCGACAAGCGCGCCGCCGAGGCGCGGATGGCGCCCGATGCCGCGTCGCGGGCGGCACTGCTGGCCGAGGCTGAGGCGGAACTGACCACCGCCAATGTGTTTATCCCGTTCGGCGCGCCGATCCGCTGGTCGCTGGTGCGCGGCGACGTTACCGGATATTCCGCCAACCGCTGGAACATTCATCCCTTGTTGCCGATGGCCATGCGCCCCAAATAAGAGGCTGCCGGATCTGCGGCGATCATAGCAGGAGGGCATTGCCCCCATGGAACAGACTGGATCAGTACGCCGCATGACGCAGGAACTGCCGCTGGGCCGCGATCCGGCATCGGTGCGCAGGCGGGTAGAGGCGCTGGAGAAGCTTCTCGAAGGTGCGTTCACCGTCCCCGGCATCAACCGCCGGGTAGGGCTGGACGCCATAGCCGGACTGGTGCCGGTGGCTGGCGATCTGCTGGCGGCGGCGATGGGCCTCTATCTGGTCTGGGAGGCGCGCAATCTTGGCATGCCGAAATGGCGACTGGTGCAGATGACCGGAAGGGTCGGGCTCGATACGCTGATCGGATCGATTCCGATTGCGGGCGATCTGTTCGACTTCCTCTACAGCTCGAACAGCCGAAATCTGCGCACGATCCGCAAGCATCTCGACCGGCATCATCCCGGCACCAAGATCATTGAGGGATAGGCCGGATGCGCATGACTATCCCGCTGATCGTGCTGCTGGCGCTGGCTGGCTGCGGCGGCGATAAACAGGGCGGTGTCAACCTGAAGCGCAACACTGCTGAGCAGTAGCCTGCGCCTCCGCCACCAGTCTTGCAAAGACCTCGTTGGGGGTTTCGAAGTCGAGCACCTTGCGCGGTCGGTTGTTGAGGCGTTCGGCGATTTCGTTGAGCTGGTCCTGGCTGAACGGCGAGAGGTCAGTCCCCTTGGGCAGGTACTGCCGGATCAGGCCATTGGCGTTCTCGTTGGAGCCGCGCTGCCAGGGGCTGTAGGGATCGCAGAACCAGACTTTGATGCCGGTGTTTTGTGTGAGCGCCGCGTGGCGCGCCATCTCGGTGCCGCGATCGTAGGTCAGGCTTTTGCGGAACGGCTCGGGCACGTTTTCGAACACGCGCTCGAAGGCGCATCGGGTGGTATCGGCATCGAGCGCGTCCATGCGGGCGAGCAGGACGAGACGGCTGGTGCGCTCGACCAGGGTGCCGACGGCGGAGCGGTTGGCCGCGCCCTTGATCAGGTCGCCCTCCCAGTGGCCGGGGATCAGCCGTCCGGCGACGTCTTCAGGTCTTTCGGCGATTTTCACGTCATCGGTGACGAAGCCGCGCCGGTCTTGCCCGCGCGATCTGGGGCGTCGCTTGTGGTGTCCCTGGCGCAGATGGGCGATCAGTTCGTGCTTCAGCTCGCCGCGCGGCAGGGCATAGAGCGCGGTGTAGATCGTCTCGTGGCTTGCTGTTCCGGGGCGGTCATGTTCATCCATGCGGCGCAGTCTGCCCGCGATTTGCAGCGGCGACCAGCCTTGCCGGATCTGGCCGGCGACGTGCACGAACAAGGGGCTGCCAGGGATCAGCTTGCGCCTGCCGCGCCGGCTATGCGAGCGGCGGTGGAGCGCATTAAAGAAAGCGGGCGGAGCATCGTAGTGGGTCTGCCAGGGTTCGATCCGCCGGATATCCCGGCTCACCGTCGAAGGGGCGCGGCCCAGACGCCGGGCAATCGCCCGAATGCTCAATCCGCAGCGACGCCCCTCGTCAATCGACAGCCGCTCGACATAGCTCAGATGTTCGTAACACGCTCCCATCGCAACGCTCCATTTCAGACAACAGGATCATGCCCTGTTGCACTTACTTTTGGAACGCGCGCAGTCTGGCCCGGGCGAGGTTACCGGGGACGAGGCCCGGGCTCTCAATGATGCTGCGGCGATGATTGAGGAGAGGCGGATGGCCGAGGAGAAGGCGCCAGTACCGGCGCCTTCCCCAAGCTGACCGTCAATCCAGCGACACCCGCCCGCGTCCGGCCTTGACCGAGCCGCGCAGCTTCTTGCCCTGCAGCCGCTTTTCCTTGCCGACGCGGTTGAGGCGGCTTTTGGCGCGCTTTTCGGGCAGGTTGTGGGCATCGACGAGCAGTTCCGTAAGCCGCTCGCGGGCGTCGGCGCGGTTGGCCTCCTGGGTGCGGAAGCGGCGGGCGGTGAACACCAGTTCGCCGCGCGAGGTCATGCGGCTGCCAGCGAGCAACTTGAGGCGGTGGAATACCGGTGGGGCGAGGCGCAGCGCAAATACATCGAGCCGCAGTTGTACCGCCGTCGCCACCTTGTTGACGTTCTGACCGCCCGGTCCGGACGAGGCGATGAAACTCTCACTGGCCAGCGAAAGGGCAAGTGCGATGGTTTCGTCCTCGGTTGGCCCGGAAGTCACGCTACGGCAGCGGCAATCCGCCGCATGGCTTCCGCCAGCTTGGCATCGTCCGCCGCGAAGCTGATGCGAAAGCCGGCCTCGCCGCCAAACGCCGAAGCCGCAACAACGGCTACGCCGTGCTCGAGCAAATGCAACGCCAGCGCCTCGTCCTCGCCAAAGCGGCTCATCAGCGGGGCGGCATCGACCATGCAGTAGAATGCGCCGTCGGGCACCGGCGCCGACAGGCCGGGAATGGCGTTGATCGCACTCACCACCAGATCGCGCCGCCCCCGGAAGCGGGTCCGCCAATCGAGCAAGAAGTCCTGCGGGCCTTCAAAAGCGGCGACGGCGGCGGCCTGGCTGATCGAGGCGGGATTGCCCGAGTTGTGCGATTGCAGCGTCTCCATCGCCGCGATCAGCCAGCGCGGCCCGGCGGCGACGCCGATGCGAAAGCCGGTCATGGCGTGGCTCTTGGAGACGCCCGAAACAGTCAGCATGCGGTCGGTGATGCCGGGGCATTCCACCGCCAGCGTCGCGTGGCTGCCGCCATTGTAGCGCAACGGCGCATAGATATCGTCGCTCATCACCAGCACCCGCGGATGTCGGGCGAGGACTTCGCCAAGGGCCTGCAGCTCTGCCGCGGAATAGGTCGCGCCGGTGGGATTGCCGGGGCTGTTGAGCAGCAGCCAGCGGGTTTTCGGGGTGATCGCGGCGGCAAGCTGGGCGGCGGTGATCCGGAACCCGCCGAGGGGCGTGGTCGGCAATGGCACCACAGTGGCTCCGGCGAAGCGGACGATCTCGGGATAGCTCACCCACCACGGCGCCGGGATCAGCACTTCGTCGCCTGGGTCGAGCGTCGCCAGCAGTCGCGTGGAAGATCGCCTGCTTGCCCCCGGCGCTGATCGTGACCTGCGAGCTCGGCACCTCGATGCCCAGATCGCGCGCGAAATGCAGCGCGGTTGCCGCTTTCAGCCGCGCGGTGCCGCCGACCGGCGTGTATTTCGTCTCCCCCGCATCGAGCGCGGCCTTGGCTGCGGCGATGACATGGGGCGGGGTTGCGAAATCGGGTTCGCCTACTGACAGCGAGATGATGTCGCGCCCATCGGCGCGCAATGCAGTGGCGCGGTCGGTCATCGCCGTGGTTTGCGAAGGGGATATCCGGCCAAGGGCAGTCGAGGTCTGGCTCATGGCAGCAGCCTGGCCTTCATAAGGCCGCGCAGGGCATTGCCGATCAGAAATTCCGCCTCAAGGTCGTCGATGCGGAGTTCCGCCTCGACCGCTCGGCCTTGCTCGATCAACGCGTGCCGCAGCACTCCGGGCAGCAGGCCAAGCCGGGCAGGGGGCGTGAGCAGACGCCCGTCACGCTCGACGAAGAGATTGGTGAAGCTGCCCTCGGTGACAAGCCCGTCCTCACGGATGAACAGGGCCTCGGCCGCTCCGACGGATTGCGCCGCCTTGAGGCCAGCCTCGTAAAAGCCCCGGTCCGAATTCTTGTGCCGCAGCCGCCAGTCGCCATGATCGACGGGCAGGTGGAGCACGGCGCAGAGGGCGGGATCAGGCAGCGGCGCGGGCATTTCGGCGAGTTCGAGGCTGTAGGCTCCGCTCCGCGCCGAAACCAGCCGCAGCTTGGCGGGCTTGTCGGCATCGAAGCACAATGCCTGGATGGCGTTGCGCACGGCGTGGCGGTCAAACGAGAAGCCCAGCTCGTCGGCGCTGGCCTTGATCCGCTCAAGGTGCAGTTCGAGCAGGGGAATGCCGTTCTCGGGCGTGAAGGCCATGGTCTCGATCAGGTCGAAACTGGCGGCAGACTCTCCCGATTGCGACTGTCGCACGAAACCCCCTTTGACCAGACACTCGCGCCACTCGGACAGTGCTGCGGAATCGGCGACGATGGCCGAACCCACTCCCAGCACCGCCCGCCCCAGGCCATTCTCGCCCGGCGTCAGACGCAGGGTGCGGATTGCCACATTGAAGGCGGCATCTCCAGTGGCATCTATCCGTCCGATAGCGCCGCAATAGGGACCGCGAGCATCGCGCTCCACTTCGGCGATCAGTTCCATCGCCCGTATCTTGGGCGCGCCGGTGATTGAGCCGCACGGGAACAGCGCACGGATCATGTCGATAGCGCCCTTGCCGGGTTGCAGCTGCGCGCGCACGGTCGAAACCATCTGGTGGACAGTGGGATAGCTTTCGACTGCAAACGGCGTTTCCACCCTGACGCTGCCCGGCTCGGCTACCCGCGACAGATCGTTGCGCATGAGGTCGACGATCATCAGGTTTTCGGCGCGGTCCTTGACCGAAGCGGCGAGTTCGGCGGCCAGAGCTGCGTCTTCGGGCGCAGTGCGGCCACGCGGCGCGCGTGCCCTTCATCGGCTTGACCATGGCCGCGCCGTCTTTCAGCGCGAAGAACAGCTCCGGCGAGAAGCTCAGCAGCCAGTGCGAGCCGTCGAAAACCACCCCGCCATAGCCTGCGCCTGCCGCCGGGCGGATCGCCGCATAAAGCGCCAGCGGATCGCCGCGCCAGCTGGCTGAGAGCGGGAAGGTCAGGTTGGCCTGATAGATGTCGCCCGCCTCGATGGCCTGCTGAAGCCGCGCAAAGGCGCGGGCATAGCCGCCCTGCGAAAGCTGTGGCTCCATCGGACCGATCGATCCCCGCGGTGTTTCTGCGTTAGCTTTCAGCCATTGCGGGACAGCATGGGCGGGAATCGTCTCGAAGCGCACAAAGGCACCGAACCACACCAGCGGGCCACCTGCGCCGGTCCTGGCAGGCGGCGAGCGGGGCCAGCCGGGGTTCGAGCGCCAGCCCCGCCTCATAGGCGAGATAGCCCGCCATATGATGCCCGGCCTGCCGCAGCGCCTCGATCCGTTCCAGCGCCGGTTCGACCTCAGACACGCGGCGCGCGATCACCACTTCCACCGGCGCGCGATAGAGCCGGGCGTCGCTCGCGCCTTCGGGGCGGGCATCGTCGAGGAGGATGAACGGTTCGGTCATGGGAAGCGGCTTCTAGCGGGGCTTGGCCCGCCATGCAAAAAGCCTCTCGCATCAAAGCGTCGGGGCCACTATCAATCCTCCAGGATAAGCACTGGAGCAGTTCATGGAAGACATTTTTCTCGGCGCGACGACCAAGGGCGAGCGGCAGGTGCTGCGGCTGGGCCGGGCCAACCGCCACGGGCTGATCGCGGGCGCGACCGGGACTGGCAAAACCGTGACGCTCCAGACCATCGCCGAGCAGTTTTCCGCGCAAGGCGTTCCAGTCTTCCTCGCCGATGTGAAGGGCGATCTATCGGGTATCGCCATGTCCGGCAGCCCTGATTTCAAGCACGCCGCGACCCTGGAAGCCCGCGCCAGGGAAATCGGCATCGCCGATTATGGCTATAGCGACAATCCGGCGGTGTTCTGGGATCTTTACGGCGAACAGGGCCACCCGATCCGCACCACCATCTCCGAAATGGGGCCGCTGCTGCTGGCGCGGCTGATGGGGCTCAACGAGACGCAGGAAGGCGTGCTCAACATCGCCTTCCGTTTTGCCGACGATCAGGGCCTGCTGCTGATCGATCTTGAGGATCTGCAATCGGTGCTGATGCACACCGCCGAGAACGCCTCCGCGCTCGCCAGCAAATACGGCAATGTCTCCAAGGCCAGTGTCGGCACCATCCAGCGCCAGCTGCTCGCCTTCGACAGTCAGGGCGCGGCCAAATTCTTCGGCGAACCGGCGCTGGAAATCGCCGATTTCATCCGCTGCGACGAAAACGGCAAGGGTTACATCAACATCCTCGCCGCCGACAAATTGATGCAGAGCCCCAAGCTTTACGCCACTTTCCTGTTGTGGCTGCTGGCCGAACTGTTCGAATCGCTGCCCGAAGTCGGCGATCCGGACAAGCCCAAGCTGGTGTTCTTTTTCGACGAAGCCCACCTGCTGTTCGAGGACGCACCCGAAGCGCTGTTCGACAAGGTGGAACAGGTGGTCCGGCTGGTCCGTTCCAAGGGCGTCGGCGTCTATTTCATCTCGCAAAACCCGATCGACATTCCGGAGAAGATCGCCGGTCAGCTTGGTAACCGCGTCCAGCACGCATTGCGCGCCTTCACCCCGCGCGACCAGAAAGCGATTCGGGCGGCATCGGAAACATTCCGGATCAATCCCGACCTCGATGTCGAAACCGCGATCACCGAACTCAAGGTCGGCGAGGCGCTGGTCTCGACGCTGGAAATGGACGGCAGCCCCTCGATCGTCCAGCGCACGCTGATCGCACCGCCGCGCTCGCGACTGGGGCCGGTGACGCCCAAAGAACGCGCCATCGTTCAGTCGATTTCGCCGATGGACGGCAAATATGACCAGTTGCTCGACCGCGAATCGGCGGCCGAAGTGCTCGCGCAGAAAGCCGCCGATGCCGCTGCGGTTGCCCAGCAGGTCGAGGAACAGGGCGAGGAGGCAGTCCGCGCCCAACCACGCCAGTCGCCCAGCCTGTGGGAGAAGGCCGGCAAGGCAGCGCTTGGCGCGGCGGCGGCTTCGGCCGGGACAATGGTCGCGCGCAACATGACGGGTCGGAAATCGAGCGGGAATCTGGGGGCTTCGGCGGCAAGCGCGATTGCCGGAACCATCGGCACCGCAATCGGCGGCGCGGCATTGGGCCGGTTCGCGCGGGGATTGCTGGGCGGCTTGCTGCGCTGAGGGTGTTGGTTTTGCTGCCGTTGGTGGAAAGAGGTTTGAGCAAGCTGCGAAGAATGTGAAGTGATACCAACTGCCCATTGCACCAACTCTGCTCCCCTCCCCTTCAGGGCACGGCTATCGCATATTCCATTTGGTGCCTGTGCATCCCAGTCCCCCTCCCGCAAGCGGGAGGGGAGAAGAAAGAGCAGTTCGGAATATGCGACCGCCCGGCCCTACCCAAGCGGCAAACGCAGCGTCGCCGTAAGCCCGACGATGGCCCCGTCTGCACTACGCCGGTTCGCCAGCACCAGCGCGCCGCCGTGCTGCTCGGCAATCGCCCGGGCCAGCGCCAGGCCGAGGCCTGCGCCGCCGGTCAGGCTGTTGCGCGATGGTTCGCCGCGGGTGAAGGGTTCCTGCATCGCTGCCATGTCGCTTTGCGGAATGCCGGGACCATCATCCTCGATGCGAATCACTGCCGTCTCGCCCTCGCGCGCCAGCGAAACCCGCGCAGCCTTGCCGTAGCGCAGTGCGTTGCCGATGAGGTTGCGCATGGCCCGGCGCAGCCACGTCGCGCGCAATTGCAGGACGATGCGCTGCGTGGCTTCCAGGGTTACCGCCTCGCCCATATCCTCGAATTCCTCGACCACCGATGCTACCAGCGCCGATAGCTCGGTGGCTTCCTGCGGCCCGCGCGGGCGGCCGACCCTGGCCAGCGAGAGGATGTCATCGAGGGTGCGGACGATGTCCTCGATCGTCGCCGCCATCCGGGCACGCTCGGTGTCGTCTTCTACCGATTCGATCCGCACCCGCAGCGCGGCGAGTGGTGTCTTGAGATCGTGGCCGATCGCGCCCAGCATCACATCCTTCTCGTCGAGCAGCGCCGCGATCCGGCCCTCCATGGCATTATGTGCGACGATCAGGCGGCGCACGTCGATCGGACCTTCGGGCCTGAGCTGGCTGCCGGTGTCGCGGGTATCGGCAAAGCGTTCGACCTGGCGCTTGAGCGCAGCGAGCGGACGGGTGATGCGGCGCAGGATGATGGCGATGGCGCCGACCAGCAGCAGATAGATCAGCAGCGTCTGGCCGATCAGTCCCAGCAGCAGCTCGCGTTCGCCGCGCGGAATGAACACGCGTGCGATCAGCCAGCCCTGCTCACCGGGCAGATGCACGCCCGCGACCAGCACATGGCGGTGGCGCGGGCCGCGATCCCGCCCGAGCACGGCCAGCTGGTGGGCCATGCGCCGCTGGGCAACCGGGTCGTGATCGACTGGTCGGCGCGACACCACCACCTCGGAGACAGTCACGTCCTGTTCGGCAAGGATGTGGCGCAGCTCCGCCTCGGCCGCCAGATCCCGCTCTTCTCCGGCATGCAGCGGCGAAGACGGGCTGCGTTCAAGCCGGAAGCCGCGCGGGCCCTCGGCGAGACCGGGGGGCTCGAGCTGGCTGCGCGGCAGGGCGTCGGCACCGCGCGTGGTCACCAGCAGGCGGAAGGCGGCGGCGTGGATCAGCGCATCCTCGCGGCGCTCGGTCTGGGCGCGGTAGATCAGCAGCGTGCCAAAGCCCTGCGCCAGCAGCAGCGCGATGGCCACGGCCAGCAGCATCTGCCCCATCAGGCTGCGCGGCCACAGGCGCAGCGTCACGCCGGGCTGCGCTTTACATCAGCGGCGAGCATGTAGCCCCCGCCCCACACCGTCTGGATGAGCTGCGGGTTGCGGCTGTCGGCCTCGATCTTGCGGCGCAGGCGGCTGACCTGATTATCGACCGCGCGGTCGAACAGATGCGCCTCGCGGCCCTGCACCATGTCAAGCAGCCTGTCCCGGTCAAGCACCTGGCGCGGGTGTTCGAGGAAGGCCATCAGCAGCTTGAATTCAGCCGAGGAAATGGCCACGACCGCGCCTTCCGGATCGATCAGCCGCCGCTTGAGCGGATCGAGCTGCCAGCCGTCGAAGTGGAGGATTTCGTTGTCGGCTGTGGCTGCAATCCCCCGCCCGGCGCGGCGCAGCACCGAACGGATGCGGGCGACCAGCTCGCGTGGCTCGAAAGGTTTGACGACATAGTCGTCGGCGCCGATTTCCAGCCCGACGATGCGGTCCGTCGCTTCGCCGCGGGCGGTGAGCAGGATCGCCGGGATCGACCGTGTCTCGACGAGGTGTCGGCACAGCGACAGCCCGTCTTCGCCCGGCATCATGATGTCGAGCAGGACCAGATCGGGAGTGGTATCGCGCAAGCGGCTGCGCGCCTCGGCAGCGCTGGCGGCCTGGACAACGGCAAACCCCTGGCGCGCAAGATATGCGGCCAGGGGTTCGCGAAGTGCTGCTTCATCATCGACCAGCAGCAGTGTCGGGGAGGCGGGATCACCCATGCGCAGGCTATCTCCCGCCTGTCCGGTCAGTTTGCGGGCTTGGGCGGCGTGGCGGGGACACCCATCTGGTGGCCCGCATGGTCACCCATCTTGCCGCGCATCGCAGTATGGTCGGAGCGGCGCTCTTCGCGGGTGACCTGCCCGTCCTTGTTTGCGTCCATGCTCTCGAAACGCTTCATTGCGGCAGCGGTGTATTCGGCCTGCGTGACGCTGCCGTTGCTGTCGGCATCGGCCTTGCGGTGCATCTTGCCGCCACCCATCCGTTGACCCATGCCTTTATGCTCGCCGCCTTCGGCATGGTGGCCACCCTGGTGATGTGCGGTAAATTCGGGGCGCGAAATCTGGCCGTTCTTGTCGGTATCGATCTTGTCGAACATCGCGGCCTGATGCGCTTCGCGGTCGGCGGCATCGAGTTTGCCGTCCTTGTTGGCGTCCATGGCGGCGAATGTCTGCGCGGCATGTGTCTGCATTTCTGCGCGGGTAATGGTGCGGTCGCCGTCGGCGTCGCGGCGCGACGGACCGTCTTCCACGGCATAGGCCGCGGTCCCGGCAAGCGCGGCCAAAACCAGGCCAATCGTTAATCTGTTCATGGCGTTACCTTGTTTACGTTCTGTCGGGAGGATTGAAAGCCGCGCGGTGCGAGGGGAAGGGAGGGGGATTTTCCCGCTACCACGCGGCTTCCGTTGACCTTTCTAGCGGCAGGGTGTCGCGCGATTATGCCGGGAATCGGCATAAATGTCGCCAATTGTCGCAGGCGCGGCAAGCTATTCATCTGCGGGCAAAGTTTCAGGCCACCCATGCCATCACCCCATTGCCACCGCGTTCATCTTGTTGCCATCGGGATCGCGCCAGTAGGCGACGTAATAGCCGTTGTCGCGCTGGCCCGGCCCGCCCTCGTCGCTGCCCCCGTTGGCCATGGCTGCGGCGTGGAGCCGGTCGACAGTGGCGCGGTCGGGCGCGCCGATGGTGGCCATGGTGCCATTGCCATTGGTCGCGGGATTGCCGTCAAAGGGCAGGGTGACGGCAAAGGTGATGCCCGCCGCCGCGCTGCCATAATAGATCGAGCGTTCGGTGGTATTACTGCGTGCGACACCCATTTCGGCGGTGACGGCGTCATAAAAGCGCCCGGCCTTTTCCAGATCGCGGGTGCCGAAGCAGACGTTGATGATCATGATGCGATCTCCGTTTTGAATTTCACAAGGGCGCGCATTGCGCCTGCAACCAGGCCAGCGCGGCACCTTCCAGCTGTGGCCCGTTAATGTCCAGCACCCGCGCATGATAGGCGTTCCACCAGGCCAGCTCCTCGCCGCTGAGCAGTTCGCGATCGACCAGCGCGCGTTCGATCGGTGCGTGGGTGAGGGTCTCGAAGCCCAGCCATTCGCCCTCTGCTCCGGCGATTTCGCGCGGCTCCACCAGCAGCAGGTTTTCGATGCGGATGCCGTATTCGCCGGTCTTGTAATAGCCGGGCTCGTTGGAAAGGATCATGCCGGGCAGCAGTTCCTGCTCGGTACCTGCCTGCCCTCCGGCGCTCTTGGCGATGCGCTGCGGGCCTTCGTGGACCGACAGGAAGCTGCCGACGCCGTGGCCTGTGCCGTGGGCGTAATCAACCCCGGCCGCCCACAGGAACTGCCGCGCCAGCGTATCGAGCTGGCTGCCGCCGGTGCCCTTGGGAAAGGTCGCGCGGGCCAGTGCGATATGGCCCTTGAGCACGCGGGTGAAGCGGTCTTTCACTTCGGCAGGCGGCGCACCGGGACCGATCCAGACTGTGCGGGTGATGTCGGTGGTGCCATCGGGATATTGCCCGCCCGAATCGACCAGATAGACGCTGCCAGGCTCGATAATCCGGTTGCTCTCCTCGCTGACCCGGTAGTGGACGACCGCGCCGTTCGGCCCCGCACCCGAGATGGTATCGAATGACAGGTCGCGCAGCTCGCCGGTGTCGCGGCGGCACTGGTGGAGATGTTCGGCGGCAGTCATCTCGTCCACCTTGCCCCCGCGCGCTTCCGCCGCAAGCCAGTGCAGGAAACGCGAGACCGCCGCCCCGTCGCGGGCCTGCGCGGCGCGGTGGCCGGCCTGCTCGACGGGGTTCTTTTGCGCCTTGGGAAGCACTGCGGGATCGCGTAGTTCGGAAATGTCCGCGCCTGCCTCGGCAAGAGCCGAAAAGATCGCTTGCACCGACCGCTCCGGATCGACCGCGACTTTCTTGCCCGCGAGTGCCGCCAGCGCCGCCACGAACCCATCGCGCGGCGAAATCCGCACGGCATTGCCCAGATGCGCGCGCAGCTGCGGCGTGACCTTTTCTTCGGCGATGAACAGCTCGGCGGTGCCGTCGGCGTGGGCGATGACGAAGGACAGCGCCACCGGCGTGCGTTCTACGTCGCTGCCCCGGATGTTGAGCAGCCAGGCAATCGAATCGAGCGCGGAAATCACCGCTGCGTCGAGCTTCTTTTCCGCCAGCCATTCGGACACAGCGGCACGCTTGGCTTCGCTGACCTGTCCGGCGTGGCGTTCTTCATGGACCTGCGCCGGAGCAGGCGAGGGCGCGGGCCGGTCCTGCCAGACGGCGTCGACCGGATTGCTGTCCACCGCGACAAGCGTCGCCTGTTTTTCCGCGAGCGCCCTGGTGGTGGCCGCAACCCAGCCCTTGCCGTGCAGCCATGGATCGTAGCCGATCTTCGCACCGGGGCCGGCGTTTTCGCCAAGCCATTTGGCGACGCTGGTCTGCGGCACGCTTTCGTAGGACCAGAACCGCCCGTCGACTTGATCGCGCACCTGCAGAGTATAGCGCCCGTCAACAAACATCGCAGCCTTTTCGGCCAGCACCACCGCCGTCCCCGCCGATCCGCCAAAGCCGGTCAGCCAGGCCAGCCGCTGCGCATAGAGGTCGACATATTCGCTCATATGCTCGTCGGAAATCGGCACGACAAAGCCGTCGAGCTGTTGGCGTTTCAATTCCTTGCGCAATGCATCGAGACGGGCTTCATGGGTGTTCATCAGCATGGTTGCAGTCCTCTGGCAGCCAACATAGAGGCAGGCGATGGCAGATACTACACCCCCCATCGCAGCGAAAAAGCCCCATTCATCGACCCACCACGGCATCGAGGTCAGCGACGACTACGCCTGGCTGCGCGATCCCGGCTATCCCGAGGTCACCGACAAGCAGGTGCTCGCCCATCTCGAAGCTGAAAACGCCTGGTTCGAGGCCCGAATGGCACCGCACCAGCCGCTGGTCGAGAGCCTGTTCAAGGAAATGCGCGGGCGGATCAAGGAGGCCGACACGTCGGTGCCGCAGAAGGACGGCGACTGGCTCTACTGGATCGAGTTCGAGGAAGGGGCGCAGTACAAGAAGTGGTGGCGCAGGCCGGTTGCAGGCGGACCTGACGAGCTGATCCTTGACGAGGTAGCGCTGGCCGCTGGCAAGGAGTTCTTCCGTCTCGGCGCAATCGCCGTAAGCCCCCGCGGCAACTACCTTGCCTGGTCGACCGATACCGACGGGTCCGAACGCTACACCATCCGGTTCCGCGATCTGGCACAGCAGGCCGCACTTGGCGATGCAGTCGAAGGCGTTGCTGGCAAGTGGGGCGATGTCGCGGTGGAAGGGACCATCGGCAATATCGTCTGGACCACACAGGAAGACGCTGTTCTTTATAGCCTGAGCGACGAGAACTGGCGACACCGGACAATCCGCCTGCACCGGCTCGGCACCAGTCCCGCGGACGATGTGACGATCTATCACGATCCCGATGAGGGTTTTTCGTGCGGCGCGGCAATGGGTGCGCAGGAGCAGTGGATCATCATCCAGTCGGGCGACCACGAGACCAGCGAAGTCCGCCTGATCCCTGCCGGTGATCCGCTGTCCGAACCGATCCTTGTGCGCGAGCGGCAAAGGGGTGTCGAATACGATGTCGAAGTCCGCGATGGCACCCTCTACATCCACACCAATGACACCCACGAAAACTTCCGCCTCGCCACCGCACCGTTGGAGCGTCCCGGCGAGTGGACCACTCTGATCGAGGGCAGCGACGCCTTTTACCACACCGGCTTCGAGCTGTTCCGCGATTTCTATGTGGTCGAAGGTCGGCGCGGCGGGCTCGACCAGATCGAGCTGCGCTATTACGGCGATCCCGCAAGGATCGAACCGATCCACTTCCCCGAAGCGAGCTACTCCGCCGGGCTGGGCGACAATCCCGAATGGGCGATGGACAGGTTGCGGCTGTCCTACGAGTCCATGGTCAGCCCGGCGACGACTTACGATTACGACGTCGCCGCCCGAAGCCTCGAAGTGCTCAAGGTGCAGGAAATTCCCTCGGGCTACGACGCCGCGCTCTACGCCACCCAGCGGCTGGAAATCGCGGCGCGCGACGGCACATTGATCCCCGTCAGCCTGGTGATGCGGCGCGACCGGCCCGCTGGCGGACCGCTCCACCTCTATGGCTACGGCGCATACGGCATCGCCATCGAGCCGGGCTTTTCGACGACGCGGCTGAGCCTGGTCGATCGCGGCTTCGCCTATGCCATCGCCCACGTGCGCGGCGGCGACGACCTTGGCCGCGCCTGGTACAAGGCCGGCAAGCTGGAGCGCCGCTGCAACACTTTTACCGACTTCGTCGATGTCGCACATGGCCTGATCGCGCTCGGCCACACCGCAGCGGGCCGGATCTCGATCTCCGGCGGATCGGCAGGCGGCGAGCTGATGGGGGCGGTGATCAATTCCGATCCCAGCCTGTGGGGCGCGGTGGCGGCGCATGTCCCCTTCGTCGATGTGCTGGCAACCATGCTCGACGAGAGCCTGCCGCTGACCCCCGGCGAATGGCCCGAATGGGGCAATCCGATCGAGGACAAGGCGGCGTTCGAGCTGATCCGGTCCTATTCGCCCTACGATCAGGTTTCAGCGCAAGCCTACCCGCCCTTGCTGGTGACGGCCGGCCTCAACGATCCGCGCGTGACCTACTGGGAACCGGCGAAGTGGGTGGCGAAGCTGCGGGAATTGAAGGTGGGTGACAGCGAACTGCTGCTCAAGACCAACATGGGCGCGGGGCATGGCGGGAAATCGGGGCGGTTTGAGAGCCTGCGCGAGACGGCGGAGGAGTTTGCGTTTATCCTGTGGCAGCTGGGGGTGGGTTAGTCCTTTTTGTTGAGTTTTATATCCATGATTATTTTATCTAATGCAGAACAAGTTACCTATGCGACGGTATATATTGAGGTCAAAAGTGCCTTGGGACAGTTCGCGGGAACGGGCTTTTTTGGAGAATTTAGACTACAAAATGGAAAAAATGCCATAGCGCTTGTGAGCTGCAGGCATTTACTCGAGGGCGCAACTGCCGTTCGTTATTGGTGCAATATCGCAGGCAGTGATGGGTATCCGTCCGGGAGGTTTGCGGACATTACGGTGCAACTCAACGGGCGTGCCACATCACATCCTGATCCGAATGTCGATCTCTCGGCATTCATTGTGCATCATGTTGAAGGTCAAGCCTTTCTTAGAGGGGAGAAACTATTTTATCGGTACGATTCCAAGTAGCTTGATTCCAATCGGACCAAGTTGGGAAACGGTTTGCATTGGCGACGACATTTATGTGTCCGGCTGCCCATCTGGACTGCACGATTCCGTGAACCACTCTCCGTTCCTTAGAAAGGGGGTCGTCGCGTCATTTCCGAGGGACGGGAGGAGCCATTTCTTCATTGATTGCCCGACGATTGAGGGATCATCAGGTTCTCCAGTTTTCATAGACTCCCATGTTTCATTCAACAGAACTTTGGGTCAGTACGATATTGGAAGCAGGTTCTTTTTGGTTGGCGTTGTGACAGACGGACTCGAGCAGATGACCGATGCGGGTCGGATTGATCTTCATTTCGGTAAAGCCGCTCGATCTGACACGCTGCCTTTGCTTTACAAAGAAATCTTGAATACCTTGGGCGGGTAAATTTCGTCAGGGTATTTGCCCTAGCATGCACAATTTGCACACCCCAGAAACAGTTGGCCCCTGCCGCTTCCATGGAGAGGCGGTGCCGGGGCGGACAATTGCATATATGCTTGCCGGGTATCGATCGCAATCCCTACCCCAAGGCTATCGCACATGGAACCAGCCCTTCATGCATCGTCACCCTGAACTTGTTTCAGGGCCCATTTCACCACGCACCCGGAGCTTTGAATTTCGAGCATGACCTCGCGGTTTGCGCCCTTTCTTCTAGCACCGGTTGGGCGGCCCGATGGGCCCTGAAACAAGTTCAGGGTGACGAAATTGGGTGGAATTGGTCCATATGAGATAGCCCTGATCCCCAAATCCTCACCCCACCGACTTCCGCAACGCCTCATTGATCCGCGACTGCCAGCCTGCTCCGCTTGCGCGGAAGCGTTCGAGGATGTCGTTGTCGATGCGCAGGCTGACCAGCTGTTTGTTCGAGCCCTTGGGCCGCCCGCGCGTCTTGGGGAAGGCGGCGCGGATGTGGTTGGGGAGGGCGTCGCCGGTCTTCGCGGCGGCGAAATCGGCTTCGGTCCATTCGGGGTTGTCGTCATCGAATATGACGGGCGGCTTACGGGGCATGGCGGCGCATCTCCTTGGCATGGGCCCTGACGTCCATATCGACCGACCGGGCCAGCGACACGCCGTGCTTGGCGATGTTCGCGGCGTCCTTGTCCGGATCGAAATCGATCTGCATCCTGATTTTATGTAGCTATATAAAAGAATTTGTCAACCAGTCGCGGCCCCCCGCCGATAATGATCACAGCACCTCCCCCACCGGCACGAACGCATAGCCCAGCTCCTTCGCCACCGCTTCGTACGTCACTTTGCCGCCCGCTACATTCAGCCCCGCCGCCAGGTGCGGATTGGCGCGCAGGGCTTCTTTCCAGCCCAGGTCTGCGATCCGCAGCGCATGTGGTAGCGTGACATTGTTCAAAGCATAGGTTGATGTCCGCGCCACTGCGCCGGGCATGTTGGCGACGCAGTAGTGGACGATGCCATCGACGATGAAAGTCGGATCGGTGTGGGTGGTGGCCTTGCTGGTTTCGAAGCAGCCGCCCTGGTCGATGGCGACATCGACCAGCACCGAGCCGGGCTTCATCGTCGCCAGCATGGCGCGGCTGACCAGCTTGGGCGCGGCGGCTCCGGGCACCAGCACCGCGCCGATCACCAGTTCCGCCTCGCTGATCATCTGCGCCACGGTCGAGCGGTTGGAGAAGCGCGTCTTGGCGCGGTTTTCGAAGTGGTTGCTCAGCCGCTCGAGCACATCGGGATCGCGGTCGAGGATGGTGACGTCGGCCCCCATGCCGACCGCCATCTGCGCCGCATTCATGCCGACGACGCCGCCGCCGATCACCAGCACACGGCCCGGCAGCACCCCCGGCACCCCGCCCAGCAGCACGCCGCGCCCGCCATGCGCCTTCTGCAGCGCGGTCGCCCCCGCCTGGATCGACATGCGCCCGGCCACCTGACTCATCGGCTTGAGCAGCGGCAGCGAGTTGCCGGGGCCGGTCACCGTCTCGTAAGCAATCGCGATGCAGCCCGATTTAACCAGGTCCGCGGTCTGGTCAGGGTCGGGAGCGAGGTGGAGGTAGGTGTAGAGGATCTGCCCCTCGCGCAGCAGGGCGCGCTCTGCGGCCTGCGGTTCCTTGACCTTGACGATCATCTCGCAGCCCGCGAAAATTTCGGCGGCAGAGGCCTTGATCGTGCCGCCGGTTTCCTTGAAATCCTGGTCGGAAGCGCCGATCCCGGCGCCTGCGCCTGCCTCGATCCACACTTCGTGGCCGTGCGAAGTCAGTTCGCGGACGCTCTCTGGCGTCAGTCCGACCCGGTATTCGTGGTTCTTGATCTCGCGAACGGTGCCCACACGCATGGCAATCTCCTTTGCTGCCAGCAATATAGACCTTCGCCGCAAAGTCCCAACAGGTCTTGTCTTCCGCCACAAAAAAAGGGGCCGGAGCGGCTGGCTCCGGCCCTTATAGGTGGTGTTCGCAGGAGGAACATCGGATGGCGGGGGCGGGTGGGAGGAGAGGAGAGTGCCCACCCCCGCCAAACTGGTGGTAGACTTAAGTGTTGTAGGCGCGCTCGCCGTGTTCGGAGAGATCGAGGCCCTCGCGCTCGCCGTCCTCGGTGGGACGCAGGCCGAAGATCTTGTCGACTACGTAGAACAGCACGGCGGAACCGATACCCAACCACGCCAGCGTCAGTGCCACGGCCTTTATCTGGGTCCAGACTTGGGCACCCATGTCATATTCGCCGGTGACGGCGGGGAAGACAGTGTAATCGAACCAGCCCTGACCGCCGAGCGAAGGTGCCGCGACCACGCCGGTGGCGATGGCGCCGACAATGCCGCCGATGCAGTGCACGCCGAAGACGTCGAGGGTGTCGTCGTACTTCAGCTTGTTCTTCACCGTGCTGATGAAGAAGTAGCAGATCGGCGAAACCAGTGCGCCAAGGGCGATCGAGGTCATCGGAGCGGCGAAGCCCGAGGCCGGTGTGATCGCGACCAGTCCGGCAACCGCACCGGTCACCCCGCCCAAGAGCGAAGGCTTGCCGTGGTGGAACTGCTCGACCAGCGACCAACTGAGTGCAGCGGCGGCGGTGGCGACGAAGGTGTTGATGAAGGCCACGGCGGTGATGCCGTTGGCTTCGAGGTTGGAGCCGGCATTGAAGCCGAACCAGCCCACCCACAGCAGCGAGGCGCCGATCATGGTCATGGTCATCGAGTGCGGCGGCGTGGCTTCCTTGCCAAAGCCGACGCGCTTGCCGATCATCAGGCAGCCGACAAGACCGGCAATGCCCGCATTGATATGGACGACAGTGCCGCCGGCGAAGTCGAGAGCGCCCTTGCCCCAAAGATAACCCATATCAGTGGGCGCATCGGCGAGGAAATCGGGTCCGGCCCAGTACCACACCATGTGCGCGACCGGGAAATAGACGATCGTAAGCCACAGGACCATGAAGGTCATCAGCGGCCAGAACTTCACACGTTCGGCAAAAGCACCGACGATCAGCGCCGGAGTGATGCAGGCGAAGGTCATCTGGAAAATGACGAAGACGAATTCGGGCAGATAGACATTGTTGGAGAATGTCGCGGCATAGGTGCCGCTGGTAACGCCCGAAAGGAATGCCTTGTCGAAGCCGCCGACAATCGTCGGCCAGGCCGAATTGGTCGAAGTGAAGGCCATGGTATAGCCCCAGCCGACCCAGACCAGCGCCGCGATCGACACGATCATGAACACCTGCATCAGCACGCTGAGCATGTTCTTGGAGCGCACCAGGCCGCCGTAGAACAGCGCCAGCGCCGGAATGCTCATCATCAGCACGAGGACAGAGGACATGAGCATCCAGGCGGTGTCGCCCTTGTCGACCATGCCGGCCATCTGTTCGACGCTCGGCGCCTTGATCAGGCTGGTGGCGGCCGCAGCAGCGGCCTCTGTGGCCTCCGCGGCGGGTGCAACGGCAGCATCGACGGCCGCCGCCGCCTCTTGCGCGAAAGCGGTTCCGGCAGCAACGAGCGATGCGCCCATTGCCCCGGCGCCGCAGAGAATCTTGCGGATCATATGGTTTCCCCTGAAGTCTGGACCGGCGCTCACAGCGCGGTGTCGCCGGTTTCGCCGGTGCGGATGCGGGTGGCGGAGGCAAGGTCGAGCACGAAGATCTTGCCGTCGCCGATGGCCTCGGTGCTGGCGGTCTGCTGGATCGTTTCGACCACCTGCGGCGCGAGGTCGTCGCTGGCGGCGATCTCGATCTTCACCTTCGGCAGCATGTTGGTGGAATATTCGGCGCCCCGATAGATCTCGGTCTGCCCCTTCTGACGGCCGAAGCCCTTCACCTCGGTGACGGTCATGCCCGCGACGCCAATGGCGCCGAGTGCTTCACGAACTTCGTCGAGCTTGAAGGGTTTGATGATGGCGATGATGAATTTCATGCCCGTTCCCTGATTACCTCCGGCCAAGCGCCGGCTTCAGAGGCCTAGCAAGGGGCGTGCCATATCGGGATTATGGATATATTTCAGCATATTGGAAACTTACGAGATAGGCGAAATGCAGGTGCATCGCCTGAATCCTGTGCAGCTGCCTAATTTTTAGGCAACTCAAGCCGGGCATGCACCGGCAAATGATCCGACCCGCGCGCCGCCAGCACGCTGTGATGGACGCGGGAATCGAGGATACGCCAGTCGGGTGAAATGACGATGCGGTCGAGCTGGGCGACCGGGCGGCGCGAGGGGAAGCTGCGGCCCGGCATCAGCACCCGCCAGCCGTGCGCGAATTCGTGCAGGCAGCCGCCGTGCTGCGACCACTCGTTGAGATCGCCCATCAGCACCGTGGGACATTCGCCCTCGCATTCGGAAAGGTGGTGCAGGATCGAGCGGACCTGCTGGCGGCGGCGCAGGCCTGACAGGTCGAGGTGCATGCCGATCACCCGCAGGTGCTGTCCGCTCGCGATCAGATCGGCCCGGATCGCGCCGCGAGGCTCCAGCGTGGGCAGCGGCACCACGCTGGCGTCGGCCACTTCGATCCCACGCCGCACCAGAAAGGCATTGCCATGCCAGCCGATGCTGTCCGGGCGGTTCGTCAGCAGCACCGGCTTGTAGGGTGTGTGATCGGCGATCGATGACAGCGGCAGCGCGCTAGCCCGGCTGCCGAAGCGGCGGTCCGCCTCCTGCAGCGCCACCACGTCGGCATCGATCTCGCGCAGGATCGAGAGGATCCGGTCGGGATCGCGCCGCCGGTCAAGCCCGATTGCCTTGCGGATATTGTAACTGGCGAAAGTCAGCTGCACCGGGGCTGTCAGCTGCCTGCGATATAGCGGTCGGTCGGGCGGACCGGCAGACCATCGATGCTGCGAGTGCGGCTCTGGTTCAGAGCGAGCCATTCGTCCGGGTCCTTTTGGACGTGCCACTTGACCATCGTTTCGCGCTCTTTTTCCAATGTCATCACCGGCACGCCCCAGCCGCAGCTGGTCTGGACGCTTTCAACGGCGACATCGAAAATCTGGCGGGTGCCCGGCAGCAGGGTGAAATGCGCGGCGAGTTCTTCCCATCCTGCATCGGCGGGGAGCACCGGCTTGCCGCGTCCATAGATGCGCAGGATCAATGCAGGCTGCTCGAAATTGCACATCATGATGGTGATGCGGCCACGATCGGTCTGGTCGGCGATCAGATGCGCATGGGTTTCATTGCCCGAGCCGGCCAGGTCGAGCCAGGCGACGCGGGCAGGCGAGAGCACGCGGAAAGTATCGGCCAGCCCCTTGGGAGACAGGTTGATCCGCCCCTCGTCAGTGGCGGTGGCAGTGAAGAAGACGCTCTGGCGCGAAATCATCGCGACATGGTCTGCGGTGAGGGTGTCGGTAAAATCGGACATGGCGGGGAGGTTAAGGCTGGCGGCTGTGTGTCGCAAGCGAAGAAGCAGGAAGAGTTCTCGCACGAAGCCACAAAGACACGAAGCAGGTCGTGTTGCGCCGCAGGCTCTTCCATTCCCCAAACCTCGCCGTCGAGGAAGAAGTGCGATTTCTCAGGCGGCTTCGCCGCAAGCGCCACATCTTCGTGTCTTTGCGCGCTTTGCGCAAAAAACTACCGCTCCTTGGTCGCCGAAAACACCAGGTCCGGGTTGCGTTCCTGCTGGTAGCTGACGTCCCAGGCCGATCTGGCCATGAACACCGGATCACCGTCGCGGTCCTTAGCGAGGTTCGATTTGTTGATATCGCCAAAGCCCTTGAGCGCGCTGTCGCTGCCTTTGAGCCAGCGGGCGGTGTCGAAGGGCGATTGTTCGAGCACCGCCTCGACCTTGTATTCCGCCTCCAGCCGCGAAATCAGCACTTCGAGCTGCAGCTGCCCGACCACGCCGACAATCCACTGCGCGCCGATCTCGGGATAGAACACCTGGATCACGCCTTCCTCGGACAGATCGTCGAGCGCCTTGCGCAACTGCTTGGTCTTGGTCGGGTCCTTCAGCGCCACCCGGCGCAGGATTTCGGGGGCGAAATTGGGCAGGCCAATGAAGCGCACCCGGTTGGTCTCGGACAGCGTATCGCCGACCCTGAGCGTGCCGTGGTTGGGAATGCCGATGATGTCGCCGGCCTCGGCGCTGTCGGCGATCTCGCGGTCCTGCGCGAAAAACAGGATCGGCGAATGCACGGCGATCGGCTTGCCCGATCCCGAGGGGGTGAGCTTCATGCCGCGCTTGAAGGTGCCCGAAACCAGCCGCATGAAGGCGATGCGGTCACGGTGCTGGGGGTCCATGTTGGCTTGCACTTTGAAGATGAAACCGGTGACTTCCCTGTCTTCCGGGCTGACCTCGCCGCTGTCGCTGGGCTGCGGGCGCGGCGGCGGGGCGAATCTGGCGATGGCGTCGATCAGCTCCGCCACCCCGAAATTCTTGAGCGCCGATCCGAAATAAACGGGAGTGAGGTCGCCATGGCGGTAGGCGGCAATGTCGAATTGCGGATAGCCGCCCTGCGCAAGTTCAACCTCATCGGCGATGTGGGCGGGAAGCTCGGGCGCCTCGTCAACCTTGCCGAGAAACTCCCGGCTCGGCCCCTCGGGGCGGCTGACGCGATTGGTGGCCAGATCGAGCACACCCTGAAAGAGCCCGCCCATGCCGACCGGCCAGCCCATCGGGCAGACATCGAGCGCCAGCGCATCGGCGACCTCGTCCATCAGGTCGAAAGGTGAGCGGCCTTCGCGGTCGACCTTGTTGATGAAAGTGATGATCGGCACCGAACGCATCCGGCAGACCTCGAACAGCTTGCGGGTCTGCGGCTCGATACCCTTGGCGGCGTCGATCACCATGATCGCGGAATCGACGGCGGTGAGCGTGCGATAGGTGTCCTCGGAGAAATCCTCGTGGCCCGGCGTATCGAGCAGGTTGAAAGTCACACCCTGACGTTCGAATGTCATCACGCTGGAGGTGACCGAAATCCCGCGCTGCTGCTCGATCTTCATCCAGTCCGACCGCGCCCGCCGCGCAGCCCCGCGCGCCTTGACCTCACCGGCCAGATGGATAGCTCCGCCATGGAGGAGGAGCTTTTCGGTCAGCGTGGTTTTGCCCGCATCGGGATGCGAGATGATGGCGAAGGTGCGCCTGGAGGAACTGGTGGGGTTGGACATTGTTTTTTCTCGTCTCCCCTCCCGCTTGCGGGAGGGGTTGGGGGTGGGTCAGTTCGAATGAGGCAGGCGCTGGGTCAGCAGCAGCAACTGGCCCACCCCTAACCCCTCCCGCAAGCGGGAGGGGAACTAGCCACGAAGCACGGCCCCAAGCTTCGTCGCCGCAGAGGTCACCCGCTCGGCAATGGCCTTCAGCTCCGCCTCGTCATAGCTCTTCTCGCCCGGTTGGAGCGTCACTTCCACCGCCAGCGACTTCTGCCCCTCGGGCACGCCCTGGCCGCGGAAGTCATCAAACAGCCGCGCCGAAACCACATTGGCCTTGTCCGCGCCCCGGACCGCGCGAACCAGATCGCCTGCGGGCAAATCCACTGGCACCAGGAAGGCAAAGTCGCGCGTCACGGCCTGCAGCGCGGGCGGGGCGTAGTGGCTGCGGGCGAAAGTCGCCGCGCCGCGTCTGCCGGGGATGGCATCGAGGAACAGTTCTGCCACTGCCACAGGCGTTTCGATATCGAACTGCCTGAGCAGGGCAGGGTGCAGCATGCCAAATCGCGCAAGCACATTCTTTGGCCCCAATCGAAGTGTTGCCGACTGGCCGGGGTGGAACTGCGGTCCCGCATCTCCCATGACCTGCAGATTATCAACTGGCGCGCCCGCTTCGGCGAGAAGGGCCAAAGCTTCGGCCTTGGCGTCGAAGGCGTCGAAGTCTTGCGGCCTGCCTGAAGCCCAGCCGCGCGCGGTTTTCTCTCCCGCCAGCACCACGGCGAGCGACAGCCGCTCGTCGCTGGCCCCAGCCTCGCCGCGCAGATAACGCCGCCCGATCTCGAACAGTCGGAGCCCCGAAGCGCCGCGATCGAGATTGCGCCTTGCCGCAGCGAGCAGTCCCGGGACCAGCGACGGGCGCATTGCCTTCATGTCCTCGCTGATCGGATTGGCCAGCGTCCAGACATCTGAAACCCGCTCATCCTGAGCTTGTCGAAGGACCGCGAAGGCCTCGGCGTCCGGCACCGGCAGGAACGACCAGGTCACTGCCTCATGATTGCCGCGCGCCGCGGCGGCCCGGCGCAGTTTGCGTTCGGGTTTCTGCGCTGGCGTTGCCGTGGGGCGGGCGACGCCGTCTGCGCGGGGCAGGGGGACGCTCTCCACTTTGTCGAGCCCGTGGATGCGGATCACTTCCTCGACGATATCAGGCGCGCCGTCGATGTCGGGCCGCCAGCCGGGGACGGTGACTTGCCAGTCGCCGGATACAGCAAAGCCCAATGCGGCAAGGATGCGCTTCTGCTCCGCCTCGGGGACCGCGACGCCGCCGAGGCTTGCCGCCAGCGCGGGGTTATAGGCTACCTGCTTGGCGGCGGATGGCGGTGCACCGGCGCGTACCACTTCGGAGGCCTCGCCGCCGCAGATGAGCAGGATCAGGTCGGTGAGGATTTCCAGCCCGGCATCGAGAAAGGTCGGATCGACCCCGCGTTCGAAGCGGCTTCGCGCATCAGACGTCAGCCCCAGCTTGCGGCCGGTTGCGGCGATTGATTTCGGGATCGAAATAGGCGATCTCGAGCAGCACGTCGGTGGTCGCTTCCGAACAGCCCGAATGCTCGCCGCCCATGATCCCGGCGATGTCGTGGACGCCGCTGTCGTCGGCGATTACGGTCATGCTGCTGTCGAGCGCATAGACCTTGCCGTTGAGTGCAGTGACGCTCTCGCCGTCGCGCGCCCGCCGCGCCACCACCGCGCCGGTCAGCTGCGCGCAATCATAGGCATGCGCCGGGCGGCCGAAGGCGAGCATCACGTAGTTGGTGATATCGACCAGCGCCGAAATCGGCCTCTGCCCAGCCGCCTTGAGCCGCGCCTGCATCCATTCGGGCGATGCGCCATTGGTCACGCCCCGGATGACCCTGCCGTAAAATGCGGGGCAGCCCTCGGGATCGTCGGTGCGGATTTCGGTGGGGCAGGCAAACTGTTGCGCGCGGGCTTCGACAGGCTCAGCCTGAGCGGGGTTTATGCTATTTTTATTTGCAACACCCGCTCGTGCTGAGCTTGTCGAGCCGGAGGCGGCCGCAGGCCAACCACCCAAGCCGAGCTCTCGCAACGAGCCCAGCCCGGCCGCTGCGAGATCGCGGGCTATGCCGTAAACGCCCATGCAGTCCGGCCGGTTGGGGGTGATGGCAATATCGAACACCGGATCGGTGCCGGAGTATTCGGCGAAGGGCGTGCCTATCGGCGCATCGGCTGGCAGTTCGATAATCCCGTCATGGTCATCGCCCAGTTCCAGCTCGCGGGTCGAGCACATCATGCCGTTGCTCTCGACACCGCGCACCGCCGCGACCTTGAGCTCCATGCCATTGGCCGGAACCACCGCGCCGGGCAGTCCGAGCACACCGACCAGCCCGGCCCGCGCATTGGGCGCGCCGCAGACGACCTGAAGCGGCTTTCCGTCGCCCGTATCGACGTTAAGCACCTGCAGCTTGTCGGCACCCGGATGGCGCTCTGCCGTGAGCACTCTGGCGACGCGAAATCCGGCGAGCTTCGCGGCAGGATCGTCGATCCCTTCCACTTCCAGCCCGATGGCATTGAGCTTGCGCGCGATTGCATCGACCGTGGCGTCGGTCTCGAGGAAGTATTTCAGCCAGCTGAGCGAGAATTTCATAGCGGCGTCCCCACCCCGCCAGACAGCGTCGGCACGTCGAGCGCGGAAAAGCCGTAATGCGCCAGCCAGCGGACATCGCCGTCGAAGAAGGCGCGCAGATCGTCCATGCCGTATTTGAGCATGGCCAGCCGGTCGACACCGATGCCGAAGGCGAAGCCCTGCCACTCGTCGGGGTCAAGCCCGCCCGCAGCGATCACCTTGCGGTTGACCATGCCGCTGCCCAGCACTTCCATCCAGCCCTCGTCCCCGCCGACCATGCGCTTGCCGTTCACCATGGTGTAACCGATATCGACCTCGACCGATGGCTCGGTGAAGGGGAAATAGCTCGGGCGCAGCCGCAGCACCACGTCCTCGCGCTCGAAGAAGGCCTTGAGGAAAGTCTCCAGCGTCCATTTGAGGTGGCCGAGGTGGATATTCTTGTCGATCACCAACCCCTCCACCTGGTGGAACATCGGGGTATGGGTGGCGTCGCTGTCCGATCGGTAGACGCGGCCCGGGGCGATGGTGCGCAGCGGTGCTCCGCGTTCCAGCATCGAGCGGATCTGCACCGGCGAGGTATGGGTGCGCAGCAGCATCTCGCGCCCGTCAGCATTGCGGTCAGGGAAATAGAACGTGTCGTGCATCGCCCGTGCCGGGTGGCTTTCGGGCATGTTGAGTGCAGTGAAATTGTGCCAGTCGTCCTCGATCTCCGGCCCGGTGGCGACGGCGAAGCCCAGGTCGGCGAAGATCTCCGCCAGCTCGTCCATCACCTGGCTGACCGGATGGACCGAACCGCGCGGGGCATCCGGCGCGGGCAGGGTCAGGTCGATGCGTTCGGCGGCAAGGCGCACTTCCAGCGCCGCGCCTTCGAGGGCGGCTTTGCGCGCGGCGAGGGCATTGGTGATATCCTCGCGCAGGGCGTGGATTTTCGGGCCTTCGGACTGGCGGTCGTCGGGTGACATTCCGCCCAGCGTCTTAAGCAGGCCCGAGATCGATCCTTGCTTGCCCAGAAACGCCACGCGCAGGGCCTCCAACGCATCAAGGTCGCGTGCTGCGGCGATCTGCGCGAGCGCCTGCTGGCCGGTTTCTGCATAGTCCACGGGTAAGCTGCCTGCTCTAGGGAGTTCAAGCGCCGCTCCTTAGGGGCACCCGCCGCGAAGCGCAATCAGCCGCGCATGCCGCCGCCAAGCGGGCTGTCCAGCGTCTGCACCGGCGATCCGGTGAACCGGGCGCGTTCGCGCATGACTTCGCCCAGCAGCGGCTTGTCAAAGGCTGCATATTGCCGGGGGGTCATACCGGTGAACTGGCGGAAGTCGCGGACGAATTGCGCCTGATCGTGGTAACGGCCGTCCATCGCGCCGATCCATTTGAGCGAGGGATCGACGACGAAATCGGACAGGCTGCGCATGAACCGCTGGCGGCGCAGCAGCAGCTTGGGCGAAAAGCCGAAGTGGCGTTTGCACAGGCGTTCAAGCGTGCGCTGGCTGGTGCCGGTGCTTTCGACCATATCGGTGACGTTCGAAGTGTCGCGATCGAGCAGAGCGGCATGGATGGCCAGGATGCGCTCCTCATCGGTGATCGGCTCGTCGATCCGGTCAAGGAAATGGCGGGTGATGCGCGCCAGTTCGCCTTCCGGGTCGGGCTGCTCATCGAACACGGTACGGGCCAGCGGCACGAAACTGGCGAAGGCGGGGTGCGAGTTGCCATCGACGATCTGATTGGCCAGTCCGGCTGCAGGAACGCCGACAAACTTGGCCCAGCCCAGCGGAAGCAGCCCAATCCCCCAGGCGCGCGACGAACCGATGGTGAAGCGGATGGCCTCGGAACTGGGTCCGGTAGCAGGAAAATTCGAACCGGTCAGCTTCGCGCGCGACTGGGTTTCGGCATCGGGGCAGTCCCCCGTGATAAAACGCAGATTGGCCCATTCCGGCAGCAGATAGTCAGTCAGCCGCTGGCCTTCTGGAAGAGTCCATTCGGTCAGGTAGAATGTCGTGAAATAGCGTCGTAGTTCCGGAGGTGGTGAACAGAACCGTACATTGACTGCGCGCCCTTGCGACACTGCTTGCCCCTAGCGAAAAGTGACCTAGCCTCTTCCCATATTGTTGAATATACCTAACATTGTAGTTCCGCAAGCAAAAGGGCGCGGATGGCATCGCCACCCGCGCCCCTTGGATTTTCGCAAGCCGCAGTGTTCAGGCTGGAAGTGCGGACTTCGCCTGAGCGATGACGGTGCTGAACACGCCGCCTTCGTTCATCGCCAGATCGGCCATGGTCTTGCGGTCCAGCTCGATGCCGGCCAGCTTGGTGCCGTGGATGAACTGCGAATAGGTCAATCCTTCGGCGCGCACGGCGGCGTTGATCCGCTGGATCCACAGCGCGCGGAACGACCGCTTCTTCACCTTGCGGTCGCGGTAGGCATATTGCCCGGCCTTTTCGACGGCCTGGCGCGCTACGCGGATGGTGTTCTTGCGGCGGCCGCGATAGCCCGCTGCCTGTTCGAGAAGCCGCTTGTGCTTGGCGCGTGTGGTTACGCCTCTTTTGACTCTTGCCATGTTTTAGTACTCCGAATTTCTAATACCGCGATTTCGGCGTCGCCGGATCGATTGAACCGGCCCGAAATCGCTCAGCCCAGCCCGTAGGGCGCCCATTTCTTGATCGTCTTGGCATCAGCGTCAGAGATCGTGTCAGTGCGGCGGTGCTGGCGGATGTACTTGGCATTATGGCTCATCAAACGGTGGCGCTTGCCAACCGCGCCATGCTTGATCTTGCCGGTGGCGGTGAGCTTGAAGCGTTTCTTCACACCGCTCTTGGTCTTGAGCTTGGGCATTTTCGTCTCCTTGTGTGCGACGCGAAAAGGTCAGCCCTGGCAGCCCGATTAGCCAGGCGGACCCGCGAATCCTCCCGGGGGAAGATTCCTCACGTATCTGCGAAGTCGGCGCGCATAAGGGCGGATTGCGGGAAAAGCAAGGTAGGAATGCCTCCTGCAGCCGACTAGCTTGATCTTGACGCAAGCAGAGGAAATCCCCCGTGGTCAATGTCGTGATTTAATTTGCTCTCGGTCTTCGGTGATTTGCAACATCCGCCGACTGTTTGAATATGACATGGCCGCAATCGTCAGCGATGCCACGGTCAATCCCACCATGAACCACCAGCTGATCTTTTGTCGCCTCGCCTTCGCAGAAGCAGCCAATGCTATTGGTTTGCACGTAACGAGATCGGCATAGCGATCTGAGATGTCTGGAAATTCGATATTCGATATCGATTCGTAGATTGCGTTACGGTTCTCGCGGTCACCTCGAGAGGTTGCGATCAGCTTTCGCGCGTGAGCAAAATCGCGATACAATGACTGAAAATCCGGATAAGCCTGAATTACCGCATCATAACCAAGGCGCTTGGTCAGATTGTCAAAATCCATTGCCATCACATCGAGGGCGGCATCCATGGCATCATGTCGGGCGCGATGGCAGTTGAAGCGCGCGTCTTCTAACAGCGCCCGCATTTCTTGCTCGTTGCCGCCCTTATGACCCTTGTTCAGTGCATCGACAATTCGCCGCCCCGCATATCTCAGCTCTTTGATTGCCGGGATGATTGCCCCGCGGGCAACCTGTTCACATCGCTTGATGCTCTCTTCCGCCAAATCCCATTCACGCTGAATATCAGCAAGAATTTCGATATGCGGAAATTGCGGTGGAGAATCAGATCGATCGGCCAACTCGTCGCGCAAGGCGTCGCGATGCCTTGTCCCCTTGTTTGCGAAGCTCCTGGATTGAGCCATTCTCGCTCGAAAAGAAGCGTTTCAATTGAATGGCAATATTACCGCGTGAATAGCGTCCAATAACATCATCGACCGTCGCTTCGCTGGCGGCAAGATACCCACCGTAGAATATCTGATCATAGACTTTGCGAAACACTTCGGCCTCCATTTGGACGAGGGCGGCTAGCTGCCTCCATTCGCTTTGTCAAAGCGTTATATGAATCTCGTAAGATTTCAGTGTCAAGGACGGTGTAAACAGCTTTTCGGGAAGCTTAAAGCCCGCAGGCCAGCGCCTCGACCACGTCCTCCACCCGAGCCGGATCGCCCAGCGCCAGCACATGGCCGGTCGAGGCTGCGTGGAGAGGATCGCCGTGCCAGTCGCACATGGTGCCGCCGGCACCTTCGACTACCGGCACCAGCGCTGCCCAGTCGTGCAGCTTGAGCCCGGCCTCGCAGACCACGTCGATATGGCCCGAGGCGAGCAGCGCGTAGTTGTAGCAGTCGCCGCCCATGACCATGCGGCGGTGATCGGTCCTGGCGGCGAGCCCCATGAAATGCGCGCCGTCGTGATCGTCGAAGTAATGCGGCCCGGTGGTGGCGAGAGTGGCATCGGCGAGCGCGGCGCAGGCGCGGGTGCGGGCCGGCTGGCCGTTGAGCGTGGTCACCCGGCCGGTCGCGCCCACCCAGCGTTCGCGCAGGATTGGCTGGTCGATGATCCCGAGCACCGGCCAGCCTTCGACCACCAGTGCAATCAGCGTACCGAAAATCGGCCGGCCGACCAGGAACGAGGTGGTCCCGTCGATCGGATCTAGCACCCAGCTGCGGCCCGAATTGCCGGCGTCGGCGCCGAATTCCTCGCCGATCACCGTGTCGCGCGGGACCTCGGCCTTGAGGATGCGGCGCATGGCTTCCTCGGCGGCGCGGTCGGCTTCGGTGACGGGGGTGGCATCGCCCTTGCGGTCGGATGTCAGGCCCGCGCGGAAGTGCGGACGGATCGCCGCTGCCGCTGCTTCGGCTAGGCGATGGGCGAGGGCTATGTCGGAATCGAGGTTCATGCCGCAGCATGTGCCCGGCGGTGGAAGCGAGTGCAACCTTGGCGGGTTTCTACAAGTATTTTTCGCGAAATGTGATATGAACGCTCGATTAATAATCCCGGTTCGACATGAATCGACCGGGTCGCAACCGCGGATTTTGGGCATGTCGAAGCGAAGCCGTCCAGCAGTGGACCTGGCCATCGAGGCCATGAGCGGCGTCTCGCGCGATGGCCAGCCCTTGTCCTACAATCGCGCGCCTTCGCCCGATCTCGCGCCATGGATCGCGCGGCTATATCTCACCGCAGTCAAGGCCCCTGCGGATCACCGGCTGGTATGCGGGCTGTTCAACGATACCGCGATGCTGCGCATCCAGGTCGAAGGCATGTGGGAAGCATCGACAGCGGACGGGCCGAGATCGCATTCCCGGGCGGCACTGTTCTTCGGTCCGCAAAGCCACCGCATGCCGATTACGGTGACCGGCAGCTTCGTCAGCATGGGCATTTCGCTGCGGCCTGGCACCTGCCATGCGCTGAACGGCCCCAAGCTGGCCGATTATGTCGACCGGCTGGTTACTTCCGATGAAATCGGCATGCCCGGGAACGCAATCCTCGCCATGCTGGAGCCTGGCGCGAGCCCCGAAGAGTGGTTCGGTGCGCTGGAAGCCATGCTGCGGCAGCGCGTCGAGCAGGCCCAGGGAACGCGGCCTGATCCGGTGACCACCCGCTTCGAAGCGGCTTCGCTGTCAGATCCGACGATCAGCATTTCCGAATTCGCCCGAGAGTGCGGCATCGAGCAGCGGCGGCTGGAACGGCTGATCCGCCGCGATTTCGGCATGCCGCCCAAACAGGTGCTGCGCCGCGCCCGCGCCCTCGATATGGCGAGCCACTTGCGCGGGGTTGCCGATTTCGAGGAAGCCGAAGAGCTGTCGCTGCGCTTCTACGACCAGAGCCACCTTATCCACGAATTCATCGCACTTTTCGGCATGACGCCCAGGCAATTCGTCGAAACCCCGCAGCCGATTCTGACCTCGGCGCTGGAATCGCGCCAGTCGCGGCGGCTGGAATTCATCGAGCGACTGGCACCGGGTGCCCAACGCCCCTGGCAGAACGCCCCGCCTAATCAAATAGCGAGCTGACCGAACTTTCGTCGGCAATGCGGCGGATCGCTTCGCCGATCAGCGGGGCGATCGGCAGGATGCGGATGCGCTTGCTGTCCACGGTGGCGTCGGTGGCGAGGATGGTGTCGGTGATCACCAGCTCCTTGAGCGCCGATGCATCGACCCGCGCCACTGCCCCGCCTGACAAAACACCGTGGCTGATATAGGCCGAAACGCTGGTCGCCCCCGCCGACATCAGCGCCTCGGCGGCATTGCACAGGGTGCCGCCCGAATCGATAATATCGTCGATCATGATGCAGGCGCGGCCCTTGACCTCGCCGATGATGTTCATGACTTCGGATTCGCCCGCGCGCTCGCGGCGCTTGTCGACGATGGCCAGCGGCGCATTGTCGAGCCGCTTGGCGAGCGCCCGCGCCCGCACCACCCCGCCGACGTCGGGCGAGACCACCACCAGTTCCTGCCCGCCATAACGTGACTGGATATCGGCGGCCATCACTGGCGCGCCATAGAGATTGTCGGTCGGGATATCGAAGAAGCCCTGGATCTGCCCGGCGTGGAGATCGACCGCCAGCACCCGGTCGGCCCCGGCGGTGGTGATCAGATTGGCCACCAGCTTGGCCGAGATCGGCGTGCGCGGGCCGGGTTTGCGGTCCTGCCTGGCATAGCCGAAATAGGGCATCACCGCTGTGATCCGCCTGGCCGAGGCGCGGCGCAGCGCATCGATGCAGATCAGCAGTTCCATCAGATTATCGTTGGTCGGATAACTGGTCGACTGGACCACGAACACATCCTCGCCGCGAACATTCTCGTGGATTTCAACGAAGACTTCCTCGTCGGCAAAGCGCCGCACGCTGGCGTCGGTCAGCGGCAGCTCGAGATAGCCGCAGATCGCCCGCGCGAGCGGCAGATTGCTGTTGCCGGCCATGATCTTCATTGCACTGTCCCTCGCGCGTCATATTTGCCTCGTGGCGGCTCTAGCGGGGCACCCCGCGATTGCAAGTGCACGGCGGAACGGGAGGCGGACACCCTGCCGGTTTTCCCTTTCCCTATCCCCAGGTCCACACATCTGCTAGGCTGCGCAAGTGACCCGAATCTGAAGTTCGCCACATTATTCGGATGGGGCAGAGCGAACTTCAAATCCACCACACTAGTCGAATTCAGGCAGGGGAAACGTCATGGACAAGCTGACAATTGGTTTCGTAGCGGTGGGACTGGCCTTCGCCGCAACATCCGCGCAGGCGCAGATCAAGTCCAAGCAGAATGAGTCGGCCGAGAAGACCCGGGCGCAGAAGACTGCCGAATTGCCGGTCTGCCCGCGCCCGCTCGGCACGCTCGCGCTGTCCGAACCTGAGAACCGGTGGTGGGGCGGGCTCGGGCTCGGCTCGCCCGAAGCGCTGATCCGCGTCTTTGTCCAGCGCTCGCGCTGCTTCCGCCTCGTCAATCGCAGCGAGCGCGGGATGGCCGCGATGGCACGCGAGCGCAATCTCGCCGCCAGCGGCGAAACGCGGCGCGGCGGCACCATCGGCAAGGGTCAGATGGTCGAGGCCGATTTCACCGCCATCCCCGATATCGTCACCGGCAATGCCAACAAGGGCGGCCTCAACGTAGGCGGGCTGCTCGGCGGCTTCGTGCCCGGCTTCGGCGGCGCGGTCTTGGGCGGGATCAACGTCAAGAAGCGCTCGGCCAACGTCATCATCAATGTCGTCAACAACAAGTCGTCCGAGGAGTTCGTCGCCGAAGGCCAGGCCAAGAAGACCGACCTTGGCTGGGGCGGCGGCGGCGGCATCTTCACCGGCGGCTTCCTTGGCGCTGGCGGTGCCACCGGCTATGACAGTACCGAGATCGGCCAGGTCATCGCGCTCGCCTATCTCGATGCCTATACCAGGCTGGTCAACGACCTTGGCGGCATGCAAGAGGCGATCGGCGGTCAGCAGGCCGAACGCGCCGTCAGCATGAAACGCCCCGGCCAGCTGCGCGCCACCGCGAGCATGAAGGGCCGGATCGTCAAGTCGCTCGATGCCGGCTCGATGCTCTACCCCACGGGGAGCAAGGCGGCAGGCTGGTGGGAAGTCGAAGACGAGATGGGCACCAAGGGCTGGGTCGCGGAAGCCTCGCTGGAGATTGCGCGCTGAGGGTGAAAACTCCAAAACCCAGTCGCAGTTTTCGCCAAACTCACCGCCCCCCGCGCCGCTCGCCCTTGACCCAGCGCACCGTGCCCGAGCTGGCGCGCATGACCACGCTTTCGGTGGTGACGGTGCCGTCCTTGCGGCGGTGGACGCCGTCGAGCAGCGAGCCGTCGGTGACCCCGGTGGCGGCGAAGATGCAGTCGCCCTTGGCCAGTTCGTTGAGATCGTAGATGCGGTTGAGATCCTCGATGCCCCATTTGCGGGCGCGGGCGCGTTCGTCGTCGTTGCGGAACAGCAGGCGGCCCTTGAACTGGCCGCCAACGCAGCGCAGCGCGGCTGCCGCCAGAACGCCCTCGGGCGCGCCGCCTGAGCCCATGTAGATGTCGATGCCGGTGTCCTCGTCGGTGGTGGCGATGACGCCCGCAACGTCGCCGTCCGGGATCAGCTGGATGCCGCAGCCCAGCGAGCGCAGTTCGGCGATCAGATCGGCGTGGCGCGGGCGATCGAGCACGCAGACGATGATCTCGCCAGGGGTGACGCCCTTGGCGGCGGCGACGGCCCTGACGTTTTCGCTGGGGCTCTTCGCCAGGTCGATCACGCCGGCAGGATAGCCGGGGCCGACCGCCAGCTTGTCCATATAGACGTCGGGCGCGTTGAGCAGGTTGCCCTCTTCGGCGATGGCGAGCACCGCCAGCGCGTTGGGACCGGCCTTGGCGGTGATGGTGGTGCCTTCCAATGGATCGAGCGCGATGTCGATCTTCGGGCCGGTGCCCTGGGCCGAGCCGACCTTCTCGCCGATAAAGAGCATCGGTGCCTCGTCGCGCTCGCCCTCGCCGATCACCACGGTGCCGTCCATCGCCAGCTCGTTGAGCGCGGCGCGCATCGCTTCGACGGCGGCGGCGTCGGCGGCTTTCTCGTCGCCCCGGCCGATCATGCTGGATGCGGCAATCGCGGCGGCTTCGGTAACGCGGACCATCTCGAGCACGAGAACGCGGTCGAGGACTTTACTTGCGGGTGTTGCGGACATTTTTCTCTCTGTTTCTTCTCTTTGGCATTCTCTGTCGCGGCAATTAGACAGCGCTGTGACGCTTGTCGAGTTCGCTGCCCGGTCAGTCCCCGAGGATATGCATGACCAGCGGCGGTGCAGTCAGGCTGGCAGAACCGTCGAGGAGCCGCAGCGCTTCGCTCACCGCCGATTCGGGGCCTTCGTGGGTGACCATCGCCACCAGCACGTCGCCGCCGGCATCGTGGCGGCCTTTCTGGATCAGGCTTTCGATCGACACCCCGGCATCGCGCATCGCTGCCGTAATTTCGGCCAGTGCGCCGGGGCGGTCGGCGACGGTGAAGCGGATATAGGCGCGGCCCAGGCGGTGACCCGACGGCGCGGGCGGCATTGCCTCAAGCTCGGCGACGGGAACAGAGAACGGCGCGCCGATCTCTCCGCGCGCGATATCTATAAGGTCGGCGACCACTGCGCTGGCGGTCGGGCCGTCGCCCGCACCGGCGCCCTGGAACAGCAACCGGCCCGAAAAATCGCCCTCCGCCACCACCGCATTGGTCGCGCCATCGACATGGGCGAGCGGGTGGTCGAAGGGCACCAGATGCGGCTGGACGCGCTGGAACAGATGCTTGGCACCGCCGACAGTCTCGGTTTCGGCCATGCCGATCAGGCGGATGACATAGCCCAGCGCATCGGCCTGGGCGATATCGGCGGCGAGGATGCGGGCGATGCCCTGCGCGTCCACCGAGGCAAAGTCGATCTCGGCGCCAAAGGCAATTGCGGCGAGGATCGACAGCTTGTGCGCGGCATCGGTGCCTTCGATGTCGAAGGCCGGGTCGGCCTCGGCAAAGCCCTTGGCCTGCGCCTCGGCGAGGACATCGGCGAAGGACCGCCCGGTGTCTTCCATGGTCGAGAGGATGTAATTGCAGGTGCCGTTGAGGATGCCGTAAACCCGCTCGATCTCGTTGGCGGCCGCACCTTCGCGCAAGCCCTTGATCACCGGGATGCCGCCAGCGACCGCGGCCTCGAACTTGAGCGCGACATGCGCCGCTTCAGCCAGGGCGGCCAGTGCCAGTCCGTGGTGGGCGATCATTGCCTTGTTGGCGGTGACCAGCGCCTTGCCGGCTTCGAAGGTGGAGCGGGCGCAGGCCAGCGCCGGTCCGTCGGAACCGCCGACCAGCTCGACCACGACATCGACATCGGCGCGCTCGCCGATGATCACCATGTCGTCTTCCCAGGCGTAGCGGGATATGTCGACGCCGCGGTTCTTGCTGCGATCGCGTGCGCTGACGGCAGTGATGATGATCGGCCGCCCGGCGCGGCGCGCGATCAGTGCGGCATTGGCCTCAACCAGGCGAATCACGCCGGCGCCAACGGTGCCCAGCCCGGCAAGTGCAATTCGAAGCGGTTCAGCCATGATGCTCCCTTTCGGAGCCGCGCCCTAGGCGAGCACGGCGCGAAAGGCCAGAAACAAAACCCCGGAGTTCAGGGTTTGCCATGCACGCGGGTGCGCGGGCAGCGGCCGAGATCCTTGATCACCATTTCATAGTCCGCATCGGCCTTGGCGCGGTTGGCGCTGCCGCTGGAGAGGTTGGCCTTGCGCGGCAGTTCGCGGGGAAGGAAGCAGGCCAGCCGGTACCAGGCCAGCGTATCGCGCGGCGGCGGCGAGCCGATGTTTGCCAGAACTTCGGAGAAGGAGACCCCCCAGCCCGGCGGATTTCCGGGCACGTGCTGGACCGTTATCGAGGCGGCGGACTGGTCGGCGGTATCAAGAAACAGCTGGGTCTCGCCCTCGCCCGCCAGTGTACCGGGGACGTGGATCGCCTCGCGCACGCCGGTGACGCGGCGCGGCGGATCGGCGGCGTTGAGTTCCATCAGCAGCGAGCGCACCCGTGTTTCGATGGCGGGATCCCACAACAGCTGCGCATCGGGGGCGGTCAGTTGCAGCTCGCCGGGCCTGCCGCGCACCGTACGCCCGAACAGCAGCACCACCTTCTTCTTGAGCTTGGGCGGCTTGCCCTTGGCGTCGAGCGGCAGATCGACGAGATAGCGCAGCGCCTCACCAAGCGGGGCGTTTCCGCTGATCAACGCCTGGGTTTTCGCCTCGACATAAAAGCGCCCCCAGCCTTTGCGGACATTCGGCGCGCGCTCCGGCTCCAGCAGAGCCAGCTTGCGCACCTGCGCACGGAGAACCAGCGGGGCCGAATCAGCGAGGTCGGCAAGGTCGGCATAAGTCGCAACCGCAGGCGCAGGCGGGGCAGGTGAAGTTGCCGCTGCAAGTGGTTGAACAAAGGCCAATCCGGCGACGGCGAGCGCCATCGCAGGTTTTGCGGCAAGCTTCAGATTCCAGTGCACCGGGTTCAAACTCCTCAAAAACCGTTGATTTTTCGGATAATCGGCGGCAACGGTCTGGTGCCGGTTCAACGATATTAGCGACTAAGCTGGCTTAATCGATAGTTAACTACCCTTGCAGCCGATAAGGCGTTGCGCGTTTTTGGCTTCGGAGCTAAAGCTTCAAAAAATTAGGCCAGCGCGGTTGCGGGAGCCTAAGGATCGCCTTGCCGGGCGTCGGGGTCCGCATAGCGTTCCGACCTGTCCACCAGGGTGGTGAAGTTAAGGTTTGGTCATGGGATGCGGCACCAGTTGCACTCATGGACGCCTCGGAGCTTGCTTCGGGGCTTTGTAATGGAGAGATGCGTCTGAATGTCCTACGCTGACCAATCGATGAGCGGAAACCGCATTACCGCCCTTATCGTCGTTGCCCTTTTTCATATCGCCCTGGGCTATGCGCTGGTTACCGGCCTGGCCTATGAAGGGTTCAAGAAAGCCCTCCAGAAGGTGACGGCTGTCGACATCAAGGAAGAGGTGAAGAAGGAAGAGCCGCCGCCACCGCCCAAAAAGGTGGATCTGCCGCCGCCGCCCGTGGCACCGCCGGTAAGGATCAACGTCGCGCCGGCTCCTCCACAGATCGTCACCGTGGCCGAGCCGCCGCCGGCCCCGCCGCCAATCATTCTGGCTCCGCCGCCAGCAGCACCGCCACCGCCTTCGCAGGCGCGCAGGGCCGTTGCCAAGAACCAGAAAAGCTGGGCTGCCCGAATCCAGGATAACTATCCTGCCAGCGCGCTTCGTGCTGAAAAGGAAGGCCGGGTTGGCGTTCGTGTCACGATCGGTGCCGATGGCCGGGTCAGCGCCTGCAGCGTCACCAGCTCAAGCGGAACGCCCGATCTCGATTCGGCGGCCTGCGAGGGTATGCAGCGTTATGCCCGGTACGATCCGGCGCTCGACGATGCAGGCAATCCCACCTCCGGAAATGCTTCCACAGCCATTGTTTACAAGTTGAATTAGGACCCGGGTTTCGCCTGAACAGGCATCCTTGGCCACACGCCACATTAACTTCTTGAGAGGACGTACCGCATGCAACTCATCGATCTACTTGCCGCAGCCGCCAATGCGGCTCCACAGAACAAGTTCGGCATCAAGGAAGCGCTGTTTCCGCACGGCGAACCAAACTGGATCGCGATCGGGACCTTCGTCAGCCTGGCGATCATGTCGTTCGGTTCGTTCTACATCCTGTTCACCAAGTGGATCGAGCAGCGCAATATCCTGAGCCAGTACCAGAGCCTCAAGTCCAGCTTCTGGCGCGCCGCTTCGCTCAAGGAAGGTGCCGCCAAGCTCGACAAGAACAGCGCATGGCGCCAGGTCGTTGACGATGGCCTTGCCGCCGAAGACCAGCACGGCAAGATGACCGATTCGATGGAAGCGCATGACTGGCTGCACGGTTCACTCGCCCGTTCGGAGCAGTCGATTAACGCTCGCCTGGCCGGCGGCCTGCCGTTCCTCGCCACGGTCGGCGCAACTTCGCCGTTCATCGGCCTGTTCGGCACCGTCGTCGGCATTTACGGTGCGCTGATCAACATCGGCGTCTCCGGTTCGGCCTCGATCGACAAGGTCGCTGGCCCGGTCGGCGAAGCGCTGATCATGACCGCGCTCGGCCTGCTCGTCGCTGTGCCTGCGGTGCTTGCCTACAACTACCTGCAGAGCCGCAACAAACGTATCGCCGAACTGCTGACCGGTTTCTCGACCGATGTTCTGGCGAATATCAACTCCAAGGGTGCTGTCCGTCCGGCGAATGCTTCGGCTCCTGCCGCTGCTCGGCCCGCTGCCGCACCGTTGAAAGCCTGAATACCGCAAGCCGTGGCCGGAGCAAGTTCTCCGGTCACAGGTCAAGTGGGGATGGAGCGGCGGGGCGCAGCATGCCGGCCCGCCGCACCCCGGCGGAAACAGAATAGGTTAGGATGTAACTATGGCGGTTTCAGTAGGCGGCGCGGTCGAAACACCGATGTCCGACATCAACACCACGCCTCTCGTCGACGTGATGCTGGTGCTGCTTATCATTTTCCTTATCACGGTTCCGATCGCGATCCAGACGATCGAGAAGCTCAAGATTCCGGTCATCGTTTCGCTGGAATCGAAGGACAAGGTCGAAAATCTGCTGCTGACGGTGACCACCACCGACCGGCTTAACCGCAGCGCCGGTGACCCCGGGTATGAAGGTGCGTCGCGCTATGGCAATTGCCGCATCTACTTCAACAATATCACGGCGGTCAATTCGGTCGAACTGCGCGATATGGCGTTCAAGCGGCTCGATTCGATCGTCAAGCGCGCCGGCGGACCCGAAGCGCTGAGGCTCAATCCCGAAAAGGTGCCGCAGGTCCATATCCGCGGCGACGTCAACGTGCCGTGGCGCTGTGTTGCCGGTGCGATCTATAACGTGCAGATTTCGGGTTACCCGACCGTGGGCTTCATTTCGAACCCGCAAGCGCCAGAGATGTGATCCGGCATTCGCAATTTTTGATTCAGGAGTAATTCCCCATGGCAATGTCAGGCGGCAAGGATGATGGCTCGCCGATGATGGAAATGAACACGACGCCGCTTATCGACGTCATGCTCGTTCTGCTCATCATGTTCATCATCACCATCCCGATGGCCACCCATTCGGTGGACATCGATCTGCCGATCCCCAACCCCAACGATCCGCCGCCGCCGCCGATCCTGCCCGACAAGAACAAGGTCGTGCTGACCCGCGATGGCCAGATCATGTGGAACGGCGCGGCTGTGAACGGTGGCCAGCTGGTGACCAACCTCAAGGGCACGCTGAACCTGAAGCCCGAGCCGGAACTGCAGTTCCAGCCCGAGCCCGATGCCAGCTACGACCTCTCGGCCAAGGTGCTCAACATCATCAAGGGTTCGAAGGTTACCAAGTTCGGCTTCGTTGGTAACGAGCAGTATTCCGAATTCAGCAAGGCCGGCAACGCCGAATAGTTGCAAGGGCATTGCGCAATGCAGAAGGGGCGGAGCGATCCGCCCCTTTTTCGTGTTTGGTGGCAGCGAGAAACGGGTGTATCATAAGGTCGCCTGTCCGGAGGCAAATCGTGGTGCGATTTGACTTTGGAGGTATTTCCCATGGCACTGGCATCTGCACGCACCGGCGCTGAGCCGATGATGGACATGAACACGACACCGCTGATCGACGTTCTGCTGGTTCTGCTGGTCATGCTGATCATAACCATCCCCGTCGCCACCCATTCGACAGTCGTCGATCTTCCCGGCATCACCAGGCCGGATGTCAGGCCCGACCCGGTGCGCAACCGGATCGTGCTGACCCGCAGCGACGCCATCCTGTGGAACGGCCGCGCGGTGAGCGGGGCGCAGCTGAGGGGCCTGCTCGCCGAAACGCTGACCTATGCCACCGAACCCGAGCTGCAGTTCCAGCCCGATCCGGACGCCGGCTACGATCTCTCCGCCCGCGTGTTGCAGACCATCAAGGCATCGGGGGCCAGCAAGTTCGGCTTCACCGGTAACGAACAATATGCCGACTTCGGCAAGGCGGCGCAGCCAAGGTAACACATCCCAGACATGAGTGCGATCGGACGGCCTTCGCTCCAACCCTGCGGTCAGCTGTCCAGGTCGTAGAATTCGACGATCTTCGCCCAGCCCTCTTCCCCGGTTTCGACAAAATCGAACAGGTCCAGGTCGGCGCGGTTGATCACGCCTTCCTCGGCCATGGCTTCGAAGTTGAGGATGCGGTTCCAGTAATCGCGCCCGAACAGCAGCACTGGCACGGGCTTCATCTTGCCGGTCTGGATCAGCGTCAGCAGTTCGAGGAATTCGTCGAGCGTGCCGAACCCGCCCGGAAACACCGCCACGGCGCGCGCGCGCAGCAGGAAGTGCATCTTGCGTAGCGCGAAATAGTGGAACTGGAAGGACAGCTCCGGCGTCACAAACACATTGGGGGCCTGCTCGTGCGGGAGCACGATATTGAGACCGATCGACTCCGCGCCTGCCTCGGCGGCCCCGCGGTTCGCCGCCTCCATGATCGATGGTCCGCCGCCCGAACAGACGACAAATTGGCGCATGCCGTCCTCGACGATGCCACAGGAGCTGGCGAGGAGGGCGAGCTTGCGGGCCTCGTCGTAATACTTCGCCTTGTCCGCCAGCCGCTGCGCAATCTTGCGCTCGTCGGGCGTGTTCGCGGCGGCAACCAGCGCCTCGGCTTCGTCCGGCGCGGGAATGCGGGCCGAGCCATAGACCACCAGGGTCGAGCCGATCCGCGCTTCGTCGAGCAGCATCTCCGGCTTCATCAGCTCCAGCTGGAAGCGCAGCGGGCGCAATTCCTCGCGCAGCAAAAACTCGCTGTCGCTGAAGGCCAGCCGGTACGACGGGCTCTGCGTCTGCGGGGTCGCCTTGGGCTGCGCCTCGGCGAACCTGGCCTCCTGCTTCGCCTTGTAGAAGCGGCGGCGGGTCAGCCGTTTTCCGTTTTGTTCAGTCATCCGGGGAACCATGGCCCCGAGCCACCGCCCGTGTCGAGGCCAAAATTGATCCTGAAGATCTGTTAACCATGCATGGAAACCAGAAATTAACCCTGTGACTCCCATCGCCGTGAGCAATCCAAGAGTCGGGAACCTCAAGGAGTCGCATGATGAAGAAATCTCAATTTCTGAGCCTGTTTGCTATTGTGGCAAGCTTGACAATCACCACCGCGGCGGAGGCCGGCAACAGGCGCGCCTCCGGCCAGACTCTGGCGAAGCCGAGCCAGGCGGCGCCGCGCGAAAGACACAGCGGACGCGAAGTCGATGCGCAGCGTCATGGCCACGGACAGGGAAGCGGCGGCGGCCGGGATCACGGGCAAGGTCACGATAGCGGTCATGGCCACGATAATGGTCACGGCAATCACCACGGCCAAGGCCATCAGCATGGCCACGGTCACGGTAATGATGACGACAGCCCGGGCGGCTAAACCGCAGACGGGAGTCAACATTATCGCCGGCCTGGCCAATTCGGCCATTGCCAAATGCGGCTGCTGCACTGCACAATAGGCCATGCGAATTGCCATTGTCGATGAAAGCGCCACACGCGCCGCGGTGATCCACGAAGGCATTGCCGCGCTCGACGATTGTGAGATCTTCGTGGTCACCCAGCGGCACGGACTGGTGGCGCGGATCGGCGAGATCGCGCCCGATATCGTGCTGATGGACCTCGGCAATCCCTCGCGCGACATGCTCGAGGAATATTTCGCGGTGAGCCGGGCGGTGGCCAGGCCGATCGCCATGTTCGTCGATGAATCGGACGAGGAATCAATTGCTGCTTCGGTGGAGGCGGGGGTTTCCGCCTATGTCGTCGACGGGCTTTCGGCGCACCGCATCCGGCCGCTGCTCGATCTGGCGGTGCAGCGCTTCAATGCCTTCGCGCGCCTCCAGTCCAACCTTGCCGATGCGCGAGGTCAACTGGCCGAACGCGACACCATCGACAAGGCCAAGCGCATCCTGATGGACACCCGGGGGCTGCCAGAACCGGCCGCCTACAAGGAATTGCGCAACGCGGCGATGGCGCAGGGCAAACGCATCGCGGTTATCGCGGAGGCCATCGTCACCGCCCACACCCTGCTCGGAGGAACGCGATGAGCGAAGAACTCACCATCGGCTTCCTGCCGCTGGTCGATGCCTGCCTGCCGATCCTGGCGCGCGAGCATGGCTTTGCCGAGGAGGAGGGGCTATCGCTGCGGCTGGTCAGGGATTTCAGCTGGGCGACAGTGCTCGACCGGCTGCTCTATGGTCATTCGGACGCCGCGCATCTGGTCGCACCCCTGGCGATCGCGACTACCCTGGGCAAGGGGCGGCCCGCGCAGCCGCTGTCGGTGCCGTTTGTGCTGGGGCTGAATGGCAACGCGGTGACCATGACCCCGGCGCTGGCCCGCAGGGTGCGTGAACCCGGCGCGCTGGGCGATCCGGCGGCGGTCGGGGCCATGCTTAAGGTCATTGCCAACGAGCGCCTTGCCGCCGGGCAGAGGCTGCGGTTCGGCGTCGTCCACCGCTATTCCAGCCACAACTACATGCTGCGCTACTGGCTCGCCGCCTGCGGCATCAAGCCCGGCCTAGACGTCGAGATCGTCACCATCGCGCCGCCGTTCTGCGCCGATGCACTTGAGACTGGCGAGGTCGATGCGATCTGCGTTGGCGAGCCCTGGAACAGCGTTGCAGTGGCGCGCGGCGTGGGCGAGATTGTGCTGGCGACCGCGCAAATCTGGCGGCGCGGCGTCGAAAAAGTGCTGGCGCTGCGCGAACCCGTGCTCGAGGCGCGCCGCCCTGCGGTCGAGGCGCTGATCCGCGCGATGCGCAAGGCCGGCGCCCATTTCGTCGATCCGGCGAACTGGCAGGCCAATGCCGCGATCCTCGCGCGCAGCGAATATCTCGATGGCAATGCGGCGCTGATCGAGGGTGCTATTTCGGACCGGCTGCTGCTGGCCAAGGGCGGCGAAGTGGTGCACTTCCCCGATTTCATGTTCCAGCACCGCGAGGCGGCGAACTTCCCCTGGGTCAGCCAGGCGGAGTGGCTCTACACCCAGATGGTGCGCTGGGACGGGATGGCGTTCGATCCCGCCGATGCCGCCAAGGCGGCGCGGGTGTTCCGGCCAGATCTCTACCGCAGTGCACTCATCGGCAGCGGCGAGCCGCTTCCGGGGGCCAGTTCGAAGGTCGAAGGCAGCCTCGGCGGACCGCTCGCCGTCGGCATGCAGCAGGGTAATATGACGTTGACAAGTGACCGTTTTTTCGATGGCGGCGTGTTCGATCCTGCCAACCTCGCCGGATATCTCGCCGGACTGCCGTGACCTATCCTTTTTGCTGCACTGCAAAATAACGCTTTACGCGGCCCCCGCAAATCGCTTACACATTGCGCAGCGGAGGAGACGCCCGTCCAAGGAAGGACGATCATGCGTTCTCCGCTGAACAGAAACATTGCGTGGCAACGTCGCCGCCCGATCTGGCCCTTCACGGCCAAGTCGAGGCGGCTTTTTTGCGTTGTTGCGCTGAACAGGGATTTTGCGCGATGAATGAAGTTCGGGGCTTCCGGTTCGACAGGCGGGGATTTGTAGCGGCGCTGCTTCTGGGCGCAGCCGTTGCAGGCTGCGGCAAGAGCGACGCGCCAGCTGGTGTTGGCGATGTTGCCAAGATTGCGGCAGAAAAGGGCATCGAGAAATCGGATCTCAAGCTTGGCTTCATCAAGCTGACCGACATCGCGCCACTGGTGGTCGCCAAGGAAAAGGGCTTCTTCGCCGAGGAAGGCCTCAACGTAACGCTGGAGCCGCAGGCCAACTGGAAGGTACTGCTCGACGGCGTCACCGGCGGCCAGCTCGACGGCGCGCATATGCTGGCCGGACAGGTCCTGGCGGCGGGTGCAGGTTTTGGCAGCAAGGTTCCGCTGGTCGCGCCGTTCTCGCTAGACATCAACGGCAAGGGTGTGACGATTTCCAACCGCGTCTATCAGGCAATCGCCCCGACTCTGACCAAGGGAGCTGACGGCAAGGTGCTCCACCCTGTTTCGGCGTCCGTGCTCAAACCGGTTGTGGCTGCCGACAATGCGGCGGGCAAGCCCTTCAAGATGGGCATGGTCTTCCCGGTCTCGACGCATAACTACGTGCTGCGTTACTGGTTGGCGGCAGGGGGGCTGAACCCGGGATATTACCTCCCCGGCGACACGGCGGGCCTTACCGGTGCCGATGTCCAGCTTTCGGTCACCCCGCCGCCGCAGATGCCCGCAACGCTTGAGGCCGGCACGATCAACGGCTATTCGGTTGGCGAGCCCTGGAACCAGGCCTCGGTTGCCAAGAAGATCGGCGTGCCGATCATCGTCGATCCCGACATTGCCGGGACAACGGGCGACAAAGTGTTTGGCCTGACTGCCGATTTCGCCGCCAAGAACCCCAAGACCGTGCAGGCGCTGCTGCGCGCATTGATCCGCGCCTCGATGTGGCTCGATGCCGAGGGCGGCAAGAACCGGCCAGAAGCCGTCAAGCTGCTCGCCAAGCCGCAATATGTCGGCGCCGACGAAAAGGTGCTGATGGCATCGATGACCGGCAAGTTCACCTTCGGCGAAGGCGACACCCGCGATACGCCGGAGTTCAACCTGTTCTTCGACCAGCAGGCGAGCTATCCCTTCTATTCGGACGCGATCTGGTATCTGACGCAGATGCGCCGCTGGGGCCAGATTGCCGAGGCCAAGCCCGACCAGTGGTACCTGGACACCGCGAAGAGAGTCTACCGCCCCGATCTCTATGCCCAAGCTGCCACATCGCTGGTCGCCGATGGCAAGGCCGAAGCGTCCGCATTCCCCGTCAGCGACGGCTTCCGCGTCTATGCCAGGAAGGCGATTGACGGGGTGCTGTTCGATGCCCGCAAGCCTGCAGCCTATGCCGCAAGCTTCACCATCGGCCTCAAGGATGGCCAGACCGTCACCCCGGCCGGCGTCAAGTAAGGACCAGCACGATGAATGCCGTACCGCTCAGGAAAGATGAAATCACGATGAGCACCCAAGCAGCGCCTCCACCCGATGTGGTGGAGGCCGCCGCGGCGGCCGCTCCGCCCAAAGCCGAGAATGCGATGCGCAAATTCCTGCCAACCAATGTGAAGCTGCCCACTGCGCGGTCGCTGTTCGATGCCGCATGGCCGCCGCTCGCCGGGCTGGGAGGCTTCCTGATCCTGTGGTCACTGCTGGCGCCGATGGTCAAGACCTCGCTCGGCGCTTTGCCGGGGCCGGGCGATGTCTGGAGCGCCTTCAAGGGGCTGATGGTGGAATATGGCGCGGCCCGCACCGCCGCAGCCGAAGCCGTCGCCTCCGGTTCCAGCTACACCGGTCCGCCCACCTTCATCGATCAGATCTTCACCTCGCTGATAACCGTGGCGATGGGCTTCGTGCTGGCGACGCTGGCGGCCGTGCCGCTGGGGCTGATGGCTGGCATGTCGAAGCGGTTCAACGCAGCGATCAACCCGCTGGTGCAGGTGATGCGCCCGGTCAGCCCGCTGGCCTGGCTTCCGATTGTGACCATGGTGGTCTCCGCCTCGATCACCAGCGAAGACCCGGCCATGGCCAAGAGCTTTGTGATCTCGGCGGTGGTAGTGATGCTGTGCTCGCTGTGGCCGACGCTGATCAACACCGCCATCGGCACCGCGTCGATCGACAAGGACCTGATCAATGTCGGCCGCGTGCTCAAACTGGGCTGGTTCGCCAAGCTGCGGCGGCTGGTGCTGCCTTCGGCGCTGCCCTATATATTCACCGGCATGCGGCTTTCGCTGGGCACCGGCTGGATGGTGCTGATCGCGGCGGAAATGCTCGCGCAGAACCCCGGCCTCGGCAAATTCGTCTGGGACGAGTTTCAGAACGGCAGCGAGCAATCGCTGGCGCGGATCATGGTTGCGGTGGTTGTCATCGGCATGATCGGCTTTGCCCTCGACCGTATCATGATGGCCCTGCAGGCCTTCGTCAGCCGCAACCGGACTTTCTGATCATGGACCAGCAACCGATCCTCTCCATCCGCGGCCTGCGCAAAAGCTATGCCGGCAAGGCTGGCGGCATCAGCGAAGTGCTGGGCGGTATCGACCTCGACGTGGCCGAAGGCGAATTCGTCGCCATCCTCGGCTTCTCGGGTGCCGGCAAGACAACGCTGATTTCGGCACTGGCAGGGCTGGTCGAGGCCGACAGTGGCGAGATCCTGCTGCGCGGCACGCCGATTGACGGGCCATGCAAGGAGCGGGGCCTGGTGTTCCAGTCCTATTCGCTGTTCCCCTGGCTGAACGTCGAGCAGAATGTCGAACTGGCCGTAGATGCGGTTCATAAGGACAAAAGCGCTGCGCAACGCAAGGCGCTGGTCCGCCAGAAGGTGGAACTGGTCGGGCTGGGTCACGCCCTGGACCGCAAGCCGGCGCAGCTCTCAGGCGGCATGCGCCAGCGCGTCGCGGTGGCGCGAGCGCTGGCGATGGAGCCCGAAATCCTGCTGCTCGACGAGCCGCTCTCGGCGCTCGACGCATTGACCCGGGCGAAGCTGCAGGACGAGATCGAGCGTATCCGCAAGCACGAAGGCCGCACCATCATCCTCGTCACCAACGACGTCGACGAGGCGCTGCTGCTGGCCGATCGTATTGCCGTGCTTACACCGGCTCCGGCAGCGAAGATCGGCCAGATCTTCGACGTTGCCCTGCCGCGCCCGCGCGACCGCGAGGCAGTCAATGACAGTGCCGACTTCCAGGCACTGCGCGGCGAGATCGTCTCCTATCTGGGTTCGCTGGTGGCGGGGCAGGTCCGCACGGCCGACGATTTTGGCCGACTGCCCAATGTGACGCCGCTCGATCTTGCGCCTCCTCCCCAGGCCTATCGCGATGCGGCGCGCGGCGGAACATCGCGGCGCTTCCTCGAATTCTACAAGCTCGACAAGGTCTATCCCACGCCCAAGGGTCCGCTAACCGTGGTTCAGGATTTCAACCTGCTGATGGACAGGGGCGAATTCGTTTCGCTGATCGGCCACTCGGGTTGCGGTAAGTCGACGGTGCTGACCATGGCCGCCGGGCTTAACGCCATCTCGCATGGCGCGATCGTACTCGACAACCGCGAGATCGACATTGCCGGGCCGGACAAGGCGGTGGTGTTCCAGGCACCCAGCCTGATGCCTTGGCTGACCGCGCGGCAGAATGTCGCGCTGGGGGTGGAACGAGTCTATCCGCACGCATCCAAGGCGGATCGCCGCGAGATCGTCGATTACTATCTCGAACGCGTCGGCCTCGCCGATGCCCGCGACAAGCTGGCCGCAGAAATGTCCAACGGCATGCGCCAGCGCGTCGGCATCGCCCGCGCCTTTGCGCTCAGCCCGCGGCTGCTGCTGCTCGACGAGCCGTTCGGCATGCTCGACAGCCTGACCCGCTGGGACTTGCAGGACGTGCTGGTCGAGGTGTGGAACCGCACCAAGGTCACCGCGATCATGGTCACCCACGATGTCGACGAGGCGATATTGCTGGCCGACCGGGTGGTGATGATGACCAACGGGCCGAACGCCACCATCGGGAAGATCCTCAAAGTAGACCTGCCGCGCCCGCGCGATCGCAAGGCCTTGCTGCGGCATCCCGATTTCTACGCTTACCGCCAGGAAGTGCTGCACTTCCTTGCCGAATATGACCACGGACCGCACACAGAGGCGGCCTGAAACTCACGTGGCGAGGTGCCTGGCCGGGCTGAATTGCTCACCAGGAGGATAACATGAGGTTTACGCGCCTGCTCACGGCCGCCGCATTCGCGGCACCGGTCGCCTTTGCTCAACCAGCATTCGCCGCACCCGGGGATCCGATAAAGGTATCCGATCAACTCACCATCGATCCGATCATCGATGGCCGCCTGCGCTGGGAGCACGTCGATCAGCCGCTGACCGACGCCGATGCCGTCACTATGCGGCTGCGCGCGGGTGCCGAATTCAAGCACAAGTCCGGGCTGTCGTTCCTGGCCGAGGGCGAGGGCACCCTGGGCATCGTCAACGAATATAACGCCTTCCCGTTCCCCATTGTTGACAGCCAGCGCCGCACCCGGTTTTCGGTGGTGGCCGATCCGATGAATGTCGAGCTCAACCGGCTGCAGCTGCAATACAAGAGCAAGGCCGTGACGCTGACCCTGGGCCGCCAGCGCATCAATCTGGACGACCAGCGCTTTGTCGGCGCGGTTGGCTGGCGGCAGAACGAGCAGACCTTCGACGCTGTGCGCGGCGAGGCGAAAATCGGCCCGGTCGCACTCGACGCCACCTATGCCATCGATCAGCGCAGCATCTGGGGCATCGATGCCGGACCGCGTCAGGGGATGGAGGGCGATTTCGTGCTGCTGGGCGCCGGGGTCAAGGCCGGACCTGTCCAGATCAAGGGCTTCGGCTACCTGCTCGATTATGACGAGGTCTTCTTCTTCGCCAACAGTTCGCAGAGCTACGGCGCGCGGGCCACGGCGGCGTTTCCACTGACGCCCACGATCAAGCTCAACCTTGCGGCAAGCTATGCCAGACAGAGCGATTATGGCAGCAACCCGGTCGCCTATTCGGCCGATTACATGGCGCTGGAAGGCGTGCTCGCGGTCAAGGGGTTCAGTCTGACCGCCGGCTGGGAAAAGCTCGGCAGCGATGAAGCCGCCGCTGCCGGCGCCAGCCGCTCGTTCCAGACCCCGATGGCGACGCTGCACAAGTTCAACGGCTGGGCCGACCTGTTCCTGACCACGCCGAACAAGGGCCTGACCGACCTCTACTTCGGCGCGTCCTACAAGTTCGAAGGCGTCAAGGCGCTGCCCGGCCTCAACGCGGCAGTAACCTGGCACAAGTTCGACAGCGATGTCGGCAGCCTCGAATACGGCGAAGAATGGAATGCGTCGCTGGGGTTCAAGCTGGGCAGAGTGGCCTTGCTCGCCAAATATGCGGATTACAACACGAAGGGATTTGGGGTGGATACCAGGAAGTTCTGGCTGCAGGCGGAATTTGCCTATTGAGCGGCAATTATGCTGCACTGCAAAATAAACCTTGCTCCGCACCAGCAGAATCGGTTACACGAGGCTCAAGCAAGGCAGCGCCGTCCATTGAAGGACGAACCCGCGCCGCCGCTTGAACATTGAACAACGCGTGGCAACGAAGCCGCCCGTACCGCTCCCAAAGGACCGGTTCGTGGCGGCTTTTCTGCGTTTGGCGCGTTCGAAGACGGAGATGCGAAGGTGAATGCGCCGATGAATTTCAAGAGCCAGGACGCAGAAACCCGCGAGAGACTCGTGGTTATCGGCAACGGCATGGCCGGCTGCCGCGCGGTGGAGGAAGTGCTCGCCCGCGATCCCGATCGCTATTCCATCGTCATTTTCGGTGCCGAACCGCGCGTCAACTACAACCGGATCATGCTGTCGCCGGTGCTGGCGGGCGAAAAGGCTTTCGACGAGATCGTCATCAACAGCGCCGAATGGTATGAAGACAACGGCATCACGCTGGTTTCGGGCGATGCCGTGGCGCAGATCGACCGGGCGACGCAGACTGTCATCGCCACCTCGGGCCGGGTCGAGCCCTATGACCGGCTGCTGATCGCCACCGGCAGCGATCCGTTCATCATCCCGGTGCCGGGCAAGGACCTGCCCGGGGTCGTCACCTTCCGCGATCTCGACGATGTCGACAAGATGCTCGCCGCCGCGGATGCCGGCGGTGCAGCGGTCGTGATCGGCGGTGGCCTGCTTGGACTGGAGGCAGCGCATGGCCTCTCGCTCCAGGGCATGCAGGTCACCGTCGTTCACCTGATGCCGACGCTGATGGAACGCCAGCTCGACGAGGCGGCGGGCTGGTTGCTCAAGGAAGAGCTGGAGCGGCGTGGGCAGGAAATCCTGACCGGTGCGGATACCGCAGAGATCGTCGCGAAAGACGGTCACGTCAGCGCCGTGCGGCTCAAGGACGGCCGCGAGCTCCCGGCCGATATCGTCATCATGGCAGTCGGCATCCGCCCGGCAACGGCACTGGCGAAGTCGGCGGGACTGGAGGTTGAGCGCGGCATCCTGGTCGATGATCACATGGTCACGTCCGACCCGGCGATCATGGCGGTGGGCGAATGCGTCCAGCACCGCGGCGCCTGCTACGGCCTCGTCGCGCCGCTGTGGGAGATGTGCCGGGCGCTGGCCGATCATGCTTGCGGCGCGCCCAGCGGCTATGAGGGATCGGTAACCTCAACCAAACTTAAGGTTTCGGGAATCGACGTGTTTTCGGCCGGCGATTTCTCCGGCGGCGAGGGCGCGGAAGACATCGTCATGCGCGATGCTGCGCGCGGCATCTACAAGCGGGTTATCGTCCGCGACAACCGCATCGAAGGCGCGGTGCTCTATGGCGACACCGCCGACGGCAACTGGTATTTCGACCTGCTCAAGACGCAGGAAGACATCTCTGACATCCGGGAGGCGCTGATCTTCGGTCAGGCTTTCGCGTCTGGAGGTGCGCAGCTGGACCCTAACGCCGCCGTTGCCGCCCTCTCGGACAATGCCGAGATCTGTGGTTGCAACGGCGTTTCCAAGGGCAAGGTCGTCGGCTGCATCCTGGGCGGTGCGCACAGCCTCGATGCGGTGCGCGCCTCGTGCAAGGCTTCGGCAAGCTGCGGATCGTGCACCGGACTGGTCGAGAGCCTGCTGGCAGTCACGCTCGGCGGCGAAGTTGAGCGGGTTGAAAAGACCGTCTGCAAATGCACCAGTTTTACCCATGACGATGTCCGCCGCCTGATCCTCGACAAGGAACTGAAGGCGATTCCGCAGGTGATGCAGGAGCTGCACTGGAAAACGCCGGACGGCTGCGCTTCGTGCCGCCCCGCGCTCAACTATTATCTGCTCTGCGCCTGGCCGGGCGAGTATGTGGATGACCAGAAGAGCCGTTTCGTCAACGAGCGGATGCACGCCAATATCCAGAAGGATGGCACCTATTCGGTGGTGCCGCGGATGTGGGGCGGCCTCACCAACCCGCGCGAACTGCGCGCGATTGCCGATGTGGTGGAGAAATACAACGCACCGATGGTCAAGGTGACGGGCGGCCAGCGTCTCGACATCTTCGGGATCAGGAAGGAAGACCTGCCCGCTGTCTGGGCCGATCTGGGTGCCGCCGGGATGGTTTCGGGCCACGCCTATGGCAAGTCGCTGCGCACGGTGAAGACCTGCGTCGGCAGCGAATGGTGCCGCTTCGGCACCCAGGATTCGACCGGGCTGGGCGTCCAGATCGAGCAATCGACCTGGGGCAGCTGGATGCCGCACAAGTTCAAGATCGCGGTCAGCGGCTGCCCGCGCAATTGCGCCGAGGCAACGATCAAGGACTTCGGCGTGATCTGCGTCGACAGCGGCTATGAGCTGCACGTCGGCGGCAATGGCGGGATCAAGGTCCGCGTCACCGATCTGCTCTGCAAGGTCGCCACCGAGGCCGAGGCCATCGAACACTGCGCCGCTTTCATCCAGCTATATCGCGAACAGGCGCACTATCTTGAACGCACCGCCCCGTGGATCGAGCGGGTCGGGCTGGATCATGTCAAGGCCGGGCTGTTCGACGATCCGGATTCGATCCGCAGGCTGGCCGCCAAGTTCCGTTATTCGCAAAGCTTCATGCAGGACGATCCCTGGGCCAAGCGCGCTGCAGGCGAGGATTCGGAGCTGCACCAGCATCTTGCCGAAGTGCGTCCACTGGAGGCGGTATCATGATCGGCGACTGGCTCGATATCGGTCCGGTGGACCAGATCGCCCCCGGCAATGCCCGCACCCTGCCAGTGCGCGGGGGTGAGGAAATCGCGATCTTCCACACCCTCGACAACCAGTTCCACGCGCTGGTCAACAAGTGCCCGCACAAGCAGGGTCCGCTCAGCCAGGGCATTGTCCACGGCAATGTCGTCACCTGCCCGCTGCACAACTGGAACATCTCGCTGAAAAGCGGCGAGGCGCTGGGCGAAGGCCCCGATGAACTTGGGGCATGCGTGCCGGTGATTCCGCTGCGGGTCGATGCCGGGCGCATCTATCTCCTGCGCGAGGCGGTTGTCGGGAAGAAGGTCGCGTGATGGACATGCCCGAATACCTCTCCGCTCCTCTCCCCTTGCGGGAGAGGAAAGCGAAGCTTGCTGCTTCAGCAGCTAGCGTAGCTTGGAGAGGGGGGCGGCGTGGCGCTTGGTCGCCCCCCTCTCCAACTGCGGCTAGCGAGCGAGCTCGCAAGCCTTCGTATCCTCTCCCGCAAGGGGAGAGGAGTGGTGGACGGGGCTAGGCCATGCGCAAGATCAAGACCACCTGCGCCTATTGCGGCGTCGGTTGCGGGATCAGCGCGACGGTTACCGGCACACGCTCGGTGAAGATCGAAGGCGACAAGGACCATCCGGCCAACTTCGGCAAGCTCTGTTCCAAGGGCACGCATCTGGGTGAGACGGTGGGCCTGGAAGGTCGCCTGCTCGCGCCCATGATCGGCGATCAGCAGGCCAGCTGGGACGAGGCGCTCGATCTCGTCGCCGACCGGATGCGCGATTGCATCGCCGAACACGGCCCGGACAGCGTCGCTTTCTATGTTTCCGGACAGCTGCTCACCGAAGACTATTACGCCGCCAACAAGCTGATGAAAGGCTTCGTCGGCAGCGGCAACATCGACACCAATTCGCGCCTGTGCATGGCCAGCGCCGTCGCCGCGCACAACCGCGCTTTCGGCGAAGATATTGTGCCGTGCAGCTACGATGATCTCGACGCCGCCGATCTGATCCTGCTGGTCGGCTCGAACACTGCCTGGTGCCACCCGGTGATCTGGCAGCGCATCGAGAAGGCGCGGGAACGGCGCGGAACCCGGCTGGTGGTGATCGACCCGCGCCGCACCGAAACCGCCGAGCAGGCCGATCTGCACGTCCAGATTGCGCCGGACGGGGATGTGGCGCTGTTTGGTGCACTGCTGGCGGAGATGAATGCGCGCGGCCTGGTGGACACGCAAGACCTCGAAGTGCCCGAGGGGTTTTGGCAGAGCTTGTCCCCCTCCCGCTTGCGGGAGGGGCTAGGGGAGGGCCTGTTATCCAGCCTCACCGAACAAGCCCTCCCCCAATCCCTCCCGCAAGCGGGAGGGGAGATTGGTGGCGCATCGGCTGAAACCTTCGCCAAACTCGCCGATCTCGTCGCCCAGCACCCGCGCATGATCACCCTGTTCAGCCAGGGCGCCAACCAGTCCACCAGCGGCACCGACAAGGGCAACGCGATCATCAACCTCCACCTCGCCACCGGCCGGATCAACCGGGTCGGTGCGGGCCCCTTCAGCATCACCGGCCAGCCCAATGCCATGGGCGGCCGCGAGGTTGGCGGGCTGGCCAACATGCTCGCCTGCCACCTCGGATTTTCCGAGGCCGAACGCGCCGATGTCGCTGCCTTCTGGAAAGCGGACCGCCTCTGCTCCGGTCCCGGCCTCAAGGCGGTCGACATGTTCCGCGCGGTGCATGACGGGCGGATCAAATTCCTCTGGGTAATGGCCACCAACCCGGCCGTCTCGATGCCCGATGCAGGCTTCGTGCGCGAGGCGCTGGCACGCTGCCCAACCGTGGTCGTCTCCGATGTCATTGCCGAAACAGACACCGCCCGCCTGGCGCATATCCGCCTGCCCGCGCTGGCCTGGGGCGAGAAGGATGGCACCGTCACCAATTCCGAACGCCGCATCAGCCGCCAGCGCCCGCTGTTCCCCGCTCCGGGCCTAGTCGGTTCAGGACCGCGCGCGGACTGGAAGATCATCTGCCAGGTTGCCGCGCGGCTCGGCTGGGGCGAGCATTTTGCCTTCCGCAAGCCCGCCGATGTGTTCCGCGAATATGCCGCGATGACTGCTCTGGCGGGCAAGCATGGCAAGCTGCTCGATCTGACCGGGTGGGCGCAGGCCAGCGACCTCCAATTCGAAACGATGAAGCCGTTCCAGTGGGGCGGGGCCTATCCTTTGGCGGCGCGCTACCCGACGCCGTCGGGCAAGGCGCGGCTGGTGGCGGTGTCGCCGCCCGAGCAGCTGGCCAACCCGCACTTCCCGCTGCGGCTCAACACCGCCCGTTACCGCGACCAGTGGCACACCATGACCCGCACCGGCCTGTCGCCGACATTGTCGCAGCACCGGCGCGAGCCATTGCTCGAGGTCAATCCGCGCGACGCCGCCGAACTCGCATTGAGCGATGGCGGGCTGGCCCGGGTGGTGACGGCGCAGGGCGCGGCGATTTTCCGGGTCAGCCTCTCCGAAGGCCAGCGGCGCGGCGAACTGTGCGTGCCGATGCACTGGACCGACCAGCTCTCGGGCCAGGGGCGTAGCAATCTGCTGCCGGGGCAGGGTGCCGATCCCCATTCGGGCCAGCCCGGCTTCAAGAACACCGCAGCGCGCGCCGAACCGGTGATCGCCGAGTGGCGCGCCTTCCTGGCAACGCGCGAGGAGCCGGTGCCGCAGGGTCTGGTCTATTGGTCGCGGGCGCGGATTGCCGGGGGCTGGCTGTATGAGCTGGCCAGCGACGGCATGATCGATGCCGAAGCGCTGCTGCCGCCGGGCCAGCGGCTGGAAGTGGCCGATCACGCCCGCGGCATGCGCCGCATTGCCGTGCAGGACGCGGACGGCGCGCTGATGGCCGCGCTGTATCTGACCCGCTCAGGCCAGTTGCCATTGCGCGACTGGGCGGCGGCGCAGCTTGGTGAGGCCCAGGCATCGGCGGCAGAATTGCTCGCCGGCCGCCCCAGCACGCCGCAGCCCGATCGCGGCGCCATCGTCTGCGTGTGCCACGGCGTTGGTGAGACGGCGATTTGCGCGGCCGCACAGGCCGGAGCCTGCACGGTCGAAGCCATCGGCAAGGCAACTTGCGCGGGCACCAACTGCGGCAGTTGTCGCCCGGCGATTGCCCGGCTGCTCGAAGCGGCACTCACCCTCGAAGCGGAGGCAGCGGAATGAGCGACTTTGCTGCCCATGATTTTCCTGAAGGAACTGTCTGGCTGGTCGGCGCAGGTCCCGGCGATCCCGAATTGCTCACCCGCAAGGCAGCGCGGCTGATCGGGCAGGCGAGCGTGATCTTTCACGATGCGCTGGTCGGGCCGGGCATCCTCGATCTCGCTTCACCGGGGGCAAGGCTCGAATATGTCGGCAAGCGATCCGGCCGCCACTCGAAGGATCAGGCGAGCATCGACCGGCTGATCGTCGCGGCGGCGCTGGCGGGCGAGCGGGTGGTCCGGCTCAAGGGCGGCGATCCGGCGATTTTCGGGCGCGCCACCGAAGAACTCGATGCCTGCCGGAATGCCGGGGTCATGGTCCAGATCTGCCCCGGCGTGACTGCGGCCAGCGCCGCGGCGGCCAGTCTTGGCGTCTCGCTGACGCTGCGCGGCACCGCCCGCAAGCTGACCTTTGTTACCGCCCATGCGCGCGGCAACGAACCGCTCGACCTTGACTGGCAGGCACTGGCCAACCCGGACGCCACGCTGGCGGTCTATATGGGCAAGGCCGCCGCCGCAGCCGTTTCCCGCGAACTCATCGCTGCCGGGCTGCCGCCCGAAACTCCGGTCGCACTGGTCGAGAACGCCAGCCTGCCCGGCGAGCGCCGGTTCCGCACCCGGCTCGACCTTCTGCCGCTGGCCGCGCGCACCGCGCTCGGCCAAGGTCCGGCGCTGCTGTTGATCGGCCAGGCGCTGGCCGTGCCCGGGCATGCAACGCAGCGTAATAGCCGCCAGATTGCGGCCTGCCCATAAGCGGCGGCGAGGTTCGATTCAGCCAACCGTTGCAGATTCTCGCACAGTATGCGAGGCTTAGCATCCCGGCCAGCGTCTCAGGCGATTCCCCGGACTGACTTTTGTGCCAATAGTTAAACTCCCCGGGAATAATTCCTGATACGGACCGTTTTAGCAGATGGAGTCGTCATGCCCGCTGCCGCAGGTGCTTTGGCAAAGGAACAGATATACTCCCGCCTGGTCGCGTTTCTGCCCAGACTGCGGCGCTTTTGCCGCGGCCTTACCGGCAGTACCGATCTTGGTGACGACCTGTTGCAGGCCACATTCGAGCGGGCATTGAGCCGGATCGACCAGTGGCAGACGGGCACGAATTTGGAGAATTGGGTGTTCAGGGTCGCGACAAACCTCAATATCGACAGGCTGCGCGCGCAGCGACTTCGCGGCGTGTCTGTGGCAATCGACGAGGCCTTCGAGCTTCCCGGCGTCGATGAGCTGGCCCGGCTGGAGTTCCGATCCGAGCTGGATGCGGTAAACTCCGCGCTGGCGGCAATGTCGGCAGAGCTGCGGGGTGTCATGGCGGCAGTGGTGCTTGACGGGCGGAGCTACCGCGAGGCGGCCGAAATACTGGACATCCCGATCGGCACGGTGATGAGCCGGCTGTCGCGCGCCCGCCAATTTATCGAGGCGCATGTCAGCCGCGGACCGAAGAGGGGAACGGTTCAATGAAACATAGCGACGAACAGATCGCCGCCTGGCTGCATGGCAGCGCCGATGCCGAAGACGCGGCCCGGATCGAGGCGCGTCTTGCCGATGATGCCGAACTGGCCGCCCGCGCCGGGCGCTTGCGCAAGCTTGACGATCTGGTGCGCCAGGCAGTGCCGCTCGAAGATGCGCTTCCGGCGGCGCTGCTCGCCCGGCTCGGCATCGAACAGTCAGACACTAATGACAATGTTGTCCAGCTGTCCCTGATCCGGTCGGCCCGTGCCGAAGCCCCGGCGGCACCGCCGACGCGGTTTGCTGCCTTCACATCGTCGGGCTGGGCATCATCGGGCTGGCGCGTTGCCGCCCAGGTGCTGATCGTGTTCGGTCTCGGCTTCGGAGCCGCGCAGTGGATTGGCGCTCCCGATCAGCCGGAACCGCGTGCCGCCTATCGCACACTGGGCGATGCGCCCGAAGCCGAACTGTCCGCCAATGCGCTGGTGCTGTTCGCGGAAGGCACCGATGCCGCTGCCGCCAGGGCGATGATTAGCGATGTGAGCGGACGGATCGTCGATGAGCCCAGCCGGGCGGGGACCTGGCAGATTCGGGTCGATCCCGGCCGCCGCGATCAAGTGCTGGCCCGGCTGCGCGCCATGTCCGGCGTGCGCATGGCCGAGCCGATCGACGGCAAATGACTATCCGGGCTGGCCTTGCTGCGCTTGCGCTTGCCGCCGGACTGGCATTTTCTGTCCTTTCGCCTTCCGCCCATGCCGAAGCAGGCTACGCCGGAGAGGCCACTTCGCAGACCCTGGAACGCCAGATCATGGTCATGATCCGGATCGGGCCGGATCATTTTCGAGCGGGCAGTGACTATGGCGGCGATTACGGCGATGCCGTGGGCCAGCGCATGCGGCTGCGCTTTGCCGGCAAGATCGCCCGGGACAATGGGCTGAGAATCCTGGAAAACTGGCCGATGCAGCTCATCGGTGTCGATTGCGTGATCATGGCGATCGAAGATGGCCGCTCGCCGCAAGACGTCGCCGAAGCGATATCGAAGCTGCCCGGGGTAGAATGGTCGCAGCCGCTCAACCGGTTCGAGATGCAGGCAGCGCGGCCCAGGCCCTATAACGACAAGCTTTATCCGGCGCAGCGGGTCACCGCGCGCTGGAATCTCGCCAGCATGCACCGGGTCGCAACCGGTCGCGGTGTGTCGGTCGCCATCATCGACAGCCGCATCGACACCGCGCACCCCGATCTTTCCGGCCAGAACATCACTATCGAGGACTTTGTCCCGGGCAACCGCAACAAAGCCGAAAGCCACGGCACCGGTGTCGCGGGAATTATCGCGGCACGACCGAACAATGCGATCGGCATTGCCGGGGTTGCTCCTGGCGCCCGGATATTCGGCCTGCGGGCCTGCTGGGAGCGCAAGCAGAGCGGGGCGACCGTCTGCGACAGCCTGAGCCTTGCCAAGGCGCTGACCTCGGCGCTGGAACGCAAGGTCGATGTCGTCAATCTCAGTCTCACCGGCCCGCGCGACCGGCTGTTGTCGACACTGCTGCACCTCGCCATGGCGCGCGGGATCATCGTCGTCGCCGCCGTCGATGCGGACCGTCCGCAGGGCAGCTTTCCGGCATCCGTCGAAGGCGTTATCCGCGTTAGCGATGAGAGCTTGTCAGCAAGTAGCGGTAATGTTTACATAGCCCCAGGGCTGGATATCCCGACAACCCAACCGGAGGGCAAATGGAGCCTGGTCAATGGCAGTTCCTATGCAACCGCGCATGTCAGCGGTCTGGCGGCTCTGCTCAAGCAATTGTCGGGGTCCCGCCGTTCCCGCATGGTGAATGCATCGGCATTTGGTCCGGCCGGACCGATAGACGCCTGCGCGGCGATTGCGCGCCTGTCCGAATTTGATGCCGGGGCCTGCAAATTGCGGCATTGACAGTCGCCCGGCCAGTCGCCGGGGCCTCGCTGCCTTCTGTCTGTTGCTGACGACCTCGACGATGATTGCCGCACCGGCCCGGGCTCGGGTTCAGGTCGCCGCCAATGTCATGCTGGAAAGCAACGCCCTGTTCCGCGGCGAAACCATCAGCTTGGACGATCCGGCAGTCAGCGTGGAGCTCAGTGCCGATCACAGCAGCGGCCTGTTTGCCGGTGCCAGTGTCAGCGTGGCGGCGGGCGGGCGGGACCCGCGCATGGTCGCCAACACGCAGTATGCCGGCTTTGCGACCCGCAGCGGCCAGACGACGCTGGAAATCGGCGCGATCCACCGCAATTACGGCTCTACCTACATTGCCGACGACGCCTATCGCGGGAACTATTTCGAGGGCTTCGTCGGTGTGGCGCGGAAGAATTTCAAGCTGCGGCTCTATGTCTCACCCGACTATCTGGTCGATGGCCGCACCACTTATTACGGTGAAGTCAGCGCCCATTTGCTGAAGAAGGGCGAATGGTCGCTGAACGGGCGCGGCGGGCTTTCGGTGATCCCGCAGGACATCGGCACGCCGGGAGGCATGCGTTTCTACTACGACTGGCGGCTCGCGGCCAGCCGCCCGGTTGGAAAGTTCACCGCCAGCCTGGGCATCGCCGGAACCAACTATCCCATTTTCGGTGTGAGCAAGGGTGAGGGTTTCTTCAGCAACAGCCCGAAAGTCTTCGCGTCGATGAGCCGGGCATTCTGACGCTCGCAGAAACAAGCTATTGTTTTGTATTTGAAATATGGATGCCCCGCGAGGACTCGAACCTCGATAAACGGTATCAGAAACCGGTGTCTTACCATTAGACGACGGGGCAATTGGGGGAGCCTCTAGTCGGGTGGGCGATTCGGGTCAAGGCGCTGCACTTGCTCCGGCGGCGCAGCGCGCGTAGTATTGCGTTCAGGTACCCGCCGCAACGGCGGGAAAACGATAATGAGTGCAATGACCATGGCGGAGAAAAATCCGCCGGCAGCGCGCGCGGAGGTGGCAGGCGGCAGTGACGCGGAAGTCGGGCAGCTTGGCTGCGCGGCTGGCGTTGCGTCTTCGCTGGCGCCCGAACCCGCCCCGCCCGGCGACCGGCCATCACAGCCGCCCGCGCCATCACGCGGGGAGGGCGGGGACTGGTGGGCCAATTCGGCCTACAAGCAATCCTATGCAGCGATCGATCTGGGCACCAACAACTGCCGGCTGCTGATCGCGCGGCCTTCGGGCGAGAATTTCGTCGTCGTCGATGCCTTCAGCCGGGTTGTGAGGCTCGGTGAGGGGCTGGGGGCGAGCGGTTGGCTCAGCCAGGAAGCGATGGACCGGGCGCTGGGGGCGCTGCGCATATGTTCCGACAAGCTACGCCGCCGCAATGTCCACCTCGCCCGGTCGGTGGCGACCGAAGCCTGCCGCCGGGCAGAGAACGGCGAAGAATTCATCGAGCGGGTCTACCGCGAAACCGGCATCGCCCTTGATATCATCACCGCGCGCGAGGAAGCGCGGCTGGCGGTGCTGGGATGCCACATCCTGCTCGAACCCGGCCACGGCCCGGCGATGATCTTCGACATCGGCGGCGGTTCGACCGAACTGGTGCTGATCGAAAGCACCGACACCGTGCCGCGCATCCTCGATTGGCAAAGCGTGCCCTGGGGCGTGGTTTCGCTGACCGAGACCTGCGGCGAGGAAGGCAGCAGCGAGCAAGACCGGATCGCCCGCTATGCCTGCATGCGCGAAACCGTGAGCGAGAGCTTTGCCAGCTTTGCCGAACGCAGCGCGCCGGTGCGCGGCGAGGCGGCAAGTCACGGCCCGCTGCGGCTGCTCGGCACCAGCGGCACGGTGACGACGCTGGCCAGCCTGCACCTCGACTTGCCGCAATACGATCGTCGCGCAGTCGATGGGCTGATCGTGCCCGCTGCGTCGATGCGCGGGATCTCTGCGCGGCTTTCGGCGATGTCGCTGGCCGAGCGTCAGGAACTGCCGTGCATTGGCCGCGAGCGCGCCGATCTGGTGGTGGCGGGCTGCGCCATCCTCGATGCCATCCTCGACTTCTGGCCCGCCGACCGGCTTGGCGTCGCCAACCGCGGCATTCGCGAGGGCATCCTGCGCAGCCTGATCTCCTCGCAGGGCGAAGGCGAGCGGATGCGCGCGGGACTGCGCAAGTCCAAGCGGGAGGGCGCGTGAGCCGCTCGGGGAAGGACCCCGGCGAGAGGCTTCGCACCGGCAAGAAGCGCAGCGCCAGTTCCGCGCGCTGGCTGACCCGCCAGATCAACGACCCCTATGTCAAGAAGGCCAAGGCCGAGGGCTATCGCAGCCGCGCCGCCTACAAGCTGGCCGAGCTCGACGAGCGGTTCGGCCTGCTCAAGGGCGCGGAGCGGGTAGTCGATCTGGGGATTGCCCCCGGCGGATGGAGCCAGCTGGTGCGGCTGCGCTGTCCCAAGGCCAGAATTGCGGGGATCGACCTGCTCGAAACCGAACCGCTGGAGGGCGTGACCATTTTCCAGATGGATTTCATGGCCGACGAGGCGCCCGCCGCGCTGATCGAGGCACTGGAAGGTCCGCCCGATCTGGTGCTGTCGGACATGGCGGCGAATACCGTCGGCCACAAGCAGACTGACCATCTGCGCACCATGGGTCTGGTCGAAACCGCGGCGGACTTCGCCATCGCCCAGCTCGCGCCGGGCGGAGCCTTTGTCGCCAAGGTGCTGGCGGGCGGCACCGATGCCGATTTGCTGGCGCTGCTCAAGCGGCACTTCACCCATGTCAAGCACGCCAAACCTCCGGCCAGCCGCAAGGGTTCGTCCGAGTGGTATGTGATCGCGCAGGGGTTCAAGGGGATTCAATAGAAAAGGGGCGGAAGCTTTCGCCCCGCCCCCGTTTCATTCAAATGGCCCAGCTCAGTGTCCGGCGTGCTCGTCGGCAGCAGCCGGGGCAGGTGCAGCGGCTGCTGCATCTGCGGGCTTGGCGGCGGCATCGGCACTAGCCGCTCCTTCAGCCGGAGCCGCTGCCGCAGCGGGCGCTGCCGGGAGCGGCAGGTTGGAGCCCTGCTTGTTGAGATAGACGATCAGATTGGCGCGGTCTTCCGGCTTGGACAGGCCGGCGAAAGTCATCTTGGTGCCGCTGGCGAACTTCTTCGGGCTGGCCAGCCATTCGCTCAGCGCGGTGAAATCCCAGTTGCCGCCGTGCCCGGCCAGATCCGCAGAATAAGCAAAACCGGCGGCGTGCTTGCCGATCGGCTTGCCGACGATTGCGTGCAGGTTGGGTCCAATGCCGTTAGCGCCGCCCGCATCGATAGTGTGACAGGAAACGCATTTCTTGAACACCGCCTCACCGGCGACAGGATCGGCGCTGGCAAGCAGGGCTTCGATGGGAACCGCAGCGGCCTCGCCGCCGCCTTCCATGATCACGCCTTCGATGACATAGCCCGGATGATGCGGGGGATGCGCCTTGTTTGCTTCGTAATACTTGCCGCTGACGCTGGACAGGCCAAGCGCGACAATGCCGGAAAACAGTGTCCATCCGGCGATGGTATTGAAATTGTCCATCGAAAAAGCCCCGTGGGTAGTGCCTGTGGCGAATGGGCGTCGCTCTAGTCAGGCCGGGCCGCGCGCGCAAGGGCCATTGCGGCTTTTCGCCAACTTGCCTAAGCGAGCCGGCAATCATGCACAGTTTTCCCGCACCCGCCCTTGCCCTGGTCGATGAAATGGCCCGCGCCGCCGCCGCCGATCCATCACGCGCGGTGAGCTTTCAGGGCGCGCCGGGCTGCAACGGTCACCGCGCCGCGCTGGAATACGATCACGGCTGCCTGCCGCTACCCTGCTTCAGCTTCGAGGATGCGCTCGACGCGGTGACGGACGGGTTGGCCGCCCGCGCCATCATCCCGATCGAGAATTCGCAGCATGGCCGCGTTGCCGATATCCATTTCCTGCTGCCCGAAAGCGGGCTGTCGATCATCGGCGAGCATTTCCTGTCGATCGAGCATGCACTGATGGGGTTGACGGATGGACCGTTCACCGCCGCCTACAGCCATCCGCAGGCGCTCGGCCAGTCGCGGCAGTATTTGCGCGAGCGCGGGATCGTGCCGATGGCCTATGCGGATACGGCGGGCGCTGCCGCCTTCGTCAAGGAACAGGGCGATGCGCAGGCCTGCGCGATCGCGCCGCGCATTGCCGCGCAGCTCTATGGGCTGAAGATCGTCGAGGACAATGTCGAGGACGCCTCGGACAACACTACGCGCTTCGTCGTTCTGGCGAAAGCGCCGCTAGATCCGGCGGCACTCACCGGGCATACGGCGATGTCCACTTTCGTGTTCGAAGTGAAGAACGTGCCCGCCGCGCTCTACAAGGCGCTGGGCGGATTTGCCACCAACGGCGTCAACATGACCAAGCTGGAAAGCTATCAGAAAGGCGCGAGCTTTGCGGCGACGACCTTCTTCGCCGATGTCGAAGGCGCGCCGGGCGATCCGCCGTTCGACCGCGCGCTGGAGGAGCTGGCCTTCCACTGCAAGCATATCGCCATGCTCGGCAGCTACCCGCAGGCGCGGGTGCGGGGATGAAGGGCAGTGCATCCGGACGGTTAACGCCCTGACCTTGCGTCAGACTTGCTGCCGTGCCACCAAGCAGGCGTGAGCGGGGTCAGTCCACAAATCGAGGGATCGAGTGCAGCGGCGGACGCCGTGCGCGACTGGGAAGCGGTGCGCGCCGCTTCGGATATACAGTACGCCCCGCTGCCGCCGGTCAAGCCGCCGGTCACTCCTGACTGGCTGAGGGCACTGGGCGAGTGGCTGCGCAGTATCTTCGGCCCGCTGGGTGAGGCGCTGGGGCTGTCGTGGCCGGTGGTATCGAAGATCCTGATCGCGCTGACCGTGCTGCTGGTGCTGTTCATCGTCTGGCGGCTGATCCAGCCCTTGCTCGGGCTGCGCCGCAAGCCGAAGGTGGAGGCGGAGCCGGAGTGGGCGCCCGACCGCGCTGCCGCCGTCAGCCTGCTGGAAGAGGCCGACCGGCTCGCCGCCGAGGGCCGTTATGGCGAGGCGGCGCATCTGCTGCTCAAGCGCAGCGTCAGCCATATCGCCGATGCCCGGCCCGGCTGGCTGCATCCGGCGAGCACCGCGCGCGAGATTGCCTCGCTGACCCTGCTGCCCGAACAGGCGCGCCGGGCTTTCGGGGTGATCGCGGTGCGGGTGGAGCGCAGCATCTTTGCCATGCGCGATCTCGACCTTGCCGACTGGACCGCCGCGCGCGCGGCCTATGCCGACTTTGCCTTGCAGAAATTCGCAGCCGCATGAACGATACCGCCGCCAACCCCTTTTCGCCCCGCGCTGTGCTGGCCTTGGTGCTGTTCGGTGCCGTTGTGTTCGTCGCACTGCTGTGGATGATCGGTGCGGGAATGATGGACGGCAGCGCCAACGATGGCGGTGCCCATGCCGAGGGCAAGGGGCTCAACGGCTACGCGGCCATGGCGACGCTGCTCGAAAAGCGCGGCTACACCGTGCGGCGCTCGCGCAGCGTCGCCGCGCTCGACGATCCCGGGCTGCTGGTGCTGACCCCGCCGCAATATACCGACGGCAAGGAGCTCAACGATATCGTCGAAAAGCGCCGCAATATCGGCCCGACGCTGGTGGTGACGCCCAAGTGGAACGCGGTCAAAGCCCCCGCGCAGGCACCCGGAGCGAAGACCGGCTGGGTGGTGCTCGCCGGTACCAGTCCACCCGAGTGGCCGGGCTTCCTCGACAATCTCAGCGTCGAGATCAAGCCGATGGGCGGGCAGAAGGCGCGCTGGCTCGGCGCGGGGCTTTCGGGGGAATTGCCGGTGCCCGGCGAAGTGCTGTCGGGGCAGGGCGAGGGGCTGGTGCCGCTTGTCACCGGAAGCCAGGACGGGCGCATCCTCGCCGGCTATATCGGTGATGACGGGATGTATCCCGATCTCGAAGACATGGCCATCGAAGGGCCGGACGAATACGGCGAGGACGAAGAGCTCTATCCCATCGTTGTCGTGTTCGAGCCCGATCTGCTCGACAATTACGGCATGGCCAAACCCGTCAACGCAAGGCTAGCAGCCGCGCTGGTCCAGGCGGCTTCCGAAAATGCCGGCAAGACGATCACCTTCGACATGACCTTGAACGGGCTCCGCCGCTCCACCAATCTTCTGACTTTGGCGTTTACCCCGCCCTTCCTCGCCGCGACGCTGTGCCTGATCCTGGCCGGGATCACGGTGGCCTGGCGGGCTTTCCTGCGCTTCGGTCCGCCGCGCCGGGCGGTGCGGGCGATCGCTTTCGGCAAGCGCGCGCTGGTCTCCAACGCCGCCGGGCTGATCCGCCGGACTCGCCGGTTGCACCTGATTGCCGGGCCCTATGCCGAACATGCCCGTGAGCGACTGGCAAAGGCCTTGGCACTGCCGCGTCTGGCCGATGCCGCCGCGACCGAAGCGGCGATTGACCGGGCGCTGGCATCGCGAAATCCCGCTTCGAAACCCTTTTCCGCCATAGCCGCACGGCTGCGCGCGGCGCGCCGTCCGCATGACATTCTGGAGGCGGCGCAGGATCTCCATTCGCTTGAAAGGACGTTGAGGACATGAGTGAAACGCCAGCCCTGAGTCTCGCGGAAGTCGGCGCGCTCGCCAATGCCATCAGGGGCGAGATTGCCAAGGCCGTGGTCGGCCAGGCGGAGACTGTGGATCACTTGCTGATCGCACTGCTGGCGCAGGGCCATGTCCTGCTCGAAGGTCCGCCGGGCACCGCCAAGACCTTCCTCGCGCAGTGTTTCGCCGCCAGCCTGGGCCTCGATTTCGGGCGCATCCAGTTCACCCCGGACCTGATGCCGGGCGATATCCTGGGCTCCAACCTGTTCAACTTTCAGACCAGCCAGTTCACGCTGACCCGCGGACCGATTTTCTGCGATCTGCTGCTCGCCGACGAGATCAACCGCACCCCGCCCAAGACTCAGGCGGCACTGCTCGAGGCGATGCAGGAGCGGCGGGTGACGCTGGACGGCAGCGCCCATCCGCTGCCGTCGCATTTCATGGTGGTGGCGACGCAGAACCCGATCGAGAGCCAGGGCGTCTATCCGCTGCCCGAAGCCCAGCTTGACCGCTTCCTGTTCAAGCTGCTGGTGCCCTATCCCAGCCTTGAGGAGGAGGCGAAGATTGTCTCCCGCTTCGGCGAGCGCAGTGGTCCGTCGCGGCCTGCGGATATGGGGATTGCGGCGGTTGCCGATGCCGCCCGGCTGAATGCCGCCGCGCTGGCAGTGAAGGGCGTGACTCTTGCCGCCAGCGTCATCGACTATGTGGTGCGGCTGGTGCGCGCGACCCGGGTCAGCGCGGACATGTCCTGCGGGGCGTCGCCGCGCGCCGGGGTGCTGCTGGCCAATGCGGCGCGGGCGCGTGCGGCGCTCGACGGGCGCGATTATGTCGTCCCGGACGACGTCAAGGCGCTGGCAACCTCGGTGCTGCGCCACCGCCTGCTGCTGAGCCCGGCGGCGGAAATCGAGGGCAAGCAGGTCGAGGCGCTGGTGGCCGAGATGGTCGAACAGACGGAAGCGCCGCGGTGAAACCGCTTGGCGGACGTCGTGCGGGTGCTTCGACGGGCTCAGCACGAGCGGGTTTCCAGGCTTTTGAAACAGGATCCGCTCGCCCTGAGCCTGTCGAAGGGCCCAAGCTGCCATGACCCAATTCCCCCGCATTGTCCCCACCTCTCGCGCGGCGATCCTGCTCGCGCTGGCGGCGCCGGTGGCGCTGCTGATCGCCGCGCTTGCGCCGGGGGCATGGATCGCGGCACCGGCGCTGGGCGGGGCGCTGCTGGTGCTGGTCCTGGTCGATGCGCTGGCGGCGGGACGCTGCAACGATCTGCAATTCACGGTCATTCCCGATGTCGAGGTGGGCGACGAGGCCTGGATGCAGGTCCATGCCGGGTTCGCCGGCGGAATGCGAAGCACGGTCGAAGCCGCGATCGCCAGCGACCCGCGGCTACTGCCGGGCGGGCGGGGCGAGGTGTCGCTGTTTCCTCTGGCGGACGGCAAGTGGCAGGTCGCGCTGAGTTACCGCCCCAGCCGCCGCGGCACCGGCGAGGTGGAGCAGCTGTGGCTGCGCTGGACCGGGCCACTGGGTATCGGCGCGCGGCAGATGCTGCATGCCGTTGGCCAGCCGGTGCGGGTCTGGCCGAACATTGGCGCGGTGCGTTCGCCCGCCTTGCAGACCTTCCTCAAGGACGCGCAGTACGGCCTGATCGCGCGGCGTATCCGCGGCGAGGGCACCCAGTTCGAGGCGCTGGCGGAATACCAGCCTGGCATGGACCGGCGGCGGATCGACTGGAAAAGCTCGGCCCGCCACGCCCATCTCTATGCCAAGGAATTCGAGACCGAGCGCAACAACCAGATCGTCTTCGCCATCGATTGCGGGCAGGCAATGTGCGAGCCGGTGGACGGCATGCCGCGCATCGACCGGGCGGTGTCGGCGGCGCTGCTGACGTCCTATGTCGCGCTCAAGAGCGGCGACCGCGTGGCGCTGTTCGGCTTTGCCGCGCGGCCCGAACTGATGACGCACTTCGTCAGCGACGCCCGCGACTTCGCCCGCCTGCAAAGCGCCGCCGCCGGGCTCGATTACCATGCGCAGGAGCCCAATTTCACCCTGGCGCTGGCGACGCTGCAGGGCCGGTTGCAACGCCGCTCGCTGATCGTGGTGTTCAGCGATTTCACCGATCCGACCAGCGCCGAGCTGATGATCGAGAGCATCGGCCGACTGGTGTCGCGTCATCTGGTGCTGTTCGTCACCCTCGCCGACGAGGAGCTGGAGACCATCGCCACCGATGCCCCCGGAGACATGCAGGCGCTGGCCATGGCCGTCACGGCGGATTCGCTGTTGCGCCAGCGCGCGCTGGTAACGCGGCGGCTGAAAGCGCTGGGCGTCGATGTCGTCGAAGCGCCGCATGCCCAGATCGGCACGCGGCTGATCGACGCCTATCTGGCGATCAAGCGCAGGGGAGCTATCGGGTAATGGCCACGCTGGACGCGCAATCCGCCATCGAAGCCGCCGCGCTGCGCTCCGACCGCTTCCGGCTGGAGCGCGAGGGCGACTGGAAGCGGCTGGAAGACATTGTCACCCGCATGGAGAAAGGCCGGCTGCGCAAGCTTTCCGACGAGGATGTGCTGGCGCTGCCGGTGCTTTACCGCACCGTCGCCTCCAGCCTGTCGATCGCACGCGAAACCTCGCTCGATGCGGCGACGCTGGCCTATCTGGAGGGGCTGGCGCAGCGCGCGTGGTTCATCGTCTATGGTCCCCGTGCATCGCTGGGCGGATGGCTGAAGCGGTTCCTCGGCGGCGGCTGGAGCGCTTCGGTGCGCTCGATCTGGCTCGACCTGCTGATTGCGCTGGCGGTGATGGTGGCGGGGACCGTGGCCGGCTGGCTGCTCGTCGCCAGCGATCCCGAATGGTACCACGCCCTCGTCCCCGGTCAGTTCGCCGACGAGCGCGTGCCCGGCGCCAGCCGCGAGGTGCTGCTGGGCACATTGTTCGGCAATGACGGGCAGTCCGGACTGTCCGTTTTCGCCGCCTATCTGTTCAGCAACAATGCCCAGGTCTCGATTTTCGCCTTCGCACTCGGCTTCGCCTTCGGCATACCCTCGCTGCTGCTGCTGGTGCAAAATACCGCGACATTGGGCGCGATGCTGTGGCTCTATCACGGGCAGGGGCTGACGCTGGACTTCGCCGCCTGGCTCTCGATCCACGGCACCACCGAACTGTTCGCGATACTGCTCGCGGGCGGGGCGGGGCTGCATATCGGGCGGTCGATGGCCTTCCCCGGGGATCGCGGGGTCATGCAGGCTGCGGCGGAGGCCGGACGGCGTTCGGCGCAAGTGATGACCGGGGTGGTGCTGATGCTGGTGATCGCCGCCATGTTGGAAGGTTTTGCGCGCCAGCTGATCGATAATACGCCCGGCCGCCTCACCGTCGGCCTGTTCATGCTGGCGTTCTGGCTGGCCTATTTCTTCGCCTTCAGGCGCCGCCCTGACGGGATCGAGCCGGGATGAGCGCCGCCACGCTTCCTGCCCGCCTGCGCCGCAGCAACCGTGACCGGGTGATGGTGACGCCCGAAGGCATCGCGCTGCCGCTGACGCTGGCCAGCCGTGGCACGCGGTTCGGCGCGCTGGTGATGGACCTGCTGTTCATCGTGCTGTTGATGTTCCTGACGACGATAGCGCTGGCCTTCATCGCTGGTGGCACCGCAAATCTGACCGAGGATATCGAAGGCGGCACCGCGGCGGCCCATGCGCTCGAATTCCTGATTGTGCTGTGGTTTGCGGCGATGTTCCTGTTCCGCAACGCCTATTTCCTGTTTTTCGAACTCGGCCCGCGCGGCGCGACGCCGGGCAAGCGGCTGACCGGCATCCGCATCGCCGCGCGCGACGGCGGTCGGCTGACCGCGGAAATGGTGATCGCGCGCAATCTGCTGCGCGATATCGAGCTGTTCCTGCCGCTGGTGTTCCTGCTGTCCGCCAGCGATGGCGGCGACATGGGCGCGGCCGGGCTGGCGGCGCTGGCCTGGTTCCTGATCTTCGCGCTGTTCCCGTTCTTCAACAAGGACCGGCTGCGCGCGGGCGATCTGATCGCGGGCAGCTGGGTTGTCGAAGCGCCCCGGCACAAGCTGGAAGCGGCGATGTCGGTTTCCAGCCCGGCCAGGCCAGCGCTGGCTGGGCCGGCCGTCAGCACCTACCGCTTCGGCGAGGCGGAACTGGCGATCTACGGCGAGTATGAATTGCAGACCCTGGAACGGGTGCTGCGCGAGAATCAGGCAGCCGCGATCGATTCGGTCTATCAGGCGATCTGCCGCAAGATCGGCTGGACCCCCGGCCACAGCGACCAGCGCGCCTTCCTCGAAGCCTATTACACCCAGCTGCGCGCGCGGCTGGAATCGGGCATGCGCATGGGCAAGCGCAAGGCCGACAAACATGCGGGGCACGGCTGAACCGCGCCCCGCAAGGACAGGCTATTTCTTGTAGTTCAAGACCTGCAGCAGCGACCCACCGATGACGTGACGGAACTTGGCCCGCTCGCCCGAGGCTGCTTCCATCTGGGCATCGGTCATTTTCATCTGGTTGCGCATCAACTCATTGCGCCGCGCAATCTCGGCACCGTCGGGCAGGCTCTTCGAGCGTTCGATCAGATAAAGATCGGGCTCGCCGGGGCGTTTGTGGATGTTTGACATGATTTCATAGCTGGTGATCCAGCCCTGAGCCTTCATGAAGTCCTGCTGCGCACGCCAATATCCGGCGAGGAAGTTGGCGTAGTCCGAGGCATGTCCGTCATCGATGGTGATCGACGAAACCTGGACATATTCGCCCTCCGCCAGCGGGAAATTCTGCGCCAGTGCAGGTGCTGCGAAGGCAAGCGACATCGTTGCGGCCAGAACGGCCGCGCGGCGAAGTATGGTCATGGGCATTCACTCCTGTTGCGGGCGGGCAGCGGCTTCAGGCTTCTGCCACACCGGTTTCCCCTTGGAGTCGGGCGACCCGGTCCCATTGGTCCGGCACAAGGTTAACGGAGGCTAGGCGCTGCTTACACACATGTCAAAAAGGGCTTAATTCCACCGCTTTACCTGCCGCGACTCGCAAAGATTGAACTCCTCGCCATTCGCCTGCACAAAGCCGTAATGCCTACGACCCTGCGCATCATCGAAGACGACCTGACCGGCCCGGAAATCGCGGCACTGCTGCGCTTTCACCTCGACGAAATGCACCGCTGGTCGCCGCCCGAAAGTGTCCATGCCATGCCGATCGAGCGGCTGCGCGCGGCCGGTGTGACCTTCTGGTCGGCCTGGGACGGCGCGCGGCTGGCGGGCTGCGGCGCGCTCAAGCAGCTCGATCCCCGGCACGGCGAGATAAAATCGATGCGCGCCGCTCCGGACTATCTGGGCAAGGGCGTCGGCAGGGCGATCCTGCGGCATATGCTCGCCGAAGCGCAACGCCGCGGCTATCGGCGGGTCAGCCTCGAGACCGGCAACCCAGACGCTTTTCTTCCCGCGCGCAGGCTCTATGAAGCGCATGGCTTTGCCGGATGCCTGCCGTTTGCGGACTATGCCGGCGACGAGTTCAGCCTTTTCATGACCAAGGAACTGTGATGGCCCTCACCCTGCGCCCCGCCACCGCTGCCGATGTTCCCGCGCTGGCGGCGCTGGGCCGCGACAGCTTTGTCGCCAAATTCGGGCATATGTACCGGCCCGAGGATCTCGCCTTCTACCTCGCCGCGACATTCTCGCATGAGGCGATCGCAGCCGAGGTCGCCAACCCCGATCGGCTGTACCGACTGGCCGACCTGGACGGGAAGCTGGGGGGCTATTGCAAGCTGGGGCTGATCTGCGGTTTCCCCGATCACGCGCGCGGGCAGAATGTGATCGAGCTCAAGCAGCTCTACACCGATCCGGCGATGACCGGGCAGGGTCTGGGCGCGGCGCTGATGGACTGGGCGCTGGCCGTGGCGCAGCAACGCGGTGCGGACGAGATGCAGCTGTCGGTGTTCAGCGGCAACGACGGCGCCCAGCGCTTCTACGCCCGCTACGGCTTCGCCAAGGTGGCCGACATTCATTTCTGGGTCGGCGAGCAGCGCGACGACGAGTTCCTGTTTGCGCGGATGCTTTAGGCTTGCGTCCGCCAATTCCGGCAGCTAGCCGCGCAAGCGCAATGATAGGGCTGCGCCGCATAAACATGCCGATCGTGTGGCTGGTGCTGGCTGCCGCCCTGCTGGTCCGCGCGGCGATTCCGATGGGCTGGATGCCGGTTGTCCAGGCCGGCGGCATCCGTATCGCCCTGTGCACCAGCGCCGGTCCGGCATTTGCGACGCTTGGTTCCGACGGCCGCTTGCACCGCGACACCCTGCCCGAAGCGCCGCGTGACCCGTGCCCCTTCGGCCTGGCTTTGGCGCAGGCGGCGGACCTGCCATCCCCGCTGACACTTTCGCCAGCGCCGTTGATGCCAGCCTTGCTGGCGTCACCAACACCCGTTGCTGCCGCCTATATACAACAGCGCCTGACGCGACCACCCGCCAGGGGGCCGCCTGCCTTCGCCTGATCCCGGCTTCCCCAACAGATCAGACGAAAGTAACACCCCATGACCAGAATGATGGCAAGCGGCGCACTCGCGCTGCCCTTGCTGCTATGCGCCGCCCCGGCGCTGGCACACGAAAACGAAGTGAATTACGGCATTTCCGGCCCGGCAATCGCCGCTTCCGGCCCACGTTCCGATGCGCACGGCCCGGCCGGTATCATGGCCGACCATGTCCACAAGTCCGGAGATGTCATGATCGGCATCACCTGGATGCACGAGGAATCCGCCGGAACCAACCGCACCGGCACAGCGGACATAGCCGACGCGGATATCGTGGCCGCCGGTTTTACCGCGCGGACCGAAGCCATGCGCATGGACATGGCGATGCTCCACGTCATGTGGGCACCGTCGGACCGGGTAACCCTGATGCTGATGCCAGGATGGCAGCGCATGGAAATGACCATGCTGGGCATTGCGCCTTCGACCGGCCATGGCGGTCATTCTCTGGCGGCAGGCGAAACGATGACGCACCGCGTTTCGGGCATCGGCGATACCCAGCTGGGGGCACTGGTAGCCCTGTCCAGCAATCCTGCGCTCTCGGTCCATGCCGGGATGGCGCTGTCCTTTCCCACCGGCAGTTCAAGCCGCAAGGATGAAGACGGCAATTTCGTCCACTACGGCATGCAGCCCGGCTCCGGAACATGGGATCTTCTGCCCTCGTTCACTCTGCGCGGCAGCGCGCCGGGTTTCAGCTGGGGAGCGCAGGCAAGCTATGTCTTCCGTGCCGAGGAAAAGAACAGCAGCGGCTTTCGCTTCGGTGACCGGTTTGCCGCCACTGGCTGGCTGTCGAAGCCGGTGGGCCAGCGGGTTTCGCTATCGGCACGGCTGACCTGGACCAGCGAAGGCAAGGTGGAAGGGCACTACAGCTCGGGCCACAACCATGCAGCACCGCCGGATCGCCAGGCCAATTATGGCGGAACCCGGCTGGATGCCGGACTTGGCGCGAATGTCCTGATAGGCAAGACGCTGCGGCTGGGCATGGAAGCCAATCTGCCGTTGCACCAGCGGCTTAACGGGATTCAGGCACCGCGCCGGTTTGCGACCAGCGTCAATCTCAGCCGGGCCTTCTGACGATCGGCCCTCTTCTCCGACGGGGGAGGAGGGTCGCCGCCCGATCGCGCCATTTGCTCCGCAGCCTCCTCGCGCCTATAGGGCCGCCATGTCCTCGATCAGACCCTGGCGCGACATAGCGCGCCGCAGCAGCCGGCAGATCATGGTCGGGCGCGTGCCCGTGGGCGGCGATGCGCCGATCACGGTGCAGACCATGACCAATACGCTGACGTCCGACCCGCGCGCGACCATCGACCAGATCCGCCGCTGCGAGGAGGCCGGGGCCGATCTGATCCGCGTGTCCTGCCCGGACGTCGAGAGCACGGCGGCGCTCAAGCAGATCGTCCGCGCCGCTGCGGTGCCGATCATCGCCGACATCCATTTCCACTATAAGCGCGCGCTCGAAGCGGCGGATGCGGGGGCGGCCTGCCTGCGGATCAATCCCGGCAATATCGGATCGTCCGAACGCGTTGCCGAAGTGGTGCGCGCGGCCAAGGCCAACGGCTGTTCGATCCGCATCGGTGTCAACGCCGGCAGCCTCGAGAAGGACCTGCTCGAGAAATACGGCGAGCCCTGCCCCGAGGCGCTGGTGGAAAGCGCGCTCGATCACATCAAGCTGCTGCAGGACCACGATTTCCACGAATACAAGGTGGCAGTAAAGGCCAGCGACACGTTCCTGGCGGTGGCCGCCTACATGAGCCTGGCCGAAGCGGTCGATTGCCCCCTTCACCTGGGCATTACCGAGGCCGGCGGGTTGATCGGCGGTACGGTCAAGAGCGCCATCGGCATCGGCAATCTGCTGTGGGCCGGGATCGGCGACACCATCCGCGTATCGCTCTCCGCTGAGCCCGAAGAGGAAGTGCGGGTCGGCTTCGAGATCCTGAAGTCGCTGGGCCTGCGCACCCGCGGCGTGCGGGTGGTAAGCTGCCCCAGCTGCGCGCGGCAGGGGTTCGACGTGATCCGCACTGTCGAGGCGCTGGAAAGCCGCCTCAGCCACATCAAGACGCCGCTGTCGCTGTCAGTCCTCGGCTGCGTCGTCAACGGCCCCGGCGAAGCCCGCGAGACCGATATCGGCATCACCGGCGGCGGCAACGGCAAGCATATGGTGTATCTTTCGGGCGTGACCGACCACCACGTGCAAAGCGCCGACATGCTCGACCACATTGTGGCGTTGGTGGAAGCCAAGGCGGCGGAACTGGAGGCGGCGGGGATGCCGGCTTGACCATTCGGGATTATTTCTATACAAATTGAAGACTGGTATAGAAAGCTTCCCATGGCTCTGAGCATCAAGGATTCGAAGACCGAGGAACTAGCTCGCAAGCTTGCGAAGCACCGCGGGATCACCATGACCAAGGCCATTCGCCTGGCTCTGGCGGAGGCGATTGCCAACGACGATGGCATCCGCGAGTCCGAAATCGAGCGCAAGCTGAATGCGATCAAGCAGATACAAACGCGCGCGGCGAAACTCCCCGTTGTCGATCCGGCGGTGAATGCCGATGACTGGATGTACGACGAAAATGGCCTGCCGCATTGATCGTCGTCGATTCATCGCCATTGGTCGCAATCCTCAGTGGTGAGGACGATGCCGATCGCTACCGCGCAGCTATCGCTGAAGCCCGGCGTTGCCTGATTGCGGCACCGAACAAACTGGAAGTCATGATGGTGGCCGGTGGGCGTTTCGGAGCGGATGGAATAGGCCTCGCCCAAGACCTGATCGACAGTTGCAGCATCGAAGTTGCCGACTGGACCGAGGCGCTGTCAGACATTGCCACGCAGGCCTTCCTGCGCTTCGGCAAGGGTCGCCATTCCGCAGGGCTGAATTTCGGCGACTGTATGGCTTACGCCCTGGCGAAATCGCTCGATGTCCCGCTGTTTTACAAGGGTAACGATTTTGCCAAGGCAGGCGTGCGCAATCTGGAGGCAGGACTATGAACAAACGCCGATCAACGCCGCGCCTGACCGTGAAGTTGCCGTCCGATTGGTTACAGGAAAATGCATTGGACGTGGCCGCACGTGACGAATGATACCAACTGCCCGATGAAATGCCCTCTCAAGCCCCTCCTGTTGAGCTGCGCTCGACTGCGTCTCAGGGGGGGGCAGGGCTATCGCATATTCCGAACTGCCCTTTCTTCTCCCCTCCCGCTTGCGGGAGGGGTTGGGGGTGGGTGAGTCTGAATTTGGCGCGAAGGTGTCGATTTCTTCCGACCGGCCCACCCCTAACCCCTCCCGCAAGCGGGAGGGGGACTGGGATGCACAGGCACCAAATGGAATAAGCGATAGCCGTGCCCTGAACGGGAGGGGAGCAGAGTCGGCGCAATGGGCGATTGGTATGACCCCTTCCATCCGTTCTGCAACCCCTGCTGACCTGCCCCTCATCGGCGCACTGATCCGCGAGTTGGCGGAGTACGAAAAACTCGCCCACGACGTCCGCTTCGACGAAGCCGAGCTTGGCGAGCACCTGTTCGGCCCGCGTCCCTATGCCGAAGTAATCATCGGCGAGGTGGACGGCGCCGCGCAGGGTTTCGCGCTGTTCTTTCACAATTTCTCGACCTTCGAGGGCAAGCCCGGGATCTATCTCGAAGACCTCTACGTGCGGCCCGAGGCGCGCGGGGGTGGGCTGGGCAGGGCGCTGCTGACGCATCTGGCCGGGCTGGCGCTGGCACGCGGTTGCGCTCGGCTGGAATGGTCGGTGCTCGACTGGAACGAGCCGGCACTGGGTTTCTACCGCCGGCTTGGCGCGCGGGCGATGGACGAGTGGACGGTGATGCGACTCGATGGCGACGCGCTGGAGCGGATGGCGCGCTGAGCTTCGTTGTCAAAGCGGTAAGGACTCGCCTGTAGTCTGACAGCAATGAAACGCCAATTGCTCCTGACCGGCGGCTGCGCGCTGGCGACTGTCCTCGTCGCGCCGATGCTGACGCCGGATGCGCCCCCGGCTGCCAGGGCGGCGGGTTCGAGCTTTGCCATTGCGGACGCCCCGGACTCCGAAGAAACCGGACTCCAGGTGATGAATGCCACCGTCATCGACCGCGACGCTTCCGGGCAATTCTACATCAATGTCCTGGTCAACGGCGAGGAAGTGAATTTCCTCATCGATACCGGTGCCGATGCGGTCGCCCTGACCGTGGAGGACGCCGAGCGCATCGGGCTGGACATCGATCCCGAGAGTTTCGAGCCGGTATCGCAGACCGCCTCGGGCATTGGCTACGGGGCAATCGTCCAGCTGGACCGGATCGAGCTGGGCAGCGATGAATTCCGCGGTATCGATGCGATGGTGATCGACGGACTGGGCACCAACCTGCTGGGGCAGTCCGTGCTTGGCCGGCTCGGCAAGGTCGAATTGCAGGGCGACAGGATGATCATTCACCACGCATCGTGACGGCACAGAAAACCCCGCCGGATCGCTCCGGCGGGGTTCCTGATTGTCAGGCGTGGGTCGAAGCGAAACCTATTCCGCGCCGTCGCCGCCCTCATTCTCACTTGCGACCAGATAATCGCCGGCATCTGCGTCGAGCCCGTGGGTCTCGCCTTCGACTGCCGCCAGCGGATCGTCGCCGATCGCTGCTTCGGGGCCCTGGGCGAGCTCGGCGGCGTGTTCTTCCGCAGCCGATGCCGGGGCTATCAGCGCTTCCTGCAGCTTGCGGTACTGCGCGCGCAGCGCCGCGTCGCGGCTGGAGGCGGCCACCCGCAGACGGTTCATGCCCGCGCCGGTGCCTGCCGGGATCAGCCGGCCGACGATGACGTTTTCCTTGAGACCGATCAGCGAGTCCGTCTTGCCCTCGACCGCCGCCTGCGTCAGCACGCGGGTGGTTTCCTGGAACGATGCCGCCGAGATGAACGAACGCGTCTGCAGGCTGGCCTTGGTGATGCCCAGCAGCACCGGCTTGCCTTCGGCCGGCTTCTGACCGGGGGCGAGCTTGGCGTTGTATTCGTTCATTTCCTCGTAATCGAGCTGTTCGCCAGCCAGCAGCGTGGTTTCGCCGCCGTCGGTGATCTCGACCTTCTGCAGCATCTGGCGGACGATCACCTCGATGTGCTTGTCGTTGATCTTCACGCCCTGCAAGCGGTAGACTTCCTGGATTTCGGCGACGAGATATTCGGCCAGCGCCTCGACACCCATGACTTCGAGAATGTCATGCGGATCGGGCGAGCCCGAGATCAGATTGTCGCCCTTCTTGACCCAGTCGCCTTCCTGGACGTCGATCACCTTGCTCTTGGGGATCAGGTACTCGACCGGATCGCCCTCTTCCGGGATGATCGCGATCTTGCGCTTGGCCTTGTAGTCGCGGACGAATTCGATCCGGCCCGAAACCTTGGCGATGACCGAATTGTCTTTGGGCTTGCGCGCTTCGAACAGTTCGGCAACCCGCGGCAGACCGCCGGTGATGTCGCGGGTCTTGGCGGCTTCGCGGCTGGCACGGGCCAGCACGTCGCCGGCTTCGACCATCTGCCCGTCTTCGACCGAAAGTGTCGTTCCCGGCGCCATCATGTAGCGCGCGGCCTCACCCGATTGTTCGTCGAGCAGCGTCAGGCGGGGACGAAGGTCGTCCTTCTTGGCGCGGCCGGTCGAACGGTTTTCGGTGACGAGGCGGCTGGACATGCCGGTCGCTTCGTCGGTCGCCTCGGTCATGGTCTTGCCATCGACCAGGTCCTGGTATTTCACCACGCCCTGCTTTTCGGTGATCACCGGCAGGGTGAACGGATCCCATTCGGCCAGACGCTCGCCTTCCTTGATGGTCGCGCCGTCTTCGTGGAGCAGATGGGTGCCGTAGGGCACGCGGTGGATTGCGCGCTCGCGGCCCTCGGTGTCCATCACCACGATCTCGCCGTTGCGGGCGAGGCTGAGCCGCCGTCCGCGCTTGTCGGTGATCGTCGGGATGTCGCGGTAGACCACGGTGCCGTCGCTAATCGCCTCAAGGTGCGACTGTTCGTTGACCTGTGCCGCACCGCCGATGTGGAAGGTACGCATGGTCAGCTGGGTGCCGGGTTCGCCGATCGACTGGGCGGCAATGACGCCAACCGCTTCGCCGATGTTGACCGGCGTACCGCGGGCCAGATCGCGGCCATAGCAGGTGCCGCAAACGCCCTGCTGGGCTTCGCAGATCAGCGGGCTGCGGATGCGCGCGGCCTGGAGGCCGGTGGCTTCGATCAGCGCGGTGGTCGGCTCGTCGAGCAGCGTGCCGCTGGTGACGATGACCTTGCCGTCCTTGTCGACGATGTCCTGGGCCAGGGTGCGGCCGAGGATGCGCTCGCCAAGCGAAGCGATCACCGAACCGCCCTGCACGATTGAACGCATTTCCAGCGCGCGCTCGGTGCCGCAATCCTCGATGACGATGACGCAGTCCTGCGACACATCTACGAGGCGGCGGGTGAGGTAGCCCGAGTTGGCGGTCTTCAGCGCGGTATCGGCCAGACCTTTGCGGGCGCCGTGAGTTCGAGTTGAAGTATTCAAGGACGGTCAGCCCTTCCTTGAAGTTCGAGATGATCGGGGTTTCGATGATCTCGCCGGAAGGCTTGGCCATCAGCCCGCGCATGCCGGCGAGCTGCTTCATCTGGGTTGGCGAACCACGCGCGCCCGAATGGCTCATCATGTAGATCGAGTTGACCTGGGCTTCGCGGCCGTTCTCGTCGATCGGCGTGGCGCGGATTTCGTCCATCATGGCGTTGGCCACCTGATCGCCGCAACGGCTCCAGGCGTCGATCACCTTGTTGTACTTTTCCTGCTGGGTGATCAGGCCGTCCTGATACTGCTGCTCGTAATCAGCGACCAGCGCCTTGGTCTCGTCGACCAGAGCCACCTTGGAATCGGGGATGATCATGTCATCCTTGCCGAAGCTGATGCCCGCCTTGAAGGCGTTGCGGAAGCCCAGGCTCATGATCGCGTCGGCGAACAGCACCGTGTCCTTCTGGCCGGTGTGGCGATAGACCTGATCGATAACGTCGGCGATTTCCTTCTTGGTCAGCAGCCGGTTGACCAGGTCGAAAGGCACGGTGTGCGATTTCGGCAGGCATTCGCCGATCAGCATGCGGCCCGGCGTCGTGTCGAAGCGGCGCAGATATTCCTTGCCGGCCTCGTCGGTCTGCGGAACGCGGGCGATGATCTTGGAATGCAGCGTCACCGCGCCCACTTCCAGCGCCTGGTGCACTTCGGCCATATCGGACATCAACATGCCCTCGCCCGGCTCGCCCTGACGGTCCATCGACAGGTAATAGAGCCCCAGCACCATGTCCTGCGAAGGCACGATGATCGGCTTGCCGTTGGCGGGGGAGAGAATGTTGTTGGTCGACATCATCAGCACGCGCGCTTCGAGCTGGGCTTCCAGCGAAAGCGGCACGTGGACGGCCATCTGGTCACCGTCGAAGTCGGCGTTGAAGGCCGAGCAGACCAGCGGGTGCAGCTGGATCGCCTTGCCCTCGATCAGCACGGGTTCGAACGCCTGGATGCCAAGCCTGTGCAGCGTCGGCGCGCGGTTGAGCATCACCGGATGTTCGCGGATCACTTCGTCAAGGATGTCCCAGACTTCCTTGCGTTCCTTCTCGACCCACTTCTTGGCCTGCTTGAGGGTCATTGACAGACCCTTGGCATCGAGGCGGGCGTAGATGAACGGCTTGAACAGTTCGAGCGCCATCTTCTTGGGCAGGCCGCACTGGTGCAGCTTGAGCTCAGGCCCGGTGACGATCACCGAACGGCCCGAATAGTCGACGCGCTTGCCGAGCAGGTTCTGGCGGAAGCGGCCCTGCTTGCCCTTGAGCATGTCGGACAGCGACTTCAGCGGGCGCTTGTTGGCGCCGGTGATGATCCGGCCGCGGCGGCCGTTGTCGAACAGCGCATCGACGGCTTCCTGCAGCATGCGCTTTTCGTTGCGGACGATGATGTCGGGCGCGCGCAGCTCGATCAGCCGCTTCAGGCGGTTGTTGCGGTTGATGACGCGGCGGTAGAGATCGTTGAGATCCGACGTGGCGAAGCGTCCGCCGTCGAGCGGCACCAGCGGGCGCAGTTCGGGCGGGATCACCGGCACCACGTCGAGGATCATCCATTCCGGCTTGTTGCCCGAATCGATGAAGCTTTCGACGACCTTGAGCCGCTTGATGATCTTCTTGGGCTTGAGCTCGGACTTGGTGGTCCGCAGATCTTCCATGAGATCGTCGCGTTCCTGAACGAGGTCCAGGCTCATCAGCATGTGCTTGACCGCCTCGGCGCCGATGCCGGCGGAGAAGGCGTCCTCGCCGTATTCGTCCTGCGCGTCGAGCAGCTCGTCTTCGGTGAGCAGCTGGAAGCGTTCGAGCGCGGTGATGCCCGGCTCGGTGACGATGTAGCTTTCGAAATAGAGCACGCGCTCAAGCTGCTTGAGCTGCATGTCGAGCAGCAGGCCGATGCGGCTCGGCAGTGATTTCAGGAACCAGATATGCGCAACCGGCGCGGCCAGTTCGATATGGCCCATGCGTTCGCGGCGGACCTTGGTGACGGTGACTTCGACGCCGCACTTCTCGCAGACCACGCCCTTGTACTTCATGCGCTTGTACTTGCCGCACAGGCATTCGTAGTCCTTCACCGGACCGAAGATGCGGGCGCAGAACAGGCCGTCGCGTTCGGGCTTGAAGGTCCGGTAGTTGATGGTCTCCGGCTTCTTGATCTCGCCGAAGGACCAGCTGCGGATACGCTCGGGACTCGCCAGACCGATCTGGATCTGGTCGAAAGTCTCGGGTTTGGCGATCTGGTTGGTGAATTTGGTCAGTTCGTTCATTTTCGTCTTCCTCAAAGCCCTCTCTCGCAATGAACAGGGGGCCAGGTTAATCAGAAGCTAGTTCAGCGAGAAATTTTCCACACAACTTTGCTTGAAAACGTGGATGCAATCGCATTCCCATCTTCGTCTGTGGCTGGTCGAAGCCTTCCTCGCATAATCAACAAGCGACATGTCGCCTCGTCCAGATCACTTGAACCGCTCGACACTGTAATTACGCAATTTTCTACTCGCCCTTGCGCGTTCACCGACACTGTGAAATTTGCCGTTCCCTCTCGTCCTTCGCGCAACGCTGCTGTGGGGTAATCAGTTGTGTTACCCGATTGAGCATGTGCGACTGACGCAGCAAGCAAGAGAAGAGTGCCAGAAACTGCCTTCATGGCCGATTACTCTGCAGCCTGCGGCCAGTCGTCGTCCGCATCGGTATCTATGAGTGACGTCAGCTCTACATTGAGGCCGAGGCTGCGCATTTCCTTGACGAGCACGTTGAAGCTCTCGGGAATGCCGGCCTCGAAGGTGTCGTCACCCTTGACGATCGCTTCATATACCTTGGTGCGGCAGACCACGTCGTCGGACTTCACCGTCAGCATTTCCTGCAAGGTGTAGGCCGCGCCGTATGCCTGCAGCGCCCAGACCTCCATTTCGCCGAAGCGCTGACCGCCGAACTGCGCCTTGCCGCCCAGCGGCTGCTGGGTGACGAGGCTGTAGGGGCCGATCGAACGGGCGTGGATCTTGTCGTCGACAAGGTGATGCAGCTTGAGCATGTAGATGTAGCCCACCGTCACCTTGCGGTCGAAGGCATCGCCGGTGCGCCCGTCATAGAGCGTGACCTGGCCCGAAGTGTCGAGCCCGGCCTTGACCAGCATCGCCGTGACATCCGCCTCGCGCGCGCCATCGAACACCGGAGTGCCCATCGGCACGCCGTTCTTCAGCAGGCCCGCCATATCGACGATCTGCTGGGTCGAACGGGCGTCGATCTCGTCGTGGTAGTTCTCGCCGTATATGTCCTTCAGCCGGTCGATCAGCGCGGTTGGCGGCGCTGCCGTTTCGGGGTTGGGATTGGCGTGGCGCCATTCCTCGAGCGCGGCGGTGATCTGCTTGCCAAGTCCGCGCGCGGCCCAGCCGAGATGCGTTTCGAAGATCTGGCCGACGTTCATCCGGCTCGGCACGCCAAGCGGGTTGAGCACGATATCGACCGGGGTGCCGTCCTCGAGGAAGGGCATGTCTTCGGCCGGCAGGATGCGGCTGATCACGCCCTTGTTGCCGTGGCGGCCCGCCATCTTGTCGCCCGGCTGCAGCTTGCGCTTCACCGCGACGAAGACCTTGACCATCTTGAGCACGCCGGGGGCCAGCTCGTCGCCGCGCTCCAGCTTTTCCTTGCGGTCCTCGAACTTGTCCTGGATCGCCTTGACGGTCTCGTCGTACTGCGCCTTGATCGCTTCGAGCTGCACCTGGCGGCTGTCGTCAGCGACGGCGAACTTCCACCATTCGTGCTTCTCGATTTCCTCAAGCCTGGCAACGGTGATGTCGTCGCCCTTCTTGAAGCCCTTGGGTGCCGCCGCAGCAACCTGGCCCAGCAGCATTTCGCGCAGCCGGTTGTAGGTGGCGCGGTTGAGAATGCCGCGTTCGTCCTCGCGGTCCTTGGCGAGGCGTTCGATTTCCTCGTTCTGGATGGCGCGGGTACGATCGTCGATCTCGATGCCGTGGCGGTTGAACACGCGCACTTCGACGATGGTGCCGGCGACGCCCGGGGGCAGACGCAGCGAAGTGTCGCGCACGTCGCTGGCCTTTTCGCCAAAGATCGCGCGCAGCAGCTTTTCTTCCGGCGTCATCGGGCTTTCGCCCTTGGGGGTGATCTTGCCGACCAGAATGTCGCCGGGATGCACTTCCGCACCGATATAGACGATGCCCGCCTCGTCGAGGTTGCGCAGGGCTTCCTCGCCGACGTTGGGAATGTCGCGGGTGATGTCTTCCGGCCCGAGCTTGGTGTCGCGGGCCATGACTTCGAACTCCTCGATGTGGATCGAGGTGAAGACGTCGTCCTTGACGATCCGTTCGGAGATCAGGATCGAATCTTCGTAGTTGTAGCCGTTCCACGGCATGAAGGCGACCAGGCTGTTGCGGCCCAGCGCCAGCTCGCCCAGTTCGGTCGAGGGGCCGTCGGCGATGATGTCGCGGGCCTCGATGACGTCACCCACCTTCACCAGCGGACGCTGGTTGATGCAGGTGTTCTGGTTGCTGCGCTGGAACTTCTGCAGCGTGTAGATATCGACGCCCGACTGGCCGGCCTCGATATCGCCCGATGCGCGGATGACGATGCGGGTGGCATCGACCTGGTCGACGATGCCGCCGCGCAGCGCGCCGATGGCTGCACCCGAATCGCGTGCGACCGTCTCTTCCATGCCGGTGCCGACGAACGGCGCCTCGGCCTGGACCAGCGGCACCGCCTGGCGCTGCATGTTCGATCCCATCAGCGCGCGGTTGGCGTCATCGTTCTCGAGGAAGGGAATCAGCGAGGCAGCGACCGAAACCAGCTGCTTGGGGCTGACGTCCATCAAGGTCACATGCTCGCGCGGGGCCATGACGAATTCGCCCGCCTCGCGCGCCGAGACCAGCTCGTCGACGAAGCTGCCGTCAGCGGTGAGTTCGGCCGAGGCCTGCGCCACCGTGTTCTTCTGCTCTTCCATGGCGGAAAGGTAGATCACGTCGCGCGTCACCTTGCCGTCGATGACCTTGCGGTAGGGCGTCTCGATGAAGCCATACTTGTTGACCCGCGCAAAGGTGGAGAGCGAGTTGATCAGGCCGATGTTCGGGCCTTCCGGCGTTTCGATCGGGCAGATGCGGCCATAGTGGGTCGGGTGAACGTCGCGCACTTCGAAGCCGGCGCGCTCACGGGTGAGGCCGCCCGGCCCGAGCGCCGAAACGCGGCGCTTGTGGGTGACTTCGGACAGCGGATTGGTCTGATCCATGAACTGCGAGAGCTGGCTGGAGCCGAAGAACTCGCGCACCGCCGCCACGGCGGGCTTGGCGTTGATCAGATCGTTGGGCATGACGGTCGAAACGTCGACCGAGCTCATCCGCTCCTTGACCGCGCGCTCCATGCGCAGCAGGCCGACGCGATACTGGTTCTCCAGCAATTCGCCAACCGAACGCACCCGGCGGTTGCCGAGGTTGTCGATGTCGTCGATTTCGCCCTTGCCGTCCTTGAGGTTGACCAGTTCCTTGACCACGGCGAGGATATCCTCGGTGCGCAGGGTGGTGACGGTGTCCTCGGCATCGAGCGCGAGCCGCATGTTCAGCTTGACCCGGCCCACGGCGGAAAGGTCATAACGGTCGCCATCGAAGAACAGGCCCTCGAACAGCGCTTCGGCGGTTTCGCGCGTCGGCGGCTCGCCGGGGCGCATGACGCGGTAGATATCGGCCAGCGCGTGATCGCGGTCGGGAGCCTTGTCGGCCTTCAACGTGTTGCGGATCCACGGACCGACGTTGACGTGATCGATGTCGAGCAGCTCGATCTGGTCGATCCCGGCCTTGTCCAGCGCCTCGAGGTTTTCGGGCGTTACTTCGTCACCCGATTCGATGTGGATGCGGCCGGTGGTCTCGTCGATCAGGTCGACCGCCGAATAGCGGCCGAAGATTTCTTCCGTCGGGATCAGCAGTTCGCTCAGCCCGTCCTTGTCCGCCTTGTTGGCGGCGCGCGGCGAGATCTTGGTGCCGGCGGGGAAGATCACTTCGCCCGATTTGGCATCGACAATGTCGAAGCTCGGCTTGGCACCGCGCCATTGCTCGACCGCGAAGGGCACGATCCAGCCGCCTCCCACTGCATCATGGGCGCCGCGCTTCCAGTTCACCGTCTGGTAGAAGTGGTGGAGGATGGCTTCGTCGTCGAGGCCCAGCGCGTGCAGCAGCGCCGTCACCGCCAGCTTGCGCTTGCGGTCGATGCGGACGTTGACGATGTCCTTGGCGTCGAATTCGAAATCGAGCCACGAACCGCGATAGGGAATGACCCGGGCGGCGAACAGGAACTTGCCCGACGAGTGCGTCTTGCCGCGGTCATGATCGAACAGCACGCCGGGCGAGCGGTGCATCTGCGAAACAATGACGCGCTCGGTGCCGTTGATGACGAAAGTGCCGTTCTCGGTCATGAGCGGCATGTCGCCCATATAGACGTCCTGCTCCTTGATATCGAGCACCGAGCGGGTTTCGGTTTCGCTGTCCACTTCGAACACGATCAGCCGCAGCGTCACTTTCATCGGCGCGGCATAGGTGATGCCGCGCTGGCGGCATTCGGTGGTGTCGTATTTGGGATCTTCGAGTTCGTAATGCACGAAGTCCAGCTCGCTGGTGCCGGCGAAATCGCGGATCGGGAACACCGAACGCAGCGTCTTTTCAAGGCCGGAGACATAGCCCGTCGCCGGGTTGGAGCGCAGGAACTGCTCATAGCTTTCGCGCTGAACCTCGATCAGATTCGGCATCTGCACCACTTCGTGGATGTCGCCGAAAATCTTGCGGATACGCTGCTTGGCCGATGTGCGGGGAGCCGCACCGGTGGGGCTGGAAGCCTTGGTCGCCATGGCGGAGTCTTGCCTCTTTGCTATGCAAGCCGGTGAAACCGGCGGGAATTTCGTGGCGCACGGGGAGCGTGCCGTCCAACGCGAACAGGCCGCATGGCAGTGCCTCCTCGAACAGAAGCAGCCAGCAGCCTTTGCGTCAGTTGGAACTCGGACCGCTTCCTTCCGTGGAAGGCCCCCGCGCATGGACCCGCCTTGCTCGAAGCGCCGAGCGAGGGGCGCATGTAGGAGGGGGCGGGGGATGTGTCAACCGGGGGTTTGGGCGGGGGAGTGGGGGTGCCCGCTCATCCGGAGCTGCACTCGCCCGGAGCTGGGGATTGCGAGGTTTCCTGGGGGACACGGTATTCCATGTCCCCCAGCCCAGAGCCCAGGAGGGAGTCAGCTGGGCTGAAAAGGGGTTAAGCAAGCTGTTGTCGTAACCCCAACGACGCGGGCCAAAGCCCGGGAGGCGGACGGATGGTAATTAGTATAGTGTCCCCGGAATTGTGCGGAATTGTGTGGTGTCCCCGGAATTGTCGTGTCCCCGGAATTGTCGCTTGAACAATTTTTCTAAGCGTCGCCAAGTTCATATGCCTAATTGTGTGCTACTGACTCTGCGCATTTGGTAAATGATGAGGTTGAGAGCTTTATGGCTTGGGACTCAGGACTGGACACTGGCAGCGTAGCATTCAGCATCGCATCGGCGCCGGAGCCTCGCGTCCGAGTCATCGCCGGACCCGGCACTGGCAAATCATTCGCCATGAAGCGCCGGGTCGCGCGCCTGCTGGAATCAGGAGTGTCTCCGAAGCAACTCCTAGCCGTTACTTTTACGCGCGTTGCGGCCGAGGACCTCCACAGGGAATTGCAGAAGCTGGGAGTGCCAGGTTGCGAGGAGCTCGAAGGACAGACCCTACACAGCCTTGCCATGCGCATCCTCTCCCGCAAGCACGTCCTCGAGGCAGTTGGCCGCTCCCCCCGGCCGCTTAACTCATTCGAGACCAAGGCCCTTGTTTGCGATATTGCCGACGCCATAATTCCGGGCACTAATTCCGGGGACACTAATTCCGGGGACACAATACTAATTAGCAATTCCCACCCCCTTCCGTGGCCACGAATGATGCCACTTCAAGACATCGATGGCAACTCTAATTAGTATTGTGTCCCCGGAATTCGTGTCCCCGAAATTCGTGTCCCCGAAATTCCCAATCCCTCGACAAGCTCTGGATGAGCGGATGTCCCCGGCGGCTCGCCTCGACGCTTTCCTACATGGTGCCGCATCTTGTATCATGCCGGCATGTGCGAAATGTTCGAACATGCCGCGCCGCATCAGTGCAGGGCACAAGGCCGCCGGGTCAGGCACGCGTTGGCGGGATTCCGCCGCAGCGGCGACCTGTCAGCCGCGCAGGCGGGAGTGCGCGCGCCGGTAGATGTGTCACCTGTCGCTTTCTGGCGACAGCACTTTGAATATATTGAAAAAAATCCGGGTGACAACCGGGTGACATAGTGTCGCCTTTGTCACCCTGTTTGTCACCCTGGCCTCGCCGCCGGACGGGGGCATGCAACACCCGTCAAACCCAGCATCTCCGCCTCCCTCGCCGCCTCAGCTCTTCAGCTTCCAGCCGCTGCGCAGCACCAGATAGGTCCCGACTGCCAGCGCCACATTAAGCACGCCCAGTCCGATCGCGGCCTGCAGCACGGCCATGTTGTCGCTGCCGATGTCGCTCTGGCCAAGGAAGCCGAAGCGGAAGCCCGATATGATGTAGAAGATGGGGTTGCCCCGGCTCACCGCCTGGAAGAACGGGGCGAGGTTGTCGATGACGTAGAAGGTGCCGGACAGCAGCGTCAGCGGGAAGACGACGAAATTGGTGATGGCGGCGTTGTGATCGAATTTGTCGGCCCAGATCGACGAGAGGAAGCCGATCAGCGACAGCATCACCGCGCCCATCAGCCCGAACCACGCCACCGCCCAGGGATGCGCGACAGAAAGGTCCACTCCCGGCCACAGCGCCATCGCCAGCACCAGCGCGAAGCCAACCAGGATCGCGCGGGTCACCGAGGCCGCGATCATCGCCACCATCAATTCCACCTCGGACAGCGGCGGCATCAGGAAATCGACGATAGTGCCCATCATCTTGCCCGACAGGAACGAGAAGCTGGCATTGGCGAAACCGTTCTGCATCATCCCCATGACGATGATCCCCGGCGCAACGAACGTGGCGAAGTTGACGCCGAGTACTTCGTGTCCGCCGCGGCCGATGGCGACGGTGAATATCACCAGATTGAGCATGGCAGTGACGGCCGGCGCCCAGATGGTCTGGGTCTGCACCTTGAAGAAACGGCGCACCTCCTTCATATAGAGGGTCTGAAGCCCGATCCAGTTGACCTTGTGGATCACGGGCACTCCCTGTGCCGGAAAGCTGCGGTGCCCCGAAGCGGGGGGCACTGGTGGGCCTTGGGAGATTGTTTCGCGCAGGTGGGGTTGCTCAGCCATGGTGCGGCGACTATCGGGCCAAGGTTCAGTATGCAAGCGCCGGGGCAAGCGCGGGTGCACGCTTTCGGGCGGAACGACTAAGGAAGACTGGAATGGAAACGGGCATGAGCTGGACCGACGAACGCATCGACAGGCTGACCAGGATGTGGGAAGGCGGCGCCACCGCCAGCCAGATCGCCGACGAGCTTGGCGGAGTCAGCCGCAATGCGGTGATCGGCAAGGCGCATCGGCTGGGGCTGAAAGCGCGCCCCTCGCCGGTCAAGCCCAATGACAAGCCGGAGCCTGCGCCCAAGGCGGCCAAGCCCGCCGAAGCCCCGCGCGCGGCGCAGCCGGCACCGCGTCCGGCGGCAGCTCCCGCGCCAAGGCCAGCCACTACCGCGCCAAGTCCGGCAGCCGCCGCGCCGGCTGCGGCTGCGGGCGGAATTGCCAGCCCTTCGCCCACGCCGCAGCCGCGCATCGTCTCGGTCGGTCCCGGCGGGTTCCTGCGTCAGGGTCCCGGCGATCAGCAGGCGCCGATCCCTCCGGCCCCGCCGCGCCGGCTGGTTCCCGCCAAGCCCAGCCCGGACATGGCCAGCAAGACCAGCCTGCTCGAACTCAACGAGCGTATCTGTCGCTGGCCGATGGGCCATCCGGGCGAGGCGGACTTTCATTTCTGCGGCGAGAAGGTGAACCCCGGGTTCCCTTATTGCGTCGAACATTGCGGCCGGGCCTATCAGGCGCAGCTGCCCCGCGGCGCAAGGCGGCCACCCCCGCCGCTGCCGTTTGGCGGGCCGCGGGTGCGTTAAGACGGAGGCAAAGATACTCCCCCTCTGGGGGAGGGCTATCGCATATTCCCAATTTATCCAAAGTTCGTCACCCTGAACTCGTTTCAGGGCCCATCGTGCCGCAAGCTTGGATCAAGCCGAAAGGGCGAAAATCGTGAGGTCTTCTCCCGAAAACTGCGCACCGGATGTGTCGGAAAATGGGTCCTGAAACAAGTTCAGGATGACGAACAGTGAGAGTTGAGGTGAATATGCAATAGCCCTCCCTCAAAGGGGGGAGGATCGGGGAGTGGTTCAGACTTTCCGGATTTCGCCTTGCGCCGGAGCTTCGGCGGCATCACCTTGTTTCTGCGCCGCCAGCAGCAGTGCCAGCAGCCCCGCCGCCAGCGACAGCCCGGCGATGCAGGCCATGGTCAGGCGGTAGCTTGCCGGTGAGGGGAAGGACGCTCCGCCCGGTCCGGTTACTGTGTCGGTGGCCAGGATCACGGCGATGACCTGGGTGCCGATCGCCGACGACATGCCGCGGATCACGGACATCGCTCCGATCGCTTCGCTGGTGCGGTCTTCGGGAGCGGTGCCGACAATGATAATCGGCAGCGCGGCGTTGAGCAGCGATGTGCCGAACGAGATCACGCAGAGCAGCGCGATGATAGTGTACAGCGTGTTCGGCAGGCTCATCCCCGCAAGCCAGCCGGCCATCGCCATCGTGCCGCCGACGAGCACCGGCAGGCGGATCGAATGCTTCAGGGTCAGCCATCCCGCCAGCGGGCCGGCGAGGAATGACAGGACGTTGGACGGCAGCTTGGCAAACCCGGCCAGCGTCGCGCTGAAGCCCAGCCCGGCCATGGTCCAGACCGGGGCCTGCATATAGGTCGAGAACACGAAAACGATCTGCGAGCTGCCCAGCCCCAGCAGGACCGCCGAACCATTGGCGACGGCGATGTTGCGGGTCCCCAGCAGGCGCAGGTTGATGAATGGCTCGCGCGCCTTCAGGCTGCGCAAGGTCCAGATCGCCATCAACACCATTCCGCCGATGACTAGCGCCAACACCTGAGTATCGAGCCAGCCCAGCTCTTTCGACATGCTGATACCCAGCAGCAGTGCCCCGATCGCTGGCGCCGGCAGCAGGCCCTCAACCCAGTCGATCTTCTCCTTCGGCGGGGTTCCTGCCCGCGCTGGCACGACGATGCGAATGACCAGCCACGAGATCGTCAGCAGGATGGCGCTGACCACGAACAGCCAGTGCCAGTTGAACCGGTCGATGATAATGCCGCCCAGCACCAGCCCGATGGCGACGCCCATGCCCTGCGCGGTGGTCATCAGCCCCACCGCCACCGGGATGCGCTGCGGCGGCAGAGATTCGCGGATGATACCGACGGACAGCGGGATCGCTGCCGTGGCGAACCCCTGCAAGGCGCGTCCGAACAGGACTATGCCGAAGTCCGATGTCGCTGCGCTGATCAGCGATCCCAGGGTTGCCACAACCAGCAGGATCAGCATCACCCGCTTGCGCCCGAACATGTCGCCCAGCCGCCCGGCGACGATGCAGGCGACGGTGCCGATCAGCATGTGCATGGTCATCAGCCAGCCGGCAGCGATCGGATCGCCGAAGTCGCGGATCAGCGTTGGCAGAGCGGCAAAGAGCATCGAGGATTCAAAGGTCGCCGAGATTTCGGCAAGGAATACCGCCGCGACAATCGCATTCGGGCTCGCTCGCATTGGCTTCTTCTCCCCCGCCGGGTCGCGCATTCCGCCCGGCCGCACCTACATTCAACGGATCGGCGCGCAAGGCAATGGCGGATGCGCCTATCCCAGTCGGGCGATGATCTGCGGCAGGTCGGCGGTGGTCTTGATCCCGGGCGATGCATCGCAGACGTAGGGCACGGCGTTGATCGGGCGGTTGGCGGTCAGCCCCGGGGTCATCCCGGCGTAGTTTTCCGGCGCAACCGGGTAGGATATCGACAGGTCGAGCGGGCAATCGCCCATCATCACCACATGCCAGCCCGATGGCGAGCGGAATTCCCACGCCTGCCCATCGCTGGTATCGACATCGCTGGAGACGAACCAGGTGGTGGTCATGGTCATCAGCGGCTTGCCGCCCCGGAAGCCGGTCAGGATAGTCCGGGTCGCGGCGACAGTGCCGGCCGGAACCACACCGGCGGCAATGTGCACATCCTGCCGGGCCATGCCCTGCGCGCCACTGACTTCGAAGCGCTCGATCGGCATACCCAGCGCAGTCGCGACCAACTGCAGCGAGGGCGCAAAGCTCAATTTGGCGTGGTGCAGCTGGCCCTCGCCGGCCGGACCCGGCGGCGCGCCAAAGCCCATCATCTCGAACAGCATTTCGGGCGAATTGCGCGACGAGCAATCGGCGAATTCATCGATCTGCAGATGGTCCAGCCGCCGCTGGATCGAGGCGAGGACGATCGGCACGGCCTCGGTGATGAAGCCGGGGCTGGCACCGGTGGCGTGGATCGTGGTCCTGCCCTTCTGACAGGCGGCTTCGACCCGCGCGGCGATGGCCGGGTCCATCGCCGCCGGGTTCTGCAGCTCCATCCGGGTGGTAACGATGTTCGAGCCCAATTCGAGGATCCGGCAAATCTCGTCGAACGAGCAAACGTGCGGCATGTAGAGCACGCAATCGGGCTTCAGCGCGAGCACATCGTCGATGCTATTGGTGGCCTTGACCCCGACCGGGGCGATCCCGGCCAGCTCGCCGGCATCGCGCCCGGCCTTGGCCTCGCTGTGCACCCAGACCCCGACCAGATCGAGGTCGGGATGTTCGATCGCGTGGCGCAGCGCCCGGCTGCCGACGTTGCCGGTGGCCCACTGAACGACGCGGTAGCGCTTTGAGGTCTGCGTGCTCATCATTCTTCTCCCGATAATTCAGCAGCCTGTCAGCGGCTCAGCTGCGGCCTGTTTTGATATCCATGCGATCGTTCGAAATCTTCCGCGCGGTGGGTATCAAGAGGCAGGCTCGCCGGATAGGGTAAAACTCCCTTCCACGATACCGGTGCAGTCGCCGAAGCCGATCGAGCGATATCCCGCGCGCACTGCCCTGGCGGAGATGGTCAGCGCATCGCCGTCTTCGAGGAACGAACGGCTCTCTCCGGTGGGTAGGGTGACTGCCTGGGTGCCGTTGCGGCTGGTTTCCATCAGGCTGCCATAGCTGCCCGGCTCGGGCCCGGATATCGTGCCAGTCCCCAGCAGGTCCCCGGGCATGAGGTTGCAGCCGCCTGAGCTGTGGTGCGCGACGATCTGCGCCACGGTCCAGTACATGTTGCTGGCCGGGCCGTGGCTGAGCCGATGCGGGGGCAGATGGTCGCGGCGCATCCGGGCACTGGCGATGTGGGCTTCGAGTTCCAGTGCGAGCGCGCCAGACCTCTGATCGGCGTCATCCCAGAGATAGGGGAGCGGATGGGGGTCGCCTTCGGGCCGGGCAGGCTGGGCAATGCGGAACGGGGCCATGGCCTCGGCGGTGATTACCCAGGGCGACACTGTCGTCAGGAAGTTTTTGGCCAGAAACGGCCCTAGCGGCTGATATTCCCAGGCCTGCAAATCGCGCGCCGACCAGTCGTTGAGCAGGCAGAAACCGGCAATGCGCCGCTCTGCCTCGGCAATCGGGACAGGGGTGCCCAGTGCATTTTCGCCAGCGATCCACACCCCGATTTCCAGTTCATAGTCCAGCCGGCGGCTTGGCCCGTAGTCGGGCTCGTCCTGATCGGCGGGCTTGCGCTGACCCTTGGGCCAGATGACGGGGTGCCCGGTGACCCGCACCGAAGAGGCGCGGCCGTGGTAGCCGATCGGCACATATTTGTAGTTGGGCAGCAGCGGATTGTCGGGGCGGAACTGACTGCCGATGTTGGTGGCATGGTGGATGCCGACATAGAAGTCGGTGTAATCACCAATGCGCGCCGGAAGATGCATGGTGCAGTCCGCCGCCGCGTGCAGATGCGGCCGGACCGTATCCTCATGCGCCGGGTCGCAAAGCAAGCCGCTCAAGGCATGACGCAGCGCCAGCCGGTTGGCACCCGGCAGCGCGAACAAGGCGTTCAGGCTGTCCTGCTGCAAGGCCGCCTGCACCGCTTGCGGCAACAGCTGCGCCAGCGCCCGCAAATCGGCGATCCAGTCGCCGATTGCACTGCCTATGCGGGGGCCAATGCGAGGGTCACCACCCGCCGGGCTGAACACCCCGAGCGGCAGGTTCTGCACCGGAAAGCTGTCATGCCCGTCGGCGCCGACCACCCACGACGACAGGTTGGCAGCGTGGGTTTGGTCGATGGCGCTCATGCGTCGGGGTCCTTGTGCAACCAGTCGGCATGGCGCGGTGCCTTTTTGGTGCGGCTCCACTCTTCGAGCATCAGCGGTGCGACCCGCTTCAGCTCGGCATGGTGCTCCGGCTTGCCGATGTTGCAGGCCAGCTCCATCCGGTGGCCGTTGGGATCGAAGCAGTAGATCGACCGGAAGATGCCATGAAAGGTTGGCCCGACCACATCGACACCCTGCGCCTCGATATGCACCTTGGCCGCAGTCAAGGCCTCCATATCCGGAACTTCGAAGGCGATGTGCTGCACCCACTCCGGCGTGTTGGGATCGCGGCTCATCTCCGGCTGTTCGGGCAGCTCGAAAAAGGCGAGGACATTGCCGCCGCCGCAATCGAGGAAGACATGCATGTAAGGGTCATAAGCCCCGGTGGAGGGCACGTAGTCTTCCGAAAAGGCGCTGACATAGGTCATGCCCATGACCCGCTCGTACCAATCGACCGTTTCCTTCGCGTCCTTGCAGCGATAGGCGACGTGGTGGATGCGCGACAGCGTGAACGGGACCGTCATGGCGCGTCCTCCGCCAGCTTCAGCGTGCCGCGCCGCAGCTGGTCCTCCTCCATCGACTTGAACAGCGCGGTGAAATTGCCGTTGCCGAAGCCCTCGTCCCCCTTGCGCTGGATGAACTCGAAAAACACCGGGCCGATCACCGGCTGCCCGAATATCTGCAGCAGCAGCCGCGGATCGCTGTTCCCGGTCGATCCGTCGAGCAGGATGCCGCGGCTCTGCAGCGCATCGACCGGCTCGCTATGGCCTGGCAGGCGTGTCTCCAGTGCCTCGTAATAGGTGGCAGGCGGCGGGGCCATCAGCGGCGCGCCGAGAGCCCTCAGCCGGTCAAGGCAGGCGACCAGATCGTCGCAGATGAAGGCGATGTGCTGGATGCCTTCGCCGTTATAGCTGCGCAGGAATTCGTCTATCTGCCCGCCGCCCTTGGCGCCTTCTTCGTTCAGCGGAATGCGGATGCGGCCGTCGGGCGCAGTCATCGCGCGGCTGGTCAGGCCGGTATATTCGCCCTTGATGTCGAAGAAACGGATCTCGCGGAAGTTGAAAACGCGTTCGTAGAACGTCGCCCAGTGATCCATGCGTCCACCATAGACATTGTGGGTCAAGTGATCGATCATCCTGAGGCCCGCTCCAACAGGATGGCGATCAACCCCCGGCAGATATTCGAAGTCGATATCGTAGATCGACAGTGCATCGCCGTAGCGGTCGATCAGATAGATGATCGCGCCGCCGATGCCGCGGATGGCAGGCAGGCGCAGCTCCATTGGTCCGGTACGGGTTTCGACCGGCTCCGCGCCGCGTGCCAGCGCCTCGTCATAGGCCTGCCGCGCATTGCGCACCCGGAATGCCATGCCGCAGGCCGACGGGCCGTGTTCGGAGGCGAAATAGGCGGCGGGGCTTTTGGGCTCGTAATTGGCGATCAAGTTGATGTCGCCCTGCCGCCACAAATCGACATCCTTCGAGCGGTGCCGGGCGATGCGGGCAAAACCCATGGCCCCGAAAACCGCTTCAAGCTGGCCCTTTTCGGGAGCACAGAATTCGACGAACTCGAAGCCGTCGAGACCGAGCGGATTTTCGAAGATGTCTGCCATTTGCTTGCGCCTCTGGAATCAGTCCGCCACCCGCCAAACAAAGTAGGCCGTTGATTAACGGGCGCAAGGGCCGGATCGGGAGCAAACCGCCGAAGTTCTGGAATGGCAGCGCCGGATTACAGCAGATGCCCCGCCCGGTCGCGCTTGACCGCCAGATAGCGCGCATTGTGGGGGTTGGCGGGCAGCTGATGCGGCACGCGTTCCGACACATCCACGCCTTCGCCCGCCAGAGCAGCGACCTTGGCCGGATTGTTGGTCATCAGCCGGATGGCATGGACGCCGAGCAGCGCCAGCATCCGCGCCGCGATCGGAAAGTCGCGTGCTTCGGAAGGCAGGCCGAGGCGGTTGTTGGCGTCCACCGTGTCGAAGCCCTGATCCTGCAGCCGGTAGGCGCGCAGCTTGTTGATCAGGCCGATGCCGCGCCCTTCCTGACGCATGTAGAGCAGCACCCCCCAGCCGCCCGCCTGCGCCTCGTCCGCCATCGCCGCCAGCGCGGCGTCGAGCTGCGGGCCGCAATCGCATTTGAGGCTGCCGAGGATGTCGCCGGTGAGGCATTCGGAATGCAGCCGCACCAGCGGCGCGCGGCCCGAATCCTGCTGCCCGATGACCAGCGCGACATGTTCGCGCAGATCGTCCGCCGAGCGGAAGGCAACGATCTCCGCCTGCTCGCTGGCGGTTGTAGGCAGATGCGCGCGTGCGGCGATGACCAGCCTGCCGGTGTCCTTCCAGGCGGCAAGGTCGGCCGCGGCTAAGGTCTGCGCCTCTCCGGCGGGCTGCGCATCGACGAGGAACGCCGGCAGCACCCCGGCCAGCCGCGCCAGCTCCATCGCCGCCACTGCGGCTTCCCTGTGATCGAGATGGTCGGCTGCGAATGGCCCTTTCATCGGGAAGGCGAGATCCAGCGCGGGATCAGCAACGGCGCGGGCGAGTTCGAGGTCGAAAGGATCGGCGGCGCGGATCAGCACCGGGGCCTCGGGTTCGGCCGCCTCGCGCTGGTTGGCGAGCTTGAGGGTGGCGGCGCGGGCCGAGGAGATCAGCATGCGCGAGGCGCTCACGCTTTCGCCAAAGCCGGTCTCGGCGGGCAGCAGGGCGAATGCGCCCTTGAAGGCAATCGGCCAGCCATGGCGCAGCGCATCGATCGCCAGCGCCACGCGGCGTGCCGCAGATGGCGCGCTGCCGCTCAGAGATCGAACTCCGTGATCAGCGGGACATGGTCGGAGCACTGCTCCCAAGTGCGCGTTTCTTCGACGATCCGGTGGCCGCGCGAGCACTCCGCCAGTTCGGGCGAGGCCCACATGTGATCGAGCCGCCGCCCGCGATCCTTGCCCTGCCAGTAGGTGCGGTAGGACCACCACGAATAGTTGCGCTCCGGCGCGGGGATGTGCTTGCGGCCGAGGTCCACCCAGCCGTGGGCATCGCCCAGACGGCCAAGCGTCGCGACTTCCAGCGGGGTGTGGCTGACCACCTTGAGCAAGGCTTTGTGGTCGTAGACATCGCATTCGAGCGGCGCCACGTTGAAATCGCCGAGCAGCAGCACCGGGCGGTCGATCTTTTCCGACCAGCGGGTCATACGCTCGAGGAAGTCGAGCTTCTGGCCGAATTTGAGATTGACGGTGCGATCAGGGATATCGCCGCCGGCGGGGATATAGACATTTTCGATCACCAGACCCTGTCCGGCTCCTGTCAGCTCCACCCCGACATGCCGCGCCTCGCCGTTGTCCTGCCAGTCATTCCGACTGAATTCGCGGCACGGGATGCGGCTGACGGTGGCGACGCCGTGGTAGCCCTTCTGGCCGTGAACGGCGCGGTGGACATAGCCCAGCCGCTCGAAGGCCTCGTGCGGGAACAGCGCCTCGATGGTCTTGATTTCCTGCAGACACAGCACATCGGGCGCCTGCTCAATCAGAAAGCGCTCGATCTGCGGCATGCGCAGGCGGACCGAGTTGATGTTCCAGGTGGCAATTTTTAGCATGCCGCAGGCTTTAGGTGGCTTATCCGGCTGCCGCAATGGAGAAGCCGGTACCGCCGAAAACCAAAAAAACCCTCGCCCCGGGGGCAATGGGGCGAGGGTTCGTTTGAGCGTTCGTCACGCTATGTCATCACGGCCAACCAGGAGGCGCGGGCAACAGGGGGGAAACCCGCCTCAAGCCGCTCTGACAAGACTCTATTTAGGCCTTTTCGGGTGACTGACAAGTGAACGCGCGCACAAAATGGTCGCAATCTGTCGCATCAGCGGCACGCCGTGCGGTGATGCGTTGCCCATCATCGACGAGCCGGGCGGCGGGGGTCATTCCAGCGAAAATTGCTGTCCGGAACCGCGATTCCGTACTGGTGATTCGACAGGCGAATCGTCGTGCGCTTGTTCTGCGAATCAAGCGCAACCCAGCTGACCAGCTCGAGACCGCCGGGCGCGGAAGCCTTGCGCATGAAGATCAGCGTGATCACCCCGTATTCGGGATGCTTGCGATCGCGCACCTCGATGCTGATCACGGCAGGATCGGCGGTCGGGATCAACCGGCCAAAGCGGGCGACATCGCGATTGGGATCTAGCAGCGCACCCAGCGGGCTGTTCTTGATCGGCCAGCGCTGCACCTGGCGCACTTCGTAATCGATCATTGTCAGCGAGCTGCCGTCGGCGACGATCAGCATCGGGATGCCCGGCGCATACTGGAAGCGGATGCGGCCCGGGCGTTTCAAAGTCAGAACGCCATTGGCGCGCTGGCCGTTGCGATCGGTCTGGACGAAATCGGCGCGAAGGGTGGAAATGCCGCGCAGCGCTGCGACTGCGTCGGCGAGCGGTCCTGCGACGGGAGCGGTCTGGGCCGCGGGCACCTGTGCCTGAGCCGTTACGGCAAGTGGAACACCAATGCCAAACGCCGCCACAACGGCGGCGCCAGCAAGCCTGCGAGAAATGATGGTTTTAGGTTTCATGACACGGCCAATAGGGCAGCGCCATTGAACTCGCAATGAACCTACTTGATCTTGGCTTCCTTGAACTCGACATGCTTGCGCACGACGGGATCGTATTTGCGGAAGGTCATCTTCTCGGTGGTGTTGCGCGGATTCTTCTTGGTGACGTAGAAGAAGCCGGTGTCGGCAGTGGAGACCAGCCGGATCTTGACGGTTGCGGGCTTCGCCATGGCGCTTTCCTAAATTCCTGGGGCCACGACCGGCGGCCTCGTAAACGAATGAGAGCGGCGATAACTCGCCGCCCTTCAAGGTTGCGGCCCTTGCTGCATGCCCGGGGCAAAGTCAAGCCGCTGCGGCCCGCGACATCACCCATGGAAGGTTGAAACTGGCTTCACCACGCCGAATTTGTCGCGCAACGGCGCTTGGCCGAGCGGCGGCAGGTCGATTTCGGGGGGTGGGACATGGGTGTCGGGCAACCGGTCGAGCAGATCGCGAATCAGGGTCAGCCGGCCCGGGCGCTGTTCGTTGAAATCGACCACGGTCCATGGCGCATGCGCGGTGTGGGTAGCCGCCAGCATCGCCTCGCGCGCGGCGGTATAGTCCGCATATTTTGCGCGCGCGCCGACATCGATGGGCGATAGCTTCCAACGCTTGAGCGGATCGGTCAGCCGTTCAGCGAAGCGTTCTTCCTGCTGCTCCTGATCGCAGGCCAGCCAGTATTTGAACAGCAGTATGCCGTCATCGATCAGCTGCTTTTCGAACAGCGGCGCCTGCCCCAGAAAGGCCTCGACCTGCGCCTCGGTGGCAAAGCCCATGACCTTCTCGACCCCGGCGCGGTTGTACCAGCTGCGGTCGAACAGAACGATTTCGCCGGCCGCCGGCAAATGCGGCACATAACGCTGGAAGTACCACTGGGTGGTTTCGCGTTCGCTGGGCCTGGCCAGTGCTACGGTGCGGCACTGGCGCGGATTGAGGCTTTGCGCCACAGCGGCGATCGCCCCGCCCTTGCCGGCGGTATCGCGGCCTTCGAAAAGCACCGCGATCCGCGCTCCGGTGGCGACTGCCCAGCGCGCCATCGCCACCAGTTCGACCTGCATCGGCTCGAGCAGTTCTTCGTATTGCTTGCGCTTCATCTTGCCCATCGGTCGTTCCCCTGCAGCAAAAGCCGACGATGGCACAGATGGCCCGGATACGCGAACAAAGCCGACGGCCCCGAAGAGCCGCCGACTTCGCGCTGTTCACCGGAGCGAACGGGGTGAAAGGAGTTTATTCAGGCGTTGCGTCACGCTTGTCGGCGTTGTCTTCCATAGCGTCGGCCTTGGCGTCGGCACCTTCACGAACCGCGTCGGCCTTGTTTTCCATGGCATCGGCCTTGACTTCACCTGCGCCAGCGTCGCGAGCTGCGTCAGCCTGATTTTCCATTGAATCGGCGGTGGCTTCACCCGCCTCGCGCACGTCCTGCGCTCCAGCTTCCTGGGCATTCTCGGCCTGGCTGTCGCAAGCGGACAGGGTCAGCCCCAACGCGACGGTCGCGGCGAGAATGGCCCCTTTTGAAATCTGCTTCATGGCATATTTTCCCTTCTTGATGGCTCTGCCGATGGCAGCGACCAAACCTGTGGCCCAAACTGCGGCGTCGAGCCGGCGTTTGTGTAACGCAGCGTTCAGGGAAAGGTTCCGACATGACTCTTCACGAGTTGTTTACCAGCTAAGCAGCCCGATGGCCGCGATTCCGGCCGCGATCCGGTACCACGCGAAGGGCGCGAAGCCAGATCGGCTCACATAGGCGACAAAGGCGCGGATCACCGCCAGCGCGACGATGAACGACACTACGAAGCCGATCGCGATCTCGCTCCAGCCGACCGGACCGAGTCCGCCCGCAAGTGCCACACGGTTATCCCACAGCTCCAGCGTGGTTGCGCCCATCATCGTCGGCACCGCCAGAAAGAAGCTGAATTCGGCCGCGGTGCGCCGCTCGATCCCCATCGCCAGCGCGCCCATGATCGTCGCGCCCGAGCGGCTGATGCCGGGGATCATCGAAACGCACTGGAACAGCCCGACGCCCAGCGCCTGGCGTGCGGGCAGTTCGCCGATGCCGGTCTTGGGGCCGGGCTTGGCCACGCGCTCGATGGCGAGGATTGCAAAGCCGCCGAAGATCAACGCCCAGGCCACCACCATCGGGCTGCCTAGCAAGATGTCGATATAGTCCTTGAGCGCAAGGCCCAGCACCGCGGAGGGCAGGAAGCCCAGCAGCAGGTTGCGCAGGAACCGCAGGCTCATCGCGTCGAGCCGCAGCAGCCCCATGCCGACTGCCCAGAACGTGCGCCAGTACTGCACCACCACCGCCAGGATCGCGCCGAGCTGGATGACGACGTTGAACACTTTCCACGTCGCCGCATCATAGCCGAAAATCTCGGAGGCGAGGATCAGGTGCCCGGTCGAGGAGACCGGCACGAATTCGGTCAGTCCCTCGACAATGCCGAGCAGGATCGCAGTGAGCGTCAGGTCCATGGAGCGCGGATAGGCCGGGCGGGCGCGGCCAAGTCAAGCCGTACCCGCGCCGGGCCCAGGCTTATCACCAGATGCGCACACGCTGTTCGGGCGGCAGATACAACCTGTCGCCCGGCTTGACGCCAAAGGCGCGGTACCACTCATCGAAATTGCGGACGATGCCGTTGATCCGGTAGTGCGGCGGCGAATGCGGATCGGTGACCAGCCGCTCGCGCTCCATCTGCTCGCGCATCTTGCCGCGCCACACCTGCGCCCAGGACATGAAAAAGCGCTGGTCGCCGGTGGTGCCGTCGATCACCGGGGCTTCCTTGCCGCCCAGCGACAGCCGGTAGGCGCGGTAGGCGAGGCTGAGCCCGCCCAGATCGCCGATATTCTCGCCCATGGTCAGCTGGCCGTTGATGCAGGTCTTGCCACCCCCACTGCTGGAATCATCATACGGGCAAAAAGCATTGTACTGTGCGCCAAGCTTCGCCTGCAACGACTCGAAATTGGCCTTGTCCGATGCAGTCCACCAGTCACGCAGATTGCCAGCCCCGTCGGACTTGGCGCCCTGATCGTCGAAACCGTGGCCCATTTCGTGCCCGATCACCGCGCCGATCGCGCCATAATTCACTGCCGGGTCGGCAGTCAGGTTGAAGAAGGGCGGTTGCAGTATCGCGGCGGGGAAGACCACTTCGTTGAAGGTGGGGTTGTAATAGGCGTTGACCGTCTGCGGCAGCATGAACCACTCAGCCCGGTCAACCTTCTTGCCCAGCCGTGCCAGCCGGAAGTCCCAGTCCCACCTGGCGGCGGCAACCTGGTTGGCGAGTGGATTGGTGGCGGATATCGTCAGCCCCTCATAGCTCTTGTAGTCGTCCGGCGCGCCGATCTTGGGGGTGAAGGCATTGAGCTTGGCTTCAGCCTGCTGGCGGGTTTCCGCGCCCATCCATTTGAGCTCGGCCAGGTTGGCGGCCATCGCCTTGCGCAGATTGCCGACAAGTTCGCTCATTGCTGCCCTGTTCGCCGCCGGGAAGTGGCGCTCTTCGTAGATTTTGCCGAGCAGCTCTCCGATCTGGCCCTCGACCTTGGCGATGCCCCGCTTCCAGCGCGGGCGCTGCTGCGGCTGTCCGCCCAGCAGGGTGCCGTAGAAGGCGAAATGGGCGTCATCGATATCCTTGGGCAGGACGTCGGCGTTGTCGCTGAGGAAATGGGCCGCGAGATAGGCCTGCCATGTGGCCAGCGGGGTCTGCTCGATCAACCTGAGTGTTGCCGGAACCCCGCCGCCCAACCTTGCCGCCATGGCCGGCGAAAGCTTTGCTGCGGCAATCTCGTCGGCGGTGGGCGGCATCTGCGCAACGATAACCTCGCTCGCCGAACCTGCGCCAAGGTTGGAAAGTAACTTGCCCGCCAGCCCACTTGTGTCCAGCGCGCCAAATTCCGCCGCGCTCAGCTTGTTGTAGGTGAGATCGCGGTTGCGCTCGATAGTGCGGTCCCACATCGTGCGCGCCATCCCGGTTTCCAGCGCCATCACCGCCTGTGCCGCGCCTTGCGGATTTTCGTAGCCGGCTTTGCCCATCAGGAAGCCAAGGTATTCGAGGTACTTGCCGCGAATCTCGCGGTAGCGCGGGGTGTCGGCAAGGTAATAGTCGCGGTCGGGGAGGCCCAGCCCGCCTTGCACCATGTACAGGGCATAGGTATCGCTCTGCTTTGCATCGGCATCGACGAAGGCGCCGAGCGGCGAGGCAATGCTGGGCGCGGCGAACAAGGCCACCAGGTCGTCGCTGGATCGCGCTGCATAGATCCGGTCAAGCCACGGCCGCGCGGCAGCCAGCCCGGCAGCCTCGATCGCGGCGGTATCCATATAGGCGGCACAGGCCGCGCCGATGCGGGCCTGCGGCGTGCCCGCGGCCGGTTTGCTGGCGGCGAGTTCTTCGAGGATGGAACGGATGCGGTCTTCGGACAGATCCCCCAGCGTATTGAACGCGCCGATGCGGGCCTTGTCGGCGGGGATTTCGGTGGTGTCGATCCACTTGCCGCTGACGTAGCGGTCAAAATCGTCGCCGGGCCGGGTGGCGGGATCGACCCACTGGGTCTGGACGCCGAAGCTGCCCCAGCTTTCGGCCTCTTCGGCCTGGATGGGCGCAGCGGCAAGTGTGGCAGCGATGGCGTATACCGAACAAAGACCGGCAAGGCGCCGGAACGAAGTGGTGATCATGGTGTGTCCCTTTGCAAAGCGGGCGCAGCACGCGGCGCCGGTCCGCTATTCTCGATGCTGCGTTCTAAAGTACTGCGCAGCCGCTGAAAACATCATTCGACGGACTGGATCAACCGTTCATCGAACTGCAGCGAGGCCAGCCGCGCGTAAAGCCCGCCAGCCTTGGTCAGCACATCGTGGGTGCCCTGTTCGACGATCCGGCCCTTGTCCATGACGATGATCCGGTCGGCGGCGCGCACCGTGGCTAGGCGGTGGGCGATGACCAGGGTGGTGCGGCTTGCCATCAACCGGTCAAGCGCGTCCTGCACCAGTCGCTCGCTTTCGGCGTCGAGCGCGCTGGTCGCCTCGTCGAGCAGCAGCACCGGTGCATCGCGCAGCAGCGCCCGGGCAATGGCAATCCGCTGACGCTGTCCGCCCGAGAGCCTGGCACCGTCCTCGCCAAGGAAAGTGTCGAGGCCTTGCGGCAGTTCGCGCAGGAATGGTTCGGCATTGGCGTCGCGGGCGGCCTGCCAGATATCGTCGTCGCTGGCGTCCCAGTTGCCATAGCGCAGATTGTCTCGCGCATCGGCGGCGAAAAGGATGCCTTCCTGCGGTACCAGCGCGAAGCGGCGGCGGATTTCGGCGGGGTCGGCGGAGGTCAGCGGCACGCCGTCGAGCCGGATCGTTCCGGCCTGCGGATCGTAGAAGCGCTCGGCCAGCTGGAACAGCGTCGACTTGCCAGCCCCCGACGGCCCGACGATGGCAACAGTCTCGCCCGGCTCGATCTTGAGGGTGAAATCGAGCAACGCCGGAGTTTCCAGCCGGGTCGGGTAGCGGAAAGTGACATTGTCGAAGGCCAGTTGCCCCCGCGGCGGCTGCGGCAGCGCGATGGGCCGCGCAGGCGGCGCAATCGCGGGCTTTTCATTGAGCAGCTCGTTGAGCCGGCTCGCCGCGCCCGCGCCGCGCACGAGATCGCCGTAGACCTCGGTCAGCGAACCGAATGCGCCCGCGACCAGCCCGCCGGTAATGACAAAGGCAGCAATGGTGCCGCCGCTGATCGTGCCCTTGGCCACGCCCAGCGCGCCTTCGCGCATCAGCAGCACCAGCGATCCGAAAATCAGGAACATCACCACCGAGGTCATCGCCGCGCGGATGCGGATGCGGCGGCGGGCGGTCATGAAGCTGCGCTCGACCGCACCGGCGAAACGCGCAGCCTCGCGGTCTTCCTGGTTGAAGGCCTGGACGATCTTGGTCGCCGCCAGCACTTCGGTAACCATCGCGCCGATATCGGCGACCCGGTCCTGGCTTGAGCGCGCGACTGTGCGCAGGCGGCGGCTGAACCAGACTATCGGGCCGACCACCAGCGGGATCGCAAACACCAGACCCATGGTCAACTTGGGAGCCAGCGCGAACAGGAAGGCGATACCCCCCACGCCCATGATGGCATTGCGCAGCGCCACCGACACCGATGTGCCGACAACCTGCTCGATCAGTGCGGTATCGGCGGTCATCCGCGAGGAGATTTCCTTGGGGCTGTTTTCCTCGAAGAAGCCGGGCGCGAGGCGCAGCAGATTGTTCTGCACCGCCAGCCTGATATCGGCGACGACGCGCTCACCCAGCCACGACACGGCATAGAACCGCACGGCGGTGCCAATGGCGAGCACCAGGACGATACCGAGCAGCATCGTGAACCAGAAATCGATCAGCGCCGGATCGCTGCCGCGCGCAAAGCCCTTGTCGATGATCTGGCGAAAGCCCCACGGCACCGCCAGCGACGCCGTTGCCGTCACCACCAGCGCCACACCCGCCGTCGCCACCCGCCCCGGATAGGCGAGGCCCGCCTTCCAGATCATCTTCAGCGGACCCAGATTGCGCGCGGGCTTGGCCTCGGCTTCGACGGTTTCGGTCTTGCTGGCGGTTGGAGCATCCATGGCGTGCCCCTAGCGCAGCGCGAGCGCCATGGCAAAGCGCCATTGACGGCGGAAATTGCTCATCATTTTCTGGTGCACTGCAATCGAAAATGCCGCATTGCACAATTGACGCATTGCGCCCACATTCATTCCGGGAGAAAGCCAGCATAGGCCGCCCGCCGATGTTGGCGACAAGGGAGAACGTGTTTTGCTCTACCACGCCTACGAACTGCAGCGCGCCATTCTTACCGGCGCCAGTGCCTGGGCTTCGGCCACGTCCGAAATGCTGTCCAATCCGGCGCTGCCGTGGGGCTATTTCGGCATCGGCCCGGTCATGGCATCGGCGCTCGATGTTTTTGCGCATGCTTCGGCGGCGCGCGGCAAGCCCTCGTTCGATATCGAGAGCGTCACCGTCGATGGCCTAGCGCACGGCGTGACCGAAGCGATCGTGCTGCACCGCCCGTTCGGCAATCTTCTGCGCTTCACCCACACCGGCCTGCCCGCCGATGCCCCGCGCCTGCTGATCGCCGCACCGATGAGCGGGCACTACGCCACGCTGCTGCGCGGCACGGTCGCGCGGATGCTGGAGCATGCCGAGGTCTATATCACCGACTGGGCCGACGCAAAAATGGTGCCGGCCGATGCCGGCCGTTTCGATCTTGATGATTATATCGATTATCTGGTGACCTTCCTCGAGCATATCGGACCTGGCGCGCATATGATGGCGGTGTGCCAGCCGTCGGTGCCCGCGCTCGCCGCCACTGCGATCATGGCGACCGACAAGCACCCCTGCCGCCCGGCCAGCCTGACGATGATGGGCGGCCCGATCGATACGCGCGAGGCTCCGACCAGCGTCAACCAGCTCGCCACCGAAAGGCAGATCGCCTGGTTCGAGAATACCGTGGTCAGCACGGTGCCGCTCGCCTATCCGGGCGCGGGGCGCAAGGTCTATCCCGGCTTCATGCAACTGGCAGGGTTCATGTGGATGAACATTTCCAGCCACATGATGAGCCATTATACCATGTTCGAGCACCTCGTCGCCGGCGACGAAGACAGCGCCGATGCCACCAAGGCCTTCTACGACGAATACCGCTCGGTTTGCGACATGACCGCAGAATTCTACCTTCAGACCGTTGAGCACGTTTTCCAGCGCCACTCGCTGCCCAAGGGTGAATTCGTTCACCGCGGCAAGGTTATCGACCTGACGGCGATCCGCGATACCGCCATCCTCGCCATCGAAGGCGAGCATGACGACATTTCCGGCATCGGCCAGACCAGGGCCGCGCTGCATGTCGCCACCGGACTTGCCGAAGGGCGCAAGAAGTACTTCCTCGCCCCCGAAGTTGGCCATTACGGCATATTCAACGGCAGCAAATGGCGCAATGTGATCGCCCCGGTGGTCGAGGACTGGATCGTCCGGAACGACAGCAGGCGGCTGAAAGTGGTCGCATAACTCTAATCCCTGCATTTCGCCGCATTTTTGCTGGATTCCATCGCATTGCGCTTCGCGAATCGCGCAGAATCACTGTATGTTCGGCTTAGATATGTCTGTGGTTCTAAATCGACGCGACCTCATCAAAGGTTCGCTGGCAGCGGGTGCCGTCCTGACCGGGGCTTCGCGCGCGCTTGCCGAAGTTTTGCCGCCCACTGTCATGCCACAAGTCGCGGGCGGAATCCTCGACCAGGCCTTCGACGCATCCTTCGCCAAGATAGAACCCAACCCCGCTTATGAACGCCGCCTGTTCGAGATCGCGACGCGTGAGCGTGACCGCGCCGGCAAGCGGCTGTGGCGCACCGATATGGTTGGCATCGCCGATTTCGCCCGCCCCAGCTCGCAGCCTCGCTTGCATTTCGTCAATCTGGAGAACGGCAAGTTGCGCTCGTTCCTTGTCGCGCACGGTCGCGGTTCGGATCCCGAGCATGACGGCTGGCTGAAGAATTTCTCGAACCAGCCCGGCTCGCAGGCGACCTCGCGCGGGGCCTATCTCACCTGTGAGTGGTACAACGGCAAGTATGGCACCTCGATCCGCCTCGAAGGTATGGACCAGGACAATTCCACCGCGCTCGACCGCGCCATCGTGCTGCACCCGGCCTGGTACGTCGATCCCGAGATGATCGGCCGCTGGGGCAAGATCGGTCGCAGCGAAGGCTGCTTCGCCATGGCCACCAACGATTTCAACGAAGCGCTGTGGCACCTTTCGGGCGGCCGCCTGCTCTACGCCGACCGGATCGGCGACGTATAGACCGCTGTCGCCGCGCTATTTCGTGCAGCAGACATTCATGTAATTACCCGATAATAAGGCCCTGAGGCGCCGGTCGCCGACAGGGGAGATGCACATGAATTTCAGGGTCGTACCCGCCGCTGCTGCCTGCACATTGGTGCTGGCCCTGGCTGCTCCATCCTCCGCGCAACAGTTCGATCCCGACGCCAATGCGCAGGGTGAGCTTTCGATCACGATCTACAACAACGGCCAGTCGCTGGTGCAGGATGTGCGACAGTTGCCGATCACCGCCGGGCGCAGCCGCATCGAGTTTCCCGATGTTTCCGCGCAGATCCGCCCCGAAACGCTGAGCTTCAACGCTGCCGGCACTGCGATTGTCGAGCAGAATTTCGACTATGATCTGCTCTCGCCCGGCAAGCTGATGGAAAAGGCGCTGGGCCAGACCATCACGCTGGTGCGGACCAATCCCGCGACCGGCGCGGAAACCCGCGAGCGCGCGACGATCCTGTCGGTGGCGGGCGGCGTTATCGTGCGGATCGGCGACCGCATCGAAGTGCTGCGCGACGATGGCCTGCCGGTGCGCGCGGTGTTTGACCGGGTGCCGCCGAACCTGCGCGCCAAACCGACGCTTTCGGTCACCCTGCAAAGCGACCGCGCCGGCACGCGCCCTGCGTCGATCCGCTATCTGACGCCGGGGCTGGGCTGGAGCGCCGATTATGTCGCGCTCTACAATGAAACTGCCGGGACCATCGATGTCCAGGGCTGGGTGACGCTGAACAATTCGACCGGCACGAGCTTCCGAGATGGCAATGTCCTGCTGGTGGCGGGCAATGCCGGTTCGGGCGGATATTCGCCGCCGCGGGGCATGGTCCGCCCCGGCACGCAGAGCAGCAACCGCGAGCGGCTCGGCGATTTCTATCTCTATCCAATCGCCGGGCGCACCACGATCGCGAATGCCCAGACCAAGCAGATCAGCTTTCTCGATGTACAGGGGGTCAAGGCCAGCAAGGTTTACGAGCGGCAGATCGGCTGGATGAGCAGCGATTCCGGCCCGGTCAATGTCTCCAGCGCGATTGCCTTTTCGACCTCGCGGCAGGGCGGGCTTGGCGATGCGTTGCCGGCAGGGACGGTGCGCTTCTACCAGCGCGACGCCCGCAATTCACCTCAGTTCATCGGCGAGAGCGGCATCGGCCACACTCCCACCGGCAGCGAACTGTCGCTGACTACGGGAAGCGCCTTCGACGTCCTCGTCCAGGCCGAGGTGACCAAGCGCGAGAAGATCACCAGCGCTGAATGGGAACGCAGCGTGCGCTGGCGGGTGATCAGGAACGGCCAGGTGACCGAACAGGTCGAAGCCGAGCGCCCGGTCGATTATTACCGCACTTCGATGCGCTACAAGCTGACCAATGCGCGCAGCCAGCCGGCCACCGTCAGTGTCGTCCAGGCCGGGCTCGACCGAGGCTGGTGGAGCAATGACTACCGCGTCGTCAGCGAATCGCTGAAGGGCGAGCAGGACGGGCTAGACCGGCGCAAGTGGGACGTGCCGGTGCCCGCCAATGGCGAGGCGGAAGTTACCGTCACCTTCGAAACCCGGTACTAGGGCCGCGCGCGTGCTGCGCCGGTTCCTGCCGCTGCTGGCCCTGCTGGCGCTGCCTGCGGGCGTGCAGGCGCAGTCAGTGGTCGATGCCTCCGCGCCGGAGAATGTCTCGGTCACTGCCTATCGCGACCCAGAGCGCCGCGATCAGGCGATGGAGCGCGGCGATCTGGGCGGCTTCGCACTGATCAGCGAGACCCGCAGCGTAACCCTGCCGCCGGGCCGCTCGACGATCCGCTTTACCGGGGTCTCCGAGGGCATGGTGGCGATCACGGCCATCGTCGCGGGGCTGCCCGGCGGGCTGATCGAGATGAACCGCAACGCCGATCTGCTGTCACCTGCCTCGCTGGTCGATGGCACGCTGGGCAACCGCGTCACTATCACCCGCACCAACCCGGCCACCGGCGCGCGGGTGTCGCAGGACGCCACAGTGCGCACCCGCGCCGATGGCGGACTGGTGCTGCAGACCCGCGAGGGGCTGGAGGCAGTGCGCTGCTCCGGCCTGCCCGAGGGGTTGAGCTACCGCGTTATCCCTGCCGGACTCTCGCCGTTGCCGGTGTTTTCGGTCGATGCCAGCGTGGTGTCAGGCGGAACCTACAAGGTTACGCTGACCTATATTTCCTCGGGCTTCGACTGGGAGGCGCAATATGTCTCAGCGCTGGAGCCTGGGCAGAGCGGCAACAAGCAGAAACTTCGCATGCACGCGTGGCTGACACTCGCCAACGACAACGGCCAGAGCTTCGCCGATGCCGAACTGCTGGCGGTGGCCGGGGACTATAACAACGAGAGCGATTTTGAAAACCTTGCCGAACCACCCGAGGCACGACCCTTGCAGCTGACCTGCTACCCGCTGGGCAGCACCAGCGACGGCACTCCGATTCCCATCCCGCCTCCGCCCCCCCAGGAAGTCAGCATGCCGATGGCGGCGATGAGCGCGGAAATCATCGTTACCGCGCAGAAGCGCTCGGACTCGCTTCAGGACGTGCCGATGGCGGTGTCGGTCATCGCCGGCGAGGAGGCGCTGGGCGACCTCAAGCTGTTCCGCATCCCCGAACGCATGACCGTGGCGGCGAATGCGACCAAGCAGGTCGCTTTCCTCACCCGCCCCGATGCCAGCGGCGATCTGGTCCACCGGCTGCATTGCACCCCCGGCTACGAAGCCGACGAACCGCGAAGCGCTTCGATGTGGATCCTGGCCAGGAACGACACGGCCCACGGGCTGGGCCAGTCGCTGCCCTATGGCAAGCACCTGATCTATGAGGACGGGCTGGTGCTCACCGAAAGCACCATGCACAATGCCGCCGTCGGCCAGGAAATGGAGCTGCCGCTGGTCTCCGCGTCGCGCGTGCAGGCGACCTGCACGCGCTCCAAGGCCGACGCCGATGCCGAAGACGGCAAATGGCACAAGATGCAGGTGCTGGTCGAGAACCGCAGTGGGCGCGAAGTGGTTATCGAGCTGAACATTGGCCAGGCGAGCGATTGGCAGATCAAGTCCGCACCCGGAAAGCTGCGGCTGCACTATGGCAGTCAGATCGTTCCGATCAAGCTGACCCCGGGGCAAAGCCGGAAGCTGACCTGGCGGGTGCGCCATATCGAAGCGGCGGATGAGTAAGCGGGCCCCGTCCCCGCGCAATATCGACAGCCGCGCTGCGCAATGTTAGGCGCAGTGCCATGGATGCCAGGATCCAGCTACTGCAGGGCAATGCGCCGACCGATGCGCGGCAGGTGCGATCGCGCCACGCGCTGACCGGCGCGCTGCTGGCGCTGCTTGAGGAAAAGCCGTTCGATCAGGTGACGATCCGCGAGATTACCGCGCGGGCCGGCACCGGCTATGCCACGTTCTTCCGCCACTATCCGACCAAGGAAGCGCTGCTGGGCGATGTCGCCTCGGCGGAGATTGCCGGGCTGATCGCCATGACTACGCCGGTCCTCAGCGATACCAACAGTTATGCGTCCTCGCTCGCGCTGTGCGTGCATGTCGGCAATCACCACAAACTGTGGTCGGCGCTGCTGACCGGCGGGGCGGCGGGTATCGTCCGGGCGGAATTCATCCGCCAGGCGCGGGTTCTGGCGGAAACCATGCCGCAGCCCGAAGGCTGGCTGCCGGCAGACCTTGCCGTGGTCTATGGCACCGGCAGCACCATCGACCTGCTCGCCTGGTGGCTGGCACAGGAGCAGGACTATCCGCCTGACCGCATTGCCGAAATCCTCGACAAGCTGGTGATCGCGCCGCTGGTCGGAGACATGAAGCGGCATGCCCGCAGCCCCGCCTGAAGCGTTTCATTCACTGCTGCGTAATGCTTCGCGGTTTAATCGCGGCTTGCCAAGGCCCCGTTATGGCGCTGTCATCCGGCCTGCAAACTGGCTGGCGATTTGAATTTTTGCGTGTATCAGGCGACCCGGTCAAGGAAGCCACCAGTCAAGAGGATGTGAAATGAAGCAAGTTCTGATCGCCGCTGCCCTCATTCTTTCCGCCAGCGCCGCGCCCGTTTTTGCCGCTGATCCGGCCCCTGCCGCCGCCCCGGCTGCTGCCGTCCTTTCGACCAGCGCCACCAGCATCGGCGACCTGCTCGACAATGCCGCCGCCAAGGCGGTGCTGATGAAACATATTCCCGCGCTGGTCAGCAACGACCAGATCGACATGGCCCGCTCGATGACCCTCAAGGACATCCAGGCCTTTGCCGGTGACACGCTGACCGACGAAGCGCTCGCCAAGATCGACGCCGATCTCGCAGCGATCAAGTAAATCGCGCTCGCACTGATGCGCCAACGGGGTTCGCTGTGACCAGACTACGTTCCAAAGTGAGCCTCGCGCTCGTCCCTGCCGCCGCCCTCCTGGGCATGGCGAGCGTCCTGCCCGCGCAGACCGCGCCCAAGCCCGATGGCGGTGCGCTGTTCCGCATGCGCTGCCAGAGCTGCCATTCGGTTGTTCCCGGCGCACGCGCGGTGCTCGCGCCCAATCTGGCGGGGGTGACCGGGCGCAAGGCGGCATCGGCCACCTTCAACTATTCGCCCGCACTCAAAGCCTCGAACCTGACATGGACGCGGGCCAATCTCGACCGCTATCTGACTGGTCCGACCAAGATGGTGCCGGGTACGCGGATGGTGATTTCGGTGTCCGATGCGAAGCAGCGGGCGGCGATCATCGACTATCTGGTCCGTCCGGCGACAGCACCGGCTCCGGCAAAGTAGCGCGTGGAGGGGCCAGTCCTCGCCGGGGCTGAGGCCCTCGCAGGAAGTGAGGCCCTCGCAGGAGGCGACTGGCCGCTGTTTGGCTGGATCGACGATATCCGCGCGGCCCTGGCTGCGGCGCTGGATGCCGGTCGGCCTACCGTGCTCGCCACGCTCTACAAGGTAGAGGGCAGCGCACCGCGTGGGCCCGGCGCGCAGATGCTGTTCGACGGCGATCGGGCGACCGGCTACTTCTCGGGCGACTGCATCGAAGGCGATGTTGCCCGCCACGCCGCCGAAGTCCTCGCCGACGGCCGTGCGCAGCGCCTGCACTATGGCATGGGCAGCCCGTGGATCGACATTCGCCTGCGATGCGGCGGCGCGCTGCATATCCTGACCGAGCGGATCGCGCCGGACAGTGCCGCCGCGCAGAGGCTGCTGGACAATGCCGCCGCGCGTCGCCCCTGCATCTGGTCGAGCGACGGAGTGGACCAGCGCATCGAGGACGCCAATGCCCCGCTGTTGTCCCTCACCGACCATCCCTTCCGCATCGCCCGCCGCTTCGATCCGCCGCGCCGGCTGATCGTTTCGGGCGGCGATCCCGGCGCGCTGGCGCTGGCGAAACTGGCTGCGGAAGCGCAGTTCGAAACCATCCTGCTGCGCCCCGGTGGCCCGGAAGGCTCGCCGCCGTTTGCCGTCTCCCAATATATCCGCGCCGAACCCGCCGAGGCGCTGGCGCAGCTGGGCGTCGATCGCTGGACTGCCTATATCGGCGCGACCCACGAAGACCACCACGACCTTGCCGCCTGCCTCCACGCGCTGCGCCACGGCGCCGGCTGGACCGGCATGATCGGCGCAAAATCGCGCGTGGCGGGCCGCAAGGCGGCGCTGGCAGCGGCCGGAGCAAGCGTGGATGAGCTGGCGCGGCTGCACCTCTCGCCCGGCATTGCCGGCCTCGGCAAATCGCCCTGGGAAGTAGCGACCGGTATCCTCGCCGAGATCATGCAGGCGATGAACCCGGCGCAGGACCGGGCGTGAAACTGGCCGCCATCGTGCTGGCGGCGGGTTCGGGCACGCGGTTCGGCGGCGGCAAGCTCTCGGCGCTGTTCAAGGGTGAGCCGCTGATCGCCCACGCCATCCGAGCCGCCCGCGCCGCGCCGGTCGAGCGGGTGATCGTGGTGGCGTCGCCGGGGCTCGACATAGGCCAATGGCCGGGCGACCCCTGCGTCAAGGCCATTCACATCGCCAGTCCGGAACTCTCCGCCTCACTAAAGGCGGGCATCGCTGCGGCGAGCGAAGTCGATGGAGTTTTCGTCTTCCTCGGCGATATGCCGCTGGTTCCGCACGGCATCGCCAGTCAGCTCGCCGCCTGTCTGGGCGAAAACTACGCCGCCCTCCCCCGCTGGCAGGGCAGGTCCGGCCACCCGGTGCTGCTCTCAGCCCGCGCCTTTGCCGATATTGCGCAACTCTCAAGCGACAGCGGCGCCGGAAAGCTGCTGCGCGGCCGAGCCGACGTCGCATTCGCCGATGTTCCGGAGGAAGGCGTGCTGCTGGATGTAGACAAAACGGAAGACATCGCCCGACTTGAGGCGAGAGGGCTCGATCGAGAATGACCCGCAGTTTGGCGGACCCGGAAGCAGGGCCTCCTCCCCGCCCTATTCGTGTTTCTTGTCCCTGGTCGAACTGACCATCCCCGGCACCAGGAAGCCCACCGGCGACACTTCCATCGCCCGCTTCTTGAGCTCGCCTTTCATCTTGGCGTATTCGGCTTCCATTTCCTCGGTCACTGTGGCGCGGCTGTCTTCGAGAGCGTCGGCGAAGTCCGATGCGTCGACCGTATCGGCTTTCTCGCCATGCTTGCGGATGGCGATGAGGCCGGCGCGGCGGACCACATCCTCCAGGTCCGCGCCGGTGAAGCGTTCGGTCTGGCGGGCGACATCGCCCAGATCGACATCCTTGGCCAGTGGCATCTTGGCGGTGTGAATCTTGAGGATATGGACCCGGCCGTCCTGCGTCGGGGTGCCGACATAGACCAGTTCGTCAAAGCGGCCCGGTCGCAGCAGCGCCGGATCGACCAGCGCCGGGCGGTTGGTCGCGCCGATCAGCACGATTGAGTTGAGCTCTTCCATGCCGTCCATCTCGGCCAGGATGGTGTTGACCACCCGCGCCGTCACCTGCGGCTCGCCGGTGCCGCCACCGCTGCCGCGCGCGGGCACAAGGCTGTCGATCTCGTCGATGAAGATGACGCAGGGCGCAACCTGACGCGCGCGGGCGAACAGCCTGCTGATCTGCTGCTCGCTTTCGCCGTACCATTTCGAGAGCAGGTCCGAAGACTTGATCGAGATGAAGTTGGCCTCAGCCTCCTTCGCCACCGCCTTGGCCAGCAGCGTCTTGCCGGTGCCGGGCGGGCCATAAAGCAGGAAGCCTTTGGCCGGGCGGATGCCCAGCCGGTGGAAGGCTTCCGGATTGCGCAGAGGCAGTTCGACACCCTCGCGCAGTTTGAGCTGCGCCTCGTCGAGCCCGCCGATATCGGCCCAGCCGATGTTGGGCACCTGCACCATGACCTCGCGCATCGCCGATGGCTGGACGCGCTTGAGCGCGGCGAGGAAATCGTCGCGGGTGACCGACAGGCTTTCCAGCACTTCGGGCGGGATGGTCTGCGCCTCGAGATTGAGCTGAGGCATTATCCGCCGCACCGTGTCGATCGCCGCCTCGCGGGCCAAGGCGGCAAGATCCGCGCCAACGAAGCCGTGAGTGGTGCGCGCCAGCTCATCGAGATCGACCCCGTCGCCCAGAGGCATGCCGCGGGTGTGGATACCCAGGATCTCGCGCCGCCCTTTCTCATCGGGCACGCCGATGACAATCTCGCGGTCAAAGCGGCCGGGCCGGCGCAGTGCCTCGTCGATGGCATCCGGGCGGTTGGTGGCGGCGATGACTACGATGTTGGACCGTGCGTGCAGCCCGTCCATCAGGGTCAGCAGCTGCGCAACCAGCCGCTTCTCCGCCTCGCCGTGCACCTGGGTGCGTTTGGGCGCGATCGAATCGATTTCGTCGATAAAAATGATCGAAGGCGCGGATTTGGCCGCCTCTTCGAACACTTCGCGCAGCTTCTTTTCGCTCTCGCCATAGCCGGAACCCATGATTTCGGGGCCGTTGATGGTGACGAAATTGGCCTCGCTTTCATTGGCGACGGCGCGGGCTAGCCGGGTCTTGCCGGTGCCTGGCGGTCCGTGCAGCAGCACCCCGCGCGGCGGATCGACGCCAAGGCGGGTGAACAGTTCGGGATAGCGCAGCGGCAGCTCGACCATCTCGCGCAGCTGGCGGATCGTATCGCCCATGCCGCCGACATCGTCGTAGTTGACGTCGGCGCGAGACCCGCGTGCTTCCTCGAACTCCTCGCGCAGCTCAATCTCGGTGTTTTCGTCGATATGAACGATACCCTTGGGGACGGTCGACGTTACCAGCAGGCGGATCTGGGTGAGCGCATAGGCCGGCGCGTTGAGCATCCGCGCGACCTGCGGCGGCACATCTCGCACCTGCTGCTGGCCGGTGGTGGCGACAACATCGCCGGCGACCAGTGGGCGGCCGAAGAAATTGCGCTGCAACGCCTGCGCCGGACCCTGCAACCGCATCTCGCGCTGCGCCGGGGCGAAGACGACACGCTGGGCGGCCCGCGATTCGGTTTTCTTGACGATCACGTGATCGCCCGAACCGACTTCGGCATTGGCACGCTGGAGGCCATCGAGGCGAATCACCTCCAGCCCCTCATCCTCGGCATAGGCCAGCACCGCGCGCGCCGCGGTGGCGCGCTTGCCGGTAATTTCGAGAATATCGCCCTCCATAGCGCCCAGCGCTGACATCGAGGCCTTGGACAGCCGGGCAATGCCGTGGCCGCTTTCCTCTTGCCGCGCGGCGGCGACCTGCAGCCGCGCTGTCCGCTCGTCGATGATTGCTGGCGCATCGGCCATGAGTCGTCCCCTGGTTGCTACAGGAGGAAGCTAGGAACTGCCTGCGCGGATTGCAAACAGGGCTTTACGGGCGGAGGCAAAAACGGCCCGGTCATTGCAGGTCTCCTGCCAGCAGGGGACAAAAAAAGGCCCGGTCGTTGCCGACCGGGCCCTTGAAGTTTTGGGAGAGGATGCCTGAAAGGCACGTTTCTTATGATTGATTCGCGTCTTTCTCGCAAGTGCGAAAATAACATTTGAAGTTGCAAAAATTGCATCTTATCTGGAATTAAGGCAAAAATGAATTGAAAATTAACAGAAATATACGGACTCCTGCTTACGGCCCTGACAGAAAGGACAGGTGGGGGCTTCAAGATTGCTGCGTTGCAGCATTAAATTCAATGCGCCAGCAGCAGGGCCGGGGACTGGCTGTCATCGAGGAAATAGCGGGTCACTCCGCCGAACAGATATTCGCGCATCCGGCTGTGGCCATAGGCACCCATCACCAGCAGCTGCCCCTGTTGCCGCGCCACCGCCGCCGAGATCGTTTCCTCGGTTGAGCCGGTGCGGGCGAGTTCCTGCAATTCGGCCTTGATGCCGTGGCGCGAGAGATAGCGCAGCGCATCGGTGGCGGGAAAGCCGCCCGGTTTTTCCTCGACGGTGATCACGGTGACCGAACTGCTGGCCCTGAGCAGCAGCACTGCATAGCGTAGCGCCAGCGCCGCTTCGGCACCGCCATCCCAGGCGACGCAGGCAGGGCCAACCGGCACGGTCAGCGGCGTTCTGGCGGGCAGCACCAGCACCGGCGTGCGTGCCAGCAGTGCCACCTCGCCGGCAAACCGGCAGCCGCGGCACAGCACTACGACATCGGCAAACCGCGCCGCCGATGACAGTGCCTCGACCGGTTCGGCCTCGCTGCGCACGATATCGAAGGACACGTCCTCGCTCGCCAGCCGGGCCGCCAGCGCCTCGGCCTGGGCATCGTCGTCGGCCATCGCCTTCTGCAGAGCGTCCGAGGCGACATAGCTGCCGCCCATCGGATCCATCGAAACATAGCGGGTGACCGGGGTGTCGATCAGCACCGTGACATGGCCATTATTGGCCCTCGCCAGCGCCAGTCCGGTTTCAAGGCGCGCGGACATCGAAGGCCCACGGTCGGCATAGACAAGAATCGAACGCATGATCGTCTCCCGTTGTGAGTGCTGCACCCTCCTCGCAATTCGCGGACCACGCCATGATCCATGTCAAACCCGGAAACCTTAGGGTCGGTCCGAGGGCGGCAGTTCCCCGCGATAGGCGCAGCCGGCGAACCGGGTTGATCCGATGGTCAGCGCGGCCTGCCATTCATAGCTTCGGTCAGACATGCCATCGCTGCATTTTCCGGCAGCGATGGCCAGCTCCAATGGCTCATCCTGCAACACTCCGCTGGCCCGTTCTCCACCATCGCCACGGACTTCCCGAACCACTGCGAAGCGCTGCCCGGCCTGATCGTCAGGAGTGCGGTAAAGGGCATTGGAACCGGCCAGATCGAGCGACCAGAACGGTTCGGTGCCAAGCGCCCGCCAGGTCGGTGGCGGCGTCGGCAGGACCGCTTGCGGCTGTTCCTGAGTGCCGGAAGCGCCGGGACCGTCAGCTGAAGATGCTTCCGGAAAGTTGGCCGGAGAGTTGACCGGAACTGGCGCTTGTTCCGCACGCTCGCAGGCCATCAAGGTAAGCACTATCACAGGCAGTATCAGCCGCATGGGCGATTTATACCACCGACCGGATCAATGCGATAGCGCAACTCGCGCAATTGCCCTGCGCCCGCGCATCGGCTATCGCCCCGCCAATTGCAGGAGGTCCGATGAACAAGCTCTATCCCAATGCCGCCGCCGCCCTCGATGGGCTGCTCAAGGACGGCTTGCTGATCGCCAGTGGCGGATTTGGCCTGTGCGGCGTGCCCGAACGGCTGTTGGGCGCGGTGGAAGCGAGCGGGGTCAAGGATCTGACCTTTGCCTCGAACAATGCCGGGATCGACGGCGAGGGCATCGGCAAGCTGCTGCGCTCGCGGCAGGTCAGGAAGATGATCTCGAGCTATGTCGGCGAGAACAAGGAATTCGAGCGGCAGTATCTCGCGGGCGAACTCGAGGTTGAATTCTGCCCGCAAGGCACACTGGCCGAACGCATGCGCGCGGGCGGAGCAGGCATCCCGGGGTTCTACACCAAGACCGGCGTCGGCACGCTGGTGGCCGAGGGCAAGGAAGTGAAGAACTTCGACGGGCAGGACTATATCCTCGAGCGCGGCATCGTTGCCGATCTGGCGCTGGTCAAGGCGTGGAAGGCGGACACCACCGGCAACCTCGTCTTCCGCAAGACCGCGCGCAATTTCAACGTCCCCGCCGCGCAATGCGGCAAGTTTTGCGTGGTCGAAGTGGAAGAGATTGTCGAGGCGGGGACCTTCGATCCGGACTGCATTCATTTGCCGGGGGTCTATGTGCAGCGGATGATCGTTGGGTCGCCGTATGACAAGAAGATCGAGTTTCGGACGGTGCGGGAAAGGGAGGCGGTGTGATGTTCGGATCGAAGAAGTCGTCGCTCGCCGGGGAACTGGATGCAAGCGGCCTCGCTTCGTTGCTGGACGGCTCGTCGGAGTTTGCGCGGCTCTGGGCCATGCCCGGCGGCCCCCTCACTTGCCTGATCGATCCGGGCAAGCTGGGGCCGGACCCGTTCCTCTTCGGCATGGCAATGGTCGATTGCATCCGCCACGGCGCAAAGGCCTATGCCCAGGCAGTTGGAATTTCCGAGGAGGATGCGCTGGCGCGCATATTCGAGGGCTTCGATGCCGAACGCGAAAATCCAACCGACGACCCCCGCCAGATCGATCCGCGCGGCTCGCTGAATTGAATGCTGGCCTTGACTTAGTCTATAGACCGGACTAAGCAAAACATTATGACCACAGTCACCATCCACGAAGCGAAAACGCACATGTCGCGCCTGCTTGCTCGCGTTGAAGCGGGCGAGGAAATCGTGATCGCGCGCCGCAATCTGGCAATAGCAAAAATTGTCCCGTTGCATCCGGTCAAGCGCCCCGATCGGGTTCCAGGTTGGCTTGCCCACCAAAGTCCCGACGGGCGTAGCATTATTGGCCCTGCTTTCTGGGAACCATTGACCGATGAGGAAATGGGCATCGCCGATCGAGCCGATGACCCATTGTCGCCCAATTTTCGACGGTGAGACTTTTGCTGGATACACACGCCCTGCTATGGTGGGCACATGACCCTGCCAGATTGAGTGGCGAAGCCATGAGCGCCATAAGTGATGGAGGCAATGATGTTTTCGTCAGCGCGGTTTCGGCAATGGAAATTGCGACAAAGAGTCGCAAGGGCAGGCTGGAATATCAAAGCGACCTCGCCCATAGCTTTGTCAGGGAGGTTGTCTCGCACGGTTTTGGACTTGTTCCCATTCAATGCGAGCATGCCGAACGCGCGGGGGGTCTTGTTTCGGAGAACCAAGACCCATGGGACCGCCTCTTGGCGGCGCAGGCGCAGATTGAAGGACTAATGCTCGTGTCATGCGATGAAGCGATGACATCTTTCGGCATAACGCCCTATTGGAAAATCAGGAATTCGAAATGACCACTCACGATGGCCTGACAAAAGGCTGGACCCGCGACCAGATGGCTGCCCGCGCCGCCGCCGAACTCAAGGACGGCTATTACGTCAATCTCGGCATCGGCATTCCGACGCTGGTGGCCAACCATGTGCCAGCGGGCATGACTGTCACCCTGCAGAGCGAAAACGGCATGCTCGGCATCGGCCCCTTCCCGCTCGAAGGCGAGGAAGACGCCGATCTGATCAATGCCGGCAAGCAGACCATCAGCGAACTGCCGCATTCCGCCTATTTTGATAGCGCCGCCAGCTTCGCCATGATCCGCGGCGGGCATATCGACCTGACCGTGCTGGGCGCGATGGAAGTGGCCGAAAACGGCGACATCGCCAACTGGATGATTCCGGGCAAGATGATCAAGGGCATGGGCGGGGCGATGGATCTGGTCGCCGGGGTCAAGAAGATCATCGTGGTGATGGAGCACTGCGCCAAGGACGGCAGCGCCAAATTCATCCCGGCCTGCACCCTGCCGCTGACCGGGGTGGGCGTGGTCGATATGATCGTCACCGACCTTGCCGTGTTCGCAAGGCCGGATCACAATTCGCCGTTCAAGCTGATCGAACTGGCGCCGGGCGTCAGCGCCGAGGAGGTCAAGGCGCGGACCACGGCGCAATACCTCAGCTGATTTCGCGGACGATCCCCAGCTCGTCGAAATCACCGTCGAATTCGCGCAATTCCATAAACCCGGCGCAGGCCCGCGCGCCTGGAGGGGGCATGGTGCCATCGCGCAGGCGGCGGATCATGATGTGGGCGGCGATCATCGGCACATAGGGGCCGCAGTTGCCATCGGCGCGCAGAGTCCAGCGTGCCTTGGCGGGGCCGCCCTCGGCATCGGTGCCGTTCAGTAGCACTTCCATCGCCCCGACATCGCTGCCAAAGCGCGATAGCCGAAGGGTCAGCCAGTGTAGCAGGCCCGCCGCCGGGCGCAGGCTGCGGATCAGACCCAGCCTGACCGGGAACGCCAGCATGGCCAGCCCCAGATGCATGATCGAAAGTTCGGCTCCAGCATAGAATTCAGCCGCGCGCGCAGGCTTGAATCGCGCCACCAGCAGGTCTTGCTCGGGGGTGTCGCAGACACTGGCCCAGCGCTTGCCCAGCCCGGCGATATGCCAGCGGTGCGCGCCTCCCCAACCCCACTGCCTGCTCCAGCCGCCCCGCATGAACACCTTCACCGGCTTGCCTGCGTAGGACAAGATCGCCTCGACAACCGCCCGCCCGCGCGGCGCGCGGTTGCCGGGAAAAATCCCGACTTTGATCGTATCAATGCCGCGCCAGCTCTCTGTCAAATCGTCGATCACCGCATGCGACAGCGCCGGGATCGAACTCGCTCCACTGGTCACCGATATCCCCGCAGCCCTGGCCGCTGCATCGAAGCGCGCGATGTTTCGGACGAAATCCCGGCCGTCAGCGAGATCGACATAATGCACCCGCGCCGCAATCGCCGCTTCGATCACCTGACATGCCGAATCCTGGAACGGCCCGGCAGCGTCGATGACCATGTCTGCACCGGCGAGATCGGCAGCGGTAATGCGGTCGCGGTCGAGCGGCCTGATCCGGGCTTCAGGGCAATGCCTGGCGGCCAGCGCGCGCAGCTTGTCCCCGTCGCGCGCGGCGAGGATCAGTTCCATCCCGCCTTCACGCGCGGCCCGTTCGACCAGCCGCGATCCAAATACCCCGGTCGCGCCGAGGATCAGAACGCTACTGGTCATGAAACAGCACCTGCTGATCGATCAGCCGACCAAACAGTGGATGGACTACTTCCAGATCGAATGCGAAGCTGCCGTCGCCAAGATCGCGGTGGGTCACCCGGGTGTGCCCCGGCTCCAGCCAGCCCGGCAGGGTGAAGCGCCATTTGCCGAGCCGCCAGAAATAGTGTTCACTGTCGAACACCAGCCGGTCCGCCCCGGCGGTGACCCTGAGCGCCATGCCGATGCCCCAGCCGAGATGCTCCTCAAGCCCGGTTGGTCCGGAGAAGGTTTTGGCGCTGACGATGAGCTGCGGCGGGCCGCGATGGCGGTGGTAGATGCGGGTCCATTGTTGCCCGGCGCTTGCAGGATCCTCGCTGACCACGACCACTGCCGGCACCCCGGCATCGGGGTGCAGCGGCAGCGGCGCGCCGATCAGGCGGCAAAGCTGGCTGAGCAGCCAGCCGGCGAAGGCGATGCGGGTCTCGACGATTTCCCCGGCGTAGAGCGCGACCTCGCTGCCGCGCATCCGGTGCGAGAAGCGGCTGCGCACAGCTTCGGGCAACTGGTTCCAGGCCGCATTACCCAGCAGACGCCGGAAGCGGCTGTCATAGGGCTCGCTGCCTGCCGGGGCAGGCCGTGGAGGCGCTGGCAGCTGTCTGGCCTGTTGCATGTCTTGCCCCTTCCAACCGGGCGGCGGCGCTATTTGCCCTTGCCGCCTCCGGCCCAGTTAATCAGCCTGGTCACCCCCGCGCCCATGCGGATCAGCTTCATCAGCGCGGGTTTCGGCACGTCCAGCATCTGCTCGTGCCAGCGCGACATGGTACCAACGAAGTCCAGCATCGCCTCCAGCCGCGCCCTCGCCGCCGGGCTGACAGCAGCATCCGTCGAAGCCATCGCGACGCAGGTGCGCAGCGCCGCTTCGGCAGGGTCGATCTCGCGCTGCTTTCGCCCGGCGGCAATGCGGGTGACAATTTCCCAGATGTCGGTCTCCGCCGCATAGTGATCGCGCCGGTCGCCCAGGATCGGCACACGGTGAATCAGCTTCCACGTCAGCAGTTCCTTGATCGAGTTCGAAACGTTGGAGCGGGCGAGCGACAGCACTGCGGCGATATCTTCGGCCGTGCGTGGCTTCTCGCTGAGAAAGAGCAGGGCATGGACCTGTGCCACCGAGCGGTTGACGCCCCATTGCCCTCCGAGATCGCCCCAATGTAGGATGAAGCGGGTTACCGTAAGAGGCAAGGCATCCGAAATTTCCTCAAGTTCTGTCATAACAGAAATATCCGATATTACCGAAAGAAAGTCAACCACCGATGCAGCCTCCCGGTTTCCGTCCCGTGCGATTGCCGTGCTATCGAAGGGTTGGCAGAGCCGCACACTGCGCGCTATGAAAGGCTGCATTTAAAGGAGAATCGCCCATGTCTTCCGATCTCACCGCCATCCCTCTCACCCGCATCGACGGCGCCAGTGACACACTGGCTAGCCACAAGGGCAATGTCCTGCTGGTCGTGAATGTCGCGTCCAAGTGCGGGCTGACGCCGCAGTATGAGGGGCTGGAGGCGCTCTACAAGGCGAAGAAGGGCGAGGGCTTCGAGGTTCTGGGCTTTCCCGCCAATGATTTCGGCGCGCAGGAGCCCGGTTCGCATGAGGAAATCGCTGCATTCTGCTCGGCCAATTATGGCGTCTCGTTTCCGCTGTTCGCCAAGGCCGATGTCACCGGCCCGGCCAAGCAGCCGCTCTATGCCGCGCTGACCGCGGCGATCCCGGAAAAGCAGGGCCCGGCGGCGGATTTCCGCGAGAAGCTGAAGGGCTATGGCATGACCCCGACCGACGATCCCGAAGTGCTGTGGAACTTCGAGAAATTCGTCATCGGCAAGGACGGCCAGGTCGCGGCGCGCTTTGCGCCAGGAACCGAGCCGAACGACCCGGAACTGCTCGCGACGATCGAAGCCGAACTGGCCAAGTAGCAATTACCGTGCTATAAACGCGCAATGACCCAGGCAAACAGTACCGGGGTTGGCGTGGCCTTGCGCGAGCGCTATCTGGACGTTGTCGCGTCGATCTACATCTACAACGAATATCGCGGTTACACTTCGCTTGACCGCGTGCTGGAAGCTGTGCGCGGGCACTGCGCCGATGATCCCGGCTTCATCGCCGAGGTTGCCGCGCACCGTGCGGACGAGCGCAAGCATTATCTGATGTTCAAGCGCTGGTTCGAGCGCAAGGGCCGGATGCCGCTCGCAGTCGACCGCAGCTGCGGGCACATCGACCACTTCATCCAGACCATCTTCGGCTGCCGCATCGACGAGCTCGACACCGCCGCCGTGCTCGCTGACGATGCCGCGTTCGAGAAATTGTGCCGGGTTATCATGCTTACCGAGCAGCGCGGTTTCGTGCAGGTGCAGGCATTGCTCAGGAACCGGATGATCCTGGCCGACCCGGTGATGACGCGCATCTTCTCCATCATCCACCAGGACGAGCCCAGCCACTTCCTGCCCTATCGCCACTGGCTGGAACGCCAGTGCCGTCCGCTCGGCCGCTGGTACGAGAAATTCACCGACTGGCGCATCCACAAACTGCTGATGCTGGTCAAACTACCGGTGCTGTTTTTCGCCGCCGGCAAGGCGCGACTGGCGGAATGGCCGGACGCGGGGGAAGCGGCGGGTTAAAGCTCCGCCGCGCTCATTGCGAAGATCGCCTGTACCGGTTCATGCGCGGCCATGCGGGTTAGCAGCAGGTCAAGCTCAGGTTCGGCGATGATGATGCCGTGGTGGGCCGGGCGGATGAAGCCGGTCTCGGCCATGTGGCGGTTGAAGGCCAGCAGCTGGTCGAAGAAGCCGAAGGCGTTGAGCAGGCCGACCGGTTTGGCGTGATAGCCCAGCTGCGCCCAGCTGACTGCCTCCCACAACTCGTCCATGGTACCGACCCCTCCGGGCAGGGTCAGGAAACCGTCAGCAAGTTCGGTGAAGGCCAGCTTGCGCTGGTGCATTCCCGAAACCACCCGCAGCTCGCTGCAATCGTGATTGGCAACCTCGGTCGAGACCATCGCCTCGGGGATCACCCCGATCACCTCGCCGCCAGCCGCCAGCGCTGCCCCGGCCAGCGCCCCCATCAGTCCCAGCCGGCCGCCGCCATAGACAATGCCGATGCCGCGCCGGGCGAGCACATCACCGACCTCGCGGGCCAGGTCCATAAAGCGCGGATCGGCGGGGGTGGCCGAGCCGCAATAGACGGCGAGGCGCTGCATCAGCGCAATTCCGCCAGCATCAGCTTCGCCGTCGCCTTGGCGCTGGCGACGACAGCCGGCACTCCGGCCCCGGGATGGGTGCCCGCACCGACCAGATAGACATTCTTCAACTTGTCATCGCGGTTATGCGCGCGCAGCCAGCCGCTTTGCGACATGATCGGTTCGAGGCTGAAGGCGCTGCCGCGAAAGGCATTGAGATCGAGCGCGAAATCGCGCGGGGCGTAGTGGAATTTGGTAACGATGCGGTCGTGGATGTCGGGGATCAGCCGCCGCCCGATCTCGTCGAGGATGCGGCGCTCGATCACCGGACCGGTCTGCTCCCAGTCGATCGGCAGTTTGCCCATGTTGGCAACCGGGATTGCTGCCGAGAAGGTGCTCTTGCCCGGCGGTGCCACCGAGGGATCGGTGACGCTGGGATGGCCGAGCGCGATGATGGAGTCCTGTGGCAGCACGCCATGTTCGAAAATGTCGCGCAGCAGTGCCTTGTAGCGCGGCCCGAACAGCACCATGCGGTGGGGGATGCCCGGCCAGCTGCCCTCAAGCCCGAAATGGACCACGAACATGCCCGAGGAATAGCGCTTGCCCGCCAGTTTGCGCGCCATCTCGGGCCCGCGCGGACTGTCCGCCAGCAGGTCGCGGTAGGTGTGTACCAGATCGGCGTTGCTGGCTACGGCATCAAATCGCTCGCGCCAGCCGCTCATGCATTCAACCTCGCTCGCCCGGTTACCCAGCGTGTGGATGTTCAGCACCGGATCGTGCAGCCGCAAGGTGCCGCCGAGCCGCTCGAAATGCTTGACCATCGCCGCAACCAGCCGGTTCATTCCCCCCTTGGGCCACCACACCCCGCCGTCCTTTTCCAGCGCATGGCCCAGCGCGTGCATGCCCGGCACAGAGAACGGATTGCCGCCATACATGATCGCGTGAAAGGTAAACGCCTCGCGCAGCTTCTCATGCTTCATGAAGCTTGCGACCACTGCATGGAAGGTGCGCCAGCCCTGGTGACGCGCCAGCACCGGGGTGGCTTTCAGCAGGGTGGTGAAATCGTTGAACGGCGACTGGCCGAGCCGGGCGACTGTCTCGCGCTGGACCCTGGATGCATAGCGGACGAATTCATCGTAGCCGCCAAGGTCTTCGGGAGCGATCCGGGCGATTTCACGGCGCAGCGCGCCATCATCGGCGGAGGTGTCGAAATGGGCGCCGTCAGTCCAGTTGAAGCGGCAGAACGGGGTTACCGGCATCAGCTCGACATCGCCCGCCAAATCGCGGCCCGAAAGTTGCCACAGCTCGCGGAAGGCTTCGGGATCGGTCAGCGTGCCGGGACCGGCGTCGAAGGTGAAGCCCTCGCGCTCCCAGTACCAGGCCTGGCCGCCGGGCTTGTCGCGCGCCTCGACCAGGGTCGTCGGGGTGCCGGCGGATTGCAGCCGGATCGCCAGCGCCAGTCCGCCCAGTCCGGCACCGATGATGCAGGCGCGTTTCATGCCGCCTGACCCGGCGCGGGTGTCGCAGTTCCCCTGGCGGAGGTGGCGAAAATTTGCATGCGCCCGCTCATCGGCTCCCGGTTTAGTGATACACCCGCCCGCCCGCAATGGTGGAGCTTGGCTTGTCCGCGTTCGTGCGGCATGAAGTGGCAATAATGACCGTGCCTTACACAATCGTTGCCGCCACATCCGCCGATGCTCCGGCAATAGCGGCGATCTATGCGCATCATGTTCTGACCGGCACCGCCAGCTTCGAGGCCCAGCCGCCTGCCGTGGGCGAAATCGCCGAGCGCATGGCCAGGCTGTACGATCAAGGCTGGCCTTGGCTGGTGGCGAAGGGCAGCGACGGGGCGGTGCTGGGCTATGCCTACGCCAGCCAGTTCCGCGACCGGGCTGCCTATGCCTTCACCTGCGAGAACAGCATCTATCTTCGCCACGACCGGCTGGGCCAGGGCATCGGCACGGTGTTGCTCGCCGCGCTGATCGAGGCCAGCGCGGACTGCGGCTTTCGCCAGATGATCGCGGTGATCGCCGGCACCGAACCGGCGTCGGTGGCGCTGCATGCCAGGGCCGGTTTTGTCGAGGCGGGCAGTCTGAAGGCCGCCGGCCGCAAGCATGGCCAGTGGATCGACGTGCTCTATATGCAGCGCGCGCTGGGCAGCGGTGACAGCATGCCGCCGACCAGGGAGCCCGCGTGACAAGCCTGCTCCCGCCCAGTCTGCTGCCACATCGCCGCGCGTTGATCGCCAGCCTGCTGATCTGGGCCTATGGCCTGTACATCCTTTTCGCCATGCAGCGCCCGGTGATCTGCGCTTGCGGCACCGTAAAACTGTGGCATGGCATTGTCGATTCGGCACAAAACAGCCAGCACATCGCCGACTGGTACACCTTCAGCCACATCACGCATGGCCTGATCTTTTACGGCTGCGCGCATCTGTTGTGGCGGCGCTGGCAGATATTCGATGGCGCACCGGCGCGCTGGGCCCTGCCGATCGCGGTTGCGATCGAGGCGAGCTGGGAAATTCTGGAAAACTCGCCGATGATCATCGACCGCTACCGCGCGGTGACGGTCAGCTTTGGCTATGCAGGCGATTCCATCGTCAATTCCATGGCCGACATCGGCTGGATGATCGCAGGCTTCTGGCTGGCGAGCCGGATCTCATGGAAGGCCAGCGTGGCACTGGCTGCCGCATTCGAGCTGTTCACCCTCGCCATGATCCGCGACAATCTGACGCTCAACGTGCTTATGCTGGTCTGGCCGCTGGATGCGGTGCGCGACTGGCAGGCGCTAGGGTGAGGGGGCTCTGCGCCCCGATCATTTCCGCCCTCAAGCAAACGCCTCTTCGCCCTCCAGCTTGGTGCGGTGCATCAGGCGGCCGCTGGTGTGATCATAGGGCAGGGCGCGATGCATGGTGCCGGTGTTGTCCCAGATCACCATATCGCCCAGCGACCATTGGTGGCGCAGCACGAATTGCGGGCTGGTCGCCCAGTCGCGCAGCCGCACCAGCAGCGCCTCGCTGGCGGTCATGTCCATGCCCTGGACCTGCAGCGCGGTGCAGCCCAGCACCAGCGACTTGCGGCCGGTGCGGTGCTTCCACACCAGCGGCAGCGGATTGACGCCCTTGGCCTGCCACATGCTGAGCTGATCGATGCTCGGTTCGGGATTGTAGTAGAGCTGCGAGCGCCACATCGCATGGTCCACCGTCAGCTTTTCAAGCTCGGCCTTTTCCGCTTCGGGCAGATCGTCCCAGGCGGCATAGGTGTTGCAGAACTCGGTCTCGCCGCCTTCCTTCGCCAGCGCCCGCGCGCTCATGATCGAGGCCAGGATCGGCTGCTTCGACATGGTGCCATCCAGGTGCCAGAAGAACGCGCCCTTGAGGTAATCGGCATGGGGGTTGATCGATGCATCCATGGTGATCGGATAGACCGTGTCCTTGCCATCCGCGCCCATTTCGCCGTCTTCATGCGCGAAAGTACCCAGCGTGTGGGTGAAGGCGATCTGCTCCTCGTCGGTGAGGTTGATCTCGGGAAACACGATCACCCCGCGCTCTTCCATCAGCGCGCGGATTTCCTGCGCCTTGACCCCGGATAGCAGCGTCTGCTTGTCGGTGCGGATCGAGCAGCCGATGCGGGGGTTCACATCGGTAACATCCCAGCGCGATGGCGACATGTCGTTCATTGATGGCTCTCCCGGTCCGGCCTGGTTTGAATTGCTGAACAGGTGTACAGCGCCGGCCGCATCGGGTCAAGATGCAGGGTCAGAACCCGTCCTGCAATCACACAGCTGTGCGCGGGGCAGCGTCAAGCCGGTCCAGCCAATGCTCGACGAAGGCCCGCGCCTCGGCATGGCCCGCGGTCACGCCCAGCCCGCCTTCCATGATCAGCACCCGGCCAATCCCCGCCAGCACCACACTGAGCCCGGCGGGGGTGAAGCCTTCGATCCCGGCGATGCGTTCCCCCAGCAGGCGGGTGAACAGCTCGATCTGGCGGGTGCGCATCGCCTCGCTATGCGCCACCATTTCGGCGCGGATCGCCTTGCGGTGATTGGCCAGCGCCATGAATTCAAGCGTGATGCCGGTGCGGCTGCTATCGGCGAAGAAGTTCCATAGCGCCCGCAGCGGATCGGGCGAGGCCAGCGCCGCGTCGATCATCGCATCGCTCTGATCGGCACCGCGGCGGAACATGGCGAGCAGCAGATCGTCGGTGGTGGTGAAATAATAATGCACCAGCGATGGCTTGAGCCCGGCCCGCGCCGCCACCCGCCGGGTGCTGACCGCACCGTAGCCCTCGTCCTGCATCAGCTCCTCGGCCGCCGCGAGAATCACCGCCCGCGTCGCCGAACTCTCCGCCCCTATCCTGCGCGCTGCCAATGCCATCGGTGCGTTCCCCTAACCGAGGCGAGAACTAGGGCGCGGGGCGGGTTAGTCAAGCAGGGGGCAGCTTCAATGCGCGTCCGCTCCCCAGTCACGGGTGGGCTCCTTCATCGTCACCATGGTCAGCGCGCCCACAGCCAGCACGGCGATGAACACCCACAGCAGCGCATCGTAGCTGCCATAGGCGTCGTGCAGCCGGCCCGCGACATAAGGCCCCGCCGCCGCCGCGACCGCGCCGCAGCCGATGATCGCGCCGAATAGCGCGGCGAAGCTGCGCAGGCCGAAGTGGCGGGTCGCGAGATAGATCGCAACATCGATCTCCGCGCCCAGCGCCGCGCCGAAAATGGCCGAGGCGATCGACAGCGTCATCACGCCCGGCGGCCCGAACAACAGCAGCAGGCAGGCCGCCACCGGTGCCAGCTGGGTGATGGTGCCGATGACATTGCCGGGGAACCGGTCGAGCAGGAAGCCCACCGAAAGCCGCGCGGCGATGCCGGCGAAGCCCATGATCGAGGCGATGCTGGCCGCCTGCATCTGGCTGATCCCGGTCTCCGCCAGTAACGGTACGATGTTGGTGGCGATGGTCATGGTGTAGAACGAGAAGCAGCCATAGGAGATGAACAGCCGGGTGAAAGCGGGCGTGCCGATGCCCTCGCGGAAGCTCAGCCCCGGCTGCGGCGCGGGGGCCGGAGCCGGGCCGGAACCCGCTTTGCGACGCTCGCTCCAGCTGTCTCGGAAGAACAGGAACACCACCGGCAGCGTCACCGCCAGCCAGATCGCAGCGACCCCGAAAAAGGCATGCCGCCAGCCATATTGCCCGATCAGCCACACCGCCAAGGGCGCGATGATCATCGCGGCGACCGGCGTGCCCGACAGCGCCACCGCCATCGCCATGCCGCGCGACCGGTCGAACTTGGCGGCGACGGCGCTGGTCCACACCGTCGATTGCACGGTCAGCAGGCCGATGGCGACCAGCACCCACAGCAGCGACCAGTTGAGCATGGTGCCCGTCGCCGTACCCAGCAGCGCAAAGGCCCCGCATTTGATGAACAGCCCCGAAAGCGCCACCCGCCGCGGGCCGAAGCGGTCGATGATCAGTCCGACCGCCAGGTTCATGAATATGCCGACTGCGTTGGAAATGCTGACCCCGATCATCACATCGGTGCGGTTCCAGCCGAACTCTTTCTCAAGATGCGGCACGAACGGCCCGATGCCATAGCTTTGCAGGCCCATCGTCGAAAAGCCGATCATCGCGGCAAGCGTCAGCGGCCAGTGCGCGCTCCATTCCGCCCTGACCGAGGCGCGCTGTGTGCTCTGCATTATGGCCTGTCCTCCCATTTTTGCGCTGTTGTGCCAGCATGGCGGG
>CAWBTL010000011.1:0-248292 GCA_963791765.1 uncultured Alphaproteobacteria bacterium
ACATTTTGTGTCGCTTTTCAAGCATCTATCTGACTCCGCTTCGTTTTTTGGTTGTTTCGATGGACCTGAAACTGCTCCAGCAATCACCGGGTAATCACCGAATTGTCCATCAGGATATCTTCCGTACTTCTGCCAGGCCCGTCGACAGGGCGCGACCTTGCTCGCCTCCGCCATCAAGGTTTTATGGACAATCAATGTCAAAGGAGCAAAGTTCGCAAACGCAGCGCAATTGGTGCTCTGGGCAACGGGCCTGTCGCTTCGATCCGTAGGGTGCACGCCGTCGGCATCGGGAACGACGAGATAGCAGCTTTGCGTTTCAGCCCCGCCGATCTCGTCGGGCTGTTTCATGAGCCTGCTGAACGGTGTATCGGCAACGGAACTGATCATGATCATGCCGTTTCCAAGTTTGAGTGTGGCGTGAGCAATGCCGCCTTTGTCATCGGGCACTACAAGGTGTTTTTCGAAGCCGATTACGCGCACCAGCCAGTCGATTGCCGCCGGCGCATCGCGGTAGCGGAGCGTTGGGATTACAGACGATTGTTTCATGGAATTGTCCTTTGTCAGATGAGCAAATAGTCCGGAAGTTGATTGCCGACGCGAATGTTGAGTCTATCCTGGATCGCGGTGCTCCCCGGCAGGCACCTCGTGCGGGACGTCCCAGCCGAAATAGGCTTCGACCGAGACGATCTGCCCGTTACGGACGGTCAAGATTTCGGTGTTTCTGAAGCGCGCGTTTTTGCTCTGCCCTTCATAGGTAACGAAGACCTGATCGCCGTTCTCGACCATGTGAACCAACTCAAAGCCATCGGCGTTGGCGCTGTTTGGCCAACAGATTGCGAAATAACGTTCGCGGTCGATTCCGTTGTCCAGCGGGCTGGTAAAGCGAAAATCGGGCGCGATCAGTGCCTCGGCGGCGGCCCGATCCTTGCCGATATAAGCCTCGAAAATAGCGCGGGCGATCTTCAGGTTCGCAGTCGTCATGAGCCGTTCCGTGTCACGACTTCAGGCCAGCGCCGGCGAGGCGGTGATCATCAGGATCACGCTCGAGCCCTTCTCGACCATATGCTTCGCCGACACTGGCGCGGTCAGAACGTTCGTCGCGACGCGCCTGATGATCGGCAGACTGACCGCCTCGGCGGATAGATCGAACAGAGGTGTACAGTCCTTGAATCTCCATGATGTCGTTCCTTTCAACATCGCAAAGCAACTTTAACGCGAGAAGGTGGCCCAAGTTCCGTTGCGGGGCGGTTGCGCACGCGTGGCCTCTTAGCTTCAAAGAGAAGGCCGGGCCGCCTAGATGCAATTGCTCTCATGAATCTGGAAGGAACCCGGATGCAATCCGCATCCGAACCGTTGGCGCTCGGCGCGGGGTTCGGCAACGAGATCGAGGCTGCCAAGACCCGGCGCCTCGAATTTCTCGAAACCGAAGGGCTCGCCCAGCGGCATGGCGACCGTTTCGTGCTGTCCCGCAATCTGCTCCGCACGTTGCGCGAGCGCGACCTTGCCGATGCAGGATCCTCGATTTCGCGCGAGCAAAGCCTCCCGTATCGCCAGTGCCGGCCGAACGGAGACGTATCAGGCATTTATCGCGAGCGGATCCAGCTTGCTTCAGGGCGCTTTGCAATGATCGACGACGGCCTCGGCTTCTCACTTGTCCCTTGGTCGAAGCAGCTCGACCGGCACTTGGGGCAATATGTCAGCGGAACCGCCCGGTCGGGCGGCGGGATCGAGTGGACGCTCGGCAGGAATCGATCGATCCAAATTTGATTGCGCCAGACATGCGGGTTTGGGACGACCTTGACAATCGCACCATTTGATGCGTATATCCGCGTCAGGAGAAACGACGATGGCAAGTGCAGCAATCACGCATCGAGCAGCCCCGGTAGCCGGTGGCTTGCAGAACTTCTCTGGCGACGGCGACCGCAAGCGCCTGACCGGCACAGCCGTCAAGGCGGTGCTGCGGCTTGTCGATGCCTGGGGCGGCAACAACGCCGAAGGTGCCGCGCTGCTTGGTGTGTCCGAAAGCACCTGGGATCGGATCAAGGCCGGCAAGTGGGACGGCACCTTGAGTCAGGACCAGCTGACCCGCGCCTCGGCGCTGATTGGCGTGTTCAAGGGGCTGCATCTGCTTTTCGCGGATTCGATGGCCGACCGTTGGCCGCGTCTGCCCAATCGCGGCCCGATCTTCAGTGCCAAATCACCGGTCGAGGCGATGATCGAAGGCGGCATCCCCCGGATGCTTGAAACCCGGCAATATATCGACGCCCTGCGTGGCGGGCTCTGACGGGGCACAAGACCTGCCGCTGGTTCGCGAGGCATTCCCGCGCACCATTCGGCTTGTCGCAAGCGCGCGGCTGCGTGAGGCCGTGCTCATGCCACTGGTGGATGATGCGGCTGAGCTCGACCTCCTCGCCGAAATTGAAGGCGCGACAAGTGGCAGGCTGATTGCCGAGGAACGCGGACTCGGTGGACTCAGCCCGGACGAGCTGGTCCATGGCGTGCCGCATGCCCGGTTCATCAACGCGAGCTTCGCCTATGCCAAGCCGCGCGCAGCGATGCGCTTCAGTCCCGCCAACCGCGGTGCTTGGTATGCAGCGCTTGGACTTGAGACCTGCATCGCCGAGGTCGGACACCATCTGACTCTAGCCCTCGCCGATGTCGGCGATTTCAACGCCGTGGTCGAATATGGCGAGATGCTCGCCAGCATGTCGGGTGTGTTCGTCGATCTGCGCGACTTGGCGGAACATCCGGCGCTCGATCCCGATCCGGCAACTGGATATGCCGAAGGCAATGCCGTTGCCGCCCGGGCCCGCGCCGATGGCCACAATGGGGTCATCTATCCTTCGGTCCGGCATACCGGCAGCACCTGCGTAGCCGCGCTCTGGCCCAATGTCGTGCAGTCGGTCGTGCAAGGGGCGATGGTTCGACTCACCTGGAGTGGCAACCCCGAATACGTCTGGGAACCGATCTAGCCGAATACGCTACCATGGCCGATCTTGCGCCAAGCATTGACTGACATCCAGTCCGCCTTGCCAACCTCCGTCTAACCCGCCGAATTGAGCCAAAGCCAATCGGAGCTGGTCCATGTCGGCAGCAAAAATACTCTGGGGCCAGGTTCTGGCTGTCGCGCTTATTATCCTGTTCAGCATCTGGTCGGCTACGCAGTGGACCGCTTCGGCGCTCGGCTATCAACCCGAACTCGGCGAACCCTGGTTCGGACTGTTCGGTCAGCCAATCTACCGGCCCTACGACCTGTTCTGGTGGTGGTTCTCTTATGACGCCTACGCACCGCATGTGTTTAACAAGGGCGGGATAATCGCGACATCGGGCGGATTTGTCGCGATCATCGTGGCCATCGCGATGTCGGTCTGGCGCGGTCGCGAAAATCGCAACGCCAACACCTATGGGACCGCACGGTGGGCTACCGAGCAGCGTTCGATGAAGAACTACGCAGGGCACCGCCTCTCGCCCTGGCTTGGCCACCTGATGATATCCCGCTCGGAGACGGCGCGTGCGCTGCTCACCCCCGGCGAGATATTGCAGTTGCCCAAGACCGACGAGGTTGTACTCATGTCTGGTGCGCCGCCGATCAAGGCGAAGAAGGCGAAATACTACGCCGACCGGCGGCTGCAGGCGAGAGTGGCCAAAGCACCGGCAAGCTGTGGTCAGAGACATGGCGGCGCGGCACCCGATGACTGGAGCGCTTTGCCACCAATCGAGCCCGAGCCCGACCTAGCCAAGGAACATCGGCGCAAGCTTGATTCAGCCAATGGCGGATTGCGGCGCGAGCCGGAATTGCCTGAGCATGTTGAGGTGATCGCCAGACCGAAAGCGCCCGCAGCAGAGTTCGAGTTTTCTGATGCTGACAGTGCCGACGTCGATCAGGCGGCAGCAAACAACGAGCGTATTCGCCGAACCATGGAACGAAGCGCCAGGCAGGCTTCGCTCGACCTGGGTGACGGGATTGACATGTGAAGCTGAAACGGACCTTTCGTCTACCACCAGCAGGGCGGAGCAGATGAAGCCGATCGAGGTTCCGGCAAACAGCCAGTGGAAACTGATCACCGAAAGCAGCGCCGCTGCAAGGATCGGGCTGATCAGGCTTTCCATGTCATAGGCCAGCCGCGAGAGCGACAGCGCGCGGGTGTAGTCGCCTTCGTCGGGCAGCACGTCGGGGATCGTTGCCTGAAATGTCGGGGTAAATGCGGCAGAGGCTGATTGCAGCACGAAGATCAGGACATAAATTTGCCAGATCTGATCGACGAAGGGCAGGCTGAGCGCGACGGCAGCGCGCACCAGATCCATGGCAACGAGGAAGGCCCGGCGCGGCAGCCGGTCGGCGAAGGCACCGACCATCGGCGCGACGCCGATATAGGCGACCATCTTGATCGCGAGCGCCGTTCCCAGCACGGCACCGGCATTGCCTCCCGCAAGGTCATAGGCCAGCAGGCCTAGCGCCACGGTAGCCAGCCCTGTGCCGATCAGCGCAATAATCTGCGCTCCGAGCAGATGGCGGTAGGTGCGATTGGCAACGACCGAGATCATGCGGATATTCCTGTGCTTGCCGCGAAGCGCGGTCCCAAAGTTTCGATGATCTTGCAGTCCGCAACCGTATTGCGCCGACAGCTGCCAATCACCCGCGTGAGTTCCTCGCGCATGGCGGAAAGGTTGGCGATCTTGCGTTCGACTTCCGCCAGATGCCCGCTGGCAATCGCATCGACTGCACCGCAGGGCTTGCTCCGATCATCGGCGAGCGCCAGCAGATCGCGCACGGCGTCGAGGCTGAAGCCCAGATCGCGTGCACGGCGGATGAAGGACAGGCGCTGGAGATGCGCGGGGCCGTAGCTGCGATAATTGGCATTGGTCCGCGCGGGCGGCGGCAGCAGCCCCGCTTTTTCGTAGAAGCGGACGGTTTCTACCTTGGTTGCGGTTGCTTTTGCCAGCTCGCCAATTTTCATCGCTTGACCCTGTAGTTGCTACAGGGTGCATATGCGGCTTCGACTCGGATGTGTCGAGGAGGAAGTCGATGGCGGATGATTGCTGCGCGAGCGCTTGTGGCAGCACGAAAACGCTCAACGATCCGCGCTGGCGGCGGGCCTTGTGGATCGCGCTTGGCGTAAATGCGGTGATGTTTGCGGTCGAATTTGTCGCTGGATCGGCGGCGGATTCGCGCTCGCTCCAGGCCGACGCGCTCGATTTTCTGGGCGACAGCGCCAACTACGCGATCAGCCTGACAGTCGCGAGCATGGCGCTGGTCTGGCGCGCAAGGTTGGCCCTGCTCAAGGGGCTGACTCTGCTGGCGTTCGGAGCGTGGGTGCTGGCGACTGCCATCCTCGCGCTTGTAAACGGGGCCGCGCCGCAGGCCGAAACTATGGGCATCGTCGGGGCCATGGCGCTCACCGCCAATGTCGGCGTTGCACTATTGCTTTACCGTTTCCGCACCGGCGATGCGAATATGCGTTCGGTGTGGATCTGTTCGCGCAACGACGCCATCGGCAACATTGCGGTGATAGTTGCGGCGCTCGGCGTGTTCCAGACCGGGAGTGCCTGGCCCGACATATTGGTTGCCGGCATCATGGCTGCGCTAGCGATCAGCGGAGGCGCGCAGATAGTCCGGCATGCACGCGACGAACTGCGGTCAGAGCGTCAAACAGCCAGCCCGGCGCAGGGTTGATCTGATGTTGCACGCCATTCCCTTCATCTCACTTGTCACGATTTTCGCAGCCTCGGTGCTGAGAGGCGAAGCCATCCGGCGAAAATCGGGTGATCGCGCTTGGGCTTTTGCCTCGTCGAAGGGAAAGCAGAGGTTGGCTGGGCTGGCATTCGCTGCAAGCATCGTCGTACTCGCCATCGCGGGCGGAGTTGTCGCCAAGGATGCACGAGGAGAGTTCCCGGTTATCGCGGCGATGCTTTCGGGTGCGGGCGCGGCCATCGTGATTGTCGCGCAAATGCAGATGGGCCGGGCGTGGCGTGTCGGCGTCCGGCACGGGGACGCACCCCTGTTCATTCGGCATGGGCTGTTCCGGTGCAGCCGCAACCCAATTTTTGTCGGGATGATGATGATCGGGCTTGGGGTGGCGCTGAACACCTCGCTATGGTGGGTATGGCTAGCCTGGATGGCATTCGTCGCTGCCTGCCATGTTCAGGTACAGATCGAAGAAGCACATTTGCGCGCAAGCTTTGGCGACGCCTACTGTGACTTCGCCAGCTCGGTTCCACGCTGGATTGGGATCGCGCGGTGAACTCTGTTTGCCGCAACGCAGCACTCATGCTACCGGGCAAGTAATGCGGGGCCGATTCATCTCATTACTGTTGATACTGGCCGTCCTCTTCGGCGGCGCGATAGCGCCCGCTATCGCTCATGCGCAGGGCGGGTCCGACGTGCATGTGTCCGAAATCCTCGACCTTCACGAGGCGGATGCCACGACCGGCGATGACCAGCAGAAACCCGCCTCCGGTATGCCGGGCGAAGCTGCGGCGCATCACCACTGCACAGTTGGCCTTGCCGCAACCGGTCCCGATATTTGCCTGATGGTTGGTGCCAGCAAAAAGGCTTTTCAACCGGCAACAGCGAACCTGCTCGCCGCATACGCGCAGGCACCGCCGACCCAGCCGCCCTCCGCCTGACCGACACGACTTTGCGGCGGGTATTCCCGTTGCCGAGATTCTGTCCGGTTGGGAGCTTTCTTCAATGTCATTGCGTAATCGAATTGCCGCGCTCGCGGCGCTGGCGGCCATTATTTTTGTCGGGTGGTGGGCATTTTGGCCAGCCGCACCCGCTTCCGAAACAGCAGCCACCGAGCAATCGGGGGACTCCGCCAAGCCGCTGACGGCCGCTCAGCTGGAGCGGATGGGTGTCAAAACGGCGGTCGTGCGGGCTGCAAGCGGAATGCCGCTCGGCACCATGCCTGCTACGGTGACGCTGCCGCCGGATGCGCGAGTAGCGGTGACAGCCTCCTTTGCCGGGTCGATCCAGCAGGTGTTCGTGATCACAGGACAGGCCGTGACGCGCGGCCAGCCGTTGGCGACGATGGTAAGCCGCGATGCCTTGCAAGTCGGTTCGAACCTGACCCGCGCGCAGGCAGCACTCGGTTATGCGCGCGCAAACGCGAAACGGCTGCAACAGCTTGCAAGCGAAGGCGTCATTGCCGGGGCGCGTGCACAAGAAGCGCAGGCTGCGGTGCGGCAGGCTGAAGCAGATGTTTCGGAGAGCTCACGCATCCTTGGTCTTTCCGGGGCAAGCAGTGGCGGCCTGATCACGCTCCGAGCGCCGATCAGTGGACGGGTTTCGACGGTCGCGGTGCAGACTGGCGGCCCGGTGGATGGCATGGTTGCGCCGTTCGTGATCGATGCGAGCAATGCCTATCAATTGGACATTCAGGTCCCGGAACGGCTGGCCGGCCTGGTCAGGCCCGGCATGACGGTATCGTTGCCCGGTAATATCTCCGGGCTCATCCTCTCGGTTGGCTCGGCAATCGATCCGGACACCCGAAGCGTACTGGCCAAGGCCAGCATTGGTGCCGCCCCTGGAATGATCGCGGGCAAGGGGGTGATGGTTTCCATCTTCGGCGATGCCCAGCAAAGCGCGGTTGCGGTTCCGTCAAATGCGGTCACCCGCCTTGGTGACGCGGATGTCATTTTTGTCAAAACGGCTAAGGGATTCGAGAAGCGGGTCGTCGTCATTGGCGGCAGCGCAGGCGGTGAGACGGTTATTATCCAGGGCCTCGCGGCTGGCGAAGTGATTGCCATCTCGGGCCTGACCGAGATCAAAATGACGCTGGGCGGCGAATAGGCCATGCTGCGTCGTCTTGTAGAGCTGTCGCTCGCCGCGCGGCTGGCGGTGCTGGGTCTGGCGCTTGCGCTGGCCGGTATCGGCGGCTGGTCCTTTCTCAACCTGCCGGTTGATGCCTTCCCGGACATTTCATCGACCCAGGTGAAGATCATCCTCAAGGCCCCCGGCATGACCCCCGAAGAGGTCGAAAGCCGGGTTATCACGCCGATCGAGATGGAGATGCTGGGTATTCCCAAGCAGCAAATCCTCCGCTCCATCGCCAAATACGGCATTGCCGACATCACCATCGATTTTCACGACGGCACTGACATCTATTGGGCGCGCAGTCAGGTGACCGAACGGCTGTCGGGCATCATGGAAGACATGCCGCCGTCGGTCGAAGGCGGGCTTGCACCGATCGCGACGCCGCTGACCGATGTTTACATGTTCACGCTCGAAGGACCGCAGAGTCTGGCCGAAAAGCGGCGCGCGCTCGATTGGACGATCCGGCCTGCGCTGCGCACTGTGCCGGGTGTCGCCGACGTCAACTCGCTCGGCGGACGGGCCGAGACGTTCGAGGTTCGTCCCGATCCCAACCTGATGGCCTCAGCTGGCCTCACCTATGAAGACATCAGCACGGCGATCGGTGCAGGAAACCGCAACGACGGCGCCGGGCGACTCTCGGTTGGCGACGAGGCGCTGATCGTGCGCGCGGTCGGAGCGATCCAGACCGAGGATGATCTGCGCGCGGTGGTGGTCAAAACGCAAAAGGATGGCGTGTTGCGGCTCAGCGATGTCGCGACCGTCGGCACCGGCAGCCTGACCCGTTACGGCGCGGTGACGCGCAACGGCACCGGCGAGGCGGTGCAAGGCATTGTGATCGCCTTGAAGGGTTCCGATGCCAGCAAGGTCGTGCGCGAGGTCAAGGTGCGCGCCGCCGAGGTCCAGCGCAGCCTGCCCAAGGGGATGGTCCTCAATGTCTTCTATGACCGTTCTGAGTTGGTTGAACGGGCCGTCGGGACAGTCGAGGAGGCCTTGCTCGAAGCGACCATCCTGGTGGTGATCCTGCTGCTCCTGTTTCTGGGCGACATCCGGGCTTCGCTGATCGTTGCCGCCGCCCTGCCGATGGCCACGCTGGTGACCTTCATCCTGATGAAGCAGTTCGGCATGTCGGCCAATCTGATGAGCCTTGGCGGTCTCGCTATTGCCATCGGGATGCTGGTGGACGGCGCCGTGGTGGTTATCGAAAATGTCGTCGAGCGACTGTCCGATCCGGCCCATGCGCATTCCAGCAAGATCAACCGCGTGCTGGTTGCCACCAGCGAAGTCGTGGTGCCGGTCGCTTCGGGCCTGTTCATCATCGCGCTGGTGTTCCTTCCGCTCCTCACGCTCGAGGGCCTTGAGGGCAAATTGTTTGGTCCGGTGGCGATGACGATCGTGCTGGCGCTAGCCAGTTCGCTCGTCCTGGCTTTGACTCTGGTTCCGGTGCTCGCCTCTTACGGCCTGAAGGCGGATGGAGAGCACAAGGAGCCGTGGTTGATGCGGCAGCTTTCGCCGCGTTATCACAGGCTGCTCGATTGGGCCTTTGCCCGCAAGTCGGCGGTCTATGGTGCAGCCGGAGCCGCCTTGCTCGTCGCGGTTGTGGCCTATTCGTTTGTCGGCAAGACCTTCCTGCCGACGATGGATGAAGGCTCGGTGCTGCTGCAGATCGAGAAGCACCCGAGCATCAGCCTCCAACACAGCATCGAAGGCGATTTGCGCGTCCAGAAACTGCTGATGGAAAAGGTTCCGGAGATCCTCGAAATCGTCGGCCGGGTCGGCAGCGATGAACTCGGGCTCGATCCGATGTCGCTCAATGACACCGATACGTTCATGAGACTGAAGCCGCGGAGTGAATGGCGGGTTCAGGACAAGGACTGGCTGATCGAGCAAATCAGGGTGGCGATGGAGGAACTGCCCGGATTCGAGCATGCCTTTACCCAGCCTATCGAAATGCGCGTGTCCGAAATGTTGACCGGCTCGCGCGGCGATCTGGCGATCAAGCTGTTCGGACCCGACCTCAAGACGCTTGGAGAACTAGCGGCCAAAATCGATGGGCGGCTGCGCAAGATCAGCGGCGCGACCGAAGTGATCACGGTTGCCGATGACAGCGTCGAATACCTGCAACTCGACATCGATCGGCTTGCTGCCGGCCGGGCCGGAATGCCCGTGGAAAACTTGCAGGATGCCCTGCGCGCGCAGGTCGAAGGTGTGCGCGCAGGGACTGTCGCTCAAGGCAATCGCCGCGTGCCGATCGTCATTCGCGGCGATCCTGCACTGGCGAGCGATCCGACGCTGTTCACCAACCAGACGATACTCAGCCCCAATGGGACGAGCGTCCGCGTCAGCGACGTCGCGCAGGTCACCCGCACCGAGGGGCCGGTGAAGCTGGAGCATGAGAATGGCTCACGCTTTGCGCTGATCCAGGCGTTCGTGTCGGGCCGCGATCTGGTTGGCTTTGTCGATGAGGCCAAAGCCGATCTTGCCAAAAACGTGCCGCTTCCTGCGGGATACCGGCTCGAATGGGGCGGGCAGTTCGAAAACCAGCAGCGGGCATCGGCCCGGCTGGCGGTTGTGCTGCCAATTGCGCTGATTCTGATCTTTATCGTGCTCTACGTGACGCTCCGGTCGCTTCGCGCTTCACTGTTGATTATCGCTAACATTCCGTTTGCAGCGGTGGGAGGCATCGTCGCCTTGCTGGTCACCGGGGAATATCTCTCGGTGCCCGCCTCGGTCGGGTTCATCGCCCTGCTCGGCATCGCGGTGCTCAACGGCCTGGTGATGGTGTCCTACTTCCGGCAGTTGCGCGAATCAGGCAAATCGATGGCCGAGGCGGTGCGGCGCGGAGCGGAACGGCGGTTGCGACCGGTCCTGATGACCGCAACGATTACCGGCTTCGGACTGGTGCCCTTGCTCTTTGCGACCGGCCCCGGCTCCGAAATCCAGCGGCCGCTAGCCATTGTGGTGATTGGCGGCCTGATCACATCCACCCTGCTGACCTTGGTGCTTTTGCCGATGCTCTACGAGCGGTTCGGCGAGTCGCTCGCTGAACGCGATGCCCAGGGTGATGACGAAGGATACCCCGCATGAACCGCTTTCTAGTCCTGCCCGCGCTGCTTCTATCCGGAGCTGCACTCGCCAACGAAGTGGCGACATTGCTACCCGCGGAAGCCGTCGAGCGCGCGGTCGAAGAGCATCCTTTGGTCCAGGCAAGCATTGCCCGCAGCGACGCAGCGCGCGGTGCAGCGCGCGGTCAGCGCGCCGGTCCCTATGAGTTCACCGTTAGCGGATCCTATGCAAGGCGCCGGATCGACCGCGAAGGCGAATTCAGCGAATACGATGTTACGCTCGAACGGGGTTTCCGGTTGCCCGGCAAGGCCGCACTTGACCGCAGGGCGGGTGAGTTCGGAGTTGCGGCGGCGGACTATCGGATTGCCGGCGCCCGCCATAGCGCGGTGCAGCTCCTCAACGACATCTGGTGGGACTGGTTAGCAGCCGGTGCAGAGATAAAGGCCAACGAAGCTGCGGTGGCCAACCTGGCGGCAGACCTGACTTCCGTCGAACGCCGGGTTGCCCTCCAGGACGCGGCACCGGTCGATGCCGATCGGGCCCGCTCGGCGCTGGCAACGGCGCGGGTTGCGCTCGACCAGAGCCGGTCGCGCGCACAAATCGCGCGCTCGCGGCTGGAGGTGCAGTTCCCCTCGCTGCCGCTGCCTGCCGAGGTGCCGGAATTGCCAGACCCGGTGATGCCGCCGATCATGCTCGACATACTTCGTGATCAGGCGCTCGCTCAGGATCATGGCTTGGCTGCTGCGAAGGCCGAAGCTGATCGGCAAACGATCATGGCCGAGCGGGCGCGCCGAGACCGGATTCCCGATCCGACACTCGGCTTGCGCCTGTTCAGCGAGCGGGGCGGAGCCGAGCGCGGCATCGGGGTGGTGGCATCGATCCCGATTGGCGGCGCGGGAAGATCCGCCTCGGCCGACCAAGCCGATGCGGAAGCCCGCGCCGCGACCGCCGAGTTCGCGGCCGCGCGGTTTACGGCCGAGGAGGCCGCCGCCACCGACTTTGCCCAGGCGATCAACAGCTGGTCGGCATGGCAACGCAGTCTCGATGCCCGAACCAGCAGCGAGATGGCAGCCTACCGTTTGCGCCAGGGCTATGGATTGGGCGGCGTCGACCTTGCCAACCTGCTATACGCCGAGCGCCAGGCACAGGATGCCTTGAAAGTGGAAACCGCCGCGCGGGCCGAAGCGTCACGAGCGATCTCGCGACTTCGGATCAATGCTCATGACTTGTGGTCCGCCGGCCACCAGTCGGGAGGACAATGATGGCCAATGCACAAGAACAGGAAGCGAGCGGACACGCGGGCCACAATCATGGCGCAGGGGCGAGCACCAGGCGGCTAGCCATCGCGTTGGCGCTCACAACTGCGTTCCTGGTTGCCGAGCTGGTCGGTGCATTCGTGTTCGACAGCCTCGCGCTGCTTTCAGACGCCGCACATATGTTCACCGACGGTGCAGCGCTGGCCATTGCGCTCGCAGCGGTCAGGATCGGCCAGCGCCCCCCCGACGATCAGCGCACCTTTGGCTATCGTCGCTTCGAAATCCTCGCCGCCGCGTTCAACGCGATCCTGCTTTTTGCAGTCGCGGGCTATGTGCTGTTCGAAGGCGTGATGCGCTTCTTCGATCCCAGACCAGTCGAATCGATTGGCATGCTGATCGTCGCCAGCGTCGGCCTGATCGTGAACCTGATTTCGATGCGCATCCTCGCAGGCGGCAAGTCAGACAGCCTCAACGTCAAGGGAGCCTACTTGGAAGTATGGGCCGACATGCTCGGCTCACTCGGTGTGATCGGTGCAGCCGTCGCGATCTACTTGACCAAGCTCGACTGGATCGATCCCATGGTCGCTATCGCAATCGGTCTTTGGGTGCTGCCGCGGACCTGGACCCTGCTGAGCGACACCGCCCATATCCTGTTGCAAGGCGTCCCGCGCGGCTTTGACCTGAAGGCCATCCGCGCTGCGATGAGGGCTGTCGAGGGGGTCACCGGCGTGCACGACCTGCACCTCTGGTCGGTCGCGGGAGATGACGCCAGCCTGACTGCGCACGTAGCGGTGATCGAAGACGATCGGGCGGAAGCGACCCGCCTAGCCGTAGTCGAAATGCTCGAAGCGCGGTTTGGCATCCACCATGCGACGATCCAAACCGAAACAAGACCTTGCGGCGATGAAGAGAGCCTGCATGCCTGATCGCACCGCGCCGCATACCAACTGGATCCCGTAGGGTCTTAGGCTGCCTCAAACGTATGTGCTTCGAATTGAACGCCGAGCCGTTTGCTGACCATTTCAAAAATTGCCGCGAGGTTGTCCATGCTCGGATTGCCCTTCTCCGAAAGCATGCGGTGCAGGCTCTTGCTTGGGCGATTGGTTTCGGTGGCCAGATCTTCGAACCCGACAGAGGCATTGATCAGGTCACGAAGGATCAGGCGCGAAACGTGCGGCTCGCCGTTGAGAAACGCGGTCGCTGCCTCGTCGAGCATGGCTTTGGCGAAGGCAGGATCGCGCGCAGCGCGCTCCTTCACCGTCTCCTTGAAATCGCGTGTCAGCGCCACCTTGCCTAGCTCCTTGCCTTCTTCATCTTGGCCTTCCGGCCCTTGTACTCGTCGAGCAATGCGCCCGCCTGCTTGATATCCGCCTGCTGCCGCTTCTTCGTCCCGCCCACGAAGAGGATCACTAGCTGATCACCGTCCTGAGTCACATAGAGCCGGTAACCCGGTCCCCAGTCGATCCGATACTCGCCAAGCCCGCCGCCGATCCATTTGACGTTCGACAGATTGCCCAGTTCCATGCGGACGATGGCGGTCGCCACCTTGGCCGCAGCCTGGACATCGAGATCATCGAACCAGCCCCGGAACGGGCAAGAACCGTCTTCGCGAATATATTCCTCAACAATCACAATTGCACCGCCGTTGGTAACATATTCGTTACCTTGTGTCTAGGCCGCCGCCGCAGCGTTTGTAGGTAAAGCGGGCTGCGCAGCGATGTCGCTATGAGCTTTGCCAAAGTTCACACCATTGATGACTCCATCCGCCTTGGCGAGAATCGAAACGACATGATTATTCCATAGGTCGAGCGCCTCCCGCTTCTCGGCCTTCCAGTCATGCCGCTGATAGATACCGGCGACCCCGGCGCGAGACCCACCGACATGATTCAGCACCGCTTCGGTGACTTCAAAGCGAACGCCCAGCCGCTGAAATCCGGTAGCGAGCGTTCGGCGAAGATCATGTAGCCGCCAAGGAGCAATCGGATCGCCGCCATCCTCGGCAACCATTCGATCAAGCTTTTCCTTCCCTTTGTGATAGCCAGTAAACCCGCCGCCTGTTGAGGTGGAAAAAACCTTGCCCCGTCTTGGCCAAGTTGATTTCCCGGCAACAGCGTCGAGCACAGCGACTGCAAGTTCATTGAGTGGAATGCGGTTGGGCTCGCCGTTCTTCGCGCGATCGCCGGGCAACGTCCACATCCGCTCGAACTGTTCCAACTCTTCCCAGGACAACGATGAAACTTCCTCGCGTCTCTGTCCGGTCACGATGAGCAGTCGTACAATCGGGCCAAAGCAATGGTGGGTCTTGGGGGCATGCTCCCAAATTCTGGCTAATTCCTGATCAGAAAGCCATCGATCCCGTGCTTTGACAGCAGGTGGCGTCTCCATCCCTTCCATCGGGCTACGATCAATATCGCCCCGACTGACCGCCCAACGGAACATGCGTCGCAGCACGGCAAAGACATTGCGACGGTTGGCAACCTGGCAGTCGGGCATCCGATCAAACACGGCGACCACATCAGATCGGGTGATTTTGGGTAGCGGCTTGCTGCCCAGTACCGGCTTCACATGAATCCTGAATGAGCGCGCGACAAGCACCTTCCAGCCTCTGCCGACGCACGACCTTTCAAAGCGTTCCGCATAATTGCTGAACGCGAGGTCGACCGCTTCGCGGCGGCGCTGTTTCTCGACTTCGACCGGATCGATACCTTGCGCGATAAGCAGGAAAAGGCGCTGCGCCTCTTCTCGGGCGGTTGCAGGTGTCCACGGCGATCCATGACTGCCGATCGTATAGCGTCGCGTGCTTGCTTCGCGCCCGCCCATGCGGAATTGCAGGATGTAGGAAACCGCACCACTCTTCGTGATCTTGGCACCAAATCCTTTGATGCCGTCATCCCACAAGAAGCCTTCTGACCGCGATGCAATCAGGGCGTCGACCGTCCGTTTCGTTATCTTTCCACTCGCCATTTTTTCGCCTCCAAACGCGGCGTCCAGCAATCACCCAGCAATCACCGGGTAATCACCGGGGCGGAAATTGCCGCCAAGGGACGAAAACTGTAGAGTAGATAACCTGTTGGAATAAATCGGTATTTCTACGCTAGAGGTACCCTTAAATACGCCTCCAACGAAAATACCACACCTCGTGCCCCTGCGCGCGCGCCTTCGCCTCGTAGCGGGTCTCGGGCCAGCCGCCGGCGCGCTGCTGGAAATCGCAGGGCTGGCCGCACAGCCAGTCGAAGCTGGCGTCCAGTCCCTCGCAATAGCGGCGCATGACCATCAGCGCGTGACGCAGATAGACGGGGTGATCGGTGCCGAAGCGGAATTCGCCGCCGGGCTTCAGTTTGGCTGCGATCAGCCTGACCGGACCATCGTTCATCATCCGCCGCTTGGCGTGGCGCGCCTTGGGCCAGGGATCGGGGTGGAGCAGATAGACGAAGCTCAACGCCCCGTCGGGAATACGCGCCAGCACCTCCAGCGCGTCGCCGTGGTGAATGCGGACATTGCCTATGGGGGGATGCGTTCCGCCATCTCCATCGACATGGACCAGCGCCTGGGCGACTCCGTTGAGGAAGGGCTCGGCCCCGATGAAACCGTGATCGGGCAGCATGTCGGCCCGCGCCGCCATATGTTCGCCGCCGCCGAAACCGATCTCGAAATGCAGCGGGCAGTCACGGTCGAACAGGCGCTCGGCCGTGACCGGACCTTCCTGCGGCACGGCAATGCGTGGCAGCAGTTCATCGACTAGGGCCTGCTGGCCTTTGCGCAACGGCTTGCCAACCGAGCGGCCGTAGAGCCGGTTGAGCGTGGTGGGGTCACCGGGTTTGTTGGCGGTCATGGGAGTGCGTTGGCATCGACAAGCGCAGGGGTCAACGCAGATCGAGCTGCGTTGCCAAAGGCATGAAAGGACATTCGCTGCTTCGGCACAACCGGTGACGACAGGTTTTGTAAATTACTGTAATAATATTGAATTAAAATAGTCACAATCTACTTTCTACTTTATCTCTTTGTAGTCATGTCGTATCTCTTGACGTGGAATAAACCTTCCGCATTGTCGTAGAGCTATACTCACCCGGCCATGCGGCTTCGGGAGAATTCGAATGGCAGTCTATCAGAACATCGGCACCGAATGGTCTAACAACGATCCCACAGCGACCGAGCTACAGTCATCGATCGGTTGGTTGTCGGGCGGGAGCTATGTCGTGGCCTGGGTCGATGGCAATGGCGGCGAAAACAACATCCGCGCCCAGATATTCAATAGCGATGGCTCGCTAGTTGGCGGCGAGTTCATCGTCAATGCGCCGAACGACCCTCCGGCTTGGCAGGTCAAGGCCTTTCCGACCATCGCATTGCTCGACAACGGCAATTTCGTAATCGCGTGGGATGAAAGCTATCGCGGGACCAACGGCTCCGGCATCATGGCGCATGTGTTCGATCAGAATGGCGGATCGGTAGGCGCGCCGTTTCTAGCCGGAACGTATTCGAATTCAAACATTGCAAACGGAACTCAGCCACACATCATCGCAGCCGGAAGTGATCAATTCTATGTACTGTCGCTCGGTGCACTGCCATATGATAGCTACAACGTTTTTGCGCAGAAAGTTGACTCCGCTGGAAATATTCTTGGAGTACACACGAACATCAGCGATATCGTGCTTGCGCAGGGTCAAGGTGCATTTTTATTTGATTCCGCAAGGATTTCGAGTGGCAATACTGTCGTCAGTTATTTGATTTATGATGGAAACAGCACTACTCAATCTCTATCTGTTTCGGCCAGGATCGTCGATGCCAACATGCAACCGATCGGCCTCGAAATCATTGTTGATGCCAGCAGTCCCAATGCGATGGGCTATTCGCGCGAATCGATTGCGGTTGCGGCGCTGGCGGACGGCGGTTTTGTCGTCAATTGGGAAGAAAATTCGCCGACCAGCAGCAGTGTGACCGACTTCTGGGTGCAGCGCTATGACAATGTCGGCACAGCATTGGGTTTGCCGATATTGGTCACGTCAATTCCGAATAACAACAATGGATATTCGGGTTCCGATATCGCAGTGCTGGATGACGGAAATTTTCTCGTCACCTGGCAGGGCGATGGCTCCACTTACGTTGCTGTCAGCACAATCGGCCAGCTGTTCGATGCATCCGGCCAGAAGGTTGGCATACCGTTTCATATCTCTTCGGGAAGCGGGCGCTATTCACAGGTCACGGCGATCGATGGTGGTGGCTTTGCGGTTACCTATCTCGATAATTTCACGAACAGTGGAAACGCAGCCTCTCGCGCCTTCAGCTACGGAATCCAGCCAGCGACCCAGGGCGATGACATCATTCTGGTGCGGCAGGGCCACATCGACGCAGTTAACGGGCTGAGCGGCAACGACACCATCAACGGCAACATGCAGAACAATTTTCTGTACGGCGGACTTGGCAACGATGTGCTCTACGGCGGCAAGGGTAAAGACCTGCTCGATGGCGGCGCGGACGTCGATACCGCAACTTATTTCGATTCGACCGGTGCAGTGAAAGCAAACCTTTCGCTGACTGCGGCGCAGAATACCGGAGCAAGCGGCATCGACACGCTGCTTTCCATTGAAAACCTCATTGGCTCAAGATTTGCTGATACTCTTATTGGCAACAGCGATCCCAATCGCCTGGTGGGTGGGGCTGGGAACGACAAGCTAGACGGCGGCGGCGGCGTGGATAGACTGGAAGGTGGGGCCGGAAACGACATCTACACTGTCGATAATGTCGATGACCTGATTGTCGAAATTGTCGGCGAAGGAACCGACTTGGTCAATGCCAGCGTGAGCTTCGATCTTGGGAGCATATTTTTCTTTCCTGGCATGGATACGATCGAAAATCTAACGCTCACCGGCTCGGCAAATATCGACGGTATGGGCAATCAACTGGCAAACAAGATCACGGGCAATGCAGGCGACAATGTTTTGTCGGGCAACGGTGGCAAAGATAACTTGTCCGGCGGTGCCGGCAATGACACGCTGATCGGCGGCTTCGGTGCCGACATTCTGACCGGTGGCCTGGACAGCGACCGATTTGAGTTCAATTTCCTGTCAGCTTCCATCGACAAGGACACGGTCAAGGATTTCGTGTCGGGAACCGATACAATCGCGCTGTCCGTTGCTGCGTTTGGGGGGTTGGCCGGTTATGGGCTTGGGGCGCTCGATCCTGGCGAGCTGGCTTTTGGCACCAGGGCCACCACCGCCGCCCAGCACCTGATCTACAACCCCGCCACAGGCGCATTGCTATACGATGCCGATGGTCTCGGCGGAGTTGCGGCAATTACCCTCGCCCTGCTTACCGGCCATCCGCCTCTTGCTGAAAGCGACATTATTCTGTTTTGAAGCCACTTCCAGGATTAACTGGTGGTGCTAGAATACCCAAACCAAAACGGCCCGCTCCCGAAGGGGCGGGCCGTTCTGGGTACTCCGCTGCAAATTCAGGTTCAGGCGGCTTCGGCCTGTTGATCGGGATCGCGCAGCACATAGCCGCGGCCCCAGACGGTTTCGATGTAGTTGGCGCCGCCGCAGGCGTGGGCAAGTTTCTTGCGCAGCTTGCAGATGAACACGTCGATGATCTTGAGCTCGGGTTCGTCCATGCCGCCGTAAAGGTGGTTGAGGAACATCTCCTTGGTGAGCGTGGTGCCTTTGCGGAGCGACAGCAGCTCCAGCATGGCGTATTCCTTGCCGGTCAGATGGACCCGGGCACTATCGACTTCGACGGTCTTGGCGTCGAGGTTGACGGTCAGCTTGCCGGTGCGGATGACCGATTGCGAATGGCCCTTGGAACGGCGGACCACGGCATGGATGCGGGCGACCAGCTCTTCGCGGTGGAAGGGCTTGGTGACATAATCGTCGGCGCCGAAGCCGAAGCTGCGCACCTTGGAATCCATTTCCGATATGCCCGAAAGGATCAGCACCGGCGTCTGCACCTTGGCAACGCGCAGCTTTTTCAGCACATCGTAGCCGTGCATGTCGGGCAGGTTGAGGTCTAGCAGGATGATGTCGTAATCGTACAGCTTGCCGAGATCCAGGCCTTCTTCGCCCAGATCGGTCGAATAGACGTTGAAGCCTTCGGTGGTGAGCATGAGCTCAATGGCACGGGCCGTGGTCGGCTCATCCTCGATCAACAATACGCGCATGGGTATCCCCCTTTGCCCCTGGAAGTTCGGCGCTAACCCCTTCGTAAGGGTTGTTGCCGTGCATTAACCATATGACCTATGATCATGAAAGGTTAATTTGGCGTTAATGCGCAGAAATCCACGAGTCGCGGCTTTTATGCATCAGAGGACGGGATTTCCGGTTCCGAGCTGAAAATGCGCTTCAGCACCCGCCGCGCCAGCACTATCAGGGCGATGGCCAGCACCACCAGCGCCAGCGCGATCAGCCCGGCGGCGATCGGGTACTGGTAGGCAAGGTAAAGAAGCCCGCCCGTCGCCACATCCTCCAGCGTCGAAACCGCGACATTGCTGAAGGGTTCGGGACTGGCGTTGACCACTGCGCGCGCGCCGGCCTTGCCGCCATGCGCCAGCAGCGCGCCGCCGCCGCCGAGCAGGAAGGCGATGACCTGCGCCACCGGGTCCGACGGATCGACGATCGCCAGTGTCAGCATCGCCCCGCCCAGCGGCCGGATCAGGGTGTGGATGCCGTCCCAGATCGAATCGAGCCAGGCCACCTTGTCGGCGAAGAATTCGCACAGCGCGGCAAAGCCGGCCACGCCCATCACCCATGGATTGGCAAGGATCTGCAGGCTCTGCAGGTGATCGGGCAGCGGCAGCACCCCGAAGAACATCGCCGCGCCCGTCGCCAGCACGCAAAGATACAGCCGCCAGCCGGACAACAGGCTGATACTACCGGCCAGGCCGAGAATCTCGATGATACCCATATGTTCGGGCATGGTGTGTTTCCCCTGCCGCGAAGATGGGCGGAACCGGCCGCGAAGGCAAGCGTTCTGGAGCTACAGGACTTCGAACAGCCCCGCCGCGCCCATGCCGCCGCCGACGCACATTGTCACCACGACATGTTTCGCGCCGCGCCGCTTGCCTTCGATCAGCGCGTGCATGGTGCAGCGCGCGCCGGTCATGCCATAGGGATGGCCGATCGAGATCGCGCCGCCGTTGACGTTGAGCAGCTCGTTCGGGATGCCCAGCTTGTCACGGCAATAGACCACCTGCACCGCGAAAGCTTCGTTAAGCTCCCACAGGCCGATATCGTCCATCTTCAGGCCAAAGCGTTCGAGCAGCCGGGGAATGGCGAAGACCGGGCCGATGCCCATCTCGTCGGGCTCGGTGCCCGCCACCGCCATGCCCAGGTAGCGACCGAGCGGGGTCAGGCCCTTCTTTGCCGCCAGCGCCGCTTCCATCACCACCACCGCCGCCGAACCATCGGACAGCTGGCTAGCGTTGCCCGCAGTGATGGTGCCGCCGGGCATGACCGGTTGCAATGACTTCAGCCCTTCGAGCGTGGTGTCGGCGCGGTTGCCTTCGTCCTTTGCCAAAGTTACCTGCTTCTGGCTGGTTTCGCCGGTGGCCTTGTCGGTGACATTCATGGTCGCAGTCGCAGCGACGATCTCGGCGTCGAATTTGCCCGCCGCCTGCGCGGCGGCGGTGCGTTGCTGCGACTGGAAGGCATAGTCGTCCATGGCGTCGCGCGGGATATTGTAGCGTTCCGCAACAACTTCGGCGGTCTGGAGCATCGGCATGTAGGTGGCGCCGTGCATGGCGATCAGGCCGGGATCGAATTCCATGCGCAGATCCTTGGTCTGGACCGTGGTGATCGACTCCTGACCGCCGGCAATGACCACGTCCTGCCGGTCCATCACTACCTGCTTCGATGCCGTGGCGATGGTCATCAGGCCGGACGAGCACTGGCGGTCGAGGGTCATCGCCGAAGTAGTCACCGGCAGCCCGGCGCGCAGCGCGGCGAGCCGCGCGATGTTGCCGCCCTGCCCGCCCTGCGGCAGCGCCGATCCCCACAGCACGTCCTCCACCTCGCCGCCCTCAATCCCGGCGCGTTCGAGCGCGGCGGCGATCGCCAGCGCGCCCAGGCTGGGGGCCGCAGTGGCATTGAAGGCACCGCGATAGGCGCGGCCGATGGGGGTGCGGGCGGCGGCTACGATCAGGGCGTCACGCATGAGGAGTTCTCCTAGTTGGTCAGATCAGGTGAAATGCTGGATGATCCATTCGGCGATCAGCGCCGGCTTGGTTTCGCCTTCAATCTCGACGCTGACTTCCATGGCCTGCTGCCACTGGCCGGGACGCTTTTCGTCAAGCGAGAGCAACTTGAAATTGCCGCGCACGCGTTTGCCCGACTTGACCGGGGTCAGGAAGCGGACCTTGTCGAAGCCGTAGTTGACCGACATCTTGGTATCGACTTTGGGAAACCCGGTCTCCACGAAGGCCGCAAGCAGCGACAGCGTCAGGAAGCCGTGCGCGATTGTCTGGCCAAAGGGCGTGGCCTTGGCCCGTTCGGGATCGACGTGGATGAACTGGTGATCATCGGTGGCATCGGCGAACCGGTTTATCCGGTCCTGGCTGGCATCGACCCATTCCGACGTGCCGATATTCTCGCCGATCCTGGCCTGCAGTTCCTCCAGCTTCATGGTCGATTCCTCGTGTTAAACGAGGCTCATTCATGGACCAGCCGGGCAGCGGGTGCAACGTCGCTCAATCTGCCGCTACGGCTTTCGGCAGTGTCATCGGGCGCGGTGCGCGCAACATTGTCCGTTGCGGCGAATCAGTGCGCCGCAGATAGCTCCACAACCCGCATTGCACGCCGATCAGCATCAGGATGAACGGCTGGTAGGCGATGCCGACAAACAGCGAGCCGCACAGATAGACCAGCTGCGCCTGTTGCAGCGCATTGGCCAGCGGTGCCTGCCACTGGCTTTCAATCCCCTCGCATTCGCGCATTTTCCAACGGCGGTGCAGGCGCTCCATCTGCCAGACGCCGAGAAATTGCAGCCATGTCCACAGAATGAAGCCGGGCCAGCCCTGTTCGCCCAGCATCTCGAAATAGCTCGAATGATAGGCGCGGCCCTGATCGACCACTTCCTGGCTTTCGACTGCGGTGGTGCTGCCGGTGGTTTCCGTGCTGGTCGTCTGATAACGGATCTTGTTGCTGCGATAGGCGTCGAAGCCGCCGCCCAGCGGGCGATCCTTGACGTATTCCCAGGTCCATTGCCACACCGCGATGCGGGTCGAAGCCGACTGATCGGCGCGGTGGTTCTCGATCGAATCCATGCGTTCGGTGAAGCTTTGCGGCAGGAGCGGGAGCGCCAGCAGTCCGGCCGCGCCGACCAGGAATATATAGGTGAAACGCCGCTTGACCGAGCGCAACGAAAGCACCCCCAGCAGGGCGATGCAGATCAGCCCGGTGCGCGCCTGGGTGCCGACCGGGATCAGCAGGCAGGCAAGCACCAGCGCGGCGGCAAACAGCTTCACTCGCCAGTCGGGCGGGAAAATCGTGCCGTGCTTCGCCAGCCACACCGCCATAGGGATGACCGCTATCGCCACGCAGGAGAGGATCGAGCCCTCGTAGAGGCCAGTGTTGTCGTTGACGAACAGGTGCAGCACACCATAGCCGCCGCCGCCCGCTGCCGTTTTCATGCCGCCATTGATGATGATCGCCCCCGCCGTCAGCACCATCACCAGCACCGCGGCCTCGATCCGCAGCCGGGTACGCAGCGCCAGCGGCAGGAAGATCGCGAAGACCATCGCCTTCCACACCCAGGAGAACTTGTTTGCCGCCTCGACCGGAAAGTCTGCGCCCCAGGTGGTGTAGCCGCAATAGAGCAGCAGCAGCGCCATCAGACCCTGGCGAAACGTGAAACGGCTGTCGGTCTTGTCGTCCGCAATCAGCCAGCCACCGAAGGCCGCGATGAACACGATCAGCGACAGCGGGATCGAGGCGAGCAGGATGTAGGAGATTTTCTGCGGCGCCAGAATATCGACATAGAGATAGGCCAGCACCCAAACGAACGGACGGCGCAGGCCGATGACCATCAGCGCCGCCATAAATGCCGCCAAAGCCAGTTCAACCACGGCGGCCCCGCTTTTTTGCGGCGGCGGGCGTTTCGGACGTTTCGGACTCCAGCGGATCGCGGTCGAGGGCATCGTTCATCAGCAAGCGCCAGGCGGCCAGCGCCAGCAGTCCGTGGATCAGGGCAAGAGCGAAATTATCGACCATCGCCCGCCCCTAACACTTCGCGGTTGACGCGGCGTTAAGGCTGTTCGGCTAGGACAACCGCGATGACCCGGATCCTTCACGTGCTCGACCATTCTCTGCCGCTGCACAGTGGCTATACCTTCCGCACCCGCGCGATCATGAAGGCGCAGCGGGCCATGGGGCTGGATGTGCGCGGCATTACCGGGCTGCGGCACCATGCCGACGGGCCTGGCGTCGAAGGCGCGGAAGGGCTGATCTTTCACCGCACCCCCGGCGCGGCTGCTGGCCCGGCCGGCCTGCGCGAATGGCGCGAGATCGGCAGGCTTGCCGCTGCCATCGATGCGCTGTGCGGCAAATGGCAGCCCGATATTCTCCACGCTCATTCGCCAGCCCTGTGCGGGGCGGCAGCCTTGCGCGTGGCGCGGAGGCGCGGCATTCCGCTGGTCTACGAGATTCGCGCCTTCTGGGAAGACGCCGCGGTCGGCAATGGCACCGGCAGCGCAGGTTCGGTCAAATACCGCCTGACCCGGATGCTCGAAAACCGCGTTGTCGCCGGGGCCGGTGCGGTGGTGACGATCTGCGAAGGACTGCGCAGCGACCTGATCGCGCGCGGCACCGATAGCGCGCGCATCACCATCATGCCCAACGGCGTCGATCTTGACCTGTTCGGCACGCCGCTGGCGCGCGATGCGAAATTCGCCGCCAGGCTTGGCCTGGGTGCCCCAAAATCATCGGGGCCGGTGATCGGCTTCATCGGCAGCTTCTATGACTATGAGGGCATCGACGACCTGATTGCGGCGATGCCGGCGCTGATCGCACGCCAGCCGCAGGCGCGGTTGCTGCTGGTCGGCGGCGGCCCGTGCGAGTCGGCCCTGCGCGCGCAGGCGCAGGCATCGCAGGCGGCAGCGGCGATCCACTTCGTCGGCCGCGTGCCCCACCACGAAGTCGAGCGATACTATGCCCTGACCGACATCATGGCCTATCCGCGCAAACACAGCCGGCTGACCGACCTGGTGACGCCGCTCAAGCCGCTGGAGGCGATGGCGCAGGGCAAGTTGGTCGCTGCGTCCGACGTCGGCGGTCACCGCGAACTGATCGAGAATGGCGTCACCGGTTGCCTGTTCGCACCCGATGATCCCGCCGCCTGCGCCGAAGCCCTCGCGCGGTTGCTGGATGCCCGCGCGACCTGGGATGCTTACCGTGCTGCCGGGCGAAAACACGTGGAATTTCGACATGACTGGGCGCGCAACGCGGAGCGTTATCAAGCTGTTTACCAAAAGCTGTTACTTACCGGCGCTCATCGCGAACTGAGTGTCGCTGCCTGAATTCAGTGGAACGGGCAGCCGGCAGAACTAACTACGAGGTAAGTCCATTGGCCGAGCAACACCGCAAACAATACCGCGGCAAGCCACCGATCAGCCGCCATCCGCTGTTTCCGGCGATCGTCGCGCTGTGGTTCGGGGCACTGTTCGGGCTCGGCAGCTTTGCCATCCGCCCGGGCCTGATCGAATCCGTGATCCTTGCCGGCCATATCGACAGCCTGATTCCTGCCGCCGCACCGCCGCTCGGCGCGACGGCGCGGCTACTGCTTGCCCTGACCATGACCGGGATCGGCGGCACTCTGGGCGCGTTGTTCGGACGGCGGATTGCCCGGCCCAAGCCAGTCGTGCGCGAGCGCCGGCGCGGTGCGGCTCCCGGCAGTGCTCCGGTCAGGCAGCGTGCGCAAGCGGTGCGAGGAAATCGTGCAGAGCCTGCGGAGGCTCAAGCTAGCACCCAGGACGCCCCGACCAATCGCCGGCGCGGCCTGACCGCCAAGGAAGATTCCCGCCCTGAATTCCAAGACATTGCCCCGCTTCCCGGTAGCGCCCCGCAGATCCTCAATGTTGCCGATTGCGCTGTCGAGGGTCTGAACGAGTTGGAGGAGCGGCCACTTGCGGCAGCCCCATGGACCCGCGTCGAGCCCCAAGCGGCCTCGCTCGACCTTACCCCATACGCAGATTACGTCCCCGCCGCTCCGGCCGCTCCCGCCGAATTCGCACGCCAGTTCGAGCCTGCCCCGCCCCTGCCCGAGCCCTATGCGCCGCCGCCGACCATGCAGCCTCCAGCGCCGTTCGCAGCCCCCCAATCTGCGCCGGCCGCATTCGCAACACCCCCGTCGATCTTCTCTCAGCCCGTCCTGGAAACTGCGCCGAGACCGATTTTCTCGCTCCCCGCCGGTCCAGCCGCGCAGCGCATCGCTTCTGCCGAACTCGGCGCATTGTCTTCGGTCGAGCTGCTCGAGCGCATGGCGATGATCCTGCAGCAGCGCGCGGCAGCGACCGCGCCTGCTCCCGAGCCCTTCGCAACTGTCGCCGAGGTTCCGCCGGTGCCGCAGCCATACGACTTCACCGCGCCATCGCCTGCCGAGCCAGAACCGCTTCCGCCCGCACCGCTGGCCATCCCGGCGGCGCTACGTCCACTCAATCTGGACGACCATGACGAGGACGACCCAGTTCCCGGCTTCGTTCCGCCGCGCCAGATCAGCATGCCGAGTGCGCCTGAAACGCCCCAGCTCTCACCCGTCCAGCAGCCGACGTCCGAAGATACCTCGGCCATTGCCGAAACGCTGCGCGCCGCGGCGGCGGGCCACTTCGATCAAGACCTCGAGGCCGACGATACAACCCTCGATTCGGCCGACGATGACCCGGTGCTGGCGAACGGCTACAGCTCGCTGCTCGAACTGACCCGCCCGGCGGCGCCCCGGCAGGAATTTGTCCGTGTCGAAGAGCCGGATTACGATCGCGGCGAAATCGAGCCTGCGGTGGTGTTCCCCGGTCATTGGGCCGGCCATGATGCCCCCTTCGCTCCGCCTACGGGCGGACCCTTCGCGGCCCCGCCACCTGTCGCGCCAGTCGAGGAGGTCGCTCCGGTCGTCTACCCCCTGGGGATGCGTCCATTTGACTCCCCGTCAGCCGACCAGGCGCCGGCGAGTGCGGCCAATGCCCCGGCGGCTCCATTTCACAGCCCCGAAGAGACCGAAATCGCGCTGCGCGGCGCCCTCGCCTCGTTGCAGCGGATGAGCGGGGCCGCCTGATCGCGCTGTCCGATTCCGGAGCGCAGGCGAATTCTCGACTCTCTTCGCGGTTGCAATAATTCTTTCCTGTCGCCATGGAGGCCGTTCATGTTCCTTCGCTGCTTTTTGCGGCGAGGTGAGTCGTGCTTCATTGCCGAAAGCGCCTCCAGGCTGTGCTCTGGAGCGGTGCGGCTGGTGACAGGATTGGGATTTAGATGGGATTTCCGGAGCCCCAGGGCCTCTACGATGCGCGCAATGAGCATGACGCCTGCGGTGTGGGCTTTGTCGCCCATATCAAGGGCGCCAAAAGCCATGCGATCGTTTCGCAGGCGCTGGAGATCCTGAAAAACCTCGACCATCGCGGCGCGGTGGGAGCTGATCCGCTACTCGGAGACGGCGCGGGCATTCTCATCCAGCTTCCCGACGGGCTGTTTCGGACATGGGCCAAGGCCGAGGGCGTAACCCTGCCCGCGCCCGGCGACTATGCCGTCGCCATGTGCTTCCTGCCGCGCGACGAGGCGAGCCGCAATTTCGCCGTCGCCAATTTCGAGGAGTTCATCGCCAAGGAAGACCAGCAGCTGCTGGGCTGGCGCGATGTGCCGGTGACGCTCGACGGGCTTGGCAAGGCGGTGATCGATCAGATGCCGGTGATCCGCCAGTGCTTCGTCGCGCGCGGCGAGAACTGCGCCGATCAGGACGCTTTCGAGCGCAAGCTGCTGGCGATCCGCAAGCAGGCGCAGAACCCGATCGCCGCGCTGGCGGTGAAGCACAACCTGCCGGGGCTGACCGAACTTTACATGCCCAGCTTCTCCAGCCGCACCATTGTCTACAAGGGGCTGCTGCTGGCGACGCAGGTTGGCGGCTTCTATGACGATCTGCGCAATCCCGAATGCATCTCCGCACTTGGGCTGGTTCACCAGCGCTTTTCGACCAACACCTTCCCCAGCTGGAAGCTTGCCCACCCCTACCGGCTGATCGCCCACAACGGCGAGATCAATACGGTGCGCGGCAACGTCAACTGGATGAACGCGCGCCGCCGCACCATGGAATCGGAGCTGCTCGGCCCCGATCTCGACAAGATGTGGCCGCTGATCCCGCATGGCCAGTCGGACACTGCCTGCCTCGACAATGCGCTCGAGCTGCTGCTGGCGGGCGGCTACAGCCTTGCCCATGCGGTGATGATGCTTATCCCCGAGGCCTGGGCCGGCAATCCGTTGATGGACGCCAAGCGCCGCGCTTTCTACGAATATCACGCCGCATTGATGGAGCCTTGGGACGGGCCGGCGGCGGTCGCCTTCACCGATGGCCGCCAGATCGGCGCAACCCTCGATCGCAACGGGCTGCGTCCGGCGCGTTTCCTGGTCACCGACGACGATCTGGTGGTGATGGCCTCCGAAAGCGGTGTGCTGCCCATCAAGGAAGACAATATCGTGCGCAAGTGGCGGCTCCAGCCGGGCCGCATGCTGCTGATCGATTTCGCCGAGGGCCGGATCATCGAGGATGAGGAGCTGAAAGCGCAGCTTTCCGGCGCCGAGCCCTACGAGGAGTGGCTGGAGGCCGCCCAGTACAAGCTCAAGGACCTCGAAGTGGTCGAGTCCGAGCTGGCGCAGCTGCCGATGGAAACGACCTCGCTGCTCGATCGCCAGCAGGCATTTGGCTATACCCAGGAGGATGTTTCGAGGTTCCTCGAGCCGATGGCGCGCGAGGGCGACGATCCGATCGGATCGATGGGCACCGACACGCCGATTGCCGTGCTCTCGTCGCGCAGCCGCCTGCTCTACGACTATTTCAAGCAGAACTTCGCCCAGGTCACCAACCCGCCGATCGATCCGATCCGCGAGGAGCTGGTGATGAGCCTGGTGTCGATGATCGGCCCGCGCCCAAACCTGCTGGGTCACGACGCCGGCACCCACAAGCGGCTCGAAGTCGATCAGCCGATCCTCACCAACGAGGAAGTCGCCAAGATCCGCTCGGTCGAGGCCGCGCTCGACGGCGCCTTCCGCACCCAGACTGTCGATATCACCTGGGACGCGGCGTCAGGCCCTGAAGGGCTGGCGGCGGCGGTCAAGGAAATGTGCTGGGAGGCCACCGAAGCGGTGCTGGCCGACAAGAACATCCTGATCCTGTCCGACCGCGCGCAGAGCCCCGAGCGCGTGGCGATGCCGGCGCTGCTGGCGACCGCAGCGGTGCATCACCACCTCGTCCGCCAGGGCCTGCGCATGCAGACCGGGCTGGTTGTCGAAACCGGCGAAGCGCGCGAAGTGCATCACTTCTGCGTGCTGGCAGGCTACGGCGCCGAAGCGGTCAATCCCTATGTCGCATTGGAGACGCTGGAGGACATCCGGGTCCGCAAGGAGCTGCCGCTCACCGCCTATGAGGTGCAGAAGAACTACATCAAGGCCATCGGCAAGGGCATTCTCAAGGTCATGTCCAAGATGGGCATTTCAACCTACCAGTCCTATTGCGGCGCGCAGATTTTCGACGCGGTCGGCCTGTCCACGGACTTCATCGAGCAGTATTTCACCGGCACAGCGAGCACCATCGAGGGCATCGGCATCGCGCAGGTCGCCGAGGAGACGGTCCGCCGACACCGCGCCGCCTATGGCGACAATCCGATCTACAAGACCATGCTCGACGTCGGCGGGATGTACGGGCTGCGGCTGCGCGGCGAGGAACATGCCTGGACGGCGCAGAACATTGCCAGCCTGCAGCATGCGGTGCGCGGCAACAACCCGAAGAACTACGCCGAATTCGCCGCCTCGATCAACGAACAGTCCGAGCGGATGTTGACGATCCGCGGGCTGATGGCGCTGAAACCGGCGGACAAGCCGCTCGACCTGTCCGAGGTTGAACCCGCCAGCGAAATCGTCAAGCGCTTCGCCACCGGTGCGATGAGCTTCGGCTCGATCAGCCGCGAGGCGCATACCACCCTGGCCATGGCGATGAACCGCATCGGCGGCAAGTCCAACACCGGCGAAGGCGGCGAGGAAACGGACCGCTTCGTGCCGATGGCCAACGGCGATTCGATGCGTTCGGCGATCAAGCAGGTTGCTTCGGGCCGTTTCGGGGTGACTGCGGAATATCTCGTCAACTCGGACGATATCCAGATCAAGATGGCGCAGGGCGCAAAGCCCGGCGAGGGCGGCCAGCTGCCCGGCCACAAGGTCGACAAGGTTATCGGCAAAGTGCGCCATTCGACCCCGGGCGTCGGCCTGATCAGCCCGCCGCCGCACCATGACATCTATTCGATCGAGGATCTCGCCCAGCTGATCCACGACCTCAAGAACGTCAATCCCTACGCGCGGATTTCGGTCAAGCTGGTGTCAGAGGTCGGTGTCGGCACGGTCGCTGCCGGCGTCTCCAAGGCGCGCGCGGACCATGTCACCATCTCGGGCTACGAAGGCGGCACCGGCGCGTCGCCGCTGACTTCGCTGACCCATGCCGGTTCGCCTTGGGAGATCGGCCTTGCCGAAACCCAGCAGACACTGCTGCTCAACAATCTGCGCAGCCGCATCGCGGTGCAGGCCGACGGTGGCTTGCGCACCGGCCGCGACGTGGCGATTGCCGCGCTGCTGGGGGCGGACGAGTTCGGCTTTGCCACTGCCCCGCTGATCGCGGCGGGCTGCATCATGATGCGCAAATGCCACCTCAACACCTGCCCGGTTGGCGTCGCGACGCAGGACCCGGTGCTGCGCGCGCGCTTCACCGGCCAGCCCGAACATGTCATCAACTACTTCTTCTTCGTCGCCGAAGAGCTGCGCGGACTCATGGCCGAAATGGGCTTCCGCACGATCGCGGAAATGACCGGGCGGGTTGATCGGCTGGAAACCAGGAAGGCAATCGATCACTGGAAGGCGGAAGGCATCGACCTGTCGCGGCTGCTCCATCAGGTACCGCAGGGGGATAGCCCCTCGCTCAACTGGACCGAGACGCAGAGCCATGGCCTGGCCGCGGCGATGGACGTCGAACTGATCGCTGCCTGCGGCGATGCGCTGGACAAGCGCGAGCCGGTGCGGATCGAACGCGCGGTGCAGAACGTCAACCGCACCGTCGGCGCCATGCTCTCCGGCGAAGTCGCGCGGCGCTATGGCCATGCCGGGCTGCCCGACAATACCGTCAACATCCGCCTCACCGGGGTGGCCGGGCAGACGTTCGGCGGCTTCCTCGCACACGGCGTGACCCTTGATCTGACCGGCGACGCCAACGACTATGTCGGCAAGGGCCTGTCCGGTGGCCGCGTGATCGTGCGCCAGCCGGGGCATGTCGATCGCGAGCCAACCGAGAATATCATCGTCGGCAACACCGTGCTCTACGGTGCCATCGCCGGCGAGGCCTTCTTCAACGGCGTTGCCGGCGAACGATTTGCGGTGCGCAATTCGGGCGCCGTCGCGGTGGTCGAGGGTACCGGCGATCATGGCTGCGAATATATGACTGGCGGCGTAGTGCTGGTGCTGGGGCGCACCGGGCGCAACTTCGCGGCGGGTATGTCGGGCGGCGTCGCCTATGTCTATGACGAGGCTGGCAACTTCGGCGAGCTGTGCAACCAGACCATGGTCGATCTTGAGCCGGTCTCGGCCGCGCGCGACGAGGAAGACGGTGCAGGAAGGCCGCAGCAGCGCACCAACGGCGTCAACGATGCCGGCATGGGCGACATGCTGCGCCACGACGCCGAGCGGCTGCGCGTGCTGCTCGAACGCCACCACCTCCACACCGGCAGCAAGCGCGCCCGCATGCTGCTCGACGACTGGGCGGGTGCGCTGCCCAAATTCGTCAAGGTGATGCCGCGCGACTATGCGCGCGCATTGAAACAACTCGAGGCCGAGCGGCTGGAAGCGGCATCGGTGGCGGCGGAATGATCGGTATTGAGCGCAACACGCTCCTCTCCCCTTGCGGGAGAGGATACGAAGGCTTGGTCGCGCAGCGGCCTAGCCGTAGTTGGAGAGGGGGGCAGAGGGCAGCGCTACACCGCCCCCCTCTCCAAGCTACGCTAGCTCGCCATGCGAGCAAGCTTCGCTGTCCTCTCCCGCAGGGGGAGAGGAGCGGCAATTTGACACTTTCAGGAATTTGTCATGGGTAAGGAAACCGGCTTCCTCGAGCTTGACCGCAAGGATCGCACCTATGCCGATCCGAAGGACCGGCTGAAGCACTACCGCGAATTCATCGTCCCGCAGGGCGAGGGCGATCTGCGCGGGCAGGCCTCGCGCTGCATGAATTGCGGCATTCCCTATTGCCACAACGGCTGCCCGGTGAACAACATCATCCCGGATTTCAATCATCTGATCTATGAGGGTGACTGGAAGAACGCGCTTGAAGTGCTGCACTCCACCAACAATTTCCCCGAGTTCACCGGCCGCATCTGCCCCGCCCCCTGCGAGGCGAGCTGCACGCTCAACATCGACGACGCCGCCGTCACTATAAAGTCGATCGAATGCGCGATTGTCGATCGCGGCTGGCAGGAAGGCTGGATCGTGCCTCAGGTTCCTGCCAGGCGCAGTGGCAAGAGCGTGGCTGTGGTCGGCTCGGGCCCGGCCGGCATGGCCGCGGCGCAGCAGCTGGCGCGCGCCGGACACAGCGTCACCCTGTTCGAAAAGAACGACCGCATCGGCGGACTGCTTCGCTACGGCATTCCCGACTTCAAGATGGAAAAGCACCACATCAACCGCCGATGTGTGCAGATGGAGGCCGAGGGCGTCCAGTTCCGCACCTCGACGGAAGTTGGTGTAACTGTATCGGTTTCATCGCTCAAAGAGAACTTCGACGCCATCGTCCTGTCGGGCGGCGCGGAAGATGCGCGGCGGCTGGAAATCCCCGGTGCCGAACTGCCGGGCGTGCGGCTCGCCATGGAATTCCTCACCCAGCAGAACAAGCGCAACGCCGGCGACGACGAGCTGCGCGCCGCGCCGCGCGGCTCGCTGACCGCGACCGGCAAGCATGTCATCGTCATCGGCGGCGGCGACACCGGCTCGGACTGTGTCGGCACCTCGAACCGCCAGGGCGCGGCTTCGGTCACCCAGATCGAGATCATGCCCAAGCCTCCGGAGAAAGAGGACAAGGCGCTGGTCTGGCCGGACTGGCCGCTCAAGCTGCGCACATCCTCCAGCCACGAGGAAGGCGTCGAGCGCGACTGGGCGATCCTGACCAAGCGCGTCGTGGGCGAAAACGACGTCACCGGCCTCGAATGCGTCCGTGTCGAATGGCAGGACGGCCGGATGCAGGAAGTCGCCGGCAGCGAGTTCACCCTCAAGGCCGATCTGATCCTGCTGGCAATGGGCTTCGTCGGCCCGCTCAAGCCCGGCCTGGTCGAGCAGGCCGGGGTCGATTTGGACGCACGCGGCAATGTCGCTGCGAACGTCCATGACTACACGACCAGCGACCCGCAGATCTTCGCCTGCGGCGACATGCGCCGCGGGCAATCGCTGGTGGTATGGGCGATCCGCGAGGGTCGCCAGGCGGCGCGGGCGGTGGACGAGATGCTGATGGGGGTTAGCGAGCTGCCGCGGTAGGGGTCAGATATCCAGCGCCCCTTGCCCGCCCTTCTGATGGCTGGCACGAGTTTCGACGCGGCTGGCTTTCTTTACCGGGCTGATCAGCGTCGGCAGTTGCGGCTTGATGTCTTGAAACAGTTCGGCCAGCGTAACGATCTGCAGGGCCGGGAAGCGTCCGAACTGTGTTTCCACCAGTGGATGGCTTGCCGCTTCGTCGCGCATGCCTTTTGTGGGCAGCGACTTCATCACGAACAGGCCGAAGGCGTGCTTGTCTCGCTCCATCACCCGACCGAGATCGCGAACCATATTGGGATTCACATTGTCCCCCGCCTTGACGCTGATAACGCCTGACCTGATCGCACCGCGATCATCGGCCTGATAATTGAACCAGCCGTCCACACCCTTGTCGCCGCCCTTTTTCTCGCGCGGATAGCCGCCAACCTGCCAGCAAATCCATTGCTGGAACTGGTGCGGGTCTTCGAGGGCGAGCCGCTGGGCGGATTCGAGGTCTTTGGGCACACCGATGGTTTCGAACCCGATCCCCGGATAGCCTTCGCGCATCCGGTGTTCGATCATGCCGATGGCGAGATGGGTGATGTCTATGCCCAGCCACTGCCGCCCCAGCTTCTGCGCCGCATCCACCGCCGTGCCGCAACCGCAAAACGGATCAAGCACGACATCGCCGGGGCTGGACGAGGCGGCAATGATCCGTTCGAGCAAAGCACGGGGTTTTTGCGTGGGGTAGCCAAGGCGCTCGACGGCCTGGGATGCTAAGGGACCGATGTCCGTGATCACATCCTGAATTGGCGAACCGCGGTCATTCTCCAGATAGCGCTTGAATTGAGGAACTCTACCCTTTGGTGGCCAGTAGATCAGCCCGATGGCGTCAAGCCTGTCGAGCTTTTCCTGCGGGCCGAGGGCTTCAAAATCGCCATTTATGCCGGCACGGCGAATTGCCCCGGTTGGAATTGCCCAGTGCCTGCCAGCTGTTGTTGGATCATATTCACGCCAGGGCTTTCCAGAGTCTCCATGTCTAACGCCTGCACCAGTCAGATCGCCGATTCTAAAGCGCCCCTTTTCGTCGGCGAAGCGATAAAATCGGTCGAGGTACCTCTCGTCATATGCTTCGAAACTTTCATTCCAGAGAGTGGCGTCACTTTTGACAAAATAGAAAATTGTGTCGTGAACCGGCCCCCAGCGTTTTGCACTGTTGTGGCCTGAAGTCCGCTTCCAAACAATCTCATTGCGAAAATTCTCAGCCCCGAACACTGCATCCAGCACCAGTTTGAGATAATGGCTCGCCGTCGGATCGCAGTGCAGATAAAGCGAGCCGGTCGGTCTCAGCACGCGGTGCAGTTCGACCAGTCGCACCGCCATCATCGCCAGATAGGCCATCAGCGGGTTCTCGCCGATGGCGCTGTGCATCGCCTGCATCATCACCGTCAGCGGACGGTTGGTGCCGCTTTCGATGTCCATCAGCGCATTTTTCGCGCTGGTCCCCCAGGTCCAGGTATCGTCAAACGCCTCGATACTGGCATTGGCGTCTGCGCCGCTGGCCGATTTGAACAGCACATTATAGCCGGCATTCGAATTGAACGGAGGGTCGAGATAGATCAGATCTACGCATTCGGCGGGGAACTGCGAGGGATCACGCAGCACCTCCAGATTGTCGCCGTAATAAAGCCGGTTGGTCATGAGAATTGTGTGGCACGGCGGATAGTGCAGCGGCAAGGGGTGTCGCCAAATCCTCCCCAGAACGGGAGGATTTCAAACCCGCCAGTCCACCGCACCGCGTCCGTTCGCTTCCAGAAACGCATTCGCCTTGCTGAAATGGCGGCAGCCCAGAAATCCTGCGTGGGCCGACAGCGGGCTGGGGTGCGGGGCTGTCAGGACCAGGTGACGGCCGTTGCCCAAGCCCGGCACCCGCGCCGCCTTGTTGCGGGCGTGGCTGCCCCACAGCATGAACACGCATGGCTGCGGCAGCTCCGCTACCGCCGCCACCGCCGCGTCGGTCAGCTGTTCCCAGCCGAGCTTCTGGTGCGATCCGGCGCGGCCTTCTTCCACGGTCAGCGCATTGTTGAGCAGCAGCACGCCCTGCTTCGCCCAGCTTTCGAGGTTGCCACCGGGCGGCCGGCGCGAGGCCAAGGTCGCTCTCCAGTTCCTTGTAGATATTGACCAGCGACGGCGGCACTTTCACCCCGTCCCGCACCGAGAAGGCCAGTCCATGCGCCTGCCCCGGCCCGTGATAGGGGTCCTGCCCGAGGATCACCACCTTGACTTCGTCGAGCGGCGTCAGCTCCAGCGCGCGCAGCCGGGTGCCCTGCGGGGGATAGATGCGCTTGCCCGCCGCCTCCTCAGCCTTGAGGAAGCCGCCCAGCCACCGCGCTTCGGGGCTGGCCAGCACCGGCGCCAGCGCGGCGCGCCAACTGTCGGGAATTGCACCTGCCACCATTGCCGCCGTCCCAAACCTCTTTCACTCGCGCGCGTTACCGCCTAAGCACCTCGCCATATGACTGTCTATCTCCACGATGAAGATCTTCCCGCAGGCGTTCTCGCCCCCGGCCCGGTTGCGGTCGATACCGAAACCATGGGGCTGATCACCCCGCGCGACCGGCTGTGCCTGGTGCAGATTTCGGATGGCGGCGCGGACGAACATCTCGTCCGCTTCGCGCCCGGCAGCCGCTTCGATGCGCCCAATCTCAAGGCGGTGCTGGCCGATCCGGCGCGGCAGAAGCTGTATCATTTCGCCCGCTTCGATCTCGCCGCGATCGAGCATTACCTCGAAGTCACCGCCGCGCCGGTGTTCTGCACCAAGATCGCCAGCAAGCTGGTGCGCACCTATACCGACCGCCACGGGCTGAAGGATCTGGTCCGCGAACTGCTGGGCAAGGAAATTTCCAAGCAGCAGCAGTCGAGCGACTGGGGCGCGGCCGAGCTTAACGATGCCCAGTGCGAATATGCCGCCTCCGACGTGCGCTATCTCCACGCCATGCACGCGATCCTGGTCGAGCGGCTGACGCGCGAGGGGCGCAGCGAACTGGCGCAGGCCTGTTTCGATTTCCTGCCCGCCCGCGCCCGGCTCGATCTGGCCGGCTGGCCCGAGCTCGACATTTTCAGCCACGAGTAAGCCTGCCGCGACGATGCCATTCCGATGACCCAGGCCGCAGACATCATGCGCAGCAAGCGCCGGGCCTTTGCGGCACCGGGCGGCTTTCACGACCGGCTGGTCCGCTTCCTGGCGAGGGCGCTTCCTGCCGCGATCGGGGTGCTGGCGGCAGTGATGATCCTTGCCCCGCTTTCCCCGCGCGGCGAAATCAGCTTCATCCTCGACCGCAACAAGGTCGCCATCGCGCCCGAGCGGATCCGGGTTTCCGATGCCACCTATCGCGGGCAGGACCGGCAGGGGCGCGATTTCTCGGTCACCGCCGGCAGCGCGGTGCAAACCAAGGCCGGCGATCCCGTCGTGCGGATGAGCGATCTGGCCGCCAACATCATGATGAGCGACGGCCTCGCCAGCCTTTCTGCAGCGTTGGGCCTGTATGACTTCGACCGCGAACTGGTGACGGTCAGCGGGCCGGTCACCTTCCAGGCCGCCGATGGCTACCGCATGACCGCGCGCGGGGTGGCAATCGACCTCAGGCGGCAGACCGTCGCCGGGTCTGGGGGAATCGACGGGGTCATTCCGGCTGGCACTTTTTCCGCCAACCGGATAATGGCCGATCTCGCCGAGCGGACGGTAGTGCTCGAAGGCAATGCGCGGCTGCATATGGCGCCCGGCAAATTGAGGATGCCCTGATGGCTGGAGCGAATTTGAAAGCAATTGCCCTGCGCTCGGCGCTGGCGGGACTGGCGGCGGGCGCGGCGCTGGTGGGATTGCAGCAGCTCGGCGCGCAGGCGATAGCCGCGCATAACAGCAATGCCCCGGTCGATTATGCCGCAGACCGGATCGAACTGCAGGACAAGCAGAACCGGGTTGTCCTTTCAGGCAATGTCGCGATTCGCCAGGGCGGGCTCAACCTCAGCGCCGCGCGCACAACGGTGGCCTTCACCGATGCCGGCTCGCTCAAGATCCAGCGCATCGACGCCACCGGCGGCGTGGTGGTGACGCGCGCCGATGAAAGCGCGCGCGGCGATGTCGCGGTCTACGATTTCAACCGCCGGATCATCACCATGGCCGGCAATGTCGCGCTGCGGCGGGGCGGCGATACGCTGAACGGCGGGCGGCTGACCATCGATCTCGAAACCGGAATTTCCAGCGTCGATGGCCGCGCCGGCGGCTCCTCGTCGTCGCTCGGCGGATCGGGCAGCGGCGGCGGCCGGGTTTCGGGCAGCTTCTCGGTTCCCAAGAAGAATTGAGCGCGGCGGATAGTCCGGTGGACCTGTCCGCATTGCGCAATATCCTGCTGGACCTGACCGGCACTGTTGAGTTCGATCGCAGCCGGCTCGCAGCGCTGGGAAGTGCCGACTGGCAGCAGCTGGCGCAGTTCGCGGCCGAACAGCGGCTGGCTCCGCTGCTGCACATCGAGCGCGGCAGCGATGAGGACATTCCCGCCGCCATTCGCGAGGGCTGGAAGCTGGAGCACCGCCACTGGACGCTGCGATCAATGGCGCAGCACCGCGATCTGGTATCCATCGCCGGCCGGATGCGCGCCCTGGGAATAGATATGCTGGCGCTCAAGGGCGGGTGGCTGGCATGGCACTGCTATCCCGATCCGGCGATGCGTCCGCTGCGCGACCTTGACCTGCTGGTCCCGCCCGACCGCGTGCTCGAAGTGTTTGCCGCACTGCGCGAAGACGGCTGCGAGATGGTCGCAGCGCCCGAATTCCCGCTTGAACAGCAGGTCGCTGCGGACAAAAGCCTGCCGCTGCTGGTCACGCCGCATGGCACTCTGATCGACCTGCATCACCACGCCTGGTCCCAGCAGGGCTGGCTGGAATGGCCGAGCCCCGCTCCCGACGACGAAGGCCTGATGGCGCGCGCGCAGCTCAGCGCCGACGGGGTGCGCAGCCCCTGCCCGCACGACATGATCAAGCATCTGGTGATCCATGCGGTTTACGGTCACTTGCTCGATTGCGGCCCGCTGCTGCTGAGCGACATCGATTATCTGCTGCGGCGGCATGGCGTGGACTGGCCCGGCTTCTGGCGGCAGGCCGAAGCCGAAGGCTGGGAGCCGGGAGCGGCGCTGGTGCTGGCGCTGGTCGATCGCTGGCGCGCTCCGCCGGCGCTGCGTGGCGCACTGGCCGGGCATGAACCGCCGGCCGATCTGATGCAGGCCGCACCCGCGCTGCTGGTGCAGAATTTCGAGACCCGCAAAAGCGCCGCGCTGGCCGCATCGGTGCTGGGCGGCGGCGGCACTGGCGAAGTTGCGCGGCGGTTGCTGCTGCGCCTGCGCGGACGCCGCCAGCTTGCCGGGGACAGCACTCCCATCATGCGCGACTTTTCGGCCGAAGGCGGCTTTCTGGCCTGGGCGCTGTCGCGGTTGAAGCGCAGCATTGGCGAACTGTCCGATCCCGCGGTGCGCCAGCAGGCCCGCAATTCGGCACTGCTGCGGCGCTTCATCGAAGGCGGCCGAGGTTAATCGCGCATTCCCGAGCACTCAAACTTGCCCGCTCCGGCGCGGATGTGTAACCGGTGCGGCGCAACAATTTGTGCTGACCGGGATGTCCGATGACGAGTGAGAATGCTGCCGGCACGGTCGTTGTGGTTGGCCTGGGCTATGTCGGTCTGACCCTGGGGGTGGCGCTGGCGCGGCGCGGGCTGCGCGTCGTCGGGCTGGAGCAGCGTGCCGAGGTGGTCGCGCTGACTAGCGCCGGAAAGCCGCATTTCTCCGAATTCGGCCTCGAAAAGGCGCTGGCCTCGGTGCTGGCCGATGGCACGTTTACCGCCTGCGAGACGCTCGATCCCGCGCTGGAGGCAGATTACTACATCATTACTGTCGGCACGCCGCTGGCCGCCGGCACGACCGAGCCCAGGCTCGACATGATCGAACGCGCCGCCGGGCAGGTCGCCGATCACATGCGCGACGGGGCCTGCGTGATCCTGCGTTCGACCGTGCGGCTGGGTGCCACGCGCGAGATTGTCCGCCCGGTGCTGGCAGCCTCGGGCAAGGCGTTTCACCTCGCGATGTGTCCCGAACGCACGCTCGAAGGCGCGGCGCTGCAGGAGCTCGCGGTGCTGCCGCAGATCGTCGCCGGTGAAACCGATGCCGCGGGCGACCGCGCGGCGCTGCTGTTCAGCAAGCTGACCAGCAGCATCGTGCGGGTCAGCGATCTTGAAACGGCGGAGATGATCAAGCTGATCGACAATACCTCGCGCGATGTCCGCTTCGCCTTCGCCAACGAAGTCGCTCGGGCCTGCGATGCCATCGGCGTCAATGCCGGCGAAGTGATCCGCGCCGGCAAGCTGGGCTATGTCCGCACCGATGTCGCGCTGCCGGGGCTGGTCGGCGGCCCCTGCCTCGAGAAGGACCCGCATATCCTGCTGGCATCGCTGGCACCCAAGGGCATCGACCTCGAGATTACCCGCGCCTGCCGACTGGTCAACGAGCGCCAGCCGGATGAAACCGTCGATGCAGTGCTGGTCCTGCTGCGCCAGCGCGGCGCTGCGCCGTTCCGGGTGGCCATGGCGGGAATCGCCTTCAAGGGACGCCCCGAAACCGACGATCTGCGCGGTTCGATGTCGGTGCGGGTCATCGACAGCCTGCTGGCCCGCAGGGATGTCGGCGAAGTGGTGCTCTATGACGGCATAGTCAGCCGCCACGACCTTGAGGGGCTGGGCCGCGATGCCGCGATTGCTGGCACGATCGTCGAAGCCTGCAAGGGCGCGCATTGCCTGGTGATCGGCAACAACCACCCCGAATATGGCAGCCTCGATCTCGACGCCTGCATCGGTGCTATGGCGCCGGGCGGGTTCGTGTACGACTATTGGGCGCATCTGGTCGAGCGCCCGCCAGCGGAGCTGGAAGGCCGATACTATGTCGTCGGCAACCACCGGGGGCGGTTCTGATGGCGCGGGTAGCCGTGACTGGCGCGGCGGGCTTCATCGGCGCCTATCTGAGCCGCGCCCTGGCGGCAGAGGGCCACGAGGTGCTCGCGCTCGACAATTACGCGCGCGGCCGGCCGGCACGGCTGGAGCAGGCTCTGGAAAATCTCCACGCCTTGACCTGCGACGTCCGCGACGAACAGGCGCTGGCGCAGCACTTCGCCGGGCTGGACGCGGTATTCCACCTCGCGGCGATCAACGGCACCGAAAACTTCTACAAGCGGCCGCAGCTGGTGCTCGATGTCGGCGTGCGCGGGGCGCTGGCGGTGGCCGGGGCCTGCAACACGGGCGGCGTCAAGGCGCTGATCGTCGCCTCATCGGCCGAGGTTTACCAGACTCCGGCGATCGTCCCGACCGACGAGAGCGTGCCGCTGGTGCTGCCCGATTCGCTCAACCCGCGCTATTCCTACGGCGGATCGAAGATCGTCTCCGAACTGATCGCGTTCAACTATTGCCGCGATACCGTGCCAAACGTGCAGTGCTTCCTGGCCGCACAATGTCTATGGCGCGGATATGGGCTGGAAGCATGTCATCCCGCAGCTGATCGGCAAGATCGAGGCTGCGCGGGCCGATGGCAGCGGCGTGGTCCAGCTGCAGGGCGACGGCAGCGAAACCCGCGCTTTCTGCCATGTCGATGATGTCGTCAAAGGCATCGTCACCATGTGGCGCAAAGGCGTGCATATGAATGTCTACCACATCGGATCGATGGAAGAGGTCAGCATCGCCGCGCTGGCAGCCGAGATCGCCCGCGCCATGGGGGCCGATATCCGCTTCATTGCCGGCGAGGCCCCAGCGGGCGCGACACCCCGGCGCTGCCCCGACATCGCCAGGATGCGCGCGCTGGGCTATGCCCCGGCTGTCGCCCTTAGCGAGGGCATCGCCCGCACCGTGGCCTGGTACCGCGCCAATCCGCAGCCCGCGGGCGGCAATGAGCTGCTCTGAGCCATGCGATCCGGAAAGAGACCCACATGAAGCAGACCTCCACCGCCCAACAGGTCGAAGCGCAGCGCAACTATTATGAACGCACCGCGGAACATTACGATGCGACGCATATGTCCGGGAGCGACGAGCACCAGCTGGCGCTGTCCGCCTTTGCCGGCATTGCGCGGATGCGCGGGGTGGAAAGCGTGCTCGATGTCGGGGCGGGAACCGGCAGGGCGATCGAACTGCTCCAGCGCGAGCTGCCTGGAGCGGAACTGGTTGGGCTTGAGCCGGTGGAGGCACTGCGCCAGGTCGGCCACCGGCGCGGCATTCCGGAACACCAGCTGGTCGGCGGCGATGCCCTAGCCCTGCCGTTCGCCGACGGCTCGTTCGATTTCGTGATCGAAACTGCGGTGCTTCACCACGTGCCCGATCCCACGCTGGCGGTGCGCGAGATGGTGCGGGTGGCGCGCAAGGGCGTGCTGATCTCGGATTCCAACAAGTTCGGACAGGGCCGCGCCCCGGTGCGGCTGGCCAAGCAATTGATCGGGGCGCTGGGCCTGTGGAATCCGCTGATCTGGCTGACCACCAAGGGCAAGATGGCCAAGTGGAGCGAGGGTGACGGGGTCTATTACAGCTTTTCGGTGTTCGACACGCTGGACGAGGTGGTCAAGCAATTCCCAAGGCTGATCTGGCTGACCACCACCCCGCTCACCGGCACCGATCTCAAACGCGGCACGCCCCATATCGCCGTGCTCGCGCTCAAGCAATGAGCGGGCCGATGTTGGCGGGCAAGCGCGTCTATGTGGCCGGACATCGCGGCATGGTTGGCGCGGCGCTGGTGCGGCGGTTGGCAGGCGAGGACTGCACAGTCGTGACCGCGGATCGCGCGGTCGACCTGCGCGACCAGGCGGCGGTGCGCGCATGGTTCGAAGCCAACCGGCCGGAGGTGGTGGTGCTGGCCGCCGCCAAAGTTGGCGGCATCCTGGCCAATGACAGCTACCCCGCTGATTTTCTCTACGATAATCTGATGATCGAGGCGAATGTGATCGAGGCTGCCCGCGCCGGCGGCGTCGCCAAGCTGCTGTTCCTGGGATCGTCCTGCATCTACCCGAAGTTCGCGCCGCAGCCGATTGCCGAGGACGCGTTGCTCACCGGCCCGCTGGAGCCGACCAACGAATGGTACGCCGTGGCCAAGATCGCCGGGATCAAGCTGTGCCAGGCCTACCGAAGGCAGCATGGCTGCGATTTCATCAGCGTCATGCCGACCAACCTTTATGGCCCGGGCGACAACTACGACCTCAGTTCCAGCCACGTCATGCCCGCGATGTTGCGCAAGGCGCATGAGGCGAAGCTGGCCGGGGCGGACAGCTTCACGATCTGGGGCAGCGGCACCCCGCGCCGCGAATTTCTGCATGTCGACGATCTGGCCGATGCCTGCATCTTCCTGCTCGAAAACTATTCGGGGGAAGCCCATGTCAACGCTGGCTGCGGCAGCGATATCGCCATTGGCGAACTGGCCGAACTGGTCGCCCGCATTGTCGGCTTTTCAGGCAGGGTCGAACGCGACGCCAGCAAGCCCGACGGTACCCCGCGCAAACTGATGGACAGCTCGCGGCTGCTGGCGATGGGCTGGGCTCCCCGGATCGGACTGGAAGACGGCATTGCCAGCGCCTACCGTGCCTTCCTCGCCGAACAGCAGGCGGGCGCCTGAGCACCGTGACCGCTGCGCCCGAGGCCAGACCCGCGGTGGTGATCGTCGGGATCAACTACGCCCCCGAAATGGTCGGTATCGCGCCCTATTCGCAAGGCCTGGCCGAGGCGCTGGCCGCTGCCGGACACAGCGTGACCATGATCACCGGCAAGCCCTATTACCCCGCCTGGCGCGGCGATCCTGCCTTTGCCCGGCCGCTGTGGCATGAGGCGCAGGAGAGCGGCGTGCGGGTGGTGCGCTGCCCGCATTACATCCCCGCCAATCCCACCGGGCTCAAACGCATTCTGCACCACCTGAGCTTCGCCGCCGCCGCGCTGTTTCCGGCGGTGCGGGCGGCCCGCAGGTTGCGTGCCGGGACTGTGATCGCCGTCGCCCCGGCGCTGCTGTCCGCACCAGTGACCTGGCTGGCCGCCAAGCTGTCGGGCGCGCGGCTGTGGGTGCATATTCAGGACTTCGAGGTCGAGGCGGCGCTGGCGACGGGGCTGATCGGGCGCAAGGGCCCCGGCGCCGGTCTGGCCATGCGCTTCGAGCTGGCGATGCTGAACGCCGCAGACACAGTCAGTTCGATCTCGCCCAAGATGTGCGAACGGATCGCGGCCAAGGGCGTCGCGCCCGAGCGCATCGTCGAATTCCGCAACTGGGCGGAGATCGACCGGATCAAGCCGCTGTCAGGCCGCTCGCCCTACCGCGACGAATGGGGCCTGGGCACCCGCAAGGTCGCCTTCTATTCGGGCAACATCGCCAACAAGCAGGGCATCGAGATTATCGTCGATGCAGCGCGCCTGCTCGCCCACCGCGCCGATATCGTCTTCCTGGTCTGCGGCGACGGCCCCAATCGCGCGCGGCTTGAACAGCTGGCCGCCGGCCTTGGCAACATCCAGTTTCACCCCCTGCAGCCCGCCGCGCGGATGTCGGAGCTGCTGGGCGCGGCCGATGTCTGCCTGTTGCCGCAGATCCCCGAAGCGGCCGATCTGCTGCTGCCGTCCAAGCTGGCGAACATGCTGGCGGCGGGCAAGCCGGTGGTGGCGACGGCGGCGGCGGGGACCGGACTTGCCGATGAAGTTGCCGGCGTCGGCGTGGTCACGCCGCCCGGAGATGCCGCCGCGATGGCCGGGGCCCTGGCCGCCCTGATCGACGATCCGCCGCGCCGCGCCGCTCTGGGCGAGGCTGCCCGCGCCCGTGCGCTGGAACGCTGGAGCCGACCCGTGCTTCTGTCAGGCATGATCGCGCGGTTCTAAAAAATGCCTCATTCAGCACCTGCATGTTGATTCGTGCGGCAAAGCGGCTAACCATTCGCCGATGGAACCTGCCCGGGACGAAACCTTGACGGAAACAACCCTGCCTGCGGCCGCGCCGCGCCCGAAGCCGTCTTCGCGCAAGCAAAAGCGGCGGCGCAAGGTCGAAGAAGGGATCGCGTCACCCGCGTTCGGCCGGAATCTGTTCCGGACAATGGTTGCTCTCGCTCTGATCGTGCTGGCATTTGCGGCCTATAACATGCGGTTCGCAGCCGTCGTCTATGGCTTCCTGATGCCTGGTATGCCGGTCGATGAAGTGCGCTATCTGCGCGGCGCGCCCGAAAGCATATCCGCCGACGGCCTGGTATGGACCTATGCCGAAGGATCGAGCGCGAAATCGAAACTGCGCTTCGATGGCGCGGACCGGCTGGTATCTATTGCCTGTTCCAGCACTTCCAGCGACCGGCTGGGATGTCCGGACGTAGCCGGCCTCAATCTGGGAACCTCCGAAGATTGGCTGATCAACCGCCTCGGCCCGCCCACCTCCTATCGCTATATTCCCGACGGCAAAATCATGGTCTACAGTGACATGGGCCTGGCATTCAACATGCGCCAATACCGTGTCGATGGCATTGCCAAGTTCCGCAAGAGCGGCTCCGCCGACTATCTGCCGCGCATCTTCTGGCATATGCTGCCCTAGAAGAGTGCCGGAACCTGCCGCCTGCTACGGCTTGGCGGCTTGCGGCCAGCGTTTGCGGAACCGGTCCAGAAAGTACCAGGCCAGCTGGGCCAGCGAAATATAGAGCACCGCCAGCGGCGCAAACCCGCCGGCGGGAAATTTCAGCCCCGCCACCACCAGCACCACGGCAATTGCCGAAGCGGCGTGGGCAACCCGCAAGCCGACATCATTGGCCGGAAACAGCCGCACGCGCATAAGCACCCGGCTCACCGCATAGGTGATGACCAATGTGAACAGCAGAACCAGAATGTAATTCATAGTCGGGAGCCTTCGCATGAAACCGGATGGAGTGAATCCCTATCGCCAGCAGCATCCGTGAATTTCTCCAGCACTTCCATCTGGATAGCAAGGCACCTGTGGCGGACGGAGGGTTCAAGCAGCATCTGGAACTGCATTGTCGCACCCAGACTGGCAAGCGCCCGCAACGATCTGCCCCAGCTTTGCTGCCGCGCATGGCGCCGCGCGGCCTGGGCATCGACCATGGCATTGACCGCGGTGCCGGCGTGACTGGAAACCATGGCGCGCAGGCCGGCGTAGCGCTCCGGATCATCGTCGAACAGGTCGATGCCGGTCAACCGGCGATATCGGTAAGCGATGCTGTTGGTCAGGTTCGAGATGATCTGCTCGGCGCTTCTGGTGCGCGAAATCCCGATCAGGTGCTGCCGGTAAAGCAGCATGATTTCCGGGATCGACTGGATTTTCCAGGTATCCAGGATGCGCAGGAAGAATTCATGATCCTCACACGACAGGCTGTCGCGATAACCGCCGGCGGCGACCAGCGAAGACCGGCGCATCATCACCGTGGGATTGACGATCGGCTTGCCCGGACGCTCACCCAGCAGCAATTCGCGGTAATCCGACCGGGCCAGCGGCGGCGCGTGAAGCACGTGCCCTCCCCTGCCGCGGGCATCGATGATCCTGGCGGAGGCGTGGACCATATCCAGTTCCGGATCAGCATCGAGCATCGCCGCTTGCGCCGCCAGCCGCCCTGGCAAGGCGACATCGTCGGAATCCATGCGCGCGACATAGGCCCCACGCAGCGCCGCGATCCCGGTGTTGAGGGCGCTGACCAGCCCCCGCCCCGGATTGCGGATCACCACCAGACGCGGATCCCGGCACGCCGCCAGCCGCTCGCTGGTGCCGTCGGTACTGCCATCATCGACCACCACGAATTCGAAATCGACGCCCTGCTGCGACAGCATGCTGTCGAGCGCTTCGGCGAGGTAGGGTTCACCGTCGCGAACTGCCATCAGGATCGAAACAAGGGGTGCGGCTGGGTTCATTCGGATCGCTTTGCAGGGTGAAGCAGCTTGTTGGCTAACAGGGCGGCGGCCAGGCCGGGTAAACAGGCCAGTACCGGCCACACCGCGCGGAAGGCAAGGCCGGTCGGGTCGATGTAGCGATGTATCGAGGCAAAGGCGAGTAGCGCCAGTGGCATATGCAGCGCATAAAACTGGTAGCTGGCCGCAGCGGCCGGGCGCAGAAAGTCCGGCAGCCGGGCAAATCGGCCGGGCAGCAACCGGGCATTGCAGGCGACGACCAGCAGCATGCCGGCAAGCCCCGCCATGGCGAAGTCGATATGCCGGGGCAGCACATTCGCCAGCACGAACAGGCCAAGACCGGCAGCCAGCGCCGCGGCTCCGACTGCCGGGCCTTGCGGGGCCAGCCAGCGGGTGACGCTGCAACCGAGCCAGAACACGAACAGGATCGCCCAGTCCAGCCGGTACACCGCGGCCAGGCCGAGCACGCCGCACAGCGCAGCGAGGCCGAAGTAACGGTTGATCCGCCCGCAGCCGGCCAGCACCGCCCCCGCGACATAGAACTGCACGATGTAGCCAAGCGTCCACAACGGCCCGTTCGAACCGAAGGCGCCGGCAAAGGTCGGTTGCAGCGACAGCAGATTGCCGATGGCGGCAGGCCAGTTAAGCGCCGCTACAGCGTCGTATGACATCACCGACCGGTAGAGTTCCTCCTCACCCAGCAGGTCGATTCCGACGCGGTCGCAGACGTAGGTCAGGGCAACCGCAGCGATGAGCGTCGGATAGATCCGGCGCAACCGGCCGCGCAGGAATTCGCCCAGCGCCGGGGCGGCAGGGTCGCGCAGCGCGGCGGCGAGCAGGCGCGGCACGAGGAAATATCCGCTCAGGCACACGAAAACGACCGCCGCCTCCTGTCCGAAGCGCGTGAACAGCCGCCAGCCTGCGACAACCAGGTTGGCAGTGCGGGACAGCTGGAGCTCGCCGAAGTCCGGAAATGCGAGCATGGTCAGGTGTCCGAGCACCACCTGCGCCACCAGGAACAGCCGCAGCAGTTCGATCCGCGCGGAGGCGGTTGCGCTGGGCGCGGAGGGTGGGGGCAAGCGGGTCAGCGGGTCAATCCAGCACTGGCTGGCCAGCATTGGCCGGCGTTGGTGAATTGACTGCCGCGAAGGTCGTGGGCCGGCGCAGCAACCGCCGCCGCATCTCGCGCAGCAGGATGCGGGCTTCCGCGGCGTTCGGGAAATGCCAGCGGTTGCGCCCGGCAACCCGGCTCGCGCTGGTATCGGCATCGCTTCGAACCACGAAACCTTGCGGTCCGATATCGAAGGCCTGCGCGCTCAGGCAGGCCGGATCGACCGGCATTTTGCGCTTCTGGAGATGGGCGTAGAGGAATTCGTCGCGCCCGTAGCGTCCTTGATGCCAGTATTCGCGGAACAGCCTGCCGTCCTGCCAGAAGAAAGCCTGGCAGCGAAAATTGCGAAAAACCGGCAACCGGCGCAGTTGGCGAAAGCCGGGGTCGATATCCGCGACCATGCCGGGATCGGAAAACCAGCTGCGGTCCGCGCCGGCGAAAACCCGGTTGATCCCGTGGTGCTCGTCCATGCCGAAAGTGACCGGGTCGGCGAGGATATCCTGCCAGCGGCGCGGCGCACGGATCACGCGCCAGGCCTGCCGGGTGTGTTCATCGTTGCGCAGGAAGCGCATGTGACCTTCGGACAGGATCATGTCGAAGCGGCCCAGTGTTTCGGGCAGAATTTGCTGGAAATTGCCGAATATCACATCGAGATCGCAAAACCCCCAATAGTCGTAGCGATCCAGATCTTCGACCAGGGACCAGTACATTGGCTTGAAATCGTTCAATTTATAAGGATGGAAAAGCGCGACATCGATTCCCGTCAAGGCGCTCCAGTGTTCACGCAGGGCTTCCAGCGTTGTTTGCTTGAACCGGACATTTTCCGGCAGGGCAGGAGGATCGGCGTCGCCGACCACCAGGAAGTCCAGCTGCGGATTGGCCTCCGCGGACTTCAGCCACAGCCCGAAGTTCTCCGGCAGCTTCCCGACATAGGCGGCAACGACGATGACCTTCATGATCGCTCGTCCAGCAGCTTATCGAGCATCGCCGCATAGCGCCTGCCATAGCACTGCCACGACAGTTCCACGATCCGCTCCGTCGGTGCGGCAAGCTGCGCAGGCTGTTCGGAAATGGCCACTATCTGTCGGGCAACCAGCGCGCTGATCCCGTCAAATTCGCCCGCCGGAAACACCGACACATAGTCCGGCCCAACCAGTGCGGCGAGATCGGGACCGCCGCTGGCATCGCTCGCGACAACGCGCAGCCCGCTGGCCAGCGCTTCGGCCATAACCATGCCGAAGCCATCGTCGCGCGAAGGAAACAGCAGCAGGTGATGCCGCTGCAGTTCCGCAGCCAGCCCGCCATGGTCCATGTAGCCAAGCGTTGCGAAACGCGGCGATGCCGGAAAGGCTGCATCGCCTGGGGTGCCGACGTGAGTCAACCTGAGTCCGGGATGCGCTTCGAGCAATGGCGCCAGCAGGTCGCAACCTTTGCGGATCGACCAGTTGCCGACATAGATCGCGGAGACCGGCAGCGGCGGGGGGCGCACTGGCGGCTTGAATTGCGCCAGATCGGTGCCCAGCGGCTGCACCGCCAGCGTGCCGGCGGGCACGCCGCGTTCGCGGAAGGTGCGCGCCGCGAATTCGGACAACACCACGATGCGGTCGGCAAGCGCGTAGCTTGCCAGTTCGCGGCTCACGGTTATCTCGCTGGGAACATGGGCTCCCTCGGCGATGCCGATTTGCTGCTGGCGCAGGATATGGCTGCTTCCGCGCTCGATCAGCACCAGCGCCCCGGCCTCGCGGGCCTGCCGGGCGCTGCTCACCGCGATCCCGGACAGGCCGATGAACACATCGGCAGGCCGCATGGTGGCGGCAATGCGCCGGTCGATCCGGGCGAAAAGCCCTTCGCGCACCGGCAGCAGTCCGCGACTGAACGCGCGCAGCAGGGCAAGCCCCGACCACGGCATAAGCGCCAGGAAATGTGAGATCGACCGGCCACCGGCAGCGTCGATCGGCCGGGTTTTCCAGCGCGGCAGATAGGAATGGAACTCCACCTCATGGCCCAGGCTGGCCAGTTCAACCGCGAGCTGCTTGACATGGAAGCCGGTGCTTGCAGCAATGACGACCCGCATCAATCGAACCCTGTTGAACCCAGTCGCCCCCCGAAAACGCCTCTCACTCCCACGAAGGCGGGGGAAGTGCAAAGGCTTTTTACGGGGGTATACCCGCTTGTGGTTTGCATCGATTTGCCGCATGGCTTGCGCCCCAGAACCGATCGGGAATTCGCCGGGCGTGATCACGCTGCTTGCCCTTGTTATGCTGGCCATTTGCGCAGGTTGCGGCGCTGTTGCGGTGATGCGTCCGAACTATCTGACAATATTTCTGGCCACACAGGCTGCATTTACGTTCGGATTCTTCTGTCTGCCGGTGTTCTTTTTTGAGCTTGCTTCGTTCCGGTACGAACCCGAACAGGATATCGTAGTCGCGCAGCTCATGGCGCTGGGGTTCTTCATCACGATGATTTCGGGTTTTGTACTCGCCGGGTCTCGGGTCGACAAGGTGAAGGGCCTGCGCTTCGACGATGTCGATACCCTCCTGCAAAAGTATTGGTGGATTGGCGCGATTGCCACAAACCTGTTTGTCATCATCAACGACAGCACGCGCACGATGTCCCATTACCAGACGCGAAGCGCGGAAGAATTTATTGCAGGACAATCGATCTTCGTTGGTCTGCTGTCGTTCATCGGCGGCTTTGCCCGCGCCCTGGCCGCGATATATTTCATGCAGGCGCTGAGCTCACGACGCGCCTCGCGGATCATTTTCGGTGCTGTCGGGCTTATCGTGCAGCTTTATCTGGCGCTGGATGCCGGCAATCGCAACATCTTCATAACGCCGATTTTCATGTTTTTCGCGGCGCTGGTTATCGGCCGCAAGTTCCGGCTGGCGGGCACCATCATGGCGACGGCGGTCGCCGCGATTCTGCTGGTCAGTCCCTTCGCGATCGCATTGCGCTCAGGTTCCTGGAACAACAGCCAGGATATCCAGGCGAAGAATTTCACCTATGGCGACAACCCCGTAATGACCATGTTGCAATCGATCATCGACCGGGCCGACATTCTGGGCGTCACCATCGTCCTGAAAAGCTATGTCGACACGCACGGCCATGTTTCGAGCCAATACTTCAAGTCGGTTCTGGTGGTACCCATTCCGAATGCCATCTATAAGGACAAACCAACTGCGCTGAGCGACAACGGTTTGCCCGAAGGCGAATCCACTATTCTTGCGTGGATGCTGGTCAATGGCCGCAGCACCATGGGCAGCCTGACGGCATTCGGATCGATCATTGCCTATCGTGAAGGAGGCTGGATCTGGATGTTGATCAATGGCTTCCTGGCCGGCGGTTTCATCGCAACACTGCTCACGATTTTTGTTCGCGGAGGCATGATCGGACAGGCCTTCTTTGTGATTTCACTGGTCAACTGGGCCGTCCACAAGGTCACGCCAAGCCTGATGGAGGCATTGGTGGATGTCATGACATTCCTGCCGATCATGGCCATAATCTATGCCGTCAATGCCGTTCTGCGCAGCGTCCGGCTTTCGACAATCGGTGACAACGAGCGACAGCGACAACGGACGTCCTTTCCATAGCCAAGGAATTGCCGTTGCAGGCTGGAATTGCTATTTCGCGACAGATCCTCGCTGCCAGTTGGGGGCAGGCGCTGGCGGCGATTGTCCAGCTGGTTGCCCTGCGATTCTACACCGGCGCGCTCGGGCCCGAGGCATTCGGCCTGGCGATGCTGGCCATGGGCGCGCTGATTCTGGTCGACGGGCTGGGTTCGCTGCCATTCGGCCAGGTGCTCGCGCAGGTACTGAAAGATAACCCGGACCGCGAACAACGGGTCGCGCTGGGCCTGGGGCTGGGATTGCGCTTCCTGGTCTGGATCGGACTGCTGTGCAGTGTTGGCGTCGCCGCAGCTGTGTTCGTGCTTGGCCCGGTCCCCGCGCTGATGCTGGCAATCATCGCGGCAGGCTTTTGCGTCACCGAGACGCTGCGCGGGCCTGCCCAGATCATCGCGATGATGGAGCGCCGCTTCTCCCTGATCTCGGTATGGTTCGCCGCCGACGCCGTCGCTACGCTGGCATTTACCCTGATCGCCATCCGCCTGACCGGGGCCAGTCCGGCTGCGCTGGTGCTTGGCACGATGACCGCACGTATGGCCGTAACCTGTGTGATGGCCCAGCCGGCGCTCGGAAAGTTCACCAGCTGGCGGATCGATCGCGTCGGCGCGCAGCTGGCGGCACCCCGGGCGCTGAAATTCGGCTGGCCGATAGCATCGATGGGTCCTGTGACCTGGCTCGGCCAGTTTACCGATCGCTACGTGCTGGCTGCCACGGGCGGCCTTGCCCAGGCGGGCGTGCTGGCCGCGCTGACCGGTGCGGTCAGCCGTCCCTATGCGATCGTGTCGGCGGGGCTGACCAATTTCCTGCGCCCGGACCTGCTTGACCAGGCTGCGGGCCGCAAGCCGGTTCATGCCCGGCCGCTGCGCAGCTGGTTGCTGCTGGCGCTGGCGATCGGCCTGGCCGGCATTGCCGCATTTGCGCTGGTGGGCGGATGGATTGCCGCCTTCCTGATTGACTTCCCGACCCCGGGGCTTGACGCGGCAATGCTGCTGGTGGCAATCGCCTTCGGCCAGATGCTGATGATGATGACCCAGGCCTTCGAGAATTGTCTGTTGGCGCAGGGACGAAGCCGCGCCATTCTGGGTGCGCAATCAGCGATGATTATCGCAGGAATTCCGATCATCGCGCTGGGGGCCATGGCGTTCGGGGCGCTGGGTGCGGCACTTGGCCGGGCCTGCTTCGAGGGGATCAAGCTGCTCGCCTCTGCCTGGATGGTCCTGCGCGTCCGCCACTTGGCACCGCCGCGACAGGTGCCAACGCCGTGAATGTGCTGCACATCATACCCAGCGCCGATCCGCGCTTCGGCGGTCCGATCGAGGGCATCCTGCGGCTCGACGAAGTCATGCGGGAACGTGGCGTCCAGCAATCGCTGCTGACGCTCGATTCCCCGGACCTCGCGGCAGCGCTGGCCTTGCCGATCAATATACACGCCCTTGGCAAGCCGCTGCGGCAGGGCAAGGGCCTGCTCGACCGTTTTCTCAACTGGGCAAATTACACGCCGCAGGCGCTGGCATGGGGCCGCGAGCATCTGCATGAATTCGATGCCGTGGTCTGCCACAGCCTGTGGAACTACGGCGCGCGGCTGGCTCGGCAGCTGCTGGTCGGGTCGAACACGCCCTACGTCGTCTATCCGCACGGCATGCTCGATCCGTGGTTCCGGCGCGCCTATCCGGCCAAGCACCTCTTCAAGCAGGGGCTTTGGCTGTTCAACGAAGGCGTGCTGCTGCGCCATGCCGATGCCGTGCTGTTCACCTGCGAGCAGGAGCGCGTGCTCGCCGCGCAGACTTTTTGGCCGTACCGGGTCCGCGAGCGGGTTGTTGCCTTTGGTGCCGGCGAACCGCCGCCACCCGATCCGCAGCACATCGCAGACTTCCGCCGGCTCGTGCCCGGACTGGGCGAACGGCGGTTCATCCTCTATCTCAGCCGCATCCACCCGAAAAAGGGCTGCGACCTGCTGATCGAGGCCTTTGGCAAAGTCGCGAACGATGCGCCCGACGTCGATCTGGTCATGGTCGGTCCCGATGAGACGGGCATGTCCCTGGCCTTGCGGCAGCGAGCCGATCAACTGGGTATCGGAAATCGCATCCACTGGCCGGGCATGATCCAGGGACCGCCGAAATTCGGTGCCTACCGCGCGGCCGAGGCATTCATCCTGCCGTCGCATATGGAGAATTTCGGGATTGTCGTGGCCGAAGCCATGGCCTGCGAATGCCCCGTGCTGATCAGCAACCAGGTCCAGATCTGGCGCGAGATCGAGGCGGCGGGAGCGGGTCTGGTCGAAGCTGACACGCTGGCGGGCACCGAAGCGCTGCTGCGCCGCTTTCTGGCACTCGGCCCGGCCGGGCGGCAGGCGATGGGAACACGCGGCCGCGCCGCCTATCTCGAACGCTTCAACATCCAGGCCGCCGGCGAAGAGCTTATCGCCATCCTGGAATCGATCTCCGGGAAGCGCTGACCCGCCCGCTGCAAGTCAGTCCCCCCGCCGCAGCAGCCGGCCCGGCAGCGCGCCGGTGTGTTCGCCGTCCAGAGTGAGCACTTCGCCATTGACCACGGTTGCCTTGAAGCCCCGCGCGCGCTGAGACAGTCGCCGCGCGCCGGTTGGCAGATCGTGCACAACCACGGGCATTTCCGGGCCGACGGTTTGCGGATCGAAGACGTTGATGTCCGCCGCCATGCCCGCCGCCAGCACCCCGCGATCGGCAAAGCCCCAGGCCTGCGCCGCCCGTCTGGTCATCATCTCCACGGCTTCGGGAAGCGAAAGCAGGCCTTTCTCACGGCAAAAGTAAGCCAGCAGGTGCGTCTGGATCGAACTATCGGCGATCTGGCTGACATGCGCGCCGGAATCGGAGAAAGTCATGATCGAGCTGGGATGGCGCATCACCCGCACCGCTTCCTCGTCGGAAGCGCGCGTGAGGTATTGCATGAACAGCGCGCCCATATCGGTCTCGAGGGCGAGATCGAACAGCACCTCGATCGGATGGCTGGCACCGCGTGCCGCGGCCAGTTCCGCGAGGCTGCGATAGGGCGGCATCGGCTTGTCGAAATAGTAATAGGCGTCCCATTCGGGCGGGCGTCCCTCCGCACCCGAGACCGGGCCGTAGTTGGCATTGTCGACTGCCGCAATCAGCGCCGCACGGATCGCGGGATCGCGGAGCTGCGCCGCCTGCATTTCGAGCGGCTGCTTGCGGAAGTCCCTCCACGCCGGCTGGCTGTCAAACAGGAAGGCGGTGCGGAACGAGAACAGCGAGCTGACGCCGCGGCTGTGGGTCTGGCCGAACATCCGCCCGCCCGCAGCGGTAACCCCGTCGATGTAATCGATCTGGCCCAGCGCGAAGCGGCCGAGCACGCCATAGGTGGTGGCAACGCCCGAGGAGATCGTCAGCGCCTTGAGCCAGTCCCAATAAGCATTGCCCTCGGGATTGCCGGGCAGCAAAATTTCATGCGCCAGCTCGAAGACCGCGCCCTTGCGGCCCTTCATCGAACCGACCAGCGCCGCCAGTTCATCACGGCTGGCGAGCCGCGAGGCGACGGGGCGATCGTCGGAGGTGAGATGCGCGTCGCTGCGCGAGGTCGACAGGCCCATCGCCCCGGCATCGAGCCCGCGGGCCAGCTCGGCCTGCATCAGCCCCAGATCGTCCGCGTTCGCTTGCTCGCTGAAGGCGCGCTCGCCCATGGCGAAAGTCCGCAGCGCCGAATGGCCGACATAGGCCGCGTGGTTGATGCCCTTGGGCAGCGCATCGACGACATCGAGGTACTGGTCAAAGCCCTCCCAGCAGAAGTCGATCCCCGCTGCCATCGCCGCGCCGGAAATGTCCTCGGCCCGCTCCAGATTGCGCGCGACCAGCGCCTGTTGGCCCTTGCGCATCGGTGCGATGGTGAAGCCGCAATTGCCCATGACTACGGTGGAAACGCCGTGCCAGCACGAATTGGTGCCAAGGTGGTCCCAGTGCATCTGCGCGTCCATATGGGTGTGGCCGTCGATGAAACCGGGCGAAACGATATGCCCCTCTGCATCGATGACCCGCGCTGCGCCGGCGGCGATCCTGCCGATTTCGACGATTTTACCCCCGGCAATGCCAAGGTCGCCGACGAAACCCTCGGCACCGGTGCCATCGACGATGGTTCCGCCGCGCACCACCACATCGAAGCTGCTCATGCCATTTCTCCCACCGGCCTGTCGCCGCGCATTTCCCGCTTGCCCACCGCGCAGGCCGGATTGCCTGCATAGATCGTCCAGGCGTCAAGGTCGCGGAATGCGCATCCGCGCGCGGCCAGCACCGTGCCTTCGCCGATGGACACGCCCGGGCCGACGAAGGCCTCGGCGGCAATCCAGCACGACGGACCGATGACGATCGGCCGGGCGGTCAGCTGGAAGCTCGGATCGCGGTGATCGTGGGTACCCGCGCACAGATGCGCGCGCTGCGACACGATCGTGCCCTCGCCAATGCTGATCGGTGCCATCGCATAGCATTCGACCCCCGGCCCAAGGCTGGATCGCGGGCCCATTTCGAGATGCGCGGGCAGCCAGATGCGGGCCGACGATGCGATCACCACGCCGCGCGCAATCCGCGCGCCGAACGCTCTCAGCAGCAGGTTGCGCAGCGGTGCCGCCCGCCGCGGCGTCCAGCGCGCGAACAGCAGCCAGGCCAGCTGGAACACCGCCCGCGTCAGCCGGTTGCCGAGCGAGAAGCTCGGCCCGCCGCCGATCGGATCACTCCTGCGTGCATCGAGTATGGCCACTGGTATGCTCGCTCCCTCAATGCCGAATGGGGCGGAACGTCCACTGCCCCCACCTTGCCTCCCGTTCTAATCCCGGTGCTGGATTTGTCACCCTGCCACATCCGCAAGCTCCACGCGGGTCATTCCACTTCGTAGACCAGCAGCACATTGCCCGCCATCTTCGAGGCAAAACCATAGCCCGACACTGCGATCAGCTGGCCCTTGTAGGCGATCGGCCCGGTCCCGCCGCTGATCGATCCGCCGCGCGCCGCGACGCCGTTGACAGTGGCAAATTCCACGGCCGTGTCGCGGTCCCACAGCACCTTGCCGCTGGCGGTGTCATAGATGCGCAGATGCCCGTCGTCGCTGCCGGCGAGCAGCAGGCTGCCGGTGACGGAGGGCGAGCCGCCGTAGCCCGGATGGCACAAAGGCTTGCCGCCGCAGACATCCCTGGCCGGGGCTTTCCAGATAAAGGCACCGGTTGCGACATCCAGCCCGTACATTCCCGGGCTGTCGGGGAAGCCATCGGGGTCGCTGGCATGATTATCGCTGATCGGCACGAACAGCCTGCCGCCCGCCGCCGCCATGCCGAAATGCACCCCGCCCAAAGTGCCGCCGCGACCGGCGCGGGTCTTCCAGACCAGCTTGCCGCTGTCAGGGTCGAGGCCATAGACCCAGCCGGACTTCTGCCCGGCCAGCAGCATTTCCTTGCCGTTCGCCCCCCGAGCCAGAATGGTGCCCGCGCCGAAATCGTAATCGGGTCCGGTGTCTTCGGGGCAGTTCCCGGCAGTCTGTGTGTAGCAATCGACATTCCAGGCATCCTCGCCCAGCGCCTGATAGTGCCATTTGATCCGCCCGGTGGCGAGGTCGAGCGCGACCACGGCGTCGCTCATGCTGGAGGCGGGCCGCGAAAAGTTGTCGCTGGTGGCCACGGTCAGCTGGCCGCGCTTCACATCGATCGACGGACTGTTCCAGACGCTGACCCCGGACGGACCCCACTGTTCGGTACCCTGCTTGTTGACGCCCTGGAGCTTGGGCTCCCCAACCAGCCGGGTACGCCATTTCTCGGCCCCGGTCGCCGCGTCGAGCGCCACCACCGAGCCGCGGAAATTGCAGCAGGGATAGCCGGGGCTGGAGGCGAAGGCCTCTTCGTTGGACGAGACCGGGACATAGAGCACGCCGCGATCATGCGCAGGCGTGCCGGTTATCAGCGCGGCGGCGTGAGTGTCCGAACGCACCGACCAGACCTGCGCGCCGCTCAGCGCATTCACCGCATAGACATTGCCAAGCACGTCGCCGAACCAGGCCAGCGGACGCGCCTTGCGATCGCCGGCGCGCCACGGTGCAACGACAATCCCCGTGCGCACTTCGGCCCTGGCGGCAAAGCTCCAGCGCACGCATCCGCTCGCACGGTCAAGCGCATAGACCGTGCCGTTCTGGTTGCCGAGAATGATCGCACCACCGGCAAGCGCAGGCTGCGATCGCATCCGGGCGGCGTGGGGGAAGCCGAAGGCCCATTTGAGCTTGAGCCGGCCGATGTTCTTGCGGTTCAGGCCGGAGACCTTTGCCGGAATCGCATGGGTGCCGGCAGGATCGACGCCCCAGCCGCTAAAGGTCGGCGGTTCGTTGAAATCGAAGCGCGCGTTGCGGCCCTCGCACAACTTAAGGCCACTCGCCGCGCTTTCGCCCAGCCTGCGATTGGCGAGATATTCGGCGACGGCGACCCGTTGCTGCGCCGAAAGCGCCTCGCCCTGCACCCGCATCGCGCCCTCGGTCAGGGCGAGGTGGATGGCTTCAGGGGTCATCTCCTGAATCACAACCCGCTGCGGCGCACGCGATGCGCCCTGATCGTGACAGGCGGCACAATTGTTTCGGTAGACCACCCCGCCGGGGCTGCTGGTTTCCTTCTGGTCCTGTTTGGTCCAGCTCAAGCTGTCCGGCTCAGCGGGCGCGGCGGCGATGGACGAAACCGGCAGCAGCGCCATGCCCAGCAGTGCCGCCGCGAGCCAACCCGCGAGCCGCAGCCCGCCTCGAATCGCACCTGTTTCCGCCAATATCCCCACCCGTTCAAATCCTATCGGGACATGGAATAGCAGATGCGCGGCCCGGCGAAAGCCTTGCATTTGCGCGCAGATTGGTCTCCAGCATTTGCCTGTCATTCACACCGCCCTGCCGATAATCGGGTTAACGCCCTTGAACATCGCTGTTCCACGCGCAACATAGGCTGCCCATTCTCCAAAGGATTCCCATGATCGATCTGTTCGGCCACAATAGCGCCCAGGGTAAATTCAGCCAGGATCCCGTCACCGGGGCGCTGGTGCCGATGGTGGTCGAGCAGACCAGCCGCGGCGAACGCAGCTTCGACATTTTCAGCCGCCTGCTGCGCGAACGCATCGTCTTCGTCACCGGCGAGGTGGAAGACAATATGGCATCGCTGATCGTCGCCCAGCTGCTGTTCCTCGAATCGGAGAACCCGTCGAAGGACATCTCGATGTATATCAATTCGCCGGGCGGCGTTGTCACCGCAGGCATGGCGGTGCATGACACCATGCAATATATCCGGCCGCGGGTTTCCACCGTGTGCATCGGCCAAGCCGCATCGATGGGCAGTTTCCTGCTCGCCGCCGGTGAGCCGGGCATGCGCATCGCGCTGCCCAATGCGCGGATCATGGTCCACCAGCCCTCGGGCGGCGCGCGCGGCATGGCCTCGGATATCGAGATTCAGGCCCGCGAAATCCTGCGCATTCGCGCCCGGATGAACGACCTTTACGTCAAATATACCTGCCGAAGCCTGACCGAGATCGAAAAGACCATGGACCGCGACACCTTCCTTGAGGCCAATGAGGCCAAGGAGTACGGGATTGTCGACAAGGTCTTCGAAAGCCGCCCCGATGCCGAGAAAGCGGCAGCGGACGAAAAGGCCGCTAAGGATTGATGAACCTTGGCGCTTCAGACCCCTGCAAGCTTAAGGGTCTATAGCGCGGGATTGAAATTAACGTACGCCGGTCTAAAGTCGGCGAGTCGGCCTCTGCGGAGGCGTCTGGGATAAAGCATGACGAAACTGAGCGGATCAGACGCAAAAAGCACCCTTTACTGCAGCTTCTGCGGGAAGTCGCAGCACGAGGTGCGCAAGCTCATCGCCGGCCCCACCGTGTTCATCTGCGATGAATGCGTCGAGCTGTGCAACGATATCATTCGCGAAGAAACCAAGGCCGGTATCGCCGGCAAGAAGGATGGCGGCGTACCCAGCCCCCGTGACATCTTCGCGACTCTCAACGATTACGTGATCGGCCAGGACCGCGCCAAGCGGGTGCTGTCGGTGGCGGTGCACAACCACTACAAGCGGCTCAAGCACAGCGGCAAGGGCGGCGAGGTCGAACTTTCGAAGTCCAACATCCTGCTGGTCGGGCCGACCGGTTCGGGCAAGACCCTGCTCGCCCAGACGCTGGCCAAGACTTTCGACGTGCCCTTCACCATGGCCGACGCCACCACGCTGACCGAGGCCGGCTATGTGGGTGAGGATGTCGAGAACATCATCCTCAAGCTGCTGCAATCCAGCGACTACAACGTCGAAAAGGCGCAGCACGGCATCGTCTATATCGACGAGATCGACAAGATCAGCCGCAAGGCGGAAAACCCCTCGATCACCCGCGACGTTTCGGGCGAGGGCGTGCAGCAGGCGCTGCTCAAGCTGATGGAAGGCACCACGGCCAGCGTGCCGCCGCAAGGCGGGCGCAAGCATCCGCAGCAGGAATTCCTCCAGGTCGATACCACCAACATCCTGTTCATCTGCGGCGGGGCGTTCTCTGGCCTCGAAAAGATCATCGCCGACCGGCTGCAGAAGCGTTCGATCGGCTTCGGCGCGCATGTCGCCGATCCCGACAAGCGCCGGGTGGGCGAACTGCTGCAGAAGGCCGAGCCGGAAGATCTGCTCAAGTTCGGGCTGATCCCCGAATTCGTCGGGCGCCTGCCGGTGATCGCAACCCTGGAAGACCTCGACATCGAGGCGCTGGTCAAGATCCTCAAGGAACCGAAGAACGCGCTGGTCAAGCAATACGCCAAGCTGTTCGACCTCGAAGACGTCGCGCTGACCTTCACCGACGACGCGCTGGAAGCGATCGCGGTCAAGGCCATCGAACGCAAGACCGGCGCACGCGGACTGCGCTCGATCGTGGAAAGCATCCTGCTGGATACGATGTTCGACCTGCCGACCACGGATAACCTGTCGGAAGTGGTGGTCGACAAGGACGTCGTCGAAGGCCGCAAGGAACCGGTGCAGGTGCTCAAGGGCGACAAGGCCGAAGAAGCGGCTTGAGGCTTACGTAAGGATTAGGTCCGAAATTGAGCGCTCGGATAGGGGTGCCGTATTCTGGATTTTAAACTTAGTTTTGCAATCGTCGCTGATTATAAGTCGCGAATTATCACGCGATACAGATATAAAATAACTCCCAACTGTTGATAGAATTTTTTGGTCATTGCAGCGCATTGGGTCATTTGAGAAATAATCGTAGTCCATTCTTCTATCCATAAATCCTTTGTCCATGGCATAACCAAATACGCTTACACAGAAAATCAATATCGACCAAGAAACCTCCACTTTGGCGCCAAAAATGTTTAACTTCGCGGCAAGATACGCCCATACCGTGGTAAAGCCAATCGATATCCAGATAAGACTTATGTAGTAATTTCTGTATCCGTCTACATATACCTGATATATAAGCATAATAGCACACAATACACTTGATGTAATAAGCCCGTATGTCATTGGGCCACGTATTGAGGACAATATTTCCATATTTTTTATTCTAACTTCGGGATCACCTATGCTGTCTATTAAATTTTCAGCATAAGAATACCCCATCTTGTGTCTAATTAATATTAATAATAATGGAATAACCAACCCGGAAGTGTAAATTAAAATCAAGTACTTTAAGGTTATGGTGAAAAAATCAGAAACTGAGAATAAATCAGCAATTCCAGATCCAAACCCAGCGGAATATCCTATGATAAATAATCCGCATACACATACATGGACGACAGGTATGTAAATTGCAATTTTTTGCGATATTTCCTCAACATGCATCTCTCAACCTTTTAAATCTAAATGAGTGGACTAAGATCCATTATTAATGGTGCGTAACTCCCATTAATTCAAGCTTGCACCAAGATTGGGCTTAGGACAAGGAGTGCGTCGATGCCACAAATTGCCCCCGTCCACGTCCCCCGCATCATCCACACCATCCACGCCACCACCGACATCTACGGCCTGCGCCTGCTCTATCAGGATGCGCTCGGCGGGCTGGTGTTTGCGGAGAACTATTTCCCCGCCGAGGACCGCGACTGCGCACTGCTTTATGTCACCGATCACATGGTCGAGCCGATGGCACCGCGCACGCCCGGCGATATGGACAAGCCCTTCGCGCGGCTGGCCAGCAAGATCGGCCAGTCGTTCCACAGCTTCGAGCTCAAGGTCGATAATGGCGCGGCGGCGAGCCAGGCGTTCCGCGATGCCGGCTGCAAGGTCGCCAGCGACTACGGCGTGTTCTTCTTCGTCAAGGGCGAATCGACCGGCGGGGTGCTGCTGGAAGTCTGCGAAACGGCGATGCCCAACGATCCCTATGACCGGCCAAACTGGGACACCTCCGTGGGTGCCGGGCACCACTGCACCGTCACCCGGCTCGATCACATTGCCTGCGTAACGGCGAATATCGAACAGGCGCTGCACTTCTTCACGCAGGTCGTCGATGGCGAGCTGCTCGACGATGCCCGCACCGCCCTTCCCCAGCCCGGCCGCCGCGTGCTGATCCGGGTGGGCGATACCAATGTCGCCTTCATTCAGCCCGACGACACCGCCTCCGGCCCGCTCGGCGCCTTCCTCGGCAAGCCGCAGTCGGGCATCTATGCGCTGGTCTGGCAGGTCGCGGACGCCGAGAAGGCCAGGGCGCATTTCACCGGCGGCCTGCTCAAACTGCGGCTGACCGGGGAGGGCAATGTCTCGCCCGGTTTCGCCATTGATCCCGAGGATTTCTTCGGCGGGCGGCATGAATTCGTGAGCGCATAGAGTCCTCCACCCGCCGCCGCAGCCCAACTCCGCATGCCATGCTTAAAATTTTAACCGCGTTTGTTGGCACTTCGGCAAGTCGCGGCGTGGAAAGATGCACCCACCAGATCAAAGGAGTGGGGCATGGCCTGTTCTGTCGAATACCGCGATCTCGCCGCGCAACAGCGCAGTGAAGCCGAAGCCGCACAATTGCCGCAGGTGCGCTCGCGCCATCTCGACGCGGCTAAGCGGTGGGAAATTCTCGCCGAGGAACTGGAACGCTTCGAGGTTCCGGTACAGGCGCATCAGCTGCAGCAGATTTTCTACTGATTCGATTTTCCCGGGGGGGAACGCGGGCGGTCAGCCGGAGCCGGCGGCAGCCCGCATAAGAACGGATTGCGTTTAACCTGCACCAGACCCGCTCATGCTGAGCTTGTCGAAGCACATGGTTGTTACGGTGAGCTCGCAGGGGCACGAGGGTCCTTCGACAAGCTCAGGATGAGCGGAAATTTGAAGTTCGATTCGGATTAAACGCACGAACCTCTAAGTTTAGCCAACAAGATCCGGGCCCAGATCAGGCATCGCCGCAATCGGCTTGATCGCCTCGTCGACCCACAGATATTCGGTGTAATGCCCGAGTTCGTTTCCGCGTATCGACATAGGCGAAGCAGACCTTGTCGTCATCGCCGGGTTCGGGCGGGAACAGAAAGGCGAATGCATCGCCGCTGGCGCGCACTTCGGCGAGCAGCTCGCGCCACTGCGCAATTCCGCCGCGCACCGCGATGGCAATGTGGTGAAAGTTGAGGATGTGGCCCGACAGATCGACCTCGTCGGTATAGACCTCGATCGCGCCCGACACCGGCTCGATGATCTCGAACTGGTTGCGCCCGACATTGGCAAAGGCCGCGCGGATTTTCAGCGGGCGCAGCTGGCCGAATGACAGCACCTCGATCTCGGCGTCGCTGGTGTCAAAATGCGCGATCCCCAGGTGCTCCCTGGCATGCGCCATCGCCGCATCGAGATCGCGGGTGATGTAGCTCATCTGGAACAGCTGGCCGTAGCGTGCAGCGATGGACATGGGATTGGTCTCCTCTGTCCGGACTGGCTAGGAGTACCCTCACCGGTATCCCGTAATCCGCGATGTATCCCTTGAACCGCTCGCGCACGCCCTCCACGCTGAGCCCGAATTCCGCCAGATCGTAGCTGTGTGAGCCGTGCTTGCCCTTGGGGTTGGCCGCCATGATAGCCCTGCATCGCCGCTTCGATCTGTGGCGTGAAATCAATGTCGAAGCGTTCGTAAATCCCGCGCACCACGCCCAGTGGATCGCGCATGGTGTCGGCATATTGCACATCGTGGATCGCGCCCGCGCCGTGCTTCGCCTTGAACGCCCCGGCCCGCGCGATCATCGTCTCGAAAGTGTCGATGAAGCTTTCACCGATGCCTTTGAGATCGACATCGTCGGAATAGATCGCCCGGACATATTTGATCAGGCTGCAGCATGAGCCAACCACTTCGGCGGGATCGCGGTGGGTCATCACCAGCCGCGCATCGGGATAGACCTGAGTCAGCTCGTTCAGGAACAGCGGGTGCCACGGGTTCTTGAGCGTCCAGCGCCCGCCGGCATGGTGCTGCAGCGCTTGCAGCATGCGTTTGTGGAAGCGGAAGGCGGGCAGATAGTCCGCCTCGTGCAGCAGCCAGTTACGGTACGACGGGATATCGGCCTGCGCCTCATAGACCTGCGCGGCAAAGCTGGGCGTCATCAGGAACTGGCATTCGGTCGGGCTGTCGGCCTCTTCGTAATGGATTGCGGCGATGTGCGGCATGTACTGGAGCGCCATGGCATTCTTGGCCTGCTGCGCTTCATAGCGCGGGCCGGCGTGCAATTCCTCCGGGCGCGCGGGCGGGATCGGCTCGTAGATTTCCCAGCGCAGGAAACTGCGCGTCGCCGGGTCCGACGGCCAGCAGATTGACCAGCAGCGTGGTGCCGGTGCGCGGCAGTCCGAACACGAACAGCGGTTTTTCGATGGGCCGATCGAGCAGATCGGGATGCCGCGTCAGCCAGTCTTCCACCCGCATGCGCGTGGCGAGATAGTTCGCCAGATCGCCATGCGCCATCTCCGCGCCGCGCTGGGTGAACCGGGCCTCGCTGGCATAGGCATCGAGCAGTTTCTGCAGCCCGGTGAGGATCGCCGGATCGCCGAAATCGGAAAGCCCGGTCTGGGCGCGGGCGGCGGCGATAACTTCTTCGACAGTCATGTTGTAATTTTCCGTTTTCTGTTGCCGCCGTCATGCTATCAACCCGGCGGAGAATGCAAGGTGAGGCGTTCCAGGAGAGAGCAGAAAATGACACCCGACCACCGCTTCCTGGACGATCTCACCGAGACATCGAACCGCATCCACCCGGCGCTTGCCGTCGCTGATCCTGACACGGGAATTGGGACGCGCAGTGCGACGTGCTGGTGGTCGGCGCGGGGCTGGCCGGGGTCTGCGCCAGCTTGCGCACATCCGAAGACAGCAGCCTCGACATTATCACCCTTGATCGCGGACCCGGCGGCGGGGCCAGCCGGCAGTCGGGCGGGGTCGTCTACATGGGCGGCGGCACCAGGGCACAGCGCGAGGCAGGGCTGGAGGATACGCCGGAAAACATGGCCAATTACCTCACCTTCGAGACCGGCAATGTGGTGCGCGCGGATACGGTACAGCGCTTTGCCGAGGCCAGCGTCACCTTCCAGGACTGGCTGGAGAAATACGGCGCGCGGTTTGGCGGACCGGCGACCGAGGAGAAAACCTCCTACCCCAGCGAGGGCACAATCTATTACTCGGGCAACGAAGTCACCGTGCCGGGCCGTGCGCGCGCCAAAGCGGTGCAGCGCGGCCACCGCGCCAAGCCGGCCAAAGGCGGCGAGCCAAGCAAGCTTTCGGGCCATTACCTGCTGCCGCCGCTGCTCGCTTCGCTGCGCGCCCGGCCCAATGTGCGCTTTTTCGCCAACAGCCGCGCGACCCGGCTGGTGGTGGACAAGGACGGCGCGGTGGTCGGCGTCGAGCTGCTGCGCATCCCGCCCGGTTTCGCGGCATGGCGGCATTCGCGGTACATGAACCTCGCGAGCAATTTCATCCTCGCCGCGATGGGCGCGACGCCAGGCCTGTTCAAGCGCATCCTGCGGATCGAGGCGGGGGCAAAGCCGATGCGCATCCGCGTGCGCAAGGGCGTGGTGCTTTCGGCCGGCGGCTTCATCTACAACCGCGCCATGGTGGAGAAACTGGCCCCCGATTATCTGCCGGTCGCCCCGCTCGGCACCATCGGCGACGATGGCTCGGGCATCAAGCTGGGCATGAGCGTGGGCGCGAAAACCGACATGCTCGACCGGATTTCGGCATGGAAATTCCTCTACCCGCCTCCGGCCTACTGCAAGAGCGTGTCGATCGACGGCAACGGCGAGCGGCTGGTCAACGAGGAACTCTATGGTGCGCGCACCGGAGAGGCCGTCTATGGCCAGGCCGGCGGCAAGGCCTGGCTGATCCTTGACGAGCCGTTGCAGCAGGAAGTGGTCGCCGAAATTGCGGTGATGAAAAAGATGATGTTCCAGAAGGTGCAGTTCAAGGCGATCCTGGGCGAATATACGCAAAGCGCAGAGACGCTGGCCGAGCTGGCCGCAAAGATCGGCGTGCCCGCCGCCGCGCTCGAGACGACCATTGCCGACTACAATCGCAGGGCCGAACTGTCCGAGCCCGATCCGCTGAGCAAGTCGCCCAAGCTGTGCCAGAAGCTGGAGACCGGGCCGTTCCATGCCACCAATATCGGCGCGGGCCTCAGGATGTCGCCAACCTCGGCGATCACGGTGGGCGGGCTGCTGGTGGACGAGGACACCGGGGAAGTCCTGTCCAGCGAGGGCGGCAAGGTGCCCGGGCTCTATGCCGCCGGTCGCACCGCAGTGGGCATGTGCTCGCACTATTACATCAGCGGCCTGTCGCTGGGCGACTGCGTGTTCTCGGGCCTGCGCGCGGCGGAAACGATCAGGGGCAACGGCGGGGTTGCGGCTTTGGTGTGAGATGAATCCGCCATCATTGGCAGAACTATCGCAAATGGATGGAGCAGAAGAGAGGTTGTTTCGCGCGGAGGCGCAAAGCAGAAAAGGAAGGCGCGAAGGAAATAGCTCTGCTGCAGCAGGACTTTCGTTCCATCGGAAAAACCGGCTTTAATGTGAACGGCTTCGCCGCAAAGCGCTAATCGCTTGGCGCCTTTCCTTTCTACTTTGCGCCTTAGCGCGAACCTAATCGAGGCTACAAATCGCGATGACCTTAGTATATGCGACGGCCCCACCGTTCGGGAAGGCTTGAAGGAGAAAGCAGATGGATCTTACAACCGCCAGACACGCCTTCATCACTGGCGGCGCATCCGGGATAGGCCTGGGCATTGCCGATGCCTTGCTGGCGCGCGGGGTGCCGGTCACCATTGCCGACATCGACGCCGAAGCCCTCGCCGCAGCCACTGCCGCGCGCGGAAATTCCGTCCGCGGCCAGCTGCTCGACGTGCGCGACCGCGACGCCTGGGCCAGGGCCAAGGCGGAGGCAGAGGCCGCATTCGGCCCGGTCGATATTCTCATCCTCAACGCCGGCATCTCGCCCAACGGCCGCGAATTTGCCGACATGGACCCGGAAAGCTTCGACCGCATCCTTGGCATAAACCTCGGCGGCGTGGTCAACGGGGTGTTTGCCTTTGCGGCGGACCTGCGCACGCGCGGGCGCGGGCATATCCTGGTAACATCGTCGCAGGCGGGGCTGGTCACCACCGTCGCCGGAGTCGGTGCCTATTCGGTGGCCAAATTCGGGGTGACTGCGCTGGGCGAGCAGCTCCGCCGCGAACTGGCCCCCCACGGCGTCGGCGTCAGCGTGCTGTGCCCCGGCTATGTCCAGACCAACCTCGGCACCAACACCGTCAAGATCGGCGGGGAAGTCAGGAACTATGCCGGGGTCATGCCCCCATCCGATGTCACCCCCGCCGATGTCGGCCGCATGGTCGCCGTGGGCATCGAGGCAGACGCCGCCTTCATCGTCACCCACAAGGATGTGCTGACCAGCGTCGAGAAGCGCTTCGCTACGATCCGCGAAGCCTGCGACTTCCGGCGCGAGGCAAGCTGAACGCGATGGACGCCCCCCTCTCTCAACCGCGCCGCAACAAAGGCTACGACGAAACCCACCGCGAAATGATCGAAACCGCCGTGCGGCTGATCGCGGAAAGCGGCGCCGAAGCCCTGTCCATCGCCGCCCTGTCACGCGCCATGGGCATCAACCGCACCACCGTCTATTACCACTTCGAAAGCCGCGAGGCGCTGATCGCCGCGGTCAAGGACTGGGCGGCGGGCGAGCTCGCCAAGGGCATGGACCCCGGCGCCACCACCCCCGAACGCATCGGCCACATCAGCCATTTCGTGCTCGAGAACCCCGAACTGATCAAGCTGTGGATCGACGATTTCGTCTCGGGCAGGGATATCCGCGATAGCTACACCCGCTGGGACGATCTGGTGGCAGGCATCGCGGCCAGCTTCGCCGCTGCCGGGCAGGATATCGACGCTGAAGTCTATTGCGTGATGCTGCTCACCGCCTCGATTATCGGGCCAAGGGTGTTCGCCAACTCGGTGCGGCCGGAGGCTGGCGTAGAAGCGATCGTCGCGCGGTTCATGCGCGAGGAGCAAAGAGTGCTGCGGCGGGATGGGCTGGAGTAGGGGGTGAAGAGGCGTTATCAGACTGGCCGGCTCATTCCAATCGCCCATTGCGCCAACTCTGCTCCCCTCCCGTTCAGGGCACGGCTATCGCCTATTCCATTTGGTGCCTGTGCATCCCAGTCCCCCTCCCGCTTGCGGGAGGGGTTAGGGGTGGGCCAGTCGCACGAAATCGACACCTTCGCGCAAAATTCAAACTCACCCACCCCCAACCCCTCCCGCAAGCGGGAGGGGAGAAGAAAGGGCAGGTCGGAATATGCGATAGCCCTGCCCCTCCCCTGAGTCGCAGTCGAGCGCAGCTCAACAGGAGGGGCTTGAGAGGGCATTTCATCGGGCAGTTGGTATCATTCCAATTTTTCCGCACGACCGGACGCTCCGCCTCAAGCGGCCCTCGCCCTTTCTGTCACGGGGAAGGGTCGTCAATGACGGAAATTGCGGTCGAAGGGCATTGGCTGGCCGCCCGGCGCACCATGTCCTCGAGTTCCGGCGGCACCTCGCGGACCAGGACGATGGCATAGCCGTCGTCGTGCAACGCGAACACCTCGGGAGCAATCCCCAGGCAGATCCCGAATCCGGCGCATATCTCAGGGTCGACACGGACTTTCACGGTCAACCTGCCTCCACCGGGTCAAAATCAAGGGCGATGTGAGTCAGTCCGCGCAATATGAAGGTTGGCAGATAGTTATAACGCCTTGCGCCAGCCGGCCCATGGACTTTTTCGGAAATACGAATGTCGCTGGTCCGATCGAACATGCGGTTGAGGCTGACGACCGTTTCCGCCCGGGCCAGGGGCGCACCGGGGCAGGCATGGCGACCGGCGCCGAAGCCCACGTGCAGGCGGGCATTCTTGCGGTCCAGCTGGAACTCGGCGGGGTTTTCGAACTTGCGGGAATCCCGGTTGGCGGCGCCGTTGGCGATGAACAGGAAGGTGCCGGCCAGGAACATCGACTCCGCCGACGCTGGTGGGCATCTTCGCCAACCGGAAGTCGCCCTTGACCGGGCCCTCTGTTCGCAGACATTCCTCGACAAAATTGGGGATGAGACTGCGATCCTCGCGAAGGCGCTGCTGGATGTCGGGGCGCTCGCCGATCAGCTGGAAAGCGTAGCTGAGCAGTCGCACCGTGGTTTCCTGCCCGGCGGCGAACATGTTGGCGGCGATCCGGGCGACATCGATAGGCTCCGGCACCGAGCCGTCGGGGAACGTGGCTTGCGCCAGGCCAGTGAGGACATCCGCCCGGGGATTGCGCCGGCGGTCCTCGATGTAGGCCGAGAAGGTTTCGTACAGAAACACCAGAGGCCCGTGCGTCACTTCGCCGTCGGTGCCGCCAACCACCGCTCCGCCGCTCTCCTGCTCGACCCGTATCAGGTGTTTGCGGAACGTGATTCGATCCTCGGGCGGCACGCCGAGCAGGTCGGAGACGACGAGCACGGCGAAAGGCTGGGCAAAGGCGTCCATGAATTCGCACTCGCCGCGCGAAATGAAGGTATCGATCTGCTCATCAGCCAACTTCCACATGAACTCCTCATTTTCCTTGAGGCGCCGCGGCGTGATCAGCGACATCAGCAATGACCGGTGAGCGGTGTGGGTCGGCGGATCCATGGTCGGGAGCTGATCGTGGAACGGCGTCTTGTCGCGCCACACTTCGATCAGCTCGGAAATGTCCTCGTTTCTATGGTCTTCGAGGGGAATGGGGCAGCCCGCGAACGGTCCGGTGGTCGACATGCAGGAGGAAAACCGGACGGGATCATTATAGACTTCGAGGGCTTCATTGTAACCCGTGACCATGACGATGCCGTTATGCGGCTCACGCACGACCGGAGATTGCTCTCGCAGGTAATCGAAATAGGGGTAGGGATCGTTGACGAACCGATCGCTGCGGAAGAAGTCGTGCGCTTCAAATTCGTGGGACGTATCGGTCATGCTCGCTCGCTCCTCAAATGCCGCTGCCGGCATGCCTTCGGTTCGTGATCGATTGAAAGCCAGCCGGTCGTATAACTCCAACACCGTGTGTCGGCTACACGTTCGCCCTGGAAACAAATGCTCATCGCCCGAACGATCCGCGCCGGTCGTTGGCGCTTGCCTGCATGGCTGACCCGTTCATCCACCGCTCCCCAACGCCGCGCGCGAAATCCTGCTTTCCCCAGTGCCGCCTTGCTGTCATAATGGCACCACTTGGGAGACGATGCGGTGTTCATGCGTACTGACCGTTTGTTCTTGCGGCCCTGCTGGCCCGAAGACCGTCACGATATGCTGCGGCTGATCAATTCCGGCTCGCCCGCGCAGCAATCGCCGCTCAGTGCCGAGCAGGCGCAGCGCTTTGTCGAGCGGCCGGTCGAAAATCTGCTGCCGCACTTTTTCATCACCTTGCCCAACACTCATGGCGGTGAAATGATCGGCGGGATCGGGCTTGGCCGCGACGGCGACGAAGTGGGGCTTGGCTACTGGATCGCGCAGGCGCATCGCGGGAACGGCTATGCGGTCGAGGCGATAGCGGCGATCCTCAGCATCGCGCGCACGCTGGGCCACAAGCAAATCATCGTCGGCAGCCAAGGCCCCAGCCGCGTGCTGGAGCGCGCCGGCTTCACCGCGACCAGCGAATTGCAGGCGATTACGTCGCTGCTAACCGGCGCGGGGAAACAGCCGCAGACCTATGTATTCGAACTGAGCCAATCGACGGGCAAGGCTGTCCAATCCGGCCCGGCAATGCAAGCCAGCCCGCCGGCTGAATATTGAGCAAAGACCAGGACAGGAGCTTCGCCATGGCCCAGACGCTTCCCGCCGGCTTTGCAGCGCTGGAACCCTTCGCGCAGCGCTTCGCCATAGAGGGCACCGCCCAGCGCGCGCAACTGCGCTCCGAAGCTACGAAGCAGGAGCGCGCGGCTTTTTTCGCGGCGGCCAGGGATCTGATTGCCCCGGCGCTCGACATGCTCGACACCAAGCCACTGGCCGAGCTTGACGAGGCCGAGCAGCGGCTGCTCAACCTGACGCTGAGCTTCGCGCATATCGCCCTCGCCGAGGAGGTGCAGGGCCCCGACGAGGCGCGCCATGCCGCGCTGCGCGAGCATATGCGGATCGTGCGGTCGACATCGGACGCAGCGGCCTGATCCATGACCAGCGACGCAGCGCGGCTGGAGCGGATCGAGGCGCATATCGCCATCGCCGATCTGGTGCATGGCTATGCGCGCTTCGTACGGCGAGATATGCCAGGCGAAGTGTCGGGACTGTTCACGCCGGACGGCAGCTTCGAAGTGCGGGACGGCTTTCCCGACAGCGACGAATTCACCACCCGCTACCGGCTGGAAGGAGCGGACCATATCCGGGTGCAGATGGACGGCAACAAGGGCCAGCCGCATCCGGTGCCGCTGATCCACAATCTGATGATCGAAGTCGATGGCGACAGCGCCAGTGCCAATTGCGTGATGGAAGGCCAGATCTTCGGCACCGGCCAAGGAGTTTTCGGCGAATACCGCGACAGCTTCCGCCGGGTTGACGGAGAATGGCGCTTCGCCTCGCGGATTTTCACGATTTTCGGGAAGGCTTAACTCAAGCCTCTCTCTTTGGGGGAGGTGGACATCGCATATTCCATTTGGTGTCTGTGCATCCCAGTCCCCCTCCCGCAAGCGGGAGGGGAGAAGAAAGGGCAGTTCGGAATATGCGATAGTCCCGCTACTTCGGCGGGCATTCCTCTGAGCAGCAAAGCAGGTCGCCCGGCTGGCAATCGAGTTCGCGGCAGATCGCCTCAAGCGTCGAGAAGCGGATCGCCTTTGCCTTGCCGGTCTTGAGGATCGAGAGGTTGGCGAGCGTGATGCCGACGCGGTCGGCAAGCTCGGTCAGCGTCATCCGGCGGGCGTGGAGCAGATCGTCCAGCTTGACGGTAATGCGCGAGCTATCTTCCAGTTCGGGCGGCATCACACTGTCCCTTCGACGTCTTCCGCCAGCTTCGTGCCCTGATCGAACACGCGGGCGAGGATGAACAGCAGCAGCGCGGTGATCAGCCAGCCAAAATCGAAACTGATGATGAAGTGCGATTCCGGATTGACCTGCTTGATCCAGACGCTGAGCGGCGCGGCCAGGATCACCATGGCCTCCATCCCGAGCACCAGCCAGCCCATCGTGCGCAGGCGCAGCGCGTTTTCCGGGATGAACGGCGAGCCGTCCTTAACCGAATCGATGATCGCTACGAGCCTGCGCAGAAAGGCGATGGCGATGAAGCAGACCGCGGACAGCAACAGGGCAATCGCCGAAAGCGCTGCCACTGTCTCAGTGGTCATGGTGATGCCGTCGAGGTCGATATGCGATCGGAATATCCACATTGCCGGCACCGCGATGGCCGCGCCGATGCCGGCGATCGCCGAGACCGCGATGGTGAAGCCCAGCAGCAGCCGGGTGCCGCGCAGCAGCGGATCGGATCGGCGTTCTGTCATGGTCATGGTCATCTCCCCTCGACTAATCGCAGTCAGTAAACCGCGACCGCCAGGCCACTGTCCGCCAGCATGGGCAGCGTGACAGTGGCCTGCCAGCTCGTCAGTATCAGGGCGATCACAGAGATTGTCACCGAAATGCGCGCGGCGAGTTTGACAGTCATGGTAGCGGTTCCTTTGGACAATGGGGGCGCTTGCGCTCAGGCAATCCCGCCGGCGGCAAAGGGGACGCTGAGTGTCTGGACCCAGCTGGCCAGCACGACGATGGCGGCGAGATTGAAGGCGGCGAAGCGGGTGGCGAGCGTGCGGGTCATGGCTTGATCTCCTGTTTCGGGGACTGGGGTCGGACTGCCGGTCAGGCAGCAAGGGGGACAGTGACGGTCGGCAGCCAGGTCATCAGCACGATGGCGGCGGCGAGGGTCAGGGCGGCGAAGCGGGTGGCGAAGGACTGGGTCATTGATTGATCTCCGATATGGTCGATATCGATAATCAATACGTCGAGTCGTTCTTATTGTCAATCGATAATATCGAAAAACGATATTCCCCGCATTGTTTTTCGAAAAGAGGAGATTTCTCCCCGCGCACCGCGATTGATTCCGCCGCGGGGCCGGGCCACAACCCCAGCGTACCAATAATGTGAGGAATGCCATGACCGCACCAGTCCGTTCGCTGGTCCCGCCCGAGCCGTTCATCGTCGAGACGATTTCGCCGGGCGTGACGCTGCGGCGGCTGTATCCCGGCGCGCTGACCGGCCCCGATGACGAGGTGCAGCGCGATATCCCCGGCGGCCAGACCTGGAGCGAGAATTTCTTGCTGGGCGGGCCTGACGACCCCTTCCAGATGCTGGTCCCCGACATTCGCATGCCGCCCAACCAGCTGTGGCCGCTGCACTGGCACGATTGCTGGACCGTGGTGGTGATCCTGCAGGGCAAGTGCAGCATCGGCGATTGGCACATGGTGCCGGGCGATGTCTTCGTCGCCGCGCCGTCGATCGAATATGGGCCGCTGCTGGTCGGGCCGCGCGGCTGCCGCCTGCTCGAGATTTTCGCGCGGCTGCACCTCTCGCCGGGCGGCTATTCCCCTGAATACCGCGATCACCCAACCCTGCAGGGCGGCAACCATGTGTTCAAACCACGCGAGGGCATCAATCTGCGCAACCATGGCCATTCCAGCCTGGCCGTCGATGGCGCCGAGGGCCTGTGGAAGACCCGGCTCAGCCCCGGCTGGGCGTGGGACCTTGGCGGTCCCGGCGATCCCGACCGCGGCGTTGTCCGCAACGTCGAGCTGGCCCCGGGCGAGGCGATTGCAGCGCGCAGCCGCGGCGACTGCTACGCCGCGCTGGTTATCGACGGGTCGATCGACTGCGGCGACAAGATACTGGCCGAGGGCGATGTGTTGATCGCCGAGCGCGGCGCGACCATCGGCGAGATGCTGGCCGGGCGCGATGGCGCGCAGCTGCTCGAGCATTTCCGCACCGCCCGCGCGCTTTAGGAGAGAGCCGATGCAGTTCAATCACGTCGGCATATCCGTCGCCAATATTGAGCGCACGGTGGACTTCTACCGCGACATCTTCGGCATGGAGCCGCTGTGCGAGACCTTTCCCTTCGGCGATGCGCAGTTCTCCGCCATCATGGACCTGCCCGGCGTCAGCGGCCGGATGACAATGATAGGTATTGGTGCGATACAGCTGGAGCTGTTCGAATTCGCCAGTCCCGCCCCCGCCGCCAAGGATCCGGAATACAAGGTCAGCGACCACGGCTATTCGCATTTCGGCATTACCGTCGACGATATTGACGAAACCTACGCCAGGCTAAAGGCGGCGAGCGCGCGCATCCATTGCCCGGTGGTACAGTTCCCCGGCGGGATGAAGGCCGCATATTGCCGCGATCCCGACGGCAATGTCTTCGAGATCATGCAGCAATGCGCGCCGCCCGCTAAATAGGGACAGCCCCTTTATTTGGCTGAACGGCACACCGCACATGCGGTTCACCTTGCCGACAGGGCGACTCGGATAATCCATGCAGCAAGGTCGCCGCCAACTCGTGTGGCGCATGAAAAATGGAGAACGGCCATGGCCGTAACGAAACTGCTTAAATCGCCCGGATTGTCGGCTCTGGCCGCCGCGCTGGCGCTGCTTGCGCTGCCGGTCGAAGCCATGGCGCAGGAGCGTGGCGGCGGCCGCTGGTTTGGCGGCGAGCGTGGTGGTGATCGCGGGGCGCAATCGGCCCCGGCCCGTGAAAACCGCGCGGCACCGCAGCAGGCCGCACCGCAACAGTCCGCGCCGAGGCAGGCTGCACCGGAACGTGGCGGCTGGGCCGGTCGCGGATCGGCTGACAATGCCCCGCGCTGGGGTTCGCAGCGTCCCGAAGGTGGCGAGCGCTATGGCCGCAACCGGTCAGGCGGCGAAGTCGCCCGCCCGGCTCCGGCATGGCGCGGCGTTACCCCGCACGTGCCGCAGCAGCAGCAGGCCAGTCCCCAGCGCGGCTGGCAGGGCGGCGAGCATGCCCGGCGTGAAGGTCATGTCCGGCGCGAGGACCATGTGCAGCGCGACGTTCAAGTCCAGCGCGACGGCTCTCGCGGCAACTGGCAGGGCCGCAACCGCGACTATGCCGATGCCAACCGCGACCGCAGCTATGGCGGCAACCGGGTAGACCGGCGTCACGACCGCAACTCTGTGGTAAACCGCAGCTGGGGCGGAAACCGCCAGGGCAGTGACAACCGCCGTGCCTACAGCGGCAACCACCGCCGCTGGGACCGCGACTGGCGGCATAACAACCGCTACAACTGGTCGAGCTATCGCAACCACAACCGGCAAGTCTTCAGCCACGGCAATTATTACGCGCCCTACCGGAACTACTACTACCGGCCGCTGAGCATCGGCTTCTATATGGACTCGATGTTCTATTCGGATCGCTACTGGATCAACGATCCGTGGCAGTATCGCCTGCCCGAAGCCTACGGTCCCTATCGCTGGGTGCGCTATTACGACGATGCGCTGCTGGTCGATATCTACAGCGGCGAAGTGGTCGACGTGATCCGCGACTTCTTCTGGTAACCGAATACAGCCTTGCCGGAGAGTGGACCGGCATGAGAGCCCCCGCCGCCCTTTCTCCTCCCGGCGTGCGGGGGCTCATTTTTGCCAGGGCAAATACGCCGCCAGTCCGTTCACCCGTCCGGGGGAGCGGACTGGTGTCGTTGCGGCAAGTGCCGAACGCAAACCTACCCCCAGGGCAGCATTCGCCGCAGGGTCCCGTCGCGGTCGATGACGAGATGCTTGAGCACGGCTGCGACGTGGAGCGCCAGCAGCGCCAGCATCAGGAAGGCGAGCAGCTCGTGCATTTCGTGAAAAATGCCCGCCGTGCCCCGGTCTTGCGCCAGCGGCAGCCCGGGCAGGTCGAACTGGCCGAACCAGCTGACCGGCAAGCCGCCGGTGGCCGCCGAATGCATTGCCCAGCCGGCCAGCGGAATGGCGATCATCAGGAAATAGAACAGCCAGTGGACCACTTTGGCAAGCGCCGCTTCCCAGGCCTTCAGGCTTTCGAGCAACGGCGGAGCCGGGTGCATCCAGCGCCACGCCAGCCGCGCCACCGACAGAGCCAGGATGGTCAGCCCCATCGCCTTGTGCCCGGCCATCGCCACCATCTTTTCATCGCGCGGCAGATCTTCGGAGGCAAGCGCGCCGATCACATTGAGGAGGATCATGATCGCGATGATCCAGTGAAAGGCCATGGCGCCTTTCGTGTAGCGGGAGGGCGAATGGCTGCTGGCCGCGCGAGTGCTTGTTTCCATTGGCTGAAACTGACGCAAACCTGCCTTGCAGGCAAGCGGCTTTTGCCTTGCGCTTGGCGGCGCTTCGGATAGGCATTGCCGCACCATGGCCCGCACCGCCCAGCCTGACATGATCGCCGACAAGGCCGCCCTCGCCCGCGCCGGCAGGATTGTCCGCGAGCGGCTGGCGAGCGATGCCACTGTCTACCGGGTGCCGAGCGAGCGGGCCGAGATTTTCGCCATCGCCGACTTCCTCAGCCCGGCGGAGTGCGACCACCTGATCGTCGAGATCGACCGGGTGGCCCGGCCGTCCAGCCTGTTCGAGACCGATTACGCCTCGGGCAGCCGCACCAGCTATTCAGGCGACCTCGATCGCGAGGACAGTTTCGTGCGGATGGTCGAGCGGCGGATGTCCGATCTGGTCGGGCTCGAAATGGCCTGGGGCGAGGCGATGCAGGGCCAGCGCTATATGCCCGGACAGGAATTCAAGGCGCACTTCGACTGGTTCGACACTACCGCCCGTTACTGGAAGACCGAGCGCACCCGCGGCGGCCAGCGCTGCTGGACGGCGATGGTGTTCCTCAACGATGTCGATGAAGGCGGTGAAACCGCGTTCCCCCGGCTCGACATTTCGATCGTCCCGCAGCAGGGCGCACTGCTGATGTGGAACAATGCCCTGCCGGACGGCGAACCCAACCGCGATGTCCTGCACGCCGGAACGCCGGTGATCCGTGGCGTCAAATATGTCATCACCAAATGGTTCAGGACACGCCGATGGAGTTAACAGGGGGCACGATGGGGCGGGGACTGACACGGATATTGCTGGCGGGGGCATTGACGCTTTGTCTGACGCTTGTTCCGGCTCCGCTGCTGTCAGCGCCCGCGCGGGCCGCGCCATCCAATGCCGAGGACGCGAGGCTGACCACGCTGTTCGCCGACGACGCGCGGCGTCAGGATGCGCTTGACCCGCTGGACATGCTGTTCCGCGGAAAATTCGCCGATCCCGCCACGCTGGCGCTGCTGTTCACCGATACGCTGGACCGGCGCATGCTGGCTTCGGCCCGGCAGAGCCTGCGCGCCTTGCAGCGCATCGACCGCGCGCGGCTCAGCCCCAACCGGCAGCTGTCCTATGACGTGTTCCTGATCGACAAGCGCGAAGACATCGCCTGGCTGGAACCCGATATCCGCGCCCTGACGGCTGTGCGGCCGCTCAACCATTTCGGCGGGTTGCATGTCGAATTGCCCTCCCTGCTGTCGAGCGACGGGGCAGTCACCTATACCAGCACCGCGGATTACCGCGCGGCGCTGGCCATCGACATCGCCTTTGCCGGGGTGCTCGACAACACCGTGCCGCGGTTCCGTCAGGGCATGCGCGCAGGGGTGGTCGATTCCAAATTGACCGTCACCAACATGATCGCCCAGCTCGACGCGGTGCTTGCCCAGCCGGTCGAGCAGTCGCCGTTCTATTCGCCGGTGCTGGCCTTTCCCGCCAGCGTCGCCGAGCCTGACCGGGCGCAATTGCGCGCCGAATTCGCCGCCGCGATCCGAGACCGCATCTACCCTGCCTACCGACGGCTGCGCACGTTCCTCGCCGAGGACTACCTCCCCGCCGCGCGCGATCAGGTGGGTCTGGCGGCGATGAAGGGCGGAACGGGCCTCTACCGCAAGCTGATCGAGCGCCACACCACGCAGCGGCTTGAGCCAGACGCCGTCCACCAGCTCGGCCTCTCCGAAGTCGCCCGCATCCAGCAGGAGATGGAAGGGGTGCGGCGCGAGATGAAATTCACCGGCACGCTGCGCCAATTCTTCGACCACATCCGCAGCGATCCGAAATTCCACCCCAGGACCCGCGAGGAGTTGGCGCAGGGTTTCGCCGCCACCGCCCGCAAGGTCGATGCGCAGATCCCGCGCTTCTTCTCGCGCACCCCCAAAACCCCGCTGCTGATCCAGCCCTATCCCGCCTACCGCGAGAAATACGAAGCGGGCGGCAGCTACAACCAGGGTTCGGCGGACGGCAAGCGGCCAGGGCGTGTTCTATTACAACGCCTATGACCTGCCGAGCCGCTTCCTCACCGGCATCGCCACCCTCTACCTCCACGAAGGCGCGCCGGGGCACCATTTCCAGATCAGCCTGGCGCAAGAAGACACCAGCCTCCCCGCCTTCCAGCGCTTCGGCGGCAACAACGCCTATGTAGAAGGCTGGGCGCTCTACGCGGAGACGCTGGGCTACGAGATGGGGCTTTACAAGGACCCGATGCAGCACTGGGGCACCCTTGACGACGAGATGCTGCGGGCGATGCGGCTGGTGGTCGATACCGGACTGCACGCCAAGGGCTGGAGCCGCGAGCAGGCGATCGATTACATGCTCGCCAATTCGGGCATGGGCCGCACTGACGCCACTGCCGAGGTTGAACGCTATATCGCCATTCCGGGGCAGGCACTCAGCTACAAGATCGGCGCGCTGACCATTCAGCGGCTGCGCAAGAAGGCTGAAGCGGCGCTGGGCGCGCGGTTCGACATCCGGGTTTTCCACGAACAGGTGCTGGGCAGCGGAGCACTGCCGCTGCCGGTGCTGGAGGCGAAAGTGGACCGGTGGATTGCGGCGTCGTCGAACTAGGGAGCATTCACGCCGGATGCATCGAAGCTGTTCCCCCCATCAGCGGGTGGCGCGGCAGGACCGACACTTCGACCCGCACCTGGCGGTCGAGCCGGTCGAGAATCGTCATCAGGCGATCTATGGTGAAACGGGAGAGCTTGGCTTGCCTGATCCGCGAGAAGTCGGCGGCAGCGATGCCAGTACGGCGGTGGGCTTCGCGGACGCTGATCTTTTCGCCGTCAAGCGTAATGACGATTTCGGCAGCAAGCAGGGCACGCAGCTGCTCCATTTCGGGGTTGGGAAGGCCAAGATCGGCAAAGACATTGCCGGTGCCATGGACAAGCTCAAAATCGTCGGCAAGATCGGTCATGACAGAGCCTCCTTCAGGCGCTTGATGCGGTCACGTATCAGTTCGATTTCATGTTTCGGCGTGGCAATGCCGCTCGTCGCTTTCTTCTGAAAGGCGTGGACCACCCACACCTCCCCGGCGAGCTGGAGAGCATAGACGACGCGATAAGCATCCCCGCGTTCCTTGATCGCAAGCTCCCATACTCCCGCGCCAAGCCCATGCAGGGGTTTGGCAATATCCGGCGTGGCACCTTCGGCGATAAACGCCAGCCCTCGCGCGGCTTTCAGCTTTGCGCCGGCTGGAAATTTCTCGAAGTCCTTGATGGCAGCTTTGACCCACGAGACGGTGCGAAGCGGCGGGCGGACCATTTCCGGGAGTGTAGTCAATTATGACATCGCTGTCAAGATCAATGCGCGATCAGCTTCCCAACCCCTCCAGCGCCTCGGCGATCAGCGCCCGCGTATTCGCAATCCCGTAGAGCGCGATGAAGCTGCCCATCCTTGGCCCCTGGCTTGATCCCAGCAGTGTCTCGTATAGCGCCTTGAACCAGTCGCGCAGCGCCTCGAAGCCGTAGTGCGGATCCTTGCCGATGGCGTAGATTATCGTCTGGATATCCTCTGCCGAGGCATCGTCCGAAGTCGCCGCGAGTTCCTCGTCGAGCGCGGCCAGAGCGGCGGCCTCGTTGGGCTCCGGCTTGCGGCGCTGGAGTGTCGGGGCGACGAAATCGCGGTTATAGGCGAGCGCGCTGGTCACCAGCACGTCGACTTCGGGATGCGCCTGCGAGGTGGCATCCTGCACATAGTTGGCGAGGTACGACCACACCTGCTCGCGGGTGGCATTGGCCCCGAGCACACCGGCCAGATTGAGCAGCAGCCCGTAAGTCACCGGCAGCTTCTCACCTGCTCCAGAACCGTCGCCACAAGCCCGCAGCAAATGCCACACCGGATTGCCCAGCTGCTGTTCGATGGGCTGCTCCGCCAGCTTCTCGCGGAACTGCCAGTATTCATCGACTGCGCGCGGCACCACGCCGACATGAAGCTGCTTGGCGCTTTTGGGTTCGCGGTAGATGTAGAAGCCCAGGCTCTCTTCGCTGCCATAGGTCAGCCACTGGTCGATCGACAGGCCGTTGCCCTTGGTCTTGGAGATCTTCTCGCCCTTCTCGTCGAGGAAGAGTTCGTAGATCAGCCCCTCGGGCCGCCGCCCGCCCAGGATCTGCGCGATCTTGCCCGACTGCGTGCCGCTGTCGGTGAGGTCCTTGCCGTACATCTCGTAATCGACGCCAAGATCGACCCAGCGCATCGCCCAGTCGACCTTCCACTGCAGCTTGGCCTGCCCGCCGAAGATGCTCTGCTCGACAGTATCGCCATGATCCTCAAAGCGGATGATCCCGGCTTCGGCATCAACCACTTCGACCGGCACCTGCAGCACCTGAAGGTTGACCCTGGAGACCGGCAGCACCGGCGAATAGGTGCGGCGGCGCTCCTCGCGCAGGGTCGGCAACATTACCCCCATGATCGCGTCGAAGTTTCGCAAGACATTCTTCAGTGCCGTGTCGAAGCCACCCGAATTATAGCGCTCGCTCGCCGAGACGAATTCGTAGTCGAAGCCGAACCGGTCGAGGAAGTCGCGCAGCATCGCGTTGTTGTGATGGGCAAAGCTTTCGAACCGGCCGAACGGATCGGGTATGCGGCTGAGCGGATGGCCGATATGTGCGGCAAGCAGCCCCTGGTTGGGGACATTGTCGGGCACCTTGCGCAGCCCGTCCATGTCGTCAGAAAACGCCACCAGCCGCGTTGGCGCGCTCGCCCCAGATTCATTGGCGGTCAGCACCTCATAGGCCCGCCGCACCAGCGTGGTCCGCAGCACTTCCTGGAAGGTGCCGATATGCGGCAGGCCGGACGGACCATAGCCGGTCTCGAACACAACAGGTGCCCCGCCCGGCTTCCCCTGCGGAAAGCGCTTCACCAGCTTGCGCGCTTCCTCGAAAGGCCAAGCCTTGGAAACCTTTGCGGCGGCAGTAAGTTCGGGCGTGATCATGGCCGGGGCTTTCGGGCCTTTGCGCCGATTCCGCAAGTGCGAACCTTGCGGTGCGCATCGCAACACAACATTGCCAGCCCGCACCATTGGGCGCTAGACCGGGGTCCATGGTATCGTTCCTCCGGCCCAGCCGCCCCAATTCCGAAGCCGGCATCGCCTATCGCATGGGCTGGTGGGTCGGGCGGCTGATCATCTGGTTCGTCGTCGGCAGCGTGGCCCTGACCGTCCTCTACAAATTCCTGCCGCCGCCGGTGACGCTGACCATGCTGTCCGACGCCAACGGCTTCGAGAAGGACTGGACGCCGCTGTCGCGCATCGATCGCAACATGGTCGCGGCCGTGATCGCCGGCGAGGACGCCAAATTCTGCGAGCATGGCGGCTTCGATCAGGAGGCGATCGAACAGGCGATCGAACGCAACGCCGATGGCAAGAAACTACGCGGCGGATCGACGATCAGCCAGCAGACCGCCAAGAACGTGTTCCTGTGGCAGGGCACCGGCTGGACCCGCTATGTCCGCAAAGGGCTGGAGACCTGGTTCACGTTCCTGATCGAGCACATCTGGGACAAGCGGCGGATCATGGAGGTCTACCTCAACGTCGCCGAGACCGGCATCGGCACTTACGGCGTCGAGGCGGGGGCGCAGCGGTATTACAACAAGTCGGCGGCGCGGCTTTCGCGGGTCGAGGCGGCGCGCATCGCCGCCGCCCTGCCCAGCCCCAAGAAGCGCTCTGTCACCAACGCCAAAGGCTTCACCCGCCGCCACGGCAACGCCATCGCCGCGCGCAGCGGCGTGGTCCGCCGTAGCGCGCTGGACGCGTGTGTTTATGAGTGAGCTTCGGGCTTTGGGTGTTTCCGTTTAATAAAGAGCCACTTAACTCCTCCCCCTTTGAGGGGAAGGTAGCGCAGCTTGTCCCGCCAGGGACTAGCGAAGCTGGGTGGGGGTGGCCTACCCCCCGCCGGCAGCGCACCCCCACCAACTCCAGCTAGGCAGCCCTTCGACAAGCTCAGGACTGCCAAGCTTTCGTATCCTCCCCCTGAAGGTGGAGGGGGATTCCTGCCCTCAATCCATCAATTCCGGAGCGGACTTACCCCCCCACATCGCTCGCCGTCAGCGTATAGCCGCCGTCGGTTTCGCCGATGCCGAAGCTCTTGACCCGCACCAGCAGCTGGCCCGAACTGCGTGCAGTGAAGGTGAGCTTTTCGGTGCCGGTAAGGTTGTCATCGCGCGATTTGACTTCCGAAAAGCCCGCGTCGGCACCTTCCTTGCCGTCTTCCGCTTCGACCGGATTGGGCAGGCCGATCGCCACCACCGCGTCATAGGGCGCGGTCAGATCGAGCCGGTAGCTGCGGCCCGCGATCACCGGCAGGGCATAGAGCCTGACGTCGTCGGTGCCCGCCAGCCGCCCGGCCAATTGAGCGCCCACCCGCAGCGCCAGCGGCGGTGGCGGCGGCTTGGGCGCGGCGATGCGCTTCAGCTCGAGCTCGAACTCGCCGGCTTCTTCGGACAGTGAATCGACCTGGAGGAAATAGGCACCCGTCAGCGGCAGGCGGCGGCGGATCAAGGGGTTGAGGCCTTCGCTGTCGTCGTTCTCGGCGATGATCGAATAGCTGCCCTCGCGGTCCGGCCCGGCGAGACGCAGCACCGTATCCTTTTCGGAAGTGTTGCTGAGTTCGACCCACTGGCCGGCAGTGCCGGAGAAGGAAAACACCATGGGGGCGGCTGACGAAGCCAGGCCGCGCTGCGGCGTATCGAGCGTCGCCGAAACCACCGGCGCACGGCTGACCCCGCTGTCGCGGCGGCGCACCAGCAGCTCGCGCGGGGCATCGGCAGAGGCAACCCGGACGATATACTGCCCGGCGCTCTGGGCAACGAAGCGCAGCCGTTCGCCCTCATCGGTGTTCGACACGCTGCCGCCCTTTTCAAAGACCTCGCCCAGCTGCGGCGCCAGCAGCGCCCCGTCCGAACCGCACAGCGTCAGGCTGCGCGCAGCGGGTGCAGTGCGTTCCTGGCCACCGCGGCCTTCGTGGCCCTCGTGGCCCTCGTGATCGTCATCGCCACTCGAACCGGCCGCAGCCGTCAGCCCGGAGAGATCGACGATCACGCCCTCGCCACTGCCCAGGCCGAGCGTGAAGCTGTGCACGCTGCCGGGCGGAACCGCGGCGACCGTACCCACGGTAAGCGGCGCTGCCCCCGCGCCCGAACAGGTTGCGGCCTGCGCCTGCGGAGCAAGCATGGCGGCGGCGAGAAGCACGGCACGGCTGCTGATACGGTTCGGCTTCATGTGAACTATTCCCCTCTGGTCGATGAGCCAAGCTAACGCCATTGCACGCTATTGGCACGGCAATTCTTGCCGCACCCCGGCCCATATGCGACAGGGCAGGCCATGAGCAGCGGTCATCATCACAACCACGATCATGGCCACCACCATACGCAGTCGCGCGGGCGAGCCTTTGCGCTGGCGGTGACGCTCAACCTGGGCTTTGTCGTGGCCGAGGTCGCGGCGGGGCTGGCGAGCGGATCGATGGCGCTGATCGCCGATGCCGGGCACAATCTCTCCGACGTACTCTCGCTGCTGTTGGCCTGGGGGGCGAGCGTGCTGGCAGCAAAACCGCCCAGCGCGCGCTTCACCTATGGCTTCAAGAGCAGCTCGATCCTTGCCGCCATTGCCAATGCCGCGCTGATCTGGGCGGCGCTGGGCGCGATCCTGCTCGAGACCGTGCGCCGGCTTGGCGATCCCGCCCCGGTCGCCGGACACATGATGATCGCGGTCGCCGCCGTGGGCATTGTCGTCAACGGTGCCAGCGCATTCCTGTTCGCCAGCGGACGCAAGAACGACCTTAACCTGCGTGCCGCCTTTCAGCACCTGCTCGCCGATGCGGCGGTGTCCGCCGGTGTCGTTGTTGCCGGGCTAGGTGTCGTTTTGACCGGCGCGCGCTGGATCGACCCGGCGACCTCACTGGCGATCACCGCGGTCATTGCCTGGGGCAGCTGGGGCCTGCTGCGCGACGCTGTGAAGATGGGCCTTCTGGCGGTGCCCGAGAGGATCGACGAAGCCGGCGTGCGCGCCTTCCTGTCGGCGCGGCCGGGGGTCAGCGCCGTCCACGACCTCCACATCTGGCCGATGAGCACCACCGAAACCGCCCTGACCGCGCATCTGGTGATGCCCGGCGGCTATCCCGGCGACGCCTTCCTGCACGGTCTGGCGCATGAACTGGAGCACGACTTCGGGATTGGCCATGCGACGATCCAGGTCGAAATGGGCGGCGGCGCGGATTGCGTGCTGGAGGCTGACGGGGTGGTGTGACCTGACTTTGGCCGCTGAGGCCCAAGTGAGTTCCCCTAACCGCATCGCAACACAAGTTTAACCATATCTTTAACGTATAATCCCATAGTCCCGGTCATGGCGGGGCAACTCATGCAATCATACGACGGCACCGGATATCCGGGCGCGGCGCAGCAGATCGGTGGCGAAAGCGTCCGAGTGGCTGCGCCTGCCAGGCTCAGGGTGCTGGTTGCCGAAGATCACGAAATCAGCCGCGAACTGGCGGGGATGATGGCGGCGCGGCTTGGCGTCGACGTCGAAGTGGCCTGCGACGGGCTCGAGGCTATCGACATGGTCGAGCGGGCCAAGGCAGCGGATACGCCCTATGCCATCGTGCTGATGGACATCCAGATGCCGCTGATGGACGGGCTGGAGGCAACCCGGCAGCTGCGCTGCGCCGGCCATGACCCGGACAGCCTGCCGATCGTCGCAGTAACCGCCAGCGCCAATCCCGAGAATGTCGCGGCCTGCCTCGCAGCGGGAATGCAGGCGCATCTTTCCAAACCGGCGCGGCTGGCCGATCTGCAGGCGGTATTCGACACATGGTCGTCGCGCCCGCAGCCGGTCAAGGGCATAGCCGGACCCGCGAGCAACCCGGGCCTGCAAGCGCGCTATGAGCAGCGCAAGCGCGATACGCTGGCGCGGATCGAGACCGCGCTGCTCGGGGCCGAGACCGGCGCTGCCGCGACCGGCGAAATCCTGGTCATGCTGCACAAGCTGGCCGGAACCGCCGGTTATTTCGGCGAAGCGGCGCTCAGCAACGCGATGGCCGAACTGGAGGCGGAGCTGGCAGCTGCACCGGGCGAGAAAGTGCTCGGCGTGCTGAGCAAATGCCGCCGACGCCTTGCCGGACGGGGTTGAAGCGGCGCGGTTTGCCGCAGCTTATATCTAATCTCGATGATCGAAACCTGCAAAGCCCCTCCCGTTCAGGGCACGGCTATCGCTTATTCCATTTGGTGCCTGTGCATCCCAGTCCCCCTCTCGCTTGCGGGAGGGGTTAGGGGTGGGTCAGTCGGACGAAATCGACGGCTTCGCGTCAAATTCAAACTCACCCACCCCCAACCCCTCCCGCAAGCGGGAGGGGAGAAGAAAGGGCAGTTCGGAAGATGCGATAGTCCTGCCCCTCCCCTGAGACGCAGTCGAGCGCAGATCAACGGGAGGGGAGTAGAGTCGGTATCATCGAGACTTGGTATCAACCTCCCTGCCGCTCCTTCCGGCGCAGGAAAAATCCCGTGATCGCACCCGAAATAGTCGCCAGATCCGCTGCCAGCCAACCGCCCTTCTGCCGGCTGGTCAGCTTCTTGAGCTCGACTGCGGCGCGCTGGCTGCTGATCTGTTCGGCGATCATCGCGCGGTAGATGCGGTCGGCAGCGCGGCGGCGGGCGATGGCGTCGGTTGAATCGAGAAAGGCTTCGAGCCCGTCGACGATCCTGCCGGCAATCCCGCCGCCGCTGCTGCCCGCATCGGTCTGGGCATCGCCGCGGGCTTCGTCCGGTCCCTTGCCCAGAGCCGCGAGCTGGGCGTCGAGCCGGGCCAGGGTCAGGTCGAGCTGGCTGTTGAACATATCGCTGTGCTGGCTGCTGCGCTCCTTCAGTGCGGCGATGGTTTCGCGCACCTTGCGCTCGCTCAGCGCGCCATATTCCTGGAACGAGGCCAGCGCCTGGATGCCGCGCATGGCCTCGGCGGGATCGCTGTCCTGCGCCTGCACGCAGGCCCGGTGGCAGGCGTCCCAGGCCTGCCAGCGATAGACAAAATCGAGCCCGGTGCCCTTGATGTTCTGCATGCCGAGCACGCGGTTGACCAGTCCGGGCGGAGTGATGCGGGCAATCAGCCGGATGATGTCCTCGCCGGGAGTGTAGTACTCGTTAACCGGCACGATCTTGGCGATGAAGCAGCGGTGCAGGAAGGCCTTGAGCTGATCGTCCAGCCGGGCGTGGTCGCCCCCGGCCGCAACCGCGGCATGCAGCGTTTCAAACTCGGCAAGCTGCGTGCGGAGCTCCTCGTAGTGCGCGGAAATGTCAGCCGCATGCTCGACGCCAGCCTGTTCTAGCACTTCGGCGAGGCGGCCGCTTGCCGCCGCAGCCAGCGCGGCGTCGGGCGCGATCCGTTCGTTCTGCGGCGCGATCATCGCGCGCAGCCGTCCGGCGAGCTGGTCTGCATTCAGCGGCAACCGCTGGCGCTTGGCGAGATAGGCCAGTGTCGGCAGCGGTTCGCTTTCCTCGCCGTAGAGCGTCAGCGTCGCGGCATATTCGCTCCAGCTTTCCTCGATGAACCCCGCCAGCCCCTTGAGGTTGGAGCCGATCAGCACATGCCGGTCGGCAACAATATCCTCGACCAGCATCCGCGCGAACACCCGGCTGCGCGGCACCCGGTCGGCGCGGTTGTTGACCACGGTGGTGACGTAGACTTCGGGATCGACGCCAAGATCGTGGTGCTCGAAACCCATCCGCGTCCAGTTGCCCATCGCCCCGAAGCGCTCGTTGGCGGACATGCCCATGACAAATTCAAGCGTCCGCCCGGCGATGGTCGAACGCGGATAGACCTTGAGCACGCCCAGATCGGCGACGACCCGGTCGGACATTTCCTTGACCGCGAAGTCCTCGGCCAGCCCCAGCTCGTCGGCCATCGCCGTGACCAGCGCGATATTATAGGGGTGCTCGGCGTAGGGAAAACGGTCCAGCAGGCGCTGGTGGATCAGTCCGGCCTGTTTCCAGTTGACCGGGCGCAGCCGGGTTCCGGCAAGCTCCGCCGCCTCGCGCAGGATCGGCAGCATTTCCTCCTCGGTGGTCAGCAGCAGCGAGCGGCGGGGGATGAATTCGGTCATCACCTCGGGGATATTGCGGCCGGCGGGGCCCTGGACATCCTCGTGATCGGGATAGGTGTTGGTGATCGTCGAGATATCGTCGCGCATCCAGTGCTGCTGCAGCACCCGCACATAGGACGGGGTCAGCCCCATGCATTCCCACAGGAACACCTTGGCACCCAGCCCGCGGGTGGTGTGCATCAGGTCGAACTGTTCCCAGATCGTTGCCTTGTCATAGGGGCGGAACAGGAACATCTCGCGCAGTTCGCCAAAGGCAGTGCCGTGGAGGAACATCGCCTCGCAGCCGGTGGTCTTGGAAACCAGCGCCTCGCCCAGCGCATTGATGAGGCCAGCCTTGAGCCGTTCGGTCCCCGACTTGCCGCGCGTGCCCCAGCCGCCCAGCACCAAGGGCACAGAGCGTCGGAACTGCGCCATGCGCTGCGCTTTCCAGATATGCCGCCCGACAAACCAGGCGCTGGCCAGCGCGATGAAGATGCCCAGCTGGAACAGCGAGTTCTGGTAGACGGTGGCGAAATAGGCGCTCGCCCGGTCCCAGAACGCCGCCGCCAGCGGCAGCGCCGCGCCCAGGCTGAAGAAGCGCGTCACCTGCGGGTCGGCCTCGCCATGAATGCGCACATCGCCCTTTTCGGCGTGCACCGCGAACTCCATCTCGATGCCCAGCCTGTGCAGCGCGCGGGCATATTCGTTGTTGTCGAAATTGCGCTGGGCGGCGATGTGGCCGAAGTTCCAGCTGATTTTCGAGAACGCACGCAGCCGCCGCCACAGCCCGCGCGGCGCACGAATGGTGGTAACGCCCTCGCTGGTGAACAGCCGCGTCTCGCCGCCACGATCGACCGCGGAGAGGACATGATCGGGCAGCGGCAGGTAATTGCGCCAACCCGCCTCGCGCCCCTGATGCAGCGGCTCGCCGGGGACTTTGGTGGGCGCCAGCTCCGCCAGCCGCGCCGGCGGGGCGATCAGCCGCCGGAAACTGCCCGGCCGATGGTGTGGCGGAAGGCCTGGCGCTTGTCGCTGGCACTGATCCGCAGCTCGTGGAGCAAGCGCCACAGCTTGGTCGCGAAACGGTCACCTCGACGAAGCGTGGGGCGCTTGCCCGCCGCCAGATCGAAGCCGAATTCCTCGATCGCCAGCACCGCCAGCACCCGCCCGACCTTGGCGGGATTTTCGGCGAGCAGTTCGCGCATGAACCCAACCCGCCGCGAGCGCCCTTCGCGAAGGCCCTCGACAGCATCACTCAGAACTTCGGCCAAACCGCTGGCTTCTGCGTCGGACACCAGCCAAAGCCGTTCACGCGCCTCACCGGCCCATCGCTTGACCTTGATATTGTCAGAGCGAAGGCGCAGCCGGGTCAGTGCCGCGCGCAGCCGCATCACCGGCTGGGTGTTGCGGCTCTCGTCCTGCGCCAGTTGCCAGGCGGCAAACTCCACAGCCGACGCCATGGCGAGCCGCAGCACGAATTCGTCCTCTTCGCGCTGAAACACGCGCAGCAGGTGTTCGAGATAGTCGCGGTCTCTCAGGGTTCCGGCCATCGCCACGGGATCGGCGAGCAGCGCGGCGCGGACCTGCGCATCGGCATCGTCGGCCAGCCGGTCGAACAGCGGCAGCATGAGATTGCCGGGCAGCTGCGGCAGGGCATGCGCCAAAGCCTGACGCACTGCGCCATCCTCATTGCCGCTCAATCGCGCGAGATAGCGGGCGAGGCGCGGGTGCTCCGCCACTGCCCCGCAGATCATCCGGGCGATGTGGCGGCGCACGAAGATGCGGTTGTCCTGCCGCTGCGGCGAGCCATGGCCCGGCGCTTCGGTCAGCCGCCGGTCGAACACCGTGGTCAGCGATTGCGGCGACAGCGCCAGCAGGCAACTCAGCGCTTCGCACTGCGACCAAGCGTCCTCCTCACCGTCGAGCGCCACCCGCTGCATGTCGCGCAAGGCCAGATCGACCCAGAAACCGACCAGCCGCACCGGCGCGCCCTCCGCGATAACCCGCAGTGCCCGGTAGGCGGCCTGCCGCACCCGCCGCTCGCCCCGATAGGCACGGGCCTGACGCAGCAGAGCGGACACAGTATCGGCCAGCAGCGGCGATTCGGCGTCGATCTCTCCGGCACCCAGGCTGCGCGCCACCAGCCAGCTCAGCCGGTCGAGCCCGTAGACCACCGCCCGCTCGCGCTCACCCACCCGGCGGCGATAGCGTTCGAGCACTGCATCGGCATCGAAGAACCGCGCGAAGGCCATGCGGTCGCGGCGTAGCTGGCGCGATTTGGCACCCATCTGCTCGGCAAAGGTCAGGATCGCTGCCTGCAATTCCTCCTCGCCATAGGCGTTGACTACCTCGCCGTTGAAGGCCTCGGCCATGGCGTGCAGGCTGGCGATCCGCTCCAGCTGGCGCTGCGTCCAGCCGGCCAGCGTGGCGGCGTGGGCGGCGGGACTAATCTCGCCGGCTTGACCCGCGCCATATTCGGCCAGCACCTCGCCGCGCAGATCGGCGAGCACCGGGCGCAATCGCAGCGCGACGCCCAGCTCCAGCGCTTCGCCGAGCGTGAGGGCTGCGTCGCCGCTCATGCCAGCCCTGCCGACAGGCAGCGGGCGAAGCGCGCGCGCAGGTCCCGGTCAGCCAGCAGCGCGGTGCGGAAGCCGGCGGAGAGTTCGACATGTGCGAACCCGGCGAAACCCGCGGCGCGCAGGGCCTGGCCCTGGCGATTGCGGTGCGCGCCAAGCTCGCCGGTATCGAGCGGATAGACGCTGGTCCGTCGATCGGGGAACTGCCGGCTCAGGCAATCGGCGAGATCGAGCAGGCGCTCGTCGGGCCGACTGCTGCCATTGCTGACGATGACGTCGGATTCGCGCCCCGCCGCGCTGTCCCGGCCGAGCTGGTCGAAGCCGTGCAACTGGATCACCCGCCCCTGAGGATAGTGTCGACCAAAGGCCAGCGAGAAGGCGGTGATGTAATGGGTCTTTTCGCGCGCGACATCGCCGCCTGCCGGGCAGGTGGCCGAGGCGCGGCGCGGTGCGCTGTTCCAGGCGGCAGCGGCGAAGGGCAGTTCCTCGAACAGCGCTGCGGTGATCTCGCCGGTCCAGCGGTCGGCGCCGCGATGCGGAGCGACAATCGCCACTGGCCAGCGCGACTCGCCCTGCCGCAACAGATAGGAGCCCCGCCCCGCGCAGAGGCCATCGGGTTCGGACAGGACGAAGCCCTGCGGTCTTCCGGCCATGAAGCTGCGCGCGGCAAGGCCGAAGCGCCTGGCCCGCTTTGCAACATCCCCCGGCCCCTCGCCCTGCGCGGCGGCATCGAGCGCGGCAGCGAACATCGCCTGCGCCGAACGCGCCTCCAGCACTCCGGGCACATGGAACCCCGTCGCCTCGCGCAAAGGGCGCAGCAGGCTGGCCACGGTGACAGCAGCCAGCGCCATCAGCACCAGCACCAGCACAGCCAGGCGGCGGCGGCGGACGCGGCCATTCACTTGCCGCCCCCGGGCGTGTCGGCCTCGGCGATATTCTCATAGAGCACCAGCGACTGGTAATCGCGGCCCTCGATCCCCAGCGGGCCCAGCGGCCGCCACTGGTTGCGCACCAGATTGTGCTTTTCCTCAGGTGTCAGCAGCGCCACCGGGAAGGCATTGCCGCGCGCCAGATCGGCCTGTTCCTGGGGGTTGAAGCGGACAAATGTCGCGTCGAGCCGCGATTCGAGGATCGGCCGCCTTTCGTAGGCGCGCGCGTCGATGGCGAGCACTCCGGGATCGGCCCGGCCCTTGAACAGCCGCATCTGCGCCACCGGAACCGGCGCGGCAATGCGCAGCTCGTCGCCAAGCGTCACCACCTGCCGGCTGCCGCGGTAAAACCGGAATGGTCCGATCGGCTTGCCCGCAGCGTCGAGAAACACCGACCGCGACCAGACCTCGTGCCGCGCCACCACCGCGCCATCCAGACCCAGAAGTTCGGCGATTACCGAGTATTTCCAGCCCCGCCCCGGCGTCACCGCGCCGGGCGCGATCACTGGATGGGTGACGATCCGCACCAGCCTGACCGGCTGCGAAAAGCGGACAGTGGTGGCGCGGTCGGGGTCGAGCCGGTATACCAGAAAGCGCTGCGCCTGCCGCAGGTCCCGGCCTTCAGACGCCGAGCGACTGGTGAGATATTGGCCCAGATCGGGGCCGAATTGCCAGCCCACAAGTCCCGCCAGCAGCAATGCCGGCACGATCAGCAACAACTTGCCCAGGTGGCTCAGCGACAGCCCCCCGATCATGGCGCGACTTCCTGTTTGAGGGGCAGCCAGACGATGGCGAAACGCTTGTTGGCGCTCTGTTCAAGGTAGCGGAAGGTCCAGCCCGGGGTCAATTCATAGCCCGCCGTCGCGCTGCTTCGATCAGCCAGCCGCGCCCGGTAGCCCGATGCCGTCGCCATCGCGGCAAGCTGCTGCGCCAGCGGCGAGCGCTGTTCGACCCAGTCAAGCGCGATGATCATGTCGCCCTTGCCTTCCGGTGCATCGCTGCCCGTCAGCGGCAACGGCGCCGCGCTCAGCAGCGCCGGACGCAGCTGCACGACACTGCCCGGATTGTCGCCCAGATCGCGCAGAATCGCCTGCCCGGTCATGCCGAAATAGCTCTGCGGCCCTTCGCTGAGCGCCTCGCGGTTGGGCGCCACCAGCAGTGCGCCGGCATTGCCGCGCAGGTAGAATTCGGCGGCAGCGGCGAGCACATGGCGCTCGGGTCCGGCGTAGCTCTGGATGATCTGGCTGCGGTCGCCCGAGGCTGCGAAAAACATCGTGCCGCCGCCGTGCTGCGGCGATGCCAGCCGCCATTGCAGCCTGCCGCCCAGCTGGCACTGGGTCAGCCCGAACCCCGCAAGCCGGGCCGAACGCCGCGCCGCCGGGGCATCGCCAGCCTTCGCGGCGAGAGCAGCCAGCAGCGGCTCGACCACTTCGAAGCGCATATAGGCGAGCTGTGCGACATCGGGCGGCGGCAGTTCCCCGGCGGCTGGGTCGATGGTGCAGGTCGCTGCCATGTCGTCCTGCGCACCCGCTTCGACCGCAATTGCGCCATCGCCCTTCAGGTCGATACTCGGCCCGATTGCCGCGGGCGGCACCCTTTCATCGGCAACCAGCCGCGCGATATCGCCGGGGGCGAGGGCAAGCACGGCCTCGTCGCGATGGTGTGCCAGCGTGACCGGGGCAAAGTCGATAGCCAGACCCGGCAAGGCGCGGCGCATTCCCGCTATATCGACAGCGACAGCCGAGCGGCGGACGAATTCCGCCCGCGACGGCGCTCCTGACGGTGCCGCCCGCACCGTCAGCCATGTATCGCGGCTGCCTTTGCCGAAGCTGTCCTGCATCGCCGTCAGCACCACCGCGCTTTCGCGGACTGGCGAAGTTACCAGCAGCCAGCGCGCGTTCTGGCTCTCGAAGACCTGCAGCGCCGCTGCCGCCAGCCCCGACTGCGATGCCGGATCGTCGAGGATCACTGCCAGTTTGCGCGTCGCCTGCGGGTTGAACAGCAGCAGATCACGCCCGCCCTCGCCCATCCGGGCAATCGCCACCCGCCCCGCTCCCTCGCGCATTTCAAATCCGCTCGCGGCCAGCCACGGCGCGAGTTCGGCCGGGCGCGCGCCGGCTTCGAGCTGTTCGACGGTGGCGACCAGCGCTTCCGACTGGTTTGCGGTGAGCCCCAGACTGCCGCTGCCGGCGCGCTGTACCCAGGCATCGCCGACCGCGGCGCGGAACAATCGCTCGACCTCGCTGTCTCCATCCGCTTGCGCCTTGGCGCCGCGCGCCGCCGCATTGGCCATGCTCGCGGGCACGATCGCGGTAAGCGCAAGTCCGGCAAGATTGCCCAGCGCCGCCCCGGCTATCGAAATCTCGAACGTGTTGCGCATCACCCGCGCGAAGATGTCTTTTTCATAGGCCTTGATCGCCAGCAGCGTCGACAGCAGATAGCCGAAGCCGTAATAGTCCGAGATCTTCACCTCCAGCCCCAGCAGCACGATGGCGTGGCCCAGCAGCAGCTTGTAGGCGAAGCTGACGTTGAAAAAATACAGCAGCTTGCGCGCACCCTCGATGCTGGCATTGGCGAGGAGCGGCAACTTGAGCAGCAGCCGCGCAATCACATAGATCACCGCCGCTTCGACGAAGGAGCTGAGGATTTTGGTCGGCTGGTACCATTGCAGCGCCATCAGCGCCGGGATCAGGATGCCCGAGAAGTCCCAGCCGTAGCGGACATTCATCTGTGAGGCGATGAACGCGGTGATCACCAGGATCATATAGGCCTTGGGGCTCGCCAGCACCGAGCTCGCCAGACCCTCGTAGAGATAAGAGACGCCGCTGATGCGGAAGTTGGTGAACTCCATCAGCCCGTAGCGCACGATCAGCCACGACAGCGCCGTCACCACGATCATCGAGCCCAGCCCGCGCGCCAGCCCCGGCTTCCAGAACTGATTGGCAAGCAGCGAAATCACTACCAGACCGAAGCTCTGCAGATTGCTCTGCCAGTCGAACTGCCGGTCCCAATTGGTCGCCAGCCAGTCCGCGAGATGCGGCAAGGCCCAACCGTCGAGCCCGCCGCGCACCGCAATGCTGGCCAAGATCAGCCCCATGAAGCGGTCGCGCCCGAACAGGCTGCTCCACCAGCGCCCGCCGAATTTCTCGGAGAACAGCCACACCAGCAGATAGGTGAGAATTGCCTCAACCGTGATCACCGCCGCCGCAATCGGGCGGACGATGATCAGCGGTACCAGATAGCCGGGCACCACCAGACCCGACAGCACCCAGCCGAAGCGCAGGTTGAAGAACGAGATCACGAAGACGCCGACCCACACCGTCGTGATGACGGAACTGGCCAGCGCGCCTTCGGGGAAAATCGGCAGGTTCACGCCGCGGCCCCGCCTCCGTTTCCGGCCAGCACTTGCGCGACCCTGGCGAGCAGCAGCGCAGGCTGCACCGGCTTGCGCAACACGTCAAACACACCTTCGGCCTTGATATCCTCGAGGATCTGGCCGGTCGCCGATGCCGATATCACCAGCACCGGGGGCGGATCGGGCATGCGGTCCTTCATCATCCGGACAAAGCGTACCCCGTCGATCTGCGGCATCAGCAGATCGAGCAGGATCAGGTCGTAGTGCTGCTCCGCGACCCGTTTCAGTCCAACCGCGCCATCTTCGGCCAACGTCACCCGGTAGCCTTCCAGCTCCAGCAGCGATGCCACCACCTCGCTCAGCAGATCGTCGTCCTCGATCATCAGAATGGATTGTCCAGTCATCCTATGCGCCTCATTTCAATGACAAAGCGGTAGCCGCCGCCGATCGAACTGGAATAGGTCACCACCGCCCCCCAGCGCATGGCGGCGGAAATGCCTTCGGAAATTGCCCGAAACTGCGGCGGCGCCTGTTCCGGCGGCGCATCTAGCGCGGCATAGAGCCGCTCGAAACTGGTGCCGATTCCGCCGGATACGGTGAGGCGGGTACGCAGGCTCTCTTCCGCCATGGTCAGCCGCACCTTGCCGCCCTGTGGCTCGTCTGCAATCACCAGCCGCAGCATCGCCTCGACCATGGCGGCAAGCGGGCCCGGAGCAGCGACTACCATTCCGGACAGCTCGGGCAGCTCCGTCTCAAGTTTGACGTCGAGATCGCCGGCCAGCCCGGCAACCCGGGCCATGGCTTCGGCAAGGATCGCGCGCGCGTTGATCGGATAGGCCTCGCCCAGCACCGGGCCGCGATCGCCGTGGGTCAGCTCGACAATCTCGGCAAGCCGCCCGGTGGCGCGCTGGGCCACCCGGTCGATCTGCCCCAGCGTTCGCAGCAGCGCGTCCTTGTCCAGCTTCGGGTTTGCCCCCATTGCAGCGGCAATGCCGATCGCGCCCAGATCGTTGCGCAGCTGGCTGTCGATGAAATTGGCGACGGCAAGCCGCAGTTCGCCCAGCTGCTTGATTTCGCTGATGTCGATAGCCTCCAGCACGATCGCCCGGCCGCGCCCGCCGGCGAGCTGTTCGGGAACTGCCACGCGCAGTATCCGCGACTTGGCATCGACGCTGCGGCAGGGCACCCGCATTTCGCCGCCATGGAACAGCAGGTGGTGGAGCATCCGCGCAATCGCCTCGCCGTCAAGTTCGGTGAGCTGTTCGATGGCCGTCGCCAGCGTGGTGTCGGACAGTGACAGCCCGGCGGCCTGGTAGAGCTCGACCATGCGGGCATTGGCCTGCAGCGGATAGCCGATGAAGTGATAGATCATCACCCCGGTGTCGAGCGCATCGATCCCCTGATAGAGCTGCTCGCCCTGATCGGCGATCTGGTTGACGGCGCTGCCGATCCAGCCTTCCACCGAACGCATGCGCTTGCCCGGCACCGGCCGCACACCCAGTTTGGAGCGCCAGCGCTGCGCCTCGCGGTAGCTGAACGCCAGGGCCATCGCCATGCGCTCGCCAACCCGCCGTTCGGGACTGCCCGCCAGACTGTAGAGCCAGTACACCCCGCGCCCGGCCATCCCCAGCCCGGCAATCCGCGCCCCGGCTCCCCAGCCCGGCACCAGCGCCGACGCCTCGAGCGGTTTGCGCGAAAGCCGGGCACTGCGGAACATCGCCGCGCGCAGATCGGCGTCGGGGCTGAGATCGTCGGGCGAAGCGTCGATTGCCGCCAGCGGGTTGAGCGCGCCATCCGCTTCAACCTGCAGCAGCAGCATTCGCCGCACCCCGATCAGCCGCGCCGAGGTGACCAGGAAGCTGGGCAGCCGGGTCTGGTCCTTGAGCAGCACCCGCCGGGACGAGAAACCGACCGCGCGGGTGACGAAGCGCTGCAGATAGCGCTCCTGATCTTCGCGCATGCGATTGCGCACCAGCGGCGCGATGATCAGCGGGGCCAGCACCAGCTCGGCCACCGGCAGCAGGACATTGCCGAAGGTCAGCGCCAACACCGCCAGCACCGCCAGCACCAGCGCGGTTGAGGCAGTCAGGGTCAGCGCCAGCCGGTCGCCGGCGAAGCGGATGAACAGCGCGGCGAACACCACGGCGACCGACAAAATCAGCACCGCCGCCGGCCAGTTCGGCAAGCGCCGCACTTCGCGCCCATCCTGCATGTTCTGGACGGCATGCGCGCTGAACTCGGCGGTATGGGCATTGACCTGCCAGGGATTGGCCGCAGTCGGCAGCTGCATCGGCCGAAATCCGGGCGGCGGCGCAACCAGCACGATCAGCCCGCGGATCACCGAAGGATCGATGTCGCCGCCGATCAGTTGCGACGCGGTGATGCGGGGAATGTTCTGGTTGGCCGGCATCCGCACCAGGAACGGTGTGCCGAAGTTGCGTTTCCCGGCGAGGGTCGTCTCGAATACCGCGATGGGTCCGGATTCGCCCGGCACAGCGCGCAGCTGGCTGCGATAGATGCCGTATTCCGCAGGCGCGACAATATCGGCGGCATAGCGCACCGCGCCTGCCGGAGCGCCGCTCGCCAGACGCCACACTGTCTTTCCGGGAACCCTGACGACCTGCCGCGCGACGATGACGCGGTCGCCAGCCGGGATGCCGTAGAAATCCGCGCGCGGGTCATAGCCGAAGCCAACCCGCGATGCCCCCGCCCGCAATGCCGCCGCCGCCAAAATGCCATGGCGTCCCTCGCCACTCGCCTCGAAGGCGCGGTCTGGTTCGACGATCACCACCCGCGGCGCGCGGCCGGGCTCTCGCGTGGTGACGAAATCGAAGAACAGTCCGTTGGCAATGGAGAACAGCCCGGCACTGCTGGTGAAAGTCAGGATCAGTGCAACCAGCACCGGAATTTGCCACAGCAAAACCCGCCGCCACGCAGTCGACCGCCCGACCCCGGCGGGTGAATCGATCTCGGCGTTCCCACGCAGAAATTGCAAAGGATTGAGCGCAGCCAATATTTGAGAGCCTCTGTAGCCTGACGGCCCCGTATTTTCCCCTAATCGCATAACGTCGCCACAGCGCGCGGCGCAAGAGACGCCGCCGTTCATCCGCCGTTGAATTCGTAGGGGAACGGAATTCGGGCTTGAAAGCGGATTTTGCGTCCTAGGGATACTGCACCGGCAGATTATCGATCAGCCGCGCCTTGCCTATCCGTGCGGCGACGAGCAGCCGCGCCGGGGCTTCGCCCAGCTCACCCAGCGGCACCAGTGATTCCGCGTCGCACAATTGCGCATAGTCGATCGAGGCGAAGCCGCCGTCGCGCAGATGCTGCTTGAACACCGCCAGCGCCGCACCGACGGATTCACCGCTTTCGATCCACTCCTTTGCCTCGGCCATGGCGCGCGGCAGCATGGCGGCGCGCACACGTTCTTCGGGAGTGAGGTAGGCGTTGCGCGAACTCATCGCCAGGCCGTCCTCCTCGCGCACGGTTGGCACACCGATAATGTCCCCAACCCGCGGCAGGTCGAGATCGAGGTCGCGAGCCATGCGGCGGATGACGGCGAGCTGCTGCCAGTCCTTCTCGCCGAACAAGGCCAGGTCGGGCAGCACCTGGTTGAACAGCTTGCACACCACCGTGGCGACGCCATCGAAATGGCCAGGCCGGTCCGCCCCGCACAGCCCCTCGCTGACCCCCGAAACCGCGATACTGGTGGCGTATCCTTTTGGATACATGGTCCCAACCGACGGCGCCCAGACCAGCGCGACGCCTTCTTTCTCGAGCAGTTCGAGATCGCGCTCGCGCGGCCGGGGATAGGCGTCGAGATCTTCGCCGGCGCCGAACTGGCGCGGATTGACGAAGATCGACACCACCACACCCGGCGCGCGCACCTTTGCCTCGCGCACCAGAGCCAGGTGCCCCTCGTGCAGCGCGCCCATCGTCGGCACCAGCGCCACCAGCCCGTCCTGCCTCAGCGCGGCGACCGCATTGCGCAGTGGATCAAGCTCTTCGATGGTTTGCATGGAAATCGAGCCTCCGGTAATGCCGGTTCAACCGGCCCTGCGCCGCCTGCCTAGCGCCGTCAACGGGTAGGCAGCAACCCTTAGCGAAAGGCAAACAGCCGCACGTGTCCGCCCACCGTATCGTATTCGCCAATGAAAAGGGCGGCACCGGCAAGTCGACCACCGCCGTCCACATCGCCATTGCCCTGGCCTATCAGGGTGCCAAGGTCGCGGCGATCGACCTCGATCCGCGCCAGCGCACGCTGCACCGCTATTTCGAAAACCGCGGCGAAACCGAACGGCGGCGCGGCATCGAGCTGCCCTGCGCCCGCTTCGAAGTGTTTCAGGGCAATTCCATAGTTGAGCTTGACGACGCTTGCGCGGCATTGGCCGAAGGCATGGACTTCCTGTTGTTCGACACCCCCGGCCGCGACGACGAATTCGCCCGCCACGCCGCCACCGCTGCTGATACACTGGTCACGCCGCTCAACGACAGCTTCGTCGATTTCGACCTGATCGGCCAGGTCGATGCCGAAACCTTCAAGGTCCGCCGCCTGTCCTTCTATGCCGAACTGATCTGGGAAGCGCGCAAGAAGCGGGCGATGGCGACGATCAAGGACAATCGCCGCGAAATGGACTGGGTGGTGGTGCGCAACCGCACCCAGCATGTCGAGGCGCGCAACATGCGCCGGCTCGACGGGGCGCTGACCGAGCTGTCGAAGCGCGTCGGCTTCCGCATCGCCAATGGCCTGTCCGAACGCGTCATCTACCGCGAGCTGTTTCCATCGGGGCTGACCCTGCTCGACAAGGGGCATCTGGGTGAGCTTGGTACCAGCCACCTCGTCGCCCGGCAGGAACTGCGCGGGCTGCTCGCCGGGCTCCGCCTGCCGTTGCCGGCTGCGCCGCAGAGCGAGCTGGTGCTGGAAGGCCAGTCGTGAGATTCCTCTTTTATCTGGTTCTGGCCACCGTCGCCTGCAAGCTGATCACCCGGCGCTGGCCGTGGGAATTCGTATTTGGCTCGGTCAGGGCGAGATCGGAGAAGCAGGCGCGCCTGCTGCTGGGCGTCGCGCCCGATGCCAGTCGCGAGGACATAGTAGAGGCGCACAAACGTCTGCTTGTCATAATCCATCCCGACAAGGGCGGCACCGACGAGCAGGTGATCGAGGCCAATCAGGCCCGCGACGTGCTGCTCACCGGGCTCAACTTTGGCAAGAAACGGTTCAAATGACGCATCAATTCCATTCCACTGTCCTGCGTGAATACGATATCCGCGGCATCATCGGCGAAACCCTGGGTGCGGACGACGCGCGCGCCATCGGGCGCGGCTTTGCCACTTTGCTGAAGCGCGACGGCGGCAGCAAGGTGGCGGTGGGCTATGACGGGCGGGTCAGCTCGACGATGCTCGAAGAAGCGCTGGTCGAAGGGCTCAACGCCAGCGGCGTCGATGTTGTGCGGGTCGGCATGGGGCCGACGCCGATGCTCTATTACGCCGAGGCTTCAGCCGAAGATGTGGACGGCGGCATTCAGATAACTGGCAGCCACAATCCCGCCAATTACAATGGCTTCAAGATGGTATTTCGGGGCCGCCCGTTCTTCGGCGAAGACATCCAGAAACTGGGCCGGATGGCTGCGGAAGGTGACTGGCTCGCCGCATCCGAAGTCGGGGGAGAGGGCGGCAGCGAGCACCGCGAGGTCCTCCATGCTTATGTCGACCGTCTCGTCGAAGGACTGGCCGGGATCGGCGGCGATTTTCTATCCGCTCTTCGGATCGGTTGGGACTCGGGCAACGGCGCCAGCGGGCCGGCGCTCGAACTGCTCGCCAGCAAGCTGCCGGGGGAGCACCACCTTCTCTTCACCGAAGTCGACGGGAATTTTCCTAATCATCATCCTGACCCTACCGAGGAGAAAAACCTCGCAGACCTGAAGGCGCTGGTCGCGACCAAGAAGCTCGATTTCGGAGTGGCATTCGACGGCGATGGCGACCGGATCGGTGCGGTCGATGGGATGGGTCGGGTGATCTGGGGTGACCAGTTGCTCATGATCTATGCCGAGGACCTGCTGCGAATGGTGCCCAAATCCACCATTATAGCGGATGTGAAGGCTTCGCGGGCGCTGTTCGAGCGAATTTCCGAACTGGGCGGCCAGCCGCTGATGTGGAACACAGGGCACAGCCTGATTAAATCCAAAATGAAGGAAACTGGCGCACCGCTGGCGGGCGAGATGAGCGGCCATGTGTTTTTCGCGCATGACTATTACGGCTTCGACGATGCGCTCTACGCGGCGATTCGGTTGATCGCGGCCTCGGCCCGGCTGGGCAAGACGGTCACCGAGCTGCGCGGGGCAATGCCGGCGCTGGTCAATACGCCGGAACTGCGCTTCCAGGTCGACGAGACCCGCAAATTCGCGGTGATCGACGAGGTCAAGGCGCGTCTCTCCGCCGCGGGCGCTGACGTCAACGCCACCGACGGCGTGCGCGTTTCAACTGCCGACGGCTGGTGGCTGCTGCGCGCCTCGAACACTCAGGACGTGCTGGTCGCCCGCGCCGAGAGCACCAATCAGGCGGGGCTGGACCGGCTGATGGAACAGATCGACGTCCAGCTCGCAGCTTCAGGTCTGCAGCGAGGCCCGCAGGCGGGACATTGATTCCGGAAAACTTCAGCTGAATGTGCGCTGGCGCTCTTCTCCGTCGAGCGAAAGAGCCAGTTCGAAAAGGCAACCTAGCAAAGCGAGGTTGCTGTCGGTACCGTCAGATAATACCTCCAACCCAGTGACGGGATTGGCAATTCGCACCATAACGCGCCGATTAGCCATTTCGTCAAAAGCGACAACAAATCCTTCGGGTAGCATCGCGAGAATTGCCTGTCGGTCTTTGCCAGCGGCAACATGTTCGAAGACAGCCCGTTTCTTCCAAACCGGCGGTTGATTCGGAAATATTGTATCATAAAGGTTTTGACAAAAGTCAAGAATCAGACGGGATGAACTGGCTGCGGACAATTCGCGGCAAAGGTTGCTACATTCGCGTAAAGCAATGACTTTTTCCATCTCGCCATCGTTAGTATATGCGTTCACCGTCAGCTCCTTCCAGTAAACCTATTGCCGCCTCGTCCCTATGCATTCGCCAGATTTAGCAGCGGATTGCCATGTTGATACCAATATGCAAACCAATGATTAGTCCATTTCGGATGAATTCCGACTTGATCGTTGAAATTATCAGCGAACATCGAAGTCTCGACAACTCGGATCCAGTTGGCGGCGCGGGCGAGGCATCGCGTTCGATCACAAGGGTTAGACAAGGCGGGTCGCTTCCTGGCCAAGCTCGGCAAAATAGCGGGCCATGCCGTTCGCCGCATTGTCTGTTAGTGCGATAAAGGCGCGACGACGATCAGTATCATCTTCAATTCGTTGAAAAAGTCCGGAATCGACCATCAGACTAATCCAGCGCAGCGCCGTTGTGGGTGGCACACCTGAGGCTATGCAAAGCGAAGACACCGATACTCGCGTATGCTCGGCGCGCGCGGCGGTCAGGTCCAGCAGCATGTCCCAAGCCGGGTCAGCAAAAAGGTCACCAGCGAGGTGGCGCGCCCTCAACTGGCGTTGCCCGATGATTCGGCGGATCAGGCGTGGATCGGGTAGTGGCAGTCGCGCTGCTTGATGCTGGCCTGCGACCTTACCTTCGGCCTGTCCGAAAAAGGCGGAATGCTCAACCTCGGACTGGGACAGACCATGCGGTTCAGATTTCGCTATAGAGTCCTGCGCCTGCCGAACTAACTGGCGCAACTGCTCAGCCATATCCGCAACCTGCTCAGAAAGCTCCAGCAGTCGTTGCCCAATTGTTAGCAATTCATCAGACATGAGAAAAATTGGCGACCCCTCCAACAATCTCGAATTCAAATTTTAACGACTTTTTTCGATGTAGCTTTCCCGTGTAAGGCTGTGAACCCTACAAGCCACTTCAACTCTTTTTTTATAAACCTAAAAAATGAGGATTCAACAAAAATATGGCATGCCCAAAAATTTCAGCCAGAACATTTCCACAGGCAGCCGGTCCACGCCTTTGATTAAGGGGCAATACGTATCTAATAGATATGGAAAGGCAAACTCTCGCATGTAAGCAGCCACCAGGGTCGATTGGATATGGTCAGCAGCATGAAAAATCTTACCGATGTTGAACAGGAACTCGTCAATTCACTCGAAGTGGCACTTTCCCGTGCCGATTTGCTCAAGTTACAACTTGTAGCGATCAAGATTGTCGAAGCTCTCGACCATTTCAGGATCAGCTCGGGAAACGTGCCGGCAGAAAAATCACGTCCGAAAGACACTGAGGAACAATCGGACGAGAGTTGACCGGCTTATGGCACAGATCGACGCGCAGATCGCCGCCTCGGGGCTGGAGCGGGGTCCGAAGGCAGGGCATTAGCTTTCCGGCTGGTGTCTGGGCGGGGGAGCGGGCTGGTGCCGTCTTGACCTGAAAGGCTCAGATCATCAGCGCCGGATCGCTGCCCTCTTCGACCGCATAACCCGCTTCGCGCCAGGCCTTCATGCCGCCGTCCAGCGCGATCGTCCGGCGAAAGCCAAGCTTCTGCAATGTCGCTGCGGCCAGGGTCGAGAGCTTGCCGAACTCGCAGATGGTGACGATTTCGATCTCGGGATCGGGAAAGTGCTCGTCGATCTTGAGCTCGAGCTGCCCGCGGGCAAGGTGGTGCGCGCCGGGAATGCGGCCGCGCAGCCAGGCGTCACGTTCCCGGACATCGAGGACAACAAGATCGTTGCGGCGCGTCTCCAGCCGCCGCGACAATTCGTCCATTGCCATGAAGGCTATCGCCGCGGACGCTTCGTCGAGCAGCTGGCGCACCGTGGTCCCGCCGGAAATATTCGTCCGCAGCGCCTCGGTCAGATGGGTCGGCATGGCGAGATCGAGCGAGCGCATCAGGGCGACGAAATCCTCGCGCTCGCGCTTCTGCAGCCGCCGGTTGCCCATCCGTTCCTCACCAATCGTCGAATGGCCCCGGTCCTGATAGTCATGCGCGGGGAACACCATGGTCTCGTCGGGCAGGGCCAGCAACTTGCCGAACAGACTGTCGTAAAGCGCCTCCGGATCGCCGGTCGGCAGGTCGGCCCTGCCGGTCCCGCCGATCAGCAGGGTATCCCCGGTCAGCACCCGGTCGGCGAGCAGCAGGCAGATCGAATCGCGCGTATGCCCGGGTGTATGGAGCACTTTCAGGCGCAGCTGGCCGAGCACGAGCTGGTGACCGTCATCGACGCGCAGATCGACATCGCTGGCACCGCCAAACCGGTGCATGACGATAGGCACATGCAGCCGCTGGCGCAGCAGCCGGGCCGCCGAAAAGTGATCTGCATGGGTGTGGGTCTCGATGATATAGCGCAGCGAAAGCCCTTCGCGCGCCAGCAGGCCGACGGTCCGTTCGATCTGACCCAGCGCCGGATCGACCACGGCGGCGAGCGCGGTATCCGGGCAGCCGATAATGTAGGATCGGCAGCCGCCGTCAGCTATGGTGTGGAAGTGCATCTGACCCTCCTGATGCGGCGGCGAGGATGATGCACCTGAAGGTGCCGATGCGCAACCAGGTCAATCGCTTCAGGGCAGGACAAACAGGAGCGCCACCAAGGAAGCCAACGCGCTTGCCACCAGTGCAGCGGCGCTCGGCCAGGCCTTGCGCCCGCCGGCGACACTCGCCAGCACTCCCGCCTTGAACAGTGTGTTGAGCACGACCGGCGGCAACAGCACCAGACCGGCCATGCCCGGCGCCAGCGTTCCGGGCGGCAGGCTGCCCATGGCGATGATGGCACTGTCGACATCGACCGCGCCCGAGATCGCCAGTACTGTCGCGACCCCAGCATCGCCAAACCGATCCAGCACCCAGCGCGCAGCGAGCGTCATCGCCATGACCAGCGCCACCAGCACCAGCGCCGGGCCCAGCGCGAAAGGATTGCGCACGCTCATCGGTGCAGCTTCCGCGGCAGCGCTGCGGCGGGCGTGCAGCAGAAACCATACCGTCGCCGCAATGCTGACCACCATTCCGGGCGCCGCTAGTTGCACGAGCCTGGTCAATGCAAACGGGGCGAGGGCTCCGGTCAGCACCAATACCCGCGCGAACATGACTGCCGAAGCCGCGCAGACCGAGGCATGCAGGATCGCAGCACCTTCATCCTGATCGCGAAGCTGCGCCGCCAGCGAAGCGGTGACCGCAGTCGATGATACCATCGATCCGGCCGCTGCCGCCGCAATCGTTCCTTTGGTGGGGCCGAGAAACTTGGTGAGGACAAAGCCCACCAGCGAAAAGCCCGATACCAGTACCACCACCATCCACAGCTGACGGGGGTTCCAGGCGTCATAGGGGCCGTAGTCGCGGTCGGGCAGCAGCGGCAGGATCACCAGCGCGATCAGCGCAAAGCGAGCCAGCCCCAGCACTTCGGCTTCGCTCATCCGCCTGACCAGGGTGTGCAGCTGCCGGCGCAGCGCCAGCAGCAGCGCCATCGCCACGGCTACTGCGGTGGCGGCAAGCTGGTCGCCTTGCGTCGCCATGAACCCGCAAGCAACTGTCAGCAGCCCGGCTATGCTCGCAGTGCCACTGATCGAACCGCCCCCTTGCGTTGTGCGTATATAGCCTGCGAGGATGAGCAGGGCCGTCGTCGCCAGCAGGATCGCCGAAACAAGCTGGTTCCCCGCAGCCAGCAGCCCGCCGACCCCGCCAGCCAGACCCAGCAGGCCGAAGGTGCGCACCCCGGCAAAGCGCGTGCCTGGCGCATCCTTGCGCTGCGCCCAGCCGCGCTGGATGCCGACCAGCATTCCCAGCCCGAGCCCCAGAATGAGGCCGCTCAGTTCGGCTGGAATGGCCAGGTCATCAAACACCATGGAAACGATCTTCCGGCAAACGCGCCGAGACTGCAAGCAGGACAAGTCCTTGCACTGACGGTGCCCTTACACTGAAACACTGGCAAGACGCCCCGATTTCTTGCCGCAAAGGTATTCACGGCACTTGACGCAGCGGCAGAGAGCCGGACATTATCCAACCGGCAGGGGGACTTGATGCTCATCGGAATCGATCTCGGCACGACCAACAGCGCTGTCGCCATCTGGCGGGACGGCAAGCCCGAACTCGTCCCCAATGCGCTCGGTGCCTTGCTGACACCATCGGCGGTGAGCGTGGCCAAATCGGGCGAGAGCCATGTCGGCGCGGCGGCGCTGGACCGGCTGGCGACGCATACTGCTGATACCGCGACCAGCTTCAAGCGGCTGATCGGCACCGACCGCAAGGCGCAGATGGGCGGCAAGAGCTTCAGTGCTGAAGACCTCTCGGCGCTGGTGCTGATGTCGCTGGTCAAGGATGTTGAAGCCCACACCGGCGAGCGCCCGGCCGAAGCGGTGATTACCGTCCCCGCCTATTTCAATGACCGTCAGCGCAAGGCGACCCGCCGCGCGGGCGAGCTGGCCGGGCTGACGGTGCGCCGCCTGATCAACGAGCCGACCGCGGCCGCGCTCGCCTTCGGCTTGCAGGACAAGGGTGATCGCGAGCCGTTTCTGGTGTTCGATCTGGGCGGCGGCACCTTCGACGTGTCGGTGGTTGAAATGTTCGAAAACATCGTCGAGGTACGCGCTTCGGCGGGCGACAACCGGCTGGGCGGCGACGATTTCAATGAGGCGCTGGCCGCGCTGATCCAGCCGCGCATCGATCCCGAAGGCAAGCTTGCCAAGCTGCCCGCAGATGTCCGCGCGGCCTTGCTCACCCTTGCCGCCGAACGCGCAAGGCGGGCGCTGAGCGACGCCGACAGCGCCGAATTCACCGTCGTTTTCGGCGAAGAGCGCCTCACCGCAGCAGTCACCGCCGCCGACCTCGAAAGTGCCTGCGAACCGCTGGTGCGGCGGCTGCGCGAGCCAGTGGTGCGGGCGCTGCGAGACTGTTCGATCGACGCCGCCGCGCTCAGCGAAATCGTGCTGGTCGGCGGCTCGACGCGGATGCCGATCGTGCGCCGCGCGATCACCCGGATGTTCGGGCGCTTTCCCAACAGCACTGTCCATCCCGATCACGCGGTCGCGCTGGGAGCGGCGGTGCAAGCCGGGCTGCTGGCGCGCGATGCGGCGCTGGACGAAGTGCGGATCAGCGATGTCTGCCCGTTCACACTGGGCGTCGACCATGCCGAGCGCGACAGCCACGGCACCTTCCACCACGGGCTGTTCTCACCGATCATCGATCGCAACACCCCGGTGCCGGTCAGCCGCGTCGAATATTACCGGACCCTGGCCGACAACCAGAAGGCGCTCGAATTCAATATCTTCCAGGGCGAGGCGCGCGAGGTTTCGGGCAACATCAAGCTGGGCACGATCTCTGTGCCGGTGCCGCCGCGCCCGGCCGGCGAAGTCCATGCCGAAGTGCGCTTCAGCTATGACAGCAGCGGCTTGCTCGAAGTCGATGTCAGCGTCCCGGCCAGCGGCCAGTCGCGCAATCTGGTGATTGTCGACGAGGAAGACCGGCAGGATGCGCGCGAACTGGCCAAGCGCCGCGATGTGCTGGCAAAACTCAAATTCCATCCGCGCGAGGAGGCGGAGAATGTCGCCGTGGTCGCCCGGGCAGAGCGCTGCTTCGAAGGCTTCATCGGCGAGGAACGACTGATGGTCGGCCACTGGATCACCGAATTCGCCGGGGCCATGGAATCGCAGGACCCGCGCCGCATCGTCGATGCCCGCGCCGCGCTGGTCGCCAATCTCGATGCGCTGGAGGCGCATTCGCCGCTGTGAACCTGGGCCTGGCCTGGCGCACGCTGGGCTTGGCCCGGACAGCAGAGATCGGCGCGATCCGCCGCGCCTATGCCGACCGTCTGCGCGCGCTGGATGTCGACCGCGAAGTCGGCGCCTACTCCGATCTGCGCACGGCGCGCGACACCGCGCTGCACTGGGCGCGCCAGCAGGACCGCAAGGATGTGGGCGATCCGCTGGCCGATGCCGAAACGCCCCCGCCCGAGCAAACACCAGCACCCAGCTGGGCCTATGCCGCGCCGCTGCTGGAGAAAGGGCCAGAGGCAGCAGCGGGCACGCCCTCGCTGACACTGGGCGGGGATGACACCGGCCTGTTCCTGCCGCCCACCAGCGCAGCGCCCTCAGGCGGCGAGCCGCGCAGCATCCCGGCGGACCTGGCCGATCCGTTTGCCGTGCCCGCGCTCAGAGGCTCGCCGCAGCCTCCGTACGGCGCGCTGGTCCAGCCCGCCATGGCCCGCGACGCTGCGCTGCACGCCTTGCTCTATCCAGATGGCGGCGAGGAAGGCCGACCCTTCGACGCGGGCGAGGAAGATCGCGCCCTCGGCCATCTGCGCAGCGTGCTGCGCGACGCCGACAGCGGGGACATCTCGCACCACGAAGCGGTCGAATACTGGCTGGCCGACACGCTGGCCGGGGCCTGGCCGCGCTCCGCCCCCCTGCTCGCCGAGGCCGCCGCCGCTTTCGGTTGGGAGCGCGAGGCCGGCAAGCTGGGCGAGCGGCCGGCCATAGGCTACCTCAATGCGCGGCTGAAGGGGCTGCGCTTTCACGAGCGGGTGCTGAAGCCGTCGCACCCATTGCACAAGGCCTGGCTGGAGCTCAGCCGCCCCGGCCACCGCAACTGGCTCGACAAGATCCGCGGCAGCCAGGCCGATGTCACGCAACTGCTCGATGGCGTGCGCAAGCATTTTCCCGAGCTTGAAAGCCATCTCGACGCCGAGCGCGTCGTCTCGTGGGAGCAGAATTCCAGCGGCGTCAGCAGTCCCTGGCCGGTGTGGCTGACCCTGGTCGTAGCCTTCCAGCTGCTCGCCGCGATTGGCCGGTGTTCGGGGGACAGCGCGAGCGACACTGCCAGTCTCCCACCAATTGAGACCGTGGCCCAGCTCGACACGGCCACGCTCGACCTCGCCGCTGACGAGATCTTTGGCGGGGGCACCAGCTATGAGGATGTCGTGCTTGTCGAACCGAAGCTGGCATCGACGATTTCCTCCAACCTCAGTTACGCCCGCACCGCCAAGGAAAGCGACGAGGCTGGGCTGGCGCGTGCCATCGATGTGGTTCGGACGCGGGTCTATTTTGCCGGGCAGGAGGCAGGCGGCACCGATCTTGACACGGCGATGCGGCTGCGGCTCGGCCAGCTGCGCGCGGCGCGGGCGGTGGATACCGAAGCCTGCATGCAGCTGATCCGCTACAATGTGCTCGACCCGCGAGTCACACTTCCGCCAGAGCTGCGCGCGCAGGAGCGCGCCTTCGCCAAGGCGCTGCTGATCGGCTCGCGGCTGAAGGTTCCCGAACGGCAGGAGCCATCGACCGCCTCGGTTCCCGGGCTCGTGGTCGAACGGGTGATCCGTGATTCCGGTCTGAGCGAAGCCAAGGTCCGCAGTCTGATGCAGGGCAAGGGGACCGACAAGGACACGTGCACCCTGCATATCGCGCTGCTCGGTGCCACGCTCGACTATCGCGGCAAGGAACGGGCGGCAATCCTGCGCACCCTTTAGCTGCCGGCCGGAATGTGCTTGGTTTTTGCGCTACCCTACCGCGCGCATGATCCAGATCAGCGACATCGTGGCAATCGCCAGAAACAGGCTGATGCCCAGTACGTAGCGGACTATATGCGGCGTCGAGCCGCCGCGCGCCTCGTCGGTAGTGACGTGGACTTCCTCGCCTATGCGTTCCATAACCCATATCTTCCTTGTCCAGGTGCAGCCCGGACAGGAAACCAGCGGTGGCGCGAAACAGAACCGGACGCGTCGCTGCTTCCTGACGGCTGCACGAGCTTCCTCCTGCGCGACTCATACCACAGATCGCCGCACAGGGCGCATGCAATCGCCGGAAAAATGCGCTCATACCAACTGCCCGATGAAATGCCCTCTCAAGCCCCTCCTGTTGAGCTGCGCTCGACAGCGTCTCATGGGAGGGGCAGGGCTATCGCATATTCCGAACTGCCCTTTCTTCTCCCCTCCCGCTTGCGGGAGGGGTTGGGGGTGGGTGAGTTTGAATTTGACGCGAAACCGTCGATTTCGTCCGACTGGCCCACCCCTAACCCCTCCCGCAAGCGGGAGGGGGACTGGGATGCACAGGCACCAAATGGAATATGCGATAGCCGTGCCCTGAACGGGAGGGGAGCAGAGTCGGCGCAATGGGCGATTGGTATCAGTCGCGCAGCAGCTCGTTGATGCCGGTCTTGGAGCGGGTTTGCGCGTCCACGGTCTTGACGATCACCGCGCAATACAGCGACGGGCCGGGCGAACCGTCGGGCAGCGGCTTGCCGGGCAGCGAGCCGGGGACGACCACCGCGTAGGGCGGAACCTTGCCGATGTGGACCTGGCCGGTGGCACGGTCGACGATCTTGGTCGATGCGCCGATGAACACCCCCATTGACAGCACTGCGCCCTCGCCGACGATCACGCCCTCGGCCACTTCCGAACGCGCGCCGATGAAAGCGTTGTCCTCGATGATCACCGGCCCCGCCTGCAGCGGCTCGAGCACGCCGCCGATCCCGGCGCCGCCCGATATATGCACGCCCTTGCCGATCTGGGCGCAGCTGCCGACGGTAGCCCAGGTGTCGATCATCGAACCCTCGCCCACATAGGCGCCGATGTTGACGAAGCTGGGCATCAGCACCACGCCCTTGGCGATATAGGCACCCTGCCGCGCCACCGCGCCGGGGACGACGCGGAAACCCGCCTCGCGGAAGTGGTTTTCGCCCCAGCCCTCGAACTTGGACGGGACCTTGTCGAACGCCTGCGATCCGCCGGATCCGCCGGGGATCACGGTGTTGTCGTTGAGCCGGAACGACAACAGCACCGCCTTCTTGAGCCACTGGTTGACTGTCCAGCCGCCCTCGCCGTCGGGTTCGGCAACGCGTGCCCAGCCGCTGTCGAGCAGCGCGATGGCGGCATCGACGGACTTGCGCACATCGCTGCTGGCGGGGGTGATAGTATCGCGGATTTCCCATGCGGCTTCGACGGCGGCTTGAAGTTCGGGCATCTGGGTTGCTTTCGCTGGAGAGACTGCCGCGCGCCTATCGCCTGCGGACGCGAAGAACAAGGGCGCAGGGTTAGGCCGCGGGCAGGAAATGGCTACCGGGCGCCCACCATTCAGTGCGCACCCGCCGGTGCGCGATCAGCCAGTCATCGCCGACCTTGTGGAAGCGGTCGGTATAGACGCCGCAGTGATCGGGTCCGGCGTCGGTCATCACCAGCCAATAGGTGCGCGCGGTGGCGGTGTCCGGCCCGGTCAATTCGATCCGCGAGGTGGTGAGATTGTGGCGCACGAACTTCGCGCCGCGCGGGGTATCGGGTGACGGGGAATTCTCGCGCCAGCCCCACTGCCAGGCAAGGATTTCAGCGCGGCCGCTGAAATGGAAACCGCCTTCGCTGGCGGATTCGAGCACTCCGTCCTTGGTGAAGCAGGCGGCGAAATCTTCGGCGCGCAGGCTGTCGCCCGAAAGGTTGTATTTCGCCATGGTGTCGCGGATCGCTTCGCGGGCGAGGAGGTCGTCGAGGGTCATCGGTTACGCTCCCGTTGCGCGCGGCCTTCGGCAAGCTCAGGCTGAGCGGATGTATTCTGATTCCAGGTCCCGCCCAGGCTGAAATTCAATTCCCGCTCAGCCTGAGCTTGTCGAAGCCCCCAACACCCGTCCATCGCCTTCGCCGGGCCGCTTGCTTGCTCCCGGGATCGCGCCGGACTGCGTCTTGAGGTCAAAACCGATCACATCGACATCGTCCTCGATCGGCATGCGGAAGGCCGAAATCGCCCAGCTGAGCATGGTGTAATTGCCGACGGTGAACACCAGGTCCATCAGTTGGTGCCGGTCGAAATGCCGCGCCAGTTCCTCCCAGGTCTCGTCGGCGATGGCGGAATCGCGGTAGAGCCCGTCGACCGCGGCCAGCACCGCCCGGTCGGCTTCCTTGCCGTCCCAGACCGGCGATTCCGGCCCGTCGCGAATCGCGGCGACTTCCTCCAGGCTCATCCCCGCCGTCAGCGCATAGCCGACGTGATAGTGCCATTCGTACTGCGCCTTGAGGTGCCACGATGTGCGCAACACCACCAGTTCGCGCGGGCGGACCGGCAGCTTTGAATCCAGCAGCAGATGCCGCCCGAAGGTGTGATAGGCATTGGCCAGCGCGGGATGCTGGGCCAGCACCATCGACAGGTTTTTGGATGACCCGTTCTCCCACGCTCCCGGTTCGCCCCAATAGGCGAAGACATGGCGTGCTTCGTCGGTCCATTCATCGCGCGGCAGGTTGGAAATGCGCGGGCTTCCTGCGGCTGACATGGCCTCTCCTTTATCGGGTACTGCAGAGCGGCAGTTCATACGGCGCAGCGGACGGGGTCAAGCCCTGCCTGCCGGAGAACTGAGATTCCGGTCAGAGCTTGCCGCGCCAACCGGCTGTGGCCCTGACCAGCGGTGCCGGCCGCGACCCGAACAGCGCGCTGCCCACCCGGACATGTGTGGCGCCGAGCATCACCGCAGTTTCAAAATCGTCACTCATGCCCATGCTGAGCCCTGCAAGGCCGTTATCGTCCGCCAGTTTGGCCAGCAGCGCGAAGAACGGGGCGGGTTCGATAAGGGCAGGGGGCACGCACATCAGCCCGGCGAGCGGGATCGCGGCATGGCGCGCCTCCGCCAGCAGCGCGGGCAGAGCGGCAATCGTGCAGCCGCCCTTCTGCTCCTCGCCGCCGATATTGACCTGGACGAAGCAGGACACCTGCCGACCGGCCCTGTCCATCGCCTTTGCCAGAGCGGCCAGCAGTGAGGGCCGGTCAAGCGAGTGGATGCAGTCGAAAAGCTCCAGCGCTTCGGCAGCCTTGTTCGATTGCAACTGGCCGACAAAGTGGAGTTCGATGCCGGGATGCGCGCCGCGCAGTGCGGGCCATTTGTCCGCGGCTTCCTGCACCCGGTTCTCGCCGAACACGCGCTGGCCGGCAGCGATCAGCGGGGCGATGCGCTCGGCGGGGTGGGTTTTGCTCACGGCGATCAGTGTGACTTCTGCTGCTTCGCGGCGGGCGAGGCTGGCGGCACCGGCGATGCGGCTGCGGACATCTTCGAGGCAGGCGGCTGGCTGATCCATGCGGCGGTGCTATAGCGCTCCGATGCCCAAGCGCCAGCCTGCTTTGCCCGCCATCTGGCTGATCAGCGATGCGCGCAACGATGCGCTGCTGGAGCGCGCGCTGGACAGGTTGCCGCGGGGCAGCGGATTCATCTTCCGCCACTATCACCTCGCCCCTGCGGAGCGCCGCGCGCGCTTTGCCCGGCTAGCCCGGATCACGCGACGCAGGGGTCATCTGGCGGTGCTGGCCGGGGACGCGAGGCAAGCGCGGCGCTGGGGGGCGGACGGTGCCTATGGTCCGCCGCGAATGCTGGCGCGCGGGCCGGCGCTGTTGCGGCTTGTCAGTGCCCATTCGCTCGGCGAGATAGCCCAGGCCCGCCGCGCTCGCGCCGATGCCGTGCTGCTCTCGCCGGTGTTCCCGACCCGCTCGCACCCGGGCGCACGCACACTCGGGCCGCTGCAGTTCCGCCTGCTGGCGGCCCGCTCGGGCGTACCGGTGATTGCCCTTGGCGGCATGAAACCAAGCCGCGCAAAGCGCCTCAACACCCCGTTCTGGGCCGCAATCGACGGAATTTGCGCCGAAGCAACTCGCGAGTTTTCCAAGGATTCTTGACGCGGAGTCACTGACAGGCGCATTATGGCCCCAATCAGGGGAGCATCATGGCGACACGCGCTTTGGGATCGACGAATCAACGGCTCGGAACCGCCAACTGGCGGGCGGTGCTGCGCAGCGCTTTACGGCGCGGGGCGGAGCTGGGCGGGGCAATCCTGCTGTTCGGAGGCATGATCTTCCTGGCACTGGCGCTGGTCAGCTATCAGCAGACCGATCCTTCCGCCTCCACCGCAGCCGGCGGCGAAGTGCGCAACTGGATGGGCGCGAGCGGAGCCTGGGCTTCCGAGCGCGCGCTGTTCCTGTTCGGCCCGGTAGCGGCACTGTTCCTGCCATTGCTCTATGTCTTCGCGCGCAAGCTGTGGCGGCTCGCCGAAGAGGATGACGGCAGCGTCGCGCCGTCGGACCAGCGTTGGTGGTGGCCGATCGCGATGCTGCTGTTCGCGATGGCGCTGCTGTCGAGCGTGCTGTCGCTGGCCTTCACCCAGCCGGGCGGCTCGCTGCCGGCCTCGATGGGCGGGCTCGCCGGATTGCTGGGATCTGGAACGGTACGCTGGCTCGCCGCACTGCTGCCTGAAGCCGCGCAGGGCTGGACCATCCTTGGCATGGCGGTGCTGTGCCTGGGCGCGGGCACCGTGCTCGCCGGGCGGGTGTTCGCGCTCGACTGGGGGGCGCTGCTGACGCTGCCGGGCAGGCTGAAGGGCATGCCCGCGATCACTGCTCCCGCAGGCCTCGCCTTCACCCCGGCGCGCGCGAAGCAGAACCGCGAGCCGCAGGCCTTCACGCCGCTGGAGGCCCCGCGCAAGCCGCCCGAAATCAGCGATCCGACCCGCATGGCCAAGCCCGCCGCGCTTTCCGCGCAGAGCCGCCAGGGCGACCTGTTCGACACCTTCGAACTCCCCGGGCTCGATCTGCTCGCCGATCCGCCGGCCAATTCGCAGGTCAAGATCGACAAGCTCAGCCTTGAGCGCAACGCGCGCCTGCTCGAAACCGTACTCGACGATTTCAACGTCAAGGGCGAGATCACTGCGGTGCGCACCGGTCCGGTGGTCACCATGTACGAGCTGGAGCCTGCGCCCGGCATCAAGGCCAGCCGCGTTATCGGGCTGGCCGATGATATCGCCCGCAACATGAGCGCAATCTCGGCGCGAGTCTCGTCGATCCCGGGGCGCACCGTCATGGGCATCGAACTGCCCAATGCCGACCGGCAGATGGTGTCGTTCAAGGAACTCGTCGCCTGCGAGAAATTCGCCGCCTCCAAGGCGATGCTGCCGATCATCCTGGGCAAGGATATTGCCGGCGAGCCGATCGTCGCCGATCTTGCCGCCATGCCGCATCTGCTGGTTGCGGGCACCACCGGATCGGGCAAGTCTGTGGGCCTGAACTGCATTCTGCTGTCTCTGCTCTACCGGCTGACCCCTGCCCAGTGCCGGCTCATCCTGATCGATCCCAAGGTTCTCGAACTCAAGAGCTACGACGACATTCCGCATCTGCTTTCCCCGGTCGTCACCGAGCCTGCCAAGGCGGTGCGCGCGCTGAAGTGGGCGGTCGAGGAAATGGAACGCCGCTACCGGATGATGAGCGAGATCAGCGTTCGCAACCTCGCCGGTTTCAACGAAAAGGTTCGCGCCGCCGCTGCCAAGGGCAAGCCGCTCGGCCGCCGCATCCAGATCGGCTTCGACCCCGACAGCGGCGAGGAACTCTACGAAGACCGCCAGCTTGATTACCCGGTGCTACCTCAGATCGTGCTGATCGTCGATGAACTCGCCGACCTGATGGTCACTGTCGGCAAGGAAATCGAAGTGCTCATCCAGCGGCTCAGCCAGAAGAGCCGCGCGGCGGGCATCCACCTGATCATGGCGACGCAGCGCCCCTCGGTCGATGTCATCACCGGCGTCATCAAGGCCAATCTGCCGACCCGTATCAGCTTCGCCGTGACCAGCCGCATCGACAGCCGCACCATCCTGGGCGAGCAGGGCGCCGAGCAGCTTCTGGGCAAGGGCGACATGCTCTACAAGCCCAACACCGAACCCGTCCGCCGCGTCCACGGGCCGTTCGTGTCCGACGAGGAAGTCGAGCGCATCGCCGATTTCTGGCGCGGCCAGGGCAAGCCCGAATATGTCGGTTCGGTTACTGAAGAGCCCGAGGACGGCGGCTTCGGCTTCGACGACATCGACGCCGCCTCCGACAGCCCCGACGAGCGCAAATACCGCCAGGTCTGCCAGCTGGTGTTCGAAAGCCAGAAAGCATCGGCCAGCTGGATCCAGCGCCAGATGGGCGTGGGCTACAACACCGCGTCGAAGTGGGTGGAACGGATGGAGCAGGACGGCTTCGTCGGCCCGGCCAACCACGTCGGGCGGCGGGATATCTACCGGGACAGCGACGGAAATCCGTTGTGAGGCAATGAATCCCGCCGCCGCTTGCGCCCCGTCCGCATACCGGGAATGATGACCCCACAGAATCACCGGGGGATGCGGGAATGGACGAAACCTTTGATTTCGTGATCGTCGGCAGCGGCGGCGGGTCGATGTGTGCGGGGCTGGTGCTGCGGCAGGCCGGCAAGAGCGTGCTGATCCTCGAAAAGACCAACCTGCTCGGCGGATCGACTGCCAAGGCCGGCGGGGTGATGTGGATCCCCAACAACCGCTTCATGAAGCGCGACGGCGTAACCGACAGCTTCGAACAGGCCGCGCGCTACCTCGACGCGGTGGTCGGCGATTCGGGCGACACCCCCGGCGCCACCCGCGAACGCCGCCACGCCTATCTGCGAGAGGCGCCGGAGATGCTGGATTTCCTGATCTCCAAGGGCATCCAGTTCAACCGCGCGCCCTATTGGCCAGACTACTACACCAATGCTCCCGGTGCATCGGAAAAGGGTCGCACCGTGCTCGCCGATCTGTTCGACATCAACGAGCTGGGCGAATGGAAAGACAAGCTGCGCCCCAACAAGTTCACCCTGCCCACCCCGATCGTCAACGCGATGAGCCTGCCGCTGATCAAGGTTTCGTGGAAGGCGAAGCTGGCGGCGCTGAAAGTGGTGTGGACGGGGCTTGCCGGCAAGCTCACCGGCAAGCACTGGGTGACGGCGGGCGCAGCATTGCAGGCGCGGATGCTGCAGGCGGCGCTGCGCGAAGGCGTCGATCTGCGCAGCCATGCGCCGGTCAGCGAAGTTCTGATCGACGATGGCCGCTGCATCGGCGTGGTCACCCAGAAGGACGGCAAGCCGTGGCGAATCGGCGCGAGGCTGGGGGTGCTGCTCAACGCAGGCGGCTTTGCCCACAACCAGGAAATGCGTGACCAATATATCCCCCACACCCGCAAGGAATGGTCGCACGCCGCGCCAGGCGATACCGGCGACATGCACAGGGAGATGATCCGCATCGGCGCGTGGATGGCGCAGATGAACGAATTCGTCGGCAACCAGATGGCGCTGCCGCCTACCGATCCCGATCCAGCCGGCATGCAGATGCAGCTCGCCAAGCCGCATGCTTTCCTCGTCGATCAGAGCGGAGTGCGCTACATGAACGAGGGCGGTTCCTACATGCTGTTCTGCCAGGGCCAGCTGGAGCGCCACAAGACCGTGCTGGCAGTGCCCAGCTGGATGATCATGGATAGCCAGTTCATGCGCCGCTACATGCTGTGCGAGACCATGCCCGGCAGCAAGAAGCCGAAGCTGTGGTTCGACAAGGGCTTCCTCAGGCAGGCCGATACGCTGGAAGGACTCGCCACTGCCTGCAACCTTCCCGCCGATGCGCTGGTCGCCACCACCGAAAAGTTCAACCGCTTTGCGCGCGCAGGCAAGGACGAGGAATTCGGCCGCGGCGATAGCGCCTATGACCGCTTCCTCGGCGAATTACACCCATCAGCCCAACGATGCGCTGGGCACGGTCGAGGAAGGGCCGTTCTATGCGGTGGAGATCGTGCCCGGCGATGTCGGCACCTATGGCGGCGTGGTCTGCGATGCCAGCGCGCGGGTGATGAAGCCGGACGGTTCGGTAATCGAGGGACTCTATGCAACCGGCACCACCACCGCCGGGGTCATGGGCCGCGCCTATCCCGGCGCGGGCTGTTCGATCGGACCAAGCTTCACCTGGGGCTTCGTCGCCGCCAAGCACGCGGCGGGGCTGGGCAATCAGGCGGTGTGAGGGGTTTCGGAGGCTGCCCGTTCCCGCCAGCGCGCCCGGATCATGTCCGAGGTTTCGCGGCTGGCGTCATGGCTCCAGCCGGGCACGCGCCAGAGGTAGGACGGTTTGTGCCGCCACGGTGCGTCGCGCAGGTCGCGCCCGATCGCGATCCATTCGTGGAACACCGACCACAATAGGGCGAAGCTGCCCAGTTGGCGGATGACGCCATAGTTAGTCCGGGTATCGTCGCGCTCGCGCTGGAAGGTTCCGAACAGTCGGTCCCAGACGATGAATACGCCGGCATAATTGCGGTCGAGATAGACCGGATTGGTGGCATGGTGGACGCGGTGGTGCGAGGGGGTGTTCATCACCGCTTCGAACCAGCGCGGCATCCGGCGAATCGCCTCGGTGTGGATCCAGAACTGGTAGATCAGGTTGAAGCCCGCGCAAGTGGCCAGCATCGCCGGGTGAAAGCCCGCCAGGGCCAGCGGGATGCGGAACAGGAACGACAGCGCGATGAAGCCGGTCCAGGTCTGGCGAAGTGCGGTCGACAGGTTGTAGTGCTGGCTGGAATGGTGGTTGACGTGGCTCGCCCAGAACCAGCGGATGCGGTGACCGGCGCGGTGCCCCCAGTAATAGGCGAAGTCGTCGAGCACGAAGCACAATGCCCAGGCCCACCACGCCCAGCCGATGGTCAGCATCCGGTACTGATAAAGTCCCATCGCCATGGCCAGGACGGTGCCGCCGGCTAAGATCCCCGTGGCAGTGCTGCCCAGCCCCAGCGCCAGCGAGGTCAGAGTATCGCGCGGTTCGTAGGCGGCGGGCGCGCGGTACTTGGCCCAGACCATCTCCAGCAGCACCAGCAGCACGAAGCCCGGAATCGCCCAGACGACGGGATCGAAGGCAGGCAGGGCCTCAACCATCGAGATGCCGCAAACTGCTCGCCCAGACCTGCGCCTGTGCGCCCAGATCGAGAGTGACGGTGCCGAAGTGAGGCTCGCCGGAGGCCACGGTCAGGAAATTACGGTCGAGCCGCACCCCGGCGTGGCTGTCCAGCAACCGCGCGACGAAATGGACGCCGTGGCGGCGCAGCAGCATCACCCGCCCGCCGTCATCGCGCAGCAGTGCCCCGATCCCGGCGCGGTCGAGAATGACGTCCACTGCTTCGAACCCCCACAAGGCATCATGCGCCAGCGCCCGTGCCCTGGCCTCGTCGCGCAGGCGGACATCGCCGCCCAGACCCAGCTTCCATGCGATCAGCACCAGCAGCAGAATCGCTACCAGCGAAGCGCCTAGCTGGAGGGCGATAGTCTGCATGATCGAGGCCTTACGCCTTGCCGGCGGCCAGCATATCGACGATTGGCCGCACCGGCGCGATGTCATAGCCCGCCTGCGCGGCCTGCCCGGCCAGCACGTCGGGGTCCGCGCCGCGGCTGGCCTCGGCCAGCGCCCACAGCAGGGTCGAGCGGGTGCCCGAACGGCAGTAGGCCAGCACCGGCCCCGGCGAGCCCGCCAGCGCTTCGGCCATGGCCTTGACCTGGGTTTCGCTGAAACCGGCGTGGGTTACGGGAATTTCAACATAGCCGATGCCGGCCGCTTTTGCCGCTGCCGCGATCTCGGCACCCGGGGTCTGGTCGTCGCTTTCGCCTTCGGGGCGGTTGTTGACGATCAGGGCGATGCCCTGCGATTTGGCCTGCGCCACTTCGGCAAGACCGATCTGGGGGCTGGCGAAGACCGAGTCGGTGAGTTTGCGGAACATGGGCGGGAGCTCTCCTTCACTGACCGGAAAATCCCGGGATGCCTGGACTGGCAAAGGTTGCGGCAAGGCACCTCTGCCAAGCCCTGCGGAAACTGGCAAGTCAGCGTGTATTCGGCAGAAATGTCACACAGTCTCCGCACCCGCTGAATTTTTCCTGAATCGATTCGCGCTTGGCTCTTTTTTCGGTTATGGATCAAGACGCAGAGAAAGGTAACTGCGTCCAGCAAAGCCTTTTACCCTGTCGCCAGGCACGATTCGTCCGCGTCGCCTGGCCAATCCAGTCGGGGCGAATTGAAGGTTTTTGCGGTTTTATGGGTTTTGACAGAGGACGTCGCGGGCGTGGCCGTGACAAGCGGGACGGTTTCGGAGAAGAAAGTTTCGATCCGTTTTCAGGCGGCGGTGACCGGTTTGGCGGTGGCGATCGTTTTGGCGGTGGTGGCGGTGCGCCGCGCAGCGGCTATGGCGGCGGCGGTGATCGCGGCGGCTTCGGCGGCGGCGCTCCGCGTGGCGGCGGTGGCGGCGGCGGCGGTGATCGCGGCGGCATGCCTGCCCAGGTCGTCGGCACCGGCAAGGGTGTCGTCAAGTTCTTCAACGCCCACAAGGGTTTCGGCTTCATCCAGCGCGATGAAGGCGGCGAAGATGTGTTCGTACACATCAGCTCGGTCGAGCGTGCCGGTCTCGAAGGCCTGGCCGAGGGTCAGCAGCTTGAATTCAATCTCGTCGATCGCGGCGGGAAGGTTTCGGCGAGCGATCTGGTCGTTGTCGGCGATGTCATTCCCGTGGCCAAGCGCGACGAGGCACCCCAGCAGCAACAGCGCGAGCTTACCGGCGACAAGGCTACCGGTACGGTCAAGTTCTTCAATTCGATGAAGGGCTTCGGCTTCATCACGCGTGATGACGGCCAGCCGGACGCATTCGTCCACATCAGCGCGGTCGAACGGTCGGGCTTGCACAACCTCAATGAGGGCGACCGGCTCGAGTTCGATATCGAAGTCGATCGACGAGGAAAGTACTCGGCGGTCAACCTGGTGCCGCGTCAGGGTTGACCCCGTCCGCACCCGCATCCGGAATTTGACCGGAGGCGCGAGGCAGCTTAAACAGACGCAGATGGCGGTCCTTCCGGGGCCGCCATTTGTCGTTTGCGCCACATTTTACGATCTCCCGGCCAATCACGTTATCCCCATCCCTTCTCGATATTGACGCCTTTCACGATATCGACTTTCGAATTTGCAAAGGAACATGCCATGTCGATCACTCCGCTGATGCCCGTCTATCCCCGGTGCGATGTCCGGCCCGTGCGCGGCGAGCATTGCCACCTGATCGGCGAAGACGGCCGGCGTTTTCTCGATTTTGCAGCGGGAATCGCTGTCAACAGCCTGGGGCATTCGCACACCGGGCTGATCGGCGCGATCCAGCGGCAGGCGGCCGAGCTGATGCATGTCTCCAACCTCTATGGCAGCCCGCAAGGCGAGCGGCTGGCGCAGCGGCTGGTCGACCTGACCTTCGCCGATACGGTGTTCTTCACCAATTCTGGCGCGGAAGCGGTGGAATGCGCGATCAAGACGGCGCGCTCCTATCATCAGCACGCGGGCAATGAGGAGAAGTTCGAGCTGATCACCTTCAGCAACGCCTTCCACGGGCGGACCATCGGCACGATCAGCGCATCGAACCAGGACAAGATGCACAAGGGCTTCAAGCCGCTGCTGCCCGGCTTCAAATATGTCGAATTCAACGATCTCGCAGCGGCGAAGGCGGCGCTCGGATCGCACACCGCCGGCTTCCTGGTCGAGCCGATCCAGGGCGAGGGCGGCATCCGCGTCGCCTCAGACAGCTTCCTGCAGGGCCTGCGCGCGCTTGCCGACGAGCATGACCTGATGCTGGCCTTCGACGAAGTGCAGTGCGGCGTCGCTCGCAGCGGCACGTTCTATGCCTATGAGCAATACGGCATTGCCCCCGATATCCTCGCCAGTGCCAAGGGCATCGGCGGCGGATTTCCGCTCGGTGCCTGCCTCGCCACCGAGAAGGCGGCGTGCGGCATGGTGTTCGGCTCGCACGGCTCGACCTATGGCGGCAATCCGCTGGCGATGGCGGCGGGCACGGCGGTGCTTGATGCAATTGCGAGCGAGGATATCCTCGCCAATGTCCGCGACATGAGCGCCAAGATCGTCTCGCGGCTCGAGCAGTTCATCGGCAATTATCCCGATCTGTTCGAGGAAGTGCGCGGGCGCGGTCTGTTGCTGGGCGTCAAGCTAAAGGTCGAGCCGCGCGGCTTTGTCGCCCATCTGCGCGACAATCACGGACTGCTGACGGTGGCCGGCGGAGAGAACACCATCCGGCTGGTGCCGCCGCTGGTGATCGACGACAGCCATATCGACGAGTTCATGACCCGGCTGTCGGCAGGTGCCGCCAGCTTCGAGAGCGGAGCGGCAGGCTGATGACGCGGCACTTCCTCAACCTCTCGGATGCGGGCGGCGATGCCGTCGCGCTGATGCTGAACGATGCGCTTGACCGCAAGGCGGCGCGGGCCAGCTGGCCCAGGGGGCGCGCTGACAGCGACTTGCCGCTGGCGGGGCATGTGCTGGCGATGATCTTCGAGAAAAGCTCGACCCGCACCCGGGTGTCGTTCGACATGGCGATGCGCCAGCTTGGCGGCAGCGCCATCGTCATGGAGGCGGGCAGCATGCAGCTGGGCCGCGGCGAGAGCATTGCCGATACCGCGCGGGTGCTCAGCCGCATGGCCGACGCGATCATGATCCGCACCAACGATCACGCCAAGATCGAGGAGCTGGCGCACTTCGCCAGCGTGCCTGTGATCAACGGACTGACCGACCAGTCGCATCCCTGCCAGATCATGGCCGATCTGCTGACGATCATTGAACGCGACTTTGCCCTGCCGGGGCTGCAAATGGCCTGGCTGGGCGACGGCAACAATGTCCTCCATTCGCTGATCGAGGCGGCGGGACTGATGAAATTCACGGTCCGCGTCGGCGGCCCCAAGGGCTATGAACCCGACGCCGGCTTCGTCGAGCGCGCGCGGGCGGCGGGTGCGGACATCCGTTTCACCCACAACCCGCGCGAGGCGGTGGCGGGCGCGCAGGTCGTCGTCACCGATACCTGGGTGTCGATGGGCCAGGCGGGCGGCGAGGCGCAGGTCGCGGCGATGCGGCCGTACCAGGTCGATAGCGCGCTGATGGCGGCGGCATTGCCCGGCGCGGTGTTCATGCACTGTCTGCCCGCGCATCGCGGCGAGGAAGTGACCGACGAAGTGATCGATTCGGGGCAGTCGGCGGTCTGGGACGAGGCGGAAAACCGCATCCATGCCCAGAAGTCGGTGCTGCGCTGGGCGCTAGGCCAGTTGTGAGCATCCAGCTGTGAGCGGTATTCCGGCAGACGAGACCGGCTTCGACCGGTTGCTGGGGTTCACCATCCCCGGCCGCCATGCGCGCGGGCGGGCGGTGCGGCTGGGGCCGACGCTCGACACCATATTGGCCGCGCATGATTATCCGCCGCCAATCCGGCACCTGCTGGCCGAGGCACTGGTGCTGGCGGCGCTGATCGGCAGTCTGCTCAAGGAGGAAGGCAGCCAGCTGACCATGCAGGCGCAGACCGAAGGCGGGATCGTCGAGATGCTGGTCTGCGACTACAGGGGCGGCGAGCTGCGTGGCTATGTCCGCCACGATGCCGACCGGCTGGCGATGCTGGGCGCGAACCCGTCGCTCTATGCGCTGTTCGGCAAGGGCTATCTGGCGATCACTTTCGACCTGGCTACCGAAGGGAAACGCTATCAGGGGATCGTCCCGCTCGAGGGCGAAACGCTGGCGCAGGCCTGCCAGAGCTATTTCGCACAGTCCGAACAGGTGCCGACACTGATCCGCCTGGGCGTGCGCTGGGACGGGCGGCATTGCATCGCCGGCGGATTGCTCGTCCAGCACCTCGCCGAGGGCGAGGAAGGTCGCGAGCGCCTGCATGTCCGGCTCGACCATCCCGAATGGGAACATATCGCGGTGATGGCCGGCAGCACCAGGCATGACGAGCTGGTCGATCCGCAGCTTTCGCTCGAAGCGCTGGTCTGGCGGCTGTTCCATGAAGAGGGTGAGGTTCGGGTTGAAAAAGGTGCCATTCTGACACGCGGCTGCCGATGCACTATGGAACACTATCGCGACGTGCTAATGCGGTTTCCAGAAGAGGATCGCAGCGAGATGCGTGGGCAAGACGGGCTGGTCACAGTCGATTGCGCCTTCTGTTCACAAATCTTCAGGATTTCTGTGTAAACGCTCCATTCATCGCTGTTACGCCACGCTTGGCCGATGACTGGTGAACTGATACAATGGAATGGCAGTTGGAGTCGCCACATGGCGTTGCAACTGCGCGTTGGGAGTATCCGATTGTGATGGCTAATCGTTTGCCGGTCATGACCGTGCTGGCTGCTTTTGCAGCCGGTTTTGCCACGCCTGTCGCCAGCCAGAGCCCGTCGCTCGCCATGCTCGATCATCTCGAGAGCGGACGCTGGGAACTGCGCATTCGCGAGGCAGGGGCGCCAGTTGAACGGATCTGCCTGCGCGACGGCAGGCGGCTGATCCAGCTGCGCCACCCCTCTTCCAATTGCCAGCGGTTGATCGTCAACGATGCCGCCAGTGTTGTGACGGTGCAGTATACCTGCCGCGGGCAAGGCTATGGCCGCACCCAGATCCGGCGCGAAACCGGGCGGCTGGTGCAGATCGAAAGCCAGGGCATTGCCGATGGCCTGCCCTTCTCCTTCAATGCCGAGGGCCGCCGCATCGGAGACTGCGCGGCTTCCTGAGCGCAGCTTGCCAGCGGGCCTGTGCCGGGCTAGCCCCAGAGCATGGTTTCGATGGAAGATGGAGCCGGCCGCAAGGCCGTGGTGCTGCTTTCGGGCGGGCTCGATTCGATGGTCGTGGCCGGTCTGGCGCGTAAGGCCGGCTTTCACCTGCATGCCCTGACCATCGATTACAACCAGCGCCACCGCCGCGAGATCGACGCCGCCCGGACCATCGCCGCCATACTCAGCGTGGAGCGGCATGTCATCCTGCCGCTGGATTTGCGCCAATTCGGCGGCTCGGCGCTGACCGACGACATCGCCGTGCCCAAGCAAGGCGTCGGCGCTGAAATCCCGGTCACCTATGTGCCGGCGCGCAATCTGGTGTTCCTGTCGCTGACCCTGGCCTGGGCGGAAGTGCTGGATACCCGTGACATCTTCATCGGAGTCAACGCCCTCGACTATTCGGGCTATCCCGATTGCCGCCCCGAATTCATCGCCGCCTTTCAGGAGCTGGCAGGGCTGGCGACCAAGGCGGGGGCCGAGGGCCAGAACTTTGCCATCCATGCGCCGCTGCAACATCTCGGCAAGGCGGACATCGCGCGCGAGGCGTACCGGCTTGGCCTCGATCCGGGGATGAGCTGGTCCTGCTACGATCCGCAGCCCGACGGGCGCGCCTGCGGACGCTGCGACAGCTGCCGCCTGCGCCGCACCGGCTTCGCCGAAGCCGGTCTGCCGGACGGGACCGATTATGCCGGGTGATCTGGCCGCTCCACCGGAGCAGAAGGTCGATCCCTACGCCTGGTACATGCTGGCGGTGATGATGCTGGTCTACATCCTTAATTTCGTCGACCGCCAGCTGCTGACCATTCTCGCGCCCGATCTCAAGCGCGACCTGGGTATTTCCGACAGCGATTTCGGCTTTCTCTATGGCACCGCGTTTGGCGTGTTTTTTGCGGTGTTCGGGATACCGCTGGGCAAGCTGGCCGACCGCTGGTCGCGGGTGCGGTTGCTTAGCATTGGCCTGGCGCTGTGGTCGGCGATGACGGCGCTGTCCGGCCTGTCGCGCAATTTCGCCCAGATCGGGCTGGCGCGGATCGGCGTCGGCATCGGCGAGGCGACCGCCAGCCCCTGCGCCTGGTCTCTGATCAGCGACTGCTTCCCACCGCAGCGCCGCGCCACCGCACTCGCGCTCTATTCGAGCGGGCTCTATCTGGGCGGGGGCATTTCGCTGTTCGTCGGCAGCACGGTCGCTGGGCGCTGGAATGCCGCCTACGCCGGGGGCGGCGCGCCGTTCGGGCTGGCCGGGTGGCAGGCCGCGTTCATGATCGTCGGCCTGCCCGGCGTGCTGCTCGCGCTCCTCGTGGCGACCTTGCGCGAGCCCCCGCGCGGGCGGTTTGAGGGCCTGTCCGAAGCACGTGACCTTGGCACGGTCGCGCCGTTTGCCGCCTTTTTCAGGGATCTGGTGGCGATTGTGCCGCCCTTCACCCTGATCGGGGCCTCGCGGCGCGGCGTGGCTGCGCTCGCCGTCAATCTGGCGACTGCGGCGGCGCTCGCGGGCGCAGCAGCATGGCTGATTGCGCTGACCGGGGATGGCCCGCAATGGATCGCCATAGCCATTGGCAGCTACGCCATCGTCTCATGGGCAGCGGCGCTGCGCCATGACGATCCGAACGGCTTTGCCGCGCTGTTCAGATCGCGCGCCTTTATCGGCATCACCCTGGGCTACGGACTGCTGACCTTCATCGGATACAGCACTGTCGCCTTCGTCCCGCTTTATGCGATCCAGGAGCTGAAGGCCGATCCCGCCGAGGCCGGCTTCATGCTCGGCAGCCTTGGCGCACTGGGCGGAGTGATCGGGGTGATCGGCGGCGGCATGCTGACCGACCGGCTGGCGGGCAGCAGCGACCATGCCCAGCGGATTGCGGTGATGGCCTTGGCGGCGCTGGCGATGGGGTTGGTCCATATGGCGCTGTTCACGACCAGGTCGCTGCCGCTGGTCTATGTCCTGAATCCGCTGTTCTGGATCTTCGCCGCCGCCACCCTCGGCAGTGCTGCGGGAGCAATGGTCAATATCGTGCCGCCGCAGGCGCGCGGGGTGGCTACGGCGGCATTTCTGCTGGGGACCAACATGCTGGGTCTGGCGATGGGCCCCTATTCCGCCGGCAAACTTTCGGTGCTGCTGGGCGACCTCGGCATGGGCTTGCTGGCGGCAAGTGCCGTGATGCCGCTGGCGCTTGCGATGATGGCGATGGCCTGGTTCGATCTCAGGAAGCGCCGATAGAGTCGCCGCACTACTGTGACTATGCTAGACTGCGCATGTGCACGCCCCCGCCAATCCTGCGATCATCGACCCCGAAATGCTGATGCTGGCCTATCGCAGCGGCATCTTTCCGATGGCCGACAGCCGCGACGATCCCGACATCTTCTGGGTCGAGCCGCGCCGCCGGGCGATCCTGCCGCTGGACGGTTTCCACCTCTCGCACTCGCTGGCCAAAGCTGTGCGGCGCGGGCGCTTTACGGTCACCTGCAACGCCGACTTTGCCGGGGTGATGGATGCCTGCGCCCAGCCCCGCAATGACGTCAGCGGCGAAAGCTGGATCAGCCACCGCATCGCCGCCAGTTACCAGCGGCTCCACCAGCTCGGCCATGCCCATTCGGTCGAATGCTGGCTGGACGGCGCGCTGGTTGGCGGCCTCTACGGAGTCGGATTCGACCGGGTGTTCTGCGGCGAAAGCATGTTCAGCCGCGCCACCGATGCCTCGAAAGTGGCGCTGGCCTGGCTGGTCGCGGCACTGCGGCGCAGCGGGGCGGAACTGCTCGACTGCCAGTTCATCACCGTCCATCTGGCTTCATTGGGCGCGGTCGAGATCAGCCAGAAACGCTATCTGGAGCGGCTCAGGCAGGCTCAACGGCCGTTCGGATTATCCTCGGGCCGGCCAATGTCCGGAGTCGGTGACGGAACCGGTGCCGGGGATGCCGATGCCGCAGGTTTGGGCGAAGCCGCAGTGCTCGCACTACCCGATGGCTTTGCCGCACTGCTGGCCGATGCCGCGGCGACAGGCGCTTCCTCCTCGCCGGGGAACTTCATCGCGCAGTCCTTGACCCAGACGTCATAGACCGGGTGCTCCAGCACGTTGAGCGAAGGCGTGTTCTTGAACATCCAGCCCGAAAACGCGCGCCGCCACTTCAGCGGACTGTCCGCATTCACCCGTTCCTCGATGAGCACCTGTACGAAAGCGCCCACTTCCGGCGGATTTTCCCATGGCAATGTGCGCTCACACGTCGCAACCCGGACGACGACATTGCCGAAGCGACGCGCCTCGCCCGATTTCATCGTCAGGATCTGCGTCAGATTGTTGCGCTTGTTGAGAAGGCCGATTGTGGCGACCCGGTCTTTCACGGGTGTACCATAGTCGCTCTCAACCGCCGGAGCGCCCGCCGGTCCTGCCTTCACCGAAACCGCAACCGCCTTGTCCTTCGGCGCATCGGCTTCGTCCGGCTCGCTGCTGCAGCTCGCCAGAAGCACCGGCAGGAGGATGGCGAGCGCCGGGCGCATGCGATCAGGCGTCCGGCGACCAGGCTTCGTAGTCGCCCGTCGCCGGCGCGCGCTTGCCGCCACGCTCCAGCGCGCCTTGCGGGCGATAGGCGGCAGCGGTGCCGGTGGCGTTGGGGGTGAAGTCGACCTCCCAGATGCGCGGCGGCGGCAGGTGGCTTTCGGGGACGCCGTCGTAGCTGTGGTGCAGCCAGCCGTGCCATTCGGCGGGCACCCGGCTGGCGTCATTGGCGCCCTCATAGATCACCCAGCGCCGCTCGCGGCCATTCTCACCGGGCTTTTTCGAGCGGAAATAGCGGTTGCCCTGCGCATCGGTGCCGACCTGGCTGCCGGTCATCGCGCTGTTGACCAGCGTGCCGATGGTCGCACCATCCCACCAGGTGAAGATTTTGGAGAGAAGTCCCATGGCGAGGGCGTTAGCCTGTCTACCCCTTTCGGCGCAAGCGTGCTGACGGACAAAAACTATGTTCCGATCAGCTATCGGGAACTGGCCACCGAATTCTACGTATTGCAAGACCGACTTAGCGTCATCGAACGCAAACCAGATTTGAAATCGCTGTTGCGGCGTGCCCCACAAGCAGCTCATCGTAATCTCCGATGATGAAGTGCCGAGGCAGAGGATTTTCTTCCTTTTGTTCCAGTATCGAACATGCCTTATTTCCCAACCATTAGGCATTGTTCCCACGGGACCGCCCGAAAAATACAATACGAATTCAGGTATGATTTCATACTCTTCAATATCGGAACGCCACCTTTCCCTCGCACGGGCTATCTCTGCGTCTGATAACAAATTCCGTTCGATTTTATATTCAAACCTACCGTCTAGAGCTAGAACTATATTAATTGGATGATCTTCTCGACCCAAAATTTGCGACGCTGGCACTTTGAAACTTGCAAGGACGTCTTTGCACTCATCCAGCGTCCAATGCGGCGGTGCCTTGTTAGCGAACGAATGCGCCAAATTGGGTGGGCAGTTTTCGCTACCAACCGGCCCAAGGATCGCGTGGCGAAGTTCTTGCCACTCCTCTGCCGAGATTGCGCCTTTGTCGTGAGACTTGGAGGCTTGCGGACGCGGATCGCAGCCGCTTAGAAGGGCAGCCAAGGACGCGATCCGAAGCAACGTCAAAAAGGCTGACTTGGAAACGCCAGTTGGACCCACTTTGCTACCACTCTACCTTGTCGCCAGCGGCTATGCCCAGCTCGGCAGCGCGCCCGCCATTGAGCTCAAGCACGGCGGAAACCGCGCCTGCGGAGGGCACCGGGTCGAGCGAATAGGGTACGGTATTGGCGGCGATGTTGAGGATGCGGCGATCGGTGCCGACGAAAATCATGTCGAGCGGGATGACGGTGTTCTTCATCCAGAATGCGGCATCGCGCGGCGGCTGCATGGGGAAGATCATGCCTTCGTCCGCGCCCATCTGCGCGCGGAACATCAGGCCCTTGGCCTGCTCCTCGCTTGTGCTCGCGACCTCGACGCGGAAAGCGTGGCGCTTGCCGGCATGGGTGATCGACAGCGGCACGACCGGCAGACCGGAAACGGCATGGACGGCGCCGGTGGTGGCCGCTGCCGGGACGACTTCGGCAGTCCCAGGCGAACAGGCGGCCAGCGCCAGGACGAGAAGGCCATGAGCCAGCTTCAACATTCGTCCTCCTGCTCCTGCGCGGCCCATTCCTCGGCGGCCTCGACGCTGGCGGCATTGACCAATTCGCGCGCGCTGTCGAGAGGGTGCCCCGCCCGCAGCATCGCGCCAAGCTGCTTTTCGCGGGCTGCCCTGTCTTGAGGTGGCGGACCGAAGGGGCCGAAATGGCGCTTCCTCGCCATTGCCAATGCGGCGCGGCGCTGTTCGCCGACGTCTGCCTTGACCTTGGCGCGAACCTCCTCGTCGATTCCGGCCGCGTTCAGTGCCTGGCTGACCCGGCGCTGGCCATAGCCGCGCCGCAGCAGGCTGCCGCTCTTCGCGCGGGCAAAGGCAGTATCGTCGACATAGCCCGCCGCAACCATCCGCTCCGCAATCGCCGCCACCGGCGCTGCCGCCTCCCCCGCCCAGCCGCGTTCGCGCAGCTTGCGTCTGAGATAGTCCTCGAGCTTCGCACGGCTGGTGGCAAAGCGCGCGGCATAGGCCAGCGCCAGCTCGTCGAGCCGGGCAGAATCGAGCGGTTTGGGCACGCGGCGGGCTGGGGATGGGCGGGTCATTGCCCTATTCGTGCCACAGTCACAGGCAAATGGGGAAGCCCGCGCGTGTTTCGGAAAGGGACAGCTCAGCCATGTCCGGTTCGCAACTTACCGGCCAAAGGCCCCGCCAGCACGCATTTCTGGTCGCTACAACAACGGGTTATCGCTTATGACCGCCACCGCAACGCTGGTGAAGGAAGCCGAATCCGGGCTCGTGCCCACTCCCAACGAAGATGCGCTGCCGCGCCGTTATTCGGACTTTGCCAGCTTTGGCGAGGCGCTGGACTATGCCGCGCTGGGCGTGCGCGGGCTTAATTTTCACGATCCGCGCGGGCAACTGGCCCGCCCCTACCCCTTCTCCGAACTGCGCCAGGACGCGCTGGACATGGCCCGCCGCCTGATCGCCCGGGGCGTGCAGAAGGGTGACCGCATCGCCCTGATCGCCGAGACCGGGCCCGAATTCGCGGCGCTGTTCTGCGGCGCGGTCTATGCCGGGGCCTGGCCGGTGCCGCTGCCGCTGCCGACCAGCTTCGGCGGCAAGGACAATTATATCGACCAGATCGCGGTGCAGATGGAAAGCGCCGAGCCGCGCTTGCTGTTCTATCCCGAGGAAATTGCCGGAATGGCCCTGGCCGCCGCCGCGCGCCGGCCGGGCTGCGAGGGCGTCAGCTGGCAGGATTTCGCCAGGGAAGCCGCTCCCGAAACGGAACTGCCCAAAGCCGGGCCGGACGACATCTGCTTTCTGCAATATTCCAGCGGCTCGACCCGGTTCCCGCATGGCGTCGCCGTCACCCATGGCGCGCTGCTGGCCAATCTGGCCGGGCATGCGCATGGCATGGGCATAAGCGGGACCGACCGCTGCATCAGCTGGCTGCCGTGGTACCACGATATGGGGCTGGTCGGCTGCTTCCTGTCGCTGATCGCCAACCAGATTTCCTGCGACTATCTGAAAACCGAAGACTTCGCCCGCCGCCCGCTGGCCTGGCTCGATCTGGTCAGCCGCAATCCCGGCAACTCGGTCAGCTTCTCGCCCACATTCGGCTACGATATCTGCGCGCGGCGCGTTTCCAGCCAGACCCATGTGTCCGAACGCTTCGACCTGTCGCGCTGGCGCATCGCCGGCAATGGCGCCGACATGATCCGGCCCGACGTGATGCAGAACTTCGTCAACGTCTTTGCCGCCGCCGGCTTCAAGGCATCGGCCTTCCTGCCCAGCTACGGCCTCGCCGAATTCGACTCTGTGTGTCACGCTGATGCCACCGGGCGCGGGCATCCATGTTGAACTGGTCGAGGAAGAGCGCCTTTCCGGCAAGCCGCGCGACCTGGCGCGCCCCGCCCGCTACCGCGCCATCGTCAATTGCGGAAAGGCGATGCGCGGCATGAAGGTCGAAGTGCGCGGCGAAAGCGGCCACGCCCTGCCCGATCACCACATCGGCAAGGTGTGGTGCAGCGGCACCAGCCTGATGCACTCCTATTACCGCGACCCCGAATCGACCCAGGCTTGCATGGTCGATGGCTGGCTCGACACCGGCGACATGGGCTATCTGGTCGATGGCCACCTGTTCATCGTCGGGCGGGCCAAGGACATGATCATCATCAACGGCAAGAACCACTGGCCGCAAGATATCGAATGGGCGGTTGAACAGCTGCCCGGCTTCAACCATGGCGATATCGCCGCCTTTGCCGTGGAGACCGAACACGGCGAGGAAGTTCCCGCCGTGCTGGTCCACTGCCGCGTTTCCGACCCTGGCGAGCGGCGCAGGCTGCACGATGTCATCCGTGACAAGGTGCGCTCGGTCACGGGCATGAACTGCATCGTCGAACTGGTCCCGCCGCGCACCCTGCCGCGCACCAGCTCGGGCAAGCTCAGCCGCGCCAAGGCCAAGAAGCTGTACCTGTCTGGCGAGATCGAGCCGTTCCAGCTGGCGGCCTGAACTTCCGGCGGGGATTGTTCCGATGTGGGACTGCAAGCGCGATTGATTCGCCGCGCAATCGGATTATGAACGATTCATGGCAACGATCTCGACAAACGAGGCGGCACGGGCGCAAGAGGCTGAGGAAAGCTACGGGGTACTCGTCGGCTGGACTCATCATCAGTTTAATGGCCGTGTCGACCTCAACCTCCAGGCGAAACAATCGACCCGGCGCAATGCCGCTGACGATGTCGATTCGCATCATTTCATCATGACCAGGAGCCAGGCCGCGGTCCTCGCCACCTATCTGCTCGACGTCACCAACCAGAAACCCCCGCGTCGGCGCGGATTGTTCGGGCGCCTGTTCGGGGGTTAGTTCCTCCCCGCCAGCAGACTATCGACAACCGACGGATCGGCAAGTGTCGCTGCGGCGGTTGCGCAATTCTGTGTAAATCTGTATGCTGGACATATGGCACAATTGAACATTTCGGTACCCGACGGGCTCAAGCATTGGGCCGAGCAGCGCGTTGCCGAGGGCCGCTATTCCAGCACCAGCGATCTGGTGCGCGATCTCATGCGACGCCGCCAAGAAGAAGAGGCCGAATTGGCTGCCTTGCAAGCCGCTATCGACAAGGGTTGGGCGTCACCTGTCCTGCCCGGAGCGCCCTCTGAAATCATCGCAGGCGTTGTTGCCGAATATCACGCAAAACATGGTTGAGGTCGTCGTTCGTGCCGAGGCGCGAGCGGACTTGATGGGTATTTATACCCACTCCATCGAGCAATTCGGCTTCGACATCGCAAGTGCTTACATGGACGGGATTGACCAGGCTTTTGAGCGACTGGCCGACTTTCCCGAACTGAGTCCGGTCTATTCAAAATTGCGCCCGCCGCTTCGCTTCATCGTCTGCCGAAGCCACCATATTTTCTATGATTTTGACGGCGCAGTCGTCTCAGTCATTCGCATATTGCATCATGCGATGAATGCGCAACGGGTGTTTATGCAGTGACCAGCGAGACCCACTTTCTTCAATAAATGCAGCCGCTTCGCCAGCATTGAACCAACAAATCCACGTTTCGACCACCTTTTTCAGCCTTGTGGACGTAATCAGCGCCCTGCCGCCAACAAACTATCGACAACCGACGGATCGGCGAGTGTAGACGTATCGCCAAGGTTCGAGGTATCCCCTTCAGCAATCTTGCGCAGGATGCGGCGCATGATCTTGCCCGAGCGGGTCTTGGGTAGTGCCGGGGCGAAGTGGATGACATCCGGCGTTGCGATCGGCCCGATTTCCTTGCGCACCCATTGCACCAGTTCCTTGCGGACATCCTCGCCCTCGGCCTCGCCGGCGTTGAGGGTGACATAGGCGTAGATGCCCTGCCCCTTGATCTCGTGCGGCATGCCGACCACCGCCGCCTCGGCAACTTTGGCGTGGGCGACAAGCGCGCTTTCGACTTCGGCGGTGCCCATGCGGTGGCCCGAGACGTTGATCACGTCATCGACCCGCCCGGTGATCCAGTAATAGCCGTCCTCGTCGCGGCGGCAGCCGTCACCGGTGAAATATTTACCCGGATAGGTGGTGAAATAGGTCTGGAAGAAACGCTCGTGATCGCCCCAGACGCTGCGCATCTGGCCCGGCCAGCTTTGCGTGATGCACAGATTGCCCTCGGCCGCGCCTTCCAGCACTGCCCCTTCGGAATCGACCAGTTGCGGCACGACTCCGAACATCGGGAACGAAGCTGAACCGGGCTTGAGGTCTGTCGCGCCAGGCAGCGGGGTGATCATCGCCGCGCCGGTTTCGGTCTGCCACCAGGTGTCGACAATCGGGCAGCGTTTATCACCCACCACCCGCCAGTACCATTCCCAGGCCTCCGGGTTGATCGGCTCGCCAACGCTGCCGAGCAGCCGCAGCGAGGTGCGGCGGGTGCGCTTCACCCAGTCGTCGCCCTCGCGCATCAGCGATCGCAGGGCGGTGGGAGCGCCATAGAAGATGTTGACCTGGTGGCGATCGACGATCTGCCAGAAGCGCGAATGGTCGGGGTAATTGGGCACGCCCTCGAACATCACCTGGGTCGCGCCGTTGGCCAGCGGGCCATAGACGACATAGGAGTGACCGGTCACCCAGCCGACATCGGCGGCGCACCAGTAGATCTCGCCGGGGCGGTAATCGAACACATAGTGGTGGGTCATGGCCGCCCAGGTCAGATAGCCGGCACTGGTGTGCAGCACGCCCTTGGGCTTGCCGGTGCTGCCCGAGGTGTAGAGGATGAACAGCGGATCCTCCGCGCCCATTTCCTCCGGCGGACAATGCGGCGAGACGGCATCGCGCTGGTCATGCCACCAGTGATCACGCCCCGCCGCCATGGCGATCTGGTTGCCGGCATGGCGCACCGTCAGCACCGCCTCGACCCCGGGGCACGAGGCGAGCGCGGCATCGACATTGGCCTTGAGCGGGACCAATTTACCGCCGCGCATGCCGCCGTCTGCCGTGACGACGATGCGGCTGTCGCAATCCTGGATCCGCCCCGCCAGCGCTTCGGGCGAGAAGCCGCCGAACACCACCGAATGGATCGCGCCGATCCGCGCGCAGGCGAGCATCGCCACTGCCGCCTCGGGGATCATCGGCATGTAGATGGTGATCCGCTCGCCCCGCCCGGCACCCAGCGCCTTGAGCGCGTTGGCCATGCGGCAGACCTCCTCGTGCAATTCGTGGTAGGTCAGCTTGCGCTGCTGTTCGGGATCGTCGCCTTCCCAGATGATCGCGACAGTGTCGCCGTGCTTGTCGAGATGGCGATCGAGGCAGTTGGCACTGACGTTGAGGGTGCCATCGGCAAACCATTCGATGCCGAAGCTGGCTTCGTCGAAGCTGCTGCCGGACAGTTTGGTCCACGGCTTGATCCAGTCCAGCCGCGCCAACTCCTCGCGCCAGAACGCCTCGGGGTCTTCGAGCGACTGGCGGTATTTCGTGGCGTAGCCAGCTTTATCGACATAAGCGCGGCTAGCCCATTCGGCGGGGACGGGGTGGATGGTGGACATGGTTATGGGGCCTTTGGACACGGAAAGCCCCTCCCCTTCAGGGGAGGGGTTGGGATGGGGGCTGTCGTCTTGGCGCATCGCCAGCCAGAGAACCCCCAGCCCGCTGCGACTAAGGCCCTGCTAGGCAGGACCAAGTCTCGCTGCCCCTCCCGCAAGCGGGAGGGTATAGACAGGCATTCGACATTGATTTACACCTTGCCCAGCCAAGAGGCTGGGATCAAGTGCCGCAGGGCTGCGCGACGAGGCAAGTGCCGAAAGAATCGAACTTCACTGCTCCCAGCGAATTCGCCAGCGCACAACCGCCCGGCGCTATCGTCTCGCCCGCGACTTCGGCTTTGCCGGAGCGAGGAATTACCAGCACCGGCGCATCGCCAAAACGCCCGGCGGTTGCCGCATCGGGGCCGCCTTCGATCTGCACGAGCCGGAACAACGGCCCATCGACGAGCACCTCGCTTCCTTCAGCGGCCACATGCCGCAGCAAATGCGCCGGATGCGGCTCGCCCAGCGCCACCGCCACGCCCTGGTCCAGATGCAGCTCGCGCGGGCGGCCGTAGTCATAAAGGCGGTAGGTGACGTCGCTGTTCTGTTGGACCTCGATCAGGCTCACCCCCGCGCCGATGGCGTGGACGGTGTTCGCGGGGATGTAGAAGAAGTCGCCCGCCTGCACCGGATGCCATTCGAGCAGTGCCTCAATGCTGCCGTCGAGCGCGGCGGCGCGCATCGCCTCGCGGCTGATCGCCTGCCTGAACCCGATCCCTAGCGCCGCCCCCGGCTCGGCGTCGATCACCAGCCAGCACTCCTCTTTTCCATGCCCCGGCAGCTGCGAGTCGGAGGGATGCACCTGCACCGACAAATTCTCGCTGGTGAAGATGTACTTGACCAGCAACTGCGGCAGCTGCGGCGGCGGCTCGAACCAGATCTCGCCGATGCGCTGGCCAGCAGGCGCGGTGAAAGGCGCAGGCAGCACATCGCGGCCCCACGGCTTTTCCACCATTCGCACAGGCAGACAGCCGCTCACTGGTTCACCGCTCCACCCAACTTGCCGACTCTCTGCGCACCATCGGCAGTGGTCACCAGCACCTCATTGCCATCGACCACCACAATCACCCCTTCGAGCCCGATCACCGACACCCGCAGCGAATCGGTTTCGACCAGGACATTGCGGCAATCGACAAGCTCGGCCGGGCCACTGACGCTGTTGCCCTGGGCATCGCATTCGCGCGCGGCATGCAGGGCCTGCCAGTTGCCGATGTCGGACCAGGCCATGTCGGCGGGCACCATCGCGGCGCGGGCGGTATTTTCCATCACCGCGTAGTCGACCGATTCGCTGGCGATGGCGGCAAAAGCCTCGGCGTCGGGATGAAAGCGCTGGCCTTGCTCGACCCCGGCGGCAACTGCCGCGCGAGCGGCTTCGGCAATGGCAGGGCGGTGCGCGGTCAGTTCCGCGAGGAAGGTGCCCACCCGGAAGGCGAAGATGCCGCCGTTCCACGCATAGATGCCCTCGGCGAGGAAGGCCTTGGCCCGTTCCTGATCGGGCTTTTCAACGAATTGTGCGACCCGGTAACCCGCAGCGCCGATCGCCTCGCCGCGTTTGAGATAGCCAAAGCCGGTCTCGGGCGCCTTGGCCTCGATGCCGAACGACACCAGCCAGCCCTCCCCGGCCAGCGCTGCCGCAGCGCGGGCGGCTTCGGCAAAGGCAGCCGCATCGCCGATGTGGTGGTCGCTCGGGCAGACCAGCATCACCGCGTCTTCCGGCAGCCGCAGCGCCGCCAGCGCGATCGCTGCCGCAGTGTTGCGCGCCGAGGGCTCGACAATCACGCTGGCTCCCGCTGCATCGCCCAACTGTGCCTCGACATGCGCCAGATGCGCCGCGCCAGTCACCACCACCGGCGGCGCAAAGTTGCCGCAGCGCGCCAAAGTCGCCTCGAACAGCGTCGCATCGCCGACCAGCGGCAGGAACGGCTTGGGCATGGTTGCGCGGCTCTTTGGCCAGAGGCGGGTGCCGCTGCCGCCGCACAGGATTACAGGTGTAATGGTCATGGTGGTCTTTCGCGGGTTCCGCCATGCCCTATCGCGGAATTATGACGGAACGGGACTCTATTTCCTCTCGCCGGGATAGAACCAACGCTGCTGCCAGCCAAATACGGATTCCACCGGATCGCCCCCGGCATTGGTCGCGGGACGAAAGCGGAAGCGCTCGGTGGCAAGGCGGCAGGTGATGCGGTTGGCCTCGGCGTCCTTGCTGGCGCGGTGGATGCGGCAATTCTTGACCCGGCCGTCGGCGCCCACTGTCAGGACGATGGTGACCGAATCGCCGATGCGGGCGTCACGGGTTTCGCGCGGGTAGTCTCGCGCCGAATTGATGTCGCCCTCGATCTTGACCACTTTGGTGACTGCGCCGCCGCCCTGTCCGCTGCCGCCATTGCCCGATCCCGTGCCGCTGCCCTGCCCGCCCGCGCCGGTGCCCTCGCCGGTGTCGCGCGCGCCGGAGCTGTTGTCGTTACCCGTGCCCGCGACTGGTGGCGCTGACTTTTTGGCAATGGCGATCTTCGGCCTGGGCGCGGCCGCTTCCTTGGGCTTGGCCTTCTTGCCGATCTCTGCTGCCGCGCCGGATTTCTCGGGCTCCTTAGCGGGCGGCGGTGGCGGCGGCGGCGTTGTCACCGTCACGGTGAAGGTCGACAGCACCTGTTCGGCGACTTTTGCCGAGAAATCGGGCGCGAAGCCGTAAATCAGCGCCATGAATAAAGTGACATGCAGCACCACCACCAGCACCATGGCACCAATGCGCGTATTGCGCGGCGCAGAGATATCCGCCCGAGTCATGACCTTGGCTATGGCATGATCGGCGCGGGCGGCGCAAATGCTTTGACAGTCGCGTAGCTTGGCGGCCAATCCTATCCGAGAAAGAGCCATTCCGGGAGGAGCGACCATGACCGAACTGCAACCCATCAGCTGCGAACATGACGGCACAGAGCTTGAAGGGCTGCTCGCGCGTCCCGCAAGCAGCGGCCCGTTCCCCGCAGTGCTGGTGATGCACAGCGCGCTGGGGCTACGCCATATGGTTGGCGATATAGCGCAGAAGCTGTCCGCGCTCGGCTATCTCGCCGTGGCAACCGATATGTACGGCAGGGACGCTGACATCCAGGCACCCGAGCAGGCGGGCGCCTTTTACATGGCCCTGCTTGAGACGCCCGACCGGCTGCGCGCGCGAACGGCGGCGTGGTTCGATTGCATTGCCGCGCATCCGGACGTCGATCCCGCCCGGATCGCGGCGATCGGCTACTGCTTTGGCGGAAAATGCGTGCTGGAACTGGCGCGGAGCGGGCGCGACCTCAAGGCGGCGGTCAGCTTCCACGGGTTGCTCACCACCCACGCCCCGGCGCAGCCCGGTCAGATCAAGGGCCATGTCGCTGCCTGGTGCGGCGCGCTCGATCCTTACGGTCCGCATGACGAAACCGAGGCTTTCCGGCTCGAGATGATCGCGGCAGATGCGCAGTGGCAGATCATGGAATTCGGCAAGGTCGAACACGGCTTCACCGATCCCAGGGCCGAAGGCGGCATGCCGGGAATCGCTTATGACGCGATTGCCGACAAAGTGTCCTGGGCCGGGACGCTGGCGCTGCTGGAAGAAGTGTTAATGGGCTGACTCTCACGGCTGCCCGGCTCAGGCAACCATTCTCAAACGAAGCACCCGGACCTTTCGGCCCGGGCGCATTCACTCGCTCGAAACCTTGATCAAAATTCGATATTCAGATCGACACCGAAAGTTCTGGCGTTCACGTAGTTCGCCGAGTTGGCGAGCGGTGTGAACAGCGCAAAAGTCGCATCCTTGCGGTCGAAGACATTCTTCCCCCAGAAGGCCAGTTCGCCATCCAGAGGTCCGATCTTGAGGTGCCGCAAAGAGACCCGCCCGTTGACCAGCCAGAAGCCCTTCGCCGTGCTGATAGGCAGACTTTCAGTGTATGGCTCGGTCAGCGGATGAGAGTTGAACCTGATTTTCGAACGGAACTGCCCATCGGCACGAAACTGCAGCGTGGTGTCGCCGACCAGCGGCGGAGTTTCGTAAATTCCGTAAAGGCTGGCGGTCCATTTCGGGCGTGCCGTCACCTCCAGTTCGCCAAGGTTGCCGGCAAGCACATCCGGGGTGATGAACGGGAAGCTGGTATCGGTATAGCCGAGACTGCCCCCCAGTGTCAGGCCGCGCGTTGGTGCGGCGGTTACTTCCAGCTCGAAGCCCTTCGCCCTGATCGAACCCTGATCGACGACGAAAGTGCTCAGATTGTCGGAGACTTCGCGTGCAATCGTTGCGCCGTAAAGCGAAATCAGGGTTGGCAAAATCGTAGCCAGCGATGTTGGGGTCGCAGTCGATCCCGGCGACTGGAAGTGCTTGTAATCGACATGGAACAACGCGAGGTTCGTCCGCAGCTTATGATCGAGGAAGTCTGCCTTCAGGCCGACTTCGAAGGAACTCGCTGTCTCGGGATCATAGGTAATGCCGGCGGTCGATCCCCCCGACACGAAAGAGTTGGACCATTTGGCATAGACCAGCGTGTCATCGTTAGGAGTCCAGTTGACCCCGGCAAGGAAATTCGGCTTGGTCTTCTTGTAGACAGGCGGAACTAGTGTGCTGCGTGGAGAACCAAGCTCATCCCAGCGGAAGGAACTGGTCTTTTTATCATGAGTGATACGTGCGCCGGCCACAATTTCGAATTGAGGCGTGAATTTGTATTCCAGCTGGGCATAGGCGGCCAGCGAAGTCGCGGAATTGAAATAGCGACCTTCATCGCCGAGCGGCACCAGCCCCGACTGCGGAACGAAGGATACCTGGAAGGTGTTCTTAATTCCGCTCGGCCCCCCGGCTTCGTCCTTTGAGTGGAACCACATGGCTCCGACCGTCGCGTTGAGCTTCTCGGAAGAATAATTGATCTGCAGTTCATCGCTCCATTGCTTCGAAGTGGACGATGCCTGCGACGCAATTATCAGGAAACGGTTTCCGATCTGGGGCGCGAATACACCTGCGAAGGTTCCGATCGTGCCGGCAACGAGTGCTGCGTTTGCAGGGTCCGCTACATTGACGCCTTGGCCAGCCAGAAAGCTGATCCCGACTAGTGTGGCATAGGGGACGAGCGCTTGCGGCGTGAAAGTGAGGCTGCTCAGCCCGTCAATTGACGAGGGCGCAAAGACCTTCGCCTTGCGCATGCCGAATATATTCTTGACCGTCAGGTTGTCGGTCGCTTGCCATGTCGAGGTCAGGCTATGACCCTGAACCTGCTGCTCGCGGGCAAGCACCCAGCTGTTATCGACAATTTTCGGCCGTTCGCCGGACGGTGCGATGTTGTAAGGCTGGTTGTCGAGCAGCGCAGACATCAGCGCTCCGGTAAGCGGTGCGTTGCGATCCCATCCCAGAAAGCCGGTGCCTTCGGGCGTGCCCTCGTCATCGTTGCGATCGTACTTGTAGACCATCTTGAAGCTGTCGCTGGGTTCGAACTTCACCGCCGCGAAGTAGGAGTTCGAATCGACTGAGCCGAGCCAGCGGGGCGAACGCTGGACAGTGCCGAGCTCTGACGGTGACAACGTGCGGTCCCAGACCGTGCCCGCGCCCGAATTCTCGATATCTCCGCGCTTCTGATTGCGAACGAAACTGAAATAGGCACTGAACGGCCCCATTTGCGGCAGTTCAGCACCCAGCCGCATGCGGAACTGATCGTAGTTGCCGACAGTGAATTCCGCCCTGACTTTTGGATCGCCACTTGGATCGCGGGTGGTGACGCTGATCGCACCCGCCGTGGCATTGCGTCCAAACAGCGTGCCTTGAGGCCCGCGCAGCACTTCGAGCCGCTGGATATCGGGCAGGTCAAAGATCGATCCACGAGGGCTCGAGATGTAGACCCCGTCAACATAGACCGAGACCTGCTTGTCCGATCCGGCAACAACGCCGAAGCTGACCTGGCCGCGCATGGTGAAGGCCGGTGTCGAAATGCCGCCGGCCGAAGGCTTGACCGTGAGGCCCGGCGCGATAGCTGACAAATCGTTGACGGTATAGATGCGGTTGGCTTGCAGGCTTTCCTGGGTAACCGCAGTCACTGCGATTGGCACGTCCTGCACGCTCTGTTCGCGCTTTTGCGCGGTAACGATGATTTCTTCCAGCCCGCCGGAATCGCTATCGGCGTCCTGGGCATATGCAATTTGAGAATTGAGACCGGTCGTGCCCAGCACCGTGCACGCCAGCAAGCCACAGCGAATCGAGTTTGAAAAATGCATTTTATATCCTCCCGGAGTATCGACTCTACCCAGATAACGAATCGCGTCGTTGTCGCGCGATTACGGCCAAGACTAATGGAAAATGCGCCAGCGACAATGCATTGCGAGCATTCCTGTTCAAAACAAGCAAACTTGACCGATCCCCTGTGTTTCTTGTGCAACAGATACGGCTTTGCGGGCTTATCGCCGCGCCCTCACCCCAACCCCACCCCCAGCAACCCAAAACTCCCATGCCGCATCACCGCCCGGCCCAGCCGGTTGGTGAACATCTCGCGGATCGCGGGTTCGACGCGGCGGGTGATGCCCCACATGTAGTAGCCGTACATCACCGCCTCGCGGTATTGCATCCAGGCTTCGTCGGCATCTGGCAGCGTAAGGCCGAGGGTGCGGGCGAGGTGGAGGTAGTGGTCCAGCAGGCGGCGTTCCTCCACTTCCGCCAGCTCCACTGGCAGCACCGCGCAGACATGATAGGCAACATCGATCGCCCAGGTGCCGCGTTGCAGCACCTGCCAATCGATCAGGCCTGGGCCGGATTCCGTCCGGAAGATATTGCCGGCATGGGCATCGCCGTGGACGAGGAACTGCGGGCGCGCTTCGCTCTTGTCCGCCAGCGCCTTCATCCCCTCGATAAGCCGCGCGCCATTGCGCACTTCCGGGGTCAGGTTCGCCCCGCGCGGGTCGTCGAGCAGGCTCTGCAGCAGCTCGGGCGTCATATGGGCCATCCGGGCGAGTTCGGCCGCGCGCGGGCGGATCCAGTCGCGCCCAGCGAGCAGGTGGCTGGCGGCGTGGAGGCTGGCGATCTGGCCCAGGCTGTCGGCAGCCTCGTCGGCGCTGAACGGGTCCAGCGCCGAGCAGAAGTGCCCCCCCGCCGCAATCACATCCCGCATGATCAGCACGCTCTGCTGCGCCGCACGGTCGGTGACCACGGCGACGGCTTCGGGCACCTGCACCTCGACCTGCGGGGCAAGCTTGAGATAGAAATCGCCCTCCAGCACGCAGGTCGAACCGCCAAGCCTGGTCATCTCGTCGACATCGAGCAGGCCCTTGAGGCAGAAGCCTTCGCGCGCGCCATCGGCATAGGTCACGGCGAAGCGCAGCTTGGTGGCGACGGTCTTGATCGTCTCGACAAGCTCGACCGCGGCAACCTCGCGGCCCAGCGCTTGGCTCAGGAATTCGGGGTCGAGCGCTTCGTCCAGCGTCGCTGGAACCGCGATCGCCAGTTCGCGCGGCACTCTGTTTGCCAGACGCTCCGTCATTGATAGTCTCCCGTCGGCGAAGCGAGTCCGGCGCTTGACCTGATTCGCGATTTCGTTTCTTGCGTCACAATAGTGAACTGCCGGAGAGAGTCATGAGCATTTCGGTTGAAGCCAATCGGCCACTCGAAGGCATCAAGGTCGTTGAAGTCGCGATGTGGGCCTTTGTGCCCGCTGCCGGCGGCATGCTGTCAGACCTCGGTGCCGATGTCATCAAGGTCGAGCCGCCCAGCGGCGATCCGCTGCGCGGGCTTCAGATCGGCGGGATGGGCGGCGGCAAGATCGACTATTCGTGGGAAAGCTACAACCGCGGCAAGCGTTCGATCACCCTCGACCTCAAGACCGAAGCCGGGCGCGAGGTGCTGATGAAGCTGGTCGACGGGGCCGATATATTCCTCACCAATCTGCTGGCGCCGGCACGCAAAAGCATGGGCATCGACGCCGAATCGATCCGCGCCCGCTTTCCGGATATAATCTATGCCAGCGGCAGCGGCTCCGGCCCCAATGGCCCCGAAAAGGACAAGGGTGGTTACGACGCAATCTCCTACTGGGCGCGCGGATCGATCTCCGCCACCATGACCGAGGATGGGGCGGAGCGACCGGTCGGCCCGCCGGGGCCTGCCTTTGGCGATACCGCGGCTGGGGCAATGCTGTCGGGCGCGATCTGTGCGGCGCTGGTAAAGCGGCTGCGCACGGGACAGGGTAGCAGCGTCGACGTCTCGCTGCTCGGCACCGCGATGTGGTCGATGCAGCGGCTGATCTGCCAGTCGACAGCCGACGGCGTGCTGCGCTTCCCGCGCCCCAGCAACCCCCGCCCGTTTAACGTCCTGGTCGGCAATTACCGCACCAGCGACAACCGCTTCCTGTCGCTGTGCATGCTGCAGGCCGACAAATACTGGGCACCGTTTTGCGAAGCGGCCGGGCGGAGCGATCTGGCAGAGGACCCGCGCTTTATCGATGCCGCCGCCCGCCGCGAGCATGCCGACGCTTGCTGGGCCGAAGTGACAGCACTGTTCGCATCGAAAACGCTGGCCGAATGGCGCGAGATCCTGTCGCGGCAGGACGGCCAGTGGGAAGTCGTGCAGGAAGTTGGCGAAATGCACGCCGATCCGCAGGTGCAGGCCAATCGCTACCTCCAGCGCGCCGACTATGGCGACGGCACGACCATCCCGATGGTCGGCCTGCCGATGCTGTTCGACGGCGAGGCCTTGCCAGCGCGCCGCTCGCCCGATCTCGGCGCGGACAGCGATGCCGTGCTGGCCAGCCTGGGCTACGACGAGGACGCGATCATCGACCTCAAGGTGCAGGGCGTGGTGTTCTGATGAATGCCCCGCCGCGCAAGCTGCCGCTGCTGACGCGCGAGACCGAGCCCTTCTGGACCGGCGGCAAGGACGGGGTGCTGCTGATCCAGCGCTGCACCTGCTGCGGCCACTATCAACACCCGTCGCTGCCGATCTGCGCGCGCTGCCGCACCGAAACGGTCGCGCCATCGCCCGTGTCGGGCCGGGGCCGGGTCAAGACCTTCACCATCAACCACCAGGTCTGGCTGCCGGGGCTGGACGAACCGTTCGTTTTCGCGGCAGTGGAGCTCGACGAGCAGCCCGAACTCTATGTCTTCAGCAACATTCTCGCGGTGCCCGATGCGGTGCGCAGCGGCATGAGCGTGCAGGTGTGCTTCGAACACCACGAGGACGTCTGGTTGCCGATGTTCACGCCCTTGGAGGGCGGCGGCGATGTTTGAGGATCTGCCCGAACACAAGGTCCGCATCACCGGCATCGGCCAGACCCCGGCCTGCCGCCCGGCGAGCCGCTCCGCCCTCCAGCTCACCCTCGACGCCTGTCTTGAGGCGATCCACGATGCTGGCATATCGGTCGACGATGTCGATGGACTGATCTGCCACCCCGGCAAGACCACCGAGGGCGGCGGGATTTCGCCGGTGGGCACCATCGAGACAATGATGGCGCTGGGTATCCGTCCGGTCTGGACCAATCCCTCCAGCCATGAAGGACCAGGGCATATGGCGGCGATCTTTCAGGGGATCATGGCCATCGCCACCGGGCTGTGCCGCCACGTGCTGTGTTTCCGCAGCGTCGCCCAGGCCACCTCGCGGCTCAAATCGCGCGAATCGACCCTGCTGACCGGCAGAGGCGCCCGGGTCGATCCCGGCAACAACGCTTTCTCCGTGCCCTATCACGCCCATTCGCCGGTCAACCTGTGGGCGCTTTATGCGCAGGCCTATTTCGACAAATACGGTGCCACGGAAGAACAGCTCGGCTGGGTGGCCGTGAACGGACGGCGGCACGCGCAGCATAACCCCAATGCGATCTACCGGGGCAAGGAGCTGACCATCGAGGATTACCTCGCCTCGCGGATGATCTCGACGCCGTTGCGCCTCTACGACTGCGATTCGCATATCGACGGCTCGACTGCGATCCTGCTGTCGCACCGCGACGCCGCGAAAGACCTGCGCAACCCGCCGCTGGCGATCGAGGCGATGGGCATGTCGATGGGCGCATTCGGCGAGGGGTTACACACCGGCGACTTCACCATGACCCCGGCCGAAAAATGCGGTGAGATGCTGTGGGGGCGCACCGATCTGAAGCCGGGCGATGTCGATTGCGCGCAGATCTACGACGGCTTTTCGATCCACGTCTGGCTGTGGCTTGAGGCGGTCGGCCTGTGCGGGCGCGGCGAGGCGGCTGAGTTTATCGCCGGTGGCCAGCGCACCGCGATCGACGGCGAACTTCCCCTCAACACCAGCGGCGGCCAGCTTTCGGCGGGGCGCTTTCATGGCTTTGGCCACACCCATGAGGCCTGCACCCAGCTATGGGGCCGGGGCGGGGCGCGACAGGTGCCGGGGGCGAAGACGGCGATGGCGGTGAACGGCGGGTATGGGTATGGCGCGATGCTGCTGAGAGGCGATTGAGCATTCGACTCCTCAACTGGTCGAACCTACCACTTCCCCCCTGCCACCTCGATCGCTTTAAGCAGCGCGCGCTTGCTGGGCGTTCGGCGGGCGCCGGAATTGCGCGGAATGTCGATTTCGCCCAGTTCGGCACGGCGGCGGGATAACTTTTCCGCCATCTCGCGATGAGACACACGGCGCAGGCCCTTGTCGGCTTCCAACTCAGCCTTCGGCGATACTTTTGACGCCATGGTCGCCTCCGCTTTCAAATCTGATGCGGCGCTCAAGATAGTCCATATCGGCGTCCGGGTGAAGCCGTAGCAGCGCTCGTGCCTGTCCGAGCATTTCGGGAGCGCTGCCAGAAGCAAATTGGCCCATGCGGTCAGCAATCAGGTCCTCGACCGAGATCACCGCAAACTCGCCATTCTCGGTAAGGTCTTCGATCAAGAAGATATGATCCTGGTCGACCGAGCCATCCATCGGGACCGAGGCGACTATTTCGAAGCCGAGCGCGAGCTCCGGATGTATCCAGCCGCGTGTTGCCTTTCCGGGTCCGGAGGGTCGAATGAAACCATGACGCTGCATGATTGCCTCGAACTGCGACTGTCTTGGAGTGCAGAGATCAAAGTCGCCGGTCACGATTGTGCTGGCCGAATAATATTCTACCGCCGCACCTCCGACGAGAACGGGGCGCGAATATCCCGCCTCCGCCATTTCCTGACTCATTTCCGCAAGCAACCGCAGCGCAGCCTCGAATTCAGGGCGATAGGGAGAAGGCAGGGCCGGGGTCATCGCGGGGTAGTCTAACCGCTCCCGCCTTCTCGCAAAGCCAATTCCGCAAAGTGTTCCCACCAGCCTCGATCTGGAGCATTCTCGTCGCCAGGATTGACGTGTGGCGAATCGAACGTTATTCTCAATTTCGATGAAGAATTCGCTATTGTGAATTTCATATTGGGAGAAAGGCAATGAGCGAGGCAGATCCGCTGTTTGGCAGCGCCACCAAGGCAGACTGGACCTTTGGCCCTATTTTCGATGCCGACGTGCACATCGATCCGCCGCATGACATGTGGAAGGATTACCTCCCCGAATCGCAGAAAGCCAAGGCGCCGGTGATCGAGCATGGCGAGGATTGCGATTACATCTGCTTCGAGGGCAATCGCCGCCCGGTGATGATGATCAACAACCAGGCTGGCCGCACCGGCAAGGACTTCAAGATGAAGGGCCGCCTGGCCGACCAGCGCAACACCTATGATCCCGCCAAGCGCCTCGCCGACATGGACCTCGATGGTATCGACCAGGCGATCTGCTTCGGCGGCGGCCCGCTCGGCAGCTTTGACAACGATCTCTATATCGCCAGCTTTGAGGCCTATAGCAGCTGGGTGATGGACTGGGCTTCGAACGCCCCGCACCGGCTGTTCCCTGTCGGCCACGCTCCGATGCGCGATATCGACGAGACTATCGCGCATGTGAAGCGCCTCGCCAGAATGGGCTTCCGCATGGTCCAGTTGCCGGCCTTCCCGCAAAACCCTGAAGCATGGAAAACTTCGTCCGAGATCAAGAACATGAAGTCTGGCCAAGTTGCGGCGCAGACCGGCGATCCCTTGGGCAAGCTGCAGTATTCCGATCCTGAGTTTGACAGGCTGTGGACGGTGCTGTGCGACGAGGGGATGGTGATCACCTTCCACCTTGGCGGCCGCGTCCCGCGGTTCGGTCAGAAGGAGTTTTTCCTCGCCGACATGCCGATGAGCAAGCTGGCGATGGCCGAGCCGATCGGCATCTTCATCCACAACGGCATATTCGACCGCTTCCCCGATCTGCGGATCGGCAGCATGGAAAGCGGCGTGGGCTGGTTCGCCTGGTTCGCCGAATACAATGACCGCACCTGGGAAAAGCAGCGCTACTGGACCGAGAGCGTGATCGACAAGCCGCCCAGCTACTACATGGACCAGAACGTCTGGGGCTCATTCATCCAGGACCGCGCCGGAATTCTCGCGCGTGACCTGCCGGGCGGCAAGAACATCATGTGGTCGTCGGATTATCCGCACTCGGAAACGACCTTCCCCAACAGCCACGCGATCATCAAGCGCGACTTCGCCGGTGTGCCCGAAGCGGATATCCGCGATATCATCTGCAACAATGCCAAAAAGTTGCTGCGGCTTGATTGAGCCCCGGCAAGCCGCAAGCGTCGCCGGACAAGATCTTGGAGAGGATTGCCGTGGCTACGCTGGCGGTTGAGGCTGCACCCAGGGACCGGATCCCGGCCGGCGCGTGGTTCGCGCTGCTGGTGCTGATGGCGGCCAACACGCTCAACTATGTCGACCGGCATATTGTCTCGATCCTGGCACAGTCGATCAAGGCCAACCTCAAGCTCGACGACGCCGATCTCGGCTTCATCATGGGCACGGCCTTTGCTGTGTTCTATTCGGTTGTCGGCATCGCCATGGGGCGGATTTCAGACCTGCTTGCCCGCAAGAAGCTGATGGCCTTCGGGCTGGCGCTGTGGTCGGCGATGACCGCGTTCGGTGGTGCCGCAACCAGCTTCGCAATGCTCGGACTGGCGCGCGTCGGGGTCGGCATCGGCGAGGCGGTGGCCAACCCATGCGGTCATTCGCTGGTCGCCGATATCTTTCCGAAGCGAATGCGCGCGATGGCGCTCAGCCTGCTGCTCAGCGGGGTATTCCTGGGCAGTGCCATCGCGATGTTCACCGGCGGGTGGTTCGTCCAGAACTGGCCGGACGTGTGCGACGCGGTGCCGATTGCCGGGGCCTGCGGTATCGCCGGCTGGAAAGCGGCGCTGTTCGCGGTCGGCCTGCCCGGATTGCCGCTGGCGCTGGTGCTGCTGACGATCCGCGAGCCTGCCCGGCCCAACCAGGGCGAGAAGGGCATCGGCGGCATCGTCGTCAACGAGGTCGGCGCGGCGCTGCCTCCGTTCACACTGGCCGCACTCTACCGAGCTGGTGGCCGCAGGGCGCTGCTGCGCAACCTTGCCCTGATCGCGATGATCGGCGCGGTGGCTACTGCGATCGCCTGGCTGACCGGAGACCGCGCGCAGTGGGCCGCTGTCGCATTGGGGGCCTATGCGGTGATTACCTGGGGGCAGGTCCAGTCGCATCGTGATCGCCCGCTCTACCGGCTGACCTTCGGCGATCCGACCTATCTGATGGGCGTTTGCGCTACCGCGCTGATCGCCTGCGTCGCCGGCGCGGCCAGCGTCTGGGCGGCACCCTATGCAATGCGCACCTATGGGCTGTCGCCCGCCGATCTTGGGCTCAAGCTCGGGCTGATCCATGCCGTCGGCGGGGTTATCGGCGTGATCGGCGGCGGCTGGCTCACTGACCGCTGGCGCGCCCGCGATCTTCGCGCGCCAATCGGCATGGGCGCAGTGGCACTGGCGGGGGTAGTGCCCAGTGTCATGGTGATGCTGCTGATCCATGACGTCACCGTGTTCTACGCCGCGTCCTTCTCGGCTGCGGTGTTCGCATCCTGCTGGAGCGGGGCGACCGCCGCGCTGGTGCAGGACCTGGTGCTGCCGCGCATGCGCGGATCGGCGGCAGCGTCGTACTCGCTGGTCGCCATCGTCATTTCTTCGGGGATCGGCCCCTATTGGGCGGGCAAGGTCAGCGCCCTGACCGGCTCGCTCAACGCCGGGCTGTTCAGCCTGCTGCTGCTGGCGTTCCCGGCCATGCTGATGCTGTGGCTGGCCGCCCGCCGCCTTCCCCGCGAAACCCCCGAAGCCCGCCGCGCGCTCGCCGAAGCTGCCGGTGAGCCGCCTGCATAGGATCTGCCGTGGAAGACGTCCTCATCGCTGACGATCCGCTCTACGAAGAGCTCTACGACGTGCGCCGCGAGGCGGAGGCGATCGGCAATTCCGTCGATGTCGACGCGATCATGCCGCAGCTGCACGCGCTGCGCGCGCGGGCGCCGGTGCACAAGGGCCGGGTGCGCGAGCTGTTGGGCCTGCCGCACCATGACCGCCACGTCCGCGCCGCCGGTCGCCAGCACTTCACCGTACTGAGCTATGACGCCTGCGAGGCGGCATTCCGCGATGCGCAGACGTTTTCAAACGCCGTGCAGGGCTATGACAATCCCGCGGGCGAGAAGGCCATGGGCATTCTCGAGATGGACCCGCCCGAACACCGGGCCTACCGCCGCACCATCCAGCCCAAATTCCTGATGCCCGAGGCGATGGGATGGTGGCGCAAGCGCACCATCGACGGCATCGTCAGCCGGTTGATCGAGCGTATGGCCGCAGGTGATCGCGCCGAGCTCAATATCGATTTCTGCGCGCGCATCCCGGTCTATACCATCACCACCGCGATCGGACTCGACGGCGAAGAAGCGCTGCGGTTTCGCCACGCCTATCTCAACTCGACCAGTTCGAGCCGCAGCGTGACGATGGAGCAGCGCATTGCCAACGCGCGCATAGTCGATGAGACGGTGCTTTCACTGATCGCCGCCCGGCGCGCGGAGCCGCGCGACGATCTGGTCAGCTTCCTGGTGGGCATGCAGCTGCTGCTGCCCGGCGAGGAACCGCGCCCGCTGACCAACCGCGAGATCATGGCGCAAGCCAAGCTGGTGATGGTCGCTGGCGGCGGCACGTCATGGCGGCAGATGGGTATCACCTTGTTCGCTCTGCTCACCCATCCGGACCAGTTCGAGCAAGTGAAGGCCAACCGAGCGCTGATCGACGACGCCATCGAGGAGGCGCTGCGCTGGAACCCGACCGCGCCCTATTTCTACCGGATGGTAATGCGCGACGTGGAATTTTATGGCCACCACATGCCGGCGGGATCGGTGCTCGAACTCGGTCTCGGCCCGGCGAACCGCGATCCCGCGCGCTGGGAAAATCCGGACCGCTTCGATCTGCACCGGCCCAAGTTCACCAACATGGCCTTCGGGCTGGGCACGCACCGCTGCCTGGGCATGAATGTCGCGCGGGTGGAAATCGCCGTCGGCATCAATGCGCTGCTCGATGCCTTTCCCAGGCTGAGGCTCAATCCCGACGCAGACGCGCCGTTCATGACCGGCGGGCTGGAGCAGCAGGGGATATCCGGACTGCCGGTGCTGCTGCGGTAAAGCCCCGCTTCACTCCACCTTGAGACGCTTCGCCATCGTCTCGTCACTCATCAGCGGCGCGCCGCGCATCTGGCCGATGCGCACGCCGGTGCAGGCCATCTTGAGCTGGGTGAAATCTTCGTACCACTCGATGTCAGCGGCACTCTTGCCGGTGATTTCCTCCCACAGCGCGATGGTTTCCTCGCGGGTGCCCATGCCTTCCAGGTGAACCCCGTTCATTGCGTCACGACCGTGCATTGTCTCCGAAAGCGTCAGAAACCACGCGAGATCCTGTAGCGCCCCGCCCAGTGAGGGCTGCTCCCAGTCCATCACCGCGACCACGTTGAAATCGTCGTCGAACATCATGTTGCCGATGCGCGCGTCGCCCCACACCAGGCCTTCGGGCTGGTTGGCGGGCCACAGCGACCTGAGCCGGTCCAGCGCCGCTTCCAGCACCGGCTGCTTGCTGCCGTCCTCCTGCACCCAGGCAACGAAGCGTTCGTATTTGTCCCATTCCTGCGCCAGCCCCTCGCGAGCATGCGCCGGGCCTTCAAGGAAGCGCAGCTTGTCGAGCGGCACCAGCTGGATCGCAGCAAGCTGGCGCACCCCGCCTTCCCAGACCTTACGGCGCTGCGCCGGAGTGGCTTCTGCCATCCAGCCGGACGTCGAATAGGGTGGATAGCTGACCGGAACGCGGCCGTATTTCTTCTCCATGACGAAGAAGGGATTGCCGAGGATCGAAGCGTCCTGCTCCAGCCACATCACCCGGGCGACGCGGACGAAATCGCCTTCGTGAAGCACTTTCATCAGCTGGTACTGTTCGTCGAAAAGATTGTCGGGGAACACAGTGAAGCTCTTGGGCTTGATCCGCACCACGCAGCCCTGCGATCTCGCCGCACCGCCCTCGTGCCAGTGCATGTCGAACAGCACCGTCTCGTGGCTCATGCCCGCGCCGCGCGGATAATCGAGATTATCGACGCGGATGCTCGAAGCCTGCTGCATCTGTCGGCCCAGCCATTCCGCCAGTTCGCCCGCCAGCACAGCGAGGTCGCGGGTGTTGGGCGCTACGATCTGATCGGACATGTCATTTTCTCCCCGCAGGACCACCCGTTCGCAGCGCCGAGGCCGCAGCCTCGCTCTTTCCAGCGACAAAGTTCGAAATCCGCTCGCAAGCGGCGCGCAGCCGCTGGCCTGCCTGCATGACCTGTGTTCCGGTCCTGGCGGAATGAAACCCCGCCATGACCAGCACGAAGCTGACCTTGCCTCGCTCGTCGAAGATCGGCGCGAGCAGCGCCACCAGCGGATAGACGCGCGCCTCATCGACTTCGCCAACCGGAATGGCGGGAAGTTCGGGCGACTCCGCATCTATCACTTCCTGCGCCGTGGTTTCGTCCCAGGCCGCGCCGGACCTGCGCACCAGCACGGCAAAGCCATGTTCCCGCACGAATTCCATGCCCTGCACCATCGCATCCCACTGTTCCGGGCTGGGCTTGGGGCTGGTTGCTTTGAGCCAGCTATCGGCGTCCTGCTGCGACCAGGCGAAAAACACCACCGCCTGCAAGGTGCGCAGCTTCATGCGCGTGCCCAGCGGCACCGGATAGCCGACATGGCTGGCGGAGGCGGCCCGGTCGCGCAGGTGGACAGTGTCGCCCTCCATGAAATAGGCACCGCAGACCACGTCGAACTCGTCCGCCAGGCTGCGCATTTCGGGCTGGGCCACCTGCAGCGGCGAGAAATGATCCGCCGCCGTCCGACCGATTGCGGCCAGCGCCGGGCCGAGCACATAGGTCTTGTCGCTGGTCCGGTAGAGATAGCCGACCTCGACCAGCCCGGTCAGCAATGCATGGCAGGTCGCCCGGCTGAGCTTGAGCGCGCGGACAAGATCGGTCAGCGCGAAGGACTGGCCCGGATGATCGGCAATGAAATTGAGGATCGCGGCCACTCGCCCGACCCCCGGTGATGAACGCGCCATGGCACCCCGTAATTCGCTATTTCGAATTTTGAGTTAGGATGGTGAAGGGCGTGCGTCAAGGCTCTGTGGCCCCTCTGATCAGTCCCACCGCAAATGCAGCGAATCGAAGGCGATGATATTGCCGGAATGGAAGGTTGCCGGGTGCTCCGGATCAAGCCGGAAGAGGGGCAGCCGCTTGAGCATCTGCTGGTACAGCACCTGCAATTCCACCCGCGCCAGATGCGCGCCGAGGCAACGGTGAACGCCGGCGCCGAACGCGAGGTGCACCTTGTTCTCACGGGTGAGGTCGAAATTTTCGGGCGAGGGGAATTCGCGCGGATCGAGGTCGGCACCCGGGTAGTACAGCGCCACCCACTCGTTCGGCATCAGCGTCCAGCCGCCCAGTGTGGTTTCCTGCGCCACCCGGCGCATTGGAATGGTGAAGCTGTAGCGGCGCAGCAGCTCTTCCGCCGCCTCGGTAATCAGCTCGGGCTTTTCGCGCAGCTCGGCCTGCAAGCCGGGATTGGCGGCGAGGTGACGGATGCCGAAGCCCATGCCGTTGATCACCGTGTCGAGCCCGGCGATGAACAGCAGCACGCAGTAGTCTTCCATCAGGTCCACCGACATCGGTTCGCCCTCGATCTCGGTCGCCCACAGCAGGCTGATGATGTCGTCTTTGGGATCGTCCTGGCGGGCGAGGATATCGGGCAGCATCGCGTCGGCCACTTTGCGCGACATGGCGGCACCGGCCATCATGTCTCCAGACAGGGTCTGGGCGAGGAATTCGTGGACCAGATCGCGGAATTCACCCAGCCGCGCCACCGGCAGCCCCATCATCTTGAGGAACACCGTGACCGGCAGCGGCTCGGCAATGGCCGCGATGAAATCGCAGTGGCCCTGGTCCACCACCTTGTCGATCAGGTCATCGGCGAGACTGCGGATATCGTCGATCTGGGCCATCGCCGCCCGCGGGCTGAAGGTTTTCTGCAGCGGTCCGCGGAATCTGGCATGTTCGGGCGGATCGAGCGTGATCGGCGTTGCCTGCGGGATGCGCGGCATGTCCTTGGGCATCATCGCCATGAGCGCTGCCATCTGTTCGCGCGGCATATAGGAGCTTGAGAACCGCTCGGGATCGCGCGCGGCCTCGAAGATTTCGGGATAACCAATCACGATCCAGCGCCCGCCGTTGCGCGGCGTCCAGAACACCGGCGGCGCATCGCGCAGCAGCTCGCGCAGGCGCTCGTGCGGATTGGCGAGCAGGCCCGGATCGTGACGCATATCGAAGTCGTAAACCGCCTCGGGCGGGACGTGGGCGGGAACGGTGACGGCTTCGGACAGGGCTTCCACGCGGTGTCTCCTTGGCAAGCGATTCTCGGGCGACTTTCTAGCCGGGCGCTGACGGAATGGCGACGATTTTATGAGCCATGGTCGATCATAGCTCGGTAACGCCAACGGCTGAGCATCGCTACAGGCAATTTCCTCCCCCGCTGAGGTAGGGCTATCGCATATAGACCCGGTCTTTCATTCATCGTCACCCTGAACTTGTTTCAGGGCCCATCGAGCCGCACGAACGGAGCCAGCAGAAAGGGCGCAAACCGTGAGGTCATGCTCGAAAATCAGAGCTCCGGATGCGCGGCGAAATGGGTCCTGAAACAAGTTCAGGATGACGAAAAATGAGAGTTGAGGTGAATATGCAAAAGCCCTCCCCCAGTGGGGAGGATCTAGTCCCCCGCCCCGATCAGTTCCCGGCCGATCAGCATGCGGCGGATTTCATTGGTGCCAGCGCCGATATCGAGCAGTTTGGCATCGCGCAGATAGCGTTCGACCGGCCAGTCCTTGGTGTAACCTGCCCCGCCCAGCGCCTGCACCGCCTCCGCGGCGGCGCGGAAGGCGTTCTCGCTGGCGAGCAGGATTACCCCCGCGGCATCGAAGCGGGTGGTCTGCCCGGCATCGCAGGCTTTCGCCACCGCGTAGACATAGGCCCGCGCCGATTGCAGCGCGACATACATGTCCGCCACCTTGGCCTGCATCAGCTGGAACGCGCCAATCGGCTTGCCGAACTGCTTGCGTGTCCGGACATAGGGGATGACGGTGTCGAGACAGGCCTGCATGATCCCCAGCGGTAGCCCAGCCAGCACCACGCGTTCGTAGTCCAGCCCGCTCATCAGCACGCCGACGCCGCCATGTAGCGCGCCGAGCACATTCTCCTCGGGCACCAGGCAATCGTCGAACACCAGCTCGGCCGTGGGCGATCCGCGCATGCCCATCTTGTCGATCTTCTGGCCGATGGAAAAACCGGGGAAGTCCTTCTCGATAACGAAGGAAGTGATCCCGCGCGATCCGTCTCCGGTCCGGGCATAGACGACCAGCGTGTCGGCATGGGTGGCGTTGGTGATCCAGAATTTGGTGCCATTGAGGCGGAAGCCGCCGGGCACTGCATCGGCCTTGAGCTTCATCGAAACCACGTCGGATCCCGCCCCCGCCTCAGACATGGCGAGGCTGCCGACATGCTCGCCGCTGATCAGCTTGGGCAGATACTTCGCCTTCTGTTCCGGATTGCCCCAGCGACGCAGCTGGTTGATGCAGAGGTTGGAATGGGCGCCATAGCTGAGTCCCACCGATGCCGAGGCGCGGCTGATCTCTTCGACGGCAATGACATGTTCGAGATAGCCCAGCCCCAGCCCGCCCCATTCCTCCTCGACGGTGATCCCGTGCAGTCCCAGCGCTCCCATCGGCTCCCAAAGCTCGCGCGGGAAGCGGTCTTCGGCATCGATGGCGGCGGCGAGCGGGACGACCTTATCGTCGGCGAATCGCGCGGTAGCCTCGCGGATCATGTCCGCGCTTTCGCCCAGGGCGAAGTCGAAATCGGGGGTGGCGCGCATGGGGGACTCCGTGGCCGGGTTACCGAGGCGCTTCTAGCGTCAGCTTTCAGAAAAGGCGAATGGCTCCGCCGCGCGGCGGTAATCGTCGGGGAGGATTTCGCGGCCGATCGGGGGCAGGGCGCGGGCGGTGCAGGCGGTGCGGTCGCACAGGCGGCAGGTGACCCCGATCGGCGTTGCAACGGCGGCCTTGGGGTCCGAGCCCAGCGCATAGACCAGCTTGGGCGCATGCTCGGCCGCGCAGGCGAGGGCAATGGCGCGGGTGATGCGTAGCTTTCCGTATCCGCCCCCGCCCGCTGCCACCGTGCGCGCAATCGAGAAGAAGCGCTGGCCGTCGGGCAGTTCCAGCCACTGGCTGACGATCTCCCCCGGCGTGCGGAAGGCGGAATGCACGCTCCACAGCGGGCAGCCGCCGCCATGGGCTGCGAACGGAAATCCCGCGCCGTCGAGCCGCTTCGAGACGTTGCCGGCCTCATCGACGCGGATGAAGAAGAACGGCACCCGTTCCTGTCCGGGCCGCGACAGCGTGGTCAGGCGGTGCGCAGTCTGCTCGAAACTGGTGCCGAACTGTCGCGATAGCGCCTCGACGTCATAGCGCCGCTCCTCCACCGCGCGGGCAAAGCGCTCATAGGGCATCAGAAGCGCCGCCGCCGCATAACCGGCCAGCGCCCGGCGCACGAGATTGGCGGCGGTCTTGCTGGCGAATTGCTCGGCCCTGACGATGGCCGCGATGTCGCTGCGCATCGCGGTATAGGCAATGTGCATGGCGACCTGGAAGGCACGGCTGGCGGCATCTAGGGTGTCGGCGATCAGCAGCTGCTCGTTGTGCCGGTCGAACCGGCGGACCGAATCCATCAACACCTCCGGCGGCAGAAAGCGGGTGCGCACGCCTTTTCGAGAAGCCAGCCATTCGGCACCCCCACCCGTTTCGGCCAGCTCAGCGGCCAGTTCCTCGGCGCGGGCGTCGAGCGCGGGAAAGTGGTTGCGATGGAGCGCGGCAAAGCGGCGCGCCTCCGCCACCGGGTCGGTTTCAGGCGAATCGCCCCCCGCCGCGCGCTGTTCCGCCAGCACCCGCTGTTCGCGCAGATAGGCCGCGTGCAGCCGCAGCAGCGCCTCGCCGATGCCGGGGAAGCTGGAGGCAAGATCGGCCACTTCCAGCGCCGGCAGTTCGATATCGGCGAACAGCGGGTCGCGCAGCACGAGGGTGAGGCGGCGGGCGTAGTCCGCGCTGTCTTCGCCCGCGAGATCGGCAACATCGAGCCGGTAGCTGCGCGCCAGCCGCAGCAGCAGATCGGCGGTCATCGGGCGCTGGTTGCGTTCGAGCAGTGCAACATAGCTGGGCGATATGGCGAGGTCGTCAGCCATCGCCTGCTGGGTCAGGCCAAGCTCGCGGCGCAGGCGGCGCAGGCGAGGACCGAGATAAAGAGGGCGGGATTCAGCCATTTACCATAGTATGTCACATTCACACAACTTTACAAAGAAAATCTGTAAAGTCTTACAGTCCGACTCCGCCACGCCTTGCCGCAGTGCACAATGAAGGGATACCCTCCTGCCATCGAACAGCCAATTGCGCATGAGGGAAATTGACGTGACATATCAGCAGACCATTATCGAGGCGGGCAAGACCATCGGCCAGTTCCAGCAGACCTGGAGCGGGATCGAGCCCAAATCCGTTGCCCGCATGCGTCTGCAAAACCGCTTCCGCACCGGACTCGACATCGCCCGCCATACCGCCGGCATCATGCGCCGCGACATGGCCTCCTATGACGCTAACCCGGCCGAATACACCCAGTCGCTCGGTTGCTGGCACGGTTTCATCGGCCAGCAAAAGCTGATCTCGATCAAGAAGCATTTCGGCACGACCAAGGGCCGCTACCTTTATCTTTCGGGCTGGATGATCGCCGCACTGCGCAGTGATTTCGGTCCGCTGCCCGACCAGTCGATGCACGAGAAGACCTCGGTTCCCGCACTGATCGAAGAGCTTTACACCTTCCTGCGCCAGGCCGATGCCCGCGAGCTGGGCATGCTGTTCCGCGATCTCGACGCCGCCCATGCCCGCGGCGATGCGGTCGAGGCCAAGCGCATCGAGCACGCCATCGAAAGCCACGAAGCCCACGTCGTGCCGATCATCGCCGATATCGATGCCGGCTTCGGCAATGCCGAGGCGACCTACCTGCTCGCCCGCAAGATGATCGAGGCAGGCGCCTGTGCGCTGCAGATCGAAAACCAGGTTTCGGACGAGAAGCAGTGTGGCCACCAGGACGGTAAGGTCACCGTCCCGCACGAAGACTTTCTCGCCAAGATCCGAGCCTGCCGATATGCCTTCATGGAACTCGGCGTCGAGGACGGGATCATCGTCGCGCGCACCGATTCGCTTGGCGCGGGCCTGACCAAGCAGATCGCCTTCACCCGCCAGCCGGGCGACCTTGGCGACCAGTACAACAGCTTCCTCGATTGCGAGGAAGTCGAAGGTGTGGGCAATCCCGGCGATGTCCTGATGAACCGCGACGGCAAGCTGGTGCGCCCGAAGCGCCTGCCCAGCAACCTCTACCAGTTCCGCCCCGGCACCGGCGAGGACCGCTGCGTTCTCGACTGCATCACCAGCTTGCAGAACGGCGCGGACCTGCTGTGGATCGAAACCGAAAAGCCGCATATCGAGCAGATCGCCGGCATGGTTGACCGCATCCGCGAGGTCATTCCGAATGCCAAGCTGTGCTACAACAACTCGCCCAGCTTCAACTGGACGCTTAACTTCCGCCAGCAGATATTCGATGCCTGGCAGGCGGCGGGCAAGGACGTTTCGGCCTATGAACGGGCCAGGCTGATGAGCGTCGATTACGACACCACCGAACTCGGTGCCGAAGCCGACGAGCGCATCCGCACCTTCCAGCGCGATTCCGCAGCCCGCGCCGGCATCTTCCATCACCTGATCACCCTGCCGACCTATCACACCGCCGCGCTGAGCACCGACAACCTCGCCCGCGAATATTTCGGCGAGCAGGGCATGCTGGGCTACGTCAAGAACGTCCAGCGCGAGGAAATCCGCCAGGGCATCGCCTGCGTCAAGCATCAGAACATGTCGGGCAGCGACATCGGCGATGATCACAAGGAATACTTCGCCGGCGAGGCCGCGCTCAAGGCCGGCGGCGCGCATAATACGATGAACCAGTTTGCAGCGTAATCATTCTCAGAAAGGGAGTGCTACCATGTCCGAACCCACCCGCGCCCGCGCCGTCCTGTCGACCGAGGATTTCAAGCTGCTGAAAGTGGCCGTGCTGCATTACCTGAAGGAAATTCAGGACACGCCGGAATCGGTCAAATACTCCAACCTCTATCACCGCCTCAGCAGCGTCGCAGGGCGCTGAGACCTACCATTTTCCTGGGGAGGAAAGCTTGGCCCGTCACGCCCTCACCGGCGCGGCGGGTCATTTGTTTTTGTTCTCGCGATGCCCCAGTTCGCGCAGCCAGATGTTGCGGAAGCTGATCGGCGGGCTCGGATCGCGATGATCCTGCAGCTTGACCGGCAGCGGGCCATGCGCCTTGTAGCGGGGTGATCCGATGAACAGGGTCTCGCCCTTCAGTTCGGCTCGGTCCTGGATCAGCACCCCGTTCATCCGCGCAGTGACGATCGCGGGGCGGCGCAGCGAGCCATCGGCGTTGAAGCGCGGGGCTGTCCAGATCACATCGTAGCTTTGCCATTCGCCCGGCGGCAGCATCGGATTGGCCAACGGCGCAAACTGCTTGTAGATCGCACCTGCCTGCCCGTTGACGTAAGTATCGTTGCGATAGCTATCGACAATCTGCAGCTCATAGCCGCCGTCGCCTTCGGTAGACCCCAGAAACAGCCCGCTGTTGCCGCGCAACTGGCCGTTGCCGGTAATTCCCGCGGGAATGCGCCATTCCAGATGCAGCTGATAATCGCTGAAGCTCTGCCACGTGCGGATATTGCCGCTGCCCTTGTTGACCACCAGTACCCCGTCGTCGAGTGTCCAGCGCGCAGGCGAGCCGTCCATGGCCTGCCATTTGTCCAGACTGCTGCCATCGAACAGAACAATCGCATCTGCAGGCGCAGGAGCGCTGACTGCGGAACCGGGAACCACCACCGGCACCGGCGGGCTCCATTGTTCGGTGGCCGCCGGGCCCAGCTGCGCCCAGCCAATCGCGCCTGCCCCTAACAGCACGGCGGCGATAAAGGCGATGCGGGTGGTACGGACCATGGCGCGGGGTTCCTGGGGAATCGGATTTGCGATTGTCCGGTGGATCGGGCCGGTTTGCAAGATCGAGACAATCATATTCCTCGCCAATTCAGATGGTGGTATATGCACTTGCCGACTCTGAAGGGAGGTGGTCATGACTGGATTTGTGCGTCCGCTGGCACTGGTACTGGCGGCTGGGACGTTGTCCGGAGCAACCCCGGCAGCTGTCTATTCCCCCGGGCTCCTCGCGCTTCTCGATCCGACCGCGCGGATGGCGAACATCTGCGGCGGCGGCCGGGACGAGGCCGGATCGATGCGCGCCAGGCTGGCCTTGGCGGCGCAGTATGCCCCGGATTCTTCGCCGACTGCGCAGCCGCTCTACGATGGGCTGGGCGCGGTCAATTTCCCGGTGACTACCGCCAATCCGCTCGCACAGCGCTATTTCAACCAGGGGCTGAGCTTCGCCTATGGCTTCAACCACGCCGCCGCGACAGCATCGTTCCAGGCGGCGCAGCGGCTCGATCCCGATTGCGCGATGTGCTGGTGGGGAGAGGCTTTCGCCCATGGCCCCAACATCAATGCGCCGATGGACCCTGCCGCCAATGCCAGGGCGATTGAAGCGGCCAATAGGGCGCAAGCGCTCGCCATCAAGGCGGCCCCGGTCGAACAGGCGTTGATCGCGGCGATGCAGCGCCGTTATTCGCCCGACCCGGCGGCAGACCGTGCAATGCTCGACGGCGCATTCGCCGATGCCATGCTGGCGGCGTCCAAGGCCTTCCCGGCGCATGACGATCTCGCCGTGCTGGCCGCCGAAGCGGCAATGGACACCAAGCCGTGGAACTACTGGGAAGCCGACAAGCGCACCGCCCAGCCCCGGCCAGGGCGAGGCAGTGCAGCTGGTCGAAACGGTGCTTGCACGCAATACCGAACACCCGCAGGCGGCGCACCTCTACATCCACCTGATGGAAGACGGCCCCGAGCCCAAGCGCGCCGAAGCCGCCGCCGACCGGCTGGCCAGGCCGCTGGCCCCGACCGCCGGCCACCTCGTGCATATGCCGGCGCATATCTATCTGCGACTGGGTCGCTGGCAGGATTCGATCCGCGTCAATGTCGCGGCAGCCCGCGCGGACGAGGCCTATTTCAAGGCTTCGGGCGATAACGGCCTATTCCGTTACGGCTATTATCCGCACAATGTCCATTTCATCGTCGCCTCGGCGCAGATGGCGGGAGACATGAATACTGCCATCCGCGAGGCGCAGCGGCTGGGCACGCTGCTCGATCCCGAAACCAGCAGCAAGATCGCCTGGATCCAGGCAATCCATGCCGCGCCCTTTTTCGCGGCGGCGCAGTTCGCATCGCCAGCGCAGATCCTGGCGATGGGTCCGCCCGATGTGCGGCTGCCCTATGCCACGGCAATGCGGCATTATGCGCGCGCCGTCGCCCGCGCCAACCAGCGCAACCGTCGCGGTTTCGAGGCTGAGCTGGCCAGCCTGCGCGAGCTGCGCGAGACCGGCGATTTCAAGCTGATGATCGATCAGGGCGTGCCCGCACCCGAACTGCTGCTGCTGGCAGAGAATGTCGCGCGCGGGCGGTTCGCCCAAGCCCGCGGCCGCTATGCCGATGCGGCGGAGCTTTACCGCGCGGCGATCGCGATCGAGGACAAGCTGCCCTATATGGAGCCGCCCTACTGGTATTATCCGGTCCGCCAGTCGCTCGGCGCGGCGCTGTACCGCATGGGCCGCCATGCCGAGGCGCGCGAGGCTTTCCTTGCGGCACTGGCAAGGTCGCCCAACAATGGCTCGGCGCTGTATGGGCTTGCTGCAACCGAGCGGGCACTTGGCAAGGGCGCCGAGGCGGCTGCGGCCAGTGCTGCGCTCGACCGGGCCTGGCTGGGTGATCGCAAGTGGCTGCGGATGGACCGACTGTAGCGCGCGCGTCTTCTAATCGCGCAGGATATCGAGCAGCGCCGCGTTGAACGCCTGCGGCCGCTCGTACATCACCCAGTGCCCGGCCCCGGCGATCACCCGGAAGTCGGTGTCCGGCTGGAACCGGCGCAGCACCTGCTCCTGCGCGGCGGGATCGGGATGCGGCAGGTCGAGCTCACCCCAGATCGCGCCTATCGGCATTTGCAGATCGGGCAGGACCTGCGCCACCCGGTCGGGCAGCACCAGATCGACAATCTGCAGCCGCGCCCGGCGGCCGTTCGCCACCAGCAGATGCATCGCCAGCTCATCGACCGAATCGTCATGGTGCAACATCAGCCCGAGCAGGTTCGCGCGGATCATGGCGCGGCGCTCCTCGCCCTGGAGTCCGCTGACCCGCCCGATGTTGACCTTGCCATGCGGCGTATCGAGCCCGCCGGTGCCGATGATGATCACGCGCCGGACGAATTCGGGATGCCGCGCGGCGAATTGCGCGAAAGCCGCCCCGCCGAAGGAAAAACCTGCGAAATCGGCTTTCTCGTCCTCACCTAGAATGGCGCGCAGCCCTTCCGCCAGCGCTGCGGAAATGGCCGCATGGCTCTCCTCATCCGGCATCGCGCTGTCGCCGTGGCCGGGCAGATCGGGCGCGATGACGGTGTAGTGCGCGGCCAGCGCATCGATGTTGCGGATCCAGTGCGACCACGCGCCCTGCCCGCCATGGCCGAGCACCAAGGGTGGCCCGTCGCCCCAGATGCGCCAGACCATGGTGCCCTCGCCGCAGGGGCTCTCGATGCGGCGGGCGCGGGCTTCGAACTCGGCAAGCAGAGCGGCGGGATCGCTCAATTGGGTCACCGACCCAGCCGCTCGCCCAGCAGGGTCAGCAACTCGTATTGCGACAGGCCGCTCGCCGCCGATGCCTCGGGCAGAGAATATTCCGCCTCGACCCAGTCGCCCTCGCGCAGTTCCGGGGCGGCGGCGAGATCGATCACGGTCATGTCCATTGACACCCGCCCCAGCACCGGCAGGCGGCGGCCCGCCGACAGCATCGTGCCCTTGCCCGACCAGCTGCGCAGATAGCCATCGGCATAGCCCAGCGCGATCACCCCCGCCCGCATCGGCGCCTTGGCGGTGTAGGTCGAATTGTAGCCAACGCTGTCTCCGGCGGCGAGCTGCCGCACCTGCATGATCGCCGCCATCGGCCGGGCGACCTGGTGGATCTGGCCGGAGAGCTCGCTGCGCGGCACGCCGCCGTAGAGTGACAGGCCAGGGCGGGTGAGGTCGCCGTGATAGGCCTTGCCGAGCACGATCCCGGCGCTGTTGGCCAGGCTGGCGCGGCGGTGGGGCACGGCGCGCCGCGCATCCTGCCAGCGCTGCAACTGGGCGGCGTTGGTCCCGCAATCCTCGTCCGCCGAGGCGAGGTGCGACATCAGCACATCGACCTGCAGCTGCCGCACCGCCTCATCGCCCAGTGCCGCTGCCGGCAAGCCAAGCCGGTTGATGCCGGTATCGACCATCACATCGCAGGCGCCGCCGCCCGCCGCCAGCCAGCGCCGCGCCTGTTCGAGCGAATTGATCACCACCCGCACTCCGGCGTCGCGGGCGAATGCGGCGACGGCATCGGTGATCGGGCCGTGGAGCAGCGAGATCGAGGCGGCCGGGACCAGGTCGAGGATGTCGGCGGCCTCGCTGGCATAGGTGACGAAGAAGTCGCGGCAACCGGCCTCGTGCAGCACCGGCACTGCCTGCCGCGCGCCGACCCCGTAAGCATCCGCCTTGACCGCCGCCCCGGCGCTGGCACCGCCCGAAAGCCGGTCAAGCACCTGCCAGTTGGCCGCCAGCGCCGCGCGGTCGATTTCGAGCCGAAGCGCCGGAGGCGGGGGTTCAGGCGGCATCTTTGTCCGGCTCGTAATCCCGGGGCGGGCCGCCCTTGAGGCCCCACCATGCTACCACCAGCGCCACGGCCGTGATAATCCAAGTGTACCACAGCCCCGAAAAAGGATCGCCGGTACGCGCGACAATGACGCCGGAAATGAACGGCAGGAAGCCGCCAAAATAGCCGGTGCCAATGTGATAAGGGATCGACATCGAGGAATAGCGGATTCGCGGCGGGAACATCTCGCACAACAGCGCGGCGACCGGGCCATAACTCGCCGCCGACATTGCCATGATCAGCAGCAGGCAGAGGAACACGGCAATGGCTGCGCCGAACGAAGGCTTGACCTTGGCGAGGTTGTAACCCGCCTCACCCAGCCATACCTGCATTTGTTGGCTTCGCGCCGGCTTGTCATCCCAGCTGTAGGTATCAAGCGGTAGGGGCTTGCCGCCAACTGTGACTGTCAGCTGGGCAGCTTCCTGTCGGCTATAGGCCACGCCCACGCCAGAGAGGTCAGCCAGCAGTTTGCCACAAGGCGTCTTCTGTTCGGTCGAGAAGATGGCGTAGTCACAATCCGGCCCCGCCACAACTACCGGCGAGCGGCGGTTGGCGTCGGCAAGTTCGGGGTTGGCGAAGGAGCCGATCGCCCAGAATACAGGGAACAGCAGCATCAGCGTCAGCACATAACCCCAGATAATCGGCTTCTTGCGCCCGACCTGGTCAGACCATTTTCCGGACAGAACATAGAAGCCCATCCCGCACAGTGCCGCAGCTCCGACGATCATCTCCGCCCAGGTGTCGTCCATGCGCATCGCGCTTTTGAGGAAGGCAAGGCCGGAGAACATCGAATTGTACCAGATCACCGTGAGCCCAGCCGCCACGCCAAACAGGGCGATGAACAGGCGCTTCTTGTTGCCCGGATAGGTGAAGCTTTCGACGAAGGGATTCGCGGCGAGTTGGCCCTCTTCCTTCATCGCCTTGAACACCGGGCTTTCGTTGAGCTTGAGCCGCATCCAAAGCGAAATCGCCAGCAGGATGATCGACAGCAGGAAGGGTACACGCCAGCCCCATTGGTTCCAGGTCTCAACGCTCATCGATGCCTTGCAACCCAGTACCACGATCAGGCTCAGCACAAAACCGCCGACCACGCTCGCCTGGATGAAGCCAGTGAAATAGCCGCGCCGGTTGGGCGGCGAGTGTTCGGATACATAGATCGCCGCGCCGCCATATTCGCCGCCCAGGGCAAGGCCCTGAAGGATGCGCAGCAGGATGACGATGGCCGGCGCGGCATAGCCGATGCTCTCTGCCGAGGGCACCATGCCCACCCCGGCAGTGGCAATGCCCATCAGCGTGACTGTAACTAGGAAAGTATATTTGCGGCCAAGCCTGTCGCCCAGATAGCCGAACAGAATGGCACCTATCGGCCGGAAACCGAAGCCCACCGCGAAAACCAGCCAGTACAGAAGCATCTCCAGGGTGGCGTTGCCGGTCGGGAAAAAGGTCCTCGACAGGATCGTACCGAGAGCGCCGTAGATAAAGAAATCGTACCATTCGAATACGGTCCCCGCTGACGACGCCGCGATCACCAGCCTTATGTCGCTGGCGCTGGGTTCGAGTTGTGCGGCTGGACTTGCCGAGGCCATGAATTGCTCCCCACCTGATAGCTTTGGCGGCATCTCTAGCGAGGGTGGCCCGCTTAGGGAAGTGCGCCGCGCGCGGCCCGCCAGGCCAGCCTGATCGCGCCGTGACGCGCGGGATATGCGTGGGCGGCGGCGATGGTGGACAGCCCCGGCCAGTCCGGGAGCGCGCCTTCGCCCGCCAGCCAATGGGCGATGTCGTCATCGGCTGCGACAATGGCGGCGGCATCAAGGCCGCGAGCGGCACCGGCGAAGATGGCGGCCGCTGCCTGCCCGATAGCGCAGGCCTGCGCGCGCATGCCCAGCCGCTCGATCCTCCCTTCGGCGTCGGTCGCGAGGCCCAGCGCCAGCGTGCTGCCGCAGCTTTGCGAACGCGCCAATCCTTTGAACGGCAGTGCCTCGTCCCACGGAAATGCGGACAGGCTGGTGGCCAGCGCCAGCACTTCGGGCGAATAGAGCGCCGTGGCGGACATGGCCTTATCGCCTGCGGAGCGCTTTGGCTTCCGCTTCGGCCGCAGTCCGGCGTCGTTCAGCGATCATCTTGACCAGCGCCTCGCTGCTGGCGTTGATGAACGGATAGCTGCGCGACTGGGTTATCCAGGTCGGCCTGCCGCCGATACCCCAGACCGTGTCATAGCCCAGCACCAGCACCGAGAAGGCGAGCACTGCGATAATCAGACCCTTGACCCCGCCGAAGCCGAACCCAAGCACCCGGTCGATCGGACCGAGCACGGAAGTTCGGCTCTTTTCGCCCAGCCAGCGCGAGGCGAGCTTGACCACGCCGTAAGGCACCATAAGCAGCAGCGCGAAGGCCAGCACCGATGCACCTGAAGGTGTGCCGACATATTCCTCAACGATAGCGGTGAGCGGGGTGTGGAGTGAGCGGATGGCGAAAAGCGCGAACACCCAAGCGAAAAGCGCCAGCAATTCCTGCACGAAACCGCGCAGAAACCCTCCTATGGCACCTACCGCGAGCAGCAGCAGTACCGCTAAGTCAAATCCTGTCATTGCGGCGGAAGTTATTCCTTCGCAACAATACGGTCAACGAGATTTGGCAACATGGCTAATGAATGGTAACTTCCGGGCTTGTCTTTGGCCGTTCCATCGCGCGGACCATAGGCCTGTGCGAAGCCCAGCTTGGCCGCCTCGCGCTGGCGGATCGCGGCATGGGCAACCGGCCGCACCTCTCCCGCCAGCGACACTTCGCCGAACCACACCGCATCGGCGGCAAGCGGATTTCCCGCCAGCGCCGAGACCAGTGCCGCTGCTACCGCCACGTCCGCCGCTGGATCGGCCAGCCGGTATCCGCCCGCGACATTGAGGTAGACCTCGCAGGCTGAAAAGTTCAGCCCGCAGCGCGCCTCGAGCACCGCCAGCAGCATTGCCAGCCGCCCGCTGTCCCAGCCGACCACCGCGCGGCGCGGGGTTGCCCCGCTCGCCAGCCGCACGATCAGCGCCTGGATCTCGACCAGCACCGGCCGCGTCCCTTCCATCGCCGGGAATACCGCGCTGCCCGGCACCGGCTCCTCGCGGCCAGAGAGGAACAGCATCGACGGGTTGGCAACCTCGGCGAGTCCCTGCCCCTCCATGGCGAAGACCCCGATCTCGTCGACCGGTCCAAAGCGGTTCTTGAGGCTGCGCAGGATACGGTACTGGTGGCTGCGCTCGCCCTCGAAGCTCATCACCACATCGACCATGTGTTCGAGCACGCGCGGTCCGGCGATGCTGCCGTCCTTGGTGACATGGCCGACCAGCACCAGCGCCGCGCCGTTTTCCTTGGCGTAGCGGATCAGCTCGAAAGCGCAGCCGCGCACCTGGCTGACCGTGCCCGGCGCGCCTTCGATCTGGTCGGAATGCATGGTCTGGATCGAATCGATCACCAGCAGCGCCGGTGCATCCATCGCGCCAAGCGTGGTCAGGATGTCGCGCACCGAGGTTGCCGCGGCGAAGCGGATTGGCGCGCCCGCCAGCCCCAGCCGGTCGGCGCGCAACCGCACCTGCCCGGCCGCTTCCTCGCCACTGATATAAACGACCTCACCGCCGTCAGACTTGGCTCCGCGCGCGACCATCGCCGCCGCCTGCAGCAGCAATGTTGACTTGCCGATGCCCGGATCGCCGCCCATCAATATCGCCGAACCCGGCACCAGCCCGCCGCCCAGCGCGCGGTCAAACTCGGCCAGCCCGGTCGAGCGTCGCTGCAACGGCGCACCCGGCGCATCGAGCGCCTCGAATGCGATGGCGCGTCCGCCCGACGCTAGATTGTGCCGCGCCGAAAACACTGTCTCCGGCGCATCCTCGGCCAGGGTGTTCCACTCCGCGCAATCGGCACACTGCCCCTGCCAGCGGTTGCTCACCGAGCCGCAAGCGGAACAGACATAGCGGCGTTTGGGTTTGGCCATGGCTGCGGGATATATGGAACGTATGGAGAACGCAAGTAGCGATGTGGGGGTAGCTCCGGGCCAGGCTAAGGCCGCCGCCCCCACTACCCCGCCAGCCGGTAATCCCTGAACTGGTCGCGCAGGTCCTTCTTGCTGATCTTGCCGGTGGCGGTGTGCGGGATTTCGGCGACGAATTCGACCGCGTCGGGCAGCCACCATTTGGCGACCTTGTCTGACAGAAACGCCTTCAGCTCCTCTGCCGAGACCGTCATGCCGGGCTTCAATACCGCCACCAGGATCGGGCGCTCGTCCCATTTGGGGTGGTGGATGCCGATGGCTGCGGCTTCGGCGATGGCGGGGTGAGCAACGGCGGCGTTTTCGAGTTCCACCGAGCTGATCCACTCACCGCCGGACTTGATCACGTCCTTGGTGCGGTCGGTGAGGATCAGCGTGCCGTCGGGATGGATCACCGCGACATCGCCGGTGTCGAACCACTGATCGGGGTCGGCGGCATCTGCCTCCGCCTTGAAATAGCGCCGCACCACCCAGGGCCCACGCACCTGCAGCGCGCCCGAAACCTTGCCGTCGCGGGGGAGAACTTTTTCGGGATCGCCAAGATCGACCGTGCGCAGCTCGCAGCCAAAGATGGTGCGGCCCTGGCTGGCCCGGACCGCGACCTGTTCGTCAAACGACAGCTCGTCCCAATTGGCTGGTTCGGACGAGATGGTGGCGATCGGCGAGGTTTCGGTCATGCCCCAGGCCTGGGCCACGGCAATGCCCTGCGCCATCAGCTTGCCGACGAGCGCGCGCGGCATCGCCGAACCGCCCGTGAGCGCCCGGCTGACCGGCTTGAGATCACCGCCGGTCGCCTCGATATGGTTGACCAGGCTCAGCCACACCGTCGGCACGCCGGCCAGATAGTTGACCTGCTCGCGCTTGATCAGGCTGACCAGATTGGCCGGATCGTTGTTCGAACAATAGACCAGCTTGGCCCCGACCATCGCTGCCGACCACGGAAAACTCCAGTTGTTGGCGTGGAACATCGGCACCACCGGCAACACTGTCGAACGCGAATCGAGATTGAGGCACTGCGGCATGGCGGCGGCATAGGTGTGCAGCAGGTTCGAACGGTGTTCGAACAGCACGCCCTTGGGATTGCCGGTGGTCCCGCTGGTGTAGCACAGCATGCAGGGATCGCGCTCGCTGCCCTGTGTCCATTCGGCGTCGCCGTCCTCGGCACCGATCCATTCGGCGAAGGGGGTCGCATGCTCGCCCGAATCGAAGCAGATGTAGTGTTCGATCGACTTCCAGCGCGGCTTCATCCGGTCGACGAGCGGCTGGAACACGGCGTCGTACAGCAACACCCGGTCTTCGGCATGGTTGGCGATATATTCGAGCTGCTCGTCGAACAGCCGCGGGTTGATCGTGTGCAGAATGCCGCCTGCCCCAGGCGCGCCATACCAGGTGACGAGATGCGGCGCGTGGTTCATTGCCAGAGTGGCGATCCGGTCGCCCTTGGCGATCCCCAGCCGCCGCAGCGCCTGCACCATCTTCAGGGCATCGCTGCGGATGCCCGCCCAGTTGGTCCGCTCGTCGTCGCCGCCGGCCCACGAGGTGACGATCTCACGCGCGCCGTGTTCGCGCGCCGCGTGATCGATCAGCGAGCTGACGCGCAATTCGTGGTCCTGCATGGCACCGAGCATGATCAACCTCTCAACGGAATATTTTCAGTTGCCCTAGAGGTATAGGCGCGCAAGCTGCGGATCAAGCCACCAGCCGCAAGTGATCGCGACCCCGCGCGGCGGTCAGCGCGACATTGGCGATGCCATCGATGGCCGCCAGCCGATCGACCAGTTCTCCATCGAGATGGAAATCGCGGCCCAGCCGAACTGTTGGTGCTTGCCCGTTGCCCGTGTGGAGCCGCGCCAGAACCTCGCCACGCCCTTCCGCGCCGGGACCGAGAAGAACCGCCAGCTCCTGCAGCGCATCGATGCGGTCGATGTCGAGCTTTAGCTGCATCCGCGCGGTGTCCTTGACATCGGCCAGAAGGCGCGCCCCGCGCACCGTCACCCGTGGAGGCTCGTCAGGGCTGGGGCTGTCAAGATCGACGGTGAGCAGCACGCAGGTGCCCTCGGCCGCCCATTTCGTCATCGGTTCGACCAGGCTTTCCTCGAAGCAGGAGGCCGAAAACTGCCCGCTGGAATCGGAGAAATCAGCCATGACATAGTCCTTGCCGCGCTTGGTCTTGCGGCGCTGCACATTCTCCACCATCGCCGCCATGACCGCAGGCTGGCGCGCGCCCGAACCGCTGCCGCCGGCAACCATCAGGCTGGCATAGCTGCGCGCGCCGTTGGCACTGGCGATGAGGCGGTACTGGCTGACCGGGTGTTCGGCAAAATAGAAGCCGAAGTTCTCGCGCTCCTTGGCCATCTGCTCGGCGCGGGTCCAGGGGGCGGCCTCGGCCATGCGCAACGAGGGTTCGGCGTGGTCATCGCCCCCGAACAGCGCCGCCTGGCCGCTTGACCGGCTGCGCTCTGCCTCGTCGGCGACGGCAAGCAACATGTCGGCATTGGCGAGCACAGCCGCACGGTTGGGTTCGAGCCCGTCAAAGGCCCCGGCCCCCGCCAACCCTTCGAGCTGGCGGCGGTTCATCGAACCTTGCGGCGCGCGGCGGAACATGTCCTCAAGGCTGGCGAAGCGCCCCTGCGCCTCGCGTTCGGCGACGATCGCGTCCATCGCCTTTTCGCCGACATTACGAATCCCGGCGAGGGCATAGCGCACCGCATAGCCTTCCTCGGTGCGCTCGACCGAGAATTCGGCTTCGGAATGGTTGATGTCTGGCCCGGCCAGCATGATCCCGGCACGGCGCATGTCATCGACAAAGATCGAAAGCTTGTCGGACTGGTGCATGTCGAAGCACATCGATGCGGCGAAGAATTCGTGGGGGTAGTGGGTTTTCAGCCAGCCGGTCTGGTAGGCGAGCAGCGCATAGGCGGCGGCGTGGCTCTTGTTGAAGCCATAGCCGGCGAACTTGTCGATCAGGTCGAACAGCTCGTTGGCCTTGCGGGCGTCGATGCCCGACAACTCCTTGCAGCCATCGACGAAGCGCTGGCGCTGCGCGTCCATTTCCGCCTGCACTTTCTTGCCCATGGCGCGGCGCAGAAGATCGGCATCGCCCAGCGAATAGCCCGCCAGGATTTGCGCGGCCTGCATCACCTGCTCCTGATAGACGAAGACGCCATAGGTTTCGGCGAGGATGCCTTCGAGCTTTGGATGCGGATATTCGATCGCTTCCAGCCCGTTCTTGCGGCGTCCGAACAGCGGGATATTGTCCATCGGCCCCGGCAGGTAGAGCGAGACCAGCGCGATGATGTCGCCAAAGCCGGTCGGCTTCACCGCCGCCAGGGTGCGGCGCATGCCCTCCAATTCCAGCTGGAAAACGCCGACGGTGTCGCCCCGCTGGAGCAGCTCGTAAACCTGCGGGTCGTCCCAGGCCAATGTGTCAAGATCGATGGAAATGTCGCGGCGGGCCAATAGGTCGAGCGCCTTCTTCAGCACCGACAGCGTCTTGAGACCGAGAAAGTCGAACTTCACCAGCCCCGCATCCTCGACATATTTCATGTCGAACTGGGTCACCGGCATGTCCGAACGCGGATCGCGGTAGAGCGGCACCAGCTGCGCCAGCGGGCGGTCGCCGATGACCACGCCGGCGGCGTGGGTCGAGGAGTTGCGCGGCAGCCCTTCGAGCTGCATCGCCAGATCGACGAGGCGCTTGACCTCGTCGTCAGTCTCATAGGCGCGGCGGAATTCGGCAACGCCGTTGAGAGTGCGCGGCAAGGTCCACTGGTCGGTCGGGTGGTTGGGCACCATCTTGCACAGCCGGTCGACCTGGCCATAGCTCATCTGCAGGATCCGGCCGGTATCACGCAGCACCGCGCGGGCCTTGAGCTTGCCGAACGTGATGATCTGGGCGACGTGATCGTGGCCGTATTTGGCCTGGACATAGCGGATCACCTCGCCGCGCCGGGTTTCGCAGAAGTCGATATCGAAGTCCGGCATCGACACGCGTTCGGGATTGAGGAAGCGTTCGAACAGCAGGCCGAGCTTCAGCGGATCGAGATCGGTAATGGTCAACGCCCAGGCGACGACGCTGCCCGCACCCGAGCCGCGCCCCGGCCCCACCGGGATGTCGTTGTCCTTGGCCCATTTGATGAAATCGGCAACGATCAGGAAATAGCCGCCAAAGCCCATGCCGTTGATGACATTGATCTCGAATTCGAGGCGTTCGGCATAGGTTTGAAATTCATCCCCCACCCCGCTCATCCTGAGCCTGTCGAAGGCCTCGCGCTGGTCCTCGCCGGTTGCGCACAGGGCTTCGACAAGCTCAGCCTGAGCGGCCTCGGGATAATAGGGTTGGAGGCGGCGGGCGAGCCCTGCCCGCGCATCGTCGGCCAGCATCCGGGCCTCGCCCTGCTGATCGCCGGCGAGGCTGGGCAGGATCGGCTTGCGCTTGGGCGGGGCAAAGGCGCAGCGCTGCGCAATGACGAGCGAGTTGGCAATCGCCTCAGGCAGGTCGGCGAACAGTTCCTGCATCATCGGCGCGGATTTGACCCAGGCATGCGGGCTCGAACGCGGGCGTTCGGCGGCGTCGATGTGGGTGGAATTGGCAATGCACAGCATGGCGTCATGCGCGGCGTGGAAGCCCGGCTCGGCGTAGTTGGCAGGGTTGGTGGCGACCAGCGGCAGGTCGCGGGCATAGGCCAGCGCGATCAGCGCCTCTTCCGAGGCATCCTCAACCGCATCGCCGCGCCGGGCAAGTTCGATATAGAGGCGTCCGGGGAACAGCGCTTCCAGCTTTTCGCAATAGCCTTCGGCCGCTTCGTGCCGCCCCTCTGCCAGCAGACGCGCAAGTGCACCGTCGCCCGCCCCGGTCAGCGCGATCAGACCGTCGCTATGGCCCGCAAGGTCGTCCAGCAGCACATGCGGATCGAATTCCAGCGGGCGATCCAGATGGGCGCGGCTGACCAGATGGCACAGGTTGAGCCAGCCGGCCTCGTTCTGCGCGTAAAGTCCAAGCCAGTCGATCGGGCCGCCTTGTTCCCGCGACACCGCCAGCGCAGTGCCGACAATCGGTTGGATACCGTTCTCACGTGCTGCCGCGGCAAAGGCGACCGAGCCGTAGAGCCCGTTGCGATCGGTGATGGCAATGGCGGGAAAGCCGCGCTCCTTCGCCAGCTTGGCGATCGCCTTCGGATCGATCGCACCATCGAGCATGGTGTAGCTGGAATAGACCCGCAGGGGTACGAAGGGAGCATAGGCCATGGCGGCAGACTAGGCGGGGTGGGTAGCGATTCGGAAGCCCTGGTGGCTGCGTTTATCCCCGTTCAAAAGCGCATTGCGCTTAATCTGTATCAGACCAACTACCCGATGAAATGACCTCTCAAGCCCCTCCTCTTCAGGGGAGGGCTATCGCATATTCCGACCTGTCCTTTCTTCCCCCCTCCCGCTTGCGGGAGGGGTTGGGGGTGGGTGAGTCTGAATTTGACGCGAAACCGTCGATTTCGTGCAACTGGCCCACCCCTAACCCCTCCCGCAAGCGGGAGGGGAACTGGGATCCACAGGCACCAAATGGAATATGCGCCTGAAGGGGAGGGGAGCAGAGTCGGTGCAATGGGCGATTGGTATCAGACCCGCTCATGCTGAGCTTGTCGAAGTACCAGGTTGTTACGGTGAACTCGCCGGTGGACGAGGGTGCTTCGACAAGCTCAGCATGAGCGGAAATTTGAAGGTCGATTCAGATTAAACGCACGGTATTCTATAGCAATGCTTCGATATCCGCCGCGAGCTTCTCGGGCTTGTCAGTCGGCGCATAGCGGCGCACCACCTTGCCGTCGCGCGCGATGAGGAATTTGGTGAAGTTCCACTTGACCTTTTTTGTGCCCAGTATCCCCGGCGCTTCGGCCTTCATCCACTCATAGAGCGGGGCCGCCCCGGCGCCGTTGACTTCGACCTTGGCCATCAGCGGAAAACTCAGTCCGAAGTTGACGCTGCAGAACTCGGCGATGTCCTCGGCGCTGCCCGGTTCCTGGCCACCGAACTGGTTGCAGGGAAAGGCGATCACCTCGAAGCCCTGGTTCCGGTATTTCTGCCACAATTTTTCAAGCCCCGCATATTGCGGAGTGAAGCCGCATTTGCTGGCGGTGTTGACCACCAGCAGCACCTTGCCGGCCTTTTCGGACAGGTTCAGCATCTCGCCGCCGGGCAGGGCAGCCGTGAAATCGGCGATGGAGGTCAATGCGCTGTCTCTGCCTCGGTGGGAAAATCGGGGCGCTTTGAGAGGCCCATGATCTCCACCCAGTCCAGACGATGATCGCCCGATTTTTCGATGACCAGATCCTTGCGCTCGCCCTCCGGTAGCCGGAGCACATGGCGCACCAGTTCGGCCAGCGTGCCGCGGCGCATCGCCGTCAGCTCATAGAGAAAGCCGCCGCCATAATTGCGCCGGTGCAGCGTCGCATGGTCGCTCCACTCGACATCCGAATGCAGGCCAGGATGGGTCCCGAAAGTGGGAGGAGAATTGCTCATCGGCGTCTCCACATTTCTCACTGCCCGAAACGCGGGCAGGATGGATACAATGTGGCGCAGGATCGGCTCCGATTCAAGAGCGGATCACTCCAGCTTGCCTTCGTGCAGCCGCACCACCCGGTCCATGGCATAGGCCAGCCGCTCGTTGTGCGTGGCGACCAGGGCCGCGCTGCCCTCGCCGCGTACCAGATTGACGAATTCGGCGAAGACCCGGTCCGCCGTCGCCTCGTCGAGGTTGCCGGTGGGCTCGTCCGCCAGCACCAGATGCGGCTTGTTGGCGAGCGCGCGGGCGACGGCGACCCGCTGCTGCTCGCCGCCGGACAACTGGCTGGGGCGGTGTTCGAGCCGCTTGGCGAGGCCCAGTGCACCGAGCAGTTCGATGGCGCGATCCTCGGCCTGCTGCTGCGTGGCCCCCGCGACCAGCTGGGGCAGGATGACATTCTCGATGGCAGAGAAATCGGCCAGCAGATGGTGGAACTGATAGACGAAACCCAGATGATCGCGGCGCAGCGCGGTGCGCTCGTCGCCCGACATGGTGGTGGCGTCGATCCCGTCGATCTCGATCATGCCGCCAAAACCGCCTTCGAGCAGGCCGATTGCCTGCAGCATGGTCGATTTGCCCGAGCCGGACGGGCCAAGCAGCGCCACGACTTCGCCCGGATACACTGCCAGATCTACTCCGCGCAGCACGTCGATACGTACTCCGCCCTGTTCGAAGCTGCGGGTCAGGCCCTTCACCTGGACGACGGGATCACTCATAGCGCAGCACCTGTACGGGATCGGTGCTCGCCGCCTTGAATGCGGGGTAGAGCGTAGCGAGGAAGCTGAAACCCAGCGCCATCAGGCTGATCGCCAGCACCTCGAAGGGATCGGTGCGGCTGGGCAGTTCGGCGAGGAAGCGGATCTGCGGGTCCCACAGGTTCTGCCCGGTGACGAATTCGATGCCCTTCACGATCCCCTGGCGGAAGAATAGCACCATAAAGCCCAGAAGCAGTCCCGCCGAGGTACCGATGACCCCGACCACCGAGCCGGTGGTGACGAAGATCTTGAGCACCGAGCGCCGCGAGGCCCCCATCGTCCGCAATATGGCGATGTCCCGGGTTTTCGACCGTACCAGCATGATCAGCGAGGACAGGATGTTGAAGGCGGCAACAATGACGATGATCGACAGCGCAAAGAACATCGCCACCCGCTCCACCGCCAGCGCCTCAAACAGGGTGGCGTTGATCGTCTTCCAGTCAGTGACCACGGCCTGCCCGGCCAGCTTGCGGGTCAGCGGGGCGAGGATATCGCCGACATTGTCCGGATCGGTGGTCTTGACCTCGATCATGCCGACCGAATCGCCGGTCAGCAGCAGTGTCTGCGCGTCCTGCATCGGCATGACCACGAAGGCCTCGTCATAATCATAGACGCCAACCTCGAAGATCGCCGAGACATGATAAGCAATCTCGCGCGGGACCGTGCCAAACGGCGTGGCGCGGCCCTGCGGGTTGATGATGGTGATAGTATCGCCCACCCGTGCGCCAAGATTTTCGGCAAGCCGTGCGCCGATCGCGACATTGCCTGCGCCGGGCTGGAGTTCGGCCAGGCTGCCCAGCTTGCGGTTGGGCTCTATCCGGCGGATGTCCTGCAGCGTGTTTCCGCGCACCAGGATCGCCTCGACCCGGCCGTTGAAGCTGGTCAGCAGCGGCTGTTCGATCAGCGGCGAGGCGCGCACCACGCCTGGCGTCGCGCGCACTTCCCGCAGCACCTGCTGCCAGTTCTCCAGCCGCCCGCCGTAGGCCTGAATAATGGCATGGCCGTTTAGCCCGACGATCTTGTCGAGCAGCTCGGCGCGGAAGCCGTTCATCACGCTCATCACGATCACCAGCATGGCGACGCTGAGCATGACCACCCCGATGCCGATCGACGCCACCAGCGCAATCACCGCTTCGCCGCGCCCGGGAAGCAGGTAGCGCTTGGCGATGGTCCATTCGAAGTGGGAGAGGATCAAGCGGTTGGCCTGTGGGTTGGAGCGAGTGCTGGGCGGGATTTAGGGGGATGGGCCAGTGCTGGCAAGCGCCCGCCCTTGCCTTTCCCACCTTTCGGGGCCAAAGGGTCGCCGTGCACCGGCCCGGCGATTCCATGAACCTGACCCATCCCTTCTTCGACGAAGATGGCGACAAGCTGCGTGAGGAATGCGGCATCTTCGGCGTAATCGGGGCAAAGGACGCCGCTGGCATGACTGCCCTGGGCCTCCATGCGCTTCAGCACCGGGGGCAGGAAGCGGTTGGCATCGTCAGCTTCGATGGCAATGATTTCTATGCGCGGCGCGGCATCGGCCATGTCGCGCAAGTGTTTTCCCGCAACGATGCGCTGGCCGAACTGCCCGGCGCGATGGCTTCCGGGCATGTCCGCTATTCGACCACCGGCGGCTCGGGGCTGCGCAATATCCAGCCGCTGTTCGCCGATCTGGCCGCGGGCGGGTTCTCGATCGCGCATAACGGCAATATTTCCAACGCCATGCACCTCAAGCACGAGCTGGTACGCAAGGGGGCGATCTTCCAGTCCACATCGGACACCGAGGTGATCATCCACCTGATCGCCACCAGCCGCTATCCGACCATGCTCGACCGCTTTGTTGATGCGCTGCGGCTGGTCGAGGGCGCCTACTCGCTGATCTGCATGACGCCCAAGCGCATGGTCGCCTGCCGCGATCCGCTGGGCATCCGTCCGCTGGTGATGGGCCGGATCGGTGATGCCATCATTTTCGCCAGCGAGACTGTGGCGCTCGATGTTGTCGGTGCCGATCTGATCCGCGAGGTCGAACCGGGCGAGCTGGTCGAAGTCACCCATGATGGCCAGATTTCCAGCCACCGACCGTTCGGCCAGCACAATCCGCGGCCCTGCATTTTCGAGCATGTCTATTTCAGCCGCCCCGATTCGGTGATGGCGGGCAAATCGGTTTACGACGTGCGCAAGCGCATCGGCGTGGAACTGGCCAAGGAATCGCCGGTCGATGCCGACGTGGTCATCCCGGTGCCGGACAGCGGCGTGCCGGCGGCTATCGGCTATGCCCAGCAATCTGGCATTCCGTTCGAGCTCGGCATCATCCGTTCGCACTATGTCGGGCGCACTTTCATCCAGCCCGAAGACGGCGCGCGCCATGCCGATGTCAAGCGCAAGCACAACGCCAACCGTGCCATTGTCGAGGGCAAGCGCATCATCCTGATCGACGATTCGATCGTGCGCGGCACGACTTCGCTCAAGATTGTGGAAATGATGCGCGATGCCGGGGCGGCGGAAGTTCACATGCGCATCGCCAGCCCGCCAACCGAGCATAGCTGCTTCTACGGCGTCGATACCCCGGAGCGCTCAAAGCTGCTCGCCGCGCGGATGGATATCCAGGCCATGGCCGAATATATCTTGGCCGACAGCCTGGCCTTCGTCTCGATCGACGGCCTCTACCGCGCCGTCGGCGAAGCCGGTCGCGATGCCGGCAAGCCGCAGTTCTGTGACGCCTGCTTCTCGGGCGAATATCCGACCCGGCTGACCGATCTGGGCGAACGCGAAGGCACCGGCCAGCTCGCGTTTCCGGTCGACAAAGTCGCGTGAAGCCTTTCGAGGGCCAGCTGGCGCTCGTCACCGGGGCGAGCCGGGGGATCGGTGCCGCGACGGCAGAGGCGATTGCAGCGGCAGGCGCGCATGTCGTGCTGACCGCGCGCGACACCAAAGCGCTGGAAGCAGTCGAAGAGCGTATCCACGCCGCCGGCGGCAGCGCCACCATCGCCCCAGTCGATCTGACCGAACCCGACGGCATTGCCCGGCTGGCGGCGGCAATCGCCCAGCGCTGGCAGGCGCTCGACATACTGGTGATCAATGCCGCGGTGCTGCCGCAGCTGACTTCGGTCGCCGATATCGACCAGAACGCCCTTAACAAGGCGCTCACCGTCAATGTACTGGCGACGCAGGCGCTGATCGGTCACTTCGATCCGATGCTGCGCAAGAGCCAGGACGCCCGCGTCATTGGCCTGACCACAGGCGTCGCCCGCAGCCCGCGCGCCTATTGGGGCGCCTATGCCGCCAGCAAGGCTGCGTGCGAAGTGCTGCTCGAATGCTATGCGCAGGAGACCGCGAAGGTTTCGAAGATCCGCGTCGCCCTGGTCAGTCCCGGGGCCACCCGCACAGCGATGCGCGCCCGCGCCTACCCGGGCGAGGACCCGGCATCGGTCAAGCCGCCCGAGGTGGTGGCGGAGCGGCTGGTTTCCTTGCTTGGTGAACAGTTTGCCAGCGGATACCGCGAATCTGTTAACCATTCCTGGTGACGCAACGTTAACGCCGCATCTCCATTTTCAGGCGGTCGCAGGCAATGGCAGCGACAGTCTGTGGAGACCGCAATGTCAACGGCTTTCGGAACGCAAGACAACTATTCCCACGCGTCGCAGGAAGATCGCTGCGCGCCGCGTACCCGTATTTCCATTCCTGCATCGCTGCGCCCTTCGGGTTCGCGCGGGTTCCAGACAGTGGTGCAGGACTTATCGCTCGCCGGGTTTTCGGCAATGGCGATCAACCGCATGTACCCCGGCACGCTTTGTTGGCTCAGCATTCCTGGTTTGCAGTCGCTCGAAGCCGAGGTGATCTGGTGGAACAACAGCCTGGTCGGCTGCGCCTTCCACCAGCTGTTGAGCCCGGTGGTACACGACAACCTGCTAACCCGCTGGCGCGGCAACGGCGTGTTCCGCTCGAGCTGTTAAAGCGAATTGCGGTTAATCTCATCACACCCGCTCATGCTGATACCAAATCTCGATGATACTGACTCTTCTCCCCTCCCGCTTGCGGGAGGGGTTGGGGGTGGGTGAGTTTGAATTTGACGCGAAACCGTCGATTTCGTCCGACTGACCCACCCCTAACCCCTCCCGCAAGCGGGGAGCGGAGAAGAAAGGGCAGTTCGGAATATGCGATAGCCCTGCCCCTCCCCTGAGACGCAGCCGAGCGCAGCTCAACAGGAGGGGCTTGAGAGGTCATTTCATCGGGCAGTTGGTATGAGCTTGTCGAAGTACCAGGTTGTTACGGTGAACTCGCCGGAGGACGATGGTCCTTCGACAGGCTCAGGATGAGCGGAAATTTGAAGCGCGATTCAGATTAAGCACAAGATATTTTAATCCAGCGTCCGAACGATCCGGTCAGCCAACCCGGCCCGGGTTGACCAAAGCTCCGGCGAATTCGCAACGGGCCAATTGCCGAGCTGGACGATGACGGCGCGCTGGGCCGGTAACACGGTCACGGTCTGCCCGAAGATGCCCTGCGCTCCCCAGCGCCCGCCGGGTAGCGTCCACCACTGATAGCCATAGCCCACGCCAGGCGAGTTGGATTGATAGGCAGGGCGCGAGGCGCGGGCGAACCAGTCTTTCGCGACCACGCCCCTGCCGCCCTCCAGCGCCAACAGGCCGATGCGTGCGTAATCGCGCATCGAAAGCGACAGGCAGCAGCCGCCGATGTTGTTGCCCACCGGGTCGATCATCCAGAACAGCTCGCCCTCGAAGCCGGCGGCGTCGACCAGACGGGTGGCGGCATACTCGGTGAGGACCCGGCCGGTGGCGCGCTGCACGATCGTGCCGATCAGGTTGGTCTCGCCCGTCTTGTAGACCCAGCGCTGGCCCGGCTCGGCCTCACGCGGCAGCTTGGCGAGGTAGCTCAGCGCGGGGTCGACGCCCGGCACCAGCGGCTCCGAGAACATCCGCGCGACATCGCTGGCGGGATCGGCATAATTCTCGCTCCAGCGCACGCCGGAGCTCATGGTCAGCACCTGTTCGATGGAAACTCCGTCATAGGCTGAGCCATTGAGTTCGGGCAGATAGCGCGTCACCGGATCGGACAGCGCGGAAATGTACCCCTCTTTCAGTGCCTGCCCGGCCAGCGTCGAGGTGAGCGACTTGGCCACCGAGAAGCTGGTCCAGCGCTGGGCCGGGCCAAAATCCATCCGGTAGCGCTCCAGCCGCACCCGACCATCCTGCACCACCATCAACCCGGCCAGCTTGCCGGCTTCCATCGCTGCATCGATCTCGGCATCGTTCAGCCCGGCGAGCGAAGCGCCGGGTGGCAGTGGGCGCGGGCGGCGCGCAGGGGCGGCCACGGTTCCGGGCAGATGCTTTTCCATCTCGCGGAACCGCATGCTCCGCTGCGCTTCGTTCCAGAACAGCATCTGCGGACCCGCCAGCTGGACCCGCCGCCGCTCCGCCTCGGACATCGTCAGGATCGGATTTCCAGTACTGAGAGCGACCTTGCCGACGGGACCCGACGGCGCGGTGCAGGATGCCGTCAGCAACGCCAGCGAAGCGATCCCCGTAGCCAGCCTGCGCATCGTCAGCCCTCCTTGACCAGCGTCACTTGCGAAACCTCGATCCCGCGCCCGCGAAAGCCGGCTTCACAATACATCAGGTAAAAGCGCCACAGCCGCACGAAGCGGGCGTCAAATCCCTCTGGCAGCCTGCCTTCCTCCACCGCCCGGTCGAAGTTGCCGCGCCACAGCCGCAACGTCTCGGCATAGTCGAGCCCGAAGTCCGCCTGGTCGCGCCACGCGAGTCCGCGTTCGGCGGCGAGGCGTCGGAAAGTGCTTTCGCGCACCAGCATGCCGCCGGGGAAGATGTAGGTCTGGATGAAATCGGCGCTCCTGGCATAGGCGTCGAACAGGTCGTCCCGCATGGCAATATACTGGATCGCCGCCCGCCCGCCCGGCTTGAGGCATCGGGCGATGCAGTCGAAGAAATGGGGCCAATAGTGCTGGCCGACCGCCTCGACCATCTCGACGCTGGCCACAGCGTCGAACTGGCCGGTAACGTCGCGGTAGTCCTGGTGGCGAAAATCTGTGCTGAGTTGCTCTTCCACCGCCCGTTCCCTCGCATAGGCCAACTGGGCCTCTGAAAGGCTGATCGCGGTGACCCTGGCGTGGTGCTGGCGCTCCAACAGGCGGGCGAGCGTTCCCCATCCGCAGCCGATCTCCAGCACATTCTCGCCGCCCTTCAGGCCGAGCCGCTCGCCGATCCGCTCCAGTTTCAGGGCCTGGCCCTGTTCCAGCGAGCTGTGTCCCGCATCGAAGATCGCGCTCGAATAGCTCATCGAGGGATCGAGCCATTGCGCATAGAAATCATTGCCGAGGTCGTAATGCGCATGGATGTTGCGCTCGGCGCCGCGCCGGGTGTTGCGGTGCAGCCAGTGGATCATCCGCGCGATGATCCGCCATGGGCCGTGCGCGCGAGCGGAATTGCCCAGCGGCGCGGCGTTATCGACGAACAGGGCGAACAGGGTGACCGGATCGGAGCTTTCCCACTCGCCCGCCTCCCAGCCCTGGTAGCAACCGACCGAGCCGCTGGTGGCAAGCCGCAGCAGCGCCCGGAAGCTGACGATTTCCGCTGAGGCTTCGAAGCCCGGTGCCCGGCCACCCAGCAGCCGCACCCTTCCATCGGGCAAGAACAGCTCCACCGAGCCGCGCATCAGCCCGGCATCGACACGATCGAGAAAGCGGTGGAGGCTGCCCGACCACATGCGCGCCAGCCATTGCGGGCCAATGCCGATCCCCCGGCCGCCCGCAACAAGCTCCGCGCCTCTCCCCGGTGCCTGTGCATTCATGGGATGGATTATGGACTTTTACTAAGGGCTTGGGAAGGGGTTGGGGCTTCGCGGCGTTGTGAGAAAATCTATCCCTCAACCGTCCAAGTCTGGCCCTTCGCCAGCAGCTTGGCGAGGTTGGCCTGTTTGCCTTCGACCGTCTTGGCGTCCTGCCCCAGCAGCTCTTCCTCGAAGCTCGGGCGCGGGTCGTCGTAGAGGACGCCGAGGGCCATCGGGAAGGGACCGAACGGCATTTCGATCAGCATATGCGCCACCGCGCGGTTGGTAATGTCATGGACGATCACGCCCGCCGCCTGCCAATCACCGTCGACCACATCGACCACTTCGAGATGCAGATGATCGAGATTGACCCGCAGGCCCTTGGTGCCCTTATCGAACAGCATCGGCTGGTCATGGTCAAGCCACAGCTGGTTGGCTTCGGCACCTTTGGGTGCGGCGAAATCGTCGAACACGTCCTTGTTGTAGACGATGCAGTTCTGGAAAATCTCGATGAAGGCCGCGCCCTTGTGGGCGTGGGCAGCCTTGAGCACTTCAGGCAGCTTCTTCGAAACGTCGAAACCGCGCGCCACAAACCGCGCGCCCGCACCCAGCGCGAAGGCGGCGGGGCGTGCGGGGCGATCGACCGAGCCGCCGGGTGTGGACGGCGAAGTCGTGCCCAGCCGGCTGGTCGGCGAATACTGGCCCTTGGTGAGGCCGTAGATCTCGTTGTTGAACAGCAGGATCTGGCAATCGAGATTGCGGCGCAGAATGTGCATGGTGTGGTTGCCGCCAATCGACATGCCGTCGCCGTCGCCGGTCACCAGCCAGACGTCGAGCTCGGGATTGGCAAGCTTGATGCCCGTAGCGAAGGCAGGGGCGCGGCCGTGGATGGTGTGGAAGCCATAGCTCTCGACATAATAGGGGAAGCGGCTGGAACAGCCGATGCCAGAAACGAACACGGTCTTTGCCGGATCGGCGCCGATTTCCGGCAGGGTGCGCTGCACCGCCTTGAGGATCGCATAGTCACCGCAGCCGGGGCACCAGCGCACTTCCTGATCGGTTTCCCAATCCTTGAGCGTGGTTTCAAACTTGATGGGGGTCATGTCGTTCATTATAGGACCTCAGGCAGATTTTTTGAGACGTTCGAGTTCGCGCCGGGTGGCATCGGTGATGAATTGGCGGCGATCGGGGACAACACGGTCAATCTCCTGCACCAGGGAGGTGTCGAGCGGCACTGTCACGGTTTGGGGAAAGATCGGTACTTCCACCTCGATCGCAATGACCGCCACCCAAGGCTCGACATCGGCAGGATCAGCGGGATCGGAGAATTCGGCATCCAGTCGCTTGAAATCCACCGAGGTCGGTTCAGGTATGAGATCACCATCCTCGACCATCCCATCGACATGCAACTGCAGCGCTTCGCGACCCATCGCAGCCACGTCCGCCATGGTTTCGCCGACAGAGACACATCCGAGAAAATCGGGAAAGACAATGCCATAGCTTCCGGGGTGACCAGACACGCCACCAAGATAGATTTTCCGAGACACTAGCGCCTCCTTAAATTGACGCCGGACTGGCGCTCAATCGAAATGACCGTCTTCACATTAACATCTTTTACCGGATGCGGCACGGTCGTTTTGCCGGGCCGCGCAGGGTGCCTAAAATGCCGGTGACTTCCCTCCTGCGACTTGAATTCCCATCCGTCTGCTTCAAGCATGCGGATGATTGTCCGGCTATCCATAAATCACATTTGCCCGGAACCGATATTCCTGCTGGCTTGCCGATCAGATTCCCTGTCATTGGGCGGGGTCAGGATAGTGGTCATGCTGTTCACCCCAGCGCCCCCTCAATCGCCGCTTCGATCTCGGCGATCGTGAAGGGTTGGCCGCTGGTCTTGGTCATCGGCCGGGCATCGACCAGGAACTGATCGCGCAGCACGGTCTTGAACTGGCCGGTGTTCATTTCGGGAACGATGATCTTGTCGAACCCCTTGAGAAGATCGCCAAGATTGCTGGGCATCGGCCAGATGTGGCGGACGTGGATGTGGCTGACGTCGAGCCCCTTGGCGCGGGCGCGGCGCACGGCCTGGTGGATCGGGCCGAAGGTCGAACCCCAGCCGACGATGGCGAGCTTGCCCGAGCTGTTGCCCGCGCTGACTTCCTGCAGCGGGATGGACTGGGCGACGCCGTCGATCTTGGCCTTGCGGGCATCGGTTTGGATCTGGTGGACATCCGCCGAATAGTCGATCGCGCCGGTATCGATGCCTTTCTCGATACCGCCGATGCGGTGCATCAGTCCGGGCGTGCCGGGCTTGATCCAGGGGCGCACGCCGTGCTCATCGCGCTTGTAGGGCAGCACGACATCGCCGTTCTTTTCTTCGAGGAACTGCACCGGAAACGGCGCAAAGCTGGCCGGATCGGGCACTTTCCACGGTTCGGCGGCGTTGGCGATATAGCCGTCTGTGAGCAGGATCACCGGTGTCATGTACTGCACCGCGATGCGGCAGGCCTCGATCGCACAGTCGAATGCGTCGGTCGGCGAGCGGGCGGCGACGACGGGCAGCGGAGCATCGCCGTTGCGGCCATAAACCGCCTGGTAGAGGTCGCTCTGTTCGGTCTTGGTCGGCAAGCCGGTCGAAGGCCCGCCGCGCTGTGAATTGACGATGACCAGCGGCAGCTCGGTCATGATCGCCAGCCCCATCGCCTCGCCCTTCAGCGCGATGCCGGGGCCGGAGGACGAGGTCACGCCAAGGCTGCCGGCATAGGACGCGCCGATCGCCGCGCAGATCGCCGCAATCTCGTCCTCCGCCTGGAAGGTGGTGACGCCGAATTCCTTCATCTTGACCAGATTGTGCAGGATCGCCGATGCCGGGGTGATCGGATAGCCGCCGAAGAACATCTTCAGTCCGGCCAGTTGCGCGCCTGCGACCAGCCCGTAGCTGACGGCTTCGGCACCCGTCACCGTGCGATAAAGGCCCGGCGCGGATTCGACAGGCTCGACGTGCAGTTTCTTGAGCGGCCCGGAAAGCTCCGCCGTCTCGCCATAGGCGTGGCCGGCATTGAGCGCGGCGATATTGGCGTCGGCGAGCAGCGGGTTCTTCTTGAACTTTTCCGTCAGCCAGTCGATCAGCGGCTGGCGGTCACGCTCGAACATCCACAGCGACAGGCCCAGCGTCCACATGTTCTTGCAGCGCAGCGCATCCTTGTTGCTCAGCCCAAACGGCTTGACCGATTCCATGGTCAGCGCGCTGATATCGAAGGCGAGCACATCCCATTTGGCGAGGCTGCCATCGTCGATCGGGCTGACCGCGTATTTGGCCTTTTCGAGGTTGCGCTTGGTGAACTCTCCGGTGTCGGCAATGATCAGCCCGCCGGGCTTGAGCGCATCGACATTGGTCTTGAGCGCAGCCGGGTTCATCGCGACCAGCACATCGGGGGCGTCGCCGGCGGTGGTGATGTCGGTCGACCCGAAGTTGATCTGGAACGCCGATACGCCAAACAGCGTGCCCTGCGGCGCACGGATTTCCGCCGGGAAATCGGGGAAGGTCGCCAGATCGTTGCCCGCCAAGGCGGTGGACAGGGTGAACTGCCCGCCGGTCAGCTGCATGCCGTCGCCGGAATCGCCGGCGAAGCGGACCACGACGGCTTCAGGGGAGTCGTTACGCTTTGGCGTAACCGCGGAATTCTGTTCGGCCAGTAAAGTTGCCATCATCGTCCTCTGCCGGTGGCGCATTGCGCGCGCTCGCCCCTACGCTCACTTGCGGGCGGCACAATCTAGAAAAACTGTCAGGTGCCAAACCGCAGAGTTTCGCCAAACTCCCGCACAGGCGGCTAGTCAAGACGCAAAGCGATGCTTATGGCCGCATCAGCCTATTTGTGCCCAATATGATTGCGAATGGCTGAATAACAATGCTGCACGCCAGCCCATAATCGGAAAAATCGCCTGAAATGACCGATATCGCCGCTCTGCCCTATCGCCCATGTGTCGGGGTTATGCTGGTCAATTCCGCGGGCTTTGCCTTTGTCGGCAAGCGGATCGACAACCGCGAAGGCGATTTCTGGCAGATGCCGCAGGGCGGTATCGACGACGGTGAGGATCTGCACGCCGCCGCGCTGCGCGAACTGGCCGAGGAAACCGGCGTCGGCGAGCAGCATGTGGCCTTGCTTGCACAGACCCGCGAGGAGCTGTTCTACGACCTGCCCCCCGAACTGGTCGGCAAGCTGTGGAAGGGCCGCTACCGGGGCCAGCGGCAGCACTGGCTGCTGGCGCGCTTCACCGGCGACGATAGCGACATCCGCCTCGACGCGCATGATCCGGCCGAGTTCTGCGAATGGAAATGGGTGGAGCCCGGACTGCTGCCCGGACTGATCGTGACGTTCAAACGCCACGTTTACCGCAGCGTGCTGGAGGAATTCCGGTCGCTGATCTGACGATCAGTTCTCCGTCACCACCGGCGCGGGCTTGACCGCTTCGGCGGTGACCACTTTGGGTGCCGGCCCCCGGGCGATGGCGGCAGCGAGCTGGCGGGCGGCATCGCAATTGTTGCCGCACAGTCCCTGCAGCCGTGTCAGATTGCGCCGCGCCTTTTCGACCGCGCCCTTTTCGACCAGCGCCGCGCCTTCGCCCGAGATCGCCGCGAGATTTTGCGGATCGGCCTGCAGCGCCTCGCGGTAATAATGCAGCGCCTTGCCCTGCATACCCTGGCGGCGGGTCGCTTCGGCGAGGCTGAGATAGACCGGCAGGCTGCCCGGCGAGATTGCCAGCGCCGCTTCGTAGGCGTCGATTGCCCCATCGATCCGGCCGGCGGCCAGTTCGCTGCGGCCCTGGGCCAGCAGCGAGGTAGCACGCGGATCCATCGGTGCCGCCGGAGGTGCGGACATTACCGTGCTGGCAGTGACACTTGCCAGGAGGGAAAGTGCGAGAGCGGCAGGTGTAAAGCGCATCAAAAATTCCTTGGCCGAAGGCGCTGGCGTGGACATCGTCCAACTTGCTATCACAACAGAAATAAACGTGCGATGAAAAATCCGTCAGTCCCGTCATGGGACGGAGTCAGCCGCATTCCCGGCCCGCGCGCGCGCCCGGCGGCAAGTTGCGGCGGTTCTGCGCGCCACCCGGCATGCGCGGCGAGGAACCCTGCGATCTGGTCTGCACCCTCGCCGTCGAGCAGCGAACACACCGCATAGATCATCCGCCCGCCCGGTCGCACCAGCCCTGCGGCGATCTCCAGCAGGCGTTGCTGGGTCGCCATCACCCGGACCAGCCCGGCGTCGTTCAGCCGCCAGCGCCCTTCCGGATTGCGCCGCCAGGTGCCGCTGCCCGAACAGGGCGCATCGATCAGCACGGCATCGGCCTGGCCCTGCCAATCGCCGAGCGCTGCCATTTCGCGGCCCGGATTGAGCAGGATCGTTTCGGCCTCGGCACCGCAGCGCGCGGCTCGCTCGGGCAGGCGTTGCAGCCGTCCGCGATCGGTGTCGCAGGCGATCAGTCTGCCGCGATTGTCCATCGCCGCCGCCAGCGACAGCGTCTTGCCGCCAGCCCCGGCACAGAGGTCGATGATGGTCTCGCCGGGCTGCGCCGCCACGGCCTCGCAGACCAGCTGGGAGCCGGTGTCCTGCACTTCGAACCGGCCTTCGCGCCAGGCCTGCCATTGCTCGACCTGGGTTCCGGCGGGGAAACGCAGGCCATCGGCGGCAATGGTCGGCTCCCCGGCGAGCGGCAGTTCGATGGTGTCGCGCGCGGCCTTGAGCGTGTTGACGCGGATGTCGAGCGGGGCGCGGCCGAGCAGGGCTGCGGCTTCATCCCCGTCGATGTCGGAAGCGGCAAGCGCCTTTTCCAGCCAGGCCGGCGCAACTCCGGGCTGAGCATGGCGCTCGCCCTCGCCGATCGGCGTGGGGGCATGGGCCGAACCGTCGAACAGTGCAGCCAGTGCCGGATCATCCTTCGCCAGCGCCAGCATCGCCGCGCGGCCGTTGAGCGGCACTTCGCCGCAGATGCGGATCGCGGACCACGCCAGCTCGCGCACCGCGCGGCGGTCGCTGCTGCCGGCAAAGCGGCGGGTGCGGAACCATTCGGCGATGATGCGGTCGGCGGGCGGACCGTTGGTGCGGGCTGCGGCGACGACCAGATCGAGAATCTCGATGGCGGCCTGGACTCGGGCTGAGGGGGTCATGGGGCAGAACTCAGTTTGCGCAGCGTCCCTCTACTTCGCTCGGGATGAGCGGAGTGAGTGGGTTCTATCCTACCCCGCTCATGTCGAGCGAAGTCCAGAAACACAGCGCCAATCTCAGCGCGTAGGATAATTCGGCGCTTCCCGCGTGATCGACACGTCATGGACATGGCTTTCGCGCAGGCCCGCATTGGTGATGCGCACGAATTGCGCCCGGGTGCGCAGGTCCTCGATGGTCGCCGAGCCAGTATAGCCCATCGCCGCCTTGATGCCGCCGACCAGCTGGTGGATGACATCCTTGGCCGGGCCCTTGTAAGCAACCTGACCCTCGATCCCTTCGGGCACCAGCTTGAGCGAATCCTTGATTTCCTGCTGGAAATACCGGTCCGCCGAACCGCGCGCCATCGCCCCGACCGAGCCCATGCCGCGATAGCTCTTGTAGGCGCGGCCCTGATACAGGAAGGTTTCGCCCGGCGCTTCTTCGGTGCCGGCCAGTATCGATCCGATCATGATCGTCGAGGCCCCGGCGGCCAGCGCCTTGGCAGCATCGCCCGAGGTGCGCAGGCCGCCATCAGCGATGATCGGAATGCCGGCCTCCTGCGCCGCCGAGACCGCGTCCATGATCGCAGTGAGCTGGGGCACGCCGACCCCGGCGACGATCCGCGTGGTGCAGATCGATCCCGGACCGATGCCGACCTTGACCGCATCCGCGCCGGCGCCGATCAGCGCGCGGGTCGCTTCGGCGGTAGCGACATTGCCGGCGATCACCTGCGCCGAATTGGACAGCTTCTTGACTCGTTCCACCGCGCGGGCGACGTCCTTGTTGTGGCCGTGCGCAGTATCGATGATGACCACGTCGCATTCGGCGGCGAGCAGCGCCTCGGTGCGTTCGAAGCCCTTGTCGCCCACCGTGGTCGCGGCGGCGACGCGCAAGCGGCCGGCGGCATCCTTGGTCGCATTGGGAAAGGTCACGGCCTTTTCGATGTCCTTGACCGTGATCAGCCCGATGCAGTGGAACCGGTCATCGACCACCAGCAGTTTTTCGATGCGGCGCTGGTGCAGCAGCCGCCGCGCCTCGTCGCCGCTGGCACCGAGCTTGACCGTGGCGAGATCCTCATGCGTCATCAGCTCGCGCACCGGCTGCCTGGGGTTGGCGGCAAAGCGCACGTCGCGGTTGGTGAGGATGCCGACCAGCTTGCCGCTCGCTTCGACCACCGGAATGCCGCTGATGCGATTGGCCTTCATGATCGCCTGCGCGTCGCCCAGCGTGGCATCGGGCGCGATGGTGATCGGATTGACCACCATGCCGCTTTCGAACCGCTTGACCGCGCGCACCGCGGCGCATTGTTCCTCGATCGAAAGATTGCGGTGGAGCACGCCGATCCCGCCCATCTGCGCCATGACGATCGCCATGTCAGCTTCGGTCACGGTGTCCATGGCCGAGGAGATCACCGGAATGTTGAGCGCGATCTCGCGGGTCAGGAAGGTGCTGGTGTCCGCATTGGTGGGCAGGATATCGGACTCGGCCGGACGCAGCAGCACGTCGTCGAAGGTAAGGCCGAGAGGGATATCCATAATTGCCACAGGTCCTGCTAGCGGGGAGATTCGTGGCGGCCCATGTAACCGCACCCGTGGCCGGGGGCAAGGCGGGAGGGTTCAGCTATTTGGCCGGGGGAAGCTTGACCTTCCGGGCATCGCCGAACCAGCGGGCCAGTGCGACATGGAAGGCGACATCCTGCGCCGCGCCGCCCAGTTCCATCGGGATCTTGATATTGTCGCCCGGGCGGTGATAGTCGCCCTCGAAGAAGGCTTCGACCCGTTCGGGATAGGCGTAAGCGCTGGACACCAGCACGGCCGGAATGTCGTGCTGCTGCAGCGCCCAGCCGTCCTGCCGCCGGACATAGGCATTGGCCGCTTTGCCTTCCACGATCTGCCGCTTCTCGCGCCGGGCGACGGCGGCGATATCGCCGTCGAGCGGCGTCATATCGCGCCCGACAATGGCCAGCGGCGTCCCCGCCGGGTTGATCGCAATGCTGTCGATGTTGAAGGCCGCGACGATCTGGGTCAACGGCAGCGGAGGGTTCTCGGCAAAGGCGTTTGCGCCGAGCAAGCCGAGCTCTTCCGCCGTCGTCGCCAGGAAATAGATATCGCGGTCCAGCTGGCCGGTGCGCGCCAGCCGCCGGGCGATCTCGGTGAGCGCGGCCACCCCGCTGGCATTGTCGATCGCGCCGTTGCAGATCACGTCTTCGGCCGGGGCCTCGGCGCAGATGCCGAAATGATCCCAATGCGCCACAAACAGCACCGCGCCGGATTCAGGCCGCTTTCCCGGGAGCTTGCCGATCAGATTGTGGGTGCGGATCGTGGTCTCGCGGGTACTGGCCTCCAGCGTGGCGGTGAGATCGAGCAGTTGCGGGACGAAGTCTGCTTTGTCCGCCGCTTTCTTGAGGGTGGCCAGCGTCTGGCCGCTGCCGTGCAGCAGCCGATCAAGCCCCGCTGGGGTGATGAAACCTTCAAGATCGCCGCCCAGCGTATCGCTGGCCAGCGCATAGCCCGACCTTTGCCGCCGGGTTGCGACATGTTCCAGCGTCCGCTCGCCGTCGAGCAGGGTCAGCACCGCCGAGGCCCCGGCTGCCAGCAGTGCGTTCTGCCGGTCACTGTTGTCTACCCCGCCGTCGAGCAGCATTACCACCCGCCCGGCAAGCTCGCTGCGTTCGAGCGGGGCGTTGAGGCCCTTGCCCGCGAACAGCACCGGCGCATCGCGCACCAGAGCACGCTTGCCCGAGGTCAGCATCAGCACGGCATCGCCGGGAACAAGGATCTCGCGCCCCTTGCGGCTGAACCGCGCCGAAGACGCCGCCGGTTCGCGCTCGACCAGATCGACCGGGGCGAACCATTCGTGGCTGGGGTCGTTGGTGCCCGAAACCAGGCCGATCTCGTACCACTGGCGGCCGAGATAGCGCAGGGTCTTGGCCTCGCCCTCGGTTCCCGGCTCGCGCCCCGCAAATTCGTCGCTGGCCAGCACTTCAATATGTGCCAGCAGCTGCGCTTCCAGCGCGCGATCCCGCCGCGGCGCAGCCCCGGCAGTCACAGACAAGCCAAGCGCCACTGTTGCCAGCAGCGCGCATAAACGGCCGGTTGCGATTCTACCCCTGTTCATCGCGCCAAGCTACACCAAGCATGGGTGTCGGCAAGCTGAATGGGATCAGCCGATTGCTCTTTTTTGAGACTATTCAGCAGTCCAGCCGCCATCCATGCTGATATTCGCCCCGGTGATATTCGCTGCCTCGGCGCGGCACAGGAAGACTGCCATCGCGCCAATGTCCGCAGTCTGTACGAAGGACTTGGTCGGCTGCTTGGCGAGCAGCACATCGTTCATCACTTGCGCGCGCGTCATCCCGCGCGCTTTCATCGTATCGGGGATCTGGTTTTCGACCAGCGGCGTCCAGACATAGCCCGGACTGATGCAATTGGCGGTGACACCGTGCGTGGCCAGTTCCAGCGCCAGGGTCTTGGTCAGCCCGGCCAGGCCGTGCTTGGCTGCGACATAGGCCGATTTGAACGGAGAAGCGGTCAGTGAATGAGCGCTGGCAATATTGACGATCCGCCCCCAGCCCGCCGCCTTCATATGCGGCACCGCCAGCCGGCTGGTGTCGAAAGCCGCGGTCAGGTTGAGCGCGATGATCGTGTCCCACTTTTCGGGCGGAAATTGCTCGATCGGCGCGACATGCTGCACACCGGCATTGTTGACCAGGATATCGACCGCCCCGGCCGCCGCCATCAGCGTCTCGACCCCGGAGCGCTGCGCCAGGTCGCCGGGCACATGGCTTGCGCCCAGCTCGTCGCACAGCGCCGCAATTGCCGTCACATCGCCGAATCCCGACAGCACAAGCTCCGCGCCTTCCGCCCGCATCGCCCGGGCTATGGCAAGCCCGATGCCCGAAGTGGAACCGGTAACCAGTGCGCGCTTGCCTTGCAGAAACATTCTCGACTCCGGAACTTCGATGTTTAAGTTGCGTATTCGGCTTTGCCTGCTGGCGCGTCCAAGTCCAGCAATAGCAGAAGGGTTTGCCCATGCGTCTCGACGATTTCGATCCCAGCGACATCAATGTCGAAGACCAGCGCGGTGGCGGCGGCGGCTTTGGCATGCCCGGGGGCGGCAAGCTGGGCTGCGGGACACTGGTGATCGCCCTGATCGCGGCGCTGGTGTTCGGCGTCGATCCGGCGCAGATGATCGGCGGGCTTGAGCAGATGCAGGGCGGCCAGCAGCAGCTGCCGCAGCAGCAACAGGGGCCGGGCGGCGGCAGCGCCACCGACAGCTGCAGCGTCGATGCGCTCAGCCGCGAAACCTGCAACGCGCTGTCCTCGCTCAACAAGACCTGGCGGCCGATCTTCGAAGCCTCCAACGTGCCCTTCACCCCGCCCAAACTCGCTTTCTATTCGCAGAGCGGGCGTTCCGGCTGCGGCTCAGCGCAAAGCGCGATGGGGCCGTTCTACTGCCCCAGCGACAACGGTATCTACATCGACACCGATTTCTACCGCGAGATGGAGCAGCGCCTTGGCGCCAGCGGCGATTTTGCCCGCACCTATGTCATGGCGCATGAATATGGCCACCACATCCAGACACTGACCGGAATGTCGGACCAGGTGCGCAGTGCCCAGTCGCAAAACCCGTCCCGCGCCAACCAGCTGCAAGTGCGCATGGAACTGCAGGCCGATTGCTACGCCGGGGTCTGGGCCGCGCGCAACCGCGAGAGGATCGAGCCGGGCGATATCGAGGAAGGGTTGAATGCCGCGCATTCGATCGGCGACGACACGCTGATGAAAAGCGCGGGGCAACGTCCGGTCGAAGCCTCGTTCACCCACGGCTCCAGCGCCCAGCGCATGGAATGGCTGCGCAAGGGCCTGGAAAGCGGCAATGAAGACGAGTGCGATACTTTTGCCAACCTGCGGTAGGGGCGCAACCGGTTGATCGCAAAAAAGTCACGCGGTGCCGAATTGACATAGGCTATGCGGGGTTTGCCTATAGTCGCGATTTTCGGGGGGCTGAACCAGCAGGCGGGGTTGGTGGGAAGGCCGATAGATGCGTTTGAAAATGCTCGTTCTTTCGATCCCGGTGCTGGCGCTGGTGTCGTTTGCTGCCGTCGCGCAGTCGGGTGAACCGGGCAAGCCGGTCACCGACAAGGATGTTGGCGCGGGCGAGGTGGCGCAAACGCCGGTCACCGATCTCAACCTCAAGAAAGACGAACTGCCGCCGCTGCTGATCGCTGCGGTGCAGAGGCCCTACACGCTGCGCGAGCTCACTGGCTGCCAGCAGATCGCCGCCGCCATCGGCGAGCTCGACGCAGTGCTGGGCGACGATGTCGATCTGCCGCAGATTGACGGACGCCGCACCTCGCCGGGCCGTGTCGCGCAGTCGGTGGTCGGCTCGTTCATCCCCTTCCGCGGCGTGATCCGCGAGATTTCGGGTGCCAGCGAGCGCGAGCGGCAGCTGCAAACGGCGGTGCTGGCCGGGGTAGCACGTCGTTCGTTCCTCAAGGGCATCGGCGAAGCGCGCAAGTGCCGCTACCCGGCGCGCTCGGCAACACCCGAGGTATTCGCCGCGCGCATGGCGGAAGTAACCGGCCAGCCCGTGCCGGTCACGCCCGCGGCTGTACCGGCGCAGTCCAGCCAGCCCGGTCGGTCGAGATTTGTCTCGCAGCCCGTGGTGCAGAAAACAAACTGATCTTTCCGCGCGCGAACGATTGCGCTAGCGCGGCGCGATGCGCCTCACCGACTGCCACAACATCGACGATTTCCGCCGCCTCGCCAAGCAACGCCTGCCCTGGCCGGTGTTCGACTATATCGACGGCGCCGCCGACGACGAGCTGACCAAGGTGCGCAACACCGCCGCCTATGCCGATTGCGACCTGGTGCCCGACGTGCTGGCCGGGGTCGCGGAGATCGACACGTCGGTCACCATCATGGGTCGCAAGAGCGCACTGCCGCTGATCCTCTCCCCCACCGCGCTGCAGCGGGTATTCCACTGGCAGGGCGAGCGCGCGGTGGCCCGTGCCGCCGAAAAGTTCGGCCTGTGGTGCGGAATTTCCAGCCTCGCTACCGTCAGCATCGAAGAGGTGGCGGCGCTGATTTCCAGCCCCAAGCTGTTCCAGCTCTACGTCCACAAGGACAAGGGCCTCAACCGCAGCATGATCGAGCGCTGCCAGGCGGCGAAGTTCGACGCGATTGCGCTGACAGTCGACACCATCGTCTCGGGCAAGCGCGAACGCTGTGCCCGCAGCGGCTTCAGCTCGCCGCCGCGCTTCACCCCCTCGTCGTTGCTCGGCTATGCAACCAAACCCGCCTGGGCGCTGAACTATGTGTTCCGCGAGAAATTCGCGCTGCCCAACCTCGACACCCATGTGACCGAAGGCACAGGTGAGGCGATTTCGATTGCCGGATATTTCAACAATATGCTCGACCAGTCGCTGACCTGGCAGACCGCCGAGCAGATCCGCAACGACTGGGGCGGCACATTCTGCCTCAAAGGCGTGATGAGCGTGGCCGATGCGCGGCGCGCGGTCGAGATTGGTGCCGATGCGATCATGATCTCCAACCACGGCGGCCGCCAGCTCGACGGCAGCCGCGCTCCGTTCGACCAGCTGCGCGAGATTGCCGACGCTGTCGGCGGCCAGATCGAGATCATCTGCGACGGCGGCGTGCGGCGAGGCACTCATGTGCTCAAAGCTCTGGCGACCGGGGCCAATTGCGCCAGCGGCGGAAGGCTATACCTCTACGCACTGGCAGCGGCGGGGCAGGCCGGAGTTGAACGCGCCATCGGCCTGCTCAAGGACGAGATCGAACGCGGCATGAAGCTGATGGGCGTGACCAGCGTCGATCAGCTGAGCCGCGAGCGTCTGCGCTGGCGTTAGGAGAACCTAACCATGGCCCAGCACCGCTTCGAACTCGTCGATGTGTTCGGCGAAGGACCGTTCACCGGCAATCCGCTCGCCGTGGTCACCACGCCGGTCGAGCTTGATGCCGCGACAATGCAGCGCATCACCCGCTGGCTCAATCTGTCGGAAACGACATTCCTGCTGCCGCCCACCGATCCCGCCGCCGATTACCGCGTACGTATTTTCACCCTGGAGCGCGAGCTGCCGTTCGCCGGCCATCCGACCCTGGGCAGCTGCCACGCCTGGCTGAATGGCGGCGGCATGCCGAAGTCTCCGGATACGATCGTGCAGCAATGCGGCGCGGGGCTGATCCGGGTGCGGCGCGATGGCGACAGGCTCGCCTTCGCCGCGCCGCCGCTGCTGCGCTCCGGTCCCGTCGATGCCGCCACCCTCGCTGAGGTGGCGGGGGTTCTGGGCATCGCGCCGGGAGATATCGTCGAGGCGCAATGGGTGGATAATGGCCCCGGCTGGCTGGGCGTGCTGCTGTCCTCGGCCGAAGCGGTGCTGGCGCTGCAACCGGCTCGCGCGCATCCCGGCCGCGTCGAGATCGGCGTGGTGGGCTTCCACCCGCCGGACAGCGGCCTCGCCTATGAGGTCCGCGCGGTCTTTAGCGGCGCGCATGGCGAGCTGATCGAAGACCCCGTCACCGGCAGCCTCAACGCCTCGCTGGCGCAGTGGCTGATCGGCACAAGCAAGGTCACTGCCCCCTATGTCGCGGCACAAGGCACTTGCCTCGGCCGCAACGGTCGGGTGCATGTTTCGACTGATAGCGAAGGCCAGATCTGGATCGGCGGCGCGACGGTGAGCCTGTTTGCCGGGACTGCCGAGATCTAACGCCGGGCGTCCTCCGCCACCCCCTCCCCTGTGGTGGTGACGGTTTAAAGATGACGGAGGACTATCGCCAGGATCAGTCCGGGATCACCCAGCGAATGCTGTTGGAATAATGGCCGATGACACGGCTACCGGTGCCGTCGGTGGCGGGCTCGAAGCGGGCGCGGCGCGAGACGTTGGTGCAGGTCGCAGTATCGAGGCCTGGAAAGCCGCTCGATCTGACGATGTCGCAGCTCAGCACCTTGCCATTGGTGCCGATGGTGAGGCGGAAACCGGCGATCCCCTGATTGCCCGCGCGCAGATCGTGCGGCGGATAATCGTCGGAGGTGGCCCATGTCCCGGGCTTGCCGCGCGGCACTGCCGAGCGGGGCGTGAATGGCAGAAGCGATGGGATCGGATCGGGAATTGTCGTCTGCGTCGGTTGCGGGTCCGGAATTTCCGTAACTTCCGGCTCTGCCAAAGTTCTGTCGTTCGATCCGAGGTCGAGTGGTTGGCGGAATACGTCGCGTTGTGATTCTGTCGGCTGCGCTGTCGGGAGGGGCGCTGGCGGAGTCGGTAACGGCGTCGGTGGCGGAAGTTCAAACTGATCAGTTTTCAGCGGCGGCTCCACCACACGCGGTCCGAACGTGACGCTCAAACCCATGACAACCGCGTAGATCACCGCCGCTTCCAGGGCCGTTACAGCGACAATTGTTGCAGTGCGGTGCTTTGTCTTCCTTTGGTCTGTGAATGCCATGACGTTCCCCTCTTGTTGAGCCACCCCTTGGCGAAACTAGTGAGGCGACCGCTTTATTGAGGGGTACTTTATCACGAAGCTTTCATATGCAAACAGTTTTTTACTAAACAATACTAGCATATACTTGCATTGGTTAGGATATACTAAGCACAGTTAGCGATATAGTTGCGGAATTCCGCCATTATCGTGCGCCAGCCAGAGCCTTGGCCCTTCGCCGCTGCACCGAACTGCCCAGCCCGATCGCTTCGCGGTATTTGGCCACGGTGCGCCGGGCGAGGTCGAATCCCCGTGCCTTGAGCAGATCGACCAGCGTGTCGTCCGACAAGATCGCGCGGGCGTCCTCGGCGTCGATCAACTGGCGGATCGCGGCCTTGACCGCTTCGGCCGATGCCGCGCCTTCGCCGTCGCTGCCGCCGACGCCCGAGGTGAAGAAGTATTTGAGCTCGAAGGTGCCGCGCTCGCAGTGGAGATATTTGTTCGAGGTGACCCTGCTGACGGTCGATTCATGCATCGATATGGCTTCGGCAACCATGCGCAGGGTCAGCGGCTTCAGTCTGGAAACGCCGTGGCGGAAGAAGCCGTCCTGCTGCTTGACCAGTTCGGCGGCGACCTTGACGATGGTTTTCTGCCGCTGGTCGAGCGCCTTGACCAGCCAGTTGGCGTCGGCAAGCTTGTCCGAAAGCCAGCCCTTAGCGGCCTTGTCGTCCGATGCGCCGCGCAGCTCGAGATAATAGGCGCGGTTGACGATCAGCCGCGGCAGTGTCGCCTGGTTGAGCGCGATGTCCCAGCCGCCTTCGGCCCCATCCTTCGCCGGAACCGCAGTCAGCAAAATATCGGGGGTCACCGCCTCGCCGCCGCTGCCGCCGAACCGCAATCCCGGTTTGGGATCATAGCCGCGCAGTTCGGCCAGCATGTCGGCGAAGTCTTCGTCATCGACGCCGCACATCCGCTTGAGCCGGGCCACTTCGCCGCGCGCAACCAGATCGAGATTGTCGATCAGGCGTTCCATGGCCGGGTCATAGCGGTCAGCTTCGCGGGCCTGCAGGGCGATGCATTCGGACAGCGATCGCGCCGCGACGCCGGTCGGATCGAAGCTCTGGACCAGCGCCAGCGCTGCCTCCACGTCCTCCAGCGCCACGCCAAGGTCATGGGCTATGTCCTGCAGCGCGATGGGCAGATAACCGGCCTCGTCGAGCAGGCCGATGAGGAAGCGGGCGATCCCGGCGAGGCGCGGATCGGAGGTCGCGGTGCCAACCTGGGCTTCGAGATGCTCGGCCAGGGTCTCGTCCGGCGCGCCGCGTTCGTCGATCGAGGGGCCGTCTTCGCCAGGGCCGATGCGGATCTCGCCGCCCCAGTCGGAGGTGAATGCGGCCGCGCCGTCGCCGGTGTCGCGGTCACGGTCGATTGCGGTGGTGTCGATATCGAGCGGGCGGTCGTCGGCGGCGCGGCCTTCGCCGATCAGCTGATCGACCGGTGAGCTTTCCAGTGTGGTGCGGCGACCTTCGATCAGATCGGTATCGCCGGGTCCGTCCGCGGCCGGACCGCTCTCACCGATTTCAAGCAGCGGATTGGCTTCGATCGCCTCGCCGATGAAGGTCTCAATTTCAAGGTTGGACAGCGCCAGCAGCTTGATCGCCTGCTGCAATTGCGGCGTCATCACCAGCGATTGCGACTGGCGGATATCGAGTTGGGGGCCGAGGGCCATTGTTATGGGGCCTGACTTAGCGCGCGGCCTTCGACAGGCTCAGGCTGAGCGGGACTTTGGCAATCATCCCATGACCCAACGTCCGCTCATGCCGAGCTTGTCGAAGCATTCGCGCAACACGCGCCCAAATCACAACGTAAAACCCTCACCCAGGTACAGCCGCCGCACATTTTCGTCCGCCACCAGCGCTTCGGGGCTGCCTGCGAACAGCACCTGCCCGCCATATATGATGCAGGCGCGATCGACGATGTCGAGCGTTTCGCGGACATTGTGGTCGGTGATCAGCACCCCGATGCCGCGATCCCTGAGGTCGATCACCAGATGGCGGATATCGGCGATGGACAGCGGGTCGATACCGGCAAAAGGCTCGTCGAGCAGCATGATCGAGGGCTTGGCGGCCAGCGCGCGGGCAATCTCGCAGCGACGCCGCTCACCGCCCGAAAGCGCCATCGCCGGACTGGAACGCAGCTTGACCAGGCCGAATTCGCCAAGCAGCCGCTCCAGCTCCTCGGCGCGCACCGCCTTGTCGGGTTCCATCAGTTCGAGCACGCAGCCGATATTCTGCTCGACCGTCATGCCGCGAAAGATCGAGGTTTCCTGCGGCAGATAGCCCAGCCCCAGGATGGCGCGGCGGTACATCGGCAGCTTGGTGATATCGACCCCGTCGAGCAGGATCCGGCCCGAATCTGGCCGCACCAGCCCCATGATCGAATAGAAGCAGGTGGTCTTGCCCGCGCCATTGGGGCCGAGCAGGCCCAGCACTTCGCCCTTGCCCACCGACAGCGATATATCAGTCAGCACCGCGCGCTTGTCATAGCTTTTGGCGATGGAAACGACTTCGAGCCCGCCCTGCGGAATGGCGGGTGAAGCGCTGGCAGGCGGGTCCTGCGGTTCGGGGCGGGAAAGTTCTGTGGTTTCAGTCATGCGAAGGGCGATTTAGGGGGCAGCGCCGCGAACGGCAAGCCAGCTTTGCTCCATTTGGCAGGTTTCATGCATGACTGGCTGTATACAACGCGCCTCAACCAGTGGTTAACCAGCTTGATCGCACCCCGGATTGGTGGTTTATTCGAGTCAATAAAAGCCGAGGGGATCGCAGGATGGTGAAAGTGTGGCAGCGCGGCGCATATGTGCCCCCGAAGAACGCCCGTCCGCTCGACTGGCGCCGAAGGATGAGCGACCATATCGCTTACGCCCTGCTGGTCTACACCGTCCTCCAGATCTTCGTCACCATGGGCGCGCTCAAGTCCGAACGTGGCTCGCTGCTGCCCTATCTGGCGTTGATCGTGCTCGTCGCCGCGATCATCCCCGCCTGCCGCCGTTTTGAACAGCGCTGGAACCGGCTCGATGATCTGGCCGCCGCCGATCCGGCGCTTTTGCCCCAGTTCCGGCGCGACCGGATGTGGCTGTGGCTGCTCGCGATCGGCCTGCCGTTTGCGCTGACCGGCATGTTCAAGGGCCTTGCCGCGCTGCTTACCTGACATTGCCCCCGAGATTGCCCTTACCCTGAGCCGCGTCTAGAGCTGTCTCTCAGACCGCGCATTGCCGCGCGGGGGTGGAGGAGCAGTGATACCGCCATGTTGAGTCTCGATGCCGCCCGGGAACGCGCCACCGCGCTGGTCGAACGCGCGCGCCGCGCCGGTGCCGATGCCGCCGATGCGGTGTACAGCGCCAATGCCTCCGAAAGCATCCAGATCCGGCTGGGCAAGCTGGAAGACGTCGAAAGGTCCGAAAGCGAGCATATTTCGCTGCGCGTGTTCTCCGGCAGCCGCTCGGCCAGCATCGGCTCGTCCGATCTTGGTGACGCCGCGCTTGACGAGCTGGCCGCCCGTGCCGTCGCCATGGCCCGCGCCGCACCCGAGGACAAATATGCCGGGCTGGCCCCCGAAGAGCTGCTCACCAAGGGCCCCTTCCCCGAGCTCGACCTTGAAGATTCCGCAGAACCCAGCCCGCAGGCTTTGCGCGCGCAGGCAGAGGCGACCGAAGACGCCGCCCGCGCTGTCGCCGGGGTCACCAATTCCGAAGGCGGCGGTGCCAGCGCCGGTCAGGGTATCGTCGCGCTGGCTACCAGCCACGGCTTTTCCGGAGCCTATGGCAGCACCAGCCGCGGCCTCAGCGCCAGCGTCATTGCCGGGGAGGGCACAAGCATGCAGCGCGACTACGCCTCGCGCCATGCCCACCACGGCGAGGACGTGCCCACACCCGACTATATCGGCAAGCAGGCGGGCGAGCGGGCGGTGGCGCGGCTGGGGCCCGGCAGTGTCAAAAGCGGGACCATGCCAGTGGTGTTCGATCCGCGTGTGGGCGGCTCGATCGTCGGCCATCTGGTAGGTGCCATGACCGGCTCGTCGATTGCCAGGCGCGCCAGCTTCCTGCTCGACCGGTTGGAACAGCAGCTGTTCGACAGCGCCATTGTCATCGCCGACGACCCGCACCGCCGCCGCGGCCTGCGCTCGCGCCCCTTCGACGGCGAGGGGCTGGCAACTGCGCCGCGCAACCTGGTCGAAGGGGGCCGCATCACCGGCTGGCTGATGGAAAGCGCCTCGGCCCGCCAGCTTGGCCTCGCGCCCACCGGCCACGCCGCGCGCGGGCACGGCGGCGCGCCGGGTGTTTCCGCCAGCAACCTCCACCTCGCTGCAGGCAGCGTGACCCCCGCGCAGCTGATGGCGGACATTGCCGACGGCGTTTACATAACCGAGCTGATCGGCATGGGGGTCAACGGCGTCACCGGCGATTACAGCCGGGGAGCGAGCGGCTTCCGCATCGTGGCCGGCGAACTGGCCGGGCCGGTGGCGGAATTCACTGTGGCCGGAAACCTGATCGACATGTTCAGGGCGCTGACCCCCGCCGACGACCTCGAATGGCACCGCGGCATCAACGTCCCGACGCTGCGCGTGGACGGGATGACGGTGGCGGGGGATTGACCTTGCCTCGACTACGGTCGGTCCGTAACAAAGCGGTGGGTGTTGCTCAATCAACTCGTGCGGTGAGGACACCTGTGTTGATACGCTGGTTGGCTGGCATCGCCCTCATTCTTGGAGGCATGGTGTTCTGGTTCGGAACGATGGTTGCCGATCCATACACGGCGTGGGGCATTGAGCATGAACAGCTTCGACCCGGTGTCGCGCAAATTGGAATCAACCTTGCCGCCCTGGCGATCACTTCGCACCTTGGCGCAGCTGCCATCATTTTTTCGGTCCCGCGCAATCGCAACGGCTGGTTCGCCATGGCGCTGGCTTTCCTGCTGCTATTCCTGATCGGCACGGCTATTGCCCGGCTGGTATGGGTCAGGTTCTATGTACTAGGCTGATATGCGGTTGGGCACTTCATCGGGCATAAACTAGCCCTTCGCCCGCTCCAGTGCCTCGACAATAATCCGCTTGGCGGTATCGGCGTCGCCCCAGCCGTTGAGCTTGGCCCATTTGCCCGGCTCCAGATCCTTGTAGTGCTGGAAGAAGTGCTCGATCTGCTGGGTGACGATCGGCGGCAGGTCTTCGTGGCCGACGACCTCGCGGTAATAGGGGAAGGTCGCGTCGACCGGCACGGTGATCAGCTTCTCGTCGCCGCCCTTGTCGTCCTCCATCAGCAGCACCCCCACCGGGCGGACCTTGATCACAGCGCCGGGGATAATCGGCGAGCGGGTGATGACCAGCGCGTCGAGCGGGTCGCCGTCCTCACCCAGAGTGTGCGGTACGAAGCCGTAATTGGCGGGATAGCGCATGGGCGTGTGCAGGATACGATCGACGAACAGCGCGCCCGAGGCCTTGTCGAATTCGTATTTGACCGGCTCGCCGCCGATCTGCACTTCGATGACGACGTTGATTTCGTGGGGCGGATTATCGCCGGCGGGAATGAGGTCGATGCGCATGGTCAGCGCAATAGCCGCGGCATCACTTGCCTGCAACCGCCCGCCTTGGCGCCAGCAGCAAGTCTAGCCCGACCGGACCCTTGCCGCCGCCTGCGCGTTGCAGCCAAGGCCAGCGCAGTCCGCCATAATAGGGCACCGGCACGGTCATGAAGCGGTCGCCGCGTTTGATCAGCAGTTCGATCGGCTTGTCACCGCCCTTGGCAGCCGTGATCGCCTGCTTGAGCCGCTCTGCCTCATAGGCGGTGCCGTTGACCGCGATGATCTTCGCCCCGTTGACGATCCCGGCATTGAAGGCCGCCCCGCCCCATTGGGTGGAAGTGACCACGCCTTCCTTGTCGATGGCCACGCCGAGCGAATGGGCGAGACCCAGGCTGCGACCGTTCGCCATGATTGCCTCGTCGTAGCTGTTGGGCATCTCCTGCCAGACCAGCCGGTAGCCCGCGCGTTCGATCCCGGCGAGCGGGGCGGGCTGGCCCGGCGCGGAGATGCGGCTGCGCAAAAACAGGGTCCAGTCATAGGGATAGACCGCGTTCAGCGCGGCGACGATGTCCTCGAATTCATAGGTGGAATGCCGCAAGCCAGTGCCGGGGTGCGCAAAGAAGCTGCGGGCGAAATCGTCGAGGCCTTTGCGCCCCGCCGTACCCTCGCGGATAATCTGGTCCGCCTCCAGCCACACCAGCATGCCCTCGTTGTAATAGTCCTCGCCGCGTGACAGTGAGGCATAGGGCTTGGGCTTGCGCGCGGCGACCACCGGATCATGGGTGGTATCCTCCAGCGAGCGCCAGCCCCGCCCTGCCTGCCCGGCATAGTATCCGGCCTGCGCCGCGATCATGCCTAGCACCGTATCTTTCTTCTGTACCCCCGATCGCGCTGCCAGCACATGTCCCCAGAACTGGGTCTGGCCCTCGTAGAGCCACAGCAGATTGTCCTGCATCGGCGTGCGATAATCGGGAGTCCACATTCTGGCCGGACGGCGGAACTTGCCGTTCCAGCTATGCGCCAGCTCATGCGGCAGGACATTGCGGTCCCAATCGTAGCCGGCCCAGTCGATGAAATTCTTCGGCTCCAGCTGGTTCTCGCTCGATCGCAAATGCTCCAGCCCGATCGCGCCCATCCGGTCGCTCAGCGCGGCGAGGAATTCATAGCGGTCCCACGGCGGACGCCCGAACACCAGCAGCGCTTCCTCGACCATTGCGGAAAGCCGCGCGATATTGTCCTGTTTCGCCGCCAGCAGCGCAGGCCCGTCGGCGACGACATTGAGCGAGACGCGGTTGCCCAGATCCCATTTGCGGAAATAGGCACCGGCGAAGATCGGCGAATCGATCAGCGTCTCGTAATCGGTTTCCGCCCAGCCGATCCGGCCGGCCGCGCCACTCGCCCCATCAAGCGCCGTCGCCGCCGTCCAGCCGCGCGGCAGGGTGACGGCGGGCTTCACCCGGATGCGGCGGACATAATGCCCGGCGGGGTAGAGGCTCATCTTGTCCCACTGCAAATTGAGCATGTCCGGGGTCATGGTGATCCGGCCCTCGCTGGGCTGCAACGGTGAAGTGTGGACGAATTTCGCCACCAGCACGCGCGCTCCGGCGGGCACATCGACATGGAAGGCGAAAACTTCGAGCGGATCGCGGGTCCATGCGGCCACCTTGCCGTCGGCGAAGAATTTGAGATCGGCCAGCTCCGCCAGAGTGCCGCGCGGGGCGTGGTTGCCGGGCAGCCATTGCGGCAGCAGCAATGTGATGCGGCGAGTTTCAGGAGCAAGCGGGATCGTCTGGGTGACGCGATAGACGCCGCGCTGGATATCGCTGGCGTCGATATCGAGCAGCATCGCCCCGCCAGCGTAGGGGGTATCCACCGCATCAGGTACGGTCTGGGCTATCGGCGCTGCCATAGGCAGGAGGGCTGGAAGACGCTGGGCCGATGCGGGAGCGGCGAGGAACAGCGAGGCAGCAAGGGCGACCGGAACACTTGTTTTCATGGGGCGGCATAGTGGCGGCAAGCTGGCGCGCCTGCAACATCCGCGCCGCGCTTTCCCGCAGCGTTAAATGGCGCTAAGCGCGCTGCCCATGGAAACACCACAAGCTATCAGGGGCACCCAGGACATTTTCGGCGCCGAGGCCGAGGCCTTCGCGCATGTCGTCGAGACCTTCGAACGCGTCCGCAAGCTCTATCGCTTCCGCCGCGCTGAAATGCCGGTGTTCGAGAAGACCGCCGTGTTCTCGCGAAGCCTGGGCGAGACCACCGATGTCGTCTCCAAGGAAATGTACAGCTTCGAGGATCGCGGCGGCGATTCGCTGACGCTGCGGCCCGAATTCACCGCCGGGATATGCCGGGCGTATCTGACGAATGGCTGGCAGCAGCACGCGCCCTTGAAGCTGGCGACGCATGGGCCATTGTTCCGCTACGAGCGCCCGCAGAAGGGTCGCTACCGCCAGTTCCACCAGCTCGACGCGGAGATTATTGGCGCCGGGGAACCGCAGGCCGATGTCGAACTGCTGGCGATGGCGGATCAGCTTTTGAAGGAGCTGGGAATTTCGGATGGCGTGACGCTGCTGCTCAACACTTTGGGCGACGGCGCCAGCCGCGAGGCCTGGCGGGCGGCGCTGGTGGATTATTTCCGCACGGTGAAGGGCGAATTGAGCGAGGATTCGCAGGAGCGGCTGGAGAAAAACCCGCTGCGGATTCTGGATTCGAAGGATCCGAGAGACAGGGCGTTTCTGTGCGATGCGCCGAAGATCGACGATTATTTGTCGGGCGAGGCGCAGGAATTCTTCGGCAAGGTGACCTCCGGGCTGGATGCGGCGGGGGTAGTCTTTACACCGGTGCCGACGCTAGTTCGCGGGCTGGATTACTACCGCCACACAGCATTCGAATTTGTGACCGACCGGTTGGGTGCGCAGGGCACGGTGCTCGGTGGCGGGCGGTATGATGGGCTTATGGAGTCGCTGGGCGGGCCGCCGACACCGGCGGTGGGCTGGGCTGCGGGGATTGAGCGGCTGGCGATGCTGGTGGGGGAGGTCAACACAGGATTACGCGTCACTGTGATTTCGGTTGGACCGGATGACGAAGCAATTGCTCGCGAAGTTTGCTTGGCACTTCGGAGAAATGGTTTTGAGTGCGACATGTCGCTCAAAGGGCCGCACAAAAAGGACTTTGATAAAGCGCGCGGCAAATCAGATGCGATTGTGGTTGTGACAAGGGACTCCAGTTGGACAATGACTGGTGCTTGCGCTAATCTGCAACTCAGACCAATTTCCGCGAAGAACGAAGCGATGGCCAAATTGCGGACTTCGCTAGTTGAATGCATTCGTAAATCATTCCAAGTTGTTCCGTTCGAAATGCACGGAGATTCCGATGCTACATTGGAATGGAATCTGGTCAAATTATGACCGGCACCACCGTCCACCAAATTCGTCACCCTGAACTTGTTTCAGGGCCCATTTCTCCCCACCCACCGAAGCTCTGTGGGGCAGAGGTGCCGCGCCGTTGTGCTTTCAATCCACGCGCCGGGCAAATGGCCCGATGGGTGCTGAAACAAGTTCAGCATGACGAGCTCGGGTTGGGGTTCAGAACTACCTGCCCCTCCCCCTTGAGGGGGAGGTTGGGTGGGGGTGTGCTGCGCTCGCGAGGGCAGAGCACCCCTCTCCAACTGCGGCTAGCAAGCAAGCTTGCAAGCCTTCGTATCCTCTCCCCTCAAGGGGAGAGGGGCAGAATTGCGCGATTCCTCCCCTCCCCTTCAGGGGAGGGGATCGAGGGGTGGGGGCTCACGGCCGGGCGCGGCGTTTGTCCGATAGCCCCCAACCCAACCCCTCCCCTGAAGGGGAGGGGCTTTCTGTGACCATCGCCGACACCCGCCTTGCCCAGATCGCCGCGCGCTTTGCCGAGCTGGAGGCCCGGCTTGCCTCGGGCACATTGGAAGGGCCGGAATTCGTCGCCGCCAGCCGCGACTATTCCGAGCTGGAGCCGGTCGCCAGGGCCGCCGCCGAAGTCGCGAGCATGCGCGGCGAACTGGCCAGCCTCACCGCCATTGCTGACCCCGATCCCGACATGCGCGCCATGGCCGAGGAGGAAATCGCCCGCATCAAAGCCGCGCTGCCCGAAGCCGAACACGCCCTCGCCGTCACCATGCTGCCGCGCGATTCCGCCGACTCGCGCCCGGCCATGCTCGAAATCCGCGCCGGCACCGGCGGCGACGAGGCGGCGCTGTTCGCGGCCGACCTCTACCGCATGTACGAACGCTTCGCCGCCGAGCAGGGCTGGCGGGTCGAAATGATCAGCGCCAATGTCAGCGAGATCGGCGGCTTCAAGGAAGTCGTCGCCAATGTGGCGGGCAATGGCGTGTTCGCCCGGCTCAAGTTCGAAAGCGGCGTCCACCGGGTGCAGCGGGTGCCCGTCACCGAAAGCGGCGGGCGCATCCACACCTCGGCGGCAACCGTCGCGGTGCTGCCCGAACCCGACGAGGTCGATGTCCAGATCGACGAGGGCGACATCAAGATCGATATCTACCGGGCCTCGGGCGCGGGCGGGCAGCATGTCAACACCACCGATTCTGCGGTGCGGCTCACCCATTTGCCGACCGGGCTGGTGGTGATCCAGCAGGACCAGCGCAGCCAGCACAAGAACAAGTCCAAGGCAATGCAGGTGCTGCGCACGCGGCTCTACGATCTGCGCCGGGCCGAAGCGCAGGGGGCAGAGGCCGAAGCGCGCAAGGCAATGGTCGGTTCCGGCGACCGCAGCGAACGCATCCGCACCTATAATTTCCCGCAAGGCCGCGTCACCGATCACCGCATCAACCTGACCCTGCACCGCTTGCCGGAAATCCTCGAAGGCCCGGGTCTGGGTGAGCTGATCGACGCGCTGACCGCCGAGGACCAGGCCAAGCGCCTGGCGGCTTTGGGGGAATGATGGGGGTGATGCTGGCGAGCCGCCTTCGACAAGCTCAGCATGAGCGGACGTTGGAAATGACCCATCAAATCCATCCCCGCTCATCCTGAGCCGGTCGAAGGATGTCGCGCAACCTCGCCCCAGGCACCGTCAACCTCGCTCTCCGCGCAGCCGCCGAAGCGCTGGCGCGGTCCAGTGACACTGCCCGCCTCGATGCAGAACTGCTGATGGCGCATGCGCTGGGCGTATCGCGTTCCGAGCTGCTGCTTCGGCATATGACAGACTCCGCGCCCGCCGGATTCGAATCCCTGCTCGCCCGACGCCTGTCCCATGAACCCGTCGCCTACGTCCTCGGCGAGCAGGAGTTTCACGGCCTGTCTTTCCTCGTCACCCCCGATGTCCTGATCCCGCGTGGAGACTCCGAAACCCTGGTCGATGCCGGGCTCTCCGCACGCTCTGATGCGCGCCGGGTGCTCGATTGCGGGACCGGGTCGGGGGCGCTGCTGCTGGCGGTACTGGCACAGCTGCCCGAAGCCCGCGGCATTGGCATCGACCGTTCGCTTCCCGCGCTGGAAGTGGCAGCCGCCAATGCCGCGCGGCTGGGGATTTCAGCCCGGGCGCGCATGCTTCATGCCGATTGGGAGGAACCGGGCTGGACAGTGGGGCTGGGCCAGTTCGACCTGATCCTCGCCAACCCGCCCTATGTCGAGGCAGAAGCCGCTATTGCCCCCTCGGTGCGCGATCACGAACCGGCGGGAGCGCTGTTTGCCGGGCCGGACGGTCTTGATGGGTACCGCGTGCTGATCCCGCAGCTGCCTGCCTTGCTCGCCCCCGGCGGCGCTGCACTGGTCGAGATCGGGGCCTCCCAGGCCGGTGCCGTGCAGGCCATCGCCGTGGCGAGTAGCCTGTCCGCAACCCTGCACCGCGACCTTGCCGATCGCCCCCGCGCGCTCGAACTTGTGCATATCGGCTAAGAATCCGCTTGGCATTTGGCGGCGCGAGGCGTATGCGCAAGGGCAAGCCAGCCGAAGGATGCACGCTTCCCCTCGGGCCGGCCCAACTCCAGCATTTGCAAAGGGGCTTGGCGCTACTGCCAATTGCCAGACGCAGATGTCGGGACCACGGCTCCCTCGACGGACCGTGGCGGAGAATCATGCGACATGCCAGCCGGACAGGTTCCGGGCGGTGGTCGGGGGTTAAGGAACAGTCTCCCTTGCAAAACAATAACCGTGGTAACAATAACAACAACCGCAGGCGCGGTCGTGGCGGCACAAACCGGCCGCAGGGCGGCGGTGGCGGCGGTCAGCAGATCAACCGGATTGACAGCCGCGCCCGCGGCAATGCGCCGCAGCTGCTCGAAAAATACCGCAAGCTCGCCCACGACGCGCATCTCAATGGCGACCGCGTGCAGGAGGAAACCTACCTTCAGTTCGCCGACCACTATTTCCGTGTGCTCGCCGATGCCCGCCAGCGCCAGGACGAACAGCGCGGTCGCCGCGACGAACGCGGTCCGGACGGTAGCGAAGCCCCCCGCGACGACAGCGACGATGGCGGCGAATACGGCAACGATGGCGAATACACCGGCTATGACCAGTCGAACTACAGCCGTCAGGACCGCGAGGAACGTCCCCGTGACGAGCGGCCGCGAGATGATCGCCCGCGTGATGATCGCCCGCGTGACGAGCGTCCCCGGGAAGACCGGCCGCGCGAAGACCGTCAACGCAACTTCCGGCAGCGCGAAGAGCGTCAGGAGCCGGAACCCGTCAGCGAGGAGCCCGGCGAAGTGTTCAGCGAAGCGGCTGACAGCCAGCCGGCTTTCGAGCCCGCCGAAAATCCCTTCGTTCGCGGCAGCCGCGGGCTGAGGCCCCGACGCGCACAGCGCCCCCGCGACGATCAGGACGATCAGCCCGCCGGTCTCGACGCCTCGATGTTGCCGCCCGCCATTTCGGTGCCCCGCGACGAAGCCCCCGAGGCCGCAGAAGCTACCGATTCCGAAGAGGCCAAGCCGCGCCGCCGCGCGCCGCGCCGCAAGCCCACCGCGGGCGATGCTGGCGAGGCGCTGGAAACGGTAGGCTGAAAGCAGGCTTGCGCATGGCGTAGCGGGCGGTAAGCCCAGGTCATGACTTTGCTCGAAAAATTGCTGACGCACCCGCGCTGGTGCGCCATGGTGCTGGGCGCTCTGGCAGCCTGCGGTTTCGAGCCGCTGTCGCTGTGGCCGCTGACGTTGCTGGGGCTGGCGGGGCTGATCGAGATCACCGCCCGCGCCGCCCACTGGAAGCAGGCCGCGCTGATCGGCTGGCTGTTCGGTGTCGGCCATTTCACCGTCGGCAACGGCTGGATCGCCACTGCATTCACCTATCAGGCCAATATGCCGGTGTGGCTGGGGTGGGTCGCGGTGGTAGCGGTAGCGCTCTATCTGGCGGTTTACCCTGCGCTGGCGGCGCTGGGAGCATGGCTGATCGCACGGCGCACGCCGGACCGCCGCCTGCCCCTGATCCTCGCATTCGCCGCCTGCTGGATCGTTAGCGAATGGCTGCGCAGCTGGGTGTTCACCGGCTATGTCTGGAACCCGCTGGCGATGGCGGCATTGGGCCCGTTCGAGCGGCCTGGGCTGGCGGGCATCACACCCTGGCTGGGCACCTATGGGCTGTCGGGGCTGATGTGCCTGATCGCAGGCGCGTGCTGGCTGGCAATCAGATCGCTGTCCTGGACCCCGCGCCTGGCTGTGCCCGCGCTGGCGGCGGCGCTGTTCTTGCTCCCGCAGTTTTCCACCAGCAAGCCGCGCGGCGCGCTTCGCTACACTCTGGTCCAGCCCGATGTCCGGCAGGAGGGCCTCGCCGATCCGCGCTTGTGGGAGAGCCATTTCGCAAAGACCGCGCGGCTCAGCCAGACCAGGAAGCCCGGCCAGAAACGGCTGGTGCTGTGGCCTGAATCGGGCATTCCCGACTATCTGCGCGACGGCTATCCGCAGCGTTACTATGCGCAAACCACCTATGCCGCCGACCCGAAACTGGCGCGTGCCCGCATTGGACAGGTGATCGGTCCCGGTAGCCTGCTTCTTACCGGAGCAGTCGATCTTGAAATCCGCGGTGGCCAGACGGTAGCGGCGCGCAATGTCATCACCGCCATCGATGCTTGGGGCAATATCCGCGGCAGCTATGCCAAGGCGCATCTGGTGCCATATGGCGAGTATCTGCCGATGCGCGGACTGCTCGAGCCGCTTGGCCTGTCGCGGCTGGTGCCGGGCGATCTCGATTTCTGGCCGGGGCCGGGACCGCGCACTGTCGATCTGGGTGCGTGGGGCAAGGCCGGGATGCAGATCTGTTACGAGATTATCTTCTCCGGGCAGGTCGTAGACCGCAAGCATCGCCCCGATTTCATCTTCAACCCATCCAACGACGGCTGGTTCGGCAGCTGGGGTCCGCCGCAGCATCTGGCGCAGGCGCGGATGCGCGCCATCGAGGAGGGCCTGCCGGTGCTGCGCGCCACCACCACCGGGATCAGTGCGGTGATCCGCGCCGATGGCGTGGTCGAGCAACATGTCCCGCGCCACACTGCCGGGCGGCTTCAAGGGATGATCCCGCCGGCCCATCCGCCGACGTTGTTTGCACGGCTGGGCAATATACTTCCGCTTGGCTGGGCCGCACTGCTTCTTGCCCTGTCGCTGGTTGCCACGCGCCGCCGCGCTCGCTAAGGCGAAGATCACATAAAGAATTCTTTATATCGGAAAGACCCATGCGCAACGACTATCTGTTCACCTCCGAAAGCGTTTCCGAAGGCCACCCAGACAAGGTTTCCGACCAGATTTCCGACGCCATCGTCGATCTGTTCCTGTCGAAGGATCCCGAAGCGCGCATTGCCTGCGAAACGCTGACCACCACCCAGCTGGTGGTGCTGGCGGGCGAAATCCGCTGCAAGGGCGTCTATGAAAACGGCGAATGGGCCTCCGGCGCGCAGGACGAGATCGAAGCCGCAGTGCGCCGCACCGTGCGCGAGATCGGTTATGAGCAGGACGGATTTCACTGGGAAAAGTTCGAATTCATCAACCGCCTGCACGGCCAGTCCGCGCATATCGCGCAGGGCGTCGATGCCGGCAGCAACAAGGACGAAGGCGCAGGCGACCAGGGCATCATGTTCGGCTATGCCACCGACGAAACCCCCGACCTGATGCCGGCCACTCTCTATTACAGCCACAAGATCCTGGAACGCATGGCCGCTGACCGCCACTCAGGCGCGGCACCCTTCCTCGAGCCCGACGCCAAGAGCCAGGTGACCTTGCGCTACGAAGGCAGCCTGCCGGTCGCCGCCACCGCGATTGTCGTCTCCACCCAGCATGCGGCCGGCTATGACGAGGGCGAGAAGGAAGCCGAGCTGCACGCCTATGTAAAGCGGGTCGTCGCGGACGTGATCCCGCCGGTGCTGCTGCGCGACACCATCTACCACATCAACCCCACCGGCAGCTTCGAGATCGGCGGACCCGACGGCGACGCTGGCCTGACCGGCCGCAAGATCATCGTCGATACCTATGGCGGCGCGGCCCCGCATGGCGGCGGCGCGTTCAGCGGCAAGGACCCGACCAAGGTCGACCGTTCCGCAGCCTATATCACCCGCTACCTCGCCAAGAACATCGTCGCCGCCGGCCTCGCCACGCGCTGCACCATCCAGCTGGCCTATGCCATCGGCGTGTCGAAGCCGCTGTCGCTCTATGTCGATACCCATGACACCGGCAGCGTCGGCGATGACAAGATCGAAGCCGCGATCATGGGCATTGCCAAGCTCGGCGGGCTGACCCCGCGCGCGATCCGCACGCATCTGGGCCTCAACAAGCCGATCTACCGCCAGACCGCCGCCTATGGCCATTTCGGCCGCAAGCCGGAGGGCGATTCCTTCCCGTGGGAGCGGGTCGATCTGGTGGACGATCTCAAGGCCGCTCTGGGCTGAGCCTCAAGTAGTCCGTCAGCGCCGCTTGCTGCTGCGCATCCAGCCTGAGTCCCAGCTTGCTGCGCCGCCAGAGTATGTCCTCCGCCGTCACCGCCCATTCCTCGCGGCGAAGGTACTCGACTTCGGCGGCGCTCAGCCCCGCGCCGAAGCTCTGGCCGAGATCGTCCCAGCGCTTCGCCTCGCCCAGCCAGACGCGGGCGCGGGTGCCATAGGCCTTGGCGATACGATCCAGATCGGCCGCGCCCAGAAACGGGTAGCGCGCGGCCAGATCAGCCTTGAGCGCCGCCGCACCGTCAATCGGGAAATCGCCCCCGGGTAGCGGCGGCGTCTTGGTCCATGCCGGGCCGGACAGCGCCGGCAGCCGCCCGGCCAGCATGTCCACCGCCTCCTCGGCAAGATGTCGGTAGGTGGTGATCTTGCCGCCATAGACGCTGAGCAGCGGCGCGCCTTCGCTCTCCTCCGACAGCTCCAGTCTATAACCGCGGGTGGCCGCCTCGGGGCGGCCCGAGCCGTCGTCGATCAGCGGGCGCACCCCGGCGTAGCTCCACACAACATTGGCAGGGGTGACCGCATGTGCAAAATAGGTGCTGGCGGCCTCGCAGAGATAGGTGATCTCGGCCTCGCTGGCATGCACGTCAGTCAGCGGTCCGGCGTGATCGGCGTCGGTAGTGCCAATCAGTGTGAAGTCGCGCTCGTAGGGAATGGCGAAGAAAATGCGCCCATCAGGCAGCTGGAAGAAATAGGCATAGGCGTGGTCGAACAGCCTCGGCACCACAATATGCGAACCTCGCACCAGCCGCATCTGGTAGTCGGGAGCTTCCCCTGCGAGCCGCAGCACATCGAGCACGGCGGGCCCGGCGGCGTTGACCAGAGCACGGGCGCGGAAGCTGCCCGAGGGTGTCTCCAGAAGCCAGCCATCGGCCTCCCGCCTAGCCGAGGTCAGCGTGCTCCGCACCCGCACCTCCGCGCTGTTCAGTGCCGCATCCATAGCGTTGAGCACCACCAGCCGGGCATCATCAACCCAGCCGTCCGAATATTCGAAGCCGATGCGGAAGCCCGGCTTGAGCGGTGCGCCCGCCGGGTGCTTGCGCAGATCGATGGTCGTGGTCGCCTGAAGGCGCTTCCTGCCGCCGATGTGGTCATAGAGGAACAGCCCCAACCGCAGCAGCCAGGCCGGGCGCAGCCCCTTGGTGTGGGGCAGGACGAAGCGCAGCGGCCAGATGATATGCGGCGCAATCCGCCACAGCGTCTCGCGCTCGGCCAGCGATTCACGGACCAGCGCGAATTCATAGTGCTCGAGATAGCGCAGCCCGCCGTGAATCAGCTTGGTCGAGGCCGAGGAGGTTCCGCAGGCGAGATCGCCGGCCTCCAGCAGCAGCACCTTCGCGGCGCGCCCGGCGGCATCACGGGCAATCCCGACGCCGTTGACGCCGCCGCCGATCACCGCAAGGTCGAACTGTTCGCTCACCCGCTTGTATTAGCTGGATAATGGAGGCGACGAAACAGCTTGCCCTTCTCGCTGTACAACACCGCCGCCAAGGCAATCGTGCCCGCAGTCAGCAGCGCCAGCGCCAGCGGCCTTGCCGTTCCATCATAGGCATGGCCGATCAATGCGCCCAGTATCGAAGCGCCCACCATCCGCACGAAAGTCTGCACCGACGAGGCAGCGCCGGCGATATCGGCAAAGGGTTGCAGGGATATCGCGCCGAAGTTGGCACCGATAAAGCCCATCAGGCACATGTTCGAACCCATCAGCAGCATGAATTGCCACAGCTGCTGATCGGGCGCGAAGGCGAAGGCCACCTGCAACCCGCTCACCGCGATATAGGCGAGCAGCGCCGCATGCGAAACGCGTCGCGCGCCGAAGCGCATGACGATCCGCGAATTGCCGAAATTGGCGATCGACATGGTCAGCGCCAGCACCCCGAACACCAGCGGAAACCCGGCTCCCGCGCCGAAATGCTCGGCAATCAACTGCTGGCAGCTGTTGATGAAACCCCACATCGCGCTCATGATCAGGGTGCTGCCAATGACATAGCCGATGGCGGCGCGGGTGATCAGCACCCGGCCCATGTTGCCGGCGATGGAGCGCGGGCGGATCGGCTGGCGAAATTCCGGATGGAGCGTTTCAGGCAGCCGCAACCACACCCATGCCGTCATCGCCGCGCCCAGCAATGTGATCAGAGCGAAGATCCAGCGCCAATCCGCCACCATCAGCACCAGCTGTCCAAGACCCGGAGCAAGCATCGGCACCACCATGAACACCACCGCAACCAGCGATTGCACCCGCGCCATGGCATCGCCTTCAAGCCGGTCGCGGACGATCGCCGGCGGCAGGACCGCGAGCCCCCCGGTGCCCAGGCCCGCCAGGAAGCGCAGGGCAATCAGCGATTCGAAATCGCTTACCAGCGCGCAGCCGATGGCGGTTACCATAAAGATCGAGAGGTTCGCGAGCATGACCGGTCGGCGGCCGAAGCGGTTGGCCAGAGCGCCGGGGATTATTGCCCCCAACCCCGCGCCCATCAGGAATACGCCGACCACCAGCTGGCGGGCGTTGTCGCTTCCGGCACTCAGTTCGTCCGAAATGATCCCCAGCGCCGGCAGCATCGCATCGATCGCCAGCGCTTGCAGCGCCTGGGCCAGTGCCATCATCGCCACGAACTCGCGCTCGCCAATCTTTGCAGTGCCCGGAGAAGTCATTTCCGGCCCATGGCCGATGCAGCGCGGGCTGGCTAGTAGGGGCTTAGATCCGTTCTGCTTCCGCCACGGCTTCGCTGGCGCGCAGCGAGCTGACGATGCGGGTCAAGTGGGCCAGGTCGTTCACTTCCAGATCAAGCTCATAGGTGCCGAACAGCTCGTCGCGCTGAACCATTTCGAGCTGGACGATGTTCGCTCGGTTGCTCGCGAATATCCCGGTCACCTCGGCCAGCGTCCCGGGCCGGTTGTAGAGCACCACCCGGATCCGGCCGACTGCGCCGGTGGTGCGTTCGCCCCAGGACAGGTCAAGCCAGTCGGCGTCGATGCCGCTGGCCAGGCTGGCGCAGTCGATCGAATGGACCTCAACCCCCAACCCCGGCAGCTTGAGGCCGACGATGCGGTCTCCGGGCACCGGGTGGCAGCATTCGGCGAGATGGAAGGCCATGCCCGCCGTCAGCCCGCGGATCGAAATTGCCCGCTCCTGCTTGGGCCAGTCTTCCGGGTCGGTCAGACTGGCGGCACTACCCGGTACCAGCGCTTCCATCACCGCACGGTCGCTCAGCTTGGCCGAGCCGATGGCGAACATGAGCTCTTCCTCGCGGGTAAACTCAAGCCGCTTGACCGCGTCGTTAATCGCTTTCTTGCCGATCTTGGCGGGAAGCCGGCCAGCGATCTCGTCGAACAGCTTGCGGCCGATGGCAGCAACCTCCTCGCGCTCCTTGGCGCGCACCGCGCGGCGGATCGAAGCCCGCGCCTTGCCGGTGACGACGAAGCCCAGCCACGACAGCTGCGGCGAACTGCTGCGGCTCTTGATGATCTCGACAACATCGCCGTTGCCCAGCAGGGTGCGCAGCGGCATGTGCCGCCCGTTGATTTTCGCACCCACTGCCGAATTGCCGAGATCGGTGTGGACCGCATAGGCGAAATCTATGGGGGTAGAGCCCTTGGGCAACTGGTGCAGCGCGCCCTTGGGGGTGAAGGCGAAGATGCGGTCCTGATAGATCGCCAGCTTGGTATGCTCGAGCAGCTCTTCGGCATCGTGGCTGGAATCGACGATCTCGATCAGATCGCGCAGCCAGCCAACCTGCCCGTCGGGCCGCACGCCGTCCTGCTTGTAGGCCCAGTGCGCGGCCAGGCCGAATTCGTTGGTGCGGTGCATTTCGCGGGTGCGGATCTGCACTTCCATGCGCATCGAGTTCTCATAGATCAGCGCCGTGTGCAGCGAACGATAACCATTGGCCTTGGGCGTCGAGATGTAGTCCTTGAAGCGGCCGGGGATCATTTGCCAGGTCTGGTGGAGCACGCCGATCGCCCGGTAGCAGTCTTCCGGACTGTCAGTGAGCACGCGGAAGGCCATGATGTCAGTGATCTGCTCGAAGCTGACGTGACGCTCCTCCATCTTCTTCCAGATCGAATAGGGGTGCTTCTCGCGCCCCCAGACCTCGACCTTGAGCCCGGCCTCGGCCAGCGATTGCTTGATGGCGAGGGCAATCGAATCGACCTGCCCGCCCTCCTGGCTGCGGATCTGCGCCAGCCGCCCGGTGATGGTGGCATAGGCCTCGGGCTCAAGCTGCTCGAAGGCCAGGTGCTGCATCTCGCGCATGTATTCGTACATGCCCACCCGCTCGGCCAACGGAGCGTAGATATCCATGGTTTCATGCGCGATGCGGCTGCGCTTTTCGGCGCTCTTGATGAAATGCAGCGTACGCATGTTGTGCAGCCGGTCTGCCAGCTTGACCAGCAGCACGCGGATATCCTCGCTCATCGCCAGGAAGAACTTGCGCAGGTTTTCCGCCGCCCGCTCATTGTCGGTCAGCGTCTCGATCTTGGAGAGCTTGGTGACGCCATCGACCAGCCGGGCGATTTCGGGCCCGAACAGCTTCTCCACCTCCTCAATGGTGGCCAGCGTATCCTCGATAGTGTCATGAAGCAGCGCGGTGACGACCGTCTCGCTATCAAGCTTGAGCTCGGTCATCAGTCCGGCAACTTCGACCGGATGGCTGAAATAGGGATCGCCAGATGCCCGCATCTGCGCGCCGTGTTTCTGCACGGTATAGACATAGGCGCGGTTCAGCACCGCCTCGTCGGCGTCCGGCTCATACGCTTTGACGCGTTCGACAAGTTCGTACTGGCGTAGCATTCACCGGCAGGATGTGCGGATTAAGCGGCCAAGCGCAAGTGGAAAGAAAATTCGGTTCGGAAGCTTTGGAATTCAGCCTGCAAAGTGCCGACCTTGACATTGTACAAAATAATGTCCATATGAATGCCATGCAAGCCATCAGCTACTCCGAAGCCCGCGAAAACCTCAAGTCGGTGATCGACAAGGTCGTCGCCGATCGCGCCCCCATCGCCATCACCCGCCAGCGAGGCGAAGGTGCGGTGCTGATCTCCGAAAGCGAATGGGCCTCGATCGAAGAGACGCTCTATCTGCTGCGTTCGCCGAAGAATGCCGAGCGGTTGTTGGAGGCAATCCGGGGGCTCGATGCCGGCAAGGGCGAAGAACACGAACTGATCGAACCTTGAAGCTGATCTTCTGGCCAACCGCCTGGGAGGATTACCTCTTTTGGCAGGCGGGCGATCCCAAACTGCTGGACAAGCTCAACGGCCTCCTCGAGGAATGCCGCCGCCATCCTTTCAAGGGCACCGGCAAGCCCGAACCGCTTGGCGGCAACCTGGCCGGATGGTGGTCGCGGCGGATCAATCAGGAGCACCGGCTGGTCTATCGCGTCACCGGCAAAGGCGATAGGCAGGCGCTGGAAGTGGCGCAGTGCCGGTATCATTATTGATCCACGCATTACCGCCCGGGGGAGCGCCATGTCCGAACGCAAGTTGAAGGCCTGGGAAGCGGCGGGACTGATAGACAGCGCTACCGCCGGGCGGATCCGCGAATGGGAAGCGGCGCATCAGCGGCCGCTGGGACTGTGGGCGCTGTTCGGGATAGCTGCGCTGGCGATCGGGCTGGGGCTGATCTCGCTGGTCGCAGCGAACTGGGACGAGATCGCGGGAGAAGTGCGGCTGGGCATCCATTTCGCGCTGCTGGCCGGGCTCGCAGGCTGGCTGTGGTTCAAGCGGAGCACTCACGAAGCGCTGGACGAAGCGCTGGACGAAGCGCTGCTGTTCATAGTCGGCGCGCTGGGGCTAACCTTTTTCGGCCATATCGGACAAGTCTATCAGACCAGTTCGCCGCTGTGGCAGCCGCTGGCGCTGTGGCTGGTGCTGTTCACGCCGCTGCTGCTGGGCTTCGGACGCAGCTGGCTGGCGGCGGCGGGATGGTTCGCGGTGTTCGCGGGCATGACGCTGAGCCTGGTCTCGCATCTGGTGGAGACTGGCGGAGATAACCGGCCGGACTTTGTGCTCGGGCTGCTGGGCGGGCTGCCGGTGCTGGCGACTGCGCTCGGCGCATGGCAGCGCGGCCGCTCCTCCCGGCCGGAATTCTGGCGTCGGATCGAACAGGTTGCTCTGATCTATGCCGTACTGGGGGCTAGCTATCTACTGATCATCAGCGCCTTCCACGACAGTTTCGGCCCCAACGACGGCGTGCCGCTCGCTGCTCATTTCGGCATGGCCATTGTCGGCGTGGTGACGGCTGGCGCTGTCTGGAAGTTGCGGCCGGGCGCTTCGGGTACGGCAGTGGCTGCGATTCTTGCCGTCGCCTCAGGGCTCATCCTGCTGTCGGAGGCAACGCTCGGCAGTGACATTATTGCCGCGCTGCTGTTCATGACGCTGTGGGCGGCGATTGCCACGGCCAGCCTGCATGGCGGCTGGCGTGCCGTGTTTCAGGTGGCGACGGCGGTGATCGCACTGCGGCTGATCGTGCTGAGCTTCGAGCTGGCCAGCGACTTGCTCGGCAGCGGTATCGGGCTGATCCTGGCCGGGCTGTTCACGCTGGCGGTGGCCTGGATCGCGGTGCGCGTTTCGAAACGCTATGCTCCGAAGGAGGATGCGGCATGAGCGCGCTGGTGCAGAAATGGGGCTGGGCGGCGGCGCTTGCCCTGCCGCTGGTCGGACTTGGCACAAGCTGGGCGATCAGTCATTCCGCCGCGCAGCAGGGCGAGGAGTGGCTGATCCCGGTTCAGGGCTACGACCCGCGCGATCTGCTGCGCGGGCACTACGTCCAGTATCGCTATGACTGGCCTGGAGAGGCGGCAAGCAGGCAGTTCGACAGCGTCGATGAAGTCATGTCTGATAGCAATGGCTTCGAATACGCCAGCGCGATCTGCATCGAAGGCAGGGCACCGCACATGCTGCGCGCCAGCCGTCTCGTGGAGCCATCCGAACCCGCCGCCAAGCCGCAGCGCTGCGCCATTATCGCCCGCGAAACGATGGGCGCGCGAGCGGAATTTCGCCGGCTGGAGGGCGGTATCCTTTACGTTTCGCAGACCTCGGCGCGCGGTCTTGAGCGCAAGCTGGCCGATCCGAAGCTGCAGGGCCTGATCCGCGTGCGCATCCGCAAGGACGGCGTCATGCGCCCGCTGCGCCTCGAATTCAGACCGAGACCGCCTGCGGGGCGCTGATTTCTCACTCAATCCTCCCCCGCTGGGGGAGGTGGGCCACCGAAGGTGGGTTGGAGGGGGTCAGTGGAAGGCCCTGGCCACACTGTGACACCCACCGGCATTCGTTTCACTCATGCCACCTCCCCCACGGGGGGAGGATCTAACATAGTTTACGTTTCAAGTGGTTAACCCTAGCTCCACACCGCTTCAGGCGGCAGGCTCATCAGGATGGCGTCGATATTGCCGCCGGTCTTGAGCCCGAACGACGTGCCCCGGTCATAAACCAGATTGAACTCGGCATAGCGCCCGCGCCATTCGAGTTGCTGCAACTTTTCGGCAGGGGTGAAAGCCATGCCCATGCGCCGCCGCACCAACCGCGGGAAGACCTCGAGAAAAGCCTCGCCCACTGCGCGGGTAAAGGCGAAATTTGCCTCCCAGGCCGCTTCGTCGGCGCATTCGAGATGGTCGTAGAATATCCCGCCGACCCCGCGATGACACTGGCGGTGGGGGATGTAGAAATACTCGTCCGCCCAATTTTTGTAGCGCGCGTGATAATCAGCGCCGTGCGCGTCGCAGGCCGCTTTCAGCGCGGCATGGAATTCTGCGGTGTCCTCGTCATAGGGCAGCGGCGGATTGAGATCGGCACCGCCGCCGAACCAGGCCTTGGTGGTGGTGAGGAACCGCGTGTTCATGTGCACCGCGGGGACATGCGGATTGGCCATATGCGCGACCAGGCTGATGCCGGTGGCGGAGAAGGCAGGCGCATCGGCGCTGGCACCGTTGACCGATCCGGCAAAGTCCGGCGCCAGCGCGCCGCCGACGGTCGAGACATTGACCCCCGCTTTTTCGAACACCTTGCCCTTGATCAGCCCGCGAGTGCCGCCGCCGCCATCCTCCGCATCACGCTCCCAGGGCGTGTAGGCGAAGCTCGCATCGCTGCCGGCCTCGCGCTCGATACGCTCGAATTCGGCGCAGATGCGGTCGCGGAGCGTTTCGAACCAGTCGCGGGCGCGGGCGGTTTGGGGGGTCATGTCAAACATCGACCTGCGCTTGCCAAATCGCGGCGGGCGCGTAAAGGGAAAGCCATGGTTCCCCTTTCGTTCGCCCCGTCCTTCGAATTCAATGGTCAGGAAATGCTGCTGGTGCAGGGCCGCGCGATGTACTGGCCGCGTGAGCAGGCGCTGCTGGTCGCCGACCTGCATCTTGAGAAGGGCAGCTTTTTCGCAGCTCACGGCCAGATGGTGCCGCCCTATGACAGCCGCGAGACGCTGGAGCGAATCGCCCTTGCGGTGCGCGAAACCGGGGCGCGGCGGGTGTTTGCGCTGGGGGACAATTTTCACGACGACCAGGGCGCTACGCGGCTCGAACCCTTTGCCGCGGGCATGCTTGGCGCGCTGACCACCGCGCTCGACTGGGTGTGGCTGACCGGCAATCACGACGGTGTCAGTGCCGGTGCGCTGGGCGGGACCATGGTGGAGGAACTGGCTATCGGCGGGCTCACCCTGCGCCACCGCGCCCATCCGGGAGAGACCGGGCCCGAGCTTTCCGGCCATTTTCACCCCCGGCTGACCGTCTCGGCACGGGGGCGGCGGATCGCCCGGCCCTGTGCGGTGCGCAGCGACACCCGTATGATCCTGCCCGCATTCGGGGCGCTGACCGGCGGGATGGATGCCGCCTCGCCGCAGATCATCGCCGCCCTGCAACCGGCTCGGAAGATCGATGCTATCGCCGCTGCCAATGGCAAGCTGGTCGAATATCCGCTGTGGCAGCGTCCCTCGACATGCTCGGGATGAGCGGATGTGATAATTCCCGCTTTCCTTGATGGCGCGAATCAGCCTAAGGACGCGCGCAAAGCAACGCTTCAGGAGCAGATACTATAGCACCCCCACCACGGCGCATGATGGCGCCTCCCGTTAAGAGCGGGCCGCGCTTCAACCAGATGATATCCGTCGACAAGGTCCGTGTGATCGATGAAAACGGCGAGAATATCGGTGTCATGTTCACCAATGAGGCGATCGAGCAGGCGGCCGGGGTTGGCCTTGACCTCGTCGAAGTGTCGCCCAACGCCGATCCGCCGGTGTGCAAGTTCCTCGATGTCGGCAAGTTCCGGTATGAGGCCCAGAAAAAAGCCAATATCGCGCGCAAGTCGCAAAAGACGCAGGAGATCAAGGAGATCAAGATGCGTCCCAACATCGACGATCACGACTATGACACGAAAATGCGCTCGGTGAACAAGTTCATCGGCGAAGGCGACAAGGTCAAAGTCACCCTGCGTTTCCGCGGCCGCGAGCTGGCACATCAGCAGCTGGGGATGAACCTGCTGCGCCGGGTGCAGGAAGACGTCGCCGAGGTCGCCAAGATCGAGGCCTATCCGCGCATGGAAGGCCGCCAGATGCTGATGGTGCTGGCACCGAAGTAGGCCAGGTTCCAGCGCTGTGCACGTGCTTCGCCCATCGGCAAGCTCAGGGTGCGCTCAGCATGAGCGGACTCTCGGTATTGGGCCTTTGCTAAAAACCCCGCTCAGCCTGAGCCTGTCGAAGGCCACGCGCCAACTTCGGAGGCAAGGATGACCACACGCCGCATCGGCTTCATCCTCGGCCTTGCCGGCTTCCTGCTCACGCTGCTGCTGCCCGCACCTGCCGGCATGCCGGTGACGGCATGGCACGCGGCGGGCCTCGTCTGGTGGATGGCGGCATGGTGGATGACCGAGGCGCTGCCGCTTTCGGCCACCGCGCTGCTGCCGTTCATCGTCCTGCCGTTGATCGGCGTGGCCGATGTCAACAAGACTGCTTCGGCCTATTATTCGCCGACGATGTTCCTGTTCCTGGGCGGTGCATTCCTGGCCCTTGCAATAGAGCGCACCGGGCTCCACCGCCGCCTGGCGCTGGCGATCCTGGCGCGGGCGGGGCATTCCAACTGGCAGCTGCTGCTGGGAGTGATGACCGCGACTGCGCTGATCAGCATGTTCATCTCCAACACCTCGACCGCACTGATCATGATGCCGATGGCGCTGGCGATGCTGGCCTCGGGCGGGGTGCGCGAAGGCGAGACGGGCGGCATTGCGGGCGCGCTGCCGATGGGCATCGCTTTTGCCGCGACGCTGGGCGGCTTCGGCACGATTGTCGGCACGCCGACCAACGCGATTGCCGTGGCACTGCTCAAGAAAAGCCTGGGCGTGGAAATAAGCTTCCTCGAATGGAGTGTCTACGGCGTGCCGATGGTGCTGCTGTCAGTGCCGCTCGCCGCGCTGATCATCGGCAGGGTGCAGGCGATTTCGCGCGACAGCTTCGATCCCCATGCCGCGCGCGCCGCGATTCATCTGCCCGATGGCTGGACTACGCCGGAAAAGCGGCTGGCCCCGGTCTTCGTAGCGACAGTGCTGGCGTGGATGTCGCTGCCGCTGCTCAAGCCGCTGCTGCCCCCGGGCGCAATCGACGACGGCACCGTGGCGGCGATTGCCGGGCTGGTGCTGTTCGTGCTGCCCGACGGCACCGGCCGCCCGCTGCTGCGCTGGCAGGAGGCCGACCGCGCGCCCTGGGGGGTGATCCTAATGTTCGGCGGCGGGCTTTCGCTGGCGATGGGCATGGTCGAAAGCGGGCTGGCGGACTGGCTGGGCCAGATGCTGCTGCCATTGCGCGGGGTGCCGCTGCCGATTGTCGCACTGGTGCTGGTGGGCTTCGTCATCATTGTCACCGAATTCGCCAGCAACATTGCGGCGGCGAGCGGCGTGATGCCGGTGGTTGGCGCGCTGGTGCTGGCGCTGGGAGCCGATCCGATGCTGCTGGCGCTGCCCGCCGCCTTCGCCGCAAGCTGGGGCTTCATGCTGCCCGCCGGCACCGGCCCCAACGCGCTCGCCTGGGCCACCGGCCACGTCGCGCTGCCACGCGTGCTCAAGGCCGGGCTGCTGCTCGACATCGCCGGGACATTCCTGATCGTGGGCGTGATCTGGAGCGTGGCGGCGTTCTTTTAGAAACGTTTGTGTTTAATCCGCAACACTTCCCCTCTCCCCTCCAGGGGAGAGGGGAAGTGTTGCCGATTTTTGCGCAGTTTGTTCTTGCGCTATTTTCCCGTCGTCACGGGCAGCGCGAAGGGCTATTCTGCCGCCCGTCATGGCCACACCTCCCCCCACCCCCCGCCGCAAGCCCAAACCCGAGGTTACCAAGATCGGCGGGCGGCAGCTGCAGCCTTCGACGCTGATGATGGGTTACGGCTACGACCCCGTCCTTTCGGAAGGCGCGCTCAAGCCGCCGATCTTTCTGACCTCGACCTTCGCCTTCGAGAGCGCGGCGGCGGGCAAGCGGCATTTCGAGGGCATCACCGGCAAGCGCGCGGGCGGTGCGGAAGGCTTGGTCTATTCACGCTTCAACGGACCCAACCAGGAAATCCTCGAGGACCGGCTCGGCATTTGGGACGGAGCGGAGGACGCGCTGGTATTCTCGAGCGGCATGGCGGCCATCGCCACGCTGCTGCTGGCCTATTGCGGGCAGGGCGACGTCGTGGTCCATTCGGGGCCGCTCTACGCTGCCACCGAGGGTTTCATCGCCCGCACCCTGTCGCGGTTCGGGGTAGGCTATGTCGATTTTCCGGCCGGGGCGACGCGCGAGGAGATCGCGGCGGCATTGGAGCGCGGCAAGGCGCTGGCCGCCAGCAAGGGCGGCAAGCTGGCGCTGGTCTTCCTCGAAAGCCCGGCCAACCCGACCAATGCGCTGGTCGATATCGAGGCGGTCGCCGAGGCGCGCGATGCCCTCGCCGCCGGGGAAGAGTCTCCGCCCATCGCCATCGACAACACCTTCCTTGGGCCGCTGTGGCAGCACCCGCTGGCGCATGGCGCGGATATCGTCGTCTATTCGCTGACCAAATATGCCGGCGGCCACTCCGATCTGGTTGCCGGCGGACTGACCGGGGCGCGGCGCTGGATGGATCCGGTGCGCGCGCTGCGCAACACCATGGGCACGATCTGCGACCCCAACACTGCCTGGATGTTGCTGCGCAGCCTGGAGACAGTGGAGCTGCGCATGACCCGCGCCGGTGAGAACGCCGCGAAAGTCTGCGCCTTTCTCAGCCAGCACCCCAAGGTTTTGGGGCTCGGCTATCTCGGCATGATCGCAGATGCTCGGCAGCAGGACATCTTCGCACGCCACTGCACCGGCGCGGGTAGCACCTTTTCGCTGTTCATCAAGGGCGGCGAGAAGGAGAGCTTCGCCTTCCTCGACGCGCTGAAGATCGCCAAGCTGGCGGTCAGCCTGGGCGGCACGGAGACCCTGGCCAGCCACCCTGCGGCGATGACCCACCTGTCGGTGCCCGACGAGCGCAAGGCACTGCTGGGCATCACCGACAACCTCGTGCGGATCTCGGTGGGTATCGAGGATGCCGGCGATCTCATCGCCGATTTCGACCAGGCGTTGGGTGCAGTCTAGGGCGAAACCCGGAAAGTCTGAACCACTTCCAAATCCTCCCCCTGTGGGGGAGGTGCCAAGCGGAGCGAGGCGGAGGGGGCCAGCAGGACGGCACTCCTCTGGCCCCCTCCGACCCGCCTGCGGCGGGCCACCTCCCCCACAGGGGGAGGATCTTTGCGTGAGACTTTTCATGGCTTGCTCTAGCCGGTTGACCACCCGCCGCGATTGACAGACAAGCGTCCGCAACAAGCCTGCGGGGAGACCATCGATCGCTTATTTCGCTGAATTGCGGGTCCACTGGCGGCCACTGCTGGCTGCTACCTTTGGCCTTGGCACAGGCATGTCGCTCGCCGGGATCGTTATCAGCACCATGGCGCCCGCGCTGATTTCCGGGAATGGCTGGTCGCAGGCCGACTTTGCCATGATCGGCACGCTGGGCCTGTTCAGTTCGCTGGCGCTGCCGTTTGTCGGAAGGCTGGCCGATGTTCTCGGCGTCAAACGCACGGCGCTGATCGGGCAGGTGGCGCTGCCGCTGACTTACCTTGCCTACAGCCTGCAGGACGGGGCGATCAGCACCTATATCGGCATATTCATCTTCCAGGGCATTGTCTGCATGACAACCACGGCAACGGTCTATGCCCGGCTGGCGGTGCAATATGTGAAAAACGCCCGCGGCCTCGCGCTCGCCATCGTTGCTTCCGGGCCGGCATTGTTCGGGCTCGTCGTCGGGCCATTGCTTAACAGCTACGTCGAAACCCACGGCTGGCGCAGCGGCTATGAGGCACTGGCGATTTTCGCGGTGATTGCGGGAATAATCACTTACCTGCTGATCCCGCCCTCACCGCATGAGGCCGCGCAGCCCAAGCGCAAGGCGCGGGAAGATTATCCGATGATCTTCCGCAGCACCGCCTTCTGGATTCTCGCGGTGTCGATGCTGCTGTGCAACCTGCCGCAGACCATCCTGCAGGCGCAGCTCAAGAACCTGATGCTGGCAAATGGTGTCGATGGCCGCGCGGTGGGCGCAATCATAACCGCGTCGATGCTCGGCATGCTCAGCGGACGGATACTGACCGGCCTCGCGATTGACCGTTTCAACCCCTATCGGGTCGGCTTCCTGACCATGGCGCTCCCCAGCCTCGGCCTGTTCCTGATCAGTTCCGGCATGGATGGCTATTGGCTGCTGTGGACCGCGGTTTATTTTCTGGGCTTTACCTATGGCGCGGAAGGCGATGTGATAGCCTTTCTGGTGGCACGGCGGTTCGGGGTGCAGATCTACAGTTCGGTGATGGGACTGATGACAGCGTTCATGTCCGCCTCGACTGCGCTTGGGGCCATGCTGCTCAGCTTCACGCTGGCCTCGACCGGCAATTTCAACCTGTTCCTGGTTATCGTCGGAACCGCCGTTGTGGTGGGGGCGGGGATGCTGCTGCTGCTCGGGCGGGGGGAAGAAGTGGCAGCGACGTCCGCCTGACGCCGCTCAATCCACCAGCACAGCCCGGCCGATCCGCCCCCGCAGGCCCTCGCTCATCGCGGCGACCGACTTGCGGCTGGCGACGAGTTTGTGCTCGCTCAGATAGCTGAAGTTGACGGTGTCCGCCCACCAGTAGCGGCAATAGGTGATGTAGATCAGCGGCCGGGGTACGCTGCTGCGGTTGGCGATGCCGGCGTGGATCACGCGGTAGTCCCACAGCACCGCCGATCCGACCGGAACCATGGGCGCGCAATCGAGTTCTGGCGGCCCGGCTTCGCGCTTGATGTGCGACCCGGTGCAGAAGCCGGTGGAGCCGTGCTGGGGGTTCATCGGGACCATCGGTATGGCGACGGTAATGGCATAGGGCGGAATGATGTGGCTGATACCGGTGTCGGGAAACAGCATCTCGCCATCACTGTGCAGGCCCTGATCCGGCGATCCCGGCAGGGATACGATCATGCCGAACGAATCGATGACAAAATCATGGCCAAGCAGGCCCGCAAGCACCGTTTCGAGGCGCGGGTTGGAAAGGATCCAGGGGTTGGCGAAGGGCCCGTCGATTGTCACCGGCACATGGAAACGCTGGTCCGACACCCAAAGCCGCCCATCGCCTTCCGCCGCGGCGAAGTGGCTGGGATTGCGCTGTTCGAGCCAAGTGCGGCACGAGCCAATCATGCCGGGTTCGGCGAGGCCATCGAGCACCGCATAGCCGTCCTTGCGGAACGATGCCTGGGCGGCATGATCGGCGCCCGAACCCGTTCGGTTGAGCGCGTAGCGGCTGCCCACATCGGGGAGATCGGCCGAACTCACCCGCCCCAGGCCCGCCGTTCTTCGGCCTGCCGCAGCACTTCGTAGGCCAGCTGCAGCGCCTGGAAGGCCTTGGCGGCATCTTCGTCGCCGGGGCGGACATCGGGGTGAACTTCCTTGGCCATGGCGCGCCAGGCCTTGCGCACGGCGTCGAATTCGGCGTCAGCTTCCAGCCCGAGCAGGTCGAGCGCGCGCATCTCGTCGCGGCTGCGGCTGCCATCGCCCGATCCGGCCCAACCATAGTGCGCAGCCTCGCGGTAGCCGGAATTGTCGCGGGTTTCGTCGCTTTCGCGCGCGGCGGCTTCCTCGGCGGTGAGGCCGGCGAAATAGTCCCAGCCGGAGTTATACTCGGCGGCATGGGCCTGGCAGAAATACCAGCGGTCGGGGCTGTTGGGCGATTTGGGCGCCGGGCAGTTGCCGGCATCGTTGCAGCCAACCCGGTCGCACAGCCTGACCTGCGCCGCCTCGCTGCCGCTGCCATAACCGCGCCAGCGGGGAAAACCCCAGTCGTTCGTTCTGCGCGCTTTGCTCATCGTCCCCGGATAGGCTGTCACACCTCGGCAACGCAAGTGTTGGATGGCTTCATCTTGCATTAAGGCGAATCTGATAAATGCTGCATTGCAATATCTAATAGCAGGGCTTATATTCACCTGCATTAGCATCCGCGCATTGGCATTGACGAGGCACGACCATGAGCAAACGGCTGGCACTTTCTTCCGCACTTTCGGTGCTGCTGATGGCGGGCTTTGTGCTGTTCGGCACCTCCGCCCCGCACGCACCCTTCGAGCAGAAGGCGGGCGTGGGCGCCATGGAAGCCGCAGATGCCGGGCTGCGCCAGCCCGGCACGCTGCTTTCGATCGTCCGCTGATCAGTCGATCGTCACCGTTACAGAACGGCGGTTGCGCGACCAGCTGGCTTCGTCCGAACCCAGCGCTACTGGCCGTTCCTTGCCGTAGCTTACCGTGTTGATCCGGCTGGCATCGACGCCCAGCGTTACCAGATAATTCTTCGCGGAATTGGCGCGGCGCTCGCCCAGCGCCAGGTTGTAGTCACGAGTTCCGCGTTCGTCGCAGTGGCCTTCCAGAGTCGCGCGCTTGGCCGGGTATTTCGCCAGCCACTGCGCTTGCTGCTGCAGGGCGGCGGCATCGGCGCTATCGATATTGAAGCGGTCGGTGTCAAAATAGACCGTGTCCTGACCCATCATCTGCGCAACAAAATCGGCCTGGCTGCCGGGAACGGCACCCTGCGGTCCGGGATCGGTGCTGGTGGTGGTGACAGGTTCGGGCGGCAACTGCTGCGGCGCTTTCTTGGCGCAGGCGGACAGCGCGATGCTTCCCGCCAGCAGCAGCACCAGCGTGGTGGGGGCCAGTCTCATGGGGGAAAGTCTTGCAGTCATGGCAGTCTCCTTTTCGCTGTTCATCAAATTCTGCTTGTTGATCAAAAGAGTCAATTGGTTCCGTGGGCTATTCAGGGCCGCACCGGTCCCCAGGCAGGATCGGAGGCATCGACCGGGGTCGGCAGGCGGCGTTCGTTGCGACCGGTCAGATCGACCTGCCAGATCGTTGCCTTGCCGGTGTTACGGGCGGTACGGAAAAACTGGATGATGCGGCCATTGGGCGCCCAGGTTGGCGCTTCGTCCTGCCAGCTGTCGGTAAGTGTGCGCATGCTGCCGCCCGAGGGGCTCATCACCGCGATGCGAAAGTTGCCGCCCATATGCGTGAAGGCGATCTGATCGCCGCGCGGGCTCCATTCGGGCGTAGCCGACCGGCCGCCGAAGAAGCTGATGCGCTGCTGGTTGGAGCCGCTTGCGTCCATGACGTAGACCTGCTGGCTGCCCGAACGGTCGCTTTCGAACACAATCCGGCTGCCATCGGGCGAGAAACTGCCGCCAACATCAATGCCCGGACTGTCAGTCAGCCGCTGGCTGGCCCCGCCCGCTGCCGATACCCGGTAGACATCGGTATTGCCGCCCACCGCCATCGAATAGAGGATCCACTTGCCGTCTGGCGACCAGCGCGGGGCGAATGTGGGGTTGCGGCTCTCTGTGATGAGCCGCTGGCTGTTGCTGGCCAGATCGAACACATAGATGCGCGGGTTGCCGTTGAGATAGGACAGGTAGAGGATCGACTTGTAGTCCGGCGAATAGCGCGGCGTCAGCGCGGTGGCCTGGCCGCTGGTCAGATAGCGGTGGTTGGCCCCGTCCGAATCCATGATCGCCAGCCGCTTGATGCGGCGGTTCTTGGGTCCGGTTTCGGCGATATAGGCGATGCGGCTGTCAAAGAACGGGCTTTCGCCTGACAGCCGCGAATAGACCATGTCCGCACATTTATGCGCCGCCCGCCGCCATTCGCCGGGGGGTACGGTCCATCCCGCCTTGGCGAGTTCCTGCTTCAGCGCGACATCGAACAGATAGCAGCCGATGGTCAGCTGGCCATCGGGATTGGCGCGGACATAGCCCTGCACCAGCATCTCGGCGCTGCGCCCCGACCACACGGCAAAGTCCGGCGCCTGCACCTGTTCAAAGCCGGGCTGCGGCAGATTGGAGGGGCCGCTGGGTTTGAACAGGCCGTTGTTCCTGAGGTTGGACGAGATCACCTGCGAAATGCTGCGACCCAGCGCCGCGGTGGACCCGGCATTGGTCTGGGTGGGCACGTCCTGGTTGGTAGCAAAGCTGGTGATGGCGATGCCGAGGTCCTGCCAGTCGTTCTCGTCAGAGACTTCGCCGGTCAACCCGCCGTCATCAGCTGGCTGGGACGGAGGCGGCGCGGCTTCGGTCGGAGGAGCAACCTCTTGCGCAAACGCAGGCGCGGCGAGGATCAGGGCGAGGAGGGAAAGCAGTCGCAGTTTCATTGGGACAGTCTCTTGTCAAAGCGGAACGAGGAAACGCGCTTCCACGCATCGTAGTATTCCGGCGGAAGATCGAAAGGGGCGGCAAGCTGCACCGCGCGCACGGCCTGCTCGGCATGACGCGAGGCCTGAGTGCGATTGGCATCGGTGATGCCTTCCTGCCGCACGACACGGGGCGCACCGGCCAGCGTGCCGTCGGCATTGAGGCTCCAGGCCAGCACCGTCACCAGCAGTTCCGCATCGGCACCCTGCGGCGCGGCCCACTTGGGCTTGATTTGCCGCGAAATCGCCCCTGACAGTGCCGAGCGCACCGCCGGACCGGCTGCGGCCGCAGGCTGGTTGCGCGAGGTGCCCTTGCTTTGCGCACCGGGCGCACCCTTGAGGAAATCGTCACCGATGCGGCTGGCGCCGGGCCGGGTGGAAGGCTTGGGCGAGGGTTTCGCGGAAGGTTTCGCCGATGGTTTCGCTGTCGGCTTGGGCGAAGGGGTCGCGCGCGGCGCAGGCCGGGGCAGCGGCTGCGGCGTTTCCATCTTGACCAGCGGCACCGGTTCTGGCGCGGGCTGCTCGCCCAGTTCCGGCGCGACATCGGGCGCAGCCTCTGCCTGCGGCTCGGGCGAGGTCGAGGTCAGGCCGACCTCGTCGCTGATCGTCACCGTCATCCGTTCGGGTGGCGGCAGCACCGGCGCCATCGGCGGGCGCAGTACGATCAGCGCCACCAGCGCGACATGTGCGGCAATTGCCACTGCCAGGCCGATGCGCTCTTCGCTGCGGCCAAAGCGGTTTTCGCCAAAGTTGCCAATTGCCGCCATGATTAACGGCTATTGCCCCCCGCCTGAACCGCCGATGAGTGCGGGATCGGCGGCGGAGGCGCTGGCCACCAGTGAGATCGAGGTAAAACCGGCGCGGTTGAGCTCGCCCATCACTCCCATCACCCGGCCATAATCGAGCCCCTTGTCGGCGCGCAGCGTCACCAGGGGCAGCTTGCCTTGCGCGTCGCGCTGATAGGCGGCGAGCTTTTCCGCCATCTCGCCTGGTCGGACGGGGGTGTCGTCTAGATAGACCACCCCGTCCCGCGCCATGCTTATGGTGATCTGGTCGGTATCCTCGGCCAGCGCCTTGGCCCGGCTTTCGGGCAGCTCGACCGGCACCCCGGCCTTGAGCAGCGGCGCGGTGACCATGAACACGATCAGCAGCACCAGCATGACATCGACCAGCGGGGTGACGTTGATATCCGCCATCGGCGTGCGCTTACTGCGCCGCCGCCCGCGTCCGCCCGAGGCCAGACCCATCGCCATCACCCGGCCTCCAGCTCGCGGCCAAGGCTGGCGTGGAATTTATCGGCAAAGCGCTGCAGCCGTGCCTCCAGCGCGTTCACCCGGTGCGAATAGCGGTTGTAGGCGATCACCGCGGGGATGGCCGCGAACAGACCGATGGCAGTGGCGAACAGTGCTTCCGATATGCCCGGCGCGACCACCGCCAGCGAGCTGTTCTGCTGCTCGCCGATCTGGAAGAAGCTGTTCATGATTCCCCAGACTGTGCCGAACAGCCCGACGAAGGGCGCGACCGAGCCGACGGTTGCGAGGAAGTTCAGCCGCTCGGCCAGGCTGTCCGCTTCCTGCGCGACCGCACCGTCAAGCGCCGAGGCGATCCGCTGGCGTGCGCCTTCGAGGTCGAAGCTCTTGGCCGATGCACTGCGCCGCCATTCGGCCAGTCCCGCCGTGGCAATCCGCGCCGAAGGCACATCGCCGCGCCCGTTCTCGGCCTGGAATGCGTCAAAGTCCCGGGCCCTCCAGAAGTCGCGCTCATAGCTGTCGCAGCGCCGCCGGACATTGCCGATACGCAGCGCAAAAGCGACGATGATCGCCCAGACCCAGATACTGGCCAGCACCAGCCCGGCCATCACCACCTGCACGACGATGTCCGCCTGCAGGAACAGCTTGACCGGGTTGAGATGCGCCGGTGCGTCTCCGGCTGCGGCAAGGAGGGAAAGTATCGTCATCGGCTTCCTTCGGGATTGGGGGCTATTGTCGCAAAGGCCTTGCGCCAGGCCTCGGGCTGGCGGCGCGGACGGCCGCCGGGGCCGACGAAGCCGACCCGGATACGGGCTTCGGCAAGCAATACCTCGCCGCAAAACGCGCGCTGGTGCATGCGGCAACTGGCCGCGGCAAGTTCTTCTGCCACGCTGACAATCGTCACCGCATCGTCAAGCCGGGCAGGCGCGAGGTAGCGGACCTGCAGATCGGCGACGGCATAGGCGCCCTCGCCCGCCTCCTGCGCGGCGCGCTGGTCTATCCCCAGCAGCCGCAGCATGTCCGATCGGGCGCGTTCGAACCAGCGCAGATAGTTCGCGTGATAGACCACACCGGAAAGATCGGTGTCCTCAAAATAGGCGCGCACGGCAAAGCGGTGCACCGGGCCGTCGAAGCGGCCGCTGTGAGGTTCGATGAGCACCGTCATGCCCGTTAACCCTAGCCCGAGGGCGAGTCGCTGGGCAAGGACTACCGTTCAGTTCAGGCCGATCGGCGCACGCTTTGTCACCAGTTGAACAACTTATCCGGCGATCATCACCCGGAACTGCCGCCCGCCGAACACATGGACGTGCAGATGCGGCACTTCCTGGTGGCCGTGTCCGCCCATGTTGATCATCAGCCGGTAGCCGGGCGCATCAAGCTCCAGCAGGCGGGTAACCTCGCCCACCGAGCGCATGAAACCGGCGATCTCGTCGCTGGAGGCCTGCGCGGTAAAATCGTCCCAGCTGACGTATCGGCCCTTGGGGATCACCAGCACATGCACCGGTGCCTGCGGGTTGATGTCATGAAAGGCGAGGCTCCACTCGTCCTCGTGAACTTTCTTGCAGGGCAGTTCGCCGCGCAGGATGCGGGCGAAAATGTTGTTGTCGTCATAGGGCAGACTGGGATCGATCGGCATTACCGGCTCCTCGATGCTTTCTCGTCGATGCCCGAAATGCCTTCGCGCCGGTCGAGTTCGGCGAGGACATCTGCAAGCGGCACTTGCTTGGCGCCCAGTAGCACCAGCAGGTGAAACAGCAGATCCGCAGCTTCGCCGGTCAGTTCCTCGCGGCTGCCGGCGACTGCGGCGATGACCGTTTCCACCGCCTCTTCGCCCAGCTTCTGCGCGATCTTGGGCAGGCCTTTGGCGTTGAGCCTGGCGACATAGCTGGTGTCCGGATCGGCGGCGCGGCGCGCGGCGATCACGGCTTCGAGACGCTCCAGGGTTCCGGGCTGTGTCATGCGCAGGCCATGCTGCGACTTGGCCACCGGGTCAAGCTTCAGTCTTCGCGCTTCTTGCTGGAGAGGTACCGCCCGATGATCAAGCCGGATATGCCGAGGGCCAGCAAGGCCAGGCCGCCCGGCTCGGGCAACGCCGATCCGCCGCTTGCATGGGCAGGCGCTGCCAGCGTTACGCATGCCGCACCAGTGATCGCCCCCTGAAGGAATATTCGCGTGATACGCCGTGCCCCTGTTGTCCCGCTCAAGGTTAACGCAATTGGCGTGCCAAGCCTGCGTCGGCCGCGGGATTCGTTCTATTTCAGTGGTTAACTGAACGGAGCCTGAAGCGCTTAGTGTCAGAAATGCCGACAGAGGTCAGGCGCGTGCGGGAAGTCCGGCTGCGCGCAGGGCGGCGTGTGCCTCGGCTATGGTGTAAGTGCCGAAGTGGAAGATCGAGGCGGCGAGCACGGCGCTGGCGTGGCCCTTGGTGACACCCTCGACCAGGTGATCAAGCGTGCCGACCCCGCCCGAGGCGACTACCGGCACCGAAACGGCATCGGCTATGGCGCGGGTGAGAACGAGATCGTAGCCGCCTTGCGTGCCATCACCGTCCATCGAGGTCACCAGCAGCTCGCCCGCGCCCAGCTCCGCCAGCCGCATGGCATGGGCGACCGCGTCGATCCCGGTGGCGCGGCGGCCGCCGTGGGTGAACACTTCCCAGTGGCCATGCCCCCGGCCCGCTCGTGCTGAGCCTGTCGAAGCACCCGGCGCTGCGTGCGGCCCTTCGACAAGCTCAGGGCGAGCGGGGTCAGGCGCTTCGACCCAACGGGCATCGACCGAGGCGACCACGCACTGGCTGCCGAACTTCTCCGCAATCTCGCCGACCACTTCGGGCCGGGAAACGGCGGCGGAATTGACCGCAACCTTGTCCGCCCCCGCGAGCAGCAACGCGCGGGCATCCTCCACCGCGCGCACGCCGCCACCGACAGTCAGCGGCATGAAACACACTTCCGCCGTGCGCCGCACCACGTCGAGCAAGGTGCCGCGGGCTTCATGGCTGGCGGTGATATCGAGAAAACACAGCTCGTCCGCCCCGGCCAGATCGTAGGCGCGCGCCTGCTCGACCGGATCGCCGGCATCTTTCAGATCGACGAAATTGACGCCCTTGACCACGCGCCCGTTGGCGACGTCGAGGCAGGGGATGACGCGGATGCGGACGGTCATTTGAGGCCACCGTATCGCACGGCCTTCGACAAGCTCAGGCTGAGCGGGCCGTTTTGCGGGTCCAAACACAAAACCCGCTCATGCTGAGCTTGTCGAAGCATCATCCCCGCTCCGCCATCGCAATCGCCGCCGCCAGATCCAGCCGTCCCTCAAACAGTGCCCGCCCGGTAATCACCCCCTCAATGCCGTCGCCTGCATGCAGCGACAGCATGCGGATATCGTCCAGCCCCTTGACCCCGCCCGAGGCGATCACTGGCAGATCGGTGCGCCGCGCCAGATCGACCGTGGCTTCGATATTGCAGCCCTTGAGCATGCCGTCGCGGCCGATGTCGGTGAACAGCAGGCTGGCGACGCCGGCATCCTCGAAGCGGCGGGCCATGTCGAAGATCGACACTTCGGAAACCTCCGCCCAGCCTTCGGTGGCGATCATGCCGTCGCGGGCATCGACCGCAACGACAATGCCGCCCGGCCAGTCGCGCGCCATGTCCTTTACAAATTGCGGATCCTTGAGCGCGGCGGTGCCCATCACCACCCTGCTGACGCCCAGACCGAACCAGCCTTCGACTGCCTCCGGCGTGCGGATACCGCCGCCCAGCTGGATGTGGCCGGGAAAGGCTTCGATGATAGCTTCCACCGCCTCACGGTTTTCCGCGCGTCCGGCAAAGGAGCCGTCGAGATCGACGACATGCAGGTATTGCGCCCCCGCCTCGGCAAACAGCAGGGCCTGCGCGGCGGGATCGTCACCATAGACGGTGGCGCGGTCCATATCGCCCTCGGCGAGGCGGACGACCTGGCCCTGTTTGAGGTCGATGGCTGGGAAGACGATCATGGCTTCCACTCCAGAAAGCGCAACAGGAATGCGAGCCCATAGGCCTGGCTCTTTTCGGGATGGAACTGCACCCCGAGCAGATTGTCGCGCGCCACCGCAGCCACCACGCTGCGGCCGTGGTTGGTCAGCGCGGCGATGTTTTCGGCGTGGTTGGCGATGAAATGGTAGGAGTGCAGAAAATAGGCCTCGCCCGGCTCGATCAGCGATGCGCCATCGGCGTGGCGCATCGGCGCGACATCGTTCCAGCCCATGTGCGGGATCTTGATGGCGGGGTCGGTGACTTCGATCGCGCGCACTTCGCCGGCGATCCAGTCAAGCCCCGGCGTCGTCCCGTGCTCAAGCCCGCGCGTGGCGAGCAGCTGCATGCCGACGCAGATGCCCAGGAACGGCGCCCCCCCGACAAACACCCGCTCGGTCATCGCTTCGACCAGATTGGGGATCGCGCCAAGCCCCTCGGCGCAGGCCTTGAAGCTGCCGACACCGGGCAGGACAATTCGGTCGGCAGCGCGCACCACTTCGGGGCTGGAGGTGATGGTGACTCCCTCTGCCCCGGCAGCCTTGAGCGCGTTGGCAACCGAATGCAGATTGCCCGCGCCGTAATCGACGAGAGCAGTCACCTCAGCCACCAAGCATTCCCTTGGTCGAGGGCACAGCGCCTGCCTTGCGCGCATCGAGTTCAACTGCCTGCCGCATGGCGCGGGCGAAGCCCTTGAAGATGCCCTCGACGATGTGGTGGTTGTTCTCACCATAGAGCAGTTCGATATGCAGGGTGATGCCAATGGCCTGCGCGATCGAATGGAACCAGTGCTGGAACAGCTCGGTATCCATTTCGCCAAGCCGGGGCTGCGTGAATGCGGCGTTCCACACCAGCCACGGCCGCCCCGAAATATCGAGCGTCACCCGCGCCAGAGTCTCGTCCATCGGCGAATAGGCAGCCCCGTAGCGGCCGATCCCGGCCTTGTCGCCCAAGGCCTGGGCAATCGCCTGACCGATGGCGATGGCGCTGTCTTCGGTGGTGTGGTGCTGATCGACGTGCAGGTCGCCCTTGATCGTGCAGGCAATGTCGATCAGCGAATGGCGCGAAAACTGCTCGATCATGTGATCGAGAAAGCCGATGCCAGTCGATACCTGATAGGCACCACTGCCATCGAGGTTGACCTCGACCGCGATGTCGGTTTCGCTGGTCTTGCGGGTGATCCGGGCTTTACGCATGTCAGGGCCTATAGTGCCGGGAGTGTGGGAATCAATCGTCGATCCACCGCTTGGCCCTTGACCGGCCCGCCGGTCAACGCCACTTGAGGGTTAATGACCGAAACCGCACCCGACAGCATGATCCCCTATGACGAGATCGTCCAGGAAGCCCTGAGGGCCGTTGTCGGCCGGGTGCTGGGCCAGGTAGTGGCCGAAGGCGGCTCGCTGCCGGGCAATCACCACTTCTACATCACCTTCAAGACCGGGGCCCCTGGGGTCTCGATCCCCGCCCACCTGTGCGAGCGTTTTCCCGACGAAATGACCATCGTCCTGCAGAACAAGTTCTGGGACCTGACGGTGGAAGACAGCTTTTTCTCGGTCGGGCTCAGCTTCAACCAGATGCCGGCCAAGCTGGTGATACCGTTCTCGGCAATCACTGCATTCGTCGATCCGGCGGTGGATTTCGGGCTGCAATTCCAGGCCGCGATCAGCGAAGACCTGCCCGAGCCGCACGACCACGCCCAGAACGATTCGCCAGACGGCGACAAAGGGCCGGACAGCGGCGGCGACGGGTCCAACGTCGTCTCGGTCGATTTCGGCCGGAAGAAATAGGCGCGGGCAGCGGTCATGGCCAGCAGCACTCTTGCCAGGCTGATCCGGCGCGGCGGCGGCAGGCTGCTGGACAGGGCCGTCGCGACGGTGCTTCCCGAAAAACCGGCATCTGTGGGAGCTCCCCGGCCGCGGCACCCGGTGATCAAGGCGATTACCGGCGCGGCCATCTCCAATTTCGCCACCAAATCGGTTCCCGGCGCGATCATCGTGGGCGGCGGTTTGCTCGCCAAGGCGCTCTATGACCGCAAGAAAGCGCGCGATGACAGTGGGCCGGACAGCGCTGGCACTTGATTCCGCACCGCACCTTGCGGCATCAGCGCGCATGGCTTGCCGAGACAAACTCCAGCGCCGTGGGCTGATGTTCATCCTGTCCTCGCCCTCGGGCGCGGGCAAGACGACGATTTCGCGGCGACTGCTAGCGCATGACAGCGATATCCGCATGTCGGTTTCGGTCACCACCCGGCCAAAACGGCCAGGCGAGGTCGACGGCAAAGACTATATCTTCACCACTCAGCCGGAATTCGATCGCATGGTGGCGGAAGACCGTTTCCTCGAATGGGCGCATGTCTTCGGGCACAGCTATGGCACCCCCCGGGCGCAGATCGGTGAGGGGCTGGAGGGTGGCCACGACTTCCTGTTCGATATTGACTGGCAGGGCACCCAGCAGCTCTACCAGCGCGCTGCCAGCGATGTCGTGCGGGTGTTCCTGCTGCCGCCGAGCATCGAGGAACTGCACCGCCGCCTGGCTGCGCGCGGCACCGACAGCGCCGAAGTGGTCGCCTCGCGCATGGCCCGTGCGCAGGCAGAAATCAGCCACTGGGACGGCTATGACTATGTCGTGATCAACGACGATATCGACGCCTGCTTCGCCAAGGTCGTCGAAATCCTCGCCGCCGAACGCCTGCGCCGCGCGCGCCAGACCGGGCTGATCGGCTTCGTGCGCGAACTGATGCAGCCGGCGCCTGAGGGTTAGGCCGGGTAGCCTACTTCTCCCACTTCCCATCAAACAGCCGTGGCACCCCCATGCCCATGAAGTCCGCGAGGTTGCGGTGCAAATTGAGCACCTTCTGCTCCTGGTGCGGATTGGGCAGGGGTCCGCGAAAGCCGCTTGATTTCATGCCCTTCTGGACGAATTCCATGTTGGAGAAATCCTGCGCCAGCACCGAACCCCAGTTCTCGGCGGTTGGCTCGGCGTGGACCCACGTGGTTTCGGGTTCCTCACCTGGCGGGAAGCGTTCGAGCGCGTAGCTTTCGAACAGGCACTTGTTCGGATCGTCGCCAAAGGGCCGCACCCGGTATCCCAGCACGAAAGTGACGCCGTGGAGCACATTCTGGTTGGGCCACAGCCCCCAGGCGAGGCCGGCCTCGGCCATGATCTCGGGCGGAACTTCCGGCCAGATCACCCCGCGCGCGGCGTCGTCCTTTTTCGCCGAGGTCATCCAGTGCTTGATGACATCGGCGGCGGCTGTGCCTTCGGGCAGTTCGTCCTTCAGGCGGCTTGCGGCCTTCACCAGCGTCTCGGTCGAGGCGGCAAAATTGACCGTCTCGTAGTTCTCGCGGATCAGTTCATAGGTTGAAACCCGCGGATCGTCGCCCACTCCCGCCCTGGTCGTGCCAGAGCTTTCGCTCATCTTGAACTTGTCGTCACGCGTGTCGTAGCTCGAAACCGAATGCAGCCCGTACTGCTTCGACAGCGCGTAATAGTTACCATAGGCGAGCAGCTGGGTGTGGGTGCCAGCGACATGATAGGGCTCGAGGAAGGCCTCGATCGCAGTCTTCCAGTTGCACGGATAGACCGCCCACTGCCGCCATTTGTAGCGCATCTTCGCCAGTTCGAAATGGTCGAGAATTTCCCCGGCGCGGCCCATCCATTCCTTCAGGCTGACGCTGGCCGGGTCCATGTTGATGTAGATGTAGCCACCCCAGACATCGACCTTGACCCCGGACAGGCAGGTGTTTTCCGGCGTCAGCAGGCCCTTCCAGTCCTGCGGATCGAGGATGTAGGTGTTGTTGCCGTCAAGATCGTAGGTCCAGCCGTGGAAGCCGCAGACGAAGTTCTTGCGCATATTGCCGCGCACCGAATGCACTCCGTCGGGCACCGAAACCAGCTGGCGACCGCGATGCGGGCAGACATTGTGGAACGCCTTGAGCGTGCCGTCGTCCTTGCGCACCACGATGATCGATTCGTCGGCGACATTGTAGGTCAGCCAGTCACCCGGCGCAGGCAGATCGGTCTCGCGCTCGACCATTTGCCAGATCTTAGGCCACAGCCGCTGCTTCTCCGCCTCGAGATAGTCGCGGCTGAGGAAGGCCTCGGTGGGATAGGTCACCTGCCGTTCCTGGTCGAGATCGTCGGCGGTGATGTTTCCGACCCCGATTTTCGACAGTTCATTCATGTTGCTCTCCCGGCATTTTCGTGGCCCCGCACTGAAGCGCGGATGGGCATTGGGAGCATTCTCGACGATTCGAGGGAAAGGTTCAACCGCCCAGGTGATGGTTGGAACGGATGCGACAGGAGCCGGACCTGGCAAGGTTGCTTGGCGTCAACACAGGCGATTGCGGCGCCTCGCCCACGGAAACCGACGGCTCTCGTCCATTTTCAGCCGATTGCGGCCGCTGGTACGCGCGAAGAACAGTGCCATTTCTGCCCGCTTGATCGTATCGTCGAGCGAACCGGCGATCCTCGCTACGCCGGCACTCGCGGTAATCGACAGACCATTGTCGGCCACCGGAAGGCACAGCTCCGATAGCGTCGCCATGATCCGCTGGCAGATTGATTCAGCCTGATCGGGGGCGGCATCGGGCAGCAGGACCCCCAACCTGGAGCCGCCGACACGCGACACGATGTCCTGGGATCGGATCAGGCCGCGCAGGAAGTCGGCGAAGACAACCAGGACTTCGTCTCCAGCGGAATGGCCGAATTTCATGTTGATCGCCTTGAGGTGATCGATTTCGAAGAAGGCCAGGCTGCCCTCGGCCTGTTCGTCCACCAGGTGCCGCAGCATCGCAATGAAGGCCCGGCGATTGGTCAGACTGGTCAACGGATCGGTCATGACCGCCGCGAACAGCTGTTCCTCGAGGATCCTCTTGTCATCCGTGCTGCGCATGATGCCGAGCGTCCCGTAGATCTCGCCGCGATTGTTCTCGAGACAGCGCAACTGGATCTCGAACCACATCTCGCGCCGGTCATGGGTGATCGCCTGAAACTCGATCCACTCGCCCTTTCGCTGCCCGTCGATTGCCGACCGATGTGCCGCCCTGATGGGCTCAGCCCAGGCAGGGTGCACCAGATCGAGAATGTGCGGTCCGATCAGCATGTTCGGCAAAAGAATTCCCAATTGCCCGAACGCCGGCGAGGCATGGACAATGAATCCGTCGCGATCGGTCTTGAGAATGATGTCCTGCGAATTGTCTGCAAGCAGCCGGAAAAGGGCAGACCTCTCCCGTTGTGTGAATTCTACTCCCATCGCCGCTTTGCCCCCTGGCCCGATGACGATAACTAAAAACAAGACACCTGACTAACCAGCGCCTCACCCCGTTAATGGTATTGTTAAAATACAATCCAGTAAATTTTACCGATAATAGTCAACTACATTGAAAACTATTCAATACACTTGACCAAATTTTTTAGTTAAGTTAACTAACTGGATAACAGATTCCCCAATACCTGCGAATCGTTTACCATACTTTTCATGGCAGAGAAGCGGATTTTTGAGAATCTGCTAGATTCAACGCGCAAGGGTTGGCAGAGGCGTGAGCCGGTTCCGAGCCATCCCAGCCGCAGCTTCGGGCCGGACGCCAGCATTAAGCTACGGGACCACCATTTAGGGTCTGTTGAGACTCATCGAGCATTGATGACAGCCGAGCAGAGGTAGATCAAGGCCTCGAAGCTCTGATCGGTTTTGCAGGCGCGCATGGCGATGCGTTTGAACTCTTTGAATTTATACCAACGGCCCTATGAGCTGACGCACTGGAACCATTCGCGGCTGGCGATGGATTTGATGGTATCTGGCAGATCGATGAGGTCGTTCCAAGCCTTGCAGCAAGCGGTGACGATGGTTTCGTATGTTTCATAGACCCGGTTTGCGAGGGCATTTTGTCGGAGATACTGCCAGATGTTTTCCTGCGGGTTCAGCTCGGGGCTGTAAGGCGGCAGGCGGAGCAGGCTGATATTGTCAGGGGTCTTGAGGGATTTTGTGGTGTGCCAGCCAGCTCCGTCAATGATGACGATGGCATGCGCGCCGTCCTCCACCTGGCTGCTGATTTCGATGAGGTGTGCGTTCATGGCTTGGGTGTTGGCAAAGGGCATGACCAGCGCCGCTCCTACGCCGCGTGCCGGACAGACGGCTCCGAAGATATAGGCGCATTCATACCGCTGATCACGCACGGCGCGCGGGCGGGTGCCTTTCTCGCCCCAGACATAGGTGAGCGTCCCTTTCTGGCCTACCCGGGCTTCGTCCTGGACCCAGATTTCGAGGCGCTTTCCGGCGGCATGTGCGGGGAGTATCTCCGCAACTTTGGCTGCGAAGTTTTTTTAAAAGCAGCCTGAGCCTCAACGTCGCTTTTGGGATGGCAAGGGCGCGCCGAGATATGGCTCAGGTTCAGGGCATGGAGCAGCTTGCCAATCGTGCGCGCATGGTATCGAACCTGGTATTCCGCTTCGATCCAGCTCTGGATATCCACACAGCGCCACCGCACAAGCCCGTCCTTCTCGGGGTCAGGGCCTTTCAGCACATGCGCCTTCACCGCCGCTTCTTGCGAGGCCGTCAGCCGCTTCTTGGGATGACCGCAGGGCGCATCACGCAAACCGTCCGGCCCTTTCTCGTTGAAACGGTGAACCCAGTCGCACAGGGTCTGGCGATCCATCCCGCTGCGCGCCGCAGCGTCCTTCCGGCTCGCCCCTTCCAGAACAGCCGCGATTGCCGTCAGCCGCAAAGCTACGCGGCCATTGTTCTCCCGACGGGCCAGCTTGCGCAAATCTCCCGCGCTGTAATCGTCCCGGAGGACTATCGATCCATGCATCTGCGGCTCCATCCAATGAAGCCGCCTCCGAATCATATTCCTGACAAAAAAGGAATCCCCAAACCGAGTCAGGTCATCGGGCTATTGGTATAAGCTGAATCGAGCTTTATAATTCCGCTCATCCTGAGCTTGTCGAAGGACCCTCGTGCTCCGGCGAGTTCACCGTAACAACCCCGCGGTTGACCTTCGGTCGCCTTCGGCTCGACAGGCTCAGCATGAGCGGGTCTGGTGCCGATTAAGCGCAGATCACACTAACCTTTTCTGAACGGCGTGCGCCGACCCAGATAGAGCTGGTCCTGCGCCACGCCGGCCTTCTCCCGAACCAGAAAATCGGCAATCGCCTCGCGGAAGCCTTCGTGGACGATGTAATGCGCCGAAGTGGTTCGCACCGGCTCATAACCACGGGCCAGCTTGTGACCGCCCTGCGCCCCCGCCTCGACCCGGCGCAGGCCCAGGGCGATGGCAGCGTCGATCGCCTGATAATAGCACAGTTCGAAATGCAGAAAGGGCTTGTCGACCAGTGCCCCCCAATAGCGGCCGTATAGCGCCTGCCCGCCGATGAAATTGAGCGCCCCGGCAATCGGAGCGCCGTCCCTATAGGCCAGCACCAGCAAGATGCGGTCCGCCATCCGCTCGCCCAGCAGGGTAAACGCCTCGCGGGTGAAATAGGGCCGACCCCATTTGCGCGCGCCGGTATCCTGGTAGAAATGCCAGAAGGCGTCCCAATGTTCGCCGCGCAGTTCACTGCCCGTCAGCGAGCGGATCTCCAGACCCTGCTGCGCGGCGGCACGTTCCTTGCGGATGTCCTTGCGCTTGCGCGATGACAGCGCGGCGAGAAATTCGTCGAAGCTGGCATAGCCCCGGTTTTCCCAGTGGAACTGGATGTCGTTGCGGATCAGCCAGCCCGCCGCCTCGAACAGCGGCTCCTGTTCGGGTTCGATGAATGTGGCATGCGCCGACGACATGCCTTGCTGAGCGCAGAACTGCTCGGCGGCCCGCAGCAGCGGCAGGGCCAGCGAATTGTCGCGGGTCAGGATGCGCGGGCCGGTTGCTGGCGTGAACGGCGCGGCGATCTGCAGCTTGGGATAGTATTGCCCTCCCGCCCGGTGCCAGGCATCGGCCCAGCTGTGGTCGAAGACATATTCGCCCTGGCTGTGCCCCTTGGCATAGGCCGGCAGCGCCGCCGCCAGCCGCCCGTCCGCGCCATCGATCACCAGCGGCAGCGGCTGCCAGCCGCTGCGCCCGCCGACGCTGCCTGAATCCTCCATGGCGCTGAGGAAGGCGTGGCTGAGGAAGGGGTTGTCGCCATCGGTCAGCGCGTCCCACTCGGCGGCGGGCAGTGCTCCGACCGAGGATTCGACGCGGACCGCAAGGTTGCTCACGCGATCCCCGCGCCCTCGGCGATTGGGGCGTCGGCATGCTCGGCCGCGCGTGCAAGCAGTTCCGGGCTGCGCACGGTCCAGGTGGTCACTGGCAGGCCCCGGCGGCGCTGGGCGGCGGCGAAGCGGCTGGGGAGGTCTCGGATGTCGTAGGCGAGGAAATCGGGCCGTGCATGCCACAACCACAGGTGCCGGCGGATGCGCCCGGCCAGCGCCTGGTCATTTTCTTCGGTGACCACCAGTCCGCGCACGGTATGCGGCGAGTGGACTGAAAACCAGCGCGACACCCTGGGATCGAAGCTCATCACCGCATGCGAGCCCGTGTAGCCCTCCAGTACTCGCCTAACGGCCAGGCACAGCGCCGCGATCCGCACGTCCCTGCGCGATTTCACTTCGATCAGCAGCGGCACTTGCCCCGCAACCTGATCGAGCAGCTGCCGCAGGCTGGGGATGGAGTCGTCGCTGCCCGCAAGCCTGATCCGCCCGAGTTCCCCGGAACTGCGCGCCGCAACCGGGCCACGCTCCCCGGTCAGCCGGTCAAGCTCCCAGTCATGGAACACCATCGCCTTGCCGTCGCCCGATCGCTGGACATCACATTCGATGCCCAGCCCGCGCGCGATGGCGGCGGCGAAGGCGGATGGGGAGTTCTCCGGCACACCCGGCCCATGGAGCCCGCGATGGGCATAGGCATGCCCGCCGATCCAGCCGACCTTCTTCGGGTCTGGCGCCGGCGCGAAGCGGCGGTCAATCGGCGCGAACAGCGACAATCGCATCGACCTCCACGGCGGCGCCCAGCGGCAGCACCGGCACGCCGACGGCGCTGCGGGCATGCTTGCCGGCATCACCAAACAGTGTCGCCATCAGGTCAGATGCGCCATTGGCGACCTTGGGCTGATCGGTGAAGTCAGCGGCCGAACAGACGAATGCCCCCAGCTTGACCACCCGCTCCACCCGTGAAAGCGAACCCAGCGCCGCCTTGAGCTGTGCCAGGATCATCAGCCCGCAGGCCTGCGCCGCGACATAGCCCTGGGCAGTATCGACATCCTCGCCCAGCCGGCCCTTGACCAGCACCCCGCCCACGAAAGGCAACTGCCCCGACACATGCGCCAGCCCGCCAGCCACCACCACCGGCACATAGGCGGCGACAGGGGCAGCGGCCTCGGGCAGGACCAGACCCATTTCGGCCAGTTTTGCGTCGATTTCAGCGTCAGTCATCGTGCGCTCCGTAAAGTCTTTCCAGCAGCCAGGGCAAGGCCGTGTCCCAATCGTCGATCCGCGCGTGGGCGTGACCGGCCTTGTGCGCGCAGGCGATATGCGGCGCGATCATCGGCTCGCCGCATAGATGCAGCCGCGACACGTCGGGTGCGGTCGCGGCAACCGAATCATGGTGCTGGGCCAGATCGTCGATGAACACGGCGCGGCTGGGGCGGTACTCGTCGAGGATCGCCTGCAGCGCCGGCCCCTTCGGCCCCTGATTGGTGAAGACCCGCAGGTTCAGCCCGTGATCGGCAAGCTGGCGCGTGCGCAATTCCTGTCGGTGATCGAGCAGATTGGTCAGCACTACGAGATCGGCATGTTCGCCCAGCGCCGTCATCGCCGCGACCGCTCCGGCGATCGGCGACTGGCGGTGCATCTCGCCGTCGAAGAACAGGTTGAGCAGCGGCCAGATGTCTTCCGTCACCACCAGCGCGCCGCCATCCCGGTAGGTCATGGCATTGGCGAATTCGCCGCCGCTGAGATCGAAATCGATCCCATGCTGTTCGCTCAACCAGTCACGGAACGGGCCGATCATGTGCAGCAGCACTTCGTCGCAATCGGAGATGACCAGCGGCCGGCTCATGCCCCCAGCCTTTCGCGCGCACCGGCGAGCTCCGCCGGGGAAACCCCCAGCGCATCGGCCGCCGCAACCAGATCGGGCTCATGCGCGCAAAGGAAATCGAGCACCGCGCCCAGCACGCTGCCATCACCCAGCCCGGCGCGCAGTTCCTCGGGCGTCAGTCCGGTCAAAGCCAGCAGCCGACCGGCGCGATCCTCGTCGCCCAGAACCCAGCCGAGCGCGGTCAACGCAAGTGCCTGAGGATCGGCGGGGGATGTCTTGTCGCGCAGAATTGTCAGCCTCGCTTCCAGCGCATAGGGGTGCGCATCCACCCAAATGGGGCACAGGCAGGCGAATGGCAAAGCAAATCCTCGTTGTCGAGGACAACGATCTCAATCGAAAGCTGTTTTGCGATGTGCTGAAAAGCCAGGGCTACGCAGTCGAACCCTGCGCCGATGGCCGCGAGGCGCTGGACCGTGCGCGCCTCTTCGTCCCCAACCTGATCATTATGGACATCCAGCTGCCCAATATCTCGGGGCTGGAACTGATCGAACAGGCCAAGGCCGATCCCCTGCTACGCACGATCCCGGTGCTCGCCGTCACCGCCTACGCCGGCAAGGGCGACGAAGAACGGATCAGGGATGCGGGGGCGGACAGCTATCTGGCCAAGCCGGTATCGATCAGCCCGTTCATGGCGGCGGTGAAGGCTTTGGTGGGTTGATGCACATGCCAGAAAGCGGAAGCGTTGACGTCCTCAGCGAACTGGGGCAAATTTGGTGAATGGACCGGCAATCTGTCATCGACCGGCTGAACAGCAACAAGGCAAGCCTCAAGGCGCTTGGTCTTACACAACTGTCGATATTTGGTTCGACCGCACGCGGGCAAGCATCGGCGGCATCCGACATTGACCTTGCGGTCACCCTTGATAAATCTGCGCAAATCGACCTGTTCCGCTTTGCGGCAATCTCCGAGCAATTGACACGGTTGCTCGGCTCTCGGGTGGACCTGGTCGTCGAACCTGCGCGCAATCCGCGGATGCAGGCCCAGATCGACCAGGACCGCCTGCGTGTCTACTGATCGCGAAGCGCTGCGGCTTCAGGACATCATCGAGAATATTGACCGTATCGAGACCTATGTCACCGGGCTCGAACTTGGTTCGTTCGAAGCCGACATCCGGACTGTGGACGCCGTCGAACGCTGCCTGCAAAGGATCACCGAGGCGGTCATCAAGATTGGCCCCGAACGCATGGCCGATATTTCGCCCCGGATTCCCGTCGATGCGGTCCGCGGCCTCGGCAACATGCTCCGGCATGACTACGACCGGGTCGATCTCGGCACAATCTGGCGAACGATCCGCATGAGTTTGCCGGAGTTACGGGCAGATTGCTTGCGTGCTTTGGAATAAGCAGCCACGTGACAGCCGACACCACCCGCCGCTTTTCCGCCCCAATCCTCGGCCATGGGCCGCAAAACCTCGGGAGCACAGATTATGGACCGCGCCGCCACCGCCGAACGCATCGCTGCGATTGTCGAACCGTTTAACAAGAAGGGCATAGCGCTCACCGACGATGCCACCTTTGCCGCAGACTTCGAATTCGACAGCCTGACGGTGATGGATTTCGTCGCGGCCATCGAGGACGAATTCGACATCATCATCAGCATGAACGCGCAGGCCGAGATCGAGAATTACGGCCAGCTGGTCGATGCGGTGGTGAAGTTGCAGGGTTAAAGCACAGGGTCCGCTCACCCTGAGCTTGTCGAAGGGTCTTGCGCGGCCCTCGACAAACCCAGGCCGGGCGGGGTTGGAGTATGGGATGACCGATCTATTCTCGAAATTCAATTCCACGATCGAACTGCGCGCCGGGCTGTTGTCGTCTGGCGTCACCGATCCGTTCAGCCTGGTCATGGAGCGGGTGATTTCGCCCACCGTCGCCGTCTGCAACAGCCGCGAGACGATTTTGCTCGGCACCTACAACTACATGGGCATGACCTTCGATCCTGATGTCATCGCCGCGGGCAAGCAGGCGCTGGACGACTTTGGCGCGGGCACCACCGGCAGCCGCGTGCTCAACGGCACCTATGCCGGGCACCGCGAAGTCGAAGAGGCGCTGAAGGAATTCTACGCCATGGACCACGCCATGGTGTTCTCGACCGGCTATCAGGCCAACCTCGGCATCATTTCGACGATGGCCGGCAAGGGCGATTACATCGTCCTCGACATCGACAGCCACGCTTCGATCTGGGACGGCTGCAAGCTGGGCGACGCCGAAGTCGTGCCCTTCAAGCACAACGATATCGAAGCGATGGACAAACGGCTGGGACGCATTCCCGAAGGCGCGGGCAAGCTGGTGATCCTTGAAGGCGTCTATTCGATGCTGGGCGATATCGCTCCGCTGAAGGAGATGATCGCGGTCGCCAAAAAGCATGGCGCGATGGTGCTGGTCGACGAGGCGCATTCGATGGGCTTCATCGGCCCGAACAGGCGCGGGGTTGCCGAGGATCAGGGTGTTCTGGACGATGTCGATTTCGTCATCGGCACTTTCAGCAAGAGCGTTGGCACTGTCGGCGGCTTCTGCGTATCGAACCACCCCAAGTTCGAAATCCTGCGGCTGGTCTGCCGCCCATACGTCTTCACCGCCAGCCTGCCGCCCAGCGTCGTGGCGACAGCGGCAACCTCGATCCGCAAGCTGATGCATGGGCAGAACAAGCGCGCCCATCGTGGGAGAATCGCGGGTGCTGCACGGCAACCTCAGGAAACTCGGCTTCCAGCTGGGTACCGATGAGCCGCAGAGCGCGATCATCGCGGTGATCATGCCCGATCTGGAGCGCGGCGCGGCGATGTGGGAGCGCTGCTGCGCGAAGGGCTTTACGTCAACCTGGCAAGACCGCCGGCAACGCCCGCGAACATGACCCTGCTGCGCTGCTCCTCTCCGCCGAACACTCGGCCGAGCAGGTGCAGACCATCACCGGCATGTTCGAGCGGGCGGGCAGGGCTGTGGGGATCACCGGTTAGGCCGATGGCGAAGCAGGTCGCTGGCTCACCCAGGCGTTTCCTTGGCCAGTGCTGCTGCTGGCCGGTTTTCTGGGCGCGATTGCCTTGACCGAGACAGCGCTATTCACCCGTGCGCCGCAAGGCATGGCAGATCGGCCTTGCCCACCCGGCAACGGCAATGTGCAATTGCCGCTCGGGACTGACCTCAACCGGAAGGCAGCCGAAGCCGGTTGCAAGATTGGGCCGAGCTCTGCCACTACCGCAGCGCCAACGAGGCAGCTGTCGATCGGGTGCCCGCCGCGGTGTTCATCGGCAATTCCATCACATCAAGGTGGCAGCTTGGCAAGCCCGCTTTCCTTCCGGCAGGGGTGATCAACCGGGGCATCAGCGGGCAGACCAGCCCCCAGATTTGTTCGTTCTACCCTGATGCTGTCGCGCTGAAGCCCCGCATCGTCCACGTCATGGCGGGCTATAACGATATAGCCGGCAATACCGGCCCAATCGTCCCGGGGACTTCAAGAATAACATCCGCGCCATCGCCGATATTGCCAAAGCCAACCGGATAGCTCTGGTTATCGGCAGCCTGACACCGTCCAAGCTGCGCAGGCGGAGATCCACGGCAATCCTGCCCCCCGCATAGTCGAACTCGATCGCTGGCTGCAGGAGTTTGCCCGCGAGCGGGGCCTGGTCTACGCGAATTATCATGCCGTCCTTGTCGATGGCGAGGGCGGCGCAACTGCGCTATTCGAGGGACGACCTCCATCCCAATGCGGCTGGCTATGCCGCGATGTGGCCGGTGGCGGAGGCCGCGCTGGTGCGTGCAGCGGCAGGCGAAGCTGGAACGCGCCGGTAGCGCCGCCGCCAGTCAGTGGATCGAAATAATCCCGTCAACCGCGCGCCATTCGCTGGGGCCGATCAGATGTTGGTCGGCAATCCGCACCGATGCAGCGCCGCCTCGATGTCGCGCCGCCAGAGGTCGAGGAAATGCGCAGCACCGGGAACTTCGGGGCGACGTCGTATTGCTGAAAGGCGAACATTTGCAGCAAGCTGGGATGGTCCGGCATGAAGTAGTGAACTTCCACCGTCGTCAGGCCGTAGCCCTGCAGCTGCATGATGAAATCACGGCTCGCCATAACCTGTGCATAGGCCATGACCTGTGAAAACGAGGTTAACGCGAACGCCGGGAATCCGTCATCGCTACTGCTCGCTCACTCCGGTTCGCGGAACTTGTCGTGGCAGCCCTTGCAGGCACCGCCGAGCGCCTTCATCCCGCCGCCGATTGCCGCCACGTCGCCCGCCTGCGCGAGGGCATTGAACTTGCCGGCTTCCTCGACCAGTTTCGCCGCTGCCTGCTTGAATTCGTCGGGCTTGGTCCAGATGGTCTGAAGCGCGTGGGTCTTGATGCCATCGTCCGGACCGCTACCGGCCGGGAACCGGTGCGACTTTCGGCGCAAAGCCGTTGATCGTGCCAGCCGCGGTGCGGATCGCCTCCACGTCCGGCTTGGCAGCCTTGACCTGATCGGCAACCACCTTGAAGGCTTCCCCCATCTCCTCGAAGCTTTCGTGCCTGGCATCGGCGGCGCGGCCAGCCGGCGTATCGGGGTTGCCACAGGAAGCGAGGCTGAAGGCGAGGAAGGGAACGGCGGCAAACGACAGGCGCATGGCAGGTTTCTCCGGATCGGGCAGGCGGACTATGTGCAACAGTTTGCCAATTCAGGCAAATCGCAGATTGTATCAGGACTTTCTGGGCTGCCTTGGCACCGGCGGGCGGTGATAGCTGACGTCGGTCCGGTCGCGCGCCGACTGGCAGGGCTGATCGTCGGCGTAGGCGGATGGCGCCATGCGGCTGAGGACATAGTCGTGCAATTCATACTGGGCCTCGATGATGCACACCCGGTTGGCAATGCGCCACTCTGGGCCAGACGCGCCGGGGCGCTTCTGGAAGTGATCGACATAGCGCCCGGTCGACATCAGGTGCGGCGCGACCGCGGCCTTGCTGGTGAACAGGTAATAGGTTTCGCACCAGGCATCGTCGCCCTGCAGATCGCAGGAATGGTTGAGGATACCGTGCTGGGTCAATTCGAAGGCCAGCGTCGTCGAATCAGCCCAGCGGATGAAGTCGTCCGGTTTGCCCACGTAAGAGCCGTGGTCCTCTATCGCATCGTCCCAATAACAGCTGCGGGCAAGCTCGAAATCGAGCCGGTCAAGGCCCCGGGCATAACGCTGATCGCCCGCCAGATTTCATTGCGGTCGACCAGTTCGCGCAGTTTGCGCTCGAGTTCGGCGTCCATGGCAGTCACCCTTTCAGAAATTCGAGCACCGGCGGCGCGATCAGCGGCCAACGTCGAACGGCCGCGGCGGGCGGCAATGTCATTGGGGAAGGTGGAAACGTAGTTCCACTCCTGATCGCCCCACGGCGGCTCGGCCAGGATCGAGCCGGGGATCAGCTCATGCACCCATTCGCTGGTCCGGCGGGTGTGCGCCATGTCGCTCTTGCCACTGCAGGAACAGCAGCACCGGCATGGTCAGCCGGGCGAAATCGGCGGGCGCGATGCCGGGCATCGGGGTGTCGTCGCGGTAGCTGTGAAGGCAGCGGCCCATTTCTGCAT